>NZ_CP130945.1:4865000-5151560 GCF_050389805.1 Niallia sp. Kr1 | reverse complement strand
TGATATCCCTCCTTTTGTTGATGTTCGCATAAAAAACAATAGGTCATACGTGAAAGTACAACCTATAAATCATTACACGAATTTTATCTATGTGGATAAGTATATAATAAGGATAAATAACAGTTTTAGACAATATCCACCAATTGTGGACAAGATTTATTAACCTGCGTGGATAACTTATCCACATGTTATTAACAATTTGTGGATAAAATTTAAGTGTGGATAACTTGTTAAGGTGAAAACAAAAATATAATACCAGATAATATCGAGGTTAGCAATGGTTTTTAGAGGTTTATCCACAACCTAAACAACCTGTGGTTTAAAAATGTCCACAGGTAGTGGGTTTGTGCAAATCCTGTCAATATATGTTGTGGATAAAAGTTTTTTTGTCGAAAAGTATCCACATTTTTATAAAAGTAGATTTAGAGAAACCATTCATAGAAAAATTCTATGGTTAAAATTGTTAGTTTCCATTTTGAAGAAGTTCCATTATAATTTTGATCTGTAGTTGACAAATTTTAAATGGATTCTTTATAATAGTAATACTGTGTTTTTAGAAGCTAATTCCTCGAGGGAGGTGTAATATATGAAAAGAACATATCAACCAAAAAAACGTAAGCATAGTAAAGTACACGGATTCCGTGCACGTATGAGTACTTCAAACGGTCGTAACGTACTTGCTCGTCGTCGTCGTAAAGGAAGAAAAGTATTATCAGCTTAAGCCACTGACATCTCAGTGGCTTTTTTTCTCATTAAAAAAGAAATGCGCAAGTGCCTTGCTCAGCTCCGTATGGACTGGACCGGTTCTGACTTATCGTAGGGAAGAAACGGGAAGTTCGCTAGGAGCTAGGCGTTGGAGCTAGACAACTATCTAACTTCAAAGATTGCTTTTTTTATAAAATAGAATATGACTTTCTCGAGGTAAGCTTGTTTTGTAACGGGACAAAAGCTAAAATAGTCAAAGTAGCAAAGGACCAGGTTGATGGGAATGATGAAACACTGACAACCACTTCCTATTTAAAGATCATTTGAAGGTGTAGCGGATGAGAAAAGAGTATCGAATTAAAAAGAATAAAGAATTTCAGGATATATTTAAAAAAGGGAAATCTGTAGCAAATAGACAGTTTGTTTTGTATACATTAAAACAACCTGAGCAAGCACATTTTCGTATAGGGCTTTCTGTTAGCAAGAAAATAGGAAATGCTGTTACGAGAAATAGAATTAAAAGATATATTCGACAGGTTTTTCATGAATTAGATGAACAGATACATAATGAGTGGGATTATATCATCATTGCCCGTAAACCTACAGCAGAAATGGACTTCTTTGAAGTTAAACAAAGTCTTACGCATGTATTAGGGTTAGCTCGTGTTTTGAAAAAGTCAAAGAATATGTCGAAAACTGTAGAATTAGAAAAGAGAACCCATTAAATTGTAAATATTTTTCTTCTACTATTTTTACATTTTTAAAAGCGTTTCCTAGTAAAAGGTGGTAGAATGAAATCTAGGCAAAAATAACAAGTGAAAAAATTTAAAATAAAAGAACCCAAGTGTTTTAAGGAGGAAAATACGTTTGAAGAAGCGAACTGCGTTAATAATCGGTCTTATTCTTATTGTAGCTTTCTTATCAGGCTGCACAGAAACAAATGAACCGATCACTTCTGAAAGTGAAGGATTTTGGAATCAGTATATCGTCTATCCACTTTCGCTATTAATTATAAAAGTAGCCGAGTTTGCGGGTGGAAGCTTTGGTTTATCCATTATTATTGTAACGATTCTGATTAGACTAGTCATTTTACCGTTAATGATCAAACAAACGAAAAGTTCTAAAGCCATGATGGCCATACAACCGGAATTGAAAAAACTTCAAGAAAAATATAGTTCGAAGGATCAAAAGACACAGCAAAAATTGCAACAGGAAACGATGGAACTATTCCAAAAACATGGTGTTAATCCAATGGCAGGCTGTTTACCGTTATTTGTACAGATGCCAATTTTAATTGGAATTTATCATGCGATTATGAGAACACCTGAATTGCAACAACATGCAAACTTCCTATGGTTTGACTTAGCAGCACCTGATCCAATATTTTTACTTCCAATCATTGCGGGGGTTACAACCTTTATCCAGCAAAAAATTACGATGGTTGGTATGGAGAACAATCCGCAAATGGCGATGATGCTTTGGTTAATGCCTATTATGATTGTTGTGTTTGCTATTAACTTCCCAGCTGCGCTCGCTCTATACTGGGTAGTGGGGAACTTATTTATGATTGTTCAAACGCTTTTAATTAAAGGGCCAGATATGAAAAAGGCAAAAGAAGCTGCCAATGCGGGAGGAGCGAAAAAGTAAGTGAAACAGATTACTGCTACAGGACAAACTGTCAAAGAAGCAGTGGAATCAGCTTTAGCTCAGTTACAAATAACAGAGGATCGTGCAGAAATTTCTATTGTTGATGAAGGTAAAAAAGGGATCTTCGGGATTTTTGGATCACGTCCCGCTGTTGTGAAGGTATCCGTCATTATTGACCCTATTGAAGAAGCAAAGAAATTTTTGCAGGTTGTAAGTAAAGAAATGGGTGCTCCGATCACAATTGATGTAGACCAAAGTGGAAAACAGGTCAAATTTGTATTATCGGGTGAAAAAATTGCCTTATTAATAGGGAAAAGAGGGCAAACTTTAAATTCATTACAGTATTTGACTCAACTTGTGATTAATCGCTATTCCAAACATTATTTACATGTAACACTGGATGCTGAGCATTATAGGGAGAGACGGAATGAAACATTGGTCCATTTAGCACAGCGTCTTGCTCAAAAAGCTGTCCAAACGGGGAAGCAAGTAGCTTTGGAACCAATGCCATCCTATGAGCGAAAAATTATTCATACTGCTTTATTGGAAAATAAAAAGATTAAGACATATTCTAGCGGTGAAGACCCACATAGACATATCATCATAGCGCCAAAATAATATGAAATGGTAGGCACCGAAGCTAGACGTCTTAATTTAGCTTCAATAAATACTCTCATGACATAAAAATACTCCTGAAGTCTTTTCAGGAGTATTTTTATGTCTTTTTAACTTCCTTCAGCAGCGGGATCCTAATTCAAAAAGTGACGAGATGAATGCATGCTTTTATCAATCCAGTGGGGGTCCAAATTCTGGCTGAATGAAGTGAAAGCTTCCGGTGGATGTCTTGGATTTTTTAAATAAATTTCTCAAGTGAGATCAGAGATTGTATCCGGATGCAAATTCGACGGGTGAATTTGATACTATGTTTTTAGATATGAAAGACTGAATGAATGTGGATAATTCATACGTGATTTATTGTTATTCACATGTGGATAAGTTAAAATGGAATAATGGTAATCTTGTGCTTGTGTATAAGAAAATTAATATTAGACTGGATGATAGGTTTGAAAATGAACTTAGAGTATGGTCTTTTAGGTAGGTGTAAAAGAAGAAATGGAATTTGATACAATTGCAGCGATTTCGACGCCGATGGGTGAAGGAGCTATCGCTATTGTTCGATTAAGTGGAGATGAGGCTTTTCCTATAGCTGAGAAGCTTTTTAAAAGTATAAATGGTAAAAAAATAACGGAGGAAAAATCGCATACGATTCATTATGGTCATGTCGTGGATCCAATGACATTAGAAGTAGCAGAAGAAGTCATGGTTTCGATTATGCGAGGCCCTAGAACTTTTACAAAAGAAGATGTGGTGGAAATTAACTGCCATGGTGGGTTAGTTTCGGTAAATAGAGTATTACAGTTATGTTTAAAACATGGAGCAAGACTTGCGGAGCCTGGTGAATTTACGAAACGGGCCTTTTTGAATGGAAGAATCGACTTATCTCAGGCAGAAGCAGTCATGGACTTGATTCGTGCAAAAACGGATCGAGCTATGAATGTAGCGTTAGGGCAAATGGAGGGGAGATTATCTAGGCTTATTCAAAGACTACGGCAAGAAATCCTTGAAACATTAGCTCAAGTTGAGGTAAATATAGATTATCCTGAATACGATGATGTCGAAGAAATGACCCATAAGATGCTTAAGGAAAAATCTGAGTATGTAAAAAAAGAAGTTCAACGTTTATTGCAAACCTCTCAGCAAGGGAAAATTTTACGAGAAGGATTGTCTACGGTTATTGTAGGTCGACCGAATGTCGGAAAATCCTCTCTTTTAAATAGTTTGGTACAAGAAAACAAAGCGATCGTGACGGATGTTCCTGGCACAACTCGAGATGTAATTGAGGAGTATGTGAATGTACGAGGTGTCCCACTAAGGTTATTAGATACAGCCGGGATCCGTGAAACAGAAGATATCGTAGAAAGAATAGGTGTTGAACGGTCAAGACAGGTTCTGAAAGAAGCGGATTTAATTTTATTAGTTCTTAATTATTCAGATGAGTTAACGCCTGAGGATGAAAAACTATTTGAAGCAGTAGCCGGTATGGACGTGATTGTTATTGTCAATAAGACAGACTTGCCACAGAAAATTAATATGGATCGAGTACAACAGCTTGCAGGCCATCATAAAGTGATCACAACGGCGATTATTGAGGAAAAGGGAGTTGAAGAGCTTGAACAAGCGATTGCAGACCTTTTCTTTACGGGCTCTATTGAAGCAGGAGATATGACGTATGTATCTAACAGTCGCCATATCGCTCTATTGAATCAAGCCTATCAGTCCATTAATGATGTTTTAGAAGGAATTGAGTTAGGTACTCCAATTGATATTCTGCAAATTGATTTAACAAGAACATGGGAATTACTTGGGGAGATTATTGGTGATACTGTACAAGAAAGTTTAATTAATCAATTGTTTTCACAATTTTGTTTAGGAAAATAGTGATTCGGAACACGAATAAAAGTTTCGCAACCCGTTCTGAGGTTTTTCGGAAGGCCTTCGAAGGGTTCCGAATGTCCGCTATAGAAGTAGATTTGTTTTTTATTAAGAAAGTATAAGTTTTTTGAAATTTGATTATGTATAGCGCAAGCAGTCATCCCCCTCTATTCGCCACAAGCTTGTCTAGTGTCGGCTCCTAGTGCTCGGGTCTAGTCAAGTACTTCTAAAGGCAAAGAACGCCTTAAGAAGTACTTGTCAAGACATAAGTCCCTGGGTAGTCACCTATACATTTCTTACAATTCGTCAAGAAGATTAAAGATCAATCTTCTTGACGACTCGTCTTGTGCAGACTTCAGGGGGAGCATGCGCTTGCGCTTTTCAAAAGGGAGGCACTTTTATGCAATATGATGCAGGAAGTTATGATGTGATCGTTGTAGGGGCGGGACATGCAGGCTGTGAGGCAGGACTTGCAGCTGCACGTCTCGGTGCCAAAACATTAATGGTCACGATCAATTTAGATATGGTTGCCTTTATGCCTTGTAATCCATCTGTTGGTGGACCGGCAAAAGGGATCGTAGTAAGAGAAATTGATGCACTCGGTGGTGAGATGGCAAAAAATGTAGATAAGACCTATATTCAAATGAGAATGTTGAATACAGGCAAAGGTCCTGCCGTTCGAGCCTTACGAGCTCAAGCAGATAAAAATGCTTATTCAATGGAAATGAAAAAGACACTTGAAGGTCAAAAGAATCTCACATTAGTTCAAGGAATGGTTGAGGAGCTAGTTGTTGAGGACGGCATTTGTAAGGGAATTATTACGCAGACGGGGGCTGTTTATTCAGCTAAAACTGTCATTATTACGACAGGTACGTATTTGCGTGGTGAAATTATTCTCGGTGAATTAAAGTATTCAAGTGGTCCCAATAATCAGGTACCATCGATTAAACTGTCTGAGAACCTACAGGAGCTGGGTTTTAATCTAGTTCGTTTTAAAACAGGAACACCACCAAGAGTAAATAGTCACTCAATCGATTACAGCAAGACCGAAATTCAACCAGGTGACGATGTTCCACAAGCATTCTCATATGAAACAACGAAATATATAACAGACCAATTGCCATGTTGGCTTACTTATACGAATGAAACGACACATTCCATTATCAATGAAAATCTTCATCGTGCTCCTATGTTCTCTGGCATGGTAAAAGGCACGGGGGCTCGTTATTGTCCTTCGATTGAGGATAAAATTGTCCGTTTTAGTGATAAACCGAGACATCAAATCTTCCTTGAGCCTGAGGGGCGTAATACAGATGAGGTCTATGTTCAAGGGTTATCGACGAGTATGCCTGAAGATGTCCAGCATCGGATTTTAAGAACGATACCAGGCTTAGAAAACGCTCAAATGATGCGAGCAGGATATGCCATTGAATATGATGCAGTTGATCCATCACAATTATGGCCTACATTGGAAACGAAGATTATTAAAAACCTTTATACAGCAGGGCAAATTAATGGGACATCCGGATATGAAGAGGCTGGAGCTCAAGGGCTAATGGCAGGGATTAATGCCGGATTAAATGCGTTGGATAAAGGGGATGAATTAATTCTAAGTCGTTCAGAGGCCTACATTGGAGTTTTAATTGATGATCTTGTTACAAAGGGGACAAATGAGCCTTATCGATTACTAACTTCAAGAGCGGAATACCGACTACTGCTGCGACATGATAACTGTGACTTACGCTTAACTGAATATGGATATAAAATCGGACTCATTTCAGAAGAACGTTATGAGAAGTTTAAAGTGAAAAAGGCGGCAATTGAAACTGAGATTAAACGTTTAAAGAACTTGATTTTAAAGCCAAATGAACAGGTACAAGAGCTAATCAAGAGTGTTGGCGGAAGTGGACTTAAAGATGGAATCAGAGCTTCTGATTTATTAAAACGACCTGAAATGAATTACGGTCATATTGAATTACTTGCTAAAAGTGACCAAGAGCTTGATTACGAGGTAAAAGAACAAGTAGAAATTCAAATAAAATATGAAGGTTATATCGAAAAGTCATTACAGCAAGTAGAACGACTCAAAAAAATGGAGGATAAAAAAATCCCCGAAAATATCGACTATGACGCAATAACAGGAATCGCTACAGAAGCTAGACAAAAATTGAAAAAAATCCATCCACTATCCTTAGCACAAGCATCACGAATATCGGGTGTTAATCCTGCTGATATTTCAATTTTACTTGTCTATTTGGAGCAAGGAAAGATAGCACGAGTATCTAATGAATGAAAGATAAAGATATAACGGTTTAGCTTTTACTTTTTTTTGCTGTGTTAAAGGTAAATGTTGATTTAGAACTACTGTTGATTTAGGGAAAGCACGAAGACTCTGCGGGGGAATTGCTATCCCAACACAAAAGTGTCAAGGTAGCTCAGGTGTAGCTGAGCGGAAGGTGAAGTGTATGAAATGGAAATCAACAACGGAGTTTAACCGAGCATTTCTTTTAGAAAGGATTGACCCATGAATAAGGAACAGTTTATTACAAGTTTAGCGGAGAAAGGGATTGCTCTTACTCCGCTCCAAGTACAGCAATATGAATCCTATTATGAAACGTTGGTTGAATGGAATGAAAAAATGAATTTAACCGCTATTACAGAAAAAGAGGATGTTTATTTAAAACATTTTTTTGATTCCGTTACAGCTGGATTTTATTACGATTTTAATCGTCCACTTAAGATTTGCGATGTTGGGGCCGGTGCAGGTTTTCCTAGCATACCAATTAAAATTGCCTTCCCAACGATAAAAGTAACAATTGTTGACTCGCTTAATAAAAGAATAAACTTTCTTCAACATTTAGCAGATGGGCTAAAATTGGAAAATGTCCAATTTATCCATGACCGTGCAGAAACCTTTGGTCACCTCCCTGAACATCGAGAATCCTATGATGTGGTGACAGCAAGGGCTGTTGCAAGAATGTCTGTATTAAGTGAACTATGCCTACCGTTAGTCAAAAAGGGCGGGGTATTTATTGCGATGAAAGGTGCTGGAGGGGGAGAAGAACTTCAGGCTGGCAATAAGGCTATTTCATTATTAGGAGGACAAGTAAAAGAGTCATACTCCTTTACCTTGCCTGTGGAGGAAAGTGAACGGAATATTTATATCATTGAAAAGGTAAAGTCTACTCCAAAGAAGTACCCTAGGAAACCCGGTACACCAAATCGAAGCCCAATTGAATAGTGTACCCTTTTCTATCAAATTATGGCATAATTTTTAATAGACATGAAAAATATTAGGATAGTGATAGAAGGACTTGTCATTTTTTTCAAGAATAAATAGTATAGGGACTTTCATAAAGGTGGTGCAGGGTGATGAAAAATTCTTTTTCACGACTTTTTGGACTAGGTGAAAAGGAAGAACGGGAAACAATAGAGGAGTCAGTTGAATCTGCCGAACTAGACGAAATGGTAGAAAATGAAGAAGTTAAAAAAATTCCAATAGATCAAATTATCCCAAATCGGTTCCAGCCAAGAACCGTTTTTGATGATGAAAAAATTGAAGAATTAGCTCGTACAATCCATACCCATGGAATTATTCAACCCATCGTTGTTCGAGAGTTTGATCCAAAAAACTTTGAAATTATTGCTGGTGAACGACGATGGCGTGCGATGAAAAAACTAGGCTGGGATTTAGTCCCGGCAATTGTTAAAAATTTTAATGATACGGAAACGGCATCCGTTGCATTAATTGAAAACTTACAAAGAGAAGAGCTCTCACCAATTGAAGAGGCCATGGCCTACGGAAAACTGCTCGAATTACATCAGTTAACACAGGAAGCATTAGCCCAGCGCTTAGGAAAAGGTCAATCAACGGTTGCAAACAAGCTTCGCTTACTGAAGCTTCCTCAAGAAGTACAGGATGCACTCTTAAATAAAACCATTACGGAAAGACATGCACGAGCACTTATTCCATTAAAAGATCCCGAAAAACAAATCAAATTGCTGCATGAAATGATTGAAAAAAATCTCAATGTAAAACAAACAGAAGATCGTGTTGCCAAATTACTTCAGCAAAATAATGAGAAACCAAAGCCAAAAAGAAAAGCATTTAGTAAAGATATGAGAATAGCGGTTAATACCATCCGCCAATCATTATCTATGGTTTCAGATAGCGGGATTAACCTTGACTCAGCAGAAGAGGAATTTGAGGATTATTATCAATTTACAATTAAAATACCAAAGAAAAAGTCTTAATGATATTTTTTATTCTCTTAAACTACTTTAATATATACCTCAGATATGAAAAGAAACTAAACATGTGGATTTTAGTTTCTTTCTTTTTTGCAAATCATTGATTCCAAATATCCATCTATTATTTTATTAATCATGATAAAATAGATAATATGATTTACAATCTTAAATTCTTGTAAATTAGATTTTCCTTAAAGCCTCCGGCGGATGTCTCGGATTTTTTAAAGGAAATTCGACGGACAAATTTGATTGATTTCCATGGAAATAAAGGTAGGTGACAACATGGGCAAGGTGATATCAATAGCCAATCAAAAAGGCGGCGTTGGAAAAACGACCACTTCTGTTAATTTGGGTGCCTGTTTGGCTAATATTGGTTATAAAGTGTTAATGGTTGATATTGATCCCCAAGGTAATGCTACTAGCGGAGTTGGTATTGAAAAAGCGGATGTTGACCAATGTATTTATGATGTATTAGTAGATGATGTAGAGGCAAGTATTGTTATTAGACCGACAAATGTTGAAAACTTATATTGTATACCAGCTACAATTCAATTAGCTGGAGCGGAAATAGAATTAGTTCCAACCATTTCAAGAGAAGTTCGTCTAAAACGAGCACTTGAAGGTATCAAAGATGATTTTGATTATATTATCATAGATTGCCCTCCTTCATTAGGGCTACTGACATTAAATGCACTTACTGCTTCTGATTCCGTTATGATCCCTGTTCAATGTGAATACTATGCATTAGAAGGTTTAAGTCAGCTTTTAAATACAGTTAGGCTCGTTCAGAAGCATTTGAATGAGGATTTAAAGGTTGAAGGTGTTCTTTTAACGATGCTTGATGCTCGTACCAACTTAGGGCTACAGGTCATTGAAGAAGTGAAAAAGTATTTTCAAGATAAAGTGTATAAGACAATTATTCCGAGGAATATCCGTTTAAGTGAGGCTCCAAGTCATGGAGAACCAATTATTGTTTATGATCCTAAATCTCGTGGTGCAGAAATGTATATCGATTTAGCAAAGGAAGTGGTGACAAATGGCTAAAGGTCTAGGAAAAGGTTTGGATGCAATCTTTTCTAAAACGGATATTACGGAAATAGGAAAAGAGGAAGTCATCAGAGAAATAAAGACTTCAGAATGTAGACCTAACCCTTATCAACCACGGAAATTTTTTGATGCAGTCGCGATTGAAGAATTGAAACAATCCATTATTGAACATGGGATTCTTCAACCTTTAATTGTTCGTAAGTCTATTAAAGGTTATGAGATTGTGGTTGGTGAAAGACGCTTCCGTGCTGCCAAAGAGGCTAAATTAGACAAGGTTCCAGTCGTTGTACGGGAACTTTCAGAGCAGCAGATGATGGAACTGGCTGTTCTAGAAAATCTACAACGCGAAGATTTGACACCGATAGAAGAGGCATCAGCCTATCAACTGCTATTAGAAAAATTAAAAATTACGCAAGAGGAATTAGCCAAACGGTTAGGAAAAAGTCGCCCACATATTGCCAATCATGTTCGGCTACTCTCGCTTCCAACAAAGATTCAAGAGTTAATTTCTGATGGAAAAATTTCGATGGGTCATGGTCGTGCCCTTCTAGGACTTCGCAAGAAGGAAGCTCTCCCTTCTGTAGTTGAAAAGGTTATTAATGAAGGATTAAATGTACGTCAATTAGAAAAGTTAATTCATCAATTAAATGAACCTGTTTCACGTGAAACACAAAAACCGGTTCAAGAAAAAGATATCTTTATCAAAGAGCAAGAATCAAATTTAAGAAATCGATTTGGAACACCTGTTACCATTAAGCAGAGTAAAAATAAAGAAAAAGGGAAAATCGAAATTGAATTTCTCTCAACAGAAGATTTAAATCGGATTCTAGAATTATTAGAAACCCACTAATGATAAACCATCATAAATGAGATGGTTTATTTTTTTGTATTGGGCTCCATAGCCTAGTGAATAGTGAATTCCCGTTTCTTCCACAACCATTACGATAACATCGATTCGCCCTGTCGTGCCTATCGTTTTTCCTCTTGCGCTTTTCTCATTTAGTGATAATATGTTCATATTCATTTTGAAATTTTTCTTATAGAGATTATGGGGTGGAATCAATGGTTCTGTTAGGTACGATCGTTAATAGTGCACTTATTATTGCAGGGGCCTTTTTAGGAAGGGTTCTTAGTAATATTCCAGAAAAAACAAAAGAGACGGTCATGGGTGGAATTGGACTCGCCGTCATTGTGATGGGACTGCAAATGGGCTTTGAAAGTAATAATTTTCTTATTGTTATATTAAGTATTGTTTTCGGAGCGATTTTAGGAGAGTTTTTTAAATTGGAAGACCAATTGAATAATCTCGGGCTTTGGTTAGAAAAGAAATTGGGAAAGATATTGAAGTCAGGTGGTAGTATTTCACAAGGTTTTGTATCTGCTACATTGATCTTTGTCATTGGTGCCATGGCCATTCTAGGGGCTTTAGATAGCGGAATTAGAGGTAATCATGATATCTTATTCACAAAAGGGATTCTTGATGGTTTTACGGCTCTTATTTTAACAACAACTCTAGGGTTAGGTGTATTATTTTCAGCAGTCCCTGTCTTCTTATATCAAGGTTTGATTGCCTTATTTGCCACTCATATTAATCAGATGGTTCCTGCTGCATTAATGGATCAATTTATTACTGAGATGACAGCAACTGGTGGAGTGATGATTTTGGCAATCGGTCTAAACATGCTAGGGTTAACCAAAATCCGTGTTGCAAATCTTCTTCCGGGAATATTGATTGTTGCGATTATTGTGACCCTTCTCCATTACATGAACTAATCATTTTTAAAGAAAGGCCGCTTTCATACAAATTTGTTAGAAAGCGGCTTCTGTTAAGGGGTTTTTTCTTGTTCTTTATTAAGTATCTGTTGAAGATCCACAAATGTAGGTTTTCGATGATAGTGTAGGCTAGTTTGGTAGATTCCATTCGCAATGGTTTTTGCCATTTCCATGACAAGATGTAATCTTGTATTCTGCAAAACGAAATACTCCATAAATCCACTAACATTGACAATTCCTGTTATATGAATGTTACCTACTTCAGGAAGCTCTTTATTAACTCCAGTACCTGGTTTAACAGGACCATTTGCAATTTGTATGATTCCAACACTTTTCATTCTTCCTAAGCAAGCATCAATTCCAATAATAAAGGGATTGATATGAGTCAGTTGAATTTCTTCGATTCTATCTGCTAAATTTAAAGCATGAATGGGATCATCTAAAGTTCCGTACACATGAAAGGGATGAGGTTTTTTATCCTTGAGCAAGGTTCCAATTAATGGTCCTAAGGAATCTCCTGTTGATCGGTCTGTTCCAATACATACAAAAACAATAGGTCTTGAGCTCAATGTTGAAGGCAATTGTGCAAATAAAGCTTTGGAAACTAAATTTTGTGCATCCTGTTCGTTATGATGTATTCTAACCTCTCCATTTTTTGATTTATGAAATAAACTACTGTTTGATTTAAACAAGCACTTCACCCCTATTGTTAAGAAGCTAGGATAAATATTTGGGAAGTTTATGGTCTCTGTATGTCTAGGATTCCTACTCGAGAATCGCTTCTTTTAGTTTTACTATCATTATACGGTTTTTTTTTATTTTCTATACGTAACTGCTATACTAAATTTAAAATAAAAGATACTTATGCTTAAATGATCCTTTTATAAGGAATCGTTTTGTCCTTTTGTCTTTAATTGATACGAAAAAAACATCCCCAATATTTTGTGGAAAAGCGCTAGAGGAGGAGTTTAGAAATGGAAGAAAAAGAATTTGGATTGAATGATATTGTTGAAATGAAAAAAGCTCATCCCTGTGGAACCAACCGTTGGAAAGTAATTCGACTAGGGATGGACATTCGCATCAAATGTGAAGGCTGCGCCCATAGTGTTTTAATTCCAAGGAAAGAATTTGCTCGTAAAATGAAGAAGATATTAGTGAAGCATGAAGAATGAGATTTGCCCTTTTTCAGTAAAAAAACTATAATGGTGTGTGTTTATTATTCTTCAATATATTCATTTTATAATTTAAAAATTAGAAAGTGGTCTAGCTGCAGCGCCTAGCGTCTAGTGGACTTCCCATCCTTCCGCAACGATTGCGTCAACATCGATTCACACTGTCGTGTTCATCGTGTTTCCTTTATCTTGTGGAGGAACATCGACTAAAAACCGCAACATCTTGTTGCGAACGTCGATGTCTGCACATCCTGTGCAAGTCAGTCCACACTCTGCTTAAGCAATGCGCTTCCGCTTTTAATTTAGGGAGTGACGAGGATGGCTTTAACAGCTGGAATAGTGGGTTTACCGAATGTGGGAAAATCTACGTTATTTAATGCAATAACACAAGCAGGTGCGGAATCTGCCAATTACCCCTTTTGTACGATCGATCCTAATGTAGGAGTCGTAGAGGTTCCCGATGCTCGGTTGAACAAATTGACTGAGCTTGTCGTACCAAAGAAAACTGTGCCAACAACCTTTGAATTCACGGATATTGCCGGAATTGTTAAGGGAGCTAGTAAAGGAGAAGGATTAGGGAATAAATTCCTATCCCATATTCGTGAAGTAGATGCCATCTGTCAAGTAGTGCGTTGCTTTGAAGATGAAAATATTACCCATGTTGCTGGTAAAGTAGACCCAATTGATGATATTGAAACGATTAATATCGAGTTAATTCTCGCTGATATGGAATCTGTTGAGAAACGAATCGGTCGTGTTGAAAAATTAGCGAAACAAAAGGATAAAGAGGCGGTTATTGAATTTAGTGCGCTTCAAAAGTTAAAAGAGGCATTTGAAGCAGAAAAGCCTGCAAGAACGGTAGAATTTACAGAGGAAGAAGAGAAGTTTGTTAAAGCCCTGCATCTCTTAACTATAAAACCGGTTCTTTATGTAGCCAATGTTGGAGAAGATGACGTAGCAGATCCGTCAGAAAACCAATATGTCCAAATGGTAAAAGAATATGCTGCTAAAGAAGGGGCAGAGGTTATTACCATCTGCGCCAAAATTGAGTCTGAGATTGCTGAACTTGAAGGCGAAGAAAAAGAAATGTTTCTTTCAGAGTTAGGCATTGAAGAATCAGGATTAGATCAGTTGATTCGAGCAGCTTATAGCCTGCTTGGACTAGCTACTTATTTCACAGCAGGTGTTCAAGAGGTTCGCGCTTGGACTTTCCGGAATGGGATGAAAGCACCTCAGTGTGCCGGAATCATTCACTCTGATTTTGAGCGAGGTTTTATCCGAGCAGAAACCGTTTCTTACGATGATCTTGTGGAATATGGTAGCATGACTGCTGCTCGTGAAGCAGGCAAAGTGAGACTGGAAGGGAAAGAATACATTGTAAAAGATGGCGACATCATGCTATTCCGTTTCAATGTATAATATTATTTTAAAATTATTTTGATGAACATTGATTATCCTTATCTAATGTGATATAATTTGAACTTGCGAGTAATGAAAATTGCTCCTTGCCCGTTTAGGGCCGTTTAGACCAAAAGGAGGTGAACGTGATGAGAAAGTACGAAATTATGTACATCATCCGCCCAAATATTGAAGATGAGGCTAAAAAGGCTCTTATTGAGCGTTTTGACGGAATCTTAACTGATAATGGTGCGGAGATTGTAGAATCAAAAGAATGGGGTAAGCGTCGTTTAGCTTACGAAATCAATGATTTCCGTGATGGTTACTATCAATTAATTAAAGTTAATGCAGAACCAGCGGCTATTGAAGAGTTCAATCGTTTAGCAAGAATTAACGAAGATATCATTCGTCAAATTGCTGTTAAAGAAGAAAAATAAACTGATATAGAGGTTTTCGATTTTACATGTTTTTCCGTATAAAACATGTACTAATAGGAAGGAGTTGATTCTGATGATCAATCGAGTAATTCTAGTTGGTCGTTTAACAAGAGACCCTGAACTACGCTATACCCCAAACGGAGTAGCCGTTGCTACTTTTTCGTTGGCTGTGAATCGTACATTTTCTAACCAACAGGGTGAGCGTGAAGCCGACTTTATTAATTGCGTAGTTTGGAGAAAACAAGCAGAAAATGTCGCAAACTTTTTGAAAAAAGGAAGTCTTGCCGGTGTTGATGGCAGAATTCAAACACGTAATTATGAGGGACAAGATGGGAAACGCGTATACGTTACTGAAGTTGTAGCGGAAAGTGTCCAATTTCTTGAACCAAAAGGTAGCAGTTCAGGTGGTAGAGGCGATTACGCTTCTGCTTTTGGTGGAGCTCCACAAGCAGCGCCATTCGGAAATGACCATCAGAATCAACCACAGAGTCCAAATCGAAATAACCAAGGCTACACTCGTCTAGATGAAGACCCTTTTGCCAACGACGGTAAAATCGATATTTCTGACGATGATTTGCCATTCTAAAATATATGTTACGGAATAAAAAAATGAGTAAAGGAGTGAAATCACTATGGCAATGGGTGGACGCAGAGGCGGACGTGCAAAACGTCGTAAAGTTTGCTACTTCACAGCAAACGGAATTACTCACATCGATTACAAAGAAGTTGATTTACTTAAAAAGTTCATTTCTGAGCGTGGTAAAATCCTACCTCGTCGTGTAACTGGTACAAGTGCTAAATATCAACGTAAATTAACGTCTGCGATTAAACGCGCACGACAAATGGCATTACTTCCATACGTATCTGGTGAGTAATCCTAAAGGGACATCATTCTACATGGTGTCCTTTTTTTATTGATTATTTGTTTTTGAAGTAAGATTAATGTCTAGCTCCAGCTCCTACCATTTCGAGGTCATAAGGTTTTTCTGAGGGCTTCAGCCCTAAAGGATTGTTCAATCAGACTCTGTATGACAAGTTGACTAGTGGCTGCTCCCCGGGCACAGTCACCGATACATTTCGTTCATTCTGCAAGAAAATAAAGGGCAATATTCATGCCGGATATCGTCCTGTGTTTGGCTGTACCGGCATAAGTGCAACTACTCCTAATCTCCGCCTAAAGGCTTGCCGGTCGGAGAATTTTCTTTATCGGGGTGAGCAAAGCGCTTGCGCTTTTCTTGGTCTATATAGTTGAACCTCGAAACGTTGGTCGTTAAAATATAAGTACAGAATAAATTTTAGAAGGAGTGTAAAATTGAGAAATGTACATAGACTGACTGAAGGTGCAATCATACTTGCTATTTTTGTTATCCTTTTGTTAATCACCATTTACGTACCGATCCTTGGGACTGTCGTTAACTTTTTTCTTGCTTTACCCTTTATGATGTTTGCGGCCAAAAATAATCGGAAAGATGCTGCGGTTTTTCTTATTGCATCCCTCCTCTTATCTTTACTAGTTGGTACATTATTGGCTATTCCGTTAACGCTCGCCTATGGATTAACGGGAATTGTGATTGGTGATTTTATACGTAATGGAAAATCAAGAAATGCTGCACTTATAGCAGGGTCCCTAACATTCCTTCTTAATCTTGTTCTTCAATATGTCATTTCAATTTTATTTTTTAACCTGAATTTTATTGAAGAAAGCATTCTATTATTAAGGGAAAGCATTGATCAATCGATTTCTATGATTACTCGTTTCGGGCAAGAACCTAATGAAGCAATGGTCCAACAACTATATTCTTCTATTGATTTAATTGGAACACTCATTCCTACATTGTTTGTGTTGTTCTCGTTCCTCATTGTTATCATTATTCAGCTTGTTTCATATCCAATCTTAAAGAGGTTTGGTCTGAAGGTAGCTTTGGGCAGCCCTTTTAGAAGTCTTAAATTGCCAAGAAGTATTCTTTATTATTTTCTTATTGCCTTTTTGGCAAGTTGGATCATTCAACCAGAACCAGGTAGCTATTTTCATTTAGCTTTATCAAACATCTCATATATATTACAATTATTAATAATTGTACAAGGATTATCTTTCATCTGGTTCATTTCTTATCATAAAAAGTGGTCAAAGGCAGTACCGGTATTAGCTACCGTCACTCTATTCCTCATGCCAATGGCACTTTATATTATTTGGATTTTAGGTATAATTGACCTAGGTCTAGATTTAAGGAAAAATTTGATTCATTAGTATAACACTACTGTTTGGGAGCTGAAATTATGCCGTTTAACTTAAATAAGAAACCTATTTATTCCTTTTTATATGGATTAATAGGGATAACAGTGGTGCTTCTTGGGCTATTAGCCTTCTATAATTGGATATTGAGTGTAGTTGGGGCTGTTTTAGTTGCAATCCCTTTCACGTTTATCTTTATACTTGATCAAAAAGAAAAAAAAGAAATTGAAGATTATATTGCGACTTTGTCCTATCGAGTAAAGAAGGTTGGAGAAGAGGCATTAATGGAAATGCCGATCGGGATCATTTTAATTAATGATGATTATTATATTGAATGGGCCAACCCGTTTATCGCCTCTTGTTTTTCGGAGGATAAATTGATTGGAAGGTCGTTATATGATGTTGCAGAATCACTTGTCCCGTTAATTAAACAAGAAGTGGATACTGAAGTTATTTCCTTACATGAACGAAAGTTTCGTGTGATCCATAAGCGTGAAGAAAAACTTCTCTATTTTCTAGATATCACGGAGCAATCTGAAATCGAAACGCGTTATGAAGAGGAAAAGACTGTTATAGCTCTTATTTTTCTAGATAATTATGATGACGTGACTCAAGGAATTGACGATGCTACGAGAAGTAGTTTAAACAATTCGGTTGCCACAATTCTAAATAAATGGGCACAAGAATATGGCATCTTCTTAAAACGTATATCGTCTGATCGGTCTGTAGCTGTGTTTAGTGAAAGGATCCTTCAAGAGCTGGAAAAAGGGAAATTTACGATATTAGATGAGGTCCGCGAAACGACGGCTAAACAGAACATTGCTCTAACGTTAAGTATTGGGGTAGGTTCAGGGGTAACCTCACTTCCAGAGTTAGGGGCACTGGCTCAATCAAGTCTTGACCTTGCTTTAGGTAGAGGCGGGGATCAAGTAGCCATTAAGCAAGCAAATGGGAAGGTTAAGTTCTTTGGTGGAAAAAGTAATCCCGTTGAAAAACGGACTAGAGTTCGTGCTAGAGTAATTTCCCATGCATTAAAGGAATTAGTGATTGAAAGCGAAAAGGTATTTATTATGGGGCATAAAAGCCCTGATATGGATGCAATTGGCGCTTCCATTGGGATATTGAAGGTTGCTCAGGCAAATAACCGTGAAGGCTATATTGTCATTGATTCCAATGATATTGATACGGGTGTAAGAAGGTTAATGGACGAAATTCGTAAAAATGAAACCTTATTTTCACGATTCGTGACGCCAGAGCAGGCCATGGAAATTGCCACAGATGATTCACTACTCGTTATTGTTGACACTCATAAACCATCAATGGTAATAGAAGAAAAGTTACTTTCCAAATTGGATCATGTAGTGGTGATTGACCATCACCGACGCGGGGAAGAGTTTATTAAGCAGCCTTTATTGGTTTATATGGAACCATATGCTTCATCAACATCAGAACTGGTTACAGAGCTGTTAGAATATCAACCGAAGCAAGGTAAAATTGAGATGCTAGAGGCAACAGCCCTTTTGGCTGGTATTATCGTCGATACAAAAAGTTTTACTCTTAGAACTGGTTCTAGAACCTTTGATGCCGCCTCCTATCTCAGGGCACATGGGGCTGACACGGTTTTAGTACAAAGGTTCTTAAAAGAAGATATACAAACGTATATTCAACGAGCGAAATTAATTGAAAATGTTACAATGATTCAAGAAGGTATTGCGATTGCAAAGGGAAGCAACGAGGATATTTATCATCAAGTCCTCATTGCCCAGGCTGCTGATACATTATTATCAATGAATGGAATTAAGGCCTCCTTCGTTATTTCAAAGCGGTCTGAAGATGTAATTGGGATTAGCGCTCGTTCATTAGGTGAGATTAATGTCCAACTTATCATGGAAGCCCTTGGTGGAGGCGGACATTTAACAAATGCGGCAACACAATTAACAGGGGTTCCCGTTGAGGAGGCCGAAAGACAACTAAAATTGGCCATCGATGAATATATTGAAGGGAGAAAGCAAGCATGAAAGTAATTTTTCTAAAAGATGTAAAAGGTAAAGGTAAAAAAGGTGAAGTGAAAAATGTAGCCGATGGCTATGCACATAACTTTTTAATTAAACAAGGGTTAGCGGTAGAGGCGAACCCGTCGAATGTCAGCTCATTAAATGCCCAAAAGAAGAAAGAAGAAAAACTTGCGGCTGAGGAACTAGCTGAAGCGAAGGAATTAAAGGCAAAACTAGATGAAATTACAGTGGAGTTAACTGCTAAATCTGGTGAAGGTGGTCGTTTGTTTGGCTCCATTACGAGTAAACAAATTGCCGAGGAATTGCAAAAGAAGCATTCAATTAAGATTGATAAACGTAAAATTGAACTGCATGATGCTATTCGTACACTAGGATATACAAAAGTACCTGTTAAACTTTATCCAGATGTAACAGCTACTCTAAATGTTCATGTTAAAGAGGCGTAAAGTACCGTTCCTTTATTTGACAGTCCTTTTTTAACTTAAACATGTTATGATAGTCAGGTAAGTAGATGTGATCGGATGTTTCTCCGGTCACATCTACAATAGAATTCAATTCAATTAAAAATGATTATTAGTTCCCTCTTTCACTTTTTGTTAAGCCCAAATCACATTCATCTTTTGTGATCAGTGTTTAGTAGTCGAAAAAGGGTTTTTTATTTTGAGATAATAATTTAATTATAGTGTTATAGTTTTGGAGATATATTTAGGTTTTAATAGATTGATATTCATATCATTATATTTTATATCTATATATCGTACTCTTAAAGTCTGAAGATGCTTTTCTAGCAAATTATAAGTATATTGAAGTTAGAAGATGTCTAGCTTCCGCGCTTAGATCCTAGTGGATTTACCGCCTCTACGAAAGTGTCAACACCGATTTGAACTAACGTGCTTATCGTGTTTCCTTTTATCTCAAAGGGAGAGCATCGTCTAAAAGCCGGCACATCCTGTCAAGCAAGGCATGAACAAGTTCTTTCGGGATGAAGCCTAAGGATCCTATCGCGAACGTCGATGTATGCATATTCTGTGAAAGGCAGTCCATACGGAGTAGAGCAAGGCGCTTATGCTTTTTGAATAAGGGGGTTCATTTAGTGAGTGAAATTAGAGCAGATCATTTACCACCACAAAATTTAGAAGCTGAGCAGGCTGTATTAGGGGCGATTTTTCTAGAACCCTCATCTCTTACTACAGCATCTGAAATTTTGGCTCCAGACGATTTTTATCGTGGAGCCCACCAGCGTATATTTGAAGCGATGTTAAAGCTGAATGATAAAGGTGAGGCAGTCGATTTAATTACGGTTACCGAAGAATTATCTTCAGCCAATATTCTAGAGGATATCGGTGGTATAGGTTATTTAACAGAACTAGCGGGTTCTGTTCCAACAGCATCTAACATTGAATATTATGCAAAAATTGTAGAAGAAAAGTCGATTCTCCGACGCTTAATTCGAACAGCGACGAATATTGTTCAGGACGGATATACTCATGAGTCTGAAGTTGAGGCCTTATTAAGTGAAGCAGAAAAAAGTATTTTAGAAGTTTCACAAAAAAAGAAATCTGGATCCTTCCATCATATCAAGGATGTACTTGTACGGACTTATGATAATATTGAAACCTTACACAGTCGTGTAGGTGATGTTACAGGGATTGCAACAGGATTCGCTGAACTTGACAAAATTACAGCTGGTTTCCAACGCAATGATTTGATTATTGTAGGTGCCCGTCCATCGATGGGGAAAACAGCCTTTGCCTTAAATATCGCTCAAAATGTGGCAACGAAGACTGGTGAAAATGTAGCCATCTTTAGTTTAGAGATGGGTGCAGAACAACTGGTTATGCGTATGCTGTGTTCAGAGGGAAATATTGATGCTCAAAGACTACGTACAGGTTCTTTAACGGATGAGGATTGGGGAAAACTCATTATGGCGATGGGAAGTCTATCAAATGCTGGAATTTTCATCGATGATACACCAGGAGTGAAAATTCAAGACATTCAAGCTAAATGTCGTCGTCTTAAGCAAGAACAAGGTGGTCTTGGAATGATCATGATTGACTATTTACAACTTATCCTCGGTAGCGGAAAAAATCCTGATAACCGTCAACAAGAGGTATCAGAGATTTCTCGTTCTTTAAAAGGACTTGCTCGTGAATTGCAAGTACCTGTTATAGCACTTTCCCAGCTATCTCGTGGTGTTGAGCAGCGTCAGGACAAACGCCCGATGATGTCTGATATTCGTGAATCAGGAAGTATTGAGCAGGATGCCGATGTTATCGCCTTTTTATACCGTGATGACTATTATGATAAAGAATCGGAGAATAAGAATATCATTGAAATCATCATCGCGAAACAGCGTAACGGTCCTACTGGTACCGTATCCCTTGCCTTTGTGAAAGAGTATAATAAATTCGTCAACCTTGAGCGGCGGTTTGACGACTCCTCGCTCCCGCCAGGAGCATAGAATTAGACTGGGTGACAGGCGCCATTTACATGATGGAAGGCGCCTGTCACCCCTTTTCCGTATGAAAAACATTTTTTTAACATAAATGTTCGTGTTTAGTTGCTTTTACCTCCATTGTTTTGATACACTTTTAGTTGTTAGAAAGCTAAAAAAATTGAACAAGAATTCTTGGAGGTGCTTTTCGTGTCATCAGTTGTAGTTGTTGGAACTCAATGGGGAGATGAAGGAAAAGGGAAAATTACCGACTTTCTCTCTGAAAATGCAGAAGTAATCGCACGTTATCAAGGTGGAAATAATGCAGGGCATACGATTAAATTTAATGGTGAAACCTACAAGCTTCACTTAATTCCTTCAGGCATTTTTTACAAGGATAAGATTAGTGTCATTGGAAATGGCATGGTGGTTGATCCGAAGGCATTAGTTCAAGAATTAGCTTATTTACATGATAAAGGAGTAACAACAGACAATCTTCGTATTAGTAATCGTGCGCATGTGATTTTGCCTTATCATATCCGTCTTGATGAAGTAGAAGAAGATCGTAAAGGGACAAATAAGATAGGTACGACGAAAAAGGGAATTGGACCTGCTTATATGGATAAGGCAGCTCGGATTGGAATTCGAATCGCTGATCTTTTAGATCATGAAGTGTTTCAAGAAAAGTTGACCCAAAATTTAAAAGAAAAGAATCGAATGTTAGAAAAGTTTTACGAAACGGAAGGCTTTAAACTAGAAGATATTTTAGAAGAATATTATGAGTATGGACAACAGATTAAGAAATATGTATGTGATACTTCTGTTGTGTTAAATGATGCATTAGATGAGGGGCGCCGCGTACTTTTTGAAGGGGCACAAGGGGTTATGTTAGACATTGACCAAGGTACCTATCCATTTGTTACCTCATCTAACCCTGTTGCTGGTGGTGTTACAATTGGTTCTGGCGTAGGTCCATCAAAAATCAAGCATGTTGTTGGGGTATGTAAAGCCTATACCACTCGTGTTGGGGATGGACCATTTCCTACTGAGTTAAATAATGAAGTTGGGAATCAAATTCGGGAAGTAGGTCGTGAGTATGGAACCACAACAGGACGACCACGTCGTGTCGGTTGGTTCGATAGTGTCGTCGTACGTCATGCGCGTCGTGTTAGTGGTTTGACAGATCTATCTTTAAACTCAATCGATGTTTTATCTGGAATTAAAACATTAAAGATCTGTGTAGCTTATCGCTACAAAGGTGAAGTGATCGAAGAGTTCCCGGCAAGCTTAAAAGTATTATCAGAATGTGAACCAGTCTATGAAGAACTACCAGGCTGGCAAGAGGACATTACGGGCTGTCGCTCACTAGATGAACTGCCAGTAAACGCTCGCCATTATGTAGAACGTGTATCACAGCTTACTGGAATTCCATTAACGACTTTTTCTGTAGGTCCCGATCGTACACAAACCAACGTTATTCGCAGTCCTTGGCGTCAAAACTAAATGTTAATTTTAAAAAAAGAGAGGTCCTCTCTCTTTTTTTAGTTTTTTTCAGAAAAAGTATTGTCAGTTCCTACTTTTCTATGTTAGTATAGAAAACGTCCTGTTAATTAAGATGAGCCATTAGCTCAGTTGGTAGAGAAACGAATCGTCCCATAGGGGATTCGTTTTGCGACAAAAGCCTGAAGCTTTTGAAGCACAAGACCACAATCAAGCTTTAGGGGCAAAAATTTAATTACGAGCCATTAGCTCAGTTGGTAGAGCATCTGACTTTTAATCAGAGGGTCGCAGGTTCGAATCCTGCATGGCTCACCATTTTTCATTGGCCCGTTGGTCAAGCGGTTAAGACACCGCCCTTTCACGGCGGTAACACGGGTTCGAATCCCGTACGGGTCATCTAAAAAGCGAAAGCGCCTTACAACATTTGAGGGGATAGGCGCTGTCGCTAGGTCATATAAACGGTCCGGTAGTTCAGTTGGTTAGAATGCCTGCCTGTCACGCAGGAGGTCGCGGGTTCGAGTCCCGTCCGGACCGCCATTTTCTTTTATAATCTTAATGAAATCTTATATAAATATGTAATGAAAGCTGGTTAGTAGTTCAAAATAGAAACTGCTAATTGGCTTTTTTGTTTTTACAGAGAATCTTTCTCCTTATTCTAGTTCAATATAGCTATAACGATAGTAGCAATTCCATCCAACTCTCTTAAATAGATGAAGAGAACGGGAAAAAGTGTTAAAGTAAAATAGATATCGTCTATTCATTAAAGAAACTATCTAATAAATATGTTCCTATGTAGATGAAATGGAAAGGAATGTCTGTCTATATGAATAAAAAAATACTTGTTGTAGATGATGAAAAGCCAATTGCAGATATATTACAATTTAACCTTAAAAAAGAGGGCTATGAAGTAGAATGTGCTTATGATGGCAATCAGGCTCTTGAAATGGTCGAGGACATTAAACCAGACTTAATTCTATTAGACATCATGCTTCCACAAAAAGATGGCATGGAGGTATGTAGAGAAGTTCGGAAAAAATACGAAATGCCAATCATTATGCTAACTGCTAAAGACTCCGAAATTGATAAAGTTCTCGGTCTAGAACTAGGAGCAGATGATTATATTACGAAACCTTTTAGTACAAGAGAATTAATTGCTCGAGTAAAAGCTAATTTAAGAAGACATACTCAAGTAGCAACTGCACAAGAGGAAGAAGACAATAATGAAATCGTTATTGGTTCTCTCACAATCCACCCAGATGCTTACATTATTTCTAAGCGTGGAGAAACCATTGAATTAACTCATCGTGAATTTGAATTGCTTCACTATTTGGCTAAACATATAGGTCAGGTGATGACTCGTGAGCATCTATTACAAACGGTATGGGGATATGACTATTTTGGTGATGTTCGTACGGTCGACGTAACGGTAAGACGCTTAAGGGAAAAAATTGAAGATAACCCAAGTCACCCACTTTGGATCGTAACAAGAAGAGGAGTTGGCTATTACTTAAGAAATCCTGAGCAGGAGTAATTTCACATGAAGAACGTAAAGATTTTTCAATCGATGCACTCAAAAACGGTGCTCATTTTCATGTTATTAGTTCTTCTAGTCATGCAGATTATTGGCGTCTATTTTGTAAGGCAATTAGAAACGACACTGAAGGACAACTTTAAAACTTCGATACAAGATAAGGTAAACCTACTCTCTTATTATATTGAGGAGCAATTAACAAAGGAAAGATCAGAGGATAGTCCATCATTAGAGGCGGAATTAAGGAGCCTATTGCAAGGAGAATATCCAACAGAAGATATTCTTGAGGTTAAGGTCATTGATGGACAAGGTCAATCATTGAAAATACTAGGGATCTCTGATACAAATAACCAACATCTTGTTGGACAAAAGTATACAGACACGAGAATTAGAAGAGTGATTGCAACAGGTCAACCAGATAATCAAGAATTCATTGATAATGATAATGGCAATCGTATTTGGGTCTTGTCAACGCCGATTACAAAGGACGGACAAGTAATAGCGGCCATTGATTTTGTCACAAATATAGAAAGTGTTTATAAGCAAATGCGTGATATTAACCAAATATTTGTTACAGGTACAATTATCGCTTTATTTGTGACGATTATGGTAGGGATCCTCCTTGCTAATGCCATTACCAAACCGATAAAAGATATGAGAAAACAGGCCCTTGCTTTATCAAGGGGCAACTATTCTCGAAAGGTTAAAATTTATGGCAATGATGAAATTGGCCAATTAGCGTATACCTTTAATAATTTGACGAAAAAACTTCAAGAAGCTCAATCGACGACGGAAAGCGAAAGAAGAAAACTATCATCTGTCCTCTCATATATGACAGATGGAGTGATTGCTACTGACCGTAGAGGAAGAGTCATTTTAATCAACGATATAGCAGCAAAGATGCTAGATGTTTCACGTGAAACGATACTGGCAACTCCGATTGTAGAACTGCTAGATTTAGAAAATGATTATACCTTTGAGGAATTAATTTCTGAAACGAACCATATTCTTCTTGATTATAGTACCCAATCAACCCCGTATATTTTACGGGCTAATTTTTCTGTCATTCAAAGGGAAACAGGATTTGTAAATGGTCTTATTGCTGTTTTACATGATGTAACTGAGCAGGAAAAGATCGATATGGAACGTAGAGAATTTGTAGCGAATGTTTCGCATGAATTAAGAACCCCTTTAACAACAATGAGAAGCTATTTGGAAGCGTTAAGTGACGGTGCTTGGAAGGATGAAGAGATTGCTCCTAACTTTTTAGAGGTCACTCAGACTGAAACAGAGCGGATGATTCGTTTAGTTAATGATCTATTAAAGCTATCTAAACTAGATAGTAAGGATTACAAATTATCTAAAGAGTGGGTTGACTTAACAGTTTTCTACAATAAAATTATTGACCGCTTTGAAATGACAAAGGAACAGAATGTTATTTTTGAAAGAAAGCTACCTGATAAGGCCATTCTGCTTGAAATTGATCCAGACAAAATCACACAGGTGTTGGATAATATTATTTCAAACGCCTTAAAGTACTCACCAAAGGGTGGGAAAGTTACATTTAGAATAAAAGAACAAGAAGATGAAGTGATTCTTAGTGTGACGGATCAAGGAATGGGGATTCCAAAAGGAAACGTTGAAAAGATTTTTGGACGCTTTTATCGCGTTGATAAGGCGAGGACGAGGAAACTTGGAGGAACAGGACTAGGTCTTGCAATTGCAAAGGAAATGGTTGAGGCGCATAATGGGCGAATTTGGGCGAGAAGCATTGAAGGAAAAGGGACAACCATTTTCTTTAGTCTGCCATATGAAAGGTATGAGGGGGATGAGTGGAATTGACATATGAAAAAGGAAAATCCATCATCTTAACCGGCCTTGTTGTGTTAAGTAGCATTTTAACGTGGAATCTATGGACTTACCAGCCAAATGTCGAGGAGTTTGAAAAAAAATCCACGATTAAAGAAGTAATGCTAAGTTCCCCAAAGGAGATTAAGGAAATTGTTAAAATAGACCAAGTCCTTTTTACAATGGATGAGAAATATTACGGAACTGTATCAAGTGAGAAAATTAATTTGGTGATGAATGAGATTAGCAATTTGGAATTTAATGCTTTTACTCGTATCCCTCCCCATCAGGTTAATCCGAATGCAATAACAAGACAACATGATTCAGTTCTCATTCAATATCCAAGTGATATATCTACCAAATTATTTTCAACCATTTATAAACTAACCGGGGAATTTCCTGCATTTCATTTCAACCAAATTTTAATAGACTTTGAACATTCTCACGGGCAAGATGGAGTCGTTTATTTTATTTCTCAGGAAAATGATGAGATTTATTCATCTAATGTATCATTAAGTTCAATCCATTATTTCGAGAATGCCTTACTAAATGAAGTGAAAGACTACGCTCAATATTTCCCTTTAACTTTAGAAACAGGGAAAACTATCTATTTGCCAGAGGGTGAAACAGAACTCGTCTTTAATCAATATTTAATTAAAAATAATGTTGATGCAGACCAGTTAAAAAATGCCTTATTTAGCGACCCTAGTCTTGTACAAAAGAGTATTATTTCGAATGTCGAAGAGTATACCGATGGTCAAAATCTATTGAGGGAAGATAATGACAATCATATGATTATGTACATTAATCCTTCAGAGGATGAAAACAATGATACTCCTAATGATAATAACTTAATCCAGAAAAGTATTGATTTCGTAAATGACCATGGGGGTTGGACAGACCAATATCGGTATTTTGAATTGAATAAAGAGCGGGACACTGTTCATTTTCGCATGTATGGTCCTGACGGGTATCCTGTTTTTAGTGAAAATAGTAGGATCTCTACACTTGAGGTAGGATGGATTTCATCGGAAGTAAGCCGTTATAATCGCAATAATTTCTCCCTTGGGCAATTGGCAATCAATCAAATAAAGAAATTAGATTCTGGTCGTGTTGCTTTAGAAAAAATTAAGGCTCAAGAAGCATTTAATCCAGAGAAATTACAAGATATAAAAATCGGTTACAAAATAAATTTGAACGCTCAAACTCGATTGGTGTCTTTAGAACCTAGTTGGTTCTACCTTTATGAGGATAAATGGGTGCCTCTTGCCGAGAGTGAGATCGGAGGGGATGAAGTTGGACTGGAGTAAAATTAAGAACATATTCATTTTTACTTTTCTCATTCTTGACTTGTACTTGATTTATGAGCTTATGGGTGTGCACCAATTAAGTAAATATGATGTGAAGGCTGAAACGGAATCTTCCATAGAAATGAGATTAAAAGCGGATGGAATTGAGTACGTAAGCTTGCCCAAAAATTTTACACAGGATTATTATTTAAAGGCAAAACCTAAGACGTTTTCGACTGAGGATACTCAAGAAGCCATTCTCTCTAATCAACATGTAACCCTTCAGAATAATGGAACTATGCTTGAATCGATGCTAAAAGAACCCATTAAAATAACAGAAAAATTTGGAGTCAATGAGTTAAACCAGTATATAAAAGAAAATGTTTTATACGGGTCTCAGTATCAATTTTGGAAAAGAAGTAGTGACGGGTCGGTCATTACCTATACACAGCAATATCAAACGAAAAAGTTATTTGAAAATGATTATTCAAAGCTCACCTTTTATGTAAATGGTGAAGATGAAATTTATTCTTATACTCAAACCTACCTTGAAGAAATTAAGGAACTCTCAAATGCAAATGCAGAAAAAATCATACAGCCGATCAAGGCTATTGAAATTTTATTTTTAAAAGGGGATCTGCCACCAAAAAGTAAAATAACGAATGTGGAGTTAGGCTATTATACACTTGTTCCGAATCTATCTGATACAAGGCAGGTATTAAATCCAGCCTGGAGCTTTGAGGTAGAAGGAAAAGGAAGATTGTATGTAAATGCCTTTGAAGGTGAGATTGTTAAAGAATTAGATCAAAACATACAGAAAAAAGCAATGGAGTGAGGAGAAATGGCGTTAAATTTCAGTGTCCTCGCGAGCGGGAGTACGGGGAATGCTATCTATGTGGAAAACGAGGAACATTCTTTTTTAGTTGACGCCGGTTTAAGTGGAAAGGCTATGGAAGGTCTGTTTCAACAAATTGGACGTAACATCAAGGACCTTTCAGGGATTTTTGTAACCCATGAACATAGTGATCATATAAAAGGAGTCGGAATCCTTGCACGGAAATATCATTTGCCCATTTATGCGAATGAAAAAACGTGGAAGGCAATGGACCCGCTTATTGGAGAAGTACCAACGGAACAAAAGTTTATTTTTAATATGGAAACGGTCAAAAGTTTTGGCTCTGTTGATATTGAATCATTTGGAGTTTCCCATGATGCGGCTGAGCCGATGTTTTATGTTTTTCATCATGAGGAGAAAAAAATTGTTCTTATTACCGATACGGGTTATGTAAGTGACCGAATGAAGGGCACGATTTCAAATGCCGATATTTATGTGTTTGAAAGTAACCATGACGTAAGCATGCTGCGAATGGGCAAATATCCTTGGAATATTAAACGTAGAATTTTAAGTGATGTTGGACATGTATCGAATGAAGATGCAGCGCTTGCTATGAGTGATGTAATTGGGGACCAAACAAAACGAATATATTTAGCTCACTTAAGTATGGATAATAATATGAAGGATTTAGCAAGAATGTCCGTAACACAAACGTTAAAGAGTCAAGGGATTATCGTCGGTGAACAGTTTTCCCTTTATGATACAGATCCAAAGAATCCAACCCCTTTGACTGCGGTCTAAGGGGGTTTTTATTTAATTTTTTTGAAGTTGACGAGTATAATAATAATTATAAAGGTAAAATAAGACATAGTGAATTAAGGGAGAAAGGATGGATGTCAACTTGGGTTTTTATGATCAGCAAGAAGACGAATATCGTTATAGACCTCAGAAAGGGAAAAAGAGGAATTATTTTCTCATTAGTTTAGCAGGTGCTATTATAGGGGGCTTGCTTGTCATTTTAACTCTGCCCGCCCTTTCAAATTCTGGACTCCTTCCCTATTCGATCCAACCTACGAACGGGGTTAAAATTGAACAAGGTAATACCGGGAATAATGGGGTTACACAAAATGTATCGCTTGAAGTGGAAACGGGCATTACAGAGGCAGTTGAAAAGGCAGGAGATGCTGTTGTTGGAATCACCAACCTCCAATCCTCCAGTTTTTGGCTAGATCAAGGAGCAAACCAAGAAGCTGGAACAGGCTCTGGTGTGATTTATAAAAAGGCAGGAGATAAAGCGTACATAGTGACCAATAACCATGTTATTGAAGGGGCAGATCAACTGGAAGTGACATTGGCTGACGGAACAAAGATCCCAGCTCGTTTAGTTGGAACAGACCCTTGGACAGATTTGGCGGTTATTGAAGTGGATGGAGCCTCTATAAAAACAGTTGCGGAATTTGGAGACTCGGATACATTAAAAGCAGGTGAACCCGTAATTGCCATTGGAAATCCATTAGGTTTAGGTTTCTCAGGCTCTGTTACAAGTGGAATTGTTTCAGGTTTAGAGAGAACCATTCCAGTTGATTTGAATGGTGATGGTGTTGAAGATTGGCAAGTAGAAGTACTTCAAACCGATGCCGCTATCAATCCTGGTAATAGTGGAGGTGCTTTAATTAATATTGCTGGGCAGGTTATTGGGATTAACTCGATGAAGATTGCCCAAGAAGCAGTTGAAGGAATTGGGCTTTCCATTCCCATTAACTCAGCGATTCCAATTATAGAAGATCTTGAGCAATTTGGAGAAGTAAAAAGACCAACAATGGGGATTACACTTCGGAATTTAAATGAAATTTCCTCCTATCACCAACATCAAACCTTATTACTACCTGATGATGTAAAGGCAGGGATTATTATTGAAAGTGTTCTACGAAATTCCCCGGCTGACCGTGCAGGTTTACAGGAGTTAGATGTGATTGTCGAAATGGATGGAGAAAAGATTACGGATGTCATTTCATTGCGAAAGCATCTATATAATGAAAAACAAATTGGAGATAAGATGACGGTGAAGTTTTATCGTGATGGAAAATTACAAGATGCTGAATTAACGTTAACCGGTGAAACTTACTAAATGTGGATAAGTAAAGGAGAGCAGTAGATGCTCTCCTTTTTTTGGGTGTTATGGTAAAATAGCGAGGATATCCACATGTTGATAAGTCTTTAAATGATGTCGATAATGATAAGATACTTTTGAGATGTTAAAAAGGCATTTTTTTATACAAATGTTGATTTATCAAGGTTTTTAGAGTAAGAAATGAGACAATTTTCAGATACTAACAACCGTAAAAATCATGTCGAATTAAGGCGCATATCTTGTAGGGAACGAATGCTCTCCCACAAGATGTGGAAAAATTTGTGGATATGTGGATAAGTATTGTGGATATGTTGTTTGTAAAATGTTTGTAAAGTGAGGATAAACTGTGAATATCTCAATTATTACGATAGGAAAGTTAAAAGAAAAATATTTAAAGGCAGGAATAGACGAGTATTTAAAAAGACTTTCAAGCTATGCCAAAATCGAAATAACGGAATTGGCTGATGAAAAGGCTCCAGAAGAGCTAAGTCCGGCAGAAATGGAACAAGTGAAACAAAAAGAAGGAGAAAAAATTCTGAGTAAGATCTCTCAGGATACATATGTGATTGCCCTTGCCATTGATGGCAAAATGAAATCTTCAGAAGAACTGGCGGATTCTCTAGATAAGCTTGCTACGTATGGGAAAAGTAAAATAGCTTTTGTGATTGGTGGTTCCCTTGGTTTAAGTAACGATGTATTAAACCGGGCAGATGAGAAACTATCCTTTTCAAAAATGACCTTCCCCCACCAGCTCATGCGACTCATCTTATTAGAGCAGGTGTATCGGGCTTTTCGAATTAATCGGAATGAACCGTATCATAAGTAAATGAGGTTTTTTCAAAAATAAAAAAGCAAGGAAAACTTTAAAGTGTACACATTGTAAAAGATAAGGTTTGTTGTATGTATGCGCACTGACAAAAGTCTTGCTGAATGACTCAGCAAGACTAAGTATTGTGATAAGAATTAGAGCACCGGGGTTTACTAAAAAATTACATTTATTTAATTTAGTTTATCGTTTAGATGGCGATTTAATGCTATATCTCCATTATTATCAAGTAAATGATTCATCCCACGTACTAACGAATCATCTTCTAGTAGACTCCACAGATGATACCCTAAATCTTCTCTTTTTAATAATACTTCTTCTAACACTTGGACGGTGCCAAAGTCATTAAGCTCATGAGCACGCTTAATCGTTTTTCTTAGCATTCCTTGAATTTTAATTTCATGCTCGAGGTCATTCCGAAGAAAGTCTCGCATGGTGTATCGACCTTCTACTTCATGTTTAATATAAGATATTTCATGCTGTGTAACCGGGTGAGCTGTTGGAACGACTCCTAGTCGTGCCACACGTTCCCCTACTTTATCAATATGATCCTGAGTTACATCTATATGCTCATCTAAAATATGGTGTAGACTACCAAAAGATTCAGCTCCCTCAGTAAGCCAATGATGCTTTGTATATTGATGTAATGCTACGTTTAAGGCGCATAAATGTTCATCAAGCATTAACCCCATTTCTAACCGTGTATCATATGGAAGACTAATTCCAGAGCCTTCTTTTCTAGCCGTTCTTGGCTCTTGACGCAGAATCATTTCATTTACATGGGGACTGTCATGTCCCGGCATTTGTGGATCGAAACCTGATTTTGATAGTTTAAATTCATCTGGTGAAAACCCTTGTAGATCGTGATTTTGCAATATAATCCCTCTTCTCTTATGATGGGTTATTTATATATCTTTAACTTTGTACTTTATATTTTAAAAATAATGATCACCGAATCATCTCAAGTTTTGTTGAATCAATTGATTTGTTTGCATTTGTGTTTGTTGATACGTTTGTATTTGCTTATTAATCTCCATATTAGTTGCAGTAGAAGATGTATTATACCAGCCCTGCTGAGACATTAATTGGTACGTTTGACTCTGAAGGTTTAACGTACCTTGTAAAAGTTGTTCAAACATTTGACGAACGACTGGGCAGTTCGCCTCGGTTGCTGCTGTGGTGTATTCTCTTGCAGAACGTTTCAAGTCGGCTAAATAAGAATAGACAATGTCTTTTTCTTGGAGTAAAGGTGTTTGTTGATTCACTGTTAATCCTCCTTATTGGTTTCACTGCATTTTTGGTGCAAGTGGGACATGCTGATGAAGAGTCGTCAACAATTGTTGATAATGCTGCTGGTGTTGTTGGGATAATTGTTGAAATAATTGTTGAACGGCTGGTGTTTGTGAATGTGATAAGGACACAATAGCTTGTTTAATGAGCAAATCTTCATTTGACATTGAATCAACAATATACTCAACTTCCTTTGTAGTCATTGGTTGTGGCATATATGATCTCCTCCTTTTTACATATTCTATTAAATTTTCTCCTTTTGCTTTATTTTCATTACTGTTACTATGTGTAAAATACATTAAAAATTGGTAAAAGATAATGATTTTAAATAGGTTGTCCATTGAAGTTGTTGGTAACGATACAAAAATGGTGGATTGTAAGGTGTGGAAGAAAGGTGAAATATACCTATCTTTAAAGTGTTACAAATTTCGTTGTTGTTGTGGTGGATAAGCGTAAAGAGGGGTAAGAAGAAAAGAAAACCATCTCCTATAAAGAAAGCTAAAGTGAACTGGACACTGGAATATTTAACAAAGCACCGTTCTGAGGATAATACTATAGATAGCAGTAGGTATTAAAACTTAAGTATGTAACTAAATGAGATTGTTAACGGTAAGACGAGACTTAAACATAACCTCCTTAATGCTTCTTTCTTGGAAAGAAGCACTAAGATTTAATAGATTATTATCTTTTTAATTGAACATTGGTAGATGAACATTTTACTTAAACTTGAGGTTCTAATGTTCGCTTTTTTTACCATTCTTTTGGCTCATAATTCAATTCTCTAAATAATTGAGTTCGCTCTTTTTTTGATAAATCTCTCCATTGTCCTGGAGGAAGATTGCCTAAATGAATATTCATAATTCGAATTCTTTGCAAACGGTAAACCTCGTATCCCAATTCGGCACACATACGGCGAATTTGACGATTTAGTCCCTGTGTCAAAATGATTTGAAAATCGAATTTTGATAATTGAACTACTTTACAAGGAAGTGTTTTTGTCCCTAATATTTTGACTCCCTCTGACATCTGCTTCAAGAATTCAGGAGTAATAGGCTTGTCTACTGAAACGACATATTCTTTTTCGTGCTTATTTTCAGAACGTAGGATTTCGTTAACAATATCGCCATCGTTCGTAAGAAGGATTAAGCCCTCTGAATCTTTATCCAGACGCCCAATATTAAATATTCTTAATGGATGGTTGACTAAATCAACAATATTCCCCTTAACACTTTTTTCTGTCGTGCTAGTGATGCCTACAGGTTTATTTAAGGCAATATAGACATTATTCCTTGCCACTCGGATTGGATTTCCATCTACTCGGACGTCATCCCCAGGTTCAACTTGGCTCCCTATCGTTGCACGTCTGCCATTAATCGTAACTCTCCCATCAGTAATTAATTTATCAGCACCACGTCTAGACGCTTTTCCAGATTCACTTATATATTTATTAATACGCATGTTAACACATCCTTAATCAGAAGGGTTGGATTGTTTGATTAGATACTAACTATACTTTATTTTAAGGAGGTATCGCAAACTTCTTATATAGACATAACGGATAAAAGTTTGTTTCAAAAGAAACTTCTTTTTTTCAAATGCAATTGTTATTTTTATTTTCAAGACTAATTCCTTTTAAATAAAGTTAAAAGTTTAATATTCTTAAGTAAATCGTAATATAGGTTTATATGGATTTTAGAATTTAAAATAAATTTTATAACCTGTGAGGGGGAAAGGAAAAGTGAATAGTATTTTATTTAATATTATGAATAAATACACTACCCTCAGCGAAGAGGAACAACAGGATATCGTGAAAAATATTCTTATAGAAGAATATAAAAAGGGAACAGTGCTCCTCAGACAAGGAGATTTTCCAAGTAGATGTTATTTTGTGTTGAAAGGTTGCATCAGACAGTACTCAATAGATAAAAAGGGAAAAGAGGTAACATCCAATTTCTACATTGAAGAACAAGCCTTTGGATTATTCAATGATCATAAACTAGAAAAACCTTCAGAGTACACGTTTATTTGTCTTGAGGACTCTGTATTAGTTGTTGGTGACCTAAAAACAGAAAAAGACATGTATAACAAATATAATCAGTTGGAATCAATGACACGCCAGATGATGAAAGAAAACTTAGGTAAAGTACAAGATGAGTTTGCTGCATTTATTGCTACTACACCTGAAGAACGTTATAAAGCAATATTACGGAAACGACCATATTTAATCAATCGCGTCCCCCAGCATCAGTTAGCCAGTTTTCTGGGGATGACCCCTGAGTCATTGAGCAGAATTAAAAAAAGAGTCCGTATGGATGGAAATCAGGAATAAATTAACCCTTTTTTATAGGGTACTTCCCACCTTGTAATAATAACCATAATCCAAATCCAAGTTCCCCTAAAATCATGGGTACAGTAAAAATGACCTTTAGTGTTTTAATCATGACATCAAAATAAGGAAGGAAAGTGATGAATAGGTGAATGGCTATATAACCTAATGAAGCAATCATTAATAAGATGCTAATGATTTTAGGTATTTGTTTTGAATGAAAAGCTAAATATCCCACAATTATGAGGTGCCCTCCGAAAATAATCAAACCGATAGACCAGATAAAATGAAATGCTTCCAACAAAAGCAAAATGAGGGTTTGAAGTTGTTGTTCGCCAAATAGAAATAAATAGTCAGTGCTACTTGAGAGAAGGGATACAAAAACTAAATTTAGTATGGCAACACCTAATACAGCCGTATAACTTAGGCGTAACAAAGCCCCGAGTAATGAAATGTTTTTATTTATCGGTTGCAGGAATATATAAAGGGCCCAAGCCACTACTACATCACAAATAAATATGAGAAGCCACCCAAAAATTCCAGCGTTGAAAAGTGCGGTAGAAGAAATGATATTGTTAAACGTAACTGTGGCATCATTGGGCACCACAAGTTTTCCTTGGACATAGCCATTGGAAAAAGATGCTGCAAGTGCCATAATAATGAGAGCTATGCCAGCAGTTAGAGCATATTTTCGATGAAATTGTTTATTTTTTTCAAAGTTAACCATCTATGAACCTCCTCTTTTTTCCTTATAAGGGCATTATAAAAGATAAATTCTAGATGATCATTAACTTAAATCAATAAACTAAACCATTGCGAGGATTTACAAATAGTTGTTATGAACTGTAACCATAAATAAAGGAAGTTGTTTTGCAAAAAATGACATAAAATTAGGAGAATAGCCATGAAATTTAAAAAAGTACGTTGGGGAATTATTGGATGCGGTGATGTGACCGAAGTGAAAAGCGGACCGGCATTTCAAAAAAATGAAAATTCAGAGCTGGTTGCCGTCATGCGGAGAACCGCTGTGTTAGCTAAGGACTACGCAGAAAGACATCACGTTCCAAAATGGTACGATAATGCGGATGATTTGATTAACGATCCAGATGTTGATGCCGTCTATATTGCGACACCCCCTAGTTCACATAAAGAATATACCATTAAAGTTGCACAGGCAGGCAAACCAGTCTATGTAGAAAAGCCAATGGCGCTAAATTTCGATGAGTGTAATGAAATGATTGCCGCATGCAAGGCTGCCGGCGTTCCTCTTTATGTTGCCTACTACCGCAGGGCTTTGCCCAGATTTTTAAAAGTAAAACAGTTATTAGATAGTAAAAAAATCGGAGATGTTCGTTTCGTATCAACGACCCAGCATCAAAAGGCGTCGGATGATGTATTGGATTCAAGTAATCTCCCATGGAGAGTTCAAGCTGAAATAGCCGGAGGTGGTCTATTCTTTGATTTAGCCAGTCACACACTTGATTTATTAGACTTTTTATTAGGACCCATTGAGGATGTTCAAGGCTTTGCATCCAATCAAGCAGGTTATTATCGTGCGGAAGATATCGTTACAGGTACCTATCGATTCCAGTCGGGAGTCCATGGAATAGGTAGTTGGTGTTTTACTGCTTTTGAAGATGTGGATGTGAATGAAATCGTTGGCAGTAAAGGGAAAATTACCTTTTCAACCTTTGGTAATGAGCCCGTTCTTTTGACAACATCTAGCAGTAAAGAGCAATGGAGCTTTGAAGCGCCGATGCACGTCCATCAACCCCTTATCGAAACAATGATGGCTGACTTAACAAAAGATAGCACAAAGTGCCCGAGTACTGGAATGACCGGTGCGAGAACGAGTTGGGTCATGGATGAAATCGTTAAGAACAGAAAATACCAACGTCCTCTCGCCTAGATTTTAGAGAGGGATCGGGGTTTTATTGGGAATGATATAAAAAAGTAGGAATGGCGAGGTAAAAATATGAGTGATATAAAAGTCGGTATCATTGGAATCGGCCATATGGGAAAGACCTATGCGCTACAATTGGATAAAGGACTAGTAGAGGGAGCTGTATTAACAGCGGTTTGTGGCCGAACAAAGCAGCTTGAGGATCTTAAAATGCAAGTGAAGGGCAATGTACAATCTTACCAGGATGAAGCTGTGTTTTTTCAAGAATCGGGAATTGATGCGGTGATTATTGCAACTCCGCATTTCAGTCATCCGGAATTAGCTAAGAAGGCATTTGCCAAAGGAATTCATGTTCTTGTTGAAAAACCAGCAGGGGTCTATAGCAAGCATGTAATGGAAATGAATCAGTCGGCAAGAGAAAGTGGAAAGGTATTTTCCATTATGTTAAATCAACGGACAAACCCATTGTATCAAAAATTAAGAGAAATGATTCAGACGGGAGAACTAGGGGCAATAAAACGGACAAATTGGATAATTACAGATTGGTATCGACCACAAAGCTATTACGATTTAAGTAAATGGAGGGCTACCTGGAAAGGTGAAGGTGGTGGGGTCTTATTAAATCAAGCACCACACCAATTGGATTTGTGGCAATGGGTAACTGGACTTAAACCTAAGCGTGTCCATGGATTCTGTCACTATGGCAAATATCATGATATTGAAGTAGAAGATGATGTAACGGCATATGTTGAGTATGAAAATGGTGCGACAGGCGTGTTTATCGCTTCAACAGGGGAAGCCCCTGGAACGGATCGCTTTGAAATTGCCGGTGATCGTGGGAAACTCGTAGTTGAAAATAATGAATTGACATTTTTTAAACTAGCTCAATCAGAACGAGAATTTAATGCTACATACAAAGGCGGATTTGGTATGCCTGAATACGAAAGAATAGATATACCTGTCGAAAGTGATAATCCAGGCCACCTTGGAATCATTCAAAACTGGATCAATAGCATCCTGCAAGGGACACCTCTCCTTGCCCCTGGAGAAGACGGTTTACAAAGCGTCGAAATTGCGAATGCTATTTATTTATCTTCCTGGATGAACGAAACGGTTGAATTCCCGGTTGATGCTGATCTTTATTACGAAAAGTTGCAAGAAAAGATGAGATAATTGAATTTAAATTTATCGAGATGAGTTAGATAGATATTAACAAAAAAATGATAGATAACAGGAGATTTAAAATGATAAGAGTGGTTTGTAAAGGAAAGCTTAAACCTGATGCGAGTATCGAAAAATATATGAGTCTTGCTAGAGAAGTGGTCCTAGAAACAAGAAAAGAAAAAGGATGCATCATGTACACCTATCATCAAGATATTCATGACCCAACTATCCTTACTACGATAGAAGAATGGGAGAATGAAGAGGCGCTTCAGCAGCATAATCAAAGTGAACATGTCAGAAGAATCGTTCCCAAACTAAGAGAAATGCGGGAAAGTACAGAAATGAATATATATCGCGAAATATAAAGAATAAATGACCTTTTCTTGGAAGAGTATCCAAGTTATTTTTGATTTTGTATAATTATTTAACAAGGATCATACTGTAAAAAACAAACTTCAACTATATCGCTGAAACAGTCTAATTCGAATGATTAGGCTGTTTTTTTTATTATAGAATTTAATATTTTTCTCATTTTAACTATCGATATGTTAAAAACCATTGTTTTTTTACGAAGATGATATATAATAGGTTTTATTAATTTTCGTAAATAAATTAAATTTAACCTATAAACTTAATAAAACCCTTAAAATTTTATGCAATAGTCGAACGTATACTTTGTTAAATAAAATTAATATTCGTATTTAATTTTTAGGTTGGTTGAATAAGAAAAGGAGTTTGGATATGAGGAAATTTGATAATAAGTGGATTCGTGCTGTACTTCCGGCATTATTAATTCACTGTAGTATTGGTACAGTTTACTGTTGGTCATTATTCAAGGGTGATATTGCCGCTTATATTGGCAGTTCTGTCAGTGAAGTAGAATGGGCATTTAGTATAGCCATTTTTGTTCTGGGTATGTCTGCAGCTTTTGGAGGAAAACTGGTTGAAAAAGACATTCATAAGTCGTCACTGATTTCCGCATTGTTTTTTGTCGTAGGAATGGCAGGCACAGGGTTTTTTATTTATCAAAAGTCATTGATTGGTATTTATGTTTCTTATGGAGTTGTGATGGGGATTGGACTTGGTATCGGTTATTTAACACCGGTTAAAACATTAATGCTTTGGTTTGAAAAGCAAAAAGGGTTAGCAACAGGCCTTGCTGTTGCGGGTTTTGGCTTGGCGAAGGTCATTGCAAGTCCTTTAATGGAAGAACTACTTGGAGAAAGAAACAATACTGGAGTTTTAGCCAATCCTGAAAATATATATACCATGTTTTATATATTAGCAGGGATATATTTAGTGATGATGGTAATGGGACACTTGCTAATAAAGAAACCAGCAGGACATGAAGAAGAAAGTGTACAAAGTGCAAGCTTTAGCTATCGAAAAGTATTAACTAATAAAACATTTATCGGAATTTGGTTCATGTTCTATATTAATATTACATGTGGATTAGCGTTAATCGCACAAGAAAAAGGCATCTTAGCATTCATTGGATTTGGGGCAATTGGTTTAGTTAGTTCGTTAACAGCTGTTTTTAATGCAGGCGGACGAATTGCTTTCTCCTCATGGGCAGACAAATTAAAAGATCGTAATTCAATCTATAAAATCATTTTCATTTTATCGATTGCATCCATACTGTTAACCGTAGTTTTTGATGCAATCAATAATTCGGTTGCGATCCTTATTATCGCTTTACTTTGTATTGTTAATGCTGGATATGGTGGAGGATTTTCTTCTTTACCACCATTATTATCTGACCGCTTTGGGTTAAATAGTGTTTCTACCGTACACGGACTAGCTTTATCTGCTTGGGCATTTGCAGGACTGACAGGGAATCAGCTAAGTGCTTTTGTTCTTGATAAGACAGAATCCTATGACATGGTGCTGTATGTTATTTTAGCTCTCTTTGTGATTGCGACATTAATTAGCATCTTCGTTGTTAAACCTGATAGAGTAACTTTGGAAAGTGAAGACGCAAAAAAGGAAATATTAGCAGGTTGAGTATATATTCAACAAAGCAAACAAGGATGCTTCCATTTAGAAGGCATCCTTGTTTCTTTTTACTAAAGGGCGGTCTTGTAAGTATAAAGCAACATCTGGACAGTCTCCTTCAACAATCTCGTTTACAATCAGTTTCGACAGCATTTGGCTATAAACCGTCCCATTATCTCCAAAGGCAAATAGGAAATAGCTATTAGGATATTCATCATACTGACCGATAATCGGTATGCCATCCAATGTACCTCCGTAAAATGCGGCTAAGTAATATTCTGGCTGTACTTTTATATGGGGAAACATTTTATTAAATTCTTCAATGAGTTTATTCTTCTTGTGTACTAGTTTACTATCGCGATCTTCAGAATATGTAGCATTATCATCAAGTCCGCCTATGATAATCCGGTTATCCTTAGTTGTACGCATAAATAAATAGGGACGAGCCGTTTCCCAAATCAGTGTCTGGTTATACCATTCGGAGAGATCTTCTACTGGGTTGGTTGTAACCGTATACGTGCTCACAAAGGAAGTTTTTTTCTCTTGTTTAATTTCTACTCCTTCATAACCTGCTGCAAATATAACATAGCTTGCTTGTATCGAATGTCTATTTTTCGTAGAAACAATCATTTTTTCATTTTCTTTATCATAATGGTGACCGTTCATTTCTGTATTTTCATATATACGGACTCCTTTTCTTGCGGCATAATCTAATAGTGCATGAGTGAATCTGAAAGGATTGATCTCTGCATCATTGTATGAATAAATAGCAGCATCCCTACTAAAAGGATATTTTGCTTCAATATCTTCCTTGGATAAAAAAGCAACATCACAGTTTTGCTGCTTTAAAAATTCATATTCCCTTTTTAGACTTTCAACGTCTTCTGCACAGCTCGCCGAATATAAGGTATCTCTTCTCTTAAATTCACAATCAATTGTGGCGTTCTTTGAGGCTGTTTCCATTTCATTAATGGCTTCTTTTAGTAATTGTAAATGCCTTTCTATGTAGCTTTCTCCAAAGGTGTTAATCAAATTTGTGAACATTTTTTCACCGGAATATTGAATGAGGGCTGTATTCGTACTTGTACTACCGCCACCAATTTCCCCCTTTTCAATTACAACCACGTTTAAATCTGTGTCGGCAAGATAATAGGCACACTGTGCCCCTGAGCTTCCACCCCCAATGATTAATACATCACAAGATAGATCTTCTTCTAATGCTGGATATGATGGAGCATCAGGAAAGGTGGTAGGCCAATAATAGGTTCCAGATTTTAAATTCATTGATGAATATCCTCCAGTTTTTAAATAAGTATAAAGTTACTATTTCCAACTGGACTCTAGGTATGCAGTAATCATACTCACAGTTAATGAATAGTACAAAAAAGGAAGGAGTTACTTTACCCTGATGCAAATGAACTTGAAGCGGAATTAAATTTAAGTATTGATGCTTAGGAAAGTCCCCCAGTTTTCCTGAATTGTAAACTGAGGATAAGCTGATAAGAAGTGAATGATGATGGAGGCGTTATCTAAATAGGGGTATGTGTTAAATAACAATCGATCGCCATATCGAATAGCCTTTAATGCAAGTGGTAATTCACGTCTAAATATTTCAATGCGTTTAGATGCTATATGTTGATTGTATTCTCCTTGATCAATATACAGATAAACACAATAGTATAAGGTACTTCCATTTGATTTCCATTCCCCTAATACTTCATCTCTCATAGGGTTGATTTTATTCCAGGCATAATTCATTCCAATGTTTAAAAATAATTCTCCGGTTACATCAGAGTGAGTGAGTGTGTAACGCCTAGGAATAATGGGTTTTGTAAAAGTAACACCATCCATATATTCCACAGATAGTTTTCTTGGATCAAAAGTGCTCAAGTCATCAACTCCCATCGGTTTATTAACAAAACCAGCATGATTAATGAAAGCGGTGATTCAATACAAACAGTTTGTAGAATTAAAATGGCTATGATAAGGGAGTCTGGCTCCCTTATCATTTTATTAAATTGCAGAATGATTTAGAATGGATTTCAAATAGGCTTTGTAGTTTAGAATGAAAACCAACAGATTCATTTTTTCTTTTATGAATATCATTCTATTATTTGGTTAGGGGACAATTTAACAAAACTTAAGGCTTTAAAATATCTTCAACAGAATTCGTTATACGAATAGCCCGTGGTTTATAGTCGAAGTGATAATGAATGGTCCCTTGGCCGCCAAGATAGAAAGCGATGTTTTCTTGCTTTTGAGCAAATTCATCTAATCTTTGCAGTAGTGTAGGATCTGTTTCAAATGGGATTGTGGTTGTAGCAGATAACAAAACGACACTCGGTTTTAGTTTACATACCAAAGATTCAATAGACCCCGGGGCGGGAGAAGCTCCAACCAGTTGAGTTTTCCATCCTTTCATCATGAATTTCATGAGGACTAGATGTAATGGGACCTCATGATGTTCATATGGAAGACACGCTCCGAGCACAAATGGGGCAGAATCTCGGTATTGATAATTTCGTCGAATTTGGACTAAGAAATCCCTAACAACCAAACTTGATACAGATTCTTGATATTCACTCCACTCATGATTTTCCCACTTTCTACCCACTTCTTTTAAAAAGGGAATCGCGATATCAGTTAAAAAATGATCGATCCCTAAGTGATGATAGGCTTGATTAAGGATAAAGTTTAGTTCAATCTCATCACAGTGATTCCCTTTTTCTAAAAGGCGTAAAACATATTCATTCCATTGTTCATAATTGGGGGATTTTTGTTCATCCTTAAATAATGGCATTTTAGGTTCTTCTTCAACCTCTTTTACAAGAAGCGCCGCTTGTTTAAGCGAGTGACCCTGTTCCGAGAGTAATTTCACTTTTAAAAGTGTTTTAACATCCTCGTGACTATAGACTCTATATCCATTATCCAATCGCTTCGGTTGAATAATACCGTACCGTTCTTCCCATTTTCGAATGACTTGCTTTGATAATCCAGTCATATCGGCAACTTGTTGTATGGAAAATAATCCATTTTGGTTGGATTGCATCACTTTTATTTCATCCCCTTAGTAAGTCCAAATTCCTGTAGGCATCATTAGTATAACGAATTTGTATTTTTTGTACAATGTTATATCTACAAACATTATACAGTAATTAGTTTAAATCGTATTTATTAGGAATATAATATTGTATAATTAATTGTAAATTAGATTATACAAACATTTGACAAAAGAGGTTGTTTAAGTTCATAATAGGGTTAATCATGATTTTAATAATTTAAAAGTAAGGGCAGTGTTAAACATACAAATGTAACAAGACCCTAATACAAAGGAAGTGACGCTGTGTTTTTAGCTTGGAATGAAATAAAAAAAAATAAACTTCGCTTTGCTTTAATTACTGGCATTCTCATGCTTGTTTCCTATCTTGTATTTTTTCTCTCTGGACTTGCAACAGGACTCGCTAATTTAAATCGGGAAGCGGTCGACAAATGGGATGCATCAGCCATTATTTTGACCGAAGAATCGGATAAAAACCTGTATCAATCATTCATGTCAACCGATCAACTAAAGGATATTACAGCGCAAGAAACAGCTGTAATTGGGCAGTTAAATGCCATCGCTAATAATGGTGATCAGAAGCAAAATATCTCTCTCTTCGGTATTCATAAAGAGGAGTTTTTAATGCCAAATGTCACGGAAGGAAGGGCGTTTGAAAAGACTAATGAGGTGATTGCCGATGATTCGCTTAAAGAAGAAGGATTCAAACTAGGTGATACATTATCTCTATCTTCTAGTGACGAAACTTTAACCATTGTTGGGTTTACAGACAATGCTCGATTTAATGCGGCACCTGTTCTCTATGCGGACCTTATAACTTTCCATAAAGTAAAATTTGGTGAAACCGCTGATCAGAATAAGGATCAAATCAATGCAATTGTTGTCGGGGATGAATCGATCTCTAATCACACACAGAATAAGGAGCTAGAAACGATTGAAATCCAATCATTCATAGAAAATTTACCTGGATATACGGAACAAAAATTGACACTCAATTTTATGATTTACTTTCTTTTTGGGATTTCATCGATTATCGTCGCTATTTTCTTATATGTGTTGACTGTACAAAAGATTAGCATGTTTGGAGTTATGAAGGCTCAAGGGATTTCTAGTTCGTATTTATCCTGGTCTGTAGTAGCTCAAACTTTCATACTATCATTTATCGGAACGGCTCTAGGCTTTGCTTTAACCATTATTTCAGGAGCCTTTTTGCCAGCAGCAGTTCCAGTTTCGTTTGATCTGACCTTGATGGTAATCTATGGTCTCATCTTGATGTTGGTTGCAACGGTCGGTGCTGTTTTTTCCGTTTTAACCATTGTTCGGATCGATCCATTGAAAGCGATAGGAGGGTAATGTTATGGCAGTATTAGAGTTACATGGAGTTAAAAAGAGTTATGGGAGTGGTCATAAAAAAGTGGACGCTTTAAAGGAAACCCATTTTCTTGCTGACCGAGGGGAGTTAATAGCCATTATTGGTCCATCAGGTTCTGGCAAAAGTACATTTCTCTCCATTGTCGGAGGATTATTATCCCCAACCTCAGGTGATGTAATGATCAATGGGAATAACTTAACCGTTTCAAATGAAAAAGAACGATCCAAAATTCGACTCAAGGAAATCGGTTTTGTGTTACAAGCATCTAACTTAGTCCCGTTTCTTTCCGTATCTAATCAATTGAAGTTGTTAGATAAAGTAAAAAATGGGAATCTCTCGAAAGCAGAGCGGGACCAACTTTATGAGGACCTAGACATCGCAGGCTTACTTAAGAAATATCCTTCTGACTTATCTGGTGGACAACGACAGCGTGTAGCGATTGCTAAGGCTTTGTATAGCAACCCTTCTATTATTCTAGCTGATGAACCTACAGCTTCTCTTGACTCCGACCGTGCCTATGAAGTTATGAGTCTATTTAAAAAGATCACAAAACAGAAAAAAACAACAACGATTGTAGTGACGCATGATATTCGGCTTATAGACTATTGTGATAGAGTTTTTAATATGACAGATGGTGTTCTGTTAGCGGTAGAAAGGGAAGATAAGAGGATTCAGATTGCGGGGAAATCTCATTAAATCAAAGACATAAAGAAGGTATTCGATAGGTTATCATATCGAATACCTGTTTTTGTTTTAGCATCTTTCTTGATTTGAAAATTATATAATCCCTTGTATTTGTGATATAGTATACACAAATGACAAAGTAAATGAGGTAATTAAGAAAATGAAATTAATTGCATCAGATTTAGACGGGACTCTTTTAAATGAAAAAGGTGAAGTCAGTAGAGGAAATGTCGAGGCAATAAAAAGTGCTGAAGAAAAAGGACTGACCTTTGTTGTCGCAACAGGAAGATCCTATGATTCTGCTAAAAGAATCTTAACGAAAGCAGGAATCTCATGCCCCATTATAAGCCTTAATGGCGCTACTGCATATGACATTGATGGAAACTTAATCAGAAGTATCCCAATGGATAAGGCGGTTTGCCGTAGGATTATTTCAGTTTGTCAGAAAGCGGAAATGTATACAGAGTTATTTATGGAAAACATTGTTCTTTCATCCGGGAAAGATGATTTTATGAACGTGGCCATTCAGATGTTTAAAGACGCCATGCCTAACTCTACAGAAGAAGAGATTTGGCAGGTCGTGGAACAAAGATTTCAAGATGAAAACGTGCAGGTCATTACAAATCTAGAAAAAGTTCTTTCTAGTGAGAATCATGAGGTTTTTAAAATACTCGGTTTTTCCCTTGATGAGAGGAAATTAACAGAGGCGTACAATGAATTAAAAAATGAAGATGGGATCATCATAACATCTTCTGGTCATTTAAATCTTGAGTTTAACCATCCTAATGCAAACAAGGGACTTGCATTAAAGGAATACGTTGATAACTTAGGGATTGAGATGAAGGATGTCATGGCGCTTGGAGATAACTTGAATGATAAAACTATGCTTCAGGAAGCCGGTCGTGGCGTTGCAATGGGAAATGCTGCAACAGAAATAATTGAATTGTGCAAGTATAGAACGAAACAAAATACAGAGGACGGCGTAGCATATGCCATTGAGGAAATGCTAAAGGAGTATCATCTTTAAGAAATAGGCATCATCCAAAACGGATGATGCCTATCGTCTTTTGCCATTAAAATAATCTAGACCTAGTGACTTAACTACAATCTGCTACGTATTCATATTTAGTGAATGATTTTCCCAAAAAGAGTGGGAATTCCTGTTTGTATGATTAAAAGTCTCCCATAGGTTCCAAGGGAAGGTGCTAGGTGGAAAGGAAAAACCTCCAAGTGGTTCTTTCTTAACTGGGTGCTCGAAATGAAGTGAATGGGTCCACAATGCCCGTTGTTGTCCAGTTTTAGTAAGATGCTCCCCATATTTTTGATCCCCAAAAATGGGTGTTCCCATTGTTGATAACTGAACTCGAATTTGACGAGGTCTCCCCGTGTGTAGATTTACAGATAGTAGACTATATCCTTTTTTTGATTACAACAGCTCGAAATATAGTACGGCTTTTTTAGCGTTTGGATGTTTAGAAGAAACCACATACACCTTATTTTTTTGATTATCCTTATAAAGATAATTCACGAGTTGCCCTTTTTTTATTAGGGGTTCCGCGAACAACAGCTACATAATTCCGTTCAATCATATGTCTGCGATCATATCTGATAATCTAGAAGCAGCTTTAGAAGTTTTGGCAAACACCATGGCACCCCCAACAGGGCGGTCTAGGCGATGTACAAGTCCCAAATAAACATTACCAGGCTTTTGGTAGCGTATTTTAATGTCCTTTTTTAACATGGATAAGAAATCAAGATCCCCACTACGATCTGCTTGTACTGGAACATTAATTGGCTTTTCTACCAAAAGCAGATGATTATCTTCGAATAATATTGGTATTTTCATAGATTGTTCGATCTCCTTAAGGCATATTGCCTCTATCATAACATTGTTTTTTGAATGAAGGCTAATAACTGTTATTTCCACTCCATTGTTTGTTAAGGGTTAATAGATTACATCGTTCGTCCCACAATACCCTCTGTAAAGTTCATTAAATTGACTTTATTTTATTATTCTGAAATAATTGTATATAAGATGCTAATACAATTAAAAGTATGTGAGAAGGGAGATTGCGATGGAATTAGGATTAACAGGCAAAGTAGCCTTAATCACAGGTTCAAGTAAGGGAATTGGATTAAAAACGGCGCTTTATTTAGTGAGTGAAGGAGCTCAAGTGACGATTTGTGCAAGAAATACGGATCGGTTAACAGAAGCAGCCTCCTATATATACCAGCAAACAGGGAAAGAAGTATTTTACATAGAATGTGATGTAACAAAAGAAGCGGATTGCCAAAACGTAGTATCTGCTACTATTGAAAAATATGGGCGTTTAGACATTTTAGTCAATAATGCTGGCACATCTCAAGCGCAGCCATTTGATAACGTGAGCACAGAGCTTTGGAAACAGGATCTTGATTTAAAGCTTTTTGGTGCTATTCATTGTTCGCGTTATGCTGTTCCTTTTATGAAAAAAGTTGGAGGTGGTGCCATTATTAATGTGACAGCTGCTATTGGGAAAACCCCTCCGGAATCATCTTTACCTACGTCAGTTAGTAGAGCAGCTGGTATGGCTCTGACTAAAGCAATGAGTAAAGATCTTGGTCCAGACAATATCCGAGTGAATACGGTATGTATTGGGTGGATTCGAAGTGAGCAAGTAGAGAGAATGTGGAAGGAACAGAGTTCAAATCTATCTTGGGAACAATTTTCAAGTCAGGATCGTCAAATTCCTCTAGGTCGTATTGGGGACACAGAAGAAGCAGCCAAAGTCATTACATTCCTTGTATCAGATGCAGCTTCCTATGTCACAGGTACATCAGTCAATATTGATGGTGGAATGATTGGTACTTTGTAATTCTTGTTAATGAAAAATATGTTGACAACATATTCTTTTCCTGTAATAATAACGGTAATTAAATACTGGTACCTTTAAATCAGTCCCGTGAGGCTGACAAGGACAGCGGAAATAGATCATCATTGTGTGCATACCCTATGGATATAGGTGTAGGCTCACTTTGTTCTCTATGCAAAACGGGCTTCTTGTCAGATAATGACAAGAAGCCTTTTTTGTTCCGAATTTTTATCGAAGCTATCTTCGGTACCAGTTTCTTAAAAACCTATTTATTGGAGGAATTGGTATGTCAAAAGTAGATAAAGAATTTTCATTACAGGCAGTGCCGCAAGGAAACCGAAACGGATTTTGGAAGGTTCTAGCGGTCATGATGTCCCTTAGCTTTTTCTCAGCAAGTATGATGTCTGGGGGAACATTAGGATTGGGACTACAGTTCAAACAGTTTATCTGGATTGTTTTAACAGGCAACCTTGTTCTTGGACTTTATACAGGTGCGCTAGCCCATATTGCCGCAAAAACAGGGTTATCTACTCATTTATTAGCTCGGTATTCATTCGGAGAAAAAGGTTCTTATCTTTCTTCCTTTTTACTCTCTTTTACACAAATTGGCTGGTTTGGCGTTGGTCTAGCAATGTTTGCTGTTCCTGTCGCAAAAGCGACTGGTGCAAATGTGTATGTTCTTATTACAATCTTTGGATTAGCCATGACCGCTTCTTCTATTTTTGGAATCAAGGCTTTAACGATTTTAGGAATTATTGCAGTCCCTGCGATTGCTATCTTCGGAAGTTACTCCATGTTCGATGCAATTGGAACGGTTGGTGGATTTCAGGAATTATTCGCTTATGAGCCAACACAGGCAATGAGTGTGGCATTAGCTCTAACGATTTGTATCGGGTCCTTTATTAGCGCGGGTACACTTACTCCCGATTTCGCTCGTTTTGCAAAAACTTCTCGTGCCGCTGTATCTTCAAATATTCTTGCTTTCTTTCTAGGAAACTCACTTATGTTCCTATTTGGTGCAGTCGGAGCGATGGTATTTAATAAGGCTGATATTTCAGAGGTGATGTTTTTACAAGGCTTAATGATTCCGGCCATTATTGTTCTTGGATTAAACATTTGGACAACAAATGATAGTGCCTTATATGCTTCTGGATTAGGAGTTTCTAATATTACAAAATTGCCAAAGCATAAAGTGGTTGTTTTCAATGGGATAATTGGAACACTAACAGCAATGTGGCTTTATAACAACTTTGTCGGATTCTTAACGATTCTTGGTTCAACACTGCCATCAATCGGAGCAATTATATTAGCTGACTATTTCTTATTAAAGCGTGGAAAGTACCAACCATTTGAAACCATGAAATTTAAAGCAGTAAATTGGATTGCAATCATTGCCTGGGTCGGTGGGGTTGTAGTTGCAAATCTTGCACCGGGAATCCCTCCTATTAATGGACTTTTAGGAACAGTAGTTATTTATGTTGTAGCGATGAAGTGTGTACCGCAACAAGCAGCATCTACGAGCAAACTAAACGGTAAGGGTGAGATGATCAGTGATTATTAAAAATGCAACGCTTAGAGGAAAAGATGGAGTTTGGCACATCCTTATACAGGATGGAAAAATTGAAAAGATTACACAACAACTAGAGCATTCAGACGGAAAAGAAATCATTGATGTCGATGGTTGTCTAGTTCTCCCGCCTTTTATTGAGCCGCACATACACTTAGATACAACTTTAACCGCAGGGGAACCCGAGTGGAATATTAGTGGGACATTGTTTGAAGGAATTCAAAGATGGGCGCAAAGAAAAGAAACATTAACAATTGATGATGTGAAAACAAGAGCGAAGACGGCTTTAAAATGGCAAATGGCTCAAGGTATTCAACATGTTCGTACACATGTCGATGTAACCGATCCAGAGTTAACGGCATTAAAAGCCATGCTTGAAGTGAAGGAAGAAATGGCCCCATTCGTTGATATTCAATTGGTTGCTTTCCCGCAGGAAGGGATTCTGTCGTACCCTAGCGGAGCAGAATTGCTTGAAGAATCGTTGAAAATGGGTGCAGATGTTGTAGGTGGAATCCCTCACTTTGAATTTACAAGAGAATACGGAGTGGATTCTCTAAAAATGGCTTTTGACCTTGCGGAAAAATATGATCGATTAGTTGATATTCATTGTGATGAAATTGACGATGAACAGTCACGTTTTGTAGAGGTTGTAGCGGCAGAGGCTTATAAACGTGGGTTAGGGACGCGAACAACTGCGAGCCATACAACGGCAATGGGCTCTTATAACGATGCCTATACGTATAAATTATTTCGCTTATTAAAGCTGTCTTCTATTAACTTTGTATCTAATCCATTGGTGAATATTCACCTTCAAGGAAGATTTGATACGTATCCAAAACGCAGAGGTTTAACACGGGTAAAAGAGTTGCAAGAAGCCGGGTTAAATGTTTGCTTTGGTCATGATGATATATTTGACCCATGGTATCCACTAGGTACAGGAAACATGCTTCAAGTCTTGCACATGGGAATTCACGTTACACAACTAATGGGCTATGATCAAATTGTAAACTCCATTGATTTGATTACGAAAAATAGCGCGAAAACTTTACAAATTGAAGAGAAGTATGGAATTGAAGAAGGAAAAACGGCTAACTTCATTGTTTTGTCTGCAGAAAATGAATATGAGGCCATTCGCAAGCAAGCAACAGTTCGATATTCTTTTAGAAATGGCAAAATCATTGCTGAAACAAAGCCTAGTGAAACGACAATCACGTTAGGCCAATCAGAAGAGAAAGTTGATTTTAATAAATAGAAATTAGTAAAAGGCACTCGTGTAGAGTGCCTTTTACTATTATTTAAGAGGTCCATTTCCATTAGATAAGTGAAAATCTAGATCGATTATGGAGAATTCCTTCTCAATTAAAAATAAATTGCGAAAAACGAACGGAATAGAATCTACTTGAATAGTTGTTATAGTAGGGTTCAAAGGACTTGAAATGGGGATAGAGGTATAAGGGAAAAAGTGTAATAATGAAGTTTATAAAATTAGAGTTTTTTTTATGAGGAAAGAGGAACAAAAAATGAAAAAGAAGGTATTATTTATCAGTAGTTCTATTGGTCTTGGTCATGCAGCAAGAGATTTGGCGATTGTAAAGGAACTGAGAAAACGGGACCCTGATATTGAAGTCTCTTGGTTAGCGGGAGATCCAGCACTTAGAGTAATACAAGAGTCAGGTGAATATTTGTTGCCAGAATGTAAGTCGCTTGGCGAAGAAAGTAAATTAGCAGAAAAGGTATCCAACGGTTTTGAAATGAATGTAAATACATATTTGTTTAGGGTTTTATTGGAGTGGAGGAAAAGTATTGTTACCATAAACCGACTTACCAAAAGGGAAAAGTACGATTTAATTATTGCAGACGAGGCCTATGAGTTAATACTAGCCTATTTTTTATATCCAAGGATGAAGAGGAAGGCTCCGTTTGTAATGATTTATGATTTCTTTGGGTTCGATGCTACAACAAAAAGTCCGCTAGAGAAGTTAGGAACCTATTTTTGGAATTTTGCCTGGATCACAATTAATCGCACTCCTTGGGTGGAAGATTTATCCCTATATGTAGGAAATGCGGAAGACATTGCAGATAAATCTTACGGATTAGGGTTGCCAAATGCTAGAAAGCATGGGCAAAAGCATTATAAGTTTTTGGGGAATATTTTGCCTTTTAACCCACATGAATATCGTCATACATCAGAGATGAAAAGCCGACTTGGTTATGGAGAAGGTCCTCTTATCATATGTTCTGTAGGCGGAACATCCATTGGTGTAGACCTTTTAAATCTATGTTCAAGAACTTATAAGATTCTAAGGGAAAAGATCCCCGAATTACAAATGGTTTTAATTGCAGGTCCAAGAATTGATCCTAATTCAATCACGGCAACCGAGGGGATTCAAATAAGAGGATATGTACCTAAATTGTATGAGCATCTTGCAGCTTGTGACCTAGCAATTGTTCAAGGTGGAGGAACGACAACGATGGAACTGGTCGCTTTAAATAAAAACTTCCTATATTTTCCAATAGAAGAGCATTTTGAACAAAAGCTTGTTTCTGATCGATTAATTAGAATGGGAGCAGGAGTTAAAATACGTTTTTCAGAAACCGATGAAAATACCCTTTCTACAGTCGTCTTGGATAACATCGAAAAGGGGATTGAATACAAAAATACGGAGAATAATGGGGCAGTGAAGGCTGCTGAGTATATATTAAATCAGTTAAGATAGGGAAAGGCACTTTTGAATTGTTTATTATGTTGATTATGATGTATGCAAAAGGTAATGGTACGATTAGGTGTGGTTAAGAGGACGTATGTTCCGTTATTTGAGTCAAGAATAACGATTTCACATTTTATTGGACATACAATCCGCTATTTACTTGAAAGGATGTCATTTTTTCGTAATGAGTAGCAAATAACGTACTCGGTGTCCAGAAATCCACCAAATTAGCGTTATTCATAATAATAACGCACTCAATGTCCGCGGAAGTTAGAACCGAATGAACTTGTGTAATGTTTTAGTATGAATTAGATAAAACAAGCAAAATGTAACCCATGATATTCCCATGTGTTACATTTTGCCGTAGCCTTTATTTTGTATAATTATCAAAGTAACCTTGGATATAAACCATAGGTGTCCCTTTATCACCACTGCCTGAAGTTAAATCCGATAAGGACCCAATGAGATCCGTTAATCTACGAGGGGTAGTTCCTTGGGATTCCATTGCACCCACCAAGTCTTCGTCTTTATTCTCAATGAATTCAGAAATGGCTTTTGTTAGTTCCTCACCACGAAGATGGGAGAAGTTGTTATCTGCCAAGTATTTTAATTTTACTTCATTTGGAGTTCCTTCAAGACCCGCTGTAAATGCTGGAGATACAACTGGGTCTGCAAGTTCCCAAATTTTTCCGACTGGATCTTTGAATGCACCGTCCCCATAAACCATGACTTCAATGGTTTTACCCGTAAGCTCTTTAACTTTTGCTTGAATCCCGTCAACTAATCGCTGACATTGATGTGGGAATAATTTCACGCTATCATCTGTTGATTTATTAGAACCAAGCAGACCATACTCTTCATTATAGCCGCTGCCATTGATGGATTCTTTTAGAATGTCATCAAGTCCATATACTTTTTCTGCACCATTGTTTGTTAAAATGCGTTTTGTACGGAAACGTGTGTGAATGTCACAGGTTAAGACATTCTTTGTGTAATCTAGAATGGTTTTGGCATTGTTAGAGAAGATAACCTCGCAAGTTGCTCCCTCAGCTTCAATGAGGCTTTTATAATATTCAATATAGTCAACACCAGTAAAGGTGTGTTTATTAAAGCCAAAATGTTGACGGAATTCTGCCTCTGTTAGTACATCTGTCCAAGGATTGATTCCTTTTTCATCTAATTCGTCAATGGTAATCAAGTGGTTTCCAACTTCATCAGAAGGGTAGCTTAACATTAAGACCACCTTCTTAAGCCCTCTTGCAATTCCACGAAGGCAAATGGCAAAGCGGTTACGGCTAAGAATGGGAAAAATAACCCCAACTGTATCATCGCCAAATTTGGTTTTTACATCTGTGGCAATATCGTCAATGGAAGCATAATTTCCTTGGGCACGTGCAACTATTGATTCAGTAATAGTAACAATGTCACGGTCTTCGATCGAAAACCCTTCCACTTTTGCGGCATTTATAACGGTATCGACAACAATTTCTTCTAAGTTATCACCTTTATTGATGATGGGGCCACGAAGACCTCTTACTGTTGTTCCAACTACTCTTTCCAATCAAATCTCTCCTCTTGTAAATCGTAGACTATTTTATAACCTTTGTAGGTAACATGTTTACTATACCGTTTTCATATGGTATAAGTAAAATTAATATTAATTATATCAGGTATTAGGAGAAGTTATATGATTGGAAAATTAGATTTATATCGAATCTTTCATGTAGTGAGTCGAAACAAAAGCTTTTCAAAGGCCGCAGAAGAGCTTTATATGACACAATCAGCTGTTAGTCAAGCTATTTCAAAGCTTGAAAAGGAGTTAGAGGTACAGCTCTTTTATCGAACTCCAAAGGGGGTCGTATTAACAAATGAAGGAAAATTGTTACATGATCCGATTACATCAGCTTTAGCCATGGTCAATGCCGCAGAGCATAAAATTCTTGATGTTAAAAGGCTGAAGACTGGGGAATTGCGAATAGGCGTTGGGGATACGATATCCCGTTATTTTCTATTGCCATATTTAGAAGAATTCCATGCTAAGTATCCTGGAATTAAATTAAAAATCCTTAATGGTACAACGTCCGATATCCTTGGATTTATTAGATCGGGAGCAGCAGATGTTGGGATTTGCAATTTGCCGGTTCAAGATGATCAACTACAGGTCATTCCATGTAAAGAGATACATGACACTTTCGTTTGTGGTGAAAAATACAAGGAGTTATCGCAAAAAACCATCCAATTAAAGCATTTAATCGAATTACCTCTTCTGTTTTTAGAAAAACCAACCATTTCTCGAATGTATGTAGAGCGTTTTTTTAAAAAGAAAGGTCATTCTCTGTCCCCTATGTTTGAACTTGGTTCCCATGACTTATTAGTTGATTTTGCTAAGGCTAATTTAGGGATCTCGTGTGTCATTAGAGAGTTTGTCGAGGAACCGTTGCAAAGAGGGGTTCTGTTTGAATTAACGTTAGAAGAGGAAATTCCAAGTCGCAGAATTGGGATTGTTTATCTAAAATCCGTCCCATTATCACGAGCAGCTGAAAAGTTTGTAGGAAGCATTGAACAGCATTTATAAGGAAATACAAGTAAAAAAGACGATGTTAATGGATGTGAAAGTCACACCTATCGAACATCGTCTTTAGGTTATTTCTTGATGGAAGTGGATTAATAAACAACCACCGGATCATAGGTATTTAAATTATCATATATATTTTTCATTAAGCTAGGTTGTACATTGACACAGCCGCCTGATCCATTGGAAATATAGGCATTTGATGACCAGTTTGAACGCCAGCTAGCATCATGGAAGCCTTGACCACTATTTGTAAATGGAACCCAATAATTGACCTTTATTGAATACTCTGAGCTGCCTGCTCTACTTCCGTTAAGTACATAAGGAGTTCGCTTGTAGAGAACGTACCAAACCCCTTTGGATGTATCCTCGTTTGTATTGTGGTTGCCTGTTACGACATTCGTCGTAAAGACCATTTTCCCTTCTCGATAAATCCACACTCGCTGTTCAGCGATCGATACTTCGGCATAATTATTCCCAATCCCATTATTCGCCGTAACACCGTAGCCATATCCTTCACCACTCCAGCCATGTCCTTTAATATGTGAAGCTGAAACAGATGGATCACCGTTTTCAAACGCCTGTTGAACCTGAGTTGTTTCTTTTTCGACATCTAAGGCCCATCCATATCCTTGACCCTTCACTGAAATAACATTTCCAGAATGGGTTTTAAAGGTGAAATCTTTATCTAAAGTTGATTGGGCATCATTTATCTCGGCAATTTTATTTTGAATAAGCTCTGGATCAATTGTTACTTTCATGTCATGTGTTACAAAGGCATTTTGAATGAGCTCGTTTCCTTTTAAAGAATGTACTGTATCTTGTACTTTATACTCGACTGTATGTTGAAGAAGCTCTTGTAACCTAGCCTCTCCATTTTTAATGATTTCACTGTCCTCTTTAACAGGTTCAATAAAGACTGGGTCTAATCGGATTTCACTTGCAAACCCCTGTTTGTCATATTCATTCATAAGGCTGACAATATCATATTGTTTACCATCCACACTATTTGCGATAACAATTTGACCGTTTTCTAAACGTGCCTGTGCATCTTGTGGAGGGGTTAAACTTTTGTTCATTTCAGTAAGCTTAGTTTCAACCTCTTTCTTCATATCTTGAATACGGTATGGGTCTGGATTACTTGGAGAAAGTGAAAGGTTTTGCTCTTTTGATGTAGGAAAGACCGTTTGCTGTTCTTTAAATAGGTTTTGAATACTTAGTAAATCTTTATCCGTAAAACCTGAATTTGTATCCTTTCCATCTAGGATTTCTTCGTCACCAATATAGACTTTATTTTGTAAAACAGAGGTCTTTAATTTATCTAATGCTTCATCTTTTGTCAGGCCCCCAACTTGTATGCCATTAATGGTGACATTAGAATTAAAGTGTGTTGCTTGATAATAACTTAAGACTCCAATTATGAGTGCAATGACAATGATGATAGCTGGAAGCATCCATTTCCAGTTTGTAAACCACCTTGATGATTTTTTCTGATTGTTACCACTTTCTTTGAACGATTCCTTTACCGCATTTTCCACGACAATCCCCCTTATTATCCCGAAAAATTCCCTTATTTCTCCTTATATTTTACCATGTTACTAGTATTCTACTAGTATATGGGAGTAAAGTTTGTCATAATTTGTAACTTTAATGAAATTTATACGGGAAATTTGTACGAAGAGATATGTTCGTTTAAAGATTATTATATGGGAAAAAAATAGTGATTATTCAAAGGAAGTACTCCAAATGGTTCATTTAATTGGAATTGTTATTTCTGAAGAAAAATAATTTTTTAAAAATATGGTCAAAATGGAATAACTGTTATATAATCTTATTAAAAATAAGTACATGATATATAACAGTTGAGTTTAAATTTATCATAGGGGGATGGTAAAGGTGAACAGAAAGGAAGAAATTATCCGTGAAATATTAGGGTGGAAGAAGCATACCAAAAATAGTTGGTACAATGTAGAGAAAGATGAGTTTATTCATGATTCTTATTTTATGCCAGAGAAATACTTAGAACATGCGTTGGTTATAGTAGAAAAGCTAAAAATGTTTGGTGTGAACTATCAAACAAATGGTACTTCAGAAGTGAAGTTTGATGACGTCACAGGAAGAGGGGAAACGTTGCCAGAGGCGATTATAAATGCTGCGTATTACTTGATTCTTAAATTTTACTCTCAATTTGAGAACACAAATTATAATCAAATTTAAAATGAGGTTGGTTAGAGAGGGAAAAATAGCTACTATTTTAGGTAAATAAAAAGTCACAGTAATCAATCCGCTACTGTGACTTTTTATATTGCGATTAATTTCGAATAAGATAATCAAATGCTCCTAATGCGGCAGTTGCACCAGATCCCATTGAAATGATGATCTGTTTATAAGCACTGTCTGTACAGTCACCTGCAGCAAATACCCCAGGAATACTGGTAGCACCGCGTTTGTCAACGACGATTTCGCCCATTCTTGTACGTTCAACTGTATCGCCAAGCCAATCTGTATTCGGTACAAGACCGATTTGAACGAAAACACCAGCTAATTCAATATGGTGTTCTTCTTCAGTTGCACGATCAATGTAGGTGAGCCCGTTTACTTTATCAGTACCGGTAATCTCTTTTGTTTGGGCATTTTTGATAACCGTTACATTTGGTAAACTGCTCAGGCGTTCTTGAAGAACCGTGTCTGCTTTCAATTCTGGTAAGAATTCAATGACCGTTACATGTTTGACAATACCCGCAAGGTCAATGGCCGCTTCAATTCCTGAGTTTCCTCCACCAATAACAGCAACATGCTTACCCGCAAACAATGGTCCATCACAGTGAGGGCAATAAGCTACCCCTTTATTTTTAAATTCAGCTTCTCCAGGCACATTGATATTACGCCAACGAGCACCAGTAGAAAGAATCACAGATTTACTCTTTAAAAGACCACCGTTTTCTAATTGAACTTCAATGTGCCCCTTTTTATCAATGCCAATAACACGTTGAGAATCCATGACATCTACGTCATACTCCTTCACGTGTTCCTCTAAACTTGCTGCAAGCTTAGAACCCTCTGTGTATTTCACACTAATGAAGTTCTCAATTCCTACAGTATCCAATATTTGACCGCCAAAGCGTTCAGCAACAATTCCTGTGCGTATGCCTTTACGTGCTGCATAGACCGTTGCACTAGCACCAGCAGGACCACCGCCGACAACAAGTACATCAAATGGTTCCTTATTGGTGAACTCGGATGGATCCGGTCCACTTCCCAATTTAGAAAGAATTTGTTCAAGTGACATACGTCCACTTTCAAAAAACTCTCCATTTAAGTAAACAGCAGGTACGGCTAAGACGTTTTTACTTTCTACTTCCTCTTTGAAAACTGCACCATCAATCATCGTGTGAGTGATTCCTGGGTTAAGAACACTCATTACATTTAAAGCTTGAACAACATCTGGGCAATTTTGACAGCTTAGGCTGACATAGGTTTCAAAGTGATATTCGCCAGTTATATTTTTAATTTGCTCAATTACCTTTTCATCAACTTTTGGTGCTCTTCCACTTACTTGTAAGAGAGCTAACACAAATGACGTAAATTCGTGTCCAAGAGGAATACCGGCAAATGTAATGCCGGTATCCTCTCCTACACGATTTACGCTGAAGCTTGGAGTTTTCTCAAGCTGTGTTTTCTCTACAGTAATTCTGGATGACATAGAAGTGAGCTCTTCCATCAGTTCAAGCATGTTCTTTGATACTTCGTCAGAACCTGCACTCACCTTTAGAAGAACATCGCCTTCCATCAGTTGAAGATATTGGTTTAATTGCGCCTTAATATCTGCATCCAGTATCATTATATGAGTTCTCCTTAGATTTTACCTACAAGGTCAAGGCTTGGCTTAAGTGTTTCTCCGCCTTCTTGCCATTTAGCTGGGCAAACTTCACCTGGATGGTTACGAACGTATTGTGCTGCTTTGATTTTGTTGATTACAGCGCTTGCGTCACGGCCGATTCCACCAGCATTGATTTCAAGAGCTTGTACAATCCCGTCTGGATCGATGATGAAAGTACCACGGTCTGCAACACCATCTTCTTCGATAAGAACATCAAAGTTACGAGAAATAACGTGTGATGGGTCACCGATCATTGTGTATTCAATTTTACCGATTGTTTCTGAAGTGTCATGCCATGCTTTATGAACAAAGTGAGTATCTGTAGAAACAGAGTAAACTTCAGCTCCAAGTTCTTTTAATTCAGCATATTGATTTTGCATATCTTCAAGTTCTGTTGGGCAAACGAATGTGAAGTCAGCTGGGTAGAATACTACTACGCTCCATTTACCTTTGAAATCTTGATCTGAAACTTCGATGAATTCACCGTTTTTGTATGCTTGTGCTTTGAATGGTAGTACTTCTTTTCCGATTAAAGACATTATGAAATTCCTCCTAATGGTAATTTTTTATAATAATTATAGATAACCAAAATAAATTATCTATAATAATTCTAATTCAATAATAATTATTATATATTTTTCGTGTTTTGTCAACTGAAAATATAATAATTATTTTAAACCAATAATTATTATTATTGATAGCGTAGAAACTTGTAGATTCTTGCACAAAATGCTACCAAACTTCGGTATGTATGCAAAAAGAGAAATAACTATAACTAGTAGGCCTACGGATAATAGTATGAACGATATTCTACTATTTAAATCATTAAATCCCTACTCTATTTTATTACAATTTTAAGGTAATTGAAAATAATAACTATATGAATTAGTCTAAATCAAATAAAAGGGACGTTTAGAAGGACGTAATGGTGAAGAGGTTGTGAGATTATTCCACCCAGAAGAGAAGCAAGGGGCAAAAATAAGGATCGAAAAATATCATATCATGAAGCAGGTCCTTATTGAAACGATTAACAAAACAAACGATTTCCTATAAGGACCTTACAAAGGAAATTCATGCTAAATTAGAAGAGGAAGTTTGACGGTTCTATTACCATTCAAGGTTAGTTAACGAGGAAACATCCAATTAAAAAACCAGACCCCATTTACCTGAGTCTGGTTGGATGATTACGCAAGTCGCATTCTAAAATCTTCATAGCCAAATTGTTGTACAATTCGGCAGTCGCCATCTTTATCTCGTACAGCAATCGCAGGAAGTGGCATCCCATTGAATGTCGTATTTTTTACCATTGTATAGATCGCCATATCACCAAAAACTAAACGATCGCCGCTTTTTAAAGGTTGATCAAAAGAATAGTCTCCAATAATATCGCCCGTTAAACAAGTTTGTCCACCGAGTCGATAAGTGAAGGGTTTTTCTCCTGACTCGCCTGAATTGAACAGAGGAGGACGATATGGCATTTCAAGTACATCTGGCATATGACAAGTAGCAGATGTATCAAGAATCGCAATTTCCATTCCATTTCGGTGAATGTCAAGTACAGATGTGATGAGATAACCGGCATTAAGCGCAACAGCCTCGCCTGGTTCAAGATAAACTTCTACATTATATTTATCTTGGATTCTTTTAATACACGCTTCTAGTCTTGGGATATCATAATCTTCCCTCGTAATATGGTGGCCGCCACCAAAGTTTAGCCATTCCATATGGGAGAGCCATGGACCGAACTTCTCTTCAACTGCTTGAAGTGTTGTTTCTAGATCATCAGAGTTTTGCTGACAAAGGGTATGAAAATGTAATCCGGATACTCCATCTAATTCTTCAGGACGGAAATTCTCAATTGTGACACCAAAACGAGAACCAACTGCACATGGATCATAAATTTCATGACCAATTTGCGTAGAGCATTCTGGATTGATGCGTAAACCAACTTTTCTGCCAGCTTTTAAGGCTTTATCTTTAAACTTTTCTAATTGTGAAAAGGAATTAAAAATAATATGGTCACAAAGAGAGATGATTTCATCAATCTCGTCTTCACGGTAAGCAGGGGCAAAGACATGATTCTCTTTGCCCATTTGCTCAAACCCGAGTCTTGCTTCGTATAAACCACTTGCCGTTGTACCACTTAGATACTTTCCAATTAAAGGATACATCTCCGTCATGGAGAATGCTTTTTGTGCTAAAACAATCTTACATCCTGTACGTTCCATTACTCCGCTCAGGATTTTTAAGTTTTTTTCCAGAAGAGCTTCATCGACGACATAACAAGGTGTTGGCAGTTCCTCAAATTTCATCTTATCGAACGTTCTCCGTTTCTTTAATTGGCTCATTGTCAACAAGCTCTGGATTGAAGTCCTCTTTCCAAGGTAGGCCCCATTTGTTTAACTCTTCCATGAATGGATCTGGATCGAATTCTTCAACATTGTATACGCCAGGTTTATTCCATTTGCCAGTTAAGACCATTGCTGCACCAATCATAGCAGGAACACCTGTTGTATAAGAAACCGCTTGGGATCCTACTTCACGATAGCATGCTTCGTGATCGCAAATATTATATACATAATACGTTTTATCTTTTCCGTCTTTTTTTCCTTTAAAGATACAGCCAATATTCGTTTTACCTTTTGTACGTGGTCCTAAGGAAGCTGGATCTGGTAATACAGCTTTCAAGAATTGAAGTGGGATGATTTGTTTTCCTTCGAATTCAATTGGCTCAATGGAAGTCATTCCTACATTTTCAAGACATTTTAAGTGGGTAAGGTAGCTTTCGCCAAATGTCATGAAGAAACGGATTCGTTTAATTCCAGGAATATTTTTGGCAAGTGATTCAAGTTCTTCATGGTAGAGAAGGTACATGTCTTTTTCGCCAATTTCCGGGAAGTCATAAACGCGTTTGATTTCCATTGGTTTTGTTTCAACCCATTCACCATTTTCCCAGTATCTTCCGTTAGCTGAAACCTCACGGATGTTGATTTCTGGATTAAAGTTTGTTGCAAATGGATATCCATGATCTCCAGCATTACAGTCAAGGATATCGATATATTCAATTTCATCAAAGTGATGTTTTAATGCATAAGCAGAGAATACGCCTGTAACACCTGGGTCAAATCCTGAGCCAAGAAGGGCTGTAATTCCAGCTTTTTCAAAACGCTCACGATAGTCCCATTGCCATTTATATTCAAATTTTGCAGTGTCTTCAGGCTCATAGTTTGCCGTATCCATATAGTGAGTCTTTGTTGCTAGACATGCATCCATAATGGTTAAATCTTGATAAGGCAGAGCCAAGTTCATTACGATATCTGGTTTTACTTCTTCGATTAAAGCGATTAATTCATCTACATTATTTGCATCGACTTGTGCAGTCGTAATTTTAGTTTTGCCGCCATCCAGCTTTTCCTTAAGGGCATCACATTTAGATTTTGTACGGCTAGCGATACAAATTTCTTCGAATACGTCGCTGTTTTGAACACATTTATGTGCGGCAACCTGTGCCACTCCACCGGCTCCAATAATAAGTGCTTTTCCCATTCTTCAATCACCTTACCTTATCGTTTTTTATGCATAATGGAGTTTTACTCCTACCTAATTCGTGCGAGTCCATTTATTAGGATTCCAGTCCTGCTAGGAGATGATTCAACTAACCCCATATAACAAGTTTTTACCAAATAAAAAAAAGCGAGTGTAACACGCTTAACTGCGCACAACACTTGCTTTTAGATATAATTCAATCATATTAAAAAAACGTCTGTATGTTCATGACCACGACAAATAATCATAGACATACGTCCACCATAAATTCATTTTAGACATGATGGAACAAAGCTCTTTAATATTCAATATATCCTTTTGATCAGAGTCTATATAGCAAATAATTACTTTTACCACTCTTATTGACCGTTTCACAAGTTGATGTGCGTAAGCACTGGTTGTAAAGTAACCAACTTATAAAATTTGAGCTTTTAACTCAATCAATAAGGCAACTAAAGGTTGCCAATCGGCATTTGACCCGGCACACCGTTGCCCTTACCTTCTGTAATTAGAAGTGGTCAAAATTATCTGCTGGAAAGACTCAAAAGGGTGTGAAGATTAGCCTTCCAATTCATGCTTTTTTATATTATCAGCATATAGAAAAAAATACAATAAGAAATTTTAGTTTTTTTTTCGGTTTTTTGGTGGTTGGATTGTTGGATGAAAGGGGGTTAGTACAGCAGTAGGAAAAAGGTCTACGAGCCGAGCTGGTTCTCAAGGACAAAAATGGGGAAAAATAGAGCGAGAAGTCCATGATGGAGGCTATCAAGGACAAAAAATGGGAAAAAGTAGAGCAAGAAGTCCGTGATGGAGGTTCTCAAGGACAAATAGAGCAAAAACAGAGTAAATAGTACTTAAAAGTAAATATATTCAGTTAGATTATAAGTTTTTATAATATCTCTTCATAGTAAGTCCACCGATGATTACCAACGGATTTAAAGTTTTTATCAAGTATTAGTCGGATTCTCTTTTTCGAGTCTATGATCTTACACCAACTATGTATGGTGTTTGTAGTTATTGCCTGATTAGGGAAGAGTAATTGAGCTTCTTTTACTAAACGCATTACGGCGTATTCAACAATTTCTTCATAACCACAAGCCTGACAAACACATTTAGTATTTATAACAATATTAGATAAGGAGTTACACTTTCCACACCCAATCCCTTTATGTAAATGGTCAAAATTATAATTTGGTATTTGTTTAAAAGGGGAGTCAGGGATATACAAGGATATTAATTTATCTGCAAGTATTCGATGTCTGTCTTTTAATGTTGATGAATTAGAATTGATTTTTCGCAAACAACGATTAACCTGTGTCGGAAGAATGATGGGTTTGTTTTGAGGTGCTTGGTATAAGGTGAATTCGGGGTTAATAAAGACTAATGATGCCTCGACATGAATATTGTGGCCTAGGCTTTGAAGGAGTTGGCGAAATAAGGATTCACCTCTGCTTAATTGAGTGAGGGGATTGGTTATTTCGGACTTAGGCTTTTTATATAATCGTTCATTTTCAAATAAATAATCGCCTTCAAAATTTTTGACCTCAAAAAGGTAAATCATCTCTGGAATAATAATGATCGTGTCAATTTGAAATAAAGTACTGTTTAGCTTAAGGAGTAGGTCATTTAGGATTAGACATTCACATTGTAGTTTTTCTGTTAAGGAGTCAAACATTAATTCACCCTCGTACCCTTTTTTAAGGTTAAAGTAATGTTGTTTGTCCTTAGGAGATAGTTCCATCCGGTTGTTTAGGGATCTAAGAATTTGCAACTCCTTAGACTCCGTCCTAATTTTGTAAATCATGAGCGAGTCACATCCTTGTATAGAATTCTATGACTATTATATTAAAATAAATTACATAGAGGTATGAACGGTATATGAACTTTTTGCTAAATCGATTATCCCTTGAATGGAGGTAAGAAAAAGAGAGGAGAGGACTAGAAATGGTTGACCAAAAGATGTGTGAAGAAATCCAGAAATCGCCCTCAACAGGAACATAAAGTCTAAAAAAACAATCAGAAAAGATTCCCCAAAATGCTTTAAAAAAACTAACCAACATACATATTAAAACAAATTTGGGAGAAACTGAGGTAAACGAGGAGGCTGATTACATGAAAAAATACGTACTAGCACTTCTTCTTGGATTTTCGTCTTTGTTTGCGTTGGCTGGGTGCGGAGATGATGATGAGATGCCTGAGGAAGGCGAAAAAATTGAGGAAATTGAAGAAGAGGATGAAATTGGTGACGGCGAAATTGACGATGAATAACCCTGCCGTCTCTTGAGTCCAATAAAAAAGAGAAGGTATCAAGCATCTCTCAAAGGATGTCTGATACCTTCTTTATTTTAGAAAAGAAAATGCGCAATGAGGGTAATAATCGGTAATGTGATTAGAGTTCGTTGAATGAAAATAACAAATAGTTCCCAAAACGATACAGGGATTTTTGATCCAAGTAAAAGGCCACCGACCTCTGACATATAGATTAGCTGCGTGACCGAAACAGAAGCAATAATAAATCGGGTCATTTCACTTGTAATGCTAGCCCCAATCACAGATGGCAGAAACATGTCTGCAAAACCCACAACCATTGTTTCAGAAGCAGCCTTTGCTTCAGGAATTTGCAACAATTCTAAAATTGGAATAAAAGGTAGCCCTAGCCATTGGAAAATCGGTGTGTATTCCGCAAGAATTAAGGTTACGGTACCTAATGACATCACAATCGGGGCAACGCCCATCCACATGTCTAAAACATTTTTTACCCCTGAAATGAGAAAGTCTACAAAACCTCGATTGTGTCTAGCCTTATCAATGGCTTGTACATATCCCCAAGATAACGGATTATGACCTTCAGGGATTTTATCCTCTTTGTATTCACTAGATTTTTCTACATAATAAGTGTCAGGTTTTCTTGAAAGCGGCGGGATTCTTGGCGCAATAAAAGCCGCAACTAACCCAGCAAAGGTAATCGTTAAATAAAACGGAACAAACATATGACCAAGACCTACTTGAGAAATGACGACAAGACTAAAGGTAATCGATACAACAGAGAACGAGGTCCCAATAATGGCAGCCTCTCTTTTTGTATAAAACCCTTCTTCATATTGTTTGCTTGTCAGCAAAACCCCGATTGTTCCGTCCCCAAGCCAAGAGGCGATGCAATCGATGGAAGAGCGACCAGGTAATTTAAAAACAGGGCGCATTACTTTCGTTAAAATCGTTCCGAACAGTTCAAGTAAACCGAAGTTTAATAATAGTGGCAGAAACATTCCAGCAAATAAAAATACGGAGAACAGAACTGGCAATAAATCATTTAGAAGTAATCCTCCCGTATTTTCAGACCAAATCATCTCAGGTCCCCATTGAAAGTAGGTTAGAATGGCAAAAATCGAACCTAACAGTCGGGCAACAAATAATAAAGGAGAAACATCGAGTAATGATTTCAGAAATCGATTTCGCTTTAATACTTCTGGATGCGTTATTTTAACTAAAATCGTTCCAAGTAAAGTGATGCTAATAATGATTACCATAATAAGTGGCAAATAATCAGCCAACCAGGACTGAACCCACCCAGACAAGATGGCGATAGGGATCGTGAAACTCCCATTATATGAAAGGGGAACCATGAATAAAAAGATTCCAAGGATCGATGGTATTAAAAATGTTAGTATCGGTTTTATGGACTTGTTTACATTTGGTATTGTTTTTTCTTTCAAATCTATTCATCCTCAAACATTTATTTTCAAATTGCATAATTACAAAACGATATTCATTTTAATGCACTTCTCTCATTTTGCCAACAACATTTCTTAATCTTATTATTCTGCCTATTAAAAAGGTGCCTAGTACCATCCAATTTATGGATGGTGCTAGGCACCTTTGGGTGTTAAATATTCATTAATTGATTCGACCATTTGAAGGCATTGTTATAATATTGCAGAATGTCACTTTCATCGATTCCCATTTTCTGAGTCAAAACGGTAAGGTTCTCCCAATTTCCGTTTTCAATAGAAAGACTTAAATCTAATGATAATTTCATTTCATTGGGTATACCAATTAGGGCATTACAAATGTCTTGATGGAGTGGCATAATTTCGATGACCTTCTCCATTTTCATTCCCAATATGGTATCCATTAAAGAAAACATCCCTGTTAAAAAGTATGACGGTGCTTCTGATCTTTTGTTTCTGTGTAAGGCAATGTGTTCACATGTTTTCGCCCTTGTAAGACTATTGTTGATCATCTCCTTTGACCAATCATTCTTTTGAAAGTGACTTCCCCTAATGGAAAGGATGTAAAGAAGCTTTTTTAACTCGTTAAACCCAAGGCGTACGATGGCTTGTTTGATGGACGTAATTTTACTTTTACCACGATAAGCAGGTGAATTAATAAGCTTAAGCAGCTTATAGGATAATGATAAATCTTGCTCAATTAATCTACTAATATAAGTAATATCCGGCTCTTGATTGTTTAGATGTTCAATAATCGTTATATAATTGTGGAAGTAATCAGGAACATCTTGTGTGGTAATAATATCAGGCTTGGAAAAATAATAGCCTTGGAAAAAATCATAGCCATTATGTATGGCCCATTCAAATTCAGTACTTGTCTCAACCTTTTCAGCCAGTAGTTTTGTGTTCAGCCTTCTGGCTATTTCCTGGATGATTAATCTTATTTTTTTAGGAGTTTTTCTAAAGTCCACTTTAATGATATCAGCATATTTAATAATTTGGAGAGCGTAGGAATTTTTCTCCTCTAAAACAAAGTCATCAAGGGCAATTTTATATCCTTTACTTTTAAGGTCCTTGCATATTTCTAGTAAATCGGGCCCCATTTCAACAGACTCTAATATTTCCACGACAATTTCATCCGATTGGAAATAAGTGGGAAGTCCCATCTTCAGTAATTTTTCTGTAAAATTTATAAAGCATAATTTCCCGCTAGAGAGTTCCTCTATTCCAATATTGATATAACTGTTTATAATGACATCGGTTGTAGCCACTTCGCCGTTAATATTAGGAAATTGGTTTTCCGAATTTTTACGATAGAGCAGTTCATATGCGACAATTTCCTTTGTCTTTGTATATATAGGCTGTCTAGCGACAAAGGCCTCCATTTCATCACCTTCAAATGAATATATTTAACTATAATAAAACCAATGGATCTAAAGTAGGTAGAATCCACCCATAACATAGGTATTTTATCATTATATTATAATTTTTAGTAAATTAAAAATAAAATAAAAAAGTATGTTTAGTAAGATAGATTATAAAATGATTACCTTTCTAAAATTAAAGAGAAGACTAGAGATCAGAAGTACGAAAAAAAGGATTCCAGAAAATGTTTCACATGAAACATTTAGGAATCCTTTTTCCGTTTCGCTTATTGAGACATGATAAAGAGGATGATCAAACAACCTACACTAATGAGGGCTCCAACTACTTTTACAAAGAGGGGAAGGGAATCTACACCCGTTCGATTGAGTTCCTTTTCCTTCTCTTTTGTATTCTTTCGCATCTGATCATTACAGCCACTCATTACGCCCCTCGACTCCAGCCCGAAACGTCGTCTTCAATTGGCAGTCGATTTCTTCGAGCCTTGTTTCCAGCATGGAAAAAGAGTGCTACAAGTATGGCGGTACCGACAAAGCCACCAATCCAAGAGATATTTAACCGTAAGTTGAATCCAATTGGAGCATTTAAAATATAAGTGATAACCATAATTAACATAAAGGTACCTGGGATAAGAGCGATGAAGTAATTTTTCCGTGCGATATAAAGATACATGGACCCCACAAACAGAGCGATGACAGCGGTTGATTGATTGGCCCAGTTAAAGTACCTCCATAAAAGGTTAAAATCAATTTGTGTTAAAACGACTGAAACAGCAAATAGAGGAATAGCAATCCAGAGACGATTTGAAATTTTTCTCTGGGCAATGTTTAAATACTCAGCGATAATCATTCGAGCACTGCGGAAAGCTGTATCTCCAGAGGTAATCGGAAGCACAACGACACCAAGAATAGCTAATGTTCCACCAATAGCTCCAAGAAGTGCGGTCGAAGCTTCACTAACCACGGCTCCAGGTCCACCTGCAGCAAGAATATCATTTAATCCATTATATCCATCAAATACACTCATTGCCGCCGCAGCCCAAATCATGGCAATAATTCCTTCCGTAATCATCATCCCATAAAAAATTTTGCGTCCTTGTCTTTCGTTTTGGGTTGTACGTGAAATAATCGGTGTTTGTGTTGCATGGAAACCGGATAAAGCTCCACAGGAAATCGTAAAGAATAGTAATGGCAAGATAGGTGCTCCATCAGGATGGAAATTTGTAAGGGATAGTTCTGGTATTGATGCACTAGTTACAACTAAACCAATTCCAACACCAAGAGCACTGATTAACAATAAAGCACCGAAATAAGGATAAAGTCGACCAATTATTTTATCAATAGGCAGTAAGGTAGCAAACAAATAATAAATAAAAATAGCTCCAATAATCATTCCTAAGGCTACTTTCCCATCTATTAAAAGATGAAGGAGACTTGCAGGTGTTGAAACAAAAACGGTTCCAACTAAAAGTAAAAGCAATACAGCAAAAAAATTAACGACATGCCTCATAACTTTTCCTAAAAATCGACTAGCCAGTTCGGGTAAGTGTGCTCCGCGATTTCGAATTGAAATCATTCCAGTTAAATAATCATGGACAGCACCTGCAAAAATACAGCCAACGACAATCCAAATAAATGCGACTGGACCATATAAGGCTCCCATGACTGGTCCAAAGATAGGTCCGGTTCCAGCGATATTTAGGAGTTGAATCAAAGAATTTTTAGGAATATTCATGGGGACATAATCAACCCCATCACTATTTACATAGGCCGGAGTTGGTCGGTCTGGTTTTATTCCGAAAATTCCCTCGACAATTTTACCGTACGTAAAATAACCAATAATTAAAAGTGCAATTCCCACTAAAAACGTGTACATTTCTTTTCCCTCCTTAAAAATGTTTTGAACCAGATTGCAAAACAATGGATTGAAAAAGAATAGCTAGATGCCTGTATTTATTCTATGATAGTGGGCTCTCTCTTATTCTCTAATTCTTTTATTAAGAATTGAAAAGATTGACTAAAGTTCGGAATTATGCAACTATATATATATTAAAAATTCATAGTAGTAACACTAGGGGTGCTTTTGAGAGCTGAGAGAGGCGGTCGCCTTAACCCTTGAACCTGCACTAGGTAATGCTAGCGAAGGAAAGTGGTACAATTAACAGATCGTAAGCTTTTTTTGTGAAAAATAATGCGATTAGTAAAACCACTTCTTTTATGCAGAAGTGGTTTTTTTATTGCGTTTAGGAGGATTAACGATGAGCATTCAATTGGAAAAACTATTAAATCAAATTGATGTGCGCCAAGATGAATTGGTTCAATTATTAAAAGACTTGATTTCTTTCAAAACGCCTGCTCCACCTGCACGAAACACAGATGAAGCACAGGAGTTTATTGCCGACTTTTTAAAGAAGAAGGGCTTCCAAGTGGATAAGTGGGATGTTTATCCAGGAGATCCGAATGTGGTTGGGGTTCTTAAAGGAACGAACCCTAATCAGTATCAAAGTTTAATCATTAATGGGCATATGGATGTCGCAGAGATTAATGAAGGAGAAGCGTGGATAACGGATCCCTTTACGCCCGTTGTTCGAGATGGTGTCGTCATTGGTCGGGGTGCTGCTGATATGAAGAGCGGGTTAGCAGGAGCATTATTTGCGATTCAATTATTAAATGAAGCGGGCATTTCCTTACCTGGCGATTTAATCTTTCAATCCGTAATCGGTGAAGAAGTCGGAGAAGCAGGAACATTGGAATGCTGTAAACGAGGGTACCATGCTGATTTTGCCCTCGTCGTTGATACAAGTGATTTACATATACAAGGTCAAGGAGGTGTCATAACTGGTTGGATCACAGTGAAAAGCAAGAGTACTTTTCATGATGCGACACGTAGAGAGATGATCCATGCAGGTGGAAAGTTATTTGGAGCCAGTGCCATTGAAAAAATGGCTAAAATCATTGGTGGACTGCAAGAACTTGAAAGACATTGGGCAGTCATGAAAAGTTATCCGGGGTTTCCGCCTGGAACGAACACGATCAATCCAGCTGTGATTGAAGGTGGAAGACATGCAGCCTTTATTGCAGACGAATGTCGCCTATGGATTACAGTTCACTACTATCCAAATGAAACGTACATGGGAGTTGTAAAGGAAATTGAGGAACATATCCTTGCGCTAGCACAAGCGGATCCTTGGTTAAAAGAAAATCCACCTATTTTTGAATGGGGTGGTTCTTCTATGATTGAAGATCGTGGTGAAATCTTTCCTTCCCTCGAAGTCGACCCTGAGCACCAGGCGGTCCAAACGTTAATGAACGCACATGAAGGAGTGACAAGGAAACAAGCGATTGTGGATGTTTCACCATCTGTAACCGATGGCGGTTGGTTTGCACATGCGGGAATTCCAGCAGCCATTTATGGTCCTGGTCATCTTCATCATGCCCATGCTGTTAACGAACAAGTGTCAATTGAGCAAGTCGTGCAATTTACGAAGGTACTTCTGACGTTTATTTATCAATGGTCTCATACAGAAAAAAGCTAGATTAATAGATAGGGAGAATAAAAGATATGAATTGTTCTAGATGTTTATTAGAAAAAATAAAGTCCATATGGCGTCAAAATCATTCCGGCAAATTTGAACAAGAAGTAGATCCCAAACAAGGAATGTGGTCTACATCATGAAACCAGCTGTCTTAGAATTTAAGAATATCTCTTTTCATTATAGGTCAGATCAAGCGGACCAAGATCCTATATTGGAAAATATTAATTTTCAAATTCATGATGGAGAATTTGTTAGTATCATCGGGTCAAGTGGTTCCGGGAAAAGTACAATTTTTCGTTTAATTACAGGTCTTGAGCAGCCATCACAGGGTGAAATTCATTTAAATGGAGATATGAAGAAAGAGAGATTAGGACAAGTTGGTTACATGCCACAACAGGATTTACTGATGCCGTGGCGTACGATTATGGACAATGCTATGCTGCCGTTGGAAATTAAGGGAATCCGAAAAGAAGAGGCACAAACAGAAATTAGTGAATTATTAGGTGATTTTGGCTTAGAGGGAGTTGAGAATGCCTATCCTGGGGACTTATCAGGAGGGATGAAGCAAAGAGTTTCTTTTTTACGAACGATCTTAAGTGGTTCAAATATTTTACTATTGGACGAGCCCTTTAGTGCGTTAGATGCCATTACTAGATTTACCATGCAAGAATGGCTGTTAGAGCAGTGGGTGAAATGGAAGAAGACGATTCTTTTTATTACTCACGATGTTGATGAAGCGTTATTTTTATCAGACCGTATTTTTATTTTACAGAAAAATCCGATTCTCACACTAGAAGAGATAAAGGTTCCACTTGGTCGTCCACGGAGGATCCGTGACCTTAGCCAGCCAGAGATTGCTCTTTTAAAGGAAAACTTAATGAATCGTCTTCGTCAGAAGGTGAGTGTATGAAGCGAATTTCGACCTATCTATCATCTGGCGTTTTTCTATTACTGCTTTTAATTATCTGGGAGATAGGTGCACGAATATATAATAAAAGTTTTGTTTTACCATCTCCAACAGATATTGCTGTAAAGCTATGGGAGTTAAAAGAGATCTTACTATTTGTCCACCTGCCTGCCACCTTGTTAATTATTGCGATTGGGTTATTGGCCTCAATCATAATTGGAATTGGTTTGGCTGTCTGGATGTACATGAGTAAAGTAGCGGAAAGAACGTTTTATCCAATTATAATCGCATCACAGGCGATTCCGACCATTGCGCTAGGACCGATTTTTGTGGTTTGGTTCGGTTATTCGATTTGGAGCAAGGTATTAGTTACATTTTTGATCACCTTTTTCCCGCTGACGGTCAGTACGTTTGATGGGTTAAAATCAACGAATAAGGATTTAAAAGAATTGATGCTTACAATGGGTGCCTCGAAAAAAGACATTTTTTTCAAATTAGATGTTCCGTCTGCTTTTCCGTCGATCTTTTCAGGATTAAAGGTAGCAGTAACCGTAAGTGTTATTGGAGCAGCGATTGGAGAATGGTTAGGAGCTCAAGCCGGTCTTGGCTATTTCAGCCGGAGAATGATGACCCAATTTGATGGGGCTGCTGTGTTTGCCCCCATTGTCATTTTAGCAGCTGTGGGGATTTTATTATTTTTACTTGTAATAGGGATAGAAAAAATATGTTTGAAATGGAGAAAACAATGATGAAAAAATTAGTTTCAATAAGCATGGGGTTATTATTACTATTGTTTTTAGCAGCTTGCGGTAGCAACTCAACAAGTATAGAAGCAACAGACAAAGATCAAACATCTGAAAAGGGTAAAGAACTGAAAGAAGTCAGTATTATGCTAGATTGGTATCCAAATGCGGTTCACAGTTATTTATATGTAGCTCAGGAAAAAGGTTATTTTGAAGAGGAAGGTTTGAAAGTGGATATTCAATTCCCGGCCAATACAACAGATCCATTAACGTTAGCGGCTGCGGGAAAGGTTACATTAGGATTGTATTATCAACCAGATGTGATTATGGCAAAGGTCAATGAAAATGTACCTGTAAAATCGGTAGCGGCGATTGTTCAGTCTCCGACTAATTATACCGTATTTCCTGCCGATAGTTCGATACAATCCCCTAAGGATTTAGAAGGCAAAAAAGTAGGCTACCCGGGGATTCCTTTAAATGAGGCGTTGCTTGAAACAATTGTTTCCCATGATGGCGGTGATATAAAGAAAGTAGAAATGATTGACGTTGGCTTTGAATTGAACTCCTCTCTCGTTACGGAAAATGTAGATGCGGTAATTGGAGCCTATATTAACCATGAAGTACCAGTCCTAGAACATAATGGATTTGACACTCGTTATTTTAATCTAGTCGATTATGGAGTACCTAGCTATAATGAAATTGTCTTAATCACAAGTGAGGATACATGGGAAAAAGAAAAAGAATCTATTCAAGCTTTCTGGAGAGCAGCAGAAAAAGGATTCCAGTTTATGAAGGAAAATCCAGATGAGGCGCTCGAAGTTCTATTAAACAATCAAGATCAAGCGAATTTCCCATTAGTAGAAGAAGTTGAAAAAGAAAGTTTAGAAGTTCTACTTCCGAAAATGGAAGAAGGCGGTGTACAGTTTGGTACACAAAACGAGGAAACATGGACAGAAGTTGCCAACTGGTTAAAGGAAACAGGGTTAATTAAGGAAGTTCCAAATGTCAGTGATCTTATAGTGAATATAGAAGAATAGTGGTAAAGAGCCTAGTGGTGGTGGGGACCCCTAAAAGAGAGTATTAAATCTAACTTATGGGAGTCGGTACTGTACTAGGCTCTTTTTCTATTGGCGGTGAAGTTTCATTAATTTCATTGTAGTTTCTTCTACAGTATTCTCATTTTTAATCGTTTGAATTACTTGTCCCTGTTTCATAAATAAAATGGTGTCTCCGGTTTCCGCTGCAACATCCATCATATGGGTTGAAAAAACAATGATGGTTCCACTTTTTTTAATCTCATTTATGATTTTAACAAATTGATTTACCCAATAGGGATCCAGTCCATTTGTTGGTTCATCAAGTAGCAAAACATGGGGTTGATCTAATAGAGATTGACCAAATAGAAGGCGCTGACGCATGCCTTTGGATAGACTTTTTACTAACTCACGTTTTTTCTCATAAAGACCGACCAAATTCATCACTTCGTCTATTCGCTCCCTCTTCACCTTTCGCAAAGCTCCGTAAAAGGACAGGAATTCCTCTACAGTCATCATTTCCTGAGCATGAAAATCATCTGGCATAAAACCAATTTCTTTTAAATAATTTTCCCGATCATATTTTATATCTTTCCCATTGATGGAGGTTTTACCGCTCGTTGGATAAAGAACACCTGCGATGATTTGGAGCAATGTACTTTTACCAGCACCGTTCCCACCGCATAATACGATACATGTGCCTTCTACTGCTTCAAAAGAGCATGGATACAATGCGGTTTTTTTCTTGTAAACTCTTGAAACGTTTTCTACTTTTAACTCGGTCATCGTCTTTTCCTCCATTCCAACATAATCATTGAAAACAATACCATCAATGTTAGAAATACGATGAAATATAAAATGCTGACATATATTCCAAATCCAGAGTCTAGGTAAGTCATTAGTGAATCATATGCCTGTCCGAAGACGGATCCACCATCAAATAACAGAACAAATGATACACGGATGAATTCAGCAGGATTCAAATATAAACCAATCTTCATTAAAGGGGCAATCCACGGGTACGGTACCAACCCTAAAATACTAATCAATGCAGTGGGCCAGATCATAATGAGGAAAAACCAAATGATCACAGAAATCGTTAATGCCTGCCACCTTGTGGATACGATGCAACCCACGGTTATGCCAATGACGAGAAAGAAGAATATCAGAATCATTGAGAAAAAATAGATGGATAGGAGCCATTCGCTAGAAAAGCCATTTTGACCAATAAGACCTATTGCTAGGCTAATCCCATAACTAAAGGTAAAAACAATGGCTTGGGCCGTAAATTGACCACCTATTTTTCCAATGATATAAGAAATAGATGGCAAAGGATACGAGGTTAACAACCGCCATTGACCATTTTCCATTTCATTCGCAATTGAAAAGGAACCGATGATTAGCATGAACAATGGAATGATGTACAAGGCAATATTTACGACCGTTCCTGTCATGCTTGTGTACCCTGTTAAAGAAGGAGCGCTTGCTTGTAATAAAAATAAGAGTGATATGACAGAAACCCACAAGATTAACAAAGAATAGTAGGAGCGCTGTCGTACCGTCATGCGCAGTTCTGAGCGCCAAATATTCCACATGGTCATACCTCATTTCTTAAAAAGGATAGAGAACAACATGAATAAAATGAGGGTCAGTCCCTGTAAAGAACAGACCCTAATCTATTAATGTGACATATTACTATCTGTTTCAGTTGTTTCTGAATGGGAGTGGTTTTCCATTTTCATATTTTGCATCATTTCATGGTTTCGCTCCCAGCTATGTTGAGCTAATTCTGTTGCGTTCATGACAGTACTGCCGTCATTTTCAGCAGCAAATGTGTCTGCACTAGCTTGATCTTTAAAGGATAGTACATTATAAGCCATTGGAGTTTTAATTGATTGATTGAATACATATGTAGCATCATCCATTAAAATCCATTCTTTGTCATTGTAATCACGAACAAATTTTGCGGAAATTTTTTCATCTTGATTAGAATCCATCCATTCATTCATACAGCCGATATCGTCAAAAACGATCGATTTCCCGTTTTCTAAAACAATTTGGGTAGCATGTTGATTATCCATTACCGCCATATTGCAGACCTCACAAGTTTCGGTTGCTTCTTGAATCTCAACTGGTTGAACCTCATCGTTGCCGCACGCAGCAAGTAGTAAAACAAATCCGATTAATCCAATTAGCAGAAAGTTCTTGTTCTTCATCTTCTTTTCCTCCCAAGTAAAAATAGACTAAGACTAGCTAAAATCATGACGGCACTCATTATCCATAAACCAGAGTAAGAGGATGTTTCTCTCTCTACCTCTAACGTCATATCCATTAAAGGGGCATGATCGGTTAAAATCTGTTCTGGCGGACTCTTTAATAAATTTTGAAGTAAGATTAATCCTGGGGCTTGGAAAAACAGCCCATATTCAGGTACAGCATTTGTTAACGTAAGAAAATAGGGGTCGGCTGTAAAGTGAATGTTACTCTTTCCAGTTCCATCTATATCTACCTTGCTCGCGGTATCCCAGTAGTTCCCATTGACTTTATTATTTGAGCTTGAGATCGCTTGTGCTGCATTGACATTTCCAACGAAGGTATTATTTACGGCTTTATTTCCATTCGCATTCAAAAACTGGATCCCAATAAAATTATTCATGATTTTGTTCGTATTGATATGGTTATTTTCAGCCTCCTCAATATAAACGCCCACTCGGTTGGCGTTAAATTCATTATTCGTTACTTCCGTATCAGAAGTTAAATAAAGCAACAAACCTTGTGAATTCACATTATTTTTATTGGAGTAAAAACGATTATCGTGTATGGAGGTCCGCTTTGACTCCATTACCATGGTGCCAGTGACATTTGATTGAGATGTATTTTCGCTTAGAAGATTATCATTTGAAAACATAAGATGCATTCCATAACGGGACATTTGGATCGTATTATTGCGCAAAAGGTTCTCGTTGCTTTGCTCTAAATAGATTCCATCTGAGACATTGGATATGTTCAGGTTTTCAAGCTGATTTCGATTGGATCTCCATAAATCAACCCCGTTTCCTTTCCGACGACCAACAATCTCGCTATCCTTAATGGTAATCCCATTGGCTTCATCTAGTCTTATACCAAAACGCTTCGTTTCAATACGAAGTCCATCGAGAACGTGATTAGAGCCACTGACATAGATAGCGGTGTCTTCATTATTTTCCCCACAGTGTTCTAGATTTATATTTTTTACGGTAACAGATTCCCCACTGATCGCCAAAAGGGGCTGGACATCACAGGAGCGAAGAAGAACGTCACCTTTTCCAACCAAAGTAAGAGGTTTAGAAATAAGGAGTGTTTCCTCGTACTCTCCTTCTTGAATTTCAATCGTAGCTCCCGGGTTTGCTCCGTCAATTTTCGATTGTAAGGAGTTTGTAGTAGCCTCAGCCGATGAGGGCAAGTATACAGATAATAAGAGAAGAAACATGATGCCATAAGTGATTCTCATTGCTTTATATTCCTCCCTCCTATTGATTTCATTTCAAGTCTTAAAAATGAAATTTAATGATTAAATCAGTTAAAATAAATGTGATTGTAAAACAAAATATTATATTTATGTAGTTTTAATATAGTAACCAAAGGTATGAAGATCTTAAACCCTTTATAGAAAAGTGAGCGATTTCAACATACTCTTCTATTAGAAATTATAAATACAATGTGAATAATAAAAAATACCTCAATGGAGTGATTTGAGGGTTAAATTATTAAAAAAGTTTGAATAAACGATAAAATAGAGGTAGGAGAACCCTATACTAGAAAAGTGGTGAGGATATGAAGTACAAACAAATTAAATGGCTGATCCTAACCCTTCCAACTGTTACGATTGCCCTATGGGAATATATAAGACATGAGTTTCTTCTATTGTATATCTCAATGGAAATGGGTAACTATCTTTCGCCAATATTGGTCTTTATGGTAACTCTTGTTTTTTTACGACATTTGTTTTCGATTTTGGAAAGAATGCATGAGGAGTTAGAAAGGGAAAAGGCAAAGAAAGCTGCACTCATCGAAAGAGAAAATTTGGCGAGGGAACTTCATGATGGAATTGCTCAATCATTGTTTTTATTGTCGGTGAAGGTAAATAAGTTTGGGAAAAAGAATCAACTTAATCAGGATTCTGATTTTCAAAGGATTAAACAAACGCTTCAACATATTCATGAAGACACACGCCAGGCAATTACAAACCTTAAATATCTACCAAATGAACCCCCCTTTAGTTGGACGGACACGATCTATCAGTATGTAAAAGAGCTTAAGAATCAACATCTAATGGATGTCCATTTAGAATGGGAAATTAAAGAAAATACGTTAACACCCAAGGAAAAGGTAGAGCTATTTGCCTGTATAAAAGAAGCGGTGATGAACGTGATTAAACACGCCAAAACCAATCAAGTGTGGATAGTGGCGCAGGAAATAGAGAATGGGTGGATCTGCCAAATAAAGGATTGTGGAATAGGATTCACCAATGAAACGCTTCAACGAGGAAAGGGTTATGGACTACAAATTATTCAAAATCGAGCGAGAGATATGGAATGGGAATTTTCGATTAAGACAACTAACCAGAAAACCATCGTTGAAATAAAAAAGGAGGGAATATAGATGCAGGCTTTTCGAATCCTTATTGTTGATGACCATGCCCATGCAAGAGAAGGAATTCGAGAAATTCTTGAAGACTATGAGGACTTTCAAATTATTGGGGAAGCGAAGAATGGACAAGAAGCCATTAATCTTACTGAAGAATTAATGCCGGATATCATTTTGATGGATATTCAAATGCCCGTTATGGATGGACTCCAAGCGACAAAAAGAATCAAATTGAAATTTCCTTATGTAAAAATTGTCATGATTACCGTTTCTGATGATATTACCGATTTATTTGATGCCTTAAAGAAGGGGGCACAAGGCTATTTACTAAAAAATATTGTATCAGAAACATGGGTAGAGCATTTGAGAGCTTTTGCTTTAGATGAGGTTCCTATGTCTAAAGAAATTGCCTTTCAAATTTTGAAGGAATTTCCACAGAATCAAGAAAGAACCGAAAAGAAAACCCCATTATCTTCTCGAGAGTTAGAAGTATTACGATTAGTGGCCAAAGGGTTATCCAATCGGGAAATCTCTGAAAATCTTTTTATTTCGGAGCATACGGTAAAAAGCCATCTGAAAAATATATTAGGGAAACTCCACCTAGACAATCGGGTGCAACTCGCCAGTTATGCTTTTCAACAGGGATTGATGAATGAGCAAACGTAGGTGACAAGACCAATGATCGAAGTGAAAAAAGTGGATTTCGATTGGAGGCTGGTCATGATAACACGGTCACCTTGCAGTTTGCTATAGTGTCTCAAACGACAGAGCAAGACTGAATTCATAGAATGAAGTCCGATAGAGCGCCTCAAACGGACAGGGCAAGACTGAATTCATAGAATGAAGTCCGATAGAGCACTCCAAACGGACAGAGCAGGTCAGAATTCATAGAATGAAGTCCGATAGAGCGTCTCAAACGGACAGGGCAAGCCTGAATCCACAGAATGAAGTCCGATAGAGCGCCTCAAACGGACAGGGCAAGCCTGAATCCATAGAATGAAGTCCGATAGAGCGCTCCAAACGGACATTGCAGGTCAGAATTCATAGAATGAAGTCCGATAGAGCACTCCAAACGGACAGAGCAGGTCAGAATTCATAGAATGAAGTCCGATAGAGCGCTCCAAACGGACATTGCAGGTCTGAATCCATAGAATGAAGTCCGATAGAGCGCCTCAAACGGACAGAGTATTAGCCAGAAACAAGAAATTAGTCCATTTCACACAACTATATTTAACGAAAGGCTTGACTCAGTGTAACAGGTTCCTCACTTGTCATTGCTTCAGACATAATACATACTCCCTTAGCGCCCATAGCCTTAATCTCATGTACATGATTTCGTTTGATGCCACCAATGGCAAAGACGGGAACTGTCACAGATTCACATACATTTTTTAAAAAAGTAAGTCCCCTAGGCGGAACGCCCTTTTTACTATCTGTTGAAAAGATGTGTCCAGCAATTAAGTAGGTTGCCCCTAGTGAAACAGCCTCTACTGCTTCACTAACAGTATGGACGGATGCACCAATATTTACAAACGAATCAATCTCGTCGTAATGGTTTCTTAAGTTTGTCATGGACAAATGGATATTTGGGTTCTTTAGTTTTTGAGCCACTTTCATATTTTGATTGATTAGTAGTGGGACACTATAAACTTTGCAAACTTCCATTATGTTAGAGGCAAGCTTTTCATATTCATCATCGTCCATGTCTTTTTCACGTAACATAATTCCGTGTGGTTTCCCCATTGCCAACTGTTGAATTTGTTTCAAAAAATTACATTTACAAAGCTTGCGGTTAGTTACATAAATAATCATTGACCAAGCACCTACACTCGAATGTAATCTGTGTAAACGGGTTGTAATCCTTTGCTGACAAGCATTTGGTGGACCTCCGCCACACTCCGTTCATCGGAGATTTCAAACTGTTGGTCGCCTTTTTGTTCTTCCTCATGACCGCCCACTCCAACGTTTACGCCTGCAGACATTTTATTTGCCACCATTCCTGCGACATGATCACGAAATCCTGCTCTCTCACGAGTAGAAATTGTAATTCCAGCGAAAGGCATGAATAAACGGTAAGCAAGCATCACTTGTAAAAGCTGTTTTTCATGAACATCTTTTGAGTTATTGTCTGCGTTATTAATATAAGGACGAATTCGTGGGACCGAGAAGCCAATTTCAGCATGCGGATATTTCTGTTGAATCAGTTTTGCATGCAAGCCAGCTGCAAAGGCATCTTTACGGAAATCATCTAAACCCAGTAATGCACCAAAGGAAACACCACGCATCCCACCTAATAAAGCACGCTCTTGAGCATAAAAACGATATGGAAAAATTCGCTTTGAACCCCATAAATGAACCTTTTCGTACGTATCAGGATTATACGTTTCTTGATAGACCGATACAAAGTCGGCACCACATTCGTGAAGGTAGGCGTATTCATCCACATTCAAAGGATAAATTTCAATCCCCACCGTTTTAAAATATTTCGTTGCTTGTTTAATGGTTTTTCCGATATACTCAACGTCTGATTTATAACGGGATTCCCCAGTAAGAAGCAAGATTTCCTCCAACCCAGTAGAGGCAATAGCTTTCAGTTCTTCTTCGGCTTCATCATAATTGAGGACTGCTCGTTGGATTTTATTGGTTGCCTTAAATCCACAATAGACACATTCATTTTGGCAGTAATTTGCAATATATAAAGGGGTAAACAACGAAACATTATCGCCAAAGTGCTTTTTCGTTTCGGCCATTCCTTTCACGGCCATTTCCTCTAAATAAGAAAGTGCAGCCGGAGAGAGAAGGGCTCCATAATCTTCAAGTGAAAGATGGTCCTTGCTTAAAGCTCTCTCGACATCACGGTTTGTATAAAGGGTACAATCGTATTTCTCAACCGTTGACAATACTTTGTTCATTAAATCAGATTGTATGATTTCCATGCCTTCTTGATATTGCATATGATCGACTTTTTTCATCACCATCTCACTCAATCCTCCAAAAATCCTGTTAAGGGACTTGATGCCTCAGCCTTTAAATCTAGTACTCTGCCTAGACCAGCTAGATAGGCTTCACGACCGGATTGAATCGCTTGTTTAAAGGCACTAGCCATCAAGGAAACATCGTTAGCTGTAGCAATCGCTGTGTTAGACATAACCGCATCAACCCCCATTTCCATTGCTTCACAAGCTTGTGAAGGGCGTCCGATCCCTGCGTCCACAATAATTGGAAGGTCAATTTCGTCGACTAAAATTTGAATAAATTCTTTTGTACAGAGTCCTTTATTACTGCCAATCGGAGCACCTAAGGGCATGACCGCGGCAGCCCCAGCATCTACCAAGGCTCTTGCTGCATATAAATCTGGGTACATATAAGGCATCACGATAAATCCATCTTTTGCAAGCATTTCAGTGGCGCGGACTGTTTCCTGGTTATCAGGTAGTAAATATTTTGAATCTGAAATTACCTCTACTTTAACAAAATCCCCACAGCCAATCTCCCTTGCCAAACGAGCAATTCTGACTGCTTCTTCTGCTGTTCTTGCTCCTGATGTATTTGGGAGTAATGTAATATTTTTTGGAATATAGTCAAGGATATTTTCTTCGCCTGCTGTATTGGCTCTTCTTAAAGCTAGAGTCACCATTTCTGCTTCTCCGTGTTGGATCACGGTTTTCATGAAATCTAATGAAAACTTCCCTGAACCTAAAATAAAACGAGAGTTAAACTGGTGCCCTCCAATAATTAATGGATCTTTCGTTAATGTTTCTTTCATTCGTAAAACTCCTTTCTTATACTTCTTCTTCTCCGACTAATAAGCGGAGGATCATATTTGCTTGATGTCCAGCACAAATTTGGACGCGCGGTGCCATTAACCCTTGACCAACTTTTGCTTCATTGACTAAATCTCCGCAAACATATAGGCGCTCCATGGGTCTAGCCGTTCGAATTAAGTTGGAACTTTCATATCCAGCTAATCCGGTTCCGCAAACAATTTTAGATTCAGGCAACTCACTTAATGCCGTATTGATGAGCATTGATTTTTGATCAGCTTTATCAAAGGCTTCACAAATCACATCACAGTCGCTAAAAAGGGCGGCAACATTATCCTCTGTAATTTTCACCAATTCCGTATCAATTTTAATGAATGGGTTGATTTCTTCAATTTGTTCTTTCAAAGCTAATGTTTTAGGCATTCCCAAATGTCTTACATAGTAATTTTGGCGATTTAAATTACTTGGCTCGACGATGTCAAAGTCAACTAATAGTAGATGACCTACGCCAATTCGTGCGAGCATCACCGCTATATTGGATCCCAGTCCTCCAAGACCGGCAATACCTACTTTTGCTTTTTTAAGCTTCTCGTGAACATTTGGTGTATGGCGAGCGACCATCATACTTTCTAATTCCGCTTTATTCGGCATCACACCTTTGCGAATAATGGAAAGGGTGTCATTTTCTTTGAGTGGACAATCTTCGGCAATTTGGAATCCATTTAGGATCAAAATATCATCTTGTTTACCCATTGCGTCTCGAACTTCGAATGCTGTTTTATAAGATGTTTGTTGTTCTTTTCCATTGATTATAATTTGCACGGTTCAACCTCCTCCAACAAATTGAACAATTTCTAACGTATCTTGGTCCTCAAGATATATATTTTGATATTCTTTTTTCGGTACAATTTGCCCGTTTTGTTCAACGGCAATTTTTGCTAAATCAAAACCTTTACTTGTTAAATAGTTATATAGAGTGATTTCTTTTTCTAGTGATTCTAAAGTCCCGTTAACCTTCATTTTTTCATCTCCTTGTGCTTGGTTTACAAAAAAAAGCACAAAACAAGTAACACCCTTTCGGTGGTGTTCCCCATTTTGTGCTTTGCTTTTATAAAATTGATTACTTGAATTATAGGAAACTTCAGATAAAATGTCAAGGGGCTATATGATTTTAGTAGAATCATTGATGTTATACCTTTCCTAGAAAAGAGTACGTAAATAAGTAATAAAAAAATAGTTTAAATCCTTCTAATTTACACATTATTTACAGTAAATTAACAAATAGTCTGTATAATTTGGTATAGGTCGTTAGTATGAGGTGTTGGGGGTATTCATTTTGAAGTTAAGACCATTGCGTAAAAGTATGCCGGATTCGAAAAGAAAGAAATCAAAACCTAGTAAAGTAAAGCATCGTAAAGACAAGCCTAGTATCCTTTCATCATTATCTCAAAAGGTAAATTTAGGAGCTAGACTATTTATCTTATTTGTTTCATTATTGATGATTTCTGTTTGTATTGTCGGTGTTAGCTCGTATGTAAAAGCAAAGGAAACGACGATGGAAACTATCGAAAATCGATTACAAAGAGAAGCCGAGTTGATGGGATATATTGCAGAATTTCTTAAGTTTGTCTATGTAAGTGATGAAGGTTATTTTATGCAGCAACTTGAAAGTAACGTTCGTCAACAACAAGAAAAGCTTGATTCAGATGGAATCAGCTCTGACTTCTTTTATATTGCTAATAAAGAAGTCATTCCATTTAATGTGAGTAAAGAATCAATACCAGATATTCCGGAAAGAATGGTTAATACGATGAGTGAGACCAAAAATGGCGTTTTCCATGAAACGTTGAATGGTGTTGATTATACCATTGCCTTCCACGATATCAGTGAGATTGGTGGTATTTACGGATTGCTGATTCCTACCGATTCCTATATGGAACCTGTAAACAGTATGGCCTATTTTTCATTAGTCATTATTGCCGCAAGTATTATTGTGACAACGATTGTCACGATCCTTTTCGTAAGAACATTGACGAAGCCATTAAATCAACTACGTAATACGATGAGGGAAGTAAGAGAGGGGAAATTTCAACATTCAACCGATATTAAGACAACTATCCCTGAAATTGCATCCTTGCAAAAAAGTTATAATGCTATGATTGGTCACATCAGTGGGATGCTACATGAGTTAAAAGAAACGACGAAAGAACTAGAAAATAAAGGATCTGAATTAGAACAAGCATCAGGTGAGGCGTTAACATCGAGTCAAGAATTAGTTGAGTCTATTAATATCGTTCGTCAGGGTGCAGAACAAACAGCAAGCAGTTCAGAGGATAGTGCAAATAGCTTTAGAAAGATGAAAAATATGATTGAGGACACCATGAATAATATGGAAAAAGTCTTTGACAGTGCCGATCATATGAACCTTTCAGCTAATCGTGGTGAGAAAAGTATGGATGAATTAATTTCAACGATTCATTCCTTTGAGAAAGACTTTGATAATTTAACAAAAACGATTAAGCAGGTAAAAGACTTTTCCTTTTCAATTACAAATCTAGTAGGGTTAGTAAATGGAATTGCTGAACAGACAAAATTACTTGCCTTGAATGCTTCCATTGAGGCTGCTCGTGCTGGAGATGCTGGGAAGGGATTTGCTGTAGTTGCTCAAGAAGTTCGTAACTTGGCGGAGCAGTCAACAAATGCAACAGAAGAGATTTCGCAATCGATTTTAAAGATGGAAAACATTACGGTAGGGGCCTCCCAAGAATTCGAACAGATGCTATCCAAAATTAAAAATAACTTACAAATGGCGAACGAATCGAAAATTTCATTTGATGAATTAATGGCGGAAATATCTGAAGTCAGTAAACAACTTCAAGGGATGCAAGGTAAGTTGCAGGATTTAAATGGAATTATGCCACAACTAGAGCAAACAGCGGATAGCTTTTTATCCGTTTCTCAAGAAACATTGGCAAGTGCAGAGGAAATGCTGGCTTCAAGTGAAAATCAAATCATTCAAATGGAAAGCACGAATGAAATTGGTCTATCTTTAAACCAGGTATCTCAATCATTATCCGCTATGACAAAACGTTTTCAAGTAAGTGATTAGTAAAAAGGTACCCAAAATAGGAAAGGGGCGATCCAAAATGTGCTGTAGCATATTTAGGGATTGCCCCTTCATACTTTCTTTTCCAACTTTTTAACCATACCAAAAAAATAGGTCCTACAATCGTAAAAGAAATTATTGAATATCATAAAGGAAGAATTTGAGTGGAAGGTAAAGCCAGCAAAGGAACCTGCCTTTTTTTATTGCTAACGGTTAACGTAAGTTAAATTTTCGTTAAAAGGTTATCATTATATGGAAATTAGTTTCATATTAGGCTGTTTGTAGGTTATTATTTAAGGATAAGTATTACATCTTTATTGAATATTGTAACTACAAATTTTAGCTAGATTTCAAAGGAAGGTCGTATATGTCGGAAGAAGCAAATATTACGAGATTAAATCTAGATGGCAAGGAAATTATTTTAATTGGTACGGCCCATGTATCCAAGCAAAGTGCTCAGCAGGTAAAGGAAGTGATTGAAAGGGAAAAACCCGATTCGGTTTGTATTGAACTGGATGAGCAGCGCTATCAATCCATTGTTGACGGTAATAAGTGGAAGGATATGGATATATTTAAAGTGGTTAAGGAAGGAAAAGCGGCAGTCCTTCTAATCAACTTGGCATTATCTTCATTTCAGAAAAGAATGGCTAGTCAACTAGGAATTGATGCAGGTCAAGAAATGATTCAAGGGATTCAGTCAGCTGAGGAAATTGGAGCTAAACTTGTATTAGCCGATCGAAATATTCAAGTTACTTTTTCGCGCATCTGGCATAATGTCGGATTATGGGGCAAAGCCCAACTCATTTCGCAGATAATCCTTAGTATCTTCAGCAATGAAAAGATTACGGAGGAAGAATTAGAAAAAATGAAATCCCAGGATATGCTTAATTCGGTATTAAGCGATTTTACTGAGCATTTTCCAAGATTAAAAACGCCTTTGATTGATGAACGGGATCAATATTTATCGCAGAAAATTAAAGAGGCCCCAGGAGAAAAGGTGGTTGCGGTTTTAGGAGCAGCCCATGTACCTGGGATTACAAAGGTCATTTATGAAGACCATGATCTTGATGCTATTTCAAGACCGCCTACTAAATCAAAGTGGCCTAAAATCATCGGTTGGACGATTCCTTTACTTATTATTGCAATGATCGCTTATACATTTTATACCAACCCGCAAGCAGGTTTACAGCAGACATTAAGCTGGTTCCTTTGGCATGGCTCCCTTTCGGCACTAGGAACAGCACTGGCATTTGGACATCCGTTAACCATTTTGACAGCCTTTGTTGCTGCTCCTATCACGGCTTTAGATCCAATAACAGCAGCTGGATGGTTTACAGGTTTTGTACAAGCTCTTGTTCGTAAACCGAACGTTAGGGATTTTGAAAGTCTTGCTACTGATGTTCATACCATTAAAGGGTTCTGGAATAACAAAGTAACAAGAATTCTCCTTGTTGTCGTAATGGCCAATATTGGTAGCTCATTAGGAACATTTATTGGGGCTGCTGATGTCGTACGGTTATTCTTGAGTAATTTCTAGATGTAATGTCGATAAAAACTATTGAATGATTTCTTATTTGTTCAGTAGTTTTTATTTTTTTATTGAATGAATCATTTAATGTCTTATTTTTATTATGGGAAACCTTTATTCGTTTTCTTGGCATAATCCTTGCATGTAAGATTTATGGATAGGATACAACGATATAGGGAGGATTTTGATATGTTAAAAAATATAACGATTATTGGTTCAGGTGTAATGGGAAGTTCGATTGCACAATCGTTTGCCGTATATGGTTATTCGGTCATTATCAATGATATTAAAGAAGAATTTTTAATAAGGGCCAAAGGGAGAATTGCTGAGAATCTCACTGTGATGGTCGAGGAAAACGCAATTACAGAGGAACAAAAAGAAGTAGCTTTAGGTAATATTACTTATCATGTTGATTTACAACAATCGGTTCAAAACGCAGATTTTATCCTTGAGGCCATACCCGAAGTGATTGAAATGAAATGGGATTTGTTTGATCAATTAGAGTCTCTTATGAAGGAGGGTACTATTGTTGCTTCGAATACATCCACTTTTCCGATTACAAAGTTAATGGAGAAATCATCATTCGCAGACCGTATGATGATTACGCACTTTTTTAATCCAGGTCATTTAGTTCCACTTGTTGAGCTCGTAAAACATGAAAAAACAAAACCAGAAGTTGTACAAGCAACAATGGAGCTTATTCGGAGTATTAGAAAATCCCCTGTACTTCTCAAAAAGGAGATATCAGGATTTATTGCTAACCGTTTGCAAACAGCTCTAATGCGTGAAGCTTTCTATTTATTAAAAGAAGGTGTTGCAGATGCACGGGACATTGATATGGCTGTAACCGATGGACCTGGTTTTCGCTGGGCTTTTACGGGCCCCATTGAAATTGCGGAGTTTGGTGGACTTGATACATGGCAGCGAGTGTTTGATAATGTGGCGCCTGATTTAGATGATCGTAAAGGAGCACCCGATGTGATTAACAAATTGGTTTCACAAAATAAGTTAGGAACAAAGACTGGCGAAGGAATCTTTATATATAAGGAAAATGAAGTCACAGAAAAGCTAGACGCCCGTGACCGATATTTTATTCAACTAGGGGAAATAAAATCTAATTAGGAATAAAGTGGAGAAATGACCCTAGGTTCCCTTATGTTATAATGTTGCTATATGGCGAGAAATTAAGGAGGGTCTAGGTGACTATTGAAAAAGAAACCGTCCTGTTGGAAATAATGGAAGCGCTTTATAACAAAATGGCTGTTGGAGTGTTAGTAACAGATCATCATAATAAAATGATCTATTGCAATCAGTTTGTGTTTGATAAATTGAATCAGAATGATTCCGAACTCGATTTATTTACAAATAGCTTAGAGAAACTGGAAGAGTCAGTGAGTACCCTACTACAGTTTAATGAAATCGATATCATTGTAAGAAAAGAATGTCTTACTTTGGCTTCCAAAATATATCAGGTATATTTGGTTACTTCCACTGAGGATGATGGATTGCTAATCGAACGTCAACAGGAATTACCATTTAAGGATATCATCGATTATACGTATGACGGCTTGGTTGTTGTTGATAAAGACGGCATTGTACAAATGCTAAATCGTCCCTATGCTGATTTTCTTGGCGTTGACCAAGAAAGCTCGATAGGAAAGCATGTAACAGAAGTCATTGAAAATTCTCGGATGCATATTGTTGCACAAACAGGTAAAGAGGAAGTCGCGCAACTACAAAAAATTAATGGAAACTATATGATTGCTACTCGTATTCCGATGGTTAAGGATGGAAAAGTCATTGGTGCAGTGGGAAAAGTGTTATTTAAAAATCTCAATCAATTAAATTCTCTCACAAAAAGAGTTCACTCGCTTGAAAAAGAACTAAACAGGTACAAAGGTGAATTTAAGGAGAGAAACAAGGCGACATATACCTTCGATAGTTTAATTGGAAAAAGTCCGACCTTTTTGGAAGCCAAAGAACAAGCAAAGAAAGCAGCAAAGAGCGATTCTAATGTATTGATCTTAGGTGAAAGTGGTACAGGGAAAGAATTATTTTCCCATTCCATTCATAGGGACAGTAAGCGTGCTATGGGTGTGTTTATCAAGGTGAATTGCGCAGCAATCCCTCCAGAATTACTAGAATCAGAACTATTCGGTTATGAAGAGGGATCCTTTACTGGGGCTAAAAAAGGCGGTAAAATGGGTAAATTTGAAGCGGCTGATGGGGGAACAATCTTTCTTGACGAAATTGGTGAATTACCTTTGCATATGCAAGTTAAATTACTCCGGGTTTTACAAGAGAGGGAAATCGAACGAATTGGTGCTACTAGGACCATCCCGATTGATGTAAGAATTATTGCCGCTACAAACCGAAATCTTGAGGAGATGGTTGAAAAGGGAGAATTCCGACTCGATTTATACTATCGTTTAAAAGTAATGACGATATATGTTCCGAAATTAAGTGAGCGGAATGAAGATATTATATCGCTTGTCCATCATTTTCTTCAAAAGTATCAGATCTTAATGAACAAGAGAATAGAAGGAATAAGTGACCGTGCATTACGGCTATTATCCTCTTATTCGTGGCCTGGAAATATTCGTGAATTAGAAAATACAATTGAGCGGGCTTTAAACATGGTAGAAGTAGACGAAATCATTACTTCTGATCATTTGCCTGAAGAAATCAGAGGGTATAAAAGGCCAACAGTCAATTTATCTTTGGCTGAAGTGATGGAGGAAACAGAACGAAATACCATTATCAATTATTTAGAAATGATGAATGGAAACAAATCAGAAACCGCGAAAATGCTCGGAATTAGTCGAACAACGCTCTATGAAAAGATGAATAAGTATGGTTTATAACAATAGAAATTAAAGGTTGTATCTTGATAGATACAGCCATTTTTTTTACCCAAATGTCCCTGTTTGTGGAGACAAAACGAGATAGATGTACGGAAAACCTTACAATATTTTGATTGAAAACGCTTAAGTGTAAGGAATTACGTACAAATAAATCGTTTAAAAACTAAAGTGTAAGGATAACCGAACAAAACAAGGGCGGTATCCCTAATTTATTTGAGGATCCACTCTTTATATGTGGGATAAAAAGATGAATAGCTATTTCCAAATTTTGTCGAATAATATTAAAAGGATTGTATAAATCACGGGATGATCATAAAAGGTAAAGAAAAAAGTATCCCTTTTTCAACAAAAAATTAAAGTTGGCACGGTTATTGCATTATTAATTTGTGTTAGTTAATTTACTAAACTATTAGTTCATCATATATTGGAGGTGCTCCGGAATGAGTAAAGTCATTTCAATGGAGGAAGTTTCATCAGTGTTTAAAGATGGAATGACAGTTATGGCTGGAGGATTTATGGGAATTGGAACTCCAGAATCCCTTGTACAAGCAATCGGTGAAGCAGATGTAAAAGATATTACCTTGATCGCTAATGATACCGCTTTCATAGAAACAGGTGTAGGTCCGCTCATTGTGAATAGGAAGTGTAAAAAGGTGATTGCTTCCCATATAGGGACGAATCCAGAAACTGGAAGACAAATGATTGCTGGCGAATTAAATGTTGAATTAGTTCCTCAAGGAACATTAGCTGAGCGTGTACGTGCTGGTGGTGCTGGACTCGGTGGAATCTTAACTCCAACAGGTGTAGGTACCGTTGTAGAAGAAGGTAAGGAAAAAATAACTGTAGATGGTCGAGAGTTTTTACTAGAAACGCCACTTCGTGCAGATGTGGCACTTCTAAAAGCTTATAAGGCTGATACGGCAGGGAACTTAGTTTATCATAAATCGGCTCGTAACTTTAATCCCCTGATGGCAATGGCAGCAGACACGGTTATTGTAGAGGTCGAAAACTTAGTTGAAGTGGGAGAAATTGATCCTGATGAAGTTATGACTCCAGGAATATTAGTAGATAAAATAATCGTTCAAGGAGGTAATCACTAATGGTAACCATGGCACCCCCACAAATGACAGCCAAACAAATTATCGCAGCTCGTGTGGCAAAGGAAATGAAGGATGGAGATGTTGTTAATCTTGGCATTGGGCTTCCGACAATGGTTCCCAATTATTTACCAGAAGGTGTTAACGTCATCCTTCAATCTGAAAATGGTTATATTGGGCTAGGTCCTGTAACAGTAGAAGACCCCGATTTAGTCAATGCAGGAGGTCAACCGTCAGGTATTTTACCTGGTGGTGCGTTCTTTGATAGTTGCTTTTCATTCGAATTAATTCGTGGTGGACACGTTGATGTAACAGTATTAGGTGGACTTGAAGTAGATAAGCATGGAAACATTGCGAACTGGATGGTTCCTGGAAAGATGGTTCCTGGTATGGGCGGCGCAATGGACTTAGTGACAGGTGCCAAAAAGGTGATCGTGGCCATGGAACATTGTACGAAAAAAGGTGGATCTAAAATTCTAGAACAATGTACATTACCGTTAACCGGAAAAGGTGTTGTAGATGTCATTGTTACAGAGTTAGCGGTTTTCCGTGTAACAAAAGAAGGATTAGTTCTAGAAGAGCTTCAAGATGGGGTTACGCTAGAAGAAGTGAAGGTAAAAACAGGCGCTACCTTTACCGTTAGTTCAAACCTTGTTTAATCATAGTTTCAAAGTTTTGTAGGTAAGAAAGTATAAGCTTTTAAGTTAGATGAGATATCTAGCTCCAGCGCTTCCCCCTCGAGGTCACAAACTTGCCAGCCGGAGAGTTTTCTTTATCGGTCGGGGGCGAGCACATTAGGGAAAGCTTCCTTGAATTTGCTTCACAGGAACAAAAGAACTTTTGTTCCGAAGACGCTTACACTTTTAAATTAGGAGGAAATAGAATGCGTGAAGTAGTCGTTGTCAGTGCTGTTCGTACAGCAATCGGTAGTTTTGGAGGAACGTTAAGCAATACACCAGCAACAGAGCTGGGTGCAGTTGTTATTAAAGAAGCTTTAAATCGAGCAGGAATTAATGGTGAGCAAGTCGATGAAGTGATCATGGGGAATGTTCTACAAGCTGGACTTGGTCAGGGACCTGCTCGTACAGCCGCTTTAAAAGCTGGACTACCAATTGAAGTATGCGCAACCGCTATTAATAAATTATGTGGCTCTGGGATGAAGGCTGTTCATTTAGCCGCTCAATCGATTCAATTAGGTGATGCAGACATTGTTGTGGCTGGTGGTATGGAAAATATGAGCATGGCACCATATATCTTACCTAAAGCACGTACTGGTTACCGTATGGGGGATGGAAAAATCATTGATAGTATGATTAAGGATGGATTACAATGTGCGATTAATGATTATCACATGGGTGTTACAGCAGAAAATATTGCTGAAAAGTGGGATTTAACTCGCCAGCAGCAAGATGAATTTGCAGCCTGGAGCCAACAAAAGGCTGAAGCAGCGATTAAAGATGAAAAATTCAAAGACGAAATTGTACCCGTTGTGATTCCACGGCGTAAAGGTGATCCAATTGTATTTGACACTGATGAATTCCCGCGTGCAGGTGTAACAGCTGAAGCATTGGCAAAATTAAAACCGGCATTCAAGAAAGAGGGAACCGTTACAGCTGGTAACGCTTCGGGTATTAACGATGGAGCGGCTGCACTCGTGCTAATGAGCCGTGAAAAGGCAGAGGAATTAGGGGTTAAACCATTGGCTGTACTTCGTGGTATGGGAGCTGCGGGTGTAGATCCAAGTATCATGGGAATTGGACCTGTTCCTGCGACAAGAAAGGCTTTGGAAAAAGCTGGACTATCTCTAGCAGATATGGATTTAGTAGAAGCAAACGAGGCATTTGCTGCACAAGCATTAGCAGTTGGTCAGGATCTAGAAATTCCAAATGAAAAGTTAAATGTTAATGGCGGTGCGATTGCCTTAGGACACCCAATTGGTGCCAGTGGTGCACGGATTATCGTGACATTATTACATGAAATGAAACGCCAAGAGTCACACTATGGCTTAGCCACATTATGTATTGGTGGCGGTATGGGAATTGCAACTGTACTTGAAATAGAAAAGTAGGATATAGTTTTTTAATTTAAACATACTAGATTAGTAAGATCATACTGCTAGAATAGAAAATTGAATTTTAGCAGTATGATCGATTAAACCTGTATGTATTCAATTAATGTGTTACTTTTATCAAAATAAAAAATCGGAGAGGGAAAAGTGTTGTATACATTTGCTCTATAAAGAGCGAATATAACATTCTTTCTGGGGGAGTTACTATGTGGGATTTATTTATAATTTTACTTTCACTCGGTTTATTAATGTTTACTGCATACAAGGGATTCTCAGTAATATTAATGGCACCACTTTGTGCATTACTAGCTGTATTCCTGATTGATCCAGCTAACGTACTACCATTCTATTCAGGTGTATTCATGCCAAAAATGGTTGGTTTTATTCAAAGCTATTTTCTAGTCTTTTTACTAGGCGCTATTTTTGGTAAAGTCGTTGAAATGTCAGGGATTGCTGAATCCATCGCGAAAACAATCGCAAAATTAATTGGTGCTAAACAAGCAATGTTGACAGTTGTTTTATTAGGAGCCATTTTAACCTACAGTGGTGTAAGTTTATTCGTAGCCGTATTCGCTATTTATCCATTTGCTAAAAAATTATTTATACAAGCAGATATTCCAAAACGACTTATCCCAGGTACCATTGCACTAGGTGCATTTACCTTTACAATGGATGCATTACCAGGTACACCACAAATCCAAAACGTTATTCCTATTTCATTCTTTGGAACAGATATTTATGCTGCACCAACACTAGGTATTATTGGAGCTATCATTGTACTATCTGCTGGTTTAGCCTACTTAGAGTGGAGAAAGAGATCTGCTGCTAAGGCAGGGGAAGGTTATTATGGATTTGCCGACGAGACAGCAGCTGCCCTTGAAGCGGTTAAACAGGACGAAGTTGATGAACCTTCAGCAGATTTAAATTCGAATGGAACTGTATTAAGACAAATTTTAGCTTTTGTACCACTTATTCTTGTAGCTGTCATGAATATGTGGTTAACAAAGGCAATTCCAGGATGGTATCCAAATGGATTTGATTTCGCTGATTTAGGTATAGCAGATTATACAGTCGATGTTGCAAAAAATGCAGCTATTTGGGCGGTTGGTCTAGCATTAATAGTAGGGATTATTACCTCTATTGCTTATGATTTCAAAAAGGTTAAAACAGGTCTAAAAGCAGGTCTAAATACAAGTATCGGTGGAGCATTGCTTGCCATTATGAACACAGGATCTGAATATGGATTTGGTGGAATTATTGCAGCATTACCAGGATTTGCAACCGTTAGTAATGGACTAGGCGGTGCATTTTCTAACCCGCTTGTCAATGGTGCGGTTACAACAAGTGCACTAGCAGGTATGACTGGATCAGCATCAGGTGGTATGGGTATTGCATTAAGTGCAATGGGTGCACAATATCAAGCGGCAATTGCAGCAGCAGGTATTCCACCAGAAGTCATGCACCGTGTTGTTGCAATGGCATCAGGTGGTATGGATACTCTTCCACATAACGGAGCTGTTATCACAGTTCTTGCTGTTACGGGCTTAACACACAAACAGTCATATAAAGATATCCTTGCAATCACTGTAATTAAAACTTTAGCTGTATTCGTAATCATTGCTCTTTACACTTGGTTTGGACTTGTATAATAACAATTTTTTAGGTAATTAAAACTCATGGGGTGTTGGACACCTATTACGAAAATAAATAGATAAAGGGAGAGGTCAACATGACAAAAACATTAGAGGGAAAAGCAGCGTTTATTACAGGTTCGGCAAGTGGAATTGGTTTAGAAATAGCAAAGAAATTTGCCCATGAGGGTGCAAAGGTTGTTATTTCAGATATGAATGCTGAAAAATGTGATGAAACAGCATCAGCGTTAAATGAGGAAGGATTAACAGCCTTTTCCGCTCCATGTGATGTAACGGATGAAGATGCGTTTAAAAATGCAATTGAAGCTGCAAAAAATCATTACGGTACAATTGATATCTTGATTAATAATGCAGGATTCCAATATGTAGCGCCGATCGAAGAATTCCCAACAGCCGTATATGAAAAATTAATTAAAGTGATGTTAACAGGTTCATTTATTGGGATTAAAAACGTATTCCCAATTATGAAAGCCCAAAAATCAGGAAGAATTATTAATATGGCTTCCATTAATGGATTGATTGGCTTTGCTGGAAAAGCTGGTTACAACAGTGCAAAACACGGAGTAATTGGTTTAACAAAAGTAGCCGCATTAGAAAGTGCTCGAGATGGTATTACCGTTAATGCCTTATGTCCTGGATATGTGGATACACCGCTTGTCCGTGGTCAAATTGCTGACTTAGCAAAGGCAAGAAACATAAGTGAAAAAAGTGCTCTTGAGGATGCCATTTTGGGAATGGTTCCACAAAAGAGATTACTATCAGTATCTGAAATTGCAAATTATGCAATCTTTTTAGCTAGTGAAAGTGGAGCAGGAATTACCGGACAAGCTGTTGTATTAGATGGTGGATACACAGCTCAATAATATACGCTTTACAAGAATCCTATTCAGTCGATTGAATAGGATTCTTTCCCATAATAAAGTATCAGTTTTTTGAAGTTAGATTAATGTCTGCTTTTTTGACAAAAACTTTTCTACATAATTCGAGTATTAATTGTAGATTTCAACTTTGGATTATTATTTTTCTAAATAATGATTATAAAGTGATCACGTTAGATTAATCCGTGTTCTTTCATTAATATATAAACCGTAAATGATAAAATCTATTCCCTCACAACCTATATTTCATGTTTAAAATCTCACAAGTTTCCAATATATAGATATTAGAATACTATTAGTAAATATTAATTTTTCAAAATTTGTCGAATAATTTGTGATTAAAAATGTCGCAATTTATAGTATTATATTTCTTGGATATCAATAACCCTACATAAAATCATCTGGAGGAGATCAAATGTCAGTAAATGAAGTTGTAATTGTAAGTGCTGTTAGAACACCAATTGGTAGTTTCTTAGGTAGTCTACAAAATGTAGCAGCTACTAAACTAGGTGGAATTGTGATTAAAGGTGCTTTAGAAAAAGCAGGTGTAAACGCTAATGACGTAGATGAAGTCATTATGGGGAATGTATTACAAGCGGGTCTTGGACAAAACCCTGCAAGACAAGCTTCTCTTGAAGCTGGAATCCCACAAGAGGCTTCAGCTATTACAATTAATAGGGTATGTGGATCAGGTTTAAGTGCCGTACAATTAGCAACACAATCTATTTTAGCTGGAGATGCTGATGTCGTTGTAGCTGGTGGAATGGAAAATATGAGTGCAGCATCTTATGTCCTAAAAGGAGCCCGTAACGGGTTCAAAATGGGTGATCAAAAGATTGTTGACAGCATGATCCAGGACGGATTATGGTGTGCAATGAACGATTATCATATGGGAGTAACAGCTGAAAATTTAGCTGCTAAGTATGAAATTTCACGTGAAGAGCAAGATGAGTTTTCAGCATGGAGCCAACAAAAAGCACAAGCAGCAATTGAAGCAAACCGTTTTGCTGATGAAATCATTCCAGTTGAAATTCCTGGACGTAAAGGACAAGTTACAGTATTTAGCCAAGATGAATTTCCTCGTTTTGGTACAACAGCTGAAGGCTTAGGAAAACTTCGCCCGGCATTTAAAAAGGACGGATCAGTAACAGCTGGTAATGCTTCTGGTATTAATGACGGAGCAGCAGCATTTGTTATTATGAGCCGTAAAAAAGCGGAAGAATTAGGTGTTACACCTTTAGTTTCAATTAAAGCGAATGCAAGTGCAGGTGTAGATCCATCTATTATGGGGATTGGACCAGTACCAGCAGTGAAAAAAGCTCTTGAAAAATCAGCATTATCATTAGAAGAAATTGATTTAATCGAAGCAAACGAAGCATTTGCAGCACAATCACTTGCTGTTGACCGTGAACTGCAATTTAACAAAGAAAAATTAAACGTTAACGGTGGAGCCATTGCCCTTGGACACCCAATCGGAGCAAGTGGTGCAAGAATCCTAGTTAGTTTAGTTCATGAAATGCAAAAGCGTGACAGCCGTTACGGATTAGCTACTCTATGTGTTGGCGGAGGTCAAGGTGTAGCTACAATCGTAGAAAAAGCTTAAAAGTGGAAGTGCCAAGAAGGACATCGACTTAGAGAATGTTGGTGTCAGCACATCCCGTGTAAAAAACAACGAGACTTCGGCCAGGAAGTCTCGTTGTTTACAATTAGTACTTAAAGAAACTATAAGTTTTTAAGTCAGATTAATGTCTAGCTCCAGCGCCTACCCCCTCGAGGTCACAAGCCAATCCGTCAAGAAGATTAAAGAACAATCTTCATGCCGGCTCGTCTTGTGCTTGTCGGGGGTGAGCAAGGCGCTTACGCTTTTCTTTTATTACACAACTAATCCACCATCAACACTTAAAATTGTACCGTTCACATAGCTTGCGTCGTCAGAAGCTAAGTATAAATAAGCTAATGCAATGTCTTCTGGTTTTCCGAGCTTTCTAAGTGGTGTTTTATCCTTCATTAGGTCAAGTACCTTTTGTGGAACCACTGCTGTCATGCCTGTTTCGATAAAACCAGGAGCCACTGCATTTACACGGATACCCTTCGGACCAAATTCCTTCGCCCAACTTTTTGTTAAACCAATCACACCCGCTTTTGTCGCAGCATAGTTGGTTTGACCAATATTTCCGTATAAACCAATAACAGAAGAAGCATTAAGTATAACTCCTGAACCTTGTTCAAGCATATGTGGGGCAACAGCCTTCGTACATTTGAAAACACCGGATAAGTTAACCGCAATAACCTTCTCCCATGCTGATTCCTCCATCTTCGTTAAGAAACCATCAACTGTAATCCCTGCGTTATTGATTAAAACGTCAATTTTTCCATGCTTATCAATAACAGAATCAACCATTTGTTGAATTTGATCGCTATTCGTTACATCTACTTTGAAAAAGTCTACTTTATCACTATTGAATTCCTCGAGTGCAGCTACACCGGCTGCTTTGTCATAATCGCATATAACAACACTGGCACCTTCCTGAAGAAATCTTCTCGCTGTTTCTTTACCAATACCTTGGGCTCCACCTGTAATTAATACCACTTTATTAGTAAATTTCAAAAGCTCACCTCATTTTTGTGCTAGTATTTTTCGTACTCAGAACGGGATAAGACACCCATCTGTTCTATACAGTCATTTTCAGATAAGTGTCTGTTATATCATATTCGGACTTCCCATAAAAAAGAACAGCGAAAAATCGCTGTCCCTTATTTAAATAGGCTAAGAGCTATTTTAGAGTTTGTTTCGTAAAAATCAATGTACAGTTGTTGAGTTGTTTTAAATTGGTCTTTTAGTTTTTCACGAACTTTTTGTTGTTGTTCAAAGTTGCTTTCTAAAGATTGCTTGAATTGGTCTTGAGATTGGTTAATGAAAGATACGCCCTCTTTATATGGCTTTGAAGATAATTCTTGTACACGATTGCTTAATTCGTCAAATTGAGTGTTTAATTGATCAAATGCTTTAGTTGCTGATTGACCAAATACTTTTTGAAGATTTAATTTCGTTTGCTCACGAATATCTTCAACTAATTTCTTTTGCTCTTCTTGGATTTTAGCGATGTCGCCATCTAATTTTCCTAAAGATTCTTTTTGATTTTCAATTGCTTGAAGAACTAATGCTTCTAATTCAGTTTGAGCCTTACATACTCTGTCTAAACCTTCAGACCATGTGCTTAATAGAGTTTCATTTAAGTTTTCTGCTGCAGTTTTTGTTGCTGTTGCCATTGTGTAAAACCTCCTAATAATATTTATGATCATTGCAGATAGTCTGCATTGTCATTATTCATGTGGTAAATGGTGTGTACTCTATTTTTCTTCTTTTTTATCTTCATGCTGATGATTTGTCTTAGATGGTAAAAACATGTCCATATATATCGTAAAAAAGCGGTTAATAATAGATTGGTATTGCTCAAGTGCATCTGTGCATGTTTGTAAGTAGGCTTCTCCAGCTTCTGTAAGCGAATAAATCCGCTTGGCTGGACCTCCTTGACTTGTGTCCCATTCAGATTTTACAAGATTATCCTTTTCAAGTTGTCTTAATGTTCGATACAAGTTTCCCTGATCAATGGATGTAAATCCAAATCGAGTTAATTCTTGAATAATCTTATAACCATGCAAACTCCAATCACGGAGACTTAATAAAATAACTGGTACCATTAAGTTCTTTGGCATTGATGTCATTATTTTGTCTTCTTTAGATGGTTGTTTTTTCTCGTTCTTGTCCGTTGTCATCAAGTATCCCTCCATCGTTCAAGTCCATATATGTAATTTACACCTAAGTGTAGAAATTGTCAAAGGTATTTTTCAATACTTTTGTAAATTTTTTGTCAATTCGGGATGATCCTTTACAATTCGACAATCTTTTTACAATTTTTTAAAAATTTAGCCTTTTAATATACAAAGAAACTTAGTATTATAGATATGTCAATAAAGTATTGGAGGAGAAAACATGACAAGAGATTATAATGTGTATGAAATGTGGAAAGACTTTTATTTCCAAACAAGCAATTCAATTGATGACAAAGTAAAAGAGGACTTTCCTTCTCAAGGTGTTGGCCAAGTATTGGAAATGAATCTTCTTTTTAAAAAAATGTTAGATGAAATGACTGAACGCTATTTAGAGTCAGTAAATATTCCAACAAGAAATGATTTAGCAAGTATTTCGTCTCTTATTGTGAATGTAGATGCAAAGGTTGATGAATTAGAAGAACTAGTGGAAGATTTAAAGACAACACAAACAAATCCATCTCTTCAACGTGATTTAGCTAATGTTAAAAAGGATGTTAAAGGATTAGATCAGAAGCTAAACGAAATTCTTACTATTTTAAATAACCAAAATAGCCAAAATAAACAAAATACTGAAAAACCAAAAGCAACAACAACTACTCAAGCAAAAAACTAATATAGTATTAGTTTGAATAAAATATCTAAATATTTAAATATAGCAAAATGGGGGATAACAGACATGGCAGAAATTAAAAACAAAGTAGCAATTGTAACAGGTGGAAGCAGAGGAATTGGAGCAGCAATTTCAGAAGAATTAGCGAAAAACGGAGTAAATGTTGTAATCAACTATAATAGTAATAGTGAAGCAGCAGATAAAAAAGTAGCAGAACTTAAAGAGCTTGGTGTTGAAGCATATGCAGTTCAAGCAGACGTTTCAAAAAGTGAAGATGCTGCAAAATTAGTTCAAGCAGCAGTAGAAAAATTTGGTCAATTAGATATTCTAGTGAACAACGCTGGAATTACGAGAGATAGCACATTCAAAAAGCTTTCTGAAGAGGATTGGAGACAAGTTATTGATGTAAACTTAAACAGTGTTTACAATACAACATCTGTAGCTTTACCACACTTAACAGAAGCTGAAGCTGGACGTATTATCAATATCTCTTCAATCATTGGCCAATTCGGTGGTTTTGGTCAAACAAACTATGCAGCTGCAAAAGCAGGATTAATTGGTTTTACTAAATCACTTGCTCTTGAAACAGCTAAAACAAACTTAACAGTTAATGCAATTTGCCCTGGATATATTGGAACTGAAATGGTTGCAGCTATTCCTGAGAAAGTTCTTGATGGACTTAAAGCGAAGATCCCTCAAAAGCGTCTTGGTAAGCCTGAAGAAATCGCAAAAGGCGTAGTGTTCCTATGCAAAGACGGTGACTATATTACAGGTCAACAGTTAAATATTAATGGCGGAATTTACATGTAATTTGTAATGATCCACTCATCTACTGTATATCTTTTATAGAAGAATTATATTTTTTAAGGAGTGAGTACCATTAGTATTTTCGTAACTGAAGAGTGGAAGGAAATGGCTGAATTCATGCCAGAAGAGTACCAACAAGTCTTTAATAAAGTGAAAAAGGCTACAGATGTCATGGTTGATGCAGAACCTGAAGTTGCACCAACACCTAAAGAAGTCATTTGGACGAAAAATAAGGCAAAGTTATACCGTTATATTTCGGATAAGCCAGTTGAGCACAAGGTTCCAATCTTGATGATATATGCCTTAATTAATAAGCCATATATTTTGGATTTAACAAAAGGTGGAAGCTTTGTAGAATACTTAGTAAACCGCGGCTTCGATGTATACTTAATTGACTGGGGTACACCAGGCTATGAAGATAAAAATATGAAGTTAGATGATTATATTTTAGATTACATCCCACGTGCGGTTAAAAAGGTTCTTCGTACATCCGGTGCAGATGAAGTTTCCTTATTTGGTTATTGCATGGGTGGTACGATGACAGGTATTTTTGCTTCGCTACACCCAGAATTACCAATCCGTAATATTGTCTTTATGACAAGTCCTTTTGATTTTGAGAATACAGGATTATACGGTGAAATGCTAGATGAGAAGCACTTTGATGTTGATAAGGTTGCTGATACATTAGGTCTTGTGCCACCAGAAATGATTGACTTTGGTAACAAATTAGTGAAACCAATGTCCAACTTCTACGGACCATATGTGAGCTTGGTTGACCGTGCTGAAAACTCAAGCTTTGTTAAAAGCTGGAAACTCCTTCAAAAATGGTTAAACGATGGGATTCCTTTCCCAGGTGAAGCATATCGTCAGTGGATTAGAGACTTTTATCAGAAAAACAAGCTTATTAAAGGCGAACTTGTTATTCGCGGTCAAAAGGTAGATTTAAGCAACATTAAGGCAAATGTGTTAAATCTATCAGGACAAAATGATATTATTGCTCAACCACATCAAGTGGAAGCATTAATGGATGTCATCTCAAGTAAAGATAAGCAATATATTGATTTACCTGTTGGCCACACTTCCATTACATTTGGTAGCAAGGCAACAAAAATTACGTATCCAACGGTTGGAGATTGGTTAGAAGAACGTTCTAATTAATCGGAAAATTGACAAGATAAACTCATTTCTAGGGTGTCCTTTATGGACACCCGTTTCTTTTTTTAACCCACTCTTTGAAGGAACTGATCAACAGCCTCATTAAAAGCCTCTTTTTGTTCAATATTGCTTAAGTGTCCTGTGTTTTCAAATAGGATTGTCTGGGAATGTCTTATTAGATTTCCCATCATCACCATGTTAAGAAATGGTGTGACTCTATCGTGTCTCCCACCGATCAATAAGACAGGTTTATGAATAATTGGGAGAATGCTAAAATAGTTAATTCCAATCGGTGCCTTAGCACAATCGATATAAGTATCCCTTATTTGAAATCCATTCAAAGCTTCTTCTTTAAATGATTGATTATACAATGCAGTCTGTACAATTCGAGTTCGTAATCGTTCTTTACTATGCATCATAAGTTGTTTGGAACGTTGAATGGAATGGTAGGATAGCAGAACAGGGATATAGGATGTCGTATTGGCAAGAATTAAGCCGCTGACCTTTTCTGGGCGTTGCCAGAATATCTCCTGGGCAATGATACCTCCTAATGATAAACCGCATATATAAGCTGAGGGAATCTGAAGATAATCTAGTAAATGGATGATATCAAGGGCAAAGTTTTTAACCGTAATATCACGGTCTATAGCCGTTTCTCCATGTCCCCTAATATCTGGGATAATAAGGCGATAGTGACTGGCGAGTTCATGTTGTGGTTCCCATGCCTCTTTTTTACTGCCAAGCCCATGAATAAAGACAATGGGTATTCCTTTCCCTATATCTTGATAAACGATCATTATTTGACGACCTTTCATTGTGGTGTTTGATCCGTTGCTATCATCTTGTACAAATATTCTGGATTTTAAACAAGGAAAGGTAGAGTGATTTTTATAAACAACTTAGGGGGTTTTCTTCAAATGAAGACAGAAATAAGGTAAAAGACTGTAAAATAGGGTCTTCATACTGATCTTGAAGACTAAAATGAAGTAAAAGTACATGGAAAAAGGTCTTCATACCGTTAATGAAGACCAAAAGGGAGTAAAATGACACAAAAAAGAGTCTTCATTTTATCGATGAAGACCAAAAGGTAGGGCAAGCTTAAAATATATCTTCTAATTCTTCTTCCGAATGAACAGCAATTAAAATAATTGCCTTTTCATCGCCAACATTTTTTACAAAATGAGGGACACAGGCATTCCAACTAAAGGAATCGCCTTCCTCTAAAATAAAGGAATCTTCTCCTTGTTCCGCAAGAACTCTCCCTTTTAAGATTAGATGGCTTTCTTTTCCTTCATGGGCATTCGCTTCCCCCATTGACTCTCCTGGTTCGAATTCAATCATCATCATCCGTAATCCACCGAATGAAGCGATATGCTCCACTTTTAATGAATGATGTGTGGAAATTGCTCGTTCTTTTTTTTTCACAATACGCATATGTTCTTCTCTTTCAAGCAATAAATAAGGCAATGGAACTTCAAGGTAATTTGCAATCGTTTGTAAGGTATTGATAGAAGGAGAGGTGTGATTATTTTCAACATTACTAATAAATCCCTTAGATAGACCAGTAGCCTCACACATTTGGGCTATCGTAATCTGTTTTCTTTTTCGTATTTTACGAATTTTGGCGCCGATATCCAGTTTAATCACCTCAAAAGTTTTCTTTTATGAAACTAATATTTATATTACCAAAAAAAACTGTTGACAATCCATATCATTCTCTGTTAATTTATAAACAATAAATATTCATATTTGAAAACTTAATTTCTTATTACAAAACTTAAAGGGAGGAAGAGTATGGAGTCGTCTTTGTACTATGAACTTCGTAAACCTAATAAAATAGATCCGCATAAAAAGTATCCTGCGATATTCTTGTTGCATGGTATGGGAAGTAATGAACAGAATATGTTCCCTTTAGTACACGGATTAGAAGAGCAAATGTATATCTTTAGTATCCGCGGTCCCATTTCTCAAGGTCCTGGTTTTACCTTTTTTACGATAGAGGGATATGGAAAACCGCATCGTGATATTTTTAAACAATCATTAAATCAGTTAACTCATTTTATTGAATATGCTACTGAACAATACCCAATTGATTCAGAGCAGGTATTTTTACTAGGGTTTAGTCAAGGTTCAATATTATCCATGTCCCTTGCCTTAACTCTTGGGAAAAAGATAAAGGGGATTGTTGCTTTAAGTGGGTATCTCCCTAAACTTGTTATAGAAGATTACGAAATACAACCAGTTGATCACCTTTCTGTATTTATTTCGCATGGTGAAATGGACGGGGTTTTACCCTATCAATGGGGGGTTGAGGCCCAAGAATACTTCAAAAAACTAGAAGCGAAAGTAAGCTTTTATTCGTATCCAGAAGGTCATACCATCTCATTGAAAAATCACCAAGATCTATTGAAATGGATTCAAGATCAATTACTACAATAAAAGGAGGAAAAACGATGTTACCAGCACTTTTTATTGCTCATGGAGCACCATTATTGGCAATTGAAAATAATGATTATACACAGTTTTTAAATGGACTAGGAAAAACATTACCTAAACCAAAAGCTATCGTTCTTTTTTCAGCTCACTATGAGGCACCCGTACAGCGGGTAAGTGATGTAGATGATGAATTTGAAACCATTTATGATTTTGGGGGATTTCCTGAACCCTTATATCGCATTAAATATCCGGCAAAAGGCGATAAGTCTATAACGGAAGAAATTAAGAGCTTATTTAGCCAACAAGGGATACCTTTTGAAGTAGATTCCCAGCGTGGTTTAGATCATGGAGCATGGGTGGTACTTAGAATGCTTTATCCAAATGCTGATATACCAGTGATTTCCATGTCCGTTAATCAGCGTTTAACTCCAGAGGAGCAATATGGAATCGGAAGGGCTTTATCAAGCTTGCGTGAAAAGGATGTTTTGATCATTGGCAGTGGTGGTACCGTTCATAACCTTCGAATGGTCGCGTGGGAGAAGGATGGTAAGGAAAATGTACAATGGGCGGTTGATTTTGATCAATGGTTGGAGAATCATTTAACAACTTGGGATACAGCATCACTATTTGACTACTATTCGTTAGCACCAAATGCTCAACATGCTGTGCCACCTTACGGCAAAGAGCATTTTGTTCCAATCTTTTATGCTATGGGAGCTGCCGACGATACAAAACAAGCTAAATTACTGCATCGCAGTTATCGATATGGTAACTTGAGCCACAGTGTTTGGCAATTTGGTTAACCTCATATAGAAGGTGCCTTACACTTGTATAATTGGTGAGAAGAATGATAGCTTTTAACAATTCAGAGGGGTCCATGCTTGTCTGAATGAAGTTAAGCCTGTGGGGATGCCACAGAATTTTAAGGGGAATTTATCGAGTGATCTCGACGACGGACAAGGACGTCCTATAGTCAAGAGAAAGCCACAGGATGCGGCAGTTTGAAGCGTGATTAAACTTGGCGCATTTCATTAAGTAAATACAATATGAAACTAATACAGGGGAGAGAGAAACAGAATGGAAAACAAATTTGAAGTAAGTACACTTATTTTACGAGTAATATTGGGGATTACATTCTTTGTTCATGGTTATGTAAAATTTTCAGGTGGGATTGAAAATACGGTAGGTTGGTTTGCAAGTATTGGACTACCAGGTTCATTAGCCTATGTAGTAGCGATCATTGAGTTAGTTGGTGGATTGGCTTTAATTATTGGATTGGGGAGTAAAGTCGTTTCTGCTTTATTAGGTATTATCATGATTGGCGCTATTATAAAGGGGAAATTAGCAGCAGGATTTCTAGGGAACGGTACAGGAGCTGGATGGGAATTGGATTTAGCTTTGTTAGCAATGGCAGTCGTAATTGTGATTAATGGTAGTAAATTACTATCTGTTGACAAGCTACTATTTAATAAAAAACAAGATTCTGTTAGTGAAAATATCTAATTTTTAAAAAAAGCTTATCAAACGAGGAAACCGTTTGGTAAGCTTTTGTTTTTATGCGCATAGTACTAAATGAATATATTCTTCTAAATCCTTGATGGCTTTACTAACCACGTCAGCTGTCATTTCTCCAGGTAAGACATGAATAGATTCTTCTGGGATAACGGTTTTCTCAGCTACTTTTACCATCATTTCTTCCGTGACTTGGTTAACGCCTAGATTTTTAAGTGAAAGGGGTAAGCCTAATGTCTGATAAAAGGGAAGGATGCTTTTAATCTCCTCCCATTTGTTTTCAAGAACTAATTGAACAAGAATTCCGTATGCAACTTTTTCACCATGTAGGGCATGGTGGGTTTCCTCTAAGACAGTCAGTCCATTGTGAACTGCATGGGCGCCAGCGACACGACCGTAATGGTCACCAAAACCTCCAACCATTCCACCAAGCATAATAATGGTTTCGACCACTTTAATAAAATCATCATTTAGTGTTCCACAATTAGCAGCTTCTACAGCACCTTCCGAATACTGTAATAAAATCTCCTTGCATTGTTTTGCAGTGAAGTAGCAGATTTCAAGGGGAACAGATTTGTTTTGAATATGGGCTAACTGAACATCAGCTTCATACCATTTGGCAAGAGTATCAGCAATCCCAGCAACAAACATGTCTAGAGGACCATGCAATAAGATTTCAGGTTCTATTAACACGAGTGATGCACCAACAGGGTAAATATCAAAGCGATTAAATGTGCCAGCATCATCATAGATCACGCTTACTGGCGTCCAAGGGGAACAATTGGATGCCAGAGTAGGAATTAAAACAGTCGGTTTATGAGAAACATGACCTGCTGATTTTACTAAATCGAGGACTTTTCCGCCGCCTACGCCAATGATGGCATCATAGGATCCTTCCGAAGTGAGAGTAGCAACTGTATCAATTTGGGATAAAGAGTTTTCTCCATGATATTGATATCTAGTATACTCAATTTTATTGAGACTAGGCCAATAAGGCTCTGTAGCAGACCAAGATTTTTCACCGTGAACAATCAGGACTTTTTGAAAACCACGTTCTAATAATTTCTCTTCTAACCGATTGAGTACTCCAGCTTCTAGGACGTACTCACTAGGAGCTCCATGTACAAAAATAGTTTCCATCACTGTTTCTTCCTTTCTCGTTTATCTAGGTAGTAAGAATCTCAATTTACAAAAAATACCCCTATCTTAATAGGGGTATTTAATCTTTATCTTTCAGTCATCCACGTCGGTTTTCCAAAGCCCTTGAATTCTTCATCGATTATTTTTTCAAAGTCTTCAGATTCAACGATCTCGATAATATCTTTTGCTAATTGAGAGTCTTTATTATCTGTTTTAACCGCAACGACATTACGATAACGATCATCCATATTTTCAAGCTGTAAGGCATCAAGTAAGTCCATGCTTGCAGCAATGGCAAAGTTTCCTGGTACTGCGGATAGGTCAGAGCTATCAACGGCACGTGGTAGCTGACCTGCTTCAATCGGCTGGAATTCTAGATTTTTAGGATTTTCCTCAATATCCTTTTCAGATACTGTTAAAGGATCTGCATCTTTACTAACGGTTATTAAACCAGCATCTTGTAATGTATTAAATGCACGAGCCGCATTCGTTGGATCGTTTGGAATTGCGATAGTTGCTCCATCTTTTACTTCATCTAATGAGTTATAAACGTTTGAATAGATTCCCATCGGTGCAGTTGGAACAATAATCAATGGTGTTAAATCCATATTATTTTTTTCAGCAAAGTCTTCTAGATAAATCGTATGTTGGAAGAGATTCGCATCAATGTCCCCGTTATCAAGGGCATTGTTCGGTTGAATGTAATCACTGAATTCAGTTAATTTTACTGTATACCCTTTTTCTTCAAGACTAGGGATAATCGCTTTTGATAACATGTCACTATATGGACCTGCAGTTGCTCCTAATTCAATTTCTTTTGATTCTGATGCTTTCCCTGCATTATCAGTACCTTCCTCTGTGTCGCCGCCGCCACACGCTGCTAATAAGCCTACAGCTAAAAATAAAACGAGTGTAACTAACCACTTCTTCATTCATAAAACCTTCTTTCTTTTATTAATAATATTATTTACCTTTTATCTACAGCCTTGGCGATAAAATCACCAAGTATTTGAATCACTTGTACTAACACAATCAAGATGACAACAGTGGCAATCATAATTGTATTATCGTATCGATAATAACCAAAACGAATGGCTAAGTCGCCGATTCCACCACCGCCGACGGTACCAGCCATTGCTGAAAATCCTATTAAACTAATTAAAGTCAGCGTAACACCTGAAATAATCCCTGACTTTGCCTCTAAGAGTAAAACATCTTTTATGATCATCCATGGTGTAGCGCCCGCGGCAATCGCTGCTTCAATGACACCTTTATCAATTTCGCGTAGGGCGTTCTCTACGATTCTAGCGAAAAAGGGGATCGCTGCAACAGACAGTGAAACACTAGCTGCAGATGGTCCAATTTGGGTTCCTACAATGGCCTTTGTTAAAGGAATTAGGGCAACAAGTAATATGATAAAGGGGATTGAGCGAATTAAATTCACAATAAAACCTAATACATTTTGAACGAAACGATTCTCCCAAAATAGTCCTTTATCTGTGATAAATAATAGAATTCCAACGGGCAATCCAATGACAAGCGCCACAACTAGTGAAATCCCAATCATATAAAGGGTTTGAAAAAAGGCCGTATTGATATCGGGTAAAAGTTCAATAAGATGTTGAAAATCAAATCCCATGACGCAGTACCTCCACTTCGGCAGTTCGATTTCGAATAAATCCTATTGACTGATCAATATCATCCTGGGATCCATTCATTTCCATGATAAAAACTCCTAATGGGGACTCTTGAATATATTCAATTGAGCCATGAAGGAAGTTACCTTGTACATTAAATTGCTGAAGAGTATCAGAGATAATGCCCTCTCCAGCAATACCGCCTTTGAATGTGACCTTAATGATGGTTCCTTTACACTTTTCTAAAATCGCAATTGGAATATCGTAATTGACAACAGAGCTAATAAACTCCTTCGTTAATTCTGTCTGTGGACTAGCGAAAATATCATAAACAGGTCCTTCTTCCACGACTTTACCATTCTGCATGATCGCCATTCGGTGGCATATTTCTTTTACGACATCCATCTCGTGGGTGATTAACACAATGGTAATGTTCAGCTCTTCATTAATTTTTTTCAATAATTTTAAGATCGATCTTGTTGTCGTTGGATCGAGTGCAGAAGTAGCCTCATCACAAAGCAGGACGGTTGGATTATTAGCAAGCGCTCTTGCGATTCCGACTCTTTGTTTTTGACCTCCACTAAGTTGTGCTGGATAAACATTTTTCTTATCAGATAGACCAACCATGTCTAAAAGTTCATTCACGCGTTGATCAATTTTATGACTAGGGACCTTTGCTGCTTTTAATGAAAAAGCGATGTTTTCAGCCACTGTTTTTTGACTGATTAAGTAAAAATGTTGGAAGATCATACCAATTTTAAGGCGAGCCTTTCGTAATTGTTGACTATTTAATTTTGTTAGATTTGTTCCATCAACTAATATCTCACCAGAGGTAGGGCGTTCAAGTAAATTAATACAACGGAGAAGGGAACTTTTCCCAGCCCCTGAATATCCTACAATTCCGTATATCTGACCTTTTTCAATGATTAATGATACGTCATCAACCCCTTTAATCAGACCATTTTTTGATTTATATATTTTTGTAAGATCTTTAATTTCGATCATAAGGCACCTTCTTTCAACCAAAACTGATTAATTAGATAGGAATAAAGAGGATTATAGATTTTAAAAAAGCTTCTTTCACTTGAAAGAAGCATCGAAATACAAATTTAGACTTCGACTTATCTCTCAGAATAAAAGATTCTGTAGGATTTGGCACCTTCCCGTATGGGGGTTGCCGGACGTCATAGGGCCTTTCCCTCAGTCACTCTGGATAAGTTACATATATCAAATTGTTTAAATTCTGAATGAATTAAATTATATATGAATAGTACTAATCTATTAATCCTTTGTCAATAAAAAGATTATTTGTTTTTATTATTTTCACTTTACTTATTATATAAATCGGTTCTACGATCCTCAAAAACAGGGATGGTTTGGCGGACTTCATCGACTTCCATTAATTCTATTTCCGTATAGTAGATTCCTTCATCTGTTTGACCGCTTAAAAGGACTTCTCCCCAAGGAGCAATCACCATGGAGTGTCCGTTAAAATCATTATTTGGATCTTTTCCTACTCGATTAACGGCTACAATAAAGCATTGGTTTTCAATAGCCCTTGCTTGCAACAGTACTTGCCAATGGTCAATTCGCTTTGTTGGCCATTGAGCAGGGATGAACATGATTTTAGCGGATTGAAGGACATGTTGTCGAATCCATTCAGGAAAGCGTAAATCATAACAGATAACTCCTCCGCATGGTATATTGTCTAATTCAAAGTTATTCATCCTTTGCCCGGGTTCCATATAGTGGTGTTCATCCATTAGTTTAAAAAGATGGGCTTTATCATATTGAGATAAAATGTTACCTTGTCTATCTGTGATGTACATTGTATTGAAAAATTTTCCATCCCGTTTTGTTGCAACGGATCCCCCTACAATATTAACAGAGTACTTAAAGGAAAGTTGTTTTAATAATTGTTGTGTCTTACTGCCGTTTTCATCTGCAAGTCTATCTAATTCCCTCAAGGCGTAGCCGGTATTCCACATTTCTGGAAATACAATGACATCTGCATTTTGTTGTGCTGCTTCTTTTATATATTTTTCTATTTTAGTATAGTTTATCTCGGGTTCTCCATATGCGATATCCATTTGAACACATGCAATTTTCATTCTTACACCGCCTCTAGACTTTTTAATATAAAGATTATAGAATTTCAATTAAAACATCAATCATATAATTTTATTCAGTAGAAGTTTTCCATTTCTAAAGTTAAGAGATGAATGATAAATTTTTTACTATTTTTTGATGGGTTTAACTGCTGCTGAATGAAGTTAGACTCCGGAGGATACCACGGATTTTTATCGAACAAGCTCGATAAAAATCCGGTCGCAATTCGACGGAGGAATTTGATCAGATAAAGGTGGATACGATGGAATACTCTGAACGTTTAAAGAAACTACCCGTACAGTTTTTTTCTACTCTTGTTAATAAAGTGAATAAAGCCATATCTGAAGGGAGAGATATTATTAATTTAGGGCAAGGGAACCCTGACCAACCTACGCCTTCACATATTGTTAAAGCGTTACAAGAGGCAGCTGAGGACCCACAAACACATAAATATTCCTTATTTCGGGGAATTCCAGAATTAAAGGAGGCTGCAGCGGCCTTTTATAAACTGCAATATCATGTTGACCTTGATCCGGATAAAGAGGTAGCTATTTTGTTTGGTACCAAAACAGGGCTAGTCGAACTGCCTCTGTGCTTACTTAATGAAGGTGAATTGATGTTGCTGCCAGATCCAGGATATCCTGACTATTTATCAAGTGTCGCTCTTGCCAATGTTCGCTATGAAACATTCCCATTAGTGGAAGAGAATCACTTTTTACCTAACTATCATGATTTTACTGTAAGTCAAAAGGAACAAGCAAAGCTTATGTACTTAAATTATCCAAACAATCCCACAGGGGCGTCCGCCAGTAAGGAGTTTTTTGAAGAAACGGTTGCTTTTGCAAAGGAAAATGATATCGCTATCGTGCATGACTTTGCTTATGGAGCGATTGGGTTTGATGGTCAAAAACCAGTTAGTTTTCTTGAGGTTGAAGGTGCAAAAGATGTTGGAATTGAGATGTATACATTATCGAAAACCTACAATATGGCTGGGTGGCGTGTAGGGTTTGCTGTTGGGAATGCAGAGATTATCGAAGCAATCAACTTGATTCAGGACCATCTGTATTGTAGTTTATTTCCCGCTGTACAAAGAGCAGCAGTTGCTGCATTAGCTGGTGATCAAACTTGTGTTGAGGAACTCGTTCAAAGATACGAAAGAAGACGTAATACATTCGTTTCGGCTTGCCGTGAAATTGGCTGGGATGTAAAAGCTTCATCAGGTTCCTTTTTCGTTTGGCTTCCTATCCCCCAAGGTTTTACTAGTGAAGAATTTGCTGATTATTTACTAGATAAGGCTGATGTTGCTGTTGCTGCCGGTAATGGCTTTGGGAGGCATGGTGAAGGCTATATTCGGGTTGGATTATTATTAGATGAGGATCGCTTACTGGAAGCTGTTAATCGAATTGAAAAACTTAAGCTCTTTAAATAAGAGATTACTAGTTTTATAGACTGATAATGAGGGTAGTAGGGAAAAAATATAATTCCCTACTGCCCATTTTTTTTAAAATTTTTACTGTATACAAAAATGTTTATAAGTTTACGATAAATGTATGCAAGTAAACAATGTCGTAAACAAAATGTATGCAAAAGTGTTTACAAGTATACAAATTCATATACATCTTGATAAATCAATATGTGTACGAATTTTGTAAACATGTAAACGAATAAAGCGAGGACAAATGATTCCTTTCGAGTCACCTCTGATACCCCAGATCATACATTAAGGCAATTACAACATCTATAGGATACGGAACGCAGAACTTTTTAAGTGAATTGCTGAATTTGTTATGGGAGGGGCTAACCAAATCCATTCAGGGGATCGAGAATTAATTACAATTCCCCTTCCAAAAAAATATCGAGGGTCCAAAGGGATTGGTTGCAACATGAACATTCAGAGGCATAACTAGGAACCATTCTCCATCACTTACTTTCAGATCCAATCCGTGCTACTTCGTTAATGGCATCACTTAACAATAATTCCATAAATATTGACGAAGCTCCTTATTTGCAAGAGCAAGAAGTCTCTAAGCTGATAAGTGAGGAATTTGCTGAAACAGCTGCTGCTTTTGACCGTATAGAGACTGAACGATCCAATACTTAGAGGATGATATAAGTGAATTTGATTGGGAATCGGTAAAAATAGAGGAAGTGGATGCAGATGACCTGCTAGGGGAATTTCTATCTGCCATGAATAAATAGTCTTTAGAAATGAAAAATGGGTTTGTCGGGCTTTCATTGTGATTATCGAACGAAAGGGACTTGATGTTATTGCCAGATCCAGGTTTTCCCGACTATTTATCAGGAATCGCTCTAGCTAATGTTCGCTATGAAACATTTCCATTAGTAGAAGAAAATCAATATCTACCTAACTATTACGAGTCTACTGAAAGCCAAAAGGAAGAAGGAAAACTGATGTACCCATAATTATTCTAATAACCCCACAGGGGCGTAGGCAAATAAGGATTTCTTTGAAGAAACGGTAGCTATTGCGAAAGAAAATTAAATGCTGTTGTTCATGATTTTGCATACGGTGCAATAGGGTTTGATGGTCAAAAGCCAACAAGTTTCCTTGAAGTAGAAGGTGCGAAGGATGTTGAAATTGAAATGTATACATTATCGAAAACCTACAAGGACCGGTTGGCGTGTTGGCTTTGCCGTTGGGAATGTAGGAAATCATTGAAGCGATCAATTTGATTTAGGACCCTCTGTATTGCAGTTTAATCCCTGCTGTACAAAGGGCTACGGTTGTTGCATTAACTATAGACCAAACATGTGTTGATGAATCAGTTCAAGGATACGAAAAGAGACGAGATACTTTTGTTTCAGTTTGCCGTGAAATTAACTGGGATTTACAAGCCTCAGCGGGTTCTTTTTTTGTCTGGCTCCCTGTTCCCAATGGTTTTACTAGTGAGGATATTGCTGATTACTTACTAGACCAGGGCGATGTGGCTGTTGCTGTAGTTAATGGATTTGTCAAGCATGGTGAAGGTTATATTTGCGTTGGTTTACTATTAGAAGAGGAACGAATTCTGGAAGTGATCGAATTGGAAAACTTAGCTTTTTAAATAATAAATCACTAGTTTTATAGACTGATAACGTGAGGGTAGATGGGAAAAAATATAGTCCGCTACTACCCTTTTTTATTAATTTTTTTGTTATATACAAAAAAAGTTTACAAGTTTACCATAAGTGTATGCATGTAAACAATGTCGTAAACAAATGTATACAAATAATGTTTACAAGTATACAAATACGTATATAACCTCATAAATCAACAAGTGTACGTGTTTTGAAAACATGTAAACGATAAAGTAAACTTGTAAACATGCTTACGAAAACTGTGTATAATGTTACATTTATTTATCTTTTTGCTGTACTCTATTGAAAAATCTACCAATCTTGTGTAATCTTAAAACACAAGAAAAACATCTCTATCATGTAAAAATTCTATTAATAGATATGTCAGAAAGGATGTAAATAAATGAGTAATTCAAGAATTGCCGCTATTGATGTAGGTAACGATTCTGTTAAAGCTATCTTTGGAAAATTAGACTTTGAACTTAATATTCCTAATATTGTTGCAATTGATGTAGAGGATCGCCCAGTTATCGGAATTGAAGAGTTAGACCAAAAGGATCCTTTAGATGGAATTCATGTTAAAGTCCACTCCCCTGCTCTAAACGATAATAATGCCATTTATCGTGTGGGGAATTTAGCAACAAAAAGCCACAATGCAACGGAATTAGATCCTGGAAGCAGTAAATCTGAAGAGGATCAAACGTTAGTCATGCTATTTACAACATTGGCTCTAGATGCTGTACGGGAAGAAAATACAAGTGTATTCCGTAGAAACGGAAACATTATCGATGCCAACTATAAACTTGGAACAGGGCTTCCTCTTCGAGAAGTAAAAGAAGGAAGAGATGCGGGTTACCGTTCAAAACTATTAGGTAACGTACACCAAGTTGAATTTTTAGTTACTCCAAAATATCAAGGAATTAAGGTTAATATTAAATTTGATGAAGTAAAGGTATATCCAGAGGGATTTGCGGCTTATATTAATTTAGTCCTTGATAATAACTTAAATATCATTAATAAGGATTTAATTGATAAGAGAATACTTATTCAAGATATTGGAGGTTTATCAACTGATATTGCGGTTATTAAAAACCGTAATGTCGACGATGATAAAGCACAAGGATTTAATCTTGGGGTATCTGAAGCTTTAGAGGAAATTAGAGAAGAAATCAGAAAGAAACATGGTATTGAACTAGATAGTCGTAGAGATGTGGTTGAGATTTTAACGAAAAAACACGATCGAAATCATATTATGGTAAAGGGTAGTCGTACAAGTGTTCATGATATTACAGATCGCATTCTTTTAGATTTAGCGAAAAAGCAGTATCGACTACTACGCAATACATGGCAAAAGAATTCTCAAACTGAAATCTGCTATTTTGTCGGTGGAGGATCAAATGTACTGAAGGATTATTTAAAAACATTAAATAATAATCTCGATGGCTATAATATTGATTTCTTTGAAGATGAGAAAGAGAGCATTTGGATGATGGCGAACGCCTATTATAAGCTCATTACGGACTTTGTAAGAAAGCAAGAGAAACAAAAGCAAAAGGTCGATGAAAGTAAAAAAGCAGTTAACACAAAATAAGGTGATGTTAGATGAACAAGCCTTCTGCGAATGAGGTGAAGCGGGGACAAACGATTTCTTTTCGAATCCCCTCTGACACCCCTGATCATACATTAAAACAATTACAGCATCTTAAGGATACGGAACGCAGGAACTTTTCTAGTAAAATTGCCGAATTTGTCATGGAAGGGGTAAATCAAACCCATTCAGGGGATCGAGAATTAATTACGATTCCCCTTCCTAAGAAGTTGACAAAGGCTCAAAGGGATTGGTTGAAGCATGAACATTCTGAGGCGCTGCTAGGGACCATTGTTCATCACTTAATTTCAGATCCAATCCGTGCTACTTCGTTATTGGCATCACTTAACAGTAATTCCATTGATATTGACGAGGCACTTTATTTACAAGAGGAAGAAGTTCCTCCCCTTTTAAATAAGGAAAATGCCGAAATAGCTGCTGCTGTTGATCGTATAGAGAGTGAGCCATCTCAAGACTTAGAGGATGATTTAAGTCAGTTTGATTGGGATTCAGTGAAACTAGATGAGATGGATGTAGAAGACTCTAATGCCGAAGATTTGGATGCAGATGACCTGCTAGGGGATTTTCTAGCAGCAATGAACAAATAGTCTTAAAGACATGAAAAAAGGGTTTCTGGACGATTTTACAACCGTCTAGAAACCCTTTTTAACTGGTATCAAACAAAAAGAGATTTAACTCCTTTTTTAAATAACTCCCTGTGCAATCATTGCATCGGCTACTTTTAAGAATCCAGCGATATTGGAACCTACGACAAGGTTTCCTGGATGCCCGTATTCTTCAGAAGCATTCATGCTATTACGGTAGATGTTTACCATGATTTCATGTAATTTAGTATCCACTTCTTCAAAAGTCCAAGAAATTCTTGCGCTGTTTTGTGCCATTTCTAGAGCAGATACAGCAACACCACCAGCATTTGCTGCTTTACCAGGTCCGAATAGGACGTCATTTTCAAGGAATATTTCAACAGCCTCTAATGTAGAAGGCATATTGGCACCTTCTCCGACTGCTTTAACGCCATTTGTTACAAGGATTTTTGCAGAAGTTTCATCAATTTCATTTTGAGTTGCGCATGGCAAAGCGATATCACATGGAATTAACCAGATGTTTTCGCAGCCTTCAAAATAATCAGCGTCTGGATGCTCTTTTACATATTCAGAGATTCTTTTTCTTTCCACTTCTTTTAAACGTTTTACCGTTTCTAAATCAATCCCATTTTTATCGTAAATATATCCGTTAGAATCGCTGCATGCTACAACTTTTGCACCTAATTCCTGCGCTTTTTTAATCGCATAAATAGCTACGTTACCTGAACCAGAAACAACCACTGTACTGTCTTTGAAATCAAGCCCTTTATCTTTAAGCATTTCTTGGACAAAATAAACCGTTCCATAACCAGTCGCTTCAGTACGACCTAAGCTGCCGCCAAAGCCAACAGCTTTACCTGTAAGAACACCCGAATGGAAAGCGTTTTGTAGTCTTTTGTATTGACCGAACATATAGCCAATTTCTCTAGCGCCAACGCCAATGTCGCCAGCAGGTACATCCGTATCTGGACCGATATGTTTAGCTAATTCAGTCATGAAACTTTGACAGAATCGCATGATTTCCGCATCTGATTTTCCTTTTGGATCGAAGTCAGATCCCCCTTTACCGCCCCCGATAGGTTGACCAGTTAGAGAGTTTTTGAAGATTTGTTCGAAGCCTAAAAATTTAATAATACTAGCATTTACAGATGGATGGAAACGTAATCCGCCTTTGTAAGGTCCGATTGCGCTATTAAATTGGACGCGGAATCCACGGTTTACTTGGACTTTGCCGTTATCATCTACCCATGGAACTCTAAACGTAATGACTCTTTCGGGCTCAACAATACGCTCTAATACACCTTGTTCCATATATTTAGGGTGTTTATCGAACACTGGAATAAGAGAGTCTAAAATTTCTTTAACTGCTTGATGGAACTCAGGCTCATGTGGATTACGCTTTTTAACCGATTCAAATACTTCCTTTACATACTTAGAGCCTTGAGTGTCTGATATTGATTTTGTTACCAAGATGACCATTCCTTTCGAATTAACTACTATCCTTAATATAAATAAAAATAAATAAAATATTTAAATAGCCAATATTTAACTTTTGTCATTATATTTAGGATCCGTATCTTTGGTGTTTGAGAAAAAATCTTACAATTTGAAAGTATTCTTCAACTTTCTATAAATGTATTGTAATACTTTGTAAGTTATCTTTACAATATATAATATAGATTAAATTCATGCTAAAATGAGATTAATCGAGAAAATGTTACTAATTTTTGAAGTAGGGTAGAGGTGAAATAGATGGAGCTAAGACAGATTCAGTATTTTATCGAAGTAGCTAAACGAGAGCATGTCACAGAAGCCGCTTTACATATGCACGTAGCTCAATCAGCGGTAAGCCGACAAATATTTAATTTGGAGTCTGAATTAGGCGTAAATTTATTTGTAAGAGAAGGACGTAATGTACGATTAACGCCAATCGGAAGAATTTTTTTAGAACATATGGAAGAGGCTTTGACAACGATTGAAAATGCACAGAGGGAAATTAGGGAGTATTTAGATCCTGGTCATGGTACGATTCGTATCGGATTTCCTAGTAGTTTGGCTACTTATACGATGCCTACGGCGATCTCGGCATTCCGAGAACGTTATCCTGATGTTAAGTTTCAACTGAAGCAAGGTGCCTATTATGATTTAATTGATCGAGTGGCAAAAGGTGAGATTGATATGGCCCTCCTTGGACCTGTACCGATGAAGGAAAAAAAGGTAAAAGGCAGTGTTTTGTTTTCAGAAAACATGGTTGCCTTGCTTCCAAAAGATCATCGTTTAGCAAAAAACGAATCCCTACAGCTAAGTGAATTAAGTGAAGATGGATTTGTATTATTCCCTGAGGGGTATATATTACGTGAGATCCTTGTAGAGGCTTGTCAAGAGCAGGGCTTCGAGCCGCATGTTGCTTTTGAGGGTGAAGATATTGATGCGATTAGGGGGTTGGTATCCGCAGGTCTAGGTGTTACCATAATCCCGGAGATTACACTAATTGATGGGTTGCCGCGTGCAACGGTTAAAGTGCCGATTGAACCGAATGTAACGCGAACCGTTGGGACCATTATTCCAAAAGAGCGTCAATTATTGCCGACACAAAATTTATTTTATCACTTTTTGATTGACTTTTTCACAAGGTTGGATAAATTTCAAGGCTATACGGATTAATCTTGACGCTAATCAAGTTTTTTTAGGGAAACTCTCCTTATAATAAAGGTACAAATTAGGGAAGCAATGCAATATAAAGATTCTGGAGGGGGGACCGAACTGATTATGACAGAAGTAAAAGCTTGTGGACATCATCATTGTGCTACTGGACATAAAGCCTGTGTTTCACTCGTACCCATTTTTAATCATCTTGAGTCCGAACAAATGGATGAAATAATGAAAACCGTTCGTTCTGCATCGTTTAAAAAAGGTGAAATTGTTTATCACACTGGTGATGAATCGGATTCATTGTATATTGTAAATAAGGGGAAAATAAGAATTTATCGATTATCTGAGTCTGGAAAAGAACAGTTAGTTAGAATGTTAAATCCAGGGGACTTTACAGGTGAACTAGCGTTATTTCAAAATGGAGTCCATGAGGCATATGCAGAGGCAGTTGTGGATACAGAAGTTTGTCTGATTAAACGCGATGATCTACAAGATTTTCTGTTGAAGTATCCTTCGATTGCTTTAAAAATTCTCACAGAGTTTTCTAATCGATTACAGCAATCTGAAAAACAAACAACCGCAATGGCGACTGAAAAGGTAGAAACTCGCATAGCCCTATTTTTGGCTGATTGTTCAGAACGAAATAATGGATCCCGGGAATTTGTATTACCGATGACTAAAAAGGACTTAGCTTCCTATTTGGGGACCACACCTGAGACCGTTAGTCGTCGTCTTGCTGACCTTGAGGGGCAAGGACTGATTAAACAAAAGCCAGGGAAGAAAATGGAGATCTTGGATTTAGATGGATTGCTGCTTGTTTAAACAAAATTCTAACATAAAGGGCCAAACATGATCATTTTTATAAAAATAATCGTGTTTGACCCTTTTGATCGTTAATGGATGATTCCCCCGCCGTTACGTAGAAATGCCAATCCAATCGTTAAAACGAGCATCATCAGCAAGCAAAGGGTGTCGCGTTTATGCCAGCTTAATTGCCTGAAAGTGGATCGCTTTTGGTCCGATTGATAACCTCTTACTTCCATGGCATTGGCTAGTTCCTCAGATCGGTTTAAAGAACTAACAAATAAAGGTAAAAAGATCGGAACAAGCTTTTTCATTTGTTGGAAGAGATTCCCTTCACCAAATTCAGTTCCTCGTGCCCTCTGAGCATCCATAATTTTTTGAGTTTCATCTAGAAGATTTGGAATAAATCGTAATGAAATCGAAAGCATCAGTGAAAATTCATCTACAGGTACTTTTAAAGCGCGGAGTGGACGCAGCAATGAATTAATCCCATCAGTTAAATCAATGGGCTTTGTCGTTAGCGTCACTACGGTTGAAATAAACACAATCATAACAAATCGACAGAAAATGAAGAAACCATTTGTTAAACCGTAATAGGTAATCGTGATCGGTCCCCATTCAAAATAAACGGTTCCCCCTGACGTAAACAAAATTTGTAAAAAAACTGTGAATAAAATAAGCCAAATTAATGGTTTTACGCCACGAATATAGGTGCGGATGCTAACGCCAGAAAGAAACATAATTGTAAAAGTGAAGCCCCAGAGCAGGGCATAGGTTTGCCAATTATTTGCTAAAAATAAAACAAAAATGAAGTAAATACAGGCGACAAGTTTGGATCTTGGATCAAGACGATGAATCCAAGAATCTCCTGGAAAGTAACGACCTAATATTAGTTTATTCATACAAGTCCCACCTCTATAAGAGCATCCGCTAAATCCTCGACGGTTAAGCAAATCCGATTCAATGTAATACCAGTTTTCTTTTCAAGCTCTAATTGGAAGCGTCTGGCGTCAGGTGCATCAAGATGCCATTTTTCTACTTGTTCAGTATTAGAAAATAAGACTTGTGCCGTATCGTGAAAGACGATCGTTCCCTTTTCCATCACGATCACCTCATCTGCATAGGAGATAACATCTTCCATATCATGAGTAACCAGCACAGTTGTTAGCCCTCTTTCTTTATGCCAGGAAGAGATTAAATCCATAATCTCCTTTTTGCCAGAAGGGTCGAGTCCGGCGCCAGGCTCATCTAGGACCAAGATATCGGGCTCCATTGCTAATATTCCAGCAATCGCGACACGTCTTTTCTGACCACCCGAAAGGGAGAAAGGAGACTTTTCTAACACATCTACAGAGAGTCCAACTTGTTGAATAACCTTTTTAGCTACCTCTTTTGCGTCCTCTAGAGAAACTCCGAAATTTAGTGGGCCAAAGCAAATATCCTTTTCCACGGTTTCAGCAAATAGTTGGGATTCGGGGAATTGAAAGACCATCCCAACTTTTTTACGAATGGATTTTAGCGCATTTTTATTATGATCTTGTTTAATTAGGTCTGAACCGATTTTAACTTGACCTTGTATCGGAATTAATAACCCGTTCATCGCCTTCAATAAACTGGATTTCCCTGCTCCCGTATATCCAACAACAGCTGTGTAAGAGCCAGATGCCAATTTCACATTAACGTCATGCAATACGAGAGGCGTGCGAATGGGACCAATTTGATAATCGGCAGATACTCTATCAAAAATTATTTCCATAACCATCGCACCATTTCTTCTTCCGTCATATAGTGTTCGGGGACGTTTATATTTCGGCTTATGAGTGTTCTTCTTAGTTTTTCAGCAAAAGGGGGTTCCAAGTCTTGTACATTTGAAAAAACCTCTTTAGGTGTACCACTATTTACAATTTTCCCCTTTTTCATCATCATGACTCGATCACTAGACGCAGCCTCATTCATATCATGGGTGATCGAGATAATCGTGATATCTTGATTTTTGTTTAACTCTTGCAACGTTTGCAGGAGTTCCCGACGGCTTCTAGGATCAAGCATAACAAATGCTTCATCAAGAAGTAATACGTCAGGATTAAGCGCAAGTACGCCTGCAATAGCGACACGCTGTTTTTGTCCTCCAGAAAGATGGGAAGGGTCATGAGCTTTAAATGCCGATAAACCAACCAAATCAATAGCGTAATCAACTCTTGATTTCATTTCATGGTAAGGTATATTTAGATTTTCTAGACTAAATGCAACATCATCCTGGACACTCGTTCCAATAAACTGGTTATCGGGATTTTGAAAGACCATTCCAATCCGACTACGCAATTCCCATTTCGTTTGTTCATTTAACACTTTTCCATCAATCCGGATAGTCCCGCTTTCGGGTGTTAATAAACCAACTAACATTCTTGCTAAAGTGGATTTTCCGGAACCATTCTGTCCAACAATTGCCACCCATTCCCCTTTATGAATGCATAAAGAAACATCTGATAAGGTTTCTGTTTTAACCCTTTTATCATAACGAAAGGTAAGGTGTTCCACTTCAATTATTGGTTTTTCCATGAATGTTCCTCCTTACACAATGAATGATACAGCCATCATAGCAATAATTGATCCATTGATAAATACTAGATTTTTAATGGCTAAAGAGAATGTTTCTGATTTAATTTGTTTTTTATTAAATAAACTAATATGTCTTGATACAGGTACAATGATAAGAAGAGAAAGCAATAAAATGATTGGCAAAATATTTAAAAGAACAGCTGCTAAAATGGCAACAAACGAGCCGGCGTAAAGGATATTATAAAGGGCAACAGCTTTTTTCTTTCCTATATAATAAGGTAAGGTAAAGCGACGGTTTTTGATGTCATCGTCCAAGTCGCAAATATTATTAGCTAGCATAATATTTGCAATCGTAAAGATGCACGGTAAGGACACTAATAAAATCTCACTTAAAAGGACTAAATTGATTTGCAAACTAATTGTTTGTCCATTAACAAATAAATTCGCAATGCCTTGATTATAGGCATTGACATAAACAGTAAGAAATAAAATCCCGAATCCCATTGTGACCCCTGAAAACACTTCACCAAGTGGAATTCTCGAAATTGGTACAGGACCATACGTGTAAAATATTCCAATAATAAAACAAGCGAGCCCTATGAACAAAACTAAAAGGTCTGTTCGAAATACGAGCCAGATCCCTAAACCGATCGCTGTAAACAACATAGCAAATATGGTAAAACGAGCTAAACCAATTGGAATATTGGCTTGTCCGATAATATTTTCTCTTTTACGGTACTCATCTGTTGTGGCTTTTACATAGTCCATATAATTATTAATGGCGGTTGTGGTTAAATCAAATATTAACATGGCAAGGAAGAATATAATCGTGTTAATTGGATCAAATACCTCATATCGATAGATAACAAATAATAAGCCTACCAAAAATGGAAATAGGCTAGCGACTTTTGTTGGAAGTTCAACAAAATGTAAAAATGTGCGAAAAGACATCGTGATTCCCCCTTTAGATGTCATTTAATTGACTAATTCAAACTCTTTATTCGTTATTTCAAAATTCCCTTTTAAACCAGAAGTGATATACACTTTATTATCACGACTAATAAAAACCGCTTCTGCATCTTCAAATTGTTCAATAAATTCAAGCCCACCTTGAATCCCTTTTGAGAACACGGAGGTAGAAAGTCCATCCCCATCAATAGATTTAGTAGAAACGATTGTGACGCCAGCGATGTCGTTATTAAATGGATAACCTGATTTCGGATCTAATAAGTGGTGGTAGCTTTCTCCATCTTTATTGAGGACACGCTCATAAATTCCTGATGTAACAATTGATTTATCTGATGCAGTTAATTTACCAATTATTTGACCACGTGATGCTTCTTGATCAGGGTTTTGGATTCCAACTGTCCACTTCTTTCCTGAAGGATTATTTCCTACAACAATAATATTTCCACCTAAATCGATGATAGATGTAGTAACGTTATGTTCATTTAACACTTCAACGATTTCATCCCCAATAAACCCTTTTGCAATCGAGCCTAGATCCAACTGCATACCAGGTCTTTTTAAAAATACAGTTTTCTCAGCCTCATTAAGTTTAATATCTTTATAATTAATCAAAGGTAATACAGCATCAATTTCAGATTGCTCGGGTTTACGTGCATCTGGAAACCCAATTCTCCATAAATTTGTTAAAGGTCCAATGGTAATATCATAGGAACCTTCAGCTTTATCACTATAGTAAAGGCCTGCTTTAATAAGTTCAAACATGTCATCAGAAACCTTAACTGGCTCAATTCCAGCTTTTTCATTGACTAAAGCAATTTCTGAATTTGCTGCGTCGGGTTCATTTACTGTGATGTGATCGGCGAGCCATTGAATACGGTCAAAAACAGGATCTAATACATCCTCTTTTCCTTCATCGTAAATTTTGATCGTTACGACCGTACCCATGAGAAATTCAGTTCTTTCATAGGGATCTGTATTTGCAGTTTCATTTGTTTCTTCTTTTTCTCCATTACAACCAGCTAAAAGGGTAAGTATGATTAAAAAAAGGGAAAGTAGAACGTTTTTCTTCATAGTTCATTCAAACCTTTCAATTGCTCAGAATGATAAATAAACGAAAGGCTCTAGAGTCACCTCTAAAGCCTTTTATGTTTCTGTAAAAATGTTAATAGGTGCCAGCTACTATTATTGTTTTTCGAATACGATATTGTCAACTACGATAGGTGTAGTATCGCCTTTTTGCGCTGCATTTATGAGTTGCTCAGCATAAAGTTTGAAAGTATGAGTAGAGTGAGTTGCACCAGTCACAACTTCAACACCTGCAGCAGATTGTTTTTCAACTAATTGATCGTTTAATGCTGGGAAGTATTCTTTCGGACCTACGCCAGCTTTTTCAGACATATTCTTTTGGTATGCCTCATCCTCGAGTTTGTTCATGCCTTCAGCGTTAAAGTTTGCAAAGTCAGATTTTGTAATTTTACCGTTTTCAACAGTCATTTTGAATACTGTTTTCCAACCAGTAGCGCCTATATTCTTTTCTTCTAAAGAATACTCACCATCTTGAAGTGGAGCAGCTGCATCAATGATAATGGTTTCAGTATCACCAGCTTGCGCTGCTTGGATTAATTGTTGAGCATAGTTCATGAAGCTTTCAGAAGAGTGAGTAGCTCCAGTAACGATTTCAACCTGTTGTGCATCTTGCTTTGCCACTAGATCATCATTTAAAGCTGGGATGTAATCTTTAGGACCTACGCCTGTTTTATCAGACATATTCTTTTGGTATGCCTCATCATCTGTTTTTAATTTTCCATCAGCATCAACATAGTTGTAATTAGATTCGGTAATTTTACCATCTGTAACTGCGATAGAGAAAGTAGCCTTCCAACCTTTATCACTGATTTCTTTTTCTTCTAATGTATAAGTTCCATCTTGTAATGGACCGCCAGCAAGTTGCTTAGGTCCTTCAGTTTCAGTTGTTTCTGTTTCAGTAGTTTCAGGAGTTTCTTCTGTTTCTGTAGCAGCTTGATCTGTTTCTTCCGTTGCTGCTGGTTCTGCAGCATCGTCATTTCCACAAGCACCGAGAATTAATGCTAAAGATACAGCCATTGAAGTAACGATTGTTTTTTTACCAAATTTCATTTGGCTTCAACCTCTTTCCCTTTAATAATTTTTCTATTTTATTTGATGTGTTCAATGTCTATGAAACCTTATTTGAAAGTGGTTTCACAATCTTGAACACCCTCATCGTAACGTTTTTCATCGAAGGTGTCTATAGCTTTTTCTTTCAAAATATGACAATTTTCTTACATCCTCTAGAGAGAAAAAAGCGGATATAAATGAGAAAAGATCGATATTTTTGGTTTTGATGGGCAGATTAAAACGTAAGTAGTTTTTTCTTGACTTTTCTGTGAACATGTCGAAATTTGTTAATTTTTTATGAAAACCATAGACAGTTTGCATAAACAAATGTAATATGTAATTGTTCATTCATTCACATATCTGTGGATAGGGAATTATATATATAAATTAATTATATTAAATGAGGGGAATGAATGTAGTGGCAGAGAAGAAAATCGTTATAATCGGCGCAGGCTATGCTGGGGTACACGCAGCTAAAAAACTTGCGAAAAAGTACAAACGAGACGATTCTGTTGAGATTACGTTAATTGATCGTCATTCTTATCATACGATGATGACCGAGCTGCATGAGGTTGCTGCACATCGTGTTGAACCAAATGATATTTTATTTGATCTTCGTAGATTGTTTAATCGTACGAAAGTAAAGCTAGTAACTGATAATGTTACCAAGGTTGACCATGAAAGTAAAGTGGTAACAACTGAAACAGGATCTTTTTCATATGATTATTTAATATTAGGTATGGGCGGAGAAGCAAACGACTTCGGAACACCAGGTGTTAAAGAACATGGATTTACACTTTGGTCTTGGGAAGATGCTGTTAAATTACGTACGCATATTGAAGAAACTGTTCGTAAAGCAGCAACTGTTAAAGATGATGCGAAACGTAAAGCGATGCTTACATTCACAGTTTGTGGTTCTGGTTTTACTGGAATTGAAATGGTTGGAGAACTGATTGAATGGAAAATCCGTTTAGCAAAAAATAATAAAATTGATCCAGAAGAAATTACTTTATATGTTGTTGAAGCAGCACCTACGATCTTAAATATGCTTGACCGTACAGATGCAGGTAAGGCAGAAAACTATTTGGTAAAACAAGGGGTTAAAATCCTTAAAAATTCAGCGATTGTTGAAGTAAAGCCTGAATCAGTACTATTAAAATCAGGTGAAGAAATTGCGACACATACACTAATCTGGACGGCTGGAGTAAAAGCAAATTCTGACACGAAGGACTACGGAATGTCTAGTGGTCGTGCTGGTCGTCTAATTGTAAACGAGTACATGGAAGCAGATGGTTTAAAAGACACCTATGTTGTCGGTGACTTAGCTTACTATGAAGAAGATGGAAAACCGATTCCACAAATTGTGGAGGCTGCTGAACAAACAGGTGCGACAGCTGCTAAAAACATTATTGCAGCTATTAGCGGAGGCGAAAAGACCGCGTTTAAAGGGAAATACCATGGAACGATGGTATCAATCGGCGCCCGTTACGGTGTTGCCAACCTTAGTGGTATTCGTTTAAGTGGTTGGTTTGCAAACTTTATGAAGCATATCGTTAACATTTACTACTTCTTAACCATTAGTAGTGGCTATTATATTTGGCAATATATTAATCATGAGATTTTCCATACAAAAGACAAACGAAATATCTTCCGTGATGTGACAAATCGTTATGGTAACGTGATCTGGACTTTCCCAATTCGTTTATACCTTGCTTGGTTCTGGATTGAAGAAGGTGGAGCTAAGATTTGGGGCGCAACGAAGTGGGAGGAAAAAGACTTATTTAGTGGACTTGGTTCAGATTCTTGGGTTGTAGATAAATCTGTTAAAATGCCGTTTGAATGGTTACAAACAGCAACAAGTGGCGCTAGTGCAGCAGCGGAAGGTGGAGCAGAAGGAGCCACAGCCATTGCACCTCCTATTTTAGATTCAATGCCTGGCTGGTTTGAGGCAATCATGAAATTAATGATGCCAAATGCTGATGTTGCGATCTTCATGCAAGGTTTTGTTGGATTCTTTGAATTTGCTTTAGGTATCTGTATTCTTTTAGGTTTATTTACATGGTTAGCAAGCTTTGCAAGCGTTGGTATGCTTACGATGTTCACATTAACAGCTATGCTTGGCTGGGATAAATTCTGGGCTCTCCCTGCATCCTTCGCAGTAATGAACGGTGCTGGAAGATTCCTTGGTCTAGACTATTACGTATTACCATTCCTAGGTAAAAAATTAGGCAATTGGTGGTATGGAAAAGAACGAGCTATTTACAAAGACCATAAAAAGTGATAATGATTAATAGAATTAACTATAAATGATCAAATGAGATAAAGCGTGAGGCTACAGGTTTCACGCTTTTCTTTGATTGACTACATACATCGTTTGGACAGGTATTTTCTAAATGAGGAGGGAGAAAAGAAATGTGGACATTTTCCAATATGATTAAGCGTTGGGATATTATTATTACGCTATTCCTTGTATTACTTTCTTTTCTTCCGATTATTATTTTTAGTTATCAACAAGCCGAAAAAACAAATGCCGAGGGCAATGGAGAGCCGCAAACTGTTGCGGTTATATCGGTAAATAATGAAGAAGTACGAAGAATTACGTTAACGGGTAATACGGAAACTGAAGTTTTTGATATTTTTACTGATGACGGTGACTACAATACGATTGAGGTACGTGGAGAAAGCATTCGAATTAAAGGCGCCAATTGCTATGATCAAGTATGTGTTCAGTTTGGCTTTCTTTCTAGACCAGGGGAAACAGCTGTATGTTTGCCTCATAAATTAGTCCTCGAAATTCAATCAACAGCAGGAGAGAACATTGATGATATGATCATTAGTTCTTAATGCTATTTAAGGATTGCCACTCGAAAGGGGAGATATAATCGTGACGAAAAACCAGCGCCTTGTTTATATTGCTTTATTAGCGGCACAAGCCGTTATCATTAGCTTAATTGAACGGGCCATCCCTTTTCCCTTTTCATTTGCACCAGGAGCCAAACTTGGATTAGCCAATATTATTACCTGTATGGCTTTATATACACTTTCTGTAAAGGATACAACAAAAGTAGTTACGGTTCGTTTAACACTCGCGGCTTTATTAGGTGGAAATCTCTCTTCTTTTATGTACAGCGCCTCGGGGGCGATTCTAAGTTTACTAGGGATGTTGCTAGCTAAACAGTTGGGACCAACAAGAATTAGTTTAATTGGCGTTAGTGTCGCAGGCGCGATTATGCATAATGTGGGTCAATTGCTAGTGGCTAGTTGGATTGCCCAAACTTGGACAGTTTTACTCTATTTACCGGTTCTTTCCTTTATAGGAGTTTTATCTGGTATCGCCATTGGTATTATGGCTAACTATCTTTTAACACATGTTGAAAAACTTGTATATTATCGATTTCTTCGTGAATAAGTGAATGTGTCTGTGTGATGAAATATCATACAGGCATTTTTTTATTTAAAAAATAGACACAATTTATGTGTTAAGATTCACATAATAGTCACAGTATTATAGATTTTTTTCATGCATAATAGATAGTGAAAAGAGGAAGTTACTTTTCATTTCCATACATTTTATCTATAGATTCTGTGCTATTATTAATCTTTCTTGTGGAATGGAAAAGTACCAATCCTAGATCTATTATTCATTTAGGAGCTGATTTGAATGCTACAATTTATTCAAAACGCTATCAGAAAATATGGAAGTGTTATTTGGAATTTTCCTTTGCGTTTAGCGGTTGCTTGGTTTTGGATTGATGAGGCGGGTGCCAAATTATGGGGAGAGACTAAATGGGGTTCAAAAGATTTAACATCTGGATTGGGCAATGATTCTTGGTTAGTTGATGAATCTGTGAAAATGCCATTTTCTTGGCTACAAACAGCTACAAGTGGTGCAAGTGCTGCTGCTGGTGGGGCTGAAGCGGGTCCAACTCCTGTTCCTCCAATCTTGGATTCAATGCCTGGTTGGTTTGAAGCCATTATGAAGATTATGATGCCTACTCCTGAAGTAGCTATTGCCATGCAAAAGATGGTAGTCTTTGTTGAATTATTCATTGGAATTGCTATATTACTAGGTTTATTTACATGGTTATTCAGCTTTGTGAGTGTTGGTATGCTTACGATGTTCACACTAACTGCTATGCTTGGTTGGGATAAGTTTATGGCTCTACCTGCTTCTATTGCATTAATGAATGGATCCGGTAGATTTCTAGGATTAGATTACTATATTATGCCTATGGTTGATCGATGGATTGAAAACAGAAAGAATAAGGGGTCTGGTACACCAAAGGATATTAAGGCTTCTTAAAATAGAATAACATAAAGACCCCGAAGAGGAATTACTTCGGGGTCTTTATTTTTTGAATCTGTTAAACTTGGGTTGTTGATTTTTCCGTTAAGCTATAGCTACGTCTTGCAAAGGTTTTAGAGCCTTCCAACTTCAATCAAGAGTGGTTCAAATCAACCTGGACCTATAGCGTAGTCAATTTTTAAATGTATTCTTTTTTTACTTGTTCAGAGATAGATTTTCAGCCTCCACAAGCTTAATAATTTCAATAACCTCGGTTGCTTTGATCATATTATCAACAGACACATACTCAAATTTTCCATGAAAGTTCTCTCCGCCAGCAAAAATATTCGGTGTGGGTAATCCCATATAAGAGAGCTGAGAGCCATCTGTACCTCCTCGAATTGGCTTCACGATTGGCTTTATTCCAAGATTCTCCATTGCTTTATACGCAACATCAACGATTTCCTTCACGGGTTCAATTTTTTCTTTCATATTGTAATATTGATCATTCATTTCTAGCAGAATTCGCTCTTCTCCATAGGTTTCTTGTAATTCCTTAGCGATGGTTCTAACGCTTTCCTTCCGCTGTTCAAATAACGTTCGATCATGATCACGAATAATATAATGTAAGACCGTTTCCTCGACATCGCCTTCAAAGGAAAGTAGATGATAAAATCCTTCGTGCCCTTCTGTTTGTTCAGGAACTTCCTTAACAGGCAAAGAATTGTGGAATTCCATTGCGATTTTCATTGAATTAACCATCTTACCTTTTGCTGTACCAGGGTGGACATTTGTTCCTTTAAATACTAGTTTTGCTGAGGCTGCATTAAAACTTTCGTATTCTAATTCACCAAGGGGTCCGCCGTCCATTGTATAGGCAAAGTTTGCATCAAACGTTTTAACATCAAATTTATGTGGTCCCCTTCCGATTTCCTCATCGGGTGTAAAGGCAACTCTTACTCGTCCGTGCTTGATTTCAGGGTGCTTAACAAGATAATCCATGGCGGTCATGATTTCCGCAATACCTGCTTTGTCGTCGGCGCCAAGCAAGGTCGTACCATCTGTCGTAATTAATGTATGCCCTTTGTAATTTGCTAACTCTGGGAATTTTTCTGTTGAAAGTGTCACTTGCAAGTCTTTATTCAGCACAATATCCTGCCCATTATAATTCTCGACTATTTGCGGATTGACATTTTTACCTGTAAAATCAGTCGCAGTATCCACATGTGCTAAGAAACCAACCGTTGGTACTTCTCTTTCCGTATTGGAGGGAAGTGTCGCCATGACATATCCATTTTCGTCAATGGTTACATCCTCCAGACCAATTTGGTTTAATTCTTCTACTAACATATTTGCTAGAGTTAGTTGGCCTGGTGTTGATGGGCAAGTTTCTACCTCAGGGTTGGATTGTGTATCTACTTTGACGTATGCTGTAAATCTTTGAATGATCTCTTCTTTCAAATGTATTCAGCTCCTTTATATAAGTGCTATATTTTCACCACTTCCACAGTTTTACACCTTTGTTGTAAAATATTCCAATTATAAGTCTATTATAGTTACAGCAAAATCAAAAAAGAAAGGGTCATGCGTTTTATTTTACATTTTAAAAGGAAAGAATTATGGTATAGATAGTGGGAAAAATTTCTATATTAGAAAGGATGGATAATATGTACGATATCGTTATAATTGGCGGCGGCCCTGCAGGTGGCAGTGCGGCTCTTTATGCTGCAAAGGCTGGTAAGAAGACTCTTCTTCTGGATGCAAATAAAAGTATGACTGCTAGAGCTTTAATGTGGAATCACTATGGTGTTGAAGAAATCACAGGACCTGATATGCTTGAAGTTGGTAAAAAACAAGCTTCTAAATTTGGTGCGGAAATTAAAGAAGAAACGGTTACAAACATAACAGGTGAGGCTGGAAACTTTACGCTGGAAACTGAGAGTGGAGCTACATATCAAGGTTCACATGTGATCTTAGCTACAGGTGCTTTAGCAACTCTTGCTGAAAAACTAGAACTTGAAACAAAGGAACATAGAGAACCAAGAATGAAAACGGCTGTTGTTACAAATGGAGAAGGCGAAACAAATAAAAAAGGTATTTGGGCAGCCGGAGTTGTTGCTGGCATAAGTGCACATACTATTGTAACAGCTGGTGACGGTGCTCGTGTAGCAATTAATGTATTAAGTGAAATAAATGGCGAACGCTATGTTGACCATGATGTATTAAAATAATGAGATTTTCTAAAAAAGTCTTGTCAGCTGTTGACAAGGCTTTTTTTATAGGATAAAAGTTAAATATCAATTGACATACGTGGGGCGATTAGATTGAATTTAACAAAAGGGGAAATTGGCAAGATCGTTGAGGTTTGTATGCTAGCTGGAGAGATTTTGTTAAGGAGCGGAGCGGAAACGGCTCGAATTGAAGATACTATGAATCGAATGGCTTCGGCATTTGGTTTGAATGATGCACAAAGCTTTGTTCAGCCGACAGGGATTTTTTTCTCTGCTAATCCAATTGATCGAGTCAAGTTAGTTAGAGTTGTAGAACGATCAACAGATTTGGCGAAGGTCGCCATTGTTAATGGTATTTCACGTAAAATTAGTGTCGGAGAAATGACCGTAGATCAAGCCTTATCTGATTTGAGAGAAATTGCCCGCATCAAATTATCTTATTCATTTTGGATTCAAGTGCTTGCTGCATCGATTACAAGTGGTTGTTTTTTAATTATGTTTAAGGGGATATGGGGAGACTTTTTACCAGCAGTGATTGCTGGCGGAATTGGTCATACCCTCTACATTTATCTTCATAAAATGATTAAAGTTAAATTTTTCGCAGAAGCAGCGGCAGCTTTTGTCATTGGGTTGATTGCTGTTATCACGGTAAAGAATGGTCTTGGAACCGAAATGGATAAAATTATCATTTCAGCTGTCATGCCACTCGTTCCAGGTTTGTTAATTACAAATGCTGTCCGAGATTTGATGGATGGACATTTTGCTTCAGGCTTAGCTAAAGGAGCGGATGCCTTTTTAACAGCCCTTTCCATCGGGACAGGAATTGCCGCCGTTTTGGGCTTTGTTTTTAAGATTTTATAGTTAGTAAAGAAAGTTTAAATTTTAGAAGTTAGATAAATGTCTAGCGCAAGCAGCCATCCCCCTCGAGGTCACAAGCTTGTCTAGTGTCGGCTCCTAGGGACGAAAGGATAAGCCAAGTAATTCTGAAGGCAAAGAACGCCTTTAAAATTACTCGTCTAGACCTGAGTCCCTGGGCAGTCGCCTATACTTTTCTTACAATCCGTCAAGAAGATTAAAGTACAATCTTCATGCCGGCTCGTCTTGTGCTTGGCCGTACCGGCATAAGTGCAACTACTCCTCTGGCTTCGCCTAAAGGCTTGCCAGTCGGAGAGTTTTCTTTATCGGGGGTGAGCACATCAGGGAAATCTTCCTTGAATTTGCTTCGCAGGAACAAAAGACTTTTTGTTCCGAAGGCGCTTGTGCTTTTCTTAGAATGTGAGGGAGTTAAATGATTATACAACAGCTCATTACAAGTTTTCTTGCTTCAGCTTCTTTTGGTGTGTTGTTTAATGTCCCGAAAAACAGGCTAATTCATGGTGGACTTTCTGGAATGATAGGATGGATTTGTTACTTCTTGTTAGTGGAAAAGGGAACGGATTCGGTTGTAGCCTCTCTTCTTGCCTCCATTATTATTGGAACAATTGGTCAAATTTTTGCGAGATTTTATAAAACACCAGTGATTGTTTTCAATGTTGCAGGGATTATCCCTCTTGTACCAGGAGGACTCGCTTATGACGCCATGAGGCATTTTGTTTTGAATGACTATAGTACGGCCTTGCAGTTAGCGGCAAAGGCCTTCATGATTTCTGGTGGAATTGCGTTTGGTCTAGTGTTTTCTGAGGTTTTGAAGCGTGTGATTTTGCAAATGAAAGATGTCAGTATTAGTAAGCATGAGAAACGGTACCGGTATCGTGATTGATTTCTCTCAATTGGTTATGCTAATGGGTAACCAATTGGAGGTGGATGCGGTATGGACTACAAGTGTATTATAGTCGGAGGCGGAATTGCTGGGCTACAGGCTGCGATACAGCTTGGCAGATATATGCATCAGGTGCTGGTCATAGATTCGGAGGATGGACGTTCATCTATATGTCATAGTTATCATAATATTTTAGGGTATCCAGACGGGGTGAGTGGGCAATTCCTTCGTGAGATTGGAAAAAAGCATGCAGAAAAGCTGGGAATTGAGTTTTTAACAGATAAGGTGGAGACTGTTAAGAAGGCTGATGAGGGTTTTTACCTTGAAACGGCTAGGGGCTCTACTTTTTCAACAAAAAGAGTCTTGTTGGCGACAGGTGTGATGGATCGAATACCACCATTTCCAGAATTGCGACCATGTCTAGGGATTAGCGTTTACGTATGTCCTGATTGTGACGGATATGAAGTTAAAGATAAAAAAACGATTATTATCGGATCAGGTCGAACTGGTGTAGGAATGACCAAGACTCTGTCGTATTGGACAAAAGAATTGGTATATATTAATCATGAACAAGAACCCATAAAAGAAAGTGATCAGCAGTGGCTTCGTGATCATAGAGTCGAGTATATTGAGAGCCCGATAGAAAAGGTACTAGCAACGGACTCTCGGTTTGAGGGGATTTTGCTTAAAAGTGGAGAAAAGATTATCGGACAGCGTGGTTTCGTAGCCTTTGGAGGGAATGAAGTCCGATCGCAACTTGCTAAACAACTTGGTGTTGAATTATTGGAAAATAAACATATGCTCGTTGATCCTCGTTCAAAAATGACCAATGTTCCAGGGGTTTGGGCAGCAGGGGATGTTGTGGCCCATTCTGAGCAAGTCACCATTGCAATGGGTGAAGGGTCGCAGGCGGCAATCTGGATTCATAAAGATATCTTAAATGATGAGTTATAAGGTTTTTAATATGTTGAGGTTTCAATTGTTTATTAACAATCATGTTAGTAATGGGACAATTTAATGGTATTAGACTTGGTATAGGCATTTTAGATACATTGACATAATTGTTAATTTATTAAGGGATCGTTCAAAATTTAATTTAATTTTGAACGATCCTTGTTTGTATTTGTTGTATTGTTTGTTGTTGAACTGGATCTTTAGGATATACACATATGATTTATACTATTTTTAAGGTACAAAAGATGTTTAATGCATAAATTCTGCAAACTTTTTGGATAGAATGATTTTAATAAAAGCAGGAGGGAATAAGAAATGCAGAAAAAAAGTAAAATAACCTTTTTATTTATTATGCTAGCATCACTATTCTTAGTGCTTGGTGCATGTTCAAATGCAACCGACGAAGCACAAGATACTAACGAGGAAGCTGAAAATGCAAACCAAGAAATAACAACAGAAGAAGAGGAAAATAAGGAATCGAGTAATGTAGAAGAAGAAATGGATCATGCTGGAATGAATCACTCTGGTTCAAGTGAAGTACCTGAAGGTTTAGAGGAAGCTGAGAATCCAACTTATCCAGTTGGAAGCAAGGCAATGATCCATGCTAGTCATATGCCTGGAATGAACGGTGCTGAAGCCACCATCTCTGGTGCGTTTGATACGACAGTTTATTCTGTTACGTATACTCCAACAACTGGCGGAGAACCAGTCGAGGACCATAAATGGGTCATCCATGAGGAAATTGAAAATGCGGGTGATGAACCATTTCAACCAGGTGATGAGGTGGTATTAAATGCAGAACATATGGAAGGGATGAAAGGGGCAACGGCCATGGTTGATTCTGCTGAACAAACAACAGTATATATGGTCGATTACACCGATACTGAAACAAGTGAAAAAGTAACGTATCATAAATGGGTAACGGAAAGTGAATTATCACCAGTAGAATAAAACGTGGGGAGGCGGTTTCTTGTTTGTTCCGCAAAACAAGAAGCTGCTTACCTTTTTGTATTAAAAATATTTAAATTGGAACTAATGCTGCTCTATTTTAATAGTCGTTGCAATTTATTTTCGCGGGAATGGTGTCTATCAAAATAGGGACCATTTTTGTTAGAGTCCAAAGAAATAAAAGGATTGGAATGCCACCAATCCTTTTATAACGGTCACTATTATAAGCTATTCATCATATTTCCTGTATTTCCTGTATTTTCCATCATGCCGCCATCGCCATGACAGTTATTATACATTTGTTCTAATTCATTTGTTGATAATTCTGGGTGTATTTTTTCCATAAAAGGTTTCATTTCAAGAAAGCCGTCCGTTTGTGCATAAGCTAATGTTCCGGCACCGCCTAGAAGAATAGCTCCTGTTAATAATCCAATGACTAATTTCTTTTTCATTTTTTAATCTCCTTTCTTATTATATGTTGATTTTAACGTTAAAATTTGCAGAGATTATGCAGAAACCTTGTGGAACTTGTTAAGGTTGTACATAATTTATTGGGTAAAAATTTTGGTCAAGAACTAATAATGATTTGATCTGCATTCTCTTCCCCTCCCACAGCTTCAACTGAAATGATCACTTGATGAGGTAAGCAGATAATGGCAGGACCTGGCTTTGAAATATAGCCTGTATTAACACAAATTTGTTCAGGACATGTAGATGATTCAATGCGGATTTCTTCGTCTCTCACCTCTACTGTATCAGGATTACACTCAATCTCAGGTATGTTTAACTTCTCCGTACTTTTATGTCCAGTTAATGTGTAACGCTTAACTTCTTTATTTCTACTTGAAATAACGGCTACATATTCAAGGTTATCAATTCTTGCCTCTACTTTAGCTTGCTGATAGCTAAAAATAGAAACAGGGATGAATGAAAGGGCTAAAAATAAAACAGTAATAATAATGTCCCATCGTTTAATCATTTGAAGGGCATTTTTCAAATGGTTCATCTCCTTATAATTCATATGCGGAAAGGCTATTATTTCAGGCTTGCCCCTTCCACTTATATCCGACTCCCCAAACGGTTTGCAAATATTCATCAGCAGGAAATCCTGCCTTTCTAAGTTTGTCACGTAAATTTCGAACATGGGAATCAATGGTTCGATCCTCGGTTGAAACATTATATCCCCATACCAACTCGATCAGAAGCTCACGAGAAAAAACTCTATTTAAATTGCTTAAAAAAAGACTTAACAACCCGAATTCTTTTGGTGTTAATGAGAGTTCATGGTCTTTATAAAAGAGCTGATGAGAATCTTGAATGAGGGTAAGACCTTTAAATGTTCGCTCTGGTTCTTGTGTACTTCTCCTGAGGACAGCTTCAATTCTAGCTACTAATTCTTCCTCATCAAAGGGTTTGGAAATGTAATCATCTGCTCCTAAATTTAGTCCTCTTACAATGTCAGTCTTATCACCTAACGCTGTAAGCATAATAATTGGAATATCACAATTTTTACGGATTTCCTGGCACGCTTCTAATCCACTCATATCAGGCATCATAATATCTAGTAAAATAAGATCAACCGTATTGGATTCTAAAAAATTTAGAGCATCTATTGCGGATTCTTTTTTTATACAGTGATAGCCAAGAGGAGACAAGTATAACGATAATAAATCAAGCATCATGGGTTCATCATCAACAAGTAATATTGTTTTCAATTTTTATCCTCCTTGAAGATTAACTCAAATTCTGTCCCAACATTTTCTTTACTTCTCACAAGAATATCGCCCCCATGAGCGTGAACAAGTTCTTTGATTATTGCGAGACCCAGCCCTGTGCCTCCAAGGGCACGTGTTCGAGATTTATCAACACGATAAAAACGGTTAAAGATATAGGGGAGATCTTTTTCTGGAATTCCCTTACCACTATCTTTAATGGTGATATGAATTCTCTTTTTCTGTTTCCAAGCTGTTAATTCAATAGTTGAACCGCTTTTTGAGTATTTCAATGCGTTATCTAACAGATTCATAAAAATTTGTTGGAGTTTTAATGAATCAGCTTTTAAGATTAAATGTGGCTCGCAGTTTACGATAAACACCATTTCATTTTCATGAAAAATTGGAGAGAACTTTTGATCCATTTTTGTAAAAAATCCATTTAAGTTGATAATCTCTTTTTCAATAATAAAAGTATTTTGATCCATTTTGGCAAGTTCAAATAGTTCTTTGATTAATTTAGCTAAACGGTCTGATTCTTCAACAATGATGGATAAATATTTGTCCTGCTCTTCCTTGCTTAAAGTCCTCTTTTTTACAATATCAGCATAGCCCTTTATATAAGTTAAGGGTGTTCGGAGTTCGTGTGAAATACTAGCTAAAAATTGACTCCGTTCTTTTTTTAAATAGCTTAAATCTGTTGCTAGTAACTCGATTGACTTTGCAAGATCCCCTAATTCATCATTTGATGTATGAGGAAGCGAAACAGAAAATTTCCCTCTGCTAATTTGTGAGGTTGCTTCTTTCATTTTAATAAGAGGTTTTGTAATACCCCTTGATAAGAAAAAAATGATAACGATCGTGAAGATAACAGAAACTGAGCCTGCAATCAAAAAGTGTTCATTCAAGGAATGAATTAAAGCGCGAACAGATGCCGTATCCTGAAACATATAAACATAACCAGAAACGTTCTGATCAATCATAATGGGACTAACCGTTGCAATATACGGTTCCTGATCCCATTTGTCTTCTAAGACTTGTCCATCACCTTGAATAGGAGTTAAAGGCGGATTGATATACTTTTTAAAGTTTTGAACTGGTGTAGAGGAGGCTAATACTGCCCCTGAATCATTTGTGATGATTACATCTGTATTTGATTCGGATTCCATTAATATTACATGATCAATCATTTCATCATCGAATTGCTTTTCAAGAATGGCCTTGTGAGAATTGCCTCTCGATTTTAATGTTTGTAGTTCTTGTTCTATTCTAGAATCCACAATTTCAGCATGTAGAAAGAAAAACATAACTGTAATTAATCCAAATATAACTAGAAAAAATAATATGCCTAATTTTACTGAAAGTTTATTCATTACATGATCATTCTCCTATTCCTTGTATCCTTAGCTTACTATTTACTTTTGAAGAATTTATGCAGAAATGGTGTAAATATAGGGAAACTGTTATTTCTTCAACAATGGAAAGAAATACAATATATTATTACATTTGATATATATATCGAAATTAAAAATCGCTAAAGAATTAATATTTGTTGTATAATGATTGCCCTTTTTCCTAGTTTACATCAATTCTATATTCGTGGCTTTGTTAAGTAAATTTTTCTATAGGCAATCACCCATCCATGACAAGATGCATAGGGTAAAAAGAAGAAGGATATAGAAATTGCACAGTTGTGTGAAGGGGGACGTGTTTGTGTCAGGAAGAGTTATTCGTTATTTTGCTGGCGGGAATACTGCACGGGGATTTTATAGCCTGTTTGACTCAAGTTTGAAAAATCTTGACCGAATCTTTATTTTAAAGGGCGGTCCTGGTACGGGAAAATCAACTTTAATAAAAGCAATTGGGAACGACTGGTCTGAAAAAGGCTATGACATTGAATTATTACATTGTGCATCAGACCCGGATTCTGTAGATGGTGTCATTATCCCTTCCTTAAAGGTTGGGATTGTTGACGGAACCGCACCACATATTATTGAACCGAAATTACCTGGCGCGGTTGAAGAATATATTAATTTAGGTGAAGCATGGGACTCCAAAGGTTTGGCTGCTAGAAAAACCGAAATTATCGAATTATCAAAGCAAGTAAGCGAATCCTTTCAAAATGCTTATAAAACCTATGGGGTAGCCTTAAAGGTTCATGACGAATGGGAAGAAATTTATTCTAGAGGTATGGATATTGAAAAAGCGAATCAATTAACTCAGCGTCTGATTGCGAGATTTTTTGAAGGAATATCGTTAAATAAGCCATCTAAGGTTCAACATCGGTTTCTTGGTGCAGCAACCCCTATAGGAGCGGTTGATTTTATTCCGAATTTAACCGAGGAGATTCCAAAACGGTATTTTATCAAGGGTCGTCCCGGATGTGGGAAATCTACGATGCTGAAAAAAATTGCGGCTGAAGGTGAAAAACGTGGATTTGATTTAGAAATTTATCATTGTGGTTTTGACCCTCATAGTTTGGATATGATTATAATACGGGAATTGGGAATTGCCATTTTTGATAGTACAGCCCCACATGAATATTTTCCATCACGCGATAGTGATGAAATCATTGAATTGTACGGCTCTGTTATTAAAGAAGATACAGATGAGTTATACGAACAAGAGATAAATGAGTGCAAGTTAAAATATCGAGAATTAATGGATCAAGGAAAAGGGTTTTTAGCACAAGCAAAGTCATTAAGAGAAAAGCTTGAAGCAATTTATATCGAAAATATGGATTTTACCGTCGTTGAAAAACATCAGCAAAGGATTCAAAATGAGATTGAATATATTTCCAGGGAAAAGAATAAAGAATAAAGAATAGGATACAGAGCCACGATGATGTGGCTTTGTATTTTTTCTTTAAATCATACAATGGAGGAATGATGAACCAATGGACGAGCATTTAACACAGTTGAAATTTCACTTTGAACGTCATCGTGATTTCGCAAAAGCGGAGCCCATGGCTAAATATATGAAAAATAATTATCCATTTCTAGGAATAAAAAAACCTGAAAGAACCCAATTATTGAGGTTGTTTTATGCACAGACAGGAATATTAAAAGAACCTTTTGATCCAAAATGGGTTAGAGTGTTATGGGCACAGGAAGAGAGAGAATATCACTATGCTGCACTTGATTATCTAGAAAAATCACAAAAAAAGTTAGATGGAACACATATCTCACTTATGGAGGAGTTAATTACAACCAACTCATGGTGGGATACGGTAGATACAATTGCCACTAAACTAGTTGGAGGAATCGCCCGTAAGTCACCAGAGGTGATTTTAGATAGAATAGAAGGTTGGGCATATGGAGAACATCTTTGGCTAAGACGAACGGCTATTCTTTTTCAATTAAAATATAAAGGACAAACAGATGAATCCCTTTTATATCGATATATTGAACAAAATGCAGACAGCAAAGAGTTTTTTATCCAAAAAGCGATTGGGTGGGTATTACGTGAGTATTCAAAAACGAACCCAGAGTCTGTCCGACAATTTATCGAATCTCATCCTTTGGCAGCACTCAGTATACGGGAGGGCAGTAAGTATTTAAAATGAGAAAAATAAATACTTTCCAATGGAAATTTTACATAATCTTTAGGTATAATGATTATCAATATAGTTAAATCTTATAGCAGCAGAACAAAGGATAAACGTCTGCCTGTAAGAGTAATTATAAATTTGCTAAATCAAGGTTTTCTTGATTCAGGAGGGAGAAGTGTTTATGGTGGAAAAAAGAGAACAGGAATTTGAAACAGTTGGACATTTATTAAAGTCGATTCGTGTGAAATTAGACTCGATGCCTGTTAGAAATAGTAAAATAATGAAGAGTCCTGAAATCCTGGATACACTAGAAACCTTGGTGGATAAACAGCATGACAAGTTAGCTGTTGAAAAGCTAGTCACTTTTCTAGCCTCCATTACAATCGCTCCAATTAAAAAGGAAATCAATTTGTTGAAACAACATTTAAAGATAAGTATGTAAATTAAAAAGAAGTCAACGGTATTTCGTTGACTTCTTTTCTATTAGGAATCGGACCTTTAATCGAACTTATACGTCCAAAAACGCTCAAAGTTGATGCGTGTTAATACATCGGGGTCGCCTTGTTCATATTTCTCTTTTAGACCCGCTACCATCAATTGAGCCTGTGATTTATGGGACAGCAATGCAGCAATTTTTTTCTGTGCAAACGCAGTTACATCATGAACAATATCTGCTTGACCAATTTCTTCTTCACAGCCATTTGAAAAAGCAAGTGTATGGAGCTTAGGACGCTTCTGTGCAGCGATTCTCTCTACTGCTTTTACAACTGCTGCTCCAGTTGCATCGTGATCAGGATGTACGGCATAGCCTGGATAAAAGGTAATGACTAATGAAGGATTTACTTCATTAATGATGGAAGTAATATCTGCAATAATCTTTTCTTGGTCTTCAAATTCGACTGTTTTGTCTCGGTAGCCAAGCATCCTTAAATCCTCTAAGCCGATTGCTTGTACCGCATTTTTAAGTTCTTCTTTTCGGATGAGTGGAAGAGATTCCCTTGTTGCAAAAGGAGGATCACCTAAATTTCTCCCCATCTCTCCTAATGTTAAGCAAGCGTAGGTAACAGGAGTTCCATTGGCAATATGTGCCGCCATTGTACCAGAAACACCGAATGCTTCATCATCAGGATGTGGAAAAACAACTAAGACATGTTGCTCTTTTTCAATATCCATTATGATAACTCCTTTCCTTATGAAAATGGCGTTAGACTTATTTCAAGGCAAACAGCGAGTTTTCCTTGATAGTCATGACCTGCTAATAATAAACGATCGTGTTCATCCACTTCGAAGTGTGTAATTCCTTCTGCATAAATCCAACCAATCGGTAATTTCAATCCAATGCGATAGGGACCATTTCCAGCAATTTTCCCTCTTTCATATTGCACAAGCGCATTACGTATGTAGGCCCCAGAGTTGAAAAAGCCTTCATTAAAGTGGGCAGCATAAGCTCCACTTGTTGTTTCAAGATGGATGTAAATTTCCTGATTAGCAAACCGATCCAGTTCTCTTTGAACGGATTCGACAATGACTGGTTCCAAAATATAACCTCCCTTTAAATCTTTGTAATTGAAATATAAAGACAACGTACATATTAAAATTTACAACAATGGATTTTCATTAGAAGTAAAGATTCAGTAAAGAATATTTTTATCATACTAAAAATGAAATGAAAATGCGATACTTTCGCATTCAGGCAAAGAATAAGGCTATGCGATTTATAAATGCACAGCCTTTTAAAATACCTTAAAGTTTTACGACGAATCTTCCGCGGGCACTCCCTTTTAATAATAGAGGTAAGTGGTCAGGCAGTTCATCAAAACTGATTTCTTTTTCAATGCTTTGTAAAAGATTTGTGGAAGGTTTATACTCATTAGCCATTTTGCCCCACACTTTTATGCGAGTATCCATTGGACAAAAAACAGAGTCAATTCCTAATAATTGAATCCCTCGTAAAATAAACGGGAAGACAGTAGTGGGTACTTTAGGACCGCCAGTAAGTCCACTAACAGCGGCGGCGCCGCCATATTGAATTTTGCTTAAAATAGCTGCAAGTGTTTGACCGCCAACGGGATCAACAGCTGCCGCCCATAGTTGTTTATCAAGAGCTTTTACTTTATCACCAACGACTTCCTCACGGGAAATGATCTCAGTAGCTCCTAGGTTTTTGAGAAAATCGTGTTCAGTGTCTTTCCCTGTACTTGCAACCACCTCATAACCCTTTTTCGCTAGCATGGCAGTTGCTAGACTTCCAACACCTCCCGTAGCCCCGGTAACTAATACTTTCCCCTTATCAGGAGTTACCCCGCTTTCTTCTAATTTAAAGACGGAGAGTGCGGCAGTGAAACCGGCTGTACCATAAATCATGGCTTCCTTTAGGGTAAGGTTTTTCGGTAGAGGCAGTACCCACTGGGCAGGAATTCGCGCATATTCACTGTATCCTCCAAAGTGGCTGACTCCAATTTCATAACTTGTGGCAATGACCTCATCCCCTTCATGGAATCGAGGGTCATCTGACGAAACGACGACTCCAGCTAAATCTACGCCTGGAACAAATGGATAAGAGTGAACAATATTTCCATCAGGAATTGTCGCCAGCGCATCTTTGTAATTAATTCCAGAATAAAGAACTTTAATGAAAACCTCACCATGGGATAGTTGATCCAATGTAAGTCGCTCTATGTTAACACTAAAATCTTCCTCCGTTTTATTGACGACCAATGCTTTAAAAGAATCATTCACATCAAATTCCTCCTTGAAATGCTATGTAAAGAATTAGTATTTCTAACTAAACACAAGATTACAGAATTAAAATGAAAAAACCATAGATATTTTGTTAAAGTTGTTTATTTCAATCAACCTTCTGATAAAGAACAGAGTGTTTTATAAAAGAACCGAGAATAATGTACGAATTGCATCAACCTCAAAGGAACCATGTGAATCAAATCATTCTAGTAGATATGATTTCAAATTTTGATCACAATTCCCTTTCGAGATGTGATTTATGTTACTGTTGAAATTTTAATTAGGTATTAACATATAGACATATGGAAAAGGATATCATGATTTCCACTATTATTAGATTAATAGATATCCATTTCTAAAATAAATGTTTTAAGAAAAATGTTAGATAGGTATTTTTTAAGAACACTTCAATAGAAAGCGTTTCCATTAATAAAACCTATCATTATAACTCATTTCATTTTCTTAATGAAAGTGGTGGAAGATATGAACAACAAGGGGTGTCCGGAAGAATATCCAATTACTCTAAAGGTAAACGGATATGAAGTAGCGGTATTTCAGTTAACCAATCAAGATCTGGAGGACTGGACATACGGGTACTTGTTTTCTGAAGGGTTAATAGAAATTGCGAGTGATATCGTCACGCTTAAAGTGGATGAAGAATACGGGGAAATCCGCGTTGAATTAAAGAATGATATTGATGCAGAAAAAATGTTAAACAAGAAAAAGCATTACACGGCAGGTTGCGGAAGAGGAGTAACCTTCTTTTCAATGACAGATGTGAAATCGTTTAACAAAATTTCAAATGATAAGAAATATAAACTTAGTTATCTATTAAAAAAACAGGCTGAGTTTGCGAGGAACTCTCCGTTATACCTTGAAACAGGCGGTATGCATGGGGCGTGCATTCTCGATGAAGAAACAGGGGCAATGGTCATTAAAGAAGATATTGGGCGACATAATGCTGTAGATAAAGTCATTGGATATGCGGTTAGTAATCAATTAAACCCAGATTCTCTTGTTCTTCTAACAACAGGAAGAATCTCATATGAAATGCTTTCAAAAGCAGCAAAGTTTGGTTTTGCAATAGTAGGTTCTAGAACCGCTGCGACTAAACAAGCAGTCCAGTTAGCTAAGTATTTAAATATAGAAGTTGTTGGATATTTACGAGGAAAAATGGCCATTACCTATACAACTAAAGGTAGGGTCATTGATGATGTTAGCAATTCTAGTGTGGGGGCTAAACCAAATCTAATGGTTTTATCATAAAAGAAATCGCTGTCAGTTAGTTTGATGGTGATACCCAAAAGATTTACGCAAAAGAAAGAAATAACTACAAGTTAGGGGGAAAGAAACATGGAAATAACCAGAAGGAAGTTTTTGAAAATCTCTGGTGCCATGGCAGCTACTTTAGCGGTTGCAGAGCTTGGTTTTGATGACAAAAAAGCAAAAGCAAAAGCAAGTACGTTTAAAATCGCTGAGTTAACACCAACTCCGACCATCTGTCCTTATTGTTCGGTTGGCTGTGGAATTCTAGTATATGCTAGCAAAGATGATGTCATCTACACGGAGGGAGATCCAGATCACCCAATCAACGAAGGTACATTATGTAGTAAAGGTACAACCATCCGTCAGCTTTACACAACAGAAAAACGGATCACTACACCTTTATACCGTGCACCAGGAAGTGACAAATGGGAAGAAGTTGACTGGGAATTTGCATACGATAAAGTCGTAAAAAATATTAAAGAATCACGTGACAGAGGTATGATCCATCAAGAAAACGGTGTTGTTGTAAATAGATTAGATAATATCGCCTATCTTGGCGGGGCCGCATTAGATAATGAAGAATGTCACCTTAACCATAAATTATTCCGTGCAGGACTTGGATTATCATTCATCGAACACCAGGCCCGAATATGACACAGTTCAACGGTTGCCGGTCTGGCACCTACGTTCGGTCGTGGAGCAATGACAAATCACTGGAACGATCTTCAATACGCTAACGTTCTATTAGTATTAGGATCAAACCCTGCGGAAAACCATCCAATAAGCTTTAGATGGATTTCAAAAGCACAGCAAAATGGCGCAAAATTAATTACAATTGACCCTCGTTATACGAGAACAGCACAAATGTCAGATTACTATGGGCAACTTCGCTCAGGAACAGATATTGCGTTCGTAGGCGGGATGATTAAATATATTCTTGACAACAATCTTTATCACAAAGATTATGTTGCAAATTATACAAACGCAGCCTTAATTGTTGATGATGCTTATTCATTTGAAGATGGTATGTTCAGCGGTTATGATGCAAAGACGAGAAAATATGACAAGTCATCATGGACTTACAAAACCGATGAAGAAGGCAATGTTCTAAAAGATCCAACTTTACAAGATCCACGATGTGTATTCCAATTAATGAAAAAACACTATGATCGTTATGACGTAGATACAGTTATTGGAATCACAGGTACAGACAAAGAGACTTATTTAAAAGTTTGTGAGGTTTTCGGCTCTACTGGTGAGGTAGGTAAAGCTGGTACCATCCTTTATGCAATGGGTGGAACACAGCATACAGTAGGTTCTCAAAACATTCGTATCTATGGAATCATTCAATTACTTCTGGGTAACATTGGTATTTCCGGCGGTGGAGTACAAGCATTACGTGGTGAATCAAACGTTCAAGGTTCAACAGACTTCGGTCTTCTTTACCACAACGTACCAGGATATATGAATACACCAACTATTAATACGCCAACTTACCAAGAATTTTTAGATAGTATTACACCAAAATCAGGATATAAAACAAATCATCCGAAGTTTTTCACAAGTATGTTGAAATCCTTCTATGGTGACAATGCGACTGCTGAGAATGAATTTGGCTATCACCTCATGCCAAAACTTGCAAAAGGCAGAAACTATTCTTATTTAAGATTGTTTGATGCCATGTACAACAAAGAATTAGAGGGTTTAATCCTTTACGGTTCCAATCCAGTTGTTGGAGGACCAAACTCAGGTGCATCACAAAAATCAATGGCTAACTTAAAGTGGATGGTTGCGATTGACTTAATGGAAACAGAAACAGCTGCATTCTGGCAAAAAGAAGCTGGTTCGGACCCAGCATCAATCCAAACAGAAGTAATCTTCTTACCAGCATGCTCATCATTTGAAAAAGAAGGTTCAGTTACAAACTCTGGTCGTTGGATGCAATACCGTTGGCAAGCACTTCCACCAAAAGGTAAATCAAAAGCAGACTTAGAGATTACGCATGAAATCGCGCTTCGCTTAAAAGAGCTTTATGTAAATAGCACAAAGCCTCAAGATGCGCCAATTAAAGCGTTAACTTGGAACTATGGTCCAGGACATCACCCTGATATTGACCTAGTTTGCCGCGAAATTAACGGCTATGATACAAAGACAAAACAACAAATTAATGGCTTTGGTAATTTGAAAGATGATGGAAGTACAGCATGTGGTAACTGGATTTATTGCGGATTCTACCCTGAAGAAGGCAACTTATCAAAACGCCGTGATAATACAAATGAAGGTATGAGTAACTTCTTAAATTGGTCATATGCATGGCCAGCTAATAGACGTATTTTATACAACCGTGCAAGTGCAGACTTAAATGGTAAAGCATGGAGTAAAGATCGCGTTGGAATTCAATGGGATGCGGTTCAAAGTAAATGGGTTGGTTACGATGTTCCAGACTTCGTAGCTACAAAAGGTCCAGATGATCCAACGTTTAATGACCCATTTATCATGCAAGTTTCAGGTAAAGGGGATCTCTTTACTGCTGGTATGAATGAGGGACCATTCCCAGAGCACTATGAACCTTGGGAGTTCCCGTTAGAAAACCAAATTTCCAGTACACAATTTAATCCAGCTGTGCCATTTGGTGAAAAGAAATTAGAAACAAAAGGTGAATTTAAAGATTACCCAATTATTGCGACAACCTATCGTGTATCTGAACACTGGCAAACAGGTTCAATGACAAGAAGCGTTCCATGGCTTGCAGAACTTGTTCCGCATATGTTTGTTGAAATCAGTGAGGAGTTGGCGAAAGAAAAAGGTATTAAAAATAAAGATACCATTATCATTTCAACAGCTCGTGGTGAAATTGAAGCTTATGCGATGGTTACAAAACGCTTTAAGCCATATAAATTAAAAGGAAAAACCGTTCATCATATTGGTATGCCTTGGCAGTTTGGCTATAAAGGAATTGCTACTGGGGCAAGCGCCAACCGTTTAACTCCACATATTGGGGATGCGAACTCATTTATCCCTGAATACAAAGCATTCCTATGTGATGTAAGGAGGTCGAAATAATGGGTGAGTTTGTAAAATTCGTAGACGTAACGAAATGTGATGGTTGCCGCGCTTGTATGGTTGCATGTAAGAATTGGAACGATCTTCCGGCTGAGCCGGAAGAGTTCCATGGAAGTATTCAATCCCATGAAGCCCTTACAGCCAATACTTGGAATATTATCACATATGATGAGCATGAAAGATCAGATGGTGGCTTTGACTGGTTATTCCGTCATGCAGCATGCTTACACTGTACAACGGCTGGATGTGAACTCGCTTGTCCAGAAAATGCGATCAGCCATACTGAATTCGGCTCAGTTGTTATCGATCATGACTTATGTGTGGGTTGTGGATACTGCGTTCAAGGTTGCTACTTTGATGTTATTCAGCTTGCCACTTATCAAGATAAGAATGGTAAAGAATATCGTCTTGCTCAAAAATGTGACCTTTGTACAAGTCGGTTAGAAAATGGTAAGCAGCCAGCGTGTGTTACAGCATGTCATACAGACTGTCTTGTATTTGGAGATAAGCAAACTGTATTACGTGATGCTGAGGCACGTTTAGCTAAAATAAAAGAACGTTATCCAAATGCAAACATTTATAACCCGCCTGGAATTGACGGCACAGCTACTGTTTATTTATTAGCAGAAAAACCATCTGTATATGGACTTCCTAATGATCCACAAGCAAAACTTTCTCAAGTTATTTGGAAAGACATTGCACAACCAGTAGGTAAATTAATGGCTGGAGCAACAACTGCTGGTATTTTAGCGGCGATGGCTGTACAAGGTGCGTTAAAACTGAAGAATAGAGGAAAGGAAGGTGAAGATCATCATGAGTAATCGCAAACCTAAAATTCAAAATGGCAAGGTCAAACGATTTTCAATTCACTTTATGATTTTTCACTGGGGTTATGCACTTGCATACTTTACACTCTATTTAACAGGCTTAGCGATGTACACAGAGTTTTTTGACTGGTTATATGTATTATTCGGTGGACCAGCAATCGCGCGTTTAATTCATAGAGGGGCAGCAATTGCGTTTGTATTGTTTCCAATCTATATGTTAATTTTTGACAGAAAAAGTATGTTCCACTGGCTAAAAAATGCATTTAAATGGGGAAAACACGATATTAAATACCTAATGAACTTCCCGTTAGATATGTTTGGCTTTAAAACTAAAAATCCACCACAAGACTTTATCAGCGGTGGGGAAAAAATGAACTCTTTAATGCAAATCTTTACATTCTTTATGTTTGTTGCTTCAGGTGTAGTAATGTGGGTTCCACAGTATTTCCCTGGTTGGGCGATCGACTGGTCATATCCTATGCATAACATTGCTTTAGGTTTATCTTTCATGGTTGTTATTGGACATATCTACTTGTCTAGTAAAAACCCATCTTCTAAGGCATCCCTTGAAGGTATGACTACAGGCTATGTTTCCGAAGACTATGCAAAACATCACCACGGAATTTGGTATGATGAAGTGAAAGCAGAAGATGAAGCTTTAGCTAAAGAAGAGGAAGAAAAACGAAATAAAGGTGCATAATAAGAAATAAACAGAAAGAGAGGCTGACTCAAAGGATATATAGTGTCAGACCCCACAGTGCAATAAAATCATATCAAGGGCATTATTTATATGATATGGTTGTCATGTGGAGTTTGACTTCCTTGAGCCAGCCTCCTTTCCTATTTCTTTATTACTATCCGTGAGGTGAATATAATGAAAACAAATGTAATCAGTCCTGAGTATTTAAAGCTCCAGGAGGATATTTCGAAGGTAAATAAGGCTGGACTTGAAAGATTGTCACAGCAAGAGATTGTTATAAAGAAAGATTCCAATATAAAAGGTTATCCCCTTCTTCCACAACAAGAATTACATATAAATGTAAGGGATTACCGCTCTTTTATTGAGGACCTTATTCATATTATTCAAGATAACATTGCAGAGTCTGCACAAGAGTTAGATAAACTGAAGACGGTATTAGACGATGAGTGCTTGGAAAAGTGGGCAAAGGAAGCCATTGCGGTAAACTCATACTACTTTTCAGATTTTGCGAAGGAACACGACCTTCCGGAATGGCTCCCTTTATTTATTGCAGAGAGTGCCGTACGACCATTTATTCAAAAGGCTACACAAGAGTTAGAAGAACAAATCACAGTGGAGAAAGGGCATAAAGGATCTTGTCCTGTTTGTGGAGAACCACCTAGACTTGCCGTGATTAATAAAGAGGGTAAAAAAGAAATAACATGCCCAAGATGTCACTTTTCTTGGGAAGAGAAGAAGATAAGCTGTGCACACTGTGGAACAGAAGAACCAGGCCAAGTAATCGTGTTAAGGGTTGAAGATGATGATAGCGCTGAAATTTATGCATGTAAATCTTGCAAGGGGTATACTAAGCTTATTGATATTCGAAAATTACTGAAGGTGTCATCACCAGAAATTTTAGACCTAAAGACCATTCATTTAGATTATATTGCGCAAGAACATGGTTATGGATTTATCGAGGACGAAGAAACTTCTCACTAAGAGGTGCTTTATTAATGATGAAAACGACAGGCATTATTTTAGCAGGCGGGAAATCAAGTCGGATGGGGACGAATAAAGCTTTGCTTACGATTGAAGGAAAGACGGTGATTGAAAGGATTGTTGGACAAGTTGAGCAAATCGTAGACCAATGCATCATTGTCACCAATCACTTTCAAGACTATAAATTTCTACAGCTTCCAATGGTGGAAGACAAGTGGAAAGATATGGGTCCCCTTGCTGGAATTGAAGCGGGTTTAACGTCTTCGCAAACAGAAAACAATTTAATTGTCGCCTGCGACATGCCTTTTATTTCGATAGATACGGGTAAGTACTTACTTACCCTTTTAGAGTATTATCAAGCAGTTGTGCCAGAAGTAAATGGACAGCTGCACCCCCTATTTGCAGCCTATCGAAAATCAATTGTTCCAGCGGTTACAACGTCACTTACTGAGAATAATCTGCGTATAAGACAACTTTTACATACGATTCATGTTAAAATAGTAAAGAATCAAGATTTAGATTCACAAGGAATCTCGACGGATGATCAATACTATTTTAATATGAATCATCCAACTGAATATCATAGAGCAATTGATTTTGTTAAGACAAAAGGTGGTGTACGTGAATCATGAGATTTTTCCAAGTAAAATCGGTAGAGGAAACGTTTTCGCTGATTGAGGAAATGATAAAACCTTTATCAGAAAGAATTGTTTTGCCTTTACATAAAGCCTTAAATTACATTTTGGCAGAAGATATTAGGGTAAAGGAAAATGTACCAGGATTCCGTCGATCTTCTGTGGACGGATATGCAGTTAAGGCTGTTGATACCTTTGGCTCTTCTGAAAATATGCCTGGGTTTCTATCAGTGATTGGTGAAGTGATGATGGGAGAGGCACCTGAAAAGGGGATAAGTGCTGGAGAAACGATGTACGTTCCTACAGGAGGCATGCTTCCAGAAGGTAGTGATTCGGTCATCATGATCGAACACTGTGAAGATTTAAGTGGTCTTCTTAATTTATATAGACAGGTTGCACCAGGAGAAAATGTCATTTCAATTGGTGAAGACTTAAAAGAAGGAGAACTCCTATTAACAGCTGGATCAAAACTACGTCCACAAGAATTAGGGGCACTTGCTTCACAGGGAATTACAGATGTTACAGTTTATCGTAAACCTGTGATTGGGTATCTTTCAACAGGGGACGAAATTGTTCCAATTGAAACAAAGGAGCTTCAAATTGGACAAGTTCGAGATATGAACGGAATCACCATTGGTGCTCTTGTTACGGAGTGGGGCTGCGAATTTCTTAATGGAGGTATTGTCGAAGACCAACGCGAGGAATTGGAGCGAGCAACAGAGGAAATGCTTAAAAAGACTGATTGTTTAATACTTTCAGGCGGAAGTTCAGTGGGAACGAAGGATTACTCCGTTGAAGTGATTGATTCGTTAGGAGAACCAGGGGTTTTTGTTCATGGTGTTGCTATTAAGCCAGGGAAACCAACGATTCTTGCATCTGCAAATGGTAAGCCAATTATAGGACTTCCAGGTCATCCTGCTTCAGCGATGATTATTTTTTATCTTTTTGGAAAAGCGGTTTTACATAGATTACAAGGTTGGAATACAGTTGAACTGAATTTGGCAAAAGCGATTGTAACAAAGAATTTACCTTCTACTCCTGGAAGAACAGACTATATTCGAGCACGGATTTATTTTGAAAATAACCAATGGTATGCTGACCCGATTATCGGAAAATCAGGGTTGATTTCAACACTCGTTAAAAGTGAGGGAATGATCGAAATCCCTTCAAACAGCGAAGGAATCTTAAAAGGTGATACGGTGTCAGTAAGATTATTTGGATAGGTGATAGAGATGAATCGATCAAAATATAAACGTAAAATCTATTTGCAAGATACACCAAGGGAAGAGGCATTACAAGAATTATTGAATAACTTTCATCCTCAGCGGCAGGTAGAAACGATTCCAAGTACAGAAGCATTAGGGAGAGTGACGGCGGCGCCAATATTCGCAAAAATGTCGAGTCCTCATTATCATGCTTCTGCTATGGATGGAATTGCTGTTAAAGCAGAGGATACATTTACTGCACATGAACAAAACCCTGTTCACCTTAAATTAAATGAAAGCTTTGTATATGTGAATACTGGAAATGAAATTCCCGCACCCTATAATGCGGTGATTATGATTGAGCATATACAAGAAATCGATGATGTGACAGTTGAAATTATTGAACCTGCTGCACCTTGGCAACATATTCGACCAATAGGTGAGGATATTGTCCAAGAGGAAATGCTTTTTCCGCAAGGTCATAAAATCCGTCCAGTTGATATTGGTGTCCTTTTAGCTTCACAACGAATTGAAGTACCTGTTGTGAAAAAGCCAGTGGTTTCAATCATTCCAACGGGAAATGAATTAGTATTTCCAGATGGAGAAACCCCTCCAGGGAAATTAGTAGAGTTTAATGGATCGGTGATGGCAAATTATATTCATGAATGGGGCGGAGAACCGCTTTTATCATCCATTATTAAGGATGACCCAGATGCAATGAAAGAAGCCTTGCTTCAAGGGGTTGAACATTCAGATATCGTGGTCATCAATGCGGGATCTTCTGCTGGTTCTGAAGACTATACGGTTCATATTATTGAGGAACTAGGCGAAGTCTATACACATGGCGTGGCGACAAGACCAGGGAAACCTGTTATTCTAGGCAAAATTAAAGATAAATTAGTTATTGGAGTTCCAGGATACCCAGTATCTGCTTACTTGGACTTTGAATGGTTTGTTCAGCCATTGGTTTGCGATTATTTACAGATTCCAGTACCAAAACGACCTAAGTTGAAGGTTAAACTAGGAAGACGGATTGTTGGAACAATGGGAGCGGAGGATTTTATCCGAATGAGTATTGGATTTGTAAATGGAGAATATGTTGCCAATCCGTTACCTCGAGCTGCCGGCGTTACGATGTCACTTGTAAAAGCAGATGGCATGCTTTTGATTCCGTCTCATTTACTTGGTTTTGAACAAGGCGAAATGGTAGAAGTCGACTTACTAAAGCCGATTGATGAAATAAGCCAAGCCATTGTGTTTAATGGCAGCCATGATCTTACAATTGACATCCTTTCTTCTCATTTGAAAAAGAACAATCCAAATTCAAAAATTATTTCTTCTCATGTTGGTAGCATGGCTGGTTTAATGGCCATTAAAAAGGGTGAAGCTCATGTAGCAGGTACCCATTTATTAGATCCTGAAACTAATACGTATAATATCCCTTATATTAAAAAGTTTTTAGCAGATAAAGAAGTCGTTCTTTATCCATTTTTAAAGCGAAAACAAGGTTGGTTTGTCGCAAAGGGAAATCCACTTGGGATAGAGAATATAAAAGATATCGCGAATCTAAAGGCTGATTTTGTAAATAGACAAAAGGGAGCGGGTACGAGGATTCTATTTGATCTATTATTAAAAGAAGCAGGTTTATCCACTGAGGATATTGTTGGATACAGACGAGAAATGTTTTCGCATTTAAGTGTAGCCGCTGAAGTGAAGGTTGATGAACATGCGGTAGGCTTAGGAATTTACTCTGTTGCGAAAACGATGGATATTGATTTTATTCCAGTGTCAGATGAAAGTTATGATTTATTGATGACGAAGGAATTTTTTGATAGTGAACAGGGGAAAGAGCTACTATCAGTGATCCAAAGCAAGGACTTTAAACAAGATGTTGAAGCCATAGGTGGTTATGAGGTAGTTGATCATCCAGAACCTATTTTCTTTGGCAATGAATCTTAATCTTTGGGGGTGTCAAAATGGTAAGGTATTATGAGATTTCACAAGACCCGATCAATATACAAGAGGTCATTGATAAAGTAGTTCAACGAGAGGCTGGCGCGATTACTACATTTATTGGTACGGTTAGAGAACTAACGTATGGAAAGAAGACGCTATATCTGATTTATGAAGCATATGAAGCAATGGCTGTTAAAAAACTGGAGCAAATTGGTCGTGAAATTGAAGAGAAATGGCAAGGCTCTAAAGTAGCGATAACCCATCGAGTAGGTAAATTAGATATTACAGATGTGGCTGTTGTCATTGCTGTTTCAACCCCACACCGCCCAGATGCTTACGAAGCCAATCGTTATGCCATAGAAAGAATTAAGGAAATTGTCCCTATCTGGAAGAAAGAGCATTGGGAAGATGGCGAGGAATGGGTTGGAAATCAAAAAGAAACGGTTGCCTATCCAACTGGAAAACCTGAGGAGGCTGATTTACATGAATAAAGTACTCTTTTTTGCTCATTTACGTGATACAGTCGGTCAAGACCATGTAGAGGTTGAGGCAAACGGGCTAACCATTGCTGATTTGAAAAAACAAATGGCTGAAAGATACGAGCTAAAGCTTGATAATATTATGGTTTCTGTGAATGAAGAATTTGCGGAAAACGATGAAGTGATTAAAGATGGAGATGTTATTGCCTTTATTCCTCCAGTTAGTGGTGGTTGATCTATGTTTGAACGATACTCCCGACAGATGTTATTTTCACCAATAGGTAAAGAGGGACAGGAGAAAATCCGGTCAAAGCATGTCCTCATGATAGGAGCCGGGGCACTTGGCTCGAGTAACGCGGAAATGTTAACGAGAGCTGGCGTTGGTGCCATTACGATCGTGGACCGAGATTATGTGGAGGAGAGTAATCTCCAACGACAACAGCTTTATACGGAGCAGGATGTCGAACAAAAGCTTCCAAAAGCAGCGGCGGCTGAAAAACGTTTAAAACAAATTAATTCAGATGTTGTCATACATGCAATTATTGGCGATGCGAATCCAGAATTGCTTGAAGAATTAGCGCGTGGCAAGGATTTAATCATTGATGCTACAGATAATTTTGAAACAAGACTAGCGATTAATGATGTATCGCAAAAGCTTAATATTCCATGGATATATGGCGCGATTGTAGGAAGCTTTGGAATGAGCTTTACCATCATCCCTGGAAAGACACCATGTCTTAATTGTTTACTAAAATCAATGTCGATGGGTCAAGGAATGACGTGTGATACAGTCGGGGTGATTTCACCTGTTGTTGGAATGGTTGTGGCTCATCAAGTGGCTGAAGCATTAAAAATCTTAGTTGAAGACTGGGATGCGGTTCGAACCACTCTTGTGAGCTTTGATTTATGGCGAAATCAATACTCAAGCATGAAAATGACAAAGGCGAAGGATGAATCTTGCTTATCATGTGGTCACAACCGGACCTATCCATTTTTAGATCGAGAAAATTTAACGAAGTCAACTGTTCTTTGTGGTCGCGATACAGTACAAGTTCGACCTCCTTCACCACTCCAAATTTCATTGGAGGAGTTGTCACGTCAATTAACAGCCATTGGCTATGAAGTTAAAGGAAATCCATATTTGTTATCGGTTGAAACCAATAAAGAAAGAATGGTCATTTTCAAAGATGGACGTGCCCTTGTTCATGGCACAAAAGATTTAACAGCGGCAAAAACCTTGTATAATAAAATATTGGGATAATGAACCTAATTAGGAGTACGACAACTTTAGTCGTGCTCTTTTTTTATATTTATTACAGTTTGTAGTTATTTTGTAATATAAATGAAAAGAAATAGGTCTATTATTCTACAATATTCGATGTTATCCTAATAGAGGATTTTAAAAAATGACAAATTACGACATATATATAACTATTAATCATCCAGTTATTTTTATACATAGGTTGGCAAGGAGCGGAAAATCTTGAAGAAAACAGTTATGGGAATAATACTGACAGCATCATTAGGAATCGGTGGAATCTTTGGTGGCGGAACCCCTGTTCAAGCTGATGAAGTTTCTACTATAAATGGAGAAATTAATAAATTGGAAGACGAATTGAAACAAGCGTCAAATGAATTAAAGGACCTATCCGAAACGGTGACGCAAACTCAATCAAAAATAGAAAAGAAGAATCAAGAGATTAGAGATACAAAAACTGAAATTGAGAGTCTTCAATTAGAAATAGAAGAAATACAAAAACGAATTGAGGCACGGAATGTTGTCTTAAAAGATCGTGCGCGGTCTCTACAAGAAACTGGCGGTACGATTAGCTATTTAGAAGTTATCTTAGGAGCGCAAAGTTTTAGTGATTTTATTAATCGTACTGAAGCGGTAGCTACGATCGTTTCAGCAGATAAGGATATTCTTACAGAACATAATTTAGATATGGAGCGTGTCAGTCAAGCGAAAGCTGAGATCGAAGACAAGCTTCAATCATTAGAAACAATGCTTTCCGATTTAAAGCAGTTGGAAGAAGAAACAAATGCAAAGATGAAAGAATTAGAGGATAAAGAGAGTAAGCTTCAAGCCGAAGTGAAGGAATTAATGGATGAAAAAGAAGAATTGCTTGCAGCAAGCAATGTTTCACAGCAAATTGTCCAAACATCACAGAGTACCTCTTCATCAGCTCCACCAGCTACTTCCGTACAGGGAAATGGTGAGTTTGGTTGGCCTGCAGTAGGTGGAATTATTACTTCTTACCAAGGTCCACGATGGGGTAAGTTCCATAAAGGAATTGATATAGCTGGCGTATCAAACAGAGCGATTTTAGCAGCAGATGGTGGTACAGTAGCAGTTGCTGGATGGCATAATGATTATGGTAATTATGTTAAAATTAATCATCCGAATGGTTATACAACTCTATATGCCCATATGTCTTCGTTAAATGTTTCAGCAGGACAATCTGTATCAAAAGGAACACAAATCGGAGTAATGGGGTCTACAGGTCGATCAACAGGTATGCATTTACACTTTGAAGTCTTAAAAAATGGTAAACTTATAAATCCAATGAGTGTTCTTTAATAGTAAAGCGGCAGCTGGTATCCAGCTGTCGCTTTTGCATGTTAAGAAGATAAAAATAGTTGAACCCAGATTATTGTCTAGTTCTAGGGGCTACCCCTTGAGGTCATAAGTTTTGTCAGGGCTTCAGCCTAAAGGAATGGTTTAATCAGGCTCTGAGTGATTAAGCCAATTCATCAAGAAGATGAAAGAACAATCTTCATGAAAGATTTTTATGTGCTATGCCTAAGGATGAATACTATCTTAAGTTTTACTCACAGGAACAAAAGGCTTTTTGTTCTGAAGGAGTTACCAATTATCTTATTAATCGTTCGACACTTTCCTTCAATAAACTCTTTTATTAGAAAAGTTAAAAAACGGGAAATCTGGTCATATCAACAATTAACTTGTATGCATGAATAGAAAAATCGATAATAATGTAAAAACATGTCGTTAGTTTGAATTTTTTAAAAATAAACAGAATAGTCTTCACATGATATACTTTCTTTTAGAAATATGGCAAAACAATGAACGGGAAAGAGGGAGGTTTTAATAAATGTTAAAGAGTTTAGAAAGTCATTTTACAAAGGAAAAAAAGCGTAATCCAATACATGTTAATGAGCTACTAGATTTTTTACAAAAGCGGTACATATCTGGGGAATTATCGATTGTAGAATATAAAAAGTTCTTCTCAGAGTTAGATAAGCGTAATGCAGAAAAACCAACCTCTTATATTATTGGCACTCATTCATATAATAACATTTATATTCCAGGTTAAATTACAGAAAGATCGGACTGTCTTATAAGTGCATAGCACTTTGCATATCAGACAGTCCTTTTATTTTGCATTGAGGACGTGCATTTTTTGCTGAAATAGGTTGTCTTATTTTGAATGTTTCACGTGAAACATGTCAAAAATTTATAAAAGCGATCTATATTCTGCTGGTGAAGAAAGTTTAAGATAATTGTAGTAAGAAAATTGTCTAGCTACAGCGGCTAACTCCTAGTGGACTTCCCACTTCTTCCGCAACGATTGCGTCAACATCGATTCGAACTAGCGTGCTCATCGTGTTTCCTTTATCTCAAGGTGGAATATCGACTAAAGACCGCCACGTCCTGTGGCGAACGTCGATGTCAGCACATCTTGTGCAAGTCAGTCCATACGGAGATGGGTCAGTGCTTCCGCTTTTCAATGCATTTTAGCTGTTATAAATAATTCCTTCAGGTAAAATATAAGAAAAGAAAGGCAAAGAGCTCTTGGAGGTAAAAATGAATATTTCAGTAGAAAAGTTGCTGCAAAAGATGGAGGAAAAGTTAAACGAAGCAAAACAATCAGGCTCAGATGTTGTCATCCGTGAGCGAGTTCATGCCATAAAAACAATGTGTGAGCTAATTTTAGACGAGCCCGCAACTTCATCAAAAGGATCAACAACATCTCAATCGACGGGTACTACACCTACCTATGCTAGTGTTACGGGAGCAACTTCCAATCAACCAGCACGATTGATCATTGATGAAGAATCAAATGGGGAGTCGATTTTTGATTTTTAACGTCCTTCAGTAGAAGTCTTTAACGATTATAAGTGGCTAGATGAATGCAAGCTTCTATCCATTCAGTGGGGGTTCAAACCCCGGTTGAATGAAGTAGAAGTCTCTGGCGGATGTCTCGGATTTTTTTAAAGTAAATTTCTCGAGCGAGCTCAGAGATTGTATTCGGGCGCAAATTCGACGGACGAATTTGATTAGTGGTTTCTTACAAATAGACCAAAGGGGGAGAGAGCGTGAAAATCTTTATTGTTATTGGGGCAACCCTTGCAGGGCTTTCGGTTGCTTTTGGAGCGTTTGGTGCCCATATTCTTGAAAGAATCCTTGAACCAAAATATTTAGATATATGGGGAAAAGGGGTTACCTACCAAATGCTACATGCAGTTGGAATGATTTTGGTAGGAATATTATTGGGGAAAACACCTGGTAATTCATTGCTGACTTGGTCTGGTTGGCTTATGTTTATTGGGGTACTTTTATTTTCTGGTAGCTTGTATGTATTAAGTGTAACAAAGATTAGTATGTTAGGAGCGATTACTCCGCTAGGTGGCGTTTCTTTTATCATTGCATGGATTCTAATTATTGTTGCAGCAGTTAAATTTTTATAATAAAAAGGGAGTTGACGATGATGTCAAACTCCCTTTTTGCAAGTTTTTTAGATTGGTTTCTAGCTCCTAGTGTGCTTTCCGTTTTCAATATTTATCTTGGTGGTTGAGTGGTTAAGCCACCAGTACTAAAGGACGGCTGATATTCAATTTCTTCGTTGAATGTAACAAAGTCAAGGTAGACCATTGGCAGTAAAAGTCTTTGACCTGTTTCAGGGTCACTGAGAATTAAGTGATCTCGTCCTGCTGCTTCAATAATACCCACCCATGTTTTGGCATTCCATTGACTATTATTTTCAAATGTCGCATAAACAGTCGCAAGCTTCCCTTTATTCAAACGAAGGATATTCTCGATATAAGACTGTTCAATTGGCAACATTCCCATCGATCCTGGTGCTCCAGTTGGTGTCATTCCACTTTGTGGTACAGCACCTGCCTGTGGAAATTGAGGATATTGAAATTGCGGGGCTACTGCTGGTTGCATAGGACCAGCCCCTCCATAATACGGATTTTGTGTGCCTTGTTGATAATATTGACTCATTTAATTCCCTCCCAATTTTCCAATTGCAAGTTAGAAAAGCCCTTTGTCATATGATGAAATAAATAGATACCATTATTTAACTCCAAAAGTCTAGATTCTAACCTGTCTTCTCAATAAAAAACTCAAGTAATAAAGACTACTCACTAAATAATGAATATGGAAAGAGGGGATTAATTATGACAAAAATGCAGGAGGTTTATAAATTGTTTACACGGAGACAAAAAAGTGACGTCAAAGACGCCACTCTCTATAAATTAAACTTCTAGAAATGGTCGGATTTTTTCGTCTGAAAGGATGTTCCCTACGAAGAAAGCACCGAATTCTCCATATCTAGCGCTAACTTCATCAAAACGCATTTCATATACAAGCTTTTTAAATTGAAGGACATCGTCTGCGAATAAAGTAACGCCCCATTCGTAATCATCAAATCCGACGGAACCTGTGATAATTTGTTTAACCTTTCCTGCATATTGACGACCAATCATCCCATGACTTCTCATCAATTCTTGACGATCTGCCATTGGTAGCATATACCAATTATCGTTGCCTTGACGGCGCTTATCCATTGGATAGAAGCATACATGATTCGCTCTTGGTAAGGTCGGATAGAGTCTTGAACGAATATGTGGGTTTTGATAAGGATCTTCATCTTCTGATGCAAGATAATTACTTAATTCCACGACAGATACATACGATCCGGTTGGAATGGTATATTCGGCAAATTTAGTTTTATTAAACTCTGTTTCCAATTCATTTAATTCTTCCATCGTTGGACGAAGCGTCATGATCATAAAATCTGCCTTTTGGCCGACGATTGTATATAAAGCATGACTTCCGTTGTTCTCACTTTGAGTTTGATTCATCTTATCTAAAATCTTTAAAAATTCTCCAATAGCCTCTTCTCTTTCTTCAGCGGATAATGTTTTCCAAGAATTCCAATCCACTGTGCGGAAATCATGTAGGCAGTACCAGCCATCTAGTGTTTTTGCAGCTTCACTCATTACCAACACTCCTTATATTCGCATTCTTTTAACATTACTATAGCATAGTTTTTCCATAACCTCATGAAAGAAACCTCAAGGTTAGCTAGTTCGTGTCTTTTGAATAGTGTTGGCTAAATTAGAGAATAGTAAAAGAGTAGATGCGGGATGTTTTTTTGCAAACAATCGGAATTATAAAACTTCTCGCAAATTAGGTCGTATTTTGTTGAATTTTTATGTTGGTAGAGTATGCTAATAATGGAAATGAATTTAGGAGGTACCATGATGAGTGACTTATTTACAGGTTTAAAAGAAAAAATCACTGGTAAAAATGTGAAAATTGTTTTTCCAGAAGGTTTAGATGAAAGAGTATTAGCTGCTGCTGGTCGTTTAGCACAAGAAGGGGTATTAACACCGATTATTGTTGGGAACATTGAACAAGTAGAAGCAAAAGCAAAAGAATTGAATGTTTCTTTGGATGCAGCTGAAATTTACGATCCAGCTAGCTATGCACAATTTGACGAATTAGTAGCTTCCTTTGTTGAACGTCGTAAAGGAAAAGCAACAGAAGAAGATGCACGTAAGATTTTATTGGATGAAAACTATTTTGGCACGATGCTAGTTTATACAGGTAAAGCTGATGGTCTAGTAAGCGGTGCCGCACATTCTACAGCAGACACCGTACGCCCAGCCTTACAAATTATTAAAACAAAACAAGGGGTTAGCAAAACATCGGGTGTATTCATCATGGCTCGTGAAGATGAGAAATATGTATTTGCTGATTGTGCGATTAATATTGCGCCAGACAGCAATGATTTAGCTGAAATTGCCATCGAAAGTGCTAAAACAGCGGAAATGTTTGATATTGAACCACGTGTTGCGATGTTGAGTTTCTCAACAAAAGGGTCAGCTAAATCTCCTGAAACAGAAAAAGTTTCAAATGCGGTTGAAGAAGCAAAGAAACGTGCGCCACAATTAGTCGTTGATGGGGAATTCCAATTTGACGCGGCCTTTGTTCCATCTGTTGCAAAAAGTAAAGCTCCGGGTTCTGTTCTTCAAGGAGATGCGAATGTATTTGTATTCCCTAGCCTTGAAGCGGGTAATATCGGTTATAAAATTGCTCAACGTCTAGGAAACTTTGATGCAGTAGGTCCAATTTTGCAAGGACTTAACGCTCCAGTAAATGACCTTTCTCGCGGATGTAACGAGGATGATGTTTATAAATTAGCGTTAATTACTGCGGCACAAGCGTTAATAAAATAATATATGTAGAGAGCTGGTCTAGCTTGCTAGACTGGCTCTTTTTATGTATTGGAATCCTCGTGATATAATGGTGTGTAGGAAAATCGAATTCAAGGAGAAGCAGATGGTGAAAAGTCATGAATTATTAGTCCAAGACCATTGGAGGGTCATCGATCAATCCTCTTCAGGTTTATATAACAGAGCTCTTCAGTCATTTGGAATGGATGACACTCTTTGTGCATCCGTAGGTAAAGGATTGTCGCCTGCGACAGCAAGAGCATGGGTACATCAAAATACCATTGTATTAGGAATCCAAGATACAAAACTTCCTTTTTTACAAGAAGGAGTCGACTTTCTAAGAGAAAACGGATATGACGTGATTGTACGGAATTCAGGTGGACTAGCGGTTGTTCTTGATGAGGGAGTATTAAATCTATCACTCGTTTTTCCTGAGGAAGTAAAAAGGATTGATATTAATCGCGGCTATGATGCGATGTGGGAACTTGTTAAAGAGATGTTTCGTGACTTTGATCAGGTTATTGAAGCACGAGAAATTGTTGGTTCCTACTGTCCTGGAAGTTATGATCTTAGTATAGATGGGAAAAAGCTTGCTGGAATTTCGCAGCGGCGAATCCGTGGCGGAGTGGCCGTCCAGATCTATCTTTGTGTCAATGGCAGTGGCAGTGAGCGAGCGTCATTGATTAAAACATTTTATGACCGAAGTATTAAGGGAGCAGAAACGAAGCATATTTACCCGAAAATTGTTCCAGATGTCATGTCATCGTTGTCAGAGCTTCTTTCTACTCAACTGACCATTGCTGACGTCATGATGCGATTTTTAAAGGTTCTACAGAACAAGTCGGATAGGCTAACAATGGAGTCGTTATCAACGGAGGAAGTTTTGCTGTTTCCAGATTATCTAGAAAGAGTTATAGAGAGAAATGATAAAGTATTAGAACACTAAAAAAGGTCGCAAATGTTTGCGACCTTTTTTTACGAAGGATATGCTGCCAATCTTCCTCTAATGGCTATTCAGCGACTTTTTCTAGGTTCCCGTTTCGATCCATTTTAAAAGTAGTCGAGGAACGGTCTTCTTCCTCAAATACGGCTAGCTTGCGGGCACGATTCATGATTTTCATCAACGTTTCGTAGTCCTCCTGCATGATGCCTGTATTCTCTTCCATTTCCTCTAATTTCTTTTGAAGATCTTTATTCTTTGCTCTAGCATCCGCTAATTCGCGCTTTAATCTTTCATTCTCCGTTTTTAAAATATCAAGCTGTAGATTAGAACGTTTTAAGTTTTCTAAATAGGTAATTACATAATCAATGGAACCTGGATCCGTTGAAACCGGTGTAGGATTCACTGTGTTTGTAGTTGGGGTTGCAGCAATTTCCTCACTCATTTCAACATTTGTGTTTTGATATTCTTGTATTTCTGTAGGCATTTGAATTTCCGTTGTAGTAGAAAGGGAATCCATTTCTTCCATACTAGGTTGCGGCGGAGAGTATAATAGTTTCTTCTTTCCACCTTGGTCTTTACCTAAAATCCGTTGTCTTTGTTTCCGTTGCTTTTTGGCGAGCTGTAGTGCTTTTTCATAGTTATGCCTTACAACGGCATTCCATCTGAAGCCACAAGCCGCGGAGGTTCTATTAAGCTTGTCCCCAACTTCCTCAAATGCATTGAGTTGTGTACTTCCTTCTCGCACATGTCTTAGTACAGTTTCAGCTAGCAATAAATCATTCTCTTCTGTCCATGCATCTTGTCTTACTTTCAATTTCTTCAACTCCCGTAATGATTAGTTTTATTTATAAAAAGATTGCGTTAATTTCATCATGCCCATCTTATTGATTTCTTATACAAGGTGATTAAAAGGATAGTAGATTTTACAATTAAAATTTTTTAACTATCATCATGCTTTGACTTTGTCAACTTGCAATTAAAAACATAAAGCTGTAAAATACCTCATAGTGAAAATAGATGTTAACACTAGTATTAACCTTTTAATAGAAGAGTATGTTAGAACATAGAAGGGGATGTAAACGTAAAAATGGCAACTGAGTTTCGTGTCTGCGATGATTGTCAGGCAGTGAATTTAAAAACATTAATCCCGTTATTAAAGAAAATAGATCCTGAGGCAAAAATTGAGATAGGCTGTCAATCTTATTGTGGACCAGGGCGTAAAAAAACCTTTGCGTTTGTTAATAATAGACCACTCGCGGCTTTATCAGAGGCGGAGCTTGAAGAGAAAATCTGTAAAAAGTTAAACAAATAATAAACTTCCATATTATGGGGGTTTTTCCTCTACCTTGTACAATGTTTATTCCTGACCCTATATGTATGTCACAAGCAGCTCGGATTTGTGAGTGGATGTGCTATTTTCTTCTTTTGTCGATTTTTGGAAGGAATTGTGGGCTGGTTGGAGAATTAACATAGGTATGATCTAAATGAAAGAGGGAAGAAAATGGCCTATGCAGAGGAAAAACTATCAGAAGAAAAGGTATTTAAAGACCCTGTACATCGTTATGTGCATGTGCGCGACCGTGTCATCTGGGACTTAATTGGGACAAAAGAGTTTCAACGGTTGCGAAGAATCAAGCAGCTAGGAACCACATATTTAACCTTTCATGGTGCTGAACACAGTCGATTTAACCACTCTCTAGGAGTATATGAAATTATACGCCGGATTGTGGATGATGTATTTGAAGGGCGACCTGATTGGAACCATGATGAACGTCTACTTTCCTTATGTGCCGCACTTCTCCACGATTTAGGACACGGGCCCTTTTCGCACTCCTTCGAAAAAGTATTTGGATTGGACCATGAACAATTTACGCAAGCGATTATTTTAGGAGCTACTGAGGTAAATGCTGTTTTACAAAAGGTTGATCCCGACTTTCCTAAGAACGTAGCAGAAGTCATTGCGAAAACATATAAAAATAAATTAGTTGTTAGCTTGATTTCCAGTCAAATTGACGCTGACCGGATGGATTACTTGCAGCGGGATGCTTATTATACAGGTGTAAGCTACGGGCATTTTGATATGGAACGAATTCTGCGGGTCATGAGACCGCGTGAGGACCAAGTGGTCATTAAGAAGAGTGGAATGCATGCGGTAGAAGACTATATTATGAGTCGTTATCAAATGTATTGGCAAGTCTATTTCCACCCTGTGACACGCAGTGCAGAGGTGATTTTAACAAAAATCCTACACCGAGCGAAGGCGCTCCATGAACAGTATTATTCCTTTAAGTCACATCCCATCCACTTTTATTCTTTATTTGAATCAGAAATTACCCTTGAAGACTATTTAAAATTGGACGAGTCTGTCATTCTTTATTATTTCCAAATGTGGCAGGATGAGGATGATCCGATTTTAAGTGATTTATGTCGTCGCTTTGTGAATCGAAATTTGTTTAAATATGTTGAGTTTGATCCGGCTAAAGAATATCGCAAGGTCGTTGAGCTATCGTCATTGTTTCAAAAAGCTGAAATTGACCCAGATTATTATTTAGTTGTCGATTCTTCTTCAGACTTACCCTATGATTTTTACCGTCCAGGTGAAGAAGAAGAACGTCTGCCGATTGGATTACTGATGAAAAATGGAGACATCCATGAGCTTTCAAGAGAGTCAGAGATCGTGGATGCCATTTCTGGAAAAAGAAGAACCGATCATAAATTGTATTTTCCTGTTGATGTGTTATACGATCATCGTTCGAAAAGAAATATTAAAAAGCAAATCCGTGAAATGCTGGATTTAAAAGATTAGCTGTGTTAAAGGATCATGTTGATTTTGGATTTACTGTTGATTGTTGTAGAATACACGATGACTATTCGTGTGAGCGGGACAGGTAAGACACCGTAAATATGGTGTGTCACGGTGGTCTAGGCATAGATTGAGCGGATAGAGAAGGGCTTAAACGAAAATCAACACCCAAGTTTAACATGGTCAAAAGACTAAGGATTCGGAGTAGGAGTTGAACCCATGTTAGAGGATCATACTAAAATCATGCATGCGATCGCAGAGTCTGGTGAGATTATTGGCAGAAAAAAACTGCAAAAAATGATATACATTGCAAAAAAACTAGCATTCCCATTTGGAGAAAAGTTTAACTTTCATTTTTTTGGCCCTTATTCTGAAGAATTAACACTTCGAATTGAAGAACTTTGTAATATGGGATTTTTGAATGAGGTTAAGGAAAAAAAGGGTGGATATTACCAATATCGTTATACGTTAACGGAAGACGGACAGCAATTTTTAGCGCTCAATAAAATGGATATCCCTCATTTACAAGAATGCATGACCGATATGAACGATCAAAATGCCAGATTCCTCGAGCTTGTATCTACGATTTTATATTTTCATAACTTACCGAAAGAAGAAGTCCAAGAAAAAGTGTTTACTCTAAAAAGTAAACAACGTTATACGGTAGAAGAAGTGGATCAGGCCTATGAATATATTGATTCTTTGAAAGAAAAAGCGCCGATTGCTTGATAAAAAAGGAGTCCGATATCTATGCTTAGTAGATAATGGACTCCTTTTTAGTTATTATTGATCGCTAAGGCGTTTACCCCCGGTTGCATAATTGCTTTTGCTCATTTCTTCAATGAAGACGGTTACTTTTTCTGAAGTAGCACCTGTTGTTTCAACTACTGCTTGAGTTACTTTTTCAACGAGTGCTCTTTTTTGCTCCTCTGTTCTTCCTTCAAGCATTTTAACCGTTACATATGGCATTGGTTTGGACCTCCCATTGATCTTAAGTTTTTGTTGACTAGCTCTAGTTTTCCATAAATATATTCAATACGCAAGTCGGAATCACCTGTGTTTGGATAGATGAAGTTCACTATGAAATGAACCTTCATTTTTCACTTTATCTTAAGGATCATGTATAATTTTGATTAGACTAACTCAAAAGAATAGGCAACTACAAGTAAACACGAAGGAGTTTTTCGTTTGGACGGATTCTCACAATTTTTAGCTTATCCATTGGAACAGATCCCGTATGTAGCAATCACGCTTATTATTGCTTTTTCGGTTCATGAATTTGCCCATGCATTTACAGCATGGAAATTTGGTGATGATACTGCCAAGAATCAGGGCAGACTGACATTAAACCCAATGTCCCATTTAGATCCGTTCGGGACGATTTTAATTTTTATTGCTGGATTTGGCTGGGCCCGCCCTGTTCCGGTGAATCGCTTTTACTTTAAGAAACCAAGAATGGCAGGGATTTTAGTTTCATTTGCTGGACCGCTTAGCAATCTGATTCTCGTTTGCCTAGGTTTCATTATTTGGTATGTCTTATTAGCTTCAGGGGTTGCAGCGAGTTTACCGGCATTCGTTCCAGACTTTGTTAATGTCTTTATAGGGTTGAATGCTATGCTATTTGTGTTCAATTTAATTCCTTTACCACCGCTGGATGGATATCGTATAGTAGAGGATTTGGCGCCAATGAATTTACGTGCTAAGATGACCCAGTATGAACAGTATGGAACGTTAATTTTCTTAATTCTGGTGATTACCCCTCTTGACGCATATACCATTCACCCAATTTTTAACACTGTGCTACCATGGGTAGTCGGTGGATTGAGCGACTTTTTCTATGGATTGTTCTTTTAAAGTTCGATGTTGAAATTAAGCATGTATAGTGTTGGGGAATTTTAAAATGGGATAATACTGCCTTAAAAGAAGAGAAAGGAAGTTTTTATAAATGGAACAAAAGAAAAAGAAAGTTGAATTTAATATTATTAAAAATGAACCACTTGATGGACATAAAGGCTTTGGAAAAGGCGCCTTGAGTCTTGATAATGTATCGCCGGTGATCATTGATGTAGAAGAAGGCGAAGCAGCAATTGATATCGGTGCTATGCACGCCCGTAGTGTAGTTGAAAAGGGAATTAAGTTTTTAGTGAATAAAGAGGAAGTTCCAAACGGGAAACCATATTGGCTTGTATGGGTGACGATTGATCGTAATGAGGAGGGTCCTTATTATGCGGGTGTTACAGCTTGTGAAATGACAGTAGATCGCTCGATTCGAAGAGGCTATAAGTCATTGCCTGAGCATGTGAACCGCATGGATAAATCGATTAAGCGCCATATCATTGTTGATCATATGGATGAGAAATCAAAAGAAATATTACGAGAGTTTTTGAAAACACACAATGCCGACATGTGGGAGAATTCTTCACAGCAATTGAAGAATGACTTGTTGGGGTAAGCGGATATGAAGAAGAGCCACTATTTTTGAAGAATAGTGGTTTTTTGTTTGTAAGCTATTAGTGATTGTGGCAACTTTTCAAAAAAAGGGGTAATCGAGTCCGATAGAGCGTTTTAAACGGACAAGAACGAGGGATAAAGCAGTAACCGAGTCCGATAAAGGGGTTCAAACGGACAAGAATGAGGGCTAAGGAAGTAACCGAGTCCGATAGAGTGGTTCAAACGGACAAGAACGAGGGCTAAGGAAGGAATCGAGTCCGATAGAGTGGTTCAAACGGACAAGAACGAGGGATAAAGCAGTAATCGAGTCCGATAGAGCGTTTCAAACGGACAAGAACGAGGGCTAAGGAAGTAACCGAGTCCGATAGAGTGGTTCAAACGGACAAGGACGAGGGCTAAGGAAGTAATCGAGTCCGATAGAGCGTTTCAAACGGACAAGGACGAGGAATAAGGAAGTAACCGAGTCCGATAGAGTGGTTCAAACGGACAAGAGCGAGAGCTAAGGAAGTAACCGAGTCCGATAAAGGGGTTCAAACGGACAAGAACGAGGGCTAAGGAAGTAACCGAGTCCGATAGAGTGGTTCAAACGGACAAGAACGAGGGATAAAGCAGTAATCGAGTCCGATAGAGCGGTTCAAACGGACAAGAACGAGGGATAAAGCAGTAATCGAGTCCGACAGAAAGGCAGTAAAATCCCCACATAGCAAAAAAAAACCGCCATTCGGAATCCAAACAGACTCCAAACAGCGGCTTAACGCATTAGGTCCACGGCAGAATCTTTTTGTACCAAGGAACTTTTGGTCTTTCCTCCTCAGGAGTTTCAGGAGGTACCTTTTTATCATCTGCAGATTGATCTTGATGGTATAAATGCTCCGTACAATATTCGGTAGGCTCTGTCCCGACTGCAAAATAGGTGAATCTTCGTACTTCACAATCCTCTGTCGCTAATTTTCCCGTAATCGGATCGATATAGACACCGACGGTATCTTTTGGAGGCTTGAATGATTTAACAGGTTCCCCTTTATGAGCTTCCTCCATAAATTGGGTCCAAATCTTTTTGGCGTAACCTTTATCGATTGTAAGTTCTAGCTCTCGACCATCATCATACCCGGTCCAAACCGCGGACACCAGTTGTGGGGTAAATCCTATCATCCAGCGGTCTGCATTGGTTGAACCGGATTTGCCCGCATAGGTACGGGTTACGTTCTTCAACATCGAACTTCCTGTTACACTGGCATATCCATTTAATTTAGGATCAAACATCCCTGTCATCATATGGGTCATGACAAAAGCTAAATCAGGACGCAAAGCTTCTTTTGATTCCTCGGGGTGCTCGTAGATGATATCGCCTTTATGATTCTCCACGCGCTTGATCATGACAGGTTCTACCTGTTTTCCGCCATTCGCAAATAGGCTGTAGGCGTTTGCCATTTCGATCACTCTTACTCCACCTGTTCCCAGTGCGAGTGAGGGAACATCGGCCATCTCAGTCGTTAAGCCAAAGCGCTTAGCGGTATCCACTAGCGTTTGTTCCCCAAGAAAGAGATGGGTTTTAACCGCGTAAACATTGTCTGAAACGGCAAGGGCTTGAGCCATCGTAATATCATCTTCCGCATATTGATTATTAAAATTAGTCGGAGTGTATTCTGCCCGACCATCATCAAAACGGAAGGTGGTTTTGGTGCTATACATCTTTGTTACTGGGGTAAATCCTTGCTCCAATGCTGCATAATAAAGGATTGGTTTAAACGTAGATCCTGGTTGTCTTACCGCTTGGGTCACTCGGTTAAAAGGGCTTTTCGTATAATCTCTGCCTCCAACTAATGCCTTTACATAGCCATTCTTTGGATCCATTGCTACAAATCCCACTTGGATATCTGAATCCTCAGTCATTCTCCCAGCAATCGTATCCTCTGCAATCTTTTGTATTTCGCGATCTAAGGTGGTATACACTTTTAAACCACCCAACTCAATCGTTCTTTCATCAATTTGTAAGTCATTTTTCAAAATCTGCCGGACCGCGTCTTGAAAATAAGGGGCGGTAACTAAGGTATTGTGCTGGTGCTCTCCAACAATCGTTAGTTGTTCTTGTTTTGCTAACTCTTGCTGTTCTTCAGTTATCTTTTCATTTTCAACCATCGCCGAAAGGATGATTTCTTGCCTATGCTTTGCCTTCTCCATATTTGCAAGCGGAGAATAAATGCTGGGTCCTTTTGGAATTCCTGAAAGCATCGAGGCTTCCGCTATAGTTAAATCCGCTGCATCCTTCCCAAAATAGTATTGACTGGCTGCTTGGACTCCGTAAGCCCCATTCCCATAATAGATCGTATTAAGGTATCCCTCGAGAATTTCTTGCTTGGAATAATTCATTTCAAGACGAATCGTATAAAAGGCTTCATTTAATTTCCGTTTCCATGTTTTCTCATGTTCAAGGTATAGGTTACGGGCAAATTGCTGGCTTATCGTGCTAGCGCCTTGAACCTTTGCCATGGCTTTAATATCAGCAACCACAGCACCGGCAATTCGTTTATAATCAAACCCGTTATGATTGTAAAAATTTCGATCTTCAATGGAAAGTGTTGCGTCAATTAAATAAGGGCTAATCTCATCAATATTCACCCAATAACGTTTTTGTCCATTATGGCTTTCACCAATGATACTTCCATCGTCTGCATAGTATAAGGTGGATTGCGGGACTACAAGAGGTGGAGGACCCAGTACTTTAGCGTAGGTCAATATTCCAACCATACATAATGCCATTAAACCTGTACCAATTAGACTTAAAAATAATAAGGCACGAAGATATTTCATTGTTTTTCGAAATCGTTGATCTGTCATAATTTCCAAAGTAGCTCACCCCCTAAATGAAATGCGAAAGCGGCTTGCCTAGGAGCGGCAGACTTAAGATTGGGCTGGAGCGAAGGTTGTCCTTTGACCTTCACTCCGGCACAGCTTAAGCCCCGAGCTCCTAGCCGCTGTAGCTGGACAAATGAAATGCGAAAGCGGCTTGCCTTAAACGGCGACAAGCTATATATGAATGCAAATTCTTTTTATAAAAATAAAAGATATTAATAGTATTGAAATGTTTTCCTGTTTTTAAACATTTATTACCAGCTGATATTATTTTTTCTTTTCATTTTTCCCCTATTCATCTATAATTTTCTCGTGTTTGCTTTTAATGGGTTCGGGAAAGCTAACCGATAGAGGTCGTATCGCCAGGTCTAAATGCCACTTGGAATCTCGATCCATGTACATAAAAGATCAGTGGAAATAGGAATTAAACCAACCAGTCAAGAGGAGGGAAACATATGCGTTTCGACGAGTCGTATTCAGGAAATGTATTTATTAAAAGTCATTCAGATTATAAGGAAAGTCAGGCTGTTATTTATGGAATGCCAATGGATTGGACGGTAAGTTTTCGCCCAGGATCTCGTTTTGGTCCTGCACGGATTCGTGAAGTATCAGTTGGATTAGAGGAATATAGTCCATATTTGGACCGTGAATTAGATGAAGTAAAGTATTTTGATGCAGGAGATATTCCTCTTCCATTTGGAAATCCGCAGAGAAGTTTGGACATGATTGAAGAATATGTGGATCAACTATTAGCAGATGGAAAGTTTCCATTAGGAATGGGTGGAGAGCATTTAGTATCATGGCCTGTCTTCAAAGCCATGCATAAAAAATATCCTGATTTAGCGATCATTCATATGGATGCCCATACTGATTTACGAACAGAGTATGAAGGTGAACCATTGTCACACTCAACACCGATTCGTAAAGCAGCTGATTTAATTGGACCTGAGAATATTTTTTCCTTTGGAATCCGTTCCGGCATGAAGGAAGAATTCCAGTGGGCAAAAGAAGTAGGATTACAGATTTTTAAATTTGATGTTCATAAGCCACTTTGTGATGTATTACCAAAGCTATCAGGTCGTCCTGTTTATGTAACCATCGATATTGATGTCCTAGATCCAGCTCATGCACCAGGGACAGGTACCGTTGATGCGGGTGGCATTACCTCAAAGGAACTATTGGCATCGATTCATGAAATTGCTCGTTCCAATGTGAAAGTAGTGGGGGCCGATCTTGTTGAAGTAGCACCTGTATATGATCACTCCGAACAAACGGCGAATACCGCAAGCAAAATGATCCGTGAAATGATTTTAGGTTTTGTAAAATAAAAAAGGGGGCAGTTCCCCCCTTTCTTGTGGTGTTTTTCACTCTTTTTCCTCCCCTTAAATACCATTATGATTGATCTTCCAAAAAATGGGTTATTCTAATGAAAGAAATAGACCATCCTTGATTTAACCTCCTTCAGCAAATGTCTTTGTATCGAAAGCTTGCGATAGATACAGGAGTCTCTAACGATAATAGATGGTGAGATGATTGCAAGCTTTTATCAATTCAGTAGGGGACCAAGCCCTGGCTGAATGAAGTGAAAGCCTCTGGTGGATGTCTCGGATTTATTAAAGGAAATTCCTCGGAGCGAGCTTCGGGGTTGTCTATGGTCGCAAATTCGACATGCGAATTTGATGTTCTCTTGAAACTATCTAGTAAAAAATTTATACTTAATAGGTTATCCCGTCTTAACTGACTGTGAGATTCCATATAATGGGATTTTAGGATAAAATGGAATGTAGATAAGCGGGCGAGGGTTAACTACCCGTAAAGGCTAGATGAAGGTGAACACAGACTTTATAAGCCTACGCAAACGTCTGTGTGACAGTAGACTGCTAGTCTCAACTAACCATCAGTGGGGAAGAACACTCACTGTTAGAAGTTCCACTTTATATAGATGAAAAGGGGTGTGGCAGTTGGTCAGCTTACAGACAGAACAATTGCCTGTTAAAATAACTGTAAATACAACGATACATAATGGTTCAGAAAAAGAAACCTATGAGTTAATTACGTTTGGACATTTTTATCAAAAAGCCAATTCCGTTTACCTTCGTTACGAGGAATTTCTCGAAGAGGGAACGATTCAAACGATTGCGAAAATATCTGGTCAAGAGGGCTCTCTACTCAGAACGGGAGCGGTTAAAATGCGAATTCCGTTTCGGAAAAATAAAACAGCAATAGGTAGCTATGAAACGCCTTATGGGGTATTAGAACTGAGTACGGCGACATCACATATAGACCATTCTTTTGACGAGGAATTAAAGCAGGGGGAATTTACCTTTTTATACCGTTTAAACATGCAAGGTTCAGTTACAGGTACATATCAATTAAGCATTCGATTTGAGGAGGATCATTCATGAACATAGTGGAGCAAGTAAAGACGAAATTAAGAGAAGAAGTTGCTGCAGCAGTTATTAAAGCTAATTTGGCAACAGAGGACCAACTGCCTGATGTGGTTTTAGAAATACCAAAGGATAAGGTAAATGGAGATTACTCTACAAACATGGCGATGCAGTTAGCAAGAATTGCGAAGAAAGCACCGAAAGTCATTGCGGAAGAGATCGTTACTCACTTTGATAAAGCAGCGGCATCGATTGAAAAAATCGAGATTGCGGGTCCTGGATTCATTAATTTTTACATGAATAATGGGTATTTAACAGACTTAATTCCAGCGATTTTAAACGCAGGGGACAAGTATGGAGAAACAACGGTTGGAGGAAATCAGAAAGTCCAAGTGGAATTTGTTTCTGCTAATCCAACAGGGGATTTGCACTTAGGGCATGCCCGCGGTGCAGCAGTTGGAGATTCTCTTTGTAAAATTTTAGCGAAGGCTGGCTATGATGTATCTCGGGAATATTATATTAATGATGCTGGGAACCAAATTAATAACCTTGCTCTTTCCGTTGAGGCGCGTTATTTCCAAGCACTTGGGATGGACAAGCCAATGCCTGAGGATGGGTACCATGGGGAAGATATTATTGGCATCGGAAAAAGCTTAGCTGATGAGTTTGGTGACAAGTTCGTTAACATCGATGAAAAGATGCGTTTCGAGCAATTCCGTGAGTATGGTTTAAAATATGAGATGGAAAAGCTGAAAAGGGATTTAGAGGATTTCCGCGTTAGCTTTGATGTATGGTTCTCAGAAACCTCACTCTATCAAAACGGTAAAATTGATGTGGCATTGGATGCGTTGAAAAAGGCCGGTTACATCTTTGAACAAGATGGCGCTACATGGTTGCGCTCCACAGACTTTGGTGATGATAAAGACCGTGTGTTAATCAAACAAGATGGTTCTTATACGTATCTTTTACCTGATATTGCGTACCATCGTGATAAGCTAGAGCGAGGCTTTGAAAAGTTAATTAATATATGGGGAGCAGACCACCATGGCTACATCCCAAGAATGAAGGCAGCGATACAAGCATTAGGCTATGATGCGGATACACTTGAAGTAGAGATTATCCAACTTGTTCATCTTTATAAAAATGGCGAAAAAATGAAGATGAGTAAGCGTACAGGGAAAGCTGTTACGATGAGAGACCTTGTTGAGGAAGTAGGTCTTGATGCAACTCGTTATTTCTTTGCGATGAGAAGTGCTGATACGCATATGGATTTCGATTTAGACTTAGCGGTATCCCAGTCAAACGAAAATCCAGTATACTATTCACAATATGCTCATGCTCGAATTTGCTCCATTTTGCGACAAGCAGAGGAGCAAAACCTATCAATCAAGAGTGATGCTAACTTTTCTTACATTCAATCTGAAAAAGAATTTGATGTTTTGAAAAAGCTAGGAGAGTTCCCGGAAGCAGTAGGTGAAGCGGCTGTGAAGAGAACGCCGCACCGCATTACAAATTATATTTTTGAATTAGCGTCTGCCTTCCATAGCTTCTACAATGCTGAAAAAGTATTAGATTTAGAACAAATGGAGAAAACAACGGCACGTTTAGCATTAATTAAATCTGTACAAGTTACATTAAAGAATGCCTTAGAATTAATTGGGGTATCTGCACCAGAAAAAATGTAATAAGAAAAGCATAAGCGCCTTGCCCACCCCCGATAAAGAAAACTCTCCGACTGGCAAGACGTAAGGCGGAGATTAGGAGTAGTTGCACTTATGCCGGTACGGCCAAGCGCAAGACGGGCCGGCATGAAGATTGGTTTTTAATCTTCTTGACGGATTGAAAGAAAAGTATAGGCGACTGCCCAGGGACGACGGGCTAGACCTGAGTCCCTAGGAGCCGACACTAGACAGGCTTGCGACCTTGAGGGGGTAGGCGCTGGAGCTAGACAACCAATAACTTTAAAAACTTAACTTGCTTAACTTTTGAAAAAACGGGTCTGTCCTACACTATGGACAGACCCGTTTTGTTTATAGGAAAAGTGAGATGGCTCTAGCGGTATATTCTTTACATATTGTCCAGGGGGTTAAGTGTTGCGTATCCTTGAGCTTTAAGAGTTTGGCGTTTTGTTGGTCATGCCTAATAATCTTTAACACTTCTTGTATATAGGCTGGATTGTAAGTATAGCAATTTATTTCGTGATTTAAGTAAAAACTTCTTTTATCAAAGTTAGCTGTACCTATATCACAAACTTTTTGATCAATGATTAGGATTTTGGCATGGTAAAATCCCTTTTGATATTGATAAATCTCGGCGCCCATCGGGATTAGCTTTCTAAAATAGGGATAAGAGGCTTCTTTCACTAATGGATGATCTGCTTTACCGGGCACCAAAATCTCCAGTTTTACACCTCTTTTAATTGCAGCCTCTAGTTCAGAAAATATATTTTTACCTGGAATAAAATAGGGTGTACCAATGATAATCGTGTTTTTGGCTTGACGAATTAAATCGGTAAATGTTTTTTCAAGATAAAACCCTTCAGATGGAATCACTTGGTGCTGATAGGGACCTTTTTCTAAAGGTGGGAAGTAGGGATCTCGGTATTGAAGACGAATGTTGGCTGCTATTTGCCAGTCGGCTAAAAAGACATCTTGTAAATCTTGAACGCCTTCCCCTTTTATTTTAATATGACAATCTCGCCAAGGGCTAAGCTTTTTATCTAAATTAATGTATTCCTTTCCCACATTAAATCCGCCGAGATAACCGATTTTTCCATCAATAACTGTAATTTTTCGATGATTCCTTGTGTGAAAAGAGTAAAAATAGAATGGAAAGGTAGGAGTTTGTGAAAAGGCAAGTTCAATACCTGTATTTTGTAATCTTTTTTTGATTTGACGTTTTGGTTTCAAACAACCAACCCAATCAAGTAAAAGGCGGACTTCCACGCCTTCTTTTGCTTTTTCCTCAAGTATGGATAAAAATTCATAACCAACAGCGTCATCCTTCAAAATATAAAAAAGCACATGAATATGTTTTTCTGCTTTCCGTAGCTCGTTAAAATAATCTTTAAAAAGCTCAGGTCCAGACGTAAAAGGGTTGATATCACTGGCTCGTTGAGGATAGATTTTAACCTTTAGGCGTTTCAGGTGCTGCTTTCGGCCAAGTATAAAATCAAGCACTAACCATATGACTAGAATGAAAAGCACTAGCAAAGCTTTCAAACGAAGCTGCCCCCTTTCCCTTGTATAGCTACTTTGTCATAGTATGTACGGGAAATGACCATCCTATGTTGAATGTAGCAATTGTACTTTATTTTAAAAATAGAACAGCTCTGCATTCTAGTCCGCAAATGGTCTATTTCCCTCAAACAAGTTTAATCTCCTCACTAACAGTTGACTCGGATCTTTTAAAGTAAATTTTCTCGAGCGAGCTCGGGATGGTTATCCGGAAACAAATTCAACGGGCGAATTTGATTATTTCGTGTATCATTCCTATTCAAAAATATTAAATTGTACTATAATAAAAAGTGAATGTTTTCTAAATTTTCAGTTAGTAGAAAGTGACAATTATGAATGAACCAGGGGAGAAGATATGGATGAAAAAGAGGGAAGTACATGCTTCAATCAAAGATGAGCGGTTGATTCAAAAACGTAGAGATCAGATGATCAATGGTGCTGTTAAATTGTTTATCGAAAAGGGCTTTCATCGGACAACCACCCGAGAGATTGCACGGGCTGCAGGTTTTAGCATTGGTACATTATATGAATATATCCGTGAAAAAGAGGATGTCCTCTATCTCGTTTGTGACCGAATCTATGATCAGGTAAAGGAGCGTGTTGAGAAATTTCTCAACCCCGAACATTCTACATTAGATGCTTTAAGACTTGGGATTGATCACTATATTCGTGTCGTTGACGATATGCAGGATGAAGTTCTTGTCATGTATCAAGAAGTTAAATCTCTATCAAGGGACGCTCTTCCTTACGTATTAAATAAAGAGTTAGAGCTAGTTGAGCTTTTTGCTAAGATGTTATCACGATGTGTGGAAAATAAAGAATTATTTTTAACAGAAGATGAGATTAAATTGTATGCGCACAATATTTATGTTGCTGGACAAATGTGGTCATTCCGGAGATGGGTATTGAGGAAACTATTCACGCTTGATGAGTATATTGTATATCAAACGAATTTTTTGATTGAAGGATTTAAAGACATGAGATTAATGAATATGGAGGTCCATCAATAAAAAGAAGTTAAATCCACAGTCAAGGAATAAAGTAAAAGGTTGAAAAAAGCAAAGGAAATTGTCTATCATATCTAGAATATTTAAAGAAACAAAAGTTAATCTTCCTTCAGTAGAAGTCTTTAACGACAATGAGTGGAGAGATGAGTGCAAGCTTTTATCAGTTCAGTGGGGGTAAAAGCCCCGAATGAAGCTAAAACCCCCTAATGGATGTCTTGGATTTTTCAAAGGAAATTCGACGAGTGAATTTGATCATTTTATTTGTGAGTTCGTTAGAATCCTTAAGGAATTGAAAGTTTTTTTGTCTAATGCCCCGGTGTCAAAGGGGGTATTGGGGGACCAAATGTGATGCATTAAACAGACGATTAATTACTAGGAAGAAGTGAAGAGGCTTGAAGTGGTTTTTAAAATTATTTATTTGGTCAGGCGTAGGAGCCTTTTCTTATTTTTTATACAATAAACAGCTTGGAGCAATTCCCTTTTTACTTCTGTCAGTTTATTTCTTTTTTTATGCAAAAAAAAGTTTTCAAAAAGAGAGGAAATAATCAAGAGATTCTCTGGCTAAAACTAGCATAAACCCCTGTTAATTGTTTATAATGAAGAATATGTATTTTAGTCGAACATATTACCTATTCTTATTCTTGTGGACTTTTCATTATTTTATTACATAGATGGGTAGTAGAGAGAAAGGAAGTGCGGGTCTTGAGTTTACAATACTCCAAAGAAGAACTGTCTGAAATGTCTTTAGTAGAGATTGCATACGAAGTACTAGCTGATAAGAAAAAAGCGATTCCATTTTCAGAGATTATCGAGGAAATGAAAGCATTACTAGGAAGTTCAGATGAGGAAATTAGAGCAAAAATTGCTCAATTTTATACAGATCTAAATATTGATGGTCGTTTTTTATGTCTTGGCGAAAATCAATGGGGACTTCGAACTTGGTATCCAGTTGATCAAGTAACAGAAGAAATTGTTAATCCTGTTAAAGCGAAGAAGAAGAAAAAGGCGAAGAAAGTTGTGGAAGACGACCTCGGATTTGATGATGAGTTAGATGAGGATTTAGATGGATTCGATGATCCTGAAGATTTAATTGAAGACGATATAGATGATGAGGACTTAGACGATGATGTCTTAGACGATGATGAGGATCTAGACGAAATCGATGACGAGCTTGATGAGGATTTAGATGAAGACATCGACGAGGATATAGATCTTGATGAAGATGAATTTGAATTGGATGAAGAAGAAGAGGATTTAGAGGAAGATCTTGATGTAGATGAGGAAGAGGAAGATTAAGGTTCCGAATTACACCTTGACTTTTTAATGTGATACTTGTAGAATACTTTTTGGGCTCTTAAATGAGATCATGAACTAATAAGAGTAGCGCTCCCTTACTTAGATAAGTAAGTGGAGCGTTTTTATTTTTAGTAGACATTGTTTACATTAAATGTTTAGCTTCCATACTTAGCTAGGCAAGGTGTCTTCGCGTTTCGTATTTGTCGAAAATTGGCACCGAACCTGCAAACAAATTTACTTATTTCTTTATCTTTAAATAGAGGTAAAATGCGCAAACTGTAATGGAGGAGGAATTATTAACATGACAAAATATATTTTTGTAACTGGTGGCGTAGTGTCGTCACTTGGAAAGGGAATTACCGCAGCTTCTTTAGGAAGATTGTTAAAAAACAGAGGCGTGAATGTTACGATTCAAAAGTTTGATCCATATATTAACGTGGATCCAGGAACGATGAGCCCGTATCAGCACGGTGAAGTGTTTGTTACAGATGATGGTGCAGAAACAGACTTAGACTTAGGTCACTATGAACGTCTGATTGATATTAACTTAAACAAATACAGCAATGTTACAACAGGAAAAGTCTACTCCACTGTTATCAAAAAAGAGCGCCGTGGTGACTATCTAGGAGGAACCGTTCAGGTTATTCCTCATATTACAAATGAAATCAAAGAACGCTTATTCCGTGCAGGACGTGAAACAAATGCGGATGTCGTCATTACGGAAATAGGTGGTACAGTTGGAGATATCGAAGGCTTGCCATACTTGGAAGCGATTCGCCAAGTCAAGAGTGATGTTGGTTCTGATAATGTGATGTATATTCACGTTTCTCTTGTTCCATTTATTAAAGCGGCGGGTGAAATGAAAACTAAGCCAACTCAACACAGTGTGAAAGAGTTACGTAGCCTTGGAATTCAACCAAACCTCATTGTTGTTCGTAATGAAATGCCAATGACACAAGAAATGAAAGACAAGCTTGCCTTATTCTGTGATATTGAAAAAGAAGCGGTAATTGAATGTATGGATGCAGATCATCTATTAGCGATTCCTCTTGCCTTACAAGCGCAAAATATGGATTCAATTGTGTGTAAACATTTGAAATTAGATTGTCAGGAAGCAGATATGACAGCTTGGACCGAGTTACTTGAAAAAGTTCGTCATTTATCGAAAAAGACAAAAATTGGTCTTGTTGGGAAATATGTTGAATTACAAGATGCTTACCTTTCTGTTGTAGAAGCATTGAAGCACGCAGGCTATGCTTATGATTCTGATATTGACATTAAATGGATTAACTCTGAAGATGTAAATGAAGAAAATGTAGCAGAGTTGTTAGATGATGTCGATGGGGTCCTTGTACCAGGAGGGTTCGGTGATCGTGGAATTGAAGGTAAGATTGAAGCGATTCGCTATGCTCGTGAACAAAAACGTCCTTTCTTAGGAATTTGCTTAGGAATGCAGCTGGCTTCAATCGAGTATGCTCGTAATGTACTTGGTTTAAACGGGGCTCACTCTTCTGAGATTGTACCTGAAACACCGCATGCGATTATTGACTTACTTCCAGAACAGAAAGATGTTGAGGATCTTGGTGGAACTCTTCGCCTTGGCCTATATCCTTGTAAGTTAACGGAAGGAACAAAAGCATATGAAGCCTATAAAGATGAAGTGGTTTACGAGCGTCACCGTCATCGTTATGAGTTTAACAACCATTATCGTCAGGCAATGGAAGAGAAAGGATTTATTTTCTCTGGTACAAGCCCAGATGGACGTTTAGTAGAAATTATTGAACTTCAGGATCACCCGTGGTTTGTGGCATCACAATTCCATCCTGAGTTTATTTCAAGACCAAATCGTCCACAACCGTTATTCCGTGACTTTATTGGAGCATCTTTAAAGCATAAAGAAAAATAAAAAGTGATATTAAAGCTGACTACTTAAGTAATACTATACTTAAATAGTTAGCTTTTTTTGCGAAATTGTAAAAATTTTATTAAAGGTGCTGATTTTGACCGCTGTTGATTAAAGTGGAAGGCACGAAGACTTATTCGGAGAAGCTAGACAGGAAAAGTACCTTTAAAAATACGAAGCGTCAAGGTCGATCTGGATAGCAGGGTGGAAAGCGAAATGGCTGAAACAGAATTCAGAATTTATCAACTCAATGTAAAGAAGTCAATTTTTCAAAAAAAGTCTCCTCCAACTATAAATTGTATGTTACATTTAAATAAAATGAATGATTAGTAAAACACTTTTGAAATATGTGTCCTACTAAAATTTTATTCCTTTAATGAAAGAAGGAATTAGTCGGTAAGACATAGAATTAAATAAAAGTGATTAACCATATAAATATAGACCTGTAAACGACGTAATTTAATATCAAACAACAAGTATTGAATTTTAATTCAGAAGAAGAGGTGGCACGATGGGGAAGAAGATACTAATAGTAGATGATCAGTATGGAATTCGGATCCTCCTTAATGAGGTACTACAAAAGGAAGGCTATGAGACGTATCAAGCAGCAAATGGCTTACAAGCGTTAGAAATCGTTCAAGAAAATGTACCTGATTTAATCTTACTCGATATGAAGATTCCTGGAATGGATGGCATCGAAATATTAAAAAGAGTGAAACAGATTCATCAGGATATGAAAGTCATTATCATGACGGCATATGGAGAATTAGATATGATTCAGGAGGCTATGGATTTGGGAGCGATTACTCATTTTGCAAAGCCTTTTGATATTGTAGAAATTCGAGAAGCTGTTAAAAAATATGTTTCCCAGCCTAGTGTAAAACAGAATTAATAGAGATGGAAAAAGGTAGAAAATCCCTAAAAAATTGAAATTTATTTAGAAAAATAGTAATTTCAGGATAATTTTGATATGATACTAGATGACTTCCCTATGGTTTTGTTCGTGTTATTTTTATTTTAAAAGGTAAAGGTAAACTACATAATCATTTATCGTGATAGAAAGACTATGAATGAACACCCATAAGGAATCGATCTACATATAAAAAGGGAGGAACTACGATGCCATTAGTTTCTATGACTGATATGCTGAATAAAGCAAAATCAGAAGGCTATGCTGTGGGTCAATTTAACATTAACAATCTAGAGTACACTCAAGCGATTCTTCAAGCTGCGCAGGAGCAAAAATCTCCAGTTATTTTGGGAGTTTCTGAAGGTGCTGGGCGTTATATGGGTGGATTCAAAACCATTGTCAAAATGGTTGAAGGGTTAATGGAAGATTACAACATTACAGTTCCAGTAGCGATTCACTTGGACCATGGTTCAAGTTTTGATAAGTGTAAAGAAGCGGTTGATGCTGGCTTCACATCTGTCATGATTGATGCATCACATCATCCTTTTGAAGAAAACGTAGAAATCACTGCAAAGGTAGTTGAATACGCACATTCAAAAGGTGTGTCTGTTGAAGCTGAATTAGGGACTGTTGGTGGGCAAGAAGACGATGTGGTAGCAGATGGAGTTATTTATGCGGATCCACAAGAATGTAAAGAACTTGTTGAACGTACAAAAATTGATACATTAGCACCTGCATTAGGGTCTGTTCATGGTCCATACAAAGGAGAACCTAAATTAGGGTACACTGAAATGGAAGAAATCGGAAAAACAACAGGTCTTCCACTTGTCCTACATGGCGGAACAGGAATCCCAACAAAAGATATTCAAAAAGCTATTTCTTTAGGTACAGCAAAAATCAATGTAAATACTGAAAACCAAATGGCTTCAACCAAAACGGTTCGTGAAGTACTAGCTGCTGATCCTGATGTATATGATCCACGTAAATATTTAGGACCAATGCGCGAAACGATTAAAGAAACAGTTATGGGTAAAATGAAGGAATTTGGTTCAGTAGGAAAAGCATAATTGAGTGTTAAACCGCCCATTAGAGGCGGTTTTCACTGTATGGTTATATTTTTCTATTTATTACCAATTTCACTTAGATAACTAGAACTTTACTTTAACATAAAGCGAAAAGATAAATTCCAATAAGTATCAAATAGTCGTAATTTTTATAATGAAAAGGGGTATAATGATGAAATTTTTTATCGATACTGCAAATATGGACGAAATTAGAGAAGCCCATGAATTAGGAATTATTTCTGGGGTTACAACAAACCCATCCCTAGTAGCAAAGGAAAAGGGCATTTCATTCCATGATCGTTTACGTGAAATTGCTGAATTAGTTCCAGGCTCTGTTAGTGGAGAGGTAATTGCGCTTGACGCGGAAGGAATGATCAAAGAAGGTCGTGAATTAGCAACCATTGCTCCTAATATTACCGTTAAAATCCCAATGACTCCAGACGGAATGAAAGCTGTATCCGTTCTTTCAAAGGAAGGCATCAAGACGAATGTTACCCTTATTTTCAGTGCAAACCAAGCATTACTTGCAGCTAGAGCAGGGGCAACTTATGTATCACCTTTCTTAGGTCGTTTAGATGATATTGGTCATAATGGCTTAGACTTAATTTCAACGATTGCTGAAATTTTTGCTATTCATGGAATTGACACAGAAATTATTGCTGCGTCAATCAGACATCCTCAACATATTACAGATGCTGCATTGCGCGGGGCACATATTGCAACAACTCCGTATAAAGTGATTAAGCAATTGTTTAAGCATCCATTAACAGATCAAGGGATCGAAGCCTTTATGGCAGATTGGAAAAACCGCGAATAATCTCATTTCCTTGAATTTCTGATTCTAATAGAAGGGTGACTTGAGAGATAGTCGCCCTTTCCCATAAAATATCCCGTTTTTTCTTTTACTCAAAAATAATGCAGAAATTTTAAATTTTTTCTAATATGATGGATGATGGTCATATTTTGTGTAAAATAAAGAATGGGTATATTGAATAAAGTCCATTTAAATATCCTATGATGGAAAGACATCCGATATATTAAAGAGCTATGTTAAAAAATGAATGTTAATTTTAAACTACAGTTTATTGCCGTGGAAGGCACAAGGACTCTTGCGGGAAAAGCATAAAGGCAAGACATCGTTAACAACAAATTTAACAGAGCCTAAAAAAAGAAATTAGTGTTGTGCCAAGTATTAGTTTTTTGAAGTTAGATTGATGTCTAGCTTCAGCGCCTAGCTCCTAGTGAACTTCCCGCTTCTTCCGCAACGATTGCGTCAACATCGATTCGCACTGTCGTGCTAATCGTGTTTCCTTTATCTCAGTGGGAACATCGACTAAAAACCGCCACGTCCTGTGGCGAACGTCGAAGTCAGCACATCCTGTGCAAGTCAGTTCATACGGAGCTGGGCAAGGCGCTTACGCTTTTAAATATAGATGGAAGGGAGTTCAAAATGGAAAAATTAATGATTGCAGGTGGCTATCCGTTAAAAGGGACTGTTCGAATCAGTGGCGCCAAAAATAGCGCTGTTGCCTTAATTCCTGCGACAATTTTAGCTGATTCCCCTGTAACAATTGAAGGGTTACCTGATATTTCTGATGTCCGAATTTTAAAGGGATTGCTTGAGGAAATAGGAGGAAAGGTAAATATTACGGAAAGTGATATGGTTGTAGACCCTTCATCTATGATTTCCATGCCCTTACCAAATGGGAAAGTAAAAAAGCTTCGTGCTTCCTATTATCTAATGGGGGCAATGCTAGGCCGATTTAAAAAGGCTGTTATTGGATTACCTGGCGGTTGTCATTTAGGTCCAAGACCGATTGATCAACATATCAAAGGTTTTGAAGCACTTGGTGCAAAGGTAACCAATGAACAAGGTGCTATCTATTTGCGTGCGGATGAATTAAAAGGTGCGCGGATTTATTTAGATGTCGTCAGCGTCGGCGCTACTATAAATATTATGTTGGCTGCAGTAAGAGCAAAAGGTCGTACAGTCATTGAAAATGCTGCAAAGGAACCGGAAATTATTGATGTCGCAACCCTTTTAACAAATATGGGTGCCAAAATAAAAGGAGCAGGGACGGATATCATTCGGATTGATGGTGTTGATGAGCTCCATGGTTGTAAACATACGATTATTCCTGATCGGATTGAAGCGGGTACCTATATTATTCTTGGTGCGGCTGTCGGTGAAGGGGTGATTGTGGATAATGTCATTCCACAGCATTTAGAATCCTTAATCGCTAAGCTTCGTGAAATGGGTGTCACGGTTGAAACGAAGGATGATCAAGTTTATGTTCATTCTGTTCCAAAAATGAAAGCTGTTGACATAAAAACACTTGTTTATCCAGGGTTTCCAACGGATTTACAGCAGCCTCTAACATCCTTACTAACGAGGGCAGAAGGAACAAGTATGATAACCGATACGATTTATTCGGCTCGATTTAAACATACAGATGAATTAAGAAGAATGAACGCAGCCATAAAAGTAGAAGGACGTTCATCAGTTATTAACGGTCCTGTTAAGTTAACAGGTGCAAAGGTAAAAGCAAGTGATTTACGTGCAGGTGCCGCCCTTGTAATTGCAGGTTTAATGGCTGAGGGCGTAACAGAAGTAACAGGACTTGAACACATTGACCGCGGTTATAGTCGTATGGTTGAGAAATTAAATGGCCTAGGTGCAACTGTCTGGCGTGAAAGCTTGACGAAAGAAGAAATTGAACAAACGAAGAATGCTTAAGCACCAAAACAAATCATTCTACCAGTAACGAATAGCAAATGCTGGGGAATAAATTATATAATTAGGAGAGGTAGAAAATGGAAAGAAGTTTAACAATGGAATTAGTACGGGTAACAGAAGGTGCTGCACAGCAATCAGCACGCTGGTTAGGTAGAGGGAAAAAAGATGAAGCGGATGATGCAGCTACAACTGCAATGCGCGAAGTTTTTGATACAGTACCGATGCGTGGAACGGTTGTCATCGGTGAAGGTGAAATGGACGAAGCACCTATGCTTTATATTGGTGAAAAATTAGGGACAGGCTGGGGACCAAATGTGGACGTAGCAGTAGACCCAGTAGAAGGAACGGAGATTGTTGCAGCAGGTGGATGGAATGCATTAGCCGTTTTAGCGGTTGCCGATCAAGGAAACCTTCTACATGCTCCAGATATGTATATGGAAAAAATCGCTGTTGGACCAGAAGCTGTAGGAGTCGTTGACATCAATGCTCCTGTTATTGAAAATTTAAAAGCCGTAGCCAAAGCGAAAAATAAACCAATTGAAGACGTGGTTGTGACAATCTTAAATCGTGAACGCCATGCAGAGATTATTAAACAAATTCGTGAAGCTGGTGCCCGTATTAAGCTGATTGAAGCTGGGGATGTAGCTGGAGCGATGAACACAGCGTTTGAAGAAACAGGCGTTGATATCTTATTGGGATCTGGAGGCGCTCCAGAAGGTGTATTAGCGGCTGTTGCATTAAAATGTCTAGGGGGGGAGCTTCAAGGGAAACTTTTACCACAAAGTGATGAAGAAATCAGACGTTGTAAGGAAATGGGTGTAGAAGTGAACCAAGTCCTTTATATGGATGATTTAGTTAAAGGTGATGACGCCATCTTTGCAGCAACCGGAATCACAGATGGAGAGCTTCTTAAAGGAGTTCAATTCAGAGGCGGATATGCAACAACTCATTCTGTTGTTATGCGTGCTAAATCTGGTACGGTTCGTTTTATTGAAGGCAGACATAGCTTAGCGAAAAAGCCAAACCTGGTTATAAAATAAGCATGAATGTGCTCTGGCAGGTATTTATTTTACCTGCTAGAGTTATTAACATATAAAGGATTAGAAAATAGAAAATTATTCCTTTTTTCCATCAAAAATATATTGATTTATGTCCACTGGAGAGGTAAAATAAATCATCCTTCTTCGTAAATCATGAAAACTAAAATATGAGAAGTTCTTCAATGGTTTTCAGATGCCTCTTAAATACAATGTAATCTTCCAAAAAACCTTTCATATCTATTGCCTAGAATGTTCTGCTTGTGAAAGGAATGATTGAAAATTCAAAAGAGTGGTGTAACTATGGGATTAAATATATCAAGTTTAGAGAATATGAAGTTGAAAGAGCTTTACGAATTAGCTCGTGAGTATAAGGTTTCTTATTATAGTAAATTAACCAAAAAAGAATTAATCTTTGCCATCTTAAAAGCACGGGCTGAACAGGAAGGGTACTTTTTTATGGAAGGTGTCCTCGAAATTATTCAATCTGAAGGCTTCGGCTTTTTAAGACCTATCAATTATTCACCAAGTTCAGAGGATATTTATATATCAGCATCACAAATTCGACGCTTTGACTTACGTAATGGGGATAAAGTTTCTGGAAAGGTTCGTCCTCCAAAAGAAAATGAACGTTATTTTGGATTGCTCCAAGTAGAAGCTGTTAATGGTGATGACCCTGAGTCATCAAAAGAACGTGTACATTTCCCGGCGTTAACTCCTTTATATCCAGATCGCCAAATGAAATTGGAAACTACTCCGAATAAAATCTCAACAAGAATTATGGATATTTTAGCTCCAGTGGGATTTGGTCAGCGTGGTTTAATTGTTGCCCCTCCAAAGGCCGGTAAAACGATGCTGATTAAAGAAATCGCTAACAGCGTTACGATTAACCATCCTGAGGCAGAATTGATTGTCCTTCTTATTGATGAACGACCTGAAGAGGTAACCGATATTGAGCGCTCCGTTCAGGGGGACGTGGTGAGTTCAACATTTGATGAAGTACCTGAGAACCATATTAAAGTGGCTGAATTGGTTCTTGAGCGTGCGATGCGTCTTGTTGAACACAAGCGTGATGTCGTGATTTTAATGGACAGTATCACAAGACTGGCTCGTGCCTATAACCTTGTCATTCCGCCAAGTGGACGTACATTATCAGGTGGTATTGACCCAGCAGCCTTTCACCGTCCAAAACGGTTCTTCGGGGCCGCGCGTAATATTGAAGAGGGTGGATCTTTAACGATTTTAGCCACCGCGCTTGTTGATACAGGTTCACGTATGGATGATGTCATTTACGAGGAATTTAAAGGGACAGGCAATATGGAACTTCATTTAGACCGTGCCTTGGCTGAGAGAAGAATTTTCCCAGCAATTGATATTCGTCGCTCAGGCACAAGAAAAGAAGAATTGCTCATTCCAAAAGATCATTTGGATCTCCTTTGGGCCATTCGAAAGTCCATGTCAGATTCACCTGATTTCTCAGAGAAATTCCTACGTAAGTTAAAGCATACTAAATCAAACGAAGAGTTTTTTGCTCATCTAAATGATGAAATGAAGGCAAAACGATCTTAATTTTTTTATAAATGGTAATAAATACGAAGTTGCATTTCAAATTAGACCTTGCTATAATATGAAGAGTGTTTTTTGTACAATGTTACGCTTAGGCGTATGTATATAACTCTGTCTCGAAAGATTCAGGGCGGAAGGAGATGAAAGGGAATGAAAGCAGGAATTCATCCAAATTATAAAAAAGCTACAGTGAAATGTGCTTGTGGAAACGAGTTTGAATCTGGTTCAGTAAAAGAATCAATCCGTGTTGAAACTTGTTCAGAATGCCACCCATTCTACACAGGACGTCAAAAATTCGCTGAAGCTGGCGGTCGTGTTGATCGATTCAATAAAAAATACGGTCTTAAATAAGAATTACGACTACGCTAAATTTAGTAAATGTAAACAGACAAACAGGCAGGTTTTCAACTTTGCCTGTTTTTTATTGCCGGAAATCTTTATTTAATATGGGGGATTTCTTGGCCTTCTCTGGTAAATTATGCTAAACCGCGCATAATCCCTTGAAAACGAAGTAAAAAAAATTTCCTAACGAAGTGATAGGATCCATATAGGTAAGAAACAATAGATAAAAAAATTAGGCTTTTCGATCTGTGTAATCGTTTTTGACTGAGAATATTGCCTATACTATAATTAAGAATAAAAGAAAAGTGCAAAAATATACTTTTTAACTAAGAGAATAGACTAGCTCCAGCGCCTAGCCCCTCGAGGTCACAAGTCAATCCGTTAGGAAGGTTAAAGGGCAAACCTTCGTGCCGGCTCGCCTTGTGCTTGACCGTACCGGCATAAGTGCAACTACTCCTTATCTCGGCCTAAAGGCTTACTTAGTCGGAGAGTTTACTTTATCGGGGCTCAGGAAGGCGCTTGCGCTTTTAAATTAAAAGAGGTGAGAGCAACAATGTTTGATCGACTACAAGCTGTTGAGGATCGATATGATAGATTAAACGAATTACTTAGCGATCCCGAAGTTATAAATGATACAACTAAATTACGTGAATACTCGAAAGAGCAGTCCGATATTCAAGAAACGGTTGCAGTTTATCGTGAATACAAAGAAGTGCGTGAGCAATTAAAAGACGCCAAGGAAATGTTAGAAGAAAAGCTTGATGCGGAAATGAGAGAAATGGTTAAAGAAGAGGTTAGCGAACTAGAAGATAAAGTTGAAGATTTAGAAGCGCGCCTTAAAATCCTCTTAATTCCAAAAGATCCTAACGATGATAAAAACGTAATTATGGAGATTCGTGGTGCTGCTGGCGGAGATGAAGCCGCCCTGTTTGCAGGTGATCTGTTCCGCATGTACAGCAAGTATGCAGAATCTCAACGTTGGAAAATTGATGTCATTGAAACACACACAACCGGTGTTGGTGGTTATAAAGAGATTATCTTTATGATTAACGGACATGGTGCTTATTCGAAACTTAAATTTGAAAATGGAGCGCACCGGGTTCAACGGGTGCCTGAAACTGAGTCTGGTGGACGTATTCATACATCAACGGCAACGGTTGCGGTTCTACCTGAAACAGAGGAAGTGGAAATTGATATCCATGATAAGGATATTCGTGTAGATACATTTGCATCAAGTGGACCAGGTGGACAAAGTGTTAACACGACCATGTCTGCTGTTCGTTTAACCCATATTCCAACGGGAATTGTGGTTTCCTGCCAAGATGAAAAATCCCAAATAAAGAATAAAGAAAAAGCCATGAAGGTACTTCGTGCCCGTATTTACGATAAGTTTCAAAGTGAAGCTCAGGCTGAATATGACCAACAACGTAAATCAGCTGTCGGAACGGGAGACCGCTCTGAGCGAATCCGCACGTATAATTTTCCGCAAAATCGTGTAACCGATCACCGCATTGGATTAACGATTCAAAAGCTGGATCAAATTCTTGAAGGCAAACTTGATGATATTATTAACGCCCTCATTATGGAAGAACAGTCCAGTAAATTAGAAAGTGCAGAGGATTAAGCATGGGTAAAGTTTTTGAAGCTCTTAAATGGGCTTCTTCTTTTTTACGTGAAAAAGATCGAGATGAAAATGCCGGAGAGTTATTATTACGTTTTTATACAGGGATGGACCGATCAAAGCTCTTAGCGAATTTGAGAGAAGAACTAGATCCTGCTGTGGAAAAGACGTTTCAAGAAGCGGTTGTATTGCATGGATCAGGTACACCGATACAGTATATCATGGGATTCGAAGAGTTCTATGGTCGCAAGTTTATGGTGAATGAACATGTCCTCATTCCACGACCTGAAACAGAGGAATTGGTCTTGAGTGCCTTAGAGCGGATGAAGTCTTTGTTTGGCGAGGATACAAGTCTGGATGTTGTTGATATTGGTACGGGAAGTGGTGCCATCGCAGTTTCTCTAAAATTAGAGCGATCCTCCCTCTCGGTTACTGCATCAGATCTTTCGAGGGATGCTTTAAAAGTAGCAAAGGAAAATGCTGAAACATTAGGTGCTGACATTAATTTCGTCAACGGAAATTTGTTGCAGCCTTTTATCGAGAAAGGACAAAAGTTTGATGTGGTGTTGTCTAACCCACCTTATATCCCGTTAGGCGATCAAAAACAAATGTCTATCGTTGTGACAGATCATGAACCGCACCAAGCCCTTTTTGCTGGAGAGGACGGTTTGGATATCTACCGAGACTTTTCCGAGCAACTGTCATTTGTTTTAAAAGAAAAGGCATTGGTAGGGTTTGAAGTAGGTGCTGGTCAAAGTCAGGAAGTATCCCAATTGATGCAAAAGGCTTTTCCTGCCGGAAAGATTGAAACGGTGTATGATATTAATGGGAAAGACCGAATGGTGTTTATCGAATTAGAGTAGAGAATTTCTCTCTCTCTCTTTTTTTTACGTAAAAACATTTAATAGATTCCTAGTCTATAAAAAAATTTATTTTTGCTAGTTTAAAAAGTTAGCTTCCTGTCCACAATGTGTTAGTGAAGGGACGGTGCTAACAAACATGAAACGAAAAGACGCTGCTATTATCTATTTATTAATTCTATCAATTGGAACGATTTTAAGTTTATATATACCAAAAAATGAAGTAACCGCAAATGAGGCTGTCGTCATCCCGAATGATGCGATTCGCCTTCGTATTCTAGCCAACAGTGATTCTGAAGAAGATCAAAGGGTCAAACGCTTGGTAAGGGATGAAGTGAATGCAGAAATTACCGAATGGGTATCACATTTAACGTCTAAGCAAGAGGCTAAAAGAGTGATCCAGGAGGGACTTCCAGAGCTTCAGCAAATTGCTCGGGATGTTTTAGAACAAGAACAAGTCAATCAATCGGTTAAAGTAGAGTTTGGAAAGGTAGATTTCCCAACTAAATTATATGGAAATTACTTGTATCCTGCCGGTGAATATGAAGCCATTCTGATTACCCTTGGTGAGGGAACAGGAGCAAATTGGTGGTGTGTACTATTTCCTCCCCTTTGTTTCCTTGATTTTTCAAACGGTGTAGCAGTCAGTGAAGGTTTTGATGAGGAAGAAGAAAAGCAAAAGGAAGATGAGCAACAGAAATCTCTTGAGGTTGTAAAAAATAAAGTCGATCAAGAGTTGAATCAACCTAAACCACCTGTTTACACAAGTGAAGATGAAGAGCCGGTTAAAGTGAAGTTTTTTATTAAAGAAATTTGGGATAAGATTTTTGGATAATAGAAGGAGCCTCTGGGCTTCTTTTTTTATGGCTGTGTTAAGTTGATCTTGTATTGTTAATTGTAGTGGAGTGGAAGGCGTGAAAACTTCTGTGGGAGAAGCGGGGAAGCGGGGTAGGCAAAGACATTGTAGACAAGAAGTGTCGTGGATAGCTGAGAGGCAAGCAAAGTGCATGTAACGGAAAACAACCACCGAGTTAACGTGGTTTTTTATAAAAAATGATTCTATTTACTCTATTTAATCATATTAATAGATTAACAAGGTTAATAGGAGGAATGGAACATGAATTCAATCGTACGGGTAGCAAAATTAGAGGACGTAGAAGTAGTAACAGGGTTCTTGGAAAAGGCAAAATTAAATAGTCATGGAATCGAGGAAATGGTGGATTCTTTTTTAATCATGGAGGATACTAGTGGAGTGAAAGCAACGATGGGAATGGAGATGTTTGGGGTTAGCGGTTTATTACGCTCATTAGTGATGACCGCAAATACTTCAGAAAATGATTTACTACAATTGTTCGAAGAAATGTTTTTACTAGCAAGAAAGAAGGAGGTAAAAGATCTATATTTAGCAACAAATAAATTAGGTGCAATGAAGTTTGTGGAAGTGTTAGGATTTGAAATTGTAGATAACGACCAGTTGCCGATGGCCTTTTCTCAGTCGGAGCATGTTAAACATATTTTGACTGTGGATAACTCAGTTTTCTTACGACGTAGATTAGTTTAAACATAAAAGTACCAGTTGGGGATATATCTACTAATATCCACAGGTTTTTCCACAAACTGCACAATTTTATCCACATTTTGTGGATAATGCTTGAGTTATAGCGATACTTCTTTTATACTTTCAAAGGAAAAATAGCATATTAACAGCAAAATTTTGAGTGTGTTGAAGGTGAAACAAAATGAATACTAATTACTGGGTTGTGGATAAAATTGTGGATACACTGGAAAATTCTCCACAACTTAAACAGGCAGCCGAATTATTGGAGCAAAATGAAGTCGTTGCTTTTCCTACTGAAACGGTATATGGCCTAGGTGGAAATGCCAAAAGCGATCTAGCTGTGGAAAAAATCTTTGCAGCTAAGGGTAGACCGAGTGATAACCCCTTAATTGTTCATATCGCAAGGAAAGAACAATTAAATGATTTTGTGGATGTTATCCCAGATTCGGCAAAGAAATTAATGGCACATTTTTGGCCAGGACCCTTAACCATTATTTTATCTTATAAAGAAGGAACTCTTTCTTCAAAAACGACAGCTGGATTATCAACTGTTGGGATTCGAATGCCGGATCATCAAGTAGCATTGGCGCTTTTAGAGCAGGTTGACTTGCCAATAGCAGCACCGAGTGCAAACCGATCGGGGAAACCAAGTCCGACGATGGCTCAACATGTTAAAGAAGATTTAGATGGTCGGATAGCTGGGATTGTTGATGGAGGACCGACCGGTGTGGGAGTTGAATCCACAGTGGTTGATTGTACAACGGAAATCCCTGTTATTTTAAGACCAGGTGGTGTGACAAAGGAACAACTGGAGGATGTAGTAGGTGAGGTTTTGTATGATCCGGCTTTGACCGATGTAAAAGAAACGCCAAAATCCCCTGGAATGAAGTATCGGCATTATGCACCAGATGCCCCGCTCTATCTTGTGGACGGTAGTAAAGAAGGAATTCAAGTATTGATTGATGGGTCAAGGCGTGAGGGGCTAAAAGTAGGGGTATTAACAACCGAAGAAAATCAGTCATTTTATGACGCAGATTATATTTTTACTTGTGGTAAGCGAGAACATCTTGAAACAGTGGCAAGCTCGATTTATGAAGCATTGCGTAGTTTTGATAAGGCGGGGATGGATCTCATTTATAGCGAGATGTTTCCTAATGTAGGAGTCGGAAATGCGATCATGAACCGATTGTTAAAAGCAGCAGGACAGAAAGTGATAAAAGGATAGGTGTAAACCGAAGACTAGGACGACAAGAGTTCGCTTTAAAAGTGCAAAACAGTAAATCGCAATGCAAATAGGGTGTGAAATTATATTTCTCGCCCTATTTTTTATTGCTGTAATAACTAAATTTTGGTTTTCTTGTGATTAAAAATTTAAATGTTAGTTTTCCTGTGATTAATAAATAAACGGAAAATTTCCGTTTAAATTGGAAAATAATCATATTTCTTTTAAACTAAGGGAATTTCTTTTGCTAATCGTATTCAAAACATTGAGTTTTGTCATATTTAGAGAAGTTAATCGGAATAACTCCGCTTATATCTGCTTCATAAGCCTCCCCTATATACATTAGTCGGATATTCTACGACTATAATCCTATTACCTATGCCGTCTTTCATCCTGCATAGCGTAAGTATATTCAACGCACATAAATAACTTATTTCCTTATAGAAACATCAGTGGCTTTCACTTCTCGTTATTACTAAACTGCATGGTATCGGCATTTTAACGTTATATTTTGAGGTTTTTTATGGGGGAAAGGATGCCAAATCTCCTTACAGAATATGTATGGTGACAGGTACCTCCCAAATTCTGACAGGTGCCTGGTGTATTAGATAATAATGTCGAAAGGTTTTTCCTTTCGGAAAATTAAAAAAGACCCCAGCTACTTCATGTTATAAAATAGAGGCACCTGACAGAAAACCTCAATCTTATATTCCGAAATGGAGGATGAAGTAGATGGGGTTAAAAAAATATAACAATATTAATAATATACAAGGAAAGAAAGGTAGTCAATTTAGTTCTCAATTAAGAGGCATTGATTTAGAAAAAGTATTGATAGTAGCCATTGATGCAGCTAAATTCTTTCAAAAGGCTTTATTATGTAATTACTTTGGGGATGTATTGGAGAAGCCGTTTTTCTTTGGAGTTAATCAAGATGGATTGAAATTATTATGTTCCAAAATAGAGGAAGCTCGTAGTGAAATTCAAGCAGAACGAATTTTTATTGGAGTGGAATCCACAGCACATTACTATGAAGATATCGTATACGAGTTAGGAAAAAGAGGTTATGGAGTTACCATCATAAACCCAGCTACTACATATGAGGAACGTGCCAGTGCATTAAATTGGAGTAAGACAGATGACTTGGATCTGTATGCAATTGCCCATGCTTTAATTCAAAATAAAGGAATGGAAAATAAGCTTCCAGAAGGTTCATATCGTAAATTAATGAAACTTACTAGGGCAAGAAGAAGAGAGGTTCAAAAACGTGCCTTAGTTAGAATACAGATTAGAACGCTAATGGATCACATTTGGAGAGACTTTCAAGGGTTTGTGGAGATTGAGAACAATAAACCTAAGAAAAAACTCATATTCAGTGACTTTTGGGGGCAATCTTCTTTATTTTTTATAGAACATTTTCCACATCCATCAAGTTTGTTAGAACAAGGCGAGAAAAAAGTTTGGGAGATTGTTAAGGAAAAAAAGCTGAGAATAAAAGAAACTCATATCCAAAAACTTTTTTATGTGGCTAGAAATTCAATTATAAAACAGGTAGAGGATGTTTCGGCTGAATTGCTTCTTCTTCGGTTAGCTATACAAGATTTATAACGGTTGAATGGAAATATAAAACTTATCGAAAAGGAAATTGAAAAGGAACTTCTTCAGACTGATGGGAGGCTCTTATTAACGGTCCCAGGAATCGGTGTAGTCACAGCAGCTGAGTTTTATAGTGAATTAGGTGACATTTCTCAATATGACAACGCTGGACAACTTATAAAGAAAGCAGGAACGAATCCAATAATAATTCAATCCGGTGGAACTCAAGGATATTATGGACGTATTTCTAAACAGGGCAATAGGCATTTACGCTTTATGGTTTATACAGTAGGTAAATGTTTAGCGCAGCACAATAAGGACTTGCGACCATATTATGAGAAGCTCAAAGCAAAGGGCAAACATGCCCGAAAAGCGTTTATAGCCTTGGGAAACAAATTTATTAGAATTGCTTTTTCAATGTTAAAAAATCGGAAGCCATATGAATCAAAACAATCAGACTACCGAGTGTTTAATGAAGTGAAGAAAAAATTACTTTATACCAAAATGAATACTTATTTAAATATTGTATTAGCCGCTTAAAGTTAAAAAATAATGAATCTCTCTTCTGGGATCGAGGGAAAATCGACATTGGTGCCGGAGGCGAATCGACCTCGAGTGACAGCATGATTTACCTTGTCCTGTAAATGCGAATTGTACGTTAATAACGGGTTTGAACTAACCAGGTTGCATCCATGCAGAATTGAAGCAAGGTAAGATTCTTATTCAGATCCGAGATGAGAGATTCATTTATAGCGTTTTCTGTCAGTTGCCTATGGAAAATTTTGTAAAAAATATGCATAGGGTGTGTTCCCTATGCATAAAAATCAAAAATTCCTATTTGACATAGTACGCTGTCACCCTACTAAATTCCCCCCAGTTCCGGTCGTCCAGGTTTTCCTTCTAAAAGTTATTGGACTTGCATAAGTTGAATTGAGAAAGCCTGAGGAGGAATGGGTATGTCGGGGATTATTGGAGAATTGATTACAATTATCATTATGGCCTTTGCGCTGGGAATGGATGCATTTTCAATTAGTTTAGGGATGGGCATGTATCGTCTTCAGTTTCGCCAGGTTTTAAATATTGGTTTTACGGTGGGGCTTTTTCATATATTTATGCCGTTATTAGGCATTATAGCTGGTCGGTTTTTATCAGAACGTTTTGATGCAATTGCTGGTTATATTGGTGGTGGTTTATTATTGATATTAGGGTTGCAAATGATTTGGTCAAGCTTTCGAGAAGATGGTGAGAGCGTGCTTACACCTGTAGGATTTGGATTGATTCTATTTGCTCTGAGTGTCAGCCTCGATAGTTTTTCAGTAGGATTATCTCTTGGTATCTATGGGGCTAAAACATGGCTTGTCTTGATTTGTTTTGGTGTTGGGGCCATGCTATTATCTTGGTTAGGATTGTTTGTTGGACGTTTTGTACAAGGTTGGATCGGGAAATACAGTGAAATTCTAGGTGGTGCGATTTTGTTATTTTTCAGCCTAAAGTTATTACTACCCTTTTAAAAAAACAGGAATAAAAAAATTCTATTTCTTATTTTTGGAAATGTGGTTAAATAATAATTGTGAAGGTTTGTTAAATTTTCACATCTAAGTCTATTGAACTAGTTTAAATTACCTTATAATGAATGAAAGGGTGTCTGTTTGTGACGAATGTTTTATTTGTCTGCACAGGGAATACATGTAGAAGTCCGATAGCAGAATCATTATTAAAGCATATAAATATTCCTGGTGTTGATGTGAAGTCAGCTGGGACCTATGCAGTAAATGGGAGTGAGGCGTCTACTCATACAAAAAAGGTATTAGATGAAAATAGCATTCCCCATAGCCACAAATCCACTACTGTTTCAGAAGATCTAATGGACTGGGCTGATTTTATTTTAACAATGACAACCGGTCATAAAAGGACGATTATCGATATGTTTCCGCATGCTCAAGCGAAAGTTTTTACATTAAAGGAATTTGCGAAAATGGAGGGGTATCCAGATATTGCCGATCCGTTTGGTGGATCTGTTGAACAATATCGTCATACCTACATTGAAATAAAGGAAGCTATTGAAAAAATAGTTGATATACTAAAAGAACATACATCATTCAAGTAAGGAGGAAACAAGGTGCAAGAAAAACAACATTATAAATGGGGCATCAGGAAGCAGCTTGTTATCTTTACAACAACACTCGCGATTATCACCTATACTACAAGCGGTTTTTTCATTTATATTCTTTATCCGATCGTTAAAGATTTTATTGGGATTGGAGAAATGACATTTACAATCATAACGTTTTTATTGGGAATTATATGGTCGGGAATACTCGCCTTTTTTGCAGCTGTGATTATCATCAATCCATTACGAAAGCTTGAAAAGGTTGCGATTAAAGCAGCTTCCGGGGATATTAGTGAAAAAGTGGACATACCAAAGGTAGATAATGAAATTCGTTCATTAGCCGTAGCATTTAATGAAATGTTAGTAAAGTTACGAGAAATGGTACATAACATTGATCAAAATTTCCAGCAGACGAATGAAACAGTCTTATCCATCTCGAATGAATCAACTGCAGCAGCAAAACAAGCATCAGCTATTGCTAGAACGACGTCTGAAATTGCTGCTGGTGCAGAAAATTCAGCTTCTGCTATTCAGGCAACAACCGAATCAGTTGAAGGGGTCATTGAAATAGCTCAACGTGTAGAGCAAAAGGCAAAGGTTTCTGAGTCGATTTCATGTAAAATGGTTAAAGACCTGGGGCATGCAAAGACGGTTGTTCAATCGCTTATTACTGGAATTGAAACGTTATCAAATGATAATCAACAATCGTTAATGACTGTTAAAGAATTAGAAGAAAACGCAGCAAAAATTGAACAGGTGATTCAACTTGTTGGAGAAATTGCTGGACAGACGAATCTACTCGCTTTAAATGCTTCCATTGAAGCGGCACGTGCTGGTGAACATGGAAAAGGTTTTGCTGTTGTAGCAGAGGAAGTTCGATTATTAGCAGATGAAAGTGCAAAAGCAGTTCAAGGGATTTCTCATTTAACGAAAAATATTCAACAAGGGGTCAACCGTGTCGTTGTTCAAATCAAACAACAGGTAGACACCGCTAATGAAGAGGTTTCAAAAGGTACGAAGACCAATGCAGCTTTAGAAGAAATGACAGCAAGTATTCATAAAATGGCAAACGCAACAGCTGAAATTTCCGATCTTGTGAAAGATCAAATGCATGGGATTAAGGCTTTATCAACTCAATCCGAAGAGGTGGCTTCCATTGCAGAAGAAACATCAGCAGGCGCTCAGGAAGTATCAGCTCTCATTCAATATCAAACAGACGTAATTGAAAGTGTTGAAAAGCTTACGATTCATTTAAGAGAACAAGCGGAAAGTTTACAAGGAACGATTACGCAGTTTAAAGTTTAACTTCCTTCAGCAAATGTCTTTGTAGCGAAAGCTTGCGACAGGTACAGAAGTCTCTATCGATTATAAGTGGTGAGATGAATGGAAGCTCTTATCCATTAAGTGGGGGTTCAAGCCCTAGATGATTGAAGTTAAAGCCTACGGCGGATGTCCCGGATTTTTTAAGGAAATTGCTCGAGCAAGCTCAGAGATTGTATCCGGACGCAAATTCGACGGGCGAATGTAATTAGAATACATCTATTGGACAAGCAATTTATAAAAATCCTTTTCCTGACTTTAGTAAAGAATGGAAGGGTTTTTATTTTTGGCTAATTGTGTCAAAATATAGGGGATAAGTATTTAAGTTTTCTAAAGCGGAATTCTAGGAGGTCTTTTTATGAAAGTGGCAATTGCTTCAGATCATGGTGGAGTGAATATTCGTGAGGAAATTAAATCATTAATGGATGAAATGGGTATAGAGTATGAAGATTTCGGCTGTGAATGTGGAACATCCGTTGACTATCCAGATTATGCGCTTCCAGTTGCTCAAAAGGTAGCAAACGGTGAGTTTGACCGTGGTATCTTAATTTGCGGGACAGGCATTGGAATGAGTATTGCAGCAAATAAAGTAAAGGGAATTCGCTGTGCCCTTGTACATGATGTATTTACTGCAAAAGTAACTCGTGAACATAATGATAGTAATGTGTTGGCTATGGGTGAACGTGTCATCGGACCAGGTCTTGCCCGGGAAATAGCTAGAACATGGTTATCAGGAGAATTTGAAGGTGGACGTCATGCCAATCGTGTAGCGAAAATCACGAAGTATGAAGAGGAGCAAAGGTAAGAAGTCGTTTTTCGACCAGGAATAGGTGAAAGAAATCGTTTTGACAGAACAAATCGTTATGAACCTTTCTTGTCCGATTATAGCTTCATTACGTTAGGAGGAGTGGCCATGAACACTAATACCATAGGTTCACAAATGGCAAAACTATTAGATGAGTTTCAAGAACAGGCTCAATTAAATAACAAACATCTACTTGTAGTCGGTTGTAGTACGAGTGAGGTATCTGGAAATCGAATTGGTACATCAGGTACCTTCGAAGTGGCGGAAGCCTTATTTTCTGAACTCGAAAACTTTCAAAAACAAACAGGTGTTTCACTAGCCATTCAATGCTGTGAGCATTTAAATCGCGCACTAGTAGTGGAAAAGGAAACTGCAGAGAAACGAAACTATGAGATGGTTTCTGTAGTCCCCGTACAAAAGGCTGGTGGCTCTCTGGCAACTTATGCCTTTCAACATATGAAAGATCCGGTAGTAGTAGAGTTTATTAAAGCGGATGCGGGAATTGATATTGGGGATACCTTCATTGGAATGCATCTTAAGCATGTGGCCGTCCCTGTTCGTGTTCCAAGCAAAGCAGTTGGAAACGCACATGTTACAATGGCAAAATCACGACCTAAACTAATTGGTGGCGAAAGAGCAGTTTATGTAAATAACCATGATAATCAATCCTGTAACTAAATTAATGATGATGGTGCTTTTTATTTAGTACCATCTTTTTTTGTTTTAGCTATGTTTGTAGTGTAAGGCACGAAGGCTTCTAAGGGAGAAGTGAGACAGGCGCATAAATAGGTGGCTCGGAGCAAACTTTAGCGGAAAGCAAAGTGCCTAAAACGGAAATCAACAAACAAGTTTACAGCGTTATATTCTTGCAAAACACGAATTATTAATATATACTTGTCGAATAATGTTCGGAATGGTAAAATAGTCGAAAAAGATAGAATGATTCCTTTTTTTTGCAAAGTATTCATTTCATTTTTTTCTAAACGTGGTAAGATTATTTTAAACAAAGTTGATATTAAGGGGGATCTTCATGAAACAGGTTGCGCAGCAAGATGAAAAAGTGTATAAAGCGATTGTACAGGAACTAGGACGTCAACGTTCGAAAATTGAATTAATTGCATCAGAAAACTTTGTTAGCCAAGCCGTAATGGAAGCTCAAGGTTCTGTATTAACGAATAAATATGCAGAAGGATATCCTGGTCGTCGTTATTATGGTGGCTGTGAATATGTAGATATCGTTGAGGATATTGCTCGCGATCGTGCAAAGGAGATCTTTGGCGCTGAGCATGTTAACGTACAACCACACTCAGGAGCACAAGCCAATATGGCCGTTTATTATTCAATCTTAGAGCATGGTGACACTGTGCTTGGGATGAATTTATCTCATGGAGGCCATTTAACTCATGGTAGTCCTGTTAACTTCAGTGGAATTCAATTTAACTTCGTTGAATACGGGGTTGACCCTGAGAAACATTTAATTGATTATAATGATGTATTAGAAAAAGCACGTCAACACAAGCCAAAATTAATCGTTGCAGGTGCAAGTGCATACCCACGTGCGATTGATTTTAAAAAGTTCCGTGAAATTGCTGATGAAGTAGGAGCTCTTCTAATGGTGGATATGGCGCATATTGCTGGACTAGTTGCAGCAGGTATCCATCAAAACCCTGTGCCATATGCTGACTTTGTGACAACAACTACTCATAAGACGCTTCGTGGACCTCGTGGCGGAATGATTTTATGTAAAGAGCAATACGCAAAGCAAATTGATAAGTCGATCTTCCCAGGAATTCAAGGAGGTCCGTTAATGCATGTGATTGCAGCGAAAGCGGTAGCTTTTGGAGAAGCTCTACAAGATAGTTTCAAAGAGTATGCTCAAAATGTAGTGACAAATGCACAAACTTTAGCAAGTGCCCTTCAAGCAGAAGGCATCACCCTTGTTTCTGGTGGCACAGATAACCACTTGCTATTACTTGATGTTCGTTCCCTTGGAATTACAGGTAAGGTTGGAGAGAAGGTTCTTGATGATGTAGGAATTACAGTGAATAAAAATGCAATTCCATATGATCCAGAAAAGCCTTTCGTTACAAGCGGAATTCGTATCGGAACAGCAGCTGTAACATCACGGGGATTTGGGTCAGAAGACATGAAGGATATTGCCGCTATTATGGCCTTAACGCTTAAGAACCCTGAAGATGAAACTAAACTAGCAGAAGCAAGACAACGAGTAGAAGCCCTAACAAGCAAATTTGAACTATACCCTGAATTATAATTTGGTGCCAGGCACCTTCCAATTTTTGGAAGGTGCCTCTTTTTTTCTGTTCGTGTTGCTCTTGGCGCTTTTTTTCTGTAAAATAAAACGCAGTGAAATTAGACAAGTTTTATCAAATTTAGACAAAGATCGGAAGGAGCATACGAACGTGGCAAAAGTTTATGTATTTGATCACCCACTTATTCAACACAAACTTACATACATTCGTCAAAAAGATACAGGGACAAAGGAGTTTCGTGAACTCGTTGATGAAGTAGCAACGTTAATGGCGTTCGAAATTACGCGGGATATGCCATTACAAGAGATTGAAATTGAAACGCCTGTACAGAAAACAAAATCAAAGGTTCTCTCTGGTAAAAAGATTGGTCTTGTTCCGATTCTTCGAGCGGGAATTGGGATGGTTGATGGCGTTCTTAAATTAATTCCAGCTGCAAAAGTAGGTCATGTTGGTTTATACCGTGACCCAGAAACATTAAAGCCGGTTGAATACTATGTGAAACTCCCTTCTGATGTAACGGAAAGAGACTTTATCGTTGTCGATCCGATGCTTGCCACAGGTGGTTCAGCGATTGCAGCCATCGACTCATTAAAGGCAAGAGGCGGAAAACATATTAAGTTTATGTGTTTAATTGCAGCACCAGAGGGTGTGGAAGCTTTAAAAGAAGCTCACCCTGATGTTGATATTTATATTGCTGCTCTTGATGAAAAGTTAAATGACCATGGCTACATTGTTCCAGGTCTAGGTGATGCGGGCGACCGCTTATTTGGAACGAAGTAAAAAGTCCATTGTAAAAAAGCAAATGGTACAAAAAAGCTAGGGAATCCCTAGCTTTTTTATTTTATTCACTCATCCCTCTGCATACAAACCACCCCCAGAGAAAAACATAAGAGAAAAGAGGGGGATTGGATGATGTTAAAAAAATGGTACATTTGCTTACTTATCTTTCTTGTTTCCGCACAGATTGTTTCTGCAGCGCCAGTGTCCGATCTTAAATCACCTCCATTACCATCTGAAAATCAGCGTTCTGAACAAACCGCTATATTTATGACCCCAAAGGATTTAACTCAACAAGAATTAATTGAAATAAAGGAAACCTACCCTGATATCAAGATCAGACAACAATTTCAATATGCTCTCAAAGGTTTTTCTGCAAAAGGACCTTTTACAAGTCTTGAAAAGTTGGCGAAGGAAATACCTATGACGAAACTGTCGGTTGTCAATCAATACAAATCGATGAATCTCTTTCAGTCTAGGGACAATTTAGACATAATTGGAGCACAAGAGGTTAGAGGAATGTTTGATTCCAAACATCAACGTCTGACAGGGAAAGGGGTCAAAATTGGTGTCATTGACACAGGCGTCGATTACCGGCATGAGGATTTAAGAAGAAATTATGGTGGAGGCCGAGATTTAGTAGATGGGGATGCAGACCCAATGGAGACGATGGATACAAAAGGATTGGGAACCTTCCATGGGACTCATGTCGCAGGAGTCATTGCTGCGAACGGACGTATGATGGGGGTGGCACCTGAGGCTACGATTATTGGATATCGTGCCCTTGGACCAGGGGGAATGGGGACAACTGAACAAGTGGTAGCAGCTATTGAACAAGCGATTAAAGATAAAATAGATATAATAAACTTATCACTTGGCAATAATGTGAATGGTCCAGACTTGCCCTTGAGTGTTGCGCTTAATAATGCCGTCGATCATGGAGTCATTGCAGTGACATCGTCGGGGAATTCGGGTCCAAACATCTGGACGGTAGGTTCACCGGGAACGGCATCCAAAGCGATTTCAGTAGGGGCTTCAACGCCTACAATGGAAATTCCATATATTGAAATAGGAGGAGAACGCATTCGCCTCCATCCTTTACAAGGAACAATTCCTTGGGATTTAGATCGCTCCTATGAACTAGTAGATGGTGGGATCGGAAAAAAGGAACAATTAACACAGATAGAGGGAAAGATTGTTTTAATGGAAAGAGGGGAATTAACTTTTTCAGAAAAGGTAAGCAATGCTGAAAACGCCGGAGCCAAAGCAGTGATTATTTATAACAATACACAGGGTCCATTAATGGGAAACTTAACGCAAACAAGTCCGATTCCTGTCATGAGTATTACGAAAAAAGATGGACAAAAGCTAAAGAAGCAGCTAGAAAAAGAAGTCACGCTGATAAAAACAATAATAAATGAAGAAAAAGATACCTTAGCAGATTTCAGTTCAAGAGGACCTGTTACAGCTACATGGGAGGTCAAACCTGACATATTGGCTCCAGGTGTAGCCATTAACAGTACAATTCCAGGCGGATATTTACCCCTTCAAGGTACCAGTATGGCGGCACCACATGTGGCAGGTGCATGTGCTTTGCTTAAACAGGCACACCCAGATTGGGGACCTGAGAAAATAAAAGCGGCCCTGATGAATTACGCCAAGCCTCTTTATAACGAGAAAGGGGAGTTATACAGAACCTATGAACAAGGCGCGGGTCGTATTCAACTTCAAGAGTCTCTAGAAGCGGAAGCGCTTGTTTATCCATCTTCACTAAAGTTTGGTAAGTTCAAAATGATAAACGAGAATCATGAACACCAACAAACCATTACAATTGAAAATACATCACAAAAGCCGAAAAAAATAGCTATTCAAATCCCTAAAAAGCATAAAGGAATTACATGGCATGTGCCTATGCCATTTGAAATTCCAGCAGGTGAAAAAAAAGTGGTGAAAATACAAATGACAGCAGAACCAGCACAATTAACCGACAAGATTTATGACGGAAACATTATAATAGAAAGCGATGGGATACCGCTACACCTGCCTTATTTATTTGTGTTAGAGGAGCCAGATTACCCACGAGTGATGGGATTTGACTTTGGTGCTAGCGATCATCCGGGAAATTATCGTTATGAAGTCTACCTTCCGGGTGGTGCAGAGGAATTTGGTGTAGCCCTTTTTCACCCAGATACCTATCAATTTGTACAATTTTTAGATTGGAAGCGAAATGTTGATAAGGGACTAATACAGGAGGAAATTTCTGCTGATTCTCTTCCGGAACAAGGAATGTATGTAGCAATGGTTTTTGCTAGAAAGGCGGATCAGGAGGATAGGGTTGAAACCATTGTTCAAATTCCATCTCACGTAGAATCTCCAAGCAAATAATAGGGAGTCTTCCTCCTTTAATATGTTGTATAAAAGAGGAGGAGGAACCCCGTTGTTGTAATATAGCAATATAGGTTTTGTAAATTTGAAAATTTTGTGAACAAATTGAATAAAGATGTGACATTTGTTCGTTTTCGGCAAAAAGTACGTTGACATGACTGTAAGTCTATTGTATTCTATCATAGGATAATATGGAAAGGTTTACAAATATTTTATTATTCAGCTTTTTAAATCTTTCTTGATAATGTTATTTCAAAAAAACGATGTAGTATCGTTATTTATCTGACAATTGCTACAATTAACAAAATCGCTAGAAATGATTGTCAATTTTTACATTTATTGTTTATAATAATTGAGATGGTACAGTTAGCGGCCTTAATTGTTTAGAAAACGGCAATATTGATAAGAACGCTTTACCTTCAAAAACAGCAAATGCTGACAAAAGTTGCTGAATTGTGTAAGTACTTGTATTGCAATTCACATAGGAGAATTAATAGTGTAATGCCAGAATATAGAAGCATGTTTTCCCGAGTAAGATCATACATATTTTACTTATTAGCTGCATTTGTACTTGGTTGGGGATTTACATCCTATCAGGATGTGTTTTTGGGTCTTATCCTTGGTACAAGCCTGAGTCTGTTTAATTTGTGGCTTTTAGTAAGGAGAATGGATCGTTTTAGCAAACAATTTGATAAAGGAAAGGTTGTTAAATCGTTAGGTTTTTTCTCAAGAGTAGCAACTGCAATTCTTGGAGTTCTAATTGCGATGGAATATCCTCAGTATTTTCATCTAATTGGTGTGGTTATAGGATTAATGATAGCTTATGTTGTCATTATGATAGATTTTTTTATAGAAAACAAGAACTACATATAATTAATAGTAAAAGTGAGGTGAATTATAAATGGATCATGGAGCTCCTATGGTGGAATTTCTAGGTTTAACTTTTAACTTATCAAATGTCCTCATGATAACTGTAGCAAGTTTAATTGTGTTCATCATAGCTTTAGTATGCACGAGAAACTTAGCTATGAAACCTACAGGAATGCAAAATTTTCTTGAATGGGTTATGGATTTTGTAAAAGGTATTATTCGAAGCAGCATGGATTGGAAAGAAGGGGGACACTTCCATGTATTGGGTATAACCCTGATTATGTATATATTTATTTCTAACTTATTAGGTCTCCCATTTGCAATCACTTATAATGGAGAACTCTGGTGGAAATCCCCAACAGCAGACCCAACCGTTACGCTAACACTAGCAGCAACGGTGATGGCACTCGCTCATTATTATGGAATTAAACAAAGGGGATTTAAACATTATGTGAAAGGATTTGTAACTCCTTTTTCGTTTATGTTACCCATCAAGTTAGTGGAGGAATTTTCTAATACATTAACATTAGGTCTTCGTTTATACGGAAATATTTATGCAGGTGAAGTATTACTCGCCTTATTAGCAGGCGGTTTAGCGACAGGTGTTGGTGGAACCATTGCAGCCATCATTCCAACAATTGCATGGCAAGGCTTCTCAACATTCATGGGTGCTATCCAGGCTTATATTTTCACATTGTTATCAATGGTCTACCTTTCTCACAAAGTAAGTCAAGACCATTAATATAGCTGTTCATAATATGAACATTAAATGAAAAATAATGATATTATCTCAAGGAGGAATTTAATAATGGGTCCAATAGCAGCAGCAATTGCAGTAGGATTAGCAGCACTAGGTGCAGGTATCGGTAACGGTTTAATCGTATCACGTACAGTTGAGGGGATGGCTCGTCAACCAGAAGCAAAAGGTATGCTTCAAGGAACTATGATTTTAGGGGTAGCGTTCGTTGAGGCGATTCCTATCATGGCCGTAGTTATTGCGTTTATGGTAGTTGGTCGTTAATTGAACTGATAGAATTTAATGGCGAAGAATCGTTAAGAGCCTTCGCCTTTCCTTTATGCAAATATTGAATGTAATCCGTAAGAACGAAAATAGATAAAGCTAGAAACATGTTTGAAGGGAGTGAACCGAACGTGTTAAGTAATCATTTTGTATTAGGCGCATCAACTGGCTTTAACAGTGGAGACGCTATATTCCAATTAGTGATGTTTATTATATTACTAGCGGTCATTAAGAAGTTTGCATGGGGTCCTTTAATGGGGATGATGAAGCAACGTGAAGAATTTGTCGCTAGTGAAATTGAAAACGCTGAAAAAAGCCGTAAGGAAGCAGCAGATTATTTAGAACAACAACGTGCATTATTAAAAGAAGCACGGAGTGAAGCACAAGGGTTAATTGAGAATGCGAAAAAACAAGCGGAAGTCCAACGCGAGGAAATAATTGTATCTGCACGTTCTGAAGCAAATCGTTTGAAAGAAAGTGCCAAACTTGAAATTGAACAACAGAAGGAACAGGCTGTTGCTGCAATCAAAGAACAGGTTACTTCTTTATCGGTATTAATTGCTTCTAAGGTAATCGAAAAAGAGTTAAGTGAAAAAGACCAAGAGAAGTTTATTAACGATTATATTCAAGAGGTAGGAGAGAAGCGATGAGTAGTCCGGCAATTGCAAACCGCTACGCGTTCGCACTTTTCCAGGTTGCTAAAGAACAAAAGCTTCTTGATCAATTAGAAGATGAGCTTCGTGTAGTGCGAGAAGTATTCAACCAAAACAAAGACTTCAACACTTTACTATCATCTCCAAAGCTATCAAAAGATAAGAAGAAACAGCTATTTCAGAATGTTTTTTCAAAGGCAAATCCATTTTTACAGAATACGTTTAAGTTATTAGTGGATCGCGGAAGAGAAGGACTAATTGCTCAAATAGCAGATCACTTTATTGGATTGGCTGATTCGGAAAAAGGGATTGCTGAGGCAACAGTTACCTCTACACGTCCTTTAACAGAAGAGGAAACGAAAGCACTTTCTGTAGCATTTGCTAAAAAGTTAAATAAAAAAGATCTTCGGATTGAAAATAAAGTGGATTCCAACTTGCTCGGAGGTATTAAACTTCGTATCGGGAACCGTATTTATGACGGTAGTCTCAAGGGAAAGCTAGAGCGCTTGGAACGCCAATTGTTACGTTAAGTAGTAGATAGGGGTGAAACTCATGGGCATTAAAGCTGAAGAAATTAGTGCACTGATAAAACAGCAAATCGAAAATTATCAGTCAGACATTCAAGTAAATGATATTGGAACAGTTATCGAAGTCGGTGACGGAATTGCTCGTGCTCATGGTCTTGATAATGCCATGGCTGGAGAGTTACTTGAATTTTCAAATGGCGTTATGGGTTTAGCACAAAACCTAGAAGAAAATAACGTCGGTATTGTTATTTTAGGTCCATATTCAGAAATTCGTGAAGGTGATGAAGTTCGTCGTACGGGAAGAATCATGGAGGTACCTGTAGGGGATGAATTAATCGGTCGTGTTGTAAATCCTCTTGGACAACCAGTTGATGGATTAGGTCCAATTCAAACTTCAAAAACTCGTCCAATCGAATATTTAGCACCAGGTGTAATGGATCGTAAATCGGTTCATGAGCCATTACAAACAGGGATTAAAGCGATTGATGCCTTAGTTCCAATTGGTCGTGGACAACGTGAATTAATTATTGGTGACCGTCAAACAGGGAAAACTTCTGTAGCAATTGACGCCATTATTAACCAAAAAGATCAAGATATGATTTGTATTTATGTTGCGATTGGTCAAAAAGAATCAACCGTACGTAACGTAGTTGAAACACTTCGTAAAAACGGTGCATTGGATTACACAATCGTAGTTACGGCATCTGCATCAGAACCAGCTCCATTATTATACTTATCACCATATGCTGGTGTTGCCATGGCGGAAGAGTTCATGTATAGCGGAAAACACGTTTTAATCGTATATGATGATTTAACAAAACAAGCATCTGCATATCGTGAATTATCCCTATTACTTCGCCGTCCTCCAGGTCGTGAAGCATATCCAGGGGATGTATTCTACTTACACTCACGTCTACTAGAGCGTGCAGCAAAATTAAGTGATGCAAAGGGTGCTGGGTCAATTACAGCATTACCTTTTATTGAAACACAAGCAGGGGATGTTTCTGCTTATATCCCAACAAACGTTATTTCCATCACAGATGGACAAATCTTCTTACAATCAGACTTGTTCTTCTCAGGTGTACGTCCTGCGATCAACGCTGGTTTATCAGTATCTCGTGTTGGTGGATCTGCTCAAATCAAAGCGATGAAAAAGGTAGCCGGAACCCTACGTCTTGACCTTGCTTCATACCGCGAACTTGAAGCATTTGCTCAGTTTGGCTCAGATTTAGATGCATCAACTAAAGCAAAACTTGAACGTGGAGCTCGAACAGTTGAAGTACTAAAACAAGATCTGAACAAGCCACTTAAAGTTGAAAAGCAAGTTGCCATTCTTTATGCTTTAACACGTGGCTTCTTAGATGATATTCCAGTTCACGATATTCGTCGTTTCGAAGCAGAATATTTATCATGGTTAGATACGAACAAGAAAGAACTTCTTGACCATATCGCAACCACAAAAGAATTGCCAGCAGACGAAGATTTCTCAGCTGCTATTAATGAATTTAAGAAAACATTTGTTGTTTCGGAATAAAGACACTGAGTTCCTAAATTAGAAGGGTTTTGTTATGCTCTTCGAATGGCACAAAGTGGGATGGAAATCTATTTTTATTAGCAAGATAGACCTGCCTGAAAAGGTGAATCAAGGTGGTGAAAACCTGTGGCATCTTTACGCGACATAAAAAAGCGAATTAACTCAACAAAAAAGATGAGTCAAATTACGAAGGCAATGCAGATGGTATCAGCAGCGAAAATGAACCGAGCTGAACTTAATGCCAAGTCCTTTGTTCCTTATATGGAGAAAATTCAAGAAGTAACAACCTCTGTTGCTAAAAATGCGGAGGATTCAGATCATCCAATGTTAAAATCACGTCCAGTAAAGAAAACTGGTTATATCGTGATTACGGCCGATCGTGGTCTGGCTGGATCTTATAATAGTAACGTTTTACGAGAAGTTTACAGAACCATTCAACAACGCCATAAATCCAATGATGAATTTGTCATTATTGCATTAGGTCGTGTTGGACGTGACTTCTTTGTGAAAAAAGGGATGAATGTCATTCTTGACATTATTGGTTTACACGATCAGCCTGCTTTTACAGATATTAAAGATTTTACGAGCAAAACAGTAGACATGTTTGCTGATGGAACTTTTGATGAACTCTACATCTATTATAGCCATTATGTAAATGCAATTAAATACGATGTAACAGAGCAAAAGATACTTCCGTTTACTGATTTGAGCACTGGCGGCGGTGGATTGACAAACTCCTATGAGTACGAACCATCAGCTCAAGCCATTTTAGAAGTATTATTACCACAATACGCGGAAAGCTTGATCTACGGTGCTGTACTAGATAGTAAGGCAAGTGAGCATGCGGCACGGATGACAGCAATGAAGAGTGCTACGGATAATGCAAATGATATTATTCGAAATCTAGATTTGAGTTACAATCGGGCGCGCCAAGCTGCTATTACTCAGGAGATTACAGAAATTGTAGGCGGAGCTTCTGCTCTCGAATAAAAGAAGAGATGATATCTCGATACTTAAAAATAGTCTAGCTCCTGCGTCTGTCTCATTCACTGTTAACCAGATGTTTGAGTGACGTCACGTTGACGTCAGCGACAATGGAGCCTTTAGGCACTTTTTCAAAGAATGATCTAGCTGTAGCGCCTCCCCCCTCGAGGTCTCAAGTCATTCCGTCAAGAAGTTTAAAGTGTAACCTTCTGACGGCTCGTCTAGTGCTGGTTGGGGATTGGCAAGGTGCTTTCGCTTTAAAATGATAGGAGGGAAAAGTATGAGCAAAGGACGCGTTGTTCAAGTTATGGGTCCGGTTGTTGACGTGAAGTTTGAGAGCGGTCAACTTCCAAGACTAAATAACGCTTTGAAAATCGCTCATCGTGAAGAAAATGTTGAGATTAACTTAACATTAGAAGTTGCTCTTCATTTAGGTGATGATACGGTTCGTACCATTGCGATGTCTTCAACAGATGGACTGACTCGTGGCATTGAAGCAACTGACACAGGTGCCCCTATTTCAGTACCAGTTGGAAATGTCACATTAGGACGTGTATTTAATGTATTAGGTGATACGATTGACCTTGGGGATGAAATTCCTGCAAGTGAACGTCGTGACCCAATTCATAGAGAAGCACCAAAGTTTGAAGAATTATCTACAGAAGTTGAAATTCTTGAAACTGGAATTAAAGTAGTAGACTTACTAGCTCCATATATTAAAGGTGGAAAAATTGGTCTATTCGGTGGTGCAGGGGTAGGTAAAACTGTACTAATCCAAGAATTGATCAATAACATTGCTCAAGAACACAGCGGTATTTCCGTATTCGCTGGTGTAGGAGAGCGTACTCGTGAAGGAAATGACCTTTATTGGGAAATGACGGATTCTGGCGTTATTAAACAAACAGCCATGGTATTCGGACAAATGAACGAGCCTCCTGGTGCACGTATGCGTGTTGCTCTAACAGGATTAACAATGGCTGAATATTTCCGTGATGAACAAGGGCAAGACGTGTTATTGTTCATCGATAATATCTTCCGTTTCACACAAGCAGGTTCAGAAGTATCAGCCCTTTTAGGTCGTATGCCTTCTGCCGTTGGATATCAGCCAACACTTGCTACAGAAATGGGACGTTTACAAGAACGTATTACATCAACTAACAAAGGTTCTGTTACATCGATTCAAGCGATTTATGTACCTGCCGATGACTATACGGACCCGGCTCCAGCTACAACTTTCGCTCACTTAGATGCAACAACGAACCTTGAGCGTAAGCTTTCTGAGATGGGTATTTACCCTGCGGTGGACCCACTTGCATCTACTTCTCGTGCCCTTTCTCCTGAAATCGTTGGGGAAGAACACTATGAAGTAGCTCGTCAAGTTCAACAAACACTACAAAAATATCGTGAACTTCAAGATATTATTGCGATGTTAGGGATGGACGAGCTATCCGATGAAGATAAATTAGTCGTTGCTCGTGCACGCCGTATTCAAAACTTCTTATCACAAAACTTCCACGTTGCGGAACAATTTACTGGACAACCAGGATCATATGTACCAGTTAAAGAAACTGTAAAAGGATTCAAAGAAATCCTTGCAGGTAAATATGATCATATTCCAGAAGATGCATTCCGTCTAGTAGGAAGAATTGAAGAAGTAATTGAAAAAGCAAAAGGTATGGGCGCAGAAGTATAATTTCGGACCAGGAGGGTAAAAAATGAAGACGATGAAAGTCAGTGTTGTTACTCCCGATGGACCGGTTCATGAGTCTGAAGTGGAAATGGTTAGTACAAAAGCCCAAAGTGGAGAGCTTGGAGTCTTGCCTGGCCATATTCCGATGGTAGCACCGCTTGCAATCGGAGCTGTTCGCCTGAAAAATGGGGGTAAAACAGATTTCGTTGCGGTTACCGGTGGCTTTTTAGAAGTTCGTCCGGACCAAGTAACCATTTTAGCACAAGCTGCTGAAAAAGCAGTTGATATTGACGTTGATCGTGCACTACGTGCAAAAGAACGTGCCGAACAACGCTTAAATGAAAGTAAGCAATCAGCTATTGATTTCAAACGTGCTGAACTTGCCTTACGACGAGCAGTTAACCGTATAAATGTATCAAAAGGTGACTTTTAATAGTAAACCTCCTTCATGTTGAAGGAGGTTTTTTTGTGATCAGGTAATTAGGATGATTTGATTGCTAAAACGGACAGGGTAGAGTGAACAGTCAAACAACGAGTCCGATATAAAGGCTGTCAAACGGGGGATGGCGGATGAAGTTGGCTATGAACCCGAATTCAATACTCAACCGGATAAGTACAACATTAAAAGTTAAATTGGATTCCGAAAAATAATCATCCGGATTGATTTGTTCGTTAGGTATATAAAAAATGAAACAGGCTCCTTCTCGTAAGGAGCTTTCCCTATAGTATTTCCCAGGGAAATACTATAGGGAGTCAGAGGGTGAATTTTCTGTTATTCATTAATTGAAGTTTCAAAGATTTAAAGATTAAAATGCCCTGTATTATAAACTTGAAATATTATTTTACCCTAAAGAAATCCAACTACTGGTCATGAAAAAGCCTTTTTTGAATATGGTTTAATAGGTGATTAAAACCATTCTTAAACTAAAAACTTTTTTGAAAAGCCTGAATTTAAAAACTAGTACATCGACACCATTTATTTACAGTGTTATAATGGAATCGGTTGCAAATGATTCAGTTTTTAAAACATTTAGAATAGACATAAAGGAGGCTAAAAAATGGATCTTCTTCATATGTATCAAAATAGTTATATCATTGTAGCAATATTTCTAGGTTTGGGAGTGATCTTACCGATTGTTGCCCTGTTCTTTGGGAAATTATTGCGGCCTCATAAACCAGATGAAATCAAATATTCAACTTATGAAAGTGGAATTGAGCCATTCGGTGATTCAAGAGTACAGTTCCATGTTCGCTATTTTATATTTGGCCTAATGTTCCTTATCTTTGATGTGGAAACGATATTTCTATACCCGTGGGCTGTTGCTTATGAAAAACTCGGAATATTCGCCCTAATTGAAATGCTGATATTTGTTATCATGCTTGTGATTGGTCTTATATATGCTTGGAAAAAGAAGGTGTTGAAATGGAACTAAACATGGATAATCTCACAGAGGCAGAGGTTGCGGAATTAAAAAGAAATGTTTTTATGGCAACACTAGATCAAATTAAGGCATGGGCTAGAAGTAATTCTCTATGGCCGATGACATTTGGACTTGCTTGTTGTGCAATTGAAATGATGGGAGTTGGTGGTGCCCATTATGATTTCGACCGATTCGGTTCTATATTCAGAACGTCACCTCGTCACTCAGATGTGATGATCGTTTCTGGTACGGTTACGAAGAAAATGGCTCCGATTGTAAAACGTCTATATGATCAAATGCCAGAGCCAAAATGGGTGATTGCCATGGGTTCCTGTGCGACAGCTGGTGGACCTTATGTGAAATCTTATGCCGTTGTCAAGGGCGTAGACCAAGTTGTTCCTGTTGATGTATACATACCAGGCTGCCCACCAAACCCAGCAGCTTTGATTTATGGAGTAAATAAATTAAAAGAGAAAATCCGCTATGAGGCAAAAACCGGGAAGAAGGTGATGTAACATGAGCGGGGAGAAAGACATAGAACAATTGAAAAAAGAGGCTGCTGCAAAGGCAAAAGCGGAGGCTCAAGCGAAAAAGATGGCAGAAGAACAAGATATGGCGGAAAAGCCAGAAGAGGATATTGATATAGCGAAGAAAAAGGCAGCGGCTGCAGCTAAAGCAAAGGCAGCAGCTCTAGCGAAAAAGAAAGCACAGGAAGCTGAAATATCGAGTTCCGCTGCAGGAGATGATTTAGCGAAACAAAAAGCAGCAGCAGCTGCAAAGGCGAAAGCTGCAGCATTAGCAAAAAAGGAAGCGCAGGAACAAAGTGGGAACTCAATGGATGAAGAGGCGAAGAGGAAAGCCGCTGCCGCAGCGAAGGCCAAAGCCGCCGCACTAGCGAAGAAAAAGGCAAAGGAACAAGCAGAAGCTGATGGTTCATCTAACGGGGATGATAAGGCAAAGGCGGTAGCAGCTGCAAAAGCCAAAGCCGCTGCCGCAGCAAAAGCTAAAGCAGCAGCAGTGAAGGCTGCTGGAGGTGCTGCTAAAGCAACTGAGATTGAAGAAAAGCCATCTAAAAACCAACCGTTATTAGATAAATATATCAAAGTGATACAGGAGCATCTTGGGAAAGAGGTAATAGAAGAAAGCTATATTAATAGATTATCTAAGGAAGTCCCTACTCTTATCATAAAAAAAGAAGCTTACTATAAAGTAGCCCAATTCCTTAAACACAATGAGCAATTAGGTTTTGACTATTTATCAGAGCTTCATGGAACTGATTTTCAGGACTACATGGAGTTATATGTATATCTTTATTCATTTCGTAACAATCAAGCGGTTGCCATCAAGGTTAAACTCGATCCTGACCAACCTGAGATCGATTCCATCGTGCCGCTATGGGCTGGTGCCAACTGGCCGGAATGTGAAGCGTATGACTTACTTGGGATTACCTTTACGGGACATCCCAACCTCCACCGTATCATGCTCGGGGAAAAATGGATCGGTCACCCGCTTCGAAAAGACTACGAGGACCAGAATGAGCTGGAGGTGTGACGATGCTTCGGACAGAAGAAATGCTATTAAACGTAGGACCCCAACATCCTAGTACACATGGTGTGTTTCGGGTCGTCTTAAAAATAGACGGGGAAATTATTAAAGAAGCAAAGCCGGTGATTGGCTATTTACATCGTGGTACTGAAAAGTTAGCAGAAAATCTCAATTTTACACAGATTATTCCTTACACAGACCGGATGGATTACCTTTCAGCGATGACGAATAATTATGTCATCTGCCATGCGGTTGAAACGATGATTGGAGCTGAAATTCCTGAACGAGCTGAATATTTACGGGTTATCACGATGGAATTAGGTCGTGTAGCTAGCCACCTTGTTTGGTGGGGGACGTATCTACTGGATTTAGGGGCCACTAGTCCATTCATTTATGCCTTTCGAGACCGTGAAATGATTATCAATCTATTAAATGAAATTTCAGGTGGACGTTTAACCTTTAATTATATGCGTGTCGGCGGTGTAAAATGGGATGCACCAGAGGGTTGGATTGAAAAGGTAAAAGAATTTATCCCTTATATGAGAGAACAGATCCAAGGGTATCATCAATTGGTCACAGGAAATGAAATCTTCCTAAACCGTGTCAAAGGGGTCGGCACCTATACAAAAGAGGAGGCGCTCCAATACTCATTAAGTGGAGCCAACCTCCGTTGTACAGGCGTCAAGTGGGATTTGCGCAAAAATGAGCCTTACTCCATCTATGATCGATTTGATTTTGATGTACCCGTTCAACAAGGAGGCGACGCTTGGGCGCGTTATCAAGTTCGTATTGCGGAGATGGAGGAATCTCTTAAAATTCTTGAACAGGCGGTTGAACAGTTTCCAAAAGACGGCCCTATCTTAGGAAAAGTACCGAAGATCATTAAACCACCACAGGGTGAAACTTATGTTCGAATTGAGTCACCACGTGGGGAAATTGGGTGTTATATTGCTAGTGATGGAAAAAAGGAGCCCTATCGACTCAAATTTAGAAGACCTTCATTCTATAACCTTCAGATTCTCGAAAAACTATTAGTTGGAGAAAATATCTCTAATTTAATTGTCATTTTAGGTGCCATTGATATTGTTTTAGGGGAGGTAGATGGCTGATGGAGGGGCTTTTACAAAGCAGTCCAAGTCTTTCAAACGTAGGAATCTTCTTTTTACTAGCAACAACTTTCCTGTTTGGGGTACTGGGATTTGTTACTTATGCCGTTTTGGCTGAGCGTAAGGTTATGGGGTATATGCAACTTCGTCATGGACCGAATCAGCTTGGAAAATGGGGACTTTTTCAAACAGTTGCGGACGTCCTAAAGCTTTTATTAAAAGAAGATACGATTCCAAAGCTTGCGGATCGACCCTTATTTATTTTAGCACCGATTATCGCCTTTGCTCCATCTTTTATGGTATTGGCTGTTATTCCCTTTACCGATAAGTTTCAGTTTGCTGATATTGGAGTCGGGTTACTTTACTATATTGCCATTTCAGGTCTAACGACACTAGGAATTGTAACGGGAGGATGGGCATCTAACAATAAATATGCCTTACTCGGTGCCATGCGGGCTGCTGCTCAAATGGTATCCTATGAAATTCCACTAGTCATGTCTGTCGTGGGCGTTATCCTGCTAACGGGTAGTATGAATTTAAATGATATTGTCGTGGCACAAGAAAATGGTTGGTATATTCTTTTGCAACCCATCGCGTTTGTCGTCTTCTTTATTGCAGCAGTAGCTGAATTAAACCGTGTACCATTTGATTTGCCAGAATCAGAGTCAGAGCTTGTGGCTGGTTATCACGTTGAATATTCTGGCTTTCGTTATGCCTTCTTTATGTTGAGTGAATATACGTACATGTTTGCTATGTCTGCACTCATTACTGTCCTGTTTTTAGGTGGGTGGTTGCCACTGCCATTTTTAGGCTTTATCCCAGGTGGTGTATGGTTTGCATTAAAGTTTAGTTTGATCCTTTTTATTCTTTTATGGCTCCGTGTGACGTTTCCACGTGTCCGTCCAGATCAGTTAATGGAATTTGGATGGAAGGTCTTGTTGCCAGTGGCTTTAGCTAATATTTTCATAACAGCTTTAATAAAAGAACTGGTGGGTCTTTTTTAAAATTATTTAGTATAAGTTTTTAAATTTAGATTAGTGTCTAGCTCCAGCGCCTACCCCCTCGAGGTCACAAGCCAATCCGTCAAGAAGATTAAAGAGCAATCTTCATGCCGGCTCGTCTTGTGCTAGTCGGGAGTGAGCAAGGCGCTTGCGCATTTCTAAAAAGAGGTGATGACATGCTTGGATTAATGAAGGGTTTAGGTTATACCTTGAAAAATTTAACACGTGAAAAAGTGACCTATGATTACCCAAATGAGCCGCTTCCACTGCCAGATCGATTTCGTGGCATTCAGAAGTTTTATCCAGATTTATGCATTGTTTGTAATCAATGTGTCAATGTTTGCCCTACTGATTGTATTACATTAACAGGGAAAAAGAATCCAGATCCTGAAGCAAAAGTCAAAAAGGTGATAGACACATATAATATCAATTTTGAAATTTGTATTTTGTGTGACTTATGTACAGAGGTTTGTCCGACAGAAGCGATTATTATGACAAATAATTTTGAGTTAGCGGAATACAGTCGCGACAAACTCTTCAAAGATATAGAATGGCTTGATCAAAATGATCAAAATGTACGGCAGGTGAATAAGCCATGATGTCCGGAGAATTTATAGTCTTTATCGTACTTGCGATTATTGCTTTATTGGGTGGTGTACTTCTTCTAAATTTAACGAAAGTCGTTCACATGGTATTGGCACTTGTCGCTACGTTTATCAGCATTGCGGGTATCTATATTTTACTTTCGGCAGAATTTCTAGCAGTCGTTCAGATTCTTATTTATTCTGGGGCCATCACGATCATCATGCTGTTTGGGATTATGCTTACCCGTCATGATGATAAGGTCGTTAATACAGGTGGGTGGTTAAGAAAAACCATTCTGTTACTTGGTGTCATAGGGTTTGGTGTGGTTGTCTACTTAGGAATCTATAACTTAGAATTTCCGCAAGCAGCTGAAAGTACACTTCATATCAACAATACGGAACAAATTGGGATGGCATTGTATGCCAAGTACATCATTCCATTTGAATTAACCTCTGTCATCCTTTTAGTTGCGTTAATAGGCGCCATTATTCTTGCCAAAAAGGATGATGAGAGAGGAGTGGATCAGGAATGAGTTCAGTACCAATTTCAGCCTACCTCGCACTAGCCTTGATTCTTTTTTGTATTGGATTATACGGAGCTTTAACAAAACGCAATACCGTAATTGTTTTAATCTCCATTGAGTTAATGTTGAATGCCGTTAATATCAATCTAGTTGCTTTTAGTAAATTAGGTTTTGCCCCTTCCATTGATGGTCAAATTTTTGCTTTGTTCATGATGGCGGTTGCGGCAGCAGAGGCAGCGGTTGGATTAGCCATCTTGATTGCTCTTTATCGTAATCGTAAAACCGTTCATATTGATGAAATGGATACGATGAAACACTGATCCGTACAGGTATCAGATTCTAAGAAAATTTTTGCAAAAAGGAAACCTCATTGAAGGAGACCAGTCCTACCCATTCCAAATATTATTGGATGGAATGTATAGGGTCTTCATCAAAAAAGACATAAGGGGGGTCTAACATTGATAGAGAATGCATGGGTCATACCGTTGTTTCCATTGCTATCGTTTCTCGTGCTGATCACGTTCGGAAGGCGATTTAAAGAGTCTAGTTTCAAGATTGGCATTTTCCTTACATTATTATCATTCATTTTTTCCGTTGTCGTGTTGTTTGAACGCTTTACATCATCAACCTATAAAGCGGAAGCCCTTTGGTTGGAAGTCGGATCTACTCAGTTGACGGTCGGTATGGAAGTGAATCAATTAAATGCTTTAATGCTTGTAATCGTATCTCTCGTCAGTTTCTTAGTACATACCTACTCTGCAGGATATATGAAAGGGGACGACCGTCTTTCTGTCTATTACGCCTATTTAGGATTGTTTACATTTGCAATGCTCGGTCTTGTCCTTTCTCCTAATTTATTGCAAACGTATATTTTCTGGGAATTAGTAGGGCTTGGGTCCTTTTTATTAATTGGATTTTATTTTTATAAAGAAGAAGCGAAGCGGGCTGCTAAGAAAGCCTTTATTATGACCCGAATTGGTGACGTCGGGTTACTAATTGGGATGATTCTATTATTCTGGGAAGTTGGTAGTTTTGAATATGAGGCTATTTTCCAAGCTGTACGGGATGGGGTTATTTCAGAAGGCATGCTTACGTTAACAGCCATTTTAATTTTCATTGGGGCTGTTGGAAAATCAGGTCAGTTTCCGCTCCACACTTGGCTTCCTGATGCCATGGAGGGACCAACTCCGGTCTCGGCACTTATTCATGCTGCTACGATGGTTGCAGCAGGAGTCTATTTGGTGGCTGCTTTGTTCCCACTCTTTGAAGCGAGTGAAGCAGCGTTATTGACGGTTGCCATCGTCGGAGCTGTTACGGCTATTTTTGCGGCAACGATTGCTCTTGTTCAGACAGATATTAAAAGAGTACTAGCGTATTCAACCGTTAGTCAACTTGGTTATATGATGCTTGCGCTTGGTTCTGCAGGGTATGTCGCCGGCGTCTTTCACTTAACGACACATGCTTTTTTCAAAGCACTCTTATTCTTAGCAGCAGGAAGTGTGATTCATGCTGTTCATACACAGGATATTGAGAAAATGGGGGGCTTATGGAAAAAGCTTCCGAAGACCGGAGTTCTCTTTTTAATTGGTACGATGGCAATTAGTGGAGTGCCATTATTATCAGGGTTTTTTAGTAAAGATGAGATTCTTATTTCTGCATGGAATGCAGAGAACCCTGTGTTATTTGTTTTAGCGATGATTACAGCCTTCTTAACGGCGTTCTATATGTTTAGATTGTTCTTTATGGTTTTTATGGGAGAGTCAAGAGCGGATCACCAGGAGGAGGTCCATGAGTCTCCAACGATTATGACGTTACCGATGACGGTACTTGCGATTCTGACAATTGTTGCAGGTTATATCAACACTCCTTGGTTTGGGACTTTTCTAGGAGATTGGTTGACCGATGGACATGGTCATGTAGAAGGACCGGTTTGGATTATGCTCGTGGCAACGATTCTGTCGCTTCTAGGAATCTGTTTAGCTTGGCTCATATATGGCAAACAATCACTTTCTCGTGATTGGCTGACAAGCAAAACATCTGTTGCCTATGGCATTTTATACAATAAATATTTTGTAGATGAGATCTATCAATACAGTGTTGTTGCAGGTGTCAAGGTTTTTAGCCTGTTTCTGAAATATGTGGAATGGTTTATTGTTCAAGGAATGGCTGAAGTCATTAGAGGAACAGTTCAGGGACTTGGTAAATTAGGATCTAAATGGCAAAACGGACAGATCCAAGTTTACGGAACAGTTGCTTTTGTTGGCTTGGCACTGCTTGTGGTCATCTATGCTTTAACAGGGGGGAATTTATAATGAATCTATTATCCATTCTAGTCCTTTCCCCTTTACTTGGTATGCTGATTCTCTTGTTTATTCCTAAACGAGAGGGAAAGCTTTTGAAGGTAATAGGTGTGTTGGCGACACTGCCGGCATTGTTCATTTCGTTGATTCTCTTTTTTCAATATCGATCAGGAGTAGATTTGAAAAAGTTTGATGTGAGTCATGAGTGGTTCTCCTTTAAAAATTCGATTCAATTTGGGGATTTATTTTCCATCCGCTATGAACTAGGGATTGACGGATTATCGCTTGTACTCTTACTACTAACAACAATTATCGCAACATTGGCTGCAATAGCATCCATCAAAATTATAACGGAATGGAAAGGCTATTTTCTTCTATTCTTATTATTGGAAATTGGAATGTTAGGTGTATTTGCCGCTGAAAACTTTATTTTGTTCTTCTTATTTTTCGAAATAACCTTAATCTCTGCCTTTTTTCTTATTGGAAAATGGGGATCCGATGAAAGGGAAAAGGCGGCATACAGTTTTCTTATTTATAACGGACTGGGTTCAGCGATTTTATTGATTGTGATTATTGTTTTATTTGCCCAAACGGGAACAGCTAATTTTGCAGCTTTACAAGAGATGATCACATCAGGTGCAGTTTCGGAATCCTTACAATTTGGGCTTTTTATCGCTCTATTGGTGGCTTTCGGATTTAAAATGCCGATCGTGCCGCTTCATAGTTGGATGGTTCGCGTCCACGTTCAGGCGCCGCCAGCGGTTGTAATGATTCACGCAGGAATTTTATTAAAAATAGGGGCATACGGTTTAATCCGATTTAATCTCGGATTGTTTCCGCAACAGGCTGAGAACTTTGCTGTGCTTCTAGCTGTTCTTGGTGTGATCAATTTGTTATACGGCGCATTTTTAGCGCTTGTCCAAACGGACTTTAAAATGGTTCTCGCCTATTCGTCTGTTTCCCATATGGGAATTGTGCTAATCGGTTTAGGAGCATTAAACGAAGCGGGAATTCAAGGAGCGATTTTTCAAACGATCTCACACGGATTAATTTCAGCACTTTTATTTTTCTTGGTTGGTGTATTTTATGAAAGAACCGATACGTCTGAAATTCCTAAATTGGGTGGAATGGCAAAGGCAATGCCACTTACAGCTGGCTTTTTACTAGTGGGTGTTATGGCGTCACTTGGTTTACCCGGAATGTCGGGGTTTGTTAGTGAATTTATGGCGTTCCTTGGTTTATTTAGAGAAATACCTTGGCTTGCAGCGGTTGGAGCGATTGGGATTATTATGACGGCGGTTTATTTACTTCGAGCTGTCCTTGGCGTCACATATGGGAAAGCCAATCGTGAATGGGCCGGTGTTACAGATCTCCATGGAGTCGAATTCGTACCTGTTATTGTATTGACTGTTTTGATTATAGCAATTGGAGTCTATCCAAATCTATTGGCTAGTCCGCTACAAGCAACCGTAGAACTGATTACACTGAAGGTAGGAGGGTGATGAAGGATGGATCTTGAAACGTTGTTATCATTTGAATGGGGTATCATGATGCCTGAGTTCATCATCCTTGGTGTCGCCACCCTTATAACCCTACTTGATTTATTTATGCCAAAAGGGCAAAGTCGCAAAATCCTTGGTTGGATTGGTTTTGTCGGAATCATAGCGGCAATCGTATCACTACTTGGAATGCTGGATCAAGAGGTTACGACGATTCTTTTTGATACGTATCGACTGGATGCTTTTGCCAAAGCTTTTAAATTTATTTTATTAGCCGGTTCTGCACTTGTCTTCTTACTCGCCATGAGCTATGAACCGAAAGAAGGCATAGATGAGTACCGAGGAGAATTTTTCTACTTGTTTTTAGCCGCCCTATTGGGTGCGATGATGATGTCTTCTAGTGGCGATTTAATTACATTGTTTATTGGGCTTGAGTTATTATCCATTTCTTCCTATATCTTGGCCGGTTTACGAAAGAAACATCTTGGTTCGAATGAAGCGGCCATGAAATATGTGATTAATGGAAGTATTGCAACAGCCATCACGATGTTTGGGATGAGCTATGTGTATGGTTTAACAGGAACCACGAATCTAGCAGATATGCGAGATGTATTAATCGGATTACAAGATTCGCAAATATCATTCCTGTTAGGAATTGCCTTTTTAATGATCTTTGTTGGATTATCCTTTAAGATTGCCGCAGTTCCATATCATATGTGGGCACCGGATGTGTATCAAGGGGCACCCACACCGGTTACGGCTTTTTTAAGTGTTGTTTCGAAAACAGCTGGCTTTATCATCATTGTGCGTATCGTTCTTTCCATCTTTTTATTAACACCTTCTGGTGGTCCAGATTCAAAACCGATTTTAATGGTGATGGATGACTATATAGCCTTGGTCGCTGCTGTAACCATGGTAGTTGGAAATGTAGTGGCACTCCGACAGACGAATATAAAACGACTGTTTGCTTATTCAAGTATTGCCCATGCGGGTTACTTGTTGGTCGCTCTGTCCGCTTTGTCGGCTTTTATGTTTGATTCGTTATGGTTTTATTTAATGGCGTATTTGTTTATGAATCTAGGGGCGTTTGCCATTATTGGAATCGTAACAGAAAAGGAAGAAACCGAAGATCTTCGTCACTTTTCTGGTTTATACCAAAGATCACCATTACTAGCTGTGGGAATGGCAATCATGATCTTATCGCTTGCAGGCATCCCTGGTACAGCTGGCTTCATTGGGAAACTGAACATTATTACAGGTGCTCTTGTTCTTGATCAGCCAATGTATGTGCTTGTTTCGGTAATGCTTGCGACAACCGTAGTTTCTTACGTGTATTACTTTAAGATTATGGTGCATATGTTTTTTCATAGGACAAAAGTTCAGGATCGAATTAAGATTCCAGTAACAACGGGCATTGTCCTGATGATTTGTGTGTTGGCCACCATTGGATTTGGGATCTTCCCGAATCTTGCCTTCGACTTTTTGCAAACGCAATTTCACGAATTTGGTGATTTTCTACAATAGAATGGTTTTCTTAAAAGGGGGGAGTACGTGTAAGGTGCTCTTCCTTTTTTACGGAAAATAAAGGCGTAAAATACGATTTGTAATGAAACTGTAAAATAAATGATAAATTTATGAAACAGAAGGATAAAGAATCGGACAACAGCGTATATATCATATGGTTACAAATTTAAAACAAATTTGAAACCTTTTGAACATGGAAACGTATATGAAAGAGTGTTTGATTAGATTTGGTAAAGGGGGGATGAATAGTGGGATATGGTCAAGAAGCCATCATAAGTATCATCTCGCATCTCGTCTTTATAGGGTTCTCATGGTGGTCACTCCAATCTTTAAATTTTGAAAAGTTTCTACGTAAAAATCGAGTTGCACAAGCAAGACTTTTATATCTGTTACTAGCCATTGCATTGGGGAGTATTGTAAGTAATTTTTTCCTTGATTATTTATTTTGGTCTCGACAGCTTCCAAGTCTTTTTGAATAACATTCATTAAATTAGGTCTTCATACCGTGTTAATTAGCGTATTTTTTAAGTAAAATTAAATTTGGTATGGCTTATACAAAATTCGACAAAATTCATCATGTATGATAGCGAATTAAAGATGGTTTACATATTTAATTTGGGTAAATTCAATTCGTTTTATGTAAGACAGGAATAAAATTGTATATGTCAAAAAGTGACGATTTTTCATCAGTATGAACTCCTTATCCTTGGTAAAAATGAAAGGTGAGGGGAGAGATACAAAAGATGAAAAAAATGATAATGGCTTTATTTAGTTTATTAGCGGTTGGATTTATTTTTATTAATATAACAAATGCCAAATCTGAACCAGATCTATTTACGTTAGCAACTACTTTAGAAAATGAACAAATTGACATTGATAAATGGTCCATTCATTCAAGGGAACAGATTGAAACGGGTGAAAAAGAAGAAAAGCTAAGCCAGTTTAAGAAACAATTTTCCGATTGGAATTGGGAAATTGTGGAGGATCAAGATCATTGGGAAGCAATAGGGACTTCAACAGGAAAGAGAATGACAGAAACGATTTCCATTCTTTCCGCAGACGGTTACTCCTATTTAATGTATGAGGTAACTGGGATTGGATGGGATCCAGAATTGAAAGATTCCTTTTCTACCATAATTTTTCCAACTTTAGATAAAATTTTTCATTCAAATCCCACTGTTTTCTCTTGTATCTATAGTGAACTAGATGGTAATATGAATGAGTCTGTGTCAGCCCATCTGACAAATCTGTTACATGTTTTTCAAGCAGAAGAGTTAGAGATGCTAAGGGAGGACAACTTTGTTTCGGCAACTGCGTATTCTCCATTATTTACAGAGTCGATCAAGGGTCATACAGAAGAATTTAATTTACAACTAGGACTGCGAAACCAAGGTTTGGGCGAAAAAACTACTCTTGTAGTTGGCACACCCATCATAACGATTGAATATTAATATAGAGATAATGGACGCGGAGGGGAATACTTTGGAAAAAATTATCGTCCGTGGCGGAAAAAGGTTAAGCGGAACTGTGAAAGTAGAGGGTGCAAAAAACTCTGTTTTACCTGTTATCGCCGCAACACTATTAGCAAGTGATGGAAGAAGTGTCATTCGAGATGTGCCTACACTCTCCGATGTATACACCATCAATGAAGTTTTACGTTATTTAAATGCCGAGGTGGCTTTTGAAGATAATACGGTTATAGTGGATGCATCTAAAACGTTGAGTGTAGAGGCACCGTTTGAATATGTAAGAAAAATGAGAGCTTCTGTTTTAGTAATGGGCTCGCTTCTTGCTAGAAATGGCCGTGCTCGAGTTGCTTTACCAGGCGGTTGTGCGATTGGTTCAAGACCGATTGATCAGCATTTAAAAGGTTTTGAAGCAATGGGTGCAAAAGTAAAAGTAGGAAATGGTTTCATTGAGGCTGAGGCAACAAACGGTCGATTACATGGAGCAAAAATTTATTTAGATTTCCCAAGTGTGGGAGCAACAGAAAACATTATGATGGCTGCAGTATTAGCTGACGGAGTAACCGTTATCGATAATGTAGCAAAAGAACCAGAGATTGTCGATTTAGCAAATTTCCTTAATAAAATGGGTGCCAATGTTAAGGGTGCTGGAACAGGAACCATTCGTATAGAAGGTGTCGATGTTCTTCATGGTGCCGATCACAACATTATTCCTGACCGTATCGAAGCTGGAACCTTTATGGTTGCTGCGGCGATCACAGGTGGAAATGTCCTTGTAAAAGGGGCTGTTCCAGAGCATCTAAACTCACTGATTGCCAAAATGCAAGAAATGGGTGTTACCATTAACGAGGAGCCAGAAGGTCTTCGTGTAATTGGTACTGATCGTTTAAAGTCTGTGGATATTAAGACTATGCCACACCCTGGTTTTCCAACAGATATGCAATCACAAATGATGGCATTATTGCTTCAAGCAAACGGAACTTCAATGATTACAGAAACGGTTTTTGAAAATCGTTTTATGCATGTTGAAGAATTCCGCCGCATGAATGCCGATTTAAAAATTGAAGGTCGTTCTGTTATTGTTAACGGTCCTTCTCACTTACAAGGTGCTGAAGTAGCCGCAACGGATTTACGTGCAGCTGCTGCATTAATTCTTTCGGGCTTGGTGGCAGATGGCGTAACTCGTGTTACAGAATTGAAGCATTTGGATCGTGGATATGTTGATTTTCACGAGAAATTAGCTTCACTTGGTGCCGACATTGAAAGAGTCAGCGAAGTCGAAGAAGTTCCTTCTTACCAAAAGAAGTTTGTTTCAGATTTAAATGCCTAAATACGGATAGAAAACCGCATGCCAAGCCTAATGCGGTTTTTTATTTTGCAAAAAATAGCCCCTTAGTGCATCTTATTCTCCTTGAAAAAGAGATGACCTATACACTCTCTAGCATCCTTCCGCATAGTAGTTTTACCGAAGAAAATGAAATTATGCAAGGTTTGAATTTTAGTCATAAATGCTTGTCCATATCCATATGATTGAATGAAGAAGGAAAATGTAGGTCCTAGTAGAAATAATGGTTAGGACAAATTTTGACTTTTTATAAAAATTTCATTCTATAGCCAGTATGGAGGATAAACATGAAGAGAATTAAACCAGTCGTTCTACTAGCCGCAGCATTATTTTTTGTCACCTTATTGGTTCCTACGATCTTAGTGCTTCCATTTGGAGAAGAAACCGTGAGCGGGAAATTAGGGGAAAATCTTCAAGCTCAAACCGAGCAGGAGCCTAGTGCTCAGCCTGCTACAACCGAGCCGGCCATTGAGGTTGCTGTGTACCGGGCGTCTAAAGAAAGTGTTGAAAGCTTGCCATTAGAGGAATATGTCGTTGGGGTCGTAGCGTCAGAAATGCCTGCTGATTTTGAAAAGGAAGCATTAAAGGCACAAGCTTTAACCGCTCGAACGTATATTGTTAAACGATTGATGATGGATACAGGTAAGGATTTACCTAAAGATGCGGATGTAGGGGATACCCAGTTTTATCAGGTGTATAAAAGCAAGGATGAACTTCGAAAATTATGGGGATCTGATTATAATTGGAAAATAGCTAAAGTGGAAGAAGCTGTTAGGGAAACCGCTGGTCAAATCTTAACCTTTGAAGGGAACCCAATTGATGCGACTTTTTTCTCGACTAGTAATGGCTATACCGAAAATTCAGGAGAGATTTGGTCTAATTCGTTACCTTACTTAAAAAGTGTAGAAAGTCCTTGGGATAAACAATCTCCGAAATTTAATGGACAGAAAGTGATTCCTGTAGCTGATTTTGAGAAAAAATTAGGTGTTCAAGTTCCGGAAACCGGGGACGTCGGGAAAGTCCTTGAACGGACAGAAGGAAACCGAATCGGGGTTGTAGAGATTAATGGGAAAAAACTAAAGGGAAGCGATATCCGTACTAAATTAGGACTTATGTCTACGGACTTTACATGGGAGAGAAAAGGCAACAACATTATTATCGAAACAAGGGGGTATGGTCATGGTGTTGGAATGAGCCAATACGGAGCCAATGGCATGGCCCAAGCAGGAAAACCATATACTGAAATTGTTCAATACTACTACCAAGGCGTCGAAATCGCGAGCGCCGATCCATTCATCACAACCATTACAGCGAAAAAATAAAAAGAGTGCCAGGCACCTTCCATATTTTGGAAGGTGCCTGGCGCTTGTTATTATTTTCCAATAAACATTTGAGTCCAGTAGTTGCCTGAGGATACATGTCCAACTCCGATGTGTGTGAAGTTTGGATTCATGATGTTTTCGCGGTGACCTTGAGAATTCATCCAAGCCTGTACGACTTCTTCAGGTGAACGTTGACCCATTGCGATATTTTCACCAGCGGTACGATAAGAAATACCGTAGGCTTTCATCATGTCAAATGGTGAACCGTAAGTGGGGCTATTATGACTGAAGTAATTTTTCGTCCGCATATCATTAGATTTTTCTCGTGCCACTTTACTTAATTCCACATCAAGCGTTAGCGCGGGTAGTCCATTTTTCGCACGCTCTTGGTTTGTTAACTCAACGACCTTTTGTTCAAAAGCACTCACAGATGAAGAAGCAGGTGTAGATGCTTTAGGTTGCTGAGCTTGAGCCGGTTTTTGCTGTACAGGTTGTTGTACGGGCTTTTGAGCAGGTTGTTCTGTTTTTGGTTGTGCTGGTTTTTGTGTTTGCTCTTGTTGTTGTGTTGGTTGTTGAGCAGGAGCTGGCTGTTTTTCAGTTATGGTAGCTTGTTCAGTAAGCTGTTTTTGTAAAGTATTTACGAATTGAGATAGGGATTGGTTGTTAGATTGAGTCCCATTTAATTTTGTCATATATTTCTGTAGCAATTCATTCACTTGCTGTTGATCTAGCTTTTGACCGGCTTGATATACATATACTTTAGATTGAGCTTCAACTGGTGAAGCGGCTTCCGCTTTATTCATACCTGGAGTTGAAACTAGTAGGGCAGCAGCTGCTGCGATGGAAAAGATCATTTTTTTATTCATTGATAAAAATCCTCCTATATAAATCACTTTTTCTAAAGTGTTGCGAACTGTTTCGCTTACGAGAAAATCATAACACGAGGTTTTTGTAATATTTGTGGAAGGATTTAACATACATAAAAGGAGATCAATTTGGGAAGTGTATTCTTTTTGTAAAAAATAAGGCGTAACAAGCTTTCAGAGATATAAAGGATAGGAATGGAATATAAGTCATATTTTTGCATAACACCCATATTTTCCTATGAAATTGGGATTGACAGGTTTTCGTAACGGGTCTCTTTATAACATTTATTACAGTGATGAAACAAAATAGAGGGGGTTATAACAAAATAAGGGTGACAGGCGCATTCCAAAATCTGGAAGGTGCCTGTCACCCTATAAGACTTCCTATTTTAAGTTCCCTATATGATAGAGAAGGTTACCTAGTTTATGGAATCTTTTCCTTTGATAGGCCCCAAATACGATCCAAGATGCGACGAGTACCCCGATGACATCCTTAATGAGGTCAATGACGGTAGCGGAACGGTAAGGGACGAAATATTGATGAACTTCATCGCTTAGACCATATAAAGAGGAAATCAGAATCAAAATGAGATTTAACCTTGGTGAAACTTCTTTAATGGTTAAAGCAGCAAGAAATAATAGAATGTATAGAATGCCAAACTCTACTAGATGCAGGGACTCTTTAATGAGCGAATCCCATCTTGGTAATTCAACGACTGCATCGGCGGGCATACTTGATAGAATGAAAATAACAATCATATAAAGGAGCGGCAATACTCTTAAGATGATTTTAAGCATAAAAACCTCCGAGGACGAAATTTAGTATTTATTGTATGGTTGATCTCTATTCTACTTCATTTTCCACTTAAAAAAACTTTTTTTTGAAATCATGAATAATTATAAACGTTTTGTCGAAAAATAAGTCCAAAAATTTTTTTCAAAAAGGTATATATTAGCAGTTATTTGATCAGAATGATTGCTGAGGTGATGATAAATGAGAGAGGAAGAAAAGAAACAAGCTTCTCTAAAAAAATTCTTTAAAAAGCGTTGGGTTTATCCAACCGTATACATTGCAAGTGCAGCTTTGATTTTAACAGGGGTTCTATGGTTCCAAAATAGCAACACTGAAAATGCTACAGAGTCTGATAAGTTTGGCTACGAAACTTCAAATAAGGAAAATCAATTTAATGAACCTGCAGAAGAAGTAGCTCGTTCCATGGAAAATATTGTCCTGCCACTATCTGAGAAAGATCGCACTAATGCTGTTATTAAAACTAAATTCTATGAGGACACTGCGAATGAAGCTGATCAGGAAGCCGCTATCGTGGTTTACCAAAATCAATATCATCCAAATACAGGAATTGATATTTCGGTTAAAGACAGTGAAGCCTTTGATGTTGTAGCAGCATTAAGCGGAACCGTTACAAACGTTCAAGAAGATGCTCTTTTAGGAAATGTGATTGAAATTGAACATGATGACAACATCGTAACTCGTTATTCATCTGTGAAAGATATGAAAATCGCAGTAGGTGACAAAGTAGAACAAGGACAAGCTCTTGCAACAGCAGGAAAAAGCTTATTCAACGAGGAAGCTGGTGTACACGTACATTTCGAAATTCGCAAAAATGATGTACCTGTTAATCCAGAAAGCTATTTAGATAAGCCATTTAGTGAGTTACAAGAAGCAAGTGTGATAGAGCAAGATGAAGCAACAGCTTCTGAAAAGCCAGAAATCATTGACTCTGAAAAGTCTAAAGAGGATCAAGATAAAGAAGCAACAGAAGATCCTGCAAAAGATGAGAAGTCTTCAATAGAAGAAGAAAAACCAGCTTCGGACGATAAAGAATCTTCAAATGAAGAAGAAGAAACTTCTACTGACGAAGAAAAACCTGAAGACGAAAAGAAAGACGAGTCAACTAACAAAACGAAAAACCAAGACGCTTAATACCAATATTTTACAGGTGACAGGCACCTTCCATAAAATGGAAGGTGCCTGTCACCTTTTTTAATTTCTTTTCTTTTGGCTTTTTAACCTTTAATTTATTAAATATTCTGAAGTATTTGAGTAAATTTGGTTATTTGTGCATATTCCTGCATCGAACCTAATAAACTGATACAAACCTGTCATATGAGAGTGTTTGAGGTGAGGAGTCGTTTTGACCATCTAAGAGTAGATTTGGATCTGGACGTGTTTTAATCCCTGTAAGTAGAAAGCTTTTGCTTTCTGCCGTATGCTTTTAACCTTATTCAGCAAAAGTCCTATGCTTTGAAAAAAGTGGGTCTGAATTAAAAAGATATTCTGATTCAATGGGTTTTCACTTCTGCTGAATAAAGTTAAGATTCTGGCGGATGCCTTGAATTATATTGGGCGCAAATTCGCTGGGGTGAAATTGATTCTAAACAACATGCGGTTACCTAATAATATAAGCCTAAGAAGCGAGTCTCATTTCACACTTCTCACATCCAAATTAGGGAGGGCGAGTGGTGTGCACGATTACATCAAAGAGAGAACTATCAAGATTGGAAAGTATATCGTGGAGACGAGAAAAACAGTTCGCGTAATTGCGAAGGAGTTTGGCGTATCCAAAAGTACAGTCCATAAAGATTTAACTGAAAGGCTTCCAGAAATCAATCCTGACCTAGCGAATGAGGTAAAAGAAATCCTAGACTACCATAAATCGATCCGTCACCTAAGAGGTGGAGAAGCAACTAAATTAAAATATAAGAAAGAAGAATTTGAAGAAGAACCAGTCAAATAACCAAATGTCTTATGATTAAGAAAAGAAGGTGAGTCTACTATATTTGTAGCCTGATCTTCTTTTTTAATTGTATTGCATGATCAAAGGTTCATGTTGATTTGGGACTACTTTTAATTGAAGTGGAGAAGGTGCGAAATGAAGACCCGACCTCCTGAATGAGAAGCAGACCATGAAAGACACCGGAAACGCGAAGTACAAGGTAAAGGATGGCTTGGGTGTAACCAAGCGTTGAAGGACGTACCTGAAACGGAAATGGACAACCAAGTTTAAATGGGTCAATTGTTTTGAAAGTCCAATACATTCCCATCAATTGAAGGGAAAATATTTTTTGACAAATTCCTACATATTTTTTAATAAACGTTACACTGTTGTAAATAATTGTGGTAAAATAAGCAATTGGGTGAAGAAATAACAAAAAGTTCATTTTTTTAGGATATATGTACAAAATAACAGAAAGTTAACATCAGGGCATCCTAATGAAATAAGGAAACCGGTGTTTGTGTCGTAGAAATACATAATATAGTCATAAAGGCTATGTGATAATAAAAAGAAGCATCCGGCCAAGGAGGAAAATCAAAAAATGTTCGCAAGGGATATTGGTATTGACTTAGGTACGGCAAACGTCTTAATACATGTAAAAGGCCGTGGAATCGTATTAAATGAACCTTCAGTTGTGGCAATTGATAAAAGTACAAATCGAGTATTAGCAGTTGGGGAAGAGGCTAGACGCATGGTGGGAAGAACACCTGGAAATATTGTAGCCATTCGCCCTTTAAAGGACGGAGTTATTGCTGATTTTGATGTAACCGAAGCGATGTTAAAGCATTTTATCAACAAATTAAATGTAAAAGGATTTTTGTCTAAACCACGAATTTTGATTTGCTGTCCAACGAATATTACAAGCGTTGAACAAAAGGCAATTAAAGAAGCAGCTGAAAAAAGCGGCGGCAAAAAGATCTTTTTAGAAGAAGAGCCAAAGGTAGCTGCAATTGGAGCGGGAATGGACATCTTCCAACCAAGCGGAAATATGGTCGTTGACATCGGTGGAGGAACGACAGATGTGGCTGTTTTATCAATGGGTGACATCGTAACTTCTTCTTCAATCAAAATGGCTGGAGATAAGTTTGATACGGAAATTCTGAACTATATTAAAAAAGAATACAAGCTTTTAATTGGGGAGAGAACGGCTGAAAATATCAAAATTACAATCGGTACTGTACAGCCTCAATTGAAAACAGAAGAAATGGAAATCAGAGGTCGAGATATGGTAACGGGACTTCCACGTACGATTACTGTGACATCTGATGAAATTGCGCAAGCACTAAGAGAATCAGTGGCTGTTATTGTTCAAGCAGCAAAAAGCGTTTTAGAACGGACGCCACCAGAACTATCAGCTGATATCATCGACCGTGGTGTCATTTTGACCGGTGGTGGAGCATTACTTCATGGAATCGATATGCTATTGGCAGAGGAATTAAAAGTTCCTGTTTTAGTGGCTGAAAATCCAATGGACTGTGTGGCAATTGGAACAGGCATCATGCTTGATAATATTGATAAACTATCTAGAAGGAAAATTGGATAATTTAATCTCAAGCCCGTTAGAAGAGGTGAAAGTCCCTTTTAATGGGCTTTTTTCGTTTAAAAAGGGGTTTGGTTCAATTAATGTGGATTTTGGTTCAATCCTTTCCCTTTTTGGTTCAATGAACAGTAAGATTGGTTCAATTGCCCCTGTATTTGGTTCAATTATTCTAAAATCAGGTGTTCCTCAAGTAAAACTATAATTTCCCAATCGTGAATCTGTATTATTTTCGAAAAAGGTACTGATTCTTGGCGAGATTTTTTCTATAATAGAAGATAAGGACTTGTACGATAAAATGAGGTGTGAAGATGTTAAGAGGTTTTTATACAGCGGCTTCTGGAATGTTGGCGCAACAACGGAAAACAGAAATGTTAGCAAATAACATGTCGAATGCAAATACCCCAGGCTTTAAGGCGGATCAATCGGCAATTCGTGCCTTTCCGGAAATGCTGCTGCAAAGAATGGACAAAGGAAATGGCGTTACGCCAGGGTCCTCCAGAACAATTGGGTCTCTGAACACGGGTGTTTATATGCAGGAGGTCATGCCAAAGTTTCTACAAGGTGACTTAAAAGAAACGGGCTTAAAAACGGATGTAGCGCTATTAGATGTAAGCTTACCCACGAATCCTGAAACAGGCATGGTTGGCTCGACCTTTTTTACGGTTGAAGGCAATGATGGAGGCAGACGCTATACGAGAAATGGAAATTTCACATTAGATGGAGCGGGATTTTTGACGACTGGTAGTGGTGCCTATGTTTTGGATCAGCAGGGAAATCGAATTGGGCTGCCGAGCGACCAATTTGTAGTCAATGATGAAGGACAGATTATTGTTGGTTTTGACGAAAATCAGGAAGTGGTAGCACGAATCGGGATTGCCTATACAAATGATCCGCATTCCATGGTAAAAGAAGGAGATGGGCTATTCCGTTTTGAGGGAGGCAACCTCGCTGATGCTTATAATGTTGATGGGCTCTTTGTGAAAACACAACAAGGATTTCTAGAGCAATCCAATGTGGACACCGCACAGACCATGACAGAAATGATGGCAGCCTATCGGACATTTGAGGCAAATCAGAAGGTACTACAAGCCTACGATACCAGTTTGCAAAAAACAGTAAATGAAGTAGGCAGAATTGGATAAAACTAGAGAACTATTTTGTAATGGGGAATAGAAAGGGGGATCCGCCATTGAATAGAACGATGTTAACGGCAACGAATACGCTAAGTCAGCTACAAAAACAAATGGACGTGATTAGCCATAATATTGCCAATGTGGACACGACTGGTTATAAAGCGCAAAAGGCAACGTTTACGGACTTGCTCGTACAACAATTTAATAATCAACGACACGCTGCGAGTGAAGTAGGAAGATTGACTCCAAATGGCATCCGTCAGGGAACAGGTGCAAGGCTTTCACAAATTCAAATGGTGATGGCTCAAGGAAGTATCAAACAGACCGATCGCGAGCTTGACCTTGCTTTTACAAAGGAAGGTCAGTTCTTTCGTATTGAAGTTCCAAATGATGCCGGCACTGAAATTCAATATACAAGAGATGGTGCGTTTTATTTATCCCCGACACCTGATAATGATATGATGCTTGTTACAAGCAATGGAAATTCGGTATTAGATGAAAATAATAATCGGATTATCATAACTGGACAACCTAAAGAGTACCAGATTAATGAGAATGGGCAAATCACGGTTTTGATGGAAAATGGAATTTCTGAAACCTATTATCTGGGTGTGACACAAATAGATAAGCCACAGTTTCTAGAACGAAAAGGTGGGAACCTGTTGGGACTTCCAAATAATTTTGCAGAGCTCAATGTAGATGTAGAGGATATCCTAACAGATTTAGAAGGTCTAGATCGCAACCTTATTTCCATGAGACAAAAGGCATTGGAGCAATCCAATGTTGACCTATCACAGGAAATGACAGATCTAATGCAAGTCCAGAGGTCGTATCAATTTCAATCACGATCGATTAATCTAGCCGATCAAATGATGGGACTTATTAATGGAATTCGCTAAAAGGGGAACACATCAATGGCTGTTAATGAAAGTAGTCGCGAAGCTTTAAGACTTCAAAAGGAAGAGGAGAAGCAAGAGCAGAAAAAAAATAAAATTCGATTGCGACTGATCCCCATCTGGATGCGGGTGATCATCGTCCTTGTATTAATTATTGGAAGTGCAGGAGCAGGGGCTGCAGTTGGATATGGAGTACTTGGCGACGGCAAAGCACTCGACATTTTTAAACGCTCAACATGGACCCATATGATTGATTTAGTCCAAAAAGAAAAATAAAATGAAACAAAGGGACGGTTCTTCATGTTTCATGTTTGTACAGGTTATATTTTAGATGAATGAAACACGCAGAACCGTCCCCTTGTTTCAAATTGGAGGTATACATATGTTAGATATTACGCAAATTAAGGAAATTATTCCGCACAGGTATCCGTTTTTATTAGTGGATCGCATTTTAGAAGTGGAAGAGGGCAAAAAGGCAGTGGGCATTAAAAATGTTTCAGCAAATGAAGAATTTTTTAATGGTCATTTTCCAGAATATCCAGTGATGCCAGGTGTGTTGATTGTTGAAGCACTTGCTCAAGTTGGAGCGGTTGCGATGTTAATGAAGGAAGAAAATCGTGGACGACTTGCTTTTTTTGCTGGAATTGACAATTGCCGATTTAAAAGACAAGTGGTACCAGGCGATCAATTGCGTTTAGAAGTAGAGATGGTTCGCCTCCGAAGTACCTTTGGAAAAGGAAAAGCAGTGGCTACCGTTGATGGTGAATTAGTATGCGAAACGGAAATTATGTTTGCTCTAAGTGAAAAAAACGAATAAGAGTAAGTTGAAACATGGGGACGGTTCTTCATGTTTCATTTTTATGAAACGGGTCTAACGCTTCCCAATATGAATGAAACAGGAGAACCGTCCCCTTTTTTAAAAAGTTATTGGCAATTTATTTAATCTCTGGTAAGATATATTCAATTGAATCGGCGATGGAGTTCGCCATTAACTGCCTAAGAGCTAATGACTCCTCCCAAATTTGATCTGAAATGATCTTTTTTGGGAGGAGTCTATTTTGTTTTTAGGCAAAAAATATAATGAAAAGGAGAACGATATGAATAGGATTAACAACGTTATTAACGAACATATTCATTTGCAATTGTTGTTTTACCTGATGAAATGGACTGTTTTGGCTGGTTTGGTTGGAGTTTTAGCAGGTTCTGCTTCTGCCTTTTTTCTCGTTAGTTTAGAATGGGCTGCCCAAACAAGAGAAACCTACACATGGTTCCTATTTTTACTTCCACTTGGGGGAGCGTTTGTTAGTTTTCTCTATTGGAAATACGGATTAAACTCCTCAAAGGGGAATAACTTAATAATTGAACAGGCACAAGGAGCGAAGGAAAGTATTCCCTTTCGAATGGCCCCTTTAGTCTTATTTGGCACGATCGTCACTCACTTGTTTGGCGGCTCTGCTGGACGAGAAGGTACTGCTGTTCAAATGGGAGGGGCCTTCTCTGAACTGATTGGAAAAGTTTTTAAATTAGATGAAACCGATCGAAAAATTATCATTATTTGTGGAATTAGCAGTGGATTCGGATCTGTATTTGGGACGCCTTTAGCAGGGACCGTTTTTGGGCTAGAAGTATTAGCATTAGGACTAATTAAACACGAAGCTATTTTTCCTGCTTTTATTGCCGCTTTCGTCGGTGATCTTGTGACGACAGTTGTATGCGGAGTCGGTCATCACCATTATGAAATAGGCGCAATTCCAGCATTAACTCTTGTACTCATAATAAAAATTATTATTGCCGCTATTTTATTTGGTTTAACAAGTACGTTATTTTCAGCATTAACAGATTGGTTAAAAGTAAAATATACAAACCTATTTCCAAACCCGGTGATTAAAAGTTTCGTTGGTGGACTTGTTATCATCATACTCGTATATGTAGTAGGAACAAGAAAATTTTTAGGCTTAGGAATTCCGCTCATTGATAATGCCTTTGAAGGAGATGTTTCTCCTCTTACCTTTATAACAAAATTACTTTTCACTTCTCTTACACTCGGAGCCGGTTATCAAGGAGGAGAAGTAACCCCTTTATTTGTCATTGGATCTACACTAGGCAGTTCTTTAGGGGAAATACTGCAGGTTTCCATTCCCTTTCTAGCTGCATTAGGATTTATCGGTGTTTTTTGTGGTGCGACTAATACTCCTATTGCTTGCTTTATTATGGGGATAGAGCTGTTCGGGTCAGAAGCTAGTCTTTATCTATTTCTTGTTTGTATAATTAGTTATTTATTCTCTGGTCATACTGGGATCTATACTTCTCAGCAAATCAGTATTTCAAAAAGTAAACGCATTATCGTCAAACAAAATGATACGCTCAAAACAATAAAATTACATAAGAACAAAAAGAAGAAGTAGTATGATTTCACTCTGAAAATTTACTACTTTATCAGTTAAGCGATTTACAATAAAATCTGAGTTACTAAGACGATTAGGAATGGGATGGATTAATAAGCAAAGGGGCTTGGTCAAATTCTGTTTTCCTCCTACCAATAATTTCTGTAGGTAAATAATATTCATGAATGGGGTAACCTAAATACGACCAATCGGGGTCTATTTTAAAAATTGAAAGGGGTTTTCCCATGAATCGAAAGATTTTAGCTTTAGCTGGTACTTCATTGTTATCCGTCATGTTACTAGGCGCATGTGGAGATGATCAGGATCCACCACCAGAAGATAATCAAAACCAACAGATTGATGAAAATAACGGAAATAACGGTGTCGATGAAAACGATGGTGTTGATAACAACTTGAATGATGATAACAACAACGACACGAATCGTAATGACAACGATATGAATAATAATCTTAATGGTGGGAATACAAATGACGTTAATACTGACAATGATGGTGATCCGGCGACTGACCGCAATACGGGAGAAGAGGAAATTGTTGAAGACAGACTCGATATGAATGACCGAGATAATAAAGATAAATAAAAAACAAAAGCTGTCAGATGATTCGAATCTGGCAGCTTTTAACTTTTTAGTGCTTTTTTAAAGGTGGTATCGTAGGCTTTGTGATCATTTTATGTTTAAATTCTTGAAGCAATTCTTGACCTGTTAATCCTCTTTCAATCAAATCAGCCAATAATAGCTCAACATAAGTATTTGAGTTTTTAACATATCCCGAGAAGAGGAGGCTCATCCTACCGTTACCTAGTTTATTGATTTTTAGGAATTGACTATAAAAAAATGCAGGATCATTTTCCCGTCGTGAAATGATAATTTGAAGTGTGGAGGGACTGTCCTTTTTCAATAATTCCTCAAAGTATTCAAGATAGTCTACTGAAACATATGCTTCTAACAACCAGGTGCGAGTATCATTTTCTTTGTTAATGACAAGTCCTTCAATCAGATTAATTTCTTTTAATCCGTGTTCCTCTACGACATACAATGAGATTAATTTAAATGTCTTCATAATCCCTCCTGGTATTCAAGCCATTATATAAAATTATAACATGGTAAGAAAATTCGGAAAATAATTTCCGGTAAATTTTACTGAAAGTTGATAATAATTATTTAAGATATAGTAGATTTGACCTAAAACCTAATACTTTAGACTCTATTTTTAAAACATGGCAAGAGAAACGTAATTTATTTGTGTTTTACATAAACTTAGCGGCTATTGTATGATGGGACCATCAACAAAGAGAGGTGAAATGAGATGATTAATCAAGTCACATTAGTTGGGAGATTGACAAAGGACCCAGAGTTACGAATTACGCCTGAGGGAACCACTGTTACAAATGTAACGGTAGCTGTTAATCGCCAATTTCGTAATCAGCACGGGGAAATTGATGCAGATTTCGTACAATGCACTCTTTGGAAAAAAGTAGCGGAGAATACAGCTCAATACTGCCGAAAGGGTTCCTTAGTTGGAATAACAGGACGAATACAAACTCGATCCTATGACAATCAAGAAGGAAGGCGGATTTATGTCACAGAGGTAGTAGCAGAAACGGTCAAATTTTTGGACAATCGGCGTTCCAATTCAGCCCAGAAGCAGCCGTTAGAACATCAAGTTGAAATCGCGAAGGAGGCTTAACTGTGTCAACGATCCAAAAAAATGAATCAGACCAAAGAATTGAACTCCTCATTGAAAATCTAATCCGCATCCAAGGCTCACTGAATGCCAAAATGGATTATCTCAATCGCAGGCTAAGGCAGATCGAATATACACTTGAGCAAACATCACAACAAGAACAACACCATGCTTTAAATTAATGATAGATTGTCATTTTTTATTTAATATATTGAAAACCCTTACAACACAATCTCTTCCTATAGAAAATCAATGACTGCCACGTAATACCTCCTCATACTACGCGCCTGCTGCTTACGCAGGTGCATTTTTTTATAAGGGAGTATAAATGCCCGTCAACTTAAATGAAAATCCGCCTACAAGCGTAGACGGATTTAATAAAATTAAAATATGAACAATATAACAAAGAATATGGCCATTAAAATAAGTCCGACTGGCAGACCGAAAACAGCCCATTCCTTACTCGTGATGTTTAATTTACCGGCAGCAATAATGTTTGGAATATTACCAGGAATCAGCATTCCTCCAGCAATAAGTAGACCTAAAAGAATGGCACGAATTGTTTCGTCATCCATCGCAGGGCTGACTTCTGCTGCTGCAAGTGTTGCATTATCAAGAACAGCTGATAACATATTTATCCAATATAACAATCCAGGGGCAAGACCAAGTATGTATGCTTCAATTAATGGCTCAAAACCATGTCCTAAGAAGGTAAGACCCATTACGAAAAGATAAATTTTTGCTGCGCGAATGATAATGTCTTTATAAGATTCAGAAGGATTTTTTGCGCCTAATGTATTTGGACTTTCTGTTGTTTTTACAAAGAATACAGAAATAATTCCTAATATGATAACACTCGGAACGACTTCAGGACCAATTAAACTAAATAAATAACCAAAGTCCTCACTCATTTTACTAACTACAATGGTTGAAAGCGGTTCCCCGATGGGTGATAAGGCAGCCCCTAAACCGATAGAGAAACAGGCTAAAATGGTAAACCGAATTTCCGATTGGCGCTCTAATGGCAGTACATTAACAATAATAACAAGAATAATCGCAGCAATAATGGCTGTTATAATACTTGAAGCAAGCCCTAAAATAATAACCATTAATCCAAGGAAAATTCTAGGGGTTAAGGCTTTACTGGTAGCTAAGATAGCTTTTTCTAAAGGCACTTGAGCCCATTTCGTAATTAATCCGGCAATTAAAACAGCCAGCGTGATCTGAATCGGATCGACAAGAGCCTTTTCAATCAAATGCATATTCATCATTCCACTAACAGTTGCAGCCGCAATCCCCATAATAAAAAGGAACGCTTCTAAGTTGTGCTCTACTTTCTTTACTGAGAATGGTAATACTAGTACTAAAATTAAGATAATAAATAATCCAACCACATGACCAGATCCCTTTCAAAGAATTTTTAAAAAACTTTCTCTAATTATAGCATGTAATTATCGAAAAAAGTCGATTTATAATGAAAGGTGAAATTTTAAAATATATTTGAAAAATAAAAAAAGACCGTTGTCAAACAACAGTCTTAACGTAAATAAATCAAATCTCGAAGCTCGTCGGTTGAAAGCTCTGTAATCCAGCTATCGCTCTGAATTACTTCATCATTAAGAGCCTGCTTTTTATCCAACATGAGGTCGATCTTTTCCTCAAGGGTTCCAGTACAAATAAATTTATGAACGTGGACAAAGCGTTTTTGTCCGATTCGATAGGCGCGATCAGTTGCTTGATTTTCAACAGCTGGATTCCACCAACGATCATAGTGAATCACATGGTTCGCAGCGGTCAAATTCAACCCTGTGCCCCCAGCCTTCAACGAAAGCAAAAAGACAGGAAATTCCCGATCTTGGAAGCGTGCTATCATTCCGTCACGTTGCTGCTTGGCTACACTTCCGTTTAAAAAAGGAACCTCGATACCGAACTCAGCCTTTAGCATTCTTTGAATCATATGACCCATTTCGATGTATTGCGTAAAAATAAGACAGCTCTCATCCTGCTCAATAACAGAGCCGACAAGCTCCTGTAGCTTTTCCAATTTCGTTGAACGTTGTATTAAATTGGACGGTCTTTCTTCTTTTAAATAGAGTGCCGGATGGTTACATAATTGCTTCAAGCGGCTTAGCATTTGTAAAATAAGACCCTTGCGCTCAAATCCTGTTAGTCTTTCGATATCAGCTAATGTGTCCTTAACCAATTGTTCATACAAGGACGCTTGTTCAGCGGTCAATGGACAGTATTCCTTCTGCTCTAATTTATCTGGCAAGTTTAATGCCACGTCCTCATCCTTCTTTGTTCGGCGTAACAAGAAGGGGCGGATTAACGCTTGAAGCTGACTAATTTTCGCTTTATCATTATCCTTTTCAATCGGAATCACATACCGCTTTTGAAATTGTCCTAAACTTCCAAGATAGCCATGGTTGGTAAAGTCAAAGATTGACCACAATTCAGTTAAGCGGTTTTCCATTGGCGTTCCCGTTAAGGCAATATGGTGAAGTCCCTTTAGCTTCCGAACCGCTCGGGATTGCTTTGTCCCTGCGTTTTTAATGTTTTGCGCTTCATCAATAGAAATGGAACTCCACGTCAGTGATGAGAACTCATCAAAGTCAAGATGGGATAGCCCATAGGAAGTTAGGACAACATCGGTATCCTCCACAGTTTGAGAAAAATTCTCACCCTTTAAACGATTTGAGCCATAATGCAGATAGAGCGTTAAACTTGGCGCAAATTTCTCAATTTCTTTTTGCCAGTTGCCTAGAACAGAGGTCGGGCAAATAATCAGTGCGGGTCCCGGTCTTTCGCTTTCTTTTACTTTTAAAAGGTAGGAGATCAACTGAATTGTTTTCCCGAGCCCCATATCATCTGCAAGGGTTGCTCCAAAACCAAAGCGGCGTAAGAATAACAGCCAACTCATCCCAAGCTGCTGATAAGGGCGCAACTCGCCTTGAAAGCTGTCTGGAACATCCTCAAGCGCCAGTTCTTTTAAATTGCGTAAACCCTTCACCATCTGCTTCCAATTTCGATTTAATTCAATTTCAATGTTCATAAAGGTACGCGGATCATCCAGTTCATCTACTTCCACATCATCTGCACCAAAAAGTTCTTGTTCAATAATGTCTCGAACATGGAGACCTTCTTTCTCAGCTTTCTTCATGAGTTCTTGGATTTGATGGATAAAAGTCGGGTCAAGCTTAATCCAACGACCGCGGATATAGACAAGCTTCCGTTTTTCCTCCACAAGACTGTTAAATTCATCCTCCGACAAATCAACGCCATTCATAGAAAAGCGCCAGTCATAATCCAATACAGCCTGTAAGCCAACAAAAGATTGGCGGTGACTGCCTGATGTTCCTTTTACTTTGGCTTTGACCTTCAGGCTCGCACTTTTCATCGCTTGCCACCAGGAAGGAAGAAGGATATCCATTCCTAAGGATAGTAAGGTTTCACTAGCCTCGGTTAAGAAAACCCAGGCTTCCTCTTCAGTCAGTTTATCAGTCAACCCCTTCTTTCCTTCAAGCCATGGAAAGAGGCGAATCAGGCGCTGTTGCTCTTGTTCAATCCGATCCAGGTGTGGGTACCAACTGCGAGGATAACTGCTCTCATTCCCAAGGTCAACTACAAGCGAGGGGTCCTGTTTATCCCGAAGAAAGAGTTCCAACGACCAAAAATCACTGATGTCAGCAGGTTCCTCAAGTTTTAGACCAAGTGTAAAGGGAACAGGGTCGTCGGTGATGCCCATCCAAATCCGAAAGCTTTCTTCATCAAAGAAGGCAGCCAACTGGTGGGGGGCGACGGTTCCATCCTGTAAACTTTCAATTTTCTCACCGAACTTTGTTTTTAACTCTTTATTTTGATTTAAATAATCATTCAATGCATGATTAAACCAATTTTTCATAAACGGGCGGATATTTTCCCTTTCCCAAAAGTCAGGGGCAAATTCATCAATGACTCGATCGGGTAGCGACCAGTGAAATTCATCTTTCTCCCATGCTGGAAAATCAGGCATCCATTCTTTCTCGATGACAGCATCATAGATCGTGTGGGCGGAGGCAAGACAAACTTGTGCTACCTCATCCCAGTCCCATTCAACCATACGATTAAACTGATCATGGGCAAAAAGGGTCGCCAACTGCCACCCGTTTAAAACGATTCCTTCCATACCATCGTGGGTTAAAGATTCCACCATCGTTCCATAGTAGCTTTCTTTATGGTAATTAAACAATAAATACTGCCATGTGGAAGGAGAGTAGGTTCGTTCGTTTTCATCCATGGCTGTGATAAAATAGCGATCTTCGCCTAAATGGGTTACGTTAATTTTAAGATATCGTGTTTTAAGCATCGATCAGCTTACCCCTTTTACATTCTTCTTGAAACGCCCGCATCCGTTTTGTTCTAGCTAAAATCATCTCAAAGTACTCATCCCATTCATCAAGGCGCTTCATTTTTTTATACAACGTACGAAGTTTTTTTAACTTCCTTACGGCTTGGCGATAATAGGTGCGATTTTTCCCCTCAATATCAGCTTTAATCGCTTGATGATAAAGCGGAAGTAAAATCTCAGGTGCATTTGTCTGCAAGGTTTTCAGCGATTCTTTTGACACAGACTCCATCGTAAATCCAATATACGTCTGTAGTTCCATCCATTTATCATAATCCCCTTTTTCGAGAAGAAAGTGCTGGTAGTCATAGGAACTATAGGGGAGCATGTTGAATAAGGCTTTTTCGACTAAATCGGGACGCTCATTCTCTGTACAATACGGCATAACCGCCTTTAAGGCCATATGCATAAATTGACGAGCTCCATAATAATCATTCTGATAGGTTAAATAGTCTTTCATCAGACCGATAAAATGAACAATATAAAACTCCATTTGTTTCGAATCAAGAAGACCTAGCCAATAGAAAAAGTAAGGCGTGAGGTCGGAATCACATAGGACAATCATCTCTCGTGCTTCTTCGTGAACGCCAAGAAGGATGTTTAAGTGAATCAATCCAACAGTCGTAGGAAAATTGGGTGAGGGATGACTAGCCAAGTTTTCCTTCATTTCTTCACGCCAGCTTCTTTTTTTAAATAAATCAGTCCACAGTAATCGAAATAAATGAATCCGTTCATAATCAAAGCTTGCAGGTCCTGTAATCAAGTTGACCGTTTCATACCTTAATTTTTCAATAAAAGTATCAAAAGAAAATGGGAGTGACTGTACCGATAATTTATAAGATAATTGCTCCATTTCATCTAGTATATTCTGAAAAAGATGACGATAATGGTGGTTGATTGTTTTTTCATCATGGTCAAGTTCGACACTTAGTTCGAGTAGTTTTTGAAAAGAAATGACATTTGCAATCAGACTATATAGGTTTTTCCATTCCTTTGAAAGAGGCGCATCTGCTTCAATGCGTCGTTCATACACAGAAAAGAGTTCGTTGATTATATAAGGCTTTGGTTCAGGATTGCCTTTCACAATGACATCAAAGCTCTTCCGAATAGAGTCTGTCCAATGTTCATAGTCTGGGCTTGAATGTCGGGTATTTTTCAACAAATCCCGAGCGCGCCCGATTCCAAGTGATTTTGCTTGTTTCTGTTCTCGTATCGGCTCACGCCAATGGGTAAGCCATGTTGAAACGGAACTATTATAAGAAAGCAGTTGAAAGAAAGCAGCCATTTGATGTCGGCAGATTCCCTCTTGAGGGCAGCTACACTCGCTTAAATAAGGAAAGTTTAAGTCCAGCTTCACTTTAACTGGAGTCACATCCTGAATAACCCCATTTACCATTTCATCTTTTTCCAGCTTCAACTGAGACACAGACCCTTGGCGGTACAGAATAAATCCTTTATGGACAACTTGTGCGTCCTCAGGATGACTCGACTTGAGTGTCTCTTTTAAATAGTCCGAATACAACTGCAAAGGCTCCAGAAAACTTTCAGGGATCACTCCCATCACCACCTTCCCGTAAAAATCCATATTCTTTTATTATACAACTCAAAGGAACCGATAGTAAATGGAACTTAAAAACAAGACAAATCACTTGGGGGTAACAGTCGCCTTCCGGATTCTGTATGGTGCCTCTCGCCCTATTAGTTTTTCTCTAAATGAGATGTCGGATAAATGAATTTTTAGTCAAATTAAGGTAAAATAAGAAGATAGAATACGATTTTTGGAGGATGGTAGGATTATGTTTCAGGTCCGGCTTTTCAAAACATTGAAAGAACCCTATTATACGGCACTGCAGTTGAGAAAAGCGGAGGACCTAACGGGATTTTGGATGAAGCTGATTCTCCTACTGCTTTTCTCGGTTTTACTAGCTTTCGTGACCTCATTTTTGGGAGTTGGAAACGATATTTTATCGGCAGAACTTAATCAACGCTCACCAATAGAATTTGAAACAATCAAAAGTTTATTTGCAATCGGACAAATCGGATGGTCCCTATTTGAGGCACTTTTCATTCTCTTCATTCCTTCCTTATTCTTTTGGGCACTTTCAGATATAGAATGGAAAAAGTTTATTGTGGTACAGCAAGGTGTCCTCGTTATTTTATTAATCGAAAAAATACTTCTCCTGCCATTCGCCATTTTTTTAGGATTATCCCTTGACCTATCGAATCCGTTTTCGCTCGGCATTATCGGTCAAGCCCTTACAAACCAAGAATATGTACTACAGATTTTATCGCAAATATCCATTTTTAAAATTTGGGCGATTGTCTTGCAATACAAATACATAAAAGTATTAGCAGATCATTCTGCTAAACGGACGGCATTATTTGTTATTGGGTTTAACGTGGTTATTTTATTAATTTCAGCGTTTTTTAGCATCATGGATCTTGAGACTTATGTATAGGGAGGTGGGGAGATGAAGTTCAAATTGCAATTTGTGATAGTAGCGGTTGTGCTATTGGTTGGGGTGAACCTTTTTCTTATTTTAAAAGAGGATAGTAAAGTTGCGAAATCTCTCTATGTTGGGCAATGGGTGAGTGCTAAGGAACAGGACTTGCAGGAATCACTTGTTACAGACGGGGTGTCAGCGCCGCTTGAGGAACAATATATTTATTATGATGAGAACAAAGGGAGTTTTGAGGGGTTTGTTGTGAAAGAAGGGGACGAGGTGGAGGTCGGCTCTGAGCTTTTCTACTATTCTACTGACTCTTATACAGATGCAATGGCTGTTCTTCAATCGGAGCGTGATAGTATTGAGAAGCAGTTAGAAGGACTTAAAACGAAACAGACGAACCTAGGCAGCCTGTTAGCAAGCTCGAGTGCGATGTTGCCCCCGCTTGACGAAGGAGAAAATACAAACGATCGTTTTATCGAAATGGATTTGGTTGAAACCGAAACGGAGATTAGCAGATTAGAGGGTGAATTGGAGAAGTATGACGAGCAACTATCCTCTATTGATGAAAAGCTTCCTTATCTTCATGAAATTAGTGACATGGACGGAACGGTTAAGAAAATGAATGAAGATTTGTCGAACCCGATCATCACGATTGCTTCGAATGAACCAATGATTAAAGGAATGGTAACAGAGGCAGACCAAGGGAAATTGCAGCCTGGTCTCGATGTGTTGGTTTCCTTGAAAAATGGAAATAAAGCCTATGAAGGGAAAGTTCAGCAAGTGTCGACATTTCCAGAAGAAGAACCATCTGTGAAAAAGGAGAGTCAATATTCATTTTCCGTTTTATTAACAGAACCGATTGAAGGGTTAACTCACGGAACTCATGTAGACGTCAAAATCATAACTGAAGAAGTTCTGGATGCGGTGACAGTTCCAAGCCCTAGCCTCCAACGCTCACAACTTTACGTTCTTCATGATGGGAAGATTAAAAAGCGGAATGTAGAAACAGGTCTACAAATCAATCAAACTCAGGAGATTTCAACAGGACTCCAAGCAGGTGAAGTGGTTGTCCGGAAACCAGTCAGCTTTGAAGGGAAAAGCGTACCCTTTTACACTCCGTTGCATATGAACCAATGGGAAAAAGGGATGTATAGTGATTTACGGAAAAAGGAAATGTTGAGGCTGGTGGGGAAAGGATTCTTTGCTGGGCATGAGTATTGATGGGAATAAATATAGGGGTTATCCAGGAAGCAAAATGTTACGTTCTTCTGCTTCCGGATAACCCCTATTCTTGAGTTTACGCTTTTAAATCGGAAAGTACTAAGTGTTTTATTCCATTTACTTACAGGTGCCTGTCACCCGAATTTAATAAAAACGTTTAAAGCTATCAAAGTGCTTGGACCAATATGGGTTGTCTAAGCCTGTTATGGTAACACCTGATGAACTGGCGTTGATGAACTGGTTGTTTCCGATATAGATGCCTAAGTGAGAAATCCCTTTTTTATATGTATTTTTAAAGAATACGAGGTCGCCTACTTGTGGCTTATCTACATAAAAAGAACGGTCAAAATAGCCTTCCGCAGATGTCCGCTTAATGTCATAGCCTGCTTTATTAAATACATAGTAAATGAATCCACTGCAATCAAAACCTGAAGGCGTTGTGCCGCCCCAGACATAAGGAACTCCGACCAATTTTTTCGCTTCATTAATCAGTGTTGTAACAGAAGCGGAAGAACTTGATTCAACTGGTTTTGATACTTGAACAATCTTATTATCATCGGACGTTTTAGTGGATGAAGCCGTTCCTGTCACTTTTAATGTTTGTCCTACAAAAATTAAATCAGACGTAAGATTGTTGAGGGACTTTAAGGTCTGAACAGTGGTGCCAAAGTTCGCCGCAATTTTCCCTAGTGTATCACCACTTTTTATCACATATGTGTCCGTTTTTGCATTATCTGTATTAGGAGTTGAAGATACCTTGTTTTCTGGTTTACTTTCTGTTTTAGCTTCGCCGCTTACTTTTAAAATATCGCCAGCAAAAATGCGATCAGAGGTCAAACCATTAAGATCCTTTAGCTTCTGAACCGTTGTACCAAATTTTGCAGCAATTTTACTTAGCGTATCTCCACTTTGAATTTTGTATTCAGATGTGTTTCCAGTTGAAGAAGCTGTTTGTGTTGCTGACGCCGGCGCTGATTCTATAGTAGTTGGCTGTGAATTCACGGCGCCTGAGCCTGAAACCTTCAGGACTTGTCCTGGGTAGATGAGATGACTTTTGAGATTGTTTCCTGTCATTAACTCTGCAAGAGAAATCTCATGTCTGTTTGCGATTTTTAATAACGTGTCCCCAGATACAACTGTATAGGTTCCGGTTGAAGTGTTTGCCGATGTGTTTTTTACAGTTGATTGCTGGGTTTGTTCCGTCGATGATTTTACGTTCAGCTTTTGATCAACATATATGGTATCTGATGTTAGTCCGTTCCACTGCTTTAAGTTAGAAACCGTTGTGTTAAATTTGTTTGCGATATGTGTAAGTGTATCTCCTCGTTCTACTGTATATGTATCGCTATCTGCAAAGGCAGACGTTGCCCCAAAAGCCGATGAAACGATCGCTACCGTAGCGGCGGTGGCAAGTTTGTTCTTCATTTTGACAATCACTCCCAAAAACTGCATAATATACCAATATTTTAACATATTAATCTAGCAAGTGGGTACCATTTATTGGAGATATGTGAAAATTATGATAGATATTGCAAAAATACTAGATTATATGTATTATAGTATCACGTGCTTTGCAACGAAATGCTTATATACTTGACAAATATAGACATTTGTCACAAATGGGAAAGGTGAGCGTGATGACAGAGCAAGAGCGAAAGAAAAAACAGCTATTTAAAAATCTCCTTGAAAAAATGTATGAAAAAGGGGAAACGGAATCCAATATTTCCACCCAAGATTTACTGAAAGATATGGAAGTAGAATTACGTTACATCTTATCTAGCAAATAAACGCCACTTCAGCTTTGAAGTGGTTTTTTAGTATGAAAATGATAAAATAAATAGGAGGAAAGGATGGTGTGATATGAAGAAACTGGCAATCTTCGTTGTGATGATGGTGGGATTTCTCGCAGGCTGTAATAATGAACCTCAGCCGTCCGATCGTTTGTCGCAATATATTAAACTTTGGAATGACAAAAAATTTGAAGAAATGTATGATTATTTAACTTCGAACGCACAACAATCCATATCGAAGGAAGACTTTGTGAGTCGCTATGAAAAAATATATGGCGATCTCGAAATTCAAGATTTAGAGATTATCTTTGAAAAACCAGAAGAAGAGAAGGATCTTGAGGAAACAGTCAGCTATCCATTTTCTGCTTCGATGGAAAGTGTGGCCGGGAAAATTAAATTTGACCACTCAGCCACTTTAACAAAGGAAACAAAAAATGATGAAGAAAATTGGTATTTGGATTGGGATACTACATATATATTCCCTCAATTAGGGGAAGGGGACAAGATAGGCCTCTCTACTACGTCAGCTAAGCGTGGGGAAATACAAGACCGTAACGGTCAGCCGTTGGCGATGAATGGCATGGTCTATGAAGTCGGAATTGTACCAGCAAATTTAGGGGAGGAAAAGGAAACTGTTCTTGCTCAAGTGTCATCTCTTTTGGGAGTAAGCGTCGAGCAAATCAATAATACTTTAAATGCTTCATGGGTAAAGCCAGAATTCTTTGTTCCGATTAAAAAGGTATCTTTAGAAGAGCGTGACCTAGTCGCGCAAGTTACTGAGCTTCCTGGCGTCCAATCTAAGCAGGTGGAGGCGCGGGTTTATCCATTGAAAGAAGCCGCAGCCCATTTAATCGGTTATGTTGGGACGATTACAGCTGAGGAACTCGAGGAGTTGAAAGGCAAGGGTTATGGAAGCAACGATGTGGTTGGAAAAAGAGGTCTTGAGGAGTTATTTGATGAAAAGCTAAAAGGTGAAAATGGCGTCACCATTACGATTAATAAAGCGGATGGATCTCAAGAAGTCTTGGAGCAAAAAGAGGTCAAAGATGGTGAAAACATTAAGTTGACGATCGATGCAGCCATGCAAATGAAGGTATATGGGCAACTATCTAGTGATGCTGGAGCAGCGGCTGTGATCCATCCAACAACAGGTGAAACGCAAGCGTTGGTGAGCTCACCTAGCTTTGATCCGAATCTGCTAACGTTAGGAGCAACTTCTGAGCAATGGGCGGCGATGGAAAGTGATCCACTGCAGCCACTCGTAAACCGTTTCGTTGCCAACTATACTCCAGGATCGGTCATTAAGCCTTTAACCGCAGCAATTGGCTTAAAGGAAGGTACACTCGATCCGAACAAGGAAATGAATGTTAGTGGCGATAAATGGCAAAAAGACGATTCGTGGGGTAATTATTTTGTTACAAGAGTTAAAGAAGCTTCAAACGTCAATTTAGAAAAGGCACTTCTCTACTCAGATAATATTTACTTCGCACAAACCGCCCTAGATTTAGGCGCGGATAAGTTTATTAAGGGTTTAAAGGATTTCGGCTTTGAAGAGGAGATTCCCTTCACCTATCCGCTTGAGAAATCTGTAACAGGAGCAATGGATCGCGATGTGAAAGTAGCGGATTCTGGTTATGGACAAGGTGAAGTCGAAATGAACATTTTGCACCTTGCGACAACGTATACACCTTTTGTTAACGAGGGGACCATGTTGAAACCAACGTTGCTATTAGAGGATGAGGACGGAGTGGCTTGGAAGGAAAATGTGATTAGTGCCGAACAGGCGTCCATGATTTCTGGTTATATGGAAAATGTCATTAATCATCCTGAAGGCACCGGGTACAAGGCTAGGGTTGAAGGGATGACCCTTGCTGGAAAAACCGGAACAGCTGAGTTTAAAGCCAAACAAGGTGAAAAGGGTCATGAAATTGGCTGGTTTGTTGCATATAGTCCGGATTTATTGGTGGCTATGATGGTAGAAGGCACCGGTTCAGGTTATACTGTTGAGAAAGTACGGAATGTATTTGCGGAGTAAGGTGATTGTGGGACTGTCTGGGAAAGTGCAGAGCACTCTTTCTGGACAGTCCTTTTTTGATTGCTTGGGTGTTGTTTTTGTAGGGGGTGAAGGCTGTAATTGTGACTTAGGGATGGGGAAATGGTCTTCATAAGGATGATGAAGACCAAAATCAGCTAGAGATGCTATGGAAATGGTCTTCATAAGGTTAATGAAGACCGAAATCAGATGGAAGAATCAAAAAAATGGTCTTCATAGGGGAGAAAAAGCTCAAAATCAGATGAGAGTTCCAGAAATAGTGGGTCTTCAAATATGCATGTCTAATAGATTGAAAAATAAACATGATCACTACGTAAAGATTGTTTGAAAACAGTTTGCGCCATTTTATAAAACTCCCATTTCATGGTATGATAACAAATAGTGAACAGAAAATAAGGGTTTAAGGAGAGGTCCGTTTTGAAAAAGGTGAGAAAAGCGATTATTCCAGCGGCAGGGTTGGGAACACGATTTTTACCAGCAACAAAGGCGATGCCTAAGGAAATGCTTCCGATTGTAGATAAACCAACCATTCAATATATAGTAGAAGAAGCGATTGAATCTGGAATAGAAGATATTATCATTGTAACGGGTAAAACAAAGCGGTCGATTGAGGACCATTTTGACCATAACTTAGAACTTGAGCAGAACTTAGAAAGCAAAGAAAAATTTGAAATGCTAGAAGAAGTTCGGAATATTTCTAACATGGTAGATATCCATTACATACGACAAAAAGAACCAAAGGGTCTGGGACATGCGGTTTGGTGTGCGCGAAACTTTATTGGCGATGAGCCGTTTGCTGTGTTACTTGGTGATGACATTGTCCAAGCTGAAACGCCTTGCTTAAAGCAACTAATCAACCAATATGACAAAACACTATCATCTGTAATCGGTGTTATGCAGGTACCTGAAAGTGAAACTCACCGTTATGGGGTTGTTGATCCGTTGGAAAACTACGGCAACACGTACCAGGTTCGTAACTTCGTGGAAAAACCAAAAAAAGGAACGGCACCGTCAAACCTTGCAATCATCGGAAGATATATCTTTACACCAGAAATCTTTATGTTTTTAGATCGTCAAGAAGTGGGCGCGGGTGGAGAGATTCAATTAACGGATGCAATTCAAAGATTGAATGAAATCCAACGTGTATTCGCCTATGAATTCGAAGGAAAACGCTATGACGTTGGTGAAAAATTAGGCTTTATTGAAACAACAATTGAATTTGCTCTTCAGCATGAAGAATTACGTGATGACTTACTACGCTTTATGGCAAAAAAATTAGATAATGCTGAGGCATAGGACCATAGTATATAAGAAAATGACCTTTACTGATTTATTCAGAAAAAGGTCATTTTTTTTATGTAGGTCTTTAAATGAATTAACCGACCAGTGTACGAGGTTCAAACAGACAAGAGCAAGAGTGGAAGCTTAGTTCAAGTCCGATAAAGAGGTTCAAACGGACAAGAGTAGGAGAGTGGATCGAGTTCGATAGAGAGGCTCAAACGGCAAAAGTAGGAGTGGGGAAAGTTGAATTTTAACGCTCTTCAATGATTGGGTATAAAAGAAGTAAGAAACAAAAAGTGACAAGATCAAAATTAGTAGAAGCTTAATGAAGTTTAATCTAAGAGCCAGGTAAATTCCTCTGGCTCTTTTCTAATGAAGGTAGACGACATAAATTCCTCCTTCAACGCATGATTTACAGGAATATTAGGATAATAAAAATAATGATTTCAAAGTTGTTGGAAGATGCTAAACAGTAACAACTTATAAAGGAGGATCCAATGAATACAGTTTTTATCATCGTCAATATCATTATTTTCCTTATCCTACTTGCAGTCCTTTACTATATGCAGAAAAAACACATCTCCTTTTCAAAACGAGTATTTACGGGTTTGGGATTGGGGCTTGTGTTCGGCTATATTCTCCATCTTCTGTATGGTACAGACTCAGACGTAACGACGGGGACGATTGACTGGCTCAATATTGTCGGTAGCGGTTATGTAAAGCTTTTGCAAATGATCGTAATGCCGCTTGTGTTCGTATCGATCGTTGGCGCTTTTACAAAAATGAAGCTTACCAAGAACATTGGAAAGATTAGTTTTCTGGTCATCGGTATTTTGATTCTGACGACAGGAATCTCAGCGGCAATTGGAATTGGTACAACCCTTAGTTTTGGACTAGATGGATTCGAAATTGCTGAAGGAGAAGCGGAAGCCGCTCGTAACGCTAGTCTGGTTGAGCGAGTGGAAACAGCCCGGAATCTAACCATCCCACAGCAATTGCTAGAAATGATTCCAAGCAATCCATTTGATGATTTAACGGGTGCACGCCCAACGTCGACCATTGCTGTTGTGATATTTGCGGCTTTTATTGGTGTGGCTTTCCTTGGTGTTAGGCGGAAGCAACCAGAAGAAGCAGATCTTTTTGCTAAACTGATCAATTCTCTGTATTCAATTGTCATGCGGATTGTAACATTAGTTTTGCGTTTAACGCCTTATGGGATTTTGGCGCTGATTACAAAGGTAGCGGCTACAAGTAATTATGAGGCGATTATCAGCTTAGGAAAATTTGTTCTTGCTTCATATGTTGCCATTATTCTCATGTTTATTGTGCACTTACTCTTGTTGGCAATGGCGAAATTAAATCCGATGCGTTTTCTGAAAAAAGGTTTACCCACTTTAACCTTTGCGTTTACGTCCCGTTCCAGTGCGGGTACCTTGCCCATGAATATTAAAAGCCAAATAGATGATTTTGGTGTTTCAGAAGGGATTGCCAATTTCGCGGGTCCATTTAGTCTCAGCATTGGACAAAACGGTTGTGCTGGTATTTATCCAGCCATGCTTGCGATCATGGTGGCACCACAGGCAGGGATTGACCCCAGAAGCCTTTCGTTCATATTAACGTTGATTGTAGTTATTATGATTAGTTCCTTCGGTGTCGCGGGCGTCGGCGGTGGGGCAACCTTTGCTTCGTTAATTGTGCTGTCTGTTATGGACCTTCCAGTAGCTATTGTTGGTTTGCTTATTTCGGTGGAACCGTTAATCGATATGGCCCGTACTGCATTAAATGTAAGTGACGGCATGTTGGCAGGGGTCCTTACTAGCAGGATTACCGGTGATCTTAAGGAGTCCGTTTATCGTCAACCAGAGATCGCTGAGGGTTAGGGTTAAATGGGAGATCCATAATTCCTAATGTTTCCCTAGGAAATAATGATAGCGTGTCAGAATAAACAAAAAGACCACCAAATCTTTGGGTGGTCTTTTTGGAAAACATGGGAAACATGGGGGTGCTTCATTTATTTCCTATAGAACAAAAGGTGCGTATCACTTGTTCGGCTGTGGTTTCTACTAGTTTCGAAGCTCTATTGATGGCTTCTTGTAAGTCCATAGGGGTATTTACAATACTGTGAATACTTGTAATTCCATATTGGTACAATTCATGTATTCCTTTACCAATCGATCCGGAGAGGACAAAGACCGGAATCCCTTGTTTTTTCGCTACTTGGGCAACTCCCATCGGTGTTTTGCCAGACGCTGTTTGAAAATCAATTTGACCTTCCCCGGTAAACACACAAGCGGCGCCATTCATCTTTTCTTCTAAACCTGTGTATTCGACGACAATATCAATCCCACGTGTCGTGCTAGATGGGAAAAAGGCTTGGAATGCGCCACCAAGTCCACCTGCTGCACCAGCACCAGCTTGATCGTGTAAGCGAACTCCTGTTTTTCTTTCAACTAAATCAGCCCATTTTGATAAAGAGGAATCCAGAAAAGCGACCATACTTTCGTCTGCTCCTTTTTGTGGACCAAAAACATAGGAAGCGCCCTTTGGTCCGATTAAAGGATTTTGGACATCGGATGCAATAAAGAATTGACAGTCTTTGATTCGAGGGTCAAAGTTCTGTTCATCAATCTCAACAATGCGCTCAAGTTCTGCCGCTCCATTACCAACTTCGTTACCTGTGGCATCGAGCAAGCGCATCCCCAATGCTTGCAGCATCCCAATTCCTCCATCATTGGTGGCGCTACCGCCAATAGCCAAAATAAATTTTTTACACCCATTATCCAAGGCTTTTTTAATTAATTCTCCAGTTCCATAGGTGGTCGCCAGTAACGGATTTCGTTGTTCAGGTTCAATAAGAGTTAATCCGGAAGCACTTGCCATTTCGATTACGCAAGTTTCTTGATCACCTAAAACTCCGTATGATGCCTGAACGGGATTTAACAACGGTCCCCTTACCGTCACCTCAACGTTGTGCCCATTTGTGGCTGCTACTAAACTATCCATTGTACCTTCGCCACCATCTGCAACGGGAACGAGTATGGTTTCTGCCTGAGGAAATGCCTTTTTGATGCCTTTTTCGATCGCCAAAGATACCTCTAAAGAGGTTAAACTTCCTTTAAACGAGTCTGGTGCAATGATAATTTTCATCCTGTTCCCACCTTACGCGATGTAATGATTCCATTATAATATGATCATCTGAATCATTCATCAGTTGAAAAGAATCGTTTTTATACTTTAGTCCCGTTAAATAGGATCGAACGGTTTCTATATTTTAGAGTAAAGAGGGGATTTGTTGTCTCTAAAGTATAGAAGTGAAGGAAAGCAAAAGAAGATTGCCTACACTTATCCTAGCTTTGCTTGGTGTGTGGCAATCTTTTTTGATTTTTTTTGGCATCTGCATTAATGTGCATCTAGTATAAAATTTAACGTCTATTAATACTTCCATTAAAGATAAATTTTTAGATAATATTTAATTTTTCAAATAAATAGTTGAATAATGTTAAAGAAAATATTAATATTATTAATGTAGGGAGGGAGAAAGGTGAAGCGAGAGGATGTACCAGAATGGATTTTGGCTTTAGATAAAGAATCACTAGAATTTATTAGGAAATTTATTTTAAATTCCGGATCGTTAAAGGAAATTTCCAAAATATACGGAGTATCTTATCCAACAGTTAGAGTAAAACTCGATAAGCTTATAAAGAAAATTGAACTCAATAGCAAAAAAGAAGACATTGAGTTTGTCAGTATGATTAAAAATTTAGTTATTGATGAACGAATCAGCTTAGATGTTGCAAAACTGATTATTGAAAAATATATATCTGAAAGGGTTGATCCTTAATGTCTGAGATCTATGGATGGGTTATTGCACTTTTGGCTATTGGGATTCAAGTTTATTTATCAAGAAGAGAAAATGGATATTGGGGCGCTATATTGCCTGTCTTGTATGTAATCTTTATCGTAGGCTGGTTTATTAAGAGGTTTGGTGAGGTCGATACTCTATCATTGATACTAGCAGCTGTTGGTGGATTGGCCTTTTTAGTAAGTGTCTGGATTAATGGCAGAGAGTCTGTGAAAAAGAAAAGAAAAAAGGAAATGGAAAAAATAGAGTTACAAGATCTTTAAACTTATAAAGTTGGAAGGTTTTCTAGTTGACTAAAGGAATCTGGATTAGCATATGAAAGGATTGAATGATGAATAAGTCAGATGTCAATAAAGTCTACAAATATATGATTCAGACTTGGAAAAGTGCATGGATGCGTTTAAAGAAATCCTTTTGGAAGTATGGGTTATTGTATGTCATCGTCTTTATCATTTCTTATCTTATTACTTCATTGGCAAATCCAAATATGGAAGAACTTGCTCACGGTTTAGATGAAAGTATTAATGGGGGAACTAGCGTAGATGGTTATTGGGAATATACTGTTTTTCTATTTAAGAATAATTGGATCGTGTGCTTACAAATTCTACTTCTCTCTTGTATTCCTATCCGTTTTCTATATACTCTTCCCCTTATTACGACAAGTGCTCTAATTGGAGTTACTGTATTTCTAGTCCAGCAAACCCATTTAAATGTTTTACAAACATTTGGACTTGGTTTTCTTCCTCATGCGATCTTGGAACTTACTACATTTATCCTAGCGGCTTGCTATGGAAGTTTGATGAACAGGGTTGTTATTAGAAAAATAAAAAATGTATTTCGTAAAAGTAAAAAAATAGTTCCTTCATTCCGCAAACATGTAAAAGAAGCTTTTATTGGATTCATATTGGTTATAACCCCTTGTATTTTTATAGCAGCTATTATTGAAGGATTCCTATCAAGATTTTTATTGGAAGCCTTTTTAGGATAAAACGGTTTTTATGACTTATTGTAAAAAATTCCATCTTCAAGACACAGCGAATGCTTTTTATAAACTAGAAGGACTACCCGCTAAATATTTCAGTACCTCTACATAAAGAATAAAAAAAGATGCCGTGGCACCTTTTTTTAAGGGACAAGGAACCGAACTTGTCCCTATTCAACCACTTCAATTAAAACCATTTCATTTGAATGGGTTAAGGCTTCTTTTAGGGCTGATTCAAATTCATTCGTGGTTTTTGCCCGAACTCCTTTAATACCAAAACTGACTGCCAGTTGAACAAAATCGGGGTTTTGAAAGGTGACGCCATAACTATCCCCGAATTGCTTCGTCATTTGCTGGACTTCCAGCTTTAACATCGAATCCTTTAAAACAATGATGATAAAGGGAAGACCAAGACGTTTGGCAGCCTCGATTTCAGCAACATTCATTAATGCACCGCCATCCCCTGTAATACAAATGACAGGAGCATCGGGACAAGCTAATTTCGCACCGATCGAGCCAGGGATGGCGATTCCCATCGAGGCCAGCCCGTTTGAAATGATTAGTCGGTTTAGCTTTTTGGGTTGATACGTGCGGGCGATCGAGACTTTATGCGCTCCGACATCTGAAAGGACAATCGTGTCCTCTGATGTGTTGGTTTCAATACAATGGAGGATCTTTTCAATGGTTATAGGTTGATCGCCTGTTTGGGGATGATGATCATTTATTTGATATGCATTCATGATCTTTTCCTTAAGATTTCCAGATGGGACCCAATGTTTGGAAGAGAGCTCAGTTTCATTAAGGGTTTGGAGAGTCCTCTTTATGTTTCCAACACATTCGACCTCGACTGGATAGTTTTCATTAATTTCAGCAGGTAAAGCATCCATATGTAACACGGGAATTTTCTTTTTATTCCACTCTTTCGGAAGCTGCTCCACAAAGTCAAAGCCAATCGCAATTAATAAATCGGCTTCTTCAATGCCTTGTAAAACCTCATCGTTTTTATTAAATCCGAATGTAAAATAATTAGATGGATGTTCTTTCTCCAAAATCCCTTTTGTCATAAAGCTGTGTGTAACAGGAACTTGAAGGGTGTTGATGAAGGTTTGAAGTTCTGGGTAAGCCCCTTGTCGAACTACACCATTCCCGACGATTATAAATGGTTTCATATGGTTTTGGATGAGAGTATGTGCAGCCTGTATCGTTTCTGGAACAGGTACGGTTTCCGGTAAAGGATTGCTCGGAAGTGTTTTACCTCCGATCTGTTGTGTTAAAAAGTTCTCTGGCACTACCACCGCTACCGAACCGGGCTTTTCCATTTGCGCCATTCGGAATGCTTTTCGAATCACCGTTGGGACCGTCACAGAATCCATGATTTGTTTGCTCCACTTTGTTACCGGTTCGCATAGTTTCTCGATATCTACATATTGATGGGATTCTGGATGGTTCCTCTCCACATCCGCTTGCCCAATCAATGCAATTACGGGGGAATGATCAAGGGTTGCACTGGCTAAACCAGTTAATAGATTGGTTGCCCCTGGACCTAATGTTGATAAACAAACTCCCGCTTTCCCTGCTAATCTTCCATATACATCTGCCATAAAAGCAGCGCCTTGTTCATGCCTAACATTCACATATTGAATTTGGCTTGACTTTGATAAAGAATCGGCAAGATCTAGAACCTCTGTACCAACGATTCCAAATACATATTCCACTCCTTCTGCTTCTAAACACTGGATGATCACGTCAGATACTTTCATGTTTATAGGTCTCCTTTAGGATTTTTCTTATAAATCATTTACTAGGGTTTATATTATTGAGATTTGGTATCAAGCGATAGGTTGATAAGATTGAAATACTTCTAGATTTTTAGGACTATTAATCATGAACTCGTCCACTCTTCATTATTTTGATAGATTATAGAGCACTTATTCATCAATTGGAATGTAGAAAACAGGGGGAATGATCTGCCCCCCTGTTTCTTAATAACCAGAATCCTCTGATGAAAGATTGTCTAGCATGGTATAGTCGTATTGTTTTAATGGCTTTTCTGCCGGTCCTTCTAAGACTTTTCCGGTATAAGAAAATCGAGATCCATGACAAGGGCAGTCCCACGAGCAGTCACCACTGTTCCATTCTACTTCACACCCAATATGGGTACAGGTGGTATCCACAATAAATACATTGCCATCTTCATCTTTATAGGCTCCTTTTCGATGCCCGTTAACGGTAATAATTCCACCTTCACCGTTTGCTAAGTTGTTAATATTTTGGTTGGAAAATTCAAGCTTTCCTTTAACTAAATGCTTGACCACATCGGCGTTTGATTTAAAGAAATTTTTCAGGCTTGGATTTGCATAGAATCGTGATGGTGTATATAAATCATGAAAACGATTCTTTTTTCCTTGAATCATATCTCTAAATAACAAGGCCGCTGCTGTTCCGTTCGTCATTCCCCATTTTCGATAACCTGTCGCCACTAAAATATTGGGCTGACCTGAGGTGATTTCACCGATATAGGGGATTTTGTCTAATGTCACTAAGTCCTGAGCAGACCATCGATAAACGATCTCTTCAGACTCAAATACCTGTTGACCAAACATCTCTAACGCCTTGTAATGTTCCATCGTGTCTTGGCCCTGTCCGGTTTTATGGCTTTCTCCTCCGATTAAAATCAGTTCCTCGCCGTTTATGTTGGTGGAACGAAGCGAACGAGATGGTTCGTCAACACTCAGATACATACCGCCTGGAAAACGATCCTTCCCTTTAATGGCTATAATATAGGAACGATCCGCGTACATCCGCGCTGAATAAAGCCCCAATCCTTCATAAAATGGAAAGTGGGAACAAGATAAAACATAATTGCCCGTCACGCGTGCTCCATCTCGAGTAAGGACGGTGGGGTGCTCTCCCGTTTCAATATTCACTGCTACGGTATGTTCAAAAATGAGTCCGCCTTTTTCAGTAATGATTTCGATCAAATGCGCCAGATATTTCACTGGATGAAACTGTGCTTGATTTTTCATGAAAAGCGCTTTTTTAATGTCGATGTTAAAAGGGATTTGATCAACTAGCTCGCCATCGATTCCGATTTTATTGTAAGCTTCCGCTTCTTTTTCAAGCTTTCGTGCATATTCATCCGTAGTTGCATAAAGATAAGCGTCCTCTTCATTAAAGTCGCATTCGATTCTATGTTCATTAACGGTTTTTTTGATAAAATTTAATGCCTCTGTATTGGCTTCATAGTATAGCCTTGCTGTCGTTCGTCCAAAGTTTCGGAGGAATTCATCATAGATCAAATCATGCTGGGCTGTGATTTTTGCCGTTGTATGACCCGTCGTACCGTTTAATAATTTGTCTGCTTCTAAAACAGCTACTTTCAAGCCTTCATTCACGAGCAAATATGCAGATGTAAGACCTGTAATCCCACCTCCAACGATGACGACATCCACTGCAATATCCTTATCCAACCGGGGGAACTCCGGTAAATCAATAAATTCTCTCCAATATGGTTCAGGGGCTTGAGGCAATTTCCCGCCCTTATGTTGATTTTCTGTCACAATAAACCCTCCATTTTAAACTTTTAACAATCCTGCTATAAGGATTTCCATCATTGTAAAAATCATACTCAGAGATGGAAGGGCTGTTTAAATAAAAACTGAAAGGAAAAAGGAGGTGAAGGTAGAGGTAAATATAGACCGAGTAAATATCATCAATATGATAGGAATATTTAAAAAAGTCGCAATATGTATAAATTTTCTGTTGACAGATAATAGGTATGTTTGTAAAATAAAAATATAGTAATTGATAATGATTATCAGTTTCAATATTCTACTTGAAGGAAAAGGAGATACGATCATGAATCTATCAAAATTATTCAAGCCTTTCCTAGTTAGTTCCGTTTTAGCGATTGGACTAGCTGGTTGTGGGGCAGCAAACCAAAGTGACAAATCAGGTGATGAAGCAGCCTCCAAACCTGAAAAACAAGAAGTGAATATTTATACGGCCAGACATTACGAAGTAGATGATGAAATTTATAAAAATTTCACAGAAGAAACTGGCATTGAAGTAAATGTAGTAAAAGGGGAAGCTGAAGAGCTGATCGAGAGAATCAAGCGTGAAGGCGAAAGCACATCAGCTGATTTATTTGTAACAGTAGATGGCGGGGTCTTGGCTAATGCTAAACAGAATGACATTCTTCAACCGGTTACTTCAGACGTAATTAATGAAAACGTTCCTGAAAATATGAGGGATACTGATAATAACTGGATTGGATTGGCAACAAGAGCACGTATTATCGCCTATTCAAAAGACAGAGTTTCACCAGAAGAATTGTCTACTTATGAAGACTTAACAAGTGATAAATGGAAGGGCAAAGTATTAGTTCGTTCTTCAACAAGTTTATATAACCAATCTTTATTGGCATCGTTCATTGAATTAAACGGTGAAGAAAAAGCAGAACAATGGTCACAAGGAATCGTAAACAATTTTGCCCGTCAGCCGGATGGCGGTGACCGTGATCAAGCGAAAGCCATTGCTGCAGGAACAGGTGATGTAGCAATCATGAACACATACTATGTTGGTTTACTAGCTAATTCTGAAGATCCTGAAGATAGAAAAGTGGCTGATAGTATTGGAGTGTTCTTCCCGAACCAAGAAACGAATGGAACACATGTTAATATTAGTGGAATTGGTTTAACCAAACATAGTAAAAATAAAGAAAATGCGATTAAATTAATTGAGTACATGACAAGTGCCGAAGCTCAGGAACTCTTATCAGCTCAAAATTATGAGTTTCCTGTAAATCCTGAAGCGGCTAAGCCGGAATTACTAGAGGGCTGGGGAGATTTCAAAATACAAGAATTAAATTTTGATACTTTAGGGGAGCATAATAAAAAGGCAATCGAAATCTTTAATAAAACAGGCTGGAAGTAAAAATGAAAACAGAACTGATTAAACGTAAAATTAAAAAAGAGTTTAACGGTTGGTGGTTTTTGAGTATCGTTGGGGCAGTAGTGATTCTACTGCCTATCCTTTTTATTTTCTCTTCAATTTTTCAAGAACCGAATGAAAACTGGTTACATATTCGTCAGTATCTATTGAAAAATTATGTAGCAAATACCCTTATACTTGTCGTGCTGACCAGTATTCTTACAACCTTTTTAGGAGTTAGTTTAGCTTGGCTGATTGCGGCCTATGATTTTCCTCTCAAACGATTTTTTCGATGGGGACTAATGCTACCTTTAACAATTCCAACTTTTATCGCCACCTATACGTATCGAACCATGTTGGGCTATACAGGAGTCATTCAATCAACATTAAGAAATCAATTTGACTATCAAATAAATCCAGAATGGCTGACTGTTGCAGGAATTCCTGGAGCTGTTTTTATCTTTACATTGTTTTTGTATCCGTATGTGTACATGATTACCAGAGCGTTTCTTGAAAATCAAAGTACATCCTATATTGAGAGCGCAAGGTTATTAGGAGGTAAACCATTATCTGTTTTTTTTAGAGTGGTACTTCCTCTATCAAGACCTGCGATCATCGGAGGGACCGTTTTAGTCATCTACGAAGTACTAGGAGATTATGGGGTGACTAGCTTTTTAGGAATTCACACCATTACGACGGCTATTTTTCAAACATGGTTTAGAATGTACGATGTCCATTCAGCGATGAGATTGGCTGCGTGGTTGATGTTGATTATTGTGGGAATCTTTATATTGGAAAGATTACTTAGACAAGGTCGGCGATATCATTTAAGTAGTAAATCAAGACCTCTTGTCCCTGTTAAGCTCAAAGGAGCGAGAGGTATAGCAGCTTTCGGGTATTGCAGTATGATCTTTTTAATTGGATTTCTCATTCCCCTCGTACAGTTGATATTTTGGGCAGTAATGACTTTTGAAAAAGTGTGGGATCCAGCATTCTTGACTTTGATTAATCAAACTTTATATGTGGCAGTGATATCAACTGTCATGATTTTGATTTTTTCAATTGTGGTAGCAAATATTAACCGAACTCATTCTACCTTTTCATTTATCTTATCAAAATCAGTGACAACGGGTTACTCAATTCCTGGACCGATTATTGCGATTGGCGTGCTGGCTGTTTTTATCTCACTGGATGAGTGGCTCGCCCCCTTGTACTCCTATATGGGATTAGGGGAAGCACCCCTCATTTTAAGTTTGTCGTTAATCATGTTAATTGTCGGCTATTTTATTCGATTTATGGCAACCGGATTTAATGCAGTTGAAGTTGGATTTGAGAAAATAGGAACAAAATATTTGGAAGCTTCCAGAATGCTTGGACTAGGTGTAACGAAAACGTTTTTTAAAGTCGATCTTCCCTTAATTAAAGGATCGATCATTAGCGGCTTTGTGATCACATTCGTTGAAATATGTAAAGAGTTGCCATTGGCCTTGTTATTAAGACCTTTTAACTTTGAAACATTGGCCACCAAAACCTATCAATATGCAAATGATGAGCAAATCTATGAGGCTTCGATCTCTTCTCTTTTAATTATAGCGATTAGTATACTATCGATTGTATTGTTACAAATGATAAGTAAGAAGGTGAAACAATGAGTATTGTAGATGTAGAAGGTCTTACTTTTTCATATTCCCGAAAAGAGGCTCCAGTGATTAATGATCTTTCCTTTTCAATCGAAAAAGGGGAAATCGTTGGCATCTTAGGACAAAGTGGTAGCGGAAAAAGTACCATCCTCCGGTTAATTGCAGGCCTTGAGTTGCCGTTGAAGGGAACGATCAAAATTGCGGGACATACGGTTGTCAGCGAAAAGGAATTTATACACCCAGAGGATAGAGGGGTTGGGATGGTTTTTCAAGACTATGCCCTGTTTCCTCATATGACGGTCAAGGATAATATTCTTTTTGGGTTATCCCGTATGCCACGGAAGGAACGAAGGCAGCGTGTTGATGAGATGCTTGAACTTGTACACATGGAGAATTTCGGGGACAGATATCCACATGAGTTAAGTGGTGGACAGCAGCAGAGAGTCGCGTTAGCAAGAGCGCTTGCACCCAAGCCGAATGTATTGTTACTGGATGAACCTTTTAGTAACCTCGATGCGGACTTAAAAGCGTCTATTCGGGAGGAACTCGGGGTTATCCTAAAAAAAGCAGGTATGACTTGCATCATGGTTACACATGATCGAAATGATGTGGATGCCATTTGTAATTATAGTATTATGCTGGATCAATCGCAGGAAACTAAAGTTTTTAGCAGATCGCCGGTACAGGAGACGAAAGAATTAAATTTTCATAAGTAACATAGAGATAAGGGGACAGTGGACTGTTCCCTATTTTTGACCAATTTCCATATATAACAAAAACTACCAAATATTATTTATATGGTAGTTTTTGTTGTTAGTATTATAGGATTTTATTAGAAATGATTAATTAGGTTCAACATGAACATGAACAGAATAAACATCATGTTCTTTCGTTAAAGCTTGTTCCACATTCGTAGAAACATCATGTGCCTTAGTAATATCCATTGTCGAATTCACTAAAATGACAACGTCAACAACCGGATTATTACCATAGTTTCTCGCCTTAATGTCTTTAATTCCCTTGACACCATAAGTTTTTAAAATGGTTTTTTTATACGATTGAATCGCCTCGTCGTCAAAACCATCTGTCAATTGGTGGGAAGCCTCCCGAAAAATATCCCATGCTGTTTTACAAATTAACAAGCCTACAATGACGGCGGCTAATGGATCCAGCCAGGCCATTTGGAATTGTGACCCGAAGATACCCACAGCTGTTCCAATACTTACCCAAGCATCTGAAAGGTTATCCTTTGCTGCGGCCATGACGGACTGACTATTAATCTTCTTAGCTAAGCGCTTATTATAGTGGTAAACACCGTACATGACGAGCGCGCTAAAAATCCCTGTCCATGCCGCAATCACATCAGGGGATGTATGTCCACCCTTAAAGAAGGAGGAAATAGCGGTATGTAAGACTTGAATCCCTACTACCATCATGATAAAAGAAGCTACCATGGAAGCAACGGTTTCAGCTTTCCAATGACCATATGGATGATCTAAATCAGCTGGTTTTTGAGAAAGCCTCAAACCGATTAAAACGGCAATAGATGCAATAATATCAGTCGTATTGTTTAAACCATCGGCTTTCAGGGCCTCTGAATCCGCCATATAGCCAATCGCTAATTTTAATGCAGATAAACAAATATAGGCAATAATACTAATGATAGCCCCGCGTTCTCCAAGTTTTAAATCACGATACTTTTGTTGATCATCCATATTATCACCTCTCCTAAACTCTGTAACTATCTTAACAAGGCAATTTCGTGTGGGTCTACAGAAACCTTTTTTCACAAATGTATAAAAGTAATTTCTATGCAAATAAATTTCCCTTGGGCAAAATACGGTAGAATCGTTAAAAAAAATGAACAGTTTCTATGTAAATGGTTTTGGGTAGGAAGAGGATAAAACAATGGAAGATTTATAGCAAAAAACCAGAGTGGGTTCCACTCTGGTTTTTAATGATATTTTAATGATATTTTACCTCTCCCAGTCATAGGTTACTGTTGTTCCTCGCGCTTTTTAGTTTCCAGTCGTTCTTCCAACATTTTGATCATAAAAAGGAAATGGCCGGCTTCTCGTACAACATGGTCTGCTAGAAGAGGATCGATGACATTGCGAATTTGACAGGATTTGATTAATTCTAACCCCGTTTTTTTAAACTCCCTCAACTCTTCGGTCGCGGATTCGCTATCTTTATTCATCTTACCGATAATTGGGTAGGTAGGCTGTTTACGATATAACATCGATTCTACATCCCGTGCTTGATTGAGAAGTGTTTCAAAATCATCCCCAAATTTACGAGCCGTATTTACTAAATTTCTTTCAGATTGATCGAGCAGGGAAGCAATGAATCTTGAGTGTTCCATCATGATCTTTAGCCAAAAAACATTCTCGCTAATAATCGCATCTTGAATCGGATCTAAAATGCCTTTATTAAACTTTTTAAGCGTTCTCATGAAATATTCTGCTTCACGTGCGATATGATCGACGAGAAGTGGAAAGTTAAATCCATGGATTTTGCAATTGACAATGAGAATTAAAAGGTTTCGTTTAAAGTTTCGAAAACCATGAACCAACTCAATGCTTTCTTCATTAAATCTTCGAATCAAATCGGCATTGGGAGCGATTTGATACGCCTTTTTTTCCTGTTCTTCAAAAAAATGATAGAAACGATCTGCTTGTTGAATTAATGGTTTATCATTCCGGTTAAAACCTTCCCCTAAGAAGAAGGCATGTTCCTTCATGATTCTTAGCCAAAACCGATTTTCGGTTAAGGATCGTTCAATAAATAATTGTTCACTTAAAGCTTCAGGTCTTGCAGCAAATGCTTCGGGTGAAACTAACATCTGATTAAACTGCTCGGATGTCACATGCCCTGGAATATGGTGCTGATGATCCATTGTTCAACCCCCTGTTATAGGATAAATAGGTAAAAAGAAGAATCCTATAAAAGATATGTTGCATAACAGCAAATCATACTTAAGGGAATTGTAATATTCATCACAATCAGGTGAAAAGTTTTCACAATATTTGAATTGCAATTGATATTTTTCTGTATTAAAATCAAAAGCATAACTAGATATGCTCAATTATTCACAAACATTAAGGGAGGTCTTTCATGTAATACAAAATAGGTTTATTTTTTTATAGGATTATGCTCAATCTTTCACAATATAAAGGAGGATATTCATGGCTATTAAAGAAGCAGAACTCACACAAGGAAAGGTTGTATTAAATAAGATTAACGAATTGGTTTCCAACGCTGAAAAGGCCTTAAAGGAATTTAAACAATTTGATCAAAAACAAATTGATCAAATTGTAAAGGGAATGGCGATAGCGGGATTGGACCAGCACATGCCTTTAGCAAAACTTGCAGTCGAGGAAACTAAACGAGGAGTTTATGAAGATAAAATCATCAAGAACTTATTCGCAACGGAGTACATATGGAATAGCATAAAAGACGAGCCTACAGTTGGAGTGATTCATGAAGATCCATTAGAAGGAATTGTGGAGATCGCAGACCCTATTGGCGTGATCTGTGCAGTAACACCGGTAACCAATCCTACATCCACGACGATGTTTAAGATATTAATCGCGATTAAAGCCCGGAACCCGATCATCTTTGCTTTTCACCCATCTGCACAAAAATGCTCAAGTGAAGCAGCGAGAGTATTACGGGATGCGGCGATTAAAGCAGGGGCACCACGGCATAGTATTCAATGGGTTGAGGCTCCATCGATGGAAGCCACCCAACAGTTGATGACACACCCTGGTATTTCTCTCATCCTAGCAACCGGTGGTTCGGGAATGGTTAAATCAGCTTATAGTTCAGGAAAACCAGCTATTGGAGTGGGTCCTGGTAATGTTCCTTGTTATATTGAAAAATCAGCCAATCTTAAACGGGCGGTAAATGATCTTGTTTTATCAAAAACCTTCGATAATGGGATGATTTGTGCTTCAGAGCAAGCGGTCATTATCGATAAAGAAATTTATGAGGAGACAAAAAGGGAATTAATTAAACTTGGCTGCTATTTTCTATCAGTAGAGGAAAAGGCAAAAGTAGAAAAACTAGTGATTAATGAGCGTACTTGTACGGTTAATGCAGCGATTGTTGGACAAACAGCAAGCAAGATTGCTGAAATGGCAGGGATCCAGGTTGCAGAGGATACAAAAATTCTCATTGCTGAATTGGCTGGAGTCGGACCTGACTTTCCTTTATCTCGTGAAAAACTAAGTCCTGTTCTTGCCTGCTATAAGGTTCATTCCACAGAGGAAGGAATGAAATGTGCAGAAGAAATGCTTGAATTTGGGGGTCTTGGTCACTCTGCTGTTATTCATTCTACGAACAGGGACGTTCTTAATGAATTTGCTAGAAGAATGAAAGCCGGTCGAATTATTACAAATTCTCCTTCTTCCCAAGGAGGCATTGGTGATATTTATAATGCGAATACCCCATCATTGACATTAGGATGTGGATCATATGGCGGCAACTCAATCTCAGTGAATGTGACGGCTGCACACCTGATTAATATTAAGAAAATGGCGAGAAGGAATAATAATATGCAATGGTTTAAAATTCCACCAAAAATTTATTTTGAGAAAAATTCGATTCAATATTTAGGAGTCATGCAAGGAATCTCTAAAGCAATGATTGTGACCGATCCGTCGATGGTCCAATTCGGCTATGTCGATAAAATTGTTTATTATCTTGAGCGGAATCCAAATAACGTTCACTATCAAATATTTTCACAAGTTGAACCCGATCCTTCGATTGAAACCGTCATGAATGGAACAAAGATGATGGAGGAATTTCAGCCTGATGTCATCATTGCGCTAGGTGGGGGTTCGGCAATGGATGCCGCAAAGGGCATGTGGTTATTTTACGAACACCCAGAAGCTGACTTCTTCCAGTTAAAACAAAAATTTATGGATATTCGTAAACGGGTTATTAAGTATCCGCAGCTTGGTACAAAGGCAAAGCTTGTAGCGATTCCAACAACGTCTGGAACCGGTTCAGAGATGACTTCATTTGCGGTTATTTCTGATAAGGTCAACAATATGAAATATCCATTAGCCGATTATGAATTAACACCGGATATCGCGATTATTGACCCTCAATTCATCATGACCCTTCCAAAATCAGTAACGGCTGATACAGGGATGGATGTATTGACACATGCGATCGAAGCTTACGTGTCGGTTATGGCGAACGACTATACAGATGGTCTTGCCATTAAAGCGATACAATTGGTGTTTCGATATTTGCCTAGAGCCTATAAGAATGGTAACGACGAAGAGGCAAGGGAAAAAATGCATAATGCTTCTGCAATAGCGGGTATGGCTTTCTCGAATGCTTTCCTTGGCATTAACCACAGCTTAGCCCATAAACTTGGCGCAGCGTACCATGTTCCGCACGGACGTGCCAATACGATCCTTTTACCGCATGTAATACGCTACAATGCAACAAAGCCGAAAAAATTGGCAACCTGGCCAAAATATGAACATTATATTGCTGATGAACGCTATGCAGAAATTGCTAGAATACTAGGATTGCCATCAAAGACAACGGCGGAAGGAGTCGAGAGTCTCGTTGGAGCCATTATTTCTTTAGCAAAAGAATTAAATATTCCAATGAGCCTCGAATCTCAAGGAATTGAAAAGAGAGAGTTTGAACAACAAGTAGACGTATTAGCGGATCGTGCCTTCGAAGATCAATGTACAACAGCAAATCCTAAACTGCCACTTGTGTCAGAGCTTGCTGAGATCTATCGTAAAGCATATAAAGGGATTTAAGAGATACAAGGGGAACATTAAAGAATTTTTATAAAGCATATGCCGTTTCTTGGGGTGTGTTGATGAGGGGAGATGGGAAAACCCATAAACGTTTTTATGAGCAATGGTGGTTTTGGCTATTTCTGTTTGCCTTTGTTAGTGTGGTCTTTATTACTAGTAATAAAGATAAAGTAGAACAAACAGAACCAGAACAAGATGACGCAATAGAAATGAAAGAAACAGTAGCAATAGAAAAAGAGGCACAAGGGAAAGAAAATCCACATCAGGAAACGGTAGAGTTGGCACAACCAGCATCTGGAACCTCTTCGGATCCATCTGTCTATAGTAATCCGGTTAGTAAATTAGATGCTAACAAAGTGAAGAGAGAAATTGAGGAAAAGGCTGTACATGACTGGCCGGATGATTATATTATGCAAGATTTTCAGGTAGAAGAACAAACGAAATCATATCATAATCTTTTAAAGCTAAACATTGATTCAAAGGTGAAAGAGGAAATACTAAATAAGGCTGTAAATGATTGGCCTAACGACTATACAATGGTTGAGTTTCAATATAACCAACAGGTATCAGCCTATGAAGATGTTATGGATCTTAAACCCGCGGATGAGGCTGAAAAGAGAGTATTAGAGAATGCGAAAAGGGATTGGCCGAATGATTATGAAATGATCAAGTATCAATATGAAGAACAATTAAAGGCTAAAATAATTGATAATAAGGGATAGGGGACAAGTCCCCTATCCCTTATCCGATTTTAATTCATACAACACTTTTTATACTTCTTCCCACTTCCGCATGGACATGGATCATTTCTGCCGACCTTTTCGGTTTTTACAGGCATAGTGAATGGGTCGAGCATGGAATTTCGTTCTTCCTGAAGCCGAGCTTCTTCTTCTAAGCTTTTCTCCAATTCTAGCCGATGGGGTTGATCTACTTCATTTATGACGATATTGGCATAAAGGGATTTATCTAAATCTAGCAACATTGAATCATAGCCATCTTCTATCAACTTCTGTACTTTCGGGATGGCTTCAATGGAAAGATGTTGGCAAAGAGCGTCCGCAATCATTGTTTTTGCCGTGGGATCGGTTGCGTTGTCGAAGAGATGCAGCAACAGTTGCTCTGCTTTCTTCGTTTTAATCTTAGCTAGGACCTCAATAGTGAAATAGAAGGCAGGCTCATTTAAAGCAATCTTTGCCACCTCATCGATGACGATCTCTGTTCCTATTTTAATAAGAGCATCTCTGGCTTCTTCTAAAGCAAGGTCCCCCTCATCTTTATCGAGAATTTGAACTAATTCAGGAATGACGGATTCCGTTCGTAGTTCACCAGCCATATAGAGGTTGAAGATTCCTGCATAGTTAAGATAGTTATTTTCGTCTAAATTGGTACGAATTCCATTCTCTATTTCCCACTGAGGAATTTCTCCGCGAAGAATTAATTCTTTCACGATTCTTTTGCCAAGATGATAAATCGACTGGTCATACTTTTTCTCAAGGTCGTTCATGATTTGCCCAAATTCCATCCAAAGCGCCTCATTATCTAAATCTTTGATTTTTTGGAGGTTTTGGAAATAGATGCCTCCCAAATAAGGTTTCAACAATTCTTTATAAGCTAAAAGTAATTCTGTTTCTACTTTATTTATGATTCTAAGAATCCAAAAGTTATGTTGATCCATACTTGGGTTATTTTCTACGAGCCTTTCCAACCCAACTTCGTTAACGGGCATAAAATCAACATGGGGAAGCACGGATTGAGATGAAATAGGATTTATTTCATGTGATTGTAAAGCAATTAAAAAGGTATTTGGAGTAGCAAGATAACTGTTTTTCAAAATCGTTGCTGCATACTTACGAACAAATACATTCTCACTCAAAAGAAATGGTTCGACTTTTTCTAAAAAATGGTTCATGGATAGTTGCCCTTTCTGTTTTTTTACTTTAAGTATAATGGAAGGGTAGTTTTGTGTCACACAAGAACGGTCCCCATGTTACTTATGCTTTTGTAATGTTTCGTTATCAACCTGTTATATTCGTCATGAATTTAATATCTCCCTGACCTTATTGTGTAAGATTCATATGCTAAGCTTGTCCGTAAGGTTACAACAATGGGAGGCAATGAAATTGAAACATAAAATAGGATCGATTCTAACAGCAGTTTTAATTATGTTAGTCGGTACAAATACATACGCAGAAGAAATCACGGTTCAAAAGGGAGATACCTTGTGGGGACTCTCGCAACAATATAATACTTCCGTAGAATCGCTAAAAAAATGGAATCAGCTATCAGATGATCTCATTTATGCCAATGATGTTCTTGAGGTTTCACCGATGAAAAACGTAATCATAGAGGAAGGGGATACCCTCTGGAATATGTCACAGGTTTATGGAGTTTCAGTAAAAGATTTAATGGAGTGGAACCAATTATCTTCAGAAATCATTCATCCAGGATTAGAACTTGTTATTTATACAAATAAAGAATCGTTACAAGATCATGAAAAGCCTGTTCAGGGAGGAGCGGCAGCAAAAATGACTGCAACAAAGGCTCCTGCTTCCGAAGCACCTACAGGAAAAGAAATCACGGTTGAAGCAACCGCGTACACAGCGGAATGCGAAGGGTGTATTGGCATCACCAAAACAGGTGTGGATCTGAAGAATAACCCTGATAAAAAAGTGATCGCAGTGGATCCGTCCGTGATTCCTTTAGGTTCAGAAGTTTACGTTGAAGGATATGGGCACGCAACAGCTGAGGATATCGGTAGTGGAATCAAGGGACATGAAGTTGATGTATTTATCCCTGTCCATGAAGATGCGTTAGAGTGGGGCCGAAAACAAGTGAAAGTAACCATTATCGATTAATAGAATGTAAAGGGGTCAGACTCCCGTTGCGCAAACGTGCTAAAGCAATGGGGTCGGTCCTTTTTTTCTTTATATTACAAAAATTTTATTTATTCTTCACATAGATTTAATATTTATTCGTTATTCTATTCTTCTATGAAACTATTAGACGGAGGAATTATTGTGAACTTAAAATATACATTCATAACAGGTATCGCAGCAGCAGGTCTTCTATTTTCGGGTGTTCAAGCCTACAACGTTTTAGCGGAAGATTCTTCTTCATTTTTCCAGTATAAGGGCGGTCACCTTAAAGTCTCTCAAGTGGGTCAATATGATAGTGGAGCTGGAGAAGGTGGAACTGAAATTTTAGCTTATGACGAAAACTTAAACCGCGCTTTTGTCACAAATGGAGCAGAATCTGCTCTTGATATTCTATCATTTAATAGCTTGGAATCAGAAAAATTTAACACAATCGAATCATCGAAACGAGTTTATTTAGAAGATTTTGGGATCGAAAATGTAAAAGACATTACAAGCGTTGCCTCACATCCTACTAAAGATTTGATCGCTTTATCTGTAGTTAGCGACCCTAAGACCGACCCCGGTTATGTTGTATTGTTGACAAAAGAGGGTGAATATTTAACCAAGGTTCTAGTTGGTTCTTTACCGGACATGGTTACTTTTACTCCTGATGGAACAAAGCTCCTATCCGCCAATGAAGGTGAGCCAAATGATGATTACAGTGTTGACCCTGAAGGGTCAATTTCTATTATTGATGTAACAAATCTAGATTCAGAAGCACTAAAGGATTTACAAGCAATAACATTAACATTTGAAGGAGTTCCTTTGGATGATAATGTTCGAGTAAGTTCAAAAGGAACTATTCTTCAACAACTAGAACCAGAATACATTTCAGTATCTGACGATAGCAAATGTGCATACGTAACCCTTCAAGAGAACAATGCCATTGCTACTGTTGACCTTGAAACCAATACTATTATCGATGTTAAAGGATTAGGAGTGAAAGATCATTCTTTACCGGGTAATGAACTAGATGGTAAAAGAGATGACAAAACCAAGATTGAAAGACTCCCGCTTTTAGGCTTCTATATGCCGGATGCCATTGATACATTTACTGTAGGAGATAAAACCTATATCGTTACAGCTAATGAAGGAGATGCCCGTGATTACGATGCCTATTCAGAAGAAGCGAGTATAAAAGATATTGCGGACCTTATTCAATTAAATGCGGAACACTATGAAGGATATAATCAAAAACAACTTGATAGATTGGTAGAAAACGGACTTCTTGATGAGTTAGCTAAAACCAATATCACCCTTGAAAATGGTCTGAACGAAGAGGGAAAATATGAGGCACTATACTCTTATGGTGGTCGCAGCTTCTCCATTTTTGACGCTGAAACAATGGAATTGGTTTATGACAGTGGAAAAGAGTTCGAAGAATTGACTGCTAAGGCATTACCTGACTACTTCAATACAACAAATGATGAGATTAGCTACGATAAAAGAAGCTCTGCTAAAGGACCTGAGCCCGAAACGGCAATTACTGGTGAGATCAACGGTATTACATATGCCTTCATCGCACTTGAACGAACAAGTGGAGTTATGGTTTATGATTTAAGCAATCCTAAAAAGCCTAAATTTGTAACCTTTATCTCAAGTCGTGACTTTAGTGAAGATGTGAAGGGCGATGTATCTCCTGAAGGTTTACACTTTATTCCTGCAGAAACGAGCCCTACTGGAAAAGCTTTACTAGCTGCTACACATGAAGTTTCAGGAACAGTAGCTGTTTATGAATTTGATACGAAAAAGGGTCAGAAAAAATAACTTCATAATAAAAACAAAAGAGGCTATCCAAAAGGTCGGTGAAAGTTGACTTTTGGGGGCCTCTCTTTTATTGTTGTCCATTCAATCGGAGTGACCTTAAAAGGACTTGCTGTTGAAGAAACAAAGAATGGAGTTTATGAAGATAAAATCAACAAAAATCCACTTCGCTACTGAGTACATATCACATTAAAGATACAGATGGAGTCATCCATTAAGTTGTATGAGTGAGAGTGTGACCCCATATTGAGCTATCTGTGCTGGAACACTAGAACCATCCCTTTGTTTCAAGCTTAGATATAGTGAAAAGGTGGAAGGTAATTAAAGTAAGGTTATAAGAGCGGTGTAATGAGGGGAGATGGGAAATCTCTAGCTTCTCGGGGGTGATTATAATCATTTATTACAAAATGTAAAATCGATTCTGCCAACACCTCTCATCTATCAGCAGAATCGTTTAGTAGTTATTCAGCTATTTCTTGCAACTTTTCCTTTGCAAGTGCTTTTAGTCGGACGGCTTCAGACACACGTTCATGTAAATCTTCGGCTACTTCTACAAAAAACTCTCTGTTTATAACAGCATTTTTAAGTTCTGATACATTTCGACAGGTTTGATGTAACACCGTATAGACGGCTCCATATTGTTTATAATGATGAGTATCACTTCCACCTACCACTGGTTTATCAAGAGCGGAGGCGAATTCATTCACATCTTTAATATTTTCTTGAATCCCCCGTGTATGCAAGTCTTTGCCATTTAAATCAAAAGCGTCTAACTTTATTAATAAAGAAGGGTCGTGCTGGGTTAGTGACGTTTCAGGGCGATAAGGGTGAGCGCCAATGACGAGCATTTCATATTTGGATCGCAGTGCCAATAAATCCGCGAAAGGAATGAAGGAGCCTTTTTCAGTAAAATCATTTAGCTCCTTACGCATATCGCGAACATCCTGAACATCTCCAATACATAAAATATGCCCAACTTCGAGTACGTCTACTTCCATCCCTGGGAAAACCTTTAAACCATAGACATCATAGAACCCATCTACATAGGGGAAATGAGCATCGATTGTATCATAAACCTCAAAGAAATTACTTGTATTAAAATGCTCAGTTACTGCGATGCCATCAAGACCGGCCTGAAGCGCACCTTTTGCCATCTCTTCAAAATGAGAGATTGAAAAATCAACTTTTTTAGACAGTTTCGCATGTGTGTGAAAATCAAATTTCATAATAATCCCCTTTATAAAACAAAATGTAAAGCATGAACAATGACTAAATAGAAAATCGTGATTAGGATAAATGAGTAATCCATATAGGAAAGTTTGAGATAACCTGTTTTCAGTTTCACCATATCCTTGTTACTGGCACCGTACGTAAATCCCTTTACTTCTAGCGCCTCTACCGTTGTTCTCGAACGTTTTGCTGTATTTAGGATCAACGGATAAAAGGAACGAATAAAAACAATTAAGAAATACGTGATTTTTCGCCAATAGAAAAAACCACTTTTGTCAGGAGCTTTTCCTCGTAATCGAAAGGATAGGATAATCTGTTGAAATTCCTCTAGTAAGGTTGGCAAAATCCGGTATCCATAAGCAACACTAAAGGAAAATTGTGCGGGAAAGCCTAATCTTAACAAGGCATCGCTAAATTTCTCTGGATTCAGACTCGTAAAAACGGCAACACTGGCAAGGGAGATCCCGCCTAGCTTGATGCTTAGCCAAAACATTGGAAGGACGGTTTCCAAATTCCCGCCAAAAAAGAGTGAAATCAGAAACAGAAAGACCATTTCCCCTAATAAACCAAGTCCTAATACCGTTAGAATCAACGGACTGACCTTCGCCTTATAAGTTAAAAAAACCATGAGCAGCAAGTAACCAATTAATACAACGTGACTATGAATAAACCAAGGCACAATCGCAAAGTAGCAATACCAAAGCAAAAGGACACGAGGATCAAGCTTGGTTAAGAGATTCACCTCGGTACTATAAGCTGTTCGAACGAGCTCTCCTTTTACATATTCAAGAGAAAACTTGTCATCTATGAATTTACTAATTTCCAACGGAAACACCTCGCTTTAATCCCTTCCAATAGTCAACAAAGGAATCGACCGTTGGACAGTAAGGAACATTCAGCTTTTGACATAGTCGAATGATTTGTGGCGGTACCAGATTGGCCCGTTCAAGTAATTCATCTTGCTGAAAAATCGCTTCGCTGGAATCATCCGCAATTAATTCGCCACCATTCATGACAAGGATACGGTTAGCCCATTCGGCTACAAGCCCCATATCATGGGTGGCAATGATAATCGTATCCACATGTTTTTTAAGCTTTTCGAGCATTCCTATAACCCTAGCTTTTGTTGCAATATCTAAATTGGCCGTGGGCTCATCAAGAATAATAATCGAAGGGCGCATTGCTGCTCCAATGGCTAATGAGACCCGGCGCTGTTGACCACCACTTAACAAACGAGCATCCTGATGCTGCAGGTGAGTTAAATCGAAATCCTCTAATAGTTTGTCAACAAGAGAGGAATCTTCTACTTTTCTAGCTTTTAAATAGAACTCAATTTCTTTCCGTACACTATCATCAATAAACATTTCCTCAGCATTCTGAAACACATAAGCGACATGATTGACCATCGCTTCTGGTGTATGTTTTTTAATACGTTCCCCAAACAATTCCATGATTCCATCTGTTGGTTTCGTGACTCCACTTATCACTTTTAATAAAGAGGATTTTCCAGCCCCGTTATTACCAACGAGTGCGATTTGATCCCCTTTGAAAAAGGTAGTAGAAACCGAGTTTAACGCTATTTTCCGATGCCTTTTAAGGGTTCGATAACTAACTGTTATATCTTTTAACTGTAAAACAGATTGTTTTATCCGTTCTGTAGATGGAGATTTAATTGAGCGAATCTTAGGCTGGACTCCGAAATAGTCGACCGCTTCCTCTAATGTAATGGGGTAGTTTCCCTCTCCACTAATTTCATGAGCTGCTAACGTCACCTGCGGGGGATAAATTTGTCGTTGTATAAGATCCTCTACACTGCATAACGCTTCACGAACGTCTTTTTTCCAAAGAATTCTCCCTTGATCCATCAGAACGACTTGTTTGCAATAATTAGCAATAAATTCGGTATGATGCTCAATCACAATGATCGTTGTCCCGTAGTGCTCATTTAACGTTTTCAGGACGTCATAAATCGTTTTGGCATGTTGAGGGTCTAACTGGGCAATCGGCTCGTCGATGATTAGCACTTTAGGCTTCATGGCAATTGCACCTGCTAATGCAAGTAAATGCTTTTGACCACCGCTTAATTGCCAGACAAACTCATCGGCTAAATCGCTCAAACCTGTGACCTGCAACGCCCATTTTCCCCGTTCCTTAAAGTCCTCCAGCCCATAATTTAATGGGACAAAGGAGGCATCATCAAGAACAGTTGGGCGAAGCAGTTGGTTTTCAAAATCTTGATACACATATCCAATTGATTTAGAGAGAGTCGCTACAGGATGATTGGAAGTAAGCAGGCCATCACTTTCCACTTCTCCTTCGAATTCTCCTACATAAAAGTGGGGGATCAATCCGTTCATCGTTTTACAAAGAGTCGACTTTCCTGATCCATTCCCGCCAATAATGGCGAGAAACTCTCCTTCTTCAACAATTAAACTAGCATCATCTAATACTTTATTTTCGCTTCCAGGGTATTGAAAGGAAACATTGCGAATTTCAATTAACGGTTTAGACACTCTTATTCATATCCTCGTTTATATTGGTTTCTTTCCCCTTTTTTAATAAAAATAGAATAATAGCAACAGAGCAAATGGCTGCTACGCCAATGATGATCCAAATAAATGAAGCCCCGTACACCTCAACAAATTCTGGTTCCCAAACCAATAGTTCAATATCAGATTCTGATAATGCTTCAAAAATAAATGCCATGATAGATAGTACAATGGCTACTCCAATAAACTTCGGTGTTATTATCTCCTTGATTGGATAATTCATTTTGTTGTTTCGAGGCTTCATTCCAAGCAACGGTTCGATTTTTCCATATAGCCGTGGTACTAAATATAAAGTAGGAAGTAGGGCAAATAAGGTACCTGAGAAAATCAAATCGGTTAAAAATTCCACGCCTTCTACGACAAAGATACTTTCCGCTAATCCTGGTACGGCTTCAAACTCTTCAACCCCAATGACAACCTTTAAAATATCAACTAGGGTAGCGATCACGAGGAAGATTCCATAACCTGCAATGGCCCCAATGGCTACTTGTGATTTGCTTTGAGGGTTACGAACGATCATTCCGCCAATCGCCATTCCAAGGGCAAATAAGATAAACTTTTCAACTTCACCAATTCCACCAAATTGCCCTAACATGAGCTCACCGAAAATTAATTCCCCTGTAGAAGCACCAATTGCAGCATAAAGGGGATGGAACAGCATACATAACGCTAAAGGAATGAAAGCAAAAGCATCGATAGAAAGTTCAATCGGTCCCAATTGAAGGGATGGAACAAGCTCCGTGAACATGTTACTAAGACCATAAAGACACATCGATAAAATAAAGACCATCATTTTTTGTGACTGTGTTAATTGGTACGGTTTTGTTTTCGTTAACAACTTCTTCTCCTCCTCAAATTCTTTATTCACATTCATTGTAGGGATGGATTGTTAAGAGGACGTTAAGGAATGATATGAAAATTGTAAGGTATTTTTAATTATTATTTTTATGAAAAATATTTTTCATAATGTGATAAAGTGTTTATAGGAGGGAACAAGAAAATGGATATAAAATGGGATGTTTCCAAACTAACCGCTAGTCAAAAAAGAATTGCGGATTTTATCGAAAAAAATGGTGAGCATGTTCTGTACTATACAGAAACGGAGATCGCGAAATCCTTAGGGGTAAGCAATGCAACGATTTCGAGATTTTGGAAAAATATCGGCTTTGATAACTTCAAATCCTTTAAAGCGACAATAAAAGACCAAGAAATGGTTTCACCAGAAAATAAATTGAAAAATTCATTGTTGCAAATTCAACAGAAAAAATTGCAAGTTCATGAACATTTGCTATCGATGACGAAGAGTCAACTCGTTAATACCTTAGAATCACTGGATGTAGAGAAGTTTAAAGAGGCTATTACGTTGATGTCCCAATGTAGGAGGCTGTATATTCATGCTCCTTCTTCAGCAGAAGGACTTGGGATATTAATGAAACATCGCTTAGCACGGTTTGGTTTAGATATTGAGATTTTGCCTAAAAGTGGTCATGAGATTTTTGAATCCTTAATGCATTTCAGGAAAGAGGATGTGGTGTTCATCTTCGGATTTGTGTCGATGAACCGAGAGGCAAGCGTCTTATTGGATTATGCCAAAAAGGTAAACTACAAAACGATTATTGTGACGGATTGCTTAATTTCAGATTTTCAAGATAGCGGTGATTACGTGTTCTACTCGAATCGTGGGGAGCTGGGGGAATTCCACTCCATGATCGCCCCTACTTTTCTAATCGAAAACTTCATCCTCGGCATCGGTCAACAACTCGAAAAACAATCACTTCGGAATTTAGAGAAGCTAAGTGAATTGCGACAACAATATAAAGACCAACTACCGAGGCTGAAATGAATTTGATGAAGGGCGCTATCTTCTAGATAGGGTGACAGGCACCTTCCATAAAATGGAAGGTGCCTGTCACCATCCAAAATTTAGTATTAGAATGGAGTTGTTAGGATGGAGAATATTCAAAGCGTACATACCCAAGTTATTCAATGGTTGGATGAACTTGTGCCTTTTATTAAACGATCATTATCGCAAGTCCTACAAATTGAGGAGAAGGCACATCGTCAAGATCTTGTTACCAACATGGATAAAGAAGTGCAAGATTTTCTTGTAGGTAAAATTACTGAGAGCTATCCCAATCATATGATTATTGGGGAAGAGTCGCCATTACCTCCATTGAATGAAAACAGAGAGCATGTCTGGACCATTGACCCGATCGACGGGACGGCTAACTTTGTGAAACAGAGTGACCATTTTTGTGTATTAATCTCTTATTATGAAAATGACATAGGGAAACTTGGATATATCCTTGATGTCATGAACGAAGATTTATATTATGCGATTGAGAACGAAGGGGCTTTTTTGAATCATGAAAAACTGACAGAACCACCTGAAATCTCCTTACAGGATGGATTGATTTCAGTCAACGTGAGGGAATGGTACGGAAAAGAATGTTTTGGAAAATTGTCTCAGGAATCCTTTGATATTCGCTATTTTGGCTGTGGCGGTATTGATAGCATTCATGTCATAAAAGGGAAGTTTGCAGCCTTTGCCACATCCAAATCGGGAAACTGGGATTTAGCCGCACAATTAATTTTTGCAAAGGAATTAGGGTTGAAGGCTTCTCGTTTCGATGGTAGTGCCATTACTTATTTAGATGGCGGGGACTGGGTACTGTCTAATAAAGGTACCTATGATGAACTGATTGAGATATTAAAAGGATGGCATGAGTCGTAGGGCATCTTTATTCATTTTAAAGAGAATTCCACGTTCAAGTGTAGCACTTTCTAGAAAAAACAGCTCCTTTTCGTAAAACGTAGGTTCATTTGGTTAAACCAAATCAGAGCTAAAATACGAAAGGAGCTATTGGTATAAGGATAACCAGGAGATACAAAGGTTAAAACGTAAAAAGCGGTAATAATTAATTCCCCCTACTCATTTCCTCAAACTTCTTTTGATAAGAGAAAAAGCCTACCTGCTCTCGAATCTTCTTTTAATGTTCATTCATCCAATTCAACATATTAATCATTTAAAAACAAATGTTATTCAACAATCTGAAATTTATATTTGTATTTTTAGTATAGTAAGAGTGAGAAGAAAGAGAGGGGATGAAATGAAAGTAAATATAGATATAAATGAAAAATACGATGAAACAACCGTGACGATTCATGCAAAGAAATGGTCGAAAGAACTTGAAGAGCTAATAAGAAAGTTAGAATATCAAACGCCAAAGCGAATCATCGGTGTCCAAGGAGGTAAATCTGTTCTCCTTTCTCCTAGTGAGATCGACTTTATATTTGCTGAAAATCGTAAAGTCTATGCTTCGATGAATCAGAAATCAATAGAACTAACTATGAAATTATATGAAGCCGAAGAGTTGTTAGAGAGCCATGGATTTTGTCGCTTATCGAAATCAGCTCTTGGAAATCTAAATAATATGGTTTCCTTTGAATTAGCCTTTAACGGTAACCTATGTGTGTATTTTCATTCAGGTAGTAAGGAATATGTTTCGCGAAAATATGTTCATGAGTTAAAAAGAAAACTGATTTTAGGAGTTGAGGAATATGATCGTTGAAATGGTTAGAAGAAGTATGCTTGGTTTGGGATTTGCGGCTATTTTCACATTTGCTATATTAACGGTAATGATGTTGCAGGATGTTCAGGTTTCGATTCCGATCGTATGGAAGAATATGCTAGGCAGTATGGTGATGGGAATTTACTTTGGATGCGCGTCCCTTATTTTTGACATTGAAGATTGGAGTCCTTTAAAGAGAACGGTTGTTCACTTTCTCATCTCGGTGATCACTTGGTTAGCCCTTGCCATCTATATGGGCTGGGTGCCGTTTGAATTATCTACGATTCTCATCGGAATCGGAATCTTCATTGTGGTCTATCTACTATTTTGGTACGGCTCCTACTTATACTTTAAACGGATTGAAAATGAAATGAATAATTCAGTGAAAAAATAGAATGGGACAGGGGGACAGGTAAGTGACTCAGTTAATTGTAGAAATGGGTCAATGGACCTGTCCCTCAAGGTCCACAAATCTATTCACTAGATGAAGAGCCCGTTGATGATGCAACGGCTGCAGATGTAGCGGCAATCATGGCTACTTGTTGGGCCTGAATCATAGCTTCCATAGCAGCGGTGATTCCTGCCGAAGCGTCTGCATAATCTTGTGATACAAATAGAGATGAAATGGTTAGAGCCATGTCTTTATACCATCTAAACGTTTTTAATGCGGTTAGTTCCTGAACCAACGACACAGCTTTATTTGTTTGATCTGAGAGAGCGATAATCCCAAGAGAAGGATAATGCATCCCCTTAACCTTATAACGGCTTTGTTCAAATGATTCTTTAGCCTTAATAACTTTTCTCGTTAATTCCTGTGAGTAGGTCCCGTTCATCACAAGCATATTGGCTAATAACTGTAAATCATTCCCTTTGTAAAAACCTCTTTCATCGAAAGCTGTATAATATTTTTCAGCAGTTTCTACTAATTCCGAAACCCGTTCAGGCTGTTTGGCAATGATCACAGCGGCTGGATAATCATTGTATGAAGTGATAAAAGGATGATATTTTTTCATTTCATCATAAATCTCTTTAGGGCGTCTCGCTTCAGTATCCCTTTCCATTAGGATCGCCGCGATATATGTATACATGGAGGAAGCGAAGCCATTATTCCTAAGTATCTTATAGTTTTGATGTAATCGTTCAATTTCTTCGTCATAATGATTGGTTTTTACATAAATGAGTCCTGCCATGGAAAAGGTAATGGTTCTTAATGGTGAAAACGCAGATGAACTTTTTTTCACCTTCTCTACTACATTTCGAAAATCAGAAGAAATGATTCTTTTCTTTTTTGCCGCACTCTGCGCAGCTGTCATCATCACGAGGCGTTTATCTACCCACTTTCCACCCGAATTCTGCAACGTTTCCATGTTTTCTTGAAATAAACTGATTTCCATTTTCGGTCCTCCCAATAACAATCTTATGACTTTATATACGATTGAAAGAGACTATAAGTTTCAAGAGAACGGACACAGAGAAATCCTAGTGTATTTAATTGCAAATGAGTTTTGACAGCGTATCAAACATGTAGTGCTTTTTCCGATATGAACGGAATTAGTACGAGATGACCGATGTGTTTTTTTATTTTGGGACTATCGATCTTATTTGCATCATAATTAATCTGAAAATTAGGGTAATATGATAATCTACAAATAGGGTGGTCATAATGATGTCAAAAAAGCGAAAGAAAAAGAAACAAAATATAAGGGTTAAAAAAATACAATCGTTTAGCATGACTTGTCTAATTACTGCATTAGTTGCAGGTATTGTCATTTCGATGTTATTAGCCAACCAATTCTCAGAACATATGGTTTGGGGCAATGTTTTTATTCAATTAATGGTTACTTGCTTTGCATTGTTGCTCTCATCTGCGATGATTGGGTGTATTTTTCTAATTCAAAGAAAAGCGGGGAAGATTGCGCTAGGTTTTTTCGGGGGTTTGTTTTTATTGACTACTATTTCTAGCATGGTTACCGGTATTCAATTACTTCGTGATAAAGAGTTTTATGAACAAGGAAAGTATGAAGTCATTATAGGAAAGCCTATCAGGGTTGACTACAATCGCCCTAAAAGTTCAGAGACAACATATGTAGATTCGTTTGAGGTTGATGGAATCGAAATTATAACTTCTCATTTATCTATTGATCAGATTTATTTCGATTCAAATTTAAAAGATGAAATGGTGGTCGTTAAATATCTTCCAAATAGTCGCTATGCGATAGCGGTATACTAGGAAGTTTTTTCAACGAGGATAGACCCTATGATGTAATGACTCATAGGGTCTTTTGTAGATATTCCTTTAGTACACCCACCAATTCGTTAATATCCGATTCAGTATTATGTGGAGAAAGGCTCACTCTTAGAGCGCTGTCTGCAAGAGAACGGCTAAAGCCAAGTGATTCTAGCATCGAAGGTCCACGAGAATGATTAGATTTACAAGCTGCAGCACTAGAAATAGAGATTTCTCGAGAGCTTAGATAGTCTACAACCTCATTATTAGAAAGTCCCGGCAAGGAGAAATTTACAATATGCGGTGCTCCTTGCTTGTTTGAATGAATCACAGCACTAGGAATCTGGTCTGTCAGCGTGCCCATACAATAATCACGTACTGCTTTCATCTGCTGGACATCCTTTTCCATACTAGAAAAATTAAATTCTACAGCTTTCCCAAAACCAGCGATTAAAGGTGTGCTCTCGGTACCAGATCGCACCCCCTTTTCCTGACCTCCACCAAGATGAAGTGAAAACATTTTAGTTCCTTTTTTTACATACAGAGCGCCTGTTCCTTTAGGACCGTGGAGTTTGTGGGCACTAACTGAGATTAGGTCAGCTCCAAGAGTTGCAGCTGTGAAGTTTATTTTTCCATATCCTTGTACAGCATCATAATGAAGCAAGGCAGAGGAATTCTTTTACAGGATGATTTGTTTGATTTCGTTTATCGGAAAAATAAATCCCGTTTCATTATTGACTAACATGGTGCTCACCAAAACAGTCTTCTCATTGATTGCTTTTTCCAGTTCGTTCAAATCGAGTTTGCCACCTAGTGCTGGAATATAGGTAACTTCCCATCCTTGTCTTTTTAGGTCCCGGATTGTTTTTGTGACAGCAGGGTGTTCCGCAACGGTTGTGACAATATGGTTTCCTTGACGTGAATTAGCAAGGCAAGCCCCTTTAATAGCCAAATTATTCGATTCAGTTCCTCCTGATGTGAAATAAATGTCATCTCGGTCTACTTGGAGTGAATCAGCAATAATTTTTCGAGCTTTATCCATTTCCTGCTTGCTTTCTTTGCCAAGACGATGGGTGGAGGAGGGGTTCCCATAAAACTTCGTGAGCATTTCTACTATTTTATCTTTTACCTCTGGATATGGCTTGGTCGTAGAACTATTATCTAAATAAACCTCTCGCAATTTTTTCACTCTTTCTTTAAAAAGTTCCTGATAGGACGTGTCGAATTCTACTATTATAGTAGCAATTATGTTTATGTCGTGTAAAACGGGAAAAAGGTATACTGTTACGTGTAGTGTTAGGATGATCGATTAATAGATAAAACGGGCGCTTATGTTTTGTGCGGGTGAGGTAACAGTCATAGGGGATATAACTGATTCTGGAGAAGAGCATCGTACTAAATAATAAGAAAGGTTTAGTCAATATAGGCATAGAGGCTATAACGACATACTACAATTACTTCGTTATACATTCTGTCAAAGACGAATTGATAATGGAGTAGACGTTGAAAGGTTCTCAAGTTTAGCGGGTGAATAGTAATATAACCAAAATGTATATAAAGATAAGGGTGAAAAAACTACAAGTAGAAGCTGTAAAAATAAAGCTTCCTTATATAGATGAATTAATTTTAAAACTCCTTTCGTTTTGAGAAAAGTTTTTTGTAAAAAAATAATTGATTTCTGTTTGTAGAGATGATAATATATTTCTTCGTTGCCCTTATTTTTTAATAGAGCAATAAATATAGTTAAAAAATAGGTTAAAAAAAGTTTTAATAAAGAAGTTGACTTCGGCGATTGTAGATGATATATTAATACATGTCGCTGAGATGAGAAGTTAAAAAACTTCTGCAAAACAGTTGACTTCAACGAATTTAAGTGATAGACTTCAAAAAGTCGTTAAAACAACGACGGATTGTTCTTTGAAAACTAAACAAAGCAGATAACGTCAACGTTAATTCTAGTTACTATATGTAACAAAAACTAGTTGCTTAATTGCAACAAACTTTATGAGCTTTATCAAACACTTTATTGGAGAGTTTGATCCTGGCTCAGGACGAACGCTGGCGGCGTGCCTAATACATGCAAGTCGAGCGAATCTGAGGGAGCTTGCTCCCAAAGATTAGCGGCGGACGGGTGAGTAACACGTGGGCAACCTGCCTGTAAGACTGGGATAACTTCGGGAAACCGGAGCTAATACCGGATAATTCTTACCAACTCATGTTGGTAAGCTAAAAGACGGTTTCGGCTGTCACTTACAGATGGGCCCGCGGCGCATTAGCTAGTTGGTGAGGTAATGGCTCACCAAGGCAACGATGCGTAGCCGACCTGAGAGGGTGATCGGCCACACTGGGACTGAGACACGGCCCAGACTCCTACGGGAGGCAGCAGTAGGGAATCTTCCGCAATGGACGAAAGTCTGACGGAGCAACGCCGCGTGAGTGATGAAGGTTTTCGGATCGTAAAACTCTGTTGTTAGGGAAGAACAAGTACGAGAGTAACTGCTCGTACCTTGACGGTACCTAACCAGAAAGCCACGGCTAACTACGTGCCAGCAGCCGCGGTAATACGTAGGTGGCAAGCGTTGTCCGGAATTATTGGGCGTAAAGCGCGCGCAGGCGGTCCTTTAAGTCTGATGTGAAAGCCCACGGCTCAACCGTGGAGGGTCATTGGAAACTGGGGGACTTGAGTGCAGGAGAGAAAAGTGGAATTCCACGTGTAGCGGTGAAATGCGTAGAGATGTGGAGGAACACCAGTGGCGAAGGCGACTTTTTGGCCTGTAACTGACGCTGAGGCGCGAAAGCGTGGGGAGCAAACA
>NZ_CP130945.1:4725000-4862500 GCF_050389805.1 Niallia sp. Kr1 | reverse complement strand
TGATGGCGAGGGAAATATAGTACCGAAGTTCCTGATTCCACACTGCCAAGAAAAGCCTCTAGCGAGGAAGCAGGTGCCCGTACCGCAAACCGACACAGGTAGTCAAGGAGAGAATCCTAAGGTGAGCGAGAGAACTCTCGTTAAGGAACTCGGCAAAATGACCCCGTAACTTCGGGAGAAGGGGTGCTTTTTAGGGTGTTAAAGCCCTGAGAAGCCGCAGTGAATAGGCCCAGGCGACTGTTTAGCAAAAACACAGGTCTCTGCGAAGCCGCAAGGCGAAGTATAGGGGCTGACGCCTGCCCGGTGCTGGAAGGTTAAGAGGAGAGGTTAGCCGCAAGGCGAAGCTTTGAATTGAAGCCCCAGTAAACGGCGGCCGTAACTATAACGGTCCTAAGGTAGCGAAATTCCTTGTCGGGTAAGTTCCGACCCGCACGAAAGGCGTAACGATCTGGGCACTGTCTCAACGAGAGACTCGGTGAAATTATAGTACCTGTGAAGATGCAGGTTACCCGCGACAGGACGGAAAGACCCCGTGGAGCTTTACTGTAGCCTGATATTGAATTTTGGTACAGCTTGTACAGGATAGGTAGGAGCCTTGGAAGCCGGAGCGCCAGCTTCGGTGGAGGCATCGGTGGGATACTACCCTGGCTGTATTGAAATTCTAACCCGCAGCCCTTATCGGGCTGGGAGACAGTGTCAGGTGGGCAGTTTGACTGGGGCGGTCGCCTCCTAAAGAGTAACGGAGGCGCCCAAAGGTTCCCTCAGAATGGTTGGAAATCATTCGTAGAGTGTAAAGGCACAAGGGAGCTTGACTGCGAGACCTACAAGTCGAGCAGGGACGAAAGTCGGGCTTAGTGATCCGGTGGTTCCGCATGGAAGGGCCATCGCTCAACGGATAAAAGCTACCCCGGGGATAACAGGCTTATCTCCCCCAAGAGTCCACATCGACGGGGAGGTTTGGCACCTCGATGTCGGCTCATCGCATCCTGGGGCTGTAGTCGGTCCCAAGGGTTGGGCTGTTCGCCCATTAAAGCGGTACGCGAGCTGGGTTCAGAACGTCGTGAGACAGTTCGGTCCCTATCCGTCGTGGGCGTAGGAAATTTGAGAGGAGCTGTCCTTAGTACGAGAGGACCGGGATGGACGCACCGCTGGTGTACCAGTTGTTCTGCCAAGAGCATCGCTGGGTAGCTATGTGCGGAAGGGATAAGTGCTGAAAGCATCTAAGCATGAAGCCCCCCTCAAGATGAGATTTCCCATAGTGTTAAACTAGTAAGACCCCTGAAAGATGATCAGGTTGATAGGTTTGAGGTGGAAGCGTGGTGACACGTGGAGCTGACAAATACTAATCGGTCGAGGACTTAACCACAATTATGATGAATGTCAGCATTATCTAGTTTTGAAGGAACAATCCTTCAACAAAATAGTCTGGTAACAATGGCGAGAAGGTCACACCCGTTCCCATCCCGAACACGGAAGTTAAGCTTCTCAGCGCCAATGGTAGTTGGGGTTTTACCCCTGTGAGAGTAGGACGTTGCCAGGCTAGCCCCTTTTATTAATCTATTAGGGGCTTTATTTTTGTCTAATTTAGTGGGAATATTTAGTTTTAAATGGCCCGTTGGTCAAGCGGTTAAGACACCGCCCTTTCACGGCGGTAACACGGGTTCGAATCCCGTACGGGTCACCATATGGAGGATTAGCTCAGCTGGGAGAGCATCTGCCTTACAAGCAGAGGGTCGGCGGTTCGAGCCCGTCATCCTCCACCATATTGCCGGCCTAGCTCAATTGGTAGAGCAACTGACTTGTAATCAGTAGGTTGGGGGTTCAAGTCCTCTGGCCGGCACCATGTTTCATCGTCCTGAAGAGGATGAAACATGCGACAAAAGTCAAAGGCTTTTGCAGCAGAGGACCACTATCTGTATTTAGGACAAGACAGGGTCTTTTTTTTGAGCCATTAGCTCAGTTGGTAGAGCATCTGACTTTTAATCAGAGGGTCGCAGGTTCGAATCCTGCATGGCTCACCATTTATCGCGGGTGTGGCGGAATTGGCAGACGCACTAGACTTAGGATCTAGCGCCGCAAGGCGTGGGGGTTCGACTCCCTTCACCCGCATATGCGGAAGTAGTTCAGTGGTAGAACACCACCTTGCCAAGGTGGGGGTCGCGGGTTCGAATCCCGTCTTCCGCTCTTATTTTTAAGCCGGGGTGGCGGAACTGGCAGACGCACAGGACTTAAAATCCTGCGGTAGGTGACTACCGTACCGGTTCGATTCCGGTCCTCGGCACCATCTATTTAACAATGCGCCCGTAGCTCAATTGGATAGAGCGTCTGACTACGGATCAGAAGGTTATGGGTTCGACTCCTTTCGGGCGCGCTTATTTACGGGAAGTAGCTCAGCTTGGTAGAGCACTTGGTTTGGGACCAAGGGGTCGCAGGTTCGAATCCTGTCTTCCCGACCAGGATTTACAATAATGGGGGCTTAGCTCAGCTGGGAGAGCGCCTGCTTTGCACGCAGGAGGTCAGCGGTTCGATCCCGCTAGTCTCCACTTTACAAGTAAAAACAACAATTGTTTATATATTTTGGCGGTGTAGCTCAGCTGGCTAGAGCATTCGGTTCATACCCGAAAGGTCGTAGGTTCGATCCCTATCGCCGCTATTGGATTTTTAAGTAAATTTAGAAACCAAGGATCTAAGGATCTTTAGCTCAGCTGGTTAGAGCAGACGGCTCATAACCGTCCGGTCGTAGGTTCGAGTCCTACAAGATCCATCGTTATTTTTAAGTGGAGGAATACCCAAGTCTGGCTGAAGGGATCGGTCTTGAAAACCGACAGGCGGGTTAAACCGCGCGGGGGTTCGAATCCCTCTTCCTCCGCCATTTAAATATAAATACTATTATCGCGGGGTAGAGCAGTCCGGTAGCTCGTCGGGCTCATAACCCGGAGGTCGCAGGTTCAAATCCTGTCCCCGCAATCTGGTCCGGTAGTTCAGTTGGTTAGAATGCCTGCCTGTCACGCAGGAGGTCGCGGGTTCGAGTCCCGTCCGGACCGCCATTTATATTTTTTTGTTTTCCAGTAGGATTCCATGGATCACTACTGTTTAAATATATTTGTGGCTCAGTAGCTCAGTCGGTAGAGCAATGGACTGAAAATCCATGTGTCGGCGGTTCGATTCCGTCCTGAGCCACCATTAATGAAATCCCTTATGTCCCTATAAATTTGGAGGGGTAGCGAAGTGGCTAAACGCGGCGGACTGTAAATCCGCTCCTTCGGGTTCGGCGGTTCGAATCCGTCCCCCTCCACCATACATAATAGGGGTATAGTTTAAAGGTAGAACGAAGGTCTCCAAAACCTTTGGTGTGGGTTCAATTCCTACTACCCCTGTTCTAAAATATCATAATGGCGGTTGTGGCGAAGTGGTTAACGCATCGGATTGTGGTTCCGACATTCGTGGGTTCGATTCCCATCAGCCGCCCCATTTAAGGTTTTTGGGCTATAGCCAAGCGGTAAGGCAACGGACTTTGACTCCGTCATTCGTAGGTTCGAATCCTGCTAGCCCAGTTTTTGGCGGCATAGCCAAGTGGTAAGGCCAAGGTCTGCAAAACCTTTATTCACCGGTTCGAATCCGGTTGCCGCCTTTGGACGAAATTATAAATCATATATGCGGGTGTAGTTTAGTGGTAAAACTACAGCCTTCCAAGCTGTTGTCGTGGGTTCGATTCCCATCACCCGCTCCATATAAAATAATGGGCCTATAGCTCAGCTGGTTAGAGCGCACGCCTGATAAGCGTGAGGTCGATGGTTCGAGTCCATTTAGGCCCACCATTAAATGAAATGCATAGGCGACTGCACAGCTTTGAAAGACGGTGGAGAGCAGATCATGCAAATCCCGGTTTTGGATTTGCGGGAGCGGATCGAAGCGGCCGAAAAGCTAGGAGCCGAAGCTAGACAAATATTCTTTATTGTTCCGCAGTAGCTCAGTGGTAGAGAAACGAATCGTCCCGCAGGGGATTCGTTTTGCAACAAAAGCAAATAGCTTTTGGCGCACAAGTTCGACCACAAGCAACATTTAGGACAAAATATTTATTACTCCGCAGTAGCTCAGTGGTAGAGCAATCGGCTGTTAACCGATCGGTCGTAGGTTCGAATCCTACCTGCGGAGCCATTTTTATTTTATGGAGAAGTACTCAAGTGGCTGAAGAGGCGCCCCTGCTAAGGGTGTAGGTCGGGCAACCGGCGCGAGGGTTCAAATCCCTCCTTCTCCGCCATCCAATTACATATTGCGCCTTTAGCTCAGCTGGATAGAGCATACGCCTTCTAAGCGTACGGTCAGAGGTTCAAATCCTCTAAGGCGCGTATAGATAGTACAAAAAACCACCGATCCTATTGTAGATTGGTGGTTTTTTTACTTTCGGGGGAATTTCTATTAAACACTAGGGATAGGAAACGGTGACCCTGTTTAGCATGAATAATTTTCGGACAACCATCATAAGAATTAGTAAGGACTTTTGTTAGTTGAACTACTCTACCTTATCTTCTAACGAAAATTTGAAGATGGAGATTCCCGCGAACACCGAAGTATCCTTCAGTTTTTAGCAGGCTATCCCCGTCGCACCGACGGTTAGCAGTACAAGTAGCATGAGCCACCTGCAAGTGTTTCAAACTTATACGTTGAACTAGCCAAGCACCCTACTTTAGCTTTGTTTTCGCATCTTCGGTATGTGTGAAGGCGATGGTGCTTGGATATTTTACAGTGCGAAGCCTTTCTCGCACTAACCCTATATATCCAGTTTTCAAAGAACAACTTACAGGAATATTTCACCATTCAAACAAGTGTTTTGGCTATCGCCAACCGACATTCATCTCCCACTTATTTTTGGGCTACGACCTGTACAAAATTGAAGTAGGAGTCTTCTTTCGGAAAACGATAAAATGGGGTGGTTAGGGTTTTTGCACGAGTATCGGCCATGTTGGTCGGAAGTATTTTACTTGGTATTGGTATTAATGGATTTTTAGTACCACATCATCTTCTAGATGGAGGGATTATTGGATTAGCCCTTATCCTACATTATTACTTTGATTTTAATGCAGGGTTGTGGTCGGCATTGTTGAGTATTCCCTTAATTATTTACGCTTGGGTAAAGGACAAGAAACAGTTTCATGGCAGTGTTTATGGGATGATCGTGACCGCAATTTTTATAGACTTATTGGCTCCCTATCATTTCTCCCTACCGATTGGAATAAGTGCAGTTCTAGGTGGGGCCATTTGCGGGATCGGTGTCGGAATTATGCTGCGATATAAGACAAGTACGGGCGGAACGGACCTAATTGCATACTTTATCTCAAAAGCCACAGCCTTAAACATTGGGCTATTGATCGCGATCATGGATGTATTGATAGTGCTAATTGGATTTCAAACCTTAGGTCTACAAAGTGTTGTTTTTTCAACGATAACCATTTTAACAGCAGGTGTTCTTGCATCATTGTGTTATGAGAGGTTTCCAGAATGAAAAAGTGCCAGGCACCTTCCAGAAACTGGAAGGTGCCTGGCACCCTATGTTTTAAATTTCTAAATGATTTTTTAGTTCAGCTTGGACTCTTTGAATTTCCTCGTCGGAAACGATTTGATAGTAAATACCATCTATTTTTGTCCCTTTACCGGTGATTTGTAATTGGTCAATGGTTCCTATCGCATTTTTATAATTTTTTTGAATATCATACATTTCATCAAAGGAAAGGTTGGTTCGAACATTTTTACCTAAAGCTGCAAAAATATCATCAAATTTAGTCAGTGAGCTGAAAGACGCTCCACGCTTAATCACCCCTGAGATTACTTGACGTTGTCTTTCCTGACGCCCAAAATCGCCTCTAGGATCATCGTAGCGCATTCTAACAAATGATAAGGCTTGGTCACCATTCAGATTGATTTGCCCTGTGGCAAACTTATGACCGCCATTTGAGAAAGCTAAATTGTTATTGACTTGAATTCCACCGACGGCATTTACTACATCTTTAAAGCCTTCCATATTCACGCGGACGTAATAATCAATCGGAATATCTAATAAATGTTCTACCGTATTCATCGACATTTCTTCGCCACCAAAGGCATAGGCATGATTAATCTTGTCAGTTGTTCCTCGCCCAATAATTTCAGTTCTCGTATCCCTTGGAATACTTAACATTTTCATTGAGTTCTGATTTGGATTGACAGTTAAAACAATCATGGTATCAGAGCGACCACGATCTCCTTGACGTTCATCAACACCCAGTAGCAAAATAGAGAACGGGTCCTGTTGAGATAATGTAATTTCCTCGGGTCTTTTTTCTGATTTCTCTCGGTCAATTGGCTGATGCATGGTATCTACTGCGCTAGTTAAAGAGTTAAAGATGGAGTAGGCATATCCCCCCGCTCCGATGAGTAACAATAAGACAATAATCCCAGTAACTTTAAGCCACTTTTTTCCCTTTTTACGTTTTTTATCCGCTCGCATGTTCTTATCCTTTCTACAAAGAAAATAAATACACTCTGCATCCATTATAGATAAAAATCGTGTCAAAATATAGTGTTTTTTGTAGGTGACAGGCACCTAACAGAAATTGGAAGAGAAATTAGGGAAAAAATGTAAGGTGCCAGGCACTTTACATTTTTTGGGAATAGAACAAAAATAGATAGGAATAAGGTCTTGGTTATTATATACTGTTTGGTGTGGCGGTTGTAGTTTATGAGCAGAAAGGTAGGGTGATCGTTTTAGGTGTGAAGGATGGTTAAAATTAAATAGTGAAAGGAGAAGAAGTATGGCAAGAAAACAAAGGATTTGGATTCCTGGTGCTTATCATCACATTTACACAAGGGGGAATAATCGGCAAATTATTTTTCGCGATGAAATTGATATGATTGAGGTATTTCGTTTGCTAGAAATGATTCATATCCAATATCCCATTTCCATCTGTTGCTACTGCATCATGACCAATCATTATCACTTCCTCCTTAAATCAGAAGCGGCTTCTATTTCAAAAATTATGGCTATATTTAATAAGCGTTATACCGATTACTACAATCAAAAATACAATCATTGTGGTCATGTATTTCAACAACGTTTCAATAGTTCCCCTATTTTAATTCCACAGGATCTTCTCGAAGTAAGTAAATATATCCACCGCAATCCAATTCATACGAAAGAACCCATGGTCGACAAAATGGAGGAATATCGATATAGTTCCTATTTATTTTACAAAAACAATCAAAAACCCGCCTATTCCTTCATCAATGTAGAAGACCCCCAGCGAGTTTTTATGTGCCAAGTGAAAGAACCCCCTTTAATTATTGCACATTCGTCGAGCAGGAGTAAAAAGTTTCCTAGAAGGTTACTATTTAGTTAGTTTTTTACAATTTATGGAAGGTGCCTAGCACCCTAATGTCGCATTCTAAAAATTCGAGGTACTCTTTCATCTACATATTCTGGAAATTCATGAGTTTCTACTTCTTCTTTTTGAAATTCTTGCTCCATACTTGATACCCAGTATTCAAGGGTATAGGTTCCTCTTTCTATGATTTTACAAAGATCTTCTAGAGTTAAGACTAATTCCATTAAACAGTCGAGTCCATTTTTTACGTGATAAACGCCTTTTTCATTCGCTTTTAAAACAGAGTGTTCCATTTTGTATGATTGTTCTTGGTAGTCAAATTCAATAAAACAACTGTCACGGTCCCAATTGAAATGGAAATTCTCAATTTTTAACCGAGTCATTACGTTTTTTACCCGTTTTTCACAACTAATTTGTTCAGTTGATGAACGAAACAACCATTTAAACACATGAATCACACTCCATTTTTCTTTGTCGTGTTACAATTTTCATCTCATACTAAAAGATTTCAACAAAATTACGCAAATTCCTTGTTAAATTTTCAAATTTATTAAACAATTTAAAAAATAATTCGATAGTCGGATGTGTCAATTGGGGGAGAAATGTTTATATGATGAATTCTAACTATATAATGATGAGTGAAAAAGAGTAGAATCGAGGTTGTGTGATGCGAAAAGTATGGATCATCTTGCTTATTGGCATTATGTTATCAGGCTGTGGGATGGAGGATCGTTCTAAAGATGTTGTGGGCGAAGACCGAAAGAGTGAAGGGAGAGGTTGTGAATTGGAACCACGTTTAATTGAAAAAGAGGATTTGGTTTTTCAATATAAAGTGAAAAACATTTCGGAAAGGGATGTAGAGTTGGAATTCACCAGTTCCCAGAGAATTGATTATTCCATAAAAACAAAAGCAGGGGAGGAAATCTTTCTATACTCAAGTGTCACATCTTTTCTGCAAGTATTGGGGAAGGAAACAATTAAACCGGGAGAGATGTTGACCTATGAAATCGACCTAAAAGAATTAAACTTGAGTCAGGGCGAATACCTACTGACAGTTTGGTTGGCCCCAAAAGACGGACCGGCACACAAAGTAGAAAAGGAAATAAATGTAAGGTGACAGGCACCTTACATTTATTGGAAGACCCGAATTTTTTCTAAGGTGTAACAAGTGTCACTGCAAAGTTGGAGGGATCGTTTTAAAATAAACTCATAGGTGATGAATGTTTTAGAGTATTATTAAACTTTATAGAGGAGTAGTGAGATTGAAGAGATTAATAGCTCTACTTTTTACTATACTTGTAGCATTTATCGTGACGACTGGTTGTAGTTCAGAGGAGTCAAATGCCGAAGCGGAGGCTAGTAAGGAGCCTGTTGTTTATGAAGACGGTACTTATGAGGGCACGAGTGATACAGGAAGAAACCCAGGGCTAAAGGTAACGGTCGTTATAACAGATAGGAAAATTGCTGAAGTAAATGTGATCGATCATGATGAAACAGACGGATTTGGGACGAAAGCTATTGAGAGTCTGCCAGGAAAAATGGTGGAAGCTCAATCTACTAAAGTAGATACAATCTCAGGGGCAACCCAAACGTCAAAAGCGATTGTTGAAGCTGTTCGAGCAGCTCTTTCACAAGCTAATTAAAATAGTTAAAAAAGATTAACGATTAAATAAGGAGTGAATCACATGTTAGCAAATATTGGAGTTCCAGGGTTAATATTAATCATCGTTTTAGCGCTTATCATCTTTGGACCTAAGAAATTACCAGAATTAGGACGTGCGGTGGGTCAAACATTAGGTGAATTCAAAAAATCAGCAAGAGAACTAACAAGTGATGTTGTTGACGAAGTGAAAGAAGTAAAAGAAATGGCTTCCGTTGATGTAACGAAAGAATTAAAAAAATAAGATAATCGATAGAATAAGCACGATGGGTATCGCTCATTGTGCTTTTTGAGTTTTTAAGGGCTATAATACATTTAATATAATTGGGTGCTAAAATGTAACGTACCCATATAGTGAGGATCACGTCATGCGTACATTTCTTTATTGGCTCGTTCAGTTAACTTGGGGAATCCCCATCAATATAATCGGTGCAGGTGTAGCTTTTCTATTGATTTGTAAAGGGTATAAGCCTCGAAGATTCTGTCATGCGGTATACTTTGAGGTTGGCAGGAATTGGGGTGGTGTGAACTTTGGAGGGTTTTTCTTCGTTCAAAAGGATGCGACTCTTACCTTAAAACGCCACGAATACGGACATGGATTTCAAAATATGATGCTAGGTGTATTAATGCCATTCCTCATTCATATACCGTCGGCTATTCGCTACCATTATCGAAATTATAAGCGGGCAAAAGGATTTAACCTAACTCCCTATGATGCGTTTTGGTGTGAAAGCTGGGCAACTCGATTAGGGGAGAAGCACTCTAGTAGAAGGTAAGCAGGTACTGAGGCCCATCTACATTTGGTTAATTCCCAAATTATGGATGGTGCCTGGCACCCAACTTTATTCTTGATTTTCTAACGATTGTTCGGTTTTTTCTTCCATTTCGCGGTCCCGTTGTTTTTCTTCTTCAGTGATCACGCTGCCGTCATCGAGGAGGTCTTCTGCTTTTTCGGTAGGTTCTTTGACGGCTGGTTGCTCTTCTTCGGTGTCTTCTTGATTATCCTCTTGTCCATCACCTGGTGGCGGAGGCGGTGTATCGTCATTGATACATCCTGTGGAAATAAGGGCAGTTAAGAACAACCCTGTTAATATCCGTATCCACTTTTTGTTCATGAAAATCCCCTTTCCTCGTAAAATAAGGTCTTGTCTATCTTTTCCTCTGGTTAAAAATTCATGCAGGCTGATAAACGGATAGAGGCGTTTCTTATAAAAAAGGTGGACGAATAAGGTAGGAGTGACCGATCCCATTATGGTATATTCTTTTAATATAATGTTTAAAAAGGGGTTAATGGATATGGCTCAACTATTTTTCAAATATGGTGCAATGAATTCGGGAAAATCAATTGAAATAATTAAGGTGGCCCACAATTATGAGGAACAAAATAAACATGTTTTGCTTTTTACACCAGCGATCGATGACCGAGATGGGGTTGGCTGGGTGTCTTCAAGAGTAGGGCTGAAGAGGGAGGCCATTCCGATTGATGAGGACACCAATCTTTTTCAAATCGTAAAGGATTCCCCTATAAAATTGAGCTGTATCTTGGTAGATGAGGTTCAATTTGTGTTAAAAGAGCATGTTTTTCAAATGGCTAAAATTGTGGATGAATTACATATACCAGTCATGGGTTTCGGGTTGAAAAATGATTTTCAGAATAACTTATTTGAGGGCAGTAAATACATGCTGTTGTATGCAGATAAAATCGAAGAAATGAAGACGATCTGTTGGTTTTGTGAGAAAAAGGCGATCATGGCATTGCGTGTTGACGAAAACAATCAACCGGTCCGAGAAGGAGCGCAGATCCAAATTGGCGGAAATGACTCCTACTATCCCGTATGTAGAAAACACCATCAAAATCCACCACTATAAAAGTGGGTGACAAAGTGGGTGACAGGCACCTTCCAGAAACTGGAAGGTGCCTGTCACCCTTAAATTTACATTGGATTAAAGTGTGTGCTATGATTTTTATTATGATGAATCGTGTTTTTCAAGCGATGATTTTTGTGTAAGAATACTAGGATTCTTTTATCGAATAGATATTGATATTTTTATAACAAAGTAATTATTCTTCAAGACTATAAAAGTGCACTAACTGTCTATCTCGTCCGCTAAATGACTGACAGCCTAAACAGACGAGCTTCTTTTTTTGACAACCTACATAAAAGATTTTTTTAATGATTCAAATACCAGACAGGGTTAAGAAAGTATAAATACTTACATGCGTAGTTATGGGTATTGGGTATTGGGGGTGGCATCATGGCAGAATTAAAGTTAGAACATGTTTATAAAGTATATGATAATAATGTGACTGCTGTAAAAGACTTTAATCTTCATATACAAGATAAGGAATTTATTGTATTTGTTGGTCCTTCAGGTTGTGGAAAATCAACCACACTTAGAATGATTGCAGGGCTCGAGAAAATTTCAAAAGGGGATTTATACATCGATGAAAAACGAGTAAACGGTGTACCTTCTAAAGACCGTGATATTGCTATGGTTTTTCAAAACTATGCTTTATACCCACATATGACCGTTTATGATAATATGGCATTTTCTTTAAAGCTCCGTAAATATTCAAAAGATGAGATCGACCGACGCGTGAATGAAGCTGCTAACATTTTGGGATTAGAAGATTATTTAAATCGGAAACCGAAAGCCCTATCAGGTGGTCAACGTCAACGTGTAGCTTTGGGGCGTGCAATTGTTAGGGACGCAAAGGTATTCTTAATGGATGAACCGTTATCCAATTTAGACGCTCAACTTCGTGTACAAATGCGCGCTGAGATTGTTAAGTTGCATCAAACTTTGGGGACAACGACCATTTATGTTACCCATGACCAGACAGAAGCGATGACTATGGCTACTCGAATTGTTGTAATGAAAGATGGCGTCATTCAGCAAATAGGTTCTCCTAAAGACGTATACGACCATCCTGAAAATCGCTTTGTTGGAAGCTTTATTGGGTCCCCGTCAATGAATTTTTTGAACGGTAAATTGGAAGATGGAAAGTTCATGATCGGACAAAAGGGGATTACAATCCCAGATGGAAAAATGAAAATGCTTCGAGATCAAGGATATGTGGGCAAGGACATGATTCTAGGGGTGAGACCAGAAGATTTCTATGCTGAAAAAGGACTTATCAATCTTATTAAAGAAACATTTACACTCCATGTAGACGTTGCTGAATTAACAGGTGCTGAAACAATGGTCTATTCAACATTCGAAGGTCAGAATCTAATTATCCGCATGGACTCCCGATCATATGTCAAACAAGGAGACACCATCGAACTCGCACTTGATTATAATAAAATACATTTCTTTGACAAAAAAACAGAACGAAGAATCCGTTAAGCGCAACAGGGGGACGGTTCTCATTGTTGCATCCAATTATTTACAGGTGACAGGCACCTTCCAGTTTATGGAAGGTGCCTGTAAAGTTTTTGAAACCATCTGTTATTTAATTCGTAATAGTATATATAATGGTTTGGTGTGCATGATTTGTGGATATCAAGATTGAATCCCTACCTCTATTTTTTCCTCCATTTATCCCATCATTCATCCAGATTTCATTCTCAGTCTATCAATTTATGATTCTCCATTTTAGGTTTCATCCTACTATGTAGGTTATATAAATAAATCCTTAGGGGGGAAGAGAATGCTAGGTGCACTTATGATTTTTATTCCAATTCTTATTTTGGCAGCTCTTGGAGGTGTCGTGTATTACTTTTGGGTGCGTATTCGCTATCGAACGGCGAAATCGAACGAAGCGCTCATTATCACAGGTCCGAAGCTAGGCGATCCAGAGAAAGAAACGAATATTTTCACCGATCAGGAAGGGCGTTCGATGAAAATTATCCGTGGGGGAGGCTACCGGCTAAGAAGATTTCAAACCTCGACTCCAGTCAACTTAACCTCGTTTCAACTGAAGCTATCGACACCAAGAGTTTACACTCATGGCGGAGTGCCGATTGTCGCTGACGCCGTCGCGATGGTAAAGGTAGCAGATACCCTGAATGGAATCGCTAACTATGCGGAGCAATTTTTAGGGAAAAAACAAGACGAAATTGAAGCAGAAATTATTGAAGTGCTTGGAAGTAACCTTCGAGCGATTCTATCAAAAATGACGGTTGAGGACATCAATAGTGACCGTGAGAAATTTAATTATGATGTCCAAGAAGTAGCACAAAAGCAGCTTGATTTAATGGGCTTCAAAATTACATCATTAGGACTCACGGATTTACGAGATGCCGATGAAGAAAATGGCTATCTTGAAAATTTAGGACGACCGCGAATCGCAGAGGTGCGCAAGTTAGCTGAAATTGCGGAGGCCGATAGTGAGCGGGAAACGAGAATTCACCGCGCAAAAATGGAGCAAGAAGCCAAAGAAGAAGAATACAAGCGCCAAATCTCTGTCGCTGAGTCGAAAAAAGAAAAGGACATCAAAGACGCAGCATTTAAAGAAGAAACCGAGCGGGCGCGGGCAAAGTCTGAACAATCATATGAACTGGAAAAAGCGAAATTAGCAAAGGAAATCAAGGAAGAAGAGTTAACGCTTCAATTTTTAGAAAGAGAACGTGCTGTTAAATTAGAGGAAGAAGAAAGTAAAGTTCGGAAAGCAAAAGCGGATGCAGAGTACTATGAAACGACCCGTAAAGCAGAGGCCCAAGCGCGAAAATCAGAGATCGATGGGGAAGCCAAAGCGAGAATTCGCAGGGAAGAAGGGTCTGCAGAAGCAGAAGTCATCCGTCAACGCGGTAAAGCTGAAGCGGATGTCATTCGTGAAAGCGGGATTGCTGAAGCCGAAGCTCGTAAACTACTAGCAGAAGCCATGGAAAAACACGGCGAGGTGATCATCACCGAGAAATTAATCGAAATGCTGCCAATATTTGCAGAAAAAATTGCGCAGCCGCTTAACAATATCGAATCTGTTAAAATCATTGATTCTGGAAACGGGCAGGGTGTCCCATCCTTTGGAAAAAGCATCACCAAAACTATGGTCGACATGCAAGAACCCCTAAAAGAAATGACCGGCATCGACATCGCTGAACTCATCAAATCCTATACCAGAACAGGGGTAAAAAGTGATATGCAAAATGGGGTGCCTGGCACCTTACAAAAATTGGAAAATGGTGCAACCCCTACAATAGAAAGGTAATCGACCCCTTGGAAAAATATGGGTGGTGCCAGGCACCTGCCAAAAATTAGGAATCTGCCAGTCTATGTATGACTCTATATTAAGTTGCCGATCTAAATGATTATGTACGTCTCCCAGTAATGAGCGCTCCTCGATGCCGAAGGAACGCTTTTTATCTGCAGAAGGCGGCTGCAGGAATATATATTTTAGGGTGCAACGATTTATTTTATTTTTAGTTGGATGAATTGACGTATATTTTTTCGTTTTCCACCACCTTTCGATTTAGAGTTTATTCTTAATCACCCGGACCAATAAATTGTAAGGCCGCAGGGGATTGGGCTCGTACTCTTCCTTTGATGTCCTCCAATTGAATTCGGATTAAGCTAGACACGCGTTTTCCTTGCTTGGCAATCTGCTCAGCCAGCAACTCTAGCTTACTGGACACTCCTTTTTCTTTTTCGCTCATGCCAAACATCGTCATCACCTTCACTCGATGTATAGCAAGAACCTTTCGGACGGTCTCCCTCGCCTCACCTTCACCGGAAGCTTGGGAATTGCTGAGAACCTTTGGTTGTAAAATGATGTAAAACATACTATCACTACCTTTCCGAAAAGATAGGGTGTTTTTTTCCCTGTGTCTAGTAATTCCATATTTCACAGCTTTTTCCTTGTAAAATAGAACGACTATTCATCGTCATAATCTATAGAAAAACGTGGTTTCTCCACGCATAAGGAGAAAAATAGGGAAAATCCCTTATCAAAATGGGCATTTTGCTGTGAAATGCTGGTACATTTTGAAGATAAGTTTTAAGCGGAAATTTTTTAGATCTTGTTATTGTTGATCTCTGTTTTAGGTACTTCGCTTTCCTTGGTTAACCGCAGGAGTATGTGTGACTTCCACTACAATCAACAGGAGTCCAAAACATGAATCTTTAACACAGTTTTTTTAAAAAAAGGTCTCTGGAATCTAGTCAACCCCATCTTGTCTAATAAAATATCATCTATAATTCACTAAATTGTCATGATTATCAGTTTTCAAAAAGTGATATCATTAAGATATAATGGACAGGATAGCGACTAGACTCTGCATATGAAAAATGTCCTCCTCAATGAAAACGCTTGCATTCAACTTACAATTTTAATAGGAGATGATTTTATGATCATGGAACCGGATGGAAAAGAGTTATTTAGGGAGCTATGTAACAGGTTAGATGAATTGAAATTTGTTACGCATGTGGGGGAACTGGAACCTAGTAGGGCGGAAAGTGTTTCTTATTTTTTTGATGAAGGAGATGGCCATGAATCGAGGTTAACTCGCCCAGTAGCAGAAGTCCAATATATAAGTGGGAAACAACCTGGATCTGAAAATGAAATCATAGGAGTATCGCTTGTTTTTAACTATGAGCTAATATCGCCATTAGGATTAGATTCTGTTATCGAAAAATACAAACGCTATCGTTCAGAATTGAAAGGTCAAAAAGGGGCTCAGGTCTATCAATATATTTTTGTCGATTGTATTTCTTCAAATTTTGTCTATCCATATATAGATGCTCTTTTCACAGATTTACATCTAAAACTCAACTCTAACCAACATCACACTTCATTGACAAATACAAGCTTAGATGAATCAGATACTGTTTTTGTTTAAAAAGCACATCAACATTCCTTCTGGCTGTATGTAATCATTCAAGTGTCATACAGCCTTGCAAAAAAATACCCAGTAAGTAGGCTTACTGGATAGATTGCTTATCATGGGATATGGCTATTCCTTTATGCGTTTTGGCAAATCTTGAATCGATTGCACGACAACGTCTAGTTTTGCTTCAATTCGATAAAGCAAATAAAGCGTGACGGCAATTGGAAACCCGACCTCACTGATAAAAGGAACCACTTGATCCAATCACAACACCTCCCGTTCATTTGAGAAAGAGACTGCTCAAAGGGAGAGCAGCCTCATAAGCATTCACGTTAGATTAATTCATATTCAGTGACATTATGTTCAACAAGACGAGCTTCTTTCGGGCTCACTAAAGTTCCTTGTTTTCCACCAAAGACATTCGCAGCCACAATAGAGTCCATCGCTTGTTTCACTTTAACGGGATCAATGGGTTCGATTGGATTTTCAACCGATAATTTAACTACTTTTCCAAGATTACTAGTAAAATGCAATTCAATGGTTTTAGCCATTCTATTCATCCTTTCTTAGTAAAATATAAAAATCAAATGCGCCTTGGTGTATTTGCGCCCAGATTTTATCGAGCTCGCTTGATTAAATCTGGGGCATCCGCTGAAGTCTTAACTTCATTCAACCGGGTTCTGAAACGGGTGAATGGTTAATTGTACGAGATCAGCTTACCGTTTATAGAGGTGGTAGCTTCTGTCCTTCGTAAGCTTTCGGTACTAAACTGAATAGAGTTATAGAATTTCATGTAGTTCGCTTTGCTGAACGTTGCTCATCGGGTAGTTAGATAGGGAAGCAAGCGCCTGTGCCGCCTGATACAGCTGGTCAGGAGTTGCACCTTCTACAACATTGGCATACGATTTTGTTTTGAAAATCGGTTTTCCTTCCTCACTTGTTCCAATTTCAAAAATCACACGCAGCTTTGAATCCTTCGTCATTAATAATGCCATCTTTCATCCTCTCCTTTCATCATTGTTATATAGAGAAAGGGGGTCAATACGCACCATGAGTTTGATTTTTTTATAAAAGTTTTCCTTCCTCTGCCACTAAGGCATGTCTTTCTTTCATTACTTTGCTCATCGCTCGCCGTTCACAGGCACGAACGGTGGTCACCTTCAAACCAAGACGATCCGCTATTTCTTTGTTGCTTAGTCCTTCATAATAACGTAGCATAACCCATTGTTCTTCTTTTTCAGTTAAATGATAGAAGTGGCTCAGCAAGGTTTCTTTCTCAAGAAAACAATCATGATAGCCCAATTGCAGCCAATCCTCTTCAGACATCGTTGTACTAGCATCCTCCTGTTTCTTCTCTTTTTTCAGGTGGGTGAGCATTCGTCCTTTGATAAAGTGATAGGCATAAGTGCTAAATTGAGCTTTCGTTTCATCAAAATTTTCACTGGCATTCCAAAGGGCAATTAAGCCAATTTGATAGAATTCATCATGATCTTTATAAATGTGTAAAGAATGGATAATCGAGTGAATCATCTTTGAATAGTGAGTTGCGAGTTCTTGAAAGTCCATGCCGATTTCGCCTTCTGGAATGTGCACGTATTCCTTTGTATTCCCGGGTACCTATACAATAATGGGAAAAAGAAAAGTACGCGAATAAGGAAAAACACGATAACCATACGCAATTGAACGAATTGTAGGGGGAAATGAACGAATTGTAGGAGCAAACGGGTAAAAGGGACAGGGATATGCAGAAATTCCTAGTATTTTAAGTAAAAATGAGAGAGACGTTTAATAGGAGAGCGCAAGTTTTTTTACAAATCATGTATATAAACGGGGAATAGTGGAAAACATAATAGTGTATTCCCCATTTTATTGAGTATCTGATTCCAAAGCAGATACTCATTTTTTTTTGCCTTCATATGGATTCCAAATTTTTACAGGTGCCTGGCACCTTCCAAGTAATGGAAACACTACCTATTATCTCTGAACTAAACGTAATATGTATTCCTTCAGTTCCATTGGAGAGGAAACGGTTTTTGTAGGCGGTGGAGAGAGTGGGGTGTCAATCTGTTGGTCTTTAGTTAACCAAATCGTTTTCCAACCGGCACGGGATGCTCCAACAATGTCATTGTTGAAACTATCCCCAATATACCAAGCATCTTTATGTTGAAATTGAAATCTTTCTTGAGCGATCTCAAATATCCTCACATCAGGTTTGGCGATGCCTTCTTCTCCTGAGATGATGACCTGTTCTTGTGTGAAATATCGATCCAAACCTAAGTTTTTTATCTTCGTCCGTTGGTGTTGAGCAGGACCATTAGTGATAATCAGGGGTTGGATGTCCTTCTCCTTCAAGAAATTCAATAGTTCACTCATAGCTGGATATAATTCTATATGTTGCTGGTGATGCTGATAGGTCTGCTGAAAGACTCGAGCTTGATCTTCGTTTATATGAATCCCTAATGGGGCTAGTGTTTCCTTTATTCTATAAATATGCGATTCTGCTAAACTCCAAACTCCTTCTCTCACCCGATCAAAGGCAATATCACTATTTTTAGTAAAAACCTTTAGAAAAACATCAAAAGGGATATTCTCTGCGGGAGGAAAATCTAAAAGGGCACTTTGCAGTGGCTGAGTTCGGTCATATAAAGTATCATCCAAATCAAAAATAAATGTAAACATCGCTAATTCCTCCTATTTCTCCATGATAACATGTCTGAGTTAGCGGTTCCTTGTTCATAATGATAAAATAACGGAAGTATACTTAGATTCAAATAATAATAGAGCTAGATTCAAAACTTAAATCATATACGGGAAAATGGGTGGGGCACGATCACCCCCGAAATAGATGGAGGTTTTCATGGAATTACATGTATCTGATATAAGGGAGTATTTTTCGAATGCAGTCTATCATCGTGGGAAGAAATATTTTGAACAAGGTCGAGTAAGGGGTTTACACTTTGATCCTGTAAGGCAAATATGGACGGCACAGGTAAGAGGGACAAATCCTTATCAAGTTGAAATATTCGAGGATCGTTATCGTTTTTCTTATGAATGTGATTGTCCGGCTTTTGAAAAATATGAGGAACCGTGCAAACATATTGCGGCGGTATTGCTTAAAATGTATGAATCGAAAAAGGTTAGTTCCATCTCCAAAAACGAACAGGATGGATTTTTTTACAGAGAACAGTTGGAATTAGAAAGACAACATCAAGAAAGACAAGCTAATCGAATCAAACAGTTGACGAATGATTTTATCCAAACGATCACAAAGCTTAAAGGTGATAAAGGATTAGTTGAAAATCAAAGAACGAAGTCAAAACTGATGGTGGAGTGGATCGTAAAAATATCCTCCCAATATGCTACAAAAGGTCAAATGCTGATTGAGATGAAGGTGGGACAGAAGCGAACGTATGTCGTTAAAAAAGTAAAGGATTTTCTAAACACAGTTCAAAATAATGAGTCCTATCCATTTACAAGTATCTACACCTATGATCCAACTGAACAGGAATTTAAACAAGAAGATCAAGAAATCATCAAGCTATTACAAAAAGCCATCCATGGTGAAAAACTTTATCAAGCATTTCAGTCCCCCTATTATTCACATTCAAGCACAGGGGATGAAAGGGTAATTGCTATTCCCCCAACTCTGATCAATGAGTTCTTAGAAAAAATAAACTACTGTACGTTTCGTTTTGAACATGAAAATGAAACCTATCATCATATTGTTTTAAGCAAGCAGGAGCTTCCTTTCTCGATCGAGCTTGATAAAGGGAATATAACCGATCAATATCAATTGGATATGGCTGGATTACTAGATTGTACATTTTTAAATCATTATGGGTATGTCATCCAGGATAACTTTTTCTATAAAATAACGCCTGAACAAGAAGCTTTGCTATCAGAAATGAAACGGTTAATTGATCGTGCAGGTACGGCAATTATCCCAATTGCAAGTGACCAAATGGATACCTTTATATCGCAAGCGGTTCCTGCAATTGCAAAGTTGACTAAATTAGACTTGACAGACCAAGTTTCTAGCAGCATCGTGAAATTCCCCTTGCAAGCTAAGCTGTTTGTCGATCTTGTAGAGGAAGAACTTCATGTCAAATTAGAGTTCCATTATGGTCAACACTCAATCAATCCCTTCAAACCAGCACCACAGGACCAAAACGAACCGATTATTGTCAGGGAGCTTGAACGCGAACAGGCCATTCTAGATGTGATCAAATCAACCTCCTTAAGAAGTGGTGAAAAAGGCCTTTATGTTAATGATGAGGACGGAATTTATGAATTTTTATATGTGGCGCTTCCAAAGCTAGAAAACTGGACAGATATTTTCTTAACTCAATCGGTTAAATCGATGCTACTGCCTCAAGAGCAGAAACCAAAAACAAATATTGACGTTCATTCTTCAGGCAACTGGCTAGAAGTTGACTTTGATATGAAGGGGATCGGGCAGGACGACATCCAACAAATTTTGCAATCAGTTGTGGAAAAAAAGAAATATCACCGTCTCCCAAATGGTATGTTTGTTCCATTACAATCAGAGGAATTCCAAACGATTGACTATCTCATACAAGAACTTCATATTAAACCACAGCAGCTTAAGGATGAGGCGATCACGCTTCCGATTTATCGAGGGATTCAATTAAATGAGGCAATGGATCACAAAGGGAGAATAAAATACGGAAAAGCATTTCGACGATTATTAAATCGAATGAAAAACCCTGAGGAGTTGGATTTTGAGGTACCGACAACTTTGAAGGCTGAGCTAAGAGATTACCAATTCGTTGGATATCAATGGCTGAAAACTCTTCATACTTATAAACTCGGTGGCATCTTAGCGGATGAAATGGGTCTTGGTAAGACGTTGCAAAGTATTGCTTTTATTCTTTCCTACTTTTGTGAAAATGAGAAGGGAAAACCAGCCCTGATTGTAGCGCCCGCATCCCTTGTTTATAATTGGAAAAATGAATTCCAAAAATTTGCTCCTACGTTATCAGTTGAGGTGATGATCGGGACTCCACAAGAAAGACTCGAAAAACTGAGTACACAGGAGCCTCCGAATGTTTGGATTACCTCTTATCCAACATTAAGACAGGATATTGATGAGTATGGACGTCATTCATTTAGTACGATGATTTTGGATGAAGCGCAGACGATTAAAAATTATGCGACGAAAACAGCGAAGGCAGTAAGGGAGATTGAAGCCGAAACTCGGTTTGCGTTGAGTGGGACACCCATTGAAAATTCAGTGGATGAATTGTGGTCCATATTTCAAACCATCATGCCGAATTTTTTTCCACCCCAAAAGGCTTTTCGTCAGCTAGAGCCGGAAAAAATTTCGCTCATGATTCGACCGTTCTTATTGCGACGAATGAAAAAGGATGTATTACAAGAACTGCCTGAAAAAATTGAAACGGTCAATTATTCCGATCTCACAAAAGAGCAGAAGAAGTTATATGTGGCCTATCTAGAAAAGATTCAAAACGAAACGAAAGAATCTTTGCAAACAGAAGGATTTCAAAAGAGCCATATTAAAATTCTTGCCGGTTTAACAAGATTGCGCCAACTCTGTTGTCATCCGTCCTTATTTTTAGAAAATTACCAGGGAGAGTCTGGGAAATTGGAGCAGTTGATGGAGATTGTTGAAAATGCTGCAGAAAATGGCAGGAGGATGCTAATCTTTTCACAATTCACGAGCATGCTATCGATTATTCGCGAAAAATTGAAAGAAGCGGGAATGCCCTTTTTCTATTTAGATGGTCAAACGAAACCAAAAGAGCGAGTGGAGATGGTTGAACAGTTTAATGGAGGCAGCGGAGATGTCTTTCTTATTTCCCTTAAGGCAGGAAATACAGGGCTAAACTTAACGGGTGCAGACACCGTGATTTTATATGATCTCTGGTGGAATCCAGCTGTCGAAGAACAAGCCGCAGGTCGAGCCCATCGCATCGGACAAAAGAATGTCGTACAAGTGATTCGTCTCGTCACTCAAGGAACCATCGAAGAAAAAATCTACAAATTGCAACAAAGCAAAAAAGAACTAATCGAAACCGTATTAGAACCTGGGGACCAATCCATCAGCAAAATCACTGAGGAAGATATAAGAGAGATATTGAGTATTTAGTTCCTAAAAAATGGAAGGTGCCTGGCACCTTCCATTTTTTAGGAAGAACACCTTTCTCCATATATGCATATAGTATGTAGTGAAACCCTTCAAAAAAATGGGCAGTTTCATTTGTTGTTAAGCCGTTCGGTAGGCTCTATCTCAATGGGGTTTATTAACAAGATGCGTGAGAAACTTCACATTGACGAGGGTTTCAAACTATTGTATGATATTCTTGTTTCTGCATTTGTGTGGAAACATTCTTTAAGAATGGAAAAAGTAATATTTAAAGCGCCTGGACTATGATCTATTGTAAATGGATATAGTTGACGAGGAGGAGGTTTATCGAAATTTCGGCGGATGCCTCCCGGTTGAGAAGTACAACCGCAAGTCTTTCTCTAAATCATTAGGGTAACTTAATGGACAAAAGGAAAGATTTACTTCTATTTTATAAAAATAAGAGATAAGGGGACAAGATTGTCCTCAAACAGAAAACTGGATTACGATGCCTACCAATTGTCTAACTATCGACCGATCGATACGACGATTGTTAGCCAGAGTGAAACAGGTTTTGATGTCTTCTTGTCCCCTTTACAGGGAGGAAAAGAAGTATGTGTGGTATTGTTGGTTATATTGGAAATGAAGACGCTAAAGAGATTTTATTAAAAGGGTTAGAAAAACTTGAATATCGTGGCTATGATTCAGCTGGGATTGCAGTTATGGGTCAAGACGATGTTCACGTTTTTAAAGAAAAAGGTCGAATTGCGGATTTACGCGAAATCGTAGACGTTACTCTTTCAGCAACAACTGGAATTGGTCATACTCGTTGGGCAACACATGGCGTACCAAGCAAATCAAATGCACATCCTCACCAAAGTGCATCAGGTCGCTTCACGCTTGTTCATAATGGAGTAATTGAAAATTATGAACTTCTTAAACAGCAATATCTTATGGATATTCCAATGAAAAGTGATACAGATACAGAAGTGGTTGTTCAATTGATTGAAGTGAATGTGAACAAAGGACTTTCTGTTGAGGAAGCATTTTCCCAAACACTTAAAGTACTAAAAGGTTCTTATGCGATTGGATTGCTTGATAATGAAAATCCAGATGTCATTTATGTGGCTAAAAATAAAAGTCCACTATTAGTTGGAATTGGCGAGGACTTTAATGTAATTGCAAGTGATGCCATGGCGATGCTTCAAGTAACAGACCAATTTGTTGAACTAATGGACCAAGAAATTGTACTTGTGAAAAAAGAAGGTGTAACAATCAAGAACCTTCAAGGTGATGTGATTGAACGCGCACCATATACAGCACAATTAGATGCCAGCGATATTGAAAAGGGTACGTACCCACACTTTATGTTAAAAGAAATCGATGAGCAGCCACTTGTGATTCGTAAAATTATTCAACAATATCAAAATGACAATGGAGAGCTAACCATTGATCCTGAAATTGTGGATGCTGTGAATGAATCAGATCGCATCTATATCATCGCGGCAGGTACTTCTTATCATGCAGGTCTTGTTGGAAAACAATTTATTGAGAAATTAGCGGAAGTTCCGGTTGAAGTTCATATCGCAAGTGAGTTCGGCTATAACATCCCATTACTTTCAGCAAAACCGTTATTTATTTTCATCTCTCAAAGTGGGGAAACAGCTGATAGCCGTGCGGTATTAGTTCAAATTAAAAAACTTGGCCATAAATCATTAACAATTACAAACGTCCCAGGATCAACTTTATCAAGAGAAGCGGACTATACTTTACTCTTACATGCTGGTCCAGAAATTGCGGTTGCATCAACAAAAGCTTATACAGCGCAATTAGCGGTTTTAGCGATTCTTGCTGAAGTGACTGCAAAGAGCACTGGTAAAGACGTAAGCTTAGATTTAATTCGTGAACTAGGTATTGCAGCGAATGCAATGGAAACCCTTTGTGATGAAAAAGAACAAATTGAGCAAATGGCTTCAGAATACGTTCAAACGACAAGAAATGCTTTCTTTATCGGTCGTGGCATTGACTATTACGTATGTCTAGAAGGTGCATTAAAATTAAAAGAGATTTCCTATATCCAAGCAGAAGGCTTTGCTGGTGGGGAATTAAAGCACGGTACAATTGCATTAATTGAAGAAGGAACACCAATCATTGCGCTAGCGACACAAGAAAGTGTGAACTTAAGCATTCGTGGAAATGTGAAAGAGGTTGTTGCACGTGGTGCCAATCCATTAATCATCTCGATGAAGGGCTTAGAGATGGAAGGTGACCGTTTTGTCATTCCAGAAGTGCATGAATTATTAACACCCCTTATCTCAGTAGTACCATTACAACTATTCGCTTACTATGCTGCACTACACCGTGACTGCGACGTGGATAAACCAAGAAACTTGGCTAAGTCTGTTACAGTTGAATAATGCAGTGAACATCGTATGTCGCTGTTATTTTCCTCTTCCTCATGCTAAAAAAGTCGATACCTACTGCTTAATCGTACGTATCCAAACTAAAGCAATCAGGGGAAGGTAGCGGGCAATACAATATATATTCAGTTGGTTTCAACTATCAAACAACCGTTTGTTTAACTAAAAACCAATACAAAATCGGGCTGGATCCAATACGGATTCAGTCCTTTTTGGTTTGTACAATATCCCTTTAAACCTTTGTCCAGTAGCGATTTCAATTCTTCCTCAATCTTAAAAAGGAAATGGGGGAGAGCTAAAAGCGGCAAGGGTTAGAGGGAAATTTGGTTGGGAACCTACATTTTGTAGGGATATAATTGATTACACTTATTATTATAATAGGAAATTTATACTCTTTAAATATCTGCATATTTCTTCTTATAGTGAAATATGAAAAACAATGACATTTAGTGGGAAGGTAATATATGATTAGTAGAAATAAGTACTAATAATAAATAAAATGGAAAGGGGAGCATTAAAATGACATCAAACAGTATAAATCAATTACAATCTATTAGAACTGAACTGTTGTCCCACTCTATCTATAAAGAGATCACAACTCCTGAAAGAGTAAAAGTTTTTATGAAGCATCATGTTTTTGCTGTGTGGGATTTCATGAGTTTGTTAAAGCGGTTACAAAGGTCGGTAACCAGTGTTGAAATTCCGTGGTTCCCACATGAAAAACCTTTATTTTCTCGACTCATCAATGAAATCGTCATTGCAGAAGAATCAGATATTGATGGAAGGGGTGGATATAGTAGTCATTTCTCATTATATGTAGAGGCCATGAATCAGTGTGGCGCTGATTTTGAACCATTCGATTCTTTTGCAAGAAATATAAAAGATGGACTGGATTATCAAACAGCGCTGGCCGAAAATCCGTTAATTAGAAATAGTATACGTGAATTTGTTACTTTTAATCTGGATTTAGCATTGAATGGGGAAATTTTTGAAGTAGCAGCAGCCTTTTTCTACGGGCGAGAAGGACTAATTCCTGACATGTTTAAACCACTACTAGATTCTTTAATGGAGAATGGTGAATCGAGTGATCGATTGGTTTTTTATTTAAATCGACACATTGAAGTAGATGAAGACCATCATGGTCCACTGGCAGAACAACTCTTGCTTGAATTATGTGAAAACGACCCAGAAAAATTAAATCGGGCAAATGAAATCGGAAAAATATGTTTACAAACCCGAATGAAACTCTGGGACGGTGTCTTAGAAGAAATTAAAGAAAAAGGTCTATAGTAGGATTATAGGTCGGGACAAAGGGGCATGTCCCTTGATCCAGATTTAGTAAAACTAATTCTGCTTATTAGTTAAATTGAGTATGAACGATGGGTCAGGGGACCTGTTCCGCTGACCCACCCTATACCCATTAAAAGGAAATGGTTAATGAAAAACAGTTAATGTTCTTGAAATCTATTCTTTAACTCGTAATAGCCTTAAACTGTTTAGCGTTACTAATAAGGTTGCTCCCATATCAGCAAAAATGGCAATCCATAATGTTAACCATCCTGGTATAACCAAAAGCAAAGCAAGTGCTTTAACAGCTAAAGAGAAGGTGATATTTTGCTTAATCGTTCTTAGTGCTCTTCGACTTAATTTGATCGTAAAGGGCAGTTTACTTAAATCATCAGACATTAAAGCAATATCAGCTGTTTCAAGAGCTGTGTCCGTTCCAGCACCACCCATTGCAACGCCAACAGTGGATGCTGCAAGAGCTGGAGCGTCATTTACACCATCTCCTACCATGGCTACACTATGATACTTTTCACGAAGTTTTTTAATAAAGTTTAATTTGTCCTCTGGAAGTAAATCTGCTTTAATGTCGGAAACACCAACTTCTCTTCCGATCGCCTCGGCAGTCCTTTGATTATCTCCCGTAAGCATAACCGTTTTTTCTATACCAAGTTGATGAAGTTTTTGAATCACCTCTTTGGATGTTTTTCTCATTTGGTCAGCAACAGCGATTAAACAGAGGATTGAATGTGCTGTCCCAAGTATCATAACCGTTTTCCCTTGTGTTTGAAGGGTTGATATTTGTTGTTTTATGGGTACCTCAATGCCATTCGGAAGAATTTCCTCAATCCATTTAGGGCTTCCGACATAATACTGTTCATTATTTATCTTTGCCTTTATTCCTTTACCTGTAATGGATTGGAATTCTTCGACAGCTACTGTATTAAAATCTAAGCCAGTTGCCTCCGCCTTTTTCATGATTGCTGAGGCGAGAGGGTGTTGTGAACCTTTCTCTAATGCTGCTGTTATAGTTAACCATTCATTTTCATTTCCACCATAGGTTATAACATCTGTTACCGCCGGAATTCCTTTTGTTAATGTTCCTGTTTTGTCAAAAGCCATGACTTTCAAAGAACCAGCTTCTTCTAAATGAATTCCACCTTTAATTAACACACCATTTTTTGCAGCGTTTCCTATTGCAGTTACAACAGAAACAGGAGTAGAAATGACTAAGGCACAAGGACAACCAACCACTAATACAGATAATCCTTGGTAAATCCAGACGCTCCAATCCCCGCCAAATAATGGTGGGAGAACCGCGATCAATAAGGCTAAAATAACGATTGCTGGCGTATAGTATTTAGCAAATTTATCAACAAAAGCCTGGGAAGGAGCACGTTCTGCTTGGGCTTCTTCAACCAAATGGATAATCTTAGACAGTGTAGAATCTTCCACTAATTTTGTTACTTTAATTTCGAGTAGACCTTCTTCGTTTAAGGTTCCAGCAAACACTTCATCATCTTTGGTTTTTGTTACTGGCACAGACTCTCCCGTTATGGCAGCTTGGTTTAAAGTCGAAGTCCCTTTAACCACGATCCCATCCATCGCTATTTTTTGACCAGGCTTTACAATCATAATGTCTCCTACTTGGATATCATCGACACTAATCATGATCTCTTGATTGTTACGCCTAATTAAAGCTTCTTTTGGCGCTATATCCATTAGAGACTCGATGGATTTACGGGCTTTATCCATTGAATAGCGCTCTAATGCTTCGCTTATGGCAAAGAGAATCACAACCGTTGCCCCTTCTCCCCATTCACCAATTAATGCTGCTCCTATTATTGCAATGGTCATAAGGGTACTCATATCGAAGTTAAAACGGCTTAAATTTTTAAACCCTTTGATAAATAATGAATAACCGCCGATCAGAATGGATGATGCATAACCAATCGTTGGAATCATATGTCCTTCTTCGTATTGCTCACCTAAAAACCAACTAACCATTAGTAATAGTGCGGAAATGTATACTTTATAGTTTTCCTTTTGTTTCCAAAATGGTTCGTGTTCAATCCTTTGTTCCTTCTCATCCCGTACTTTTAAGTTTTCAAAAGCCCCTGCCTTTTCAAGTGCTTCAATGGTTGTATGACCATAAATCGTAATCTTTGAGGCACCAAAATTTACTTGCGCATCTGATACACCATCCAGGTGTTTTACATTCTTTTCGAATGTTTTGGCACAGCCTGCTCAGGAAAAACCTTGAACACGGTATGTTTTTGCTTCTTGGTTCTCTAATTTAGTAGCTTCAGACATGTTTTCAACTCCTTTTTATGGGTTAATGCAATGATAATGAGGGACAGATTCATTGTTCTAGTTTTTTTAATATGAACAAAATGAAATACTAGGAATTTGGGACAGTGTACGATCCCTCCGTCTCATCACCATGGACCTCGTCTCCTAAACGATGTGGTTTTCACAACACGCTACATCATTTTGAACATCCTCAAGAACGGTATCAAACATGGTGAAAAGATCACGAATATGCTGATTTCGTAAGCTATAATAGATGTATTTTCCTTCATTTCTTCCTACAATAATCCCGCAACCTTTTAAACAAGCAAGGTGTTGAGAGATATTAGATTGATTTCCATTAATCTCTTCTACAATTTGAGATACTGTTTTTTCTTTATCTTTTATGCTTTCGAGAATCTGAATTCTTGTTTTATTAGAAAACCCATGAATTAATTTAACTTTCATATCTAAATCGATATTTTTCAAATACACTCCTCCTAACATATTAGAAAAAATGAATGTGTTTTGTTGTTATCATATTAGCAATCTCTAATATGAGTGTCAATTTTTAGAATATATTTTTCCAAAAATAAAATTTGTTTGAATTGGGTGAAAATCTTTCAAATGATGTAAGGTTTGATGCTATTATTGGTTGGATAAGAGTTTACTCTATGAAGGAGTTGTATATGTGATAAAAAAAATTCTAGTTATTGCTGTCATTATATTATCTTTAATGTGTGATCAAGTATTTGCTCATACTGCTTTGAAAGAATCCTCACCAGAAGACGGTGAAGTATTGACTGAGACGATCCAGCAAATGACATTACGTTTTACTACTAAAATTGAACAGACAAGCACGATTGAGGTCACAGATACGAACGGACAAAGAGTGGGTCTAGGAAATCTGATTATTGAAGGGAATGAAATAGGGGCAACACTTCTTCAACCTTTAGGAAATGGGGTTTATAACGTTACTTGGAAAATAATCGGGGCAGATGGGCATCCAATTGAAGGTGAATTTACATTTACTGTAGATGCATCAGTTGCCGAAACTCCTACTGAAGATAAAGTGGAGGAACCTGTTAAAGACAAAGAGGAAGTTGTCGAAACAGAAAATAAAACAAAACAAGTTGATCAATGGAATGGTTTACCATCCCATATCATGCCTTCCATTACAGGTGTTTTACTCTTAATTCTTATCGGTAGCTTGGTATGGCTAATGAGGAGGGAAAAATAAAATATGATACTTGTAGGTGCGATCAGTGAATCATTGCTGTATTTCTGTTTTTCTATTCTCGTAGGAAGTTTTCTCTTATATCTTGTACCAAGTCCCTACCGTCCGGATATCCATGTACCAAAAGGCGCTTTAATGCTGGCGACTGGTGGGATTGCCATTCTATCATTTTTCCCAGTTTTGCAATTGATTCTATATCTCTATCAAGATATTGGATTTTCACAAACCTTTCAATCTGTCCTTTTTACCTTTGAAGTGGGAAAGGCATGGATTTTAACGTATCTGATTTCCAATTTTTTATTTATTTTTATCGTATGGTTTGATGTTCGAAAGAAACGGATAAACGCTTTAGTTGGAATGGGGCTCACGTTTATATTAATCCTAGCCCTAGGTTGGGCAAGCCATGCCAGTTCACTCTACCCATGGAAAGGATTCTTGACCCACACTATCCATTTTGTTGCTGTAACCGTATGGGTAGGAATTTTATTTGCAATTAGTTGGTTTTCTAAGAGTCATTCCAATTGGCTTCCATTTTTAAAATGGTTTACACCAGTAGCCATCGCATGTTTTCTAGTAACGGCTCTATCAGGACTTGTCTTAATGAATTTTGTGATTGACTTTACTGATTATGCAAAAGCTTGGATGCTGCCTTATGGACAAGCGTTGCTCATTAAACATTTGTTTATCATTCCTTTACTAGCTTACGCATTTATAAATAGTATTTTAATCAGAAAGAAAATAAAGAACGATAAAAGCTTTAACCCGATCCCATGGACGAAAGCTGAGAGTATCATCGTTTATTTGATTTTTTCTGCAACGGCTGTTTTAGGTCAACAATCACCACCGCACGAGATTGAAATATCGTTAGCGACCGGTCCTTCTAAATTGTTTGATCTGTTCTATCAAGGAGTCATAACCCGTGATATGGATGTTGTTATCCATTTTGGTTTCAATAGCTTAATATTATTGGTATTTGGGCTATTGTTCATAGGTTTAATCCTTTTGTCATTCGTAAAAAAGGCACCCCCTTTATTTTCTTTTATCATGGGTGTGTTGTGTGTTCTATCGTTATATTTATCACTGATGGTAAGCGTTCAATAAGATAAGTATTTTCAATGTCCTCCTTGAAGAGGTGGGGGAGGAGACTGTTTTGGGTTAATCTCAAAATAAGATGTGAAAACAAGAGAATCCGCACTCATGCAAGGTGTTGGAGCGGATGCGGAGTATTTGGTTCAAGACATTTTGAAGCGAAATGATAGAGATAAATGAGTTTATGAAGGCATCATACATCTAAGGGCGAGATACGTTTATGGTTGGGGTATTTCTTTTACGATCTTTTCTTAGATACGATATTCAGTCATTACCCGTTCTGAATTAAAAATGTGAGGCTGGGTCCAATAGACGATCCAGTCATTTTCTTTTGTTCATCTCCTAATAGAAGACATGCTCATAAAAAGGTAACGAACGTATATTGTTAATAATAACTTCTATAGGAGAGATGCGTTTTGTACTACTACCGTAATCCGTATTTGAGCCACAACTATGGTACGCAATATCAATATCCAACCATTGAGAATCAAAACAGGTATAGAAATAATCGTTCTGCAACTAGGGCTAAATCTTTTTCCAAAGAAGAAGCAGCAGCAATCGCTTTATTGTTAGGAGTTGATTTTCATAAAAGTAAGTTTGATTTAGAGGAGTTTTGGATGGGAGTCAATACAGAGCTCGAACATGGAAAAATATCCAGCCAAACGAATGTGACAGGAGATGATCCTATTCTTACGGGAAAGATTGCACTGGCTCATCTTAATGAATTTCCTGACTACTACAAAAGATTAAAGGTACTTGAGAAAGAGGCAAAGGATTATTGGAACAAATGAAATTATAGCTAATTGGTTACAATTCTTGAAAAAACCATTCATTAAAGGCTTCTTATAGATTTTGATTTCGTTAATAACGAAATCAAAATCTATTTATCTCATCCATAAAGCAGAAACGCATTGTCTCTAGGTAAATGAAAGAAAACAGTGCTATAATCATGGGGGAAATAGATTATAAATAAGGGGATTTTTGCGTGATTATGGGTACTTTAATCATTATGATCGGTCTCATGCCGATTATGTTTGCATTACATATTAAAAGCAGCTATAAAGGAGCAGAGAGCAATAAAGCATTATTTCTTTATATTTTTATTGTTACTTCTTGGCAATTAAATGTTGGAGTTCTTTATTTTACGAACCTCGATCAAGAATGGGTTCTCTTTCTATTCCGGTTGTCGCGCATTGCCCAAACCTTTTCTTTACCCGTTGCCTTTTATATTGCTTACTATATTATTCGTAATCACCCTACTACGATCACTTGCACGAGTTGGTTGGATCGGGTATTAAGAATGATTTTTTCTCAAATCGGACTATATCTTTCAATTAGCTGGAGTGTATTCGTTTATATTCTTAATATGACTGAATTCGGAGTAAAAGGCTTAACTTTGGTAGGTTCTCAACATGCCGATCATCATTTTTATTTTCCCGAATACGGTTCTTTATCCTGGGTGATGACCTTACATATGGTTATTTTTATGTTGTTTTTACTATTGTTTTATTTTATTTCCTTCAAGGTCATCAATCGGAATATAGGAGTTTTTCTGAAAAAGTTTTCTTTATATTCGTTCATTCTTTTTCTTATTGGTTCTTTTAACTTTTTACCAGAAAGTGAATTACTTCCAAGTAGCATGGGGGTTATTGTCATTTCGACGTTTATGTTAATGGAATTCACTCGGGTGAATCAAGCGATTCAAAATAATTATTATCAATTATTAGAAAGACAGAAGAAATTGGATTATACGGGAAATTTGGTTGGAAGTTTGATACATGAAGTAAAAAACACCAATCAAATCATTGCTGGTTTTTCTAAAATACTGAGTAAAAGTGAAGCGCTAACGGAAAATGAAAAAAGTGCTTTAGATATGACCATTCGAGCATCTGAACATTTAAGAGAACTAGCAAATAGTTATAAAGAATACATGAAGTCCTCTAAAATGGAATTCAACATAGAGGACCTTGAATCCATTATTCGTGAATCGATTGATTTCTCAAAGGAAATCGTAAAAGTACATGAAGTAAGTATCGAATTTGTGAATGACTATAAGCCATTAAAAGCATATGTGAACAAAATCTACCTTCAACAGGTTTTTATCAATTTGATTAAAAATAGTGCTGAAGCAATGCCAAAAGATCGAGAAAAGAAAGAAATTATAATTGAAACAGAAATGAAGGATAATAGTATTTTGATTCATTTCAAAGATACGGGAAAAGGAATCCCTCCTGAAAATTGGGAGAGTGTGTTTGACCCATTCATTTCCTTTAAAGAAAGGGGAATGGGACTAGGACTTCCGTTTGTTAAAAAAATTATCATTGAGCATTTAGGAGACATTCACATTGTTCAAAGTACATCTGAAGGAACTCATTTTCAAATAGAAATCCCTCAACATGGAGCCATGTAATGGAGCGTGGCTAGTATGAACGTATGAATGAACATATATTGTGGTTCTTAACTTAATAAGCGTTAGGGGTATAGAAATATTCTTCTTCTCATTTTCTAATTAATTTGCCTTCCTGTATATATTCTTCTTTCTTATGGTAAATAGTCGATACCTAAAGTGAGTTAGTTACTATTGAAGATACAAGGAATGAGGGCAAATGCAAATAGCTAGTAAACGATAAGTATTTAATCGTTATTCAACTGATTTTTCTAATCAAAAATCTATTTAAATTCAAGACTGGATCTCATAGAGATCCAGTCTTTTGTGAGTTTGGCGGCATTTGGACTAACGGATAAAAGTCCCAAATACACCGTGGTGGCGGGAGTATATAGCTGACAAGTAGTGCACTGACCGTGAGGAAGGTGTGCAAAGGAGCCGAGGGCAAAATCTTCCTAGGATATGAATGTAAACAAGGTTATTGGTCAGGATTATTTAAAATTACTATTTTTTAGTAGTAGAAGACATGCTTATAAATATATGAAGATATCCGCTGGGGGATATGACAGCATATTATAGATTAATTTGATATATTGTATTTCCATTACCAAGTGCAGTTCTTTTGAATATACAGAATTTCTTGTTTTTCAATGCTGTAAATTGAACACGAAGTATTTCATCGCTGGTAAGGGAGATATATCGGAATGTCCATTTCTGTGATCTTAAAAAGATCTTAAGAAAGTTCTTACAAGGTGTTAAGATTTGCTCGTTAGAATAAAGGCAGTGATTGAAAGGAAAGAGAGAAAAGGTAGGATACATAATTTATGCATTTTTTCCATATGTTGTTCAATACAAAGTAGTGTAGTGAGGTATCTTACTTAATCAAAATGATACAAATTCAAGATCAGTTGCAATTTTCGTTGAATTTTTCTGTTTCAACTAAAGGAGAAGAGGCAAATATTATTTAGAGGTAGGAGGGAATGAAATGGAAGTCGATTTTGTTTATATATCTTCAATCATTGTGACAATCATATTTGTATCTATTGCAGCTTTTCAGGTGTTACTTTCACTAGGTTATCCATTAGGCGAATTTGCTTTGGGTGGATTTTATAAGGTTTTACCAAAAAAGTTACGTATGGTGAGTTCAATAAATTCTATTATTCTCTTACTTATGGGTTTAGTTTTTCTTCAACATACAAATGTCATAAAGGGTTTTCATTTTTTACCTACAAACATATTGGTCTGGGTTATTACCATTTTCCTGGGTTTAAATACCATAGCAAATCTATTCTCTCGGAGTAAGAAAGAAAGATATACGATGACACCCTTGTCAGGTTTTACTTTCGTATTATGTTTATTTATTGCTTTATCATAGGAATTTATCGTTAGTTTTAATCAACTAAAGGAAACGATTATCAAGAAGGATTATCGCTATTTTTGTTCATGTTATTAAGCTAACGCAGAAGAGTTCAAGAGTAAAAACTAAAAGCCAATTAAATTATGTGAAAAACTCGAAAAAGATTTAATGGAAGAAGGCTAAAAATCATGAAGAAAATGATGGTTGTTGGGGCATCGGGTGTACTTGGTAAATTGGTTTGCACTGAACTTTTAAGGATATTTGAAAATCAAATAAATTTAATCGTTACAGATTATAAGGCTGAAAGAGGAAACGAGTTAGCAAATTCTTTTGATAGAAATGTTAATTTTCAATTTTTAAATATTCATGATGAAGAAAATATAAAACAAGTTATAAAGAACGTGGATATTGTAGTGGTTGTTGTAAAACAGCGGATTCCATATATTCAAAAAGCATGTATTCAAAATAAAATATTATGTATAGATGTTACACCTTTTTATGACTTTGTGGAGAAAGTAATTGTACTAAATCAATCTGCAGAAAAAAATGAGGTAGGCTCTGTAATCATGTCAGGCTTTTTCCCTGGATTGTCAGGATTGATGATCAAAAAGGCTATTTCAGATTTTCAAGAAGTAAAAGAGATAAATGTAGCATTATTACAAAATACAAATGCCAAAGCAGGGGTTTCCGGAATTTTAGATATGTTAAATATCATTGCTCAACCAGTTAAGCTTCAGAATAAGGTTCTATCAGGCTTTACAAAAAAGAGAAAAATGTACTTTTTAAATCACCCTAAAGATGAAAATGTAAGACTCATTGATCATTCAGAGAAGATATTGTTAAAGGAAAAGTTAACAACTGCACCGATCAGCTATTGGACGTCTTGGAACTCTAATGGTTTCAATAAACTTGTATCTTTATTAAGAAAAATGGATTAGCTACGATAAACATAAAAATAATCAGGTAACGGTGGGAGATATATCATAGCGTTTATAATAAGTTATTCTTAAAAAAGAAGCAGAAAATAACTCTGCTCCTTTTGTTAGATAGCTTTCGAGGTAAAGGGGATATATTCTCTATTCATTTTTGGCAAGTATTCTTATAAGTTGTGATAAACAAAGTAGCCCTTTTTCGATTTCGTCTAATGAGGCGTAGGAGTAAGAGATACGAAGATGCTGTTGATCATGCCTATCATACACAACTCCAGGATTTATTAAGATCTTTTCTTGAAGGGCTGATTCAAATAAGGTACGAATGGAAATGTTCGCCCTAATGCATAGCCAAATGTAAAACCCTCCTTTAGGAATATTCCATGATGCTAAATCTGAAAAATGATTTTTCAAAATATGGAGGGTAAAGTCTCTTCTAACTTTTAATTCTTTTCTCACTTGTTCGATATAGTCATGATAGATCCCGGTGCTAAGCCATTTCTCCACAACATATTGAGATAATGAACTTGAACCGTAGTCTGTTTGCATTTTGATATCAGCTAAACGATCCACGACTGGCTCTGGTCCTACGATCCATCCTATGCGCAAACCAGGGCTTAACGTTTTGGAGATACTTCCGATATAAAGGACATTTCCAAGTGTATCATGAGCCTTTAATGGTTTCGGTGGTGGATCTTCAAACCATAAGTCACCGTATACATCATCCTCAATCATCGGAAGGGATTCCTTTTTAGAAACCTCAAGCAATTTCTTTCGGCGTTTTTCCGTCATTAACCCCCCAGTCGGATTATGAAAAGAAGGAATGGTATAGAGTAAGGCACCATTATGTTGTCTTTTTAATCGTCCAATGGAATCACATTGAATCCCTTCGTCATCCATTGGAATGCCAAATAAATTCATACCAGCTGACTGAAAAACATGGACGGAATGAAGGTATGAAGGACTTTCGTGAAGAATGGTGGAACCTCGTTTTAATAGCCCCATAGAAATTAATTGCAATGTCTGAAGTCCCCCAGATACGATTAAAATAGATTGGGGTGATGCTTCGATTCCTTTTGATTTTATATATTCACTAACGGCTTGTCTGAGTGATGGACTGCCTTTAGGCTCAATGTAACTTAGCGTAAAGTTTTGATCCAGTTGCTCCTGTAATAGATTTTTCATCTGTTCACTTGGCAATAAGTTTGGGGAAAGTTCCCCGGTTCCTAGCCGAATCATATTAGGGTTTGACTCGGCCTGATTAATTTTTTGAATGATTGATAGATTGGGCTCATGAATGCCCGCTTGAACATAGGAAATCCAGTCAGGAGGCGGGCTGGAAGCAAGAAGATTCCATGTATTATTAACGACTCTTGTACCACTCCCAACTTTTGACTCTATCAAACCATCCGCAATCAATTCATCGATTGCCTGGATTATGGTGCTCCGATTTACCTCAAATACTTTTGCTAATTCTCTTTGTGGTGGAACTTTTGTTCCAATCACCCATTCCCCGTTCATAATTTTCTTTTTCAAATAGTCATAAATTTGAATATGTAAAGATACTGAAGATTTTTTAGTTGGTTTCCAATCTATTTTAAGCATACAATCCTCCTTTCCTTTATTATAATCAATTGGTACGGTTCATTACCATCCAATTGGTTGGCGACAACGATCGTTTCTTTTGCTAATCTATATGAAAATAGGAGGGATTGGTATAGAAGCTTTATTTCATGGAATCATCTTAGCCTTTGGACTCATTCTACCGTTAGGTGTTCAAAATGTATTTGTCTTTAATCAAGGGGCCACACACAAAAGATTTTCCGGTGCATTACCGGCTATTATGACTGCGGGTGTTTGTGATACACTTCTCATTTATTTGGCTGTTGCGGGTGTTTCTATCCTCGTTTTTAGTTTTGAATGGATAAAAATGATCCTTTTTATGGTAGGATTTTTATTCTTGACCTACATGGGGTGGGTGATGTGGAAAAATTCAAATGACGTTGGAAATCAAGAAAGAGGAACCTCCATGTCAGCCAAACGACAGGTGATGTTCGCGGCTTCCGTATCGTTACTGAATCCGCATGCGATCATGGATACCATTGGGGTGATTGGAACTTCTTCGCTTGTATATGAGGGTTACGAAAAGTGGGTATTTACAATATCTTGTATATGTGTTTCGTGGGTGTGGTTTTTTACCTTAGCCATGATAGGGAGAAGGATTGGAAAACTTGATAGCCAAGGATCGTTCCTGAAACGATTGAATCAGGTGTCAGCCATCATTGTTTGGGCGATGGCTTTTTACATGGGTTATCAAATCTTTTCCTTAATATAAAATGGTACGAGGAAATAGTTTCGATAATGTGGGGGAAATATAAAAATCACAGCAAAAAGGTAATAGCAAAAGCAATCAAAAAACGCATGGGCAGTGAAATCCATGCGTTTCAACATTTTATGGACATTGAGTACGTTATTATTATACATAATGCTGTTATGAAGAATTTTCGGACACTGAGTACGTTATTTGCTAAAATAATGGGAAAACAACAGCCTTTCGGATAGATAACGGAATGGATGTCCGATAAAATGAGAAATCACTATTATTCTTGGGTAATAACGGAATATATGTCCTCTTGATACAACATAACATAACAGTTTCTCATACAAGATAATCAATAACATATCAATTTACGAGATTTGCAATGGTATTTTATATGCTTCTTTACAAAAACTGAACCACTTATTCTTCTAGGTCTATTTATATATCTACGTTCAAAACGATTACCCTTTAACAGGTACACAAATTTCACAAAAAGGATGACTAACTCTATCACCCATGTATTTTTCGATAATGGGTTTGTCATCCATTTGAAATCCATTGCTCTGTAGGAATGGAAAGAGGTAAGAATAGGCTTTTTGAATATCTTCTGCAGTATGTTTGACTTGGAAGATCAGGTATTTCCCACCGGAAATTTTACCTTCGAAGACAGAATCATCCTCTCCATAATCATTTGAGATCACAATGCAAGCATCAAATCTACAGTTATCAGGAAGTGTGGTTTCTGGGTTATCTTGTGGAATGGCAAGTAGAATTGCAGATTGGAGTAGATTTCTCTCCTCAGCCCATTTTTTCAGCCTCTCCATGACTTCAATATTGGCTGAACCATACGGACCTACTCGTCGCATAAAAGCAATACGATAGTCTGGTAATGTTTCGACTTTAACCTTCATGATTGATCTTCCTTTCTTCTCTTTATTTGATCGATTTCGAATGTAACACGCTATAAAAATAGATACACTTTAATTTTTAAAATTTAGATAACTGCATTGACATATACAGTTAAACTGCATATTATAAATATATAGTTTAACTGTATATAGTTTAACTTTATAATAACTTTCGGAGGATAGGATGAATAGAAATAAAGATTTACCTTTAACAGAAACAACTTACTATATCCTTTTAGCCTTATTACAACCCGCACATGGGTACCTCATTATGCAAAAGGTGGAAGAATTAAGCGGACAACAAGTGAAGATTGCAGCAGGGACCCTATATGGTGCAATTGAAAATTTAGTAAAGGGACAATTGATCCAATCTGTAAAAAGTGAAGATAAGAGAAGAAAAACATATGTGATAACGGACAAAGGAAAAGAGGTTTTACAACTAGATTTCGACCGAATGAAGCATATGATATCCATTACAGAAGAGTTATTAAACGGATAAGGAGGCGGTTAAAATGAGAAAGTTCAAGTACTTTATTGACTTTGAAAAAGAGGAAAAATGGTTGAGTGACATGGCGAAACAGGGTTATCAATTAGTGAACACCTCTTTTGGATATAAATTTCGTGCGGTCGAACCGGAAGAAACGATGATCAAGGTTGATTATCGAAAATTTAAGAAGCAGGAAGATTTTATCGATTATCTCACGTTATTCGAAGACAGCGGCTGGAAGCATGTAGCGGGGACAAAGAGCTCAGGAACTCAATATTTCAAAAAAATGAATAAGAGTCATGATGACATTTTCTCGGACACTATTTCAAAAGCAGGAAGGTATAAAAGACTGTCCAACATGTTTATTGAACTGGCAATCTTGTATTTTCCGATATTAATTGCCTTAATCACAACGGATATCATAGACATAAACGCTTTAGTAAATCCAAAACATTTATATTTAACGCCCGGCTTGTGGGAAATGAATGGGTATTCGTTTTGGTTCTCGTTCTTATTTGAAACTCCATTTGCTCTAATGAGAGGTTTCGCATGGTATTTTTTCCCTGTATTATTCCTTTTATATCTGGTCTTTGGCTATAAAGCCAATAAGCTGTATAAAGATAGTATGGTTAATGAATTATGATTCCGGGATTAGTGCTAGCGGCGACAATGAGTCAATCTCGAAATTTGTTCGAAATCGAATATCTTATAACATGGTGAAATTAATGCGCTTTGTCAATGACTATGACAGGCGTTTTCTTTTTATTTTAAAAAGATACCATCATGCTATTTTAAATGATCTTTTTGAATCACTTGTTAAAAAATATTGTTATATAACAATCGAATAAAAACTTTAGGTGTAACAGTATTTTTAGTGAATGATAGACATAATTAATAAATTTTGTTCACAACTTAGACACATATCTATTGACGAATAAAAAAATTGGGTTTATTATAAGGTCACAAAGTTATTCTATTTGATAATTATTACCATTTTAGAACTATTATAGAAAGGAAGAGGGGGATTGTATAAGTGCTAGATAAGAAAGCTTATAGATATAATACCTCGAATTCAAGAATATCTAATTAAATTATTATTTTTAACAAATATCTTTAATTCAAGAATGTAATCTTAAACGTAGTTTTGTTTATTATAAACACAATTGAATTGAAGAATGAAAATGAATTTTTTTATATCAAATATCTCGAATTCGAGAATATATAATTATATATAGTGTAAATAAAGGATCCTTAAAAGGGAATGATAGAAAGGGGAAGAAAAACATGATTGAAGTAATCGTTAATGTTGAATATAAAGGTTTGAACTATCAAACTAATGTGATTGCCTATAAAGGAATGCAAGAGGATGAAATCAACCGTTTAGCTAAAAAACAAGTGATCCAACAATGGGGAAATAAAATATTACATTGATAAAAATAGCTTTACCAAAGGAGAGAATCGATGGTGGTAAAAGAAGAAGGTCAATTCTTGAATAAAAAGAAAATCGTGGGTGAAAAAGCTGCAGAATTTATTAAAGATGGAATGATCGTGGGACTTGGTACAGGTTCAACCGTCTATTATACAATTCTTAAACTTGGTCAACTTGTCAAAGCTGGACTTTCCATTCAAGGAATTCCATCATCGATTCAAACAAGGGAATTAGCTGAAAAATTAGAGATACCATTGGTAAGTTTTAAGGAAATTGAACAAATTGATGTGGCGATTGACGGAGCAGATGAAGTTGATTCAGATCTTAATTTAATTAAAGGTGGGGGAGGGGCTCTTCTAAGGGAAAAAATCATTGCCAGAGCTGCCAAAAAGTTTATTGTAGTGGCTACTCCTTCGAAAATGTCTAAAACATTAGGGGCATTTCCCTTACCTGTGGAGGTTGTTCCTTTTGGTTACGAAATGACAGCCAAACTTATTAAAGATTTGGGCGGTGAACCTAACTTGAGGAAAATCAAAGGTACACCTTTTCGAACAGACAATGGTCATTATATTTTAGACTGTATCTTCCCCAATTTATCACAGCCAAACGAATTAGAACAAAGTCTTAACCATATTCCAGGGGTAGTCGAAAATGGCTTATTTACTAAAATGGCTGACCTTGTCATTACATTAGATCGTGAGAATCAAACTGTTTTATTAGAAAGAGGGGAATAAAAATGGACGCAATGACATTTGTCTTATTTGGATCAACTGGGGATTTAGCTAAAAGAAAAATTTACCCGGCTTTATATAATCTATATCTTGATCGAAAGCTGCCTGAAACGATTTCGATCATTGGAATGGGTAGAAATCAAATGTCCCATGAAGAATTTCAACATACGGTTAAACAATCGATAAAAACTTTTTCAAGAAGGTTGGACGATGACAAGAGCAAGATGGATACATTCCTTGAGTCCTTTCGATACCATGTTCTTGATGCAACAAAAGTGGAAGATTATCGAAAACTACTAAAACTTGTAAGTGAACGTGAAAAAGAACTAAATATACCTGAGAATCGAATGTTTTACCTATCCGTTGGACCTGAATTATTTGGCACGATCGCTTTGAATATAAAAGAAAGTGGTTTAGGATCTACAACAGGTTGGAAACGATTAATTATTGAAAAACCATTTGGACGAGATTTACAGTCGGCACGTGAACTAAATTCCAACTTAAGCAAAGCTTTTGAGGAAGAGGAAATCTATCGAATCGATCATTATTTAGGTAAATCGATGATCCAAAATTTGGAGTTACTCAAATTTTCGAATCCAATCTTGCAAACTTTATTGAACAATCAACATATTGCAAATGTACAAATTACAGCTAGTGAAACGGTTGGGGTTGAGACTCGTGCAGGGTATTATGATAAATCAGGGGCGATTCGTGATATGTTTCAAAATCATATGATGCAAGTCTTGATGATGACAGCCATGCAATTAACAAAAAGTACCAGTCCCGATGAAGTCCGTAATGAAAAGCGAAAAGTGATGGAATCTGTTCGTCCTTTAAAGAAAGAATCAATCAGTTCAGATGTCATCAGAGGTCAATATTGTGCGGGAGAAATAGGGGGTAAACCAGTAGTTGGCTATACCAATGAACCTGGAATAGAGGCTTCTTCTAAAAATGATACCTTTGTAGCAGCAAGGCTTTGGGTTGATAATCCTTATTGGCAAGGAGTGCCTTTCTATATTCGCACAGGAAAAAGAATGGCTGAAAAATCGACCCGTATTGTTGTAGAATTCAAGAACTCGCTTAAAAATGGAAAGACTAGTCATGCTGCTCCAAATCTATTAATCATTGAGATTAATCCTAATGAAAAAGTATCTTTACAAATAAATAGTAGGAATCCAATTAGTAGAGAAATTGAACCAGTAGAAATAAGTTTTTCAACCGAATATGAGGATATACCAGAAGCATATGAACGATTAATTTTTGATGCTTTTCGCGGAGAATCCACATTTTTTGCTCATTGGAAAGAAGTTGAGTTGTCATGGGAATGGGTGCAGCCTATTCTTGACGGTTTTAGCGAAAATAAAATTCCACTTTATCACTACCAGGCGGGTTCTAATGGTCCTGACGCAGCTAATCTCCTGCTTCAAAAAGATGGATTTAAATGGTGGTTGGATGAGAGTGAAACAGAAAATGAGAATTCGGATAAAGGAATCAATGACTTAGTAGCGCTATAAGAGCGGTATTTTAGTTGTTAAATTTTAGCATGAAATTCTTAGTTCGGGTTAATGAACGAACACTGGAGCTATAAAAATGAAGTATACTCGCCAGTTTCGTTTATAAACCCGATTATATATATATGTTTAATTAGTTATAATTAGAAAATAAATAGATTTATTAATACATCTTAAAGGAGATTTACACATGAATTCAACAATAGAAACATTAGCAGTAAATACAATTCGCACATTATCGATTGATGCCATTAATAGAGCAAATTCAGGTCATCCTGGTCTGCCGATGGGAGCTGCACCTATGGCTTATGCCTTATGGGCCAACCATTTAAAATATAATCCTAATAACTCCAAGTGGTTTGATCGAGATCGTTTTGTACTTTCTGCTGGTCATGGTTCCAGTATGCTATATAGTTTACTTCATCTTGCAGGATTTGATGTGACAATCGATGATTTAAAAAATTTCCGTCAACTAAATAGTAAAACCCCAGGACATCCTGAGTTTGGTCATACGGATGGTGTAGACGCGACAACTGGACCATTAGGACAGGGAATAGCCAATGCAGTAGGGATGGCGATGGCAGAGACCCATCTAGCGGCTAAGTTTAATAAAGAAGAATTTCCAATTATTAACCACTATACGTATGCCATTGTTGGAGATGGTGATTTATCTGAAGGAATCTCCTATGAAGCGATGTCAATGGCGGGTCATATGAAACTTGGAAAGCTAATTGTTTTATACGATTCTAATGATATTTCTTTAGATGGGAAATTAAACCTTTCATTCTCTGAAGATATCAAGAAAAGAGCCGAATCGGTCCATTGGCAATACCTACGTGTTGAAGATGGAAATAACGTAGATGAGATCGTAAAGGCGATTGCAGAAGCGAAAATGGACCAAGAGCATCCAACTTTAATTGAAGTTAGAACCATTATTGGTTATGGAAGTCCAAAAGTGGCGGGCACCAGTAAAGCTCATGGTGCTCCACTAGGGTTGGAAGAAGCAAAAGCAACGAAGAAGGCATATGGTTGGGATTATGAAGAAGAGTTTTATGTTCCTGGGGAAGTGAAAGTACACTTTGATGAATTAAAACAGTTTGGGATTCAAGATGAAAAGAATTGGAATGAATTGTTAGAAGCCTATGAAAAGGTCTATCCTCAATTGGGAAATGAATTAAGAGCGGCTATAAAAGGAAACGTGTTAATTGATGGAAACGATATTTTAACATTCAATCCTGAAAAAGCTGTTTCTACACGTGTAGCGAGTGGGAATGCGATCAATCATTTTGTTAAAATGGTCCCTTCGATCTTTGGCGGTAGTGCAGACCTTTCTCAATCTACGATGACAGATATTACAGGAGAAGAAGCCTTTGCTGTACAGTCTTATTCTGGTCGAAATGTATATTTCGGTATTCGCGAGCATGCAATGGGGGCAGCGGCGAACGGAATGGCCCTACATGGTGGTGTGAAACCATTTGTCAGTACTTTCTTTGTTTTTAATGATTACTTACGACCATCGATTCGTTTAGCCGCTTTACAAAAATTGCCTGTAACCTATGTGTTTACCCATGATTCGATTGCAGTTGGTGAAGATGGTCCAACCCATGAACCGGTTGAACAATTAGTTGCGCTTCGTGCAATTCCAGGTCTAACAGTCATTCGTCCATCTGATGCGAATGAAACAGCTAGTGCTTGGGCTTATGCTCTACAACATACAGAAGGTCCAGTAGCCTTAATATTAAGCCGTCAAAACTTACCGGTGTTTGAAGGAACGAAAGCCAATATCGATCAGCTCTCTAAAGGAGCTTATATTTTCACACAAACAGATGAAAATCCAGAGGTTATTCTTATTGGGACGGGTTCAGAGGTAAGCTTAGCTGTAAACGCAAAAGCTGAACTTGAAAAAGATGGGGTATCCGTTCGGGTTGTGGCGATGCCAAGTTGGGAACTATTTGATGCTCAAGAGGAAAGCTATAAGGAGTTTGTTCTACCTTCTACAGTGACGAACCGTGTTTCTCTTGAAATGGGGATTTCTCTTGGTTGGGATCGTTATGTTGGACCTCAAGGAAAGATACTGTCAGTTGATACATTTGGAGCTTCGGGTTCAGGACAGTCAGTAATGGAGTTATTTGGATTTACAGCTGAAAATGTGGTTGAAACAGTGAAAAGTCTAGTAAAAAAGTAAAACCGAAATAAGAGTAACTTGAATCACGATATAAGAGGTGGTAACCAACTTTCTTCTATCGATATAAAAGGTCAGACAAAATTAGGAGGGATCACATGAGAGTAGGATTAATTGGATTAGGAAAAATGGGATTTAATTTAGGACAAAATTTATTGGATCATGGACACCAAGTTAATGCATATGATTTGAATCCAAAAGCGGTTGAAGACATGAATGCATTAGGTGCTAAAGCTACATCTAATCTAGCAGAATTAGTACAAAGTTTAGAAACTCCTAGAGTATTGTGGATCATGGTTCCACACACAGTGGTAGATTCTGTTCTAAATGAATTGAAACCACTGTTAGAAAAAGGGGATATTGTCATTGAAGCAGGTAATTCCCATTATAAAGAATCGATTCGCCGTTACGATGAATTCAAAGAGTTGGGAATTTACTATATGGACGTAGGAACTTCTGGAGGAACATCAGGGGCGCGAAATGGCGCTTGTTATATGATTGGCGGGGATCAAAAAGCATGGAACGTAGTGGAACCTCTTTTCCGTGATACAGCAGTAGAAAACGGCTATTTCTATGCGGGAAAAAGAGGGGTCGGACATTTCCTGAAAATGATCCATAACGGTATTGAATATGGCATGATGGCGGCAATTGGTGAAGGCTTTGAAGTGTTAGAAAAAAGTGAATTTGACTTAGATTATGAGAAAGTAGCAAAGGTTTGGAACAATGGATCGGTTATCCGCTCATGGTTAATGGAATTAACTGAACATGCATTTTCGAAAGATCCTAAGCTAGATGCGATTAAAGGGGTTATGCATTCATCTGGTGAAGCAAAATGGACCCTTGAGACAGCTCTGGAACTTCAAACAGCAACACCAATTATTGCGATGTCCTTACTATCCCGTTATCGCTCTTTAGAAAATGATACCTTTAACGGAAAGGTCGTTGCTGCCTTGCGTAATGAATTTGGTGGACATGCGGTAGAAAAAGCATAATAAACATTTGATTCTAGAGTTATATTAATGTTGAAAAATTAAAAAATTATTAAAAAGAAATGGGAGGAAAATGATCATGAAATTTTTTATTGATACAGCAAATCTCGAGGAAATTAATAAAGCATACAAAATTGGAATCCTATCCGGTGTAACTACGAACCCATCTTTAGTAGCAAAAGAAGGAGTTAAATTTGAAGACAGAATCGCGGAAATTTTACAAGCCGTGCCAAAAGTAGAATCCGTATCTGCGGAAGTTACACCACATGCCATAACAGCAGAACAAATGATAGCTGAAGCAGATGAATTAATCAAAATCAATGGTGGAGATCAAAACATTACCATTAAAGTACCTATGACATTAGATGGTTTAGAAACGACTCGTTACCTGGCTGATAAAGGGGTAAAAGTAAATGTGACCCTTATTTTTACAGTGAACCAAGCACTACTAGCAGCTCGTGCAGGAGCAACCTATGTTTCTCCATTCTTAGGTCGTTTAGATGACATCTCAGAAGATGGAGTGCAATTGGTAACAAAAATCGCAGAACTCTTCCGTGTTCATAACCTTGATACTCAAATCATTGCTGCTTCTGTACGTCACCCAGACCATGTAACAAGAGTTGCAATGGCGGGTGCCCATATTGCAACCGTTCCTTACAAAGTAATTGAGCAACTTGCAAAACATCCATTAACGGATCAAGGGATTGAAAAATTTGCAGCGGATTGGGTAGAACCTAAAAAATAAGTCTTAGTTTATAGCGTTAGCAGATTAACTGCTTTGCTAACGCTCCTCTTTATAAAATGAAATATAAATGATGATTAAAGGAGTTTGTAAAAATGACATTATCTTTCGACTATAAAAATGTACGACCGTTTATGAATCAAAATGAAGTGGACAATCTGGCACCCTTTGTAGAAGTAGCACACGATATGCTCCATAACCAAAAAGGACCGGGATCTGACTACTTAGGATGGGTAACACTTCCACACGACTATGATAAAGAAGAATTTTCAAGGATCAAGCAAGCGGCCGATCGAATCCGCAAGACCTCTGATGCGTTGATTGTGATTGGGATAGGAGGATCTTATTTAGGTGCAAGAGCAGCCATTGAAGCACTTTCTCACTCCTTCCATAATCAAATGAAGGGGAATACACAAGTCTATTTTGCAGGTCAAAATATTAGTTCTACCTACGTTTCTCATTTATTACAACTGTTGGAAGGCAAAGATATTTCAATTAACGTCATTTCAAAATCAGGAACCACAACAGAACCGGCGATTGCTTTCCGCATTTTCCGTGACTATTTAGAAAAGAAATATGGAAAAGAAGAAGCGAAAAAACGAATGTATATTACAACAGACAAAGAAAAAGGGGCATTAAAACAACTTGCTACTGAAGAGGGTCTTGAAACATTTGTCATTCCTGATGATGTTGGTGGAAGATACTCGGTATTAACAGCTGTTGGATTATTGCCAATTGCTACAGCAGGACTGGATATTGATCAAATGATGGCAGGGGCTGCCGCTGCTGCTGATAAATACAATAATCCTGATCTTGCTACAAATGAAAGCTACCAATATGCAGCTGTTCGTAATGCACTATATCGTAAAGGGAAATCGATCGAACTACTCGTTAACTATGAACCTGCTCTTCATTATGTGTCTGAATGGTGGAAACAGTTATTTGGGGAAAGTGAAGGAAAAGATCATAAAGGGTTATTCCCAGCTTCAGTTGATTTTTCAACAGACTTGCATTCAATGGGACAATATGTTCAAGAAGGTCGTAGAAATTTAATTGAAACAGTGGTCCAAGTAGCAAAACCAAAAATAGAAGTAACGATTCAAGAAGACGCTGCTAACCTTGACGGATTAAACTTCTTATCTGGAAAGACAATGGATGAAGTCAATAAGAATGCGTTCCAAGGAACCGTATTAGCTCATGTTGATGGTGGAGTGCCAAACATGGTAGTCGAGCTAAATGAATTAAATGAATATACATTCGGCGAAATGGTCTATTTCTTTGAAAAGGCATGTGGAATAAGTGGCTTGTTGATGGGGGTAAATCCATTTGATCAGCCTGGTGTTGAAGCCTATAAGAAAAACATGTTTGCTCTACTAGGCAAGCCAGGATATGAAGCGGAGAAAGAGGCTTTGTTAAAACGTTTGAATAAATAATACTACATCCAAATATCAAAGGTTTTCGAAAAAAAAACTTTGATATTTGGATGATTATAAGAGTAATAGATAAATGGATACGACTTAAGGGGTTTTTATAAAAAAGGGGGAAATAGAATGTCACTAGTATCAATGAAAGATATGCTTAATAAAGCGAAAAATGAAGGGTACGCAGTAGGTCAATTTAACATTAATAATTTGGAATATACACAAGCGATTTTACAAGGTGCAGAGGAAGAAAAATCACCTGTGATTCTTGGAGTTTCCGAAGGTGCAGCAAAGTATATGGGTGGATATATAGCGGTCGTAAAAATGATTGAAGGTCTTCTCGAATCGTACAAAATAACGGTTCCAGTCGCAATTCATTTAGATCATGGATCGACTTTTGAAAATTGTAAAAGTGCGATTGACGCTGGTTTTACTTCCGTGATGATTGATGCTTCTCAACATCCATTTGAAGAAAACGTAGCGATCACTTCAAGAGTAGTCGAATATGCACATTCAAGAGGTGTATCCGTTGAAGCTGAATTAGGTACGGTAGGCGGACAAGAGGATGATGTTGTGGCAGAGGGTGTTATTTATGCAGACGCGAAAGAATGCGAGGAGCTTGTAAAATGGACGGGGATTGACTGTTTAGCGCCTGCTTTAGGATCTGTTCATGGCCCATATAAAGGGGAACCAAACTTAGGTTTTATGGAAATGAAGGAAATTAGTCATCTTACAGGAATACCGCTCGTTCTTCACGGAGGAACTGGAATTCCTACAAAAGATATCCAAAGGGCTATTTCGTTAGGAACCGCAAAAATTAACGTAAACACAGAAAACCAAATGGCTTCAGCTAAAAAAGTACGAGAAGTATTAGCTGCAAATCCAGAAATGTACGATCCACGTAAATATTTAGGACCGGCTCGAGATGCAATTAAAGAAACCGTGATAGGCAAAATACGAGAATTTGGTTCTGCAAATAAAGCATAATGGACCATTCTTTTAGATAAGAAAAGGCGTACAAAAAAGGAGACATGATAATGACAAAATTACCGTTTCATATTGATTTATCAGAAAAAGTTGTAGTTGTAACAGGAGGAACGGGTGTCCTTGCAGGTCATTTCGTAGATGCACTAGCAGCTTGTGGAGCGAAAGTGGCGATTTTGGCCAGAAGGCTTGAAAATGCTGAGGAGAAAGCATTAGAAGTACAAAAAAATGGCGGTATAGCAATTGGTGTAAAAGGGGATGTCGTAAATAAAGAAAGCTTAAAGGCAGCACATGATGTCATTCGTGAAAAGCTAGGTCCTGTTGATATTTTAATCAATGCTGCAGGGGGCAATCATCCTAAAGGTCAAACAACAAAAGAATATCTATTTGAAGAAGATTTAACAGATAAGCAGGATGACATGATTACATTTTTTGATTTGGACCCTGAAGGAGTACAATTTGTCTTTAACCTAAATTTCTTAGGGACATTACTCCCTTCCCAAGAATTTGCTACCGATATGGTCAATCGCCCAGGTGCAACCATTATTAACATCTCATCCATGAATGCTTTTACTCCTTTAACAAAAATACCGGCCTATAGCGGGGCAAAAGCCGCGGTGAGCAATTTCACTCAGTGGCTGGCTGTGCATATGTCAAAAGTAGGGATTCGTGTAAATGCAATTGCACCGGGTTTCTTCATCACAGGTCAAAATGAAAAATTATTAAAAAACGAAGATGGGTCCTATACAGAACGCTCTGAAAAAATTATTCGTGAAACTCCTATGGATCGATTTGGTGAGTCCCAGGAGCTAATCGGTACTTTGTTGTATTTAGTAAGCCCTGAAGCTTCTGGTTTTGTAAATGGAGTAGTCATACCAGTCGATGGAGCATTTAATGCTTATTCTGGGGTCTGATATCAGTTTTTTAATGTATACTAGTATTCAAGTTTCAATGTTTTACCCTGTTAATCTTGACTTCAAGAATTTTTAATAGCTAGTAAAACAATAGAGTAAGTAAATAAAACATCCTCATTTGAGAGTTAGGAAGGTGAAAAAAATGAATAATAATTTATCCATTGAATTTGTGAAAGTAACGGAAGCCGCAGCTTTAGCCGCTGGAAGATGGACCGGAAGAAAAAAGAAAGAAGAAGCGGATGAAGCCGCAACCGAAGCAATGAGGAATACATTTAATGCCATCCAGATGTCAGGAACCGTTGTGATTGGGGAGGGTGAAATGGATGAGGCACCGATGTTATATATTGGAGAACAATTAGGAACAGGTAATGGTCCTAAATTGGATATCGCGGTAGATCCTTTAGAAGGAACAAACATTGTTGCTGCTGGAACAGCAAATGCACTCACGACCATCGCAGTCGCAGAGCAAGGTACTTTATTACATGCACCGGATATGTACATGAAAAAAATAGCTGTTGGTCCTGAAGCTTCTGGAAAAATTGATATAGATGCTCCTGTTATTGAAAATCTAAAGGCTGTAGCAAAAGCAAAAAATAAAAATGTCGAAGACCTTGTTGTAGCCATCTTAGATCGTGAAAGACATGAAACAATTATTCAGGAGATACTAGCTGCAGGAGCTAGAGTTAAACTCGTTCAAGACGGTGATGTATTGGCTGCTATCCATACGGCTTTTGAACATTCTGGTATAGATATGATGCTTGGTTCTGGCGGTGCGCCAGAGGGTGTACTGGCTGCAGCCGCATTGAAAAGCTTAGGCGGAGATTTTCAATGTAAATTACTTCCACAAACAGATGAAGAAAAAAACCGCTTAAAGGAAATGGGACTGAATGATTTTACTAAAACTTTATTTATAGATGATATTGTAAAAAGTGATGATACCTATTTTGTTGCAACAGGTGTAACAGACGGTGAGCTTTTACGAGGTGTTCAGTATAAAGGTAATTTGGGCATCACCCATTCGATTGTTATTCACGGAAAGTCACGGTCTGTTCGTTTTATTGAAGGACAGCATCACTTAGTGAATTAATAAATAACATAAATTGGAAGAGGAATATCTTCATCTCTCTTTCAACATTTATTAAGAGTCTGGTGAGGGTTGATCACCTACCAGACTTTTTGATTTTATTTGACTTTAAAGGAATTGGTCACCCGATTTACTATGTTAAGAAACTTCATTATTAGTGATAGTTCAGCATGAAATAAATAGATGTACAAAAAATATCTCGAATTCAAGATATTTTCCTTGCGTTTTAATCACTTGAGGTGTAAAGTGATAGTAACGAAAGGAAATGAGTCAAATGAAAAAAAATACACTTGGTTCACTTATATGGTTGCGTATTGCTCGATTTACCCATCAAAGTAATGTATTGTCCAATGATTTCTTAAAACAGTTTGGGATTACAACGGCACAGTTTGATGTATTAAACCAGGTTTCGACTTATCAGCCGATCACACAAAGTCAACTGGCCACGAAGGTAACAGTCTCAGAGGGTGGAATTTCACGGATGCTCGCTCGACTTGAACAAGAGGGATATATACAGCGTAAGCAGGATTGGAAAACGAAATGGATTACCCTGACTTTAAAAGGGGAAGCTAAAATGCAGGAAGTGTTTGAACACCAGCTGACTTTTCAAACATCCATTCTTAATGAGTGCTTAACAGAGGAAGAGCAAAAGAGCCTATACAAGTTGATGACAAAACTACAAAAACATACAGAGAGTAAATTAGAACATTAAGGCCCGTTCAATTGTAGAAATATCATGCTTTTATTTTTTTGAACTATCACTTGATTAGTTAACTGAAATTGGAGGGATGATCAATGTATAAAATTCCAGGACATCATCACATTTCAATGATTACAAAAAATGCAAGTCAAAATAATCATTTTTATAAACAAGTGCTTGGTTTACGTCGCGTGAAAATAACAGTGAACCAAGACGACCCATCCATGTATCACTTATTTTACGGAGATAAAACAGGGAGCCCAGGTACTGAACTATCCTTTTTTGAAATGCCACTAGTGGGTCGTACACATCGTGGGACCAATGCCATCACAAAAATTGGTTTACTTGTCCCATCAGAGGCAAGTTTAACCTATTGGAAAGCGCGTTTTGAGGAATATGGTGTTGAGCATAGTGATATCACCACGTATGCTAATCATCCTGCTCTACACTTTGAGGATCCTGAAGGACTTCGTTTGGTACTGATTGTGTCAAACGGAGAGAAAGTGAAACACTGGGAAACATGGGAAAAGTCCGAGGTTCCTGTCGAGCATCAAATCCAGGGAATGGGTTCTGTGGAAATGACGGTACGAAGACTTGATAAACTAGCAAGCACCCTCACAGACATGTTTCGCTATACAGAAATAAGTCGTAGTGAGGACGAAGCGGTTTTTCAATCCATCAAAGGAGAGGTTTTTGGCGAAATCGTTGTGAAATATTTAGACGGTCCAACGGAAAGACCTGGTCGTGGAAGTATTCATCACTTAGCGATTCGTGTCAAAAACGATACAGAGCTCAGCTATTGGCTAGAACAAGTACGAGCACGAGGCTTCCAAACAACTGGTATCGTGGATCGGTTCTACTTTAAGAGCCTATATTTCCGTGAATCAAACGGGATTTTGTTTGAAATCGCAACAGATGGACCAGGATTTATGGTTGATGGTGATGATATTGAAACATTGGGAGAAAAATTAGTATTACCGCCATTTTTAGAAGACCGTAGAGCAGAAATTGAAAAAATTCTAAAACCGATTGAGGAATGAACTAAAACATTTCTAGGAGGAAAATAAAATGAACGAATTAAAAGGAATCCATCACGTAACCGCCATAACAAGTAGTGCAGAAAAGAACTATGAATTTTTTACCTATGTGTTAGGGATGCGTTTAGTGAAAAAAACAGTCAATCAAGATGATATTCAAACCTATCATTTATTCTTTGCGGATGACAAAGGGAGCGCCGGAACAGACATGACCTTCTTTGACTTCCCAGGCGTTCCAAAAGGTGTACATGGAACAAACGAGATTTCAAAGACCTCTTTCCGTGTACCGAGTGATGCCGCATTAGACTATTGGGTAAAACGTTTTGATCGTTTAGAAGTCAAGCACACGGGAATTAAAGAGCAATTTGGCAAGAAAACTCTCTCTTTCGTTGATTTTGATGATCAACACTATCAATTGATTTCAGATGAATTCAATAGAGGCGTAGAATCTGGTACACCTTGGCAAAAGGGACCCATTCCATTGGAATATGCGATTACTGGTTTAGGACCTGTATTTGTTCGTATTGCGCAATTTGATTATTTTAAAGAAGTGCTGGAGAAAGTCCTATTATTTAAAGAAACGGCTAAAGAAGGATCCTTCCATTTGTTTGAAGTAGGGGAAGGCGGCAATGGAGCCTCAGTCATTGTTGAATATAATACGATTCTTCCACAAGCCCGACAAGGTTATGGAACGGTACACCATGCGGCATTCCGTGTAGAAGATCGTTCTGTTTTAGAAGAATGGATCGAGCGTATGGGTAGTTTTGGCTTCCAGACCTCTGGTTATGTCAATCGTCACTTTTTTGAATCCTTGTACGCAAGAGTGGCGCCACAAATTTTATTTGAGTTTGCTACAGATGGTCCTGGTTTTATGGGTGACGAACCATATGAAACACTTGGAGAAAAATTATCTTTACCACCATTCTTAGAGCCTAAACGTGCAGAAATAGAGAAATTAGTACGTCCAATTGATACAGTAAGAAGCACGAAGGAATTCATTAAAGAATAAACGGAATGAATAGATTATATGCAGAAAAGACTTACGGAGGCGATAATGAATGAAACATGTATTCAATAAAGGTCAAGATCCAACTAAACCAACGTTGCTATTGCTTCATGGTACAGGCGGCAATGAATTAGATCTGCTGCCGCTTGCTGGAGTAGTCGATAATGAGGCTAATGTATTAAGTGTTCGTGGAAATGTATTAGAAAATGGGATGCCTCGATTCTTCAGAAGATTAGCGGAAGGTGTTTTTGATGAAGAAGATCTTATATTCCGAACGAAAGAATTAAATCAATTTCTAGATGAGACTGCCGAAAAATATGGCTTTGACCGACATCATATTATCGCAATTGGTTATTCAAATGGAGCCAATATAGCTGCTAGTTTATTATTTCATTATCAAAACGCATTAAAGGGTGCGATCCTTCATCATCCGATGGTGCCAAGACGTGGAGTAGAGTTGCCTGATTTGACGGGAAGATCAGTATTTATAGCAGCTGGAACGAACGATCCGATTTGTTCCTCTTCAGAGTCCATAGAACTACAATCCTTATTGGAAAAGGCTAAAGCAGAAGTAACCCTGCATTGGGAAAATAGAGGTCATCAATTAACAGCTACAGAAGTTGACGCTGCTAGAAAATGGTATGAGTCTAATTTTTGAGATTTCAATCATAAATTGACTGACTAAATTCCATAAAGTCTTGTGTTTTTTATCAAGACAATTATTTTAAAAAAAGCCAATTCATTATCCTTTCATATATTTAAAAACAAGGTTATCGAGCGAATTCGATAGCCTTGTTTTTATGAACGAGGTATTATAAAAGATCTGTGCTGGTTGAAGTTACCTATTAAATATCCCATTAGTAACGTTTTTTTCATGATATCATTAAAACATATTAAAAATGTGAAACTCAAAATCAAATAGCTCAATTATATTGAATGACAAAAGGGAGTTTGAGAGAATGGTTAATTCGACAGATGATTCATCTAGAACGAGTACAATCGTTGATTCAGATCTGTTTTATCGTTCATTATTTGAATATAACCCTGACATGGTCGTTTTTTTGGATATGAATGGAATCATTGCGAATACAAATGAGGGATTTTCTGAAAAACTTGGTTATACACGAAAGGAAATGGAATTAAAACCTTTTGAAGAATTATTGCTACCAAGTGAGATTGCGATTTATAAAGAACTTTTTAAAAAGGCTATGACCGGGGAAAGACAATATAGTTATACAACATTCTTACACAAAAGTGGAAGCAACGTGGATATTAGTCTGGATTTGATCCCTGCAATAACCGAAGACAAAGTGATTGGCATGTTTGGAATCGCAAAAGATATTACAAAAATGACGCAGTCTGTACTGGAGTTGGCTGAGTCTGAATTGAAATTCAGTAGTATTGTAGAAGAAGCGCTGATTGGCGTTTATATGGTAGAAGAAGATGGAAAAGTCTCATACGGAAATCAGAAATTCCATGAGATATTGGGAGAGGATGACTATACAACTAAAATAAATTTCTTCGATTATACTCATCCAGAAGACATGTCTCATTTGGATTCTATTGGTAAAGTGTTAATGGATGGAGAAAAAGGGATCATTCATACTTACAGAATGATCAAGAAAGACGGCACGATCTTAGATATTGAGTCCCATTCAAAGAAGGTTTTCTTGCAAAATAAACCATATATAGTTGGGACCCTTCAAGACATAACAGAACGCAAAAAGGCAGCAGAATTAAATGAATATATGGCCTATCACGACTTTTTAACTGGTCTTCCAAACCAAAGGTTATTTTACAAAAAGTTAGAACAAGAACTAATCATCAGTAAAACATTACAACAACCGTTAACAGTTATGATGTTAGACTTGGACCGTTTTAAGTATGTGAACGATACACTCGGTCATTCTATAGGCAACCAGTTACTTCAACAAGCTTCTAAAAGGTTTGAAAGGTGTATTAGGGACGATGATGTACTTTCACGGGATGGTGGAGATGAATTTGCTATTTTGTTACCAAACACATATACACATCGGGTTGCAGAATATGCAAAAAAACTAATTAAATCATTAAAGGATCCCTTTCATATTGATAAATACGAACTATTCATTACCGCAAGCATTGGGATCAGTATTTTTCCTAATGATGGAGAAGACGCTGAGACCCTCTTAAAGCATGCCGATTCGGCTCTTAATAAAGCAAAAGCGAAGGGGAAGAACACGTATCAAATTTACACTTCTTCTATTGATACCGAAGCCTATAAACGATTTGCGTTAGAGTCCGATCTTCGAAAAGCATTGGAAATGAATCAATTGGAATTATATTATCAACCCCAGATCTGTGCGACTACTTTTCAAATGATCGGTGCTGAGGCGCTTATTCGCTGGAATCATCCAGAATGGGGAATCGTTTCTCCAGGTGAATTTATTCCGATCGCAGAGGAAATAGGAATGACGATCGAAATTGGGAGATGGATTAAAGAATCAGTATGCATTCAAAATAAAGCTTGGCAGGATGCTGGTTTACCAGCCATTCCAGTATCCATCAATCTTTCAGCTCAACGTTTCTTAGAAAAAGACTTAGTTGTCAATCTTAAGAAGATCCTGTCAGAAATAAATCTAGACCCAAAATACCTTCAAGTAGAAATAGTCGAAACCTATCTTCTAGAAAATGAGACAGTGGTTATCTCGATATTGGATGAATTAAAGAAGCTAGGAATTAAGGTTTTTCTTGATGATTTTGGTACAGGCTACTCATCCCTTTCGTACCTTAAACGATTTAAAGGAAAGATCGATACTTTAAAAATTGATCGTTCATTTATTAATGATTTAAGTCGAACGGATGCGGAAAACTCTAATTTTATTACAAAGACGATAATTGATTTGGCCCATCATTTAGAAATGGATGTAGTCGCTGAAGGTGTAGAAACAGTAGAACAACTAGAACTATTAAAAGAGTACAACTGCAACATGATTCAAGGGTATTTATTTTCTAAACCAATCCCAGCGGATGAGTTTGCTATTCACTTAAAGAAGGGGAAAATAGAACTGCCCAATGACAATAATGAAAATATCGTCATAGAGGAGAGGCGAAAGTTCTTTAGGATGAATTTTGACGTTCCTTTATGTGCATCCATGACTCTTACAAGAATCCATGGTAAAGACGTAAACCTTGGAAAAACAGAGGTACTGGTCGAAGATATTGGATTAGGTGGTTTGCGTTTTTTATCGGATATTCGTTTGCCTATTCATCGTGATATCCTATTGGAATTCAAAACAGAAATACTGGGCAAAACGATTACCATGTATGGCTCCATTGTATGGATGAAGGAATTAAAATCCAACATCTATCAGTATGGGGTAGAGTTCGCGATAGACGAACAGGAACGTTCTCATTTATCTAAATTGCTTAATAAGCTAGCGATTCTTATTCGAAAAAATCCACTTGTTCCAGAATGTAGTTTTGTGAATGTGGATCGATACCAGTTCTTTCAGGATAAAGAGCGAAATAACGAATAAAGATTGGCACACAAGGATCTCCTTCATCTTGATCCAATCATAAAATCAATCGCAATCCAGGCTGGATCCAATGGGGGTCCAGTCTTTTCTTTTTGCCCAAGCCTTTACCCATCTTTAACGGTTTATAGTGTGTCTGTTGTTACTGGATAGTTCGGTAGAACAAAAAGTAACCTAACAACATCCCCTTTAAACCTTATATCGAATACATTTCCTCGAAAATTCCATAGATCGTTGCCATCTCCAATTTGGCTTGGAGTAGATTTTTTTCGTCAATGGCTGTACGTAGTCGGTTAATACTTTCATGCAGCTGTTCGTATTCATCTTCAGCGCCAATCATCTGTAATCTCCATTTGTTTGTTTTGTACATGTCGAGGAGCTCATTGGCATGTTTCTTTCCCTCATCCCAATTTCCTGCATGTAAAGGTTCTTCCACTTTGGAGAGAGATTCCCTAAACTCCTTTTCGCCAGTTAGATTCGAACAGCCTGTAAGAGTAGATATCATAATGAGTACCAATAAGAGCTTTTGGATCAATTGCCCATTCCTCCTTATAAATCGAATAGTTATATTTATGTTTCTCCATAATACTAAAGATTACCCAAATAAAAACTGGAGGTTTTGGGATGCCTGAAATTATTGTTATTATCATTCGTGCTGTCTTATCCTTTATTTTGCTGCTCTTTTTGACTCGTATTATGGGAAAAAGGCAGATATCGCATTTAACTTTTTTTGATTACTGTGTCGGGATTACAATCGGTTCAATAGCAGCCGAAATGTCAGTTGACCAAAATGTTAAAATTCTTAATGGATTAGTTTCACTAGCCATTTGGGGTCTTTTTCCCATCATTTTGGCTTGGTTGGGTTTAAAGTCGAGGAAATTTCAACAATTCACTGACGGGAGACCAACGATCATTATTAAAAACGGGGAAGTTTTTGAGGATAGTATGAAAAAAGTTCAGTTAACGATCGATGAACTCATGTTGCTTTTAAGGGAAAAAAGCATCTTTAAAATCGCGGATGTTGAAATGGCGGTACTGGAAACCAATGGAGAATTGAGTGTGATGAAAAAAACTTCTCAACAACCAATCACGCCACAAATGTTACATATGGCATTAAAACAAGAACATGCCCCAACTCTCTTAATCCTAGATGGACAAATTTTACTGAAAAATCTATCAGTATCAGGTTATTCTGAAAAATGGCTCTTAAGTGAAAGTAAAAAACAAGGGGCAAGTAATATTAGCGATGTATTTCTTGCTCAACTTGATTCGAGCGGTAATCTATTTATTGATCTGTATGATGAAAAATCAAAGAAATAGTGAGAGGAAAAGATAAGTCTGCCAGTCCTTTTTGACTAAAATACTAAGCCATCCGAAAATGGATGGATAGGAAGGATAGCCAATCATTTGTACCGCTTTTACCGCTGAAGCAATGCACATTATTGTTTGGAAAGTTTTGTGAAAGTGATAGAAAAAGAGATTATTTTTGATATCATTGAAATAGATATAGAAGGTGTTACATAAACTTTTTTTGAAAAAGGGAGAGATCGTTATGTTGAAGAAATTTGCCTCAGATGCGTTAGGATTATCGGATATTGGAAAGATTATTGAACCACATGATTATGAAAAAACACAATCGGATGACTTCGTAAGACATGAGGATGATGAAAAGATTTATTTTTTAATCATGACAAAGAGCGATGAGTATTGCTTTACCAATTTAGCTCTTATTCACATTGACGGTGAAAATGCAGTTTCTTCTAAACGGGTAATGAAACGTTATCCATACAGCCAGCACAGAATGTCAAATGTTCTTTTAGAAACAGCGGGAAAAATTGACTTAGATGTAGAAATTAAATTCCACTTAGGTGACTTACGGTTTTCGATTGATGTCGATAAAAAAGAGATTGAAAAACTAAAAGACCTATACAAGGCTCTCCTATACATTTCAGAAAAAATGCACGAGAATACTGCTTACCTGCAAATGTCACACGACAGTCTCAACAAAGCGGTAGAGGTATTGCGTGACTCCCGATTAGAAGGATATGACTTATCGAAGGAGTATACAGAACTCACTGAGTATTCATTTGATTGGTTAAAATCGAGCTATGATAAGTATCATGAAAAAGACTTCGGTTATGTTTTTGAGAAATATATTCTTAACTAGAATAATGTTACCTTTAAACAAGGCTATCGAGCAGTCGGTAGCCTTGTTTTTTGTCAAATTTTTGATCAGGAAAAAGGGGTGGAATATTATCAATATGAAAGGACTTTACACATAAAAAGGATTTTCGTGCTTTATCTCGAAAATATGTTGAGATAAGTATTATATAAAAGTGAAAACGCGATTAGTTATTTTTTCATTTTTTCTACCACTGACGGATTAGTTCTAAACAGGACGTGATATAGATGAAATATGATGTAATCATTATTGGCGCAGGTCAAGCAGGTCTTTCCATGGGGTACTATTTAAAAAAGACGAACGTATCTTTTCTAATTCTTGATCAGGCAAATGAAATTGGAGAAACATGGAGAAATAGGTATGATTCATTAACTTTATTTACCCCTCGTACGTATAGTTCTTTACCAGGGTTAAAGATGGAGGGAGATCCAAACGGCTATCCAACAAAGGATGAAGTAGCCCAATACCTAGAACAGTATGGAAATATGTTCTCTCTACCCATTCAACTTAAAACAACAGTCACAAGATTATCCCAAACAGACAATGGCTTTCATGTGATGACTGATAATGGAGAATTCATAGCGAAGAAGGTTGTTGTTGCAACGGGTCCGTTTCAACATCCATCCCTTCCGCCATTTTCAAAGGAACTTTCGAATCAGGTATATCAAGTTCATTCTTCACAATATAAGAATCCAAATCAATTAAATGAAGGCTCTGTATTAGTAGTTGGAGGAGGAAACTCTGGCGCACAAATTGCAGTAGAGGTTTCTAAAAAGAGGGACACTTATTTTTCGGTAAGTCATAAAATGAAATTCTTGCCACAAGACGTTGGTAGCAAGAGCATCTTTTGGTATTTCGATAAGTTAGGTGTGTACAGAGCCAATGTTCATTCAACGGTAGGTCAATTTCTTAAAAAACAGCATGATCCGATCTTTGGATTCCAACTAAAATCACAACTTAAGAGTGGGAGAATCACGTTAAAACCAAGAACGACATCGTTTTTGGACGATAGGTTTATTTTTGATGATGGAAGTGAAGTCAAAGTCAATAATGTAATTTGGGCTACAGGATTCCAGTCAGATTATCGTTGGATTGATATCCCTAGTTTCATGATTGAGAATGGTTTTCCTCATCATGAAAGAGGGATTACAAGGATTGATGGTTTATACTTTTTGGGGCTAGCGTGGCAATCTAGTAGAGAATCCGCACTGATTCAAGGAGTTGGAGCTGATGCGCGGTATTTGCTTCAAGACATGGTGAAAGAGAGAGTCTAAAAAGGATGAGAAAACCGTTTGAATGGATGAATTAGGGTCATACTATTGTGGGAAGTAGATCAGTATTGTTTTTATGTATAGTTAATAGGACACACATTCCGTTATTTACAGCCATAATAGTGACTTCACCTTTTTGCCGGACATATGGTTCGCTATTTATCTGAAAGGTTGTTATTTTTTCGTCATTACTAGCAAATAACGTACTTAATGTCCGAAGACGCTCGATAATAGAACAAATTACGATAATTACGTACTCAATGTCCATAAAAAATTTGGAGCGAATGGAAATCGTATGATCAGAACAACTTACTATTATCGGTGTTTTCAAACTTAATGAAAAAACGCTGTATTCTAGGTACATATCAAAATTTTAAAAAAGAGGTGCGTTTGATGATTTTAGGTGTTCATCCTTATTTAGTAACCAATGGCAACGGAAGAGAGGCTGTAAAATTTTATGAAGATGCATTAGATGCAGAGGTTCTTGGTGTTCAAACGTTTGGAGAATACCCTCATGAACCAGGATCTACTCTTCCAGAAGAAGCAAAAGATCTTATCATACATGCAAATTTAAGAATTGGAAATACCCACCTAATGATATCAGATAACTTTCCAGGTCAACCCTATCAGATAGGAGAAAATGTAACTATTGCGGTTCTTATGAATGATAGTGAAAAAACAAAAGAAGTGTACGGGAAACTAAAGGAAGGTGGCGAAGAAATCATGCCGCTCCAAGAAACTCCTTGGAGTCCATTATATGGACAAGTGAAAGATAAATATGGAGTCTTCTGGCAGGTTTCAACAGTAGTGGAATAACTTGAATATTTAACCTTCAAACAGGGCGATCGAGCGGAATCGGTAGCCTTGTTTTTTTGTCTACAAACTAGACAGAAAGATGGCATATGTGGCTTGTCCTTTTAGGGGGAAAATAAGTTTAGACTAATAGGAGATTAGTCTATTATGGTAACATGATAGATAAGATAATCAATTTTATGGGGGGAATAAATTGAAAGTATTCATTTACATTCTTTATTTTTTGTTTTTGATATCATTAATAACAATAATGTACTCGATTAATGATCATTCGTTTGATTGGAAGAGTGTAATTTATACATTTGTATTTTTATTTACTGCGATTACTTTGCAAAAACAATTGAAGAAGGAAAACAATTAAGACATTTAGCGGGGGCATTACTGGAGAAACGGTAATGCTGTTTTCTTCCTTGATTATTAGTTAAAAAAATCGGAATTGTATGTAGTGAATTTTAAAAAATAAGGTGATGATATGAAGAAGGCAATCGCTATTCTTATTTTTCTTTTCGTTAGTACCTTCCTATTCGGGCTTTCCCTTCGATGACAAGCGCTTGTTCGTGTGCGGAGTTACCAACTGTGGAGGAGGAATTCGAACGTTCGCAGGTCATATTTAGTGGAAAGGTTGTTGAAGTAAAAGAAAAACGAAGTCTCAAAGGATATGTAACGAAGTCAGTCCTCTTTGAAGTAACGAAGACATGGAAAGATGCAAGTCAATCCCAAATCATCATTACAACCGGTCAAGGGGATGGAGATTGCGGCATTGATTTTAAAGAGGGAGAAGACTATTTGGTTTACGCTAATGAATCAACGATGTATGGAGCGGAATCACTTGTGTCAAATATTTGTAGTCGGACCAATGAATTAAGTGCCTCACAGGAAGATTTAGTGATACTCGGTGAGGGAAATGAACCGGTTGAAAAGATTGATTTAACGAGTAAAGATAATCAATTTTATATTTGGGTGATTGTAGTTGCTGTCATAATAGGATTTCTTTTTTGGTACAAAAAGCATGGCACATATTAAAGAAGGTCTGTCGACTGTTAATAAAAAATTTACAAAAAAATGCTTGTGCTCACTATATAAGCGTATTATTATATAAGCGAATGGTTATATAAATACTTAAAGTGTTCAGGGGGTGTATTTGTGCAAGAATTAATGATAGAAGTAGAGAAAGCAGCAGTCATTCTAAAGCTATTAGGAGATAAAACAAGATTAACCATGGTTAAAATGTTAGACACAAATGATTATTGTGTGTGTGAATTTGTTGAGATTTTCAAAATGAGTCAACCTGCAATTAGTCAACATCTTCGCAAGTTAAAAGATGCCGGATTGGTTCAAGAAACAAAAAGAGGACAATGGGTGATCTATTCCTTAAATAGAGAGAATGAATATTATCCTCTCGTTCATAGCTTGCTGGAATATATCCCAAATCAAGACTTTAGACTAAAAGAATTAGAAGAACAGGGATTACGTATCTCTTGTGATTAATGGAGGTTAAAACAGTGACAACGGCAATATTAGCGTCGGTTATCTTTTTAGCAACACTGATCTTAGTGATCTGGCAGCCAAAGGGTTTAAATATTGGCTGGTCCGCCTGCGGTGGAGCGATTCTCGCTCTTTTAGTAGGGGTTGTTGGATTCAGTGATGTGATCGAAGTGATCGATATTACATGGAATGCAACCTTATCGTTTGTTGCGATCATCCTCATTTCCTTGATTTTGGATGAGATTGGATTATTTGAATGGGCTGCTCTGCATATGGCTCGAGCTGCTAAGGGAAATGGGATTAGAATGTTTGTTTATGTGAGTATTTTAGGGGCCATCGTTGCGGCGTTATTTGCCAATGACGGAGCAGCACTTATTTTAACACCTATCGTACTCGCCATGGTTCGCAACTTGAATTTTAAGGAAAAAATGATCTTTCCTTTTATTATGGCAAGTGGATTTATTGCAGATACGACGTCCTTACCATTCGTTGTAAGTAACTTGGTTAACATTGTTTCTGCTGATTTCTTCGGAATTGGATTTGTAGAATATGCATCTAGAATGATTATTCCTAACCTATTTTCATTAATAGCAACCATTACGGTCTTATTAATCTATTTTAATAAAAATATCCCGAGGTCGTACGATTTATCCAAATTGAAGAAACCATCAGAAGCCATCCGGGATTTAAAAATGTTCCGACTTTCATGGGTTGTGCTTGGAATCCTGTTAATTGGTTATTTTACTAGTGAGTTCATGAATCTTCCGGTTTCAATTGTTGCCGGAACAGTAGCGATTTTCTTTTTAATCATGGCACAAAGAAGTCATGCCGTTAATACAAAAGCAGTGATTAAAGGGGCACCATGGAATATCGTATTTTTCTCAATTGGAATGTACGTAATTGTATATGGATTAGGTAATGCGTGGCTGACAGGATCGTTAGCGAGTGTTATCCAAGCGGCTGCCGAACAAGGTTTATTCATTGCTACGATATCAATGGGCTTTATTGCGGCTTTCTTGTCATCTTTGATGAATAATATGCCTACGGTCATGATTGATGCATTAGCCATTGCAGAAACAAGTACTACCGGTACGATTCGAGAGGCTCTTATTTATGCCAACGTGATTGGATCCGACTTAGGTCCAAAAATCACACCAATCGGTTCATTAGCAACGTTAGTATGGCTCCATGTTTTATCTCAAAAAGGGGTTAAAATATCATGGGGAACGTATTTTAAAACAGGGATTGTCTTAACGATTCCGATTCTATTTATCACGTTAATAGGTCTATTCATAACTTTATTACTTTATTAAAAGGAGCAATTACTCATGTCTAAAAATACAATCTATTTCTTATGTACAGGAAACTCTTGCAGAAGCCAAATGGCTGAAGGGTGGGCAAAGCAATATTTAGGAGATGAATGGGAAGTCAAAAGTGCCGGTATCGAAGCACATGGTTTAAATCCAAATGCGGTAAAGGCCATGAAGGAAGCAGGAGTAGATATTTCCAATCAAACATCCGATATCATTGATCCTGAAATTTTGAACAATGCCACTTTAGTTGTTACCTTGTGTGGGGATGCTGCTGATAAATGTCCAATGACACCCCCTCATGTGAAACGTGAACACTGGGGATTTGATGATCCAGCAAAGGCCCAAGGAACTGACGAAGAAAAGTGGGCATTCTTCCAACGTGTTCGTGATGAGATTGGTGAAAGAATCCAACGTTTTGCTGAAACAGGAAAGTAATATAATAACCAGGGGAATACTCCTGGTTTTATCTAAACTAGTAAATAAGTATATGCTTATTTAATAATATATAGGAGGTTTTCATGATGAATAAAGTAGAAATTTTTGACCCTGCGATGTGTTGTTCCTCTGGTGTATGTGGTCCTAGTGTTGATCCGGAATTAGTTAGAGTCGCATCTGCTGTCTATTCTTTAGAGCAAAAGGGATTCCAGATTAAACGATATCAACTAACAAATGACCCTGATAAATTTGCTGAAAACGATGAAATTACTCGTGTTTTTCAGGAAAAGGGACCCGAAGCATTACCTGTGATTTTACTAAATGACAAAACCGTAAAAGTAGGGAGCTATCCGACGAATGAGGAATTCGCTGAATGGTTTGGCGTAAAAGAAGAGGAATTAAATGAAAAGCCAAAAGCACGGGTATCATTCAATTTAGGTGATCTTAAATAGTTTGGAAAGAAGGAAAAAACATGTATCCAACATTCAATCCAAATCATATTCATACTTCATTTTTATTTTTAACAGGAAAAGGTGGAGTGGGGAAAACATCAACGGCTTGTGCAACCGCAGTGGCATTAGCAGATCGTGGCAAAAAGGTTTTGCTGATTAGTACGGATCCAGCATCCAACCTACAGGATGTATTTGGAATGGAATTAACTAGTGAACCGAAAGCTGTTCCGACTGTCGAGCATTTATTTGTAAGTAATATTGATCCTGAAGCTTCTGCAAAGGCTTATCGTGAAAGGGTGGTAGGTCCCTATCGTGAAAAATTCCCAGAAGCCGTTTTAGCGACAATGGAAGAACAATTATCGGGTGCTTGTACGGTAGAAATAGCAGCATTCGATGAATTTACAGGGTTTCTCACGAATCGTGAAATCGTTAATCAATACGACCATATCATCTTTGATACAGCCCCAACTGGGCATACGCTAAGACTTTTACAACTTCCAACTGCTTGGAATGGATTTTTAGAAGAAAGTACGCATGGTGCATCTTGTTTAGGACCTTTATCCGGACTAGGGGATAAAAAAGAGCTTTATTCAAATGCCGTATCAGCCCTATCGGATCGGGAAAAAACGACACTGATCTTGGTTACAAGACCAGATGTTTCCTCTCTTTTGGAAGCAGATCGTGCTTCAAGGGAGTTAAAGGAAATTGGAATGGAAAATCAAAATCTCATTATTAACGGTCTTCTTCAAGATTACAATGAAGAGGATGACATTTCCTCTGCTTTTTATCGTCGGCAAATGGATGCATTAAAGAGAATGCCTAATTCTTTAAAAGAAACGGATACGTACTCATTACCGTATGTTTCTTATTCTTTAACGGGTGTGGAAAATCTTCGAAATTTATTTAAACCATATGAGGCTTCAGTGGTTTTTGATGGGGAAAATCCATCTGTAGATCTTCCAGGGTTAAAAGCAATGATTGATGATTTTTCAGCGAATGGTACAAAATTGATTTTTACCATGGGTAAAGGCGGCGTGGGAAAAACAACCGTTGCGTCAGCCATCGCTGTAGGGCTTGTTGAAAAAGGACATCGTGTCCATTTAACTACTACAGATCCTGCGGCACATTTAGATTATCAATTCCAAAGCGATCATCATAATCAGAATTTAACGATTAGCAGCATTAATCCTAAAGTAGAAGTTGAAAAATATAAAGCTGATGTGATCGCGAAATCGAGCAAAGACTTAGATGAGGCGGGTTTAGCCTACTTAAAAGAGGATTTGGAATCACCATGTACAGAGGAAATTGCCGTTTTTCAAGCTTTTGCTGAAGTAGTAGCGAAATCAGAAAATGAAATTGTCGTGATTGATACTGCACCGACAGGACATACTCTCCTATTATTAGATGCATCAGAGTCTTATAGTAAAGAAATTGAAAGGTCATCAGGAGAAGTACCGGAGAGTGCAAAAAAACTGTTGCCGCAACTTCGAAATCCAAAGGAAACCTCTGTCGTCATCGTTACACTTGCAGAAGCGACACCTGTTTTGGAAGCATCACGATTACAGGATGATTTAAGACGGGCAGGGATCCATCCAACATGGTGGGTGATTAATCAAAGTTTATCCGCTACAAATACGAACGATCCGATCTTAAAAGGAAAAGCGATGGCGGAAAAGAAATGGATTCAAGAAGTGAATGAAAACAAGGCTGAGCAATGTGCGATCATTCCTTGGTTACCAGAAGAAAAGGTAGGATATGACAAGCTGAAAGACTATATTCGTTAATGTGTAGGAGGATAAAACATGACAACAAAGAATTATCAGGAATTAGTCAATGATCGTATTTACATCGGTGGTGCAGATGATGTAGAGGATATGATGAAAAATGAAAAAGTAGATGTTATTTTTGATTTAAGAGCGGAGTCACCAACAGAAGAATCGAAATATAACCGTGTTCATAGTCCTATCGTGGATGATGCAGAACATCAAGATGAATCGATTAAGAGCTCTATTCACCATGTTGTAAATGCGTACAACGAAGGGAAAAACATTTACTTTCACTGTCAAGGGGGAAGCAATCGCACAGGAACGGTTGCGATTGGAAGCCTTTTGGCTTTAGGGAAAGCAAGTACAATGGAAGAAGCAGAAGAAATAGCTAAGACAGTACGACCAAAAATTAATGTGAAACCAGAAATGAAAGAAGCATTAAAAAGAATCTATCCTAACGCATAGGAAACAAAAATAAGGGAGAGAATCCAATGAAAATTACAGACAGCGCGAAACAACTATTAGAAAACTTTTTACAAGAAAAAGGGGCAGAGGGAATTCGCCTAACTGCAACAGAAGGATGTTGCGGACCGCAATTTGCCATCACTTTAGATGCACCCCAGGAAAATGATCAAGTTGAAACGATTAATGGAATTAAAGTAGCAATCGATTCACAAGTGACAGGAACTGAGGAATTAACATTAGACAAAGAAGAAAGTCAAAATGGCGAAGGATTAGTATTAATTGGTGCTAGTAGCTGTTGCTAATGAAACCTGTCACCCTTAATAGTAAGATTAATTATTTAGCAGTTAAAAATAAAGTTCTGAAAAGGATTATAAAAAGATTTCGGTTATTACGTCGAGAGTTATATTTAAATTTCCAGCACGGCTATCAAGATGATTTGATAGCCGTGTTTTTCTATGTTCAAACTTAAGGGGAACAAGAATATTTCCTGTTTGAAGTGACTGTCTTGTAAGTCTAAATTTATTTTCCTTGCCCCCATCTCATCACTTTTTCACGAAGCTGTGATTGTTGTTGCTGGAATTGATGGATCCGATGTCCATTTGCGCCGGATGGATGTGGAAATCCGAATAAATAGGTATGATCCAATTGTTTCTGTTCTTCCAGAAGCCTTAGTATGACCTGTTCAACGGTTTTTCCGAGAGGGATTACGAGCGCAGGAGTAGCCATTTGTGCTAACTCATTTGGAAACTCACGATAAGCGTAATGTTGTAATAAAGAGGAGCGGTTTATCGTCGGTTGATGCCCGGTGTAGTTTTTTCCTTTAATAAATACTGGATGCTTGATGATCGATGTTGTATGTAGCAAAGATCTACTTTTCCCGAACAAATCAGATGATTTCGAGATTCCGAGTATACGGGGGAGGTCACATTGATCAAGCATGTGGACGAGATTTGTTCTCATCGATCCAGCAAATCCGGCAGCCTGTTTTGTTTCTTTCAAGCATGTTTCCAAATCCTCGCCAGATACCATGCTTTTTAGGAATTGCTCATAAGCCGTTTTCATTTGCTTCCATCCAGGGGTAATTCCAACGATCATGACTTTCGCTTCAAGGTTAATGTACTCGTTATGTGGAGCATAGTATATTTCCATACTTTCTTCTTTATCCACTAAAAATTCCTCTCTTAATAAATCCTGTTTGGTTAGCGGTCTGTTGGTAGGCAATGTTTGAATTGCCGGAAAAAATGACATTAATGCTGTATGCAACATATTACTCCTTCCAATGCAAAGACAAATACCCCTTTTATGAATTAAATATAAATCGGTTTTTTAGATATGCAAATCAAGTCAGATGTTCCCGTCAAAGAGGGATACAGTTTCAGAAATCCTTTTCAAAGGATCACTTTAACATGAACAAAAATGATAAAACTTGATCTTTATCAATTAAAAATGAGAATCATTCTCATATAATGAGAGTAAGACATATCAATCAAAGATAATTTTTCGAGGTGACTTTGGGATGGGAAAAGAGTGGAAACGGTTAAACATCCAAATTCAACATTTGAAAAATGAATTAAAGCTGACGGTTTCAGCAACAGGATTAGACAGTCAGGAAACGCTGAAGTGTAGTCAAAAGTTAGATAAACTCATCATAAATTATCAAATGCATGAAAGACCTTATGTATCGAAATAAATGTAAGAAAAGGGTGAGGTAGCGATGTATCAAATTACGTTATATGTACTTGGAATATCATGTCTTGAAAACTATCAGGTAGTTGAAAAAGAAATAAAGGGATTGTGTGGAATCATTTCTTGCAAAGGATCCTTGCCTAAAGGAAAAATAGTGATCGAATTCAAACCTGGTGATGTGAATGCAAAAGAAATTATTAATAGACTTGAACGTCAAGGATTATCCGTTTGGAAAAAGGTTCAAAGAGAATTTTGCTATCAAGTGTTTAATTAGTAAAGTGAGTTTTTAAAGGAGACAAGCTTTTATTTGTGGATGAAGCCTTTTGATTATCGTTGCCATTAAGTAATTCTTATTAAAATAAAGGTAAACAAAAAACCAACCCATTTTTCTTTTGAAAATTTGGTTGGTTTCTATTTTATGAAATGGAATAGTTTATATATAGGTACGATGTTCATTCCCCCTTATGATGTAGTAGTTGCAATCAATGTGATTGGTAACTTATTTGTGTCGATTATTAAGTGAATTATAATACACTTCGTTAATGTATCTTGTATTTTCCATGATTAGACTGAAAAATTTTATAATTGGTTTCATAGTTATGACTCCTTTCACCTAATATACTCATTATATTATGCTTTGGTTCCCATATTTTAGCAAAGACTGTGAAAACGGTAACAATTAACAAGAAAACGATTACATTCCATTTTATCTTCGGAAATCTTTGTTTTTTATAAATTGTATGATTTTCCATAAATAAAACAGTAGGGAAGGTAGTAAGGCAGCATGTGGGATATTAAAAGCATTAGGTCACAAAGTAGAGAATATGGTAGGTCGCATGAATGCTTGGAATGGAAAAGTTGAATAATAAATAGTTGACTATATACCCTTTGGGGTATAAAATAAGTTTGTAAGTAAAATAAATCGATTTCAATTTGACGAAGGAGGAGGATTTTTAAATGAGTGGAAGAGTAGCAATTATTGCAAGTAATGGCGGATTATTTGATGCATATAAAGTATTTAATATCGCAACAGCAGCAGCTTCAATGGATCAGGAGGTGGCTATTTTCTTTACATTTGAAGGTCTGAACTTAATTCATAAAGAAGCCAATAAACAATTGCCTATGCCGGTAGGGAAAGAGCATTTTGCAGAAGGGTTTGCAAAAGCAAATGTACCCCCTATTCCAGAAATGGTTGCGATGGCAATCGAACTAGGCGTGAAATTAATTGGCTGCCAAATGACAATGGATGTAATGGGGCTTGAAAAAGAAGTATTTGTTGATGGTATTGAAGTTGGTGGAGCGGTAACATTCTTAGAATTTGCTAAAGATGCTGATGTAACTTTAACGTTTTAATTATATATTGAGCTTACAAAATAGGCTTTTGATATGTGGTATATTTTTTTTATGATAAAAAATACGGTACGGGGTAGGGTGTTAAAAATAATTAGGAGGACATTCCATGACACAAAAGGTAATCATCGTAGGTGGAGTTGCCGGTGGAGCTACAGCTGCAGCTAAATTAAGAAGAATAAGCGAAGACGTGGAAATTATACTTGTTGAACGAGGAGAATATATTTCTTTTGCAAACTGTGGTCTACCCTATTATATTGGCGAAACGATCACAGATAGAAGCAAATTATTGGTCCAAACCGTAGAGGGAATGTCAGAGCGATTCAACATGGATATCCGTAATTTGAGTGAAGTGGTGGGCATTGATCCCGCGAACCATACGGTAAAAATTAAAGATTTACGAGATGGCGAAGAGTATAACGAAACATATGACAAACTATTGTTATCACCAGGGGCAAGCCCGATTGTACCTCCAATCCCTGGATTAAAAGAAAATAAAGCATTGTTTACACTAAGAAATATCCCAGATACAGATCGAATCAAAGAATATGTAGACAATCAAAAGCCAAAAAGAGCAGTTGTTGTCGGGGGCGGATTTATTGGGATTGAAATGGCAGAAAACTTGGTGGACCGTGGAATCGAAGTAACGATTGTTGAAATGGCGAACCAAGTGATGGCACCGATTGACTTTGAAATGGCAAGTATTTTACACAGCCATATTCAAGAAAAAGGGGCAAAACTAATTTTAGAAAATGGCGTTCAATCTTTTGCGGATAACGGCAAAAAGATCATTCTATCTGATGGAACAGAGGTCGAAACCGATATGACCATTCTTTCCATTGGGGTAAGACCAGAAAATGAAGTAGCGAAAAGCGCTGGTCTAGAATTAGGGGCACGAGGTCACATTATTGTGAATGAATATCTACAAACATCGCAAGAGGATATTTATGCTGTTGGGGATGCGATTGAAGTCGTTGATTATGTAAATGGCAATAAAACAGCGATTCCACTTGCAGGACCAGCAAACAGACAGGGACGAATCGTAGCAAAAAATATGATGGGACTAAATGAGAAATATCAAGGAACATTAGGAACATCCGTGGCAAAAGTATTTGATTTAACGGTGGCTTCCACAGGGAATAATGAAAAAACGTTAAAACGTTTGGGAACTCCATACGAAGTTCTTCATATTCACCCAAGTTCCCATGCTGGGTATTATCCAGGAGCTGCACAAATTTCATTAAAATTGATTTTTGACAAAGAAACCGGGAAAATCTTTGGTGCCCAAGCTGTTGGAGCAGATGGTGTTGATAAACGAATGGATGTCATTGCTACAGCCATCAAAGGTAAATTAACGGTAGAAGAATTAACAAACCTTGAATTGTCTTACGCACCACCATTTTCTTCAGCCAAAGACCCAGTGAATATGGCGGGATATGTGGCTACGAACATAATGAAAGGCGAGTCCGATCATATTCAATGGCATGAAGTGGATGGAGTGGTTGCGGATGGCGGATTGTTAATTGATGTCCGTGAACCAATGGAACGTGAATTTGGTTATATTAAAGGTTCTGTGAACATCCCATTGAATGATCTGCGCAATCGATTAGACGAGATTCCAAAGGACAAAACCGTTTATGTGAGCTGTCAAGTTGGATTAAGAGGATATTTAGCAGCACGAATCTTGAAGAATAACGGATACGATGTGAAAAATGTGGACGGTGGTTGGAAAACATACTCCTCTGTCTTCGGAAGCATTATTGAAGTTGAGGTAGAAACCACAACAAACGATTTAGGGGAAACCGTTATTGAGGAAACCGACGATATCAAAGTTGATGAAGTAGTGGATGTAACAGGGTTAACATGCCCAATGCCAATTGTAAAACTGAAAAAAGGCATCGAAACGATGGATAGTAATCTAATCCTAGAACTTCACGCAACAGACAGAGGAACACTAAGTGATTTACCAGCATGGTCCAAAAACGCCGGACACACCATCCTAAAAACCGAACAAGACGGACCCGTAATTAAATTCTGGATTAAGAAGAAATGAGTCAGAGGGACAGCGTATAATGGGAGAGTCAGCGGGACAGGTACCTCGACTCACATTAGGTATATTTAAGTTAGATTGAGGATTGACGCTGAGACATGTGGCTTGTCCCTCTGTCTCATAGAAATATTAAAAATCATGGAGGGTTGCAAAATGAATGATATTACCGTTTTTACAACAAATACTTGACCTTATTGTACAATGATGAAACAATTCCTTGAGTCTCAAGGAATCTCATACAAAGAAGTAAATGTACAGACAGATCCGATCGCTGCACAAAGGCTTGTTCAGGAAACCGGACAAATGGGAGTACCACAGACTAAGGTTAATGGTCATTGGGTCCTTGGATTCGATCCGGAATCATTGATGAAGCATATTAAAGAATAGAAAATCGAGTAAAAGAGGAGCAAATCGCACAGATTTGTTCCTTTTTATGTCTGTTTTTTTTAGAAAGGAACAGGTTCATAGGATTGGAAGCGTTAAAAAAAGTAGGTGTAGGTTAGGAGTCGTAAATGTTACTATTTACTAGAGAGTGTTAGAGGAGGTGTCATATTGATAGATGTTGATTTTACTATAAATGCCGTAGCTTTCGTAACGAGCATGTTAGCATGGGTCTTTATGATTTTTTTAGCTTATCGTATATATAAGAAACAAACTGTAAAGCCAAAAATATGGAAAATTCTATTGGTCATGTTTGTTGGGTTATTCTCTTTTTCTATTAATTGGACGATGTTTGACGAGATGGTAAAGTTTCCAATTTTACCTCTTGGTGTATGGATTTTATATTTTATTTTTAATAGAAAAGAAGAACGTTGGCAGATGTATCGTCCTTTTGCTTGGTTAGGATTTTGGGCGAATTTTATTTTTTTAGCGTCTACTTTAATCGCCATACCTGTCCATCATGTCGTGTACCCTAAGGATGAACCGACCACTTATCTTTCAAGGGTTGAGAATTCATCCATGATACATATTCATCCATCAGCAAAGGATTTGTCACTGAACAAAGAAATCCTATTACAACAACTCCCTACATTGAAACAAGAAACGTTTTTTCTTGACCAATGGTATGAGGATACCTATATGGATACGGAGCCGAATGATAGAAATGAACGATTTCCCTATCAACTCATAGGAACGTCTCCTAAATGGGGAAGCGGTATTGATGCCATCATTTATATGGAAGACGATGGCAAAGGATTGTTAATCTCGACACCGCAAAAGCAACTTTATTTTCGCTCTGAAAAATCGTTTCTAGAGGGGGTGGAATAAGAGCATGACCAGGAAAAAGTTATGGATCGTGATAGGGATCTTCATTGTACTGTTATCCGCGATAATCTATTGGTCTTATTTTTCAAAACAGGCTACTTTCCCAACAAATGAGCAATTAGTAGAAGAGATGAATCGTGTTTTTCCAGAAGCGAGATCCAGTGAAATTCAAGACCGTATTTTTGTGGACGAACAACATGTAGTGGTCCCGTTCATTTCGGAAAAGAATGATTATGGTTTAAGCTACTGGGTTTGGCAAAAACGCAAATGGAGGGTTGCATCGATTGATACAAAGGGGCGTCCAATGGTGTGGAAGGTGAATCAGAGGGACCCTTCAACGTTTCATTTCGTGTGGAATATTGATCCAGATGATAAACTAGATTCTATTCAAATTTTTCTCATTCGCGACAGAGGATATGGGATCACAGAAGGAAAAGAGTACTATGATCCGAGAGTACAGATGGATACGAAGATTTCTCTTCAAGATAAAACGTATGGTGCGCTGGGGTTACCTGAAAATTGGGTAGCGTTTCTGGACGCATTCGGGAAAGTAGAAACAGCAGAACAGCCTGATTTGTTTTTTAGTTTTCCTGAACCAGCTATGACCTTTGGTTGGATTCCTTATGATCAAGAAGGTAAAGAGACTTTCCCAGAGCATTCTGTGAATGGAAGTGGATTTTCCAATGGTGATGGGGATTTAGAACATGTCATGATAATGGATAAAGGGGAACTTGAACGTCCATAAATGTTGAGGATGAGGTGAATGATTTAAAAAATCGTTTTGGTTTATTTTTCATTTATGCCATTTTTAAAGCGGTACAACGAATGTTTGACAGGACATCGATAAAAGTGATGATGTATCTGTTTAGGTTGGCGGTTTTAGTTGGAGTTGGTTATATTTCACTTTTCATATTTACCTTGATTTTTTATGGATTTGCTCCTTAATTTGTATAGCTCTAACAGTAGTGGGGGATTAATAAATCGAGTAATTTGGAAGCTATTAAATGAATCAAATATGTTTTAATAATGGTCCTATCAAAACGGGGTCATTTTTTTATGGTAAAATAATTAATTATTATAAGAAAGCGTGAAATATGAAGCAGGTGAAAACATTTGAATAGAAATGAAAAAATCAAAAGACGCTATAATCGAATCTCAAGGATATATGAAGTGATGGATAAGATGATTAAAGCAGAATGGAGATTGAATTTACTATCCAATGTCTCTGGCGATGTTCTCGAAGTGGGGATTGGAACGGGGACGAATTTGCACTTTTACCCCAATCACACGAAATCCCTAACAGGTGTTGATTTTAGTAAAGGAATGTTAAAGCAAGCTCGCCAGAAGGTAACAAAAGGGAGATATCCATTTCCAATTGAATTAATAGAAGCGGATATACAGAAGATGCCGTTTCCAGACAATACGTTTGATACAGTTGTGTCAACATGTGTATTTTGTTCAGTTCCAGACCCGCTATCAGGTTTAGAAGAATTGAAACGAGTTTGTAAACCAGGGGGTCAAATCCTAATGTTGGAGCATATGAGAAGTGAGCAAAAGTGGGTGGGTATGGTAATGGATGTGTTAAATCCTTTAACGGTTAAATTATGGGGCGCCAATATTAATCGGGAAACGATCCACACAATCGAACGATCAGGACTCAAAATAGAAAAAAATAAAAATTTAAGGGGAACTATTTTTAGAGAGTTATCCGTTAGCCCCAATAAGTGAAACAAGGGGACGGTTCTCCTGTTTCATGTGATGTAGTGCACTTGAATTAGGGATCTTTTCAGTTAAGAGAGGATAAGGTCATTAGAAACAGAGTCGGGCATTTCACCAGTTCTCCCAATCTTTCCATATTTATTGTAAAAAAAAGAAACAGGGAGAACCGTCCCCCTGTTTCTATCTAGCTTCTGCTATTTTTGTAACGTACTGATGTGCCAAATCAGTAAGCTTGTCCCATTCATTATTGGCTATTAGGTCTTTCCTTAAGAGTGAACCGCCGATACCGGCAGCGACTGCACCAGCCTTGATATAATCACCAATGTTATCAAGATTGACACCACCAGTAGGCATCATTGGGATATGACCAAGTGGACCTCTTACGTCCTTAATAAATTGGCTCCCTAATACGCTAGCAGGGAATACCTTGACAATATCTGCTCCCCATTCATAAGCCTGTAAAATTTCAGTAGGGGTGAATACGCCTGGAATGGCAATTTTACCGTAACGGTTTGCAACTTCAATGGTTTCTTGTTTATATGTAGGTGCAAAGATGAAATCTGCACCATACTGAATTGCAAGAGTTGCAGCATTTCCATCTAGAACCGTTCCTGCACCGATAGCGGCTTTGTCTCCAAATAATTGCTTTGCCTCCTTGATAACTTCAAGTGCATTAGGAGAATCCATCGTTACCTCTATACCTGTAATCCCCCCTTTAACAAGGGATGAGATGACATCTATGACTTTTTCAGCTTCGATTCGACGTACAACCGCGACGACACCGGATTTCAGTGTTTTATTAAGTAATTCCTGTTTCACCATAAACAACTCCTATCTTAGTACATCTGAACAATTCTTTTGGAAGTTTTCTAGTTCGTTTTTGTCTGGTAATCCCTCAATATCTCCTCTTATGGTAACGACCATTGCTCCAACCTTTGCTCCCATTTCAACAGATTCTCGCAATGATTTATTTTCTAATAAACCTGCTAATAAGCCCGCAGCAAAACCATCTCCTGCCCCGACGGGATCAGCAACATGCTCAACCTTAAAGCTTGGAACAGCACCGGTCTCTCCAGCTTTAGAAGCATAATACGTCTCATTTGCTCCATTTTTTATAACGATCTTCGAAACTCCCTCGTTTAAGAAATAATCAGCAATCTCTTCATAATTTCTCGAACCGATTAGATATTCTGCTTCATCCAGACCTGGCATGAAAAGATCAGATTGTTTAGCTAATTGTAATAAGATTTCTTTCGCGTTATCTTTTTTATCCATTAATTTAAAACGAAGATTCGGATCAAATGAAAGAAATATATTATTTTCTTTAGCAAAAGCTACAACAGCTTGAGTGACTTCCAGACAGCTATCACTTAAGAAAGGCGTAATTCCTGATATATGGATTATTTTAGCTTCCTTCAAATAATTCCAATCTATATCTTCCTTTGTCAGTTGGCTTGCAGCTGAATTGCTGCGATAGTAATACACTTGCGTTTTTCCTGGATTTACTCTTTCTTTAATATAAAGTCCTGTCGGATATTCTTTGTTATACAAAACACGAGAGGTGTCAACACCCTCTCCACGTATAGAGGATACTAAATACTTGCCAAACTCATCATCACCTACTTTACTAATCCATCCAGCAGAATGACCAAGTCGTGCTACACCGATAGCAACATTCGACTCTGCTCCTCCTTGTCTTTTATTAAAACTAGGAATATATCTTAATGGACCTTCGTCTGCTGCTTCTAATATAATCATTGTTTCTCCAATGGTAACGAGTTCAGGAAACACGATGAATAACCTCCAAATAAATACTAATTAACTGTTGCTTTTTTCTTTTTAATTTGACCCATGATTAATGGTAAAACTAATGAAACAATCGCTAAAATAATAAATGCTAAAGAAATAGGTCTTTGTAAGAAGATCATAAAACTTCCTTCTGACATAACAAGTGCACGTCTCATTTCACTTTCTGCCATTGGACCAAGGATTAGCGCAAGAACAATTGGTGATGCAGGGAAATCGAATTTTTTCATGAAGTAACCGATAATACCAGCACCAAGCATTGTAAATACATCAAAGTAATTGTTAGCGATTGCAAACGAACCAACAGTTGATAATACAATGATTACTGCTGCGATAATATTTTTAGGTATTTTTAAGATTGTTGTAAAAAGGCGGATACCACTTAACCCGAAAATTAGCATTAAAACATTGGCAGCTAACATACCGGCAAAAAGTGTAAATACTAAATCACCACTAGTTTGGAACAATTGTGGTCCAGGTTGAATCCCTTGTACAACTAATGCTCCTAACATAATTGCAGTAACAGCATCTCCAGGGATACCAAGTGTTAATAATGGAACAAAGGCACCACCTGTTACACCGTTACCAGCTGCTTCAGGAGCTGCAATACCCTTTGGATTACCTTTTCCAAATGTTTCTTTTTCTTCTTTTTTCGAAAAGCGTCTAGCTTCATTGTAAGCAACGAAAGCGGCTATATCAGCTCCGGCACCAGGAATAATTCCGATGAATGTTCCGATAAAACCTGAACGGAAAATGGTACCCCAAAGCCTCTTTAACTCATTCCATTTTGGAAGTGCGTAGCCAACGATTACTTTTTTGATTCCTTTTCCACCAGTTAACTCTTCTTCCATAATTACTAATGCTTCTGAGATTGCAAATAAACCAATCATAACTGGAATAAAGTTTAATCCGTTTAAAAGTGAAAGGTTTCCATAAGTAAAGCGTGGGTAGCTTGTCATTGGATCCATACCAATTGTACTAATTACAAGACCAAACACCCCAGCAATTAATCCTTTAAGTACGGAACCGCCAGAAATACTCGATATAATACTTAAACCGAATAACGCTAGTCCAAACATTTCGGGTGCACTGAAACCTAATGCAATTTGTGCAAGCTGTGGAGCTATAAAAATTAACATCAATGTACTAATTAATCCACCACTGGTTGCAGATATAACTGAAATTCCTAATGCCTTTCCAGCTTTACCTTGTTTTGTAAAAGGATAACCATCAAGTGCGGTAGCTGCTGATGCAGGTGTACCCGGTGTATTCAGCAAAATGGATGCGACTGAACCACCATACACACCACCAAAATAAACGCCAATTAAAAGTAAAATGCCAGTAATGGCATCCATACCAAATGTTATAGGTAAGAAGAGAGCTACACCCATTGTTGCCGTCAAACCTGGTAAGGCACCAATGATGATACCAGCGATAACTCCCCCTATAAGTAAGATGAAAACACTAGGTTGTAATATTTGGGTAAATCCATTTAGGAGTAATTCCATTTTCTAGCCTCCTTAATATAAAATTCCGTGTGGAATTGGTACATTCATTAGGTATTCAAAAAGAAGCACAACTCCCGCACTAACTAGTATTGATACAGAAATTAATACAGCCCATTTACGGATACCCATCAGCAGCATCCATACCAATGTTATTAATATCGTAGAAATAAGGAATCCTATAGTTGGAATTAAAATAACGTAAATAATTAATGAGATAAATCCCCCGATAAAATGAGGAATGTTTTTACGATGTAAGGTGAAAATGTTCCCAGTCGTTTCCTCTTTTTTAAATACTAATAAGACAGATAAGATACCAAGAATAAGCGCTGTTGCCTTAGGGAAAAAGTCAGCTCCAGGACCGATTGTATTGGATGTTTGAAATGCATCTGCAGAAATCCAAATAAAAATGGAAAATAGAGTTAAAACGATACCAATAATCCGATTCGCCAAAGTCATAATTGACACCTCCGATAATAAAAAGTTTGTGGTTTTGAAGACATCCCTCGTAATCTAATACTCTCTTAAAATGACATACAGTATTAACCTATCTTAAACTAGGAAAAGGCTAAACACAGTTAGCCTTTTTCCAACTCAACTTTTAATAACACTTCGCTTATTTATTATTGCGGTGCTAAACCAATTGCTGGAATTAATTCAGCAAATAATGCATCTTGTTCTTTAATTAAATTTGAGAAACCTTCACCATTTTCATAACGGTAGCCTAGGTTTAAGTTGTTAAGGACGCCCTTGAATTTTTCACTTTCAATGGTTGTAGCAAATGAATCTTCGAGTACTTTTACCACATCTTCAGGAGTATCTTTTGGTACAGCTAATCCTCTCCATGTTCCGATGGATAAATCGATTCCTCTTTCTTTAAGTGTTGGAACCTCAGGCAATTTTTCTACTTTCTCGTCTGCCATTACAGCTAGAACCTTTAATTCGCCAGCTTCTACTTGAGTAATAACTTCAGCAGGACTTACAGATACAGCATCAATATGTCCGCCTAATAGAGCTGTTACTGCAGGGGCTGCCCCCTCAAATGGTACGTGATTTAGAGTAGTGTCCGTTTCTTTTTCAAAAGCAGCTGCAGCTAAGTGCCAAATAGCACCAGTTCCTGAATTACCAACTTTTAAATTTTCGGTTTTTGCAGCTTCTACAAATTCTTCGATTGTATTCCAAGGAGCATCAGCGCGAACTGTGATTGCAGCTGGATCCTCATTTAAAAGTGCAACTGGTCTAAAGTCTTCGTATGTGAATTGCGCTAAACCGGTATGTGGTAAAGTAAGTAATTCAACTGTTATCATTGTTACCGAATATCCATCTGGCTTCGCAGAAGCACCATTTTGCATACCAACTGCACCACCACCACCTTCACGGTTAACAACACCGAAGGGTTGGCCTAAATCATTTTTTGCTAAGTCTGCAAAGGCACGAGCAACCGTATCAGTACCACCACCTGCTGAATAAGGAACAGTTAACTCAAGAGGTTTTTCAGGAAAATCAGAAGCTTTTCCATTACCTCCCTCTGTTGAAGTAGATTCATTACCTCCACCACAGGCAGCTAGTAATAAAACTAAAATAGATAAAATGGATAATAATTTTAATTTCTTCATAAAAATGCCCCTCTATTTATATAATTTTTTTTGAAAACCCATTTTCATAGAGATTTCTTCAACAGTTTCTAATAGCTTAGGAATTGTATGGTCCAATATTTCATCAGTCATTCTATGTAACTGACCTGTAACGCTGACTGCGTATCGAACCTCTCCTTTATAGTCAAAAATGGGTGCTGCAACGCAACGAATTCCTAATTCATGTTCCTCGTTATCATAGGAAAATCCATTTATTTTAACCATATGAAGTTCTTTCACTAATTCCTCAGCTCTTACGAAAGTGTGTTCAGTAAAACGTTTGAATTGAACCTGATTTAAATATCTGAGAATCTCTTCTTCATTTCTATAAGCTAAAATGCATTTTCCTACTCCTGTACAATACAATGGAGCCCTTCTGCCAACTTGGGAATAAATTCGAATGGTTGATTGGTTGTCCACTTTGTCAATATAGACAACCTCTTGATCATCTAGCATGACTAAATGAACAATTTCTTCAGTTTCTCTACCAAGTTTTTCAAGAAGTGGTCTAGCAGCCTCAATAATATTTAAATATTTGACTACAAAATAGTTCATTTCAATAAACTTTAGGCCTAAGTGATAAGTACTTTCTTTACCTACTTTTTGAACGTATCCGTGTCTTTCAAGAGATATCAGGAGCCGATGAGCAGTGCTTTTTGCCACCTGTAAAGAATTTGCAACTTCAGTAACTCCCTGGCCCCTAGGATGTTCCTTAAGTAGTTCAAGTATGCGTAAAGCACGGTCAACGGACTGAACCACTTGATTTATTCCTCCTTTCAGACTGTTCCGTAATATGGAACCGCTTTCCTTATTGTGATAATATAATCTTAAGTTCTATTGAAAACGTTGTCAACATAAATTTTTTAATTTTATGAACTTAATATTTTAATAGGTTTTAAAAAAAAGATTAATAATCCATAACTTGATTATGCAGAAGATTCATTGTTATTATGAGGCTGATAAGTAATGAATAAGAATGAACTTTTTTTGCACTATATATATTGAAAAGTTTGTAAATTATATCGGTGTAACTTAACGCTTATTCTTTGAACAAAAATACTTTACTTATTAGTAGGTAGAAGGAAGGTGTATGGGATGAATGTAAGTTTTGAAAATAAAGTGGTTGTCATTACAGGAGGAAGTACGGGAATAGGGGCAGAAGCTGCTAAAGCTTTTGCGGACGCAGGTGCTAAAGTAGTAGTTAATTATTTACATAGTGAACAGAGAGCAATGGATGTTGTCAAATCCATTGAGGAAAAGGGGGGAGAAGCGATTGCTGTTAAGGCAGATGTAACTTCTTCAACTGATGTAGAGAAACTTTTTGAAAAAACAATAGAGAATTATAATCGTGTAGATGTATTGGTAAATAACGCTGGCGGTCTATTAGTGAGATGTCCATTTGAGGAATTAACAGAAGAAGATTGGGACCGTGTATATGATTTAAATGTTAAATCTGTCTTTCTTTGCTCAAAGGAAGCGGTTCGTTTCATGAAAGAAAACGAGAATGGAGCTATTATTAATCTTACTTCAGTTGCGGCTCGCAATGGTGGAGGTGCAGGTGCTCTTCACTATGCTTCAGCTAAAGGAGCCGTTTTGACGCTGACAAAAGGCATGGCAAAAGAGCTTTTACAATACAATATTCGCGTAAATGCCATTAGTCCTGGGGTAATTTCAACTCCATTCCATGACAAGTATACTCCTGAAAATATAAGAAGTGGTTTTTTAAAGGGAATACCAATGGGAAGAGAAGGCAGATCAGATGAATGTGTAGGGGCTATACTATTTTTAGCGTCAGAATATGCAAGTTATATTTGCGGTGAAACGATAGAAATCAATGGTGGACAAATGATGGATTAATAAAATATAAAATGCGAGGTGCTTTTTAAGTTTGTCTACTTAGAGAGTGCCTTTTTTAGTTAAAAGATAAGTAGAAATCATACCTCTAATAAAAGCAAAAATCTCAACGACCAGCACATTTTTAAAGGTTGAGCATTTGATTTGATAATGAAAATGGTTAAAAGGAGTGCAAGGTTTTAAGTAAATGAATCAATGGGAGTTCCTTTTTGAGAAACAGAGGAAAGTAGTTCACTGGTTTTTATCTTATATATGGATCATTAAAAATGAAACAGGGAGAACCGTCCCCCTGTTACAAGAGGACGGTTGTTCCGTTATTTGAGTTAAGATTGGTGATTTCACATTTTATTGGACATACATTCCGCTATTTAATTGAATGATTGTTATTTTATTGTAATGAATAGCAAATAACGTACTCAGTGTCCGAAAATCTTTAAAATTAGTGTTTTTTTTGATAATAACGTACTCAATGTCCGCAGAATGTAGAACCGAAAGAACTCGTGTAATGTTAATATGGAATCTATCCAAAGAATGAACAGTGTCATCCCCTTTATTCTACACGTGACTTTTTTAATACTTCAACGGAGTTAGCGAGTAACTGATCTTCGTTGTCATCTAGATCAACTTCAATGACTTCTTGAACGCCTTGTCTGTTTACGATAGCTGGAACACTCAAATAAATATCATTTTGTCCATATTGACCTTCTAACAAGCACGATACAGTTAAAATGGAATGTTCATTATTGAAAATAGCCTTTGTGATTCTCGTTAAACACATACCAATTCCAAAGTTCGTGACACCTTTACGATTAATGACTTCGTAAGCAGCATTACGTACTTGTGAAAAAATGTTCTCTAAGTTCTTTTTATCCTCTGGGTTGTTTCTTCTTTCAAGAACTTTAGAAAGGGATTCAATCCCAATACTTGCTTGACTCCAGACGGGGAACTCACTATCTCCATGTTCGCCCATAATGGATGCATGAATGTTGCGAGGGTCCACTTTAAAATAATCACCTAGCAACACTTTGAAACGCGCTGAATCTAAAGTTGTACCTGAACCGAGCACCTTATGTGCAGGGAAACCACTTTCCTTTTGTGCAACGTGCGACATAAGATCAACGGGGTTAGAAGCAACTAAGATGATGTCATTAAAGCCACTATCCACAACACTACGCACAATGGACTTCATAATCTTTGTGTTCTTCTCAACTAAATCAAGTCGCGTTTCTCCGGGCTTTTGATTGGCTCCAGCCGTAATCACCACTAATTGAGCATCAGAACATTCTTCATACCCTCCATGCTTTACAACCATGTTAGAACTAGCAAAAGCCATTCCATGGACTAAATCCATTGCTTCCCCTTTTGCTTTTTCTTCATTCGCGTCAATAATCACTAACTCGCTAATAAAACCTTGATTTACTAAACTATAAGCATAAGCTGTACCAACAGCACCAGCACCAACTAAAACAACTTTTCTCAACTTACACACTCCTCAATTAATCATCAAATTTATAATTCCCACAAATGAAAGGAATATAAAACTAATTTTAATGGTGAATAAAGGTTTTATTTTCACGACGGGCACGCTATTAATGGTGGATCCTTTGATTTTGAAAATGACGATTGTTAAAATCGGTGTAAACACTAGCAGGTCTAGTGGATGAAAATAAATCTAAATTAACCAATCTGCAAGATATAGACATTTCGTGAGTGGCAAATAACCACTTAAAGAGATTACATTGTATGTTACAAAAAATAAGGCGATTGTTCAACAGTTTGAGGGAGAACTTTTACTAAGACTTGAAGAGAGGGACAAAGGTGACAGATTTTAAAGATGATCACGCTATTAATTCTAATGATAGGGAGAACTCTTTGAGGGGAATGGACGAACAGGGTAGATCTACTAGATTTGCAGATTTAGTGATGACTATTTTTATTAATGAAATGAATAAAAAAGCGAAAGAAATTGGATTGACCCATACTCATTTTATAGAACCTGCAGGATTTCCAAGTACAATCGAACACACGATGTCAACGAGAGATATGGTTAAAGTGGTCATATACGCTTCTAGATATAAAGAACTCGCAAGTATTTGGAATAAAAAATCGTACACGTTTCATATAGAAGGGGATACCCCTAGGGAATTAACGATAAACACAACGGTTTCATTTCCAATCATAGAAAACGAATATGATCTATTTGGCGGAAAAACAGGCTGTATTTGGGGCACAAATGAAATAGATGGATACCATGTCGTGTTAATAACAAGCGCACCGAATAACAGACAGTTTGTTGTAGCCCTTAGAGGGGCTTCAACAGAAGAAGAAAGATGTAGGGATGTAAAAACTTCTTTAGACAATGCAAAAAAGTTGCTTGAAAACCCAAGCGAAACGATAGAAGAGATTACATCTGAGAGTGTCTCCATTTGTTATATGCCTTCTTCACATGGACCATACGATCCACCGTTAATCTATTCGAAAAACCCTGATATCGCAGGCCATCCTGCATCCGTAACGAAGGTAATGTCGGCTATCATTGCTTTAGATTATATGACCAATTTAGATGAAAAAATCGTAATCCAAGAGACAGATATTACATATGGAACGGGTAGCTTTTTTAGCGCAGGGGATATTATTACATTTAGAGATGCCTTATACAGCATGATGTTGCCATCTTCTAATACATGTGCAAACGCTGTAGCAAGGATCGTCGGAGAAAAGATTTATCAAAAAACAAAAGGATAGCATCACAATCAAGTTCAACTACGTCTTTCAAACAGAGGCGTTGGTAAATCGCTCCCAGTTTTACAAAACATCGTTTGAATTTTGACTGCACCTACTCACAGATGCAGTCTTTTTATTTAACAACATACAGTACACCTCAAATTTACTTAATATTTATAAAAATTAAACAAGACCTTTACAATCATTTCATACAATTTAATTGGTCAACCAACCAAAAAGGAGAGATAGCATGAGTGCTACTGATAAACGTCAACGATTAATAGAAGCAGCTTATAGAGTGTTTAGTCGGAAGGGATTTTATCATGCCTCGATCAAGGACGTTGCAAATGAAGCGGGTATTACACCTGGACTTGTTCATTATTATTTTAAGAATAAAGATGAGTTATTGTTCTCTGTCCAAAGGGAGATTCAACAACAATACCATCGTCAGTATGATGGCAAGACGGAATCCGATATGAATCTATCGGATGTTCTGAATGAAATTAAATCAAGAGTAGAAAAGGATCCGGATTGGTATCGTTGGAGATATGAGCTCTATTCGTTAGGCTTAAAAAGTGGTCCATATGAGGATGAAGTAGCAAACATATTGAAAAACGGCAGAGAGAGTCTTTCGAACCCACTGAAAAGTCTGATCCCTGAAGCAATGGAAGCGGATGCCATAGCGAGTATTTTGCTGGCTTGCTTTGATGGACTAGCGCTGCAAAAAATGTTTGATGACGAATTTGATCTGGATCAAACGTACCAGGTATTAATCGATGTAATGCAAAGCTACTTAAAAGGAGAAAATTCATGAGAAAAGCCATTCTATTTCTAGTAAGTCTACTATTAATCCCTTTCTCTACTTTTGCAAAAACCGAAGACAGAGAAGCAATCATAACGAAATTTATGGAAAAGTCATTAGATCAGTATCAAATTCCGGGTGCATCGCTGGCGATCGTAGAAAAGGGGGAAAACGTTTATCACCAGCAATGGGGAACTTTAAGTGACGGATCAAAGGTAACCGCCGACACCCCCTTTCTGATCGGTTCTTTAAGCAAGCCCATTACTTCTCTAGCAATTATGATGTTAGTGGAAGAAGGCAAAATAAAGCTAGATGAACCCATCCAAACCTATCTTCCATCGTTTACATATCAAACCGACAGCTTAAAACCGATTACCGTTTTTCATTTATTGGAGCAAACCAGCGGGATTAGTCAATTTGATGGTCTTCAAGTGACAGACAAGGAGTGGGCGATAGAGGGAGCGATTCATCAGGCTGTAGAAGAACTAAGTGGTGTTATGTTGTCTCACGAGCCTGGAGAAGTCTATGAATATAACTCTGCCAACTATTTACTTTTAGGCGCTATTATTGAAAAGGTATCAGAGCAATCTTTTGCTGATTTTGTAAATACAAATATTTTCATTCCGCTTGGGATGGAACACTCTGCTGCTGATTATGATCGTGCGGTCGAAAAAGGATATGTCCCAGGTTTTGAATCTTGGTTTGGTCAGCCTGTTGCAAGTGGTGGATTCTATGATCATGCGGGAGCTCCTTACGGATATATCGCTTCAAGTACAAACGATTTAGCGAGATTTTTAACCTTCATGTTAGAGGGCGGAGATTTATTATCAGAACAAAACTTGGCATTGTTAAAAACTCCTCCAGAAGAAGGGAAAACATACGGTTTGGGGTGGCATTTTGATAAAACAGAGCATTTCCCTTATCATGGCGGGGGCAACTCTGATTTTAGAGCGCAAATGTTTTTACTACCGGACGAAAATAAGGCTGCCGTGCTTTTAACCAATAAATACCATATTATGGAAGATGCTCATGTTACCTATATTATGAATGGAATCCGATCTATCATGAGTGGAGAAGAGACAGAGGAATTGCCTAAACCAAGCTATATGATTCAATGGAGTTTATTGGTGATTACCGTATTGTTGGGGATTTTAACAATACTTCATTTCTTCCGTCTGAGAAGAAAAAGTAGAAACAGAAAGGGTTCGTTCATCCTTGGAACCCTCTCGCTTCTACTAGCTGTTGGATTAATTCCGTTATTTGTGAAAATGGTTGGTACTCCATGGGAGAGTATCGTTTTCTTCGCACCTGACATCGCATTCTTAACCTATTGTCTGGTTGGGATATTGGCTCTCAATGGAATGATGGCTTTATGGATGACGATACTTAAAAAGCGAGCTGTTTAATGAAACACGGGGACGGTTCTGGTGTTTCAAACAGCACGGTTGCAATGAAACACTCAGAACCGTCCCCGTGTTTCATTGCCGCTTGGTTCGTAAAAAGTAGATGTAAAGAGCAGGAGCTAGAAAGCATAGAAATAAGATTCCACCAATCATGATTCCATTCACTAGACCAAATCCATCCGTCATGGAAACAAGAAATCCAACAACAATAGAAATAAGAGCAGTGACAACAAAGGAAATTACCAATCCCTTTTTGGGAGATTTTCCACTCGGTTCATGATCAACACTGATGCTCATGGATAGAAAGGAAGAGATAACCGTGGTGGCGATAAATACAAACCATAGCGGGTTTTGCATCATACCATCCATTCCCTTTGTTACAAGGTCATAACCTAAGATCCCGAGAATTCCAAGGGTTTGAACCACATAGGCAATTCGAAGGTTTTGTAAATTTTTCAGAACTAAACGCTCGTCCTTAATCTTTTTCACCTTTCTCACTCCTTTTCCTTCCAAAATAATTCATCTAATGTTTTATTCACGGCATAACAGATTTCAAGACATAATTTTAAAGACGGATTGTATTTTCCTTTTTCTATTAAACTAATGGTTTGTCGGGTGATCCCGACTTGATCCGCTAACTGTTGCTGAGTTAAATCCGCTTGAACACGAGCTAGCTTTACTTTATTATCCACCTACTAGGATCCCCTCCTTAAACAGATTGTAACATATATATTGCATATTTCAATATATATATTACATTTGATGCGAATGTTATTAAACAACTTTCATCTCCTTAATAGATGGGGTGAGAATAAATAGCACCCACTTTTGGGAATATATGATAAATGATATTCCTAAAGGTGGATTAGATGGATAACTACACGAATAATAATACGGCAAGAAGGTACATCGCTCATGTTAGTTCTCTCGGAACGACACAACTTCATTTACGGAATCCTTATATCATTGCATGGTGGTCAGCAGCATTTCCCGGTTTCGGTCATTTGCTTTTATCAAAATACCTTCGAGGCTATGCTTTATTTATTTGGGAAGTATTTGTAAATGTGAAGGCTCATGTGAATCTTGCGATGATTTACTCCTTTCAAGGGAATATCGACTTAGCTAAAGAGATCTTGGACACGAGATGGCTTCTCATGTATATCCCTGTTTATCTTTTTGCGATATGGGATAGCTATCGAACAACGATAGACATGAATAAGGTTTATCTTTTGGCTGATCACGAAAACCATCGTTTTAATTCATTTACTTTAGGGTCCTTGGAGGTCAATTATTTAGATAAAAGAAATCCTGCTGTGTCCGTCATGTGGTCATTCTTTATACCAGGTCTTGGTCAACTCTACATTCATAGGATCATAACAGCAGTATTTCTTATCATTGGCTTAGTCATTTTTTATTACTTTTCCCATGTTCAAGAAGCTGTTCATTTATTGTTCTTAGGAAAAGTGAAAGAAGCTACGTCCGTAATAAAACCAGAGTGGCTGTTATTTCTCCCTTCTCAGTATGGTTTTGCGATCTATGATTCTTATATTAATACAGTTGAAAATAATAAACTTTACGAAAAGGAACAAAGAAGCTATTTAATTGAAAATTATCAAGCGAAACATTTTAAAATTCGAAAAGGACAAAAAGTAAAATGATGAATGTGCAAATATTTTCAACGTTTGAGAGCAATATCCATTTAGAAATGGCTATTTCGACACTTGAGAAGAAAAGGATAAAAAAAGATCATATATTTGCCGTTCCCTTAGATAATCGAACAGATGAAAGAAAAGTGTTCGATACCCTTCATCGCTCAGACGGGACTTCACTCATTGATATAGGGGTGGCACTTGCCACCGCTTTTTCTGTTATTGGTGCAAGTATCGGTTTTGAATTAGCCTGGGGGCCTATTTACTGGGGACTCATCGGTGCGGCAATTGGGTTTGTTGTGGGATTCACTATTAGACTTTTTACGGAATTAGTGATAAAGAAAAGAAAACGAGTATTAAAAGGTAAACATTCAGAAGTCATCCTTATTATAGATTGTGAAGAAACACAAGTGGAGATAATTGAAAATATTTTATGGAATCATTTTGCGTTAGGTGTTGCAAAAGTCATGCAAAAACCATGATGAGGTGTTAAAAGCTTGTGAAAAGTTGTCGTACTTATATTCATTTTATTCAACATCCAATCAATTGTAGTTCGCAAGTGTTAACCGAAATAAGGAATTTCGTGTAAAATGATTTTATAAATATAGGTCTATGGGGTGGGAGAGACAATGAAAATAGTTCAAGCTACAATTGAGGATTTAGAAGGAGTATCAAATCTATTTAATTCGTATCGGATGTTTTATCAACAAGAATCTGATTTAGAAGGTGCAAAGTCTTACATAAAAGAACGTATAGAAAGGAAAGAGTCGGTTATCTTTGTCGTGAAAGACAGACAAAACTACGTCGGCTTTACACAACTTTATCCAACCTTTTCATCCATATCTATGAAGCGTGCATGGATTTTAAATGATTTGTATGTGGATGAGGAAGCAAGAAACAAAGGAGTAGGCCAAATGCTCCTACAAAAAGCAAAAGAATACGCAATGGAGGAAACAGGTGCAAAAAGCCTTAGCCTCAGTACAGCACCAGATAATGATACGGCTCAAAGATTATATGAGAAAAATGGATACAAAAGAGATACTCAATTTTTTCATTATGAATTAGATTTGACTGAATGACTCTATTAAAGGGCAGAAAACATATTTCCATGTGATGAATGGTGAATCTGGTATACTTTAATGGGGGAAAAGGGGAAAATGGTAAGGGTTAGAATGAAAAGGAGTGTGTATTCACGATGATCGTTGGAGTCGAATTTGATTTTGTTGTAAAAGATAGCTTACAAGCTTTGGAATTATACGAAAAGATATTTGAGATTGAACGTGTGGAAGTGTCAAACTTTCCTCGTGGTCAAAATGAGGCGGTTTTTACTCTGTACGGAGTCCGTTTTCATATGTTAGATGAAAATCCAGAATTTCAATTAATCGCCCCAACTCCTGAAAATCCGAAAACCAGTTGGATGAATATAGCGGTCCCAGACATTAAGAAGACCTACGAGAAGGCTATGGAATTAGGGTGTACAGAGGTGCAACCGGTGACGGAGCTGGGTAACTACGGTGTATCGAACGCTATCTTCATGGATCCATTCGGTTATATTTGGATGCTGCATCAAATACATAAAGTTGTAAGTCATGAGGAACGACTAAAGATGTTTGAGGAAAAAAAGGAAGAGTAACATTGTGTTTGTCTAAGAAAGAAACAGTAAAAATGCAATAATAGTATCTTGTGCCATACTTCAAGAAGGAAGTATGGTTATTTTTATTGAAGAATAGAAAAATGCATTCCAATGAATGTTCTAACCTTAAAATATTGCTCTTTTATATCTTGGTAGTTTTTATGTTTCATAATCGTCAATAAATAGTGATTGATCTACTAAATACATTGGGTGTCTTCAACGATGATCTTTTCTATGGGAGAACCGATACAAAAATCCTCTAAATCGCATCAGAAGTCAATAGAAATGTTACTCGATTCTCTCTATTAATGAGAAAGAATATTAAAATATAGTTATATTGATTTATTTCATAAAGGGTAGAAAACGTTGATATATCAACGATGACAAGATTCTTGTCATTGGAAAATAGAGATGTGAAAAAGCTTATCTAGTCATTACAGCGAATCTTACCTATCCTGATTTTAGAAAGGGGACAAAGGAATGAATTTATCTGAAAAAATGAAAAAGCTAAGGGCGGAAAATCATTTAACCCAAGAACAATTAGCTGAAGAATTGCAGGTGTCAAGATCAACCATTTCAAGTTGGGAAACGGGAAGGAGTTATCCTGATTTAGAAATGGTCATTGAAATTTGTGATCGTTTTAATGTTTCGTTAGATTTTCTGTTAAGAGAGGATGAAAAAATGGTGCGGAAATTAAATTTTGGAATCAAGCAGAAGCGAATGTTGGTAGTACTAGTAACGATATTGCTCGTATTGTTAGTCAATACAGTGGTAAGTGCAACACCATTTAAGGCAAATCCGGAAAGTTTGGAGATTAGTCATGTTAAACTGCAACGTGATTTAAGTTATAACGGGGAGGATCCAAACAGAGATTGGAATACAACCATTGATTTAACTGTAAAATCGAATAACGTATTCTTTAAACCAATTGGAGACGATCTGTTAGTTTCAAATGAAAATGGGAATCTATCATTACAAATAAATTGGAGTTTTAGTATTTTTCATATTTTTGATACTCATCGATTTGTTAAGGCTGACCAGTCTGTTCTACTTGATGAAAATGTCGCAAATGAAGAGATTACCTTGAAATGGGATGGAGACAAATCAAATCATTTGATTCCTTTTGACATATCTACTATAAATAAATAAATTCAAGTGGAGCTTCCAAAATTGGAAGCTCCACCTGAATTTATTACCGTAATCGTTATTCTGTAATCGTAAAATAAGATTCTCCTAGAATTTCTTTTTTCTGATAACGATCGGATGGAAGTTCTCTTTCCATAAAACCGTTTAACTCCGATTTTTCAACATCATACATCACTTCAATTTCTTTTGAGAAAAGGAGTTTTTCCTCTTCAAGTAAAGCGGATAGAGCTGGTTGTTTTGTTGGATTAGGCTCTTCGCCGAGAACTTGCGTCAATCCAGAAACATAATATTCGAAAGGACGACCGCCTACGATTTTAACCCCTTTATTTTCTTCATTTACCATGATAATCGTAGGGAAGCCTCTAGCACCTAGATTTCTCGTTAAGGCGAAGTCTTCATGTAATAAGTCGTGCCCAGTTTGTTCGTCGGCTTCTTTTACAATTCCTTCTCCATCTAATCCCATTCCATTCACGATTTCGATTAGGACCGATGCTTCACCAATGTTTTGATTGAAAGCAAATAGCTCTTCTCTTGCACGACGTAAGTATTGGAATGCCTTTTCCTCACCGTGATGCTGTTGAATAATTTTAAACACGCGAGATGGTGGGAAAGAGGACTGAACAGGATTGTCAACCATAAGTGAACCATCAATCGGCATACGAGAATGTTCACCGACTTCTCTCCAGTGACCGGCAACATCAGCAGGTCCATAAATGCCGTTCGCAGGATCGATAGGACCGCCATGCCATTTTTCTAATAAGCCACCCATGACCGTTTTGACGTTGAAATAGTGTCCATACTGCTTCATAAAACGACGAAGGGTAGGTTCGATTGCCCAGCAATGGGAGCAAATGGGATCCGTTACATAATATAAATTTATTTTTTTAGTAGGTTGGCTGAAATCGATCATTTCCATTTCTTCTTCACCAGCCACTCCACATACACCTGTTTCTAAATCACACATCATGTTATTGTTTGTCATACTAATTCCTCACTCTTTTCTGTACGGATTGTTTTTAAAGCGGTCGACCATGCGATGACCTCATCGAATAATGTATTTAACGTGTCTTTATGGAATGGAGCTGGATTGAATTTACTCATATCCTCAAAATCAGTAAATAGGTTCATGCCTACTTGTGTGCCAACGGTTGCTACCTTTGGTACGGATAAGATAAGACGTAATTCGTTTGCTGCTGAAACGCCAAGTGTTGAACCGTAGCTAACGATACCCGCTGCTTTGTTGTTCCATTCTTGATACAAGTAATCGATGGCATCTTTAAGGCCAGATGTAATTCCTTTGTTGTATTCAGCTAGCACAAACACAAATCCATCTAGAGAATCGATTTTTTCAGACCAAGGTTTCGCTTCTGGCGTTTGATAGTCTTTTGACATAATTGCTGGAATCGACTCGTTGTATCTTGGAAGGTGATAGTCTTTAATATCAACTAGCTCAAATGTGGCATCTGTTCTTTCGTCGGCGATCGATTTTACCCATTCTGCAACCTGTGTATTAACTCTAGAATCTCTCGTACTCCCTGTGATAATTCCGATTTTAACCATGTAAATTCCTCCTCTTATTTTGAAAGTTTGATGTGTTATGTTTGCTTCTTAATGCTAGTTTAGTCAATAATTAATGTTAAGAACACCGATACTTTCTTGGATGTGTTGGATATCCGACATAATTCAAAAATTGTTGAAAAAGTAGGAGGGTGATGATGGTGACGGAAACGAAAACAGATCCCCGAATTCAACGTACTCGTAAATTAATCATGGATTCCTTCATCGAATTATCGAGTAAAAAGGAATTCAAGGATATTACAGTTAAGGATATAACTACAGAGGCGATGATTAATCGTGCGACTTTTTATTACCATTTTGAAGATATTTACGACTTGTTGGAGAAGGTTTTGTCAGAAGTGTTACTCGTTAATTTGAATGGTGACTTTTATCAAAATCGTCATCTAGATGAAGAAGCCTTCATTCATATTTTTACAGCGATCACGGATTTTCAACAGTCCTTATCCAATCGTTGTCATAGAGGATACGAAGATACCATTGGGCGGATAATTAGGGAGCAGCTCGAAGTTATTTATTATAAAATGCTCTTAAAGCAAAATGGCTCTGAAAAGGATGAGGCTCTAAAAACGCTGGCGGTCATCTTAAGCTGGGGCATTTATGGAGCTTCTGTTGAGTGGAGAAGACAGGGGATGGAGGTACCGCAGGAAGAGTTTATCAAATCGGCTATTCCTTATATTATGTCTGGCACGAATTTGGGTTTTAAAATCTAATAGTGAGAACCAGGAAATGTTCCGTTTGTGTATATCCTGGTTCTTTTTTCTTTAAACAAACGTTTGATTAGAGGTAGGAGAGAATTAAAAACAGACAGAGATATCTCCCCTCTGTCTGTTTTCAGTATATGAAGTCAACGTATTGCTTGGGTCAGGTGGACAGACCCCTGACTCACTCTAACTCAGTGATGATGGTGATGGTGGTGGTGTCCGGATGAATCAGCTTCGGCTTTACACAAAATGGAATTGTCGTGCAGATGTGCCGATGTTTCTAGTTGAATCGTCATATGGTGAATGTTTTGGTGTTCTAGATCATGCTCGATTTGATGAAGTAATTTTTCACTTTCAGCGATAGTCATATGATCATTTACCACCACATGGCAGGAAAGGGCATTTAGCCCGCTTGTAATCGACCAAACGTGCAAGTCGTGAACACCTAAAATATCATCTGTACTTTGAATGGTTTGTACGACTTTGTCCATATCCACATTTTGTGGGGTTCCTTCCATCAAAACATGAAGGCCGGATTTCGTTACATAGTACCCGCTTCGTAAGACAAGAGCCGCGACAATTACGCTTGCGAGTGGATCAGCCCAGCCCCACCCAAAGAAAATAATCAGTAGTGCCGCAATAATCGCACCAATAGAACCGAGCATATCACTCATTACATGCAAGTAAGCTCCGCGCATATTCAAGTTCTCTTCGACATCCCCGCCGCGCATCATAATCCATGCAACAATAATATTGACGACTAGCCCAATAATAGCAATGATTAACATTCCAGTTGATGCCACTTCAGGTGGATGTTGAAAACGCTGAATCGCTTCATAAAAAATGTAAATCGCAATGAGTACAAGCGTGATCCCGTTTAGAACAGCCGCTAATATTTCAAAGCGTTTATAGCCGTACGTTTTACTATAGTTCGCCGCTTTTTCCCCAAGCGTAAAAGCTAACAAGGCAATTCCAAGTGATATGGAGTCACTCAACATATGGCCTGCATCAGATAATAACGCAAGGCTGTTGGTCATGAATCCACCAATTGCCTCGATAATCATATATCCTGTTATAATGATAAAACTAATCATTAAGGTTTTTTTATTTGCACCGTGTGTATGGTCATGTCCATGATCATGTCCCATTGGAAGTCCCCCTTGAATTAATGATGTCCAGCATGCTCTATGGCCTGTTTCAGTAAATTCATAATGTGCTCATCATCTTCCGAATAATACATCGTTGTTCCAGATCTTCTATATTTGACTAATCGTAAATTTTTTAAAAAGCGTAGTTGATGGGAGACACTGGATTGGCTTAAATTGAGTGTTTCAGCTATATCAGTGACAGAATGTTCCCCTGTACATAATAAATTCAGAATGCGAATTCTAGTTGGATCGCTCAACGCCTTGAATGTTTGTGACACGACAAACAGTGTTTCTTCATCCAAGTGCTTGGCTTCGTCATTAAAAACCTCATCCTGTTTCTCTTCACTCATTCTTTTTACCCCTTTATTCCCTATATTATTGTTTATATGAGCATATGTTCATATATAGAGTATGCTGATTTTTATAGGATGTCAATGAAATTGGTGAATTTTTATCAAAATAAAAGGAGTGTGATTTAATGTAGTTGCTTTCTAGAATGTTGCCCTTGAACAAGTGCTTGTAACAAAGAGGTTACATATGGAAAAAAAGGATAGATGGAAGCAGGAACTAGATCCTGTTCATCTACCCTTATTTAAGCTCGTTGCTAATTTAATTCAATTGTCACTTCAAGCTCCTTTAAGTAATTCGCTGGATCCATCGTTTCGGTTGTAATAAATAGATCATCCAAAGCAGGCGTTTCTGTAAAAGTTGTTTGATAGTGATTAATAGATCCGTCAACTCGTACCGCAGGTTGTTCAGAATAGTACCGAGTTCCACTTGAATTTTCCAGCCAAATGGCGTTGGCTTGACCATATAAATCTTCACCATCCACTGCATACGTTAAAGTCGTGAAACCATTCTCCACTTTCAATTCTAAAATGGTTAAATCTCCAATTTCTCCTTGAGAAAGAGTGATATTCTCTCCTTCCCATTTGGACCTTTTGATTTTAGGTGGGGATTGATTGGGATCAATCAAATAGGGTTTAATGGTTAAAGAACCTGGAATCTCCTGCAACGGTTCATAATATTGTTCAAAACGGTGAAGAATTACACCGTTTACAGGCCCACCACCGCCTCCACCACCACTTAATGGTTGTAAAACACGACCTTTGTCATCAATGACTTGATAATCGATCATCGCATACTTATCATCATGGTAGACTTTCTCATCTATCATTAAGCGAAGGGAAATCTCGGTTGACGTAGGAAAGAAAGTGATTTTATCATACAGAATCGAAAGATCGTCTTTTTTCGCTATCTGATTAACTAGAAAAGCTTGATGATTTCCTTTCTTTTCAACAGGTAACTCAACAGACCACAATTTCCCCTCACGTGATCGAATCCCAAGTACAAACGAATCGGGAATTTCTTCGTCACGAACATGGATGCTGAGGGTTCCCGCATGCAGTCCTTCTTCAACTTCTGATTCATTTCCACCCATTCCATAACCAATCGGTTTCCCATCAATGAACAACTGGAGATTGTTCATAAAATGGTTTTCATGGTTAATTGCATTTCCTTGCATCATATAGCCAATATGAAGTTCGCCGCCATCATAAAGGGTTTCCGTAAAGGTGATGATCTGTCCGTTCACTTCGATTTGTTCTCCCAGTTCCGTCGTTAATCCTTCGTCCTTTCCTTTTTTTACGCCAATATTTCCAATAAATTCAAAGGCGGATCCAATGACAGGGATCTCTTTCATGGTGTTCGCAAAGGTAGGGGAGATGATCGATAAGCCAAATATCATTGAAAGGGTAACGATTGCAGCAGAAAGACCCATATAGATTTTCTTTTTCTTATTTTTTCTTGTAAGACTTTTAAGTGTTTCTTCCACTCGCATATCGATCATGCTTGGTAGTGACCGATTTACATCATCTTTTAGTTGTTTTTCCCATTTTTCCATGTTAGAACCTCCTTGTCTTGGGCATATTTCTTCTGAATTTTTTCACGAGCACGCCGTAATTTGGTCTTCACGGTATTTTCAGGTATGTCTAAAATAAGGGCTATATCATGAATCGAGAGGTCTTCCATATAAAATAGTTTTAACAATTGTTGATCATCGGTTGGGAGGACATCAAGTAATTGTTGTATCTCAATTTTCTCGTAGCCATTCTCAATGGATGATGGTTCGGCTAATTCCTCGATGGGAATAAGATTCTTCCTTTTTCGATGAAGTTGATAGCATTCATTGAGGAGAATTCGAATCAACCATGTTTTAAAATAACGTGGTTCTCGTAGGGTATGAATGTTTTGAAAGGCCTTCATGATGGCCTCTTGCATCGCATCAGCGCAATCCTCATCCCGGGTGAGAATCGTTCGACTGACTCGATACATGATTAATTTATGTGCAAGAATAAGCTTTTCAAAGGAGGAATGGTTTCCTTTCATGGCTTTCTTCACTTCTTTTATCAGGTTCACGATGCGCACTCCTTTCTTTGTTTTCTATTTATTAGATACATAAGTATGGTGTTGGGTTTCATTTATTTTAAAAGATAGGAAGATCGATAGTTTCACTATACTATTGATTTCAAATAATTGGGAAGGTTGCGGAATAATTATAATTATTCATGTAAAATAGAGGTGTGGAAAGGGAGTAGCTTTAAGAAATATGGATAGGGGGTATTTATGTGCAGACCTTCAAAAAATACTCATATGGAATTTATTTTATTGTTCTATATGCAACCCTAAGCGCATTCGATTATATTAGCCATCATGACTTCAATTGGTTTGAAAATCTAATTCAATCCATTTTTTATATGTTGGGTCTTATGTTTTTTAATTGGGTATTCCATGATAAAGATCATAAGGAAAAAATAAAGAAATGAGCAATGCCAGTTAGGGGAGGTAGTGTGTTGGAAGATCAACGAGTGGACCAACTTATAGCCATGCTTCAAGATTTTAAAGAGACGGTTGATGAAAAAGTTGCACCAAAACTTGAATTAGATAAGTGCAATCGAATGATTCAAAAGTTGAGCTCTTTTTCACCACATTGTGCCGTATGTGAGCAACACTTTCTTGATTTGGAGGAGCAGATCATCCGGCTAACCGATCGGTCAAAACAACTTAAAAAACAGGATTATATACATCATAAACAAATAATGAATTACATTACTTCGCATCTAATGAAACAACACAAGCTAGTGACAAGCGGGTATTATACTAGTATCTATATGTCCATTGGTACTGGTTTAGGTGTAGCATTTGGGCAACTACTATTTGAAAACATGGCACTTGGTCTATCGCTGGGGATTGGAATCGGCGTAGCCATTGGTGCGGGATTGGATGGGGATGCTAAGAAAAAAGGATTGGTTTTGTAACGGTGTAGGAAATGCGGTTGTCTGTGAAAAATAGAGGATATTAATAATTAATAAACGTATTAGATTTGGATATAACGAATGTAATTCTTGAATAAGCAGGGATTGCCTTTTTTACGGACTTAATAGTTAATAAAATTGGGAAATATTGGGTGGATATATATGTTAAAATAGAGTTATATACAAGGAGGGTTCCCATGGACAAAAAAACCAAAAGGTTGATCGGTCTAATTGGCAGTCTTATCGTTTGTTTATTTGGTGTATATCGTTTAGTGGTTGAAGTTCCGGCTCCTGAGAATTCGTTGATTATTCCCATTGTATTTGCTATCACTGGATTGATTGGTGTTATCGCAAATGTGTTTGAGCTGAGAAAGTCTTATAAATAGGTGCGATTGCTAAGAAGGGCAGTCGTTTTTTTACTATGGAGGTAAATGGTGAAATTTGATCCGAGCTTGTTTTGGCAATTGCTAAAAATGTTCTTTGGTTTATATTTATGTCTGTATCTAGCATACATATTATATATCTATGTTTTTCATATTTCCTACAGTGTCGTTAGTGTTTCCGCTATTTTATTGCCGGCTATTTTTTTGTTAATCATGCTGGTTGCTTTTCGGAAAAATAAAAAGATGCAAAAAGAGTATAAAACGATAAGAAACCTCGGGATTATGGCACCCATATTATGTATGGGGATTTTAGGCTTTTATGAGTACCAAACCACTTTTACTACTGAAAAATGGTTAAATAGTGATAAAGAAAAGGTATACATGGTCGATGATTTGTTAGAAAATTATACGTTAAAAGACATGACAAAAGATGAATTAACTTCGTTATTAGGAGCACCCATCGAAACCGAATATTTTAAAAGCGATAATAATGTCGTTTATTATCTTGGAGATGAAAGAGGACTGATTTCGATTGATAGTGAATGGCTGGTTATTGACTTTGACAGTAGGGGGAGAGTAGCTAACTATCAGGTTCTTACAGATTAGCTAAAAAAACGTAACTAGAAAGCGAGGATTTAAGTTTGAGCAAACAAAAGACTTCAAAACTTGAAAAATGGCGGGAAAAATATGCAGCACTGGCTGTTGCAATCGGCTGTTCTTATAGTGTTATTTCTAGTTGGGGAGAAAATTGGACGATGACAGTCTTGTTATCAGCAGGTGTGATCATTTGTGGTACCATTGGCTTTTTTGATATAAAGCGTTTTGTTAAAAATAGATAGTTAATCTAACAACAGACTCAATCCTAATAAAGGATGGAGTTTTTTTGCATGGTAGGTGAAATTGTAACAAAAATTGGATTTCGTCCATATTCCAAAAATCATGATAAGATATGATAATGGAAAACGACTACCGTCCACAATGACTCGGACAGGTAAGCGAAGAATTCATTTTTTTTACACGAGGAGGAGCTATGAAAGTACCTGTCGGATTATTATTAACCATCTCTATGATCGCCATCTCCTTTTCAGCTATTTTTGTAAAATGGTCAGATGCACCATCTACGATCATCAGTATGAATCGAATGTATTTAGCGAGCCTCTTATTGTTACCAATCGTATGGGTGAACAGAAAAGAGTTTAAGAAACTATCGAAAAAGGATTGGTTGTTCTTATGTATGGCCGGAGTTTTTCTAGCCATGCATTTTGCTTTGTGGTTTGAATCCTTGAAGCTCACAACCGTAGCCAGTTCCACGATTATTCTTTCTCTACAGCCGATTGTTGCAATGGTAGGGGGATTTTTCATTTATAAAGAAAGAACGGACCTTTCCACATTCATGGCGATTGGCTTATCGATTATCGGAGTTGTCATGGTTGGATGGGGAGATTTTGGATTAAGTAGTCAATCCGCGATTATGGGGGATATTTTATCGTTTTTAAGTGTAATCGCCGTTGTGACTTATTTATTAATCGGGCAAAACAATGTAAAAAAGATCTCGCATTGGATTTATAGTTTTTGCGTATTCTTTTTTGCCGGGCTTTCTTTAAATATTTATAACTTGATGACTGGTGTTCAGATTAGCGGATATCCTGCGCGGGAATGGGGAATTTTTCTGTTGTTAGCGATCTTCCCAACTCTGGCTCACGTCATTTTCAATTTCCTATTAAACCATGTCAACACCACCACGATTTCGATGAGTGTATTAGGCGAACCAGTTGGTGCCACCATTTTAGCGATTCTCTTGTTAGGCGAACCGGTATTGCCATTACAGCTTATCGGCGGATTCATCGCCTTACTAGGTGTATTTATCTTTTTAATGCAACAGAAGAAAGTAGCGTTGAAAGAAAAGGAAAAACCGATAGCCAGCTGAGTCATGAGTCATGGGGACAGGTTCCTTGACTCAGACTATAGTAAATTTGCTAAATGTAAGTTAGTTTGATTTCTACGATATCAATCATTTTGAATACTATGAGACAAGGGACATGTCCCTTGTCTCAAAAATGACTAGCTTGGGTTGAATAAATCATTGGTATTGATCTTAAATTCTTTAAACAGGTTTGAAGTAACAACTTCCCCTAATTTAATTAGATTGAATTGAATGTCTAAATTTCCATTTAAAAAATAAACCATGATATGATTTTCCATTGGGTCCACGATCCAGTATTCTTTAACACCGTGATTCATATATAAATTTAGTTTTGTAATCATATCATATGATTTGTTTGAAGGACTCAATATTTCAATGATAAAATCTGGAGCGCCAACGTATTCATTTTCAGTGAAGTTATCCAGGTTGCAGGCTACAAATAAGTCAGGAATAACCCTCTTTTTATCTTCTTGATTTTCATTAATAAAAACGACGTCAGTTGGTGCTGTAAATACTTTACACTTACTACCTTTTAAAAAATTATATAATTGAGCGTGTAAGTATGACGATATCTCTTGGTGTTTGATATTTGGTGATGGAGACATATATATGACGCCATCGATAAATTCTAAACGATTCTCTGTTTTTTTGCGCTCTGATTCAAATTCTTCATAGGTGCTATATCTCTCATTTAATAAACTCAACATAATCACCACCTTAAGTTAATTATATTCGAATGAAAACTAAAAAGAAAACAATGAGTCATGGGACCTGTCCCTCTGACTCATGGAGGTTGGAGAATAGGATGGCAAAACAAGTGGCGAAAACAAATGCTGTTCGGTTGATCGAGCAACAGAAAATTCCTTATGAGTTATTAAGTTACCAAGTAGAAGAGGGACAACCGGTTGATGGAATTTCAGCTTCTGAAAAAATAGGATATTCTTATGAGTATGTGTATAAAACGTTGGTAACGACAGTAGGGAAAAGTCAATATTATGTCTTTGTTGTTCCTGTTGCAAAGGAATTAGACTTAAAAAAAGCCGCAAAGGTCGTGGGTCAGAAGAAAATTGAAATGATTGCGGTAAAGGAATTACTGGGTGTAACGGGTTATGTTCGGGGTGGCTGCTCACCAATAGGAATGAAAAAGTTGTTTCCAACCTATATTGATGAGAGCGCGGAAACACTTGATTTTATGATTTTCAGTGCAGGGAAAGTCGGAATGTCTTTAAAGTTGGCACCGCACGATTTAGTTAAAGCCTGTAAGGGAAATTTTGCAGATATTGTATCATAATAGAGGGCCGGATCTAGTGATCGGGTCCTTTTAATATGTTATACGATAGGGAACCATAATCTCAAACATGAAGATAGTGGGGATTATGGATGAAAAAAATCTTATTATTTTTTGTATTGGTAACCATTCTTTTAAACTTTTTTTCAATAGTTACGGAGGCGGAAGAAAAAGATCTGTTTAAATTTTTACCACCCAATGCAACATTGGTAAGTCCTGAAGGGGTGAAGCCCTACCTCCTTTATGATTTTAATCAAGACGGACAAGAAGAAATGATCATTAATTTTAAATTAAAAGCCAACGTACAACCCAACCCTTCGCAATATGGCGTAATCGTATTGAGAAAAGACCATGATGGATGGGAAAAGATTTGGGAAACTCAAACTCAGGGAGTAGGATTAGATTACTCAGGGGTTACAGATATTACAGGTGATGGGATTTCAGAATATCTCTTTGGTGTCACGATCGGAGCTTCAGCAGGAAATATCCTCGAAATTTTTAAATGGGATCAGCATTCTTTAAAGAAGATTGCAGAAGTTCCCTATCATAGGCTGGAGCTATTAAAGAATGAAAAGGTTAGTTTAGCTGTTTGGCAAAGGTATATTGCAGATACCTATTTTGTGGATGTTTTAACATGGAATGGTGAAAAGCTAGTCTTAGATGAAGAACGATATGCCAGCTACTATCCTCAAATTGAAAAGTTTTTTTACGATAAACTAGCAAAAATGGATGCGTGGTTCTATTGGTATACTCTAGCGGATGCACAAATTAAAGCCAATCAATTTGAAAAGGCAAAAGAATCCATTCAGAAAGGAACTGCATTAGCTAAGAAGTTGTCATTATCTGATGTAGTGGAGAATTTTGGAGAATTAAAGGATAAGCTTAGAAAAAAGGAAAAAGCGTTTCTGTAAAAATACAGGACGCTTTTTTTAAAGATATAATGATGGATGGTCTTCGAATAAAATTTTCTAAGTGAAGATACGTTTCTATTATAAGCAACAACGGTTAAAATAATTGTAGTAGATGAGTGGTTCAATATTTTAGGAGAGATGCTTATGAAATATTTTATGCTGGCGCTTATCGGGGTATTTTTTGTAACAGGCTGTCAAGGTCCAGGAAATACAATGGTTCTTTTAGATGAGAAGGTCAAAGTAATGAATGTGTCCGAATCAAATGGATTTGGCGACATGAATCAAAACATCCTTTTTTCCTTTAACGATCAACAATCCATTAAGGTGTTTGAAAAGGCGATAAGAACCGCGGTGCAAAGCCAAACAACGATCGATGAAACGAAGCCCGACTATGATGTAATGGTTGAATATGTAGGCGGGTTTCCGACGCATGCCATTCATTTATGGCTGGGAGAGGAAAATGAAAAAAGCACCTTCATGTATATGATAGGAGAAGGTGAAACGTATGTAACTTCTGCAAAGACTACGAATCAATTAAGAGAATTACTATTGAGGGAAGAATGAATCATTCTATTAAATAACATGGGTCTTCAAACTTACATAACTTTTGAAAGCCTTTGTGAAAATCAAGAATGGTATTTTCTATATTCGGTGTTTCCGATCGCTTCTTGATTTAGATGTTATAATTTCTATTAAACCTCTAATCATTAAAGGAGTGTATTTTTTGAAGAAAAAAAGACATGTATGGATTGCAACCATTTTGAGCATCGCTATTGTAACATTTGGTGGTATACGGATTTTCCAAATTGAAAGGAACTACGAAGCAAACCAATCGATATTAGAGACATGTGTAGAAAATGGCGGCACTGTGGTGATCGGACAGAAGTATTTCTGGTCACTAACTTCAGCTACTTGTGAGGAAAGGTAAAGGACATGAGGCTGGCGAGAATTCGTCATCTTTATTTGAAAAATACAGATGATTCCGTTAAAGATAACCGTTTCGGTAGAGATGAAGCATATACTCTGTTAAACTCTTACATAAGATAAAAAGATGGGAGAGTGAGAGAAATGCTTATCGGCCGTATCAATGAAATTGTACGTCATCCGGTAAAGTCCCTTCGTGGAGAAAGCGTTCAGAAAACGAAAATCATGGATTATGGTTTATACGGAGACCGCAGTCATGCGTATATCGATGAGACAAAGGATGGGGATTTCTTAACGATCACCCATTTTCAAGAAATGGTTCAATATCAAGCAAGATTTGTCGGTGAAGAATCCGTGAACGAGTATCCGAAAGTTGAAGTCATCACCCCAGAGGGAAAGGCTTTGAATTGGGATGACGAAGAATTACTAAAGGAATTGGAAACCAAGTCGAATCGAAAAGTCTCAACTAAAAAATATACCCCCACACATGTGCCAATTGGTCCCATCGCGGTCGAGCACATTCTGCTTACGACTGATGCTTCTTTAGAGAAGGTGGAAGAATTATGGGGGAAGGACGAAGTGGATGCAAGACGTTTTCGTCCGAATATCATGATTGCTTTAGAAGATAAAAAACCTTTTGTGGAAGAAGATTGGGTTGGACGGCGGATCAGAATCGGATCGGAAGTTGAATTAGAATTCGTCGGACATTGTGTAAGATGTATGATTATAACGGTGGACCCGGATAACGCTGAAAGAGATCCAAGTTTACATAAAACGGTGATCAAAGAAAACAACAATCACTTTGGTATTTATGCTTCAGTCATTAAAACAGGCAACATCCAGGTTAATGATGAGATTTATTTTATTGATTAAATTCAACGAAAAGCTAGCAATTTAGTATTACTTTAAACTAAACATGCAGTGGCAAGCGGGGGATTAGATGCCTGTCTATCAAATGTCGTTATATTGTGTTGGATTCAATTTGATACTAAGTGTACTGAGCTTTTTTGCTGTCTATTTTGATGGTGTTCTTGCCCGAACTGTAAGTATGGGGATTTGGTTTTTGCCACCAATGGTGACTTTCAGTGGAGTACTTTTAGGAATCGGTGCTTTGGTGTTAAAAGAACCTTTTATTAGATCAATTTTGGCAATCGCATTAAATATCGCTTATATTCTAGTCTATTACACTATCTTTTTGAGTTAATCTCGTTATTAAAAAAGCATTCCTATTACTAGGAGTGCTTTTTTATTTTGCTGAAAATGAGTCGAGGGAGCTGTTCCCTCTGACTCAAAAAACAGGACAAACAATAAAAAATAAACAAATTTCAATAATATTTTATTGAAAAACAATAAATTATGTGGTAAATTCTTTTTGACAATAAATAAATGAGGTGTAGTTTTATGGAACGAGGTTCAACACTTTTTTTAAAGTTAGCCCTGATTATCATCGGTATTCCGATTTTGGGTTTATGTGTGATTGGATTGCCAAAAATAGCGGTTGTTGCATTTGAAGAGCTAGCAAACGGGGCAACAACATTACCTTATATGGTTATTGGCATTTTGGCGGTTATGTATATATCAGCCGTACCGTTTTACATTGCCCTGTATCAAGCATTTTTATTATTAAATTATATTGACACGAATCAAGCATTCTCACAAATTTCCGTAAATGCATTAAGGAAAATCAAAAATTGTGCCAAAACAATTTGTGTCTTGTATGCAGTGGTATTGCCATTCGTCTTTATCATAGCGCAGTGGGATGACGCGCCAGGTCTAGTTTTAATCGGAATGGTAGTCGTAGGAGCTTCATTGGTTATCGCAGTCTTTGCTGCTGTTCTCCAAAGACTTTTACAAGAAGCGATTGATATCAAAACAGAAAATGATTTAACGGTCTGAGGTGAAAAGAATGGCAATTGTCGTCAATATTGATGTAATGCTCGCAAAAAGGAAAATGAGCGTAACCGAACTTTCAGAAAGAGTCGGAGTTACAATGGCAAATATCTCGATTTTAAAAAATGGGAAGGCGAAGGCGATTCGCTTTTCAACATTAGAAGCAATCTGTGAGGCACTGGATTGTCAGCCAGGGGATATTTTAGAATACAAAAAAGATGAAGGTTAAAAGGGGAGTTATCCATGAATGTAACCCTTCAAAGTGAGAAAAAGACTTCACAGTCCCAAATGCTGAAATCTTTCAAACAACTACTGCATTTTGGTTGGGAGCAGGCTCTGTCTTGCCTATTCCCAGTAGTGATTTTTGGATCCTTAGCGATTACGAAAATCCTGCCGCTTCCTTTCTTGCCGCGCTATGATTGGCTGCTGATCCTCTTCCTGTTGATGCAATGGTGGATGGTTCGTTCAGGGCTTGAAACAAAGGATGAACTGAAGGTGATCACCCTTTTTCACTTGATTGGGTTAGCGCTTGAAATTTTCAAGGTCCATATGGGCTCTTGGTCGTATCCAGAGGAAGGGTATGTTAAAATCCTTGGGGTGCCTTTGTATAGCGGGTTTATGTATGCAAGTGTCGCAAGCTATCTGTGCCAAGCGTGGAGGAGGATGGATGTTGATCTGATTAAGTGGCCGCCGTTTTGGCTAGTCGTCCCTTTGGCTGCTGCGATATATTTGAACTTTTTCACTCACCATTTTTGGATAGATATTCGCTGGTGGTTGGCGGGACTTGTGATACTCGTGTTTTGGCGGTCATGGGTCAGCTATGAGGTAAATGGAACTCGTTATCGAATGCCACTCGCGCTTTCGTTTGTCCTCATTGGATTTTTTATTTGGATCGCTGAGAATATCGCAACGTTCTTTGGTGCTTGGGAATATCCTAACCAAACCGATGCATGGAGTCTGGTTCATCTAGGAAAAGTGAGTTCATGGGTATTATTAGTAATCGTGAGTTTTCTAATCGTTGCGACCTTAAAGCTTATTAAGAAAAGAATGTGAGTCAGAGGGATATATACCCCTGGTCCAAGACTGAACAGTTGGTGGATGGTAGTTTAATAATTTTTCATGGAGGAACAAACTATGGCAATGAAACTTCCTTTTTTTAAATATAAAGAAGATGATGAGACCGTCCAATATGGGGATGGGAATACGCCTGAGCATATTGCCATCATTATGGATGGGAACGGACGCTGGGCGCAGAGACGTGGCATGCCACGATTTGCCGGTCATAAAGAAGGATTATCGACCGTTGTAAAAATCGTGAAGGCAGCCGTCAAATGTAAGGTAAAGGCTTTAACCCTTTATACGTTTTCAACAGAGAATTGGAAACGTCCTAAGTCTGAGGTTGATTTTATCTTACGGCTTCCTAAGGAATTTCTACACGTTTATTTGCCGGATCTTATGGCCAATAATGTACGTATTAAAACAATCGGGGATATCGAAAAACTTCCACTCCATACACGTGAAGCGGTCCAATATGCCATGGACCGAACCCGGGATAATGATGGACTTCAGTTGAATTTCGCCCTTAATTATGGAAGCAGACATGAGCTACTGAATGCCATGAAAGCCATGTATACGGATCTAAATGATGGAAAATTATCATGGGATGATGTGGATGAACAGCATTTTTCATGTTACTTGGATACAGCCGATCTTCCGGATCCAGATTTGCTGATTCGTACAGGCGGGGAAAAACGTTTGAGCAACTATTTGCTTTGGCAGCTGGCTTATACGGAGTTTTGGTTTACGGATGTATTGTGGCCAGATTTTACGGAGAAGGACTTTTTCCAAGCGCTTGAGGAATACAGGCAGCGGAAGAGAAGGTTTGGTGGGTTGTAAGAGGTATTGGCTCTGATGGGGAATATTGTAATGCAGTGAATTTATGAGTATGATTGTAGGGAACCAGATTACCTATTTAAAGGAGAAAAAACGATGAAAGTCATTGTTACTAGTATATTTGTTGATGATCAAGACAATGCCCTAGAGTTTTACACGAACACGTTAGGTTTTGTAAAAAAACACGATGTTCCTCAAGGAGAATTTAGGTGGCTCACAGTGGTTTCGCCGGAGGATCCAGAAGGCACTGAGATCGTATTAGAGCCGAATAACCATCAGGCTGCCAAACAGTATCAAGAAAGACTGCGTCAAGACGGTATCCCTGTTACCATGTTTGGTGTGGACAATATTCAACAAGAGTACGAACGTTTAAAGGGTCAGGGTGTAAAGTTTACGATGGATCCAACCAATGCAGGACCTGTCACCATTGCGATCTTTGACGATACATGTGGAAATCTGATTCAGATTGCACAGCCAAACAGGTAGATGATTAATCTTATTGCTACGATGTTTCTAGAATAAATAATGTTTCCGATCCGAAAGGTTCCCAGCGTTTTCCCTTGTGAACTTTTCGGATTATTTTTTTTGGTGAAAGCTTTTAATGGATGAAAAAAAGGTTTCATGTCATGATGGGTAATAGAACTTGAATAAAGGGATATTACTGCGAGCACAAAGAAAAAGACAGATATTCAAATCAGGGAGGAAAAGGGATTTGAGAGACACACCGGTTGTATTTTTTGACCTTGATGGAACTTTATTGACCAATGATCATCGTGTTGCTGAAAGCTCGGTTCAGGCCATAAAAAGAATGACAGAAAAGGGAATTTTGTCAGTCCTTGCGACGGGTCGAACGCTATTTGAAGTTGACTATATATTAGAAGAGACAGGGATTCGTTCGTGTGTGCTAATGAATGGACAATATGTTACACATGAGGGAGAAGTGGTTTATCGGAATCCACTTGATACAGATGAATTAATGAAATTGCATGAGGCTGCGGACAAAAAAGGGTTTGCGCTTGTTTATCATACACCTGAAAAAATTGTGGCTTCGACGGATGAATCAGAGCTATTGAAGAAGGACTTACACTATTGTGGTAGGGACTTTCCACGTGTGGATAGCAAATTATACATGAAAGAACCCGTTTACCAAGCTGAGATTTACCTTGAAAAAGGGGAAGAGGCTTATTTTCAGGAGCAATTTCCTTATTTACAATTTGTTCGCAATTCTCCATTTGGATGTGACGTGTATCCTGCTACCATCACGAAAGCGAGCGGGATACAAAAATTTTTAGAAATCACAGGGATTTCAAAGGAGAATACCTATGCCTTTGGTGATGGATTCAATGATTTAGAGATGTTCCAACTAGTAGGAACATCAATAGCCATGGAAAATGCAGTGGATGCCATCAAAGAAAAAGCAACACACATTACAAAATCCAACGAAGAAGATGGAATTTACCATGGTCTAAAAAAGTGTGGACTAATCTAATTTTTGGGGTGACAATTTTTGGGGTGACTGGCACCTTCCATAAAGTGGAAGGTGCCTGTCACCCTATTTTGGAATATATGATAAACTAATATCGTTATTAACATTTATATGAAGGAATGGTGAATGATTATGGCAATTGTCGACGTAACGGTTATTCCAGTTGGAACGGAAACTCCTAGTGTGAGTCATTATGTAGCGGATATCCACAAGGTGTTGCAAAAATATGAAGAGCAAGGGGACATTCGTTTCCAATTAACTCCGATGAACACAATTATTGAAGGGGATCTACCTAAACTATTTGAAGTCATCCAAGCGATGCATGAAGTTCCTTTTGAAAAAGGACTTGCGCGAGTGTGCACAAACATCCGTATCGATGATCGACGTGATAAAGAACGGAAAATGGAAGATAAAGTAGCAAGAGTCAAAAGTCTTTTGGAGGAGTGATCCTTTACAACTTTAAATCGACCTACTAGGAGGAATCCATACAACATGAGACTTTATATTGATTCTGCGAATATCGAAAGTATCAAAATGTTAAATGACTATTTTCCAATTGCAGGAGTGACAACAAATCCGAGCATTCTTGTGAAAGAGGAAAAGCCATATTTAGATACTTTGAAAGAAATTCGTGCGATCATCGGTACGGATAAAGAATTATTTGTCCAAGCCATTGGGGATAGGGCAGAGGAAATCGTTGAGGAAGCCCGATTTATTTCACAACAAATATCAGGGAACGTTATTGTGAAAGTTCCTGTTACCGAAGAGGGAATTAAAGCCATTAAGCTTCTTGCAGCAGAAAACATTCCAACACTGGCGACAACGGTCTATACAGCATTCCAAGCGCTGATGGCTGCAATGGCAGGAGCTAAATATGTGGCACCCTATGTGAATCGAATTGATAATCTGGCTGGTAATGGAGTTAAGGTAGTAACGGAAATTGCCCAGTTATTTAAGACCTATGAGCTAGGCTGTGAGATACTAGCGGCAAGCTTTAAAAACCTACAACAAGTATTTGAGGTATGTCTTGCAGGTGCCGAGACCGTCACCGTTTCCCCAGATATCATTGAAAAAATGATCGCCTTTCCATCCACAGGAACAGACGTAGCAACATTCAAACAACAATGGCAAGACTTTTACGGTGAAAAAGCAACAACCTTAATCAATACATAAGTGATTCCAAAAAATGGGAGGTGCCTGGCACCTTCCATTTTTTAGGGAACCTTATTTTTCCTACAAGCCATTTATAAAATAGTGACCTGATTTTTGCCTCCGCTTTTGCTTGCATATAGCGCTTGATCCACTCGTTTAAACAAAGAATTCATATCATCCTCGTCTTTTAGTTCAGTTACCCCGAAACTGGATGTGACAGAGCCGACGTATGGAAAGAGATGATTTTCGATTGTCTGCCTCAAACGATTCGCAAGCTGAACGGCTTGTGATCTATTCTGGTTTGGAGTCATGATGACAAACTCTTCGCCACCCCATCTCCCGATATAATCTGTATCCCTAATACATTTTTTGAGAAGGTCTGATAACTCAATTAGAATGGAATCTCCTACATCATGACCGAATGTATCGTTTATTTTTTTAAAATCATCAATATCTAAAATGATCACAGATAAGGGGATTTTAGAGTTTTTCGCCTTATTAAATTCTCTCAGCAGCTCGCCCTCTATTGTTCTCCGATTCGGCAAGTTTGTTAAAAAATCGGTATATGCCAATTCTCTTAGTGTTTCACTTTCCATATAGACTGCAACAAGATGGTTAAGAAAATAAAGTCCAACGATATATACAATACTTGAAAGATAAAATTGGGTGAGCGTGTCGAGTGCAGAAATATGTTTTTGAAAGTGATGGAATAGCTCATAAATTCCCATCAGTAAGGTTAATGAATAAATGACTAAAGAAAAATAAAGACCGATCTTCCTCCTAAAGATTAAATAAATATAAATATAAAATAAAGGCATCCAGAACATATACTCATCTAAACCCTGTTCCGCGCCTCCTAAGCCATCAGTAATGACAAAATAAAATCGGTAAAGGTGAAATACACTTAGGAAAATGAATGTCAGAACTTCTATCACCATCATATTTTTTCGTAACCCAACATGGATTAAAAAAATACAAAGCCATACGATTAAGATGGGCAAACTAATCTTATTGACTATGTCTAGACTTTTACCGATACTTTCTACATATAAAGAGATAATCGAAGCAATAATCAATAAAGGCAATGCAGTCAAATAAAGGTTTCTCTTTAACACTTGAAAAGAATAGTGAGTGTGTGTGTTTTCCATAAAGCACCCGTTCTTACTTTTTTCATATAGTTTAACCAGATTTTGCTTCTTGATAGGTGGTGTGAGTGTTCCATTTTATGGAAGGTGCCTGGCACCTTCCAATTTTTAGTGGATAGATGTTCGTTTAGGCGGTAAAATGTTTATATAATTAGGAACTGGCAGGTAGGGGGGGAATCAAGGTGAAAATCGCAATAGCGGGTGGTTCAGGATTTATTGGAGAGAAACTAACGAGTCTTCTCCTAGATGAAGGTCATGAAGTAGTAATCCTCACCAGAAAGAATCAAACTTCCTCATCAACAAACATATCGTATGTAAGCTGGCTTAAAGAAGGTACATCTCCAGAAAACGAACTCGAAAATATAGACGTTTTTATTAACCTAGCAGGGGTTTCAATAAATGCAGGCAGATGGACAGCAAAACATCAAAAGCAAATCTATAACAGCAGAATGGAGGCAACGGATGAGCTATTAAGAATCATAGAGGCTTTGCCGCAAAAGCCTTCCCTATTTATCAATGCAAGCGCCATCGGCATTTACCCTGCATCCATCAACGCAACCTACACGGAAGACTCAGTAGAAACATCAAATGATTTTCTCGGAATAACCGTATCAGATTGGGAAAAGAAAGCGAAACAAGTGGAAAAGCATGGAACTCGTACAGCCTTTATGAGATTCGGAGTAGTCCTTGGAAAAGAGGGTGGAGCCCTTCCTTTAATGACGCTTCCTTATAAACTATTTGTAGGTGGTACAGTAGGATCGGGTAAACAGTGGGTGTCTTGGATTCATGTTATGGATGTCATTAGAGCGATTTCGTTTGTGATCCAAAATGATCATCTGTCAGGCCCTATCAATGTAACGGCTCCTTCACCTCTAAAAATGAGGGATTTTGGTAAAACCATAAGCACCGTACTCAAACGACCACATTGGCTTCCTGTCCCTTCGCTAGCAATGAAACTAGTGCTAGGACAGAAAAGTAAACTCGTTCTTGAAGGGCAAAAGGTTTTACCAGAAGTACTAACAAATGCGGGGTTTGAATTTTTATATCCGACACTTGATGTAGCTTTAATGGAGTTATATAAAAAGTAATTAAAAATTTAGTGGTCATCTAATGAATATTTAATCTTTAAAACCTCCATTGCAACGTAAAATGGAGGTTTTTTATCTATCACTCAATACATAGGACCATTGGCACCTTCCAGAAACTGCTAGGATCCAGGAACTGCGTATAGATAACTCTTACGTTAGAACAATAACCTTAGCTCATTTGGAGTTTTATTTGAGCATTTAGTTGAAATGTAAACGTTAAAAACGTATTATCTATATGGATGGTTAATTCTTATATCCATATACCTTTGCAGAAAATAAATTTTAGAGATGAGAGAGGGTACAGACTATGGCAGAAAAAACATATACAATTGTTGATGAAGCAGGTATTCATGCACGTCCAGCTACATTGTTAGTAAACACAGCAACTAAATTTAGCTCTGAAGTGAAGATGGAGTATAATGGCAAATCAGTTAATCTTAAATCCATCATGGGAGTTATGTCTTTAGGAGTGGCTAAGGGCGCTGAAGTAAAAATCATTGCAACAGGTGATGATGCAGAGGACGCTATTGAAGCAATCACTGCTGCTATGCAGGAAAATAAATTAATCTAAAATATGAGGCGTCAATCCCCTCCAGTTTATGGAAGTTATTGACGTCTTTTTTTATCCAGTTTTTTGTATAAAAAATAAAAAAAATATACTACTAAACTTCTAAATTGAAAAATTGTACATTATGTTATAGTAAATAATGTACAATTTTGTGATTAATGAACAATTTAGTTGGATGAACACAGTAAAACGCATAATTGTACAACAAATGTCCAATTCTTTTAGATGGAAACGCATACAATTTTTGAAAGATTAGCTATATACTTTAATTGTAGGAGGGAGGCAATCAATTGGATCTTAATAATAGAGATAAATTCATTTTAAGTGAGTTGATTGGTAATCCTAGTATTACAAGTAAGGAACTTGAAGAAACACATCAATTAACCCGAAGGCAACTTGGATATAGCATCAATAAAATTAACGAATATCTTTTGCTCAACAACCTTCCTGTAATCGAGAGAACAAGACAGGGACATTTTATTATTAATCAGGCTGTTTTTGAGAAATATAATGTGGTGTCTGATGGCTTTGAAATGTCGGAAGAACAAGTTGTTTTCACTGAAGAGCAGCGAATAAATCTTATTCTTTCAATTATCTTATTCTCCCAGGAGGAATTGTCATTAAATCATTTTACCTCCTATTTTAAGGTTAGTAAAAATACCATACTTAGTGATCTAAAGCATGCACAAATCTTATTAAATGATTACGGGTTAATTATTCGTTATTCAAGAAAGAACGGATATTTAATAGAAGGTAAAGAATTACAAATTAGGAAACTACTAATTAGTTTAATTAATACGATGCTCCAAGAAAACGCAGGTGAAAAAAGACTTATTGCAATTGCCGGTATTCAAGAACAAGAACTAAAAGAATTCTCAAAGCGAGTAGAAAAGGTTGAAGATAAGTTAAGTCTTAAATTTATTGATGAAAAGTTAGCTGTGATGCCTTTCATATTAATTTTGATTTTAAGGCGAATTAAAAGAGGCAATGTCATAGATTCTTTCCCGATTGAATATGAGGTACTTTCTGATACGAATGAATATCAGGCAACTGAAGAGATTTTATATGATCTCGAGGATATTCCAGAAACAGAGCGTTTATTTATCACCTTACACCTTTTAACAACGAATGTATTTTCATCTGTTTTTATGTCAGAAGAAGAAGCGATTCCTAATCTAGTACCTGCTATAGATAAAATGCTACGGCAATTTGAAAAAAGCGCATGTATCTATTTTGATAATCGAGAACAACTGTTAGACAAATTGTTGCAACATATTAAGCCAGCCTATTATCGAATTAAATATCAGTTGACTGATAAAATTTATTTACAAGGTGTCCTTAGTGAGGATATGAAGGCGATCCATCATCTTGTTAAACAGTCATCCTCACCTTTGGAAAAGGTAATTGGAAGAGAAATACCTGATAATGAACTGATGTTTATAACGATGCTCATTGGTGGCTGGATGAAAAAACAGGGTGAAAGTATTATTCGGAAGGTAAAAGCGGTGGTGGTTTGTCCACAAGGCGTTTCGGTATCCAAACTCATGTTCAATGAATTAAGTGAATTATTTCCAGAGTTTGTATTTCTTGATTCCTTATCCGTCCGTGAATTTATCAACTATCCATTAGATTATGATATCGTTTTCTCCCCAACTTATATTGAAACCGATAAAAAACTATTTGTTACGAAGGTTTTTCTAGGTAGAGAAGAAAAGGTTCGATTAAGAAAACAGGTTATGTTGGCGGTACATGGCTATGTACCGAATGATATTGATGAGCAGCAACTCATTCGAATCATTTCAAACTTTGCTGACATTAAAGATGAAAGGGCTTTATCAAAAGAGTTAATGAAATACTTAAATCGAGATGATAATAAAGCCGTTGCTCATCAACGCAATAAAGATCAAAAAATTCCACTAAATGAATTGTTGACTCCTGAAAATATCAAACTAGTTAATCGGATAGAATCTTGGGAAGAAGCAGTTAGAATTTGTGCTCAGCCTTTAGTTCATAGTAAAAAGGTAGAACCAAGATATATAGACGCTATGGTTCAATATAGTTTGCAGGACTCATACATTGTCATTGGTCCAAATGTTGCTATTCCACATGCAGCACCAGAAGACGGGGTAAACGAGGTTGGAATGAGTTTACTACGAATAAAAGAAGGTGTTTCATATGGTGGGGACCATAGAATAAATATAATCGTCGTCATTGCAACAAAAGACAAACATGAGCATATACACGCCTTAATGCAATTAATGAAATTAGCGGGATCTGGTGAGGATCTAAATAAATTAGTTAAAGCTAATTCCATAAAAGAAGTTAGTAAAATTATTAATTTATATTCGATTGATTAGACAATAATATTCTAAATGTAAAAAATTGAGAGGGGGTGAATCAACATTGAAAACCGTTTTCCATCTTGGTTTAAAAGCAACTCATTATCAAGAAGTTATTGAAACATTAGGAAATCAATTGAATGAAGCTGGTTATGTTAAGGATTCTTATGTTGATGCTGTATTAGAAAGAGAAAGTGTATTACCTACAGGTTTAAAGACAGGAAGTCTGAATGTAGCCATTCCACATACAGATATGCAGCACGTGAACGAAACCGTAATGGCCGTTGCCACTTTAGATCAACCAGTTAAATTCAATTTAATGGAAGATCCGTCTCAAGAAGCAGATGTGGATATTGTCTTTCTTCTGGGTGTAACAAAACCAAAAGAGCAGACTGAACTATTAAGTGCCTTAATGTCCATTTTCAAGGATAAAGAACGCTTGGAAAAGATTAAAGAAGCTAAAACTGAAAGCGATTGCGAACGCATTCTTAACCTTGTTATGGCTTAAAAAATAATATTCATTATAGGAGGAAATTTAACATGAAATCATTTAAAGTATTATCGATTTGTGGCTCAGGTACTGTAACATCGACAATGGTAGCTGGAAAGGTAAAAGAGGAAATGGCTGACAGAGGGATTACGATTACAACAAATACAGGAAAACCTACTGAAGCTTTAAGCCTTATTCAAGGTGGAGGATACGATTTAGTTGTTCACACGAGTCCACTTCCAGCAGGTGATTACGGAATTCCTAAAATCAGCTCAATCAGTTGCTTAACAGGTATTGGCGAAGAAGAATTTTTTGATGAAGTAGAAGAAACATTAAAATCTTTAGCATAAAAAAATAAAATAACTCGGGGGGACCCATTATGTTAGAAACACTTCAATCCATATTCAATGCGTTTGGAGCAGCAATATTAGTTCCAGTTATCATTATTGTAATTGCAATGATTTTAAAAGTACCTTTTAAAAAGGCGTTGATGTCTGGTTTAACAGCTGGTATTGGTTTACAGGGTTTTACATTAGTTATTAACTCCTTTACACCAATTATTTCTCCAGTTATTCAAAGTATGGTAGACAATACAGGCATCAATCTACCTGCCTTTGACGTAGGTTGGCAGGCAACATCGATTGTTGGATACTCTACTCAACCGGGTATGCTTTTCCTAGCAGTAGGGATTATCTTACAAACTGTACTATTCTTAGTAAAATGGACAGATGTATTCCAACCATCTGATCTATGGAATAACTATTCATACTGTGTATGGGGTTCAATGGTGTATGTAGTAACGGGTAATATGGCTTTAGCTCTTGGCTGTATGATTCTATTAAATATGTATTCTCTTTTAAACTCCGAAATTATTGCAAGAAGATGGTCAACTTATTATGGATATCCAAATACTACGATCGTAGGTATGCATAATATTGAGCCAGCTATGTTCGGTCTAATTATGGATCCGGTGTTAAATGCAATCGGTTTCAACAAAATTAAATTAAACCCAGAAACATTACAAAAGAAACTAGGGTTATTCGGTGAACCTACCGTTCTAGGATTCTTTATTGGATCACTTATCGGCTTAATCGGTAATATTACAAATTTAGGCGCGATATCATCATGGGGCTCTATCTTAACCGTTGGTATCGCAACTGCCGCTGTTATGGCGATTTTCCCTAAAATTGCTGGGCTTTTTGCTAATGCCTTTACTCCTATCACAGATGCGGCAAGAAAATCGACTGCAAAAAGAGAGAAAGGTTCAGGTCGTGAATGGTTCTTAGGAATCAACGATGCTGCAGGTTTCGGTGAACCGGCAACATTAACAGCAGGTCTTTTATTAATCCCAATCATGGTATTAATGGCATTCATCTTACCAGGAAATGAAGTAATCCCGGTTATAGACTTAGTTGCACTTCCATTCATGATACAAGGTCTTGTTGCTTTAACAAATGGAAATATGGCGAAAGTAATTGTAAACGGTGTTATTTGGTTCAGTATCGGTTTATATGTATGTACAGCTACAGCTCCATTATTCACGGAAGTGGCAATGGATGTAGGGATTGCACTACCAGCTGGCGCACTATTAATCACTAGCTTCAACATCTTATCTAAACCATTAGCATCATTAATTTTCTTTGCATTCTTAACAGCAAGTCCACTTTGGATTACAGTTGCAATTGTTGCTTACTTAGTAATGTGGTTCTTATTCAGAAAGAACAAAAAGGCGTTCTACGATTACCTTGATCGTCAAGCAGCAAAGAACAACTCATTAGAAACTGGGCAACAAGTAGCCTAAAAAAATGGCGGTTCGAATGAATTCGATTCCGCCACTGATCCAAACGATCATTTAAAAAAATAAAAGACATTGTTAGTATACCAAAAATAAAAAGATAACCATATAAAAAAGTATTAAAAAGAGGCGAAAATAATGGAAGGAAAAATGAAAGCAGCGGTTTTGCACTCACTAGGTAATGTAACTCAAGAAATAGTTGATATTCCTCAAATTAATGAAGATGAAGTTCTTATTAAAGTAAAGTTTGCAGGAATTTGTGGTTCGGACGTACCTCGTTCTATGATTAGCGGTGCTCGTTTATATCCTCTTATTCTGGGTCATGAATTTTCAGGAGAAGTAGCTGAAGTTGGGGCAAACGTAACCGAATTTCAACGAAAAGATCGTGTTTGTGTAGCACCATTAGTACCATGTGGAGAATGTCAATATTGTAAAGCAGGAAATTATGGTTTATGTGATGATTATAACATTATTGGTACAGGTAGCAACGGAGCGTTTGCGGAATACGTAAAAGTACCAAAAAATCACGTATTAAAAATAGCTGATAGCTTAGATTTTGAAACAGCGGCTGGAATTGAGCCTGCAGCAATCGGTTACCATGGTTTGCAAAAAGCGAACATTCAACCTGGTGAAACAGTAGTTGTAATGGGTTGTGGTGCAATCGGACAATTAACATTACAATGGGCAAAAATCTTTGGAGCATCTACTGTCATTGCCGTAGACATTTTTGATGACAAGTTAGAATTGGCAAAAGAACTTGGTGCTGATATTACGATCAATTCTAAAAATGTTGATCCCGTTGCAACCATTAGAGAAATTACCAACGGTGGTGCAGATGTAGTTGCCGAAACTGCAGGTAACGTGTTTACCCAACAACAATCTATTTTAGCAGCAAAGAAAAGAGGACGCGTTGTTTTTATTGGAATCACTCATAAAGGGTTGGATTTAAAAGAAGAAACCATGGACCACCTAATGCGTGGAGAAATTTCAGTTGTAGGTTCTTGGAATTCATACACACCTCCTTATCCTGGTTTGGCTTGGAAGGCTACTCTTGATTACATGACTAGTGGACAGATTAAATTTAAAGAAATGCTTTCTCATAAAATTACACTTGAAGAGGTTGGCGAATATCTAAAAGGGATGGCTGACCGAACATTGAAATTCAATAAAGTTCTAGTTTCTCCGGAGGAATAATTGGTTTATAGACTGTTATTTTATGATAAGGATAGGATAGGAGTGATATCATGCTAGAAAAATTGAAAGAAGAAGTATTAGAAGCAAACCTTGGTTTACCAAAATATGACTTAGTTACTTTTACTTGGGGAAATGTTAGTGGTATTGATCGTGAAAGTGGTTTAGTGGTTATTAAACCAAGTGGAATCGAATACGATAAACTTACTGCTAAAGACTTAGTGGTAGTCGACTTAGATGGAAATATTGTAGAAGGTGATTTAAACCCGTCTTCAGATACAAAAACTCATCTTGTATTATATAAAAATTTCCCTGATATTGGTGGTGTTGTTCACACCCATTCAACTTGGGCAACGAGCTGGTCACAAGCAACTAGAGATTTACCAGCACTAGGAACAACACATGCTGATACATTTTATGGTACGGTTCCATGTACTCGTAACTTAACGAAAGAAGAAATTGAATCCGATTATGAATTAGAAACAGGAAATCTCATTGTGGAGACCTTTAAAGAACGTGGGATTGATCCGAATGCAGTTCCAGCTGCTCTTGTATACAGTCATGGTCCATTTGTATGGGGGAAAAATGCAAAGAAGGCACTTGAAAACGCGGTTGTCTTAGAAGAAGTTTGTAAAATGAACTTTAATACCCTTCATTTGTCACCAAAAATTCCTTCAATGGATCAGAACTTACTAGATAAACACTATTTAAGAAAGCATGGAAAAAATGCTTATTACGGACAAAAAGTATTAGTTAAATAATGAATGTGATTAAGGCAGGGGATACTATAACGATTAAACTCATTTTTTAGTTATCTCGTAAGTTCATGAGTTTATGGCTTTCTTACGAAATGAAAATGAGTAAACTTGAAAAACATCATTTGTTTTCTCTGTTTTAATCCAGATCTGAAGAACCTTTTTCCATGTTATACAAGGTATATCTGGAAAAAGTTCTTCTTTTTTTATATCTTTCAAATGCTAGATTGTAACCACTGTTTACAAGAAGGAGTGTTCCAAAATGGCTAAGGTTGTAGTAATTGGAGATGGCTTGGTAAGTAGTGACACTCTTGAGGACGCTGCTTATGGGCTCGATATTGAAGAACCTATTGAAGTAAAGAAGTTTGAATGGTACTCCCATTTAGAGAAAAATGAGTTTCAAGAGTGTATAAAAATTATTGAAACGCAGGGACCTGAAAACGTTGAAATTCCTGAAGGAATCTTTGAGGAACTAGAAACGGCTGATTATCTATTACTCCACTACGCTCCTGTTTCAAGAAAGATGGTTGAATGTGCAAACAACCTTAAATTAATCGGTACTTGCCGGGGCGGAATGGAAAATGTGAATATTCCAGCATGTGATGAAAAAAGAATTCCGGTGCTTCATGTTTTTCGTAATGTAGAACCTGTAGCGGATTTTACGATTGGCTTAATGTTCGCTGAAACAAGAAATATTGCCCGTGCCCATCATGCCATTTTAGAAGGAAACTGGAGGAAGACTTTTGTTAATGACCCTTATAAAACTACTCTAAGTCAGTTGAAAGTAGGTATATACGGATTGGGGAATATCTCAAAAGCGGTGATTAGACGCTTAAATGCCCTAGGTGTAGAAGTACTGGCAAATAGCAACCATGCCAATCTAGAAAGTTTAGAAAAAGAAGGATTAAAGCTACAGTTAGTAGATGTGGAGACTCTTTTTTCCGAATCGGATATTGTATCATTACACGCTCGAGTAACATTGGAAAATAAAAATGTAGTAAATAAGAGGTTACTAGATCTAATGAAACCAAGCGGCTACCTTATAAATACAGCTAGACCGGATTTAGTAAACAAAGAAGATTTAATCGATGCTTTGAAACATCATCGAATTGCAGGGGCCGCATTAGATGTTTTTTGGACCGAACCGATCGATACAAATGATGAAATACTGCAGTTGGATAACGTAACATTCACCACCCATATTGCGGGAGACACGGTAGATGCGATTCCAAAATCTCCTTATTTATTACGTGATGTATTGAATGATTATTTTAAAAATAAGAAAAGTAGTTTTCAAGTGAATTTGAAATAACGTTTTAATTAGCATAGCAAAAAAAATCCTGAGAAATAAGAGGTGATGTTGTGCAAACCGTTGCAGCCTCGATTATGTGCGCAGACCAATTGGATTTGAATCAAGAACTGCGGAAGTTAGAAGCCGCGGGGGTTGAGTTGCTTCATTGTGATGTAATGGATGGGGTTTATGTCAATAATTTGGCGATGGGACCCTATGTGCTTGAACAAATCAAAGCAAGTACAAGCATTCCGTTGGATATTCATTTAGCGACAGTGCGGCCTTCAAAATATATTGATATGTTTGCTAGTATTCAACCCAAGTATATATCTTTTCATGTTGAAGCAAGCGATGATGTTGAGAGAGATATTCGTAAAATTAAAGATTACGGGATTGAACCAGTTATCGCATTAAATCCAGAAAGTCCCATTGATTTGATTAAACCTTATTTATCTATGGTTTCGATGATCTTAATGATGACGGTAAATCCAGGATTTGCTGGGCAAAAGTTTAATTACAATGTGCTAGAAAAAATAGATGAACTGAATCATTTATTTGAAACGCTGGAAACCAGACCGTTAATAGAGGTGGATGGAAACATCAATCAAGAAACCATTCCTGCACTTGTGGAAAGAGGAACGAATGTGTATGTATTGGGCACATCCTCTCTTTTTAATCAAAAAGAAGGAACTTATCTTGATAAAATTCAGTCGGTTAAAGAATTGTTTTTGAATCGTCTAGAGTACGGTAACCAGAAATGAGAGATGAAATAAATGAAAATAGGATTATTAAGCTTTAGTTCATTTACAACGTTAGTAGATTTAATTTTAAAAGAATTATTGCCTGATTTATTGGATAAACATTCAGTAACAGGGATAAAGTTCAATCAAGAAGGTGTATTGTCGCTAGTTGAATTTCATTCAGAAGATTTAAGGTATGCGAATCCAGGTGGACAACCGTATAAATTACAACCTTCATCTGGAGTAGTCAACAAAGAATGGATGAAGCACCTTCAAGGCTTTGATAAATTGATCTTGTTTGGTACAGGAAAAAGCTATGATATTAAGAAAACCTTACAACAGGAGATAGATGCGGAAATTCTATTCATTCCTGTATCGATTCATAATGATGTAGAAGGCTCTGATATAACCGCTGGATACGATACCGTTATGAAATGCGATAGCAGAAATGGTGTTTAAAATACAGGATACCATTGTTTCTTTAAGATATCCGAACCCAAGATTATTTGGAATTCAAGTTTCTGGAAGTACACCGATTGAAATGTTAGAAGAAGTGGCTCGTATTACAAATGGACACTATCTTCCACCACGATTCGCTAAGAAGGATGTTGAACGTTTAATACGTGAATGGGAGAAAACTTTTTCAAGCGGTCAAACGTATTCTTTCTTAATTTTTAATGAAGATGTAAAAGAAGAAAAAATTAATAAAGAGGTATTGCCATATATTGATGTAAACTGGAAAATGGTCACAATAGACGAAGCTCTCTGTATGGGTCCTAATCCAACGGCTTTTGACAGGTTATTAGCTTCAAAATTAGCACAGCAGGTATTTCCGTGGATTCAAGAGAATTCTCCTACAGGAGATTTACTAATAAAAAGCAGAAATGTTATTTTTCTTGAAAAATAAAACATAGGAAGTGTTACATATGACATCACAACAAACGAAACAAAGTATCGAGCAAATAGCGATTAATACCATTCGTACATTATCCATTGATCAAATTGAAAAAGCAAATTCTGGTCATCCAGGGATTACAATGGGTGCTGCACCTATGGCTTATACCTTATGGGCAAAGGAAATGAATCATAATCCCAAAAATCCAACATGGTTCAACCGCGACCGTTTTGTCCTTTCAGCTGGACATGGTTCTGCACTTTTATACAGTCTTCTTCATTTATTTGACTATGACTTAGCAATTGAGGATTTAAAGAATTTCCGTCAATGGGGGAGTAAGACACCAGGACACCCAGAATATGGCCATACAGCAGGAGTCGATGCAACAACCGGTCCTCTAGGTCAAGGAATTGCAATGGCAGTTGGGATGGCTATGGCTGAACGCCATTTAGCCGGAATCTATAATAAAGATGAATATCAAGTCGTCGACCACTACACTTTCAGTCTTTGTGGTGATGGAGATTTAATGGAAGGTGTTTCAGCGGAAGCAGCTTCACTTGCAGGGCACCTTAAATTAGGACGTTTAGTTGTTCTTTACGATTCAAATGATATTTCCCTAGATGGGGATTTGCATTTTTCCTTCTCAGAAAGTGTACAAGACCGCTACAAAGCTTATGGCTGGCAGGTGCTTCGGGTAGAAGATGGAAATGACGTTGATGAGATTCAAAAAGCGATACAAGAAGCAAAAGCAGATGTAAGTCGTCCAACTTTAATTGAAATTAAAACAACAATTGGGTATGGTTCCCCTAATAAATCGGGTTCTGCATCTTCACATGGTGCACCATTAGGTATAGAAGAAACGAAATTAACGAAAGCTAATTATGAATGGGAATATGAAAAAGACTTCTATGTTCCAGAAGAGGTTTCAACGCATTATGCCCAATTTACTAAAGCAGGAGAAGAAAAGGAACAAGCTTGGAATCAACTTTTTGCATCTTATCGTAAGGCGTATCCAGAACTTGCAAAGCAATTAGAGGATGCAATCCAAGGTGTTCTTCCTGAAAAATGGATAGAAGAGATTCCACAATTTTCAGCAGGAGAAAAAGTGGCAACTCGTGCATCTTCAGGAAAAGTACTAAATGCTGTTGCAAAAGCAGTTCCTCAATTCATCGGTGGTTCAGCTGACCTTGCAGGTTCTAATAAAACCTTAATCTCTGGAGAAGGGAACTACCATCTAGATAGCTATGCCGATAGAAATATTTGGTTTGGTGTGCGTGAATTTGCCATGGGTGCTGCGCTTAATGGAATGGCCCTTCATGGAGGTGTAAAAGTATTCGGTGCAACATTCTTTGTATTCTCTGATTACTTACGCCCTGCGATACGTCTAGCATCCTTAATGAAATTACCAGTCACTTATGTATTCACGCATGATAGTATTGCTGTAGGGGAAGATGGACCAACACACCAACCGATTGAGCACTTAGCGGCTTTACGAGCAATGCCAGGTCTTTCAGTCATTAGACCAGCCGATGCAAAAGAAACAGCTGCTGCATGGCGCTTAGCTGTTGAAAGTGAAGACCATCCTACTGTTTTAGTATTAACTCGTCAAGACTTACCAACTCTTGAAATGGATCAAAATGAAGTGCTTAAAGGTGTGAAAAAAGGTGCTTATGTCCTTTCTAAAGCAAACGGTGAGGAAGCGGGAATATTGCTTGCAACCGGCTCTGAAATTTCATTAGCACTAGAGGCGCAAAAGGAATTAGAAAAAGAAGGAATCTATGTTTCTGTAGTAAGTATGCCGAGTTGGGATCGATTTGAACAACAATCGAAAGAATATAAAGAAAGTGTTCTTCCTTCTGCTGTAACCGCGCGTCTGGCTATTGAGATGGGCTCACCATTTGGCTGGAGAGAATATGTTGGTGCAGACGGAGATATGCTAACTATTAATCAATTCGGTGCTTCCGCTCCAGCTAATAAAATCATGGAAGAATACGGTTTTACTGTTGAACATGTAGTATCACGATTCAAACTATTAATAGGATAAGCCAAACATTACTTTTTATGGATAAGGAGATATAAAAATGGCAGAAAAAACATATACGATTGTTGATGAAGCAGGTATTCATGCGCGTCCCGCAACATTATTAGTAAACACAGCAACTAAGTTTAGCTCTGATGTGAAAATGGAGTATAATGGCAAATCAGTCAATCTTAAATCCATTATGGGCGTTATGTCGTTAGGTGTTACAAAAGGCGCTGAAGTAAAAATCACTGCAACCGGTGACGATGAAGAGGATGCAATTGCAGCGATTACATCTACTATGCAGGAAAATAAATTAATCTAGTAGTAAATGACAGGAAGTTTTATTTCCTGTCATTTTTATTAGTTAAGATTAAATGATAATATAGAGTTACGATATAATCCTGAAAAAAGGTGCGGATATGAAAAGTTAAGGTTGAATCTGATTGATTCTTTATGTATTGTCATTCATTATTTTAGTATAGATAGATGGTGAATTCGGAAATATTTTATGATGAAACATACCTCTAATGTAATCGTAATCCTTACATTTTAAAAATGTGCAATTTGACTACTCCTCACATGGAGCCTATAAAAGGATTTGTCGTATAAAAAATGGTAGGTGAGCGTCGATGTTATTTGTTGATAATAAAGGAATAACCAATCCGCAAATTAATTTAGCGATTGAAGAATACATATTAAAACACTTGGATATTAACGAATCGTATTTACTTTTTTACATAAATGGACCGTCCATTATCATTGGACGTAATCAAAATACCATTGAGGAAATTAATACGCAGTATGTGGAAGAGAATAATGTAATTGTCGTACGCCGAATGTCTGGTGGGGGCGCGGTGTATCATGATTTAGGTAACTTAAATTACAGTTTTATCACGAAGGATGAAGGGAATAGCCTTCAGGATAACTTTAAAAATTTTACGAAACCGGTAATTGATGCGCTGCGTAAGCTAGGAGCCAATGCAGATTTGATGGGGCGCAACGATATTGAGATTGATGGAAAGAAAGTATCGGGAACGGCCCAATATGCAACAGGAGGGCGCATGTATACACATGGAACGTTAATGTTGAATTCCGATCTGGACAATGTCGGCAAAGCATTAAGGCCGAAAAAGGAAAAAATCGAATCAAAAGGAGTCAAATCCGTCCGTGCTCGGGTCGGGAATATTTCTGATTTCATTAATGAATCGATGACGATTGAAGAATTCCGCCAATTTATCTTGAAAAGTGTTTTTGATCAAGAGGGTGGAGAAGTGAAGGAATATGTGCTAACCGAAGAGGATTGGGAAAAAATCCATGAGATTTCGAAAAATAAATATCAAACCTGGGAATGGAACTACGGAAAATCACCAAAGTTTGATATTCAAAATTCTAAACGCTTCCCAGTTGGAACCATCGATGTCCGACTTAATGTAGCGAAAGGGATCATTACAAATGCAAAAATATACGGTGATTTCTTCGGCTGGGGCGAAGTAGCTGATATCGAGGAAAAGCTAAAAGGCACTCGCTACGAAAAAGCGGCACTGGAAGAAGTTTTAAAAGACATCGACATCCCGCATTATTTTGGAAAAATCGAGAAGGACGAGTTTATTGGGGTGATTTATTAGAATATAAAATTGTTGACGGTGCTTATGTTGGGAAACATGGGGGCCGTTATTTTGTATGTTACTTGATAATGGATGGTGTCTGTTGCTCCTGTTGGCCTCAAGAAATTATTAGTGGTATTAGCTAGGAATAGGACCATTTTTTCAGACTGTAGGAGAATTTTGGTAGAATTAACCTGAAATACAACCGTTTTCCCGAGTTATAAGAGAATTTTGGTAGTATTACCCCGGAATACAACCATATCCTCAAGCTGTAAAAGTTTATTGGTAGTATTACCCCGGAATACAACCATATCCTCAAGCTGTAAAAGTTTATTGGTAGTATTTGTACAATCACCTCACCTATCCAACTTCCAAATTCTGTAAGGTGCCTGGCACCCTGTTCAAATTCCACACCCTTGCGCATATTAAAGAGGACATTCAAAAAAGGAGATGAACTACATGACAAATCAAGGTAGACAAAATAAGGACCAAACAAGGGCGCAAATTGAGAAGCAAGATAAGAGGAATGATGTGGAGTTAGGCAGTGAATTCCAAATCGGTAATTCAGGACCTCAAAGTCAGAAAAAGAGCGGTCGTCAAGTCAACAAAAAACCAAGGGGATAAATGCCCCTTGGTTTTTTGTTGACTTGCCTATTGGGATTATCTAACAAATTCCCAGAAAATGTAAGGTGCCTGGCACCTTCCTACCATTGCGGGTTGGTGGCGAATCTTACGTAGAAGGTGGTGCCTTCTGGACTGGTTTCGATGTCGATTTTGGCTTTGTGACGGGCGGCGATGCCGTAGCAGACGCCGAGTCCGAGTCCGGTTCCGTTGTCTTTGGTGGAGAAGAAGGGGGTTCCTAGCTTTTCCAATACCTCGGGTTCAATTCCTTTTCCTTCATCCTCGATTGCCAGAACGACTTCATCCTGTTCCATATACGTTCGAATCGTTAATGTTTTTCCAGGCTCCATCGCTTCTAGGCCATTACGATGCAGGTTTAAAACTAACTGGCGGATTTCATTCCGGTTCAATCGTAAATTCGAAATCTCCGACATGTCCATTTGAATTTGTTTATTTTGATTAAAGGCATCGCCCTGAAGTAAGGGAATGATGTCCGTTAGAATTGAATTTAAATTTAAATCCTGTAGATCAATTGACCGAGTATTCCCCATCGACAGGAACTCCGTAATGATGGAATTGGCTCGATCCAATTCATCAATCATGAGCATGAAGAAGTCATGATATTGCTGGCAATCATCTTTTGTACTTAAAAGCTGTAAAAAGCCCCGTACCGTTGTCATCGGATTGCGAATTTCATGACTAATCCCTGCCGCCATTTGACCAATTAAGTCAAGACCAGATAATCGTTTCATTTCCTTTTCATAATTCTTGGCTTCTGTAATATCACGATAAACGGAAAAGATTCCTTCTTCAAATGGATAGACATTTACTTCTAACCATCTGCCATCTCTATAAATAGAGGGCGCCTCGAAATTAATTTTAACTCGATCCGACATGGCCCGATGAAGCTCCGTATAATAAACGGAGCCGACCATTTCCGGAAAGGCCTCCCAAATACTTTTTCCTAATAAATCTTTGGCATTGTTATTCGGTGGCAAGTATGGATTGTCATTAAGGTAACTGACCGTCCAATTCGCATCAACCGCTAGAAATCCATCCGTAATTGCCTCAATGATCTTCGTGATTTTATTGTTTGCTGTTGCCAGTTCCTCCGTGCGTTCTTTTACCTTTTTTTCCAACAGGTCATGATGCTGAAGGATTTGCTGCGTGAGGCGATCCTTTTCAATCTCTAGTTTTCGTTGAACTAGTAAAGCCTCTTCCAGTTCTTGATTCTTTTTGGAAAGAGCATCGCGGGAATACTCCAACTCCGCATTCTTGATCGCTAACTCATCTCTTGAACGTTTTAACGAAATATGGGTCCGCACCCTTGAAATGAGTTCCTTTCGATTAAAAGGTTTGGTAATATAGTCAACCGCTCCAAGCTCAAATCCCTTCACAATGTCATCCATTTCGCTTTTAACCGTTAGAAAAATAACAGGAATGTCCTCGAATCGAGGGTCTGCTTTAATCGTTGCGCAGACCTCATACCCATCAATATCAGGCATTTCAACATCTAATAAAATCAATTCGGGGGAATTTACCTCTAGAAATTGATAGACCTCATGAGCATTTTGGGCAATCCCAAGATCGTACCCACAATCTGCCATAATGGTCGCAAGTACTTGGATATTATTCGGATTATCATCAACCATTAATACTAAATTATTTTCCATTTGGATGACCCTCTACTAAAATATTTTTCACTTTCCTTAATTTTACTTTGATGTTCACGATATCGTAGCAATTAGCATACCCTAACAATTGTTCACCATCTGCAGCCATCTCTTCTAGTTGATGCTGTTCACCCAATAAGATTAAGGTTTGGGCTAATTGTTTAACCTGGCTAATGATCAAGGATGACTCTAAGTTGGACACGAGCGGAATCAACATTTCCTTGATTTCCGGAATCATCCTACATTTAGGCTCACCTGACTGTTCTACATCTTCTAAAGCCTTTTCGATTTCAGTTTCCATATAAAGATGTTTGGCTAGTTTCTTTAACAATTTCCCGATATGAACAGGCTTGAGTAAATAATCATCAAAATGTCCTTCAGGCTTCTCTGATAGAGTGGAAGCACTTAAGGCAATGATTGGAATATCTTGTGTCCTCGGATTCGCTTTTAATTTTTCGGCTAATTCAAACCCATCCATAACAGGCATTACTAAATCGGTCAGGATCAGATGAGGTTTTTCCCTTTCGCAGATCTTTAATGCCTCTGCCCCATTTCCTGCCAACAATACATGGATACCAAAGGAAGAGAGCCACTCCTTTAATAAATAACGATTGGTTTCAATATCATCGACGATCAGAATGGTCTCATATGAAAATTTATTTTTCCAATAGTCATAGATATCGGTTTTCTCAGGTAAAGATTGCGTAGCAGCCACTTGGATATTGGAAAATTGAACAATAAAGGTACTGCCTTTCCCAACCTCGCTTTCAACCGAGATGGTTCCATTCATCATGTCCACTAATTTCTTTGTAATCGATAATCCAAGCCCCGTACCACCGTATTTTTTGATGCTTTGTCCTGAAATTTGGGTGAACGATTCAAAGATTCTTTCTTTCTCATGCTCAGGAATCCCAATTCCAGTATCCTCAACCAAAATTTGAAGATCGATGGAGCTTGTATCATTCGATTGAGCGGGCTTCGCTTTTACAGTCAGTTTGACATGACCTTTTTCCGTAAATTTAATCGCATTATTGAGTAGATTCAAGAAGATTTGTCTCATTCTCACTTCGTCCAGCAAAATGGTATCAGGGATCTGATCTTGTACATCTACGATTAATTCAATCCCCGTGCTATGAGCTCGATAGCGAAGCATGTTTTCAACTTCTGTTGTAATGAGACTTAAACTCATTGGTTTATAATGCAACTCGATTTTTCCAGCCTCGATTTTGGAAAGATCGAGAATATCGTTAATAATCGTAAGCAGGTTATTACCGGCCACGTTAATCGTGTGGATATAGTTTTTATGTTTATCATCTTCCATCGAATTGGTGAGAAGTTCACTAAAACCAATGATCGCATTAAGTGGAGTCCGGATTTCATGACTCATATTGGCAAGAAATTCACTTTTCGCTTGATTCGCTTTATCGGCCTCAGCTTTCGCACATTTTAACTCGACATTGGTTTGTTCGATTTCAGCTGTGCGCTCATTGACCTTTTCCTCGAGATGATTGATATGTTTGTCTAATTCATCAGCCATATGATTGAAAGCATTCGTCAACTGCCCAATTTCATCATTTTTGTAGACTTCTGCTCGTTTGCGAAGATCTCCTTTTGAAAATCGCTTAGAGATTTCAATTAACTCATTGATTGGTTTTAGAATCACATCCGTGCTTTTTCGATAGATGAAAATCGATAGAATTAGGGCGGCAGCGGATAAAAATAGAGCTGTTTGGATGTTGTCGTAAATTTCATCTGTAAACAGACTTTCAGGAATCCCTGTAATAATCAGCCAGTCCACACCGTTATGTTTGTACTCGGTTAATTTAACATGAGTCTTTCCGTCCGCTGATTCTTGAATCAGCTTGTTATTCGCTACATTTTTCTGATATGCCTGATAGGCAAAGCGGATGGTCTCATCTTCTACAGCATCAATGGTCGTTCTTTCATAACGTCCGTTTGCAAAAGGTTTGAAATTTGGAATTCCAACTGAATTCGCGACTAATTCACCTGTGACTCGATCAATCACATAGGAAGTCGTATTTCCTTCGGGCGTGACAGATTCTAAAAACTGATTCAATTTTGTCAATAAAATCCGAGAACCTAAAACCCCCTGAAGAATGCCCTCTTCATCATAGATAGGATGGGCGGCTGTAATCACGAGATCATTTTTAATAAAATGTTTGTAAGGTGGTGAAAAAATGGGTCTCCCAGCCGTTTTCGCTAGCTGGTACCAATCTCTTGTTCGTGGATCAAATAGACCGAAGTCTTCAATAAATGTGATGTCGGATAAATCATCACTTACCGCATAATAAAAAGAATGACCATTTGTATCAGCGGTACTTTTATAGATTTCAATGCGATCGGTCGCGTTTCGACGTGCACCATAATAATCTCCGTTTTCCGAAGCGTAGCTGAAACTATAAATTTCAGAGTTACTTGATCTCATGGTGTTGACAAAAAAGGCAATGCGTTTTTCTTGGTCCTGCATATCGAGAATATCGTGCGCGATAATATGTTGGTTGAGATCATTCATATGAATAGGAATTTGCAGAAGTGTATCGATCTCTTTGACGATGTCTTTCGCTGCATCATTTTCCATTTTTTTAATAATTTCGTCAGAAGACTGTTTCCAATTTGTAAAAATAACCATGTTGATTGTAATCAATGTGATTACCATCAAAATAGTAAAGGACGCACTGATTAAGAACCGAATTGATAATGATTTTTTACCCATGATATACTGCTCCATTTCGATTTATATCGGGATAACAAGAATAATAGAGTGAAAGATATTTAATGGGATAATTTTCCAATATGAATACTGTGATATATCTTTATTCTAATTACCTACATATTCTTCCTAATAATGACACATTCCTGCAAAAACTGCAGTTATTAAATAGTATATAATAGAATTAAAAATGTTTGTGTCGAAATTTGTAGAAAAAGAGAGGTGTCAGGCACCTTCCAGTTTCTGGAAGGTGCCTGACACCTCTTAATAATGGGTAATCTCATTTTGATTATTCACGTTAATAATATAGGCACCTGGTTTAATTTTTTGCATGAATTGAACCATGGAGCTCTTTGGTACGGCGACACACCCTAATGTTGGTCTGCCGGTAGATACATGCAAGAAGAACGCGGAACCTCCACCAACGCCATTATTGTAATTGATGACAATTGCATATTGGTAGGCTGTAGTGTAGTTCTGCAAATGTTCGTCGGCTGGGTCAGAGGATTCTCTTTCCTGCCATGTGTTGTATTGCGGATCATTCACATTGGAAATCCAATAGCTATTCGGTGTGATTTTTCTAAAAGGAAGTTGGGTACCCGGATTGCTTGTCCCAAAGGCAAATCCTAAACTATAGCTGCCTTTCGGTGTTCTCCTTGAACCTTCGTGCGCTTTTCCGATTCCTTTTTGACCAACAAAACCATTCGAAGAAATAACTGATTTCCACGTATCCCCACTTTTTTCAAATAAAGTTACTTTGGCGCTCGTGCCACTGGCAACAACCGTCACAATTTGATTCGTCTTTTTCGCAGTAGAACTGCTCGCGACAAGATCGGCTAATGTCGGTTGTGCTGTATTTTTTGGTGTTGCTTGTGATGGGGAGGATGGAGCTGGTGCAGCTGCTGTCTGTGAAGTCTGCGGTGATGTTGCTGCTTGTTCCTCTTGTTTTTTCTTTTCCTCCGCTTTAGCCTTTTCTGCGGCCATTGCCTCAGCCTTGGCTTTTTCCTCTTTTTCCGTTAAGGCGCTGTCCACTTTTGATAAAAGGGTTGTCAGAGTTTCTTTTGTTTGTGCATTTTTAATCGAATCAACACTCGTTTTCGCTTCGACATATTGATTTCTAGTAACATCCTCTTTTACAGTCGTCCCATCAGCGTCCGAAAATAGAGAGGAGACCTTTTGATGTGCCGTTTTCATTGCATCCATTTGTGAATTAATTTCATCCACGGTGGGGGCAAAGGTGAGGGCAATCGTTTCATTAAGTTCTTTCGCGGCAGTATAGGCCTGATTCATCGATTCTACGTTCGCTTCATTGATATGATCTATTAAAATATAATTTTCTAATAGTTCATCGATTAATAGTTTTGTATCAAGAAGAGCAGAAACTTGATGAATCTCTTCTAGTAGGGAGGATTTGAGCTCTTCGTCCTTCACTTTTTTCGCCTGCTCTTCTGCATCCGTAATTTTCTCCTTTGATAGAGAGTCTGATAGAGCTTCTTTCTTTTCGCTAGCATATAATCCAGCTACTAAAGTCTGAGTTTCTTGAACAATGGTCTCATTTTCCTGCACGATCCTCATTCTTTCTTCTTCCGCTTTTACCTTCTGGTTCTGAACAGTAAAAGCAACCACAATCCCAACCAGAAATAAAACAACTAAACTACCAATAAACACCTTTCGATTCTTCGTCATATAGTCCCCCTGAATATGAATAAATGATACCTACTATTTTACTATAATTAATGGGTTAAAAGTTGTGAATAAAAAAAGAGTGCCAGGCATCTCCCAAAAACTGGAAGGTGCCAGGCACCCCTATTATTCGACAATCGCAAATTCTTTTAGCATCGCATCCATTCGCGCTCCATGTCCTTCTTCGGCTTCTAAGAAGAATTTTTGGGTAAAGAGAAAGCTACCTTCTCGTCCATTACTTATAACATAGTACCGGGTAATCGAAGAATCCCATTCATGACCGCTTAATCCACGCACCATCCAGCCCTTCACAGGGGATTCGACTTCCACAATCTCAGAAACATCGACGCCTGTTTCTTTCAACTTCTCCTCATACTCACGGATCAGCTCCTGGGGACCTTGATCCAACACTTCCTGAATGGACATCGATACTTCAGGATAGGATTCCCCTAATGGTTCTTTGGGTACAATCACATCCATATTTTCTCCTTTTTCCATCTTGTAACGAGATTCATCTATATAAATGATATAGTTCGATTTAGTGCCTTCCTGCAAATTCACCTTCGTATCCTCAACATTTCCTTCTAATTGCTGTGGAATTTCCTTTTCCGGAGCAAACATCGTTTTTATTTTATCTATCACCGCAAAACCCGTATCCGTCTGTAATCCAATCAGAAGTAGGACAGTCGCCGCAACCGTAACGAATAGAGGAACCCAACGCTTTTTCTTTTTCCGAACTACTGGCCTCTTCCGTTCAGGCTCTTTTTGAAAAAGCTCTGTTTCAATATTGGCCCAAATCTCGTCTTTATCATCAGGCGTGATCGTGATATTTTTGTTTAATTCATTTTCAATGATTCTATCCAATCGATCAGACATGGTTTTCCCTCCTTTTCATAAGATCCAGAATCCTTCTCAGCTTTTCCCGTCCTTGAAAAAGTCGTGATTTAACGGTGTTTTGCTTTAATTCCAACACCTGCGCAATCTCCTTTTCGCTAAAACCTTTTATATATTTTAAAAGGATTGGAATCCGATACATATCGTGTAAAGATTGAATCGCTTGATACAAATGACTAAAATCCTCGCTTTCTTTTTCCTCATAGTTGGCTTCATATTCAAGCTCAGACGGGTCAAAAGTCGAGGTACGAGCCTCTTTTTGTAAAAGTCGCATGCATTCATTCGTAAGTATTCGGTAGAACCAAGGTTCAAATGGTTTGGACAAATCGTATTGGTCGATATATCGATATACACGAATAAAGGTTTCCTGCACCGCATCTTTCGCTTGTTCCTTATTTCGTGTAATTCCCGTTGCTACTCGCAGTGCTTTATCCACATGCTGAATATAAAGTTCTTTGAAGGCGGCTTGATCGCCTTCCCTAATCCGCAGGAACAACTCCCAATCCATTCGGAAAACCCCCTTTCAATTAATTCTTTCACTATTAATACCTACTAAAGGGAGAAAAGGTTTTAAGGTTTTCATAAAAGTTTAGAAAAATCGAGAGGGGAGAAGGTTAGTGGGACACGTGTTCCGTTATTTGTATCAAAAATGGTGATTTCACATTTTATCGGACATATGTTCCACTATTTATCTGGAAGGTTATTGTTTTTTCGCACTTTTTGGCAAATAACGTACTCAGTGTCCGAAGGCGCTCCCAAATACAATGATTTATGAGAATAACGTACCCAATGTCCTAAAAAAGTTGAAACGAATGGAAATAGAATATTAATATAGGATGGAATCATACAATTAATAATAAAAACACATGGGTTTGCACTCCATGTGTTTTTGCTTGGTATTTCTATTGATTTTTTGCTCCAATTCATTTTTATCCACATTATCAGAACTTAAGTTCTCCAAGTTTTCCGTTACTCTACATTCGAATAGTTATTAGCAACCGTTTCGGCCTCTTGCAATTGTTGCTGCGCTTGCAGAACATCTTCTTGTTCCTTTTTCACTTGTCCTTGTGCTTGAATGAGTTGTTGAGAGAGAGATTGAACTTGGAGCTTGGCGTTTAACAATTCCTGTTCTTCTCTCTGAAGTTGATGATGGGCTGCTTGGACATCGGATTGAGCCTGCTGTAAAGCTTTTTCTTTTTCATGTGATTTTGTCATAAAAAAAGCCTCCATTTATAGAAATAATACACATGTTTAGTGTGTTCAACTTAAAATGTTCTATACGATAAGTTGAAAAAGGTGGAGATAAGTAATTATAATTGTGAAAAAATAATAATTATATTATGATGAACTAACAAATATCTAAATATTTAAATTTTTTCTAATGAAAAGGGAAGATCATAATGGAAAGTACAAATCTTGTAAAACCGACCAAGTGGGTTAATTGGAATTTGATGACATTCATCATGTTTTGGACCGGAATGGTTGTGTTGTGTTCGTTATATGTAACCATCCCATTGTTAACAATCTTTGAAAAGGAGTTTGCCGTTACACCAAACCAAGCGGCTTGGGTAGGTAGTATCTTTTCAATATTTTTCGCAATCGGATGCGTCTTTTTTGGAATCATGTCTGAAAGGTTTGGACTAAAACGAGTAATGGTAGTGGGACTCTCCGTTTTAGCTCTTATCACATTTATTGTCGGGGCAGCAGACAGCTTTCACCAGTTGCTCTTATTTCGCGCTTTGCAAGGGTTAATATGCGCAACTTTTTCACCCGTTGCCATCACCTACATTAATACAATTTTTCCAGAAAAGAAGCGAGGAACCACACTTGGCTTTTTGAGCACCGGCTTTCTTTTAGCTGGCATTGTCGGGCAACTAGTCGGTAGCTACATAGAGCCTCGGATGAGTTGGCATGCCGTTTTTACCTTTTTTGCCATTGTCTACATGATCACGGCACTTCTATTAATGCAGTTACCCATGGATAGTAAAAAGAAAAATAAAAATGTCTTATCGATCGTGAAAAAATTCAAAATTCCATTTCAACAAAAACCAATTGTAATCACTTATTTTATTTCAATCACCATCCTTCTTACGTTTGTCGGCATGTACACAGCTTTAGGTGGATATCTATCACAAAACTTTCACTTTACGTTCGAACAAATTTTCTTCGTGAGGGCCATTGGTGGAATCGCCGTTATCATCTCTCTATTTACAGGAAAACTAGCTAATAATTTTGGGGTTTATCGGGTTGTTTATGCGGGTTTCATTTTAACGATTATGGGACTATTTACGATGGGCTTCAGTCAAAGTCTAATATTAACTATAACGATGAGTGTGGTTTTTGTGGCTGGAATCGCCACAGTCGTCCCAACACTATTATCGATTGTGGGTCAACTCGATAAAGAAAACAAAGGAATTGTAACGTCACTATATACCTTCATTCTTTTCATTGGTGCAAGTCTGGGACCGATCTTATCGACAAGCATGATGAAATTCTCAGTGAACATGCCTTTTATCATCTTTGCAGTGATCCTATGTATTTCGCTTATGCTAACATGGACACTTCATATGTTAGTAGTAAAAAAAGAGCAGGTTGAGCAGGGCGCTATTTCTAACTCTTTATAAACGATAGGGATTTAAATTCAGTATGTATCGGATGGTGAAAATAGAGTGAAACTTCCGAATGGAGTAACTGGTTTTTATGATTCAGATGCCAATTCCCCTCCAAGAGTAGATGGAAAGCAATTCAAACATTTATGCTTTGACTTTGCCTCTCGTAATTGCGGAAAAGTACTTGATTTCATGGCTCCACAGTACCCATCGAATTTCTATCAGGCGAAGGTTGAAATACTTAGCAGCCGATTTCATATTTTGTTGAATGAGCATTATCCTTATTTGGCATTTGCCTCCGTACTTAAATTTAGAAAGATTAAATTCATCGATCGACCTCCGCTTAACGAGCGATTTTCATCTTTCTATAAAATAATGGGGAAAGCTGAATTAAACGCTCCTTTTAAGCAACGACATATAAAGGATGCAAAATTAAATCGTGCAGAGTTAGAACAAATTGCTTATTGGCTGCCAGAAACGATCGGGCAAATCATTTTTAATTATTGGGATTAGAAAATGGGAACTCCACAATCTATATAGGAGTTCCGTTTTTGTTTTGAAATTTAACAAACCAATCATATAAGGTAGGCATATGTATATAGAAGGGAATCAACGCGGGATTATTTCTATAAAAAGTAGATATTGATTTTCTAACGGACAAAATGATACTATGAATTTCCGTCACTTAAAATGTTAAAAAAAATTTCAAAAAGGAAGTTGACTTCTCTGATTCAAGATGATATATTAATAAACGTCGCTGATGCGAAACGAAATCAACTTTCAACTTTATAAGTTTTTAAAAATATAGTTGCTTTCCAAAAACGTTAGTGATATAATAATTTTTGTCCTTGAGAGAAGGACAAATAAAAGATTGTTCTTTGAAAACTAAACAAAGCAGATAACGTCAACGTTAATTCTAGTTACTATATGTAACAAAACTAGTTGCTTAATTGCAACAAACTTTATGAGCTTTATCAAACACTTTATTGGAGAGTTTGATCCTGGCTCAGGACGAACGCTGGCGGCGTGCCTAATACATGCAAGTCGAGCGAATCTGAGGGAGCTTGCTCCCAAAGATTAGCGGCGGACGGGTGAGTAACACGTGGGCAACCTGCCTGTAAGACTGGGATAACTTCGGGAAACCGGAGCTAATACCGGATAATTCTTACCAACTCATGCTGGTAAGCTAAAAGACGGTTTCGGCTGTCACTTACAGATGGGCCCGCGGCGCATTAGCTAGTTGGTGAGGTAACGGCTCACCAAGGCAACGATGCGTAGCCGACCTGAGAGGGTGATCGGCCACACTGGGACTGAGACACGGCCCAGACTCCTACGGGAGGCAGCAGTAGGGAATCTTCCGCAATGGACGAAAGTCTGACGGAGCAACGCCGCGTGAGTGATGAAGGTTTTCGGATCGTAAAACTCTGTTGTTAGGGAAGAACAAGTACGAGAGTAACTGCTCGTACCTTGACGGTACCTAACCAGAAAGCCACGGCTAACTACGTGCCAGCAGCCGCGG
>NZ_CP130945.1:4502500-4722500 GCF_050389805.1 Niallia sp. Kr1 | reverse complement strand
AGATGAGTGAGAATCTCATCCACCGATTGACTAAGGTTTCCTGAGGAAGGCTCGTCCGCTCAGGGTTAGTCGGGACCTAAGCCGAGGCTGAAAAGCGTAGGCGATGGACAACAGGTTGATATTCCTGTACCACCAAAATCCGTTTGAGTGATGGGGGGACGCAGGAGGATAGGGTAAGCGCGCTGTTGGATATGCGCGTCCAAGCAGTTAGGCTGCAGGTGAGGAAAATCCCACCTGCGTGAAGGCTGAGCTGTGATGGCGAGGGAAATATAGTACCGAAGTTCCTGATTCCACACTGCCAAGAAAAGCCTCTAGCGAGGATTAGGTGCCCGTACCGCAAACCGACACAGGTAGTCAAGGAGAGAATCCTAAGGTGAGCGAGAGAACTCTCGTTAAGGAACTCGGCAAAATGACCCCGTAACTTCGGGAGAAGGGGTGCTTTTTAGGGTGTTAAAGCCCTGAGAAGCCGCAGTGAATAGGCCCAGGCGACTGTTTAGCAAAAACACAGGTCTCTGCGAAGCCGCAAGGCGAAGTATAGGGGCTGACGCCTGCCCGGTGCTGGAAGGTTAAGAGGAGAGGTTAGCCGCAAGGCGAAGCTTTGAATTGAAGCCCCAGTAAACGGCGGCCGTAACTATAACGGTCCTAAGGTAGCGAAATTCCTTGTCGGGTAAGTTCCGACCCGCACGAAAGGCGTAACGATCTGGGCACTGTCTCAACGAGAGACTCGGTGAAATTATAGTACCTGTGAAGATGCAGGTTACCCGCGACAGGACGGAAAGACCCCGTGGAGCTTTACTGTAGCCTGATATTGAATTTTGGTACAGCTTGTACAGGATAGGTAGGAGCCTTGGAAGCCGGAGCGCCAGCTTCGGTGGAGGCATCGGTGGGATACTACCCTGGCTGTATTGAAATTCTAACCCGCAGCCCTTATCGGGCTGGGAGACAGTGTCAGGTGGGCAGTTTGACTGGGGCGGTCGCCTCCTAAAGAGTAACGGAGGCGCCCAAAGGTTCCCTCAGAATGGTTGGAAATCATTCGTAGAGTGTAAAGGCACAAGGGAGCTTGACTGCGAGACCTACAAGTCGAGCAGGGACGAAAGTCGGGCTTAGTGATCCGGTGGTTCCGCATGGAAGGGCCATCGCTCAACGGATAAAAGCTACCCCGGGGATAACAGGCTTATCTCCCCCAAGAGTCCACATCGACGGGGAGGTTTGGCACCTCGATGTCGGCTCATCGCATCCTGGGGCTGTAGTCGGTCCCAAGGGTTGGGCTGTTCGCCCATTAAAGCGGTACGCGAGCTGGGTTCAGAACGTCGTGAGACAGTTCGGTCCCTATCCGTCGTGGGCGTAGGAAATTTGAGAGGAGCTGTCCTTAGTACGAGAGGACCGGGATGGACGCACCGCTGGTGTACCAGTTGTTCTGCCAAGAGCATCGCTGGGTAGCTATGTGCGGAAGGGATAAGTGCTGAAAGCATCTAAGCATGAAGCCCCCCTCAAGATGAGATTTCCCATAGTGTTAAACTAGTAAGACCCCTGAAAGATGATCAGGTTGATAGGTTTGAGGTGGAAGCATGGTGACATGTGGAGCTGACAAATACTAATCGGTCGAGGACTTAACCACACATTCATGATTGTCTAGCATACATTATCTAGTTTTGAGGGAGCAATACCTCAAACATAATAGTCTGGTAACAATGGCGAGAAGGTCACACCCGTTCCCATCCCGAACACGGAAGTTAAGCTTCTCAGCGCCGATGGTAGTTGGGGTTTTACCCCTGTGAGAGTAGGACGTTGCCAGGCTGATATTGGCCCGTTGGTCAAGCGGTTAAGACACCGCCCTTTCACGGCGGTAACACGGGTTCGAATCCCGTACGGGTCACCATATGGAGGATTAGCTCAGCTGGGAGAGCATCTGCCTTACAAGCAGAGGGTCGGCGGTTCGAGCCCGTCATCCTCCACCATATTTGCCGGCCTAGCTCAATTGGTAGAGCAACTGACTTGTAATCAGTAGGTTGGGGGTTCGAGTCCTCTGGCCGGCACCAGGCTTCATTGTCCTGAACATGCTAGGTGAACTTAGTATAAAATCATTGTATTCGTACAAGTTATATTGAGCCATTAGCTCAGTTGGTAGAGCATCTGACTTTTAATCAGAGGGTCGCAGGTTCGAATCCTGCATGGCTCACCATTTTGCGGGTGTGGCGGAATTGGCAGACGCACTAGACTTAGGATCTAGCGCCGCAAGGCGTGGGGGTTCGACTCCCTTCACCCGCATCATTTTCTCTACGTGATATGCGGAAGTAGTTCAGTGGTAGAAGATTGACCGCCTCGAAGAGGCTCAATCTGCAATAAAAGCCATAGGCTTTTAGCGCACAAGACCACAGACCTCATTCTGAAATAATTCCGAAATTCAATATGCGGAAGTAGTTCAGTGGTAGAACACCACCTTGCCAAGGTGGGGGTCGCGGGTTCGAATCCCGTCTTCCGCTCTATCGTAGCCGGCCGGGGTGGCGGAACTGGCAGACGCACAGGACTTAAAATCCTGCGGTAGGTGACTACCGTACCGGTTCGATTCCGGTCCTCGGCACCATCTAATATAATAATGCGCCCGTAGCTCAATTGGATAGAGCGTCTGACTACGGATCAGAAGGTTATGGGTTCGACTCCTTTCGGGCGCGCTTTTATTTTTTAAAAAAACGGGAAGTAGCTCAGCTTGGTAGAGCACTTGGTTTGGGACCAAGGGGTCGCAGGTTCGAATCCTGTCTTCCCGACCATGATTTTTACAATATTGGGGGCTTAGCTCAGCTGGGAGAGCGCCTGCTTTGCACGCAGGAGGTCAGCGGTTCGATCCCGCTAGTCTCCACCATATTCTTTAAAATCTTCTATATTATTTTGGCGGCGTAGCTCAGCTGGCTAGAGCGTTCGGTTCATACCCGAAAGGTCGTAGGTTCGATCCCTATCGCCGCTACCATTTTCATACGATTGTAAAACGGAGGAATACCCAAGTCCGGCTGAAGGGATCGGTCTTGAAAACCGACAGGCGGGTTAAACCGCGCGGGGGTTCGAATCCCTCTTCCTCCGCCATTTACATTTACTATTATTATCGCGGGGTAGAGCAGTCCGGTAGCTCGTCGGGCTCATAACCCGGAGGTCGCAGGTTCAAATCCTGTCCCCGCAATCTGGTCCGGTAGTTCAGTTGGTTAGAATGCCTGCCTGTCACGCAGGAGGTCGCGGGTTCGAGTCCCGTCCGGACCGCCATTATTTTATCTAGTCAGTAGCAACAAATTGACTTTAAACTAGCTTTAGGAAAGTATCTTTTATACGGCTCAGTAGCTCAGTCGGTAGAGCAATGGACTGAAAATCCATGTGTCGGCGGTTCGATTCCGTCCTGAGCCACCATATTTCCCTATGTCCCTAAGGTTTTGGAGGGGTAGCGAAGTGGCTAAACGCGGCGGACTGTAAATCCGCTCCTTCGGGTTCGGCGGTTCGAATCCGTCCCCCTCCACCATATACATTTATATAGGGGTATAGTTTAAAGGTAGAACGAAGGTCTCCAAAACCTTTGGTGTGGGTTCGATTCCTACTACCCCTGTTCTAAAAACTTTATAATGGCGGTTGTGGCGAAGTGGTTAACGCATCGGATTGTGGTTCCGACATTCGTGGGTTCGATTCCCATCAGCCGCCCCATTTAATTTGATACTATTGGGCTATAGCCAAGCGGTAAGGCAACGGACTTTGACTCCGTCATTCGTAGGTTCGATCCCTGCTAGCCCAGTTTTTTTGGCGGCATAGCCAAGTGGTAAGGCCAAGGTCTGCAAAACCTTTATTCACCGGTTCGAATCCGGTTGCCGCCTCCATACGTTTTAGCCGGTGTGGCGGAATTGGCAGACGCGCACGACTCAAAATCGTGTTCCTTCAGGAGTGTCGGTTCGACCCCGACCACCGGTATCGAGAGAATTTTTAATATATGCGGGTGTAGTTTAGTGGTAAAACCACAGCCTTCCAAGCTGTTGTCGAGGGTTCGATTCCCTTCACCCGCTCCATACATAATGGGCCTATAGCTCAGCTGGTTAGAGCGCACGCCTGATAAGCGTGAGGTCGATGGTTCGAGTCCATTTAGGCCCACCATTTATATATTAGAATTGTTCCGCAGTAGCTCAGTGGTAGAGAAACGAATCGTCCCGCAGGGGATTCGTTTTGCAACAAAAGCAAATCGCTTTTGGCGCACAAGTTCGACCACAAGCAACATTTAGGACAAAATATTTATTACTCCGCAGTAGCTCAGTGGTAGAGCAATCGGCTGTTAACCGATCGGTCGTAGGTTCGAATCCTACCTGCGGAGCCATTTTTATTTTACGGTTGAAATCGTTTACAGTTTTCGATGGAGAAGTACTCAAGTGGCTGAAGAGGCGCCCCTGCTAAGGGTGTAGGTCGGGTAACCGGCGCGAGGGTTCAAATCCCTCCTTCTCCGCCATTGAATATACATATGAATCAACTTAAAATAGAGTGACAGGCACCCTCCAGAAACTGGAAGGTGCCTGTCACTCTATTTTTTTATTTTGTAGTGAACGATTTGCACGTGGTGGTCGTCTTATGATTGGAACTAAAAAGAAAGGGGCTTACTATGGAACTTGAGGAGGACGGAGTATTAATCCAAATGGCACTTGATGGCGATGATGATGCGTTTACAGCCCTTATACAACGGTATTATTCTTTTTTATACAAATATTTACTTAAGCTTACTCTTGATGAAGAGTTAAGCAGGGATATCGCCCAAGAAACCATGTTGAAATGCTATACCCATTTATCCTCCTATAAGGGTGAGGGGAAGTTTTCAACGTGGATGATTTCGATTGCGTCAAGGCACTATATGGATTTACTTCGCAGAAAAAAGCGTGAGCGAAAATGGTTGGACCAAGTTAAACGTACCCTTTCTCGTCAGTTGACCTGGCAGGCAGACCAAAAAGGAATGGAATGGAGCGACCTATTTTCGGATTTTAATCAGCTCGATGCCGATGTAAGAATTCCGGTTTTGCTGCATCACTATTATGGGTATAGTTACAAGGAAATTAGCCACATGATTGGAATAAAGGAAGGTACAGTCAAATCGCGGGTGCATAACGGGTTAAAACAATTGCGAAAGGAGTGGAACGATGAAAAGGAATGATGAAACGAACATCAACCAATTAAAGCGAGATTGGCGGCAGCTTGATGAATTAGGAGAACAATCGGTTTCAAAGGTGGAAGTGAAGGAGTTACTCCATGATTATCGAGAGAAAAAGAGAAGGACGTTTTACAAGGAATTAGTGATCTTCTTATGTACCGCTTTTGTTATATTAAGTTCTTTTGCGTTTAGTTTTGTTCGGGCACCTGGAATTTTTATCGTCATTCAAGTTGGCGCAAGTCTATTACCGCCTATAATTCTATTTGTTTTAGTAAAAAGAAAGAATAAAAGAGGGAAGACAATCTTATGACAACAGTGGAACAGTACATTTTAATACCGCTCCTTGTGATCATTTTATTCCTTCAAAGTACACTTCTATTTATACATGCTAAGAAACATGGCAGTTATGCTTGGTTTTGGGGGATTTGGGGACTCATTCAATTTCCTTTGCCTACTGTGTTTTATTTAATATTTGTGGTGTGGCCGCGAAAAAGACAACAAAAAATGAAATAAAAGGAGAATGGAAGATGGATATTTTTCAAGAAGTAAATTGGGAGTTAGTAGCACCGCTTTTTGTATTACAACTGATTCTCATGACCACGGCTCTTGTTAGTTGCCTGCGGCAAGAAGAAACCAATGGACCGAAATGGATGTGGGCACTTATCATTATTTTCATCAATATATTGGGACCGATTCTTTATTTTGTCATAGGACGTAGAAATGGATAGGGGGGAGAGAAATGCTCGTTTCAATCACGAATTTATCAAAGCGTTTTAAGGAACATCAAGCAGTGAAGGGCATCACGTTTTCAATCGAAAAAGGGAGCTGTGTGGCCTTAATCGGTCCAAATGGGGCTGGAAAAACAACGACTTTGCAAATGTTAGCAGGTTTGGTCTCACCGACGACCGGAAGCATTCAGTTTGTGGGGAATGAGAATGTGGATCCACGTTCATTAATTGGCTTTTTGCCGCAACATCCCTCTTTCTTTAATTGGATGACGCCAAGGGAATTTCTGCAGCTTGTTGGAAACCTCTCCCATGTCCCGAAAAAGCAGCTTCTTGCTCGGATTGATGAAACATTGGCATTTGTCCGTTTAGATAAGGTAAAAAATAAGAAAATTGGTGGTTTTTCTGGAGGAATGAAGCAAAGATTAGGGTTGGCGCAGGCTTTACTTCATGAGCCAGAGCTATTAATTTTGGATGAGCCTGTTTCAGCACTTGATCCAACGGGAAGACGTGAAGTCCTTGGGCTTATCCATAAGTTAAAAAAAGAGATGACGATTTTATTTTCAACCCATATTTTACATGACGCTGAGCAGGTTTGTGAGGAGATTTTGATGTTAAAAGATGGGGATTTAAAATGGAACGGGACGCTAGATCAATTGAAGAAGCAGTTTGATTCATTTGCCATCAAGCTTCAAACGCGAGAACCTCTTGCGGGTGTTTTAGAAGATACAGGGTATATTGAAAGTATCGATTATTCCGATCCATATACAGCGAAGATTACGTTGAAGGATATGGAGAGAACCAATGATTTGTTGCAACATATTCTTTTTAAAAAAAGGACGGTCACGCACTATGAAATGATGCAAGGTTCATTGGAAGACGCTTATTTGGAGGTGATGGAGTGATGAGAAACTTTCTTACCCTATTTAAAAAAGAAATGCAGGAAAGTCTTCGTAATGGGAAATGGATTTGGCTTCCCATCGTCATGATCATCATTGGAATTACCCAGCCGATCACAAGCTATTATATGCCGCAAATTCTTGAAGCAGCGGGCAATCTTCCTGAAGGAGCCGTGATTGAAATTCCAACGCCAACGGGTGAAGAGGTGTTAATGGGGACGTTGTCACAGTACGGAACGATTGGAACTCTCCTATTTGTTCTCGCTACAATGGGAGTCATATCACAGGAGCGACAAAACGGCTCGTTAACTCTTCTTATGGTAAGACCGATCAGTGCTTTGCAATATATCTCTAGTAAATGTGTAGCCCAGCTTTTTATTTTGCTCGTGGCATTAGGGGTAAGCTATCTGTTTACTTGGTACTATACAAACCTCTTGTTCAGTTATGTGCCATGGGATCGAATGCTAGGAAGTCTTGTTGTGTACAGTCTTTGGATTGTCTTTATTGTCGTTGTTACGGTTTTGTTTGGAACCTGGTTGAAAAGTAGTGGAGGGATTGCAGGTGCAAGCGCCCTCTTACTTGCAGTGATTAGTCTAGCAACCACGTTGTTTCCAAAATATACAGAATGGAGTCCTGGAAATCTACGCGCACAATCCTCCGTGGTTTTATTAGAAGGACAATGGCTCAGTTCTGTTTGGACCGTTGTATGGAGTACACTAGGACTATCGGTTGCATTATTTGGGATGGCGGTATATTCCTTTAAACGACATCATTAAGGAGTGCCAGACACCTTCCATAAATTGGAAGGTGCCTGGCACTCTATTTTTTAACCGAAAAGGGCATGGAGACCTTGGTACCCGAAGTATAGGCCAAATCCGACTAGGGAAACGCATGAGGCCATGGAGATAAATCGAAGGCTTTTTACGGTTAAAAATCTCCGGAAGCTGTTGGTTAGGGCGGCTACGAGAACATCCCATAGAGCTAGTCCGAGAAAAATCATCCCACTATAGATGAGGAGTTGTTCGGTACCGAAAGCTTGGGCGGTTTTCGCCAAGATGGAGCCATAAATCCCGAGCCAAAACAGAACGGAAAGTGGACTTGAGATCGACATGATAAATCCAGTTAGAAAACAATTAAATAAAGAGTCTTTTCCCCTGTTATTCGCCAACGTAATGGAATCGATGGTGAAGATTCCTTCAAATCCTGAGTAAAGCAAAACAAACGCCCCAAATAACCAAAGAAAAATTTGGACAATTGGTATTTCGAGAAAATGAACCATACCCAAATAAACGAGCAGCATAAAGATGCCATCCGCAATCATCGAACCCACCGCGACAACCCAGGCATGCCAAAAACCGTTTTTAATTCCTTTATCGAATCGGGTTGAATTGACAGGCCCAATAGGTGCAGCTAATGTAAATCCTAGTAAAAGATAACTTAATAAGGTGGTTAAACTCAATACAATCACTCCACTCACGAGCCTAAATCATAACTTGTACATTTTTATGTGAAAAAGAGGAGCGCTATGATTTTATTTTCATAAAGTTGTTAGAAGTTGGTTTGTTGATATAATCAATTTAAGAGTTTTTCTAGATAAGGAGTTATTAAACATTTTACTATCAACTATTGTATTTATTCTTGCGGGATTATTGGGGGCGTGATATTGGCTATGTATGGCGTCATTGCAACTTTCCAGTCCTTTCCGACGTTTGGTCGGGTTTATGCAGCCTATGGCGGGGTATTCATCGTTCTTTCCATCCTATGGGGCTGGGGAGTGGATAAGAACACCCCTGATCTGTATGACTGGATTGGGGCGGGGATTTGCCTAGTTGAAGTAGGGGTTATAGTTATATTATTAGCACCGAGACATTAGGAGCTAGGGAGGTGATGAACCAATGAGAAAAGAATTAGAGAAGAGATTTTTCTATTTATGGACAGGCGAGTCTGTATCGTTAATCTTATTTATGATGTTAAGTTTTGTTGTAAATCGAGCTTACCCTTCGTTAAAGCTATATTCTCTTTTTTCATTTTGGGTTTCATTTTTTCTTTTGGAGTTTCTTTTAGTACAGGGAAGCATGTATTGGTATGCAAAATGGAAGAGGTTAAAGAAAGAGAATAGGTCTGCAACTCCTATTGGGATGGTTAAAATCTTAAGAATTTTGCAGAAATGGAATCTGGGCTTAATCGTCGTATCTCCGTTCATATTTATTTATGACTTTTTCAAATGGGATTCATCGCTACCAATAGGTGGTATGATCCTTTCGGGTCTTATTTATCTATTTGCAATCCTTGAGTATATCAACTATTTTCATATTCAACTCTCCTACGATAGTCGTGCGGACCTTAAGCATTTATTGAGGACAAAGAGATTAAAACAAGCCAGTTTAAATAAAGATTTTGAGCGCAACTTGAAGGCATAATGGGGGATAAGATGAAGAGGTTGAAGAAATATCTCAAGAGATTTTTTATATTTTTATTTATTTTAGTATTATTCATGTACATAAATAATACCTCATTTTTCACAAAAAATAGTGACCAAGAACCATGGTTGCTCGCCCATCGTGGATTGGGACAGACTTTTCCAATGGAAGGCATTACGGGAGAAACGTGTACGGCGGAGAGAATTTATGAGCCTGAGCATCCCTACTTAGAGAACACGATCCCTGCCATGAAGGCGGCTTTTGAGGCTGGTGCCGATGTGGTTGAGCTGGATGTTCAGCCCACAACGGATGGAGAGTTTGCTGTTTTTCATGATTGGACACTAGAATGTCGAACAGATGGCGACGGTGTTGTAAGGGAATATTCAATGGATGAGTTGAAACAATTAGATATTGGCTATGGATATACGGCTGATCATGGAAAAACCTATCCATTCCGTGGCAAAGGGACAGGGCTTATGCCAACTTTAGATGAAGTGTTAACGACTTTTCCTGAAAAATCTTTTTTAATTCATATCAAAAGTAATGACCCGAATGAAGGAAAGAAGCTGGCGGATTATCTGTCAAAAGCCAGGTTGGAAACTCTATCCGTTTACGGGGGTGATGAACCCATTGCGGCTCTAAAAGAAGCCCAGCCTGACATGAGAGTCATGTCATTAGATACAATGAAAAGTTGCCTGTTTCCCTATCTAGCAGTGGGGTGGACTGGTTATATCCCATCAGCTTGTGAAAACACGCAATTGCATATCCCAGAAAAATACGCTCCATATCTGTGGGGCTATCACAGTAAATTTGTTGGACGAATGGAATCTGTTGGAACAAGAGTCATCCTCGTCGCAGGGGACGGCGGTTGGTCCGAAGGCTTTGATACAAAACAGGACCTAGAACGTATCCCTGAAAACTATCGCGGTGGCATATGGACAAACCGAATAGATAGAATCGGAGAATGATCAATTAGCAGAAATAGAGCGCCAGGCATCTTCCAGTTTCTAGAAGGTGCCTGGCACTCTATTTTGTCTAGTAAAACATGCAATGACACTGGTCTTTTTTTAAGATATACTAGAGTGGAGTAGGAAAAATAACCCAATTCTTTTTTCTTAATATGGATCGTTTTATCGTTTATAGCATTTTGCCATACATACGTTTACATAGAATCAAACATACAAAGCGAGGGGAATGAAGATGAAAGCTAAAGGTCTATCGGTGATTGGAACTCTACTAGTGTTCGTTTTGGGGATGGCGTTGTCCCAACTAGCATATGCGGAGGAAGCCCCATCAACGAATCTTGAAAATGAAGTAGTGGAACCGAAGCCAGCACAGGATCCGATCATAACGCCTGAACCGAGTGAAGAAATCAAACCACCCCCACAACCAGAACCGACTCCTGAGCCTGTAGTAACGGAACCAAAAGAACCAGTAAAACCATCAACCGAACAAGACACGCAAAAATCAGAACAGCCGAAAACGAGTACACCAGCTAAACCTAAGTCTACTAAACCAGTGGAGAAGAAAGAGTCTACAACGACAACCCAGCCAAAAAGGCAATCAAGCACAAGTACAAACACGACTTCTAAAACCAATAACTGGACTCCTACATCAACTGTCAAAGATACAGACAATCGGAAAGCCACCACTACGGTTTCAAAGGATGATGAATCTGATCAAAATGATTCCTCTACGGTAGCTAACGATCTAGAGTCAGCACCTAATGAGGAGGAGTTAATAGAAGAAAATATGGCGGAAGAAGAGACAATAGAAGAAGATAATAGTGTGCTAGAATTGGTGAATGATAGCGATAAAGACAGTGAGATTGTGACCGAAAAAACATCGATTTCCAATGCAGTCGCTCCAAGCAATGAATCTCCATTCGAAATGCAACGAAATATATTTAGTGTTTTTGCTGTGATCCTAAGCGGAGGGATTATTGCTTATTGGGTGATAAAAAGAAGAGCTAGTAACTAAAGAAAAAAACTAGGGTGTCAGGACCTTCCAGTTTATGGAAGGTGCCTGACACCCTTTCTAAATTTACTCTCCCATGAATATGATAATGTATGGTTCATGGGAGGGGGATGGTTGTGCGGAAAACATGGTGGAAAGAGGCGGTTGTGTATCAGGTGTACCCAAGGAGTTTTATGGATTGCAATGGTGATGGAATTGGGGACATCCAAGGCGTGATTACCCAGTTAGATTATATACAGGATCTTGGCATCGATGTCATCTGGATGTCACCGATTTTTGACTCGCCGAATGACGATAATGGTTACGATATTCGGGACTACAAAGGGATCATGAAAGAGTTCGGCACAATGTCGGACTTCGATCAGCTTTTAGAGGAGGTTCACCGTCGTGACATGAAACTCATCATGGACCTCGTTTTGAACCATACCTCTGACGAACATCCATGGTTTATCGAATCGCGTTCTTCAAAGGAAAACCCTTATCGCGATTATTACATTTGGCGTCCTAGCAAAAATGGAAAAGAGCCAAACAACTGGGAATCGATTTTTAGTGGTACCGTCTGGGAATTTGACGAGAAAACGAATGAATACTACATGCATCTTTTTTCCACAAAACAGCCTGACCTGAATTGGGAAAATCCACAGGTTCGGCATGATTTATATGACATGGTCAATTGGTGGCTTGATAAAGGGATCGATGGGTTTCGTGTGGATGCAATTTCTCATATAAAAAAGCTCCCGGGGCTTCCAGACCTGCCAAATCCACAACAAAAACGATATGTTCCGTCTATGGATGGACATCGAAATATTAACGGAATCAACACTTTTCTCAAGGAGTTGAAGGAGAAAACGTTCGCCAACTACGATATCATGACCGTCGGCGAAGCCAATGGCGTGGGCGTTGAACAAGCGGGTGAATGGGTGGGTGAAGAAAATGGTTATTTCGATATGATTTTCCAATTTGAGCATTTGGATCTTTGGGGAAAAAGCATCACCGGTGGACTGGACATTCATTCCTTAAAGAAGACGTTAACGAAATGGCAAAAGGGTCTTGAAGGTGTGGGCTGGAATGCGTTATTCCTCGAAAACCATGACCAACCACGCTCTGTTTCCACGTGGGGAAATGATGGCGAATTCCGTGAGCAGTCGGCGAAATGCTTGGCTACTCTATATTTTTTTATGAGGGGAACTCCATTTATTTATCAGGGACAGGAAATCGGGATGACCAATGTACGGTTTCAATCTATCGATGACTATAAAGATGTGGCGATCCATAATTTGTATAAAACGGAGCGGGCTGAGGGAAAGATCCATGAAGAAATCATGAAGGTGATTTGGAAAAATGGACGTGATAATGCAAGGACCCCAATGCAATGGAGCAACACTGAGAATGCCGGCTTTACTACTGGCACCCCGTGGTTAAAGGTGAATCCAAACTATGACAATATCAATGTGGAAGCTGCCATGAAGAATCCCGATTCCATCCTTCATTTTTATAAAAAAATGATCCTACTACGTAAAGAAAATGAGGCACTCCTATATGGACGTTACGATCTAATCTTAAAAAATCACAATGATGTCTATGCCTATACAAGAACATGGGGTGAGGAGACCTTTGTGATTGTGGCGAATCTTTTTGCAAAAGAAACGGAGTATGTGCTCCCGAGGAAATTCAGAGGTGCCCAATTGTGCTTAAGCAATTATCCTGTTACCATTAAAGATATCAAAAAATTGAAACTTCGACCTTATGAAGCAAGGGTTTATAGAAAGGGCGGTTAGTGAGCCGCCCTTTCGAGGGGGAGGAATAAGATGTTAAATGAAATCAAAGAAAAACTAGAGATGAATTTTTCAGATGTTGTGAATTGGCGTCGGCATATGCACCAGCATCCCGAGTTGTCTTTTCAAGAAACAAAAACCGCTCTGTATATTAAAGAAAAGTTGACGAGTTTTGGAATCGAAGTCAAAACGAATATCGGCGGCAACGGGTTGGTTGGGATTTTGCGCGGGGACAAGCCTGGAAAGACCCTTGCACTAAGAGCTGACTTTGACGGGCTACCGATTCATGATGAAAAGGATGTTCCCTATAAATCGCAAACTCCTGGTGTGATGCATGCGTGCGGTCATGACGGGCATAGTGCTGCTCTACTTGGTACAGCACAGGCGCTCAGTCAGTTCTGCGAGCATATGAATGGCAGTATCCTCTTTATTTTTCAACCAGCGGAAGAAACCCCACCAGGCGGGGCAAAGTTTATGATCGAGGAAGGAATCTTGGAGGGCGTTGACTATGTGTTCGGTGCTCATTTGGGCTCGCAAATTCCGCTTGGAAAAATAGCGGTCGGTGAAGGCTATCAAATGGCGGCGGTTGATAAATTTAAAATCGAGATTAGAGGAAAAGGCGGACATGGGGCGCGCCCGCAAGACTCGGTAGATTCGATTGTGATTGGCAGTGAGGTGGTCAGCGGATTACAAAAAATTGTCAGTCGTGGCACGGACCCTCTTCAATCAGCCGTTGTTACGATTGGGGTTTTTCAAGCGGGAAGCGCCTTCAATGTGATTGCTGATAAAGCGACGCTGGAGGGAACCGTTCGCACCTTTGATGGAGACGTTCGTCTGGCAACAGAGATGCAGATTCGTAGAATTGTAGAAGGGATTACATCAGCTTACGGTGCCAGCTACTATATCGATTATTTGAATGGCTATCCAGCCTTGTATAACCATCCTGAAGAAACCGAGGTCGTTCGAAGTTTGTTGACCCAGGAGTTTTCAGAGGAAAATATGATTGACATGGTACCGACAATGGGTGCTGAGGACTTTTCTTACTTTTTACTAGAAAAACCAGGGACCTATTTCAGAGTGGGTGCTCAGTCAAGTGAGGAAACATCCTATCCACACCACCACCCGAAATTTGATATCGATGAACGCGCACTACTGAATCTTGAAAAAGCCTTTGTGAAAATTGTGGCTCATTATTTATTTTAAAGGAACGGTTCAAGTTCAAATAAAAAGCTCAGAGTCCATAGTAACTCCGAGCTTTTAAAGAATCTACGATCATTTTATTTTTTATCACGATTAGTGGTTTTATATTTTTGCCCCTTGCTATCATAGGTGACCCATTCACCAATAGGTTCTCCCATTTCAAAATATCCGGAACGTTTTATGGTTCCGTCTGAACGATACCATTCCCAATATCCGTCTGGTTGATCTTCAATCATTTTTCCTTTGGACCACATGGTTTTTCCGTTAGCATGGTACTTGATTGTATATCCATCAATCACTTCTAGTTTCTTTTCTTTAACTCCGTTTGGGTGTACCAGGTCACAATTGTCCTTTTTCATCGTTTACCTCCAATTTATTGCCCATTCATACAACTTATTCAACCATCATCCTTCGTATTTTAACATAGATTAGCTATTTCTTATTTCGTGCAACCTAGCTTTTCGAAGCCTCCCAACAACCAGCAACAATAACGGCAAGAACAGGCTAATCAACAGCGAGATCGGTACTGACGTCACAAGCATGAGCCGTTGGAACATAACGATATTTGGAAAAAGGTGGATGGCACTCCCGATAATGAGCAGTGCTAATGGAAAGAGCAGGATTTTGTAACTGTTTAAGTTAAAAAGCTGGGCCAAACCAAGGCTGAGTGCATAATAGGAAACCGTTAATTTAAAATAAATCGTCAAAAACCAAATAATCGCTACAAGAATTTCAAACCGTTGGAAAAAATCTAAGACACTCACTTTTTTTCCTAAAAGATAGGGAGCGTAGGCTTGACGAAGGGTGGTTTCAGGTCCGAGCGATAAAATGGTGCAGAAGACCATTAGGAATACAGCAATGCCGCCAATGATCGTTCCTTGGTAAAAGGCTGATCTCGCCTTTTCATGATTTTTCACAAACGGAAAGATCATCAGAAAAAAGGATAACTCCAAGAAAGGGATGGCGAGGCTGTGATAGGTCCCCTTTAGAATCGGTTTCATCCCTCCCTCGAAAAAGGGCTGCAAATTCATGAGGCTATATTCAGGAATCAGCAGCAACAATAACATCGCCAACAGTCCTGTTATCCAAGGCATAAAAATCGTGGCGGTCCGCCCAATGACTTCAAGTCCCAATCTGACTCCGACTAGACTTGTAAGAATAAACATCGTCATAATGATTTGAATCGGGGTTTCAACCAGAACATTGGTTGTGATAAATTCTCCAATTTCCCTCAGTAACGAAATACAAATTTGAAAAAGATACAGCAAAAATAAAACGGAAACGAATTTTCCTATCGGTTTGCCGAGAATTACTTGGCTATACTGAACAAAGGTCATTTCCGGAAAATAAGAAGCTAAGCGATTATAGAGAAAAATAAAACTGAGGCTGATCAAAATAGCAAGTAAAAAGGATATCCAGCCATCTTGTTTCGCAAAACCCGCTAGTAAGGAGGGGGCTAAAATAACCGAGCTGCCGATTGAAAAAATGATCACCAGCACTCGAAAGTCGCTTACACTAATTCTACCTTTTTCAAGCATGATATCGCCCCCTTAAGAAAAAATCCTTTCAATAAAATCATCCATCGGACTAAAGAGCTTTAACAGCCAATCGCTTGGATTGGGCAGCTCGACATTAAAACTTAATAAAATATTAAACGTAATCCCTGTTAGTAAAAATAGCGAGAAAATGGTCAATTCCCTCCGTTCTTTATTTTTCAAAAGAGGAGGGACCTCAAAAAGTATAACCGCAACGCCAATCACCAAAATTCCAATCATGCCCCACATAAATTATTCCACTCCCCCATGATCATTTTGGTAAGAGTTTATGATGTTCCCTAAACGACGTAGTTCTGCGTTCACATGGACAGTTACGTTGATGTCCTGTAAATGTTCGTCCCAATCGGATTCCAGTTCATGCCATGCCTTCGGATCACTGATATGAAGAACTTCTCCCAAACCAAAAATATCACTATGTAAATCATTTTTAATACGATCAATCGCTTTGGTGATCTTGTCTTTAATTTCAGCTTCATATCGTTGTTCAATTTTCTTAATGGTTTCAGGGTTTTGTAAATCAACATCACATAACACTTCACCGATATTTCCCTCCGTTGTCAAAGTAATGTCAAAGTGCGGTTTGCCTTTTTTCATTTTGGACTTAATATCGGTTTCGGAACGAATCGTTTCAATCGAGATTTTCCCGTCTTGGCAAGGAGTGGTGACAAGCGTATTGTAGACATTATTTGTGATATAATTAAACCCTTTACTTTCATCATCGGTCAGCCAGCCGATGAGTTTCTCGCCTTTTAAAACACCAAGTTCACCAATATGGAAATAGGTTTCAGGTGTTGATTGTTGAACAACCGAAAAGTCACTGCCTTGTTCGGGATCTCCCTCAAGATGGATCGCCGTTAGCACGCCTTGTTTTCCTTTGCTGATTTTGCTATTAATGACTTCATCCAACTTCACCGTTTTCGTGACCGACCATGACCGCTCCGAGTTATCAAGAGCGTTATACATCTTATTAACGGGTATATTTTCAAGGGCTGATTGAACTTTTAACACATTATAGGCCGTGGTTCCTTTCGCAATCGCGATAAAAAAGTCTGGTCGTACTTCATGATCTCGAGCAAGAAATTCGAGTGCGTGATTAATTCCTTCACGCGCCAACTCCTCACCAAATACGACTTGATGAAGGTGGGACATATAGATTTTTCTTGGGGAAACAGTGGACAGTTTCCTTAAGGCTTCAAAGATGGTTTCGCCCTTGATTCGACTTGTAATGACTTCAGAGCGCCCCGATCGATTTCTCCCAGTCAGTTCACCAGGGTTCACAATTTGAACGGTCACATGATACCCATCTTCAGCCTTATCAATCCCAAGTCCCACACAAATGGCCAGCTCATTTAACTCTCTTTTGCTCCAACAGCCGGTCAGTAAACAAAGAGAGAAGAGCGAAAGTAAAATTTTTTGAACGTTTCGTTTCACAGGGTACCCCTCCCTTATGATTCAGGTTCTGGTTCCGGTGGTTTCGGCGGTGGTGTTGCCGAACGAGTCATATTGTTTTTATTGATCAAATGTGGTCTTGTCCGTAAAAGCCAACGCGGCAACCGCACAAAGTTATCCTTTTGGTCTTCTAAAATAAACGGTGAATTTGGAGCAAGGTATGGAACCCCGAACGATCTGAGGCTGCTGAGATGAAGCACCATCACAATCAATCCTAGTAAAATTCCAAATAAACCAAAGGACGCTGCCAAAAACATCAAAGGAAATCGTAAAAGTCTAGCCGTAATGGAAATATTAAAAGCCGGCGAAACAAAGCTACTAATCGCCGTTAATGCCACCACAATCACCATGGACGCAGATACAATCCCCGCCTCAACCGCTGCTTGACCAATGACTAATGCACCTACGATCGAAATCGCAGGACCAACAGCTCGCGGCATCCGAATCCCCGCTTCTCGTAGGATTTCAAAGGTAATTTCCATCATGATTGCCTCCACAATTGCAGGAAGCGGAACCCCTTCTCGTTGAGCAGCCAAGCTGATCAACAGCTGACTGGGTAGCATTTCTTGATGAAAGGTCGTCACAGCAATAAAGGCTGACGGAGTAAGCAGGGCTAGGAAAAAGGCCAAATAACGAAGAATTCGGAGAAAGGTTGAGATATCAGATTTTTGATAGTAATCCTCACTTGCTTGGAAAAAATGAATAAATAGCGACGGTGCTAAAAGTACAAACGGAGTCCCATCAATCACAATCGCAACTCGACCTTCAAGGAGCGCTCCTGCAACCACATCGGGTCGTTCCGTATGCATGATCGTAGGAAAAGGAGAAAACCGCGCATCCTGAATGAGTTCCTCAATCTGCCCACTCTCCAAAATTCCATCAATATCGATTCGTTCTAGCCGTTCTTTTACTTCTGTAACGGTTTCGTTGTTGACAACTCCATCGATATACATAATCGCCAGATCGGTTTGTGTTCTTCGACCAATTTTCATGGAATCAACTCGAAGACTTGTATCTTTAATTCTACGTCGAATTAAAGCGGTATTGGTTCGAAGCCCCTCCGTGAATCCATCTTTCGGTCCGCGAACCACGGTTTGAGAAGTGGGTTCTTGAACGCTACGTTGAGCGCCGCCTTTTGAACCGAGAGCAAATCCGATTTGAAACCCGTCGAGGATCAAAACGGTATTCCCAGACATGATATGAGAAAAAATATCCTGGTAGTTGGTCACTTCCTTTAAATCGGCCATCGGAAGGATCCTAGCTTTCAACGTTCTAATGATTGGAGCATTCTCTGCATGGATTTCTTTACTATCAATCATCAAGGCTTCTAAAATAAAGTCTTGAATAAAAGTCGAGTCCACCAATCCATCTGTGTAGATGACCGCAAGATGATGTTCTTGCTTGATGCCAATGTGAAATTCCCGCAACACAAGATCCGAGCTATTTCCAAGGGTTTCTTTGATATAGACCAGGTTCTCCTCTAAATCCGAAGACAGACTCAGGGGAATCGCCCCGTTCTCATCGTTGGTAGGATGTTGTGGTTGTTTCTGTTTTTTTAAAGGATTTGGCATCCGTGGTTTCACCCTCATCACCTCGCCTTTAACCAGTAATTATGTATGTGGATTACCTCTTAAGCTTTCCAGATTTTTGGATTTTATGTAGAGGGTGGGGGGATTTGTAGGATGTGTGTTATTTGAGAGGGTGGGTTGTTTGCTGTTGAGGGGGGGTGCGAGTTATTATGGTGGAGTTTTGAGGATTGCTGGGTTCTTGGTATGCAGAGAAGTTTACATATGGCAGAATTTTGAGGTATGGAAGGTTTTGCCGTGATTAAGAGCTAAACGCGTCAGAATTGGTAGTATAACTCGAGAATGGAATACCACCATATTTCGGCTTTTCAGTGGATTTTTGGTAGCATAACGGGATAATATAACCATTTATTTAACTTCTAATGAATTTTTGGTAGTATAACTGGAAAATACTATCATTCTTTCACCTTCTAATGGATTTTTGGTAGTATCTCCCCCGAGAACACCTCCTGAAATTCACCCAACTCACCCCATCTCAGTCAAGGTCACCCATCATTTTCCAAATTCCTCTCTATTTTTCAATAAAAATCGTATTGTGTTGAAAGTTTAACAATTCTGTAAACAACATTATCTGCAAAATATGGTAGAATTGTTCTAAATAACTAGATTGGTATAAAGTAACTAGGACATCTAGAGGGAGGTTCAAATGAAGAAAGTAATTTTGCCTGGTATAGCCTTTGCCGTTTTATCGACTCCAGCTTTTGAAAAAGCCATCGAAGCAGCAGAGCAGGATGGCACTTCGGTCGTTTCAAATACGATTCAGTATGTAAAGGTAAACTCTGGCTCTCTTAACATGAGAGAGAGTGCATCAACAAGTGCGTCTATCATTACAAATCTAAAAAATGGAACAGAGGTCAATGTTCAATCGGTAAGCAACGGCTGGGCTGAAATTGTTGTGAACGGACAGGTAGGATACGTTAGTACTAAATACCTAACAACGAAATCGAGCGAAATAAATGAATCGAAAGAACTAGTTGAATCCACAGCTGCACAAACGGCGACCACAACTAAATTTGTAAAAGTCAGTGCAGGTTCTTATTTAAACATGCGCACAAGTGCCTCAACTACATCATCTGTCATAAGCAGACTCTCGAGCGGGACCGAGGTAACGGTTTTTTCTGAAAAAAATGGCTGGGCGAAGATCAAAGCAGACGGAAAAGAAGGCTATGTCAGTACAGGATATCTTTCTAATACAAAAATAGAAAGTACGACTAAAAAAGAAACGGCACAGGCAACAACATCAACAATCAATACATATGCGCTAACAAAATTTGTTGACGTTAGCAAAGATTCATACTTAAACATGAGAAGTAATCCATCCACCACTTCAAAAGTGGTGACCAAACTGAAGAGTGGAACCGAGGTAAAGGTCCTTTCAGACGAACATGGCTGGTCCAAAATAGAAGCGGACGGAAAACAAGGATACGTCAGTTCAAAATATCTTGCGGGTTCAAAAGCGGAGTCTAGCACAGCATCTGCACCTACAGCAACGGCAACTTCGACAAAATATGTAGATGTAAGCCCAAATTCGTATTTAAACATGCGTTCAAGTGCATCAACGAGTGCTTCTGTTGTAGCTAAACTTCAAGCCGATACAGTGGTAGAGGTTTATACGGTTGCAAATGGTTGGGCGAAAATTAAAGCCAACGGAAAAGAAGGCTACGTGAGCGCGGAATTTTTAAAAGAGGGTAAAAGCAATACCCCAGCACCAGCACCAACTGCGCAAGCGACAGAAACCAAATATGTAGACGTAAGTCCGAGTTCGTATTTAAATATGCGTTCAAGCGCATCAACAGGTGCTTCAGTAGTGGCCAAGCTTCAAGCTGATACAGCAGTAGAGGTTTATACGGTTGTAAACGGTTGGGCAAAAATTAAAGTAGATGGAAAAGAAGGCTATGTGAGCGCGGAGTATTTAAAAGCGGGTAAAAGTAATACTCCAGTACGGACACCGGCACCAACTGCGCCAACGTCAGAAACCAAATATGTAGACGTAAGTCCGAGTTCGTATTTAAATATGCGCTCAAGTGCATCAACAGGTGCTTCAGTAGTGGCCAAGCTTCAAGCCGATACAGCGGTAGAGGTTTATTCGGTTGTAAACGGTTGGGCAAAAATTAAAGTAGATGGAAAAGAAGGCTATGTGAGCGCGGAGTATTTAAAAGCGGGTAAAAGTAATACTCCTGTGCCAACACCAACAGCCCCAAAAACAGAAACTCAATATGTAAAGGTCAGTGAAAACTCGTATTTAAATATGCGCACAAGTGCATCAACGAGTGCGTCGGTGGTCACCAAACTCCGAGCAGGTGAAGCAGTAGAAGTGTACTCTATCTCAAACGGTTGGGCAAAAATCCAAGTAAATGGAAAAGAAGGTTATGTGAGTGCGGATTATCTAGCAAAAACCCAAATTGTTGAAACAAACAATCCGACACCAACCAAACCTGAGGAGAAAACGACGACCATGTATGTCAACGTAGATTCACGGCTGAATTTGCGGTCAGCAGCTTCCACATCCTCCAATATTCTGGGTAGATTGGAAAATGGAATGGCGGTCACCGTTTATTCAACAAGCAACGGCTGGTCCAAGATTAAGGTGGACGGGAAAGAGGGCTATGTCAGCAGCGAATATCTGACTGAAACCAACCCTCAGCCAGAACCGGCTCCAAGCAATCCGAATCCAGAAACAACGCTGAAATATGTAGATGTACAGCCAGGCTCTCATCTGAATATGCGTAACAGACCAAGCACAAGTGGGTCGGTTATCGTGAAACTAGCGCCTGGAATTGAGGTTACGGTTCTTTCTGAAGAAGATGGCTGGGCGAAAATTAAAGCCTATGGTCAAGAAGGGTATGTCAGCACAGAATATTTATCTTCTGTTAAACCAGGAACGGGTCAAGAAACAGAGGAACCAAAAGAACCAGAAAACCCTGATATTGGAATCGAAAACCCTAATCCGGAAACAGATCCATCCGATTCAGAAGAGGATCCAACGGCTCCGAATGATTCGGAACCAGGTTCTGAAACCGATCCTGATGATTCAACCAACGAAGATTCAGATCTAGATCCAGACGAAAACAAGCCTGACGGTGAAACAGGAAAGACTAATTTAAAATATGTGAATGTATCGCCGAATTCAGTACTAAATATGCGCTCAGGTCCTTCCACGAGTACATCGGTCATTACAAAGCTTTCCCCTGGAACAGCCGTGACAGTCCTAACCGAAGAAAACGGTTGGTCTAAAGTCACCGCGAATGCAAAAACAGGATATGTAAGCACGCAATATTTAATAAGCAAGGCAAACGATATACCGAGTGGAAATATCAATGTGGTTTACACCGATTATGATATTACGTTAGAGGAACTAACCAATATTCAAATGCAAGCAAACCCGCAAACGGACCAGAAATATACAACGTACATCCGTGAAGATGCATTAAAAGTGAACAACGTTCTGAATCCGACAAGTGGCGTTGTTCAAGGATCAAACTGGAGAGTCAGAGGGGGAGCGGGCACGGAGTTTTGGTCTGTTGGAAAAGTTAAGAACGGTGAAAAAGTTAATATTCGAAACGTTGTCAAAGGGAGCGATGGGTATAACTGGTATCAGATCGACTATAATCGCTCATGGGTCACTGCAAGCCCTGAAGATGTAGCCTATCAATTAGATCCAGAAAACTTTCTAAATGATCCAGTGGCATCCTTCCAATTTTTAAAACTATCAGAGGCAACCGGCGTCGATCAATTTGAGGTCAATGAACGAATTTTATCTGGAAAAGGGATTCTCCAGGGGCATGCGGCTACTTTTATTGCGGCAAGTGAAAAGTATGGAGTCAATGACATGTATCTCATTTCCCATGCATTGCTCGAAACGGGCAACGGAAAATCGAAGCTGGCCACTGGTGTCGAGATCTACGGCAAAACAGTTTATAACATGTTTGGAATCGGAGCCTATGATGGAAGTGCAGTTGAAAGTGGAGCGAAGTTTGCTTATGAACAAGGCTGGTTCACGCCAGTAGAAGCGATCATTGGCGGAGCTAAATTCATCGCATCCAGCTATATCAGCAAAGGGCAGGACACTGTCTACAAAATGAGATGGAATCCAGAAGCCGCTGCAAACAAAGGCGTAGCGACCCACCAATACGCAACCGACATTGGCTGGGCAAGCAAACAAGTCAAGCAGATTCATAATCTATATAGTTTGCTAGATTCCTATAAAATTACATTGGATATTCCTTTTTATAGGAAGTTTTAGTGGGAAAAACCAAGGTCGAGAGACCTTGGTTTTTTTTCCATGTAGCTAGAGAATGGAACCTAAACAAGTGATTCTTTCACCCAAAAAAGAGAGTAGAATCGTAATTGACGATATTTGGATCCCAAAATAGGGGAATTATAACTCAATGACTTAAACGCAGCTAAAAAAATAGGGATTGAACCAAAAATGATGGTAATTGAACCAAACCACAACATAATTGAAATAATTATTTTTTTCGAAAAAAAAACCCCCTCAAAAGAGGTCCAACAAACGTTTGATTAGATTCTAAAATCCTTACAAACTTTTTCCTGAGAAACCAGGTATACTATAGAAAAGGAGGGTTTGTGATGAGGAAGGTTATCATTCTGTTTGTAGCAATCTGTTTATTTTTGGTAGGCTGTGGGAAGGACGAGAATCAAGGAAACACAGCCATTTCAGAAGATGTAGAATACGGAAAAAAAGATTATGAGAAAATTGCTGAGGCCAACAATGCACTAGGGATTACCTGGTTTGCAGAAGCAAAACCGAATAAAGCTGGGAATATTTTTATCTCCCCAACGAGTCTTTTTATGGCCTTATCCATGGTTTATAACGGCGCAGACGGAACCACCAAGGAAGAGATTGAAAAGGTGTTGCATGTTGAAGGAATGGAGTCAAGTGAATTGAATGCGGCCAACGCATCCCTGATGAACCTATTGCATAATCAATCTGGTCAAATTCAGCTGAATGTCGCAAACTCAATTTGGTTAAACGAAAGATACCATTTTCAACCTGATTTTGCCACAAATAATCAAGACTACTATAATGCTGAAATGGAAGAAATAGATATTTCTGACCCCGAGTCCCCAAAGAGAATCAATAACTGGGTGAAAGAGAAGACAAATGGAAAAATTAATGACTTAGTCGATTCGCCGCTCGATCCCGATTTAGTAACGATGTTAATCAATGCGATTTATTTTAAAGGGGATTGGAAGTACGAATTTGATGAGTCGCTAACAGAGGATCGACCTTTTTATCTAGGTGATGGAACAACAAGAGACACCCCACTTATGACTCTCAACGAAAAAATTGCTTATATGGAAAACGAAGATTTTCAAGCCGTTTCCCTTCCATATGGAGAAAATCAGGAAATGAGCATGAACATTTTCTTACCAAAAGAAAGTTTAGAAGAGTTTACTAGAATCCTAACAGCCCAAAATTGGCAGAAGTGGAGTGGTGAATTCAAGGCAAAAGAAGGAACGCTGCTGCTGCCTAAATTTAAACTAGAGTATGAAGCTTCTTTAAAAGAAACCCTGCAAAAACTCGGCATGACCACAGCCTTTTCAAAAGGAGCCAACTTTGGCAAAATGATTCAAGAACCGGATCCACTTTGGATTAGTCAGGTTAAACAGAAAACCTATATTGACGTGAATGAAAAAGGCACAGAAGCAGCGGCGGCAACATCCGTCGATGTCGTAACCGAATCCTTCGACATGAACGGTCCTTTCTACATGGAAGTCAACCGACCCTTTTTCATCGCCATCACTGAGAATACATCCAACACCATCCTATTCATGGGAGCCATTGCGAACCCATCATACGAGTGAGATGCAATAATCAATGCCTAGCAAATGCTAGGCATTTTCCAATTCCTTACAGGTGCCTGGCACCTGTTAATTTTTGTAGAAATAAGGAAATTTATGTATAATTATTTTCATGAGTTTTTGAGGGGAATTTCGGATGATTCATTTTATTTTATTAAAAGAGGAGAGATGTGTATGAAAGAGGCTGATGGAAAGCCAAAAACGAAGCATATAGGATTACCTATAGGCAGTATTGTAAAAAGGGCCCTGTTTATTACGATTGGTGCGATTATAACGGGGTATGGGTTAGAAGCGATTTTAATTCCAAACCAGATGATTGATGGCGGGGTAACCGGTCTATCGATGATTCTTAGCCATATCACCCCGATTAATTTGAGTGTATTTCTTGTCCTCTTAAACCTTCCTTTCTTTTTCCTAGGATATAAGCAAATTGGAAAAACCTTTGCGATCAGTATGTTATATGGAATTATCGCATTATCCGTTGCCACTTCTTTGATGCATTCTGTGGAGCCAGTTGTGGACGACCACTTATTGGCGGTTGTATTTGGGGGATTGACCCTTGGAATTGGTGTTGGCTTAACCATGAGGAATGGTGGGGTGTTGGACGGTACGGAAACACTAGCGATTCTGATTGAAAAGAAATTACCTTTTTCAGTCGGAGAAGTGATCATGTTCATCAATGTCATCATTTTTGCGTGTGCTGCCTTTGTTTATGGGTTGGAAAATGCCTTATTTTCTATGCTAACATATTACATTGCCTTTAGAACGATTGATATTGTGGTGAAAGGGATGGAAGATATGAAGGCGATGTACATCATCAGTGATCATTCAGATGCGCTTGCGGACGCCATCAATGACCGGTTGGGACGTGGAGTGACATTTCTACATGCGGAAGGCGCGTACAGTGGGGAGGACAAGCGTGTCATTATGGCCGTATTCACAAGGCTGGAAGAAACAAAGATGAAAGACATCATTCGAGATATCGATGAAAATGCCTTTATCATATCAACAGACGTCGCCGAAGTACGCGGCGGTCGCTTCAAAAAAAGAGATATTCATTAAACCAAAATTTGACAGGTGTCAGGCACCTTCCATTTCCTGGAAGCCATCTGACCTGTTATTATTTATAGAATTAGAATGTGCCTTATATTTGTCATTTTTTCCTTTTTTATTTTAGGGGACTTTATGTATAATTATATTGTGACTGCATGAGCATATACATATAGTAGTTAAGTCAAATTTACAAACGAAAAGGAGAGAAACGATTGAAGATTATTAAAGTAGAAAGTTATGACCAACTTAGTAAAACAGCTGCAGAAATGGTAATTGAAAAAGTACGTAGGGAACCCAAGACGGTGTTAGGACTTGCAACAGGAGGAACACCGGTTGGCTTATATAAAGAACTTGTAAAAGACCATCAAAACGGAGGGACTTCCTATAAAGAAGTGTCTTCATTTAATTTAGATGAATATGTAGGACTTTCTGGGGATGATCCGAATAGCTACCGTTATTTTATGGATGAGCATCTTTTCAATCATGTTGATATTTCAAAGGAAAACACCCATGTTCCACTAGGGAATACGGAAGATCATCAACAGCATTGTCAAGATTACGAGAACCTATTGAAAGAACGAGGTGGGGTTGATTTACAAATCCTAGGAATTGGACCAAATGGGCATATTGGTTTTAATGAACCAGGAACGTCATTCCAATCCGAAACACAAGTTGTTGAATTAATGGATTCTACGCGTGAAGCGAATGCAAGATTTTTTAACAGCATTGACGAGGTTCCGACTCATGCCATCTCAATGGGAATCGCAACCATCATGCGTAGCAAAGAAATTATCTTAATGGTTTCAGGAGAGACAAAACGAGAAGCTTTAGCTCAGCTACTTAATGGTGAAGTCAACGAAAACTTCCCAGCATCAATCCTAAAAAACCATCCAAACGTAACCGTTATCGCCGATAAAGATGCAGTAGGTGAATAGAAAATAGTAAAAAATGGGAGGTGCCAGGCACCTTCCATTTTTTGGATGGTGCCTGGCACCTGTTATTATTTGTAAGTCTACCTTATCAACTGTATCCCTATTTTAATCCGTCCAATAACAGCCATCCATAGCGGGATGCTCAAGGCTGTTCCCCATAGTAATCCATTAAAGAAGTTACCTTTTTCCTCCATATGTAAATCCGCTCCCCTTATCCGTTTCTCTTTTAAACTGTTAAAAGGATTGCCAATGAGTCCTGATTTTATGCATGAAAAAAAGCGGGACAAGTCTTTGCCCCGCTCTCAAAAAATCCAATCGTTTTATTGTTTTCCTTTAGCATTCGGATCCATTGTATTACCACCATAATCCGGCACATGGCTAGCATGCTCTTGGTGATAAGCAGAACCAGAACCCTGTCTGTTCTTCGCTGAAGCCTTATTAGATTGCTGCTTTTTCATCGACCTCACACCCCCTCTTTTTCTCTAATAGGATGCATCGAAAAGTCATAATTATTTGGATTATGATAAAAAATAGCCAATAAAGAGAACCGTAGCATAAGCCAACACCTAAAAAATGGAAGGTGCCTGGCACCTTCCATTTTTTTGCTAACCCCTATACATATGAATGAGATTCTGATTCTGTCCTCTGGCAAAGACGTAGATTCGGTTGCCTCCCCAGGAGACGGCTGCTGGGGCGGAGGTGATGGTACCGCCAAGATTTTGCCAATTGGACCAGCGTGATCCATTCCAAGTGATGGTATAAAGATTGCGATTGTTTCCGCGAGCAAAAACTTGTAAACGATTCACTCGTGTCGAAGCGACAGCTGGTTCAGAAGTGATAGTACCGCCAAGGTTTTGCCAGTTCGACCAACGGGATCCGTCCCACCATTTATGGACCAACTCTTCATTTCGCCCTTTTGCAAAAACATCAATTCGGTTCGGTCCCGAGGACACAGCCGCTGGACCAGAAGTTAATGTCCCACCAAGGTTCTCCCACTCGGACCATTGTGATCCATCCCAATACTTATGATAAAGTGCATTGTCGGTTCCTCTTCCAAACACATCCAATCGATTAGGCTGCCACGAAGCGACCGCTGGAGCAGAGGATAACACGCCCCCAAGGTTTTCCCAGTTGCTCCATACACTACCATTCCAATATTTATGGTAAAGGGCATTGTCCGTTCCTTTTACAAAAAGATCAATTCGATTTGGTCCCCATGACACAGCAGCAGGTGCCGAAGTGGCGATGCCTCCTAGATTTTGCCAATCACTCCATTGGCGCCCATTCCAGTATTTATGGTAAATGGCATTATCACTACCTCTAACAAACACATCAAGTCGATTCCGCTGCCACGAAGCAACCGCTGGAGCAGAAGTCAACGTTCCGCCTAAGTTTTCCCAATCACTCCAGCCTTCCACCGGCTGCTGACCACCTTGCCCAATCTGATTTAACGTTAGCCTAATCACTCTTGTAAAAACACGATCCGCCACGTTCTGATTCACATTCATCGATCTTAACAACCGTTGAATCCATGGTGTTTGTCGCTGAAAACCTTCATAGAGTTGATCGGCATTTTGGTTTGATTGAGCCTGATTTAGGGTATAACCTACCAATAACGAAAAAATATAATCAGCCATTGCCCGATTCAAATTAGCTTGTTGCAATTGAGTAAATAAATCATTATGTTGAGTCCGAAGAATTCGCATCATTTCCTGAACGGTTACCGCCTGACGCATATAATACAGTTGACGAGAATCATAAACCTGCCCGTAAGACGGCGGCTGATATGGATATGGATATCTATACATAGACCTACCTCCTCTATACTACATAACAATATATGCTACAGAGCCTAAGAGGGTGACGTGGGTGCCAGGCACCATCCTTAATTTGGAAGGTAAATTTATACTTTTAAATATTAAAAATAATATTTTTTATCTTCGACAAGAAACAACAATATGTTTTTTGTTTCTATATTAAAATAGATTAAAGTTAATAAATACCCGTATTCTACCAAAAATTGGTATCTAAGTAGTAGAAAAGGTAGATAGAAAAGCGGGTTATAGGTCTTACAAAGACGACAATCAGCTAATGATAAAAAACTTTTTGCTTATTATAGAAAAAATTTTCTCTCAATGTGATATTTGTCGCTTAAATCGTTAGAAATTTCCTTTAAAATTAGTAATTGTTGTGAAATGTTCCAACTTAGATTTGACACAAAAGAAAAAGTTTTTCAACACTACCGATCAGACAATGATAAAAATTAAAGGAGCATGGAACATGAAAGTAGATTTTGAAAAATTAGAAGAAAATATCAACCAATTAAAAAAAGAACTCATTCAAATTGTCGAATCAACCGGACTAAATAGCTATGATGCCATATACTGCAGCCAAGAGCTTGATAAACAAATCATCATGTACCAAAAGTCCGTATACCCTACACTAAAAGCAACTGTTAAATAAATTTGAAATACTGACTCATATTCTATGCTATCATGAGGTGCTATGCCAAACCGTGGAGTCCGGCACCTACTGTCTTATGTCTGTAAAGGGATGAATAGGATAAACATCAGTTTTGCTAATGCTTTGCCTCGGTATCTTCAAAAAATGAGAAAAGCCAAGAGCCAGGTAGAATTGTTCAGAAAATGAAACTTAACATCTACATCGATAAGAAATTTACTATAAAAAAGTCTGCTTGCACATGTGAAAAATGCGCAAGTGGGCTTTTATTGTTTTTTAAAATGAAAATAAGCTAGAAAACCATTATTTACTAATCTAAATAAAGGTTACGCAGGCTCTTCCTATTTTTCTTAAAATTATTACTTCCTCTTGAATTACTATCCTAAAAAACAGGATGAACATTATATCTTCAGCGATGGAGAGTATAAAAAAGGAAAACTATTATAGCAATCTTAAGTGGGACTTTTGTAAATAGTTTTACTATTTATTTTCGTATTTTCACGTAACCCAAGCTATGTTACGCTCTAACTAAACGGAATTTGTGAAGAATACAAAGATTTTCGAAGAGGTGTTTCGGAATGGAAACGTTCGAGCGGAGTCAAAGTGAAAATTTAAAATTGATGGAAATGATGTTTTTACGCAATCGCCTTAGTGAAATTCATGAACAAAGCGGTCCCAATAGCTCCAAATATATCGACCTCAAAATCCAACTGAATTTACTCGAAAAAGAATATATTGATGAAAAAATAAATACATTTAAGCGCAAGAAAACCTGCTTCTTTCTAACAAACGCCCCAAGAAGTTTTGAAAAATAAGAACCAAGCGGATTTAAATGGACAGAGTGGAGAGAAAAAGTGAGTGCCGAGTCCTATAGGCGGTTTCAAACGGACAGGAGCAGAAGATAAAGTGGTTCTGGAGTCCAATAGAGAGGTTCAAACGGACAGAGGAGATAGAAAAAGCGATCGTCAAGTCCAAAAGGGAGCCTCAAACGGACAGAGGAGATAGAAAAGGTCGGCGTCGAGTCCGAAAGGGAGCTTCAAACGGACAGGAGCAGAAGAAAAAGGAATCCCTGTCCGATAGAAAGGCTCAAACGGACAAAAGTAAGAAAAAAGGCTCCCCCAAGCCGATAGCATATTCTCAAACAGACAAAAACCAACAAAAACAGTCCAAGTCCGAATCAACTTCAGATTCGGACTACTTAATCGTACCTAACTGTATTCTCGAGTTTCTATAACAACCTCATAAACCCCTACCACCGCAACGCGATTAACAATTGACAACAATCCCCTTCAAACTTTGAGTTACTTAATTCAATCCGAATCCCTGTTGGTGTAAAACTGGTGTTAATTTTGATGGAAACCCCCGTTGAACGGATTAACTGATTCACGCGTTGCTTGTTGGACTCTTGGGCTGCACTCATCAGGTCTCTGGCAAACTCTTTTGAATTGGCTAAACGATTGATTAATAAACTGGCTTGCTGTATAAGTTCTTGGAACCGCTGAATCGATTTTTCTAATTGGTCGATATCAACTGGTGGGAATTGTCTGGGAATGTAATAATCCAAGGATGGATAATTAGCAACAGGTACATAGGGCGATCCCCACGCTGGATAATAAGGATTCACTCCATATGGATTAGGAAAATAAGACAAAGATAGCTCCTCCCTCACAAATTAACGTAGTCACTCACCTATCCTATGCATATCTGCTTGCCTAGGTTAAAGCGGCATCGCATATAGATCGGTGAAAGGTGAGAAGGATTGCTACTACAAACACACAAACTCAGCAAAAAGTCACTGTAATTCTTTTGACAGACACCATAAGCTTTTATACGTGTATTACAATTTGTATCAGTGATTGTACAGGATTAGGAATAATATCTGTCCTCACAAAGGAGTTGTTTGAATGGGGACATTATTGTTTCGTCTATAGATATATATGATGTAAATAACCTACTTCTATCTTATACATTAAGTCGTAAATGTTTTATTATTATGGATATGAGATAAGTTAGGAGTGAGGACCTTGAAGGGTAGACCAATTCGTTTAGACTATCAACCGAGCGAAACAGAAGGAATAACGGGGCTAAAGAAAAAGGAACAAAAGCAGTTAAAAAGTGTTTTAGCTGGGGATAACTCGGGGACAAGTATTACACTTTTAGACGGAACACATCTTTTTCTTGAGGTAATGACAGATGAGGAAATAATAACCATTGATGTAAGAGAAGACATATTGGCTGTTTTTAATCGAAAAAACCTTGGTGGTGATTTCTATATCGATTTATTTAGCAGTATGCCACAGTATGTTGAATTAAAAGAAAGGAATGGAGATTTTAAATTGTCAAAGTCATCATTAGAAGAATGGAAATCAAACTATGAAACCCAAAAATAAATAAAGGCGTGAAATTCCGACACAGTAGATTGATTCAATATTCTGTTCCAAAATACTCTTTAAACTTCTGGGGGATGGCACGACTTCCACACCATCCCCAATCTCTTCTATAAATAAATCTACAAATGATGCTGCCCGGCATCCGGACCAATCGTTTGCCGCATTTTCTTTCTTTGTAAAAGTAAAGCCTCTAGTGTTCCGGAACCCATAATCACTCCTGAAACAATAAAGATCATCCCAACAAAGTGAGCGAAATGAATGGTTTCAGTTAGAAACAGAGCGGCCCCTACAACCGAAAAGAACGTACTTAAATTTAAAAAAATAGAGGCTTCAGCGGCTCCGACTTGGCTTATCGAATAATTATAGAGCATATGTCCCAATCCTGTTGCCATAATCGCTGAAATCAAGAAAACAATCACATAGGAAGGCGTAACATTCACAAGAGCGGCTAATCCATGTGGCTCTATTACTAGGCTAATCATAAACAACATGATCGAACCAAACAATAACATATATCCGGTTAAGAGGACGGAATCCATCGTTTTTGTGGCCTTATTTATTAAAATGAAGCTAAAAGCCTGGGATAAAATGCATAAAAAGATTTGGAAGTCCCCGATGTTAACACCTTGTAACTGACCATTTCCATATAAAACGGTAATGCTTACCCCAATTCCACCCACGATAAAACCTAACCCTGTAATGAGGCTAGGTCGCTTTCTGAAAAAAATGATGGAGAGAAGTACTGTTAACAAAGGCCCCATACCCAAAACTAATCCAGCGTTTGTTGCTGAGGTGGCGGTTAATCCCGATGATAAAAAATAATGATGGATTACGACACCCGTAAAGGTTCCTCCTATTATGTAGATCATTTCACTTTTTTTCGGTAAACGAACACGACGTAACAGACCCAGTGCAATAAAAACTGTTATAGCAGCAGTAAATATACGAAATGCTGTAATGGTAACGGGAGGAACGGTTCCAACCAAAATCTTTACAAACGACACATTAAAGCCCCAAACAACCGTTAAACCAACTAATAAAAGATAGATCATTTTAGCATTCAAGGATTCGTCATCACCCTTCAGGATTCTCATAGAAACCATTTTACCACTTTCAGACTTGTCTGAATAATAAAAGGCTCAACCGATATATATACATCATTCAACAACAAGTGCCTACTCATTTCCGCGAATAATGGCAAATTCCATCAAAATTTCCCAGGAAAAGTACAGACCTTTTGTCGAAATAGATGTTGAAGGAGCTAAAGAGTATATAAATAAGAATTTGAAGTAGGCTACAAAATGAAGGATTTTTCCTTCAAAAGAACAAGCAGATTACTTTACCTTTACGGTCCATTTTTTTATCCTTAGTACCATAGACCTTTAAAGGGGGAAATACAAAAAATGAAAATTACAGATTTAGCTCGAGAGGAGTTAATTCCAGTATTAGATGCACAAAATGCAGCTGGAATTCGAATTTATTTCAATGGCTTTGGCTGAGGTGGTCCAAACTTTGGAGTGTCTCTGGACGAGCCTCAAGAAGATGATCAAGTAGAAGTGATCAACGGAATTCAAGTAGCCATCGATTCATATTTAGAAGAATACATCAACGATCTTGTCTTTGACTATAAAAAGGAATATGGACAATTCGTATTTACTGGATATGAAGGCAACGGATGTTAACATAAAGACCTTTTTAAATAGAAGCACAGACCATAGCGCTGGTTTGTGCTTCTATTTTTTTACAGGTGCCAGGCACCATCCATTTTTTGGAAACAGCTAAAAAAAGACACTCTGTGATACATAAGCAAAAAACGGTATAATAATTCTTAGATGAATAAAAGGAGTTGTCCGTATGATTTTAGTAGTTGGTGGAGCTGGCTATATTGGCAGTCACCTCGTGAAGGAATTAGTCAAAGATCGGGAAGTAGTGGTTCTCGATAATTTGTCGACAGGTCATCGATGGGCGATTGATGAGAAAGCGATTTTTGTTCAAGGTGATTTAGGGAATGAAAGTGATTTAGAAAAGGTATTCTCTACCTACAAAATAGAGGCAGTTATGCATTTTGCCGCGAATAGTTTAGTTGGGGAATCAGTTGTAGACCCGATGAAATATTATGAAAATAACGTAGCTGCTACGTTAACGTTGTTAAAAACGATGAAAAAATATGATGTGAAGAATTTTATTTTTTCATCAACAGCTGCTACATATGGCATACCAGAAGTGAACATTATTACGGAAGAGACGCCAACGAATCCGATCAATCCGTACGGTCGTTCAAAATTAATGGTCGAACAAATCCTTGGGGATTATGCGAAGGCTTATGGATTGCATTATGTCGTACTCCGCTACTTTAACGCAGCAGGGGCCTATGAAACAGCGGAAATCGGCGAAGACCATAACCCTGAAACCCATCTCATTCCGATTATCTTACAGCATTTGTTAGGGCAAAGGGAGAGCATTGCGGTATTTGGCAGTGATTATCCAACTCCTGATGGCACCTGCATTCGCGATTATATCCATGTGACAGACTTAGCATCTGCACACATATTAGTCCTTGAAGCATTGCTTTCTGGTAAAAAAGAAACGGCAACCTATAACCTTGGAAATGGTTTAGGCTATTCGGTTAAAGAGGTCATTGAAACATGCGAGAAGGTAACGGGCAAAAAAGCCAATGCGATCCTATCAGACCGTCGTGAAGGCGACCCAGCTCAACTCGTCGCTTCATCAGGAAAAATCGATCGAGAACTAGGCTGGAAAGCACAATACAATTTAGAAGACATCATTTCAAGCGCTTGGAAATGGCATTCGAAATAACAGGGAGATAGACTCTTTTTGTAAAAATAGGACGATTATTCTAAAAACCACAATTTGTTGGTTTGCGGAATTCGTCCTTTTGTTTTTGACCTTTCCGAAAAGAGCCATTTTTAAAAAACTAAGGGTCTCTTTCGATATATGGGGATGAAGCCAAACTACGGTTGAAATCTAAAGCAATCGGTCTTCATCAAGGGGATGAAGACCCAACTACGGTTGAGTTCTAAAGCAAACGGTCTTCATTAGGGGAATGAAGACTAAACTATGGTTAAATCCTGGAGCAAATGGTCTTCATAAGGGGAATGAAGATCAAACTGCGATTAAATCCTTAAGCAAACGATCTTAATCACTCGTCTCAAGGACGTTATCAACAAGAAATCCCCAAAAAAGGTCCAGGAGCACCGGTCTCAAGGACGTTATCAACAGAAAATTCCTAAAAAAGTCCAAGAGCACCCTTCATTCTCAAGAACGTTATCAACAAAAAATCCTCAAAAAGGTCCAAGAGAGCTGATCTCAAGGACGTTATCAACAAAAAATCGCCAAAAAAGTCCAAGAGCGCCAATCTCAAGGACGTTATCGACAGAAAATTCCAAATAAAGTCCAAGAGCGCTGGTCTTAAAGAACGTTATCAACAGAAAATCCCCAAAAAAGTCCATGAGAGCTCATCTCAAGGACGTTATAAGCGGAAATTCACTAAAAAAGTCCATGATCCATCATCATCTCAAGAACCTTATCAACAAATAATCCACAAAACTCCATGACGCCCATCCAGAAGGTACCCTAATATGCTCCCCACCCGACCCAAAGCAACTTCTTCCATTAAAAACCCACCCAACCCAAAAAAAGAAGCCAACAACCTCAAGCTGTCAGCTTCTCCTCAAATTCAATCAAACATTTATTTAACTCTTCTGTTCTCATTCTAACAAAAATGCAACAGGGAGAACCGTCCCCCCGTTTCAGCAAGAACCCCATGTTTCACTGTTCCCGTTGCCCTTCATGAGCCTTCAAGTCATCGCGCACACTCTTATTCCACAGTTTCACCCCAGAGTTATAAGCAGCGCGATTAATCAAGTGCCCCGAAACTGGCGATGTTAGGAATAGGAAGACGATGGTTAGGATCAACCGAGCATCGACCAGTCCGCCTTCAACATAAAAATAAACAAAGGTAGCTAGTAAAAGGAACGATACGCCAAGTGTTGTAGCCTTAGAAGCTGCGTGATTGCGGGTATAGACATCAGGAAGTCGGAAGACCCCAAACGCCGCAGCAAGGTTTAAAAACGCGCCAACGACAATTAAAATGATAATCAACCAATCAAGAATCTCTTTCATCTTCGATAATGACCCCCTTTTCAAGGTATTTTGAAAAGGTGACGGTTCCGATGAAGGAGAGGATCCCGATTAATAAGGTAATATCGAGAAATGCACTTGTCCTCAACACGATCGACCCGAGCGCCGTAATCGCCACCAGATTGATTCCAAGCGCATCAAGGGCAATGACTCGGTCAGGTGTGGTAGGTCCTTTAATCACCCGGTAGATGAGCAAGGTCATCGCAACCGCAATTGCCACGAGTGCGATATAAATAATATTATCCAGCATTATCGAGACACCTCCTTGATTAATCGTTCAAAACCGTTTTTAATGCTACCAATCGAGTCTTTAACATCTGGAACGTCCATCGCATGAATGTAAAGGAGCTTCCGGTCATTCGATACCTTCATAACAAGCGTTCCAGGAGTTAACGTAATCAGACAAGATAAAATATAAATCTCCCAGCCTTTTTTCACATCAAGCGGAAGGGCGAAGATGCCCGGTTTCATATCAAGCTTTGGTTTTAAGACAATTTTTAACACGGCCAAGTTGGATAGAATCACTTCTTTTATAAAAACAAGAAGTAAATGGAGAATGGCGAACACCCGACCTAAGTAGAAACGGGTACTGAAAAAACGTCTAAAAATAAACAGCATAATCAATCCAATGACGTACCCCATAAAAAAGTTAATAGGCTCATAGGAATTTTTCATAAACATCCAAAGAAAAGCAAGAACAAGATTCAATAAGATTTGAAAGGCCATCTACATTACTCCTTTCAACACGGCATCGATATAGATGTTAGGATTTAATAAGGTTTCTACAGCCATAGAAAGATACGGGTAAATGGCTTCCGTCCCGACTCCCATGGCGATCGATACAATCACTAACAAAACAGGAGCAATTAATAAGGATTTAACAGGCGCTTTTTCCTCGCCCGGATAGCTTTGCGGTTCACCCCAAAAGCCGTGAATAAAGATTTTCATGATGCTAAAGAGAATCAATAAACTTGAAAGCAGCACGACAACCGCTCCAAAGCCAAATCCTTCTGCAAAACCACCACTGATGATCAATAGTTTTCCGAAGAACCCACTCAACGGTGGAACCCCCACTAACGATACAGCTGCGAGGAAGAAGGTCCAAGCAAGCCCTGGATAACGTTTGATCAATCCGCTGATTTTCCGTAAATCACTTGTTCCTGTAATCTTAATCATAATACCAATTAGTAAAAATAATGCAGCTTTGATAATCATATCATGAATAATATAATAGATGCTGCCAGCTACAGAATCCGGTGACATGACGGCAAAGCCGAATAAAATGACGCCAATCGCGACAATGATGTTGTAAATAATAATTTTCTTTAAATCCATATAGGCAATCGCGCCGATACAGCCAAACACAATCGTCAGCACCGAAAGGGTAATAATCAGGCCATGCGTATACGCCTGATCGTGATAAAAGAAGAGGCTATACGTTCTCATAATCGAGTAGACCCCAACCTTTGTTAGCAAGGCACCAAATAACGCCATAACCGGTGCAGGTGGAGCATAATAAGAACCTGGAAGCCAGAAATATAATGGGAAAATGGCTCCTTTTAACCCGAACACAATTAAGAACATAATCGCAATCACAGTTAAAATTCCGTTTTGCCCAACCTGGGCGATTCGCTCAGAAATATGGGCCATATTTAAGGAACCGATCACGGAGTACAAATAGCCCACACTGATAACGAATAAAGCCGATGAAATCACGTTAACGAGAATATATTTAATCCCTTCACGTAATTGAATTTTCGTACCGCCAAGTACAAGCAGTACATAAGAAGACATCAGCATCACTTCAAAGAAGACAAACAGGTTGAAAATATCGCCTGTTGTGAAAGCACCATTTACTCCGACAATTAGAAACTGAACGACGGCATAGTAATAAGATCGTTCGCGTTCTTTTCCAATGCTGAAAAAAGAATAAATAATGCTTGCAAACGCAATGATGCTCGTTGTTAACACCAGTGACGCAGATAAAATATCTGAAACGAGCGTGATTCCAAAGGGAGCATCCCAGCTACTGACATTCAGCGTTTGGATTCCGTCATGATACACTTTTTGAACCAGAAGAGCTGAAAGCACAACGGTTGTCAGTGCGGACAGTGCGGAAATCCAGCGCTGTACCTTCACATATCGAGGCAGAAAGAGCAAAAGGATTCCCGTTAGAAGCGGGATGAGTATCGGTAATATTAAAAAGTTAATCATTTCCTTCTGTACCTCTCAATTTTTCAGTATTGTCCGTTCCAAGTTCTTGGTATGTTCGGTAGGCAAGAACAAGGAAAAAGGCGGTAACCCCAAAGCTAATCACAATCGCGGTTAAAATTAAAGCTTGAGGAATCGGATCCGTATAGCTAGCCGCATTTTCACCTAAAAGCGGAGGAGCTCCTTTCTTTAATCCACCCATCGTTAAAAGTAGTAAATGTGCTCCATGACTCAAAAGACCTGTCCCCACAATGATACGAAGAAGACTTTTGGAGAGCATTAAATAGGTGGCTGACATAAATAAAACGCCAATGACAATCGCCATTAAAAATTCCATTATTCACCCTCCCCAATCGTTAGAATAATGGTCATCGCTACACCGACAACAACTAAATACACACCTAAATCAAATAACGTCGCGGTATGCAGTGCCGTTTCTCCTAAAAGCGGAAGCACGACATCTCCAAACGCATGAGTTAAAAATGGGACATTAAAGAGCAATGAGCCAGCAGCTGTCCCAACGGCAAACAATAAACCGACGGCAATCATGATTTTATAATCAATCGGCAAGACTTTTTTTAATGTTTTTTTATCAAACGCAACAACGAATAACACAAGTGCACCTGATGTCATCAGACCGCCGATAAACCCTCCACCGGGATTATAGTGTCCAGCGAAGAAGGAATGAACGGAAAACAGAATAATAATGAACAAAACGACTTTCGTACAAATTTGTAAAATCATATCATTTTCTTTTTTCATCATTGTTCTTTCCTCCCCGATAGACGTAGCTTAATCATCGTGAAGATTCCAATAGCGGCAATCGCCAGCACGGTAATTTCAAACATTGTATCAAATCCACGGAAATCAACCAGAATTACGTTAACCATGTTTTTACCTGCTGCTTCTGTGTACGTATTATCAACATAATATTGAGAAATGGAATCAAACAGCTTCTGGCTGTGCGCTGAAACGGCAATAAGCGCGACCGTAACGCCAACTCCAATGGAGATAATTAAATTCGTTAATTTGAAGCTGTGTTTTTCTTCGTTACGCTTTTTCGGCAAGTGATAGAAGCATAGCAAGAATAACGCTACCGATACCGTTTCAATGACAAGCTGTGTTAATGCTAAATCCGGTGCACGGAATACGACATAGAACAGAGATACGGTATACCCAACCGATCCTAATAGAATCAGTGAGGTCATTCGAGATTTCGTGAACAACGCAGCGATGCTTCCAATGATGATTAACAAGGAAAGGATGACTTCCCAGATGCCAATCGGCGCTAAATCATCAGTTGAAACGGTAAATCCATCTTTCACTGCCATCGTTGTCGCTAAAATCACGATGAAGAACGCGAAAATATAAAGCAAGTAGGAACGAATCGAACCGTTCATATAAAAATTAGTAAAACGATTAGACGCTTTTTGCGAATAGACTAAAATGCCGTCATAAATATTGCTGAAAAAGCGATCTGGAAACGCTTTGTAGATTTGCTTCCATTTGTCCCTAGTGATGAATAGAAGCGTTCCTAGTATGATAACCCCAATCGTCATATAAAGCTCAGGCGTAAACCCGTGCCATGCGTAAATATGAACATTGAAGGTTTCACCAGGAGTTAATAAGCTTGGTAAAATGGAAGCCATCGCTGGCGCAATAATAGATTCAGATAATAGATTCGGGAAGAAGAAAATAATAATCACGATTGAAGCAAGTATAATTGGTGAAATGAGCATACCTATTGGCGCTTCATGCGGTTTCTTCTCTAATTTTTCAGGCTGATATTTGCCTGTGAAAGTTTTAAAAACGAAAATCATACAGTAGATAAACGTAAAGACGCTTGCGATCCATGCGATAGTTGGGAAAAGAATGCCCCATGTTTCAACATTAAAGAAATTAAACTCTTGAATTCTTAGCATTCCAGTAAAAAACATCTCTTTACTGAGGAAACCATTAAACGGTGGTAATCCAGCCATTGAAAAGGCTCCAATAATCGATAGTGTAAAGGTAATCGGCATGAACGTCATTAATCCACCGAGCTTACGAATATCCCTTGTCCCGGTTTCGTGGTCAACAATCCCCGCAACCATAAAGAGTGACCCTTTAAAGGTGGAGTGGTTAATCAAATGGAATACAGCAGCCGTTGCTGCAACTAAATAAAAGTTATCTTGTGCTCCGCCAAAATGAAGGGCTGCTGTTCCAACTCCAAGCAAGGACATAATCATTCCAAGCTGACTGATGGTTGAATAGGCAAGAATTCCTTTTAAATCCGTTTGTCTAACAGCATTAAAGGATCCCCAGAAAAGTGTCAATAGACCAACGCCCGATACAAGCCAGAACCATAAGGAATGTTCTCCAAAGAATGGCGTGAAACGAGCAACTAAATAAATTCCTGCTTTTACCATTGTCGCTGAGTGCAAGTAAGCACTAACAGGCGTAGGCGCTTCCATCGCATCTGGTAACCAAATGTGAAACGGAAATTGAGCTGATTTGGTAAAGGCTCCTAGTAGGATGAAAATCAGAGCAGGAATAAAAAATGAATGTTGGAAATTATCTGTATGTGATAAGGCAATAATTTCAGAAATACTAAAGGTTCCTGTCATTAAATAGAGGAGAATGATTCCCCCAAGCATACACAGTCCACCAAATACTGTAATTAGCATTGATTTTTGTGCGCCAAATCTTGATTTGTCACGCTTGTACCAATATCCAATTAAAAAGAATGAAGAAAAGCTGGTTAACTCCCAGAACATATAGAGAACCACTAAGTTATCGGATAGGACAACCCCTAGCATGGCACCCATGAATAAGAGTAAATAAATATAGAAGGTGTTCAGTTGTTCTTTATTTTTATTCAAATAATAAATGGAATAAAGAACAACGAGGGCCCCAATCCCTGTAATGAGCAGGGCGAATAACAGCCCAAGCCCATCGACTCTTGCTGTAAAATCGATGCCGAGCGATGGAATCCATGAGAAGGTTTCACGAATCGCTCCGTTTTCCCTTGTCACGGGGAGAAAGGTTAGAAAATAGCTGAATAACAGAATGGGGATTGGAAGGATAAACCATCCCGTATGTACGTTGCGAAACAACTTATATACAATGGGCACAATAATTGTCATAAGTAGCGGCAATAAAATAGCCAAATGCAATACTGACAAAACAAAACCTCCTTTGAAAAATATAGTGAAAACTGGATAGACCTTCTATTAATGGATTATATCTTACTTTAAAATTCTTTGCATCTGAGCGCATCACAGAGAAATCACTCATTTTTCAAATAATATTAAATAGGAAGAAACAGATAAAAAAGCGTCAAAAAAATATTTTTTTGGATAAATATTTTTTATTATTTTGTGCTAAATTAATCATCTTAGTATATCTTTTTTCATTTTCATCCATCCTAAGAAAGGGTGATGAAAAGATGAAAAAGAAAATAGGTGTGGCGGTAGGCATTTTTCTGTTGTTATTTTCGGGTTCATGGTTTTTAAATGAAGCGCAATCCCAACCAGAATTGGAAACAAGAACAACCGATCCGCAGTCTGGACTCTTGAATATTTCCAATATGAATATGAAAAGTTACGACAGCCCTCCGGAAGAAGAAACGTCTAGTCGATTCATGCCGCGAGAATATATTAAGATTAAGCAGAGGTAGGGAGTTTGTTGTGGAAAAATAACCGCAGGGTGGTGGACACCTTGCGGTTATTTTTAATTTGGAATTGGGTGATTAGGCTGATTGGATTTTTGGGAGTTATCGTTATTTGAAAATAGCTTTTTAATTTGAAAAATATGAAGGGCGGTTGATTTTCGAGTAGGTATAAGAATCATAGACGGAAAATTTCCAGCTAATGTGTAGTGAGGAGGCGTAAGAAGCTGATATAAGCGGAGATATTCCGGTTAGCTGTTCTGAATAAGGCAAAATCCAAGGATTTGGATTATGTAAGCGGAAAAACTACCTTTATCTTTAAGAAAAAAGGGGGTACTTCTTCGTTTAAACGGAATTTTTTCGGTTATTTTTTCAAGCACAGTGAAATCAACATTCACCTTTAACCGAACGGACAGGAATGCTGTTTTTACAAGGGATTGAGTCCGATAGAAGGTGTCAAGCGGACAGGAATGCTGTTTTTACAAGGGTTTGAGTCCGAAAGAAGGTGTCAAACGGACAGGAATGCTGTTTTTACAAGGGTTTGAGTCCGAAAGAAGGTGTCAAACGGACAGGAAACCTGGTTTTACAAGAGTTTTAGTCCGATAGAAGAGTTCAAACGGACAGGGGTCCTGTTTTCATGAGAGCTCGAGTCCGATAGAAGGCTGTCAAACGGACAGCAACCCTGGCCTTACAAGGGATTGAGTCCGATAGAAGCCCTCAAACGGACAAGCTCCCTGCTCTTATCAGAGATTGAGTCCGTTAGAGCCTCTCAAACGGACTCAATCCTAACTTTATCACTCAATCGTGTCCAATTGAACGAACACCAAAACCTAACTGAGTAAAAAAATCCATGTCAAGCCCATCACCTATTACTTCCGATACACCTTCGCATACGCCGTATACTGATCGACCACTCCACGATTGACTTCATACCCAATTCCAGGTGCAGTAGGAACGGTAATAATGCCATCCTTCATGGTAACTTCTGGATCGATGATATCGCGTTCCCAGTAACGAGAGGAGGCTGCGGTATCGCCTGGTAATGTGAACCCATCTAATGTCGTAATCGCAATATTATGGGCTCGTCCCACACCAGACTCTAGCATTCCGCCGCACCAAACCGGAATTCCGTGTTCCTTGCAGTAGTCATGAATTTTGATCGACTCACTAATTCCGCCAACACGACCGATTTTTACATTAATAATTCCACAGCTGCCCAACTCAACCGCTTTGCGCGTATCCTCAAGAGAATGCATGCTTTCATCTAAGCAAATTGGCGTCTTAATCTGCTTTTGTAACGTCCCGTGATCGATGATATCATCGTACGCTAATGGCTGCTCAATCATCATTAGATTGTAGTCATCAAGCTGTTTCAGTAAATCAATATCCGCTAACGTATAAGCCGAGTTTGCATCAGCCATCAATTGAATATCGGGAAACCTCGCGCGAATCGCCGCAATTACGTCGACATCCCAGCCTGGCTTAATTTTTACCTTCATGCGGCGGTAGCCTTCAGCCACAAATCCCTCGATGACGGAAAGCTGCTCGTCCACCGAATTCTGAATCCCAATCGAAATCCCGACTTCAATTTCCTGTCTCTTTCCTCCAATCACGGCACTTAACGGCTTCCCTTGTTTTTTCGCATACAGATCCCAAACCGCGCCTTCAATCGCAGATTTGGCCATATTGTTTTTTCGAATAAAACCAAAGCGATCGTTCAGCTCATCCGGGTGTTGAAAGGGTTCCTTTATACTCAATGGAATTAAATAATCCTCGAGCATATGCCAGTTCGTTTTCAACGTTTCCTCGTTATACCAGGGAGATTGGAAGGCGGTGGATTCGCCCCAGCCAGAAACGCCATCCTCATCGATGACTTCTACTAAAATAAATTCCTTTGTGGTCACCGTCCCAAAACTTGTAGTGAATGGAGATTTTTGCTCCATCTGCAAATGTCTCAACACAACTCGATCTAGTTTCATCCCATAAACCTCCATCTAATTTTGAAACAGGGGGACGGTTCTACATGTTTCATGTTTATAACGACTGTCGTGAAACAACGAGAACCGTCCCCGTGTTTCAGATTAATTCATCTCGCCTGCAGAGCACGTAGTATTCACAGGGCTCGTCTTTTTTTCGGATGACGTGGCAGGCTGCCCAGCCTTGTGAGAATAAAGATACAAAAACTTCTCGTGTTTTGTAACGCCAGTCTAATGCTAGTTCAGGATTCTGTTTTTTTAAACCGTGATTGTCAACTGGGATTGGAACAAAGAGGTAAGGGACGTCCGAATAGTCTTTGTTCCGAGCCTCGACAGCTTGTGGCAGGCCATCCGGACGTTGCTGCCAATCCAGTGCTAACCCTTCAGGAGTCACTTCCAGTTCAACAAACCAACTCCTGCGCTCTTCTAGATAAGGATGGTCAATGTACCATTCCACATTAAAGCGGTCAGAAGGCATTCCAGCATTGAGTCCATCCTTCATTTCACCATAGCAATTCTCCACATAATCTGAACAAATTGCCCCGAGCTTTGCTAAATTTAAGTACCCATTTCGGCTTTCCAGTGGATCATAGGTCCAGCGGATTTTCTTGTAGCCCAACTCACTGGCGATCTTGGCTTGCTCTTGTTTCAAGCGATAGCCGATTCCTTGATTACGGTAGTCCGGATCAATTCCCATCATATGGGAGCACACATAGGCTTCGCCATCCTTGAACCCGGCAAAGCTATATTGAAACCCAATACATGTTTCTCCATCAAAGGCGCCGATGACAAACCCGCCATTTTTCGCTGCTGTCATCGTTTGGTGGGTGGGGACAGGATCGGCGCCCCAAATTTTTAAATCTAACTGCTGTACTTTTTCAAAATCCTCGATGTCCTTGAGGTTTCTGATGGAAATCTCCAATGGTCTTCACCTCGTTTTCTATCTATCTGCGGGACCCTTTGGGGCTCTGCTTTTCAAATGTCTTCATTATAGTTGTGGCTAAAATTTCAATTCCCGTTAAAAGGTCTTCATGTCGAAAAGTCATATCTGGATGGTGCAGACCTGGCTTCAAATCACACCCAAGACCGAGCATCGTGGTTTTTAGATTTTTTTTCATGAGCGAATAGAAATGGAAATCCTCGCCTCCAGAAGTAACGACAGGTTCTGCGCAAAATGGAGCGCCGATGCAATCAAAAATCGCACTTCTCATAATCTCCACCGCCTCCGGGTCTGGTTCGGCTGCGGCAAGTTTAATGTCCGACTTCAAATGAATTTCCGCGTCGTACATCGCCGAGAGACCTTCTGCTATCTGGGTCAGCTTGTATTCCAACACATTCATGACATCATTATTCTGTGACCGTAAATCAAGGGTAAACGTCGCTTGGTCTGGAATAATATTACCATTTGGTCCGCCGGAGTGAAACGAAGTCATTTTAATGCTGGCCGGTACCTGTGGATCGATATGAATGTTGCGGATTGCCTGAATCAGACTGCTTCCGACTTCAATCGCATTCACACCTAAATGAGGTCGAGCGGCGTGAGCGGTTAATCCTTTAATCTGTCCGTGGATAAATTGAGCGGCTCCATGGAGGATGGCCGGCGAAACATAGCCTGAGCGCAATTCCTGAATGGGCCGCAAGTGAACACCGTATAAATAATCGACGTCATCCAACACTCCTTTTTCCAGCATTTTCAGAGCACCGGCTCCTTTTTCCTCAGCCGGTTGAAAAATCACCTTGAGTTTACCATTTGGCTTGAAGCCAATTTTGTTAAGTAACTTTACGACTCCGAGAGCCATAGTCGAGTGGGAGTCATGTCCACAGGAATGAACCGCCTGCCACTTTCCGTCCTTTTCCTGCCAAAGCGCATCCATATCAGCACGAAGCGCAACCGTGAAATCACCTTCACCAATCTCTCCCACAACCCCTGTACAATCATCAAAAGTCTGAGTGCGAAATCCTTCCTGCTCCAACTGCTTGCGAATAAACTCCGTTGTTTTTACCTCTTTCCAACTAATTTCAGCATTTTGATGGAGATGATTGAAGATGGAAAAGATCTCGCTCTTAAGTTCCTTCAATTTAGCTTTCATTTCTTCATCTCCTTTATTTTGAGTCATGAGTCAGCGGGACAGGTTCCTTGACTCATGTAGGTGCCCCAACTCTCTGTCCTTAAAAAAGTTTTATATCAGGGTCGAACTAACAAAAGCATCAAGTCTTTTTTTTCATTCTCCGCATCTTTGACACTATAGGCTGCCGTCAAACTATGCAAGAGCGATAGTTATGGAACGGAAACATCAATAGTGGATTGCTGTCCCAATCCTAGCGAAACGAGCGTATCGGCATGCGATGCAATAGGGGAGAGAACCGAATCAGTAATGGCCAAAACCTGCGCACCTCGTTTTTTTGCTTCCTTTGCGACCCGGAGGCTGCTTGCCCTATAACGATGAAACGTAATAATGAACACCGTGCTGTTCGCGTTCAGTTCATCGGTTAAGAAAAATAATCGATCACTGTATTCTCGATAAACGGTTACATTTTTTCGTAAAAGATTTAACGTATAGTGAAACCATAATTCCTGGATACGATGCATGAACTCCTACTATTAGTATATTCTCCGCGTCTATTAAATGCCGCGATTTCGTCCAAAGTTTTTTGCCTAGGACAGAGGGATGAGATAAGGGACCTCTGAATCATCCCTCTGACTAAAAAAGCAAATACTTTTTATTTTTACAATAATATAACTTAATCGAGATCCCTGCAACGCTTTTAGTTTAACGTCAAAGGTGAGTCAGAAAAGAAGTCGGAATAAATGATTTGGTCTAGGAATATGATTAGGTAATTTTTTAGATGGAGGGGACGCTTAATGAAAAAAGTCATCTGTGTTTTGGGGATTTTAATAGGGGTTGTTTTTTTCTTTATAGGATTTGAGTGGTTGGGGATTATTGTGGCGGTGGTTGCTTTGTTTTTCCTTCCGAGTAAGGAGTCAACAAGTACGTTGGATTCTTATTATCATGATGAATATTATGATGGGGAGCGGGAAGGTTCAAATAACGAGGCTACGGATAGTGGCGATTCTGGTGGGGGAAACGATGATTAATTTAGCTGATAGATAAATATTGGATCTAATCAAACGATTGATTGGATATGTGTTTGCTAGGTAATTGAATTCATCAAAACTAGCGTTCTCTCAAACTAATCAATCGTTTGACTAGAGTTTATGTTCGCTGAAGAAAACAACTTTGTAGGTCAAAGATACAGGTCTCCTTGTCCCTCCCTATACCTTAATTTAGAGAATGAAGGAAGGTCCTGTGGAGTGCAATCTCTGCAGGTATTTTTTTATTTTATTTTACAAAACCAACACGGTAAGAAATTGTTACCTAGAAATTCGATAATCAATTCCTAATAAAAGCTATGTATCGTCTAATCCGATTACTCCTATTAAATAGAGGTACATTTTCCTAAACGTTAGGTCGATGTTTAGTTTTCTGGGGCAATCCATATGAATGGTGTTACAGTCTTGAGAGTTTTTGTAACAAATTGGCTAGGGGGTTTATTACAAAAGTACTAGTTATGAAGATGTCGTCCATAGTATAATTTTATTAGATTCATATTACTTATTTAAAAAAAGGAAGAAACCTTTGGTTGTACTTCAAGAAAAGGATGTTGATGGAATTGGGAATAGCAATTGGGATTGATTTAGGTACAAGTAATTCTGCTGCAGCCGTTTATCGTAAAGGGAAGGTGGAGAGTATTCCGATTGATGGGAGGAAAATACTACCTTCTGTTATTTCTTATAAAGAGGATGGTCAAATTCTTGTAGGCAGTGCTGCTAAGGCAAGGCTGTTTATTGATCCTCTGAATAGTATTGCATCATCTAAACGATATATAGGGGATCCGAAGAAAACCTATCAGATCCATAATCGAACTTTAACGCCTATTGATGCGGCAAGTGAAATTCTAAACAAAATTAAAATAGAAGCAAGTAAATACTTAGGAGAAGAAGTGAAGGAAGCGGTTATTACCGTTCCGGCTTATTTTACGAGTGAGCAGCGGGAAGCCACAAGAAAAGCAGGCGAACAAGCAGGCTTAAAGGTATTGCGATTATTGCCTGAGCCTACGGCGGCCGCCATTGCCTATGGGTTGGATAAGGAAAGAAATCAAACGATCATGGTGTATGACCTTGGCGGTGGAACCTTTGACGTATCCATCTTAAAGGTGGAAGGAAATTCATTCAAGGTTGTGGCGGTTGATGGAGATTCGATGCTGGGTGGGGATGATTTTGACGATCGCATTGTTCAGCATCTCATCGATAAGGTCAAAATTGGCGGTCAAATCAAAAACAAAGCGCAAGCCTCACTCGATCTTCAACGATTGAAAGAAGCGGCTGAGGAAGCAAAGAAAGAGCTGTCCGAAAGTGATATCACCGATATTCTGATTCCAGATATCATGGGTGTTCATATTGATGAGGAATTAACGATTGAATCTTTAAATCAAATGTCTCAACCGTTGTTGAACAAAACGATTGATAAAATCAATGAGGTAGTAGAAGAAGCAGGATTGACGAAAAGAGATATTAGCCGAGTGATTCTGGTAGGAGGTTCCACCCGAATGAGGGCGGTACAGGAAATTGTCACTCAACAAATTAAAAAACCTTTTATTGCGGACAATGTCGATGAGATCGTCGCCCATGGGGCAGCGATTATGGCCGCTAATTTATGTGCACCTGACCTTGATACCGCTCCTGTCCCAATCGAAGTTGAAAATGCAGTACCGCATTCGCTCGGGGTAGGTCTATATTTTAACAACGTTTATAAAGTCAAACATCTCATCCATAGAAATACACCAGTTCCAGCTATTGGAGCAACTTTGTGCTATACGAGGTTTCCGTATCAAAAAGAGGTTGAATTACCGGCTTATCGGACAGAATCAGATGTTCCTGATAGTAAGGATAAGTTGGGAGAGTTGATATTAAGGGTAACACCGCAGAAGTCTCCTGTTGATATGGTAGCGATCTTTGAACTGGATGAAAACGGGATCTTGATCTTATCAAGTGCTGAACTTTCTCCTTCCAATCCGCTTATTGGTTATTATGACGAAACTGGTGAAGTGGATGAGATTCTCCTTCAAAGGATGATTGAGAATCGTCAAATTACTTTGGAACGAATTACGATTGACACAAATAAATAATTGGAGGCAACATGATGGCCATAATTGAAAAAAACAGCCCATATATTTTAGGTATTGATTTAGGAACATCTAATTCCGCAGTTTCCATCTATCGAAAAGGAAAAGCGCATATGATTAAGTTAGGGAAGGAAACCTCCATCCCCTCTGTCGTTAGTTTCCGATCGGAAGAAGATATCCAAGTAGGGGAAGCAGCCAAACGCCGAATTTTGATTGATCCCGAAAACACAGTTTCTTTTATTAAACGTGAAATGGGAACCGAATGGACCCGTGAATTCTACGGCAATTCTTATAGACCTGAAGATATTTCTGCTGAGATTCTTTCAAAATTAAAGGAATATGTCATCGCCCAAGAAGAATTTGATTTGAACGGTACTCCAACGTACGCAGTTATTTGTGTACCAGCCAATTTCGACGACAATAAAAAGCGTGCGACGAAGGAAGCGGCAGAACTAGCTGGTTTGAACGTGACGTATTTATTAGAAGAACCGGTTGCGGCTGCAATTGCCTATGGAATGGAAGTAGGGCGTAACCAGACCATTATGGTCTACGATTTAGGTGGGGGTACATTTGATGTCTCGATTTTGAAAGTAGATAGTACATCAGAAGAGGAACCTGCTACTTTTACCATTTTGGCCAAAGAAGGAGACCCCAACCTTGGCGGATACGATATTGACCAAGTCATCATGAAGCTGGTTGCGGAAGATTTTAAAACAAAAAGCAATTTAGATTTGTTTGATTTGGAGGCAGATCAAGGGGTTTCGGTAACGGAATTGCTTGAGGCTCAACAAAAGCTACAAGAGGCCTGTGAACAAGCCAAAAGAGAATTATCGGAAATGGAATTTGCAGCCATTGAGATTCCGAATCTGATTAAGGATGAATTTGGAACGATTCATAACGTGGAATATGAATTAACCCGCGAGGATTTTGAAAAGGCGATCGAACCGTTAATTGACCAAACCATCATCACGATGAAAAAGGCATTGGAGCATTCAAAATTAGACACTAGAGATCTTTCAAGAGTCATCTTAGTCGGAGGTTCCTCGCGAATTCCTCTTGTTAGCAAAAAAATTAAAGAGGTCTTAAATAAGGAGCCGTACTCCAATATTGACCCAGATACAATCGTTGCACAGGGAGCGGCTATTTTTGGCGCCAGCATTGGGGTACCAACTGATAAAATTCATGAAACCAATGAAACCGATCAAGAAGATGTCCTGGATACAACGATTGAAATGAATAATATTGTCACTCACTATCTTGGCATCGAAATTAGAGGAGGCCGCTTCAATACCATTATTGAAAAGGGATTGGAATTAACAGACGAACAACCGGTTGTATCAAGAGAAAAGGTATACAGTACGCCTGAAGATGATATGACGGAAATGCGTATTTCCGTTTTTCAAAGTCCAGAGGAAGTTGAATATGTAGGAGACGATCGCTGTATATGTATCGGGGAGTTCTTCTTATCAGGAATTCCAAAGGCTCCAAAAGGAAAACACCGAATCGCGGTCAATTTTGACGTGAATAAACAAAATGAAGTGATTGTGACAGCTAGTCTTCAAGGGGAAGAAGGTATATCCAATCAACTTACAATACAAAGAAATTAGGAGCCGATACTATGGAAAAATCAGAGTTATTGAAGAAATTTATCAGCAATCAAAAGGTCTACTCTAAAAAAAGACAAGAGATGGATGACTGGAAGAATGATTTCAAGCGATTAGAAATTGAAACGAAGAATTTGATGGAGTCTTTTGAAAAAGGCTACCAGGGATTAGAAGGAACGGACCATTTTTCAGAAGATCTAAAAACAAAGCTTGAGAACCGGAGAGAAGGCATTCGTTTATCAGCAAAAAGTGTCAGCCGGCTTTTGAAAAAAATGGCTCCAGAAAAACCGCTCATGGATGTTGAACAGGACATTATGACATCGGATGAAGTGGTCAAAATGATCCAGAACAATCATGAACAGTCCAGCGAGACATCGGACAACGAGCTGAAGAAAGTAGAAATAGAAACGGTGTTGGAAGGGGATTCTCCGTCTCCTTCTGTTCCGGAACAGAACATAGAGCTAGTTACGGAGGAAATGGTCCCGCACAACGAACTAGAACCGACTCTCGAAGTTCCGGAAGCAGAACAAGAGAAATCGATCACTCCCCCGCTTGAAAAAGAGATTCATGAGGATGGAACGACTTTACCTGAAGGAAAGACAGATACAGCCATTATTGAAGAGGCGCTTGAAACCAATGAAGAAATTCTCAAGGAATTAGAAGAGTGTGTTACCTCTGCAGAAACGAGATTTTTCAAGTTTATGGAAAAAGGGGTATCCCCAATTCTTGACGGGCTTTACAGTGGAAAAAAATACGGGAACGATCTGATTAAAGAGTTAGGTCCCGATCATGAGCAGCTTGAGCAAACCAAGGAATGGCTCACGATTTATGATGAATTAATGGATCAAATTCGACAATTCTTTGCGACGTTTTCGATTAACCTCTTTATTCCTGAAGCGGGATCCTTATTTGATGAACATACACAAGAACCGATTGGCGTAGTAGAGGATGAAGGGTTCCAAGATGAACAAGTAAAGGAAGTCGTTCGGTTTGGCTTGATTTATGAAAAAGAGATCGATCAGCAGCCATCTTTTCTATTGCGTCCTGCACAAGTGATTGTGGTGAAAAATAAAAAGCAACCAGATTTAGCGTCCGGAAAGGGTAATGAAGATGAAAGTAGATAACGAGAAAAAACCTGTACTGGGGATTGATTTAGGAACGACGTATTCCGCCATTTCCAGATGGACGGAGAAGGGTCCTAAAGTATATCAAAATCCAAGAAGAGAATATTCATGGGCATCGGTCGTATACTTTGATGATCGTCAGGAAAAACCATTGGTGGGAAATCTGGCCTTAAAGCGGGCGATCATTGACCCTGAGAACGCCGTTATCGGTGTTAAGCGCATGATGGATGACGCTAATCAGACCATTCGATTAGGCAATAAAGAATTTAGTCCGATTGAAATTTCTTCGTTAATTTTACGAGATGTTTATGAATATGCAGAAAAAACGACACCAGGTTTTGATCCAGCCGGTGTTGTCGTGACGGTTCCATACTATTTTACCGCTGTCCAAAATAGTAATACAGCAGATGCAGCCAAGATGGCAGGGTTGAATGTGCTAGGGATTATTCAAGAACCTGTTGCGGCTGCTCTTGCATATGGCGTGCATGAAGAGGAAAATTTGAGTGATGAAATCATCATGGTATTTGATCTTGGTGGCGGAACCTTTGATTTAACCATATTTCGATTCACGAATAATCAAGACAAAATTACGTTCGAAGTGTTAGCCACTGGAGGGGATGACAGACTGGGAGGGTTGGATTTTGATAAAAAATTATCAGAACTGATTGAGAAAAAAGCCAATCTTAACTTAGATGGACAGTCTGAAGTGGACCTCCTTAAAGCGAAATCGGCTTTAATGGAAGCAGCAAAGGAAGCAAAAGAAATCCTGTCTTTTGAAGATTCCACTGAAGTAATTAAACCGAATATTCTCCCAGGTCAACATATCGAAATCGAGATTGAAAGAGAAGAATTTGAAGCGTGCATTGACCATTATTTTGTCAAAATGGATACGATCATGGACAATGTCATTGAGAAGGCATGCCTCTCCAGAAGTGATATTAACCGTGTCATTAAAGTCGGGGGTTCAAGCCGCATTCCGAAAATCGATGAGCTCTTATCCCAAAAGGTAGGCGGCAACAAAACGTTTGGCAATATTGATCCAGACCTTTGTGTCGCACAAGGAGCTAGTATCTACGCAGCCTTTTTGGACGAGCGGATTGATTGGGCGAAGGAAATAGAAATTAAGACGGCCACTGCCCATGCTTTAGGAGTGGGGTTAGCGGATGGAAGAGTAAGTGTGCTGATACCAGCTAATCGACAAACCCCATGCAAAGAAACCCGCACCTTTACAACAGACACGGATAACTGTGAGGAATTGGATATCGATCTCTATCAAGGGGCTTCGAAATTTATTAAAAACAATAAAAAAATTGGTACGATTCATGTACCAGGTCTAGTCAAACGACCAGCGGGAGAATTGGATATTAAGATTACCTTTCAAATTAGTCAACAACAATCCGTTTCCGTTACGGTGATCCAAGAAGAAAGTCATATAAGAAAAGTAGAAACCGTTAAGCTAACTTAGTAGGGAGTGCTTAGAAAGTGAATATAGAAGGGTATGAGCTCATAAGAGAGCTTTTTTCCAATCGAAATGGATTAACCGTATATGTAGCCAAAAATCAGGAAAATGCTCAGCTTTGTATCCTGCGGATAGCTGATGTATCCAAAAGTAGAGGCGAATTTAGCTTAGATGATTGGTATGAGGTGTATACAGACTATCAACAAAAAGTAACCAATTATAAGTATTTACCACAAGTATCCAATATCACGATGATGGACCCGACCACCGTGTATACGACATTGGATTGTGAAGAAGGAGCCACGCTTCGGGAAGAAGGTGTCCTTCGATTAGAGGCAATATCGAATTTAATCGATGCCCTTCAACATCTGCAAAAAAAAGGTTTATCCCATGGGTCCATTCATGCAGGAAACATCTGGCTGACCAAACAAGGCAAAGCGGTCTTATTCGGTGCGGGTGAGGCAAGTGTTTTTGAAAAAACAACTCCATCCTCTGATGTCAGTCAGTTGGTCGAAGTGATCAAGACATATTCTGTACTAGCAGATGAAGATATCGAGAAGATGGACCTCAATAAACCGGTTACCCTTGATGAATTAAGAGAGCTTTTAACAGGGGCAACGGAAAATGTAGAAAAACAGCCGAAAAAAGCAAAGCCCGGGTTGGTCGAACAAGAGAGTGAGGAAGAAACAGCTTCTAAACAAGTCGCTCCGCCTGATCCAGTGTTAAGTAGTACCACAACCAATACAGATTCTCCAAAGGATACAGAAAACCTGTTTCAAAAAAGAGAAGAAGAAACGGTAAGACCGATCGAGAATGAACAGCAGCGCTATGATCAGAATCAACATAAACATTCAAGGTTTAAGTGGATTATAGGCGGAATTGTTGGGGTTGTGGCTATAATTGGTGCCGTCGTTATTACTGGTATTATCTATATTGGTAATGTGATGGATGAAAAGGATGAACCTTCCTCCGGGACCGCTTCCGTGAACACGACGATAGAGGAAGAACCAGAACCTGCTTCTGTTGAGGAAGAAACTCAACCACAACCGGAAGAACCTGTTGTGATCCCTGTTAGTTTTACAAGGGGAGAAATAGAGGAATTCATATATAGTTATGGAATGGCGAGTGTAGAAGCCGTGAATTCACGTGATTTCTCTAGAGTAGAGCCATTATTAGACCCGAATGGAAAGAGCTATGATAGCCAGCGTGATTATATTAACTATCTAGAAGAGAAAAACATTACAGAAAAATTTGTTAACCTGCGTTTAAATGATTCTCAAAAAATGAACGATACTACCTACAAAATTTCGACTCAAGAAGAATATGAAATTTATTATAACGATGGGTCAGCAGTTTATAAGAAGTTTAATAGTGCTTATCATTTAACCGTATCTGAAGATGGTCGGCTTTTCGTAAATGAATTGTTGTATACAGATGAGACATACTCTGAGTTGATTCGTGCAGCGGTCACGGAGGAATATACGTATGAATCTGATCCAACGAATAATCTGTCAAACTATAACAACTATGTAGCACCGCCAGGAGACGAGACAGGAGCTATTGAAAGTGCGATACGATTACACTATGGCAGTATAAGCAATAACGATTTTTCTACAGCGTATAATGTTTTTTCAAAGAATAGAAGAAGTAAGGTAACACAATCTGGTTGGGAAAAAGGACTTCAGCAAAACCTTTATGATGAGCTGACTAGGATTGAAGTGGAACAAATTGATGGCTCAAATGGCGTGGCCTATATAGAGTTTACTTCTTATGACGATAACAGTGATGGAACGATTTTGGTTCAAGAATGGGCTGGATATTGGCACCTTATCAAAGAAGGTGGAAGTTGGACTCTTGACACCCCAGATCTGTCAAAAGTAAATTCATGGGTGGAGGTTCAATAATGAGTCGATCTAAACGAAATAAACGAAATAAACGCCATCCACGCTTTTCATCCCCTTTTTCACTGATCGTTGCTGCCATCGTTTTTGTCTTGGTATTAGGAGGGGTTTCGTTTTTTATATTTAACGATTCCGAAAAGGCAAAAGAAAAGGAAGAGGCTCCATCTAGTAGAACAGAAGCAACGGTATCGGATCAAAAGGAAGAACGTATTGTAGAAGAAACAAAACCTACAGTAGAAACAAAGGAAGAGTCAAGCATTACTTTTTACGAGGAAACGGACAACACAGAAGAGAAAGTCAATCGTCTTGTCGAAAATATGACGCTTCAAGAAAAAATTGGTCAGTTACTGGTAGTTGGTTTTCAAAGCACTGAGGTGGATGAACACATTCGATCGATGATCAACGATTACCATGTCGGAGGGGTCATCTTATTTGATCGTAATATGAAAACGCCCGAACAGGTAGCGTCGTTAAACAACAAGCTACAAGACTTGGCAAAGCAAAAGGATGATCAGATTCCCTTATGGCTAAGTGTGGATCAGGAAGGTGGACAAATCATGCGCATGAAAGACCAAGTCACGGCGATTCCTTCCCAACAATCACTTGGGAAACAAGGGAATCCAGAGGAGGTCTATAAAGTGGCCCAACGTAATGGGAAAGAACTCGCTACGATGGGATTCAACCTCAATTTTGCTCCTGTTTTAGACTTATCTGCTACCGATAGTCGATCATTTGGAGAAAATCCTGAACAAGCGGCTCAGTTTGGTGAGAAGGTAGTCACGGGATTAAATGATGCAGGGATCATTTCCACCTTAAAACACTTTCCAGGTAATGGGAGAAGTAATATCGATCCCCATATCGAATCATCTTCTGTGGCAGTGGATAAAGGGGATTTAAAGTCTAGTGACATTTACCCATTTAAAAAGATTATGGACACGGTTGATCATCAGCGATTATTTGTGATGGTGACCCATATCAAATATCCTGCCTATGATCGGGAAAACCCGGCTAGTGTTTCACCCATTATTATTCAAGATCTATTAAGAGAAGAACTCGGATTTACAGGGCTTGTCGTAACCGACGATTTAGAAATGGGTGCCGTCAATAAATACTACAGTTATGGCGATCTTGGCTATAAAGCCGTCAATGCTGGCGCAGACATCTTGCTTGTATGTCATACACTGGAACATCAAAAGGAAGTATTTAATGGTATCCTAAAAGCAATTGAGACGAAAAAGATTTCTGAAGAAAGAATTGACGAGTCTGTAAAAAGAATTTTAACCACTAAATTAGCAACCATTGAGGAAACACACGTTGACCCTGTAAAAGCTAAAAAATTTGTTGGGAAGTAAAGTGGAAAATGAGTCAGAGGGTCAGGTCCCCTGACTCATTTTAGTTATGGGTGTGAGACAGGGGACATGGGCTCAAAAGAGTTACATAGTGAGTCAAGGTACCTCTCCCTCTGATTCAAAAAAACCTACTTGACAGGTAAGAATTATTAGAGTAATATTCTTACTATTATACTAGTATACAAGAAAGTGAAATGTGGAGGAGAAAAAGTGAATACAGGTCTTATTATTGTTAATCTCATTGTGTTTATAGCTTTACTGGCATTATTAGTTATAATGCAGAAAAAACACGTTTCCTTTTCTAAACGAGTGTTTGCTGGTTTGGGACTTGGAATTGTGTTCGGATACATACTTCATTTAATCTACGGAATGGATTCTGAAGCGACAACCGGAACGATTGAATGGGTAAATATTGTAGGGAGCGGCTATGTGAAATTTTTACAAATGGTCGTAATGCCACTTGTGTTTATTTCCATCGTTGGCGCATTCACAAAGATGAAAGTCACAAAGAATCTTGGAAAAATTGCCTTGCTCGTGATTGGGATTCTCGTTTTAACAACGGGAGTTTCAGCAGCAATCGGCATTGGTTCAGCACTTAGCTTTAACCTAGATGAATTCCAATTAACAGAAGGGGAAGCGGAAAAAGCTCGTAATGAGTCACTAGCGGATCGAGTTGAAACAGCGGAGAACTTAACGATTCCTCAGCAACTCTTAGAGATGATTCCAAGTAATCCATTTGCTGACCTGACAGGTTCACGCCCAACTTCAACAATTGCCGTCGTTATTTTTGCGGCATTTATTGGGGTAGCTTACTTAGGAGTTAGACGGAAAAATCCAACGGAGGCAGAAACTTTTGCGAAAATCATTGATTCGATTTATGCAATCGTGATGCGTGTCGTGACACTTGTTCTTCGTCTGACTCCATACGGAATTTTAGCATTAATGACAAAAGTTGCGGCTACAAGTAACTATGAAGCGCTCGTTAGCCTTGGGAAGTTCGTCATTGCCAACTATGTGGCGATCATTATCGTGTTTATTATTCATTTAATCTTACTGGCGCTAGCCAAGCTAAACCCAGTTCTTTATATGAAAAAGGGATTTCCGACTTTGGCCTTTGCATTTACATCGCGTTCATCAGCAGGTACGCTACCGATGAATATTAAAAGCCAAACCGATGATTTCGGTGTATCAGAAGGGGTGGCCAACTTCGCTGGACCTTTCAGTCTTTCAATTGGTCAAAATGGTTGTGCCGGCATCTATCCAGCTATGCTTGCGATCATGGCAGCACCAATGGCGGGAATTGACCCAACAAGTATTTCGTTTATTATTACATTGATTATCGTTTGTATGATCAGTTCATTTGGAGTCGCTGGAGTTGGTGGCGGTGCAACATTTGCTTCTTTAATCGTTCTATCTGTGATGGACCTTCCAGTAGCGATTGTTGGATTAATGGTAACGGTTGAGCCATTAATCGACATGGGTCGTACAGCACTAAACGTGAGCGGTGGAATGACATCTGGTATCTTAACAAGCAGAATCACAGGTGATTTCACGGAAGAAACATACAACCGTCCGGAAATTGCCCAAGCACAATAAAAAAGATAAAAAGCGGTTCTAATGCTACCATGCGTAGCGTAGAATCGCTTTTTTTAGGTTGATTTAGCAGGGCGTGATGGAACCCAAGCTGCGGTGAGTCAGAGGGTGAGTCATTAAGCACCTCATCCCTTATTGGAAAAAATTTGATAACGCGTAGAGCAAATGATTAGGACAAGGGTCTAACCCTTGTCCTTTTAATATACAAAAATCGATAGCGTCCCAGGTTTCAAAACATGTAAGTACAAAAGTAACCCCAACATCTTTCCCTAAACCAAACAAGAGAACCGTCCCCATGTTTACCAAAAGGCATAAAGCCCCATTTGTTAGATTTTACCGAATATTTCCATAGAGGGTTTAATATAGATACTTTGAGATTACGTCATTATTTCTGGATAGAAAAAGGCAAGTGAGATTACTTTTTTAAAAGAGGGTACGAGGAGGAGAACATGGAGGAGACCATTCATCTAAAGGAATTATTGCGAACGTTAAAAAAACGACTCGGGTTAATCGTGATGTTGACGACATTGTCTGTGATGGTCAGTGGAATCATGAGTTACTTTGTCATGACCCCCATTTACCAAGCCTCAACACAGCTTTTAGTCAACAAAACGCAGGCCGATCCAACCGTCTATAATCCAGGTGAGGTTCAAACAAACCTACAACTGATCAATTCCTATAACGTCATCATGAAAAGTCCAGCGATCCTCGATAAAGTAATTGATGAATTGGAATTGGATTTGACGGTAGCCCAGTTAAACGAAAAAATGACAGTTTCAAGTGCAGAGGATTCTCAAGTGGTGAACCTGACCGTCGAGGATCCGGATCCCCAAATGGCAGCAAAGATTGCCAATGTAACAGCGGAAGTCTTCCAAGAAGAAATTGTAAAACTGATGAACATTGATAATGTAAATATTTTAGCACAGGCAAAGGTGGAGGACAATCCATCTCCTGTTCAGCCAAAGCCACTATTAAATATAGCCATAGCACTGGTGATTGGGCTCATGCTGGGGATTGGAGTGGCCTTTTTACTGGAGTATTTGGATAACACGATCAAAAGTGAACAAGACATCGAAAGACTATTACAAGTACCTGTCCTTGGCTCGGTTGCTACATTTGATCGTAAGAGTGAGTTGCGAAATCGGAAAAAGATGAAAGAAGTAGCAAGAGGGGGATCATATGGCTCTTAAGAAAAGGTCAAAAAAGAAAACAACAAATTTAAGACGGAGCTTAATCACGAATACAGATCCAAAGTCACACATCTCTGAGCAATATCGATCAATCCGAACGAATATTCAATTCTCATCCGTTGACAAAGAATTAAAGACCTTGGTTGTAACATCGTCAGGACCTGAAGAAGGAAAATCAACGACCGTTGCCAATTTAGCGGTAATCTTTGCCCAACAAGGGAAAAAGGTTCTACTGATTGACTCTGACCTAAGAAAGCCAACCGTTCACTATACGTTTAATCTGACCAATTCAAAAGGATTAACGAATGTCCTTACCAGACAATCAGCGCTAGAGGAAGCGGTACAGGAATCGGGTGAAGAAAATTTAGATATCTTAACAAGCGGACCCATTCCACCGAATCCTGCTGAACTGCTTAGTTCAAAAGCAATGGAAGCGTTAATGAGTGAAGTAAGAGAAGCGTATGACATGGTACTTTTTGATTCGCCCCCCTTATTGGCTGTAACAGATGGGCAGATATTAGCAAGTAAATGTGATGGGACTATTTTGGTTATTAGCAGTGGAAAAACAGAAGTCGAGCAAGCAATCAAGGCAAAGGATCTATTAAACTCAGTGAATAGTCACCTTTTGGGTGCCATCCTAAATGATAAAAAGATGAAAAACACCCATTATTATTCTTATTAGGGTGAGAGGTAAAACAAATGTAATAAATTTATAATATAGTTTATTAATATCTTAAAAAATGATGAAATAATATCCTAATATACGAGGAAGGCAGCCTATTAAAGGAATTCATATCATCGTTGTCACATCGAATCATAAAATTTATCTATAGATAAAATCAGAAATTTAAATATTTGAATATTCTCATCACAAAAAAATCCGAGTCGTTGTATTCCTCTAAGGCAGCTCACCTGAACCATCTTTGTTGAGGATTCCTTTCAACCCTTGCTGGATAAAATCCAAGTATGCACATGATTTTAATACAAATTAACAACTGTAACAAATCCGTTATTAACGTATTTGTTTGCTTCTAAATGAGAGAACATCTCATTGAACAAGGTTGTCCACTTAAACCTTAGCATCACGTCTTTTTAAACTCTTTAGACAAGGAAGGTTTTAAATGACATATGAAAAACGGGTTCCCCTTCTAGTCTGTTTAGATTCAATCATTGTCTTGACCTCCATTTTTGTTGGGTATTTATTGTTGCATCCCTACACCAGTTTTTATAAAGAGCCCATGCTTTGGGTTAGTTCCATTACTTTATTAATCAGTCACCATTTATTTGCTTCCATCTATCATCTTTATCAGAAGGCATGGGAGTATGCGAGTGTTGGCGAGCTAAAAGCGATCCTGAAAGCAGTCACCTTTTCCATCATTATGACAGCAATTGTCCAATCCCTAGTATATCTAGATGTATACTTTAGAATTTTAGGCATTACATGGATGATGCATGTCTTATTAATTGGGGGATCTCGTTTTTCATGGAGAGTATTCCGAGACCATTACATATCCCCTCATCCTAATCAAAAACGAACGTTGATTGTCGGAGCGGGTTCTGCTGGAACGATGGTAGCACGTCAGCTAATGAAAAATAACAAGGAGCAGCTTTATCCAGTTGCTTTTGTCGATGATGATCACAGTAAGCATCGATTGCAAATCTATGGAATTGAAGTAAAGGGTGGAATTCAAGATATCCCATGTATTGTCGAAAAATATAAAATCAAAAATATTGTGATTGCGATCCCTTCATTAAGCAAGCAGGAAATCAACAAGATTTATGAGGAATGCGCCAAAACAAAGGCGACGACAAAAATTTTCCCATTAATCGAGGATCTGGTAACAGGAAAGGTTTCCATCAATCAAATCCGAGATGTTGAGGTGGAAGATCTACTGGGCCGTGAGCCTGTTGAATTAGATATGAATAGAATTTCGGATAAATTAACGTGTAAAACGGTTCTAGTCACAGGTGCAGGTGGATCGATTGGTTCTGAAATATGCAGGCAAATTGCTAGATTTTCACCGAGAAAGCTACTTCTGCTCGGTCACGGGGAGAATAGCATCTACACCATTGACATGGAATTAAAGCAACAATACGGGCATGAATTTGAAATCATCCCCATTATTGCGGATGTTCAAGATGATGCACGAATCCTTGAAATCATGGATGAGTATCGACCAGATGTGGTGTATCACGCAGCAGCCCATAAGCATGTTCCATTAATGGAATATAATCCGACAGAAGCGGTGAAAAACAATATCATCGGCACAAGAAATGTAGCGGTTGCGGCGGATGCCTTTGGGGTAAAAAATTTCGTTCTGATTTCAACTGATAAGGCCGTGAATCCTCTAAATGTTATGGGAGCCACCAAACGGATCGCGGAGATGATTATACAAAATATGGCAAAGGAAAGTGAAACGAAATTTGTGGCCGTCCGGTTTGGAAATGTTCTGGGGAGTCGCGGGAGTGTCATTCCTGTATTTAAGAAGCAAATTCAAGAGGGCGGTCCTGTTACAGTTACACATCCAGAGATGACCCGTTATTTTATGACGATTCCTGAGGCTTCAAGGCTTGTCATTCAGGCGGGTGCCTTAGCCCGAGGCGGCGAGGTGTTTGTGCTGGATATGGGAGAACCGGTTAAGATTGTGGACCTGGCTAAAAAACTCATTACGCTTTCGGGTTATTCAGTAGAGGAAATTGGAATCACCTTCACGGGAATACGACCAGGTGAGAAGCTGTTTGAAGAGTTGTTGAATGAAAATGAAGTGGGAGAAGCCCAAGTGTTTCCGAAAATTTTTATTGGGAAGGCAGAGCCACTTGGGAAAAAAGAACTTTACTCTGTGATGGAGACATTAATCGGTAAAGATGAAGATGAACTGAAGGAGACGCTTTTGAGGATTGCCAATACGAAAATAGATGTGTGAGTGTAAAACCTCAACAAGGGAGGGTTGAATGGAATGGTCGAAAAGAAAACGGGGACAGGGAGAGAGCGAATCTATCTTTCATCACCACATATGAGTGAGGAAGGATATGAAAAGCAGTATATAAAAGAGGCCTTTGATACAAACTGGATTGCCCCTGTCGGCGAAAATGTGGATGGATTTGAAAAGGAACTGGCAGCGATGGTCGGTTCAAAAGCAGCGGCCGCCCTTTCAACGGGTACAGCAGCCATTCATTTAGCCTTGAAAGCAGCGGGCGTGGGTTCGGGGGATATTGTCTTTTGTCCAACACTTACATTTTCGGCAACGGCGAATCCGATCATCTATCAAAATGCCACTCCTGTTTTTATTGATAGCGATTATGAAACGTGGAATATGTGTCCGCAGGCGCTGGAAGCTGCTTTTTTGAAATATCCAGACGTGAAGGCTGTGATCGTCGTGCATCTCTATGGATTGTCGGCAGATATGGACCCAATCCTGGAGATTTGCCAAAAGCACGGTGTCCCAGTGATTGAAGATGCTGCTGAGTCTTTAGGTACCTATTACAAGGGAAAGCATACGGGCACCTTTGGGGATTACGGGGTTTTCTCATTTAATGGAAACAAAATTATTACAACCTCAGGCGGCGGCATGCTGGTTTCGGACCATGAAGAAAAAATCGAGAAGGTTCGATTTTGGGCAACGCAAAGTAGAGACAAAGCCAGACACTATCAACATAGTGAACTAGGATTTAATTATCGAATGAGTAATGTGCTTGCCGGCATTGGGAGAGGGCAGCTGAAAGTGTTGGATCAAAGAGTAGCAAAGAAGAAAGCGATTTTTGAATTTTATCAGAGAGAGCTGTGTGGACTTGAGGGAGTCCAATTCATGCCAGTGAATGACTGGAATGAGCCGAATTACTGGCTAAGCTGCATGACCGTCAATGGTCGAATTCGTCCCGTGGAGCTGCTGGAGGCACTTGAGAAAGAAAACATTGAATCAAGACCCCTATGGAAACCGATGCATTTGCAGCCATTCTTTGAAGCATATGATTATGTGGGAACGGACGTGACAGAACGGCTGTTTGAAAATGGCGTGTGCTTGCCTAGTGATACAAAGATGAAGGAAGAAGATTTGATAAGAGTGGTAGAGACGATTAAGAAGCTATGGTGAGTGACTGACAGTAGAATGGTTCAACTATGAAATTATGAAAAGTAAGGTGAGTGAGTTGGCAGCGAAGCTAAATATGTACAGAAGATATATAAAAAGACCCATGGATATTCTATTGTCTTTGATGGCGCTGGTCGTTCTGAGTCCTTTCTTTTTAGTCGTTGCCATCCTTGTGAAAATAAAGCTTGGCAGTCCCGTGCTGTTTAAACAGAATCGTCCGGGGTATCGGGAGAAAATCTTTACGATGTATAAGTTTCGAACGATGACCGACGAGAGGGATGAGAAGGGGGAATTATTGCCGGATCATGTGAGATTGACGAAATTTGGAAAGTTTCTTCGCTCCACTTCACTTGATGAGCTCCCTGAGCTTTTTAATATTTTAATAGGGGATATGTCGTTTGTAGGCCCAAGACCATTATTAGTCCAATACCTGCCTCTTTATAATGACCATCAAAAACGACGCCATGAAGTAAGACCAGGCTTAACGGGCTTGGCACAGGTGAGTGGAAGGAATTCGATCAACTGGGATGAGAAATTGAATCTGGATGTCCAGTACGTAGACAACGTTACTTTTATTCATGATTGGAAAATTATCCTTCTCACGATCCAAAAGGTGTGGATCAGAGAAGGGATTTCTCCGGAAAATGCAGCGACAATGGAGCCTTTTGAAGGAACAAAAGAGAAAGGACGAAGCGATGAACAATAAACTTCTGATCATAGGTGCTAGTGGTCACGGGAAAGTGGTTGCTGATATTGCCTTAAAAATGAGTAAGTGGAACAGAATTGCCTTTGTAGATGATAACGAAAGTCTAACATCGTCCATGGGATTCGAGATAGTAGGTAAAACCTTTGATGCCTTCAACTATATTGACGAATACGACATTTTTGTAGCAATTGGAGACAACCGAACAAGGGAGACCTTACAGAAAACACTTGAAATCAAAGAGGCAAGCATCCCTACGTTGATCCATCCTTCAGCGGTATTGGGAGAAGAGGTTGAACTCGAATCAGGAACCGTGATCATGGCGGGTGCTGTAGTGAATTGCTGCACCAAAATCGGCAAGGGCTGCATTATTAATACAGGTGTCACCATTGATCATGACAACGTACTGGAGGATTTTGTTCACGTATCACCAGGGGCTCATGTAGCCGGTACGGTCAAAGTCGGAAAAGGTTCATGGTTAGGTGTCGGGTGCACCATAAAGAATAATGTGTCGATTACAGCCCATTGCATGGTAGGTGCAGGTGCTACAATTGTGAAGGATATCACGGACCCTGGTACCTATATCGGTGTACCGGCGAGGAGAGTATAAAGGATGAAAAGGAAAGTTTGGATATGGAATCATTACGGTACCAAAATGTTTAAAGATCAGGCGGGCAGACATTATTGGTTTGCCGAAAACTTAGTAAAACTTGGGGCTCATCCAACCATATTTTGCGCATCCACCATGCATAATTCAAATGAAAGCATCCCAATGGGCGGCCAGAAATATGCTTCAGACCAGCTCAATGGTATTCCATTTGTGTTCGTCAAAACACCCGAATATAAGGGAAATGGAAGATCGCGAATTCTCAATATGATCACGTTCTATCGAAATCTTTTTCCCGTAGCAAGGCAATATGCCAAACGTTTCGGAAAGCCTGATGTGATTTTGGCTTCAAGTGTTCACCCTCTTACCCTGATTGCAGGGATTAAAATCGCCAAAAAGCTTGGGATTCCATGTATTTGTGAAATAAGAGATTTATGGCCTGAAACGATTGTTGCGTATGGCGCATTAAAAAGAAGCAGTATCATCGCAAAACTTTTATACCTTGGTGAAAAATGGATCTACAAAAAGGCAGATGCATTAATTTTCACAATGGAAGGCGGAAAGGATTATATCGTTGATAAGGGCTGGGATCAAGAAAATGGTGGGCCGATTGATCTAAACAAGGTCCATCATATCAATAATGGCGTTGATCTCGAGATGTTTGACTATAACAGGGAATTTCACACGGTAGAGGATGAGGATCTAAACAATAAAGAAACCTTTAAGGTGATTTATACAGGGTCGATCGGAAAAGCAAACAACGTGAAAAAATTGGTGGAAGCAGCCGAATATATCGAATTCTTGGGATATCAACATATAAAACTTTTAATCTATGGGGATGGACCAGAGAAAGAAGCATTAGAAAAATACTGCCAATCTAAGGATCTGCAAAATATTACGTTTAAAGGGTTTGTAGAGAAAAATAAAATCCCCTACATTCTCAGTAAATCAAACGTGAACATCATGCATTTTGAACAAAATTCGCTTAAAAGATATGGAGCCAGTCTGAATAAAATGTTTGAGTATTTTGCTAGCGGGAAGCCGACTATTTCGGATTGTGAGTTTGGCTATGATCAGATTCAAAAATATCAGTGCGGGATGGTGGTCGACAACGCGAATGTCAAACAACTAAGTGAAGCGATCATTCAATTTTCACAAATGTCTAAAGCCGAATATACCCTTTATTGCCAAAATGCACGGATTGCTGCACAGGATTATGACTTTACTAGATTAACAGAGAAACTGGTGGATGTATTAGGAGTTGAAAAGAAGGAGATTCAGGAGACCTACGTGGGATCGAATATAGATCGATGATTGAAGGTTCTGGGAATAGGGAGAGTCGTAGGATGATGTCTCACGCCCTTTTTCAAGCGAAGGAAGAAGGATTATGTCCTTGAGAAGGGGTCTCACGCCCTTTTTCAAGCGGAGAAAGTAGGATTATGTCCTTGAGAAGAGGTCTCACGCCCTTTTTCAGTCAGAAGAAGAAGGTTTATATCCATGAAAAGGGTTGTAAAGCCCTTTTTTCAAGCGAAGGAATAGGGATTACGTCCTTGAACAAAAAGGAGCGAAACGGGGGGAACAACAGGATGAGCGTACAGAAACCAAATGCGGATAGCTTGAAACAAAAATTGTTGAACAAAAGTGCCACACTTGGAGTGGTCGGCTTGGGTTATGTAGGGCTGCCACTTGCTGTAGAGAAAGCGAAAGCTGGGTTTAAAACGATTGGTTTTGATATACAAGAGCACAAGGTAGAGATGGTAAATGCTGGTCAAAATTATATTGGCGACGTCGTGAATGAGGACCTTCAAGAAATCGTGCATTCCGGACTTCTTTCTGCGACAACCGATTTTGCCCAGGTCGCGAAGGCGGACTGTGTGTGTATTTGTGTCCCTACGCCGCTTGATGTCCATCAGCAGCCAGATATTAGTTATGTGAGATCTAGCGCAGAAGCAATCGTTCCCCATATGCATAAAGAGATGCTAATCGTATTAGAATCAACCACCTATCCAGGAACGACAGAGGATCTCCTGAAGCCGATCCTGGAAACATCCGGGCTTAGATGTGGGGTAGACTTTTATCTAGCCTTTTCTCCGGAGCGTGTCGATCCCGGAAATCTAATTTATAAGACGAAAAACACTCCCAAAGTCGTTGGAGGAATGACTCCCCATTGTACGGACGTAGCCGCTACCCTATACGAAAGCATTCTAGAAGCACCGATTCATCGCGTCTCATCTCCAGCGGTTGCCGAAATGGAAAAAATCTTAGAAAATACCTACCGAAATGTCAATATTGGACTTGTGAATGAGCTAGCGATTTTATGTAACAAAATGGGTCTTAATTTATGGGAAGTCATCGATGCGGCAAAATCGAAGCCATATGGCTTTCAGGCCTTTTATCCAGGACCAGGACTGGGCGGGCATTGTATTCCGCTTGATCCATACTATCTTTCCTGGAAGGCGCGTGAATATGGCTTCCATACCAGCATGATTGAATCCTCCATGATGGTGAATGACCGAATGCCTGAGTACTGTGCCGAGAGAGCAAGTAAAATCCTTAATCAAAGCGAAAAAGCGATAAAGGGTTCCAAAATCCTCATGCTTGGCGTGGCCTATAAACAGGATATTGATGATTACCGGGAAAGCCCTGCTATCAGAGTCATTGAAGAGTTAGAAAAGGGAGGAGCAGAGGTCGTTTACTATGATCCTTTCGTGAAGGAGTATCGTGATCATGGCATAGTAAAAAAGGGAGAATCTCAATTATCAGCGGAACTGATTCAAAGCGCTGACTTAGTAATCATTACGACTGCCCATACAACGGTCGATTACTCCTTTGTCCAACAACACGCAAAGGCCATCTTTGATACGAAAAATGCAATGAAGGAAATTCAGAATCGAGAAAATATCGAATTATTATAGAGGGAGAGATTCTGTTGAGTTTACGATTTGTCTTAATTGGATGTGGAAGAATTTCGCCAAATCATATTGCTGCGGCGATCGAAAATAAATTGGAATTGGTTGCTTTATGTGACATCGTACCTGAAAAAATGCAGGAGAAAATTCGTCAACATCAACTTCCTCCAGCTACTGCTCAATATACCGACTATAGAGAGATGCTCCAAAAGGAAAAACCACAACTCGTAGCAATTTGCACGGAGAGCGGAAAGCACGGGCAAATCGCGTTAGATTGTATTGACGCCGGCTGCCATGTGATTATTGAAAAACCGATTGCTCTTTCACTGCAGGAAGTGGATGAAATCATCGCTAGAGCAAAGGAAAAAAAAGTGAAGGTGAGTGCATGCCATCAAAATCGGTTTAACAAATCGATTCAAAAGATAAGAGAAGCAGTCGAACAAAATCGATTTGGAAAGCTTCTACATGGAACGGCCCATATCCGCTGGAACAGGGGGGAAGATTATTATAAGCAAGCTCCTTGGCGAGGAACATGGGAGCAGGATGGCGGTGCCCTGATGAACCAGTGTATTCATAATATTGATCTCCTCCGGTGGATGATGGGCAACGAAATTACTGAAGTCATCGGGCTGACAGATAACCTGAACCATCCCTTTATCGAAGCGGAAGACTTAGGGATGGCGCTCATTAAGTTTGCCAATGGAAGCTATGGGGTCATAGAAGGAACAACAAATATTTATCCCAAAAATCTAGAAGAAACGCTCTATCTATTTGGAGAAAAAGGCACGGTCAAAGCAGGTGGGAACTCGGTTAATAGAATTGAAGAATGGCAGTTTGCCGATGGGCTGGATGATCCAGATGAAGTGAAGCAGGAGTTTCAGGAAAACCCTCCAAATGTCTATGGATTTGGGCATATTCCGTTATACGCGGACGTCATAGACGCTATCCAAAACGATCGAGAACCATACGTGACGGCAGAGGATGGAAGAAGGGCGTTAGAACTTGTTCTGGCGATTTACCAATCATCGCTACAAGGGAAAAGTGTGAAGCTTCCGATGGAAAAGGGCAGCACGTTGGATTTCAGGGGGAGTATGTAGATGAACTACTTTATTCATGAAAGCAGTTATATCGATGAAGGAGTAACAATCGGGGAAGGCACTAAGATTTGGCATTTTTCTCATATTCAAAAAGGGGCTGTTATCGGAAAAAATTGCTCGTTAGGTCAAAATGTGAATATCTCAAACCACGTCAAAATTGGAAATGGGGTCAAAATCCAGAACAATGTTTCCGTATACGAAGGGGTCGAGCTAGAGGATTATGTATTTTGTGGACCGTCTATGGTCTTTACCAACGACTTAACACCTAGAAGTAAATATCCGAAAGGAGCTGCAGGATATAAAAGGACACTTGTGAAGCACGGGGCGACGATTGGGGCAAACACGACGATTGTGTGCGGAATTACGATTGGTCGGTGGGCCATGATCGCAGCCGGAGCGGTCGTAACAAAGGACGTTCCGGACCATGCCTTAATTTTCGGAGTACCTGGGAAACAAAATGGCTGGGTATGCGAATGCGGGAAGGCTCTAAAGGATGGATTGACATGTATGGAATGTGGGAAAGCGTATTTCCTTTGCGAAGGAGGACTAAAAGAGATATCAGAATAGACGAATGATATGGAGGTGGAAATGAATACATGATGGAATTTAGAGACTTAAAGACTCAGTACCACACCTATAAGAAGGAGATTGATTCTGCCATACAGGAAGTCCTGGAAGGCGCCCATTTTATTGGAGGTAAACAAGTGGGAGAACTCGAAGAACAATTAGCTCGCTATGTCGGGGTCAAACACTGTATTTCTTGTGGTAATGGAACAGAGGCCATGACGCTGGTGTTGATGGCATGGGGGATCGGAGAAGGAGATGCGGTATTTGTCCCAGACTTTACCTTCTTTTCAACAGGAGAAGTCGTATCCTTTAGAGGGGCTACACCGGTTTTTGTCGATGTCGATCGGGATACGTTTAATATCGATCCGAACTCATTAGAAAAAGCCATTATGAAAACAGTGGAAGAAGAAAGGTTAACACCAAAGGCGATTATTCCGGTTGACTTATTTGGTCTTCCGGCAGATTATGAAAAAATCGAGAAAATAGCGAAAAAGTATGGGTTACTCGTATTAGAAGATGGAGCACAGGGTTTTGGAGGGAGTATGAATGGAAAAAGAGCCTGTAGCTTTGGAGATGCCGCTACGACTTCCTTTTTTCCTGCGAAGCCTTTAGGCTGTTACGGGGATGGGGGAGCGATCTTCACGGATGATGACGAATTAGCAGAGTTAATCCAGTCCTTGAAGGTTCATGGGAAAGGAACTCATAAATATGACAATGTAAGAATTGGTGTCAATTCCAGGTTAGACACCATCCAAGCAGCGGTTTTAAAGGTGAAGCTAAAGGCATTTATCGACCATGAATTATCCGATATTAATAAAGTATACAGGCAGTATAACGAAAGACTCTCATCTATCGTCGAAACCCCTGTTATCCCGGAAGGCTACTATTCAAGCTTTGCACAGTATACCATTAAGCTAAAAAGTAAAAGACAAAGAGATTACTTGCAGGCTAAGCTTAAAGAATACGGCATTCCCAGTATGATTTACTACGCTAAACCGATGCACAAACAAAGGGCATTTGAAGAGTACGATTATGATGACAAGGAGTTTCCCGTAGCGAATGAGCTTAGTGACATTGTGCTGTCATTACCGATCCATCCTTATATGGGTGAAGATGAAGTGATGGCGGTCACGAAGGTGATCAAGATGGTTTTAAATGGAGACAATGTCATATGAAAATATTGCATATCAACTCCTACTATGGCGGCGGAATGTTTTATAAACATTTATACGATAGGCAAAAAGACCAAGGGGTAGAGATCGATGTGTATGTTCCAGTATCAAATGCCGTGAATCTATCAAACGTAAATCTTGGCGATTACACAACAGTCAGTACCAATCACAGTAAATATGATCGATTTTTCTTCCATATTAAACATCATAAAATTGTAAAGGACGTCAAGAACAAATATGACATCCGGGATTATGACATGGTCCATGCCCATTCTCTATTCTCTAATGGTTATATCGCATGGAAGTTAAAGAAAGAGTTTGGAATTCCTTATATGGTAGCTATAAGAAATACGGATGTGAATTATTTTTTCAAATATATGATTCATCTAAGAAAACTGGGTGTTGAGATTTTAAAAGAAGCAGACAACATCATTTGTTTATCGGAATCCTATAAAAATACGGTAATGGAGACCTGCGTTCCTGAACATCTTACATGTGAAATTAGCAGAAAAGTAGAAATTGTCCCAAACGGAATTGATGACTTTTGGTTTAAAAATAGATCCCATTATAAAGAGTCTCCTTCTAAAGATGATTTGAAATTAATGTATGCAGGAGTTGTTAATAAACGAAAAAATGTGTTAACCACCACAAAAGCAATCGAACTTCTCATACAGAGAGGATATCAGGTTACATTCACAGTTGTGGGAAGAATGGAAGACCCAACGATCGGTCAGACATTAAAATCAATGCCTTTTGTTCAATATATCGAGCCGAAGCAGAAGGAAGAGCTAATCAACATTTATCGTGATCATGATATTTTTGTGATGCCATCGATCTCAGAAACGTTTGGGCTCGTTTACCCTGAGGCGATGAGTCAGGGATTGCCCGTTATTTATAGTCAAGGTCAGGGCTTTGATGGACAGTTCGACGAAGGAGTCGTGGGTTATTCTGTCACCTCTACCTCTGCAGAAGAAGTCGCGGATGCGATCGAGGGGATTTTGAATAACTATGAGGTCCTGTCAACTAATTGCGTGGAAAAGGTGGATCAGTTCCATTGGAATAAAATATCGGAGGACTATTTCAACCTTTACACCCAGATCATGGAACAAAATAAGTGAGGCTTATGAGCATGAAAATAGTGAAAACGATATCTGATGATAGGAAAATAAGCATCGCGTTAATGGCTTCCTATGTGGTGCTTACCATCCAGTATTTTATTTTAATCTCCTTTAACTTAATGGATACGGGCAGTGGTGCGGTGGTACAGCTCCTGTCAAAAGGATTGGTAGGATTCTTTTTCCTGTACTCTTTGCCTGTCGTGCTGAAAAAAAGGAGAATGCTATTGATAGGAAGCTACTTTATCGCCATTTTGGTGTTTCTCCTTCATTTTCTGTTCTTTCCGGAAAATCGAATCTATATAGGAGAAATAAGCTTTTCCTTTTTCTTCATGTGCATGCCCGCGTTTTTGTATAGCCTATGCCTTAATGACTGGAAGGTTCTAAAGGATATTATGAAAAAGGCAAGCTGGATTGTGTTTGGATTTGGAACGATTGCCGGCATTCAAATCGTCTTAGGCGGGGCTGAAGCAGGTACATACAGTATGGCACTTTCCTATTATCTTCTCCTGCCGGCCATCCTACTGATTGATGAATTTTTTGATACGTTCTCCCTCAAAGCCCTATTTTGTGCGTTGGTTGCAGTGCTGGTCATACTGGCATTAGGAGCGCGAGGGGCGATCCTGTGTATCGCGATCTTTATGGTGTTGAAAATGCTTAGCCCTCAATCGAAGCTTCATTATAAAAAGATCTTTTTCTATCTCACTGTTATGGCGAGTACGATGTTGGTGCTCGTTAATCTTGAAAACATTCTTGTCTCGCTTTACGATTTTTTATTAAAGTTTGGGATTAATAGTCGGAGCTTAATGCTCTTTTTAAATAATGAAGAGATTCATTTAAGCGGCAGGGAACCTATTTATCAATATGTTCTGGGGGAAATCGCGAACCATCCCTTACGAGGAGTAGGTATTGGCGGGGATCGAGTCGGAGGATTAGGATACAGTCATAACTTTTTTTTAGAAATAGGGGCTAATTTTGGCGTGATGATGGGCGGAATACTGGCGATGGGACTGATCAGCTTAATTGTACGTTCCTTCTTTTTAAAAAATAAAGAAAAAAGCAATATGGTGATCATCTGGCTGTGTTTAGGGTTCGTCCATTTAATGGTGAGTGGGTCATATTTAACGGAAATGAAATTTTGGATATTGCTTGGTCTGTTGATCAATGTTCATTTTTTAGTTCCGTCAAAGGGAGAGAGCATACATGCTCAAAAAGAAAATCATCATCGATACGATTTTAAATATCATCGCTACGGCTCTGCCCATCCTGATTCTTCAGCTCGTGATTTTACCCGTCATCGGTTCAAGACTCGGTGATGTTCAATATGGCTTGGTTATCACATTAGTCAGTCTTTCCACTTTACTAAGCCAGCCGTTTGGGAATGTCCTGAATAATATAAGGCTACTGACCAATATCGATTATGAAAAGAAGCAGATAGAGGGTGATTTTAATATTCTGCTTCTTGGTGCTGTTGTCATTAATGCATGTATGATGATTGTCGGTACGATCTACTACGAGGGGGCTTTTTCCTTTAGTAGTGTACTCTTCATGATTTTGCTTTCCTGTTTAAATCTAACGAGAGAGTATTTAATCGTGAGTTTTCGGATTACGTTAAATTATAAAGCCATCCTCATCAATAATGTCATTTTAGGGATTGGATATGGATTGGGCTTGCTCGTCTTTTGGATAACAGGGTATTGGCCATTTATTTATATCGTAGGGTCAGCCTTGAGTCTGCTTTATATCATGAGACATTCGATTCTTTTAAAAGAAAAACTAACAAGAACCCCGTTATTTAAAAAAACAACGTATAAGAGTTTCATTTTATTTTTGTCAACGTTTATGAAAAACGTTTTAATCTATGCAGACAAACTTTTAATTTTTCCCTTAATCGGACCAGCGGCGGTGTCCGTTTATTATACGGCAACCATTTTGGGAAAAATCATCTCCATGGCAATTACACCGGTGAGCAGTGTCATGCTAAGTTATTTGGCGAGAATGGAAAAAATGAAAAGGCAGCACTTTTTTTATGTGTTGTTCCTTTCCCTTGTCATCGGGGTAATCGGTTATTTTGTCACGGTATTGATCAGTCATCCTGTTTTACAATTCCTATATCCAAAATGGGCGGAGGAGTCGATGAAATTAATCCCGATCACGATAGCCACGGCGATGATTGACATGATGGCCTCTACGATCCATCCGATTGTACTCCGGTTTAACCATATGAACTGGCAGATGGTCATCAGTGCCACGAATGTCATCATCTATATGGTAGGGGTCATCCTCTTTTACCATTTATACGGTTTAATGGGATTTGCGATAGGGGGATTAGCTGCAAGTATCGTGAAAGTATTACTCATGATATCGATCTACCTCTTAAATGATTTCAAGAAGAAACAAGTGAAAACGTCTGCTGGTGCTTAGAAAAGGAAAGAAACACAGGGACGGTTCTTTTTGTTTCACTCTGAAGATGTCTGCTGATGCGCAAAAGTTGGGCATGAGGTGTTTCATTCCCAAAGGTGTCATTTAATCGGAAAGGAATGAATGGAATGATCACATTATCAAATATCCATAAGTCCTATAGATCAGCTGCTGGAAAGGAGTTAGTGCTGAAGAATTTGGACTTCTCTATAGACAAAGGTGAATATGTGGCCATTATGGGTTCATCGGGGTCAGGGAAAAGTACGCTAATGAATATTATAGGAACACTTGAAACGGCGGATGCTGGTGAATATAGGTATGAAGACAGGAGGATTAACACCCTGAGTAAGGGGAAGCTGACGCAACTCCGGAATGAACAGATGGGGTTTGTTTTTCAAAACTTTCAGCTGATCCCGAATCTATCGATCTATCAAAACGTCATGCTTCCACTTATTTATAATCGAAAGTGGTTCATTCGTAAAAAGGAATACGTGCGAAAAGCAATCGAATCAGTTGGGTTACAGGCAAAAATGAGGCAGAAGCCCCATCAGCTATCAGGCGGTCAAAAGCAACGTGTAGCCATTGCGAGAGCGATTGTGAATGAGCCGGCCCTTTTGTTGGCAGATGAGCCGACTGGGAGCTTGGATGAGGAAAATACAGAGTTTATCCTGAATATTTTCGATGATTTACATCAAAAAGGGGTGACCATTATTTTGATCACACATGATGCAGAGGTAGCGAAAAGAGCTCAAAGGACCATGATGTTAAAAGGCGGGGTGCTGAAGGAGGTTCAGTTATGAAGCTCGTTACTTCATTTCAATTAGCATGTCTAGGACTTTGGGCGAATAAATTTCGTGTGCTGTTATCCATGTTGGGCATTATCATTGGCGTATTTGCTGTTATCGTTTTGTCATCGATTGCGCTTGGAGTCAAGGATACCATTATGAAGCAATTAGGTGGACTAGGTGCAGAGCAGATGATGGTTGTTCCTGGACGGGTGTTAGGGGACGAAACCGGCAACTTTAATTTTATGAGCGGGATGTCTGGTGCTCCTAGTACGTTGACCTACAACGATGTGAAGGAAATTGAAAAGGTGGATTCCGTGGAGTCCGTTACACCTATACTTGAAACAGTCGGAAGAATTGACTATAAGAAAAGTGAACAAAAGAATGCCGTAGCGGTTGAAGGGCTGATCATCGGGACGAGTGTGACTTATCCAGACGTAATGCATACGGGTTTAGCGGAAGGACGCTTTTTTTCAAAGGAAGAGGCAGAAGGGATGGAGCGGGTTGTTGTACTCGGCAGTAGAATCCATTCCGCCTTGCTGGAGGAGCAAATGCAAGAACCGGTGATGGAAGAGGGCGGTAACGATGGACAGAATCAGAAATGGTGGCAGAGGATGTTCGATTGGCTTATCGGAACGAGCGTAAGAGCGGAAGAGGTCAAACCAACATTAGTGGGAAAGGAAGTTCTGATCCATGGTGTGCCCTTTAAGGTAGTGGGTGTATTAGAACCGCAAGCAACCCTCGGGATGACGACGGATAATAGTATCGTGATTCCTATTGAAATGGTACTAGAAGTGACGAGTGTGAAGAACTTAACGAGTATTTATGTACAGCCGAATGGGGTTGACGAGCTAGAACAAGTGGAAAAGGACGTGTACTCCGCTGTTCGGGTCCATCATTCAGAAGCCGATTTTAGTATTGTCAAACAAACGGAGATGCTAGAAGCCATTAATAAGGTGACACAAATCTTACAGGTGATGCTGACGGGCATTACAGCCATCGCTTTACTCATTAGTGGTGTCGGGATCATGAACGTCATGGTCATGTCCGTTCGAGAGCGGACACGCGAAATCGGAATTCGAAAAGCATTAGGGGCTTCCACCATCGAAATCCTATACCAATTTTTCTTTGAAACCCTGCTGCTGTGCACATTGGGTGGAGCAATCGGGCTCGCGTTGGGCTTTGGTTTTGTAGAATGGTGGAATGGGTCCATATCGATCTTTTCCCTATCCATGCCGATATGGCTTGTCAAACTCGCCCTGTTCTCATCAATCGGGATCGGGTGCATTTGCGGCATCTATCCAGCCATTAAAGCTGCGCGATTGCAGCCTAATAAGGCGTTAAGGTTTGAGTAAGGGAACTGGGGCGCAGGGACAGGACCCGTGACTCATTGAGTTATGAGACCTGTCCCTCACTCAAGACGAGATAGAAGATAAAGCGGATCTTATGTTTGCGGAAGCGAACTAGGGGTCCGTTTTTTTGTTGTGTAGTAGTGAGAAGGGGGGAAGGGAATCTCACTTTGATGTCTAACTCTAGGTTCAAAATGAAACGCTGAGAACCGTCCCCCATGTTTCTTCGGAAGTTGCAAAAGCACAATAAGTGGGACCTGTTCCTCTGACTCATAAAAAAGATACAGGAAGCAGAAATTGATTCTATTACTCTGACAGGATAAAATGTAGAAGCGGAACTAAAATGAGAAATTGTAAAGGAACTCTATTTTTATTGATTATTTACGATTGCTTGCTTAGAAAAGCAGGGGAAAAGTTAGCTAAAGAACTAAAAGGCTTTTTGCATACAGGGGAAAATGAAACGCTGAGAACCGTCCCCGTGTATCGAGAAATGAGGGGGTAAATATGAATTCTTATCTAGATCCAAATTTGAAGGTATTTTCTTTAAGCTCCAATCGTGAGTTGGCTGGGCAAATTGCGGATGCGATTGGGCTTGAGCTTGGCAAATGTTCTGTTGCTCGATTTAGCGACGGAGAAATTCAAATCCATATTGAAGAAAGTGTACGTGGATGTGATGTGTTTGTGGTTCAATCCACGAATGCTCCGGTGAATGAACACTTAATGGAACTATTAATCATGGTGGATGCCTTGAAACGCGCCTCGGCGAAATCCATTACAGCGGTCGTTCCGTACTATGCCTATGCTCGTTCAGACCGGAAAGCGAAACCGCGTGAACCGATTACGTCCAAGCTAGTTGCCAACCTTCTGCAAAAAGCGGGAGCAACCCGGATGATGACAATTGATTTTCACGCTCCACAACTACAAGGTTTTTTCAATATCCCAATCGATCACTTAGTCGGAATGCCGATTTTGGCTCAGTACTTATTGGACCAACAGTTGGACGGAGAGGATATTGTCGTTGTAACGCCGAACCACAATGGCGTGTCACGTGCTCGTAAATTAGCGGAGTATTTACATGCACCGATTGCGATTATTGACAAGCGCAGACCTCATCCAGATGAAGTGGAAATCACGACCATGGTAGGGGAAGTCAACGGAAAAGTGTGTATTCTTATTGATGACATGATCAACACTGCAGATACAATCACATTGAGTGCAAAGACATTAGTCGAAAACGGGGCGAAGGAAGTATATGCGGCTGTTACCCATCCAATCCTTTCTGAAAATGCGATTGAAAAAATTGAACGTGCCCCGATTAAAGAATTAATCGTCACGAATACAATTAAACTCCCTGAAGAGAAGAGAATTGATAAACTAACATACTTGTCTGTAGGGGAATTAATAGGAGAAGCCATAATTCGGGTTCACGAAGAAAAACCCGTCAGTGTGTTATTTGAGTGAGGACCTGTCCCTCTGACTCATCACTCTGTCCAAAAAGGGGTATTCTAGCGTTTGCGATAGCAAATGCTAGAATACCCCTTTGTCATGCTCTATTATTGAAAGTGATTAAAATGACAATGATTAAGAGTAGGCAAAAAAAGATGATGCCTTGCGGCACCATCTCTAGTAATTCTTGCTCAAAAGTGAAACAAGTAGAACCGTCCCTACGTTTCAACAACGGCCCCAAGAATCATCTAGTAATACACCCCAACACCAGGCCCAAATGGAATTCCTAAGAATACAAAGATTAGCAATAGGATAATCCAGACTGCTAGGAAGATTAGGTTGTATGGTAGCATTAGTGAAATCAATGTTCCCATACCGGCTTTTTTATCATATTCTCTGATAAACCCTAGTACTACTACGAAATATGGGTTCATTGGAGTTAAGGTATTGGTAGCTGATTCAGCGATTCGGTATGCTGCCTGAATGAATGCTGGATGATAGCCTAATAGATAGAACATTTTTAAAAACACTGGAGCCTCTAGTGCCCACAACGCTGCTCCACTAAAGACCAACAGGTTTAACAAAGCGGTTAGCAAAGTAAAAGCAACCACGACAATAATGCCTGTAACCCCAACGTTTTGTAAGAAGTTTGCGCCGCTGACAGCTAACCATGATCCAATATTGGACCATTCAAAGTAGGCAATAAACTGTGCTGCCGCAAAGATCAGAACGATAAAACTGGACATGTACTTTAACGCTTCTCCCATATATTTTGGGACATCTTTGGAGCTATTAATTTTATTAACCGTCACTCCGTAAGCAACCGCAACGGTAATGAAGAACAAGGTAACAATCGGTACAATCCCAGCAAGTAAAGGCGATGGGATTAAACCGCCATTTTCGTTACGAAGGAATGAGTCCGGAATAAAGATTAAAACCAATAATAAACCAATATACACGAGCGCTGCAATCCCTGCATTACGCAAACCTTTCTTTTCAAGAGGGGTTGTATCATGAAACTCCTTTTTCATGTCTCCCTCATAGGTGCCAAGTCTTGGTTCCACGATTTTCTCTGTGATCCATGCCCCTACGATAGAGAGTACGATGGCTGATACCGCCATGAAGTACCAGTTATCCACTGGCGTAACGGTAACACTTGCATTCATTGATTCCATAACTTGGGATGATATCCCGGACATTACGGCATCTGTGTTCGTAATTAGAATGTTAGCGGTAAAACCTGATCCTACTCCGGCAAATCCGGCAGCAAGACCGGCTAATGGATGTCTCCCTACGTTATAAAATACCATAGCGGCAAGTGGGGGAATGATCACAAAGGCTGCATCTCCAGCGATATTCCCAATGATTCCCGTAAAAACGACCGCGTAGGTAATAATCGCTTTTGGTGCCCGTAGAATTGTATTTTTAATAAATGTTTCAAGTAACCCCACCTTGTCAGCTAGACCAATCCCAAGCATCATCGTTAATACAATTCCGAGTGGTCCGAACCCGACAAAATTCTTCAATGTGGAAGTCAGCATAAACTGAAGTCCTTCTTTAGATAACAAACTCTTAATCGCAACGATTTCCCCGGTTCCGGGCTGTTCAAAGGTTATATTAAATAAAGAGATGACCCATGATACAATCGCGACGAGTACAGCTAGTGAAACAAACAGAATAAACGGATCAGGAAGCTTGTTACCAACCCGCTCAATCCCATTTAAAAATCGAACAAATTTACCTTTTTCTTGATGTGTGTCCATATTTGTTTTTTCTCCCTAAATCTATTATTTTATTAAAATTAAATCTATATAAATACTAGGAAATGAGTCGCAGGGAAGGTCCCCTGACTCATTTGTGACTCACGTTGATAGCAAGCTGGGTAAAGTAGTTGGCTGCTACGATTAGGGCGTTTTCGTCTAATGTGAAAGCAGGGTGATGCCATTCTTTTGGACCGTCTACCCCCATCCAGACGAAAAATCCAGGGATTTTCGTTAAATAATGAGCGAAGTCTTCTCCTGCAGGACTTTGCTCAGCTTCCACAACTTCGTAACCAAGCTCAACCGCCGTTTCGGCTGCCACCTTTTTAAATTCTGGAGTGTTTTCCAATACCGGCATGTAAGGATACCAACGAAATTCTGCTTTAGCCCCAAAGGATTGAGCAATTCCTTCGGCTGTGCGCTTCATTAATTCGGGAATCGCTTCACGAGCTTTTTTTTGAAACGTTCTGACCGTTCCCTCAAGCTCTGCCTTTTCAGGAATGACGTTCCATGTATTTCCTGAAGTCATCCTTGTCACACTGATGACCGCATTATGAAACGAGCTTAAATTCCGGCTAACGATGGACTGTAATGCCGTAACGATTTGACTGGAAATGACAATCGGATCAATGCTGTTATTGGGAATTCCAGCGTGACCGCCAACACCTGTTACTTCAATTTCAAACCGATCCACACTAGCCATTAGAGAGCCTTCGCGTACGCCGATCGTTCCAACAGGTAGTTCAGGCTTATTATGCATCCCGAAAATCGCCTCGACTCCATCCAATACACCCGCCTTTTCGATGAAAGTGGCGCCTTGTGCAATTTCCTCTGCTGGTTGAAAAATAATACGGACGTTCCCTTTTACTTCGTTCTTTCGTTTTTGTAAAAGAATTGCGGCACCAATCATAGAAGCGGTGTGAAAATCATGCCCGCATGCATGCATCACTCCATCGTTTTTCGATGAAAAGGGCAATCCTGTGTTCTCTTGAATCGGCAAGGCATCAATATCCGCTCTCAAGGCAATCGTAGGACCGGGTTGCGCTCCGGCAATCTCTGCAACTACTCCGATTTCCAATGGAAATTCTAATATCGTAATTCCAGCCTCTTGGAGCCAGCGTCTAATTCTATCCGTTGTTTTGTATTCCTTCATGGAGAGTTCAGGATGTTCGTGCAGTTCTCTTCGATAATCTACTAGTTTCTTTAATAGTAAATCTTGCTCATCTACCATTTTTCAACCCCTCCTTCTATTCTGAAAGGGGCAGTTCTTGTTGTTTTTCTCTTATCGGTTTAGGACAAGATTTCACTCAATGAAACAAACAGAACCGTCCCCATGTTTCATGTTCCTGAAGCATCTCGGTTCTTTATGATGGCTTCAAAATCAGTGGTATCGCCAAAACCAGGCGTCTGATACAAGTCTCGAGCATATCCCCATAAATTTGGAAAATCGATCAGCCGATTGCGATTGGCTTTATGCTTTGTGTAATAGACAAGATCAAAACGGGCTAAGGTAACATAAAGCCGTACATCAGAATCGGTAATACTATCCCCAAATAAGTAGCGCTGTGAAGATAGGCGCTGTTCCAGTTCATCCAATCTGGCAAATAAAGCATGATACGCTGTTTTGTACTCTTCTTGGGACTCAGCGGAACTGCATTTATAGACACCTTTATTAATATCGCGGTGAATGATCTCGTTCAGCTTATCAATATCGCTTCGCAAAGGTTCAGGGTATAAATCTGGCGCACCCTTTTTATGAAAAGGAGCCCAGACCGTTTCCAAGTAGGGTGGGTAATGCAGAAAAATCATTGTTTACAACCTTTTTGGTTTCGATGTCTACAAGAGCTGGAACCGTAGCCTTTCCTGTAAATTCAGGATCGCTGTTAAAATAAACCGCACTTAAATAGCGAATTCCTAAAACGGGATCGACACCATGTTCATCAAGTGAAAACTCCCATCCTTGTTCAGAGCGAATCGGATTGACACTTCCAAGGCTAATCACATCCTCTAATCCAAGAAGCTTGCGAACAATGACCGACCGATGTGCCCAAGGGCAATGTGGGGACCATATTAACCGATACCTACCTGGTTCAACTGGCAGATCTCCTGGATGATCACCAAACGGAGTCGTAAATCGATTCTTTTGATGCTGATTCTGTGACATAGAATAAAACCAACCAATCTATAACTCTACCAATTCCGAGTTAGTTTATATAATTAATTATTTTACTGTTATTAATCTGGCTATGTCAATATGTGAAAGAGGATTCGTGGAGTGAGAGAGGGGGAGGGAAGAAAGTCTGACTCCTCTAAATAAACGTTTGATTAAAGTATGTGTTCGTGAATCCTTTCAATAATAACGCTTAGATTCCTCATTTATTAGAATGTTTAAGAGACAGGGGGAGACGTCCCCTGATACATTATAGGTTATAAGTATGAGTTAAGGGACCCGTCCCTCTGACTCAACTGTCCCGGAAATATTAAAAAAATGAAGGAAATAGTGTCTGATTTTGCTGAAAAGGATAGCAAAATTGAAAAATTGGAAATAAATAATTAAAAACTAGTGAAAAATAACTAGTTCTATAGTTATAATAGTAATGATTTTCCAAAACAGGAAATTACGGGAAATGACTAATTTAAGGAGGTTAGTAGTGTTGAAGAACAGAAAATGGCTAAATATCGTTCTGATTATGACGATGATTTTCTCATTCTTTAGTCCGATCGCATCAGCACAAGGGTCGCAATTGGCATCTTGGATTCTGGATTTAAAAGATCCAGTCTATCAAGATGGTCAAGTGACTCTGACATGGAGCGCACTTCTAGATCAAACTACGGACAAAGAACAAGAAACGTATTCAGTCATTAAGAATGATGAAGAAATTCAAGTGGAGGCCAAATTGGTATCTTCACAAATTAACGAAGAAAATCAATTGGTCGTTCGCACATACGAGTACATAGACTCGAATGTTGAGAAGAACCAGAAGTATGAATACCAGATAAAAGGGAAAGTAGGTGAAAAAGAACTTCAAAGTACGGTGAAAATCGTGTCTACGAATGACGCAACCGCGGAAACTACTAATGAGCCCGATGCAGTTCCAAACGAAACGGAAAAGGAAATAACGGTACAAGATTCAAATCAATCTTCTGAAGAAGTGGTACAACCAAACGAAGACGCTACCACGCAACCAGATGACGAACTTGTAGAAGAAGACACTGCAACACAACCTGACCAGAGTGTTGAAGAAGAAATAACAACACCCGTTTCAGAAGAAAAAGATAGCGAGTCTAATTCAAATGAAGCTCCTGAAAAGCTTACCCCTGAATCACTACAAGAAGCGGAGCTATCAGCAAATGCTGAATCTGACGAAATCGTTACGTTTGAAGACGAAAATTTAGAAGCGATCATTCGCGAGTATTTAGAAAATGTCGACCAGCCTATTACGAAAACGGAAATGGCTGAAGAATTACACTACCTAGAAATCGATAATCGATATGGTGATATTACGAGTTTAGCTGGTTTAGAGTATGCGATAAACGTAGAAAGTCTATATATTATTAATATCTCAGCAACCAACTTAGACGTAGTCGGTCATCTGCAAAATATTCTCGATATCTCATTAATTGATTTAGAGGCAACAAGCTATGATTTTCTATTAGATCTTCCTTTTTTATTTAGTGTAGAATTCAGCAATCTAAACTTAAGTGACTCTACAGTAATGGAACAATTAATTGCAAAGGGAGTCCATGTATACGGTTCAGGAGAATATGAGGAATATATTCATCTAAGCGATGACAGTATAACGGAATCTTCCATCACTTTATCTTTTAATTACAACGGTCCACAAACGGTACAAAACTTTCATTTGTATATGGACGGAGAATTAATCGCGATAATCGATGGAAATGAGTATGAATATAAAGTATCCGGTCTCCAACCACTTACGGAGTATTCTTTTAAAATTGAAGCAGTTCTTGAAAATGAAGAGACCATCTCAGACGAACTCACTTTAGAAACAAAAGATGTGCCGACTGGAGCACCGGTTGAATTCGCTGATTCAAATCTCGAACAGGCGATTAAAAACCAATTGGGTCTCGATCGTGAAATATACGAAAGTGATATGGAAAATCTAACATATCTGTATGCAGTGAATAATGGGATTCAATCCTTAGAGGGAATACAGTATGCTAAAAACTTAAGTACTCTCTATATTTATGGAAATGAAATCTCTGACATATCGATTTTAAAAGAATTAACGGCATTAGAATCACTGGATATTTCGGAAAACCCGATTAAAGATTTTTCAGCTTTATCCCAGTTAACAAAAATGAGGGATCTCGATTTATCGTATTTACAAATTAACGATTTAAGTTTTCTGAAAGACTACAATGAATTAGTTTCTGTAACTTTATATGGGCAGCCATTATTACTAGATAATCCAGAAAACCAAGCCATCATTACGGAGTTAGAAACCCGTGGTGTGGACGTATATTATGATCCAAATGAAGATTATAATATGTACGCGTACACTAACTTTGTAAATGAATCAGCCATCGGAATTTCGTGGGATTACTATTATCAAGAAAACGGATATGCCATTTTACCGGATCAATTAACGTTAACAGTAAACGGTGAAGAAAAAACCATTGACCGTACATCAACATCAACCGTACTGGACAATTTACAACCCGAAACAGACTATTCGATTGTTTTAAAAGCTTATGAGAACAATGTCCTGGTAGGGAGAGCCACCGTTAATGAGAAAACGCTCAAACTTCCAGAAGGCGAAAAGGTTGACTTTGAAGATAAAAATCTAGAACAAGCGATTAAAGATCAATTTGGTCTAGAGCGAGATCTTCAAACAAGCGATATGCAGAATCTTGAACATTTATACTTGTATGCAACAGAAGTTTCTAGTCTTTCTGGTTTAGAGGGGGCAACCAATTTAAAAAGCCTTTATTTAGGTTGGAATGAGATTAAAGATCTTTCCCCTATTGCAAACTTGACATCATTGCAATATTTAGATATCGGATCGAATCCGGTTAAAGACTTTTTACCTTTAAAATCATTAGCAAACTTAGAAGGTCTATCTATTTCGCAAACAGAAGTGGACGATACAAGTTTTATTAACGAATTAACCAATTTAACTGATTTATCAATCATAAATGCAGGTTTAAAGGAAATCCCAGACCTATCCAATCTGACAAAGTTGGAGCGCTTGGATCTGAGAGATAATGAGATATCAGGCTCATTAGATTTAAGTCATCTTACGAATTTATATAGTCTAGACCTTTCTTTTAACAATCTAGAGGAAATGCCTAATCTGTCAGGCTTAACCAAATTATATAATCTTAGTCTATATCACAATCAACTCTCTAATCTGAATGGACTAGCGAATCTATCAAATCTAGAATTCTTATATGTGAGCCAAAATCCGCTAACTGACTTTTCAGGGTTAAACGGATTAACATTACGTGAATTGGATATCTCTAATACAAATATCACCAATTTAGACGATATAAATTCACAGACAGAGCTTGAAACGTTACACATAAGCGGAAATAATATTGACGATTTTAGTTTGTTAACGAATTTTCCTAAACTCACTAGCTTATTCCTTTATGATACAAACATTACCGAAATTAGTGTTTTACTAGATTTACCGCAATTAAACATGGTGAATTTGTATCCGAACGAAAATCTTGATCTATCAAAAGGATCGGAGAATAAATCCGTTATTGAGCAATTGGAGGAAAAGGGTGTAAAAGTATATTACGGGCAAAATGAAGGTTACTTATATCCTGAATCAACTGAGTACGGTGACGATGAAGTTACAGTTTCTTGGAGTTATGAAGGAAATGCCGAGATCACTGAATTCAGAATCTATTTAGATGGAGAATTGATAGATAGCATTGATCCATCCCAAAGATCATACAGATTCCAAGGTCTAACTTCTGGTGGGAATATCCCATATACCGTAGAAGCATGGAATGAAGATTATCTTGTTGCAGACTTATACGGGAATCTCTGGTTGCCGGAAGATCTAAGTGTGTATAACGTATACAGTACGACCGATTCTCTTGAGATTTATTGGGATTATTTTGGAAACGAAGAAGTAGCAGAGTACAAAATTTATGTAAATCAACAAGAAGTAGGAACAACGAAGGAAACGTACTTTTATATTGGTGATCTTAATTCACTTACTTGGTATGAGATCACAATTGAGGCCGTAAATGCAGAAGGTGAAAGTATTACCAGCACAACATTGGATACTGTAACCTCTAGTAATGGTCAACTCTATGTCAATGATTATAGAATAACGCAAAATTCCATAGAACTCTTCTGGGAGTATGAAGGAGTAAGAATTGATAGTTTCCAATTATTGATCGATGGTAATCTAGTTGATACAGTAGGTGCGGATGCGAATTCTTATGCGTTTACTGGATTAGAACCAGAAACAGAGTATGGAATTGAGATTGTTGCGCTTATGGATGATGAGCTGTACGCATCTACTTATCACTATATTGCAACAGACAGTGAGCCAGTTGGAGAAGCCGTCTCATTTGTTGATGGAAGTCTTGAAAAAGCCATTCGAGACCAACTTCATATTTCTGGGCGAGACATCACGACAGGAGATATGAAAAAAATCACTGATCTATATGCGAATGAGTACGGGATTAAAGATTTATCAGGGATTGAATATGCCGTAAATCTTGATACGCTATATGTAGGTTATAACGACATCACGGATCTTTCACCGTTAGCAAATCTAACAAATCTAGAATATCTATCTTTATGGGATAATAAAATCAATGACATTACTCATCTATCCAATTTAACGAATTTAGTTTATTTGGATCTAGATGATAATCAAATTGAAGATCTATCACCATTAAGTGAACTAGATTCTCTTGCAACCCTATTTCTCTCTGGAAATCCAATTACGGATATTTCAGTACTTACAGAATTAACAAATCTAAACAGTGTGGACGTGTATGATATTGACATTGATTTTGCTACAAACGAAGAAGCGAAACAAATACTTCAGACTTTAAAGCAAAATGGCGTTTACGTTTATTACAAGGGTTCAGAGCCTTTATTATTTGTTGAAGAAACGACAAGTGATTCAGTAAAACTTTATTGGTATTCTGACATTCCAACAGAAGAAATCGAAAAGGCTGAGATTTACGTCAATGGAGAGTCCTATGGTGTGATCCAGGATCTCGATAATCCATATTATATGGTAGAAGATCTACAAGCGAATTCAGGATACTTTATCGAATTAGTGATCACGGATATTTATGGTTTAGACTATTGGACAGTCGTGGATGCTCAAACAGACGCGGATCCAGAACAAATGGTGAATGTTCAATTCAAAGCAGTTGGATCAGATGAAAATGTCTTAAAGAACTTTAATTACAGCCTTGAAGGAACTGAAGAAAATAGCCAGTATTATCGCTATGGTCATACGAATGAAGAGGGTTTATTTGTAGAATGGAGCGGATCGAACCCGAACATCAGTATCCCAATAGGAACCTATGCCATTACTGTGTTTGGTCAAGGTGGATATGAAAGTTATTACGAGGAAATCGAAATTACGAAAGATGATGACGGTAACACAATTGAAATCGTCTTAAATGAATTTGAGGACGTTGCAACAGATGTATCCTTCGAGGTGTCTAACACTGAGGGAGAGCCGATAACAAAGGTTGAATCCATCTATCTATACAGCAATGCAGTTAGCAGAATGACAAACTATTATGATGGTTATTACTATCAGTATCAGCTTGAAAATGGTGAAGGAACGTATGTCATTCCGAATGTTGTTATGGGGGATGATTATTATCTTGAGGTGCGTGCTGACGGATATAAACCGTACATCCTCAATAGAGCAACCATTAAAGAGGATAGCGCCTTCGGGATTACTTTAGAACAGGGCGCTAGAGTAACCGGTACCCTGACAACAACGGACGGTAGCAGTCTAGCAGGGGCAAGCTATTACATTTATGGTCAAACTAGCTATGCCTATGGAGAGATTGATCAGTCGGGTAAAATCAACATTGGTGGATTAGAAGAGGAAAACTTGACCTTATCGATTAGTTTCGCTTCATATCAAACCATCACAAAAGAAATTCGTAAATCTGATTTTACGGATGGAGTGGTCGATTTAGGGGGGCTGCAATTTGTTCAAGCCTCATCGATTGAAGGTACTGTCTTTAAACCAGACTTATCAAAAGCCTATCGGGCAAGTATTTATTTGACAAAAGAAGGCGATCGTTGGTCTTCCTTCTGGGCACAAACCGACGCCAATGGAAATTTCATGATTCATGGAATGGAGCCTGGATCTTATACCTTAGAGGTAGAAGGATATAATCTACCAAGTTATGAAAAAGAAATACAGGTTTCAGAAGGGCTAAATCGTGTTGAAGATATTTTACTAGAATACGATACTTCAGGCGCTTTCTCAGGTGAAGGAAACTCGATTAGTACAGCTAAGAATTCTGCGACTCCTGGTGAAGAAGTAGAATATCGGATTAATTATCAAAACAATAGCCAATCACCACAAGAATTGACCGTAGAATTGAATGTACCAGAACTTCTTGATTTTAATTCTCAATCTATTTTAGTGAATGGAAATAAATTAGGAGATCATCAATATGAAGATGGTCAAATTCATTTAGGTGAAGTAGGCGCAGGTAAAAAAGGAAACATTTCCTTTAAAGCTACTGTATCGAATGAAGCACAGGAAAGCATTGTAGCATCCGCAACATTTATAACAGAATCGGAAGAAGTAACATATTCGATTTCTCTTAGTGTGTTATTTGCAACCCTACAAGCTCCTGAAAAAACAGCAAGCGATAAAATCAAGGTATATGGAAAAGCAAAACCTGGTTCAATCGTGAAAGTCTATGCTGGAGAAACGTTATTAGCGGAAACTGTAGCAAAAGGGAATCTATGGTATGCAGATGTAAAATTACCAGTGGTTTCACAAGAAAATAGTGTATTTAATTTAGTGGCAAAAGTAGAAGATGAAACGAAATCTGTTTTCTCAAATTCAGTGAATGTCTCCTATGAGCCAAATATTCCATCAGTTAAGGATGTAACGGTATCAGCGGGCTGGAACTCAAATATTAAATTGAATCCATACGCTGGCATCGTCAAAGCAGCTATTACCGAATTTACACCAATGGACATTGATGTACAATTTGATCAAGAAATTGACGAGGCTGCGATTCATTTCCTTGGTGAAAAATATGCATTAGAGAACACAGGGGATTCTTCTTATAAGGTCTATATTCCAGGAGATTGGAGCTCTTACGGTGTTCAATTAATGGAGATTTCCTTTAAAAAGGGAGAAACAGAAATTACGCTTCCATTAATGGAGGTCATCGTGTTAATTGACCCATCAGGATATGTATTTGAAGGTAGTATGGACAAGCGTCTACCGGGTGTAACAGCTGTTGTGGAGGAATATGGAAATAGCAAATGGATTCCATGGGACGCTGAATTCTTTGGGCAAATTAATCCGCAAGTTACAGATTCAGATGGTCGATACGGTTGGGATGTTATTCAAGGTGATTGGCGAGTGATCTTTACAAAAGAGGGCTATGAATCTTATACAAGCCGAATCGTTACCGTACCACCGGCGGAAACGCAGTTGAATATTCCGCTTGTTCGCAGCTACGGTCCGATGATTAAAGGAGTAACAGCCGTTTCAGAGGAGCAAACATATAACTCAAAAGCGATTGCTTTAGACAGCTCTTTCCAAATTAAATTTGACCGCTTGATGGATATCGATCAAGCAAATGCTGGAATCAAACTTATCAATGTTTCAGATGATTCCGCAGTATCAGGTGTTGTGACAGCGGATAAGGTTTACAACGGCTATAAAATGAAGGCTGGACAACCTGGATTCTATGAGGAGGATCGGAGTAAGCAGTTGGCTGAATCGTTTACATTTAAGCCAGATGAGTTACTAGATCCAGAAACAAACTACAAGATCGTTATTGGCAAAGATGTTGTTGATTATGATGAGAAGTCATTAGGAACTGAACAATTATTTGAGTTCATGACCGTTAAAGAAGAGCCAGTCGAAAACGAAGGTGAAGAGCCAGTCGAAAACGAAGGTGAAGAACCAGTCGAAAACGAAGGTGAAGAACCAGTCGAAAACGAAGGTGAAGAACCAGTCGAAAACGAAGGTGAAGAACCAGTCGAAAACGAAGGTGAAGAGCCAGTCGAAAACGAAGGTGAAGAGCCAGTCGAAAACGAAGGTGAAGAACCAGTCGAAAACGAAGGTGAAGAACCAGTCGAAAACGAAGGTGAAGAACCAGTCGAAAACGAAGGTGAAGAGCCAGTCGGAAACGAAGGCGAAGAACCAGTCAAAAACGAAGGCGAAGAGCCAGTCGAAAACGAAGGTGAAGAACCAGTCGGAAACGAAGGCGAAGAACCGGTCGAAAACGAAGGCGAAGAGCCAGTCAAAAACGAAGGTGAAAAGCAAGTAGATAACGAGGGTAAAGCCCCAGTAGATAACAAAGGAGAAAAACCGGGCAATAGCAAAGGAGAAACTCCAACTGTTAACAATGGTAAAACGATCTCCTTCCCAATTACAAAGGGTCAGATTAATGGTGGACAGAATCACCTTAAAGTTACTCTAGACCCATTAAGCGTCGAAGTTCTATTACCATTAGATATTCTTCCTAAAGATCAGGGAGTTACATTGATCGTTACGAAGAAGTCTTATAAGGGTGCGATTGGACCGGTATTAGATTTTACGCTTAAACGAGAAGATGGAAGTCTAATTACAGACTTTGGAAAAACACCAGTTACGTTAAAAATCTTAGTGAATCCAAAAAATGTAAAAGATTGGGAAAATGTAGTGGTATATTATATTGGTGAAGATGGCAAGAAACCAGAACCTGCTATTTATCCGAAGCAATATGATGCAGAAGCAGGTTATATCTTAGTCGATGTTACCCACTTCAGTACGTATGGTGTATTTGAAATCGCTGATGAAGGAAGTAGCAAAACTCCGTCAGTAGATAAAAAGTCTAAGGATCAAGATGAAAAGTCTAACGAACAAGTTACAAGATCTAATGATCAATCAGATAGTAAAAAGCAAGATTCAAAAAATAAACTTCCAAATACAGCAACAAATATGTATATGTGGATGTTAACTGGGTTACTTCTTGTTGCGGCAGGTAGTATACTTATGTTAGTCAAAATGATGAGAAAGAAAGCTTAATAATGAAAGATGGGGCTGACCACCAAATGAAATCGAAAAGATGGACAGCCCCCATCTTTTCCCTACTTATTCTGAAATTAGGTAGGAAATAAGAAGATTGAAGTGCTGGAGGACAAGGTATGAGCAAGAAAAAACTTTTAATGGTGAGTATAATTGCAATCGGATTACTTTCTGGATGTAATCAATCAGAAGAACTGGTAAAAGAAAAGGATGCGAAAATTTCACAATTAGAGCAGAAAATCAAAGAATTAGAAATAGAAAATAGTGAACTAAAAATGGAAAATGCACAAACATCAAAAAAATTACAAACGCTTTTAAAAGAAAGAGGAAAATCAAGTCAATAGATAATGAGACATGCACATTATACGGATGGATCTTCTATTAACATGGAAAATTCAACGTAATGTGCTATTTTTTTTGTAATGACATAAGAAATAGATGCAAATTAATGTGGTTTTTTAAATTTTATTGTTTTTTTGGGATAAAATATATAGTAAATGTTCCGCGAACCCAGAAAAGTACTGTTTTATAGAATTTATAGGGTATGTAATGGTAGTGCAGCATCATTCAAAATTAATTGTGATCTATAGTTTCATGTCAGATATCTGTGTAATCCATTTACCAATAAAAATTGCCCAGCAGTTTATTCTCTGTAAAATTCCTTGGATTTAAAACTTGGAATTTCCCTGAAATTCTTAACACTTTACTATTCTAACAACAATTTTATGGTCTCCGTAATATCATTGACCGTTTTTTTTTATTTAATTAATAAAATACTTGTTATTTTCTACAAATGTTTTTAAAATAACTTCCAATTTTAAGGAGAACTTTACAAAAGAAACCTAACTGTAATAGTATCTACATAAAGTGTGTGGCAAATAAGGTTGCGAATAAACAAGAATTTGTCACCTAGACGATATTGAATTGCATACTATTTTATCATAAAATAATATGAGTACAAATTAGACCATACTATTTATAGTAATAATGGACTAGTTAAGATGTGGGTTTAAACCTCTTGTTATGAAATTTCAATACCATAAGTTTCTCCTCACTTGTAGGCGAAAAGTTATATAACTAAAAGAAATTAATTTGAGTTAAAACATTATAAATGATTATTGTATGTTTACTTTTATTAAAAGTTTGATAGTATTTGAAATTATCGTAAGTAAAAGGAGTAAAATAAGGGAGTACATTAGATGAAATTCTCTGTCTTAATGTCAGTTTATGCTGGAGATATAAAAGAGCATTTTGAAAAGGCTCTAGAAAGTGTAATACATCAGACTTTAAAACCAAATGAAATTATAATAATTGTAGATGGAATTATTGAACATAGAATACAAAATATGTTAAATGAATATAAAAAAAAGTATCCTCAATTAATAAAGATTTTTCATTTCAAAGTTAATGTTGGTCTTGGAGAAGCAATGAATAGGGGAATTAAGTATTGTAAACATAATGTAATTGCACGAATGGATTCGGATGATATAGCTAGGGAGAAGAGATTCGAAAAACAAATTAATTATTTGAGGGAAAATCCTGAGGTTGATATCGTTGGATCCTATATCTCTGAGTTTATTGATGATCCTTCCTATATTGTTTCTATTCGGAAAGTACCTGTTAACGATCGAGATATAAAAAGGTATGCTAAACGTAGAAGCCCATTTAATCACATGACCGTAATGTTTAAGAAAGAAGCTATATTACGTGCTGGCAATTATCAAAAATTTCCTCTTTTAGAAGATTACTTTTTATGGGTAAGATTATTAAGTAATAAAGTTATTGCGCATAACATTCCAGAATGTTTAGTATACGCAAGGATTGGTAATGGTATGTTTAATCGAAGAGGTGGGAAAAAATATTTTTTAAGTGAACTTAAGCTACAGTTAGTTATGTATAAAATGAGTTTCATCAACCTATTCGAACTATCAACAAACATACTTATCAGGTTAATTTTTAGAATGGTTCCTACTGTATTTCGTGCAAGATTATATAATTGGTTTTTACGTGAACATGTTTGAAGGGTAATAAGAGCAGTATGAGTGTATAATCCTTTTATAGTAGCAGGGGATTTCCTGAAAATGGAAAGCGCTTGTCTCCCTATATATTGTAATAAAAAGTATAGTTAGAAATGATATTATTAATAATATCTATTTATGAAGTCATATTACAAATATAAATTTTTTAAAGGATAAGGAGAACAATAATGAGTAAACCTGTCATCAAAATTGGAGAAAGATTAATTGGAGAGGAATATCAGCCTCTTGTAATTGCTGAGATTGGAATTAATCACGAGGGTAGTTTAGAAGTAGCCAAAGAAATGGTAGATGCAGCATATAAGGCTGGTGCTGAAGTTGTAAAGCATCAAACCCATGTAGTCGAGGATGAAATGAGTAAAGCGGCTAAGGAAGTAATTCCTGGGAATACAGATGTTTCTATTTACGAAGTTATGGAAAGATGCGCATTAAATGAAGAAGATGAAAAAGCATTAAAAGAGTATGTGGAATCCAAAGGAATGATTTTCATAAGTACTCCATTTTCTAGAGCTGCTGCAGAAAGACTAGAGAGACTAGGTGTACAGGCTTATAAAATTGGTTCAGGTGAATGTAATAATTATCCATTAATAGATCTAGTAGCATCATTTGGAAAGCCAATGATTGTTTCGACTGGTATGAATGATATTCCAAGTATTAGAAAAACGGTTGAAATTTTAGAAAAACGCCAAGTTCAGTATGCATTATTACACTGTACTAATATTTACCCTACACCTCCTGAATTAGTAAGGTTAGGCGGTATGCAAGAGCTTCAAAAAGAATTTCCAAATGCGGTGATCGGGTTATCAGATCATACGCTAAATAATAACGCTTGCCTAGCGGCTACTGCCTTAGGGGCTTCTGTGCTAGAAAGACACTTCACTGATAGTAAATCGAGATTTGGTCCTGATATCTTGGTATCAATGGATCCTCAAGATTTAAAAGAGTTAATAGATGGTAGCGCTGAAATTGCGAAAATGAGAGGCGGAAAAAAGGAAGCTGCAAAAGAAGAGCAAGTAACAATTGATTTTGCATTCGCAACAGTTGTAACGACTGCTGATATTAAAAAGGGAGAAATCTTTACTCAAGATAATATTTGGGTAAAAAGACCTGGAATAGGTGAAATTAAAGCGGAAAATTATCATGAATTACTAGGTGAAAAAGCTGCAACTGACCTATCTAATGATGAGCATGTTAGTTGGAAAGATGTTGAATAAATACAGTTGGTTTATGATTAATCTTATTTACTAATGATTATTACCCCGTTCCTGAGAATGGAATGGGGTTTGTTTTTGGTTAATAAATTTCAAAAAAACATACCCATTTTTCCTGTTTTTCCAGTATTTTTGTTTTATTATTTTGTTACTACTAAATTACTAACACTAAAGTATATGTTACAATACTAATTGTAGTTTTTTAAAAAAAGTAATAGTTCTTCTATAAAATTGAAATAAATACTAAAGACCTATTAAATTAGGAGGATTAAGGAACTGAAGAAATGTACTTTATGAAAAAAATAAGAAAAGTATTTAAAAATATGAGTATCATTCTATATAATATTTTACCTGCATTTATATACATTCATATTTTTTATCTGTTTAGTTATATAATAAATGATTTGACCGTTAGAAAAGTTGCTAAAAAGCATAGTTTGAAAAGGCTTAGACAATTTCCGAAAGGCTCTATTGTAAAGAGTGATACTTTATTCATACTTGGGAGTGGAAGCTCGATTTGTGACTTAAATGAGGAACAATGGGAAGTAATAAAAAGTAAGGATAGTTTAGGTCTGAATTTTTGGTTATATCATGATTTTGTGCCTACTTTTTATGTCTATGAGGAATCCCTAGATCCTAACAGGAATAGTCAGTTTTACAACATATTGAACCTAAAGAAGGGTCCTTATAAGAATACTCCTTTTATTGTTAAAGATATTGAGTATAAAGGGATTACATTCAAAAAGGTACCAATAGAACTAAGAAAGAATTTATATCTTTCCACAGAGATGGTTATTTTTGGGGATAAGATTTCTTTTAGTAAATTTTTAATAAAAGGATATAGCTATATCAACTTTATTAATAGGAAAAACCCTAGGGTATTCTTAAAAAAGAGTGGGAGTTTAAGTTATTTATTATTATTAGCGGAGAATTTAGGTTATCAAAATATTGTTCTTTGTGGTATAGACTTGAACAATAGTAACTATTTCTATTATGAGTCGAAGTATAGACATTACTCAATACCAAACAATTATGTAGAGGCCAAACATCATCACCCTACAGATGTAGAGACGAAAAAGAATATCCCGATATCGCATGTTGTGCTCGAAATAAATGAACAAATTTTGAAAAAGCAAGGCATTAATTTATATGTTGGTAGTAAAAACAGTGCTTTATTCCCTAGTTTAAAGTGCTATTTTGATGAAATTTAGCTTAAAAATATATATTGTCAAATTTTAAAATTGCGAAAAATCTAAATAATAATACCCGATATATTAAAGAAAAATGTATAATTTTAACGGTAATAATTTTTAGTTTTAGGGGGATACTAATTTAATGAAAAAGATTGTTTTTCTAACTGGAACAAGAGCGGACTATGGGAAAATTAAATCTCTTATGAAAATGGTTGAAGAGAGCCCAAAATTTGAATTACATGTATTTGTTACGGGGATGCACATGCTTTCTCGATATGGGTCGACATTTAAGGAAGTAGAAAATGATAAGTTTAGAAATATTTATAAATATGTAAATCAAAAGTATGAAAATGGGATGGATATTACCTTAAGTAGTACAATTCATGGGTTTAGTAATTATATATCTGAAGTAAAACCAGATCTAATTGTTGTACATGGTGATAGAGTAGAGGCATTAGCAGGTGCAATTGTTGGGGCACTTAATAATATTAAGGTGGCACATATCGAGGGTGGAGAAGTATCAGGTACAATTGACGAGTCAATAAGGCACGCTATTACAAAGTTTGCTCATATACACTTAGTTGCTAATGAAGAAGCAAAACAGAGAGTTATACAATTGGGGGAGAAGGAAGATTCAGTATTTGTAATTGGATCACCTGATATAGATATTATGTTTTCTCCTACCCTTCCGAATTTAGAAACAACAAAAGATAAATATCAAATAGAATATGAAGACTATGCTATTTTAATGTATCATCCAGTTACAACACAGCTATCAGAACTTAATCAAAATATTAAAAATGTTGTTGACACCGTTATAAATTCAGGTAAAAACTATATTGTTATTTATCCTAATAATGATGAAGGAAGTAATATTATATTAAATGAGTATGAAAGACTTAAAGGTAACCCGCATTTTAAAGTTTTCCCATCAATTAGATTTGAATATTTCTTAACATTATTAAAGTATTCTGAGTTTATGATAGGTAATTCGAGTGCTGGTATCAGAGAAGCGGGTGTATATGGTGTTCCATCAATTGACTTAGGCACTAGACAATCAGGTCGATACAAAATTGAAGTAGGAAGCAGTATACTTCATGCAAAAGAGGATATAACTCAAATAGTTAAGGCGATTTCAAAAGTTACTTTTATGACATTTACTAGCCAATCCCTATTTGGTGAAGGGGATAGCGCTAATAAATTTATGGGAGTATTAAATAATGAGTTAACTTGGGATAATGACTATCAAAAACAATTTATCGAATTAAGCATTTGATAGGAGGATTTATAAATGCATAAAGATAAAAAAATTCTTGCCGTTATTCCAGCAAGAGGTGGAAGCAAAGGAATACCAAATAAAAATATAATTGATATTAACGGCAAACCTCTCATTCAATATTCGATAGATGCTGCTAAAAAATCTAAATATATTGATAGAATAGTTGTTTCAACAGATAGTGTAAAAATAGCGGATATTGCAAAAAAAAGTGGGGCAGATGTTCCGATGTTAAGACCTCCCCATTTAGCGTCTGATCAGGCTAAAACGATCGATGTTCTGACTCACATGGTAGATGAATTACGAAAAGTAGGGGAAGTATATGACTATCTAGTTCTTTTGCAACCAACCCAGCCTTTACGACAAAGTTTCCATATTGATGAAGCTGTTGAATTAATCACAAGCAGAGGTGCTAGGTCACTAGTTAGTATCTCTTTGGTAAATACACATCCAGTACTTATGAGAACTAAAAGTCCTGATGGAACTTTAAAAAATATTTTAACTCTAAATAGTACGATGAGAAGACAGGAGTTTCCAGATTATTATTATGTTAATGGATCCATTTATATAAATATTTTAGATGACTTATTTGATAGTAATACTAGTTTAAACGATAATGAGTTAGGCTATGTTATGGAAAAAAAGTACGATATTGATATAGATGAACCTATTGATTTGGAAATGGCGAAAATTAAATTAGGATATATAAATGATCAGGGTAGTTAATGATTTTTTAAGTTAAGTTCGTTTAATTTTAGAAATACTAAACCATTAACGGTTTAGTATTTTTCATGTAGATAGTAATAATAGATATATAATGGACTAAATTTTAAATGAAGATTAGCAAATATGAATAATTACTTTTCAAGGTATTATTATACAGTTATATAATCTGTTTTGGTTTTGGAAATTAAATCATTATATATTACTTTCAGATCTACAGGGAAGGATGTAGGACAATGAATTTATTTATAGTTTCAAATTTAGGGCAACTGTTTCAAGCGCAAAATGTAATCAAACAATATAAACTCAAAAAAAATGTTATGGTAGTGTTATGGACAAAAAGAAATACTGTTGTAAGGGATAATATTGTTAATAATGTGGATAAGCAATTATTTGATATTGTCGAAACACTTCAGCTTCCTAATTTTCCTAATAAATTAGTAGTAAATAATTTACTTAAGATCCGTAATAGTTACAGAGTTTTAATAGAAAAATACCCTACTACAGATATTTTTGTTTGTAATTTTAATTCTCATTATAATTTTTTATATGATATAGCAAAAGAAAAGGGTATTCAAATTAATTTGTTTGAAGAGGGGTTAAGCACTTATAAATTTAAACTTTTGCTCGATAGAAGTGCACAACAGGATAAACCCAATTTGTTACAGCGAATTAAAAAATCTGTAAGAGTATCCATAAAGGATACCAAAAACACTATTAAAGAAACAGATTTCTATCTTTGGATCCGCTTTTTTATCGCTTTTATTTATAAAAATATATTTAGGCCTGTATATATAATTGTTAAAGGTATTGTAAGAATAATATTAAGTGTTTTACCTGAAAAATATATGGATAAAATAATTAATCTGAAACTACCAAAGCAGATAAGAAGTTTTAAAGGGACTATCCCGAAATTTGATGACGTTTATTTGACTTTTCCAGAACGTGGGAGAGAAATTTTTGAGGCAAACGCATATCATGAACTTAATTTGGACTACGAGTTAACAAATGAAGTTCGAAATATCTTTAAACAGAGTGTTACTTTACAATCAATAAATAAAGAATCTGTAATATTTTTAGATCAGGTATATAATGTACCTCCTGAAATCCATACGGAAGTAATAGTAAATTATCTACATGAAAGGTTTCCAAACAAGAATGTTTTTATTAAGATGCATCCAAGAAGTAAGAAAGAATTAAGAAAATTATTTGAAAAAAAAATAGGGAAGTATAAACATATTCAATTGTTAAATTTAGATGTTGAAGTGCCATTTGAAGCAATTTTATTAGAAAAAGGACCAAGGACGGTTGTAAGTGTCGCATCAACATCTTTAGTATATGCTCCAAAGTTAGTGAAAGAAACTAAAGTAATTAGTTGTGCGAATTATTATTTAAGTAAAATAAACCATTCTGATGTCAAAGATGTTGTATTAGAGGACATTATAATAGATAGAGATACGATAGTTACAATGTGTCAAGTAAAGGTTGAATAAAAATATTTATTAAAATTAATAAATATACTCTTAAATTTAAAAGGATAATAGTGCACACATTAAAGGTAGCAAATTTTAGGAGGATAAAATAAGTAATGGGATTAATTCACAGTTTGCGGGATTTTGGTGTTCATGTTACACTTTCAAATTTAAATAATTGGAGTAAATTTGCAAAAAGTACGGTTACTTTTGAGTCTCCTATTGATTTAAATGGTAAATATACGGTATTTGAAGTTAATAAAATTGGTGGATTTACTTATTTACAAGGCGGTACTTATTACGCAATACAATCAATTGGAAGGTTTTGTTCACTTGCATCTAATTTATATACTGGACCTGTAGAGCACCCAACTACCTTTTTATCTTCAAGTCCAATATTTTATACTAACTCCAACAAAACCAAATGGCCGTCTTCTACAGAATTTAAAGGTTTTATTGAAAGAAATAAGTATCATATCGAAGATACTTATCTTAGAAAAAAGCAGATGTCGAGTGATAAAAATTTTATAACGATTGGAAATGATGTTTGGATTGGTCTAAATGTTACCATTCTTCGTGGTGTGACTATAGGTGATGGAGCAATTGTTGCTAGTGGGGCTGTTGTAACAAAAGATGTACCTCCATATGCTATTGTTGGAGGGGTCCCTGCCAAAATTATAAAATATAGATTTAATAAAGATATCATTGAATCCTTAGAAAAACTAAAATGGTGGGATTATCAAATAGAAATTTTAGATGGGTTAGATTGGACGCGAGTAGAAGAAATAATTCCCATTTTGGAACAGAGAATTAAAAGCGGTAATTATTCTCCTTTTAAATTAGATACGTTAACTTTAAGCAAAGAAGGAAAGTTGCTCTAGTTTTAATTTACTGATGTAGTGGTTTTGTTAATTATTCTTCTATCTTATTTACTTTACTCTGGTTGGCTTTATTGGTACCCTTTAAGGAAAAAGTCTTTGGGTGCCTATTAATATTTGTACAAAAGTAAAAAGTTTTTCCTATTACTTATTCTAGTAAGTTGAAGAAAGGCTTTTGACACATTTTGATGAAAGAGCACTAATTTAGCATAAATATTCTATCTGTAGAATGAATTTAAAATTAGTTAGCATTAATATCAAACTAATTTTTAACAGGAAATGTATTTTGAAGAATTTCTAAGTAGGAAGGATTAGCTTATGCGTTCAGTAATGACAATCATAAAAGAACAAATAAAAAACTTATATTTAGTTAGACGTTTATCTGTCTATGAAATGAAAAGTACTACTAACAATACCTATCTTGGGATACTATGGGAAATTATTAACCCTATGATTCAAATAACTATATTATGGTTTGTATTTGGTTATGGAATACACGGGGGGTCTGGACGGGCTGATGTTGAAATGAATGGAGAATTCATCCCTTATTTTCCCTGGATGCTTTCAGGCATGATTCTTTGGTTCTTTATTAATCAATCGATAGTGCAGGGTTCTAAGTCAATTTTTTCTAGACTAAATATGATTTCAAAAATGAGTTTTCCTATGAGTGTTGTACCAACCTTTGTCATATTTACAAGGCTATATCAACATTTAATGTTACTAGGAGTAGTTCTGATTATTTTTCAATTTATTGGATATCCTATTAACAAATATTATATTCAGCTCCCTTACTTTATAGTTTCAACAATCATTTTTTTAGTGTCCTTATCTTTGATAACATCAACAATATCAACGATTATACGAGACTTTCAAATGTTACTTGGTTCAGTGGTTCGTATTCTAATTTATTTATCACCTTTTTTGTGGCCGCCGTATAATCTTCAACCGGAAATTATCCATACAATTTTGAAGTTAAGTCCTATATATTACTTAGCGGAAGGGTATCGAGCCTCAATATTAGGTTTAGGTTGGTATCCGATAGAAAATTGGGAATATACATTATACTTCTGGTGTATAATAGCGATTATATTCTTTATCGGTTCTATGATCCATATTAAATTCCGTAATCGTTTTGTAGATTTTATTTGATTTTTACTCGTGATAAATTAAAGACGGTTTATTTTATCTATTTGATAAAGGGGCTAGATTATTATTAGCCTCTTTATCCATTTAATAAATGGATGTAATTTTAGTGTTTTTATATTCGTCATAAAATCCGTATTTTTGTGTAGTTTTATTGCGATAATAAAAAATGTAATTATAAATGGAGAGAAAAAATGAGTTATTCGATTATTTTTAACAAAGTAACAAAGAAATATAAAATGTATAAGAAAAACTCAGAAAAACTTTTAGATATATTGATACCAGACCATTTTGGAGAAGATTTCTATGCTTTACAGAATATTAGTTTTACCGCTAAAAAAGGCGATGTTATCGGTTTAATAGGAGTTAACGGCGCTGGAAAGTCTACATTAGCGAATTTAATAGCGGGTATTATTCCGCCTACATTTGGTGAGATAGAAATTAAAGGTACTGCATCATTAATAGCTATTGCGTCAGGATTAAATAATAATTTAACTGGTAGAGAAAATATTGAACTAAAATGTTTAATGCTTGGTTTTAGTAAAAAACAGATTGATGAATTAATCCCTGATATAATTGATTTTGCTGATATCGGAAAGTTCATTGATCAACCTGTTAAAAGTTATTCTAGTGGTATGAAGTCGCGCCTAGGATTTGCAATCTCGGTTAATATGGATCCAGATATTTTAGTGATTGACGAAGCATTATCTGTCGGGGATCAGACGTTTGCTGATAAATGTTTAGATAAAATGAATGAGTTTAAACAAAAAGGTAAAACTATTTTCTTTATCAGTCATTCAATCGGACAAGTTAAGAAGTTCTGTCAAAAAGCTCTATGGTTAGAAGCTGGAGAGGTGAAAGCGTATGGTACTATTGAAGAAATTATTCCGCAGTATGAAAACTTCTTAAAAGAATTTAAAGCTATGTCAAAAGAGGATCAAAAGAACTTTAAACAACTTGTCATAGAAAAACGTAGTAAATTAAGGGAACAAGAACGAGTAACGAATTTAAATGAATATGAAGGAATAGTTCCTCAAAGACACTCAAAAAAAAATCGAAAAAAGAAAAAATCTGTGTTTAAGTGGTTAATAATCCCAATCATACTTTTAATAGTTATTTTATTCACTGTTCTTAATACTAATGTATTGTCCTACTTTTTGAAGGAAGAACCTGAACCTGTAACGTCTATTATAGAAAAGCCAGCGAATAATGATGAAGAAGTTGTGGATGATAAAGATATTCGATATATAAATGTATCTAAGGCTAATATTAGAATTAGTCCGGATATTAATAGTATTGCTGTAGGAATAGCTAATTTTGGTCAGTCATTCCAGGTGATTGGTACAAAGCAAGACATTAATGGAGATGAATGGTTGAATGTAATTACTACTAATCTTAGTAACGATACAGGTTGGATTAGTAGTAAACTTATGTCTCCTTTAGAGTCAGAATTGGATGATAATGAAATAGTTGCTAAATTAGATGTGTTAATCGACTTTTCTCCACCCTTAGAGGAATTAGTACCTATGATTGGTAAACAAATAGGGGGAGAACAACAATTTAATAATGTCGAATATTTATATATTGATAATACTGTTGATACAGTTAAAATCACCATTAATAGTGCCTTATCAATAACAGAAGTAATTGAAACAATCGGAGAGCCTCATCTTAAATGGGATAATACCTTACTATATCATGGGAATAAATATGACTTTGTAATTATCATGTCATATACTGGAGCCATTGATGAATTAAGAATTATCAATTTTAATAACTAACCTTTAGATTTGATAGTAGCTGATATATCATTAACGCTAAAAACCTATAAAATAGTATTTAAATACTATTTTATAGGTTTTTTATTGATAAAATCTTTTACAGTGTTTAATAGTACTGTTATTAATAATTTACTTTACAATAAGATAGATAATAAATACATTGAGCCCAAATTTGGCATTACGTTTTGTCTTTTGCTATTGATCCCTTGAAACCCACTGTTTAGGGTCTAACTAGGTTTTTTCTGTCTCAACATTTACTTGAAAAATTAGAATACTATCTGTTGGTCACTAATGTGTATATTTAAGCAATAGGTACAAATCGGTAGTACTTCCGACTTTCTCTTTCTAACGGGATCCTACCTTTCGCTTTGCGACAGACACGTTTTATTATTCAACTGTGCTGCTCTTAGAATCATAACGCATACAATAAAAGATATGGTATCACTTATATACATCAAACGGTATTCTCCTCAATGTATTTAATATCTTCGAAATCATTCTACCTAATTAATTTATCCCATATTGATTTTCTTTCTTCACAATATGAATTAGGTAGGTATCGGTTAATATCAACATGTAGGTCAAATGAGACTAATTTACTAAATGTATTTCAATTTTAACTGAAAAAGGAAACTAGATGTGGTATAATTGTTTTGTTTTTGTGAAAAATAACATTATATAAAAAGCCTTGGTGGTATGCAAGAGTAACAGAGAGCATTTCACGAAACAATTGAGAATTAATGGTTTGTTGTATCTAGTAGTGAGATGGTCGAAATGAGGGTTGAAGAAGGAATCAACGCCAGAAAAACCGGTAATAATTGATTTTGCCTTTGCTACGATTGTTACAAATAAACTTAATGCTAGTGATGTTAAATTTAACAATGCTAACAATGGTGGGAAATATATATCATATTAGGAAAAAATAAATAAGGTTATTTAAATGGATAGGATTCTATCTTAGAATAATTTAGAGGAGGATTAATGATGACTTTTTCAGTTATGTTTCATTACTTTCACGATAACAATAGATACAAAAAAGCGCAAGGAAGTTTAAGTTCATTAGAACTAGAGAGTATTATTAATAGTGACAAATACGAAGTTTTATCTGCAGATAATTGGTTACAGATGTATAAAGAAAAGTCTCTGAAAACAAATCAGGTATGCTTTTCTTTTGATGATGGATTAAAGGAGCAACTTGATATTGCTTTACCTGTACTAGAAAAGTATGGGTTAAAGGCTATATGGAATATAAACACAAATCCAACATTAGGGAATCTTGATAAATTAGAAGCCTATAGAAATTTCAGAAACTACTTTTTTGCTGACATAGATGATTTTTATAATAAATTTTTTATTGAAGTCGAAAAATTGAGTCAAGTTGATTGCGAGAAAATTTGTAATAATGTAGATTTTAACCAATATCTAAAGGATTCAACATTTTATTCTTTTAATGATCGGAAATTTAGATATTTTAGAGATGAGATCCTAAAGGATGATTATTTTAACATTATGGATAATATGATAAAGGAAAAAGTTGAAATAGATACACTAAGGGATAAATTATGGATGAATAAAGAAGATATTAAATCTCTAGCAGATAAAGGGCATAAAATTGGTCTTCATACACATTTGCATTCTACTAATTTAGATAGATTAGATTATGAAGAACAGTATGAGGACTTTAAACTTAATAAAACTATTTTAGAAGAAATTATACAACAAGAAGTAACGGTTGCTGCCTATCCGTGTGGAAAATATAACACAGAAAGTATCAGAGTTCTAGAAGAATTGGGTATTGAATATGCGTTTTTAGCACATAAAAAGGGGAGTAATAATAATTATGAAATAGATAGAATAGATTGTGCTGATATTTTAAAGGAGGTCTGAAAAATATGAAAGTAACAGTTTTTACGTCTAATGGACTAAGACATAAATATCTAATTAATAGTCTTTCCAAGAACTTCGATGTTAATGCAATAATAGAAACGACTAGTTCTGTGTCAACAAATAGTAATGTTTCGCCTATCCTAAATGAGTATTTTAGTTATGTTAAATCCGCTGAAAGAAATGTATTTGGTGATAATACAACTATATTAGCAAATAACTTAAAAGAAATAGAAAAAGGTTCTCTTTCAAAAATCGACTTCGATCAAATTAACGAATTTATGAACTCTGATATTTTTATTGTATTTGGGTCATCGTATATTAAAGAACCGTTGATTGACTTTTTAATTGATAAGAAATGTATAAACCTTCACATGGGTTTATCTCCATTTTATAGAGGTGCTGCTTGTAATTTTTGGGCACAATACGATAAACGTTATGATATGATAGGCGGTACCATTCATTACTTATCAAAAGGTTTAGATTCGGGAGATATTATTAAATCTGTAAATTTAGAAAATGGAAGCTATGATAGGTTTGAAGTAGGTATGATTGCTGTCAAGAAAACAATCGACCAATTAAATGATTTAATATTACAGAACAAAATATTTAATATTATTCCGTATAAACAAGATAGGGAAAGAGAGATAAGGTATTCAAAAATAAAGGATTTTAATGAAGATAAAGCAAAAGAGTTTTTAAAACTATATAAAGAAGATAAGTATATAAAGATAGAGTAGGAGGGAAAACTCCTTTTTGAAAAAATAATGGTAGACTCTCTAGGGTAGCGTGAGTATAAATTTATGTAAACATTACTAGTTAACTCCTTACTTTAAAGTAAAATTGGAACGGGTTTTCTTTTTTTGGGGGAACCTCATGCTTTTAGTGCAAATAGTATTAAAATTAACATAAAAGAGAATAAACGCCCTGCTCTATTTTATTAATGCAATTAATTAATAAAATAAATTTTAGAAATAAAAATAAGGCAGTGGGAGACAAAGATCAGCTCTGAAAAGACCAGTGGAATTTTAAGGAGTAAATTTCACTGGTTTTGTTAATTTATTGGGTAAAAATAAAGAAATTTCTGGATAGTTACCACACAAAACTTTATCGGAAAGAAAGACCCAAATGTATAAAAATGAATAAATTTATTAGTTCTGTAACAAGGTATAAGTAGTATGTAATTTGCTTAAAAGAGGCAATAAATTTATGGATAATATTAACAGTCTAAGTTACCTAAAGCGGAAATGTTTTAGATAAAAGCTTTAGGAAATGAATAATACTCCTCAACAGATAAAGTTACAACAACGAACATAGGTTGAGGAAAACGTGTAAACAACTAGAACGAGAGGAGTTATTTATTTAATATGACAGGTAAATTCGCACTAATCGATTACATTATTTTATTCGCGTACCTGATGCTAATTCTATGGATTGGTATCGCGGTAGCAAAAAAAGAAATGAAAGGAAAAGAATTTTTCAAAGGGGACGGAACAATACCTTGGTATGTGACGTCAGTAAGTTTATTTGCGACTTTATTGAGTCCAATATCATTTCTATCGTTAGCAGGGAATTCATACTTAGGATCGTGGGAGCTCTGGTTTGCCCAACTAGGGTTATTTATTGCGGTTCCAATTGCAATGTTTGTCTTCCTTCCTGTATATAAAAAGTTAAATTTAGATACAGCCTATGAGTATTTAGAGCGTCGATTTGATCGAAAAATGAGAGTGATTGGAAGTATTCTTTTCATTGTATATCAAATTGGACGTATGTCCATTATTATGTATTTACCGGCAATTGCCTTAGCATCTGTGACAGGAATTAACACAATCTTAATCATTCTATTTATGGGTGTTATTGCTACCATTTACTCAGCGTTTGGTGGTATTAAATCTGTACTTTGGACAGACTTTATCCAAGGTATTGTATTAATCGGCGGCGGTGTATTTGCTTTAGTTATTCTCCTTCTATCAGTAAATGGTGGGATTGGTGAAGTGGTACGCGTAGGGATCGAGGACCAAAAGTTTTTTACGGATATGCCCGTATTTGATGCAAATTTTGTTAATAATAGTGTTTTACTTCTAATTGTTGGTGCTGGGTTATCCACAGCATTCTCTTATATTTCAAGTCAAGATATGGTACAACGTTATTTGACAACAGATGATTTAAAAGAAATGAATAAAATGACTTTGTTAAATGGTCTTTTATCTCTAGGTACAGCAACAATGTTTTTCTTTATTGGAACAGGGTTGTATGCTTTTTATACTCAAAAAGGTGGAGAGATGCCGACGGGAAGTGGAGACTTAATCTTTGCTAACTTTATTGTTAGTGAGCTTCCTAATGGGATATCTGGTCTATTAATTGCAGGACTATTTGCTGCTGGTCAATCGACTCTTTCAACAGGCTTGAATAGTGTGGCGACAAGCTGGACGTTAGATATTCAAAAAGTAATTAAACCAAATTTGAGTGATGAAGCAAGTACAAAAATTGCTCGAAACGTATCAACCCTGGTTGGGATCTTTTCGATCGCATTTGCCATCTTTCTCGCATATTCTGACATCGGTTCAGCGTATTCGTGGTTTAATGGCTTAATGGGCTTAGCGCTGGGGATTATTGGTGGAACATTTACACTAGGGGTTATGACGAAAAAAGCCAATTCAACGGGAGCTATTTTAGGATTTATTACAACAACGCTAGTAGCGATCTATGTTTCATACTTTACTGATATATCTATTTGGGCATACTCAATCATTAATTTAGTGGCTTCATTAGTATTCGGTTATGTGTTTAGTCTGTTGTTCCCTGGTAAAAGTAAAGCAGATGATGACGATCTTACGTATTACGATCGAAAAAAAGCAGTTTAATGATTACTAGGTGAAATGATGATTACGTTTAATAGAAAAATCAAAACAGACATATTAGTTGCGGGAAGTGGATTATCTGGAATAAAAGTAACAAAAGAACTAGCTGATCAAGGACATCAAGTATTGATGGTAACCAAGTCAAAAGTAGCCTCTGGTTCAAGCTTTTATCCTTTGAAAGCTTCACTGGGAACACAAGTCACTAAAGATGAAGAAGATCAACAAACATTTTTAAGCGATATTGAGGCGTTAAGTCGCGGAATGCATCGTAAAGATCTTGCTGAAGTATATGTTAAAGAGATTCCTGAAAGAGTAAAGGAGTATCAAGACATAGGTGTTAATGCTAAGAAACTCGAAGGGGAACGAAAAGCTTGTTTTGCTGAAAATTCTCGAGATATCTATTTATTAAGCGACTGGGATAGAATTCGAAAAAATGTAAATGAAATTTTTGCTCAATATGAGGGTCTAAACATCATGGAAAAGTCAGTTGTAGTGACTTTGATTCAAAAAGAAAAACGCATTGTTGGAGCAGTTCTTTTAGATGAGCATAATGAATTTATTTTAGTTAAATGTAAGGCGGCTATTTTGGCTACTGGTGGATTTGGAAGTATTTATAAGCATAATCTAAATCCAAATGATGTAGATGGATCAGGTCATATTCTCGCGCTAGAAGCGGGTGCAAGTTTAGTCAATATGGAATTTATTCAATTTATCCCGGGAATCACGACACCAAAATATAAAACTCTATTCGGTGAACATACGTTGATGTATTGTGAGGATATGATTGATGAAAACGGGAATAGTATCCTTGATCCTTACTTACCTGAGTATTTATCTAAAAGAGAATGCCTAGAAAGTAGAAGCACCCACGGTCCATTTACACATTCGATGGAATCGAAATACTTTGATATTGCAATGATGAAACAAATCATCGAAACGCATAGTGAAAAAGGATTCGAATTAATCTATGATCCTAAATTGTATGAGAACAAAGAAGAATTTTATACAGTATATTTAGATTGGTTGAAAGAGAAAAATATCGATTTAATTGAAAATGAAGTTCGAATCGCACCTTTCGCACATGCGAGTAACGGTGGAGTCTATATTGACACCTATGGACGAACAGGAATAAATGGATTATATGCGATTGGTGAACTTTCATGTAATATTGAAGGTGCCAATCGTCTAGGTGGAAATTCTACAGGTGCATGTATGGTATTTGGAAAACGTGCTGCCATAGATTGTGGCGAATATGTAAGAACGGTAGTACCTTATGAAATTAGTGAATCTGAAGGAAAGACTCAAGTTGCAAAGATGTTCGAGGGATTTGGTAAAACTGAAATTTACACAGATGGAGCTACACATGAAATAAAAGGTCAAGCCCATGAGATTATAGAGAACATCAATGAGGTTATGTGGTATCATGGTAATGTCATTCGCTCGGAAAAGGGGCTTTTAAATGCGCTTGAAAGAATAGAGGTTCTTTCAAAGAAGTTGGAAATAGGCTTGTTATTTAAGGAGCGGTCTACTAGAAAGCTTGCGGTAAAATTGAGGAATTACTTTATACTTTCAAAAATCTTATTGCGGACCATGTTAGAAAGAAAAGAAAGTAGAGGAGCGCATTACCGAGAAGATTACCCTTCAGAAAATCCTGAATTCAACAAACGTTTATTTATTTCTCGAGATAACAGTGGAGAAATTCAATATGGATTCTTAAATAAATAAAATTTAAACCCATAAAACAGCTATATGATGGCTGCTTTATGGGTTTTTAAGCATATATAGAATCACTGTTTCTTACCGTAAACTGGTTGTTTTAAATATATGACACTTAACTTTGTCCCTTCTTTTTTCTTTCTATGACATGATTTATGGTCTACTCCGCAATCAAATAATCAATCAAATAACCAGCCCACAATTGATGCCCCTGAGCAGTTGGCTCTGATGGATTTGCAGTAATATATTCCTTCATCTCTTCTGATGCTGGATCTGGCCAAGCTTCCCAGTGGCTAAGATAAGGAATTCCATTTTCAGCAGCAAAATCAGCAAGTGCCTCCACTTCTTTTGGATAATAGGTGACATTATAGAGTGGATGCGATGGCTGCAAGATAACGACTGTGTTTGGTAGGCTTTCTTGAAGGTCCTCTATCACTGATGCTGTATTTTTCAATGAATCTTCTGTTGTAACTTCTCCGTTATCCTTTAAGGTAAATGGTTCAAAGATCACCATATGTGGTTGAACTCCGATGATTTCAGACAATTTATCCTCGTTCACAAATTGCGTTGAGGTTAGATCATAACTAAATGTAGATACGATTATTTGTTCGCCGTATGTTTCTTTTAAGGCTTCCTTAACAAGTTCAGACCATGGTTCGGTCGAATTTCCTTGGGTATTCGAACCAAGGAATGCGAGGTGGAAAGGTTTACCCGAACTTATCAATTCTTCAAATGTTTCAACGCTTTCTGTGGGCCAGTTGCTTGTGTATGATAGCAGGTTTTCTATACTTACTTCAGCTATTTCTTCTGTAGCTGTAGTTGTAGTTTCCTCGTTTGATACTTTTTCACTAGCAACCGAAACGGTTGTTTTGTTATTCCAGTGTAATTGACCTGCTACTAAAATTGTCATACAGGCAATAACGGAAAGGATAGCAATGATTTTATTCATGGTGTACGCTCCCTCATAATATTAATAATTTCCCATTTAATTGTAATTTGATATATTTATCCTAAAATGGTTATTCCTCTTCACAAGTTGGTTGAGTTTCGTTTAATATGTATATGCAAGACAAAATACGACCGATTCAATAAGAATTATGTCAGTTCTTACTAGAAATGGCAATATCCTATGTTATAATAGTAATGTTTTTGTAAAAATCTAGAATTTTTCTTAAAAAGGTAGTATCGTAGTTTAATAGTATAGGTATTTATTATTATAAGCTCATTCATTAGGAGGATATGATGGAAGAAACGATTAGTCTGAAAGAACTATTCCAGACGTTAAAAAAACGTTTGAGTTTAATTATTGTGATTACGGCATTGGCCGTTATAGTCAGTGGAATTGTTAGTTATTTTGTGATTACCCCGATTTACCAAGCTTCAACACAGCTCTTAGTAAACCAGGAGAAGAATGAGCAGGTGGAATATAATACTGGGACTGTTCAAACCAACCTACAGTTAATCAACACCTATAACGTGATCATCAAAAGTCCAGCCATTTTAGATAAAGTAGCAGAACAATTAGGAACGGGTGTAACTGCCTCGCAACTGAATTCAAAAATTACGGTAGCCAGCCAACAAGATTCACAGGTTGTCAATATTACCGTTGAAGATCCGGATCCACAAATGGCAGCCAATATCGCCAATACGACGGCAGAAGTTTTTCAAAAAGAAATTGTTTCTCTAATGAATATTGATAACGTCAATATTTTGGCGAAAGCTCAAATTGGAGAAAATCCATCACCGGTTAAGCCGCAGCCATTATTAAATATTGCGATTGCGCTTGTAGTCGGTTTAATGGCAGGTGTAGGTTTAGCGTTCTTATTAGAATATCTAGATAATACGATTAAGACGGAACAAGATATTGAAAGAATACTTGAATTGCCTGTACTTGGGTCGATTGCTCAGATTGATAGTAAGACAGAGCATAAGAGTACAAAAGGGAAACATGCAAAAGTAAGGGGTGAGACGGTTGGCTCTTAGTAAAAAATCCAAAAAAGCGGAGTTAAAGCGAAGTTTAATCACAAGTCAAAATCCAAAATCACCTATTTCAGAGCAGTATCGTACAATCCGAACAAATATTCAATTCTCAGCTGTCGATGAAGAGATAAAAACCCTTTTAGTGACTTCATCAGGTCCTGGTGAAGGGAAATCGACAACCGCTGCTAATTTAGCTGTCGTATTTGCTCAACAAGGAAAAAGGGTTCTTCTGATTGACTCTGATTTAAGAAAGCCGACGGTTCACTATACGTTTAATTTTACTAATACATTTGGGTTAACCAATGTTTTGACTAGACAATCTCAATTTCATGAAGTGATCAAAGAATCGATGGAAAAGAACTTATACATTTTAACAAGTGGTCCGATTCCACCGAACCCAGCAGAATTGCTTAGTTCTAAAGCAATGGAACAATTTATGAAGGATGTAGAAGAAGAGTTTGACATGATTCTATTTGATTCTCCACCGGTTTTAGCAGTAACGGATGGGCAAATATTGGCGAGTAAATGTGATGGGACTATTCTAGTTGTAAGTAGTGGTAAAACAGAAACAGAACAAGCAGTGAAGGCAAAGGAACTATTAAAGGCGTCTAATAGTCATATTTTAGGTGTTGTCCTAAACAGCAAGAAAATGGAAAACTCGAATTACTACTATTACTACGGTAATCATTAACAATAAATTAATATTTAGAATATTTACTATAAATGACCTAGGTGTTATCATAAAAATATTGTTGTAAAGTGTTGAAAATTAGGGGGGGAGTACAATGATTGATATCCATTGTCATATATTGCCGGGGATCGACGATGGGGCACAAAGTGTTTCTGAGTCTATTGACATGGCTAAAGAGGCAGTACGTGAAGGGATTACGACGATCATTGCTACTCCCCATAAAAATAGTCAGTATAACAATGAAAAACGGGATATTTTAGATGGGGTGTCCCAGTTAAATAAAACTCTATCTGAACAAGGAATTCCATTAACGATTTTACCAGGACAGGAAGTTCGTATATATGGAGAAGTTATACAAGATTATCTTACGGGTGGAAAAATTCTCCCTTTAAATGAAACCGATTATCTTTTTGTTGAATTTCCGTCTAGCAGTGTTCCTCGGTATGCAGAGCGATTATTTTATGAGCTACAAACAGAAGGGCTGATTCCGGTTATTGTTCATCCTGAACGAAATCAGGAAATCATCCAGAATCCAAATCTATTATTTAAGTTAATCAATAACGGAGCGTTATCTCAGGTGACAGCAGGAAGTTTGTCTGGATATTTTGGGAAAAAAATTAAAAAGTTCTCCGAACAATTGATCGAAGCGAATTTAACTCACTTTATTGCATCGGATGCTCATAATGTGCATAATCGTACGTTTAAAATGGTAGAAGCAATGGATGCTGTGGAAAAGAAGTATGGGTTAGACACCGTCTATATGTTTAGGGAAAATGCAGAGCTACTTGTACAGGGAAAATATGTTTATAAAGAAATCCCGCAGCAGATACAGCGTAAGAAAATTTTGGGACTATTTTAATGATATTGTGATATTTATAACATAATGTTAGATACATTTTGTGTATATTTAGGAGATTAATAAATTAAATCTATCTACAAAAAACTTTATCGATATGGGAATAAAGTTTGCATAGATATAAATTGGGGTATTCATCATTACCGAATCTACCCTATTTATATGAAGAAGTTTTATTCTTTATAAAAGAAGATAGTATTTGGCGATGTCTCCTGCCCATTATCCATGGAGGCACTCGGTTGCGCTGTGGGACTTTTTTCATAGAGTCCTTAGACACTTGTTGTCGGGAGCGTGATGTGAGGGTGGGTTCGATGCCCGATTAATTATTATCCCTAATATGTCTGATACTTTGAATATTTAGTAAGAAGAATATAAGGTTCATTAATACTGGTGCCTGGGACCTTATGGTTTATAAGTTTGAAAAAGCACGTTATATACCTTCAAACAAAGAGTTGTAAAACAAGAGGTGCCTTTGCACTCACTAATATAAAAAACTAAGCCATGCACCAATAACCAAAACTAGTGTTTAACCAGAATATATATCCTGTGATGTATATTGTCGTTAAACACTATTTTTATTTTAATAGATATCATTTTTAAAAAGAGGGAGTTGCGAATGAGTTATAAAAAACGAATTCCGTTTCTAGTTGCTTTGGATTCTTTGATTGTATTAACATCTATTTTTATCGGTTATTTGTTTTTAAACCCAACTATGAAAGTATATACTGAGCCGATGATATGGGTGAGTGCTATTTCATTGTTAATCAGCCATCATTTATTTGCTTCTATTTATCATCTATATCAAAAAGCGTGGCAGTATGCTAGTGTTGGAGAATTAATTGCAATTGTAAAAGCTGTTACATTCGCCATTGCGGTAACGGCAGTTGTTCAATCGATCTTTGGACATAATGTCTATTTCCGTGTATTAGGAATTACGTGGATGTTACATATCCTTTTAATAGGAGGATCTCGTTTTTCGTGGCGGATGTTCCGGGATCATTATATTACCCCAAACCCAAATCGGAAACGGACGTTGATAGTTGGTGCCGGATCTGCTGGGACGATGGTGGCAAGACAGTTGTTAAAAAATAATGATGCCGATTTGTATCCAGTTGCGTTTGTTGATGATGATCCATTTAAGTATAAATTGCAAATTTATGGGCTTGATGTAAAAGGGAGAACTGAAGATATACCTAGTATTGTTGAAAAAAATAAGGTTGAAAATATCATCATTGCGATTCCATCTTTAACCAAAAAAGAAATGAAAAGGATTTATGACCAATGTTCGCAAACCAAAGCGAAAACAAAGATTCTCCCGTTAATAGAAGATCTAGTGACGGGCAAACTTTCTGTTAGTCAAATTCGTGATGTGGAAGTTGAGGACTTGCTCGGTCGGGAGCCAATTGAGTTAGATATGGAAAGTATTTCAGAGAAGCTGACAGGAAAAATCGTTCTTGTGACAGGCGCTGGGGGATCGATTGGTTCAGAAATCTGTCGGCAGATTTCAAGGTTTTCTCCGAGTAAATTGCTTTTGTTAGGTCATGGGGAAAATAGTATTTATACGATCGATATGGAATTGCGCAAACAGTATGAAAATGAGTTCGAAATCACTCCGATTATTGCTGATGTTCAGGACCGAGAGCGGATTTTTGATTTAATGGCAGAGTATAAGCCAGATGTGGTGTATCATGCGGCAGCGCATAAGCATGTCCCGTTGATGGAGTATAATCCAACAGAGGCTGTGAAGAATAATATTTTTGGGACTCGTAATGTGGCGGAAGCAGCTGATGCTTTTGGAGTGAAGAACTTTGTTCTTATCTCGACTGATAAGGCTGTGAATCCTCCGAATGTGATGGGGGCTACGAAGCGGTTTGCTGAGATGATTATTCAAAACTTGGCGAAGGAGAGTAAGACAAAGTTTGTTGCGGTACGTTTTGGGAATGTGCTTGGGAGTCGAGGGAGTGTGATTCCACTGTTTAAAAAGCAGATTCAAGCTGGTGGGCCTGTGACGGTGACGCATCCTGATATTACTAGATACTTCATGACAATACCTGAAGCCTCACGGCTTGTGATTCAGGCTGGGGCGCTTGCTCGTGGTGGCGAAGTGTTTGTCTTAGATATGGGTGAACCGGTTAAAATTGTGGACCTTGCTAAGAACTTGATCACCCTTTCGGGTTACTCGGTTGAGGAGATTGGAATTCGGTTTTCAGGACTTCGTCCTGGGGAGAAGATGTATGAGGAATTGTTGAATGAAAATGAAGTGCAAAAGGAGCAGGTGTTTCCTAAAATTTTTATTGGGAAGGCAGAGCCTATGGGGAAACGTGAACTTTATGAGGTTGTTGAGGCTCTCTTGGACCAGACTCCTGGTGAGATGAAGGAAACTCTTGTGGGGATTGCTAATACTAAGTTTAGTGAAACGAAGTCGTTGGTAAGTAGTATGTAATATTTTATGTTAAGAAGTAGTTCAAGTTTATAGAATTACTTCTTAACAATTTTTTCTTTTAAAGTTTAGTAGAGTAGGAGTTAAATGGAATTCTTAATATTTATATCCAACTAAGTCCTATTCTACTAAGTTAAAATAAATTAAATGTGGGGTGTAGAATAGTGTATATGAAGATAAAAAGATTGATTGATATAATTCTTTCTTTAACTGGACTTATTGTTTTATCACCTATTTTCTTGATTCTAATTCTTGCAATTAAACTTGATTCAAGGGGTCCAGTATTATTTAAGCAGAAACGTGTTGGGTTAAATAAAGTGCACTTCAACATTTTAAAGTTCCGGACAATGAGAATAGACACTCCTAAAGATACTCCTACACATTTGTTAGAGAATCCAGATCAATATATTACAAAAATGGGTAAGTTTTTGAGAAAAACTTCTCTTGATGAACTTCCACAGATTTGGAATATATTTGTTGGACAGATGAGTATTATTGGCCCAAGACCTGCTCTTTGGAATCAATATGATTTGATTGCTGAGAGAGATAAATATTGCGCTAATGATGTACGACCGGGCTTAACAGGATGGGCACAGATTAATGGTAGAGATGAACTCCCCATTGATGTAAAGGCGAAGCTGGATGGTGAGTATATTATAAAGATTAGTTTTTGGATGGATGTTAAGTGTTTCTTTGGAACAATTGTAAGTGTTGTTAAAAGTGATGGGGTTGTTGAAGGTGGAACTGGTGTTAATAGGGGAGTTGAAGGTAATAAGTTGACAGGCTCTTCTAGAAAGTAAACATGTTGAGGTGGAGAAATTAATGTTATTGGTTACAGGAATTACAGGACATAGTGGCAAGTATTTCTTGAAAGAGCTTATTAAAAACAAATACCAAGGTCCTATTCGTTGTATTATCCGGGAAAATTCTGATACATCATTGATTGATAATTCAGGGCTAAACATAGAAAAGGTAATTGGAGATTTAGAAGATCAAGAGTTTATGAATAAGGCTATGATAGGTATTACTACTGTCATGCACATAGCATCTATCTTTTACTCAGATACTTTAATGAGAGCAGCTATTAAGAACGATGTTAAGAGAGCTATTCTAGTTCATACAACTGGCATTTATTCAAAATATAAGAGTGCGTCAGAAGAATATAAGATTATTGAAGAAAATATTGAAAGAATTATAAAAGAAAACAATTCAAAAATAGGACTTATCTTTTTACGACCTACAATGATTTATGGATACATCAATGATAGAAATATGGTTGTTTTTATAAAAATGGTTGATAAATTAAGGTTATTTCCGGTTATTAATCAAGGTAGGAATCTCTTGCAACCTGTTAATGGAAGAGATTTAGGAAAAGCGTACTTTCAGGTATTAATGAATTCAAATATTATAAGTGGAGATTATATTTTATCTGGTGAAAGACCTATTTCAATGAAGGAATTGTTTATTTTGATTAGTAAGATTTTGGATAAGAAGACTACTTTTATTAGTGTACCTTTAGCATTAGGTGTTTTTATGGCTAGGGTTCTAAAAATCTGCTCCCTTGGAAAAGTTGACTATATTGAGAAGGTTCAGAGAATGGGAGAAGATAGAAGCTTTTCACATGAATGTGCTACTAAAGATTTCAGTTATCAACCCATGCCCTTATCTGAGGGATTAAAACTTGAAATTGAAGAATATTTAAAAAAGGTTCAATAGAATTTGGAGGCTAATTTTAAATGAAAATCTTGGTTGTCTGCCAATATTACTATCCGGAACCTTTTCGTATTTCAGATATATGTGAATCCTTAGTACAAATGGGATATGATGTAACAGTACTTACTGGTCTGCCCAATTATCCAGAGGGTCAAGTACTTGATGGTTACCGGTATGGTAAAAATAGGAACGAAGTGTTAAATGGTGTAAAAGTCATCCGCAGTTTTGAAATAGGTCGTGGAAATAGTAAGTTAAGGCTCTTCTTAAACTATTTTAGCTTTGCCGTCTCGGGATCGATTAAGGCGTTTTTTATGAAAGAAAAGTTTGATGTAATATTAGTTAATCAACTTTCGCCTGTAATGATGGGTATTCCAGCAATTGTTTATAAAAGGAAGCATAAGAAAAAGATTTTACTATATTGCCTAGATCTTTGGCCTGATAGTCTAGCTGCTGGTGGAATTAAAGAAGATTCAATAATTTATAAGTTTTTTCTAAAGATATCCAAATGGATTTATAACTCAGCAGATTCCATAGCAGTCACTTCTAGTATGTTTAAAGAATATTTTAGGAGTACTTTTGGATTGTATAATAAGGAAATAAATCATCTACCGCAATATGCTGAAGATTTATTTACTGATATTATCGAAGTTTCTAAAGATGATAAATATAATTTTGTTTTTGCCGGAAATATTGGTGATGTGCAGAGTGTAGAAACGATAATCAAAGCAGCTAATGAGTTACGTGAACACTCTAATATTACTTTTCATATAGTTGGTGACGGATCTAAATTAGAGGAATGCAAATTACTGACCAATAAATTGGGGTTAGATAACATTATATACTATGGTAGAAGACCTCTTAGTGAAATGCCACATTATTATGGATTGGCAGATGCAATGTTAATTACTCTTAAAGATAACAAGACTATTTCATATACATTGCCTGGTAAAGTGCAGTCTTATATGGCTGCTCGTAAACCGATTATCGGGGCTATTAATGGCGAAGGGAGCCATGTAATAAAAGAGGCTAACTGTGGATTATGCTGTTCTGCAGAGAATTATAAAGAGTTAGCTAAATTAATAATAGATTTTTGTAATAGTGATAAAAAAGAAAAAATGGCAAAAAACTCATATGATTATTACATTAAAAACTATAGTAAGAACAAATTTATATCAGAATTAGATAATATCTTAATTAAATTGGAGGACTAAAAAGATGTTTACAGATAAAACTTTACTTATAACTGGCGGGACAGGCTCATTCGGAAATGCTGTTATGGAAAGATTCTTAAATAGTGATATAAAGGAAATTCGTATTTTTTCCCGAGATGAAAAAAAGCAAGATGATATGAGAAAGCTTTATAAAAATGATAAATTAAAGTTCTATATTGGTGATGTAAGGGACCTTGCAAGTGTAAAAAATGCTATGCATGGTGTTGACTATATTTTCCATGCAGCAGCACTAAAACAAGTACCGTCTTGTGAATTTTTTCCTTTAGAAGCTGTAAAAACAAATATAATGGGTACAGATAATGTATTAACAGCTGCTATTGATTATGGGGTAAAAAAGGTAATCTGTCTTTCAACTGATAAAGCAGCTTATCCAATTAATGCTATGGGTATTTCAAAAGCAATGATGGAAAAAGTATTTGTTGCTAAATCTAAAATTGTTGATGCTGATCAGACACTTATTTGTGGAACTAGATATGGTAATGTGATGGCCTCACGTGGATCGGTTATTCCATTATTTATTGAACAAATTAAAAATGGACAGCCTTTAACGGTTACGGATCCTAATATGACAAGATTTCTTATGAGTTTAGAAGAGGCAGTTGAGTTAGTAGTATTTGCTTTCCAAAATGCTGAGGCAGGAGATATTATGGTTCAAAAATCTCCAGCTAGTACAATTGGTGATCTTGCTCAAGCGGTAAAGGAATTGTTTAATGCAAATAACGATATTAAAGTAATAGGCACTCGTCATGGAGAAAAGCGATTTGAAACTCTTCTTACTAGAGAGGAATATGTAGTAGCAGAGGATTTGGGTGGTTTCTATAGAGTACCTGCGGATCAAAGGGATCTTAACTATGATAAGTATTTTGCAGAAGGAAATCAAAAGCTTACTACTGTCGAAGAATATAATTCAGATAATACACAAATTTTAACGGTTGAACAAATTAAAGAGAAATTACTTGAGTTAGATTATGTCCAAGATGAGTTAAAGGAATGGAATAAAAAGATTCACGTAATGAACTAAAGGGTGGTAATAATTGATGAAAATTCTTGTTACGGGAGCGAAAGGATTTGTAGGGAAAAACCTTATCGCTGAACTTAAAAATAGAGGGTATAACGATATATTTGAGTTTACTAGGGAAAGTGATCCTTCATTACTTGATACCTACACAAAAAAATGTGACTTTGTATTTCATTTAGCAGGAGTAAACAGACCTAATGATGAGAGTGAATTTATGGAAGGTAATTATGGTTTAATTTCCAGTTTGTTAGAGTTATTAAAGAAAAATGGTAATAAATCTCCTATACTTATTACTTCATCTATTCAAGCGGAAAAGGATAACCCTTATGGTAGAAGTAAAAAGGCTGGAGAGGATTTATTATTTAATTATTGGAAAGAAACTGATGTAAAAGTCTATGTATATAGATTACCTAACTTATTTGGTAAATGGAGTAAGCCAAACTATAATACTGTGGTGGCAACTTATTGTCATAATATAGCTAGAGGTTTAGACATCCAGATCAACAATCCGGAAGCAGAGCTTAAACTTTGTTATATAGATGATGTGTTAGATGAATTTATAAAAGCGCTAGAGGGTAACCCGACTATACAGGATGATGATTATTGTGTTGTACCCGTAACACATATTATTAAACTTGGAGAATTAGCAGCTCTTATAAAAAGCTTTAGGGAAAGCAGAACAAATTTAAGCATTCCTAATATGGAAGACGCTATAACTAAGAAACTTTATAGTACGTATTTAAGCTTTTTACCAGAGGATCAGTTTTCTTATGACCTTAAAATGAATACTGATCATAGAGGATCTTTTACAGAATTTATAAGAACACCTGAGAGAGGGCAGGTTTCTATAAATGTTTCAAAACCTGGGATTACAAAAGGAAATCATTGGCATCATACTAAAAATGAAAAATTCTTAGTTGTTAGCGGAGAAGGTTTAATCCGATTTAGAAAGATTGACTCTAATGAATTTATTGAATATAGAGTGAGCGGAGAAAAACTACAGGTTGTTGATATTCCTACTGGATATACACATTCCATCGTAAATGTGGGAGAAAGTGATCTTGTAACGGTAATGTGGGCTAATGAATGCTTTGACTTAGAAAAACCGGATACTTATTTCTTGGAGGTATGATGAATGAAGAAATTAAAAGTTATGACAGTCGTTGGTACAAGACCTGAGATTATAAGACTATCAGCTGTGATTAATAAATTAGAAGAGTCAAATGCAATTGAACATATTCTTGTTCATACGGGCCAAAATTATGATTATGAATTAAATGAAGTTTTCTTTAAGAACTTTAATCTAAAAAAGCCAGATTACTTTCTTAACGCAGCAACAGGAACAGCGGTAGAAACAATTGGTAATATCTTAGTTAAAATAGATCCTATTATGGAAGAAGTTAAACCAGATGCGTTTTTAGTACTTGGAGATACTAATAGCTGTTTATGTGCTATTGCTGCAAAGAGAAGACATATTCCTATTTTTCATATGGAAGCAGGTAACAGATGCTTTGATGCAAGAGTACCAGAAGAAACGAATAGGAAAATAGTGGATCATACCGCTGATATAAATTTAACTTATAGTGATATTGCAAGGGAATATCTCCTTAGAGAGGGATTTCCATCAGATAGAATTATTAAAACTGGAAGCCCGATGTTTGAAGTTCTTAACTCTAGGAAAGATGATATTGAGAGGTCAGAAGTATTAGACAGATTAGGACTTGATGAAGGAAAGTATTTTGTAGTATCAGCACATAGAGAAGAAAACATTAATTCGGAAACTAACTTCATTGATTTAGTTGATAGTTTAAATGCCATTGCTGTGAAATACAATTTGCCTGTAATTGTTAGTACACATCCTAGAACTAGAAATATGATTAATGCTAAAGGAATAGAGTTTAATCCTTTAGTAAAAATAATGAAACCTTTGGGTTTTAATGATTATGTAAAACTTCAAACTAAGGCAAAAACTGTACTAAGTGATAGTGGTACGATTAGTGAAGAGTCTTCTATTCTGGGATTTAGAGCACTTAACATTAGGCAAGCCCACGAAAGACCAGAGGCAATGGAAGAAGCATCCGTGATGATGGTAGGATTGAGGAAAGAAAGAATCTTACAGGGGCTAGAAATTTTAGAAACTCAAGAAAAAGATACATTAAGACCTGTAGGGGATTATAGTATGCCTAATGTATCGGATAAAGTATTGAGGATAATATTGTCATATACAGATTATGTAAATAGGGTTGTTTGGGGGAAGGGTGAATAAAGTGAATTTGTATGAAGCGGTAAAAAATAAAAAAGAAAAAATTTCAGTTATTGGATTAGGATATGTTGGTATGCCTCTTGCTGTAGCATTTGCTAAAAAAGTAGAAGTGATTGGTTTTGATATTAATAAGAGAAAAATAGAATTCTATAGGAATGGGATAGACGTAACAAATGAAGTTGGTAATGAAGCATTAAAAGAAACTTCGGTAGCTTTTACTAGCGATGAGGAAAAATTAAAGGACTGTAAATTTCATATTGTTGCTGTACCGACTCCTGTAAATTCAAACAAAATTCCAGATCTTTCTCCTGTAATTGGAGCAAGTAAAACAGTAGGTCGTAATTTAACAAAAGGTTCGATCGTTGTTTATGAATCAACTGTTTATCCTGGAGTGACCGAAGATATTTGTATTCCAATATTGGAAAAAGAATCTGGATTAAAATATGGACAGGACTTTAAAGTTGGTTATTCTCCTGAGCGAATAAACCCCGGTGATAAAGTCCATAGACTTGAAACTATTGTGAAAGTTGTTTCAGGTATGGATGATGAGTCGCTAGATATAATTGCAAATACTTATGAATTAATCATCGAAGCAGGGGTTCATCGTGCAGAAAGTATAAAAGTTGCTGAAGCAGCTAAGGTTATTGAGAACTCTCAAAGAGATATAAACATTGCCTTTATGAATGAGTTATCTATGGTATTTAATAAGATGGGAATAGATACAAAGGCTGTACTAGAGGCTGCAGGTACAAAGTGGAATTTTTTAAATTTTTCTCCAGGCTTAGTTGGTGGTCATTGCATTGGTGTAGATCCTTACTATTTTATTTATAAGGCGGAGGAATTAGGCTATCATTCGCAAATTATTCTTTCTGGTAGAAAGATTAATGATGATATGGGAAAGTATGTAGCCGAAAATATTATTAAAAGTATGATAAAGGCTGATAAACAAATTAAGGGATCTAGAGTAGGTATATTTGGTCTAGCATTTAAGGAGAATTGTCCAGATGTTAGAAATACAAAAGTAACAGATATCATCGATGAACTTAATGATTACGGTGTGGAAGTTATGGTAGTAGACCCATTAGTTGATCAAAAAGAAGTATTTGAGGAATATGGAATCAAATTATATAGTGTGGAAGAATTAAAAGGTTTGGATGCTGTGGTTTTTGCAGTGCCACATGATTGTTTTAGAAAAATGAATTTAGAAGATATACGACAGTTCTATAAAGATGAGGTTCCAAATTTCGATCTTATTAATAACGAGGTAGCCGCAGCTTTAGAGGAGCCTAAAACAATAAAAAGAACTTCAAGTTCACTTGTCTTAACTGATATAAAAGGAATTTTTAATAAAAAGAGAGCAGAAGAGCTAGGTTATTTATATTGGAGACTATAGTCAATCATTATTATTTTAGTATATATATATTAAACTTTCAAAAAAATTAATGTTAAATACCGGTCTATAAGGAGATCAGTAATTCGTGGATAAAATAAATAATAAGATAAAAATTCTAACATTTAACGGAACTTATTTACCTGGATATAAAGCAGGTGGACCAATTAGAAGTATTGCAAATATGGCAGATAGATTAAAAGATTCTTTTGATTTTTATATAGTAACGCAGGATAGAGATTTCTGTGACCTTCAGCCTTATCAGGGAATTAAAGTTGATGAATGGAATAAGGTTAGGAATGAAATGGTATTTTATCATTCTTCGGAAAATGCAACTATTAAGAATATGAAAGAAATTATTAGTGATTTGGATTTTGATATTGTGTATTTGAATGGTTTTTTTTCGGAGTATACTATTCGGTATTTGCTATTACGTAAATTAAAATTAATTCCAAATACTCCAGTAATAATACTTCCAAGGGGAGATTTATCAAATGGAGCTTTAAATTTAAAAAGACTGAAAAAGCGACTCTATATAAACTTAGTTAAATTTTTGGGATTATATAAAAATTTATTATGGCAAGCTACAAGTGATTCTGAAGTTCAGGATATAAAAAATAACTTTAATAACAATCTTCCAATTGTAAAAGTTGGAAACTTATCAGCTTCACCTGCTCCTATTAACGAGGTAAAAGTAGTGAAGAAAAAATCGGGCTATTTGAAAATAATTTTTCTTTCAAGGATAACTGAAGTAAAAAATTTGAAATTTGCATTACATTTATTAAATGATTTAAACGGAAATATTGAATTTAATATATATGGTCCCATTTCAGATGTTGCATACTGGGAAGAGTGTCAGGAAATAATTAAAAATCTCCCACAGAATGTAACAGTTAATTATAATGGGAGTATTGATCATAATGAAGTAGACAGAGTCATGAAAGAAAATAATGTTTTGTTATTACCTACTTTTGGTGAAAACTTTGGTCATGTAATTGTAGAAGCTTTGTTTGCTGGCATTCCGGTATTAATAAGTGATAGAACACCTTGGAGAGAATTACAAAATTATTCTGTCGGATGGGACATTTCTTTAGAGGATTCAGAAGCATATAAAAAAAGATTACAATATCTTGTGGATTTAGAAGAAGGTGAATTTCTAAAGTTTAAAGATAGTACTATTAAGTATGTGAAAAAATTTATAGATTCTGATCAGAAAGTCGATGAACTGAAAAATTTATTTTATAGAGCATTGCAAGAAAAAAATTAAGTTGTTAAATGGGGTAAATGTTTATGATAAGTGTTCTCATACTAACATACAATGAGGAGAAAAATATAAAACAATGCTTAGAAAGTCTTGTGGATTTTAGTGATGACGTTTATATACTAGATTCGTATAGTGATGATAGGACAATTGATTATGCAAATTTATATTTAAACACTGATAAGATTCTTTATAGAAAATTTGATAATTATAGTAATCAAAGAAATTGGGCCTTAAGAAATATTAATTATAAATATGAATGGGTACTAATGCTTGATGCAGATGAGATTCTAACTGAAGAAGTTAAAATATCTATCGAAGAAAACTTAAAAAATGTTAAGGATAATGTAGTCGGATTTTCTATAAGGCTAAGGATGTATTTTTTAGATAAGTATTTAAGGTACAGACTCTGGCCTTTAAAACGAAAAACTATATATAGACATAAAGATGTAGAGTTTAAAAGAGATATAAATGAACATATTACTTCTATAAATCCTACAAGAGATGTATGGATGGAAATAGATGGTTATTTACTTCATAAGGATAATAAATCTTTACACGATTATTTAGCTAAACATAATCATTACAGTACTATGGAGGCTTTTAGAATATTAGAAGAAAGAAAAGAGCCAATTGACTGGAGAAATTTGAAAAATATGACCGAGATAAAAAAGGTATTCTATAGATTACCTTTTAGAAATATAGCTTATTTTTTATACCTATATATTTATAAGTTTGGATTTCTAGATGGTAAAACCGGTTTTCGTTTTATAATGACGAGAATTAATTATCAGTTTGATATAGATATTAAAATGAAAGAACTGCAGAAGAGACATATTTTAAAAGAAGACTATATATCTTTTAAAAAATAGTTTGTATTAAGGTACTATTAAATAATGAGGTGTTTGTCTAAATGCAAGTAAACAAATTAAAAGTATTGTTTTTAGTTAATATTCCTTCTCCTTATAGAGTTGATTTCTTTAATGAATTAGGCAAACACTGTGAACTAACTGTTTTGTTTGAAAGGGAAATAACAAATGAAAGAGACAAGTCTTGGTTAGGTAAAGACTTTAAAAATTTTAAAGCTGTCTTTTTAAAAGGGAAGAAAATTAGTAAAAATATATTTGTATGTATTGAAGTTATAAACTATATCCAGAAAAGGTTATTTGATGTTTTTGTTATTGGTGGTTATAGTACACCAACGGGAATGTTAGCAATTGAAGTATTAAAGATAAAAAAAATACCGTTTATTCTTAATTCCGATGGAGGGATTATGAAAATTGAGAATAAGGTCAAGTTTCTCATAAAAAAACATTTTATTAGTTCTGCTAGCAGTTGGTTAAGTACCGGTAAGCAAACCAATGAATATCTTGTTTACTACGGTGCAAAAACAGAGAATATATTTGTTTATCCATTCACATCATTGTTTAAAAAAGATCTCTTAGAAGACCTCGTAGATCAATTAACTAAGGAAAGAATTAAAGAAAAACTTAATATTAATCAAGAAAAAGTGATTTTATCAGTAGGAAGATTTATTAACATAAAGGGATTTGACATTCTTTTAAAAGCAAGTACTAAATTACCTCGGGAATATGGTATTTATATTATAGGAGGAGAACCTACTCAAGAATACCTTAGTATTATTAAAAAACTTAAAATTAATAATGTTCACTTTGTAGATTTTAAGACTAAAGATGTTTTGAAAATGTATTATATGGCTAGCGATATATTTGTTTTACCAACAAGAGGAGATGTATGGGGATTAGTTATCAACGAGGCTATGGCTTATGGTCTACCTGTTGTAACTACTGATAAATGCGTTGCGGGATTAGAATTAGTAAAAAACTATGAAAATGGATTTATTATTCCAGCTAATGATAGTGATACTCTTGCAAAATCAATACGAATTATTTTAGAAGATAATACGTTATTAAAAGATATGGCAAGAAATAATTTAATGAAAATAAGGTATTATACCATAGAAAATATGGCAAAAAAAACCAATGAGTTATTTAATTATATTATTAATAAAGAGAAATACAAAAAAGATTAATTATTTTTTTTAATACATGGGATAAATTAAAAAAATAATTATAAAAAAGGCAGGGATAATTGATATTTGTGATAACTTTATAGACATCTCTTAGTATAAATAGGGATAATTGCTATAAATAATTTTGCTTTAAGAAGGAAAAATTATTAATCTAGGTATTGCATTTGAGTGTGAAATAAGGAAGTGGTTCAATGACTAAATCAAGGCCCTTGAGCTCTACACATTGGTTAACAATGGATATTTTTTTGACAGTGCTGATATTTATTTATTGTATTAATTTTTTCAATGTGGGTGTATATGTCCCTTTGGTGACTTTACCCTTGGTTTTAATATACTTATTGAAAGGTAAATTTAGTAAGACTTTCTATTTAACTGCTTTTATATTATTTGGTTTCTTTATGACGTATTCAATTTTTTTGTATATATACCAATATAGCAGTAATATTTCAATATTAGGAAAGTTATTATATCCTACAATGTTTTTCATCATAGGTAATTTTTTGGTTGAAGAAGACTTAGATTATAAAAAAACATATAGAAGCTTATATACAATAATCATAGCATTCACTATTTATGGAGTTTTGAGTACACTAAAAGCAACATTGATATACGGAAATGGAAGTGTAACTGCTAGAGAGACGATTGGGAGAATTGGGGTGGATATTTGGACTAATAATTTTATTAGTGCCACTGCCCTTAATTCTTCTTTGGCTTTTGGCTTGTCATTACTTGCTATTCTATTTATTAAAGACAAATATTTACTTAACAGTAATAAGATAAAGTTAATAAGTTTTGTGTGTTTCTTTGCAAGTACTTATGCATTAATTCAATTAGGTAATAGAACTGGAATAATTATAATTATTTTGTCTTTTTTTATTACTTTATTATTCTCAGATAAACTAAATAAACGTAAACTAGTAAGCATACTACTAGTTATGTTAACATTCATTATATTGTCCTTTCTGTATAATATAAACACTTTTGGTATAAAATCTATAGTAGAAAATAGTTATATATTTAACCGTTTTAAAGAAACAAACTTAGAAGAAGACCCAAGAGTAGCGGCTTGGAAAGCTACATTTATAGGTTTATTCGAGAATCCTATGGGAGGAAAAGAAACATATACCCCGTTATTTTCTGCACATAATCTTTGGTTAGATGTTGGGTATGAGGCGGGTTTGATACCCTTTACACTACTTGTTGCATTTACACTTATATCATTAATCTCTGTGATCACAGTTATTAGGTTGGATTTTCCGCCACTATTAAAAGGATTAATTGTAGCCTTGTATTCTTCCTTTATTGCTACTTTTTTTGTAGAGCCTGTACTAATTGGGTTAAATGAATATTTCACTATTTTTTGCTTAATACTCGGTATAGTTCAACGGCTCATTTTTGATAAAAAAAACAAAAAACGCATTAGATATATAAAGTGAAAATAAATTGATGAATAAATGTAAAGAATAGTCAATAGTTGGTTAAATTATAGATTTTAATTCTTTTCGGATTTTTTTAAATGAATAAATTTCCATAGTTCTGTAAAATTTTTTTTGGATTAAAGCGCTCTATCGCTTAAATAGCTATTCTTAAATATAAAAGTTATTTAATACTGTTTAATCATCGTTATAACATATCATTATTAAGCTATCAAAAATTAAAGTACATGTTGAACAAAGTAAAATAATAAGAATTAAAAAGAACAGGTGAAAAGTAGAAAATGGAAATAATAATTCTTTCGAAATCATTAAAACAATTAAATGTTGATCTTGTCAATACTTCGAGTCAAGTATTTGAAATAGAATTTGCTAGATCATTATCACAATATGCAAAAGTAAGTATTATCTCATTACAAGCAAATATTAAAGAAGTAAATAAAGATATTTCTTTGTATCCTATTGAAAATGAAAAAAAAATGAAATATTGCATAAAAAAGGCTATTGAAAAAAACGGTCTTTTTATTGATAGAGAAAGGATAATGTTATTATTTGGCTATGATTACTTTATATTAAATAATTTAAGTTGGGTTTGTAAACAAAAAGAAGCGTACTTAATTTCATATACATTTGATACACATAAGGCAGCGCTTGAACATAAAAATAGAATTCGTCGTTTTCTCATTGACACTTATTTCCAATTGGGTATTAAGAAGTTAAATAGTATTGGAGGTATAATATTATTTAATGAAGAAGCATATAAAAGTCTTCATTTAAGCATACCTTACTTAATTAGTAAAGTGGGCATTAATAATAGTGAAATATCTCCTGTGGTTTATAAGAGAAATGAAAATAAATGTTTTAATATTGTATATGCTGGGTCACTAGAAAGATACAATGGTATTGACGAAATGATCAGTGCAATAAAGCTACTACCATTAAAAAATATTTTCTTAAATATATATGGGGATGGTACATTAAAAAATGAAGTAATCAGGAAATCTGCAGATGATCCAAGAATTCATTATAGAGGAATAATACCAAGAGGGGAATTAGATATTGTTATTGAAAATGCAGATTTATTATTAAACTTAAGGGATACTAAACATCTCGTATCTAAATTTGCCTTTCCATCCAAACTTATACAATATTTATCTAGTGGAATTCCAGTATTATCTACGAGTGTTCTTAAGGATAGTACATTCAATAATGTAGCCTTTGTAATTGATGAATTATCTTCAGAAAAAATAAGTGATATGATATTTTACATTGTAGAAAATCCAGATGAACAACAAAAACGTTCAATGTTGGCAAAAGACTATATTAGAAAGAACTTCCTTTGGGATAATGTAATAAAAGATGTTTATGATTTTCTCAGAAAAATAAGTCAGTCTTCGTAAATGAAAATAATAAAATAATCTATTATTCCGAATTAAGCCATATAAAATGTTAGAAATTTAACAAATTTCTTTTGACTAGCAATTCGAGAGAAGAAAAATAATCAAAATAGTATATTTCTCTTTTATTATTTAATTAGGTGTTGAATTTAGTTAGAATTTTATGTAAAAAATTTGAAGAACAAATGAAAGGTTTTTAAAAAGAGGACAACTCATGAAGAAAACAGCAGTTATGCTAATGATATTAACAATTTTATCTACAACGATCGGGTTTTCTAGAGAGCTAATATTATCATTTTATTATGGAGCATCATATATAACTGATGCATATCTAATTTCTTTAATTATTCCGCAAACACTAATTGCATTTATTGGTGCTGTAATAGGTAGTATTTATATTCCTATGTATAGAAATATTGAACATGAAATTAGTATAAAAAGAGCTGATGAATTTACAAGTAATATTATAAATGTTTTATTCTTTTTATGTAGTGCAATTATATTACTAGTCTTAATATTTACACCTTTATTTGTAAAAATATTTGCAGTTGGTTTTAAGGGTGAAATCTTTAATCTTACAGTTAATTTCACTAGGGTAAGTATTTTTGCAATTTATTTTTCGATCTTAGCATCTCTATTTAGTAGTTATTTACAATTGAAAAATAATTTTGTTGTAGGTGGAATTTTGAGTATTCCACTCAATTTAATAATTATTCTTTCCCTTGTTTTTAGTTCAGAGTATAATATTTATATCCTTTCTTTTGGAAGTGTTTTAGGTGCTTTTTTTCAATTATTATTTATAATTCCATTTGTAAAAAAATCGGGTTTTAAGTATCGATTTATTATAAATAAAAAAGATGTTTATATAAAAAAATTGGTATCTCTATCTATGCCTGTAATGTTAGGTGTGTCAGTTTATCAGCTTAATACATTGATAGATAAGACAATTGCTTCTCAAGTAATTACTGGGGGTATTTCATCTCTTTCTTACGCTAGTAGAGTAAATGCATTAGTATTTGGTTTATTTGCAGTTCCTATTGCAACCGTAATGTACCCCATGATCTCTAAAATGAGTGCTGAAAAGAAATTAAAAAAGCTAAAAGAAACTGTTTCAAAGGCATTTCTTAGTATATTGCTGTTAGTAGTACCAGCAACAATAGGTTCGATGGTACTAGCTGAGCCAATTATTAGACTTCTTTTTGGAAGAGGTGCTTTTGATAATTCAGATATTCAGATGACAGCTAGTGCACTATTTTTTTATTCAATAGGCATGTTAGGTGTTAGTCTTAGAGAAATACTATATAGAACTTTTTACTCCTTGCAAGACACGAGGACTCCCTTAGTAAATGCTGCTATTGCAATGGTATTAAATATAATTTTTAGTATAGTATTGTCAAAACTTATGGGTATTGCTGGAATTGCATTAGCTACTAGTATCTCATCTATTCTATGTGCTATTCTCCTTTTTGTTAATTTAAGGAGAAAAATAGGTGTTTTTTCAATGAAAAATTTATTTTCCACATTTTTAAAAATTCTTCTAGCATCAGTAATTATGGGATTTTTAACTTTAAAAATCTATGCTATATTAATTGAGAATTTTAGTTTATATTTGACTTTATTTATTACAATAATAATAAGCGGAGGAGTATATATTCTTTTAATAAATTTTATGAAAATAAAAGAGTTCGATGAAGCATTATTTTTTATTAAAGAAAAAATTAATCTTAAACATAGCTAATAGTAGTAGTGGAAAAGGATTCAAAACAACGATATTAGTTAATTAGACAATATGTCAAGGAGGTGTTATAGATTTTAGAATTTTATTTTGTTGGAGGTCGGTGAGTGAACAACCATAGAGATAACACATTAGACATAGCAAAAGGAATTGCGATATTCTTAGTTGTTTTTGGGCATATTTTGCAATATACAGTTGTACCTACTGGAATAGATTTTTTTAAAAATCCATTATTTGAAGTTATTTATTCTTTTCATATGCCATTATTCATGTTTGTTAGTGGTTATTTGTCTACATTTAGTCTTCAACGAAGGTCACTAAAAGATAATTTTAAAATTAAAACTAATGGTATACTTATACCTTACATTTTATGGACAATTATTTTAGTTTTAATAACTTTGTTATTAAAGCATATTATTGTTGGAGAAACAATAAATGTTATAGGTTTTTTAAAGATGTTGGTTGCCAATTTAATTGTATATCCTAACATATGGTTTCTGTATGTTCTTTTCTTATTTTATTGTATACTATACTTTACAATATATATGGAAAAGAAAATAGGTGTATTTTCGTATATAATTTCTGCTTTCTTTATAATTTTAATACCATTTAAAATATATTTTGGGATTTACTACATTCAATTCTTTTATTTATTTTTTCTAGCTGGGTATCTAATAAATTGTTATAAACTAAAATATAACATTAGGTCTGTGAATAAAAAGTTTGCTAAATTTATTATTTTATTATTGATATATTTATTATTGATGTCACAATGGGGTAAATCTGATTATATCTATGTCAACTTAATGAAGATAAGTTCTGATAATCTTTTACTTGAAATATTAAGGATTATATATAGATTTTTAGTAGCTTTTGTAGGAATATTTCTTGTGCTATTTATATCTAACTTTATAAGTAGGTTTAATATTTCTAGTATATTAAAAAAAATGGGTACTTATTCATTAGATATCTATATGATTCAAAATATTATTGTATCACTAATATATAGAGAACTAATTAAAGTTTCTGGTTTCCAAATAAACGATGATCAGTTAATCATATTTTGTTTTATGGTTACTATAATCAGTATAACTTTATGTGTAAATATTTCAAAATATATAATCCGCAAAATGGAAATGTTGAATAAGTTGTTATTAGGTAGAGGACAAACATAAAAAGATAATTAGTTTGAAAACGGTTATATTCCAGGGCTGTATATATAAACTATTGACTTCAGTAAAAGTGGATTATAGCACACCAAAATGTATTTTGTTTAGTGTAATTTGGTGCCTGGCACCAATCATTCTTACAATCACCTATCTTACAGTTGACTTTTTATACATTCTATCAATCTGCAAAATTTCGTCGTTATTTAAGGTTACGTCACAGTGACTACCAAAAAAACTTGTTTCACAGAAAGTTTCACGAGAGATTTAAAATATACAAGAATAAGAAGTTAATCATTTGAGATATGATTAACCTCTTATTCTTGTAGGGCTTATCACTTTTTGTGTTATCAGGTAACAGTCAGATCGAAATATGGAGAATTGAAGTGCAACTGAATAATATTTGGACCTGTGGTCAAGCCCCTATTATATGGACACAGTAAAAAATCGAAAAAATCAAATTTGATAAGTTTTGGTAACAGTGACGCCTCGAAAAATCTTGTTTCACGATAGATTTGTAATATACAAAAAAAGAGGTTAATCATTTAAAATCATGATTAACCCCCTTTTTTTTGACAAGTGTATTTTGCAAGAAAAAAGTGCATAGTTGCGCAATGAATTTTGCAGAGTTTTGCCACCCAATCTTTTCAACTTATCTTGCCCGTGATAAAGCATTCGATAATCTATAACTTCCACCATTAAACGTTAATACGTGGGCATGATGAATTAAACGATCCACTAATGCTGCCGTTAGTCTTGAATCAATAAAAATCCGTTTCCATTGACTAAATTCAAGGTTAGATGTTATTAGCAGGCTTTTCTGTTCATACCAGTCAGCAATAAGCTGAAATAGTAGTTCTGAGCCTTCCTTACTGAAAGGTAGATAACCCATTTCATCAAGAATGACTAATTCTACCTTTTCAAACTTCTTTCTAAAGGAAGGCAATTTATCTTGTTTCAGTGCTTGTTCCAATTGCCCGATGAGAGTGGATACACGATAAAATCTAACTTCATATCCCATTTCACATGCTTTTCTTCCTAATCCAGTTGCTAAATGCGATTTTTTCCAGTCCCAGGAGCGCCAATCAAAACAACGTTTTGTTTTTGCTTGATAAAGTCAAGGCTCATTAAACCATCTTTATCAATCTGTGTCGGAAACCTAATCCTTTCGGTCCATTCATAATTACTTAAACCCTTCGAGTCTAAGAACCTAACATTTTTAATTAGGCGTTGGACTTTTGCTTGCTCACGTAGTCTAAACTCTTCCTTAAATAATGCCCCTAAAAAAATTGGGAAGGTGATTCGAAAGGAATCGACTCATAAATTTCAGAAACATAAGCTAGTCTTAAAGACCTACACATAGAACGGATTTCCTCGCTCATGATTGTCCACACCCTGTAGGTGCCAATGAATCATACTCGTCCCAATCTAGCCCGAAGGGATTTTCACTGTTTCCAGAAATTAAATCATAAAATTCCTCATTTATTCTTTTGATATCATATGTAACAAGTAAGTTTACTATTTCTACTAATCTTTTGTTTTTGTCAATATGAAATTGAGCCGGAGCGATCACTTCAAAAGTGAGCCACTTAATAATTATCTACTATCATAAAAAGAGGATATGGGTGTTTGGTGTCAACAACGATTTAATTTTCCCCAATTTCAACGATATGAAATTCCCCATTATGAACGGTTAAGTTGTTGGTTTGGCAGGATAAATTCCTGCCTTTTTCTTTTCTGGTAAACGATAAGAATCCCCCTTAATATTGAATGTAATCGCATGATGTAAGAGGCGATCCAAAATGGCTGTTGCTAGTACATCGTCACCAAAAACTTTTCCCCATTCGAGGTAAGACTTATTGGATGTTAAAATCATGGCACCCTGTTCATATCGTTCTGATATCACTTGGAAGAAAACGTTGGCAGCCAGTTCATCAAAAGGAAAATAACCGACCTCATCTATGATTAATACATCCGGACGACTCCAACGGTTTACGAGTCGTTGGAGAGTCCCTTTCTCATTAGCCTTACGGCACTGAGCCACTAAATCATCAGCCGTCAAAAATAACGCTGTATATCCTTGAGTAATAGCTTCAACCGCAAAAGAGATGGCTAGATGAGTTTTTCCTACACCTGGAGGTCCCAATAAAATACGGTTTTCGCCATTGGCAATAAAACGACATGTTAGAGTTTCTTTCACTCTTTTCTCACTCAAGCTTGGCTGGAATGTAAAATCAAACTCGTGAATCGTTTTGGTATAAGGCAGTTTTGCCCGTTTCATTCGTTTGTTTAGCTGCTCGGATTCTTGCTGTTCAATTTCTCGTAAAACGATAGTGTGAAGAAACTCAGAATATGATACATTATCCTTAGAAGCGTCTTCTAGTAAACTATCAAGTTGGTTTGCTGTATGATGCCATCCGAGCTTCTGTAATCGTTCCAATAAGAGTTCGTTTATCATACAGATTCACCTTCTTCCAATGCTGCATAAGCAGCGAGAGGGCGTTTTTCTACATTTGGAGATGAGGTATGAGAGTGAAGATCATCAGTCGCCAAACCTTCAACGTTCTTCGCTTTCATGCCTTTTCCTTTTGCCTCTAATCCTTCATAATGCTCCATTCGTACATGGGTAGTTGCTTTTCCTGTAAGAACAGGATGCTTTGCGATACATTCATGTTCATCATAAATCTCTAAATGATGGTCTAATGTTTCCTTGATTTTTACTGTTTGTCCGGCATAACGATAAGGAACAGAATATCGTTTGCCACGGTAAGATACAAAACAATCACGACTGACTTCTCTCGTTTCCCAATGTGCGGTAGGAAATAAAGGTTTTGCTCCCCATACCTGCAGAAACTTCTGTTCCTGCTCAAATCGTTGAAATGGTGACTCGTTGGTAGTTTGATTCGTTTTCTTAATTTTGGGTGCCTGTCACCACCCGAAGAATGTCGAGATTTGTAGAAATATAGAGTGATCATCATTTAACGAGAGCAATAGTAAAAAGAGAAGTCATCACCTTTTCTTTGTACCAAAGGAAAGGTGATGACTTCTCTTAAAAATATAAACATTATAGAATTATAAACATGTTAATCTAGAGATTTCTGGTGTGGATGCCGAATCAAAAATATTTCGATCTGACTTGAGGTAAAACGGTAAAATACTTTATATGGATCTGACTTCCCAACGGAAACTAAAACCATCCGAAGGTCAACTGGCATCTGTTTAATGAGCACTGGACGACCAGGGATATAGGTAGATAGATCTTGATTTTCGAAATAAGTTTGTACCGTTTCTTTTAGGAAAAGTGCAATAGGTGGCAGTTCAATACGATCTCTCCAACGGTCTAATTTCAATAAGGATTGAATGGCTGATTGTCTCCACAAAATTTTCATGCATTAATTCTCTAAAATCATTTTGATTTCTTCTTCAGATAAAATTGGGTTATTTTCATTTAAAGCTGCCATTAATTGCTTTTCTTCTTCAGGGTCTGTAACCTCATAACAATCACTGTTACTTACTTCTTCTACCTCTAATAATAAAAATTTTCTTTTGCCAACTTGTATATATGAATGACCGGATTGAATTGCTTTTTTAATATCCTCATGTTCAATTCTTATAGGTTCCATTAAATCACCAACTTTAATGTATTTAAACTCATTATAGCTGATTTCACTAAAAAATTAAACGGTTGGGTAACTGTGGGTCCCGTTACTGTGTGACCACCCGAAAAATCTTGTTTCAAAGGGAATGTTTCACGAAGTGTTTGGGTTTATAGACGGGGGAGCATGGATATGGCATTTAATATTACCTATAGGATCTTTTATAAGAAAAGATCCTTGTATGAGCTTACGGAATTGAGCATTTATTTTAGGTGCTTAGTTGACGGCCGAAGTTATGCGGAATGCTATTCTTATTATAAATTTACATCGAACGTACATTCCCTTTTTTATTGACAATTTAAGTAAAAACGCTTACTATATAAACAGAACATATGTTTTGCAAAAGGAGCATTCCTGTTAAAAGGATTTTCGGGGACTTGAACAAAAAAGAGCCCTCTTGGTATGATACGGGGTGTCAAAATCTGCAGAAATTGACCCCTAATTTGTTAACCAAGGAGGACTCCATATGGATTTTAAACAAAACCATAAAATAAATCAAGTCACTGAAAACACACTCGTTGTCGGAATCGACATTGCGAAGCGAAAACATTTCGCCTGCTTTGTAGATGATCGTGGGCGAGTGCTCCAAAAATCATTTTCTATATTACAGTCTTATGATGGATTCCAGCATTTTTATCATCGTATTCTAACTGCGATGAAAGAACACGAAAAAACAGAAGTCATCGTAGGGATTGAACCTACTGGCCATTACTGGCTTAATTTAGCCTATTTCCTTGAGGAACGAGGCATTCCCCTCGCAATGGCTAATCCTTTGCACGTCAAGCGCTCAAAAGAGTTGGACGACAATTTACCAACCAAACATGATCGCAAAGATGCGCTGGTGATCGCTCGTCTCATAAAAGATGGGCGCTTTAGTTATCCACGTATTTTGAAAGACATTGAGGCGGAGCTTCGTGTTGGGTCAACATTTAGAGGTAAGTTGACAGAGGAATTAGGTGCTGTCAAAAATATGATGATTCGCTGGTTAGATCGCTATTTCCCGGAATTCACTCAGGTGTTTCCGTCATTCGGAAAAATGGCTTTGGCTGCACTTGAATGTACTCCATTTCCAAGTGATCTTTTTCAAAAGCAACCCGATGAAGTCTTATCACTTTACCGACAGGTTGAGGGGCTAAAATCTCCCCAACGACCAAAAGCAATACAACTCATTGAAGTCAGTTCTAGCTCCATCGGAGTAACAGAAGGACGTGAGATGGCCCGTATTGAAATTGCCACGCTCGTTCGCCGTTACAACCAGTTGGAACAAGAAATTAAAAGTCTTACACAGCAATTAGTCACGCTTGTACAAACGTCTGTAGAGTACGAATGGCTCTCAACGGTTCAAGGACTGGGCGATACCACAATCGTTGATTTATTGGCTGAAATCGGTAGCTTTTCACACTATGAAGATCCACGCCAAATCATTAAACTTGCGGGACTAACTTTACGTGAAAACTCTTCCGGCCAGCACAAAGGGCAAAAACATATCTCCAAACGGGGAAGAAGAAAGCTACGTGCCCTCCTTTTCCGAGTGATGATGCCAATGGTTCGCCATAATGAAGCCTTTCGAAAGCTGCATGAATATTACACTAACCGTAAGGTTAATCCGTTACGGAAGAAGCAATCTATTGTGGTTCTATGCGGAAAACTATTAAAAGTCTTACATGGAATAAGTACAAAGCACAAAGCTTTTGACGCACAGCGAATGATGAAGGATATTCCTAGTCTCGCAGAGACTATGTAAAAATCTACATCCCTTTAACAAAACTAGACAACAGGATGACACGGAGAAGCTGGCACTATTTTCACCATCCGACCTTGAGTCCCTAAAGGAGCTTCGCTAGCCTCTGCCTTATGACTAGACCGAACGAAGGAATGTAGGCACTTAGATGCCCAGAGACATGGGAGGGTACGTCATCATAAGCTACGCAGAGATCCATTGTGCATCGTATAATTTCCGAACACTACTTTACCATCATTTTCCAGTAGTGACCGCGTAGCGTACCCATACACTGGAATAGTTTCACATAATATGAAAATTTTATTAGGATTCGTGTCCAAAAATATTTTTTTGACACTCCACCAACGGCTCAAACCGTTGATATATTAACATTTATAGAGGGAGGGAAATGATGATGGCAACGATCGTTCAAAGCATTGGATTACGAGGAATTGAAGGCTATAAAGTTCAGGTGGAAGTACAGGTGGTTCAGGGAAAAGAGGGGATTAGTATAGTCGGGCTTCCAGATGCTTCTGTAAAGGAATCCAAGGACAGAGTATTGGGTGCATTAGCTGCTAATCTTTGTGAACTTCCAGAGAAGCGTATCATTATTAACCTATCTCCATCTGAGCAGAAAAAGAACAGTCCGCTTTTTGATTTGGCCATGGCGATAGGAATCATGAAGGAAATGCGCCATTTCGCGTACAAAATTCCGGAACAGGCTGCATTCCTAGGTGTTTTATCATTAGATGGTTCCATTAAGTCAGTTGAAGGCATGCTGCCAGCGATAATGGCGGCCAAACAGGCAGGTTATCAAACGCTTTATCTCCCTTATATACCAGACCTTCCTTTTCAACAAATGGATGGGATTCGTTTAATTTTTGTTCAAACTCTTAAAGAAGTCATCCAATCGTTTTCAAGTCAAATGACGTTTCCATTACTTCAAAAAGTTTCCTCACACCCAGAATCTACTGCGCCGATCATTCCCGTTTATGAAAAAGATTTTAAAGATATTATTGGATTAAAGCAAGAGAAGCGAGCTTTAGAAATTGCAGCAGCCGGTGCTCATCATGTCTTAATGAGTGGCCCTCCAGGATCGGGAAAAAGTATGTTAGCGGAGTCATTCCTTTCTATTTTACCTCCATTAACGAATCATGAGCTATTTGAAGTGATGAGTATTTATCAACTCGCTGGGATAAAGAAAGATACTTATTCTATTCCACCTTTCCGATCACCACACCATACCTCTTCATCTATTTCTTTAATAGGTGGTGGTACCCATCCAAAACCAGGGGAAGTAACGTTAGCTCATAATGGGGTCTTATTTCTTGATGAAATGACTGAATTCCCGAAACGGACGATTGATATGCTACGTCAACCTTTAGAATCTGGAAAAGTTACGATCAGTCGAGCTGCATTAACGGCCACCTATCCGTCCCGGTTTATCTTAATCGGAGCGATGAATCCTTGTCCGTGTGGGTATCTAGGAGCTAAAAATAAATATTGTACCTGCTCACCCAAAATCATTGAAACCTATCAAAATCGCCTTTCAGGTCCGATGCGGGATCGTTTTGATCTATTGCTTTTTGTCCAATCCACCTCCATTACCCTTGATCCTACACAAATCATTGAAACCTCAGAAGAGATAAGAAAACGCGTCATAAAGGCTAGAGAAAGACAGTATGAGCGATATGGAAAGGGCATCTGTAATGGGAATGCCCCCAATGATTTATTTTTAGAAAAGAATCCACTCAATCCCCAACAACGAGTGATGTTACAGCAATGGTCAAGTCAGGAACAGTTTAGTCATCGTGTGCAGATGAAAATACTTAAACTTGCACGGACCATTTCGGATTTACAAGAAGAAGAGAATATGACGAATGCATCCCTGTGGGAAGCTGTGACATTTAGGAGAAACGAGGCAAAAAAAGTTACTCAGAAGGTGCAGGTGAATTGATAATGGGAAGAATCAAGCGAAGATGGGATAAAGAGAGTTACTATCATATTGTTTGTCGCGGTAATCGTCGTGATCCTTTATATTATGACACGGGGGATTTTCTTACCTTCCTATATATCTTGCATCAGGTTTATGAGAAGATTCCATTTGAATTAGCCTCCTACTGTCTGATGACGAATCATTATCATCTACAATTAAAATCTCCAAATGAACCCATCTGGAAAGTGATGTCCTTGATCAATAAGAGATATGCCGATTATTACAATACAAAATACCATTTAACCGGTCATGTATTTGAAAAAAGATATTTTTCTAAAAGGATCGAAACGACTGAAGGGATGATTGCGGTAAGTTGTTATATTCACCTTAATCCTGTGGAAGCTAGAATGGTAGAGAATCCAGAAGACTGTATATGGAGCAGTTATGCTTATTATAAGGGAACTGCCCCAGCCCCTTATGTGTATGTAAATAGGGACGCAGTACTAAAGAGTTTTTTAGGAAACATTACAGAAAAGGAAAGAAAGTATTGTGAAGAGTTAATGACCAGACGCAATAAAGAAGAGGTGAGAGAAGAATGAATAAAAAGGTGATCTCATAAAACCTATTTATAAGGTAAATGAGCACTTAACATCTTACCGGTATCCTTGAATCTTATTTTACAGCGTTTGAGGAAGCTCAGTAAAAACTAAATCTAAATCTCCTGATTTCATAGAGTGTTTGAAGGTATGATAAAATAGAAGAAAAATTATAGGTGACGATATGAACAAATGTGAACATTGTAGTTCAAATGATGTGAAGGTTCATTTTGATAGGGATGCTGAGAGTATGTTACTATGTTTAAATTGCTTCAACAAGTTGATGGCAGATAAACTCGAAGTAGATCTTGAACCATTAATAGAATCGTTTTCATTAAAGGATTATCAAGGTATGAATCGTACCTTTTTTGTAGAAAGGCAAATACTTCCGCAAGGGATTTACTTGGAAGCAGTAGAAAATGTGAAATTTGGATATAAATTTGGCGTGCAAGGTGAATTACATTCAAATCAAACGGATATGCTTAATCAATTAATGGAAAAAACAAGAAATGGATTAGCAGAACAACAAGTAAAAACGGAATTTTTTCCAAACGGGCAAAAATATAATACCCTCATTCATGATCAATTTACTGGTCTAATAGAATATGATGAAGGCTCTAATATAGCTCCGCTTATTATTATCGACGGAAAGCCATTCACATGGGAGGAAGTTGGGAAAATGATGATGACATACGAAGGCTTTCAGATAAAGGTTAAGGTGTATGATATGACAGACTAAGCGGTGACATGTGACACCTCGTCTCATTTCGAGGAAGTAAGGATATTTTTATTCTTGAATTTTCCAATACTAAAGGAAGAGCCCTTGTTTCCACCTGAGTTAATGTAGGTATAGTGTGTTGAGAGGGACCTGTGAGCTTTAATGATAATGATCTGCTGTTTGTTTCACTTTTTGTGTTTAAATGAATAACCAGATCGAGATATAGTAGAATGAAAGTGCAACTGAATATTGTGAGGGTGGGAGGTTGTCACGGTTCTTCCCGTTTTAGGAAAGGAGATGACTACATTAAAATGAATGTTAATGATTTATTTACTAAAAACGGTAAAGCACTTGAACATGCTGATTATATTCATCTTTTCAATGACAATAGAGGAGCGCGCTTTAAGGAAGAATATAAGTATTTAATTAGTGAAGCAATTAACAAGAGGCACATGACTGTTGAGAAATATAACGTTGCTGAAAATGTGCAAGAAACGCTTGATCAAATATGTGAAACAAAGGGACTTGAATCCCGTTTGATGAAGAGACTTAAAAAGTTATCACAATGAACCTGATTATGTAATTGCTCCGCTAGTCTACATATTGAAAAAATAGACCCGGATTTTAAACTTGGTACGGATGGTGAAGGGCGATTAAACATTATATCCGATAAAGCTCAAATTGAACTTCGTCCAAGAATAGATGAGAAAAATACTGAATCTAGAATCTTTATACCTAATGAAAAAATTGCCATCACGTCAGCGAATGATAGTATTGAAAACCTAGTCGATCTATTATGCGTTAAAGGTATTACGGTTTACGTAATAGATACAGAGGATTGGTCAAATATTATTTATGCCTATAAAATCAGTAGGGATGATCAGTTTTTTGATATTGCGGAAAACTATAAAAACCAGATCCTATTGGAACTAGGGAATAGAATTAGAAAAAATTTTAATTAAATTAAATCATTTTTTTAATTTTGCGTGTCTGACACCACCTGAAGTTTGTCAAGATTTGTAGATTAAAGAATTGACCGAAGAGCATGTGTGTAAAAATGATTTTTTTATTTTAAGAGCAACTATGACCACCCGGAAAATAGTAGCACTTTTAATGAAGAAGTGGTGGGCAGCCGTAAACAAGAAAAACCCAAGTAATCATCTTCACTTGGGGGGGATAATTCCTTTTTATTAATCGTTTAATCTATCCTCATTTACCAATTTTGGGAAATAATCTCCAAATTCATTTGTCTCTTCACTTCGGTTCATACTAATTGTTCCAGTATTAGCAAATGTATTTATTAAGGTTTCCCAGCCTTCATAGTAAAGAAATTCATCTGATCATTGACTAAATCTATTAACCGGCCAAATCCTTAGCGGTCAACCACGCTGCCTATTGTTTTTCTAAAATAAATTGAATATAAGTTTATAACGATTGTAACGAAAAGATATAAGGCTGCATCTCTCCTCGTAGCAAGATCATTTCACGAACGAAGGAGGCTTCCATCCGTTGAGTATGGAGCTGTCTAAATGAAAGGTTGACGGTTAGGAAATGCCCATTTACCATTTCTGCCGTTGTTTGTTTTTTTCCTTTCGGATGTATATCAATGATTTTTGAATGAACGAGCCAATGGCACCCAAATCGATCTATCGACGGGCATCTGATCAACATAATACTTTTTTCAGGAGCAAAAGGGACTGGAACCTGCTTATAACTTCTTTTTAAAATCTTACGAGCCGACTTTGTGGCTCCGACAAGATCCTGAACCGTATAATGAAAAGATTCTTCTACAATTTCATCTGGAGATTGTTTTACCAATTTACGTTGGTTTCCTTCCATGACTACCGCAAACTCATGCCCATTAACAAAATGCGAGGAAATACAGGATGTATCCTTATTAATAAAATACTGTGACAAAAAAGTTTCTGCGTTCATAATAAGCTCCTATCATTAATTGAAATTGTTGACTGCTTTATAGTAAAAAATAATATGTAAACGGTTTCAAATGTAAAGTGAAAAAATGCGATCCCATCTGAAAGAATGTTGACTGCTACATGTGTTCATGAGCTCGATTTACACAAAAAATATTGTAACATAATTATATAGACTAAAAGGGTGTAATTTGTACCAAATATTGAACTTTCTAAGAACAAAAATAGGGAAAAGTATCTATTTATTATCTAAAAATTAATAATCTTAATAAGAATACTAGTGAAGGTTATCTTTTCATAGATTGGTTTCCCTCAACAAACACTTTTTTAAAGCAAGATCCCCCCAAGATCGAACTCTTCTTGAAGGAATTTGCTCCATGTCGGCAATATCCTCTTGTGTTAATCCATAGTAAAAATGGAGAATGACCCATCTTCTCTGTAAATCTGTTAAATGACTGAAGTGGCTTAATAATAGTTCTTTTTCCAAAGGACGGTCTGTGTATATCGGGTTCGTATGTAACCAATCTTCAATTGAAATGGATTTGATTTGTCTAGAGTTCTCCAGCTTCAATGCATTAATCAATTTCCATCGAATGTAGGTACGAATAAAAGGTGGAAAGCTTCCTTTTTCTTTGTTAAAACGTTCACTTCCTTCCCAAAGACCAATTAGACCCACTTGGTAGTATTCATCAATGTTGTGGTCAATCCCTAATGAATAAATGACTGAATAAATCAATTTCGAATAACTCTTTGCTAGAAGATCAAATTCCATTTGTATCCATTCCTTTTATTTATTTTCCCGGGTGCCTTCACGATAACGATAAAGAATCGTGAAATCCACTCAGTCAAAAGTTAGAAGACAGGGGCAATTTTTATAATTGGTAGGTGAATTTGTAAAATTGACTGTTCAATTGTAAAAAATGAGCGCTGAATTTGAAAAAAGTCCATGGATCATCCTAGATAGAAAAATTAGAGTGAAGCTATTCACAAATTCTACACAATTTTATAAGGGAAAAATGAACCTCCTTGAGTTTATTTAGATATAGAGAGAAATACAGTGGCTTTCCGAAAAATGTTTGAAGAGGGAGTCTACTAAACATTCACATGAGGAGGATTCTCACGATGAGTAAACTATTAATCAATGAATACCCCATTATCATTCAACCTTCACTGGTCATGAAGATCGGACTGAATCAAGCGATTATTCTGCAACAACTCCATTATTGGTTGGAAACGAGCTCGCATATCAAGGACGGAAAACGGTGGATTTATAATACGTATAAGGATTGGCAGCAACAGTTTCCTTTTTGGTCAGAAAAAACGATTCAGCGGACGTTTCTTGCTTTGGAGGAAGAAGGGTACGTCGTATCGGCCAATTACAATCGGATGAAAATGGACAAAACGAAGTGGTACACCATTGATTATGACAAGTTGAGAGAAATCGAAGCGGACTTTGTGACATCAGAGTCTGGACAGTCTGTTCGCACACAAGGGTCAAATGAGTCCCCCATAAATGACAGCTTGGGAGTAGCAATACCAGAGATTAACACAGAAACTAACACAGAGAGGATCTATACCCCCATTCCCATTCAGGACATCGTTACCTATTTGAACCAAAAGGCGAATGCTCATTACCGGATTAGTTCCAAGAAAACAAAGGAATTGATTAAAGCACGCTGGAACGAAGGATTTCGAATGGATGATTTTAAAAAAGTCATTGATATCAAGGTGTTAGAGTGGATGGACGATCCAGTGATGAGCAAGTTTCTTCGACCCGAAACCTTATTTGGCACGAAGTTTGAATCGTATTTAAATCAAAGGAATGCGAAGAAAAAGAAAAGCTATCATGAGGAGGATTTTGACCTTGACTAAAAGAGAATTATTTCAGTTGCTCAAGCTGATTTCCGTTTATTATGATTCCTTCGAGCTTCAACAGGAGAAAGTGGACGAGTGGTATCACATTTTACAAGGGGAATCGTTTCAGAAGGTAGAGGAAACGTTAAAAAAACATGTTGCTCATTCTCCCTATCCACCGAGAGTTTCTGAATTGATTTGTAAACCTGAAAATGGTGCCCGTGCGATTCCAAATCGAGAGGATACAAGATTCATCATTCAACTCAACGGTTGTCCAGCAAGCGAGGAAGTGGTTGAACAGTCATTAGCGAAGATACGAGAAATATTAGGAATTCAAAGAGGAGAAAGATGATGGAGCGAAATCCCTATTATCATATTGAAGTTGAAGAAGCAATTATTGGTGCCTTGTTTTTAGAGGGGGAATTGATCCATGAATGCACCTTACTTCCTGAGCATTTCTATTCTCCGCAGCTACGCAAGATTTATATCTTGATGCAACAGTTAGCGGAAAAAGGAAAACCGATTGATGTCGTATCGGTAGCGGAAGAAGCTGGACCTGATTCTTTTTTCGAAATGGGAGGAGGGGGCTATTTCCCCTCACTTGCAGAAAGTACTCCAACCACGGCGAATTTCAAGCATCATCAAGAAATCGTGAAGAAATATGCGCAAAAAAGAAATACCGTCTTGATTGCCAACAAGATCCGAAAAGCCACTGAAGCGGGAGAATTAGACTGTATAATTCGGGAAGGAATTCAAGATTTACAAAATGTAGAAGATAGTTTAGTTGATGAAAAACTTGGTGACATCAAAGAAGGTTTAATTGATTTATATTTGGATTGCGAAAAAGATCTAGGGGAGATTAGTGGAATTCCATCCGGTTTTAAAGACTTGGATGGATTAACAGGAGGATTTCAGGAGTCAGATCTAGTGGTCATTGGAGCGCGACCAAGTGTTGGAAAAACAGCCTTTGCCTTAAACATTGCCCTGCAAGCGGCAAAAGAAGATGTTGCCGTTATTTTTTCGTTAGAAATGTCCAAGAAACAATTGCTGAAAAGAGCGGTTGGTCAAATCGGCTATGTTAGTTCCGTTAAGCTGCGAAACCCCAACCGGCTTTTTGATGAAAAGGATTGGAATGGCCTTCAACAAGCATTAGGGATCATGTCCAAAATGGGGTTGCATATTTATGATCGTGGTGGAATGGATGTCCACTATATTTGGTCGCATGTGAGAAAGCTCAGGCAGCATTACGGGAAGGAGAGGAGGATGTTGGTAGTCATCGATTATTTGCAATTAATTATGGGCGATCCTCGATTAAAGGGAAACCGCCAAGCGGAGATTAGTGAAATCAGCCGTGCGTTGAAGCAGATGGCCAAGGAGTTATGTGTCGTAGTGATTGCATTATCTCAGTTAAGTCGAGCGGTGGAAAGTAGACAAGACAAACGCCCCATGCTTTCCGATCTTCGTGATAGCGGGCAAATCGAACAAGACTCCGATGTCATCGCCTTTCTCTATCGCGATGACTACTATGATAGAGACTCAAAGAAAAAGACCAAATGGAAATCATCTTGGCCAAGCAACGGAATGGACCCATTGGAACCGTACAGCTGGAATTTTTGAAGGAGTATGGGGTGTTTCGTTGAAACAGGGGGAGCGGTTCTCTGCGTTTCTTTTTTCTAAGGAATTTGTATGCCAGTCAACGCCTGGGATTTCTTGAGACTTGTAAATTAATTGAATGTGTAAGTACAAGGTGGGGACAGGTCTTGAGTTATCCTAATTATTACTAATATATAGGATTAAAAGCAAAGTTCTCTATTTTTCAATATGTGAGTGTACTTGTAAGTAAGTGATCATTTCAAAAGTGAGCTACTTCATCCTGAGGGGACACGGGGATAACCTTGTCCCGTAGACGATCAGGAAGGGAATTGTACCTTAACTCTATAAAACTTTAAGCAAACAGATGGAGTGATTCTCGGATTTGATTTTTTGAAAGGTTGGAATAATGTCACAGTATAGTATAGGTCTGAGTATATATTTAGATTCATTTACACCGAGAGAGTTGAGCAATATAATAGGAAATAGATTAATATATCTAGTTGTTTAAATTAAATAGAAGGGTTAATATTTGTTTTGCTAATCTGTATAAAACTCTTATATTTGCAATAATGTATTAATAAAGTAATAGTTTTTTCCTTTAAATTTAATAATGGAGTAAATTCAAAATGAAAATAATCAGTATTAACTTGATAACTTATTTTTCCTTTCTCTTATTTATTTTTTTTACTTATATTCCTCTTACTGTAAACGCTGGAGAAACGGAAAATATAGATAAAAAGGCTATTGTTATTTATAAAAATGCCACCGGTAAGGAAGATATAATAGAAGAAAGTAAAAAAGTAGAATATGAGTTTGAAACTGTTCCAGCTATATCAGTGACAGCTACAGAAGATGAACTAAAGAAATTAGAATTAAATCCCAATATTGATTATATAGAGGAAAATTTACCACTCAGGATTGCAGAAACCGGACAGGTCAAGGTTATGCCGTCAGTACAGAATGCTCCCGTAGGCAAAGCCCAATGGAATATAAAATCAACAAATGTTCAAGAGGCTTGGAATGAAGGTTATACAGGAGACGGAGTCAAAGTGGCAGTGCTCGATACAGGGATCTCCCCTCACGCCGAGTTGAACATCGCCGGAGGTATTTCAACAGTTGATTATACAAATTCTTGGCAAGATGACAATGGACATGGAAGTCATATTTCTGGCATTATTGCAGCCCAACCTGGTATTACAAGTGTAAATGAGTTGGATATTATTGGAGTAGCACCGGATGTCAGTCTGTATGCAATTAAGGCATTAGACGGTTTAGGATCGGGTAACCTACAAGATACTTTGGAAGGTTTAGATTGGGCCATTGCTAATGGTATGGATATCATCAATATAAGCATGGGTACTTCTGTTTACAGCCAATTATTTGAACAAATGATTAATGATGCCATTGACAAAGGCATTCTTATTGTGGCTGCAAGCGGAAATGTCGGATTAGAGAATTCAGTGATATATCCAGCAAAATTTAATGATGTCATTGCTGTATCATCTGTAAATGAATCACTAACGATAAGCGATTTTTCTTCAACGGGTGTAGAAGTTGATTTCTCAGCTCCGGGAGAAAATATTATAAGTACATTTACTCAAGGAAGTTATGCAACTGAAAGTGGCACATCGCAAGCAACTCCCCATGTTACAGGGATGTTAGCTCTTTTAAAGGAGAAATACCCTAATCTCACAAATAATGAATTGAAGACGCTGCTTATGGAAAATGCTAAAGATTTGGGTGCTGCCAGTCAAGACCCATATTATGGGTACGGGCTGATCTATTATCATTCAAATGTCAGTGATCCGGTAACCCCTTCTGTACATTATTCAACACATGTTCAAGATTATGGATGGACAGGTTTCGTTTCCAATGGAGACATGAGCGGAACAGAGGGACAAAGCAAACGATTAGAAGCAATTAGAATCCAATTGAAAAATGCCCCTTATAGTGGGGATATCTTATATTCAACGCATGTTCAAAATAATGGATGGTTAGGTAACGTATCCAATGGTGCCATGTCCGGAACTACCGGGGAAAGCAAACGAATGGAGGCAATTCGAATTAACCTGACTGGTGAGATGGCCCAACATTATGATGTGTATTATCGTGTTCATGTACAAAACTACGGATGGTTAGACTGGGCTAAAAATGGTGAATCAGCTGGTACTACTGGTCAAGCGAAACGCTTGGAAGCGATTGAGGTTGTTTTAGTTGAAAAAGGAGGAAGGGCACCAGGTAATACAACTAAACCATTTGTTAGTGCTCCATCTGTTTCGTACTCGACACATGTTCAATCATATGGATGGTTGAAGCCTGTTACGGATGGGATAATGAGCGGAACAGAAGGGCAATCCAAACGATTAGAAGCAATTAAAATTCAATTAAAAAATGCTCCTTATAAAGGTGATATCGTATATTCAACGCATGTCCAAAGTAATGGATGGTTAGGTAACGTTTCCAATGGTGCCATGTCCGGAACCACCGGGGAAAGCAAACGAATGGAGGCAATTCGAATTAACCTAACTGGTGAGATGGTCCAACATTACGATGTGTATTATCGCGTTCATGTACAAAACTACGGATGGTTAGACTGGGCTAAAAATGGGCAACCTGCAGGTACCACCGGTCAAGCGAAGCGGTTAGAAGCGATCAAGATTATTTTAGTCGAAAAAAATTGATTGGGTTAGTCACGGGACCTGTCCCTGTGACTCCAAAAGAAGAAGGAAGGTTCTGTGGGAGAAATCTCTGCAGGGCCTTTCTTTTTGTTTCTTTTATGCAAATCATGAAAGTTAGAAGAATATTATAATAGAATAACCTTATGAAAAGTTATCTCCATTCAAACTCCATTCAGGAACCATCACGGTGTGGCAACGGTGTTGTTCGTATTTTTCAGAATCATATAGACTTTTCTGAATTAAAGCGATATAATATCAAAAATATTATTGCTAGATTTTTAATCCATTTTTCTCGTCATAAATGAATAGGTTAGGAAAGGTGAGAATTTGCTAACTTGGTGATGAAAAGGAGTGAAATGAAAGCACAACACATCTATAGAGATAGGAGTAGCAACAATGAAATTAATGAATCAAGTTAGTGAGTTTGCGAATAAGTATTTTAGTGTGATTAGTGTTCTCTTTGCCGTTGCAGCCTTTGTTTGGCATGAACACTTTGTTTGGTTAGGATCCTACATAACCACACTGCTCATGATTGTCATGTTCGGTGTGGGTATGACCATGAAACCGGTAGATTTTAAGCTAGTACTTACCAAACCAAAGTCGGTAATCATTGGGGTTTTAGCCCAATTTACGATCATGCCTTTGCTTGCCTATGGGATTGCCGTTCTGTTTAATCTCCCTCCGGAATTGGCTGCTGGGATTATTCTAGTAGGGTGTGTTCCAGGTGGGACCTCTTCCAATGTCATGGTTTATCTTGCGAAAGGAAATACAGCTCTATCCATTGCGATGACATCTTTATCCACATTACTTGCACCAATTGTTACCCCAGCCCTTTTGTATTTGCTCGCTGGGCAGTGGATGCCGATAGATCCTGTTGGAATGTTTCTATCCATCGTTCAAGTTATTATTGTTCCCATTGCTCTAGGTCTGTTAATTCAAAAGATGGTGCCAAAGGTTGTCGAAAAAGGGGGAGCTTTGTTGCCGCTCATCTCTGTGATTGCGATTGCTCTTGTATGTGCTGCTGTCGTTTCTGGAAATAGAGATAATATTGCAGCTTCAGGGTTGATTATTTTTGCTACGGTTTTATTACATAATTGGTCTGGATTGTTTGTTGGTTATATGGTCGGTGTTCTCATGAAGCTAGATGATGAAACAAAGAGAGCCATTTCAATCGAGGTCGGCATCCAGAATGCTGGATTAGGGGTTTCTCTTGCTAAGACGCACTTTGCAGCCTCACCATTAACCGCATTACCTGGTGCTGTTGCTGTTACGCTGCATGTCATAAATGGTTCCATCCTCGCTTCGATTTGGTCAAGGAAGTCCATGAACAAAGTCCATGCTAACGCGGATGAAAATAGAAAAATGGTCGAAGAAGTTACGTCACAGTGACGGCCTGAAAAGGACCTGTTATGAGTAAATGGGGCATGGTATTTGTCCGCCGAATTTATCGTTAAAAAATAGTGTAACACAAGATTGCTCTATTTATCTATTATTCGGTGGGTCGAGGGACCTGTCCCCTTGACTCAAATCAACATAAAAAGAGAGGATGATTCATGACTTGAATCATCCTCTCTGCTGTTTAGAAGAATAACAATCCTAGTGAAATGACGATACCGCTTACAACTAGAACTAAGACAAGGTAACCCATAATGTCCTTCGCCTTCAGTCCAGCGATTGCCAGTGCGGGCAGTGCCCAGAATGGCTGGATCATGTTTGTCCAGGCGTCGCCCCATGCAACGGCCATCGCTGTCTTTGGAAGTGATGCACCAAGTTGTGTCGCTGCATCCAGCATAATTGGACCTTGAACGGCCCATTGCCCTCCACCAGAAGGAACGAAGAAGTTGACAATACCGGCACTTAAAAAGGCAAGCATTGGGAAGGTAAAGTCATTTGAAATGGCAATAAACGCGTCAGATATAACGGCAGCTAATCCGGAGGTCGTCATCAATCCCATTAATCCAGCGTAGAATGGGAATTGAACGATAATGCCACTCGTTCCTTTGACCGCGTTCAACACAGCGTCCAAGAATTGTTTTGGAGTACCGTGAAATAGAATGCCAAGGAATAAAAATAAGAAATTGACGATATCGAGATTTAACTTAAATCCGTTAGTAGCGAAATAATAGAATAAGAAAACAAGCCCGACTAATCCAATTAATAAAGAAATAAGTTTGCTGTTTTCAAGTTTGTCAGCAGGTGTTAGGGCTTCTTTTTCAATGGTCGCTGCTTGGATGTCATCCTGTAAGAGTGCAGGATCAACGGTTATCGTTTGTTCCTTAGATGGCATACTTAAGCGGTTGATAATCGGGATGGTTACCAACAAACCTAATACGATCACGATATTAAAGGTTGAAAAAGTAGTTTCACTTGTTGGTACAACACCGATTAGATTTTCGGTAAAGTGTCCTGGCGTGGCAATGGTCAATGGAACAGACCCTGAAATTCCGCCATGCCATACGAGAAACCCTGAGTAAGCACTCGCAATTAGCAGCCTGTAGTCAACAGTTGTTACTCTTTTTGCTAATTCCTTTGCAAACAAAGCGCCAATGACAAGCCCGAATCCCCAGTTAATGAGGTTTGCAATCATGGATACTACGGTTACGATGACAATCGCTTGCCCAGGTGTCTTGGCGAATGAAGCAAGAGATCCTAACCCTTTTTTAAAAATATGGCTGCTTGCTAAGACATGTCCCGTTAATAATACAAGGACCATCTGCATTGTAAAGGAAAGAAGTCCCCAAAAACCATTTCCCCAGTGCTGGACCAATTGATAGGGTCCGTTATCTGTAAAAACCAGGCCTAATCCAAATACAACAAAAGTTAAAATGATGACGAATATAAATGGATCTGGCAAATACCTCTGCATAATCCGATTAAAAAATGACACCAATGCCTTCATAAAATGACATCCCCTCCCTTAAATATACTATTGAAACACTATTAAGTATTTTACAAATATTTTGAAATACCTTCCCCTTTTATGTAAATTTTTGTTTACGTTTACAGGGACGCCTCGTAGAGATGTGTAATTTTTACCAATTATGTGATTCTATATCTATTGTAATGATGGGATAGGGGGAAAGGTCGAAGCCACTGAAAAAGTCTATTTTAACTAACCAAGAAGGCAATTACCTACTATATCTAGATGATTGCCTCTTGTGTTTACTGTATATTGATGAAAAATAGACTCATTGTTCATAGCAACCATTTTTTCAGTAGTCTCGAAACGTCTCCATGTTTTTGTTGAAAATAGGATTATATTATGCTAGTATAATCAACAACAAAATAGTTCCCTTTAATACAGTCCAGAGAGGCTGAAAAGGAATTCGTGAACATGAAGACTTTTGTATGAGTCTATTCATGCCCTTTTTGTCCTCTCTGACGAAAGGGCATTTTTTGTTGTGTTCAATCGTTTAACAATCACTCTTTTAATGAAGTCCTGTGAGGCTTCAAAGGAGAATGGGCGAGTTATTAAATAGATCACCATTCCTATAGAGAGATGATTATGGAAGAAAACATAGGAGGGTGATAAAAAATGGATTATCGTAAAAAGACAGTGGCTGCATCTGTGGCAGGGTTAACGTTAGAAGGGATGGACATCATGTTTATCTCGTTTGCCATGTCGATGATCATTTCAGAGTTTCATATTGATATGGCAACAGGTGGTCTTATTTCATCAATCACAAATATTGGGATGTTGTTAGGTGGTATTATCTTTGGTATATTAGCCGATAAATTTGGTCGAGTTCGAATTTTTACGTATACCGTGATTTTATTTGCAATTGGTACAGCTTTAACTGGATTTGCAACGAATATTGAGCAGGTCTATATCTTCCGTTTTATTGCAGGACTCGGGGCAGGGGGCGAATATGGAATTGGGATGGCGCTTGTGGCAGAGGCCTGGCCAAAGAATAAACAAGGGAGAGCCTCTTCCTATGTCAGTGTAGGTGCTCAATATGGTGTGATTCTTGCCGCGTTACTAAGTGCCATGATCTTGCCTACTTTGGGATGGAGAGCCCTATTTTTTGTAGGAGTGGTGCCGGTGATTTTTGCCTTTATCGTTCGCAAAAATCTAGATGAATCACCCGAATGGCTGGCTGCTCAGAAGGCAAAAAAGGATAGTCCAAAAGAGGAAAAGGGGAAACTCGTTCAGTTGTTTGAAACTCCTCGCGTTACAATGACGACGATTGGTTTAGCGATCATGGCGACGGTTCAAATAGCTGGCTACAATGGATTAATGATTTGGCTTCCGTCTATGTTACAACAGTCACAGGGTCTATCGGTTTCAAGTTCAGCACTATGGACGATTAGTACAGCTCTAGGTATGATTATTGGAATGCTGACTTTTGGTCAGTTTATGGATCGATTTGGAACGAAGCGTGCTTATGGAATCTTTCTCCTTGCATCTGCATGTGCGGTATTTCTGTACTCCTTTGCAACGGGAAGTGTGGGTGTTTTAGTAGGTGGTGCCATTGTCGGCTTCTTCTCAAATGGAATGTTTGCTGGATACGGCGCTTTAATTAGTAGTTTCTATCCCGTTGATATTCGTAGTACGGCAACGAATACGATCTTTAACTTTGGTAGGGCTGTAGGGGGATTATCTCCTATTCTTGTCGGTTATCTTCTACAAAGCTATGATATGACGGTAGCGATGATTTACTTAGCGGCTCTCTATTGTATATCCTTTGTGGTGATGCTTACCTTGAAAAAAAGACGAGGTGAAAGTGTCGTCCAAGCTGCTGCTTAAAATAAACTCTGGTTTAGGTTATAGAGATAGGGAGAACATGGGGACGGTTCCCGTGTTCTCCTTTTTGCGTGCCTGTCACGACCCGAAAAATCTTGTTTCACAGAATGTTTCGCGGGAAATCGGGGTCAGACCCCCACTCAACTGAAAGCATTAAAAGACAAAGTAAGTGAGGGAAATCATATTTAATAATTTTTTACTAAATTAAGAAGGAAACGAGTACAGAAATCCGTCAGGAATTAAGAAACATCCCAGCTGGAATTTAATTCAATACTTTCTTCCGTTTTTTCTCCATTTGTTTTTCGTGTGCGCGGTGGTGGGCACGATGACGGTCTTCTTCGACCTCTGTTGACATTTGAACGCCATTTGGAATCGTTCTAGAGTCTATTTCCTTCAGTCCAGACTGATTTTTTTCAAACACAAATGACGCTCTTGTTGAGATATCCGCACCCGGCTTTGTCACGTATGGAACAACGCGATAGTCTGCACGCCATTGGTCCGGCGTTACTTGGCAGCGAACATAGCCGCGATAATTGTTAAAGAATTTAATATGCGGGTTTAGGGATAATGTTTTTTCTGTATCGGCACGCCAATCAGAACCGTCTCCACCTGATGAAATGGAGGTTCCAACAAACTCTGCTCCAATCACTTGAGATTCAGGATTATTATAGTCCGTTACTAGATTGGCCGCCCAGCTTGCATGAACATCCCCAGTCAACACGACCAGGTTGTTGATATTCTTTTCTATAGAAAAATCAGTAATGCGCTGACGGGCTGCATGATAACCGTCCCATGAATCCATGCTCAATCTCGGTGCATCGCTTGTCCCGAAGTTCCGCTGTGCGAAGAAAATCTGCTGCGCGAGGACATTCCATTTAGATTTAGAGCTTCCTAAATGATCAAGCAGCCATTTTTCCTGTTCGGATCCTAGAAGAGTACGATTTGGATCAAGTGATTCCGCTGAAGGCGGCTTCGTTCCATCGCCATTCGCTTGGTCATCACGGTACTGGCGAGTATCTAATACAAAGAAGGAAGTTAAATCGCCGTAAGTGAAGTGTCGGTACAATTGCATGCCACCATCATAAGGAAGTGAAGATTTACGAAGCGGCATGTGCTCATAGTAAGCCTGGTATGCAGCGGCACGGCGCTTAATAAATTCGTCAACAGATTGTCCTTTTTCAGGGGTGATATTCGCATAGTTATTTTCCACTTCATGGTCATCCCAAGTAACCACCCATGGGAAGGCTGCGTGTGCCGCTTTCAGGTCAGCGTCTGAACGATATTGAGCGTAGCGGTTCCGGTAGTCTTCAATGGTAATGATTTCTGGACCGCTATGAGTTCGGACATTGCCCGTAGACGAAATATATTCGTTTGGACCGTATTCATATATATAGTCACCGAGATGGAAGACAAGATCAAGATCCTCATTTGCCATATGCTTATAAGCGGTATAGTAGCCGTGTTCAAACTGCTGACAGGAAGCAAAAGCAAAGGTCAAGCTTCCTACACTTGCACCGATTGCTGGAAGCGTTTTTGTTTTTCCAACAGGGCTTACCTCATTACCACATTTAAAACGATAATAGTACACCGTGTTTGGTTTTAAAGCATTTACCTCTACATGAACGGAATGTGCAAGGTCAGGAGAAGCAAGTTCATTGCCGCGCTGGATAACGTTGCGGAAGTTCTCATCCGTTGCCAGTTCCCAATTGACCGGAACGACATTGGCAGGCATTCCTCCGCCATTTAATGGATCCGGAGCAAGTCTTGTCCATAATACAACACTGTTTGATAATGGGTCCCCTGAGGCTACGCCAAGTGTGAATGGGTAGTTGTTAAATCTTGGAGCAGCATCAACCTTAAATCCTCCTAAAGACTGGGCAATCACAAGACCGAGTGAAGCCCCTGCAATTTTACTGGCCCCTTGAAGAAAGCTGCGGCGATCAATTTGCTTGTTCAATCTTTCTTCATTGAATTTTTTAATCAATTCATCTAAATGTCTGTCCACTGTGATTTTCTCCCTTCTTTTTATCAAATGTTTGAACCAATTATGATTATAGGAGGTAATTTTTAAAGGAGTGTAAAGAATTTTTTTAGAGAAAAAAGTCGATTGATGGACAATAAGGTATTTTTTATCAGGACCTTGGGGTGCCTTTTGGGAACTATTTTTAAAAAAATTAGAATATTACGTTTCCCTTATGATCATTTTCGCAGCTTAACATAGGTCTTTCTTTCCCCTTTTGTTAATATTTTCTTTATATAAAAATTACATACAGAAAACGCTGCAGAAAATTGGGATCAGACCCCCACTCACTTTATTTACTAGGCAATCTCCATTATGATAGTGGGCCATTTTTTTGCTTTATTCTAATAGTTTAATAGACTATATTTCTTGTACTTGAATGGAAATGGTAAAATATAACGGGTAATAATGATTCAGAATTACTTGAGAGAGAAGGGGTTATCTTGAACAGGAACAAGATGTTTAATCGATATGCTAAGGGCAGAAGCCATTTATATTTCAGTGAACTTGGTGGAAGTAATGAACGCTCCAATATAGTTAAAGGGTTTGTGAAGTGTAAGCTGATTCATACTATTGGTGAATCTCTAATTGTTCCAGATCTAATATTCTTGGAAGAAGATAAAGGAAATTGTTTTAAATGGATTCAGCCTCTATCTTTTTTCGGCTGTCGATTAATAATTACTGACAACGATATCCATTGTTCAATTGTAGTAGATATTTCTAGTAAACAGACAATAGAATTAAGATTTTCTAATACCGATTTTGTAAGAGGATATGATGATTATTCAGAGCTTTATAAGTGTGAAATTCATGCACCTAAGATGTTAAGTGAATACGCAACGGGAACAGGATATTTTAAAGAGAACTTTGAACCTTACATTCGTTTATACCACCATACCACTGCTAACGCTAAAGAGAGTATTATGAAAAGTGGACATTTTTATGATAGTCGAGGTAACTTTGCTGGTACTAAAGAACTGACTTCAATAGGATACTTGTATTTAACATGTTTAGATAAAATCGTTAATGAAGCGGATTTACAACAAGTAGCAATGTCTAGTCAAAAATATATTGATTTAAGAACAGATGACAACGGTCATATTAGAAGGCTAAGAGTACTTCATCGTCAGACAAAAGAGCTAGAAGCTACTATCCCCTTAGATGTAAATGTACAAGCAATTGCTTCTCAGCATTTACATCGTCATCTTATTGGTGCCACCTATTATGCAATTTGCAACCCATTTATTTATAGAATCGGAGTTGAACCGAAAGCTGGTATAGATTTTATTAACTCTATTATAGAACAAGATAATACGAAGAAAGCAGATTATATTGTAGCGGGAGATTGTAGGACGATTGAAGGGCTAATAGCTCCATATGACGAAGAGAACACAGAGTACATTTATAAGATTGAAAAAGTAAGCGAGTCAGGGAATTCGAATGCTTTAGAGTTTTGGTTAACAAACAGGAATTCAGATCAATATACAGATAAACATGTGGAGTTCACTGAATTCAAGAAGTAACAACTTAATATGCTATCGAAAATCCCCCCTATTGATATAGAAGAAACTTGACTAATAATGCTCATTACCTAAATTGGTTGTGGGCATTTTTTTGCGTTATATGTAGTGGGATTCGCTATAAGAATGAAACGTGGAAATAGAAGGAAGTAGGACTAAGAATAATCGATTAATATAATAGTATAGACTGGGATATCTCAGTCTATATTTTGTGTATTTTTATCCATTCTAGCCTTACGTTACAGCAAGCAATCGAGTTAATTCAAATTATACGGTTAGCAAGGACAATACCCGATTTAGATGAAGCCTGGATATCACTGATGAGTCTATTTGGAAAGCCATTACTCAAGGCGTGTTAACCACTTAAAAGAACAGTTGAAAGTAGAGAAACGTTCATAGTAGTAATAAAAATTGAAATTATTTAGCGTCAGGCTGTAAAGCTAAATTAAATTAAACAGTTTTCCCAATCAATAACAAACAGATTTACAACCAAGATGATGATTCATTTCCTCTTTTAACATCACTTCAAACATAGGATCAAAAATATCCTTAAGTACATTTTGCATATCTTGTATAGACTCTGGTTGGTATTGTTCTATAATTCTAGTAGCAAATTCTTTTCCATAATAACTCCCCAACCCAAATAATCATATTTTCAATAAAAAAACTAAACTGGTAAGTAGGAACCGTGCTTTCCTAATTACACAGTTTAGTTTACACTCCTATTTTTTATTGTTTTAAGCGTTTTGAATGATATCTGCTACGATTTCGTAGGATTGTAAGCGGGCTTGGTGGTCAAAAATTTGGCTGTTTATGATAATTTCATCGGTTTGTGTTTCTTCCACAAATTTTTCGAGTTTTGCTTTTACAGTCTCTCGGCTGCCAATGATCGAGCCTGCTAATTTTTGCTGTAAAATCTGCTTTTCATAAGGGTTACATAGAGCATCGATATCCTCAACTGGAGGTTGAAGAGGGACTTGCTCATTACGAATCAGTCCAAGATGATGTTGCAGCAAGGAGGTTGATCGCTTTTGTGCTTCTTCATCCGTTTCTGCAGCAATGATATTGGTCCCAATCATGACATACGGCTCTTGCAAGATTGCCGATGGTTTAAAGTTATTTCGATATAAGGCAAGAGCAGGCAATGTATTTTCTGGTGAAAAATGATTTGCAAAGGCAAAAGGAAGACCTAGTTGTGCCGCTAATCCAGCGCTAAAACCACTTGAGCCAAGAAGCCAAATCGGCATTTGAAGACCTCTGCCAGGGATGGCGTTCACTCTCATATTTTCAGGGCTAAAATAAGCTCTAAGTTCTGCCACTTGTTCTGGAAAATCACGTCCATCACTATTAACGCTACGACGTAAAGCATTTGCCGTAAGCTGGTCTGTTCCAGGAGCACGACCTAGACCTAAATCGATTCGACCAGGAAATAGCGTTTCTAATGTTCCGAATTGCTCGGCTACTACGAGTGGAGCATGGTTCGGCAGCATAATTCCCCCTGAACCTACTCGAATGGTTGATGTATTCGCCGCGATATGGCCTATTAAAATGGAAGTAGCAGAGCTGGCAATTCCCGGCTTATTGTGATGCTCCGCTAACCAATATCTTTTATATCCCCAATTCTCTGCATGCTGAGCTAAATCCGCCGAACGTTTAAAAGACGTGCCCGCATCACTTCCTTCAGCAATCGGAACCAAGTCTAGGATGGAATACGCAATATCTTGTAGCGTTTTGTTCATTACTTTTTCAACTTCTTTCTATGATAGTATATTAATATAAGAGTATATGAATAGTTTATCAGTAATTAAGAAAATTTAAAATAATAATGAAACATGGGGACGGTTCTGCCTGTTTCAGCCGGGACAGGGGGGCAAGTTCTTTGGCCCAAACTAAGCATCTTCTAGTAGGGCAATGAAGGGAGAGCGTATCGAAAAGTGAATCGTATTAAATTAATCGTTTTAGATGTTGATGGGGTACTTACAGATGGCAAACTTTATATAGGAAGTGATGGAGAAGAATATAAATCATTTCATACACAAGATGGGATGGGGATTAGTATTGCCCGTTATACAGGAATAAAGTTTGCGATTATAAGCGGGAGAACCTCGAAGGCAGTATCAAAACGAGCCGAAGAGTTAAAATTTGATTATGTTTATCAGGGCATTTCAGAGAAAATAAAGGTACTGGAGGAAATTAGGGAAAAAACGGGCATACGACTTGAGGAAATCTGCTATGTTGGAGATGACATCAATGATTTGCCTATATTAAAAATGGTCGGTTTCCCCTGTGCGCCTCATAATGCTGTTCCTCTTGTGAAAGAATCGGTTCAATTCGTTGCACCTTCTAATGGAGGAGAAGGTGCGGTGAGAGAAATTATCGACGAAATCCTTCAGAAAAGCGAAAACTACTATCAGATCATTAAAGATTTTCTAGCAGGTAAAATACTGGACCGACAGTGAGCCAAGGAAACACATCAGTTCTCTGACCATTTTCAACACTGTGGAAGAGGGACATGGGGACAGGTCGCCACCCAGCCACTGTCCCTAATTTTGGTTGCCTATGGCACTCCGAATTTTGTTAAACTAATGTTCCTGATATTAACTTAGCTAGGGTTAGTCTAGGCAAGCTTCTTACTTAACTAGAAACAGGGGAATCAATCAGTTGAAAAATTTGTTCGATCCATTCGAATATAGGCGTCTGTCAAATCCGAAATCTATACTTCCATTCTAGTAATTTTTATGCTTAGACGCTGTATAAACCGCTCCCAAAATACCTGAGATAGATTGAGTTATCTGTCCATAATCATTATTTGTAATTCCTTCAAATAATTGATGAGAGAGGGGTGAAATCGTACACAACGTGGCAAAATCTAGATTAACATTTTTGGGTGCCTGTTACCTACTGCCAATTGTGTGGACTTTATTATACAATAATCATTTTGTATCCTGTAACGTATAAGTTTACAATAGGGAAGATATGAAAATTACAGCTAGGAGAGACAAATGGATAAGAAAGAACAATCATTATTGAACTATTATTATAGTAAGTTGGTAAATCATACGTTTGATGAGAAGGATGTCTGTCCTTTTTTACAATTAATCCGCAAGCGATGCAAAGAGATTCGTAGTATTAATGAACTTGCAGATTTAGTTGTACTGCGGGAGCAGTATACAGGTTTGATCAAGGACCATTTATTTGAAATGAGAAAAAGGTTTGAAAGCCTCGGAAAAACGAAAACGTCTATTAAGATAGAAGATGTATTTTCCTTTAAGGAAATCAAAAGTGGAGTAAACAAAGCTTTAGAGGAAATGCAGTTAGAGAGTTTAACAAACGAGCAGATGAATGATTTTGTTACTTGCCTCATTTCCATCCTGCAGCAGATTCCCATCATGGACAATGACAGAGAATTTGGAAAGCTCTTTTTTGCTATCTCACGTAAACAAATCATCTTAATGGCAGAAATAGAGGTTAATCAAAATGGATCCAAGAAGACGAATGCGGTCTACCCTGTCCTAACGACCAATAATAATTATCTGGATATCAAAAAGCAGGATCGATTTGACACACCTTATCTGTTTGCTGATAAGGTGATTGAGATCATTCGTGTTGAAGGGAAGCTGGAGATGGTTATACCGGACTGAATTTCTTTCATTTTCGGGTGAGGTCTCTGTTCCCTTGCTCCTTGATTGATATCCATAATAGAAAAAACTTTTAAAAAATCCATGGGTTAACGTAGCCTATTCGATATCCGAGCGTTTATGGATATTTAATTTCTTCGTCTTTTCACTCACATATGCATAAATGATATCCTTCACGTTTAATCTGCTGGCTGACAAGTGTTCCATTAGCCAATCTTGTGATTTTCCAAGAAGGATGAGGTTCCTTTCCTGCACCCGACCGTCAATAATCACCACAATCGGAAGACCCTCATCCTCAATTGGGATCTGCAGGTGCCCAACCGTGACGGGGGTGTTTTCCGCCTTTGGAATGATGCTGATTTCTCCAATTGGCTCAAGCATGGCATAATCAATGTCTTCAATTTTCGGATAGCCTTTGCTTCTTAAAATCGATAGCAGCTGGGCATACGATAGCCGTGATTTTTCCATATTGTCTTCTACAATTTCCCCGTGCTTGACCAAAAGCGTAGGCTCACCTAAAAATAAACGGTTTCCCCATTGCCATAAAGTTAATTTAGAGAACAGGATATGTAGGACTAACAAGATCTCTAAAGCGGATAATGTTGGATAGAACTCCGTGCTGATGAGCGGTTCGGATGCAACCGTTCCCACAATAATAATTGCGACTAAATCATAAGGAGTCATTTGAATGATCGTTGATTTGCCCATTATTCTCATCATCGCAATCGTTACCATGTAGAGGACCAGTATCTTGAGGATTAAAATCATCGCTTTCACTCCATAAAGTAATATAAGTAAAATACCCGAAAAAGGATTAGTCTATACATGGAATCAGGGGGACGGTTCTCTTTGTTTCTATTTAGAATAGGATAGTGAAACGGGTAGAACCGTCCCCGTGTTTGGGAATTGTCACAAAAGTAGTATTTTTACAAAATTATTACTTCCTTCAAGCTTTAAGTTAACACTGTCAAGTTAATGTTAACTTAAAAAAGGGGAGGGGACCTGGGTGTTACATAGGAGGAAGATTATACTATGCATTTTAATATCTTTTACTCTGATAAGTACATCTGCATGTGATAGGCAACTACAGCATGCGAATGCGGAAGACAATTATATTTCCATTCAGTTATTAGGCATTAATGATTTTCATGGACAGCTGGACGTGTACCGTACTGTGAATGGAAAACAGGTCGGTGGTGCAGAATATTTAGCCTCTTATTTAAAAAAATATGAACAAGAAAATGAAAATACGCTGCTCCTTCATGTTGGAGATTCGATAGGAGCCAGTGCGCCGGTTTCCTCTCTTCATCAGGATGAACCAACGATTGATTTTTTAAATCGGTTAGGCTTTGATGTCGGAACAGTGGGAAACCATGGGTTTGATGAAGGATATGAAGAGTTAGAGCGACTGTTATTTGGTGGAAGTCATGAACATACTGGATATTTTGAAGGGGTAAATTTTCCACATACCGCTGCAAATGTGATGGATCAAGAAACGGGAAAATCCATTCTTCCTCCCTATGTGATTAAAGAGGTAAGTGGGATCCCTATTGGATTTATTGGCATTGTAACAACGGAGACAACCAAATTTGTTCTTCCCGATGGAATAAAAGGGGTTGTGTTTACTGATGAGGTCGCAGCTATAAATCAGGCAGCGGAAGAATTGATAGAAAAAGGGGTAAAAGCGATTGTTGTCCTTGCGCATAATTCGGTATCTACTAAAAAAGATGGCTCCGATCCTTCCGGGGACGTCGTTGAATTTGCCCAAAGGGTAGATGATGAAATTGATATTATTTATGGCGCCCATAATCATACCTATGCGAATACCATTATTGATCAAAAACTCATTGTACAATCTTATTCAAATGGAACGGCCTTTTCGGATGTGGATATTAAGATTGATCCGGAGACTGGGGACATTGTCGAAAAGAAGGCCGAAATCGTAAGAACCTATCATAAAGGCATGGAACCAGATGCTGAGATAAAAGAAATGGTCGATTCCTATCGAGAGCCGGTAGATTCTTATGTTCAAAAAGTCATTGGATACAGTAGTGATAAGATGACGAGAAAGCAGAATCAAAGTGGGGAATCTGGACTGGGGAATGTCATAGCAGATTCGCTCCGTCACGAAATGGAAACAGATGTAGCCTTTGTGTATCCAGGAGGAATACGTGCGGACCTTGACAAAGGTGAAATCACTTGGGGAGAAGTGTACACCGCATTTCCGTTTGACTTTCGTCTTGTAAAAATGAATCTGACGGGTGAACAAATGAAAGCGGTCTTGGAAGAGCAGTGGATGGGTGGTGAACCACGTATCCTGCAAATTTCCGGAATGCGTTATACATGGGATGCTCATATGCCCATTGGGGAACGGATCAAGGAATTATTGGATGAGGATGGACATCCAATCGATGATCATCAAATGTATACAGTGACGATGAATGAATTCTTAGCAGGGGGCGGAGATGGATTTAGTGTCTTTCGGAAAGGGACGAATTTCATGGAGGGATCGACTGAACTGGATGCTTTGACCCGATATATCCAAGGTCATGAAGGAGACATACTAGTTCCCAAGTTAAATAGAATCAAGGAGGTTAACATTTTCATAAAGTAAATATTTAGAATAATGGATAGCGATAAAATAGGGGGTGATGGAAATATGGAATATTTGCTGTTAATACACATTTTCTCTGCAATTATTTTACTGGGAAATATCATTACAGCTGCCTTTTGGAAATTGAAAGCAGAGTTTTCAAGGGATGACGCTCATATCAATAAGACGACTAAAAATATTATGATGGCTGATTATATTTTTACCATTCCTAGTATCCTATCATTACTTATTACTGGCTTTATTTTGGCCACGAATCGTCATTATTCTTTTAATGAATTAAATTGGTTAACCGTTTCTTTAGGGCTATTTACCCTAACAGGAGTGATATGGCTTTCTTTTTTACTCCCTCTCCAAAGAAAAATGATTAAATACAGTGGTGAAGAATTCCAAATCACTAACTATCAAAAAGCCTCTAGAGCTTGGGATATGATTGGTATCATTGCAACGATTATTCCTATTGTTGTTCTATATTTAATGGTTACCAAACCTTTTTGAAACATGGGGACGGTTCTCGCGTTTCATTAGGTGAGTCAAGGGGACAGGGTCCTCGACTCATACCAGTATCAGATGATGAGTCACGGGACCTGTTCCTGTGACTCATGGAATCAGATAGTGAAACGGGCAGAACCGTCCCCGTGTTTCTTACCCCTGTTTCTTATACCCCAAACCGAATATACAACCGATCATCAAATGATACATTTCCTTTACGTAATCCTTTTGTGCATTTGTATTGTTGGAAGCATAGTGGATCTGTCTTCAAGAGGTCTTGAAGGCTGTCCTCAGATTCTTGAAGGGTAGGCTTAAGGTAAGGATATCCGTCCGACGCTAAGACCATTTCCTTTACGTTGCTTGGTACTTTAATCTTTTTGACTTTTGATAAGGCCACCTCAAACCCGTCAATTACTTCAAAGCCATATTGACTTTCAGGATCATTTTGCAGATAGTATTGCTGCTGAATCAAAGGTTTTATATAGTCCCATCCGCTGTCCTCCACTAACAGGTCTTCGACGGTCTTTCCTTTTTTGAGTTCTGCCTCTAAGAATAAGGATCTTGCATTGGCGGTGATGCTGTCTAATTCTTTCTCATTAATAAAAAGCTTTCCATCTATCATGGCTTGACAATCACCAATTTGCCAAATTTCCTGATGGTAGTGGCTATAAACCACCAAACTGGCAGTTGGAGCTAGGGTTCGATTATGCTTTATTTCTTCTAAAATCCCATTTTCTTGATAGGCTTGTTGCAAATCTTTATTGATATTTTCTATTAATTCTTCAAGCGTACATCTTTCATTCTCGATTTGTTCAATCGATTGTTTAATCACTTCAGCAGCAAACCGCCCAGGGGATTTACCCCTAATCACTCGGTCCCAGATGTTTGTAGCTCCATCAATGACTGCTACAAACTGATTATTGAACACATACATGTCTTCACATAAATCCTCGTTATTCTGTTTTCCTTGCTGAAATAACTCAATGAGTTCTATTCCCACTTCATCCACTCCTACTAGAAACTTTTTTTCCAATTATATTGATCCATTAATTTCTTAAGTTTATCAATTATTATCAGTCTAAGTGTAGACTATTAACCCCGTTTTAACGTTTTGTGAATAAATGTAAAGGTTAAAAGGTGTGAAACCTTTGCTGAAAGGAGCACATATATAAAGGAAGGAAGAGACAACCTTTTGGAAGTTAGTGTGCGGGTTTAATAGAATATCGCCATTGTAAAGGGTGACCTAAAGCCAATGTTGTCACGTTTCTTACAAAATCTATCAAACTTCAACAAATATTTACAGTAGGTTTACCTCTATCGGAAAAATGATTAACATTAAGAGTTTATACTAACCTCGTTGATAACAAATGATATTAAATGACAAAAAATGAAATATCATTGAATCTCAACAATCCTATTAAAAAATCGAAGGGATGGGAACAACAACATGGTTATGGGGAAAAAGTGGAAACATGTAAGTTTACTTTTCGTATTATTTCTTGCGCTTATATTAACAGCATGTGGCAATGGGGGAACGGCATCTACTACTGAAGAAACTGAAAATATTTCTGAAGCAACGAATAAAGATGAAAAATTAGTAGTATACACGAATTCAAATAGTGATGGCCGTGGGGAATGGCTAGTAGAAGAAGCCGAAAAAGCAGGCTTTAACATTGAAATTGTTGGCGCTGGGGGCGGAGACCTTACAAACCGTTTGATCTCGGAAAAAGCAAAACCAGTAGCCGATGTTGTATTTGGGTTAAATCATATGTTCTTTGAACAATTACAATCAGAAGATGTATTGCTTCCATATGAACCAGCATGGGCTGGAGAGGTTGAAGAAGGCATTAACGATCCTGATAACTATTACCATGGTTTAGTAAAACAAGCGTTAATTTTATCGTATAATCCTGAATTTGTTAAGGAAGAGGATGCACCTGAAGGCTATCTCGACTTGGCAAATAAGGAAGAGTTTGCTGGAATCTACCAGGCTCGTGATGATTTAGGAGCGGCTACGTCAAAAGTGATCGTTGCTGGGATTCTATCACAATTCCAAGATTCAAACGGGGAATTAGGAATTTCTGCAGAAGGCTGGGAAACGATTGAACGTTATTTTGAGAATGGCGTGCAAATTCCAGAAGGTGAAGATTATTCCACTATGTTTGCGTCTGGTAAAGCACCAATTGGTACGATGATTTCTGGTGAATTAGGAGCAAAGACAGAACAATATGGAACAGAGCCAGCTTTTATCCATCCAGAAGCTGGAACACCGTTAGTCGTTGAAAGTGTTGGAATTGTCAATGGAACCGAACAAGAGAAATTAGCACAGGAATTTATCGATTGGTTTGGTTCTGCAGATGTTCAAGGGGCTTTCGCAGCTGAATTTAATGCCATGCCTGCTAATACGAAAGCTCAGGGTCAAGTGACTGAGTTCCAGAAAGAGGTATTTGCGGATGTCAAAGCGCAAGAGATTGACTGGGCATTTGTCACAGAAAACATTGATTCATGGGTAGAAAAACTAGAACTAGAAATCTTTTAAGCTAGTCATTTTTTAAACGATTAATAGGCTCAGGATTGAAATAATAGGATTTTATCATTATTTCAATCCTTTTTATTTTTGGAAAGAGGGAGAATTCGATGATTACTTTTAAAGATATCACCATCCAATATGATGATTTTATAGCGGTAAAGAAGTTGAATTTTGATGTGAAAGAAGGAGAGTTCTTCACCTTTTTAGGGCCTTCAGGCTGTGGAAAAACGACAACTTTACGTGCCTTAGTGGGTCTAACCCAGCCGTCGTCGGGGAGTATTTATTTAAATGACCGTGACATTACCAAGTTACCTACGGAAAAACGAGATATTAAAATGGTCTTCCAAAGCTACGCTCTGTTTCCAACGATGACGGTATTTGACAACATTGCATTTGGGCCAAAAGTGAATAAAGTGGATAAAGGGATGATTGAGAAAAAGGTTCATGAGATTGCAAGAAAGGTGGATCTAACTTCCGAGCAGTTGAGTAAGAAGGTATCCGAACTATCAGGCGGACAACAGCAGCGGGTGGCCATTGCCCGGGCACTGGTGAATCAGCCGAATATTTTAGTATTGGACGAGCCCTTGTCCAATCTCGATGCAAAGCTACGTGTGCAGCTGCGAAATGAGCTGAAAAGTTTGCAAAGAAACTTTGGGATTACGACGATTTATGTCACTCACGATCAGGAAGAGGCGTTGACCTTATCTGACCGGATTGCTGTTTTTAATAAGGGTGAAATTGAACAAATCGGGACACCCCAAGAGATTTATGAACAATCTGCAACGGAATTTGTCTGTAACTTTATTGGGGATAGCAATGATATGACAACCCTCGTTCATCGATATCCAGAAAAATTTCCTGCCTTGAATTTTAGAGATCACCGTCATTTCTATACACGAATTGAAAAATTAAAACTGTTTACTAGTGATCAATCTTATTCACTTAATGAGGACGAGGTCGCATTCGAAGGGGTTTTGGTCGATACGGAGTATTATGGCATTTACACGAAATATACCATCGCCATTGAGAATACCATTATACGCACCATTTTAAAGGAAAAACTGCCAATGGAAGAGTTACAAAACCAAAAGGTACGAGTTGTCCTAAATCAGCAGCACGTTCTGCAGTATGCATAAGAGGAGGTGGACCTGAGATGGATACGTTAAAAAACAAATTTAATCCCGTCATTATTCTTTTAAGCTTTTTAATCTCTTGGTTTGTCTTTGCCTTTTTGATTTTTCCGAATGTCAATACGATTTATGAGACCTTTTTCGGAACAGGTGACTTTTCGCTTGAACCTGTTCAAAAGCTTTTAAGTTCTGAGCGCGCGGTTCGCAGTATTTTTAATAGTATTTTATTAGCCGTTATTTTAACATGTACAGTTAATTTTGTAGGGATTGCCCTTGTATTAATCACAAATTATTTTGATATCAAAGGGGCCCGCTTTTTAAAAATAAGCTATTTTACCACCCTTATTTACAGTGGAGTTGCACTTAATTTAGGATATAAACTTGTTTATGGTGAGAATAGCCCATTGACTAACCTTTTTCTACAACTAAATCCGAATGGGGATCCTAACTGGTTTAGTGGGTTATTTGCGGTTACATTTGTCATGACTTTCGCGTGTACATCGAACCATGTGCTGTTTTTATCTAGTGCCCTGAAAAGCGTGGATTATCAGACCATTGAAGCAGCCAAAAATTTAGGGGCTTCGCAGTGGACAATTCTCAGGAAAGTGGTTCTCCCTACTTTAAAGCCTACGTTGTTTGCTTTGACGATTTTGACCTTTTTAACAGGATTAAGTGCCACTTCAGCGCCATTAGTGTTTGGTGGGAAAGAATTTGAGACGATTACCCCGATGATTCTAACCTTTGCCAACAGCTCTAGTTCAAAGGATTTAGCGACTGTGCTGGCACTGATTTTAGGGGTTGTAACCATTATTTTATTAACGTTCATGCTTCGATCTGAAGAAAAAGGGAACTACATGTCTATTTCTAAAACGAAGTCGAACTTGGTAAAACAAAAGATCAATCACAAACTGGGAAATGTGCTTGTCCACCTTTTTGCATATGGTGCTTTTGTGATCTATAGCCTTCCTGTGCTAGCCATTATTCTTTATTCCTTTACCGATTCCTTAGCGATTTCATCCGGTGTTCTGACTCTAGACAGTTTTACTTTAGATCATTACTTTTTGGCTTTTTCTAGTTTAGAAGCGCTCAGTCCTTATTTAGTATCACTAGGGTATGGTCTAGCGGGCTCTTTCTTGGTTGTTGCTTTTTGTTTGTTGTGTGCCTATTTGATGAAAAAATATAATAATACATTAACGAGGCTATTAGACTATGTGTTAATGATTCCTTGGTTCCTGCCATCCACATTGATTGCTGTTGGATTAATTGTTACGTTCAATACCAGCCAATGGATTGTGCTGAATCAGGTTTTTACTGGGACATTTTGGTTGCTGTTAATTGGCTATATCATCGTTCATATTCCGTTCACACTGCGTATCTCAAAGTCTACCTTTTACGGGATTAATCATGAAATCGAAGAAGCGGCCAAAAATTTAGGTGCCAATTCTTTCTATACATTTATTAAAGTGCTATTGCCGATCATTTTGCCTTCCATTGCAGGAATTTTTGCTCTAAATTTTATTGGTATTTTGCCAGATTACGATTTAACTGTGTTTCTCTATCATCCATTATATGAGCCACTAGGGATCACCATTATGAATGCGACGAGCAATTCCGTTTCAGCAGACACAAAGGCGCTGACTCTTGTTTATACGGCTATTTTAATGGTCTTAAACACGCTGATTCTTACAGCTGTTTATGGAAATGTAAGGTTTAAAAAAAGAAAGAGGAGAGGTGGTACACATGAGTAATTTACGTTTAGCGACCTATAACATCCGGATGGAAACCCCTGATGATGTCGAAGATCTTTGGGTGAATAGAAAAAATCAAGTCATGAAAGTCATTCGGGATTATGACTTTGATCTGGTGGGGCTACAGGAAGTAAAAGAGGGACAGCTACAGGATCTGCAATCATTAACGGATTATGATTATTTTGGAGTGGGTAGGTCCGAGGAAGAGAGCAATGAATACAATCCTATTTTTTATAAAAAATCAAAGTTCGATTTAGTAGAATTTGATACCTTTTGGCTGTCAGAGACATTAAAATATGAAGAGAAGGAGAAAAGATGGGAGGCCGACTGCCCGAGAATTTGTACGTGGGGAAGATTTCAGATTAGGGAGTCGGGGAAGGAATTTTATGTGTTTAATACCCATTTTGACCATCGCAGTGAAGAAGCTCGTTTTCAGTCTACACAGATTTTATTAGATCGGATTGCAGCGATCGTTGATCATCCGGTATTTTTAATGGGTGATTTTAATGGGGAGAGGGATGAACGGTTTTATCAAGTACTGGTTCCCGAGTTGAGAAATGTTGTCGATGGATCTCCACACCATACCGGTCCGACGGGAACCTGTACAGGTGTTGGTTTTAATCATGGATTAAGTTGGGATCAGTACCATTGGATTGATTATATTTTTGTGAATCAGTATGTAAGAGTGGAAAAAACGACGGTGATTACGGACCGATTCCATGGACGGTATCCTTCCGATCATTTTCCCGTTTGTGTAGATGTGGGATTGTGATGAGGGATGGAAGTGTTAAGAAAAGCGATATGAGTGGTGGTGAGGAAGATGATCCCTTTTAAACGACATGAATACATTTTAGAGAAATTGAAGAAAAAGCCTTCCTATATCACGGAGCTCGCGATGGAGATGGGGGTTTCGGAAATTACCGTCCGTCGAGATTTAAAGCAGCTTGAGGAAAAAGGAATCGTTGAAGTCAAGTATGGCGGTCTAGCTACGTTCATTGATACGACGAAAGAAACGTCCATGAGCAATCGTAATATTCTTTATGTAGAGGAAAAAAAACGAATTGCTGAAAAAGCGATCTCTTACATTGAAGATGGAGATATTATTTTCATTGACTCCGGCACGACGACCCAGATGATGTTCGAATGTTACCAGAATACGAATACAAATACAACGATCTATACAAATGGGATTACCAATATCAATATTGCGGTCGAGAGGAATATAAAGGTCAGTGTCATCGGAGGGAATTTAAAGCATGAAACGATGGCGATGGTGGGACCCATGGCGATTGAGGCGCTATCGAAAATTTATTTTGATAAAGTTTTTCTTGGGACCAATGCGATTGATTCAAGATTCGGACTGACCAATGCGGACCAAAATGAATCGTTACTCAAAGAATTAAGCATCAAAAATTCCCGCCAAGCCTTCGTCTTAGCGGATTCCTCTAAATTCGGAAAGGTGTCCCCCTATCAATTTGCCAGGATCGGGGACGTTCAAATCATAACCGATCACGTACCTGAAGAGTATCAGGGGTATGGGAATATCATTACATGAAACAGGGGGACGGTTCTCCTTGTTCCATTTTAAGCATAATAGGGAAGTGAAATACGGTGGCTCTCCTCATTTCATTTGATGAGGTGAAACAGGAGAACCGTCCCCCTGTTTCATCCCTGTGACTCAATCCAGCCATTCTCAACGCCGGCATGGAAGTTTCCATCTGCATGTGTAACTAAAATATTTACCTTTGTTGGATCTTCTTGGGAAGGAGTGTAGATAAGTAATTGTTCATTTTCTGGATTGTATAGGTAAATTGATTCGCTGTCACCCCTATATTTTTCACCATTAAATTGGTCTGAAATAGCGGTCTCTAACTGATCTTTACTTACCACTGCTGAAATAGAGTCTACCTGATTGCTATAATAAGAGATTAAAAGATGATTCATGTCAAAGGTCTGTATCCATTCATAAAATTCCTCTTCATCCGGACCTTCGTTTTCTGGATTTCCAATTAACCCCTTTACGATAGACGGCGTATCTCCCATTGATATACCAAAAACTTGGAAATTTCCATTATGAATCTGTAAGAGAGGTGGAATCTCAATCGACTCTGCTTTTTTATAATCGCCCTCTAAATATACTTGTGGTGTATGACAACCTCCATTAGGTATAGAAACAGTAATCACATCATGATTTTTAACAAAGGAACCGCCACAATCTGGATTTGAGCTACTTGTTAATTCAATAGAGTTTCCTTTAATCACACCTGTTCCTTCTAAGGAATTTCCATAAGAACTTAAATTAACAGGGTTCATTCTGCTTCCCGCTAGGAGGTAAGTGATCGTATCGTCATCCACCTGTTCAATCAAAAGTTGTCCAAGATTGTCATCACTTAGAAAAATCCACTTACCTTCCCAAGTGACCTCATCTTCATTTAATTCCATCTCATTTGCCGGCTTAGTTTTTTTCTCGTCATCTTGAGTAGAATTTTCTTCTAAATCACTTCCCGCCTTGTCTTGTTTAACCGTTTCCTGCTTTTGAATCGTTTGCTGCTCTTTTACCTCGCTCTGTTCGGTACAGCCTGCTAGTAGAATCGTTACAAAAATAAACAAACATGGCATGAATAACTTCAAATTCCTTTGCCTCCATTCTGCACCATATGAAAAAGAACTACTTCCTATAATGGTCTATATCCCATTTGTAGATTTCAACATTTATTTTCTGTGACCTTGTACTTCCCCTAAGTAGTCATAATACAATTGCCACATTGCCTGTCCGTGTTCTTCCAGGATATTAATTTTCGCACGATATTCTTCGATCCCTTTGGAGTAATCATGAACCGCATACTCTTTCGGAGGAAGTTGATTGGAAAGAATAATGTTCTTCACTCGATCCAATACATCTTGAGATAGACTATCTTGGAATTTCATGATGTGGTGATATAGTTGAGAAATTCGAATAACAGGTACATCCGATTCATTGTTAATCATGACATGATCATTTGCAATGACAATGACGGAATGATAGTGAATGGAAGGGGGAGCTTCCCCGTATAATTTCTCCCATTGTTCCCGAATGAATCGATCTTTTAGGAAGATATGCCGGTTATTTTGGGCCTGCACATCCTTCATGGGAATGATCGTACCGTTCTGATATATTTGCTGCCATTGGCCATCCTTTGCAATCTTTAGACTGTAATTCCCTTTTTCCGCAAAGTTCTTTACTTCTAAGAAAAAGATTCCGTTTGGTGAGAAGACAATACTATCTGTTTCAACAGAGTTTCCTTCTACTTCTAACCGAACATTAGATAAATACGTGCAATATGATTTCATTAAATCCAGTTCGTTCTCTACTCGTTCTTCTCCCCGGTTACCCGAAGCGATAATTCCTAACTCTTTTGAATAAGATTCATGAGCTTCTTGAACATACTCTTCGAATCTTTGAACGAGATTGATGCCTTTGTAAATCCAGTCTATGTCGTTTACGTTTTTTTGATAGAGTTGTTTGTTAAATTGTTCAAGAACATAGGGTTGATATTCAGACAATAGTGAAAAGTGTATTCGTTCTACCTGTGATACAGCGGCTTCTTCTTCTGTTAACCGTAGGTCCTCAAGGTGTTTTATTTTCTCGCTTAAGAATATTTCTTGTTGGTCATTGGCCATCTTCACTTTTTCAGGTTCCAAATGTTCCGGTGCAGTATCAATAAATTCCATATTGGTCTTTATTTTTTCAACCGTTGGAAACGGTGCATGTTTCTTAATTACTTGCCCAGCAATATAATCTACTTGCCGGACCTTTACCAACTCAGCATCATATTTTCTCTTACCTATATACCACAATACCCCCGCGCCTAATAGAAGAACGATAAAAAAGGTTGGAAGAGTTCTGATGGCAATTCTCCCCATCTCTTGCACAGCTGTTCCTTCGTATACATATGAATTGGAACCTTTTTGGATCACGCGAAAAATATAAATGACAACTGCTGCAATCAGTACTTTTACCATGCTTTTCCCAAAGAAATATTGATTATTCCATTTAACTTGTTCTAAGTGGGTTTTATAGTGCTCTCCTACGGTTTCATCGTGCATTCCCATATGTTTGCAGCTCCTCCGGTGTCATCTGAGAGTAACTCAAGTACTACCTCTAGCCTTTTGTAGAAAAGAAAGCTAGGTGGTACAGAAGTTTTTTATCTATATGATAGTTCTGATATAAATACGTATATCGTTTTTTATAAAAATGGAAGCAGGACCATAATTGGTTCCTGCTTCTAAAAATCCAGTTATTTATGTACTCATACCTTAAACTGCCTTTGTATATTGTTCTAATTCCTTTGCTTTTTTTAATCCATTGACTACTTGGTAAATTTTGAAAGGAGTAACAAACATACCGATCATTAGCGATAAAGCAAGTTTAATGCTGAAGTAAATGACCCAGCCGATCACTGGCATAAATAGGAAAATATTTGGAGTAATTCGGCTTAATACGCTCCAACCCCATGGAATACCTGCAATGAAGTATCCGCCTACAAGTGACATAAAGAAACCACTTTCCCCAGTGATTGAAAGGTAAAATCCAAAAATAAATAAGGCCACCATGATTACAGTATTTTTTATTAAGATGTTTCGATCATTGCCAATTCTAGCTAAATTACAACTATCACAAATGGGAAAAGAAAATTTTTCAGAACATGTTGGGCACAGTGCTTTTCCACAGTCTACACATTGAGACACAGCATCCATGTCATAATGCTTATGGCATTTCATACAATCACCTCCTTTTAACCTATTACTATATTACTATACATAGATTGGTTATAAAAGTATTTTTTGGAACGTGGGGACGGTTCTTGTTGTTTCATTACTTATCAAACGTTGCGAGACATGGGGATAGTGAACTTCATACCTGTTGATGGAAATGAATAATTCCTTTGAATGTTTTTGGGGAATATAACAATAGTTTTGGTTGGCTATTCGTTTGGCTCATAAAAGTAGACATTATAATTCCGGATTTTCTTTAAATGAAGAGGTTTGCTAATTTGTATGTTAAATATTAATAATACTATTTTTGTTTAATAGACTATAGGTCATGTATTCCTAACGGCAATTTTAGCCTTATTACTTCCACGTTTGACTACTTTATCAAATCTATTATTACCTGTATCGAGATGAATAAAAAGCAAACAGTTAAAGATTCAATATTATTCTTCATATTGACTAATGTTAACCGTATATCTTATTTTGTTTGAATGATTCAACAAATGTGTAGGATAAATATTCTTAAAATAATTTACAAATTCAATGTAAACGATTAAAATATATAAATAGGAACTAATGTTCGGTTTGGTAATAGGGATACAATTGCCTATAGTATTAGATTGAAAAGAATCTAAGTGAAAATATTGACGCTTCTCACGTTTTACATTTAACAAAAAAGAGTAGAGACATACCAAAACTTTCTCTTGTTTCAACAGGGAGCAGGCAATGAAAAGCGAGAACCGTAATCACTTTTTTCAAAAAATAAAAGATTGAAGGGAGGTGATAAAGATGGCTGTTAAACATATACCAACTGGAATTGTGCATAATGGAACTAAAGGTGGAAACACTGGTTGCGGATTCAATACAAAGGAAAATTATAGTCACTGGGAGAATACTAGTACCAAAATAACTTGTGATAAAAATGGTTGTAAGAACTAATTGTATAAAATAATCTTATTTTTTTGTAAAAAGTTTAAAAGGTAAAGGGATTAATTTTGGGTATCTAGATTGGGTGCACAGTCACTACCCGAAATCTGTCAAAAGATTAGTAGATAAATAGAAGTGGGAAGGGTCTGTAGGAGAAATCTCTGCAGACCTATTCTTTTTGTTCCTCTTAAGCAAATAGTAAAAAAGAAGAAGGTGTATATTATTTTCTCGTTGTGTTAGATTGTCTGTCATTTATCTTGCTGGAATTTTGCCGATATATGTAATAATGAGAAATAAATAATGGAAGGAAATGAATATGTTCCAATTTATGAATATTTTCCGTAAGGAGAAAAAAGTTGATGTGGCTGAAAAACAAAAGCCTAAACATACTAGTGATAAAAACAAAGAAAAGTTTGCAAGTCGTAAAGGGGATATAGGAGAGTATAAAACCGATATACAATTGAGTCAATTTCCTAAAAACTATTTACACATAAGTGATTTACTAATAAGAAACTATAAGTCGCTATCCGGTTACTCACAAATTGATCATGTAATTATTACTCCATATGGAATCTTTGTGATAGAGACGAAAAATTATCAGGGGACCGTATATGGTGGGGAAGATAGGAAAACTTGGTCAGTAAATGGAAAGTTTAAAATGATGAATCCGCTTAAACAGAATTATGGCCATATTCAAGCATTGATTCATTATATTGGCAAAGAGTATGAACGTACATTTGTTTCAATCATATCATTTACGAAAAGGTGTACGTTTAAAATTGACCCAGAACTTAGAAAGATTTCATCAGATCAACTCGTCATTTATGATATAGAGCTGACGGAATTTATCAACCGAAAAATAGCGGTGAGAAAATTACAGCACAACGAACCTTTACTTATGCAAGAGGACATAACGACAATCTATCAATCTATTCTAAATGCTAACATTACTGACGCAGCAATCAGAGAAAAACATAAATTGAGTATCCAAAAGCAAGTAAAGATAAATGAAACCAATAACACATGCGTTATCTGTAATAAGCAAGTCTCTGAAAAGGTGACATCTTATTGCCTTGCAAATAAAAAGTTTAAAGGCAAGATCTATTGCTACGACCATCAAAAAATGGTATAGAAGTGACCAAGGGTGAACACGGGGACGGTTCTCCTTGTTTCATTTTATCCAAACAAAGATTCTGATGGCTAGATCTCGAATGTTTTAGAAACCAAGCGGAGAATTTTGTTTCTTTAAGATTTTTGAAACACTAGAACTGTTTTGACACCTAAAAGAGTGAAACGCTGAGAACCGTCCCCGTGTTTCTATTCAAGCATTAATTATATTGGGCAATAAGTATGCACATAGTAAAGGAGGTCTGAATTTCTCAGACCTCCTTACACTTTTTAAAAATGATTAAGCGGTTTTGGTGTTACTTTCATCTAATTGTTGATCGGTTTGATAATCGGCTGCTTTGTCATTGATGAAAAACATGGCGATCATGCCGAAGATGGCTGCTATTCCAATGAGCATGAAGTTCAATTGTGGCTGTAGGTTCATCGTTAGCAACACGGCCACATAGGTTGGAGCGACAATGGAACCGATTCGACCGAAGGCCATTGTACTTCCAAGGGCCGCCGAACGAATGTCGACTGGATAATAATTAGCAACGAATGCATTGGACATATTTTGTAGCCCCACTGTCGCAGCCCCGATAAGGAAAATTAAAAAGTATGCTAGATATAGATTTGTAGAAAAGCCAATCAGTGTTAAACTAACCGCGCCTACAAAATAAAGCGGGATTAATACCTTTTTATATCCTACTTTTTGAATAACATTACCAAGAATTAAGGTACCAACAATGGAACCAATTTGTAAGACAGCCACAAACATTAAGCTTGAAGATAAGTTATAACCAGTTTGTAGCATTAATGTGGGTAACCAAGTGTTAAGCGAGTACATGAGAATAAATGTACAGAAACACGATAACCAGAACATCATCGTTGAAATAGCGTATTTTTTCGTGAAGAGAGCACTAATCGGTGATTTTTTCACTTTTGCTTTCTTTTTAAAAGTAAAATCAAGTGTTGCCGTCACGCTAGGTTGAATTTTATCAACAATCTTCGCAATACGGTTATGCTGTTTGTTCGTCAGCAGGTATTCCAGTGATTCAGGAATGGCCTTTACCATTAATGGGAGTAAAAATAAAGGAATCGCTCCGATCCAGTAAACCGGTTGCCAGCCAAAATCAGGAAGGACGGCCTGACCGATAAAAGAGGCGCCCATCGCACCAACGGAATATCCACAAAAGATAAAGGAAATAATCGCTGCTCGAAATTTTAATGGTGCATATTCAGAAATAAGCGAAGCGACATTCGGCATTGCTCCTCCAAATCCTAATCCAGCAATCACTCGACAAACCGTGAAGAAGGTTGCATTCGGTGCAAAACCTGACAACATAGTGAAAAGGCTAAACATAACGGTCGTTAAAATAATGATACGTTTCCGCTCAAACCGATCGGAATATAATCCGAAAATTACAGCACCAATGGCTGTCCCAATGGTTGTATAACTGCCGATCGAACCTGCTACGATATCAGATATTCCCCATGATTCTTTTAAGAAAGGAATGGTCGCCCCGTAGATCACGACATCATATCCTTCAAACATCATAATGATAAATAACCAAAAAACGAACCAAATGTGGAAGGGTTTTAATTTGCTTTGCTCAAAAAATGAAACAGGATTCATTTTAAATCTCTCCAATCAATATAAGTATGTTATGTCGATGCATCGACACCGCCTGTTGTATGAAAGTAATTGTAGCATGGTGGAATCCGTATAGCGTAACACGTATAAACTATCGTTTGGTATAGCCTAAAGCTATGGCGATCTGTAACAGGGGGACGGTTCTCCTTGTTTCATTTTACCCAAACTAAAGATACTAATGGCTTGATCTTGAATTAGTAAGAAACCAAGGGAATAATTTTATTTTTAAGATATTTGAAACACTAGAACTGTCCTGACGCCTGAAAGAGTGAAACGCTGAGAACCGTCCCCATGTTTCAATGTTATAATGGGAGAAAAAGATCGTGAAGGGGAATGGTTATATGCAAAAGCAATTATTTTACACAGCGGATCCTACCGAATTTGAGAAGTACTTTTTTGAAGATAAATTATTGGATTTTCCTAAGTATTTGACTTTTTTACAAACGTATTTGGAAAGTAAGGACCAGCCTATCGAATTTATACAGGCCTTTGTCCATTTAGAATCTATAGATGGGGAAAAGGAAGATGTATTAACCGTAGAAACTGTATTTTTAGAACAAGCAAAGTTTTTACGGATCTGGGGTGTAAAAGATTTAGAAAGTGATGTTGCTTTAAAAGTGACAGTAGAGTTGATCAATCCGGATACTAAACAAACAGAGGCAGAATATACGGTTATTGATAATGGTGAAGAATTTTTTCGTGAATCAATCCCCGAACAATAAAGGGGAAAAGGTAGAAAAACAAGGGGACGGTTCCGGCGTTTCAAAATGAAACGCTGAGAACCGTCCCCCTGTTTCCGGCGTTTCAAAATGAAACGCTGAGAACCGTCCCCCTGTTTTATTCTTCAATAGATACGTTTTTAAGCTGTAATAATTGGGTTGGGAGTTGTGTTAATCCCTTTACTTCATCACGTACGCCTAATAAATGTTCTAGGTAAAGAATGTTTACAGTTGGTGCAATTTCAATCAGTCTTTCTTGTGCTTTGCTATATAAATCTAAACGTTTTTCGGAATCGATCGTTTGTCGAGCTTCCGCTAGGTGTTGGTCTAACTCTTCATCTACCGTAAAGGTACGATTTCCTGGAGCTCCTAGGTTCGCTGAGTGGAACAATGGGAACAAGCCATTGTCTGCGTCACCTGTAACGGTTGTCCAGCCAAATACCATCATGTCGTGTTCTCCGTTTGCTGTCTTTTCTAACATCGCACCAAATTCCAACGTTTCCACTTTTGCGTCAATCCCAATTTTAGCAAGTTGTGCTTGGACATTTGTTGCCGTATCTACACGCTGACGGTCATCGTTAACCCAAATAGTGGTAGAGAAGCCATCAGCATATCCAGCTTCTGCTAATAATTTTTTCGCTTCTTCGATATTGTATTCTGGAGCTTTAAGATCTTTATCATAACCAAAAATTCCTGGGGCTAGTGGTCCGTTTGCAGGGATTCCTACACCATCATAAATGCCCTTAATGATTTCTTCTTTATCAATGGCCATGGAAATAGCTTGACGGACACGAACATCATCAAATGGTTTTTTGTCCATATTGAATCCGATATAAGACAATGATGAACTTTCTTGTCGTTGTACATGCATTCCATCGGTACCCTCTACTTGAGCGACATCAGATGGGCTAAGCGGCATAGATATATGAGAATCCCCAGTAGTCAATTCTGAAATACGTGTTAAGTCTTCTGGAACGACTTTAAATGTAACGGAATTAAGCAATGCCGGTGTGTTCCAATAGTCATCATTTTTTACTAACGTAATAGATTGACCTGTTTTCCATTCCTTGAATTTGAATGGACCTGATCCGATTGGATGCTCATTAATCACACTACCTGCTTTTTCTCCAGATTCCATTGCCGCATAATCTGCTTCAATTTGATCTTTTGAAATCATTCCACCAACAGGGTGTGCTAAGTGCGCTGGTAGTGGTGCGAAAGGAAATTCCGTAATAAATCGTACGGTATACTCGTCAACCACTTGAACTTCTTTTACCATGTTATACATAAACGCAGCTGGTGATGCAACTTTAGGGTCAAGGATACGATCGATATTTGCTTTTACCACTTCTGCATTAAAAGTCGATCCATCATGGTATGTTACACCTTCACGAAGTTTAAATTCCCAAGTCGTATCATCAACTTGTTCCCAACTTTCTGCAAGGCTGGGTTGTAATTCCATGTTCCCGTCTTGGGTTACTAATGTATCGTAAATATTGATTCGGACATTGGCAGATGAAGTATCGTTTGATAATTGCGGATCTAATGATACGGCATCTGATTGTGTGGCAATGACTAAATCTCCGCCTGTGCTTTGTGCTTTGTCGCCATTATTATCAGACGTTTGATCTTCTGGTTCACTTGCACAAGCGGCAAGGAATAAACTTAGTAAAACGGCAAAAACCGTAACAATGAATGATTTCTTAGATGTTTTCATATTGTTTTTCCCCTTCTGTTTCTTTTTTAAAATGCAAAACTTGTCCCTTCATCCAAATGGAATAGGAATGCTATTAGTAAATCTTTTGTTGCCACTAAATCAGCAACACTTATGACCTCTACAGGAGAGTGGGCATAACGGGATGGAATGGATAATACACCTGTCGGGATCCCTTTGTTCGATAACGCAACAGCTCCACCGTCTGTACCAATGCCAGGGAAAACCTCCAATTGGTATGGAATCTCTTCTTCCTGCGCAATGGTTTTCAAGCGATCTTTGATTGTTTTTTGGACAATCAAGCTAAAATCCATGACTTTAATCCCTGTACCGGCACCGATGCGTAAGCTTTGATCCATCGTTTCCTCTGGAGTGTCACTAACAGCAGTCGTATCGACGGCAATAGCCAGATCGATGTCGGTTAATCCACTCAAAGCGGTTTGCGCGCCTCTTAAACCTACTTCCTCTTGGACGGTAAAAAGAAAGACGATTTCCCCAGCAAAATCTTTGTCCTGGATTTCATCTAATACAGCCAACAGAACCGCACAACCTGCACGATCATCGAGGGCTTTTCCAACGATCTTTTGATTATTGGCTTTTCCAATTACCTTCGTTTCCGTTGCCCAAGTAACCGGTGTTCCAACTTCTACACCCATATCCATGACCTCTTGTTTGGAGGAGGCACCAATATCTATGTACAACTCGGAATGAGCTCGAACCTTTTTGGGATCATCATATTTAAGATAATGAACCGAGATGGTTCCAATCACGCCATCGCATTCACCTTTTGAGCCAAGCACCTTTACGGGTTGTGCGAGAAGAATCCGGTCATCATGTCCACCAAGTTTTTCGAAGCGAAGTAAGCCATTCTCCTCGATTTTTTTGACGATGAAGCCGACCTCATCCATATGTGCAGTCAATAGTGTGACAGGTCCAGGTTTCGTTCCTTTTTTCCTTGCGATCACATTCCCTAATGCATCGACGCAGGACTCCGTTACTTTCTCCTGAACATAGTCTCTAATAAAGTAGGTGACATTCTGCTCATACCCACATGGACCATGTAATTGACTAAGTTGTTTCACTAAGTTGTACATGATTACATCTCCCTGTTTATTTGGATATTGTGGAATTTTCTAAATTCATATCGTGTAAAAATTTTGACATGAATCGACAAATTCCTATCTATTTTATACTAACGCGGTGAAGCAATCAATGTATTTTTCTCGAAAACCAAGAAAATTTATCGGGATTTGTTGAATTAGTGCTGTAACATGTTAACTATTTTTAGAAAAAGACTCCAGTGGTGGAGTCTTTTCCGGTTAATCTATTATACAGTTGTCTGCAACTTATTAGCCGAGATCTCTTCCATATAGTGACATGCCGCTTGATGGCCATCTTTCATATTGTCGGCACTTCGAAGCTCTGGTGTTTCTGTTCTACACAACTCTGTAGCAAAAGGACAACGTGTATGGAATCGGCAGCCTGTTGGCGGATCAATCGGTGAAGGAACATCCCCTTTTAGAATGATCCGTTCTTTTTTATGATCGACATTCGTACTTGGAATCGCTGATAATAGCGATTTTGTATAAGGATGTTGTGGATTTTCAAACAATGATTTTTTATCGGCAATTTCTACTATTTTACCTAAATACATCACGATGATTCGATCTGAAATGTGACGGACAACCCCAAGGTCATGTGAAATAAATAGATAAGTTAAACGAAATTCACGCTGCAATTTTTTTAGTAAATTTAAGACCTGGGCTTGAATCGATACATCTAATGCAGATACCGCTTCATCAGCAATAATGAGTTTAGGATTAACAGATAACGCCCGTGCAATCCCAATCCGTTGTCTTTGTCCACCACTAAATTCATGAGGCAATCTGTCTGCTTGGTGTGCACCTAGACCTACTGTTTCAAGTAGTTCGATGACTCTGTCATCCCGCTGATCTTTTGGTAAAACATGTTGAATTTCCATTGCTTCCGTTAAAATTTGGCGAACCGTGTGCCTAGGGTTAATCGAAGCATAGGGGTCCTGAAAAATGATTTGAAGGTTTTTCCTCATTTTGTTCATTTCTTTTTTATTAAGGGACAATAAATCGACACCATCAAAATCCACGCTACCTGAAGTGGGTTCATCCAGCCTCAGGATGGCACGTCCTGTAGTCGATTTCCCACAACCTGATTCACCAACAATGCTTAATGTTTCCCCTTCATAAACGGTGAAGGAAATGTCATCTACTGCTTTTACATGATTGACGGTTCTTCCCAAAATTCCACCTTTGATGGGAAAATACTGTTTCAAATTCGTTACTTTAAGAAGTTCTTTCTGTTGTTGCATGGACATTCACCTCCGCGTCTCCATCCCACTCATCTGTATAAATCCAGCAGCGAATTTGATTTCCTTCTTCATCTGTTTTCAAATCAGGCAATTTAGTTTTACAAAGTTCTGTTGCAAATGGACAACGAGGAGCAAAACGGCATCCTGTTGGCATTTCATTCGGATTTGGTACAGAACCTTGAATGGTTTGCAGATCCCCTTCAATATCGTGGTCGTGTGGGGGAATGGAGTTCATGAGACCGACTGTGTATGGATGCTTTGGATGCTTGAATAATGTTTTTACGTCGGCGTATTCTACCACTTGACCGCAGTACATGACCGCTACAACATCACAGGTTTCCGCCACTACTCCAAGATCATGGGTGATGAAAAGAACGCCCATGCCTAATTCGGCTTGAAGATCTTTGATTAAATCTAAAATCTGTGCTTGAATCGTAACGTCCAGTGCGGTCGTTGGTTCATCAGCTATTAATAAATCAGGATTGCATGCCAGTGCCATCGCGATCATGACCCGTTGTCTCATCCCACCTGATAGTTCGTACGGATACTGTTTTACTCGTTTTTCTGGGGATGGGATCCCGACGAGTTTTAACATTTCAACCGATCGCTCTAGTGCTTCTTTTTTACCTAGTCCTTGATGGATTTTAAAAGCTTCCCCAATCTGCTGACCAATCGTAAAGGTTGGATTTAATGAGGTCATCGGTTCTTGGAAAATCATAGATATTTCGTTTCCACGAATTTTGCGCATGTCTGCTTCGGTTTTATCTAATAGATTTTCCCCTTTAAAATAGATTTCTCCACCCACCACTTTTCCTGGTTTTTCTATTAATCTAAGAATGGATAGGGAGGTAATGCTTTTCCCTGACCCAGATTCCCCAACAACACCGAGCGTTTTCCGCTTAGGAATCGAGAACGAGACACCATCCACTGCCTTTACTTCATTATTTTTTGTAAAAAATGAAGTTCGTAACTCTTTGATTTCTAAAATATTTTCATATGAATGAGTTGTTGCCATATGCATATTCCTTTCTAGTAACGATGATTTCGTCTAATCCAGGTCGATTCGTTTGTTCAAGAATTTATAGGTGATATCCACTAGTAAATTCACCCCTACAAATAGGAGGGCGATAACCAAAATCGTTCCTTGCACAACTGGGAAGTCTCTAGCACTGATGGAATCAATGACGAGTCGTCCCATTCCATTAATGGCAAATACGGTTTCGGTTAAGACAGCACCGCCGAGCAGACCGCCAAATTGAAGACCAACAACCGTTACAACGGGGATTAATGCGTTTTTTAGAGCGTGGCGATAAATCACGACACGTTCCTTAACCCCTTTAGCTCGAGCTGTACGAATATAATCTTGTCCAATCACATCCAGCATGCTGGAGCGCGTCATCCGCGCAATAATCGCTGCACTACCCGTTCCGAGTGTAATCACTGGCAGAACGAGTTGTTCGAAGCTTCCCCAACCGGATGGCTTGAACCATCTTGTATTTTCAAGGAAGGGAATCCAACTCGGTAAGTCTATTCCAATGGCAAACCACTGAATAAGCATCAAGCCTAACCAGAAACTTGGCATCGATAAACCGAAAAGGGCCACCACCATGATTCCCGTATCAATCCATGTATTTTTTCTCGTTGCGGAAATCACTCCGGCAATAATCCCGATAAAAATGGCCAAAATCGTACTGTACACGGACAGCTCCACTGTTACCCAAAAACGTGAGCTAATTTCATCCATTACGTCACGTCCACTACGAATCGAATTTCCTAGATCACCCTGAATCGCATTTCCAATATAAGTGAAGTACTGAACAGGTAAGGGATCATTCAATCCTAAGCTTTCTCTAATATTTTCAACTTGTTCTTTTGGAGCATTTTCCCCAGCCATAATTTGGGCAGGGTCCCCAGGAACTAAGTGCATCATGCTGAATACTAAAATAGACACCCCGATTAGAACGGGAATGGTCTGTAGGATCCTTCGTAAAATAAACTTAAACAATGTTGTTCACCTCTCTAGTCTTTTGCCTTTGGATCTAATGCATCTCTGAGTCCATCGCCCAGTATGTTAAAAGCAAGGACCACAATGGCAATCGCAAGCCCAGGAATTAACGCGACATGAGGTGCATTATATAAGAAGTTTCGACCATCACTAAGCATGGCTCCCCATTCTGGTGTAGGTGGTTGAGCGCCTAGACCAAGGAAGGAAAGACCACTAGCTGATAAGATCGCCGTCGCTATATTTAAGGTTGCTTGGACAATAAGCGGTGACGTAATATTTGGAAAAATATGTTTGAAAATAATTCTTCTATCACTTGCCCCTAATGCTCTTATTGCATCAATATACTCTAGTTTTTTAACAGATAAGGTAGAGCCCCTTACAATCCTAGCAAATATAGGAATAGAGGAAATGGATACTGCAATCACTACATTAATGATACTTCCTCCAAGCACACTCACAATGGCTAGTGCTAGTAAAATTCCTGGAAAAGCTAGTAGGACGTCCATACTTCTCATGATGACACTGTCGGTTTTTCCACCATAATAACCAGAAACAATACCGAGTAGAACGCCAAGGGTTGCTCCTAAAGCGACCGAGGCGAAGCCAACAAATAAGGTAATAGCAGTACCGTGAAGGATACGGCTAAAAATATCCCTTCCAAAATTATCGGTACCAAACCAATGCTCGCTCGATGGAGGCTGGAGTTTATTTACGATATCCTGTGCAGTCGGATCATATGGAGCAAAAAACGGACCGAATATTGCAATAATTATAGTAAAAAGTATAAAAAATCCACCAACAACAGCCGATTTATTCCGGATAAATCGATTAAACACTTTCTTCCTGTTGGTCAGGCGGGGATTTGGATGAGGAGGTCGGTTAGTTACGTGGCTCCTGCTGTCAATGGTCTCTCCTGATTCAATCACTACTTTGACACCCTTTCTCAAAAATCGACAAATTTTTTAAAAATCTATTGTACGATTGTAACACAAAATACCAAACTATTAACATGACAAAATTCTACAAAACAGGGGAAACAGGGGCTGGTCAAACAGGGGGCGGCAGTTCTCGTTGTTTGAAACAGGGGGACGGTTCTTGTTGTTGCATTTTTAGTTATCACTAAATAACGTGAGATTCAGACACTCTCAGAATAAGGAATATCTAGAAGGGGCATTCATCCATTTTGACTGCTGTATTGCAAGCCTCTTTAAATAAAAAAACAGTATAATATAGTTGATAAGTTGTGTTTCAATCATGTTAATAGAAAAAAAGAATGGTAACTTTTGTAACGATTCTATTAAATGATGTCAAGAATTGTAGAAAACCCCCACATAAAGTAATATCATCATGCTATTATTAGTTGTTAAAATAATTGAAAAAAGTCTACCAATTATGTTTAAACTCCAATCGGATAAGGGGGGGATCACTTGAAATGGGACGAGGCCTTTTCGTTGTTAAAGGAAGCGGGAATCACCGACGATATTGATGTATTTAGAAAATGGATACGAGAAGATAGAATTATGTCAATCGGCTTAACGATCGATGCCCATTCCTTGGAGCAATTTATGAAGGACTATAAAAATCCTGATAAGGAATTAACGATTAAACAGTTAAAAGCAAAAATTCACGCACAAAATAATCATATTACCGGCATTGAAAAGTTACATGAAACAACAGCCCAAACCTTTGCTAGACAGAGAGAACAGTTAAAGGGAGAAATTCTATTTTTAAAAAAAGAAAACCAACGATTACAACAAGAAAGTATGGATTTATTAAAAGAGAATATCGCTTTACGTGATCAACTGATTAAACTTAAGGAAAACGCATCTGGTACAACTCAACCAAAGTCAGGATCCCAAGAATCACCTTCTCCTTTACATGTCGATAAACAAAAATTAGGGCTTTCCAAAATGGCAAGCAATCAAGAGGTATTATCCGCTTATAAAGAGTTATTAAAATTAGCTCATCCTGATCGTGGTGGGAATGCTAAATTGTTTCAGTACATAAAAACTGATTTTGATCGGATTCGAAGAAAAAGCAAACATTGATTTTCGCATAAAGAAGGAAATTAAAGAGACTATCTATTATAATAACGGGTTCCCTTTTTTAGTAAAAAATGAAAAAAGGCATTGAAATTAGCGGTGCTGTAGATCATAAATGAAAACTAAAGTAAATGAACAATGAGCATTAAGAAAGGAACTAGAATCATTTTATCCGAGCTTCATTCTTTTGATTACTATACGGCGGACATAGAATCTCCTATTTTGCAAATAAACGTTTCCATCATTGCCTTTCTGGACATCAGTTCCTTTATTAATCTCGTATCACTCTAATTAACTTCAAAATAACTAAAATAGCGGAACGAGTGTCCGATTATCATAAAAATCATAGGTTTTTATCGAAATAACGGAACAGGCGTCCTCGAAAAAGGTTGACTAGGTGCATTTATTATCTGGCTTCATGGCAGGATAAGCATACCTATTTATTTTCGGACAAGGAATGATGGACATAACCAAAACCTAGTGAGAAAAAGAGAAGTTATAAACACATTTGAGCATCTTTTGTTATAATTAACTGTCGAAATAGTTAAATTTTTGGAGAAGAGCTTGGAAAACAATTCGCTGGAAAAACTAACTTCAAAACCAGAATGAAATGTTCAGAATGAAGAAATGAAGCGAAATATGGAGGAAATGATGAGAAAGTTAACAGTTCTTATTTTAACAGTAGTACTTTTTCTTTTATTATCGGCTTGTTCCAGTAAAGAAGTGGATCAAGCGATCGATAAAGGAATGGATATGCTAGCAGAGAAGAATTATGCTTCAGCGGTCTCATACTTTGAAATGGCGCTGGCGGAGGATGAGGCAGATCCTAAAACTAAATCCTACCTAGAACAGGCAAATTTGCTTAAACAGGCTGTTCAGTCAATGGAAGATGAGGATTATGATGCTGCTCTGGCAACAATTATCGAAATTGAAAAAATGGGCGAGACCTTGAGTATGGTGAAAACAGATGCTAGTGATTTGAAAAAGGAGATTTCCGAGAAAAAACAGGAATCGGTATATCAAAATGAACTAAATACCATTCAAAACCTAATTGAAAGTGGTCATTATGACGAAGCCCAAGGAAAACTAACTGCTTTAAAAGAGCAATTGGGCGATGATTCAACGTATCAAAGCAAGCTTGTAGCGTTAACAGAAGAGATCCAAGAGCAAAAGGGCAGCGATACAGCTCTTGAAAAAGAAACGGAAAACAAACAAGAGGTAGCAAAGGGAGAAAAAGCAGACGAGCCGAAAAAGAAACAAAAGGAAGCTGCTGCGTTCAAGACTTATAATAATGCTAGATTTGGGTTTTCTGTCGAATATCCAACAAGCTTTACGATGGGAGAACCGCCAACCAATGATGATGGTCGAAGCTTTACGAACGGAGAATTTACAATGGTGGCCTATGGAAGTCATATCAATACAGTTGAAGACAATGAAACCATTGAAGATTATTATCATCGGGCTCTAGCCAGTTCACCTTCTCCGATTGCCTATCAGCGTTTAGGTGATAACTGGTACATCGTTTCATATATAGATGGATTTAATATCCATTATGAAAAAGCAATGATAAATAATGACGTTATCTACACACTTCAAATGAAATATCCAACTGGACAAAAGGACAAATACGATAAAATCGTAACAAGAATCTCCAACAGCTTTAAAGCAGGGAGATGAGTCACGGTGAGTCAGGGGGACAGTCCCTCGACTCACGCCAGTATCACAAATGAGTCACGGGACCTGTCCCTGTGACTCATTTTGTAATCTATTCGAAAAGGGAATGAAATGATTGCTTGGTACAATGATAGAATAGGTCTTTAAATCTTGTTTGGAAAAAGGGGGATTTGAATGGATTCATATGCTGAAAAAGCATTGCAAGAGTGGAAAGTGGAAATAAACGCAATGTTAGAGGGAATCGATCAAGAATATGAAGAGACGAGAAGTGAATTGCAAGTATATAATTATAAATATAACATCACGAAGCAGGTCGTCCAATCTACAACGAATGAGGAAATGATTCGAAACATTAGAGAGCAGTATCAAAAGCCCTTTGAGAAGAGATTCAATGAACTAAAAGAATTAATAAAAGGGTTAGAAGAAAAGAAAAAAGTCTACCAAATGTTTATTGATCGAATTGATCGAGTTTTGGAGAAAAGGGAGGATACATTCAAAATTTCGCTTTCTGAATGAAATACTTGAGCCTAAGCATGTGCTTTCTCTGTTGTATCGGCTAATTCAATGAACTGATCAACCTTAGATTCTTACAATTATTTTTCAACAAAGACTTTTCGTTGTGTTAAACGAACGTCTAGTGCCACCTTAAACTACAGCAACTCTAGTCAATCATAAATAGTTTGTCTGCAATTCTGTCTTTGTCTCGACACCCTCAGCTAATCATTCAATACATAATTTTTTCTATCACTTACTGTAATTATTAAGTGAAAGTTATTACCTGTCACTATCCGAATTTTGTCAGAGGATTAATAGATAAATAGAAGAAGGAAGGTTCTGTGGAAGAAATCTCCGCAGGACTTTTTTGTTTCTTTTATGAAAATGATGAAAAAGCAGAAGCTGTATATTACTCTCGTTATGTTAGATTGTCTGTCTATTGATCTTTATTTTGAAACAGAGAGAACCGTCCCTCTGTTTCAAAAGCTCCACCCTATTTGATAGTTTGTGTATCACAATTATTGGTTAAGCTGATGATAGGGGGAGTGATGAGTGTGGAACTTGAATATTCGCTAGTTTTTGGGATTGATAAACAAATGCACTTTTTCAGTTATGCCTTGATTTCATTTGTTTTAGGAATGATGGTGATCTTGATATCAAAGAGAAAATCGATCATGCGAAACATATGCCTTTTATGGATGATATTAATAGCGATTGGTACGATAGAAGAATATCGGCAATATCTGTTACCGAATAGAAGTGCCGAGTTTTTAGATGCAATTGCTAATATATTAGGGGTAACAATCGGGTTGGCATTCCCCAGTATTATTCTAATGGTAATAATCCACCGACATCATTTTATGACCAAACTCCTTTCCATATATGGAATAATGATGATCCCGCTTTTAATTGGACTACTATATATGAACGAGAGGCCTTTTCTAACATTAAAAGAACCTGTTAAGATAAAATTAAAAACACTGGTGGCTATGATAGGGTTATAGTGAGTCAAGGGGGGACAGGTCCCTCGACTCACGACAGAATCACATAAGAGTTACGGGACCTGTCCCTGTGACTCACAGGAGGAGATACCAAATTGAAAGCGTACATAATAAAAATTGAGTTAGAAGGATCAAATCCGTTGATATGGAGAAGAGTGATCATGCCAGCGGGAGCGACTTATAGAAGACTACATGATACGATCCAAAATTCGACTAATTTTCAGGGGGGCTATCCTAGTGAGGGGTACCACCTCTATGAATTTGACCTGAAAGAGGAGAACCGAAGAGTTACTGATAATGAAGAGGCGTATCTTGAACATCAGCACTACAAAAAGAACAAAGCGATGTTTGCAAAACGCTTAAAGACAGTGTCGCCGGATATGTTAGAGTTTGAAAAGAACTACCAGAAGAGGCTACAAACGGAGGTGCGCAAACCTAGCACATTAAAAATAGATGAATATTTAGAGAAGCATAAGAGAATTAACTATCGATATGACTTTGGGGACGATTGGAATTTTGTTATTACACTTGAAGAGATTGTAGAAGACTATTACTTTGGGTTTCCAACCCTTCTTGATGGAGAAGAGACAGCCCCACCTGAGGACGTAGGTGGGATGTACGGTTTTTATGAGTTTATGAAGGCCTATAAAAATCCAAAGCACCCAGAGCATAAAGCCATGAAAGAATGGGCCGAGAGTTCAAGGTTCGAGGAATACGACTTCGATCGAATCAACGAAAGACTAAAATGGATTCATTATAAAAAGACCGAATGGAACAAAATTAACCACGATAACTATGAAATCATTGAGGATAAGTACAGGAAGTGAAACGGGGGGACGGTTCTCTTTGTTTCATTTTTTTGAAAGACTAAGGTGGCAGTGAGTCAAGGGGAAAGGTCCCTCGACTCACGCCAGTGTCACATAATGAGTCACGGGGCCTGTCCCTACGACTCACATCTCAATCATCATAATAGGTTCATGATTACTGTTTTGATTGATGACCGTAAAACCAAATGGTTCGTAAAACGAAAGTAATCTTTTAATATAGTTTTCTCTTTCAATAGGTTCTTAATTCATGATCCGTGGGTGCTGGTTTTAATGCGATAAAGTCAACCCCTACAATCCCCCAATACTCAATAAATTCCTTTATAGCTATGGAGCCAAATCCAAAATTCCTGAAGTTTTCTTCTATTATAATCCTTTTTAAAATCACTAACTTCCCAAATGGTTCTTCATCATTAAGCTTATTGGAAAGAATGTTCATGACTTCATAATCTTCATCGGAATCCCCGTCAGCTGTGTCAAGCACATCAGACCAGTCCTCATATTGAACAAGGTTATAAAAATTAAATTCGGCATTTCCTATCTCTGTTTGCGCATCTGTATCTAAATGAATTAACTTCAAGTTTGCATAAAAATTGATGATCCCTAAATCTTCATCAAGGGTTGATTGGTAACTAATATGTAGGAATTGATCCTCAAAACCTTCTTTTACTATAATTATTATTCACCTCTGTATCCTTTATGTATGATAAAACGTGGGGCAGTACTACTGTTTTCTGAAAAAATTATAATTACGCTACTAAGACTATAATCAAAATGTGTACTGGCACTAACATGATTATATACTAACCCCAAACCCGGCACTTTTATACGAATAAGACACTGAAACATTGAGGGAAGTAAATCCCTGCCACATGCCTCTTTCAAAAAATATAATTTAATGTCTTGGGTAAAATATGGAGAGAGTTGCTGATCATATAGAAACTTTTAGCAAGCGTTAATGCGAAATATATATTAGAATGATCAAGTAGGACAGATCCTTTGTCCCACTTAAAGTTATACTTGCCGATATTATAGAATGATTGAGTAGAATGAGTCAGGGGACCTGTCCCTGTGACTCACTAATTGGAGGTACAATATGTTGAATCAGCAGGACCCGCAATTTTATATTTCTAAACTAGGTTTAGAACCGCATCCAGAGGGTGGATATTATAAAAGAACGTATGAATCAACGGAACGGATTACAGATCAGGAATTATCCGTTGATTTTGAAGGGGAACGATTGCTTTATACAAGCATTTACTTTTTATTAACGTCAAAAGACGTTTCCCATTTTCATCGTTTAAAATCCGATGAATTGTGGTATTACCACGGTGGCAGTCCATTATCTGTTCATATCATTGATGAAAATGGTGAATACCATGAACGAAAATTAGGGCTGAACCTCGATAAAGGGGAAGTTCCGCAAGTGTTAGTGCCTAAGAATTGCATCTTCGGATCGTCTGTATCGGACCCAGACACGTTCTCCCTAGTGGGATGTATGGTTTCACCAGGTTTCGAATTTCGGGACTTTGAAATGTTTACACAAGCTGAACTTTTAACAAAATATCCTCAACATAAGGACATCATTATGAAGTTAGCATATGAGGTTCTTCCTGAGTAACCAGGGGGTTGGGGGCTAGTTAGCGTCTGAAGATTAGAAATCCATTTTGTAAAAAGAGAGTTTCTAATAGAAGATAGTAAAAAGACGCCTGTTAAAAACAGGCGTCTTTTATGCGTTTGCGGCAATGGACCGAACGACCACATTCGTTCGTTTAGCTTAAAAAGCATGCCCATTGTCTTATGCAAATTAGCTCATCGCTTTACTAATATAGCATTTCTTGATCGCTACAACAAGTTATTTTTTCAGGAAACATGTTCAACCCTGTCCCATTCCATAGAACAAGACTCACGTTTCTTTTTTTCTGAAAGAAGTGGAAGCGGGGCTGCGACAATGGAACGCTTTGAAAAATCTTGTTACACAAAAAAGTTGAGCCGTTTTTAATCGAACCAAAAACACTATTTATAAGTTAATAAAATTAAAAAATGACAAAATGGTGACAATGGTTGTAATTACATGTGGAGTCATGTATATTATAGATATAGAAGTTAGTGAATGTTTTCACAAACATATAACGATATAAAACAATTGGACTTATTTTTTTAGACATAAATGTGAAAATAATCACAATATATAAATTGGAGGGAAATGTTATGAAAACAAAATGGTGGAAAACTCCTCAAGTCAGTGCGATTTGGACGGTAATCAGAATTTGGTTAGGGGTACAATGGATGACCGCAGGATGGGGCAAAATAACAGGTGGATTCGAAGTGAATGGATTTTTACAAGGAGCGATTGCGAAGGCTGGTGGCGAAGCACCCATCGTACAAGGCTGGTATGCAGGATTCTTAGAAAACGTTGCTCTACCAAATGCAGGATTGTTTAATGTATTGGTTCCATGGGGTGAATTCTTAGTTGGAATTGGACTTATTCTTGGCGTAGCAACAATCCCAGCTTTAATCGCAGCAGCTTTTATGAACTTGAATTTCCTTTTAGCTGGAACAATCAGTACAAATCCGGAATACTTAGCTTTAGCAGTAATCTTATTATTTGCCGGTGTCGGAAGCTACTACTGGGGCATTGACCGCTTTGCGATTCCAGCGATCAAAACGTATCTTGGGAAAAAAGAAAACCGTGTTACAGATAAAAAGCCTATAGCTGTTTAAAAATTTTTAATCATTAATGTGAAAGTAATCACAATCTATAAATTGGAGGGAAATGTTATGAAAACAAAATGGTGGAAAACTCCTCAAGTCAGTGGGATTTGGACAGTTATTAGAATTTGGTTAGGAGTACAATGGATGACCGCAGGATGGGGCAAAATAACAGGTGGATTTGAAGTGAATGGATTTTTACAAGGAGCGATTGCGAAGGCTGGTGGGGAAGCACCCATCGTACAAGGCTGGTATGCAGGATTCTTAGAAAACGTGGCGCTACCAAATGCAGGGTTATTTAACGTATTGGTACCATGGGGTGAATTCTTAGTCGGAATCGGATTGATTCTAGGGGCAGCCACGATTCCAGCTTTAATCGCAGCGGCGTTCATGAACTTGAATTTCCTTTTAGCTGGAACAATCAGTACAAATCCGGAATACTTAGCTTTAGCAGTCATCCTATTATTTGCTGGTGTCGGAAGCTACTACTGGGGCATTGACCGCTTTGCAATTCCAGCGATCAAAACGTATTTTACTAATAGAAGAAATCATGGTACAGAGAATAAAAAGCCTGTAGCCGTTTAAAAGATGGACTCTCAAAAAGGCAAGCGACCCTGCATTGGTTGCTTGCTTTTTTTCATACATTGATTAATCAGATACGATTAGTTTGTATAGGAGTTCCAAAAATTCTTCAAATGTATCAGGTAAATGTTCAGGTAACTCGTTTGTCGTATCAATCATGTTATCCTCTCCTTATGCACTGTTGTTATAGGGGCAATCTATAAACTTTTATTACTTGTTTATTTTTGAAATTCCCGTTAGAAAAGATTTGTATGTAGAAGGACAATCAAGAAGTTGCTGTACCCTTTGTGGATAGCTCTGCTTAAAACCATTATAAACCGGTTCTTTTAATAAAAGTTTCGATTAATACCTAATTTATGTACTTTTAAAAGGTTTGTAATATTTATTAATAGAATTGAAAAAACGATCTATGTACGTATTCGAAAATGTAAAGAAAGTATTCGATATAATTAGCACATAAAAAGGCTTGGATCATCCAAGCCTTTCTCAATTTTGGGTCAGGGGACCCTGTCCCTATGACTCATTTCCCTTACAGTGGTAGAGGGTCCATGCTTTGGTCGTTTGGTGTTAAATCGATGCCGTAATCTTTGGCGAACACCATATGTGTGTCAACTAAGACATTTTCTGTGTTTTCGTCTAAATGGAATACTCGGGCACCACGGAGTCTGTGCTTTTCTGCGCCTGAAAGTCCATAGGTTCCAAAACCGGCACTGCCCGCATAACCAAGTAATACCCCATAATAATTTCCATGATATGTATTAATATGATCATGCCCACAGAATACGCCTTTAACATCTCCGCGATCTAATATCGCTGAAAACATTCCACTGTTGAAAGGTCCTGGACACTCATCTTCATTTCTTTCGCCGACAATTTGATGTTTTTGAATGGCGCGTTGGCGTGCTGCATCTGATCGGTCATCTACACTTGAGAACGACATAAAACGATGCTCCCATAGCGGAATATGCATGAACATTAAGGAAGGAATTTTACGATTGTATCTTTTTTCAATTTCCTTAGATGTTTCATAGTACCAATTGACTTGATTTCCACGCAACCAATCCCAATCCGGGTAGCCTTCAAAATTCTGACCGTTGATCGTATCTGGAGCATATCGACCGCTGTCCATCAACCAAACATTAAAGGCCGGTGTAGTTCCTTTTGAATTATCAATCAAAATATTGGCATTTCCTGTTCCAGTGATTCCTTTTTCACTAGGTCTATTCAAATTGTGAGGATAAGACATATAGAATTTAAGCATCGCTTCTTCGTCAAGACCACTTTTAGCTGTCGAATCTTCATCATGATTTCCAAACGTAACGGCCCAGTGAATGCCTCTCTTTTCCATCGGCTGTGCAAGGTTATTAAGAGCTTGTTTATTTTCAAGAGGAGAATCCACACCTGAAGCAATATTATCCCCATTTAAGACAACGAAATCTGGTTTTTCAGCATCAAGTACCTTTTCCATTAATTCAATGGTTCTACGATCGATTCGTTCATCGTCCTGCGTGTCATTGAACTGGACAATTTTAAATTTTCCATCTCCATTAAAACGTAATTTTTTATCATAGTTGGCTTTAGCGGAAGCAGTTGGCGTTTTTACACCCAATAACTCCCCAGGAAGACCTGTAGCTCCTAGTGTTAATGCCAGCGTACTGACACCACCAATTTTAAGAAACTTTCGTCTGTCTAATTCTTTTCCTTCAAAATTACTCATTCTGCCATCTCCCATCTGTCATCATTACTGATATGCTCCATATTGTAATTCGACAATGATAAACAGAAATTTCATAGAGATAAAGATTATGTAAAACAATGTCAATCCTAGCCGTCGAATATTAAGAAAAAAAGGACATTCCACACAGAACTTTTGGACTGTGAGTCAAAGAGACAGGTTCCTCGACTCATCAAGAGAGAATGGTAGGTCATTGGTAAATGGGAGGGATGCTATCATCATAGACTATTACCTTTTTCCCGTGCATTTTATGTTCTGAAAATTTAAATTGTAATATTTTTCATGAATTTATTCCCATTTTTGTTTACGAATGGAAACAAGGGGAAACAAGGGGACGGTTCTCAGTGTTTCACTCCTTAAATTAGGGTAAAATCATCGGAGATAAAATAGATATTGGAAAGGAATGAGGGGTTGAAATTGCTTCTTTGTTTAAGATTAAAGAGTGAAACAGCAGAACCGTCCCCCTGTTTCATTCCCCTGTTTCATTCTGCCAACTGTAGATGATGGATTTTCCAATGAAACCATTGGGTTTGACGTGTTTCTCGCGGGATAAATTGACGTATTTCATCTTGATTATACCCAACCATTATTCTTTTTTTATCCAGAATAATAGGTGATTTTAGTAATTCTTTATGGCCATGGATGAGTTCGAGTAAATCCTTTAATGGAAGTTCATCTATTTTTATTTTCATAGCCAGCTCTTTATATCCTTTAGATCTAGTCGATAGAATTTCGTCAGTCCCCTCTAACGTCATATGAAGAATACTTTGCAATTCATTGATGGTTAACGGCTCTTTTGTCATATTTCGTTCAAGATAGGGAATGTTGTTCTTTTTAAACCAATTTTTGGCTTTAATTGAAGAAAGACACGATGTTTTTGTCATGATGGTAATTGTCATGTTTCAAACTCCTTTAGCTATTGATTATATTTGAAAAGCATAGAACTTTTTAAAAAAGGTAACGGCTTCATATGAGTTCTTTATATTAAATTTTCTACATAAATAACCTAGAACCAATAGTTTGTAAGATAGCTCCCTTTGATTATTAGTGGCAAGGACGTAAAGAATTAAAGTATTTAAAACGGGTTGCGCTAATTTGAATTTTTTTAACTTCGTAAGAAGATCTGGATGCATATGAACGGTTGGGAACCGTTTTTGTACTTCATTTATGATTTCTTCTGTTGTATGACCTTCTAAATAACGGACCAATTGATTCTCTTTTACTTTTAGTACATAACGAGTTTCATTCATGTCTGTTTTCCTCCTTTTTCTAGCAAACTTAGAAATTGGATTGAAGAGACGTTTATTAGGAAAGTATGGAAAGGTGATGGTTGGAAATGTTCTTTTAATCTTTTAAAACATAGATAAAACGCCTGTCCAACCTTCTAAGCTTATTACGTTTTTTATTATAAAATTCCAATATGACAGGAAAATGGCTAAAATAAGAACAAATTATGAACAAAACTGGGAACAGGGGGACGGTTCTCTTTGTTTCCTTTTAACAGAGAAACAGGAGAACCTCCCTCATGTTTCCACGACACAGGTGCTTCCAAGAAACCGGTATTCACCTATGTTTGCCTAAGTGCGTATTTTAGGTTGAAGTCATTTTAGTGATACGGGGGAATCAATTTGGGATACTATGTAAATGTAGATTCAGGTGTAAAGTTATATGTTGAAGACATTAATCCTGAGGGCAGTAAGACGATCGTGTTTTTACATGGGTGGCCATTAAACCATAAACAGTTTGAGTATCAGTTTAATGTTCTTCCTGCAAGGGGATTCCGTTGTATCGGAATTGACTGGAGAGGGTTCGGAAAGTCGGATAAACCCCTGAGTGGTTACCATTATAACCGATTGGCAGATGATATTCGTGCAGTTGTTGATGCCCTTCAATTAGACAACTTCACTCTGGTAGGTCATTCTACAGGTGGAGCGATCGCGATTCGCTATATGTCCCGATACAATGGGTACGGAGTGACCAAACTTGTCCTTGTTGATGCGGCAGCCCCGATAGGTTTTACGACAGAAACAGCTAATACTTTTCTTAAAGGAGCCTTAAATGACCGCCCTAAAATGATGCAGGACGTAACCGATGGCTTTTTCTTTCAGTATATAACGAAACCATTCTCGGATTGGTTTTTTCAGTTGGGGTTACAGGCAGCAGGTTGGTCAACGGCCGCCATCATCACGACGCTAAGAGATGAGAAGCTTTATACCGATTTGCCAAAAATCCATATCCCCACACTAATTGTTCACGGCGTCCATGATAAAGTCATTCCATTTGCCCAAGCTCAAGAACTGAATCAAAAAATAGCAAACTCACAGCTCGTTCCATTTCATTACAGCGGACATGGTCCCTTCTGGGAAGAACGGGTCAAATTTAACCAGCTTTTGATGTCCGCGTTACAGTGACGTCTCGATTTTTTTAGTAAATTAAAATATAACCAAAAGCCCTGTGACCGTTTTGTTGTCACAGGGCTTTTTTATAAATAATCATGATTCAGTAACAACAATTGCGCCCCTTTTCCATATGAAGGACTCGAATGTAAAGAACGGTTAACAGCATGTTGAAGAAGGAATAAAATAACTAAATTAAGAATAGTTAATAAAACGGATCTTTACGTCAAAAAACAGGAGGATAATGGTTATGGACTCCAACGAAATCAAAAGTTTAATTCAAAGTTATTTGAATGCGTATAACTCTTTTGATGTTGCTGGGATGTTGCAACTTTTGCATCATGATATTGAATTCAGGAACATATCAAATGGTGTAGTTGATGTAGAGACAAAGGGGATTAATGAATTTCGAGAAGTAGCTGAACAATCAAAGAAACTATTTTCACATCGACTTCAAAGGATAAAGAATTTCTCAGCTCATGACGATCAGGTAGAAGTTGAGATTCATTTTGAAGGTACTTTAGCTACTGAGTTACCGAACGGTCTTAAGGCTGGAGAAACAATCATACTTAAAGGGATAACTCTATTTAAGATTAAAGATAAAAAGTTGTTTCGAATTGAAGACTATAGTTGAAGAATATGAAAAATCATAATTGACATATTTCACATCAGACGCGTTTTCAGAAAAGGGAAGCGTCTGTTTTATTTTAGGTCCATTTTTTTAATAAAAGAGGTTTTAGTAGAAAGTCAAAATAAATCAAGATGACCTTTTTGTGTGTAAATAAACGATTGAGGTGGGACATTGATGAATCTGGGGATGGAGTATTTAAAAGTTGTGCAGGAAAGATTTCAAAGCGTTAAGAGCCTTGGAGATAAAACCATCATGCAATTATCAGAAGAAGAGTTTCATTGGTCTTTAAATGAGGCATCCAATAGTATTGCCGTTATTGTCAATCATGTCAGCGGAAATATGGTCTCTAGGTGGACTGATTTTTTAACATTGGATGGAGAAAAGTCTTATAGAAACAGAGATCAAGAATTTGAGGTTCGACCATCATCAAAACAAGAATTACTGGCAACGTGGGAAAAGGGTTGGAACGTGCTTTTTGAAACATTGAATACATTGAGAGAAGATGATTTATTAAAGAATATTTATATCCGTGGTGAACGACATACGGTAATTCAAGCGATTGAAAGGCAGATGGCTCATTACTCCTATCATATTGGGCAAATCGTTTACATTGGTAAGCAATTAAGAGATGAGAAATGGGAAAGTCTTAGTATCCCTAAATGAGTCAAGGGGACAGGTTCCTTGACTCATCAAGAGAGAATGGTTGATCATTGATAAACGGGAGGGATGCTATCATCATATACTATTACCTTTTTCCCGTGCATTTTATGTTTTGGAAATTCAAATTGTAATATTTTTCACGAATTTATTCCCATTTTTGTTTACGAACGGGGCAAGGGTGAGTCGAGGGACCTGACCCCTTGACCCATGCCCTTGACTCAGATTTATTTTCCAACCGTAAACGTAGCTGAAGCAACAGCATCATAGCCACTACCGTAGAAGTAGACTAGTTTATAAGTGGAACCCTCTTTGTAGCGAGCAGGATAGATGTTTTTACTAGGATCATAGGTGAATGTAAGAGTACCATTTGTCACTTCTGTCCACATCCACCAAATCGAAGCGGGACCTCCTGGTTCTTCATTCACTTCATATAAACCGATCCAATCACTTTTTGGTGCTCTGGCATTTTCGACCGTGACTTCCACGGTATCATGGACACCATTTAATTCAGTTTTAGAAAGAGAGATCGAAATGTCTTTTCCCTCCAATGTTTTTCCCAAAGCCTTTAATGAATTTGGACTTTCCTTGCCATAGGCATCTACTGCGAAAATTTCAAGTTCATATAAGGTATTTGGCTTTAGGCGATCAATCGTTAAGGTTAGCGGGTTTGGAACTGGATCCTTGTAATATTCGGAAAAAGCGAGATATTCTTTTTCGACTTGTCCATTATCGACCCGTTTGGCGATAATTTTATAATCGTGGACAAGAATGTCATCCTTCGCTTGCGTTAACATAAGACTTAAGCTGGTAGCGGTTGTCCCATCCTGAACAATCGATACCATCGCATCCTTAGAGAATTGGGGAGCTTTTTTGTCTCTTCTTTTTTCGGTATATTTAAAGTTATTCTTGTTGGCTGGTAGACTGATTTCGAATGGTTCGCCTGTCCAGTCATTATTGTGAATATCACGTGGTTTAATCAACACTTTATTGTTATAAACTTCGACAACCAGTGCCTGGTTTAGAAAATCGGCTCCCTCAGGAACTTCTCCCTGAACTCGTCCAGCATCCATCCATAAATAGGCACCTGTAGACGTTCCAATACTTGTAAAATCCTCTTGGTGAATAATTCTTGGATCATCTAACGGATAATGCGTATGGCCTGAGAAGGAAATAACTTGTGGGTATGGTTTCAACGTATTATACATTAGATCACGATTTTCATTGAAACCCCATTCGCTGCCATAAACCGTTCCCGTCATGGGTTGATGGTGGAAAACAAAAATCGGCTTCTTTGGATCATCCTCATTCGCGATTTTTAATTGTTCACCTAACCAATTGATTTGTTGTACAGAAAATCGTCCTTCTGTTAGTCCATCCTCTGTACCCAGCATAATAAAATGATAGCCATTGATCACTTTATGAAAATAGAGCGATTCCATCCCGGTTTTATTGAGGAATAAGCTTTGTGCATCCGCCACACTTAACCCGTTCCAATAATCATGATTTCCCATTACCATCAATGGAACCGTTTTTGATTGTTTACTAGCGTTAAAAGCAGACATGAGCTTGTCATATTGAGGGACATCTCCATATTCAGTTAAGTCCCCGACAATGGCAAACGCATCCTGTTTTGGAGCCACTTGATTGAGTTGATCTAAGGTGGTCTTAAATTTGTTTAGATTTTGATCATTATCGGTATAAATATGTACATCACTGATAACAGGAAAAACTAAATCAGGTTTTGCTCCGTTTGAATTCATAACAGAAGAACGAGAAGCAGCGTTGGCAGGCAGAGCGTTTAAGGGGCCCATTAGGGTGGCTCCTAATGCCACTCCAGCCATTTTTGTCGTTTTTCCTAAAAATGAACGACGGTCCATTTCTTTGTTAAAAAGTCCATCATGTACAGCTTGAACGTGATCACTCGTAAACTTCTTATCCGTCATGAAGCGATTCCCCATTTCTTTCAATTATTGTCGTTTTCATTTGGAGGATAAAGTACAAACAAATGTGTGCAAAATAAAAATTGACCATGCACAGGTGATGATCAAAAACATGCGTCGAAATGTGTTGTCGAATAAATCCTCTCATTAAAAATCGTACCCGTCGTCTATTAAACAGATTTAAATATAAGATAAATAATTATTACAGCTTGGTTAATTGTATATAAAGTTTCGAAGATTCGTTACCTTATGTCTATTGACATGGGCCAAGGGGGCAGGTACCTTGGTCCGCATCGCGGGATTAAAGGAGCGGGTACTGTCCCCCTTTTTTTAGGGATGAAGGAAGGCAACAAAAAAAGTGACTCAATAGAACCTCGCAGGGGAGTATTCTAAATGAGTCACCTGTTTTTACTTCAAGTTAAACCTCTCTTTAAAATGGAAGTCCAATTGGAATTGATTGTATTCATCGGTCAAGTTTTTATAATCCGTGTAGGTTCTTTCCTTTGTGGACATTTTATCTACAAATGGTGAATAAGTTCGGAAATAGAGCTTGTTGTCCTCTTCATCAAATTCTACGAGTCTGAGCCAGCCATTTCCGCCTCGGTAATCATATTGGTAATTAACCAGCATTTGAATCACGTCATTTCCCGCTGCGTTTTGTTTGACTTGGTGGGTAACGCCAAAATAATGTCCATTCACTGTCATAAACACTTGATTATGATGTTGAACGAGCTCGTTCCAAATAAGTTGACCGTTTGATGACTCAACAGCCACCGTTTTATCATCCTTCGCTTCAGGATAAAGAATATCATGAGAGACGATAATCGTTGGTTTGTCTTTGTGCTGCTCTAATACCTGTTTCGACCATTCTAAATCCTGCCCAATATTTTTCATATCCACGATTATAATTAGATATTCATAGCTGCCTGCCTCAACCATACTATAGGAGCCGTATCCTGAAGGCGAGGAACCCATATAGTAATCTTTATCCGCATAGCGCTGCGGTCCATAGTGGGTTAAGAAAGGGTCACCGCTTGCGTAATCATGATTTCCAGCCGCCATGACATAAGGAATGTTCTTTTGATCTAAATAGGAAATATATGAAAGTGAATTTTCCCATTGTACTTCTGAATTGCCATCAACAATATCCCCGACAAATGCGTTCATGACAATATTGTTTTTCTTGGTGTTATTCGCGATCCACTTCATTTGACTGTCAAAAATCTCTGGATTGTGGTTTGAATATTTTTGTGTATCCGGTACAAAAAGAAAATTATAATTGTCTTTGTCTGTCAGTAATGGAGTGTTCTCATTTGTTCCTACAACAGGCTGGTCATCTTGGGCATCCTGAACAAGCCATTCTTTTTCAGGCAAAGCCTCATCAGCAATCCGTATTTCTTGAAGATTTCCTGCAAAAAGTGCATCTAATTCATTGCCCCATTCAGAAGCACCAATGTTCCAGCCCTTACCTTCTATCGTTGCAATCCCTATGACTTCCTCAGATTTTCCGTAGTCAGAGATGCCATTTACGGTTAAAGTTGTCGTTTCACCATCATTGACAACCGCCAAATGATACCATTCATCCGTTTTTAATGGACGGGACCAGTTCGTCACATTATAGTTGAGATTTGTTGGATGGCTTGTCCATTGAATTTCTTTATCACTGGATACAGATAAAGTGGTAAGGATTTCTTTTTCACCTTCCATTTTACGGATGTCAGCCGCCTGACCTTGTCGTGTGAAAATACCCATCCAGCTATGGGAGCGACTGGTAAAATTGCTTGGTAATTTGAATATGGCTTCAACGGTAAATCCATCTTCAAATGTTTCCGAATTGATCGGGGCTTCGTTGGTTGTTTTAAAATATCTGCCAGCGGGAGCGTTTTTGTAATTAGCGAATTGTATACTATCGATATGTTCTTGATTATCATAGTCGTCTTCAGACCATTTCATGATGTTCTTCAAATCTGGTGAAGATGCATCTCCCACTGTCACTAACTGCAAATCATTTCCATTTTGACTTGCGTCTTCAATGATTAAATCTCCGTTTTGAATCGATCCACTTTTTACATAGTCTTTCGAGAATTTCCAGTTTGCTACAATGTGATCATTCTCCTGTTGGGTTTTGGATCCCGAAGCCTCTGCAGGCAAAGTAAATCCTGGAACAATCATACAAATGAGCGACAACCCGATTAGTGATTTTCTCATTCCCATCCTTTGTTTCCTCCTAGTTGAAAAGTTTAATAAAGTAGTAGAGTACCAATGATTATTAAATTCACTGTGAAAAATAGGTAAATATTAGGTAAACCAAGCTTTTTCGTTCTTATGGACTATTCTGTTAGAACCATCTATGAAACCCTAATTGGTTAAATCTTTCACTTAGGTGCCCAAGAACCAATGAGAGAATTAGCTTCGAAGTTTCTTCAATTAATCGTGGAAATATTTTGGTAGGGTCTCAGCACTATTCCAAAACAAAAACCCCTTCTAATCCGAAGGGGTCTGTAATGAATTACTTATCTCTCTTACCTTCCAAACTAATAATAGGTGTCGTAGGTTCTGGATCATTCTCTAATAAGAATTCCTGTAATCCTGCTAAATCATCCGTGTTGATGAAATCAACTCCCGCGTTCAATAGTTCAGTCCATATGGTTTCACGTTGAGGACCTGGGAGGTCTGGAGTTGCCCAAAAGCGGACCTTTTGGCCGTTTTCATGAGAAGTAGATACGATGTGATTCAGTTTCTCTTTTTCAATTTCTGGCATTTCACCCACACCCATCCAAGTAAAGTGCTTTGTCCAGTTATCACTAATGACGGGGATTAATTCATTGGATACGTCTGTATCAAAGTCGCTCATACGTCCATCATAGGCTGCGTAGCGAACTTTCTGGTTTTCCATTACTTCACGAGGACGGTTCCCAGAGATGTACACCGTTACCGCACCGGGCTTTACCCCAGCAGGAGTGTACCTCGTTAACATGTTTTGAAAATTTCGAAGCTCGTTGTGAATTGCTTGGTAAGTCTCTACACCTTCAGATTTAATATCGATCCAAAGGATGAATTCATGCTCATATCCTGGGTAAACAGCGCCGCCATTTTTCTTTACTTCTTCCAATAATGGTTTAAGATAAAGTGATTCTAATGTACGATCCGGGTTCACATCTTCCCTGTCATGAGCAACGAGCAGCTTGCCATCCACAAGCCAGACATCAGATTCAACACTAGTAAAGCCATGGCCTAACGCATCATATAATGGTCGATTATGCTCGTAATCATTGTGAGCATGAGCTTTCACTAATGGTACAACTTTCTGTTTCTCTTCGACAGCCGCCGCCGATACATTTGAAAAAGGCAAAACAAGTGCAGCGAAGAGAAGAGTCATCATTAATCTCCATCTTTTCATAAATTATCTCCTCCTATCTCTGTCTATCATCTTAAAATAAAAAAGGCCATTTTTCGATAAAGATAGTCTAAATTTTACAAAAATTAACCGTGTACTTACAATGCATAAACGATTTAATAATTGTGAAATAAAGGGGGGGCATGGCGATAAAAGGGGATAGGTATTTTGTTCCGGTTAAGCCATTGTACATGTTCAGTTACTAGTGAAGGGGAAGGTGTACAGGTTACATTGTTTAATGTGTTAGGTTGTTTCAAAATAAGGTATTGAAACAACAGAACCGTCCCTTTTTTCTAACAGGGACTGCAATTTACATTTTTTTAATGGATTTGTTGTTTGGATTTTAAAAATATTTGGTATGGTGAAGGATAGTTAAGAGTTGTTGAATATCATATTATAGGGTGTTGATTTCGACTAAGTATCTGAAATCGTTCCCGTGTTCCCCTGTATTTGAGAAGACTGGTTAGATAAGGAGTATCAAATATGAAAAACATTCGCTTAAAGGCCGCCTTGGATTGGGACCAAATCGAGGATCGTTTAAAGTATAATCCGGAGATTTTAGAGCTTCATGTGAAAGAAGAGAATTTGTATCGTCCGGAGGAAGTGGTGGAGGTAATCCGCAAGGTGAAGGGGAAAGGCGTTAAGGTATATCTTCATCATCCTTCCAGATTCAAGGGGCAATATATGGATATTATCAGCTCTAGTCGCGAGGTGCGTGATTATTATGATTGGTCGTGTAAGGAGCTCGCTGCGATATGTAAGCAGGAACAGGTGAAATGTGTTGTCCATTGCCACTATGCTCAATCCGAAAGCAGCCACTTTATGGACCGAGATTCTAGAATTAAAGTGAGAAAACGATTAGAAACGATTTTATCGATTTGTGGAGAATCCTTTCTTTGGGAAGATACGACACAAGGAATATTTTCAGCAGAAAATCCCTTTTTACTTGAGGAAATCGTAAAGCCGTTGCAGTTACCTCTCAATATAGATATAAGCCACGCTTTTATCGCTTTAAAGGGGGATAACGAGAAACTCAAGCATCATCTAGATCAATACAGTCCCTATGCTCAATATTATCATCTGGTTGATTCAAATGGTGAATACCATGATGCCCTCCCATTAGGAAAAGGAAAAATCGATTGGCTAATGGTCAAATCCTATATCCAAAACACGGACTTCATCTTCGAAATTGACCTCAAACCCTCTAAGTATCTAGATTGCACACCTATGATCGAAAGCGCTAAGTATTATAATCAGTTGTGAAACAGGGGGACGGTTCTCGCTGTTTCATTTTTTATAAATAATTAAACGGTGGTAAAGGGCCACGGACAAGGCTTTTCCCGTGGCCTCATATTTGGAGGATAACCATACCGGGGTGCCATCCGAGTTATTCGAGATTTGCTGAAATTTCTCCTAGTTAATGTAAGCTACATACGAATAGCACCTTATATGGATATTGAGCTATTCGTTAAAAACAGTTCTTCATTTCGAATTCCAGAAATAGGATGAACCTAGTGAAACAAAGGATAGGCTTCCTATTTCGTCAATTATAAGGATTCGCAATGAAAATGGTTATTTAACCTTTGTGTGTAACGGTGGTTGGGTCAAGGACCTGTACCTGTGTCCCATATACCAAGATACTAATCCAAAACACAAAACGGCACATTAAGCAGCTAACACTGCTTAATGTGCCGTTTTTCGCGTAAAACTTCCGATTTTTGAAACAGGGACGGTTCTCGCCGTTTCAAAAAAAGGTAGTGAAACACTCAGAACCGTCCCCATGTTTCACAAATTTACATAAAAATTACCTAAAATTGCATTGTTATTTACGGCAATATCATATAACTTTTTAATTGATATATATAATTATTTTATTTGAAGGGTGGTATGGCTTTGGCAACGTTAAAAGATATAGCGAATATGACGGGGGTCTCAACGGCAACGATTAGTAGAATTCTTAATGATAATGACCAGCACTCCTTCTCAAAAGAAACGATTGAGCAAGTAAAGGAAGTTGCAAGAAGTTTAAATTATGTCCCATCAAGAAAAAAGAAAATCAAAAAGCAGGTAGATACCATCAACACGCTTTCGCTAAGAATTGCGGTTGTATTTTGGTTTCAAGAAAGTCTCGAACATGGTTATGAATATTATCATGGTATTCGCATGGGGTTAGAAAAGAGATTTATTGAAAGAAATATACAGTTTAAACGTTATTATACAGTCAATCAACTTGTACAAAGTGAAAAACGTGAATTAGATGGGATCATAGCAACGGGTAAATTCTCTAGTTTTGAAATCAAACAGCTTGAAAGCCTTTCGTGCCCCATTATTTTTGTTGATACTTCGCCAAACCCTCTCAAATATGGAAGTGTAGTAGTAGACTTTTTCAAAGCGGTTCATGACATTATTGACTATTTAGTAAATAATGGTCATAAAAGTATCGGATATATTGGCATGAAAGAATATACGGTATCCACTAAAGAACCTATACCAGATGTTAGGAAAGATAGTTTTGAAATGATTACAAAATACAAAGATATTTTCAATAAGTCTCATGTATATATCATTGATGAGTCGACTCCATCTGCAGGCTATAATATTATTAAAGATCGTGTGATTCATCAAGAAATCCCTGATGCTTTTATTGTTTTTTCTGATACCATTGCGATGGGTGTACTAAGAGGTCTATTGGAAGAAGGCATTTCAGTTCCAAATGATCTATCTATTATTAGCTTTGATGATCTTCCAATTGCTGAATACACGTTTCCTCCATTATCCACGGTTAGAATTCAAACAGAAATGATGGGAAGCTTTGCCTTTGATTTAATGGTTGATCAAATATTAAATAAGGAAAAGCTCCCTAAAAAAATAGTGATTCCACACGAATTAATAATCAGAGAGAGCAGCCGCCGCTTAAGCAATAGATAAATAAAAAACACATTCGTAATTCTTCCGTTAAGGAAAAGGCCAATAACGTTTACTTCGTTATTGGCCTTTTTCTCTATCATGATAGAATGTTACATTTACGCAAACTTTTAAAAATTGCCTAAATATTTTCTCTTGTTTTACACACTATTTACTGCGCATTTACATTCTGTTGCTATAATTTTCATGTAAACATACGAATTAGGGAGGAACTTTCATGTTAAAGAAATGGTCATTATTTGTGGTATTCCTTTTATTTATGGTAGCTATGGTAGGATGTTCTTCAAACGAAACTAGCAATTCAGAGGAAAAACAGGCTAAAAATTCTCCACAAGAAAATGTAGATGAAAAAGTCGTTGTCTATTCTCCTCATGGTGAAGAAATTATGACGGAGTTAGCTAATCTTTTTGAAGAAGAAACTGGAATTAAGACTGAATTTCTGACAATGGGTGGCGGAGAACTAGTAGACCGTATTCGTGCAGAGAAAGAAAATCCACAGGCAGATGTTATTTATGGAAATCCATCTTCTGTTTTTAACGAAATGAAAAATGAAGATTTACTTGCTTCTTTTACCCCTACATGGGCTGATAAAATAGACCCGATCTTTAAAGATACAGAAAACTATTGGTATGGAACAATCCAAACGCCTGTTGTTATGTTTTACAATCATGACATGTTATCTGAAGAAGAAGCACCAAAAGATTGGGCGGACCTAGCTGATGAAAAATTTAAAGATCAGATGATCGTTCGTAGTACAACATCAGCTTCCTCTAGAGTGTTGTTTGCAAGTTTAATTGATCAGTTTTATCAAAAAGGAACATTAGAAGATGAAGGATGGCAATTCATGAAGGACTTTGATGCTAACATTAAAAAACATGTTTCAGACTCTTCCCTTGTTTTCCAATCTATTGCTCGTCAAGAAGGAGCAGTCAGCTTCTGGACATTAAGTGGTGTCATTGACAATATCGAGAACAATAACATGCCATTTACAATGGTTGATGCAGAAAGCGGAAGTCCAATCATCACAGATGGTATTGCTGTCATTAACGGAGCAAAACATGAAAGTGCAGCTCAAAAATTCGTGGAATTTGCCGGTCGACCTGATATTCAAGCGAAATTAGCACAAGACTTCAACCGTATGCCTACACATCCAGATGCATTAGAAGAATCTCCAGAATGGATGAGAACATTTGATTACAAGCCAATGAATGTTAATTGGGAAAATTTAGCGGAACATTCATCAGAATGGTTACTAAACTATGAAGATAATATTCGTGATTCTTCAAGAGTTGAATAAGGAGATAGAGCTTAATGACATCTGTGATTTTAAAAAATGTAACAAAACGCTTTAATTCATATACAGCTGTAAATAATCTAAATATGGAGATCAAGGAAGGAAGCTTTTTCACCTTTCTTGGTCCCTCGGGATGTGGAAAGACGACAACATTACGTATGATTTCCGGCTTTACTACGCCTTCAGAAGGAACGATCTACATTGGGAATGAAGATGTAACGCATTTAGAGCCTGAAAAACGCAAGGTAGGAATGGTATTTCAAAACTATGCTTTATTTCCTCATATGAACGTCTTTGATAATGTAGCTTATGGGTTAAAAATGATGAAACTACGTAAAACGGAAATAAAGGATCGAGTAAAAAAATATTTAAAAATGGTCGAACTTGATGGCTATGAAAATAGAAAAATATCAGAGTTATCTGGTGGCCAACAGCAGCGTATTGCTCTTGCCCGGTCACTCGTAATTGAACCGAGTATTCTGTTATTGGATGAACCGTTATCCAATTTAGATGCAAAATTAAGAGAAACAATGCGGTTTGAATTAAAAAGAATTCAAAAGGAACTTAAGATTACGACAATCTATGTAACACATGATCAAACCGAAGCCTTAACGATGTCAGATGAGATTGCTGTATTCAATAAAGGAATTTGTCAACAAATCAGTTCACCAAAAGGTATTTACGAAAATCCTGTTAATTCTTTTGTGGCAAAATTTATAGGCGAAGCCAATCTTTTTAGAGTAAACCAACGGGGAAATGAGATGTTGATTGAAAATCAATTGCCTGTAGTAATAGAAAATGAAGGAAAAGGTTCTTTTCTGTTAGTACGCCCAACATCGATAACACTATCTTATACGGCAACAAATGGGGTAAATGAGTGGCAGGCAATTGTAAAAAGTAAGCAGTATTATGGCTCACACTCTTCTTACATCATGAATGTTCGGGGGCTCGAATTTCAAGTAGATGTGGCGCCCCTTCAAGATGGTCACTATGAAATCGGTGAAGAAGTATTTTTATCAGTGGATCCAAAGGAACTATCTCTTATTCCTGATGGGCAGGAGGAGAAAGTATAATGACCAGTTTATGGAGGAAAAGGATTGGAATAACTCTTGCACTGATTCCATTACTTTGGATTCTCATAGGCTTTATTCTTTACCCGACTTTAAGTACAGTAAAAATTAGTTTGATTGGTGAACAGGGATTTACGTTGGGGTACTTTAAGGAATTTTTTACCTACTCCAAAAATATGGAAGCCTTTTATAACACGATACTTGTTGGAGTTGCTACCGTTATTATTTGCGGGTTGATTGGAACGATGCTCGCTTTCTTTGTGAATGCTTTTGAATTCCCTGGAAAGAAAATGGTTAATATTTTGCTTTTATCCCCCATTATGCTTCCGGGTGTTGTTATTACCCTAGTGTTTATTCAACTATATGGAGAAAGCGGACTTGTGACGAAGACGATTCAATTTGCCCTGCATATGGACAGTATACCTTTCCAATTGAAGGGATTTTGGGGCATTATGTTTATTCATGCCTATACGCAGTATGTCTTTTTTTATGTCAATGTTTCGGCAGCTTTAAAGAGAATTGATCATTCATTAATTGAAGCTGCTAAAAATATGGGAGCTTCCAACTGGAGAGTATTCCGTACCATTATACTGCCTTTGTTAACACCGGCTATGGTCGCTTCCTCCATTTTAACCTTTATGAGTGGGGTTGGATCCTTTGCAGCTCCAATGTTAGTTGGAGGCTCGTTTCGGGTCATGAGTATCCAAATATTAATGGCAAAGGTAAACAACAATTTAGAACTTGCAGCCGTGCAAGGAATTATGCTCTCCCTGATTTCTGTTGCTTTTCTAATCTTTATGCGTTGGTATGAATCACGAAAGGATTATACGATTTCGACGCGAGGGAATGTAATGGGAACGATAACGGTGAAGAATCCGGTATTGAAGGTTCTATTTATATTTATTTCTGTTATTGTTGTTCTCATTATTATTCTACCGATTCTAACTTTAATCTTGCTATCATTTGTTAAACAAGGCACTTGGATTGCTGATATTTATCCAAAAACATTCAGCTTTGATAATTATATTGATTTCTTTACAGAGCCTAAAGTGATGCAACCCTTTATTAATAGTATCAATATGTCGCTGCTAGCTACCATTCTTGCGATTATTGTAGGAAGCATTTCTTCTTATATTATTGTAAAAACAAAAATGAAAATTAAATGGCTCGTTGAAATTCTAGTTCTTTTACCTTGGGCTCTTCCTGCAAGTACCGTAGCCATTAATATGGTTATTGGCTTTAATACTCCTAATCTTTTCTCTTTTGGACAAGTCTTAGTGGGAACCTATTGGATCTTACCTCTTGCTTATTTTATCGGAATGTTGACACTGGTTGTCCGCTCAACAAATGCATCCCTTCTGCAATTGCATGATTCCCTTGAGGAGGCATCACGCAGCTTGGGGGCAAATTGGTTTACTACTTTCAGAAAAATCGTCATTCCTATTGCCATGCCTGGTATATTAGCGGGTGCATTGCTTGGATTTGTTGGTGCATTAGGGGATTATACGACATCAGCCATGATGTATACGGTCCATAATGTTCCCATTTCAATTGAAATGATTAATAAAACCTATAATTTTAATATTGGTCTTTCGATGACCTATGGAGTTGTGCAAGTAGCTATCACATTCCTCATTATCCTTATCAGCCAAAAGATTGGTAAGATAGGTGATTTTAAGTTTTGATCATGTGATAGAAAACGATTTTTATTTCATGGAGTTAGGGTAGATCAATAGCAGGATGGGCTGGAATCAAATTCGCCTGTCGAATTTGCACCCGGATTTTTATCGGGCATGTACAAAAAAATATCGTAAAAGTGTTTTGAAGGAAATTTTACTTACATGAGGTGTTTGCTATGAAGAAAGGGTATCATATTCCGTTACATCTAACCGAAAATCAAATTGTTAGCATGGGTGAAAAACTGTTAGGTGAAAAATGGTATGAAGCGATTGAAATTAAATTTCCTTTTAATGATGGAAACAACCATTCCGATTCTTATGTAAAAGGAATCCGCTATTTAATAAATGAGTTCTCTCCAATGGTTAGTATGCATATTCCTACTAATCTTGATCTTGGTCACGGGAATACCTTTGTACGACAAACGATTATAGACCAAATAAAAGAATCGATTGATTTTGCCCAAAGTTGTGGGGCTATAATGCTGCCCATTCACCCTGGTACTATCGGTACCATGGATATACCGGTTACTGGAGACAGTCAAATAAAGGAACGGCTGATTAAGGCTAGTGAAAATAAGAAACAGAAAGCCCGAGAATTAACTATAGAAGCGCTAGTTGATTTATCTGATTATATTTCAAGTACACAGATGATTTTGACACTGGAAAATGTTCTGCTTCCTCAAGAAATTGTCTATTCCGCGAACGATTTGGATTCGATTTTAAAAGAAGTGGACCGTCCAAATGTTAAAGCACTGTTTGATTGTGGACACGCGTACCGCTGTGGAATTGAACCTGCAAAGTTTATTAATGAACTTCAATCTGAAATTGCACATATCCATGTGAATGATAATGATGGAACCTGTGATCTTCATTTAAGTATCGGTGAGGGGACGATTGATTATGGATCGATGTTTAACGAGTTAAAAAATAAAAACTATCAAGGAACCATTGTTATGGAGACAGGCTATGACTCAGCGGAAGATTTAATAGAGGATGCTAAGCGACTTCAACAATACATTGAAGGTTAAATTCATTAAATGAAATCCTCTGTTTTATTTAAATTTAAATCATTTTATTTTTCATTTAGTTCGATGTTAGCCATTTCACAGGGATTCTTTCTTCCTTATTTAATTAGCCGGAATTCTTCAAATGCAGACATTGGCCTATTAATGACGATTAGTACACTTACTGGGATCATCGGGCAATTAGGAACAGGTATCCTCTGTGACTCTATTAAAAAAATTAAAGTGATCTTTATTCTGTGGACTCTTCTTTTATCTGGCATGGTTCTTTGGTTGTATGGGGCAGAAGCGCCTCTATCTTTTATCGCGGCGATCGTTGGAGTTTCTTTTTTTCAATCGGCTTTAATTGGCTTGATCGATAGTTGGATTATAGAATCAAGTTCAGAACTCGAAAATCGATTTGGTGAAATTCGAGCATTTGGTTCGCTTGGGTGGGGGATTTCAACGGCCGTCATAGGATGGCTCCTTACCCTTTTTGATTTTAAAATGATACCGATTTGGTTTATCATCTTTGCGCTCATCCTATTGATCGTTATGCGTCCCATTCAAGACGCTCAAAAACAAGGTGACAAACATAGTCAAAAAAAAGTATCCTTTAAAGCGTTAATTCAGAATAAGAGATTCCAATATTTGAATGGGATTTATATCTGTTTTTACATGCTTTTAGGAATGGTTGGAATGTTCACGATGATCTTAATGGAAGAAGAAGGTGCAACGGAATTCCACATGGGACTATATTTGGCCATCGTCGCATTTTCTGAAATCCCTTGTTTCATATTATCCAAACATCTAATGAAAAAAATAAAGCGTGTCCACATCCTTACGATATCTATTTCTATTATGTTATTTCGGATTCTTATATTATTATTTATTAACAACCTATATATTTTAATCTTGTCAGGGTTACTACAAGCCTTCACCATGCCTTTATTCATGGTTGCTTCGAAGAAATTGACTGATGATTTATCCTCACCAGAGACACGAACATCATTTCAAATGTTTTCCGTAGCAGCTTACACAGGTATCGGAAGTGGGGTAACCTCTATTCTTTCAGGATCGCTTTCTGAAGTAATCGGAATGGATCAAACGCTCATTCTATATCTATTTTTGAATCTCGTAACAATTGTTTTTTCAATTATGTATGCGAAAGCGTATTACTCTACGAAGGTACTAAATTGAAACATGGGGCCGGTTCTCGTTATTTCACTTTTTGAAATAATTAGACGGTGGCAAAGGGACGGGACAGGCTTTTCCCATGACCATATCTGGAGGAAACATGGGGCCGGTTCTGTCTGTTTCATTTTTTAAAATGGTCATGGTGAAGCTTCGAATATGTAGGAATCAATATGTAGTCAAAAGCCCTGTGACAGGTTATGTGTCACAGGGCTTTATTATGGATAAACACCGAAAAATATATGAAACAAGAAAACGATGCGTCACAGTGACTTTGTTAAAAAACGTGAACTGGTGAAACAGCGAGAACCGTCCCCTTGTTTCTATCTTTCCACGATTACATCGTCAAAGGAGCTATTCGGATTTCCCCATGAGTATAAAGCGATGGTTCCCTTTGGATGGGAATCATCGATAATCGGACCACCAAAGATGTCGATTCCGTCCTGGAATGCTTGGATCTGGTTACCAATTACCTTGACTTCTAATTCAAAATTGGCACCTGGGATATATCCGGGCTTAGCTTCATGCGCCAGTGTAGTTTCTACGCCATCCGCAACCTTGAAGAGTTTGTAGAATTTGCGTTCATTGTCCAATTCAAGCTTATAGTAGTTCTCCGGATCTTGATAGCGGAACATCAGACCTATTCCGTCATTATCGGTTGAGCGTAATGTAGCTGAGAAGGAGTAATCTTTCCATTGGAATGCATTGTTCTTGTTGAGAAATGCATAGGTGCCCTTGCGATGGTCAACCGCAGGTACATCCGGTCCATAGATGTTGGAGGACTGTACGAGTTCTCCTCTCACGACCGACCATTTAGATGGTCCGTCAATCGTTCCTTCATCCATGATCTCCCAGTTGTTCATTAATTTGTCCTCAACCTGTTGCTGCTTACCCTTGTTAAAATCATCCTTTAAAAGTTCTCTAGAAGTGTTAGCATCTTTAACGATTACATCATCGTAGTAGTTGCTCTGATTTCCCCAAGAATAGAGAGCAACTGTCCCTGAAGAGTGAGAATCATCGATGATTGGACCTCCGAATAGATCGATTCCATCACGGAACACCTGGATTTGATTTCCAACCACCTTAATTTCGATGTCAAATTTAGTCCCAGGTGTATATCCTGGTTCAGCCACATGAGCCAGTGTTGTTTCCACGCCATCCACAACTTTGAAAAGCTTAGAAAATTTACGCTGGTTGTCCAATTCTAGTTTATAGTAGTTCTCCGGATCCTGATAGCGGAACATTAGACCTGTTCCGTCATTATCGGTAGCGCGTAATGTAGCGGAGAAGGTGTAGTCCGTCCAGTTCAGGGAATTACCTCTGTCGTAATAAGCAAAGGTACCCTTACGATTATCAACAGCCGGAACATTCGGACCATAGATATTGGAAGATTGTACGACTTCTCCATTTACAACTGACCATTTGGATGGTCCGTCAATTTTTCCTTCATCCACGACCGTCCAGCCGTTGTTAAGCTCGGTATCCTCACGTTTTTTTTCCAAACTAAAATCATCGCTAAAAAGATATCTAGGCTTTTTCACTTTCGAATCAGGTGTGCCAAGCTCAACGTTTTTAAATTCGAATTGATTTTGCCAGTCTGTTTTGTATTGGTCTAGATAAGGGGAGTAACTGGTTGCTTCGATCGTTCCTGCCTCTGGATCAATTTCTAAAAGACGGATAAACCCATTTCCTCCATTTGCTTGCATCTGGTAGTTTGATAGCATTTGATAGACTTTGTTGCCATAGTCTCCAACGGAAACACGACGGCCTTGTCCATCATTTAACACATGTCCATTCAGTACCATTGAAATATTAGGATGCTTCTTAACGAATTTCTGCCACATTTCTTCTCCGTCATTCACCCCGCCTGGCTCTGAAGCTACACCGTAATTATGTGGATTCCAAGCGTGTCCCGTAGTATGACGGGTCTCATCAGAAAACATATAGTCATGCGTTACAACAATAACACGGTGATTCGGATGAGAAGCCACCACTTCGTTCGCCCAATCCAATACCGGATCTCTTGGTCCAAATTCCAGTGACAGGACTAACCAATCCGTTCCACCAGCGCTGAAGGTATGATAATTGTTATCATATTTGTCCGGTTCCGCTGGATAAACGCCTCCAAACGTCTCTGTATTAGAGAAATCACTTACCGGAAAATAAGTATTAAATAAAGTGGTATCACGTGTACTGGCCGAACCGTTTTCTCCCATATCATGGTTCCCTGGTGTAACCGAATAAGGAACAACCCCATCTAACGTGCGCATCGCATCATAAGCAACTTCCCACTGTGGAACATTGTTGTTGTTCACGATGTCACCGAGGTGAACAACAAACTCGATATTCTGTTCTTGGTAGTTGTCGGCAATCCATTGTGTTTGAGCCTTAAAGATTTCTGGATGGCTTCTTGATAAGTTTTGGGTATCAGGCAAAACCGCAATTTTAAAAGCAGACGAACTAGCCGCCTCTGCTTGGTGAGGTCCCTGTAAAAAAGGAGTCACGACCAAACCGAAAATCATCATCAAAACAAAAACATATTTAGTGGCTTTCATCTTTTTCATCCTTTCTTAAAAGAGGGAGGGGAGGCTTGTGCGTGCACCCTCCATTGTTTTTCCATAAACCTTTGCATTCGTTATTTGGATAGGTTCGTAGTTTGATAGATTAACAAGGAAGCATCATCGTCATCTGGTACAGCGTATAACTTGATTTCTTCCTCAGCTTTTTCAAGGAATACCGGATTACGAGTGATTACGTTTCCCTTAGGTGAAAGTTCTGTAACTGGCACTTCATGCAGGATGTCGTTATTTTTCAAATCGAGTAGGGCGAGTCCACCTAGTTGGAAACTGTTATTATTTGCAGGGTTTGGCAGATTGGTAATTCCGCTGCAAATCATTTGGCCATTTCCAGTGCTTTCACAGTCCTGATAATCGACAAAATGACTAGGGTTATCTTCAACATTTAACTGTTTCCCTTTATGATTCCATTCATAGAATAGCCGAGATCCCCAGCTGACTCCGTGAAGTTTTTGGGATTTGTCATTTTTCACAATTCCACCAATGTGGTCATCCGCACGAAATGCTTCTTCGACTTCCAGCGTTTCCGCATTCACCTTATAAACGATAGATTCACTATTTGGACGATATTCTGCTACAGGGACCCAAATGAATTTGCCATCGTAATCAATCCCACCTGGGTGATACATATCCCCTTCACCAAGTTCAATATCCTCTAAAAGTTCTCCTTGCTCATTAAAGACAAATAAGTGTCCTTTGCCCTTACCAGGACTACGGTCGTAGCCATCAATAGGCTGCTCATATCGGGTTGTTCCTTCAATAATCTCCACAGATGACATAAAATACAGATCCCCTACCTTTGTCATTCCTTGTGGATGAAAAACATCAAATTGAAGATCAATCTGATCTAGCTTCTCCCAACTTGTCCCACGTGATAGTTCTTGTACCTGATCGTTCAATGTTTCCTCTTTTGCCTGAATCATTGGTGCATGAGGCAGTGTTAGCATGGCAGACACTGCAACCGATGCAGTTAATAGAGATAAAGATACCTTTTTCATAGTCTATATTCCTCCTTTTCATTCAACCAGAGTATAGAAAACCACTATTTAGAATTGTTAAATATTTCATGAAGAATCAGTAAATCAAAGCAAAATGATAGATTAGACTTACCTTTACGGTAGGAAAACTAGTAAATAAGAAACAGAGGGACGGTTCTGCGCGTTTCAAAAAAGATGTGAAACAAGGGGACGGTTCTCGCTGTTTCAAAAAAGGTAGTGAAACATGCAGAACCGTCCATGTTTCGCTATTTTCAAAAAACTCTCTTGACAATAACTAGGAGGTCATCTATATTAAACTATTATAATTAATCCTATTTATTTAGTCGGGATTAAAGGGGTGCTTATATGAAACTATCAACCAAAATTACCGTTAGTTTACTACTCGGTATAGTTGCAGGAATCATTCTTAATTTATTTTTTCCAAGTATTGTACCTGGTTTGGACCAATATGTGTTATCGCCAATCGGGAAAATCTTTCTAAGAAGTATTCAATTTATTGTTGTACCGATTGTCTTTACCTCACTTATTGTTGGTTTTACTAGTATTAAAAACTCAGAAAAAGTCGGACGACTTACAGGAAAATTATTATCCTTGTACATTGTAACGAACTTAGTGGCTCTTGTGATCGGAATGGCAACTGCCGCAATCTTAAAGCCTGGAAATTCCGTAAACGATATCGGTGAATTAACGAAGCCAGAAGCGCCTGAAGGGCAAGGAATCCTGGATTGGCTGGTCTCCATTATTCCAACGAATCCATTTGAGGCGTTTTCAACGGGTAACTTATTGCAAGTTATCTTCACAGCCATTCTAATCATTGTGGGTATCCGTCTTGCTGGGGAAAAGGCGAATCCATTTGTATCCTTTGTTGAAAGTTTTCATGAGATTGTTGGGAAAATTACTACCGTTGTATTAAAGCTTTCACCTATTGGAGTTTTTGCTTTAATTTGCTCAGTTATTGCCACTCAAGGAATGGAACTTGTCCAAAAACTGGTGATGTATATCGTGGGATTAATTTTAGCGGTTGTCGTGATGATTTTTGCTTATTTCTTATTCTTAAGCTTCATGAAAATTTCACCTGTTCATTTTTGGAAGAGCTTCCTGCCAGCTTTCGGTATTGCGTTTGGTACGTCAAGCTCCAACGCAGCTTTACCGGTTGCGATCGAAAACGCGCAAGGTCCTTTTAAAATGAAAAAAGAGATTGCTGGTTTTGCGATTTCATTAGGAACAGCATTAAAACGAGATGGCGCTTGCATTATGCAAGGATTTAACGCTTTATTTATCGCGCAGCTTTTCAATGTAGAGTTAACACCGATCCTCATTGTGAGCGTCATGATCAGTACGGTGATCGTTTCCTTTAGCACAGCAGGGGTTCCCGGTGCAGGAATCATTATGATGTCAACAGTCTTAACAGCTGCAGGACTACCATTAGAGGGGATTGCTATCGTCGCAGGTGTCGATCGCCTAACAGAAGGATTTAGAACATTGCTAAACGTACTTGGCAACACTGCCAATGCAGCAATCCTTAACAAATGGGAATCCAAAGAAATAAAAACACAAAACAAAGCAACAGCTTGAAACAAGGGGACGGTTCTAAGTGTTTCAAATGAGTCGAGGGGACAGGTCCCTCGACTCATGTTTCAGTACAATTTAGATATTACATAACATGTAATTAAAAAGAGTGGTACACACCTAAAACTATGGGTGAGTACCACTTTTTGTTATAGGTATTTACGAATTGCAAGGACCTGTTACTCTGACCCATATAGTTGTTACTTTCTTATAAAAAATAGTATAAAGGTGGATTTTTAACCTCATATCATGTCCTTTGTTTCTTTATATAAATAGGTATGGTTTGTTCCAACTCCACTGGCATATTTGAAGTGGTCTAATTTATAAACTAGGTAGTTTTATTAAATAATTGAAAAATATTACAAAAAGAAGATTCACAGAAGATTCCTTCAATATGTTATGATAAAAGTAAGTCCAAGTAGGGAGGGTCCTGAATTGAACAAACATTCTTTTGAAGCTGCTCCGCTGATACAAAACTTTTGTGATTGGTTACAGGAACAAAAAAAATCACCGAATACGATTAAAACGTATAAACGTGAAATGGAAAAGTATCAAGAGTGGCTCCAGGAACGTGGAACAGGCATTGGGTATTTAAAAAAAGTCGATATACAATCCTACATCTATCATTTAGAAGAGCAACAAAAAAGTGTAACAACGATTGATAAAACGGTTGGTGTGATCCGTACTTTTGCGAAATACCTAGGAAAGCCTGAACTAACATTTGGATTAGAACTACAACCGGTAGAAAAAAATAATCATATTGAAACATTGTCTGAAAAAGAATATGCCGATCTTATTAAACGTGTTAAAGAAGATGGAAACTTGAGAAATATAGCCATCGTCCATGTGCTACTTCATACTGGAATTCGTGTATCAGAGTTATGTAACTTAGATCGTTCTTATATTGATTTAAAGAACCACGAATTAACTGTGGATAAAAGTGAAGATACGAGAGTGATTCCACTCTCAAAAGAGGCGAGAGAGTACTTAAAGGCATATCTAGATTCGCATTCTTCTGAAGCTGTTTTTATTTCCGAAAACACCGGTGAAAGGTTATCGGAAAGAACTATTCAATATATGTTAAAGGAATATAACGTCACCCCCCAGCTTCTTCGTCATACGTTCTGTCAAAGACTAATTGACAATGGGGTTGATGTCGAAACAGTCGCTCGCTTAGCTGGTCATAAGGATATTAACGTGACTAAAAAGTATATTAAGAAAAGCATGAACAAACAAAACATCGAAGATGCGATTAATAAAGCATTCTAATAGAATATAGATAATTAAAGTAAAACTCCTTTCATTTTGAGAGGAGTTTTTTTTATAAATGGGTTGATTTATGTTTGTGGAGATGATAATATATTTTTCCGTTGCCCTTATTTCTAATAGAGCAATAAATAGAGTAAAAAAATAGGTTTTAAAAAAGTTTTAAAAAGAAGTTGACTTCAGCGAATTTAGATGATATATTATTACTTGTCGCTGAGATGAGAAGTTAAAAAACTTCTACAAAACAGTTGACTTCAACGAATGTAAATGATATACTTTAAAAAGTCGTTCAAACAACGACAGATTGTTCTTTGAAAACTAAACAAAGCAGATAACGTCAACGTTAATTCTAGTTACTATATGTAACAAAACTAGTTGCTTAATTGCAACAAACTTTATGAGCTTTATCAAACACTTTATTGGAGAGTTTGATCCTGGCTCAGGACGAACGCTGGCGGCGTGCCTAATACATGCAAGTCGAGCGAATCTGAGGGAGCTTGCTCCCAAAGATTAGCGGCGGACGGGTGAGTAACACGTGGGCAACCTGCCTGTAAGACTGGGATAACTTCGGGAAACCGGAGCTAATACCAGATAATTCTTACCAACTCATGTTGGTAAGCTAAAAGACGGTTTCGGCTGTCACTTACAGATGGGCCCGCGGCGCATTAGCTAGTTGGTGAGGTAACGGCTCACCAAGGCAACGATGCGTAGCCGACCTGAGAGGGTGATCGGCCACACTGGGACTGAGACACGGCCCAGACTCCTACGGGAGGCAGCAGTAGGGAATCTTCCGCAATGGACGAAAGTCTGACGGAGCAACGCCGCGTGAGTGATGAAGGTTTTCGGATCGTAAAACTCTGTTGTTAGGGAAGAACAAGTACGAGAGTAACTGCTCGTACCTTGACGGTACCTAACCAGAAAGCCACGGCTAACTACGTGCCAGCAGCCGCGGTAATACGTAGGTGGCAAGCGTTGTCCGGAATTATTGGGCGTAAAGCGCGCGCAGGCGGTCCTTTAAGTCTGATGTGAAAGCCCACGGCTCAACCGTGGAGGGTCATTGGAAACTGGGGGACTTGAGTGCAGGAGAGAAAAGTGGAATTCCACGTGTAGCGGTGAAATGCGTAGAGATGTGGA
>NZ_CP130945.1:4235000-4500000 GCF_050389805.1 Niallia sp. Kr1 | reverse complement strand
CGCGCTGTTGGATATGCGCGTCCAAGCAGTTAGGCTGTCAATGAGGCAAATCCCGTTGACGTGAAGGCTGAGCTGTGATGGCGAGGGAAATATAGTACCGAAGTTCCTGATTCCACACTGCCAAGAAAAGCCTCTAGCGAGGAAGCAGGTGCCCGTACCGCAAACCGACACAGGTAGTCAAGGAGAGAATCCTAAGGTGAGCGAGAGAACTCTCGTTAAGGAACTCGGCAAAATGACCCCGTAACTTCGGGAGAAGGGGTGCTTTTTAGGGTGTTAAAGCCCTGAGAAGCCGCAGTGAATAGGCCCAGGCGACTGTTTAGCAAAAACACAGGTCTCTGCGAAGCCGCAAGGCGAAGTATAGGGGCTGACGCCTGCCCGGTGCTGGAAGGTTAAGAGGAGAGGTTAGCCGCAAGGCGAAGCTTTGAATTGAAGCCCCAGTAAACGGCGGCCGTAACTATAACGGTCCTAAGGTAGCGAAATTCCTTGTCGGGTAAGTTCCGACCCGCACGAAAGGCGTAACGATCTGGGCACTGTCTCAACGAGAGACTCGGTGAAATTATAGTACCTGTGAAGATGCAGGTTACCCGCGACAGGACGGAAAGACCCCGTGGAGCTTTACTGTAGCCTGATATTGAATTTTGGTACAGCTTGTACAGGATAGGTAGGAGCCTTGGAAGCCGGAGCGCCAGCTTCGGTGGAGGCATCGGTGGGATACTACCCTGGCTGTATTGACATTCTAACCCGCAGCCCTTATCGGGCTGGGAGACAGTGTCAGGTGGGCAGTTTGACTGGGGCGGTCGCCTCCTAAAGAGTAACGGAGGCGCCCAAAGGTTCCCTCAGAATGGTTGGAAATCATTCGTAGAGTGTAAAGGCACAAGGGAGCTTGACTGCGAGACCTACAAGTCGAGCAGGGACGAAAGTCGGGCTTAGTGATCCGGTGGTTCCGCATGGAAGGGCCATCGCTCAACGGATAAAAGCTACCCCGGGGATAACAGGCTTATCTCCCCCAAGAGTCCACATCGACGGGGAGGTTTGGCACCTCGATGTCGGCTCATCGCATCCTGGGGCTGTAGTCGGTCCCAAGGGTTGGGCTGTTCGCCCATTAAAGCGGTACGCGAGCTGGGTTCAGAACGTCGTGAGACAGTTCGGTCCCTATCCGTCGTGGGCGTAGGAAATTTGAGAGGAGCTGTCCTTAGTACGAGAGGACCGGGATGGACGCACCGCTGGTGTACCAGTTGTTCTGCCAAGAGCATCGCTGGGTAGCTATGTGCGGAAGGGATAAGTGCTGAAAGCATCTAAGCATGAAGCCCCCCTCAAGATGAGATTTCCCATAGTGTTAAACTAGTAAGACCCCTGAAAGATGATCAGGTTGATAGGTTTGAGGTGGAAGCATGGTGACATGTGGAGCTGACAAATACTAATCGGTCGAGGACTTAACCACAATTCATGATGAATGTCAGCATTATCTAGTTTTGAAGGAACAAACCTTCAATAAAATAGTCTGGTAACAATGGCGAGAAGGTCACACCCGTTCCCATCCCGAACACGGAAGTTAAGCTTCTCAGCGCCGATGGTAGTTGGGGCTTTGCCCCTGTGAGAGTAGGACGTTGCCAGGCTAGCCCCTTTTAGAAATATTAGGGGCTTTATTTTTGTCTAATGGACAAACTTAGGTAACTATGGCCCGTTGGTCAAGCGGTTAAGACACCGCCCTTTCACGGCGGTAACACGGGTTCGAATCCCGTACGGGTCACCATTTTTAAAAGGAAGGTCTGCTAAGTGCGCGACATCCTGTACGTCGGAGGATTAGCTCAGCTGGGAGAGCATCTGCCTTACAAGCAGAGGGTCGGCGGTTCGAGCCCGTCATCCTCCACCATATTGCCGGTCTAGCTCAATTGGTAGAGCAACTGACTTGTAATCAGTAGGTTGGGGGTTCAAGTCCTCTGGCCGGCACCATCCTTACTAGTGGTATTTTAGATGAAAGACCACTATTTTTTAATTAAGTACGAGCCATTAGCTCAGTTGGTAGAGCATCTGACTTTTAATCAGAGGGTCGCAGGTTCGAATCCTGCATGGCTCACCATTTTGCGGGTGTGGCGGAATTGGCAGACGCACTAGACTTAGGATCTAGCGCCGCAAGGCGTGGGGGTTCGACTCCCTTCACCCGCATTCATGCGGAAGTAGTTCAGTGGTAGAACACCACCTTGCCAAGGTGGGGGTCGCGGGTTCGAATCCCGTCTTCCGCTCTTATTTTTAAGCCGGGGTGGCGGAACTGGCAGACGCACAGGACTTAAAATCCTGCGGTAGGTGACTACCGTACCGGTTCGATTCCGGTCCTCGGCACCATCTAATTTAACAATGCGCCCGTAGCTCAATTGGATAGAGCGTCTGACTACGGATCAGAAGGTTATGGGTTCGACTCCTTTCGGGCGCGCTTTAGGAAGAACGGGAAGTAGCTCAGCTTGGTAGAGCACTTGGTTTGGGACCAAGGGGTCGCAGGTTCGAATCCTGTCTTCCCGACCATGATTTTTACAATATTGGGGGCTTAGCTCAGCTGGGAGAGCGCCTGCTTTGCACGCAGGAGGTCAGCGGTTCGATCCCGCTAGTCTCCACTTTACAAGTAAAAACAACAATTGTTTATATTTTTGGCGGTGTAGCTCAGCTGGCTAGAGCATTCGGTTCATACCCGAAAGGTCGTAGGTTCGATCCCTATCGCCGCTATTGAATTTTCTAATAAAGTTAGGATCTAAGGATCTTTAGCTCAGCTGGTTAGAGCAGACGGCTCATAACCGTCCGGTCGTAGGTTCGAGTCCTACAAGATCCATCTCGACATTATATTTAAGTGGAGGAATACCCAAGTCTGGCTGAAGGGATCGGTCTTGAAAACCGACAGGCGGGTTAAACCGCGCGGGGGTTCGAATCCCTCTTCCTCCGCCATTTAAATACAAATACCATTATCGCGGGGTAGAGCAGTCCGGTAGCTCGTCGGGCTCATAACCCGGAGGTCGCAGGTTCAAATCCTGTCCCCGCAATCTGGTCCGGTAGTTCAGTTGGTTAGAATGCCTGCCTGTCACGCAGGAGGTCGCGGGTTCGAGTCCCGTCCGGACCGCCATTTATATAATTCTCGTTTTTCCAGTAGGATTCCAATGAGTCACTACTGTTTAAAAATATTTGTGGCTCAGTAGCTCAGTCGGTAGAGCAATGGACTGAAAATCCATGTGTCGGCGGTTCGATTCCGTCCTGAGCCACCATTTTTTAATACCCCCTATGTCCTTACACCCTGTGGAGGGGTAGCGAAGTGGCTAAACGCGGCGGACTGTAAATCCGCTCCTTCGGGTTCGGCGGTTCGAATCCGTCCCCCTCCACCATATGCATTTATTTAGGGGTATATTTTAAAGGTGGAACGAAGGTCTCCAAAACCTTTGTTAAGGCTTCAATTTCTACTACCCTTGTTCTAAAATATCATAATGGCGGTTGTGGCGAAGTGGTTAACGCATCGGATTGTGGTTCCGACATTCGTGGGTTCGATTCCCATCAGCCGCCCCATATAAGGTTTATGGGCTATAGCCAAGCGGTAAGGCAACGGACTTTGACTCCGTCATTCGTAGGTTCGAATCCTGCTAGCCCAGTTTTAGGCGGCATAGCCAAGTGGTAAGGCCAAGGTCTGCAAAACCTTTATTCACCGGTTCGAATCCGGTTGCCGCCTTTGGACGAAATTATAAATCATATATGCGGGTGTAGTTTAGTGGTAAAACTACAGCCTTCCAAGCTGTTGTCGTGGGTTCGATTCCCATCACCCGCTCCATATAAAATAATGGGCCTATAGCTCAGCTGGTTAGAGCGCACGCCTGATAAGCGTGAGGTCGATGGTTCGAGTCCATTTAGGCCCACCATTATATTCATCTTTATTGTTCCGCAGTAGCTCAGTGGTAGAGAAACGAATCGTCCCACATGGGATTCGTTTTGCAACAAAAGCAAATAGCTTTTGGCGCACAAGTTCGACCACAAGCAACATTTAGGACAAAGTATTTATTACTCCGCAGTAGCTCAGTGGTAGAGCAATCGGCTGTTAACCGATCGGTCGTAGGTTCGAATCCTACCTGCGGAGCCATTTTTATTTTATGGAGAAGTACTCAAGTGGCTGAAGAGGCGCCCCTGCTAAGGGTGTAGGTCGGGTAACCGGCGCGAGGGTTCAAATCCCTCCTTCTCCGCCATCTAATTATATATTGCGCCTTTAGCTCAGCTGGATAGAGCATACGCCTTCTAAGCGTACGGTCAGAGGTTCGAATCCTCTAAGGCGCGTACCAAAAAACTCATTCTTCTAAGAATGAGTTTTTTTGGGGTTTACGCATCTTACAATGGAATAAAATATGATTTCAATTATATAATACTTTTTTTCCACAGAAGCTCTTATAGTAGTTATGAAAGGATGATTGTTGGGGAAAATACCCATGAAAGGGGTGTACCAATTGAAAAAACAAAAAAACTCAGCTGATAAACCAACAATTGCAGAGGGAATAAATACTGAAGATGAATTGCAAAAGGATGCTACCACAGAGGAAATTTCTAAAGGGGAATATACTGAAGTAATTGCTCTCTCTTTAGATGAAAATGATCCTAGTTAACTTATTAGATTAACTTTAGTTCTATAACGATGTTTTTATTCATAACCTAGCTAGCTTTTATATTTGTGTAATTCGAATTAATTTACCTGCTGAGCCCTCTATCCAAAGAGATATAGGTTCCTTATCCCATTTTATTTCGGAGGTAGTTACGTGCTAATGAAGCTGGGGCAACACAAGGGAATAGAAAAGAGTGGCACTCACCAATATATTAAAGGTGAATCCCACTCTTTTATGATAGAAATCTATCAATTACAAATACCCGGGCGCAGAGATGAGTCAAGAACCTGTCTCTCTGACTCATTTGAAAGTGCTTTGTAATACTTCCATCCATTTTTTAAAAATACTTTTGTCAGTTACTTCCATCTCATTTAGTTCATCATTGTAAAATTTATAGCTGTTCTTTCCATTCTTTTTTGCATAATACATCGCTTTATCTGCAGCTTTAATGAGCGTGTCTTTGTCTTCTCCGTGATTAGGGAACATGCTAATACCTATACTTAAGGAAACCCTCGCCTGATTATCATGAATTGAATATGGCTGGGCAACATACTCAATTATCCGCTCAGCAATTTGTTCAATTTCATCTAAATCTGTTTTTTCAAATATCACGATAAATTCATCCCCACCAATTCTTGAAATGAGGTCTTCTTCTCTTATACAGTGATTGATTCTTGAAACGACATCCCTCAGTAACTGATCACCTGCATCATGCCCAAGTGTATCATTTACTTTCTTAAAATCATCAAGGTCTACAAACATAAGTGTAAAATTATGATGATGCCGTTTTGAACGATACAGTGCTTTCTGAATTTGTCTGTCTAACATTTTTCGATTCGGTATATCTGTTAAATCATCGAAAAAGGCTAGTCGTTTCAATTGAAACTCTAATTCTTTTTGTCTCGTAATATCCTCAAATTGCTCATTCACTTTGATAACTAACCCATCATTATTTTTAAATGGTTTGGCTTTAAAAAGAACCCATTTTTCTCCTTGATCAGGATGGAGAATCCGAAGTTCTTCACGTACAGTATTTCCAACCATTAATTCTCTTTGAGCCTCTTCAAATTTATGAACATCTTCATTATGAATTACGTGTTTGAATAAATCTTTATTCGTTTTGACATCTTTTTGTGTGTACCCGAATAAATTTTCAACACCTTTGGAAATTTTACATTTATTTTGACCATAATCATAAGTGAAAAAAGTTGCTTCATCAAAGGTATGAAAGAACTGCTCATAGTCCTCATATTTTTTGGTTATATTTATCTTTTCATCTATTAATTTTTCATTTTTAATTTTCAACTGCTCATAATTACTAGTAACTTCATCAAACTTTCTACTTACATACAAAGTAAGTAGAATTACTAATAAACTAGGGAGTAGAATTAAAATACTTATGGATTTCGTTAGGAAATAGACATAAAATAAGTTCACAATGGTTATGAAGGCTATAGCAATTACTAGTATTTTCCTCAATTGTGTCATGGATTCACATACCTTTTTTATTTTCTATTTTGTTATTATGCCTTTCAGACTACTAAATTGCTATAGCTAATGATTCCCAATTTATATAGGAAACATGGGTGAGTCAAGGGACTTGTCTCTCTGTCTCACTTGATTTGTATATGATAGAATGAGAGTGCAACTGAATGTTGTTAGGGTGGTTGGTTGTTCGCTTCTTTCCGTTATAGGAGGGGAGGTGATAGACCATAGAAATATTTCTTGAGTTTCTTCGTGAAGTTCTGAAAGGGGTTGTGCGTGAGGTTAGTGCTCATTCTTTTCGGAAACACATATTAGAAAACAAGAAAACCACCCTACGCCGTCGCAAGCAAAAGGGTGGTTCTCAAAAGGATTAATTTTACTTTGAGTGACAACCACCACCCTGACGGTAGAGGTTGTAGTGACTGAGCGTTCCTAGCGCTCGGTCATTTTTATTTTAAATGATCTATCTATATTATACACGATATGGAGGAAATTATGCTATCGAAGCGAGTGTAAAAGAAAAATCCGCAGGTGGAGTTGGCACTTTTTTTGATCATTAATCTTTAAGAGTGAAGGGGCGATCCCTCTGTTCTATGTCTCTAACTTTAAACAGAATTTAATCGTTTTGTCATGGTGCTTAACTGCTTTGTAATGGGACTAACATGTTGTTCTGATAACATTAGTCATGTAAGTCAGAATCAACAGAGGTGTAATGATTAATGAAACTAAAGGCATTGGTATGTTTTTTTCGCAGAAAACATAAATTTAGCTACTACACTGGCGAATGTGTTAGATGTGGCAAGAAAAGAAAAGTAGCATAAGTATAGATAGTGATCAGTTATTAATGGAAAGCCCTCCAGAGAGCAGTGTTTTTTATGCATTTACGTGCCTATGTATCTCAAATGATAAGTTAACAAAAGACAAATGAATTATTGAAAACGAATGCCCGCATCACCTGTATTCATGTACAGATGATGCGGGCATTTTTTCGTCATTATTTTTCTTTAAGAAAGAATTATCTCCCTTTTTTAACTTCATGAAGAAGGTCAGGGAAGTTTGTGAACATTCCTGTTACACCCCAATCAATCAGTTGCTGCATTCTTTCTTTATCATTAACAGTATAAGGATGGATTTCTAGACCGCTGTTCACAACCTTTTGGATATACTCTTCATTTAAATGGGTATGGTTCGGGCCAACTCCCATCGCATATTCTTTTACTTCAGCAATTTGCTCATCTGTAATCGTAGCATATGAACCGTAAGAAATTAATTGAACAAGTTTTACAGAAGGATCTAGTTCGTGCATGATTTTCAAGCTATCTTGGCTAAAAGATTGAACTAGTAATTTATCTTTATTGATATCGTACTTGTCCACAAGACGTAAAAGTTCTTTTTCCATTCCTGGGTAAATTTCAGGTGATTTTGTTTCAATATAATAGCTATTATTCTTTTTGAACTTTTGGAAAACCTCTTCTAGCGTTGGAACTTGTAAACCTTCATATTCAGGGTTTGCATATTCTGGATATTTTTCGTTAAACCAGCTACCTGCATCTAATTCTTTGATTTCGGCAAGGGTCATATCTTTTACATAACCCGTTCCATCTGTTGTACGATCTACTTTTTCATCATGCATCGCAATTAAATGACCATCTTTTGTCATTTGTAAATCGATTTCAATGTAATCACCGTGCATTTTTTCGCCCATGTCATACGCGATTAATGTATGTTCTGGAGCGTGTCCAGAAGCACCGCGGTGTGATACATTGACGATATCCTTATGTTTTTCTTTCGCGAAAGCTCCGCCTCCACCTACTGTAATTCCTGCTAGCATCACAAGAGCACTAAGTGCCGGCAACCACTTTTTCCCTTTCATTTCTCCATCTCCCAACTTTCTTTAATAGTCTACTTCTATAAAATATCAATAGAATATTAAAAGTTGTCTATACAAGAGATAAAACAAAGTAAAAATTTGATTACAAATGTAAAATTCTGTTAGTTATTGCCTAGTATATAAGAACTAGTGAAACAGGGGGACGGTTCTCGCTGTTGCATTTTTATGAGTCTAGGTACCTGTCCCTCTGACTCAAAAAAAGGAAGTGGGTCCCACAGTTTGTAGGTACCTACTTCCTTATCTATTATTTATTAAATGGGGGATAGGATAGTTTGCTTTAGGTGGAAGGTTTAGCGTTTTCACCAGTTAACAGTCTTGACTAAATTCTTACTATTTAAATAGCTACAACTCTATTAAATGGACATAGTGAAACACTTAGAACCGTCCCTCTGTTTCTATTATTTTAGAAAGCTCATAAAGTTTGAGAATGATGCTACTAGGTCTTGGTAGTAACCGATTAGTTTGTCCTTTACTGAGTTTTGATTAGATGTATCTTCTTCAACTTCTTCTTGTTGATTAGGATCTTGTTCATTTTGACTTACTGGTTCAGTTTCATCAACTGCACTTACTTCATCTACTGTAGGTTCTGCTTGCTCAAGGTTTCCTTCTAGTTCAACATCTGCTTGAACTTCAGGTTGACTTGCTTCTAAGTCTACTTGACCTTCTACATTTTCTGTAGAGTTGTTTACTACTTCAGTGTTATCTACTTCTGCTGCTAAATCAGCGTCAGCATCAACTGTTGAATCTGCATCTGTTGGTAAATCAGCGTCAGCTTCAACTGTTGAGTCTACATCTGTTGGTAAATCAGCGTCAGTTTCAACCGTTGAATCTACATCTGTTGGTAAATCAGCGTCAGCATCAACTGTTGAATCTACATCTGCTGGTACTTCAGCGTCAACTTCTACCGTTGAATCTACATCTGTTGGTTGATCTATCACCTCTGCATCTGCTGATACTTCAGATAAGTCAACATTTGGTTTTTCAGACTCAACGTTTGTTGGTTCAGAATCTGTTTGTCCAAAATGCTGGTCAATGAATGTTTGATAGTATCCAATTAGACTTTGGTAGTTATCACCGACTAATTGATAAGTGTCATCAACCCATGCATTAAGAGCTGGATCAACTTGATATAAAACTTCAGTTTCAGTATTCACTACTGACTCATCGGTATTTACAGTGTTTTCACCTTCTGGAGTTGTTTCATTTGAAGTTTCTGTGTCGGCAGGAGTTTCAGTTCCTTCCTCAACAGCCTCACCTTCTTCAGTAGTATCATCGCTAGCAACATCCTCTTCAGCAACAGGTTCAGAAGCATCATCATTAGTAACATCCTCTTCAGCCACAGGTTCAGCAGGAGCTTCAGCATTTTCTTCTACAAGCTCACCGTCTTCAGAAGCATCATCATTAGTAACATCCTCATCTGCAACAGGCTCAGCAGGAGCTTCAGCATTTTCTTCTACAAGCTCACCGTCTTCAGAAGCATCATCATTAGTGACATCATCTTCTGCAACAGGTTCAGCAGGAGTTTCAGCATTTTCTTCTACAAGCTCACCGTCTTCAGAAGCATCATCATTAGTAACATCATCTTCTGCAACAGGCTCAGCAGGAGTTTCAGCATCTTCTTCTACAAGCTCACCGTCTTCAGCAACATCATCATTAGTAACATCATCTTCTGCAACAGGCTCAGCAGGAGTTTCAGTTTCCTCTTCTACAACCTCGTCGTCTTCAGCAACATCATCATTAGTAACGTCATCTTCGGCTACAGGTTCTTCCGGAGTTTCAGTATTTTCATCGCTAGCCTCATCCTCTTCAGTTAGATCATCACTAGCATTGTTATCTTCAGCTACAGGTTCTTCCGGAGTTTCAGTATCTTCATCAGTTCCTTGGTCATTTTCAGTTCCATCATTATTAGCATCATCATCATCTTCATCTGCTACTACAGTTTCATCTGATGTTTCATTAGCTAACTCATCATCTGAGTTTTCTGAAGCTGGATCCTGTTCTGTTTTAAACGATTTATCCTTAGCTATTTCACTGATAATTTGACCTTTATTTAATTCGCCCTCTGTAAGTGGTCCTTTCAAACTTTTCGCAACTTCAGAAACGGTTTGACCATGATTTTTGGCTTGTTCGATTACTTCAGGATTAACGCCTTTGTCTTCAAGCTCTGCAGCTGAAATGGGAGCACCCGCTGCTAAAAAGGTTGCGGCCATCATAGATGTTGACATGACAAAAGGAGCCACTTTCTTCGATAATGGTTTGTTTACTTTCTTTGCCTCGTCTTGTTTTTTCATCAATTACATCATCTCCTAGTGCGTATTTTTTGAGAAGTAAGTTCTCTCAAAATTACCAGCAATTTCCTTAATTGCTATAATTAACTATAAAGGAGTGATGTTACCGTTTGATGAATAGAAGATTTAAAAATAAACACGATTTTCTTACGTATTTGTAGAATTTTGCAACAAAAGTAATTTTTCAAAACAGTAAATTTATGCTAAATAATGATTTATTTGTTACCGTTTACAAGTTGGTTTTCTACGTATTCCCACTACTTTCTCACACCGATGATAAAATTGACTCCTATCTAGTAAAAACTTTTTTACAAACCACATATTATAATCTCAAACCTTTTTCAAATATTAACAAAATATCTCAAACTTGAAACATGGGGACGGTTCTGCGTGTTTCCATTTGAAATATAGGTGAAATTCTCGCGTTGTTATGAAAGATTAAACGGGGTAGAAGTGAAACAAGCAGAACCGTCCCCCTGTTTACTGTTTACAGGACAGATGAATTGGACTAAAATTTAATTTGGACTTTTGAAGCTAATAAAAACATTTTAAATAGTGAATTGGTAAATTCTTTTTCTTAGACATCTTTTTTTTATTGGTATAATGATTATCAGGGTTATTAAAATTAAATATCTAGCAACAAGAGTACGTTAAAGGCAAACTATTCGAAAGGATAGGACGCAAAGCTCTAGGGTCTAAGGTAAATGTCTAACGTTTAACTATGATCGCCTGGTTACCAATAAATACGTTGTTATTTCCTATTGGCTATTAACGTTTTGTTAATAGCCTTTTTTCATTACAAGGGGAGGGTTGTGTTTAGTTAGAAAAACAAAGAGAACAATCGTGTTTGGAAAACGCACAACCAATTAATGGCAGAGCTAAGATCTAGGAAAAGTTTAATTGGAAATACTCATTTAATTACATAGTAAGGAGGGAGTACCATCATTTCATTCTCAGTAACCTACAAGTTAAATGATTTTGCCCACGACAAAAGCCAATCAGTAGATTTAGGTGTGAAAGCCATCGATTCGTACCATCACTGAAACTAAATGGTTTTCATCTATATATTTCATTCAACGTTACTCATGTCTTCAAGTAACCCTTCATCCCAAAGTTGATTTACCAGTCATCCCAATCATATAGGCGATAGTAAGAAAAGAAACTTTAATCCGCTTATCTCTTATTTACCATGTGTTTTATAAGAATAGATTCGAATATCAGAAAGGTTGATTACATTGTTTGTCATAAAAAATGAAAAAAGATATGAAATATTAGCTAAAGAGTTTACTTTTCCAAGTGATAAGGTAGCCTATTATAGCATTGAAATAAAAAATTCATTGGATCGAATATTAGCATATGTGTTTAATTATACAGATATTTTTTATATTCGATCGATTGATGAGAATTTACTATGTGATTACATTAAACATCATAGTAAAAACAATTTTAACCAAGTTAGTTTTGATGAGGTTTTAAAAGACACTAAAAACTTCCTTTACTTTTCAAAATATATAAAAGGGATTAAATCTGTACCTAAAATGAATTTATCTGTTAGTAATTTTTCTTTATGGACCCAACTTTAATTTGTGCAGCATTCCTATCCACGAGCTAGTATAAGGCTCGTTTCCGATAGCAGTACCTTACGTTATTGAAATACAGATGTGATTAGAGGGAAATAGATGATCTTCTTGATAGGCTTCATTATGGTAGTTGTAAACATTGGTCTGTTCCTTTTTATTAAAAAAAGGTATAACGATCAATTGAAAGAATTAAAAATGAATAAGCAGTATTATGAGTCGCTCTACGAACAGAATCTAGATTTGATTTTAACATTAGACCTTGAAGGGAACATTCTTAGTGCTAATAAAGTAGTTGAGTACTATGGTTACAAAGAAAAGGATTTGTTACATCATTCCTTTGTACCTTATGTGGTTCCAAATCAGTTGGAACACACGTTGGAACATTTTAGAAAAGCAGTAGAAGGAGTTGGAACTAGTTTTAACACAACGATTCTATCTAAGAGTGGCGAAGTATTTGGTCTAAGTGTTAAAAATATTCCAATCTATGCCCATAACAAAATTGTGGGTGTATATGCCATTCTTAAAGATATTACAGAATTAAAAAATACACAGGGTGCTTTAGAAGATGCCAAAATGTTGTATCAAAACTTAGCAGAGGATTCGCCCGTTGGGATATATATTATTGATCAACGAAAATATGAATATGTAAATATAAAAATGAGTGAAATGTTAGGTTACAGTATGGAAGAACTAATTGGAAAGGATGTTATGAACTTTGTTTTTCCAGAAGATCACGAATTAGTAGCTGAAAATATAAGGAAGCGCTTACGAGATAACGCTACAAAAATTCATTATCAATATCGTGCGATGAAAAAAGATAAGTCGATCATTTATATGGAAGTTCATGGAACAAGGACCATTTATAAAGGGAAACCAGTTGTTTTAGGAACGGTCATTGATGTAACAGCAAGTAAGATGGCACAGCAAAAGATCGAGTATATGGCTTACCATGATTCCCTAACTGGTTTATCCAATCGGTTTCATTTTTACCGTCAATTAGAAAGGGCTTTAGAACAGGAATCAACCAAAAACATAGCTGTACTTTACTTAGATTTAGATCGATTCCAAACCATTAATGAATCAATGGGACATGTGGTTGGAGATCGTTTGCTTCAAGACGTTTCAAATCGGTTAAAGAAATGTATCGGTGATCAGGGGAATTTGGCACGAAATGGGGGAGATGAGTTTCTTGTTTCTCTATTGAACATGAATCATAAGGAGATCTCCAAGGTAGCACAAGACATCCTTGATTGTTTTACGAAACCTTTTCAAATTGACCATTATGAAATATACACGACACCAAGTATTGGGATTAGTTTTTATCCGGAAAATGGGTCTGATGTTGAAACGTTAATGAAAAAAGCCGATATCGCCATGTATCAAGCGAAAAGGAATGGAACAAACCGCTATGATTTTTATCCTTTAAAGCAGATTGAACTAACAAATGAAAAGTTTGAAATTGAAATGAATTTGCGAAAAGCGGTAGATCGTCAGGAGTTTAAACTACTCTATCAACCCAAATTAGATTTAATGACAGGTAAAATGGTTGGAGTCGAAGCTTTGATACGCTGGCACCACCCAGAAAAAGGGATGATTTCTCCAGCCGATTTTATTCCGATAGCCGAAGAAAATGGGTTAATTGTTCCCATTGGGGAGTGGGTTTTACGGACGGCATGTGTTCAAAATAAGGCATGGCAGGATAGGGGATTACCTCCTATGGTGATGGCTGTCAACCTTTCTGTTCGTCACCTCTATCAACCTAATTTGGTTGAAATGATAGAGAAGGTATTATTAGAAACGAACCTTGCACCTGAGTACCTTGAAATTGAAATTACAGAAAGTATGTTGATGGATACAGAACAGGGCTTAAAGATTTTAAGAAGTTTAAAAGATCTGGGTGTTCAATTAAGTCTGGATGACTTTGGAACCGGTTATAGCTCGCTCAATTATCTGAAAGATTATCCACTCGATAAGCTCAAGATTGATCAATCTTTTATTAAAAATTGTACGACAGATGATCATTATGCCACGATTGTTAAAACCATTATCGCGATGGCACATGAGTTGAAACTCCAGGTTGTTGCGGAAGGGGTTGAATTAAAGGAACATTTAGTGTTTCTTCAGAGAAATGCATGTAATGAAGCACAAGGGTATTTATTTAGTAAACCCATCCCGCCAGATGAACTAGTCGAACGGTTTAATGAAATTGAGAAAATGATAAGCAAAAATGGAATTCCAGAACATTTATCAGATCAAAGATGGTCAGAGGAAGCTCTGCATATGGCTCGTCAAGATTTAGTGAATACAGTAAGACAGCACCAAGGGGTCATATTTAAGTTTATCAAAAAGGATGGTCGGTTCATTCATACCTTATGTGATGGCATGTTAATGGAGAAAATGAATGTAATGCCTGAACAAATAATGGGGAAAGGACTTCAGGCTTTTTTATCTGAACAAGATGCAAAAGTGAAGAGTCGGTACTATGAAAGAGCTTGGAACGGCGAAGAGAATGTGACTTACGAGGGAAAAATAAACGGGATGGATTACCTTGCTTCTCTCAAACCCGTTTATCGAGGTGGAAGAATCGTTGAAGTGATTGGTTCTTGTATCGATATTACGGAAAGAAAACAGGTGGAAGAAGAGCTAAAAGTAAGTGCTAGAAAATATCGTTATATCACGGAGAATATGTTAGATTTAGTCTCTGTTTGGGACGTAACAGGTAGACTTATCTATGCTTCGCCTTCACATGAAAAGACTTTAGGGTTTCCTTGGAATGACTATGAGGGAAAATTATTATCGGAACTCAGCCACCCGGATGATTTTACACGGATGCAAGATTTGTTTACTCATATTAGCTCCACAAAGAAACCAAGAACCATCGAATTTAAAGTAAACCACGCTAACGGTGATTTGATCTATGTAGAAGCCCAATGCACCCCCGTCATAAACGAAAACGAAGAAGTCAAACACTTAGTGTTTGTCGGACGGGCGTGAAACAGGGGGACGGTTCTCAGTGTTTCATTTTGAAACACGATGGCGTTGCTCACGTTGTTTTAAAGCTGACACGGAATAAGAAGTGAAACGCCGAGAACCGTCCCCCTGTTTCAAATTTTTTTGCTGAAAAGTGATAAAAGTCATAGGTTTATAAGGTAAAATGGCCTAAAATTTCTTATTGTGCTCGTTTAAAACATATATTGAAAATATGTATTTAATGAATAAAAACTAGCACCATACAAGGTCATTAAATTTTTACTGTCATAATTCCTTTTATCCCCATTCGTTTTATATGATTTTTCAACAACATACCTTAAAAATTTAATATCTAAACACTTAAAAGTTAAAGGCAAACTATTTGAAAGAATAGGACGCAAAGCCCTAGGGTCTAAGGTTAGAAGTTTAACTATGATCGCCTGGTTACCAATCATGAAATTGTTATGTTTATTTACTATTGGCTATTTTACTTATCGTAAAATAGCCTTTTTTAATTCATTGAGTGAGGAGGGATTGATGTTGTCTGAAGTAATAGCGGATAGAAGCGGGATGATTTCAGAATTAGTAACTAGTACAAATCACGCTATAAAAACCATTTTACCTTTTCGATATCACCTAAATAAGCCTAAACAATTGGGTACAAACGTAAACCTTCAATTTGGTGCTTTAATTGGAATTACAGGTCAGATCCAAGCAAGATTCGTATTAATGGGTCCCCCTGCCACCTTTAGTCGTATTGCAAAATTAATGTTTAATATGGAATTAGATGATGACATGATTGTTTCTTTTACTGGAGAGTTAGGAAATATGCTTGCTGGGGGTATCTCTACACACATCTTACATAGTGGAATTAGGACAGATATTACCGCTCCAACGATTATGAAAGGGAATACAATGTTAACCGGATATGAAAAAGCAATACATATATCGGTCGAATTTAGCCATGAGGATAAGTTGGAAATTTGTTTATTACTAGACTAATCACAGAGAAAAAAACAGTATTGGATAACGGAGGTGAAAAAATGTATGCAGACGATGTATATCATTTTTAAGTTAAATAACCAGTTATTTGGAGTAGATGTTCATCAAGTGACTTCCATTGAGAAAATGCAACCCCTTACAGAAGTTCCTGGGACGTCTGATTTTATAAAAGGGATTATGCCTTTAAGAGGGGAAATCATGCCTGTTCTTGATTTAAAAGAACGTTTAACGATGAGAAAAACAACTGCGACAGATGATGAAAATCGTATTTTGATCATTCATCTGGAGGGGGTACAAATTGGTTTAATAGTCGATGAAGCTACAGAAGTCATTACTATTGACTCTTCATCCATTGAGCCTCCTTTCGGCATGATTAGCGGAGTTCATAATCAATATATAAAAGGGATCGCAAAAGTAAATAAACAGTTATTGATCATTCTAGACTTAGGGAAAGTAACAAATCAATCTGAAAAAGTTCAACTCCAGAAAGTAGTCAATCAATAAAGGGAAGGAGATTATAAAGTTGGCAAAAATATTAATTACGGATGATGCTTTATTTATGAGAATGCAATTAAAGGATATTTTGACAAAGCTTGGACATGAGGTTGTGGGTGAAGCTGAAAATGGGAAGATAGCCATCGAAAAATTTCAACGTTTACAACCAGAACTTGTAACGATGGACATTACCATGCCGGAAATGAATGGAATCGAGGCGGTAATAGAAATTAATAAACATTATGCAGACGCTAAAATTATTATGTGTTCGGCTATGGGACAACAAGGAATGGTAGTGGACGCTATAAAGGCAGGAGCCAGTGACTTTATTGTAAAGCCTTTTAATCAGGATCGGATTAAAGAAGCCTTGGAAAAAGCGATATAAATATTTATTTTAATAACTTATGAGGGGAAAAACTGCAGAATGAATGTTTCTATAAAACAAAAATTGATTGGTTCTTTTATTATTGTTGCACTTATATTTGGGATTTCTTCTTTACTGGCTTTTAATAGCATGAAAAAAACAAATGAATCTTATGATTATATTATTGATACGGTTCTAGAATTAAGAGCCATTACCCAATCAATTGAAACAGAAATTGCCGTAAATACTAGTAATTATCGAGGTTATATTTTATATGGAAAAGAAACATACAAGGACGGGTTTAATCAGTCGTCAGCAAAAATTGATGATTTAATTCAACAAGGAAAAGAATTGGCAACGTTACAGGAAACAGACGAAAAATTAGATGCGATCCAAACGATCAATCAGCAATTGAGAGAAACGGCATTGCCGATCATGGAACAATCATTAACAGATAAACCACGAGCCATCGATAGAGGACTGCAGGAAGTAGTTCCTCTTACAACAAGTTTAAATAACACAAGTGATGAACTATATAATATGTTAATAGAAATAGCGGATCGAAATGTAAAGGAAAACAAAAGTGGCGCAGCCTCAAGCTTAACACAAGTTTTAATCATTAGTATTGTTGCTGTTATGATTGCTCTTCTTCTAGGAATCTACTTATCAAACATGATTTCGAAACCAATCCGATTAGTCATGAATCAAATGAAACTCATTGCTAGCGGAGATTTAACGAAGGAATCACTGAAGGTTAAATCAAAGGATGAAATTGGACAATTAGTGTCAACAACGAATGAGATGGCCGATAGTATGAAAAATATTTTAATAAAAATAAATAAGGTTTCAGAAACCGTGTCAAGTCATAGTGAAGAATTAACACAGTCAGCTAATGAAGTCACGGTTGGTAATGAACAAGTGGCTTTGACCATGGAAGAGTTAGCTTCAGGTTCAGAAACACAAGCGAATAGTTCTACTGATTTATCATCTGCGATGGCTGAGTTTGCAGCGAAAGTACAAGAAGCAAATGAAAATGGTGAAACAATCCAAGAAGGCTCTAATAAAGTACTCGAAATGACCAATGTCGGAAGTCAATTAATGCTTGGTTCTACAAAGCAAATGAAGACAATTGATGAGATTGTAAAAGATTCTGTTCAAAACGTACAAAATTTAAATGTCCGTTCCCAAGAAATTTCAAAATTAGTAATTGTAATTAGGGATATTGCTGACCAAACGAATCTATTAGCCTTGAATGCAGCCATTGAAGCGGCAAGAGCGGGGGAACAAGGCAGAGGATTTTCGGTAGTTGCTGAGGAAGTACGAAAACTTGCAGAACAAACAGCCTCTTCTGTATCCGAAATCACAGGTATTGTCGAAAATATACAAAGTGGATTTGGCAACGTAACTGAATCGTTAAAAGAGGGATATAAAGAAGTAGAAAAAGGATCGGTTCAAATTGAAACGACTGGTCAAACATTTAATGATATCAGCAATCAAGTGACCGAAATGGTCAACGGCATTAAAATAATATCGACCAATCTATCCGATATTGCATCAACGAGCCAGGAAATGAGTAGTTCAATTCAGGAAATTGCCGCAACAGCAGAAGAATCAGCAGCCGGCATTGAACAAACCGCCGCCTCCGTCCAACAAGCCAACAGCACCATGGAAGAAGTCGCAGGCAGCTCCAACCAACTAGCAAAACTAGCCGAAGAACTAAATGGCCTCGTCCGCCAATTCAAACTGTGAAACAGGGGTGTGAAACAGAGGGACGGTTCTGAGCGTTTCAATTTTAAAGAAACAGAGGGACGGTTCGGTACCGACCCCCGAAAGTTAGAGTAGAAAATCTAACTTTCGGGGGTGTTTTTAATGGCTAAATACAGTGAGAAATTTAAAATTAAGCTTGTTACCGAGTATTTACAAGGGAATCATAGTTATGGATCATTGGCCAAAAAATATAATATGGGCGGGAAAAATCGAATATATGAATGGGTGAAAATATTCGAGGCTCAGGGTAGAGACGGTTTAAAAACGAGAAAGACAAAGAAGAGGTATTCTGTTCAATTTAAGTTAAGTACGGTACAATTTATCAAAGAAACAGGTGCTTCTTGTTTAGAAACTGCGATTCGTTTTAACATGAATAGCCCATCCTTAATTAATAGTTGGGTGAATTCATTTAAATTAGAGGGAATAGAAGGCCTGAAACCAAAGTCAAAGGGGCGACCTTCTATGTCAAAGAAACCCAATAAACAATCGAAAGAGAAAGAACAAAAGTTAACACGTGAAGCAGAGTTAGAACGTGAGAATGAACTCCTGAGATTAGAAATTGCTTACTTAAAAAAGCTGAGAGCTTTTCGGGAAAATCCGAATGTCTTCCTCGAAAAGCACAAGCAACATTGGCATTCGAACTCAAAGAAGAAGGGTTCCGATTAAAGGATATTCTCTTAGTTGTGGGAATTCCTGAAGCAACCTATCACTATCATGTAAAGAACTTTGGAAAAGAAGACCCAGATAAAGAGCTTAAAGAAGTGATTACCCAGCAATTTAAGAAGTTTCATGAACGTTATGGCTATAAACGTATTACAGAAGAATTAAAAAAATTAGGATATTTGGTTTATCATAAAAAAGTGTATCGACTTATGCAGGAACTAGGATTGAAATGTGTAAAATTTATGCGGAAATCCCGGAAATACAATTCCTATAAGGGGAAGGTTGGAAAGGTAGCGAAGAACCGTCTATCCCGCCGTTTTAACACACCTATTCCTCTTCAAAAATTAGTAACTGACATTACAGAATTCAGATGTCTAGGCGAAAAGAAGTTGTATTTAAGCCCTATTCTTGACCTTTATAATGGAGAAATTATCTCGTTTGGAATCCAAAAACGTCCAACATTGGAACTTGTCATGGAACCATTAAATGAAACAATTGAGATCATAAAGAATCACGCAACCTACCGTACTACCATCCATTCAGATCAAGGGTGGCATTACCAGCACAACAAATGGGTGAAAACATTAAAGAAAAATAAAGTATTCCAAAGCATGTCACGTAAAGCAACCTGCGCAGACAATGCCTCCATGGAGAACTTCTTTGGCATTTTAAAGCAAGAAATGTATTACGGGGAAAAACTAGTAAGCTATGAAGAATTACAAAGAAGAATAGAAGAATATATCAACTGGTATAATAATGAACGATCAAAAGAAAAATTAACTGGACTGAGTCCGGTAGAATACCGTACTCAATCTAGCCAATCAGCTGCATAATAAAAACTCTAACTTTTAGGGGTCGCCACCTTCTCTGTGTTTCAATTTTATAATAGAATGAAACAGAAGGGCGGTTCTCGCGTTTCATTTTAATTGATATAAATAGATAAACTGCACAGGGATAACCCGAAAAAATCCCGTTTTATAAACGTTTCACGATCGATATATATTAATAGAAACAAGAGCCCCCATTATAAATAGGGCTCTTGTTTCATTTAAGTCTAAATGATTAATTGTCCCACTCAACATCAAGTACTTTTCCAGTAGACGCATCAATGTCAACTTCAGCTTCTCCACGATCGGTTTTCAATTCTACTTCATATGTGATAAGACCATCGTCCTCATCTTTCTCAATTTTAACCATTTTACCATTTACTGCCTTTTCAGCAATCTCAATGGCATCAGCTTGAGATATGATGTTTTGGTTGTTGTGATCGGTATTTGAAGAATGAACATCATCATCGTCATGATCATCACGGTCAATGGCGTAAATTTCTCCAGAGTAAGCATCGATGGATAAGTCATAATCTACATCATCTTTTTCCACATCAACTTCGTATACCACTTTATCGGATTTTCTTTCTAATTCAATCTCTTCTACCGTACCCGCAACTTCTTGAAGAGCTATTTTCTTAACTTCATCTGTACTTAGAACTGTTTTCTCATTCTTGGCTGTAGTTGTTGTACGAACATCATCATTATCTGCCGCACCGACTGCAAATGCCCCACCAAATACAAGCGCAGCTCCCAAAACACCGATTACCATTTTCTTTTTCATTATTACGTCCTCCTTTAATTTTCATATTTCATTTCTATACTCTTACTATAACCATGGAAAATGAGAATCTGAGTAAAGAAAGATTAGAAAATGATTAGAAAATGGGAAACAGGGGGACTGTTCTCGCTGTTTCATTTTTTTATACAACAAAAAAAGCTGTCCCAACGACAGCTCCGATCAACAACCTAAGTATAGTTTTTACATAAACTTACTCTCATCTTTAGGGCTATCCAACATCATCTTTTCAAGCTCCAGCTTCATTTTTTCGGTTTCAATTAGATAGTTTTCGTGTTTCAGTTTCTCCAATCAAGTTGATCTTTCACCATGTTGGCCTTTAGTTTTGTCTGCTTTTGTAAATGAGTCGTAACAATAGCGATGATTGGAATCGCAAATACCATAATAACCGCAATAGTCCCCGTCATGACAAACCTCCCTATTCTTAGAATCCCTTTATCCTATATAAATAGTAGCAAATTTTTCTAATAAATAGTAACGTTTTGTGAGTTGCTAATGTTTCTTTCATTAAAATGCCCGAAGGAAGTTCCTGTTTCATAAAATGGTCAGAATGAAACAAACAGAACCGTCCCTATGTTTCAAATGTCCACTTAAGCGGACAAAGTTATGGTAAGCGGTTGCAAAATGGTATGATATTCTAAGTATGTGGAGAGGGGGAAGAGTTAGGAAATGAGCTCAACAGAGAAAAGAAAAGGTTCATTGATTAAGTATTTGATTAACAAGGAACATTTCGTTACAGCAAGGGAAATTTCAGAAACCCTCGGAATTTCGAGTAAAACGGTGTATCGAATGATCACTGAAATTAATGAGGACTCTCCCGAAAAAAATATCATTATCTCTCAACACGGAAAAGGATACCTACTCAATTATCCGGAGTATATCAAGTGGAAAGATGATCTAAAGGATGAGGGACCAAACGGTTCACCAGAAGACAGAAGGAAGTCCATTACAAAACTACTTTTGTTTAAATCGCCGAATCCGATTTCAATCATGACACTCTGTGAAAAATTTTATGTAAGCGAATCCGTAATTAATGCGGATGAACGTATCATCTCAGATACCTTAAAGGACTATAATTTGGAACTTGTGAGAGAGAATCGAAAACTTTCGATAATAGGGAATGAAGGAAATATCCGAAGTGCCATTGCTCAACTGATTTTAGATGATGCACCGATGGATCAGACAGATTTTTATAATCATGAGGAAGAAATCAACCAGGAATATATGTCGTTTGCCTTAAAGCAAATTGACTATATTGAAAAAGTACAAAACTCATCCATTCCTTATCCTTATAATATCAACATTTCCTCCCATCTTTATATTATGATCAAACGTTTGATTGAAGGAGATATGAAGGGGGATTATTCGGAAGAATATTCGATTAATGATCAACAATTAATCCAATCCAACCTTGAGATGTTTGAATTAGCCATGAAAATTATTGATAACATTCGCTCTAGATATTCAGTTCATGTTCCAAATGCAGAGGTTCTTTATCTTTTTCAATATTTAATCTCATCGAGAATTGATACAAAATATGTCGATGATATCCGCTATTCGCCTTTAACTTTTGAAGTCACGAATTACTACATTGCGCGTGTGTTTCAAAAATTAGGTGTGCAAACAACGAATAGTGAAGGTGTTTTAAGAGATATTATCAAGCATGTTCAACCGATGATTAATCGAATTAATCATGGCATCTTGATTAAAAACCATTTAATCGATGAAATTGAACATGAATATAAAGCTATTTTAACAGCGGTAGAGGAAGTTTCCAAAGAAGTAGAGGAAAAGTTCCACTTCAATAAAATATCAAAAGCAGAATCTGGATTTTTAACCTTATACTTTGCTAAGTACTATGAAAAAAATCCTCGAAAAATACATGCTCTAATCATGTGTACAACTGGGATTGGGACATCTGAATTACTAAAAACGAAGGTAAAGAAAGTCTTCCCGGAAATTGAAATTGTTGATGTAGTTTCAACCCGTATGCTAGAAGATTACGATCATGAAGCGAAACACGTTGATATAATTATCACCACGATTCATGTTGAAAATCAACTAGATATTCCGGAGGTTTTAGTTAGCGCTTTATTTACAGAGCATGACCAAGTAAGAGTCAGAAACGTAATAGGGAGTCTAACGTAATGAAAAAACACGAAATGAATGTAACCATTCATCCATTGGAAGTACCAATGGATATCTCAAAAGAAAGCGCTTTAAATAAAATTGTTCACTTATTGACTGACCAGCAAATCATTGAAGACGGGGATCTTTTTCTAAAAGAAGCCCTGAAAAGAGAAGAAATGGGAAACACCCATATAGGCCATGGTGCAGCTCTCGTTCACTTAATCCATGATACGGTCAAACAAGAAGGGATTTACCTATATGATTTACGGAATCCCATAAGCAATTGGTATATGGATGAAACACATCCAATTCGGTTCATCATCGTTTATGCCATCAGTCAGGAAAACAGCGACAATCTCAAGTATTTTAGAAAATTCTCATCACTGTGTGGTGATGATGAATTCATGGAACAGTTGGTTCATCAACGCATGACAATTGAAAAAATAAAAAAATATCTATTCTAATAGAGAGTTGGGGGAAGAAGATGACTACGACGACAATAAACCTAGATAATATTTTAGACCGAAATTTAATTCATGTAAATGTAAAGGCTTCAAGTAAAAAAGAAGTGCTTGAACTGCTAGCAAGTAAATTTTTAGAAAACAACTATATTACTAGCTCAGAAGAATATTTGGAAGATGTGTATAAAAGAGAGGAAGCAGGAGTAACAGGAATTGGAAATTACGTTGCGATTCCACATGGCCGAAGTGCTGCAGTTGAAAAAGTAGGCGCTGCGATTGTCATCCTTGATGAAGAGGTAGAATGGGAATCCCTTGATGAAACTGGGGCGAAAATTGTCATCTTATTCGCAGTTGGGAATGACAACGAAGGCTCAAATGCTCATTTAAAACTATTGGCAGCGTTTGCGAGAAAATTAGCAACGAAGATGTAGTGAAGGCATTATTAGAAGTAAAAAATGTAGATGAAGTCATTACTATTTTAAACAAATAAGAAAAATCACAAAAATAAATTAAACATCTAGGAGGAATTATAAATGAAAATCGTTGGAGTATGTGCTTGTACAGTAGGAATCGCTCACACTTATATCGCTCAGGAGAAGTTGGAAAACGCAGCGAAAAAGAAAGGTGACGACATTAAAATCGAAACTCAAGGTACCATTGGAATCGAAAACGAATTAACAGCTGAAGACATTGCAAACGCAGATGCCGTTATTTTAGCGGTAGATGTTCAGGTCACAGGTAGAGAACGTTTTGAAGGAAAGCGTGTGATCCAGGTTTCAACAGACACAGCCATTAAATCACCAAATAAATTAATTGAAAAAATTCATGAAGTTGTCGGCAAATAATAGGGGGGACTCATTATGTCTTTTATTAGAAGATTAGAGTTAAAAAAACATTTATTAACAGCAATTTCCTATTTAATTCCAATTGTTTGTGGAGCAGGTTTTTTAATCGCCATTGGTATGGCTTTTGGAGGTAATGGTGGGGCGGACTTAACACAACCTTTTACCTTCTGGGATGCTCTAGCTAAAATGGGAGCCCTTGCTTTAGGGTTACTACCTGCCGTTATCTCAACAGGGATTTCTGCTTCAATTGCAGGAAAACCGGGGATCGCTCCAGGTGCTATTATTGGTTTAACGGCTAATGCCATTGGAGCAGGATTTATTGGTGGGATTTTAGGAGGATTTATAGCAGGTTATCTTGCAGTAGCTATTATTAAGAATTTGAAAGTTCCTAACTGGGCTAAGGGATTAATGCCAACTCTAATTGTTCCATTTTTAACTTCCATTATTGGTGGGTTAATCATGGTTTACATTATCGGGATTCCGATCGCTGCTTTTACATCGCTTTTAACAAATGCATTAAACGGTTTAGGGACTTCTTCGTTGTTCGTATTTGGTGGAATTGTAGGGTTATTGAGTGGAGTTGACTTTGGTGGTCCTATTAACAAGACGGTATTTGCCTTTGTATTGACTTTACAGGCAGAGGGAGTAAATGGTCCGATTACGGCATTACAATTAGTAAATACAGCTACACCAATTGGATTTGGGTTAGCTTACTTTATCGCAAAAATGTTTAAGAAAAATATCTATACAAAATCAGAAGTGGAGACGTTGAAATCGGCAGTTCCAATGGGTGTTGTAAATATTGTTGAAGGTGTCATACCGATTGTTATGAATGATATTGTTCGTACTGTAACGGCCGTAGCGATTGGTGGATTTGCAGGTGGAGCAACAACGATGGTGTTAGGAGCAGATGCAACGGTTCCGTTTGGTGGCGTATTGATGTTACCGACGATGTCTCAACCATGGACTGGAGCTGTAGCTATATTAGTGAATGTTGTTGTAACAGGTTTGGCCTTGGCTATTCTTAAGAAAAATGTGAAAGAAGACGAGCAAGTAGAAGTTGAAGAGGAAGATATTGATTTAGACGATATTCAAATTAGTTAAGAAAAATGCATGTGCATGACATGAGGTCTTTTTAAGAGACGACAAATGAGATTGGAGGATAGATAGAGTATGAGAAAAGTAGAATTTTCACCATCATTGATGACAATGGACTTAGATAAGTTTAAAGAACAAATTACTTTTTTAAACAATCATGTAGATTCTTATCATATTGATATTATGGATGGGCATTATGTACCCAATATTACATTATCCCCATGGTTTATCCAGGAAGTGCGAAAAATAAGTGATTTGCCGATATCCGCCCATCTAATGGTAACGGATCCAAGTTTCTGGGTTCAACAATTAATTGATATCAAGTGCGAGTGGATTTGTATGCATGCGGAAGTACTTGATGGTCTGGCTTTTCGATTAATTGATCAAATTCATGATGCGGGATTAAAAGCAGGGGTCGTATTAAATCCAGAAACGAGAATTGAAACGATTTTCCCATATATTGATTTAGTCGATAAAATTACCATTATGACTGTGGATCCAGGATTCGCTGGTCAACGTTTTCTCGAAAGCACGTTAGATAAAATTGTGGAATTAAGAGAATTAAGAGAAGAAAAAGGCTATAAATATGTGATTGAAATGGATGGATCCTCTAGTCGTAAAACATTTAAACGCATAGATGCAGCAGGTCCTGATATTTATATCATTGGTCGTAGCGGTTTATTTGGATTAGATGAAGATATCGAAAAATCATGGGAAATCATGTGTAAAGATTATGAGGACATGACTGGGAAGGAAATGCCTGGGAAAGTAATATCATAAATTTATAGATTGAGTGCCAAGCACCATCAAGTAGGTGGAAGCGCTTGGCACTTATTTTTTTATCAAACATCATACATATAAAGAAGGGATATCATACCATGACACAAATAGATCAATTAGCTATTAACACCATCCGTACATTAAGTATCGATATGATTGAAAAAGCAAACTCTGGACACCCTGGTTTACCGATGGGTGCGGCGCCAATGGCTTACACGTTATGGGCAAAAGAAATGAACGTGAATCCGACCAACCCAAATTGGTTTAACCGTGACCGATTTATTTTATCAGCGGGCCATGGTTCAGCGCTTCTATATAGTATGCTTCATTTATTTGGCTACGATGTTTCAATAGAGGATTTAAAAAATTTCCGCCAGTTTGGCAGTAGAACACCAGGGCATCCAGAATTCGGACACACAGATGGGGTGGAAGCAACAACCGGTCCACTGGGACAAGGGATTTCCATGGCTGTTGGGATGGCAATGGCAGAGCGCCATTTAGCCCAAACGTATAATCGAGATGGCTTTGAAGTGGTCGATCATTACTCATACAGTCTTTGCGGAGACGGTGATTTAATGGAAGGTGTTTCAGCTGAAGCGGCTTCACTTGCTGGCCACTTAAAGCTAGGCAGACTGATCGTATTATATGATTCTAACGATATTTCGTTAGACGGTGACTTAAATCTATCATTCTCTGAAAGTGTAGCCGACCGTTTTAAAGCCTATGGCTGGCAAGTTCTTCGTGTGGAAGATGGGAATGATATCGCGGCGATTGAGAAAGCAATAAAAGAAGCCAAAGCGGATGAAAATCGCCCAACTTTAATAGAAGTAAAAACGGTCATCGGTTATGGTTCGCCAAATAAATCAGGTGATTCAGCAAGCCACGGTGCACCGCTTGGGGCAGACGAAGTCAAATTAACGAAAGAATTCTACGGCTGGAATTATGATGAATCCTTTTTTGTTCCAGAAGAAGTGAAACAACATTTTAGTCGTATGGTTGAGGCTGGGCAAGAAAAAGAACAGGCGTGGAATAAACTGTTTGACGCTTATCAGGTGGAGTATCCAGAACTTGCAGAGCAATTCCAACGTGCGGTGAAAGGAGAACTTCCTGAAAACTGGGAGGAGTCACTTCCTGAATTTGAATCAGGATCCAAAATGGCGACGAGAGCGTCTTCTGGTAAGGTGTTAAACGCAGCAGCGAATGCAATTCCACAATTCATTGGTGGTTCTGCGGACCTTGCAGGTTCCAATAAAACGTTCATTTCTTCTGAAAAGAATTATGCGTTAGATGGATATGCTGCTCGAAATATTTGGTTCGGTGTTCGCGAATTTGCTATGGGTGCAGCATTAAATGGAATGGCGCTTCATGGCGGCGTGAAAGTATTTGGAGCCACTTTCTTTGTATTCTCGGATTACTTACGCCCTGCGATTCGTCTTGCAGCTTTAATGAAATTGCCAGTTACTTATGTGTTTACCCATGATAGCATTGCGGTTGGAGAAGACGGTCCTACCCACCAACCGATTGAACAGTTAGCAGCATTACGGGCAATACCAAATGTAGATGTGATTAGACCAGCGGATGCCAAAGAAACAGCTGCAGCATGGCGTTTGGCTCTTGAAAGTCGTGAAACCCCAACTGCATTGGTGTTAACCCGTCAGGACTTGCCAACACTTGATCTTGCACAGGAACAAGTCTATGAAGGTGTAAAAAAAGGTGCCTATGTGGTATCTCAAGCAAATGGCGAAGCAGAAGGATTATTGATCGCAACAGGTTCTGAAGTGTCGTTAGCGATTGAAGCTCAAAAAGAACTTGAAAAAGAAGGTATTCCTGTATCAGTTGTCAGCATGCCTAGTTGGCATCGCTTTGAACAGCAATCACCAGAATACAAAGAAAACGTCCTTCCATCTCATCTAACAGCACGCGTCGCCATTGAACTTGGCTCTTCCCTAGGTTGGAGAGAATACACAGGGCAACAAGGCAAAACCATCACAATTGACCAGTTTGGAGCCTCAGGTCCAGCAGATCAATTATTACAAGAATATGGTTTTACAGTAGAAAATATAGTTCGTACGTATAAACAAGTATTAGAATCAATTTGATTTTATCAAAAAGACTTTCAAGTAATAAGGAACGCAGTTGTTCCTTATTACTTGAAAACATGATGATTAGGCTAAAGGAGAAGATATAAATGGTAAATAAACAATTTACAGTCATCGATGAAATGGGATTGCATGCTCGTCCAGCGACTTTATTAGTGCATGAGGCTACCCAATTTTCTTCTGATATCAAACTTGAGTATAACGGTAAATCTGTCAACTTAAAATCCATCATGGGTGTTATGTCATTAGGTGTCGGTCATGGTGCTGAAATCAAGATTAGTGCTGAGGGAGAAGACGAGCAGGAAGCCCTAAGTTCTTTAACAACGAAATTGAGCCAAGAAGGGTTGGCTGTATAAATGAGTATGTTAAAAGGGATCGCGGCATCAAATGGAATTGCAATTGCTAAAGCTTATCGACTAGTAGAGCCAGATCTTTCTTTTGAAAAAAGAGAAGTAACAGATGTTGAGGTGGAGATCAAACGTTTACAAGATGCTTTACTAGTATCAAAACAGGAATTAGAGGCCATTCGTGATCAAGCAAGAGTAGATTTAGGTGCAGATAAAGCTGCTATTTTTGAGGCGCATTTATTAATTGTAGATGATCCAGAAATGATATCACCCATTAAAGATAAGATTAAAGCAGAAAAAGTAAATCCTGAACAGGCGTTAAAAGAAGTGACCGATATGTTTATATCTATGTTTGAACAAATGGATAATGAATATATGCGTGAAAGAGCTGCGGATCTCCGCGATGTGAGAAAACGTATACTTTCTCATTTATTAGGTGTTAAGATTGTGAACCCTAGCACGATTGCAGAGGAAGCAATTGTAGTTGCGGAAGATTTAACACCATCAGATACAGCGCAATTAAATCGTAAATATGTAAAAGCCTTTACAACGAATATTGGTGGACGTACTTCCCACTCTGCTATCATGGCACGTTCATTGGAGATACCAGCAGTGGTGGGGACGAAAACAGCAACAGATGAGATTCAAGATGGCGATTTAGTCATTGTAGATGGGCTAAAGGGAGAAGTTCATATTAATCCTACTCAAGAAGCTATCGAACAATATAAAAAAGAACAAATTCGCTTTGAGGAGCAAAAAGCGGAATGGGCTAAACTAGTGAATGAAAAAACGGTTACTGCTGATGGACAACATGTTGAATTAGCCGCGAATATTGGAACTCCAGATGATTTGGTGGGAGTTATGAACAATGGCGGTGAAGGGGTTGGCTTATTTCGAACTGAATTCTTATACATGGGCAGGGATGAACTTCCCTCAGAGGAAGAACAATTCGAGTCGTATAAGGCCGTTCTTAAAGGAATGAATGGAAAGCCAGTTGTTGTTAGAACACTTGATATTGGCGGCGATAAGGAACTTCCTTATTTACATTTACCAAAAGAGATGAATCCATTTCTAGGGTTCCGAGCTATTCGACTTTGTTTAGAAGAGCAAGAAATATTCCGTACACAACTACGTGCGCTCCTTCGGGCAAGTTCTTTTGGTCATTTAAAAATCATGTTTCCGATGATTGCAACCTTAAATGAATTCCGTACAGCAAAAGGAATCTTAAACGAAGAGAAACAAAAGCTGATCAATGAAGGAGTTCAAGTTTCTGACAACATTGAGATAGGAATCATGGTTGAAATTCCTTCTACTGCGGTGATGGCAGATCAGTTTGCAAAAGAGGTGGATTTCTTCAGTATTGGTACGAATGATTTGATCCAGTATACGATGGCTGCTGATCGTATGAATCAAAGGGTTTCTTATTTATATCAGCCATACAATCCAGCTATTTTACGATTAGTAAAAATGGTCATTGATACAGCACATAAAGAAGGTAAATGGGCTGGAATGTGTGGTGAAATGGCTGGAGATGAAATGGCTATACCATTATTACTTGGATTAGGTCTAGATGAGTTCTCTATGAGTGCTCCGTCCATTTTAAGAGCACGTTCGCAAATTCTCCGTCTCTCCAAAAAAGAAATGGAAGATTTGGCAAAAAAAGCATTACAAATGAGTACTACAAGTGAAGTTCTAGAAGCAATAAAAACAACAATAAAATAAACCAAATGACCCGTTTAGGAATAAAATCCACGAAGGAGATTCTAGGTATTTCTTAATCCGATGATACTGCTATTGTCAAAGTTTTATGTAGATAAACTAGATCAGAAGTATGGGTGGATTGCGGGCAAACAGAAAGGAGGAAAGTGTCAAGGTGAAAAAAATTGCCGTATTAACTAGTGGTGGTGATGCCCCTGGAATGAATGCTGCAATCCGTGCAGTTGTAAGAAGAGGGATCTTTAAGGGGATTGAAGTATATGGTGTAAGGAATGGATATAAAGGCTTAATGGCTGGAGATTTTATTCAAATGGAACTTGGTAGCGTAGGTGATATTATTCATCGCGGGGGGACCATCTTACGGAGTGCACGAAGTGAGAAATTTAGAACTGTAGAAGGACAGGAACAAGCGTTAGTACAACTAAAAGAAATGAATATCGACGGGTTAATTGTAATTGGAGGCGATGGTTCTTTTAAAGGTGCAGGAAAGTTAACGGCACAAGGGTTTCCAACAATTGGTATTCCAGGTACCATTGACAATGACATTGCAGGGACGGACTATTCAATAGGTTTTGATACCGCTGTTAACACAGCGGTGGAAGCGATCGATAAAATTCGTGATACATCCTTTTCACATGAACGTACTTCTATCATTGAGGTTATGGGACGTAATGCGGGAGACATTGCACTTTGGTCTGGAATGTGTGCTGGTGCAGAATCGATTATTATTCCAGAAGCAGCCTACGATATTGAGCATATCATTAACCGGATTCAACAAGGACAAGAACGTGGAAAGATGCATAGCATTATTGTGGTAGCTGAAGGAGTATGTAAAGGTGCAGATATCCATAAAGTAATTAAAGAAAGAATCGGGCTTGAAACAAGAGTAATTGTTCTCGGGTACCTACAACGAGGAGGTTCTCCCAGCTCTTTTGATCGAATGATGGGTAGTCAAATGGGTGCAAAAGCAGTTGATTTATTAGCCCAAGGAGAAAAAGGTGAGATGGTTGGATTGAAAAATGGCCAATTGATTCATGTACCTTTTGAAGAAGCTGCGAAAGATAAGCATACTATTGATATTTCTGTCTATCATCTAGCAAAAAGTCTATCAATCTAGTGAATTTCGAAAATGTGAGCATGACTTTGTTGGGTTAATTGGATATTTGGATTAGTGATTCACTACTCTGGTTTTTGCAACGTACTAAAGGCTTGTTTAATTAGTTTTATCTTTTTTATGTCAGTATTATCAGTTGAATATATATAATTCATTTAAGGGAGAGATTCATATGGCGTTAGTTTCAATGAAAGAAATGTTAAATAAAGCATTAGCAGACGGATATGCAGTAGGTCAGTTCAACATTAATAATTTAGAGTGGACACAAGCTATTTTAGCTGCAGCAGAAGAAGAAAAATCTCCCGTCATTCTTGGTGTATCAGAAGGTGCAGCACGTTATATGGGTGGCTTTAAGGTAATTACATCCATGGTAAAAGCTCTAATTGAGGAAATGAAGATCACCGTTCCTGTTGCGATTCATTTAGATCACGGTTCAAGTTTTGAAAAATGCCAAGCTGCAATTGATGCAGGCTTTACATCCGTTATGATAGATGCTTCTCACCATCCTTTTGAAGAAAATATTGAAATAACGAAGAAAGTGGTCGATTATGCTCATGAGCATGGCGTATCTGTTGAAGCGGAACTAGGTACTGTTGGTGGACAAGAAGATGATGTAATTGCAGATGGTATCATCTATGCAGATCCAAAAGAATGTGAAGAGTTAGTTAAGCGTACTGGAATTGATTGTTTAGCACCTGCTTTAGGCTCTGTTCATGGTCCTTATAAAGGTGAACCGAAATTAGGATTTAAAGAAATGGAAGAAATATGTAAAGTAACCGGTATGCCACTTGTTCTACACGGTGGTACAGGTATTCCAACGGATCAAATTAAAAAGTCTATTTCATTAGGAACAGCCAAAATTAATGTGAACACAGAGAATCAAATTACCTTTACGAATAAAGTTCGTGAGGTATTAAATACAGATCATGATGTATATGATCCACGTAAATTTATAGGTCCTGGTCGAGAAGCAATTAAAGAAACGGTTATAGGCAAGATGCGTGAATTCGGTTCTTCTAACAGAGTTTAAATCAACATTTTTTTGTTCATTCTTTTCTAAGTTAACTGCGGCTTAACTATCAAAACGTTTTTAGTTAAAACATCGGAACGGTTCTCGTGTCTCATTCATATAATCCTTTTTCCGGTAAAGCCAGTGAAACACCCAGAACCGTCCCTCTGTTGCAAAAATTATCTTGAAAAAATTGAAGGAATTTGGGGATAGAGGTCGAATTAAATGATATAGAACGAAAAGGTTTAATCTCCATTGTTTTGCCTCAATTCTAAATAACATTTCTTATTATTTTTCTGAAACCCCACACATGTACAATTTCAAGTTTTAGATTCGTTTGTATTAAAGTGTCACAAACCGCTAGTGCTCTTTTTAGAAAAACCTCATTGTTTTGTTTGCTCCCTCATTGTTTGGAGGTGGGCCTTTTGAAAACGAAGAGAAATCATCCATCTCCTAAAACGTCTACTTTGAATAACCGTTCCTAAAAACATAGACATTTATAGACATTCTATAAAATAATCTGTTCAAGAGGAAAACTCTTGCACGTAAGACGAACAGTTTTTCTTACGAATCACGTTGGAGAGTCACACTCCAAAACAAGAATGGAAACATCCATCTAAATAAGTTTTACACTCTAGTAGATTTCAACGTTTCCGTCACATGCCCATGACGATGCCCTTATTGGAGCAACGTACGTGAAAGGATACAGGAGTTGGTTCTCGCTGTACTCTTGTCAGGCTGTTAGCCTCGCTATAGAAAAAAAGCCTAAAAGTGACAAGAACGGAAGTACGTGGTCCCTTTATTCCTTACAGGTATCAGGGAAGCGTTGCCCCCGTTCCAACCTAGTTAACGATCTGCTTTTAATAGTTCAATTTTGTCTTGGAACGTATAATTCCTTTTTATATATTGGGTGAGGCTCATCCAATTTCTATAATTAGATTTTTCTTTGTCAAATGTCTTTGGAAGTCCTAATACCGTATCGTATCTTGGTTGTTCTGTCCGGAAGCGAAAGGATTTTCTCGCAATCATGCAGGCCGCGGAACCGTGTGAACTAAGACCATAACGAGCCATAAACTTCATATGGCCAATTTGACTTGTATAAGCAGGATGGATCGAGACGATACCTACACCAAGTTTTTTTGCTTTTGATTGGATCAACTCTTGAAATTGAGCATAAGCGAATCCAGATAACATACGTGCATATTTTTTATTCTTTTCCCCTAATGCAACTCTTTTCTTGGAGAAGTTTAAGTTTTCAATCACTACTTGTTTTCCTTTTTCTTTTGCATATAGTAAGACACTTTGAATGGCATCACTCAATGAAGCTGAAACCTGCTCTTTTCTTCTGTCATACATGGGACAGGAAATCTTCCATTCTCGTAATGGATTCCCAAAACGATCAATTTCACACGCGGTTAAAAAGCCTGCATTTAAATCAATTCCAATGGCCCCTCCAAGATTAGAGGTCTCAATTTCGGATGTATCTCTGTCTACTGTTGCGTAAAGATACCATCCTTTTTTCTTTCGTACAAAACGGTAGGTGACTGCTTTAAAATATTTTTGTGTTTTACCACCTCTTGTGATCCCGATATACGCTTTCTTGGCCTCATCTAAAAAGGGTTGTCCATAGGGAAACAACACATCGGGAATACAAATATACTTCCCGTATTTTTCCTCAAAACAACGGGCAACACGTAAACGAAGTTCATTCTTTATATTGTAGGAAGCGCTTTGATTTCCAAACGTTTCGTCTTTCGAGCCAACGACTAGAAATTGAGCGCTCCGTGCGCATTGCCAATCATGTTTCCATTCTTCATGGGATGTGTATCCGTTCTCTTCTAGATGAAATTGCTTGTGAAATAGTTTCTTCGAGCCAAAACAAATCCTTACTCGATTAACCTCTATGTCGCATGTTAACTTTTCTCGTCTCTGTTGGAGATTACGTAATTTCCGCTTCTTTTGGTGGAGGACAAACTTGATGTTTCTATATCTTTTGACGGTGTTCTCAAAACGAGGATTTGTTGGACTCAGGTTTTGAATCTTTTCCAACCATGTCTCTTTTTGTTTATGCTTTTTATCAATGGACTTCTCTACTTCAGCGATCTTCGCGGTTAATTGTTCCATTCGGAAATTGATGTTTTCTTTGACCGAATCAATTTTTCCTTCCAATTGAATCCGAAGAGAATTAAATTGTCTTGCCGTGATTCCATGCTGTTTCGAAAAGGAAGATTTAATTGAAGGGACGGTTTGTTTTTTTACATATAATTGCACAAACAGTTTACGTTCTAGTATGCCAAAAAACTTACCGGATTCCTGGAGGTAGTCTTCTGAACACAAACCGTTATTCAGTTGGACGCTCCTCAACTTTGTCTGGTAAGTTTGTAACATCGTGAATAGCCCCTTTCACTTTGTCTTGGTGATGACATTTTTACTACTTCTGCTTCTGTATAATTTACCAAAAAATGAATCAATTAACTTTATTTCTTTCAATCCTGTGCTTAAACGGTTTGAAACATTTCCATTTATACACTTTTTTAGAACATACGTTCTATTTAAACTATACAAAATTTTATATAATTTGTCAATCATTTTAGAAATATACATTTGATTATTAAAACAGCGAAACTGTTCCTCCGTTTTAGCTTATTAAAATGCATTAAAGGAGCATTCCTGTTAAAAGGATTTTCGGGGACTTGAACAAAAAAGAGCCCTCTTGGTATGATACGGGGTGTCAAAATCTGCAGAAATTGACCCCTAATTTGTTAACCAAGGAGGACTCCATATGGATTTTAAACAAAACCATAAAATAAATCAAGTCACTGAAAACACACTCGTTGTCGGAATCGACATTGCGAAGCGAAAACATTTCGCCTGCTTTGTAGATGATCGTGGGCGAGTGCTCCAAAAATCATTTTCTATATTACAGTCTTATGATGGATTCCAGCATTTTTATCATCGTATTCTAACTGCGATGAAAGAACACGAAAAAACAGAAGTCATCGTAGGGATTGAACCTACTGGCCATTACTGGCTTAATTTAGCCTATTTCCTTGAGGAACGAGGCATTCCCCTCGCAATGGCTAATCCTTTGCACGTCAAGCGCTCAAAAGAGTTGGACGACAATTTACCAACCAAACATGATCGCAAAGATGCGCTGGTGATCGCTCGTCTCATAAAAGATGGGCGCTTTAGTTATCCACGTATTTTGAAAGACATTGAGGCGGAGCTTCGTGTTGGGTCAACATTTAGAGGTAAGTTGACAGAGGAATTAGGTGCTGTCAAAAATATGATGATTCGCTGGTTAGATCGCTATTTCCCGGAATTCACTCAGGTGTTTCCGTCATTCGGAAAAATGGCTTTGGCTGCACTTGAATGTACTCCATTTCCAAGTGATCTTTTTCAAAAGCAACCCGATGAAGTCTTATCACTTTACCGACAGGTTGAGGGGCTAAAATCTCCCCAACGACCAAAAGCAATACAACTCATTGAAGTCAGTTCTAGCTCCATCGGAGTAACAGAAGGACGTGAGATGGCCCGTATTGAAATTGCCACGCTCGTTCGCCGTTACAACCAGTTGGAACAAGAAATTAAAAGTCTTACACAGCAATTAGTCACGCTTGTACAAACGTCTGTAGAGTACGAATGGCTCTCAACGGTTCAAGGACTGGGCGATACCACAATCGTTGATTTATTGGCTGAAATCGGTAGCTTTTCACACTATGAAGATCCACGCCAAATCATTAAACTTGCGGGACTAACTTTACGTGAAAACTCTTCCGGCCAGCACAAAGGGCAAAAACATATCTCCAAACGGGGAAGAAGAAAGCTACGTGCCCTCCTTTTCCGAGTGATGATGCCAATGGTTCGCCATAATGAAGCCTTTCGAAAGCTGCATGAATATTACACTAACCGTAAGGTTAATCCGTTACGGAAGAAGCAATCTATTGTGGTTCTATGCGGAAAACTATTAAAAGTCTTACATGGAATAAGTACAAAGCACAAAGCTTTTGACGCACAGCGAATGATGAAGGATATTCCTAGTCTCGCAGAGACTATGTAAAAATCTACATCCCTTTAACAAAACTAGACAACAGGATGACACGGAGAAGCTGGCACTATTTTCACCATCCGACCTTGAGTCCCTAAAGGAGCTTCGCTAGCCTCTGCCTTATGACTAGACCGAACGAAGGAATGTAGGCACTTAGATGCCCAGAGACATGGGAGGGTACGTCATCATAAGCTACGCAGAGATCTATTGTGCATCGTATAATTTCCGAACACTACTTTACCATTATTTTCCAGTAGTGACCGCGTAGCGTACCCATACACTGGAATAGTTTCACATAATATGAAAATTTTATTAGGATTCGTGTCCAAAAATATTTTTTTGACACTCCACCAACGGCTCAAACCGTTGATATATTAACATTTATAGAGGGAGGTTATTTTTCATAATTAACATTAAATTGAGATTAAAGGAGTCCTCAATTTAAAGGCATCATCCAAATATTCCTATATTTTCATTACTAAATATAAATAAAACATTTGTCTATAAATGTCTCGAAATATACAAACAGTTTTAAACCCCTCAATTTAATCCTTTGTAAAGAAATACAGGCACCTGGCCACTTTATCTACACAAACCCAATTATATTTGTCTTTTGCTTCTAAGAACAAACTAGTATTCCTTAAATAGAGCGGCATTTTTAGCCTGTGCTAGTTTAGTAGAAGTCGGTACGAAATCAAATTAAGCCCAAATTTTCATTAGAACAAACAGAACAACAGCGTGCAAATAAATGTTTATTTTTAAGAGGATGGATGACAAGGCAAAAGCAATTAAAAACAACATACCTATTAAAAAGGGACGGTGTACTCCTATGCCACGCGTAGCAAGAGTCAAAAGTATCACTGGAATTTATCATCTTATTTGGAGAGGAATTAACAGGCAGGAAATTTTTCATGATGAAGAGGATTGGATCACATTTCTTGAAATCCTTCAAAGGTATAAAAAAAAGCTTCATTTTGTGGTGTACGCTTGGTGTTTGATGGGCAACCATGTTCATCTTTTGATAAAAGAAGGGGGCGAGGATATTTCGATTACAATGAAAAAAATCGGTGTCAGCTACGTTGGGTACTATAATAGGAAATACGAAACCAACGGACCTTTGTTTCAGGGGCGGTATAAAAGTGAAAATGTGGAGGAACCCGGCTATTTATGGAGGGTCATTCGATATATTCATCAAAATCCTGTTAAGGCTGGGATGGTGGTCAAACCGGATGACTGGCAATGGAACAGCTGCCGTGGATACTATGGAGAAGAACTTTATCCGCAAGGTTTATCGGATCATCAGGAGATACTAAAGCAAATTTCTAAAGATATCTCCGTTGCTCGAGAAAGGTTCAAGGAATTTAACGAAAGAACAAACGATGATCAATGTATGGAACATACCGATAAACCCCAAAGAATAACAGACAAAGAAGCGAGACAACAAATTAAACCACTCATCCATCCACTAGAAATTGCCCATATCCAAAGCTTGCCAAAAGAAAAAAGGGATGAGACCCTCCGCAAAGTAAAAAAAATCGAAAAAATCACACTCCGTCAAATCTCAAGAATCCTGGGCATCAAATTACACATTGTGTTTAGAGCGTGAAACAAAGGGACGGTTCTTGCTGTTTCAAATTAAAAGAGAAGTTGGTAGTGGGTTAGTTAAACAATGTAGTGTTTCCCACCTTAAAGAAGGATAAGCGTCGATATTCGCTAGGAAATGCGACGCGGAAACGGAAAGTAGAAAGGAAATAGATTGCTACAATTGTAGTGGTCTACTTCCTTTTTTTGTTATTTTTGGGTCTACTAGAGTCACAAATTAGCGATAAAAATTTACTCCTCTGTTTAGACCAAACTACTAAACAGTGAAACACTGAGAACCGTCCCCCTGTTCCAAAGAGCAGATCTTCATGTTTCTTTCAATGACAAAAGTCACACCTCCACCTAAAACTAGGTCTTTTATGGTGGATAAAAAGAACGAAATTGCCTTGCTATATGTAAATAATCGGTAAAAAGTGACAAGAATATGTCAATTTATGCTAGAATTTTTATAATTTAAAGGAAGTTTAATGATGGAACATGGGGGACGGTTCTCACGTTTCATTCATAAACTCCATTCTTCGGGTTAAGGCAGTGATACGCCAGAACCGTCCCCATGTTTCAGTCCTCAAAGAAAGCGCAACAGGAGAACCGTCCCCATGTTTCACAATGGTAGGTGTATGTAATGGGAGTTCTTACGGAATATGGAACGATACGTGATGTGACTAGTGGTTCAACCTCCAATATAGCGTATGTTCTCAATAATAATCATGATTTTTCATTAACTGAATATAAAGTCTTACTAAGTCAGAACCATACGGGGTTCATCAAGTGCATGCAGATGTTGTACAACGGGAAAATTGAACTGTATTATCTGACATCGGAGCATCGAACGTTTACTTCCATGCTACCGGAGCTTGATGGGAATGGGTTTATGACCGTTGTGGCCAATTTACTGAATGCCATCATCGAGGTCAAGAACAACGGATTCTTATCTTACCAAAAAATTGATATTTCACTAGATAAGATTTTCATCCATCCAAGCAACCTTTCCGTAGGATTAATCTATGTACCAATTAATGTTCGTGTACTTAAGGATTTTTCAGCCTTTGAGACCGAATTAAGAACGAACCTGGTCAAGCTGATCAATAGTCTGCCTTCATTGAATTCGCAAAGAATCAGTGATTTTTACGTAGAGCTTTCAAATGGAAGATTGTCGCTTGAGGAGTTGGCAAGCAAAATCACGGGGATTTCACCGAATCTAAAAAGAGAAGCAGGTTCTACAAGAAACTCTCCTAATCTGAAAAGAGAAGCGGGTACAGCTAGAGACTCTGGGATGACCCTCGAGGCGTTGAACGCTCCAGTCGCATTGAAGCTGAACGTGAATAAGGATTCCTACGTCATTGGAAAAAATCATTCAGAGGTCGACGGTGTCATCTCTTTTAATAGTGCGATCAGCCGAGCGCATTGTAAGATTACGAGAATCAACGGAAATTATTGGCTTGAGGATTTGGGAAGCACAAACGGAACCTATATCAATAAAGTCCGTCTTCAACCAAACAAGTCAAGACCGATCAAAAATGGCGATAGAATTCAATTAGCGAACATTGACTTTCACGTTCGCGTGTTATAAAGGTGAGACAGAATATGTATAAACCAAGAATTATTATTGCAGATACGGATGAAAACTATCTGACTCCTCTGCAACTCAAATTTGTAGAAGAATACTTTGATAAAGTCAATCTCGAGATTATTACGGAAAAGACGTATTTCGAGGAATTGTTTTCAACCCCTCAAAAAGTCGATATTCTTGTCGTTTCTGAGGATTTGTATCATGACACTAATCTTCAACGCCACAATATCCATCATACCTTTCTCATGACAGAACAAAACGGCGGGGACGAAAAAGGGCAGACAGAGGATTTAGCAACTGTTCGAATTTTTAAATATACGAGTATAAAAGTAGTTTTTAATGAAATCATCGCGAATAGTTCTGGAGTGTTACAAACGATATCTGAGAAGCAACAAGAATGTCAAATCGTACTCGTATACTCTGCTAGTGGCGGGGTTGGCAAGACAACCCTTGCTTTAGGAATGAGCCACTGTCTGACGAAGAACTATAAGCGAGTTCTCTATATAAACGCAGCAAGCATCCAGTTTTTTCAACAATTGCTTGAAAATCAAAGTGCGATTTCAGCTTCTGATGTCTATGCCAAACTAGCGAGGGCGAATGAACAGATCTTCCCAGAAATTCAACACGTGATACGACGAGAAACCTTTCATTATCTCCCGCCCTTCAAGGCGCCATTAATGTCGCTTGGCTTGCCTTATTCCATCTATGAAAATATTGCCAGATCAGCAAAGGCATCTAAACAGTATGACTACATTATTATCGATGCAGACCCAACCTTTGATGAGGACAAGGCAAGGTTATTAAGTATCGCTGATCGAGTTGTAATGGTCACGAACCAGAATCGGAAGTCCGTTTATGCAACGAATGTTTTAGTAAATCACATAGATGGAGTGGATTCTGAAAAGTATTTCTTTATATGCAATGATTTTGATAAAGAAGAGGAAAATGCATTAATGGGTCCGGATATCCGATTCAAAATCAATGATTATATTGGTCACTTTGGATTTTATGACCAAATGAACATTGAGGATTTCTCAAAGGATAGCGGAGTCCAACGAATGTCATTTCTTATGTTATAGGGGGGACAATGATGGCTGACGAAAAAGCAATTGTAATCCTTAATATCCATGAACGTAATGTGACGGTCGATTTAGAAGTACCGTTGAACATCTCTGCAAACGAATTAGTGATCGCGCTCAATGAAGCGTACGACCTAAACATCGACGTTTCAAATGTGAAAAATTGCTATTTGAAAACAGAAAACCCAATCGCCCTACTAAAAGGCAACAAACAACTCTCAGAATTCGGAGTCAGAAACGGGACCATCATCAACATAACCTGAAACATGGGGACGGTTCTCCCTGTTCCATGGAAAGGTAGTAAAACGAAGCAACGGTTCTCCCTTTCCAGCAAAGGCAGTGAAACAACCAGGACCGTCCCTCTGTTTCAAAAGGTAGTGGTGAAACAACAAGAACCGTCCCTCTGTTTCAAAGAGTTAGTGAAACACTGAGAACCGCCCCCTGTTTCACCGGGATCCACGTTTCAAAAGGAGAAGGCTTATGCAAAGCAGATATAAAATCATTATTTCAAATAAAAACCTATATAAGGAAGTGGAGCTGGCTCCGGATAAGACGGAGTTGAGGATTGGGACCGATCCAGATTGTGATGTGCGGCTACGGAAGGATTTGTTCTTTGGACAGATTGAACTGACCTTCACCAAGACCAATGAGAGCTGGCATGTTCTCTGCTCCGATCATCTGTATTTGTCGGTTGGGGATGTTCGAAAATTAATGACGAAGCAGCTTCAGCATGGTGATGAACTCACCCTGAAATACCAACAGTCGGATCATGATGTTTTTTCTCTTTCGTTTATGATCGATTTTGATTACGAAAAGAAAGAATATAACCGCATCATTGATCTTTCGAATGTCAGGCAACTACGAATCGGCGGCAGTCCCGAGTGTGAGATTTCGGCAACCGATCCCTATCTAGGCTCTGATTCCTTAACCCTATCCAATGAAAATGGGAAATGGTATGTCACGGATAACGACACCCAATACGGGGTTTACGTCAATGGCTCGCGAATCCAAAAGAAACAAGAACTTCAGGAGTCCGATTTCTTTGCGATTGTCCGATATAGCTTTTACTACAAAAAAGGAAAAGTATATACGTCGGCAAATTCGGATTTGAAAATCAAGCAACTGGACTACCAAGATGTCTTTGAACAAACCAGCCATCTGGAGTACCCAAAGTTTAACCGGAATACCCGGATTCAATATGAAATCCCAGAACAAGATCTTGAAATTCAACAACCCGAGCATAAACCGCATAAACCGAAGAGGCAACTATTGGTGTCACTCATTCCGATTCTTGTGATGTTAGCGATGACCATTTTTCTTAGAGGGGTAATGGGTGGTGGTAGTTACTTTGTCATTTACAGTGCCGTTTCAATGTCTGTAGCAGCCTGTATGTCCATCGCCATGTATGTGTCGGAAAAAAGGGCTTATAAAAAGGAATATGAAGATCGAATTACCCGCTATCAAACATACATCAGTGAAAAGCACGCTGAAATCGAAGAAGCCCGGACTTATGAGCTGAAAATCCGAAATTTAATCTATGAATCTCTCGAGAACAGTATCAAAGAAGTAGACGACTTTGGGAGACGACTCTTTGAAAAATCACCCGAGGATCCTGACTTCCTGCAGGTCACTTTAGGGAAAGGGCGCATAGAATCTAGTAATCAGGTAAAGATCAACAAGCAAGAGATGATTGACCTGGAAGATCCGTTAGCCCAGCTTCCTGAGCAAGTGGCCGACAGATTTAGATACATTGACAATGCACCGATCATCTCTAATTTTCACGCCTCCTCCGGTATCGGGGTTGTAGGTGAAAAATCGGAACTTGGAGAAATGATTAAAAATATCACCCTTGATCTTGCCATCCGTCATTTTTATGGGGACCTCAAGTTTGTTTATATTTTTAATGAAAGCAATGTCCAAGAAATGAGTTGGGTTCGGTGGCTACACAATGTTGAAAACGAACAGCTCGATGTACGAAACATTATCTGTGACGCTGAAAGTAAAGATCTTTTATTAGAAAATCTCTACATCACGCTATCTTCGAGAGAGAACGCCAAACAGGAAAACAATCCAGCACCATTTGACGAGCACTATGTTGTTTATGTCACCGATTCTTCAGCCATCAAAACGCATCCGGTATCTAAATACATAAAGAACTGTGATAAGTTCGGATTTACGTTTGTGTTTTTTGAAGAATATGAAGAGCATTTGCCTCAAGGCTGTACAGAAATTATTCGGATGGATTCAAGGCCAACAGGAAGTGCGTTAAAGACCAAGCAAGGAGATATCATTTCGGACTTTACGTATCCTGAAATCCCGTACAAGACCGCTTCAGAAGTCGCATTGAGACTTGGGGCCATTACGGTTGACGAGGTGACACTTGAAGGGGAATTGACGAAAAACATATCCATGTTTGAGCTTTTGGGCATCATGTCTGTTGAGGATTTGAATTTGAAAGACAGATGGGGTTCTTCATTAGTCTATAAAAGTATGGCTGCTCCATTAGGAGTAAAAAGGAAGAATCAAATCGTCGAACTAGATATAAGCGACAAATCAGGAGCACATGGTCCGCACGGATTAGTAGCAGGTACGACGGGTTCGGGAAAAAGTGAAATCATCCAGACCTACATTCTTTCCATGGCGTCCCTGTATCATCCGTATGAAGTCGGCTTTGTGATTATTGACTTCAAAGGCGGTGGGATGGCTAACCAATTTAAACATCTCCCGCATTTATTAGGAACCATCACCAATATCGATGGTCGCGAAATCAAACGGTCATTATTGTCCATTAAAGCTGAGCTCATCAAGCGTCAAGAAATGTTCTCAGCCTGTGGCGTCAACCATATTAACGACTACATCAAACTTTATAAGGCTCAAAAGGTGGACACACCGATGCCGCATCTGATCATGATTGTTGACGAATTTGCTGAGCTGAAAGCCGAGCATCCTGATTTTATGAAGGAAATTGTTACGGCGGCACGGATTGGGCGTACGTTAGGAATTCACCTCATCTTAGCAACGCAAAAGCCAGCAGGGGTTGTCGATAATCAAATCTGGAGTAACTCAAAATTCAGATTGTGTCTAAAGGTACAAACGAAAGAAGACAGTAATGAGGTCATCAAAACGCCTCTTGCAGCTGAAATTGTGGAACCAGGACGAGCTTACTTCCAAGTCGGAAACAATGAAGTGTTTGATTTATTCCAATCAGCCTATAGCGGTGGCAATGTTCCGACTGGAAACGAAATGAATGAAAGAACATTTGAATTATACGAGAGAAACCTTTGGGGTAAGAAAACGCTGGTCTATACCAACCGCAAAGCAAAAACGGCAGTCGAAACAAAGTCCCAACTTGATGCGATTGTCGAATATGTTCATGACTTTTGTGATGTTCAAGGAATTAAACAGCTTCCAGGGATTTGCCTGCCTTCACTACCAGACGTCATCAAGACCGCGGCGCTTGACTATTCAACACAAGGTAACGGTGTTTCGGTTCCAATTGGAATCTACGATGATCCAGAACAACAGCACCAAGGACAAGCGGTTTTGGAGCCTTCAAAAGAGAATATCTTTATCGTTGGTTCTGCCCAAACCGGAAAAACAACGATGCTGCAAACGATGACCTACGGTTTAATCAAGAAATACGATCCTTCTCAGGTTAATCTTTATTTAATCGACTGTGGAAGCATGGTGCTGAAAATCTTTGAAGACTCGGCACATGTCGGCGGTGTCGTTTTATCAAATGAAGAGGAAAAATGTAAAAATCTCTTCAAGCTTCTGAAAAACATGATCGTTGAGCGTAAAAAGATCCTCTCAAGCAATGGAGTGGGAAGCTTCTCTGCCTATCTTGAAGCAGGGTATAAGGATCTCCCTATGGTGGTTGTGGCGATTGATAACATGGGTGCCTTTAAGGAGTATTTCCCGACTCAGGCCGATGAATTGAACAGCTTAAGCCGTGAAGCGCAAGGGGTCGGCATCTCGTTTGTCATTACAGCAGCTGTATCCAATGCCTTAAACTATCGGACACAGGCCAACTTCGGCAGAAGACTTGTCCTGAATTGTAATGATAAGGGTGAGTATAGTGCAGCCTTTGGTCATAGCAGGGTAACACCGAAGGAAAATACGGGTAGAGGCTTGCTAATGATGGATAAGCGAATTCTTGAGTACCAAGTCGCGATTTTTGGAAAAAGTGACAAAGAGGTCGAACGAAGCCAAGAGCTGAAGCAATTTATTGAAAAACGCAATGAACATTGTTCAACAAGGGCTCGTAGGATTCCAATGGTACCTGAAAGGCTCGTCCTTCAAGAAGAATTACAAACAGATGCAAAGGCATTTAGAAAGAAAGGCATATTGCCGATCGGAATGGACTTTGGAACAGTGGAATATTCAATGATGAATCTGAATACGACTGGTACGATGACTTTGCTTGGCGATACCGAAAGCAAAGAGCAATTTACGCTTAGCTTACTACGCATGCTGAAAGAAACGATTATTTTCCACAATGTCGAAGCTGTTGTCATTGATGATAAAGCAAAAGCATTAAAAGAAAGCTCAAACTTTGGATTCGTCAGAAGGTATACCAGTGATGTGTCTGAAGGTCTCCTGCTTGTCAATGATTTTGTTGAAGATGTTACGCGAAGACGGGATGTCCTCGATGAGATGGAAGACATGGCTTATCAGCTTCTGATCGTCCATAATGCCGAAGTCTTTAAGAGAATCTCAAATGACCGGAACGAAAGTAAAGCCTTCTCAGAATTTATTAAGGGAGCCAATGATGCAGGAGCCTTTGTCCTGCTTTCCACGGTTGAGAATCAGCCGGTTGGATTCAATGCATCCGATGTGTTAAAGACCATCAAAGATGAACGAAAAGCGATTCTTTTTGCACCTTTATCGGAAAGTAAAATGTTTGATATCTCAAGTAGAATTCGTCCAGACACGTCCTTCGATAAGTCCAATGGCTATCGTTTCGAAGGCGGGACTTATACTAAAATCAAAATCTTTGAATAAGCGAGGTGTTTTTGCGTGTCGGAAAAAATAGTAGGCGGTACGATTGATACAGCACAGATTAATGCCACCCATTCACAGATTAAAGAAATCGTAGAGTCCTATAACAATGTCAATCTCGAAGTCTCTCAAATTACGCAGAAAGTGAAGGAGAATTGGGTAGGAAAAGGCAGAAATGAATTTGAATCCCAGTATAATCTTCTGATTAGTAAAATTGATGATTTTGGTGCAACGCTGAAAGAGCTTTATGATGCGTTAGTCCAAGCAGAAGGCGAGTATGAAAAATTAGATGATGAAATGCGCCAGCAGCTTGTCATGGCGATGGAAGAGTAAAGGGGTGAAGGTTAGTGGCGAGTAGCTCGTATTATCGTGAAATGTATCGAAAAAAACGGGATGAAGTGGACGACTATGAGGACGATTTGAAAGATTTAAATAAAATCCTCGAAAGCCTGTCCTTTGATTTACCTGCAGAAGTGATAGATGTAAACTTTGAACTCGATGGATTAAAAGCCGATTTACTGAAAGGGGTTCGACACAATTCTCTATTTACTAACCGTGCAAACGCCTTTGAAAACAAAAAAGAAAAATCCATCGGCCAAGATCGTGATATGAGTACAACCCAGAACGCGATCGAGGATGAAGTAGCAAGAGTAACAAATTTACGCTCACAAGCCATTTCCAGCAGGGACTACTACTATGACAAATACCAAGAAAAGAAATCCGAAGAACGAGCAGAATTGTTGAAAAACATATTTGGTGGATGATGGGGAATGAAACAGGGGGACGGTTCTCCTGTTTCAATCAAACAATCTTTTTTATGGGACAAGATAGTGAAACAGCAGAACCGTCCCCCTGTTTCAATGAATAAAATTTTTAGTGGAGGGAATTAGCGATGAGCATAGCTTCCATATCTTATAGCAGCCTCGATAATGCTTCGGGTGAGGCCAAGCAGGTTGCCAAGAGATTAGATCGATACGCCGATCGGATAGAGAGTCGGGTTTACCAAAAACTCAATAATTACAGTGGTTCCTGGTCATCGAATCTTTCGACAGCCAAAGCAAGAGCCAATGAAAAGATGTCTACCTTACGAGATGAAGCCAATAAATATGAAAAATATGCGACAGACTTAGCGGATTTAAAGGAGAAAGCCGTATCTACCGATAAGAGCGTGAAGTCTAAGGTTTCATCCCTTACGGCTACGTTCAAGGAAGCCCATGGAATCAAAAACAACCCGGTTGTGAATGCCATTAGTTATTTTTTTACAAGCGTTGGCAACGAGAATGTAGTTGGAAGGTGGCTGGGGGATGTCGCAGATCAATTTAATGCAGGACGAGATTTCATCCTCCAATCCATTAGTGAATGGTTTAACTTTGAAGGCGGGAAGGAACTCCTTAAGGGATTGCTGGTTTATGCATTGGAGATTGCCGTAGGGGTCTTAGCGATCATCGGTGCTATTCTATCAGGAGGGGCCTTGTTACTCGTGATTGCGGGTGTTGTAGCGGGTGCATTAACGGTGATCAATGCCATAACAAATTTAGTGAATGAAGGTCGAGCCTATAACGCTAGACAGAACGGTGATCCTGCGCTCGGCTATAGAAGGAGTAATCTAGATACGTTGACGGATACGATTCGCGCAGAAACGGACAACCGTCTTGCACATGGCCTAACAAAAGGGATTGATGCGGTAGGTACCGTTGCTACGATTGTTTCCGTTGTCGGTGGCCTTGGCTCCCTTTTGAAGAACGGATATAAATGGGCATCTGGATCTTCCGTTGATATCAGTACCTTAAAGTTTAGGGATATTTTAACGAGAAATAACCTTGCAGCCTTTACAGGGAAACTGAAAACAAGTGTTGCTGAGGGTTGGACTAGGATCTCTACCACAATAAAGTATAAAGATTGGACAAGAGTACAGCAAACCGCAATGAGTTTCGGTACAGACTTTTTAAATAATTTCAAAGGGAAATTTTTGGATTTCAGTACCGACAAAGCAGGTATAGATTCAACGAAAAGTATATTGGAAGCCGCATCTGGTCTTGTTAAAGGTGGATTGACGTTAAAGGGTGTTGGGGGACTTGCAGTCCCGATTATCCCCATCGCGAATATCCCAGGAGAAGTCTCTGGAATTAAAGTAGAAGACTTTAAGGTTACTGATCTCACCACCCTTGTCAAAGATATCGGTAACATCTTTTCAAGTGGTCCACTTGACGGCGATGTCGTAGAAAAACTTTCAACAGCCAGCGCCATCAACATATCTGTACCCGAAATCCACATTCCCGGTACAAACTAAACAGGGGGACGGTTCTCTTGTTTCATTCAGCGTAACATCTTTAGGTTAGGTCCCGAAACACCAGAACCGTCCCGATGTTTCAAAGATTCATATTAATGTAGTTTAGGAGTTAAAAAAACATGGAAAAACCCAATTATGTACTAAAAGCCAATGAAGGGGTTTTAGTTCCGAAAAATGAAAACTTGCCACTTGGTAAAATTAAACTAGCTGTTTGGATTGTAGTAGGTGTAATTATCCTAGGCTCACTACTCTTCCAAGATAATCTGTTTAGTGAGCTTTCAGGGACAGCCCAGGTACTACTTGTTGTGTTGGCAATCGGAGTAAGTTTTACAGGTGGAACGAAAATGGTATCTTCACCATTTGAGATTCGGTTCTATGATGACTACCTTGTTGTATATCGTGAGAAGAAAACCTATAACAAGAAGGTTAGTCGAAAAGAGTATGATAAGTTCTATTACAAAGACATTACGAAATGCCAGTATAGAACGAAATCCAAACAAATCAACATTTATGGAGATACGGAAGCCACATGGTACAACTATAACAAAGATGGAAGTTTGCCAGAAAAACCATCGTATCAGCGAACAGTCAAGGGTGGGTTATGTTGGTTTTACACATCTCTATCTCCCGAAGTCGATTTCGTGTCAGAAATCGAAAAACACTCACCAATCAAGGTAGTTGTAGAAGAGAGCTAAGAAACAAGGGGACGGTTCTCGTGTTTCATTCATATCAAACTTTCTTATAGGTCAAGATGTTGAAACACCAGAACCGTCCCCCTGTTTCAAAGTAGTGTAGGAGTTATAAAAATATGGAAAAACCCAATTATGTATTAAAAGCCAATGAAGGCATTACTGTTCCAAAAAACGATAACCCGCTTTTGGGTAAACTGAAAATCACCGTCTGGATTATTATTGGTGTCATTATACTAGGCTCTCTTCTCTTCCAGGAAAACCTGTTTATTGAGCTTTCGTGGACAGCACGAGTGCTGCTTATTGTAATGGCGATTGGGTTAACTTTTTCCGGTGGTGGTTATAAAAAGATCCCATCTTCTTTTGAGATTCAGTTTTATGACGACTATCTAATTGTCTATCGTGAGAAACGATACATTAATAAGAAAGTTTCAAGAAGAGAAATTGATAAGTTTTTTTATAAGGACATTAAAAAATGCCAGTTTCGAACGGTAACGAAACAGATTACCATTGCGGGTCTAGAAGAAGCAATCCGATACAAGTACAACAAGGATGGAAGTTTACCTTCCAAACCAACCTATCATAAAACAACAGAAGGTTTATGCTATTTTTATACGACCGAAGTTCCAGAAGTGGACTTTGTGTCAGAAATTGAACGTCATTCCCCTATTAAAGTGGCAATTGTGGATTAAAGGGGACATGGAAATAGAGGGATGGTTGTCGTGTTTCAAAAATAAAATTTCTTTTTGGAGTGAAGGTTTTTTAACACGAGAATGGGCGTTTTAATTGCAACGCGAGAACCGCCCCCATATTGCAAGGAGGTCACGATGGAGACGAATGAGTTAAGGTTAGAAGCCAGGGATTTGAATCAGCAGGGTGCGCTTCTTTTGAAGGCTGGGAATCTTCCAGCTGCTCAAGAGAAGTTTGATAAAGCCATCGAGATCGACCCCATGTTAGTGGATAGCTATAAAAATTATGGGGATCTGCATATGGCTGCCAAACAATACAAAGAAGCCAAAAACCTATATAAGAAAGCCCTCTTGATTGAAAAGAGCGGCGAGCTCTATTTTTTATATGGAAATGCATGCTTTATGAACGATGAGGTTCACGAGGGTCTAGAGTATTACAACTTGGCGATTTCAGCAGGCTACGATGGCGATGAGATGCTCTTCTTCATGGGAATGGCCTATGAGCATCTCAACGACGACCGCATGGCCTTACGCTATTTTCAAAAGGCTTGTATCAAGAACCCTTCAAGACCCGATTATTTAGTGAAAAAAATAACGACTTTGGTTCGACTCGATATGCTGGACAGTGCTGAGGAAAGCGTCGATGAATTATTGAAAAATTCACCGGAATTATACGATGGCTACCATCTGAAGACGCAATTGCTGCTCCACAAAGGTCAGCTTCAAGAGGCCGTTGAATTTGCCAAGTCAGCCTCCGATCGTTTTCCTGATGATGCAGATCTGATGTACGATTACGTGAAAAGCGTGGCGTTAAATGGTCAATTCGATTTAGCGATAAAACTATTAACAACAGCTAGACAGATGAAGTATTTTGAAGACGCAAAAAGAGGATTCATCATGCTTGAAGCGCAAATTTCAGCTGAGAACAATGACATCGAGCGTGCCATTGCCTGTTGTCAAGAATGTATTGAGCTTGAAGAGCCGGACGCTTTCGAAGGGGAAGCACGCTTTATGCTCATGAATATGTACCTAGCGAAAAAGAAATATGATCAGGCGCTCGAAATTGCGTCAGCCATCATATCCAATGATGGAGAGGACTCTTATTACTATGCGGCTCTCTATTACAAACCGTTTTGCTTGCGACAGCTTGGCAAGCTTGATGAAGCAAAACCACTTTATCGAGAAGCCATCTCACTTTACCGTTTAGCGACATTGGAAAATCCCGCTGCCATCGATATTTACTTATATCGAGCCATGTGTTTAAAGGATAGCGAAGAATATGAGAAAGCTCTTGATATGCTAGACTTCATCTCAGGCATCAGCGATGAGATTGCAGAGGTCTATACGCTTAGAGCAGATATTTATCGTACGTTAGGGAAAGCATCACAAGCGAAGGAAGAACTCCAAAAAGCCTATAAGTTAAAGCCTGACTTAGAAAAGTTATATGAAGAGGTAGGTGGTTGATGTGGCCTTATCATATGAAAAAAACACCGATCTCGCATTTGATACAGATGCGATAAGGGATTGTGGAAAGCGATACGGAGCCATTGCGAAAGAATTGCAATCGATGGCTGACCAATTGGACAAATGCCTTCAGGAATTAATAGACAGTGGATGGACAACCCCTGCTGGAAAAAAATTCAAGAAGATGGTGAATACCGATTGGAGCGAGAATATTAAAAAGTATACGGGATTGCTTGAAACCTTAGAGGACATCCTTGAATCAGCAGCAACTGAATACGATGATCTCGTTGATCAAGTTGAAAGAACCAAATTACCTTAATGCACCAGTCTTAAACCGGTTTGCAAATATATTTTTTAAAAGCCTAATTACCTTATGGCATGCCAGCTTTAAAGCTGTTTGCAAATATATTTTTAAAAATTAAATCACTCAAGGCATACCAGCTCATAGCTGTTTGCAAATAAATTTAAAAGAAAGAAGGAATAAAAAAATGGCAAACATTCGCGTAACCCCAGAAACATTAGCAGCACAAGGAAATGCACTAATCAATCATGCAGGAGACCTTTCTGACATCCTAGGTTTGATCGACACAAAAATCAATGAAATCGCTGATGGTTGGGATGGATTATCTCAAGATGCATACTTTGACATGTACATCCAAATGAAAGAAAGTCTTGATAAATTCCCAGAATTGGTTAAAAGCTTAGGAGATGCTACTGTTTCTTCAGCTGAAGCGTTCAGTCAAGTTGACGAGCAATTACAAAGTGGCTTCAGAGGAGCTTAATAAAAAGAAATATATGAAATTACGAATCTTGGAATGTGAATCCACATTCCAAGATTTGTTAGGTTTTTACTAGAAAAAAAATAAACTCGATAAGTTACGATTAATGGGGAAACATGGGGACGGTTCTCGTGTTTCATTTATATAACCCTTTTTCGGGATAAAGAAATGAAACAGCAGAACCGTCCCCCTGTTGCAACTTTTTAAATAGTAGGAGATAACCTAATGGGAATTACAACAGTTAAACAACGCAGAAAAAAATATATAGTTGAAAATAAGCTAACGCCGTCTGAATCGGTTAATGAGCGTGAGTTCAAGGTCATTGCCGGTGGGATGCTTGAAAGCCTGATTCCCATGAAGATGGAAAAAAGCAGAAAAGGGTTCGTGCTCAAAAGTAAAATTGCTGGAATGGACTCCTTACAATCCTACTTCAGTGAGGCTGTGAGCAAGGACATGTTTTTAGATGTCGTAAGTCAATTGATTGCGATTGTGAAGGAATGTGAAAGGAACCTCATGAATGTGAATAATCTCATGTTGGATGATGAGTATATCTTTCTCGATCGTAAAACGCAAATCGTAAAATGTGTGTTCTGGCCTGTTTTTAAGAACGAACATGTTTTTGAAGTAGCTCGATTTTTTCATGATCTTCCGTTTCGAGTTGTTTTTACAAAGAACGAGAACCATGATTACATCACAAGGTATTTGCAATATTTTAAAAGCCACTCCCCTTTTTCCTTAAAAAGCTTTGAAAAGCTGATACATGAATTGTTGGATCAAAAGGTGACCAACCATTCTCAACCTCACACAGACTCCACTCAATTTGGAGATCGTCAAGGGTTATCAAATGAAACGATAAGGAATGTGGTAACCATTGGTTCTCAAACAAATTCTTCACCTAATCAACAAACCCAATGTCCTCAATGTGGCCATGAAAAATTGCCAAATGCCAAGTACTGTGTGTCTTGTGGTTCCCCTCTCTATGAGGTTGAGGAAATGCAAAACCAAGTCTTGGATATTTCCGAAGTATTGGGGATCAAGGATGATTTAGCCGAGACCACGATTTTGTCTGAGGAGGATTTTGATAATGGTACAACGGTTCTTGGTGCCGATAGCTTTGAGGAGACTACGTTTCCTTATTTAATCCGAGAAAGAACTGAAGAAAAAATAACCGTGGACAAGCCGTTCTTCCGCATTGGGAAGGAAAAGAGCTTTTGTGATTACTTTGTCGCCAATAATAACGCAGTGAGTCGTAGTCATGCAGACATTATTACGAGAGAAGGTCGTTATTATATCATCGATCATAATTCGACTAATAAAACCTATGTAGATAATCGGGTGATCCCCGTTCAACAAGAGGTTGAAATTTTTTCAGGAACGAAAGTAACCCTTGCTAATGAGGAATTTGTTTTTTACATCTAGATAGGAAAAGAACGTATAAGGGTTTGATGTCTAACTCCAAGGCGCTTGCGCTTTTCTAATGAAAGGAGGTCAAAAATGGAGATTCTAACAGCAGCCCATACAGACATAGGCACGAAGAAAACAAGCAATCAAGACAGCCTTTTGTTAAAAATTGCCGATACTTCGGTTGGAAAAGTCGTTTTAGCGATGATCTGTGATGGGATGGGAGGACTTTCCCAAGGGGAAGTCGCCAGTGCAAGTGTGATCCAGGCCTTTTCAGATTGGTTTGAACAGGAACTTCCTTACCAACTAGCCAAACAGGATGTCAGTGACATTCAATATCGCTGGGATCGCTTAATTAAAGAACAAAATCAACGGATTGCCCAATACGGACGGAACAAGAATATTCAACTTGGAACAACGTGGACGGCGGTCTTGATTATCGAAGATCATTCGATGTTAATAGGACATGTCGGCGATACACGAGTGTACCGCATTTCGAATGGACTTGAAGTTTTAACCGAGGATCAAACAGTTGTGGCTAGAGAAATCAAACGGGGTCGTTTGACTCGTGAGCAGGCTGAGCGCGACCCAAGAAGAAATGTTTTGCTGCAATGTATTGGGGCATCTAAAATCGTTGAGCCGGACTTTATTACTGAAAGGCCAGAACGCGGTGAGGTCATCATGCTTTGTTCAGATGGATTTCGTCACGTGATTTCAGAGCGTGAGATTTTCGAGGCATTTTCACCAGATCGATTGACAAATGAAACCATCATGAAGCAAAAGGCCATACAATTGGTGGAACTAAATAAGCAGCGACATGAAACGGATAATATCACCGTATTGCTCATGAAGATCTTGTAAGGATGTGAATTCGCTTTGGCTAAGATTGGGTCTGTAATCGAAGGAAAATATGAAATATTAAAGCTCATTGGTCGAGGTGGGATGTCGAAAGTCTATTTGGCCATGGATAAACGCCTGAACAAACAATGGGCCGTCAAAGAAATTGAAAAAAGAGCAAGAGATAAAAATAACGAGGTCATTATTCAAAGCGCGATTGATGAAGCCAACATGATCAAAAGATTGGATCATCCTTCATTGCCACGGATTGTGGACATTATTGATCATGATTCGGTGATTTATGTCATTATGGACTACATCGAAGGGGAGCCGCTTAGCAATATTCTGGAGGAGTATGGTGCTCAGCCACAAGATTTAGTGATTGAGTGGGCAATCCAGCTTTGTGAAGTCCTTGATTATTTGCATACATGCGACCCACCGATTATTTATCGGGATATGAAACCGGCTAACGTGATGTTAAAACCAGATGGCAACATCAAATTGATTGATTTTGGGATTGCTAGAGAATTCAAAGATCAAAACCTAGCAGATACGGTTAGCTTAGGGACGAAGGGATACGCAGCTCCGGAGCAATTTGGTGGAAAAGGGCAAACGGATCCAAGAACGGATATCTATTGTCTTGGTGTCACCCTCTACCACTTAGTCACAGGTAAAAATCCAGCTGAGCCGCCATATGAGCTCTATCCGATTCGCTATTGGAATCCGCAATTATCAGGTGGGTTGGAAAGAATTATTCAAAAATGCACGCAGTTGAATCCAGAGGATCGTTATCAATCCTGTGCAGAACTATTATATGCCTTGCACCATTACGAAGAAATTGATGATGTTTACCGTGCCAAGCAAAAGTCGAAATTGAGGGCTTTTAGCATTGTAGCTGGAGCAGCGGTTCTATCATTAGCCGTAGGAATCACTGGACATGCGATGAAGAACCATACGAATAACGCGGATTATGATAATTTGGTTCAAATGACAGATAAAGAGGCTTATTTAAAAGCAATCGATATTAAGCCTACCGACAATGACGCTTATTTGAAATTGCTTTCTGTCTATAAAGAGGATGCCGCTTTTTCAGTGGAGGAATCAGCTGAATTAATGAAAAAGATTAATCCGAATCTTCAAGAATTCTATGAAACTCCTCATTATGCAGATCTTGCTTTTGAAATCGGCAAGCTGTACTGGTACTACTATGACTATGGCAAAACGGAAACTAGTGATAATCAAGTTACGAGAATGAAAGATTCGATTAAATGGTTCGAAGATGCCGTTCATTACGGGTCAAAAGAAAAAGATTATTATGAAATGGCCGTGATTTATCGAGATATTGGTAAGTTTAATCGGGATATTACGCTTCATATTGAAGAAGCCTCCGATACAGGAAAGTACGCACCGTATTTACAAAATATGAAAGAACTGATGAAGCTGATCGAAAATAACGAAGATGAAAATGAAATCGTGAAGCTGGAGCTTTATAAATTAGCCATCAATGCGATTGAATCCTACTCTAGAAAATTTAAATTAGATGGCATCTCAGAAAAAGAGATTCGTTCGGTTTATGATTTTATTAAGAAAAGTACAAACAAGGTTGATGTAACGACAGATAAAACGCATGCTATCAAAAATGAAATCATCGAACGTTTTGACACAGCCGAGAAAGCAATTGAAAATGCATATCGAGAAGAGTAGGGGGAAAACACAATGGATGCACAAACATGGCAGCTGATTTCCATCATTGGCTATTCCCTTGCAGGCTTATTATTTATTGTAGCTATTATTATGTTTATTAAAATGAACATTTGGTCCGTCATTGGCGATTTAACAGGGCGAACGGCGGCTAAACAGATTCAAGAAATTCGTGAACAGAATGCAAGAACGGGGAATAAACACTATCGACCGAGTGCCTTTAATCTTGAACGCGGAAAACTAACAGAGCCTGTCGGTTCCCGTAAATTAGGGCGTAAAGGTGGCACAACCAGGGGTTTACGGAAATTTATGACTAGGGGTCTTACACAGGAAACCTCACGTCCTGGCATCACTCAGAATTTACAGACGGATCGATTACCTAAAAATGTTCCGGTTTATCAGCAATACAGGGGTCCGGTTTTCGAGGACACGACAGTGCTGACGGATCCTGGAGTTCCAATGGCGGATGAAACAACCGTATTGGGAAGTGAGGTCGCTTCTACTGTTGAGGAAACGACGGTGCTGGGGAATGAAATTGAGTTTACCGTTCAAGAAACAAGCATATTGGGGGATGAAGTAGAGTCATCAGTTGATGCAACAACCGTACTGGGCAGTGCAAATGATATATTCGTCGAAGCAACCTCAGTGCTAGATGCTAGAAAAGATCGTTTTGGCGAAAAAATGGAAAACCCTAGTTCCGGAACACAAGTTTTAGATCAAGGAACTGATCTGCTACCGAATGAAACGGTGGTACCAGTGAATGGGACCGAAGTGTTGATTGATGGCACCGATGTTTTGAACGATGGGGCAGATGAGTTTGATCGAGGAACAGAAGTATTGTCACAAGATATGGGGACCACTGTGCTCAATCCAACTGAAGAATTAACAAACGAAGAATTCTTGAAGAAAGCCGTTGATTTTAAAGTAGTAAAGGATATCAAGATCATCCACACCGATCGGGTGATTTAACATAGATAATAGATAACTTTATTGCAGACAAGGGGAACATGTTAAGGAGAGAGTGAGATGCGAACAAAGAGAAAAACGAGGAGAAAACCAAAGTTGACCCGCTTTTTGGCTGTTGTCATGGCGCTCACATTGTTAATCTATAACACGCCGATTTGGGTGTTTTCGAGTGCATTTGCCGAAACAGGTGAGAGCGGGCTGACGCCTACAGGAGAAGTTACTACTCCTACTGAAACAGAACCTGGGGAAAATTCTGCTGGGACCGAGAATGAAGGGGATGTGTCTCAAGAAAATCCAACACCAGAAGAGAGTAAAACTGAATCTGGTACAGACGGTGAGTCTGGACTAGGTAATGACACGACTAGCTCTGAGGATACAACTAGTGGAGCCGATCCTGGAAGCGATGACACAACGCAGGTCCAAGAAGTAACTCATACCATTACCTTGGATATTTCAGAGTCAGATATCGGTAAGGTGACAATTGGTGACAATGAATATACTAGCGATGAAAAAATAGGGGTTACACCAGGTTCAGAAGTTTCAATAAAAATCGAACCTAAAGACGGGTATGGGATTAAAACCGTTAAAATCGGTGAAGAAACAAAAGAGATTAAAGATATCAAAAACCATATAGAAACGATTACAAGTATTTCAGCAGATACGACGATTTTTGTTGAGTTTGCAGAAACCCATTCGATTACATTAGATCAATCAGGTGCTGGAAAGGTAACGATTGATGGTAAAGAATTAACGAGTAAAAGCCACGTTGAGGTACTAAATGGAAAAGCAGTTGACGTCACCATCACGCCTGACACACACTATGAAATCAGCTCAATCAATATAGGTGAAGTCGCAAATACAGAAGGCTTTACCCAGAAGATTTCATTCTCTGAAGATACCAAGATCAAGGTTGAATTTGTTAAAAAGCAATACTCGGTATCATTAGCAGCTCCATCACAATTAGGGGAAGTCCAATTAAAATATAATAAGAAGGAAATAGACTTAAAAGACCCTGTTGAAGTTAAAGCAGAAGAGGAAATCTATCTTCTCATTACGCCTAAAGATGGCTACACAGTTGATTCAGTGAAAGCAACGATAGCCGGAAAAGAAACAACGATCACCGATACTTATCAAACAACTCCCATTGTTGTGACAGGTGATACAAGTATTGACGTACAGTATAAGTTAAAATCTTATACAATAACGTTTAACAGTAATGAAAACGGTTCTGTAAAAAGTGGAGAAACCCTTATTTCTGACGGGGGAACGGTTACTGTAAACCATGGCTCTGATTCTTCTTTCACCGTTAAACCGGAAACAGGATATCATGTTGAAAGTATTCTTATTGATGATCATCCGATTGATTTTACTCCAATAGCGGATGGTAGTTATACCCATACGTTGATGAATGTAACGAAAGATCAAAAAGTTCAAGTTACATTTGCACTTAATACTTACAATGTAACAACATCGGTTGAGGGAAAAGGTACTATTGAAGTTGCTGATACTGTAGATCATGGCAAAACAGTCGTTGCAACGATTACTCCAGATAATAACTCTTACCATGTTAGTTCGTTAAAAGTAAATGGAGCAAATATAGATTTAATCACCGATCCAAATTTTAACGAAAATGATGATGGTACATTTACTTATACTGCCTCCAATATTACAGGAGACACGAACATTGAAGTGGTATTCGGTGAAGTGCCCGTATTAGAAGAAACATGGAAGCAATATATTTCCATCTCGCCAACAGCTGGAGAATTAATTAAGACTTATACTGAAGGCAAAAAGGAAATCTATGTTTATTCGAATCATGCGGAATTAACAGCATCACCGCTAGATCCTTATAACCGCTTGGATCTTTCTGATTCGGGGGATTTTAAGGGCTGGAAAAATTCCCATAAGATTAATGAATCCATTTCGATTGATAGATTTTTAGTAAATATTAAAAACGGGAAGAAGCATCAAAAGGAAATCAAGTTGACCAACAGCCTATATCTTCTTTTTGATCGAAAAAGCCCTGTTGTAGGAGAACCGCAGTTAGATGGTCCAAACAAAGCAACGGTTGGTGACTCCAAATGGTTCAGTGGTGCTGTAACTATTTCAGGTGACATTAGCAATCCTACGGAAAAATTCGAGGGAATTGAGTACTCTACTGATTATAAAGTCTACTATTCGAAAGGTGAAAAAACGGATAGTACAGTAGGAACAGAAGTTACAGTAGATAAAGGAACTTATTCTTTCACGACTGTTGATGAAAATTACCAAGGAATCTACAGCATATGGGCGGTTGATGCAGCAGGGAACGTTTCAGAAGTAAAAACCGTTGACATCAACATCGATAAAGGCATCCCAACCCTAGCTGATGGACAAGCCGTAACGTTTGATGTTATAAACAACGATTCTTGGTCACAGTTCTTTAATATCCTTACATTTGGAATCTTCTTCAATGAAGCGATTGAAATTACGGTAAAAGCAAAAGATGATGCTTCAGGGATTAAGAAGATTGACTTGAAAACAAGTGTTGATGGCGCCGTTCCAACACCAGTAAATGGAAGTTTCAAAGTTGATGGCTTAAATGCCGAGGCCAAGTTTATCCTCGATATCGAAGCTTTCGAAGGAACCTTTACGGTTGATGTAAAAGACAATGTAAACAATTCAGAAACCTATGCAGTAAATGATGAAAACTCAAATACTGACCCAGGCAGCGATGGAGTGGTCATGATTGAGAAAAAAGCTCCAGAGGCAAAAATTTCGGTAACACCAAACAACGATAATTCCTATATTAAAGGGGATTATTATAACGGGCATGTTACCTTTAACATTGACACTCAAGATGAACAATCAGGGGTCAATAATGTAACGATTAAGATAAACGGAGAAACCATCGAACATGATTACTCCAAAGAACCCGAAAGAAAAACGGAGCAACTAACCTACTCCATTGACACAAGCGAATATGTCAAACATGAGAATGGTTCTTATGAGTTGTCTATTGAAGTAGAGGATAATGCAGGAAATATCACAACCGATGGGAAAACTGTTTTTGTTGATGAGGACGCACCGACATTACCAAATGGTGATGAAAAAGCAGTACACATCGATACCGTCAATGATCAAGAATGGGCGAAGTTTTTAAACTTCCTTACATTTGGAACGTTCTTTAATGAAGCAATTGAAGTAAGTGTGAAGGTACAAGATGATGTTTCTGGGATTCAATCCATTGGCTTGAAGGCATTTGACGAGGCAGGGAATGAAATCACAGAAGAAGATCTCATTAAACATGATCCAATTGAGATTGGTAAACTACAAACCGAAGCTGTATTTAAAATCAATGCGGAAGCTTTTGCTGGAACCTTACAAGTAGAAGTGACCGACGAAGTGAATAACAGAGAAATCTATGACATAACGAAAGAAAACTCTAATATTATTGGGGAAAATAATCTCGTTATGATTGACACAACCAATCCAGAAGTAGGAATCAATGTCGTTCCGCTTAACGAGGACACTTTTACAAAAGATGATTATTACAGTGGAGATGTTACTTTAGAAGTTGATGTCCAAGACCATGAGGCTGGTGTTAATAACGTAGCCATTGATATCAATGGAACAGAGTACGAATATGATTATTCAAAAGAAGAATCAAGGCAAAATGGTAAAATCACGTACCCAATTCGTACTGATGATTCAAATCATCCAATCAATGAAGATGGTTCATATGATCTAACTGTTCATGTGACGGATAATGCAGGAAATACCAACTCAGCGCAACAGAAGATTTATGTCGACCAAGCCGTACCAACATTAGCTGAGGGTGAAGCTGTTACGTTCAGCATGATCAATGATGGTCCTGTAACAAAAGCCTTGAACTTCCTGACTTTCGGAACGTTTTTCAACAAAGCGATTGAAGTGACAGTAAATGTGGAGGATGATGTTGCGGGAATACAGTCGGTTGTCTTGCATACAAGTGACGAGAAGGTCGTTCCAGAGCAAAAAGACATCCAACACGATGGCTTAAACGCTGTAGCCACTTACACCCTTGATCACGAAGATTTCACCGGAACGTTCTCCGTGGAAGTAACCGACCATGTGAAAAACAGTGCGATCTATGAAATCACAAATGCGAACTCGAATATTGTTTCAGATAACAATACGGTGATGTTTGATAAAAATAACCCTGAAGTGGGAATTTCAATTGTTCCAAATAAAAACGTAGCTTCCAATGGTGGCAACCAATACAATGGCGATGTCACATTTGCAGTTGAAGTTCAAGATACCCAATCAGGTGTGAATTCCGTGACCATTGACGTGAATGGAAAGAAGTATGAGTATGATTATTCAACAGAGGATGACAAAATTAATACTCCGTTGACATACGATATTCGTACCGATGATCCGGCAAATGTGATTGGAGCGGATGGATCTTATGTTGTATCGGTTAATGTGGTGGACAATGCTGGGAATACAAACGCTGCAGAGCAGACCATTTTTATCGATAAAACAAATCCTGTCATCACGGACATTACTTTTTCAAATGAAGAAGAAAACGTAAAAGTAGATGAAAACAGTCTTCATAGTTCGGTTGAACTGAAGAATTATGGGTACTATTTTAAAAAGACAACCAAAGTAACGGTTAAAGCGAATGATCCGAAAGTAGAAAATCAATTCACCAGTGGTGTGAAATCGATGACGGTTTATTTGAAGGATCATGATAATGGTAGATACTTTGCCGTTCAAGAAGATGGTTCATTAAAAGGAATTGCGGAGTCCGAAATTGGTCGTATCTCACCGTTACATGATACGAAGGTAGTTACCTTTAACGTGCCGGCTGCGTTCAAAGGGCAAATTTTTGCCAAGGCTGTGGACCATGTTCAAAATACATCAGGTTTCAAAACGCCAGACGGTGCGATTGTGGAAAATGCAAACAAGCATGCGAAAGAATCACTTATTAAACTGGAAAAAGCAGAGGCGCAATACAAAGATAATAACGGTTTAGATCTATATGCGGGGAATGTCAATGTAAATTTAACGGTAACCGATACGTATTCAGGTATTAGCGAAATCCAGTGGTCAGTAAAGGCACCATATGATACCGATCAAAATCAAAGCGGAACCGTTAAAATCAACAATGATAAAACCTATGCTGCAGGCAGTGACAGTACTGGTTGGCAGCAAACGAAAACCGATAAAAACCTTGTGACAGAAATGAAGAAAACGATCGCTGTTACGAATAATAGTAATGACATTGTCGTAAAAGTGAAGATGACAGACCGGGCAGGAAATGTTTCGGAAGATGAAATGAAGTTTAGTATTGATAAGAGTGCTCCTAGTATTGCCGTTTCATATGATAACAACTCTGCGGATGCGCAAAATGCTGATTTTTACAATGGAGACCGTACGGCTACGATTGTGATCACCGAGCGTAACTTCAAGCCAGAAGATGTTGATTATCGAATTACGAATACAGATGGAGTCATTCCGAAATTAGTTGGTTGGAGTACATCAAGAAATGGTGCAAACCCTGACCAAACAACCCATACCGCAACGATTCGCTATAGTGCAGATGGAGATTACACCTTTGATATAAGTTATCACGATAATGCAGGACACAAAGCTGCACCATACCAGACAGATCAATTCACGATTGACAAAACAAAGCCTGAAATCCAAGTTTCCTATAATAACAATGAGGCAGCAAATGGAAACTATTATAATCAGGCACGAACTGCAACGATTTCGATTACCGAGCATAACTTTGATCCTAGTCGAATTCGAGTGAGCGGTTCTGCAAGTGATAATGGCCAATCTGTCGGATTCCCTGGCCTTAGTGGTTGGAGTCGAAGTGGAGATGTGAACACAGCAACGATTCAATATACTGAAGATGCTCATTACAGTTTTGACATTGATTACACTGATATGGCTGGAAATGTCATGGATGATTTTGCGATGCAAGAGTTCGTTGTGGACCAAACAGCACCAGAGCTTGAAATTACAGGCGTTGCCGATCAATCGGCTAACAAGGGCGATGTCGCACCTGTGATTTCGTACTCTGATACAAACTTTAATCGTGAAGCTGTTTCGATTACGTTAACAGGAGCCAACAGAGGACCGGTTAAATTGGACGGAGCCTATGCAGACGCTGCAAATGGCGGAGTGTTCACGTTCAAAAATTTTGCCGAAGAAAAAGAAATTGATGATCTCTATACATTAACCGCTACCCTTGTGGACCATGCGGGAAATGAAACAACGGAAACGATTCGTTTCTCGGTCAATCGATTTGGATCGGTTTATGCTTTTGATGAAACATTAGGTGAAATCGCAGGTAAGTATGTTCAAAAAGAAAGAGATATTATCGTGACGGAAACGAACGTAGATCCGTTAAATCCTGATAGTATTTCTGTAAAAATGACGAAGAATGGTACGCCTAGTGATCTAGTAGCAGGCACTGATTATACGGTTACTGAATCAGGTGGCGGAGGTTCTTGGAGCCAATATACGTACACAGTGAACAAAGAATTGTTCGCGGGTGATGGGAAGTATACCGTTGCTCTTTATTCGGAGGACCGTGCAGGAAACGTAAATGAAAATATCGATGAATCGAAAAAAGCGGAAATCTCATTCGGTATTGATAAAACAGCGCCGGTTATCGTTCCAATCAATTTAGAAAGCGGAGAGCAATATCCAGTAGATAGCAAGGTGGCATCGGTATCGATCAATGATAACTTAGTATTAGAGGATGCGAAAATCTACTTAAATGATAAAGAAGTGGAGGTCCAAAATGATGGAGAAACCTTCACATTTGGAATCGGCAACAGCAACTCTAAACAAAACGTTAAAATTGTGGCCGTCGATGCTGCGGGGAATGAATTAGTAGAAGAAGTCAGCGACTTCCTTGTAACCACCAACCTCATTGCTCGTTGGTATAACAACACACCATTATTTTACGGATCCATCGGTGGTGTTGGAGGAATAGCACTCCTAATCGCTTCATACCTCCTTCTACGCAATCGAAACAAAAACATCGACATCGTAGAAAACGACGACCAATCTATAAGCGGTTAATGAAACATGGGGACGGTTCGGTGGCGACCCCTAAAAGTTAGAGTTTTTATTATGCAGCTGATTGGCTGGATTGAGTTCGGTATTCCACTGGACTTAGTCCAGCTAATTTTTCCTTTGATCGTTCATTGTTATACCAATAAATATACTCTTCTATTCTTCTTTTTAACTCTTCATAGCTTACTAGTTTTTCCCCATAATACATTTCTTGCTTTAAAATGCCAAAGAAATTCTCCATCGAAGCGTTGTCTGCACAGGTCGCTTTGCGTGACATACTTTGAAAAATTTTATTTTCCTTTAATGTCCTCACCCATCGGTAGTGCTGGTAATGCCACCCTTGATCCGAATGGATGGTAGTACGGTAGGATGCGTGATTCTTTATGATCTCAATCGCTTCGTCTAAAGGTTCCATGACCAGATCCAAAGTTGGGCGTTTCTTAATTCCAAACGAAATAATTTCCCCATCATAAAGATCAAGAATAGGATTTAAATACAATTTCTCATCGCCTAGACATTTGAATTCAGTAATGTCAGTTACTAATTTTTGAAGAGGAATAGGTGTGTAAAAACGACGAGATAGACGGTTTTTCGCTACCTTTCCAACCTTCCCCTTATAGGAATTGTATTTCCGGGATTTCCGCATAAACTTTACACATTTCAAACCTAGTTCTCGCATAAGTCGATACACTTTTTTATGGTTAACACGATGGCCTAATTTCTTTAATTCCTCTTTAATGCGTTTATAACCATAACGTTCATGAAATTTCTTAAATAAGTCAGAAATGAGCTCTTTTAGTTTCTTATCTGGGTCTTCTTTCCCCATATTTTTTACATGATAGTGATAAGTTGCTTCAGGAATACCCACCACAAGAAAAATATCCTTTAATCGGAATCCTTCTTCTTTAAGTTCGAATGCCAATTTTGCTTGTGCTTTTCGAGGAAGACATTCGGATTTCCCGAAAAGCTTTCAGCTTTTTTAGGTAAGCATTTTCTAATCTCAATAGTTCATTCTCACGTTCCAACTCTTCTTCACGCGATAACTTTTTTTCAACTTTATCCGTTTGTTTATTGGGTTTCTTAGACATAGAAGGTATCCCCTTTGACTTTGGTTTCAGGCCTTCTATTCCCTCTAATTGAAATAAATTTACCCAACTATTAATTAAGGATGGGCTATTCATGTTAAAGCGAATCGCAGTTTCTAAACAAGAAGCACCTGTTTCTTTGATAAATTGTACCGTACTTAACTTAAATTGAACAGAATACCTCTTCTTTGTCTTTCTCCTTTTTAAACCATCTCTACCCTGAGCCTCATATATTTTTACCCATTCATATATTCGATTTTTACTGCCCATATTATATTTTTTGGCCAATGATCCATAACTAAGATTCCCTTGTAAATATTCGGTAACAAGCTTAATTTTAAATTTCTCACTGTATTTAGCCATTAAAAACACCCCCGAAAGTTAGATTTTCTACTCTAACTTTCGGGGTGTTTTTTATTACGACAAAATATTGTGTTTATCCACGGGGCAAGGGACATTACGTACTTCAATCTTGTAAAAGTGAGAAGGGAGACAGGCAACTTCCAGTTTCTGAAATGTACCTGTCGCTCCATTTTAATCTAAGTAGATTTGCTTCCCCTTTATTTTAGGAATTGAAATTTGCAGCATTCCATTCTCGTAGGATGCTTTTACTTTCGTTTCACTAATAGGCTGTGGAAAAGGGATTGTTCTACTTGATCTTTGCCAAGATTGCTGACTCCTATATGTCTTTTGTTTATCGTCTTCCTCTGTTAATTCTTCGCGGGATTGGACGGAGATCGTTAAATAACGATCTAGAATATCAATTTCAATTTGTTCCTTTTTTACACCAGGTAATTCGGCTACAACTAGATACTCTGAGTCAGTTTCAGATGTCTTTACCTGAAAAAATGATTGAAATGGTAATGATTTGTTGAATAATTCATCAATTGATTGTAAAAATCCTTTCAATGGTTTTTCACCAAAAAAAGCATCAAATGGCTTCATTAATTCATTGAACGGATCTTTTTGCAACGGATCTTTATCCATAACTTAATTCCACCTTTCAGTAATGATTCAATATAATTTATGAGATCCTTCAGACGTAGGTTCCAAATTCGTTACACGAAATAGGAAATTTGTTATAGAAATGGAAAATAACCTAAGACTGGGGCAAAATCATATTTCCTCGAATCAAAGGGAATCAAATCAAAATTTCCTGGGAAAAGAAAGAGTATTTGTCGAAAAGAAGGAAACAGGGGGACGGTTCTGCGCGTTCCACTATCCAAATTTTCTTGTTTGGGTATTGGATCAAGACCAACCTGTGTTTTTACTACTTTTAAAGTTTATTGCAGGGTAACAATCGTTCTTGCACAAAAGATGAAGTTCCTATAATTGGAGGTTAAAACAAAACGTCAGAAAACCCATTGTTTTTATTGGATTGGTTTCGACGAGTTCAAACCTTTGTCTCATTACTTAATATTAGTGACTGTGTCTTTGAAAAGGAATAAAACGAACACCATCACAATTAAATAAGAAACAGCAGCAACTGCTTAAACTAAAACAAAACAAACAGCTAAACAACCGATCCCTGATGGAATTGTATTTTGCCGCAACTGCGGGAGCCAATACGATACATCCTATTCCGTTTGTCCGAGTTGTAAGACTGCTAGATAATCAGAAAACCCTATTCAATTGAAATTCTATTAACTTGGAGTATGAATGAGGGGAAATAAGTTAAGCTAGGTGATCAATTGAAGATACCTAGCTTCTTTTTGTATCCAATGAAAGTAATCTGAGAGCTAAAAGCTATCTGACAGAAGCTAAATACTTTCATGAATACATCTTAGTTACGAATGAATATGTTTCCAATTAAGAACACTAAAGGTGAATTTATCAAAGATAGAAGTTAACTGGAGTACCATGGTTTTTCCTTATGGTCAATTAGAAGGCTAGAAGAATTTCCTTCGAGGACGATTAAATAATTTAATAAAAAGTTGACCCTCCCTTGTCCGGAAAAATTTTATTCCAATTAATTTTAATGGGGTAATTACTTCCCTCATTTCAATTAGAGGCACTTATACTCACTCCCTTCATCCTAAAATATACTAATTATAATATTCACAACATTATTATACTACAAAGTATTTGAATATTTGAATCTTTCGTTTGCTATTATTCGACAGAATGCGAGATTTTCGCCGTAGATACGCACTAAAAATGTCGATAATCTTAGATAGAAGGACGTAGTAAAAAGTACTCTAAGTGATGAGGGAACATGGGGACAATTCTCATGCTTCACTAACCCTTTTTTAGGGTTAGAGTAGAGAATACTTGTTAATCAGATTATTGGTATTGTTCCTCAATAAAAGTTCCATCTTCTCTAGTATACTTTTTCATTACTAATAGTTTGTATTCTCCTAAAGCTTGTTCCATTTTGAATGTGATGTTTTTAAACGTCATAGAGAATACAAAAAACGCACATTGAGTAGTTTAGATCTATCAATGTGCGTTTTTTCGGACGTTCAGGTGAAACAGGCAGAACCGTCCCCATGTTTCACGCACGAACTCGTTTTTGTTGTTGTTTAGGTAGTCCACGGACCATTCTTCGTTTCATGCTTCTTCTCATTCGTTCTACGGTTTCGATGCTGACTTCAGGGCTTTCGTAAGCAAGGTAATAGATTTCTGTCATGCGTCCCGTATAATAGTCTGATAGTAACCAAAAGTACATCAAGCGAATATGTAATAGACAGCGCTCTGCTTGAGCTTGGGTGATGGAATGTTTTTGAAAGTCTAATTTTACTCGGTACGCCTGAAGGACAAACCAGTTGATGGTTTGAAAAACTAAAAATGCAATAATAATTCCTGTAATAACTTGTTCCACTTTACATCATCCTTTTCTATGAATTTTTATAAAAGTTATGTAGGTACTATGAATTCCTTATCTCTAGGTTTATTATCACAAAATGTTCGCTTTCATTCTGTAGTCCAAATTACAAAAAGTTCAATAAAATAAAAAAAATGAGGCGATCTGAAAATGCAAAGCACATTCGAGATCGCCTCCAATCAATCTTCTTGTATGAGTTGTTCAAATTGGGAGAAATCCTTGATGATCATTTTCCTGTTTTTCATGATGATCCATCCCTCTTGCTGCCATTCCGCTAGTATTTTCGACACCGTTTCGCGGACGGCACCGATTAAATCGGCCATTTGTTGATGGGTGATTTTATAATCAATGAATACACCTTCGCTTGTTTGAATTCCGTAGTCTTGAACGAGCTGTAAAATTAATCGATGGATACGTGTTCTGACGTCTAAAAAGGTAATGCTCTGGATTTTTTCATTGGCTCTTCGTAGTTTCTCCATCGTTAGACTTAGTAACTTAATCGCCAACTCTGGCTTTTTGTGCAGCAAAGAAGTCATGTCTTTTTCCCTCAATTGAAGCAAGTTTGTCTTTTCTAATGCAACTGCAGAGGCAGACCTACTATTATGAGGGTCCAACATCGCCATCTCTCCGAAAAAATCCCCTTTATGAAGCAAGGCAAGGATCGATTCCTTTCCATTTGTGAGTCGATAGATTTTAACCCTTCCTTGTTTAATGAGATAGGACTCCGTCCCCACATCTCCTTCATGAAAAATATGTTGCCCTTTTTTGACCTCTTTTTCAATCAAAAGGGGAGAAAGTAACTGATATTCATGGTCTTCCAGTCCTTGAAAAAAAGGTATTTTTTTAATAAATGTAAGATCCATCTCTGTTAACTCCTATAATCATAGTTTCATATAGGATTATATCAAAAGAAACAGGACTTTTGACTCTTAATGCATCATCATAAAGAGAAGAAGTTGAAGGATGTGGATGAATTGATCAATATAAAGTCCCGTCCGCAGTGGGTCTGCCTTTTTGTAAAATAAAGCAGGTTTTGCCTTCAAATAGTCAGCTAAGGCATGTAGGGAAAATAACAATCCTAAGTCGATAAAGGTAATCGTATATCCTATTAAATAGCCTGCAGCCGCGATACACCCTGTCCAAATGAAGCAATGAACGAATAGAAGATAGGGGTACTTTCCTTTATGAGTGGACAGAAATGAGCCTTGAAGCGGAAAATCTCCCATGAAATGAGCAAATAACAGAATGAAGAAGCTCATGAATAAACACATCCTTCTAGAATTAGCCCTCATCATTATGTATGATAAAAGGAGGAGTTTTCCGTAATCTGGATTACAAAAGGATGAATTTTTAAGGTGAAAATACATGAATAATCAAGATTTATTGCGAGGAGCAAAAAAATTAAGATTTCCTGACTTAATTGAGCGAGAGTTTATTAGGGAATATGACAGAAAGACAGTTAGCTATGGGAAATGGTTGATCCCTTTAGCCTTTGTGGCAACCTTATCTCTTGTTTTATTAGACTTTTTATCATTTGGTGAAAAGCAACAAACCATTATAATGATACGGCTCCTATCTTTTGCTTTTTTTCCAATTGCTTATTTACTAAACTGCTTTCCTCGATTTGCCAAGTATTCGTATCTGTATAATTCGATGATATTAATTACGATTAGTATTGGCTACGAACTGATTTTAGCCATGATTTCCCCGGAAGAACGTGCCTATCAATACTATTTTGTTGGGGTCTTTCTCTTAATAGCTGTAACCTATACAACAGCTAGACTTCGTTTTTATTATGCGAATATCGTGGCTGCCATCATCGTGGTTCCTTTTGTTTATGTGACGATGTTTCAAAATGAAAACTATTACGACCCAATAGCAAGAGGTGTACTAATCAATATTTATATTATTATTGGTTATTTTATAATTCTTTGTGCGATGACAGGTTATTTCATAGAATACTCAAATCGGAGAGAATTTGTTCATTTGAAAATGGTAGAAAAAGAGAAGGTAAAGTCAGAGAATCTATTGGCTAATATTTTACCAAAGCATATTACAGAAGAATTGTTGCAAGAAAGCATTATTGTGACAGAAAAACATTCGAATGTCACTGTCCTTTTCGCGGATTTGGTTGGATTCACTGAATTCACAAGGACCATTGATAGTGATAAACTAATCCTTTATTTGAATCGGATTTTTTCCTATTTTGATGATTTAACGGAGCGGTATGGCTTGGAGAAAATTAAGACGATTGGGGACAACTATATGGTGGCTTCTGTTGGGAGAGAACCACATTCACCTCAAGATGCAGCAGAACGAATGGCTAGATTAGCATTGGAGATGCAGAGATATATTACTAGAATAAGCAAACAATCTCATTATCCTTTAACGTTACGAATAGGAATTCATTCAGGACCGATTATAGCAGGAGTCATCGGGAAGAAGAAATTCACCTACGACATATGGGGAGACACCGTTAACATCGCTTCTCGAATGGAATCCGAAGCGATTGATGGGACTATTCAAGTAACACAAACCACTTATCAACTGCTTGATGAATCCTTTCAGTTCCAGGAGAGAGGAATGATAGAAGTAAAAGGGATTGGTAAAGTTAGAGCTTATGTTTTAGTCGGTACGTCACAGTGATACCTGAATAAAAGAAACACCGGAACCATCCGGTGTTTCTTGATTACTATAAACCTTTTCTTCGTTGCATATATAAAAGTAACAATCCTGCTATTAGAATAATTGTTCCGAAAAGTAAAAAGTTATAGATCGGGGTTGCAGTATTTGGTAGTTTTTCTCCATCGCTGCTACCTTCGTTTTTATTTTGAGGATTGGAAACTGTTTGATCAATAGCGTTCTGGTTTGCTTCGGTTGTTTCTACTTTTGTTTCATCAAAAGTTGAGTCGACCGTTGATGATTTAGAATCATTCTCTTCCAATTCTTGATCTGAATCTTGTTTAGTTTCCGAAATTGGATTTTGAGCATTGACCTCATTATTTTTATTATTCTCTTCCAATTCTTTATCTGGATCTTGTTTAGAATCCGTGATTGGGTCTTGAGTATTGACCTTATTATCCGGCGATTCAAAAACGGTAAAGATACTAAAATGGTTGGTTTCTACGGACACTTTTCCATCTTTATAAACAGCACCTGGAACCAATTCCCATTCACTCAATTCCTCATTAAAATAGAAAACTTTTAGATGATCAGGGTTAGTAACTTTTGTTTCATCTACATTAAATACAAGTGTGATTGGTTCGTTAAACTGATGAACAGATTCTCCGTCTGCATAAATGGTGAAATCGTATACGTCACTAACAGCATTTTCAACTGTATCTAACTTTTTAACTACAGTCGAAATTTCTTTTGTTTCTGGTAAATTCGAAAGCGGTATTTTAAGCTCAACCTTGTTGTTCTTCACTTCAAGGGAAGCACCTTTTTCTTTTAAAGTCGTAATTTGTTCAGCTGTAAGTGTAACCTTTGCAGTTTCTTCTTCATGAAGATCCACAATAAGTGTGTCACCTGCTTCTAATTTTTCGATTGTATTTTGTTCTATTTTTGCAATACCCTTTTCAATTGTTGGCTTAATAACGACCGATTTTGGTTCCATCCCACCACGACCGATATCGTCTGGTAAATAGTCAACAAAAATATCTTTATCTTCTAATACCTTAATAGCGTCTTGTGCTGAAGAATATAGCGGGTTGTCAACAACATCAACATACATTAAGGAATCCAACTCAGTTAAGTTATCAAGACTAGATATCTTATTGCTATTAGCAACTAATAACTCCAATTTATCAAAACTCTTTAAAGGTGAAAGATCTGAGATTTGGTTTTCTGAAATAAATAGTTGCTGTAAATTCGGGAGGGTGCCCAATGGTGCTAGATTTGAAATTTTGTTTTGATCTAAAAATAATACTTCGAGTTTATCCATCCCTTTTAAAGGTGATAAATTTGAAATTTGATTTTCTGCTAAAGTCAATTGAACCAAGTTAGAAAGACCCATTAGAGCCGAAATGTCAGTTAAACCATTATCCCATAAATGGAGATATTTTAAATTTGTTAGTTTCGAAATACTAGCAAGTTCTTCATGTGATACGTTCGTTTGGTTTAAGTTAAGATATTCTAAGTTTGTTAAATTGGATAAAATAGAAAGATCCGAAATATCATTATCCCCAATGTATAAACTCTCTAATTTAGGTAGTTTTGATATAGGAGTCAAGTCAGTAATATGATTTCCATCTAATGTCAAACTTTTTAAATTGACTGCCTTTTCCAGACCTTCTAATGACGTGATATCAGCATTAGATAAGTATAATTCCTCAATACTTTCAATATCACTGTCTACTAATGGTTTATGCATGTCGAGATTTCCAATGTGATTTCTAACTTCATATTCCAAGGCTGTATCCTTGAAATATGGGCGAGCAAATGTCTTCGTGCTTTGAGCAAGCTCTGTAGCGACAGATTCCCCATTTATGTATGTATCAATATTAAAGATATACTCTGTATTTGGAATTAAACCCTCAATTGTAATATCCTGTGGCGAACCCTCATAAGCTATAACTTTATGAAATTGTCCATCAGAGTTTGGAACAGTTGAAATGTGATATTCTACTTGATCATCAGCATCTACATTGCCTATTAGCTCTAAGCTAAGATGAATCGTTGTATCTGTTGGGTTGAAATGATTAACCTCCATATAATATGTAGTTTCTTGGGTCTCCTCTGACCCATTCCCTTCCTCTGCTCTAACAGAAGTCAGTGGCAGCAGCAATGACAAAACTAGAGAAAAAGCTGCTAAAACCTTAATCAATTTGTACTTATACATAGCTATCCCCTTTCAAATGTGTGTAGAAAAATATATTTTCTAAAATTAGTATACTAGTATACCATAGAAATAGTTCTTTTGTTATAGTTTGTTACTATTTTGGTAGTAAAAAAGCAGATAGTAAGTCAGGTGATGCATTGAATCTAAATAGTCAATTGGCGTATACCCTTTATAAGTAACATACTTAGTGCCTGAATATCTGTGAGAGAAAAAGTATCTTTTGATATTTTTAAAAATTTATCACCGGATGGATAAAAAATTAGTATAAAATAATGCGTGGTAACGAGAGGTGTTTTACACTGTTTCATTTAGACTCTTTAACTATGATAGTTCCTTGAAAGAAGGGGTTATAACCATCGGATGTTGTGATTGATTACCAATGTAACCTTTGGAATCCTTTTGTTAAGATATAATTTTTTTGCCAATTTCTAATGGTAAAAAATAGAGAAACTTGAATAAAAATCCCCATTATTTTTTATAAAATATTCAAAATAGTACTTTTTCCTCTTTCTCGCAAGTTAAATAATGTATTAAATGGAAATATATAGGTATTTGTTAACATAAATCGTACGAAATGGCAAAACTATTGAAAAATAGTGACGCAAAGCTAAAGGGGCTAAAGGGCTAAAGTTGACTCAATGCTCGCCAGCTATCGAATACGACTCCTGCGATTTATGTATAATCACAAGGAGGGATCTATATGTTAGATAAGGCGTTATACATTTGGCATTCAATGAAATCCAGACATTATGAAGAACTAGTAAACGATTGTTTATCGGAATCATTAAGAAGTAAACTTATCATTAAAGCAAACTATCATCGAGAATTAGCTACAGTATATAGTACCACCATATCAATTTAAGAGTAAAAAGAGGGTATCTCAAAATCGGCTTATGCCCTTCTTGATCGGTTTCATTGGGAACTATCTGACATGGAATCAGCTTTGTTAAATGCTCAGGAAAAAAAGATTGATGAAGTAGCCAAGGAATGGGTAGATGAAAATCAGGAAACCGTCGCATAGTGGACAGAAGGAATTGAACCCGTAGATGGAACTTCCATTGAATTAGTGTTCACACCTTGGGATGATGGGACGTTTTCTGCAAATGTAGCAAAGATTGTTTTGGAACAACAAGGATTTAATGTCTCGATTACACCGGTTGATCCAGCGGTCTTGTTTAAGTCCATCGCAACAAGTGATGCAGATGCCACTCTATCACCATGGCTACCAGCCACACATGGCGAAATATATGCCCAGTACGAAGGTGAATATGAAAACCTCGGACCAAAATTCACAGGTGCCAGAATCGGATTAGCCGTACCAGTATATATGGACATTGACTCGATAGAAGATTTAGAACCGAAAAAATAATTATTATTTCAAATAGAGAGAGGGAGATAAAAGTCCCTCTCTCTATTTGTTAATAGGGGAGAGCCAGAGAGATAGGTTCCTTGACTCATTATATGTCAAAGGACCTATCCCTCTGGCTCTCTTTCTCCCCGGTGGCATAGTACCCCTGTTTCACAGATTTTAACAGACTTGGTACCTATTTATTTATTTATTTCTGTATTGGAGGTTATATAGTAATATAGTAATAGAATGTTGATAGAAAGAACTATTTTGGAGGATGAAGGGTTATGAAAAGTTGGGGTCGATTGTTATTATTTTTTCTTTTATTGGTTGTTTTAGCGGCTTGTAATCAAGAGCAGTCAGCATCATCGTCAAGTGCTGATCGTAAAAATACCGCCGCAGAGCCGGTTTTATGGTTAGTGAAAACAACAAGCTCTGATGGAATGATTGGCGATCTTTATGTGAAATACGGAAAAGCAGAGGTTGAAAAAATGGCTAGCGATGTTTCAGTGGGTTCGCAAATCGCTAACTATGATGGAACAAAGGTCTTATTTTTAGATAATTAACAACAGTTATATTACATGGAAAAAGGGAAGGAAAAGGAGAAAATTGGTTCCGATGTTTCAGAATGGTCCTATTCTTTTTCTAGCGATGGAAGCAAGGTATTCTATTTAACTACCGATAGTAGTCTTTATATGAAAAAAGCAGGTGAAGACCGTACAAAACTTGCTAGTGATGTTTATGAATATAAACTAGCAGCGGATGAGGAATCAATCTATGTCCTAGACGCGGAAAATGAGCTTTCGACTATCACATTTAAGGACGAGACCGAGACGGAAGTGGCGTCGGATGTTATATCCTTTACGGTATCAGATCATGCCATCGTTTATACCAATAAAGACGGAATGCTTTATAAAGTACATGCCGAGGGTGAAAAAGAAAAACTGTCTAAAATGGAGATTGTGTCACCGGACGTTTCATATGATACAAGTACGATCACGTATTTAGAAGAATATAATTTTGAAAAAGGCTATGGCGAATTATATATTCAATTTGAAAACGGCGAAAGAGAAAAGGTAGCATCTGACATATCGGAACAACTTTTAACACCAGATGGATCGAAAGTTTACTATATTACAAGTGATGATATTTTAAATGTTTATCATGTTGATAAAAAAGAAAAGGTAAAACTAGGTTCTGATGTAGAGAGCTATCGAGTGGATGAAGACCATCTCGTTTATTTAAATCATGATGGAGACCTTTATCAATCAAATGGAAATGGTGAACCTGTTAAAGTAGGGACAGACATTGAAGAGTACGGATTATTGGGTAAAGGCGATGTGTACTTTTTAACAAAAGATAAGAATTTATTTTTCCAAGAAAAAGGAAAAGAAAAAACAAAAGCAATATCCGATATTGAAAACCTTTATGTCAGAAATGGATTCTTTTACTATTTAACTATGGATAACAAGATCGGATATTTAACGGCTGATGGGGAAAAGCCCGAAGTGTTATTAGAAGAACTACAGGATTACTCAATCATTTACGCTGAGGAGTATTTGCTTTATCAAAAACAGTTAAAATTAGCGGATTTAAAAGGCTATTGGTTTAATGCGAAGTATAATTTCTTTTTATCCATAACTCCTACTGATGATGAACAAGCAACTTTGGGATTTTACGATAGCTCGTATGAAGACGAAACAACAATCACATTAAATTATGCTGGAGAGAATTCTCTTTCAGTAAGTGACGAATATGGCAGTATGGAAATTAAATTAATCAATCCAAAGACCATCGAAATATACGCCGATGGAGAAACACAGACATTTACACAATCCAATGAGGATGCATTAGTGAAAATGCGCAAGAAAGATGTTGCGTCCGATGACAGGTATATAGAAAAAGAAACAGATTTACTAGAGGAAGTTTCTTCAAATGGCTCTGAAGGCGCAGCGACATCGGTGTCTAGAGAACAAGTATCCGAACTTGTATCCAATTATATTGAACTGCTGATTGATGCAATTGAATATAACGAATTCTCATTAGTTGAGCCAACCTTAATTCCGGATAGTGCGTTGTATAGCATGCAGAAAGACCTCGTGAAAAATTTAAACAGTAAAGGGATTACGGAAGATTTATTAAACTATAATGTTCTCGATGTAAGAGAAGGCGTTTTGCCAGGAGAATTCAAAGTAGACACCTACGAAGTAGCAGAAATCTTTTACTCAGACGGTACTTCTGAGATCCAAGAATATTACTGGACCTATACTGTGATAGCAAACGACGATGTCATTGGGTTAAGTGATATAGAAAAGACGAAATAGAAGCGGTCATAGTGACTCGCGAACGGTCAATCAAACGTTTGATTAATATGTTTGTTCTTGATCTCAATAAAAAAACTGCCATGAGCAAAACATGGCAGTTTTCTTTATCTCTATTTAATCCCCTTCATATGCGCAGAAATCTTCGGAGCTAACAAAAAGAGGATAATACTTAGTACAATGGCTACTCCACCAATTGTACCGAAGTACGCCATTTCAGTTTCTGGTGTATAGAATTTTACAAGTTGTGCGTTAATCCCTTGAGCTGCAGAACTAGATAAGAACCATAAACTCATCGTTTGTGCAGAGAAAGCTTCTGGAGCTAATTTTGTTGTGGCAGAAAGACCAACTGGAGATAAACATAATTCTCCAAGTACAACAATCAGATAACTTAGAACAAGCCAGATTGGACTTACTAATGAATCCGTTCCAGCAAAGTAACCTGGGATTAGAATAACCAGGAAGGATAGACCAGCGAATAGGATTCCTAAAGAGAATTTCTTTGGAACGGATGGCTGACGATCCCCTAGTTTCACCCACAGCCATGCAAATACTGGTGCTAAAATAATAATAAATAATGGGTTCAATGATTGGAACCAAGCAGGTGATAACGTAATCCCTAAAAATTCTAATTGTGTTCGTTTATCTGCATAGCTAGCAAGGATAGTAGAGCCTTGTTCTTGAATGGCCCAGAACATAACCGCTGCAATGAATAATGGAATGTAAGCAATTAAACGTGAACGTTCAACAGCTGTTGTTTTTGGACTGCGATACATCACAGTAAAATAAACGATAGGAATTAAAATTCCAAGAATACCAACAAGTATAGTAAAGCTATCAAAGGTTAAAAGACCAGTCGGAATACCAATTGCTACGAGTAGAACTACAACTAAAGTGCCTATTCCAATTTGTGTATAAACCTTTTTCTTTTCATCAGGTGACAGTGGATTTGCTACATACGTACCGGCAAGTCCAAGATTCTTCTTTCTTGTGGTCACAAATTGAACCAATCCGATAAACATACCGACAGCAGCAACAGCGAAACCTAAATGGAAACTAGTATCCATTAGAGCACCGACAATTAATGGGGCAAGAAAACCACCAAGGTTAATTCCCATATAGAAAATACTAAATCCTGAATCACGACGCTGATCTTCCTCGCTATAGATATCTCCAACAACACTGGAAACGTTTGGTTTTAAAAGACCTGTACCAAGAATAATAAGGACCATTGAAATAAAGAATAATGAAACATTTCCAGGTATTGCTAAAGCAATATGACCAAGCATAATTAAAATTCCACCATAGAAAATGGCTTTTTGCGTCCCGAAGATCCGGTCAGCTAACCAACCACCAATGATCCCTGACATGTAAACGAGAGAACCATAAATGGACATAATCGATAATGCCGTTGTTTCCGGCAGACCTAAACCGCCTTCTGAAACTTCATAATAAATATAAAAGACAAGGATCGCTCTCATCCCATAGTACGAGAAACGTTCCCAAAACTCTGTGAAAAATAGGGTAAACAAGCCTTTAGGATGTCCAAAGAATCCTTTTTGCGGCACGCTTTCCACAATTTTCTGTTTATTGAAATTAGACACAGTGTAACCTCCTTTAAAATATACTATTCCAGTATAATTTTTAGAAAGTTATTTATCAAGGTGTGCAATAATTGTTCGATTAGTAAGAGTTTGCTTGTAATTTAAAAATTTGAAATTGTGATTATTGATATATTAATATAATAACGTTTAGTGATATAAAGCTTTTTAGTGTTAAACATATATAACTGTCAAAAAGGCAAGAGCACCTTTCGCTTCTTGCCTTTTATATAAAAAAGGATTATCCAGGGGTTCATTGAAATTAGCGAGACACTGGACCCAACGATTAAAACGAAGAGTATAATCGTGTTAACTGTTTTATCCTTATAATAATTAAATGAAACAAAAAAAGCTGAACGTCTATTTATTGCATCTTGTTGCGGTATCAAGCAATTCCGCTTTATTAACAGTTTCAGGTTTCGATGGCATTTCAACCGCCAAACGAGCTGTGTTTTCATACAAACTTGAAAACTTGTATTAAATTTATCCATTTCAAGTCCTTGTTGATAATAGGATAGGGCAAGTTCGGGGTCCCCAGCTTTTTCAGCCAGCGACCGAGCCATTTGGTAATGTTGAGAATTGTTCGGCTCCGGGCTAATAACATGTTCCATCAATTCCATTCATTTAGGATCGTTCTTTTAAAGATGTAAATGAATTAAATTCCATTGATAAGATGTGTTGAACGGATCATAGGAAACCACTAGATAATCTAATTAAAATAGTATATATATAATAGCAACACCTTATAGTACTATATTTGTATCGATTAAAGGATTGTTTAGTGTTTATTAGAATGGACTCACCATTATCATTAATAAAGTAAAAATAACATTCTTTTATATTTTCAAGGCAGGTTGTCTCCTACTAATATAATAAGGTCGACATTAAGTATTTTTACTTATAATAAATAGATAAAATATATAGTCTTTTTACCCATTTTTTATGCTAGACTAATAGGTAGAGTGCAAAGAATGTCGATTAAACATTTATTTTGTAAATCAAGAAAAGGGAGTAGGATGATGCAAAGAAAGTTGCTTTTATTAGTTAGTGTATTATTAATGAGTTTTGTGCTAGTTTTACCCGCAAACCACTCATATGCACAAGAACGTATAGAGGAAGTTGAAGAGTTTGGTTCTAATAACGAACAAAACAAACTTGATAATCCCATTGAAGAGATTTCTACCCAGGAAGCACAAGAAACGATTTCGAATGAATCCTTAAATTCCTCGAAGGAATTGTCAGAAGGGGAATTGTTAGAAGACGAATTCGAAGAGGAAATGAAAGATAATGAATCAACTTCTGAGGTAGACAGTGAAATTAATTCTGTTAAGACAATGGAACTAAATCCACTGGTGAAACAAGCAAATCCTATTATTAAATATAGCACTCATGTACAAGGGATAGGATGGCAGAACGAGGTTTCAAATGGAAAGTTATCAGGAACACAAGGAGAGAAAAAGAGATTAGAAAGTATTCAAATTGCCATTGATAATGGGAAAGAACTAGGAATAGGAGTTAAATATTCAACAAATATTGAAGGAATAGGCTGGACTGGATATGTATACGATGGTTCAAAAAGCGGTACTGTTGGAAAAGCTAAACGATTAGAAGCTATAAAGATAGAATTAACCGGTAAAAATGCTTCAAATTATGATATTTATTATCGTGTTCATGCACAAACCTTCGGTTGGTTGAGTTGGGCAAAAAATGGTGAACCGTCCGGTACCGAAGGATTAGAGAAAAGACTTGAAGCGATTGAGATTATTATAGTTGAAAAAAGTGAAGATGCTCCAGGGTCAACTGAAAAACCATTTTTCACTAAACCATCAGTAGTTTATACAACACATGTTCAAACCTACGGATGGTTAGATAAGGTCAAGAACGGAAAAATGAGTGGGACTATTAGCCAAGGGAAGCGTTTAGAGGCAATTAAGATTGATATACAAAATGCTAATTTTGATGGAAATATTAGTTACACAACACATGTACAATCCTCTGGTTGGTTAGATTATGTTTCTAATGATAAATCCTCAGGGACAGTGGGGAAAGGTAAAAGACTAGAAGCTATTAAAATTAAATTAAACGGAGAAATGGCTAAGTACTTTGATGTATATTACCGAGTACATGCTCAAACATTTGGTTGGTTAGATTGGACTAAGAATGGTGAGCCTGCAGGTACCGAAGGATTAGCAAAACGACTAGAAGCAATTGAAATTGTTCTAGTTAATAAAGGCGGAAAAGCTCCGGGAGCAACCGAGAAACCGTTTTTGACACATCCATCTGTTTCTTATACAACACATATACAATCGTTTGGATGGGGAAAAACTGTAAGTGATGGAACAGCTAGTGGGACAGTTGGTCTAGCAAAAAGGTTGGAAGCTATAAAGATTAATTTAAAGGATTCTCCTTTTGATGGAGATATTGTATATTCTACGCACGTACAAAGTTATGGATGGTTAAAAAATGTAACTAATGGCGGTTTATCCGGTAAAACGGGTGAAAGTAAACGTTTAGAAGCCATTCAAATAAAACTAACAGGTGAAATTGCTAAGTATTATGATATTTATTATCGAGTACATGCCCAAACGTTTGGTTGGTTAGGATGGGCAAAGAATGGAATGAAAGCTGGGTCGGAGGGACACGCTAAACGCTTAGAAGCTATTGAAATAAATTTAGTTCCTAAGGGAGAAGGAAAACCAGTTAATACAAGAAGTGCATTTAAACGACCATTGACAGTATTTTTAGATCCGGGTCATGGTGGTACTGATTCGGGTGCAGTTGGTGGCGGCTATAAAGAGGCTAGCTTAAATTTAGTGGTTGCCAATAAGACTGCATCATTATTAAGAGCTAAAGGATATACGGTTTATATGTCTCGTACTGGAAACACTACAGTAGGTTTATATGAACGCCCTCAAATGGCTAATGACCTGGATGCTAATATTTTTGTTAGTCTTCATCATAATTCATCAGTGACTGCTGGTCCATATGGAATTGAATCTTATTATTATAAATATAAAAAGGAATATCCTTCAAAAATTAACGAAAGTATGCACAACGATCCTGAACGTGTTTCGAAGAGTAAAACATTAACTAATTTAATTCACGATAAAATGGTTGAATATACAGGTGCAAAAAATCGAGGTACAGATGGGTCTTCTTTTGCAGTTATACGAGAATCAGAAATGCCTGCCACTCTTTTAGAATTAGGATATATTAATAATGCAAGTGAACGTAAGAAATTAGTAACAAGTTCTTATCAAAATAAATTGGCAAAGGCTATTGCCGATGGAATTGCAGAGTATTTTGAAATGTATTATTAGGAATCTTTTTTGATTAAATGAAAAGACTGAAATTACCTAGTGTAATTTCAGTCTTTTTGAAATGTCTTAAACTATTGCACCCTAGTATTCACTAATGTTAATCGTTAATTCTTGATTTAATGTTTCTTAGATTATAATTAAACTTAATTCGAATACAAAATATCTAGTGTATATTGCTTCCCTGCTAATAGATCATACTGTAGCAATCTATAGTCGTTTAATAATTCTTTTTGTTTTGGGGATAAAGTTTTAATGAACTCCTGATTTGCACCTATCTTAGCATTCGTTTTTATACCAGGAATTTCCTTGAATAATTCATCGAGTAAATTAAAGAAAGTTGGTTTTTCTAATCCGGTTAGGTCGTAGACAATCTTGGCCAGATAGGATGGACTAATTGTATTTAATTCAACCTTATTGATATTGTAATTAGAATATATTAATAAAGGTGTTTCGGAAAAAAGCTTATCATTTAATAGATCATTATTGGTCTGAGCAAAGTTTGCATCTGAATATACAGATCGGTATGGTCCTAAAATTGGCAAGTGATCGCCCCAAAAGACGATAATCGTTGGTTCTTCTAATTCGTCCAATTCATCTATTAAATATTTTAAGGCTAAATCTGCTTGTTTTACTCCCTCACTGTATACTTCTAAAGGAGATGAAGCTTCTTCTGGTAGTCCTGTCACTTTAATTGTATTCTCTTCATAACGGCCTGAATTATAGGGCATATGATTTTGCATGGTTACAGCGTGAATAAACGATGGATCTTTAGTATTTCTAATATGGTCTATAATTTCCTTTGAAACAGATTTATCTGAAATCATTGGTCCTGATTTTTCTTGATATTTCATTGTATTCATATCGCGGAATTCATTAAAACCGAATGTGTTATACACAATACTTCTCTTATAAAAGGCACGATTATAAGGATGAATAGCTAATGACTCATAACCTTTTCTTTCGAGATCACTGACAATAGAAGGAATAAAGTTTTTTCGATAAACAATTTCTTGATAGGCTATTGAACCAGGGTTTAAAAATGACGTTGAAAAACCTGTAAGTGCCTCAAATTCAATATTAGCAGTAGCTCCTCCAAATGCAGGTGAGTATATATATCCAGAAGTATAATTTTTACTTAATGATCGTACATTTTTTAGTGGATCTTCACTAAATTTTATTTTATCGTTCTCGAGACGTGTAGGATCCCAAAACGATTCATTCATTATATATATGATATTGGGTAGTTCGTTAGGACTGTTATTAATTTTATTATTTGCATATTTTTGTGCGATTTCTAATACTTTTTCCTTTGTATAGCCCTCTGGAATAGGTAATTTTTTATTGCTGGAATTTGCAAGAAATCCTATAACAAAACCATTATGATCATAGGTATTTAAAGGATTCCATTTACTCACTATAACTCCCGCTTTATCGAAAAAAATATTCAAAAACGTATTTGGAAAGTTAGCAAAAGAATAAATCACTATTACAGAAAACAGGATTAATACTCCACGTGTCCAAAGTGAGATTCTAATCTTGGGTAGTAAAAAAGTTAAAACAATAATAACAGAGATTATTACTAAAATAAAAATAAAATCCTTAACTGAAAAAGAGTTCATAACCATGGGTATTACTTCTTTTAATTGTCCAATCTGCATAAAATCTGACGGATATAGCGGTTCAATTCTTAAATTAAGTTTATTGTAGTGAGCAAATCCTATTAAAAATAAAATAGAAGCAGTTAAGAAAGAACTAAGATAAACATTTCCAATTAAAGAAAAGGTAAATATGAATAAAGAAAGTAATAATAATAAACCGATATAATAGATAGCGGGATTATCCGAGATCCAAAGTATAGTTTCGGGTAAATTATGTAATGACTGGGCGTATTGTAGATATATACTAGTAACTAATGCAAAAATAAAACTGATACCTAATATAATAAATGTCTTCAAAAGATAGATAATCCACCCATTTTGATTATTAAGTTGCCTAATCCATTTAATTTGTATCTTTGCTGTAAATAACAGTAGGGCAAAGATAATAAAATAAGTTAATATAAATTTCTTTGTATTTAAGTCTATCCAATTTATGATAGAAACAAGACTGAATGAATCAGTGATAAACTTTAATAAAAGTAATAAATAAAAAGAGACTAAACCGTTGAAGATCAAAAAAATTATATAATTATCTATGTTTTGTTTATATTTTTTCATAATTTAATCCTTCTTTCGATTGTAAAAAACATTACCTAAACGTTAAAATATTTTAATTTAATGTTAACGAACATTTACAATCGACTATTTTAAGGTACTTTATTTAAAAATGCAAAATATTGTATTGAAAACTCTAGTTAAAAAACTACATTTGTATAGATGGAAATTAATTTAAAATAGGTTATACTAAAACATAGCAATTTTTGTCGACCATTTAAAAAGGTGATAAAATAAAGAATGGAACTATTTTAGAGGGTGTGTATTTTTGAGTATTTCTGTTGTAATTCCTACTTTTAATCGTGCTCATTTGTTACCAAAAGCTGTAAACAGTGTATTAGAACAAACGCTAGAGCCATTAGAAATTATCATTGTTGATGATCTGTCTACCGATAATACCAGAGAAGTAGTTCAATCTTTTAATAACGATAAGATAAAATATGTTGTTAACAAAAGAACTAAGGGAGCTAATGGAGCTCGTAATACTGGTATTTTATTAGCAAAGGGAGATTATATTGCTTTTCAAGACAGTGATGATATATGGTTACCAACTAAGTTAGAAACACAAATCAAATATATAGAGGACCATCCTGATGTTGACATGGTTTTTTGTAGTTTGAAAATAAATAACATTTTAGATAACATCTCCAGAGTAGTGCCCAAAAGAAAGGTTAAGTCAGATGAAATTAAGGGCCTTCTTGAACGGGGTAATTTTATAAGTACACAAACGATATTATTAAAGAAAAAAGTAGCAGAAGGAAATTTGTTTGATGAGAGCTTGATGAGATTTCAAGACTGGGATTTTGTTATTAGAGTTTCTAAGAAGCATACTATCCATCATCTAAATCAAGTATTAGCATTAGCTGAGGTGCAGAATGATAGCATTAGTAAAAAGGTAAACCAAATCCAGGCATTAAAAATGTTTTTTACAAAATATAAAGAACTGGAAACAGCAAACTTAATAACAAAATCGTTATATCACGATATATTAGCTTCGGAAAATAAAGAAAACGGGAAAGTGTTACGATCTAAAATTAACTCTTCCTACTCTTTTTGTTATCAATTAGTGGATAGAGTATTCAATCGGAGGAATAGACTATGAGGATTGGAGTCGTTGGAACAGGCTACGTAGGTCTTGTCCAAGGTGTAGTATTAGCTGAATTTGGACTAGAAGTTTTATGCATGGATGTTATTGAAGAAAAAATACAACAATTAAAAAAAGGAATTGTTCCTATTTATGAGCCTGGTTTAAAAGAATTAATGGATAAAAATGTGGATGCAGGAAGGTTAAAGTTCACAACTGATATGAAGTATACCGTTGAAAATAGTGATGTTATTTTTATTGCGGTTGGTACTCCCCCAAAAGACGATGGAAGTGCAGATTTACAATTTGTCCTTCAAGTCGCTGAAAGTATTGGAGAGTACATGAATGACTATAAGGTTGTGGTTAATAAGTCTACGGTTCCTGTAGGTACAGGGCAATTAGTACAAGAAACCATTCAATCAATACTTAATGAACGAAAGGTTGATTGTCCTTTTGATGTCGTATCAAATCCAGAGTTTTTAAGAGAAGGTAAAGCGGTTGGCGACTGCTTAAAACCTGACCGTGTAGTCATTGGATGCAACAGTGATAGAGCTTTGGATATGATGAAAACAGTGTATGATGTACTATATATAAATGAAACCCCATTTGTTTTTACAGATATTGCTACCGCTGAGATGATTAAATACGCTTCTAATTCATTTTTAGCTGTAAAGATTTCTTTTATAAATGAAATGGCTCTCTTGGCAGAAAAGGTAGGCGCTAATGTTCAAGAAATAGCTCGAGCTATGGGAATGGATGGACGTATTTCTCCAAAATTCCTTCATGCTGGACCTGGCTATGGAGGATCGTGTTTCCCAAAAGATACGAAGGCTATTGTTGACATTGCAAATCATCACGGGGAAGAATTAAAAGTGATTCAAGCGGCGATTGAAGCTAATGAGAAACAGAAAAAAAGAATGGTTGAAAAAATCATAGATCGCATGAACGGGGTTGAGGACAAGAACATTGCGGTATTAGGACTCTCTTTTAAACCTGAAACAGATGATATGAGAGAAGCACCAAGTATTGATATCATTAATGGGCTTGTGAAAAATGGAGCAAACATTAAAGCCTATTGTCCTCAAGGGATGAAAGAGGCAAAGTGGAGATTAAAGGAAATAGAAGATCATATCACCTATTGTCAAAATGAATATGATGCTGTAAAAGATGTAGATGCAACGATTTTTATGACAGAATGGCATCAATTTAGAGGAATGTCTTTAACTAGGATGAGGGATTTAATGGAGGGGAATTTCGTATTCGACCTTCGTAATATTCATGTAAAGGATAAACATGTACGTGACATGTTTGAGTATTATCCATTGGGGAGAAAGTAAATGGGCAAAGTTGATATTTTATTACCAATTTATAACTCTTATGATGAAACAAAAAATTGTATCGAAAGTGTACTAAAATACACAAAAGAAGGAACATTTAATTTATATTTATTAGATGATAAAAGTCCAGATGATCGTATTCCGAAAATGACTAAGGAATATAGTGAAAAATATTCGTTTGTTACTGTCGTTAGAAACGAGCAAAACCTTGGATTTCCTGGAAATGTTAATAATGGATTTGCTATATCAAAGAGGGATGTTGTGGTACTCAATAGTGATACATTAGTAAGTCCATTATGGCTTGAAATTCTCAATAAGACGGCCTATAGTTCTGAATCGATCGCTGCACTAACACCAATGAGTAATTATGGGATTATTTCCGGAGTTCCTACGCCAAATAGTCAGATAAATGCTTTGTTCACTTACGAAGAAATTTTAGCTGCTTTTAATAAAAGTAAAAGAAGTGGTTACGTGGAGACTCCTTTAATCATTGGTTTTTGTATGTATATAAAAAGGTCAGCACTAGAACAGGTTGGAATCTTTGATGCGAAGACCTTTAAAAGAGGATATGGAGAAGAATCAGATTGGTGTATGAGAGCTGCTCAAAAAGGGTTAAAACTAGTTGTAGCACAAGAAGCCTATGTACACCATATCGGTGGAGTGTCCTTTGGAAGTGAAAAGGGGGAACTTCAACGTCAATCAAAAAGGATTCTTCTTGAAAGGTATCCATGGATCGATGAAGAATTAGAAAGTTATGTAGAAGAGAATCATTTTAAGGGAATAAGAAGAGCGATAATGAAGGATTTAGGTTTCTTGAAAAAATCAGCACCGTTATCATTAAAAATAAAAATGATAAAACATTACATGATTAACAAATTTTAAAAAGGTATTGAGTAGAAAATGGGTAAACTAGCCACTAACTATATATTTACGGTGTTATACCAACTTTTATTAATGCTAACACCTTTTATTACGACTCCATATGTATCTCGCATTCTTAAAGCAGAGGGTATTGGAATCGATGCATATGTATTATCAATTGTTCAACTTTTTGTTGTGTTTATAGTATTAAGTTTACCAATGTACGGAAGTAGACAAATTGCTGTTCAAAAGGATCGTCATGATACTTCGAAGGAATTTTGGTCTATTTTTATTTTTCAAATTATCAATTCTTTATTAACTTTATTTGTTTTTTTAATTTTTATTAGTTTTATTCATGAACATAAATTATTGTATTATATTCACTTAACAACATTGTTTGCTTATTGTATCGATATCTCTTGGTATTTTGTCGGTAAGGAAGAGATGAAGAAAATCGCAATAAGAAATATGATCGTAAAAGTTTCAGGGATAATACTGATATTTACTCTTATCAAAGATTATAATGATTTGCCTTTATATGTTGCCATAAATGGGGGAACTTTACTCATTGGTCAGCTGATTATGTGGGTTCCATTATTTAAAGAAATCATTTTTATTAAAGTTGGATTTAAGGATATCGTTCACCATATTAAACCGTTAATATTACTATTTATTCCTCAACTGATGATTCAAGTTTATGTATTAGTCAATAGAATTGTTTTAGGGAATGTTTCAGGTGAGATAGAAGTTGGTTTTTATAATCAAGCGAATAAGGTTGTGAAAATTGCAATAGGGTTAGTGGCTTCACTAGGAACTGTCTTACTACCTAGAATGGCTTCTGAGTTTTCAAAAGGTAACTATGGTGAGTTGAAAAGATATACTCAAATTACTTTACAATTTGTATTAATGATTACTTTACCAATGACTTTGGGTATGATGGCAATTGCCCCTAATTTTGTCGTTTGGTTTTTAGGAGAAGGATTTTCAAAAGTCTCTATTATACTGATAATGATGAGTCCTGTCATCTTTTTTGTTGGACTTGCTAATGTTTTTGGTGTTCAACTACTTGTAGCTACTAATCAGCAAAAAAAGTATTCCATTTCCATTATCGTTGGCGCTGTTCTAAGCCTTATTATTAATATAGGTTTGGTTTCTACACTCGGTAGTCTAGCTACAACAATCGCTCTACTAGTAGCTGAAGGTGTAGGAGCTTTAATACAAATGTATTATGCTAGGAAATATTTTGAGTTAAATACTTTTGCTCGTTTCTTTGTTAAATATTTATTATTGAGTATTCTTGTGTTTATATCAGTTATTTTAGTTGGTCATTATATTCATATAGCTCCTGTATTATTAACGCTGTTACAAGTAATGGTTGGAACAACTATTTATTTTAGCGGTTTAATACTTGTAAGAGACTCTTTTGTTATGAAAGTATATAACAAAATTCGAGGTAGAATGTTATAATTTTACAAACACGCTCTCAATGAAGCGTGTTTTTTTGTCGTATAAGTTATAATTTTAATTTTTAAATATTTTAAAGTTCTGATATACACTTCAGTAATAAATTTCTAATGTTAACCAGCTTGTATTATGCTAGAATAACAGGAGAAGTCTATTAATTTATGGAAAACATTTTGAGAGGGGGATGTTTAATTTTTTATGGCAACAAAAAAAATACTTTTAGTTCTTGTTGGAATTATGATTTTGAGTTTTTCATTTACTTCTAATCTGAGTATTGGATTTGCAGCAGAACCAAAAGGGGCTAATCTAGACTCAAAAGACAGTTATTATTTTATCAAGTATCAAGGTGAAGAAGAAACGGTTCAGATTAATGATCGTGTAAGATTGCATTTTTCTGGATGGTCAGATGACTCAAAAACATCTATTACTGGAAAAATTGAAATCCTAAATAGTTCGGAAAAGCAGACACAAGAAGTCTTGTTAAATGTAAATAATGAACTAAATAAATTGGATATATTAAATGAGGAATCTATCAATTATAGAATCTCTGAATCTGATTTTTTTGAGGTTGAAGAAGTTTTTTCGGCAGATTTAAATGATCAAGTGACAGTTCTGGAAACAAATGAAAATGGTACTTCTATTGAAGAATTAAAAACAATCGATGAACATGGTACAGTTATTGAAAATAAAGGTTTGACTTACTATCTAACCAAAGAAAATAACGAAAAAGTACCTATTACAGAAGATGTTTACCATTCATTAAATGCGAAAGAAGAGTCATTAAATGAAACTGAAACTGAATCTGAATCTTCTATTAAGGTACAGTCAAGCGGTAGCGGTGAAAATAATAAAGCTGTCAGTGATAGTGAGGAAGCGCCGTCCCAATCCTTCCAAACTTTTGCAATGAGCTCTTTGAAAAGTCCATCAGTTGTGTATTCAACCCATGTACAAAGTCGTGGATGGTTGAAACCTGTATCTGATGGAACAGCTTCAGGAACCGAAGGCGAAGCAAAACGGTTGGAATCTATTAAAATCGCTTTAAAAGATGCCCCTCATGAAGGCGGAATCACTTATAAAACCCATGTACAAAGTCATGGATGGTTAGATTTTGTTTCTGATAATAAAGAATCTGGAACAACAGGTGAGGGAAAACGTTTAGAAGCTATTCAAATCAAGCTAACAGGCGAAATGGCAAACCATTATGATGTATACTATCGAGTACATGCGCAAACCTATGGATGGCTGGATTGGGCAAAAAACGGTGAATCTGCAGGAACCCAAGGTCTTGCTAAACGCTTAGAAGCTATTGAAATTGTTTTAGTTGAAAAGGGTGGACAAGCGCCAGGTTCTACAACCAAACCACTTGTAATGGATCCATCAGTCACTTATTCAACTCATGTACAAAGTTATGGATGGTTAAATCCTGTGTCTGATGGAAAAATGTCAGGAACAGAAGGGGAAGCAAAACGTTTAGAGGCTATTAAAATTTCATTGAAAAATGCGCCTTATTCAGGCGGTATTACCTATAAAACTCATGTACAAAGTTACGGCTGGTTAAATTTTAAATCTAACGGAGCCATATCAGGGACATCTGGAGAAGCGAAACGACTAGAAGCTATTCAGATAAAATTAACAGGAGAAATGGCGAACCATTTTGATGTCTATTACCGTGTTCATTCTCAAACCTATGGTTGGTTAGATTGGGCTAAAAATGGAGAATCTGCAGGAACTCAAGGTCTTGCTAAACGATTAGAAGGTATTGAAATTGTACTAATTGAAAAAGGTGGAAATCCTCCTGGTTCTACTAAGGCTCCGTTAATAATGGATCCATCTGTTTCTTATTCAACCCATGTTCAATCACTAGGATGGTTGAAGGATGTAAAGGATGGAGAATTGAGTGGAACAACTGGTAAGGGTAAACAGGTTGAAGCTATTAAAATTTCTCTAAAAAATATTCCGTATCCAGGTAATATCACTTATAAGACGCTAGTTCAAAATAAGGGTTGGTTAAATGAAGTTTCAAACGGCTCTGTATCTGGAACAACTGGAGAAGGGAATCGTATTGAAGCTATCCAAATTAAGTTAACAGGAGATATGGCAAACCATTACGATGTTTATTATCGTGCCCATATTGGTACTTATGGTTGGTTAGGTTGGGCAAAAAATGGAATGTCAGCTGGTTCTGAAGGATATTCAAAACCTGTTGAAGCTATTGAAATTAAATTGGTAGTTAAAGGTCAAGGAGAAGCGGTAAGCAAAGAGAAAGCCTTTATAAAACCTAGCGTAATTATTTCAACTAATAATTATGATTTGACTTTGAATAATGCATTAACTTATCAAATGAAAGTTTCTCCACAAACGGATTTATACCGTAAACAACCAGCATTTGTTAATGCTAGTAATGTTAAACTCTACGATGGAGGAATTATTACCGGTACTAAGGTAAATATTAGAACTTCTGCCGACTTAGATACTAATGAAAATATTTATGCTGAAGTAGGGTATGGAACTAAGTTTTTACTATTAGATGATAATGTTACAGGGGATGAATTCTTAGGGAGTAAGAGTTGGTATAAAATCGAATATGACGGAGAAGAATTGTATGTTCATAGTAGATTTGGAACCATTAATTCTAGAATTGGTAAAGTACTATCAGACAAACTTGATATTAGAGAAAGTCGCTCTTCATTAAGTCATGTTTTTCAAACTGTAAAAAAGGATACTCAGTTATCCATTGTAGAGGAAAACGTAAATGGGTGGCATCAAGTAGAACTTGGAAATTGGCGTAATGCTAAATCATCTGATGTTCAGGATTATTTAAATCCTGCAAATTTTGTCGATGACGAGAAACAAAGATTACAATTTATGAGTCTCACAAAAACTAGTGATGTCCAAGCTGGAACTTTAAATCAATACCTAAATGGAAAAGGGATTTTATCAGGAAGAGGGCAATCGTTTATTGAAGCAGCTAAAAAGCATAACGTAAATGAAGTTTATTTAATGTCCCATGCATTATTAGAAACAGGAAATGGTCGATCTGATTTAGCAAATGGTATATTGGTAGAGTTAAATAAAGATGGTCAGCCTGTTGTTCTTAAGGACAGTAATGGGGGTGTTCTCACGCTCGAAGATGTAGGAGGCACTGAGCCAAAAGGAGCAAAAGCTGTATATAATATGTATGGGATTGAGGCATATGATCGTAACCCTGATGAATTAGGAGCTTTAGCTGCTTATAGAAACGGTTGGTTTACACCTGAGGCAGCAATCGTTGGCGGAGCTGCTTTTATTGGAGAAAAATATATTGGTGGTAAAAATCCTTATAAAATTGTACAGAATACAATTTATGAAATGCGATGGAACCCTGAACTAATGTCAACTAAAAAAGTTGCAGGGAATCAATATGCTACTGATATTCAATGGGCTTATAAACAAGTGAATCATATGTATGAAGTGTATAAAATCCAGCCTTATACTCTGTATTTAGAATTACCAAAATACAAATAGTCCATAATAAAAGGAGTACAGTCTTATAGATTGTACTCCTTTTCGTTTGGAGATATTAAAATTCGATTTCATAAAAGAATGGCGATAATTTTTATCGCCATTCTTTTATGAAAGAACATTCTAATTTTAAAAGGAATATAAACATTAATATAAACTACTGTCTTCGACTTCATCTTTTGGTAAATCTAAATGATCTCGTAATTCATTTGACAATTCTTGCCTTGTTTCATCTTCAACAATATAATACCATACCTTGTTCATTGTTTTCCCTTCGCCATCTAATTCTAATTTAGTGATTGAATCAGCAGCTGGTCGGTATATTTTTTGGATACCTAGAATGTCATCTAATGTTAAGTTTGTTTTTATATTGTCTTGCAATGCTTCTAAGATATCATCGTATTTGCCTAAGGATGAGATAGACGCTCCTTTTTTTATTACTTTGGATATAACCTCTTGTTGTCTTTTCTGTCTCCCAAAATCGCCTAAAGGGTCTTCTTTACGCATTCTTGCATACTGCAATGCTTCTTCCCCGTTTAAGTGTTGTTGTCCTTCTAATAAGTGTGTGCCATCTAATTCAAATTCATATTGGTTATTAACATCAATACCGCCAACAGCATCAACTAAATCTTTGAACCCTTCCATATTAACCTCTATATAATAATCGATAGGTATGTTTAAAAAATGTTCGATTGACTCTATTGTCATTTCAATTCCACCAAATGCGTAGGCATGATTCATTTTACTAATTGTATTTTTATTGGGTTTTTTTGAATTAACCAATTCTGCACGAGTATCCCGTGGAATACTGATCATCTTGGTGGATTTTAATTCAGGATTAATAGTTAATACTAACATAGAGTCTGTCCGACCTGCGTCTCCATCTCTTTCGTCTACTCCTACTAATAATATGGAGATAGGATCTTTACGGTTAAATTTTATTTCCTCAGTTCTTTTGTCGGAAGTTTCTCTATCAATAGTATTATTCATTTTGTCTACTGCGCTTACTACACTACTATATAAGTTGTATCCAAAAAGACCTATACTTACGAAAAAAAACAAGAACGTCAAAAGAACAATTCTTCTCCATCTTAATTTTTTCCTTCTCTTTTTATACCTTGTTCTAGTATTCATAAATTTGAAACCCCTTCTTATATTAAGTTATGGGAGAATGACTAATTTTGTCTATTCATGTTAAATTATAAGCTTCACTATGAGATTGAGCAATCAAAAGTTTAAATTGGTAAAACCTATTATTCAAAATTCTACAAGTTAATGATATAATTCTGTGTTGACAGTTTAAAATGGTTTAAGTAAAAGATAGTGATGGTTAAGTGCTATTGGAAATACTATAAAAAACAACAACTTAGTTGTATTGAAAAGAGTGTGTTAGTGAATGCAAGGTGTAAAAATTGCAATTAGTATTGTAACTTATAATAGTAAACATATATTTCATGTTCTGGATAACGCTAAAAAGGAATTTGGTGTAGATAAGCAATTTCGATTTGTTATCTTTGATAATAATTCAACTCCAGAATATAAAAACCGGCTAAAGGAATATGAGGATTTTGCGGATATTGTATTTAATCATGAAAATAAAGGCTTTGGTTATGGTCATAATTATAATTTGCTACGATCAACAGAAAAATATTTTTTAATTTTTAATCCGGACATTATTTTAAAACGTGCTGATTTAACTCGAATGATTAATCGTATGGAAGAAGATTCTACAATTTCTTTACTGGTTCCGAAAGTCCTTAATCCTGATGGTACAACTCAATATTTAATAAGAAATCGGGTAACTGTTTTTGATTATGCATTACGGTTTATTCCGTTTAAAATTGTAAAAAAGGTCTTTTCAAAGCGTTTGGCTTCTTATGAATGTCGAGACCTTCCAGACGATAAGTTGATGGATATACGCATAGGCTCTGGGTGTTTTATGCTTATTAGAGGGGAAGATTTTAAAGAAATAAAGGGTTTTGATGAACGGTATTTTATGTATTTTGAGGATTATGATTTATGTTTAGAACTTAATAAACGAAAAAAAAGGGTAGTATATTCCCCTTTTTCGAATGTTTACCATTATTATGAACGTGGGGCCCACAAGAACTGGAATTTATTTAAAATATTTATGCTGTCAATGTTTAAGTTTTTTCAAAAGTGGGGATGGAGATTCTTTTAAAAATTAAATTACCATAAAAAAGAGAGGAAATACTACTTCATGAGCAAATTCGAGAAAATTCTTTTAACTATTTTCTTTGTAGAAGTTTTTATAGGAGGCGGTGGAAGGTTAATTGATTTTGGAATTCTTTCCATTCGACAAGTTCTTTTTATTCTAGTCATTTTAACTTTTGCCACTAGAATTATAAAAGAAAAAGCCTACTTTAATAAGGAAATTAATACTTTTATTAGAATAAATCCATTAACGATTGGAATTTATGGGTTAATTATTTGGTTTTTTGTTAGTGCGTTAATGGGAATTATAAATGGAAACCCTTTGTCTATCATTGTAATGGACTTTTTCAGGGTGTCTTTTTTTGGGGTCTATTTCCCATTAGCTTATTATATATCTGAAGAAAGGTTCACTAAACAAAGAATAATTTCCTTATTAAAATATAGTGCTTTAGCTGTTGCAATTTTTACAATTTCTATTGCGGTATTAGGAAAAACTGTTTTTAGCGCAAACTTTTTACCCTTCTATAGGTTTATGAATACGATTATGAATGATGACCTCTTTTTCCGTCCAAGCAACAGTGTCTTTTATAAAAGTCATTTTTATGTTTTAATTGGACTAATTCTTTCATTAAATGCATTACTTTCGAAAAAATATACAAAAATTGATATCTATAATGTTATTCTTTGCTCCATATCTATATTATGGTCTGAAACACGCGGATTCTTAGTTGCATTTGTAGTATGTGTACTTATGATTATTGCACTAGATATTAAAATTGTAACGGATCCAATTAAAGGGCTTGTACAAAAGTATAAAAACCTTGTAAAAAATAAACAATTAATAAAAAAATCAATTATATTAATGATTGTTATTATTTCAGTCCCGTTTTTATATCAACATATGACTCTAGAGAGATTTCAACAAGATGCAGTTGTAGAGGTGCCAAAACCTGATGACGAGGAAGAAAATAAAGAAGTTAAAAAGGAAGTAAATGATGTCAGTGTAAATGCTCGTCTTGAGTTTATCTTGGATTCGAAAGACATATTATTAAGTAATCCAGTATTATTAGTTGTTGGTCATGGATATGGAACGGAAATTGCTGGACGATTAAATGGTATTGAAATGAGCTTTTTAGACATTTTAGTTGAACAAGGGATAATCGGGTTATCTATTTGGTTATTTTTGTGTTTAATATTTTTATTAAATTATCACAAAGCATATAAACGAAACTTCAATATCACTACAGATGATCGTTCATTAATTGCTGCTTTTATAGGTGTGGTTGTGTTAACAAACATAAACCCTTTTATTAATAATCCAATAGGTATCACATTCTTTATATTAGTATTAATTATTTCGCAAAACACCGCTGAACTTTCAAAATTTAAAAGAATATGACGGTAAATAAAGAGGGATTTATGTGAAAGTAATAGTAGTAATTGTTTTGTACAAAGTACCAATTGAACATTGTAAAACACTAAATACAATTAAACGAAATTTGGCTGAATTTGATTTTCCTAATAATCAAATCGAATTTGTCATATATGATCATAGTCCAGAAATGCAGGAGATTCCCGATGAAATGATTGTTGGATGCGAGGTTTCTTATATTCATGATTCACGTAATTTGGGAATTGCTACAGCGTATAATTATGCTTTAAAAAGAGCACAAGACTTAAATGCCCAATGGTTAATATTATTTGATCATGATACCGAGGTTACCCGTGATTATATACGAAAGATATCTACAATAAATGAGATAGATGCTAGTGTTGTTGCTATAGTACCGAAGATTAATCATATAGATAAAATGATTTCACCTGTATTTAGTGACACTTTACAGCATTTAAAAGGAGAAAAACCTAATCCAGGTATTCAAAATAAAGAAATCATGGCAATAAATTCAGCATCGATACTAAGGGTTTCTTTCCTAACTGAGATTGGTGGATTTAATGAAGAGTTCCCTCTTGATTATTTGGATCATTGGTTATTTAATGAAATATTTTTTAAAAATTACAAGGTATACGTTTTAGATACTGTAATACAACATGAGTTATCTGTTATGGACTATAATCAGGTGTCATTATGGAGGTATCAAAGTATATTAGACTCTGAGATCAACTTTTATAAAAATTATAAAAGGGATTTACTTCGACAGTATAAGATGCAATTGCTAAAGCGCTTGTGTAAGCAAATACTTTTGGTTAGTAATAAAAAAATAGCATTTTATACTCTTCGTAAGTTCTTTTCGTTATTGAAGGGAAATGAGGAAAAATGAAGTTATCTGTTTGTATGGCAACTTATAATGGTGCTCAGTTTGTCATTAGACAACTAGATTCAGTATTAAAACAATTAAATGAAGATGATCAGGTAATTATTGTCGACGATCGATCTAGTGATCGTACACTAGAACTAATTAAAGACAAATATGGTCACCGTGTTGAAGTTCATGTAAATGAACAAAATCTAGGAGCTATTAAAAGTTTTGAAAAGGCGATCTCTTTAGCAAAGGGAGAGATCGTTTTCTTATGTGATCAGGATGACATATGGGAAGAGAATAAAGTAGAAGTGGTTTTAAATGCTTTTCGAAATCAAAATGCTGATTTAATCGTGCACGATGCATATGTCGTAGATGGTAGGCTTGAAGTGTTGGATCCCTCATGGAATCATTATAATGCAAATAATACTAATCAAAAATTATGGGGAAATCTTACGAAAAATGCCTTTACAGGAGCAATGATGGCTTTTAGGAAGGAATTAATCCCAAGTATTCTTCCTTTTCCAAAATCAATTGAAATGCATGATCAATGGATCGCGCTTGTCTGCATGCTAGAAAATAGAAATATTATTCATATTAATCAACCTCTAATGAAATATGTAAGGCATGGCGGAAATGTTACAGGAATCAAGAAAAGGAAACTAACAGAACAACTAAAAGGTAGAATAGGTACCTTTATAGCTATTCTTAATTATAAAAAAGATTAAAAGAGCATTAATATCCTATTACAATTTCATGGCTCTAATTGGTTTTAAAATAATAGTTATATATAATAAATATGGAGTTAATGTCTATTAATTTTTTGAAATAAGTTTTTAAAGGGAGCTGACAGAAATGAAAGGGATCATTTTGGCGGGTGGAAGTGGTACAAGATTATATCCATTAACAAAGGTTGTATCCAAACAGTTACTACCTGTTTATGATAAACCTATGATATATTATCCGCTGTCTGTATTAATGCTTGCTGGTATAAAGGATATATTAATTATTTCTACGCCTCAAGATATTGCACGTTTTGAACAAATATTAGGCGATGGTTCAGATTTAGGTATCAACTTTACTTATAAGGTCCAACCAGATCCAGGTGGATTAGCACAAGCATTTCTTATTGGTGAAGAGTTTATCGGTGATGATAATGTTGCACTTGTTCTAGGGGATAATATTTTTTACGGTCATGGACTTACAGATCTATTAAGAAATGCTGTATCACGTAAAAATGGAGCAACTGTATTTGGTTACTACGTAAATGATCCAGAACGTTTTGGGGTAGTTGAATTTGATAATAATGGAAAGGCTATATCTATTGAAGAAAAGCCAGAGATTCCAAAGTCAAATTATGCAGTTACAGGTTTATACTTTTATGACAACCGTGTAGTAGAGATTGCTAAAAATATTAAGCCATCTGCTAGAGGCGAATTAGAGATTACAGATGTAAATAAGGCTTACCTTGAAAAAGGTGAATTAAATGTCGAACTTCTTGGACGTGGGTATGCTTGGTTAGATACAGGAACGCATGAATCATTGTTAGAGGCCTCACAATTTATTGAAACTATTGAGAAAAGACAAACATTAAAAATTGCTTGTCTTGAAGAAATTGCCTATAAAATGGGGTATATTACAAAAGATAAGTTAATACAACTAGCAGAACCATTATTAAAAAATCAGTACGGTCAATATTTAATGAAGATTGCCAACCAAGGAGTAAATTAAAAGGAGGCTGTTAGGTAAATGCAAATGATTAAAACTAAAATACCAGGTGTTGTCATTTTAGAACCAAAAGTTTTTGGTGATCATCGTGGTTATTTTATGGAAAGTTATAATAGAAGTATTTTTGACCAACTAGGGCTGTACTATGAGTTTATCCAAGATAATCAATCACTATCAGCACCAGTTGGGACTTTGAGAGGTTTGCATTTTCAATTAAATCCTAAGGCGCAAACAAAAGTTGTTCGCTGTATTACAGGGGCTATTTACGATGTAGCTGTAGATATTCGTAAAGGTTCACCAACATATGGACAATGGGTAGGAGCAATCTTATCCGAGCATAATAAACGTCAACTAGTAGTACCAAAGGGATTTGCGCATGGTTTTTGCACAATTGTTCCAGATACAACGGTTGCATATAAAGTAGATGAATACTATTCACCAGAACATGACGGTGGGATTTTATGGAATGACCCAGCGCTTGGAATCGATTGGCCAACAACAAATCCAATTTTATCGGAGAAAGATACCAAGCATCCAACTTTGGCTGAGGCTACACATCTTAATTTTGTATACGAGGATTAGGAGGAATACATAATATGAAATTATTGGTAACAGGCGGAGCAGGATTTATTGGTAGTAACTTCGTTCGCTATATGGTAAATAAATATCCTGCGTACCAGGTTTATAATTTAGACTTATTAACCTATGCAGGGAATCTTGAGAATTTGAAAGATATTGAGGAAAAAGAGAATTATCACTTTGTTAAAGGTGATATTGCGGATCGCAACTTTGTTAATAAACTCTTTGAGGATGAAAAATTTGATTATGTCTTAAACTTTGCTGCTGAATCCCATGTTGATCGCAGTATTACAAACCCTGAAATATTTGTACAAACAAATATCCAAGGAACTCTTGTTTTATTAGACGCTGCAAAAGCTATTGGCGTGAAAAAATATTTACAAGTATCTACTGATGAAGTTTATGGTACATTAGGTGAAACAGGTTATTTTACGGAAACAACACCACTTGCCCCAAATAGCCCATACAGTGCGAGTAAAACAGGGGCTGACCTGCTAGTTCGTGCTTATCATGAAACGTATGGATTACCAGTTAATATTACACGTTGCTCCAATAACTATGGACCTTACCATTTTCCAGAAAAACTGATTCCGTTAATGATTATTAATGCATTACACGACAAAGAGCTACCTATTTACGGTGACGGATTGAATGTTCGTGATTGGTTACATGTTGAAGACCACTGTCAGGCTATTGATTTGGTTCTTCATAAAGGTAAGAATGGGGAAGTGTACAATGTCGGTGGTAATAATGAACGCACTAATATCGATATTGTGAAAACGATCCTAAAACAACTTGGAAAACCGGAATCATTGATTAAGTTTGTGAAAGATCGCCCTGGACATGACCGTCGCTATGCTATTGACGCAACAAAACTAAAGGAAGAATTAGGTTGGAAGCCTAAATATACGTTTGAAACTGGTATTGAACAAACCATTAAATGGTATTTAGATAACCAAGAATGGTGGCAAAATATTATCTCTGGTGAGTATCAAGAATACTTTAAATCCCAATATGGCGATAGATTAGAGGTAGAATAATGCTTGTATTAGTTACTGGCGTTAATGGTCAATTAGGTTATGATGTTGTGAAAGAATTAGAAGAAAAAGGTCATCAAGCACAAGGGACTATTCGAAGTGACTTTGACTTAACCAATGAAGCAGAAGTACGAAGTTATGTTCAGAAGGTAAAACCGGATGCGATCATTCATTGTGCAGCATATACAAACGTGGACCAAGCTGAAACTGATCGAGATAATGCTTATAAGGTTAATGCGCTTGGAACCAAATTTCTGGCACAAACAGCTAATGAGATTCAAGCTAAAATGGTCTATGTAAGCACTGATTATGTGTTTAATGGTTCTGCAACCGAACCATATGAGGTTTATCACCCGACAAAACCACTTGGAGTCTATGGTGAAACAAAACTGGCCGGTGAAGAGTTTTTAATAAGTAATTTAGATGCTCATTATATTGTTCGTACTGCATGGGTCTATGGGTCAAACGGGAATAATTTTGTTAAGACAATGCTTCGTTTAGGAGAAGAACGAGGAGAAGTTGGTGTTGTCCATGATCAAATTGGATCACCAACATATACTGTAGATTTAGCATCGTTTCTAGTTGAATTAATTGAATCTGATAAATTTGGCATCTATCATGCATCCAACAGCGGTATATGTTCGTGGTATGAGTTTGCGGTCGAAATTTTTAAACAGTCTGGGTTAGCAGTGAAGGTTAATCCACTAACATCTGACCAATTTCCTCGTCCTGCTACTCGACCTAAGTATTCTGTATTAAGTAAAAATAAACTTATAGAAGAAGGGTTTACTCCTTTGCGAAATTGGAAGGAAGCACTTACTGCATATTTAACCGAAATGAAGAAATAACTAATAAAGAAACTATCGTGAAAGTTCGATAGTTTCTTTTTAAAAGAGCGCTGTTTGCGAAAAGAAATAAGTTGTTTCTTAATTTTATAGATTATGATATAATCCAATAGGTGTATAAAAAACTAAGGTTGGATTGGTTGTATTTTACTTGTTTTATTTTTATAAAACTGGGTAAGATACATTTTAGGGAGGATACCCATGATTTACTTAACAATGTTAATATGCTTAATTAGTTCAATCCTTATAACTCCTGTTGTAAAGAAATTAGCCTTTTTAGTGGGGGCTACTGATAAGCCGAACCAAAGAAAAGTTCACCAGAACATCATGCCCCGACTCGGTGGGTTAGCCATATATATTAGTTTTGTTGTAGGAATTTTTATTATGCTTCCAGAACATCTAATTGATAATACGTTAAGCTCTATTATGATTGGATGTACAATAATTGTTATTACGGGTATTTTTGATGATATATTTGAGATCTCTCCTAAATTAAAATTATTCGGACAGTTAGCTGCTGCTTTAGTAGTTATTGTATGGGGAGATATAAAAGTTGAATTTATCAATTTACCATTTACTGATGGAATATTAGAATTTGGTTACATGAGTGTTCCAATTACACTACTATGGATTATTGGAATTACGAATGCTATTAATTTAATTGACGGTCTTGATGGTTTAGCAGCTGGTGTATCATCAATTGCATTAATTACAATTTCTTTCATGGGGATTTTATTTGGAAATCCTTTTGTAACGATTGTTGCTGCAATTTTATTAGCGAGTACTATAGGTTTTCTTTTTTATAATTTTCATCCAGCGAAGATCTTTATGGGGGATACAGGGGCTCTTTTCTTAGGATATATGATAGCAGTACTTTCATTATTAGGATTTAAAAATGTAGCATTTATTTCTTTTATAATCCCTATTATTATCTTAGGGGTTCCAATATCTGATACATTTTTTGCTATTATGCGTAGAATTCTTAATAAAAAGCCAATCATGCAACCAGATAAGTCTCATTTACATCACTGTCTATTAGGATTAGGTTTTTCACATAGACAAACAGTTTTAATTATTTATGCTATTGCAGCATTCTTTGGCTTAGTAGCTATCATTTTCTCGCAAGCCAAGCTATTAGGGTCAATTGTCCTTATAATAACCCTCCTTATTCTTATCGAAGCTTTAGCGGAGAAAATTGGACTAGTGGGCAAAAATTATAAACCATTACTAAATTTTCTTAAAGGAATACGATACTCTAAATTAAAAACTAATAATAAATAAAATAAATAACGGAAAAAGGTGTGTACTTATCAAAGATACACACCTTTTTTATACTGTTACAAAGAAAATAGAAAATATAAAATGACTCATTTTTTACATGAAAAGGTTGGAAATATGTGCATTATTAAATAAATTTACCTTTTATGTGTAATGTTATATTCCGCTTATTTAACGCTACTATATTTATTGTGAGTTTCAGTATCATAATATCTATCAGCATCGTATTCATCTTCGGTTACAAGAGCATTTTTTAATTCTAAATGTGATTTTAAGAGGTTTTGAACTGATTCTAGATGCTCCTCATCTAATCCATAATAATAAATATTTTTTCCATATTTATTTGGAATGTAAAGATCGCCACCCTGTAAAGTTAGTGTTTCAATATTTAAAGAAGAACCAGCAGCAATATAATCAATAAATGAAGTTAATTCATTGAATGACAAATCAGTTGTCATATTTCCACCAACAGCATCAATTATATTTCCGTATTTTGTAACAGAACCTACTGAAGATGCTTTACTAATTATTGATTTAAGGATATCCATTTGGCGTTTACCACGTTCGATATCGCTATCAAGTTTACGAGTGCGGGAAAGCGCTAATGCTTCTTCCCCGTTTAATTTTTGTAAACCAGGAGTTAAATAAATAATTTTATCAGCTTCAGAATTTAATTCTCCAAATTCATAAGGTACTTCTACTTCAATGCCTCCAAGAGCATCGACTACTTCAACAAAAGCATTAAAATTCATTTTAACATAATAATCGACAGGTATTTCGAATAAGTTTTCTACTGTTTCAATTGTTGCAGTTGCCCCACCAAAAGCATGAGCATGAGTTATCTTATCTTTTCCGTGGTCAGGAATTTTAACATAAGAGTCACGAGGAATACTAAGTAAATTAACCGATTTTAAATCTTTGTTGAATGTAGCAAGTATTAAGGCATCTGATCTGGCACTGGAGCCATACGATCTCTCGTCACTATCATCCACGCCAATAAACAATATTGAAATATTATCTACCTCAGGATTCACCGCTATGTCACGTTTTGAATCCCTCTCGATTTTTTCATAGGAAGTATCCATAGCTGTTTGGGCCTTGTTAAATAAAAAAGTACCGTAAGTTAAAGCACTTAAAAATATAACAACTATAGGTATTAAGTACCATTTTAAAATTTTATTTCTTTTTTTCTTTTTCCTTTGTATTTTTACACTTCTTCCGTTAACAACCATTATCTATCTCCCTTTTTTGAAAATGGAGTTCTTTCTTCAGGGTATTACAAAATAACACCAATCAATTTTCAAATGCTCAACTCAACTATTTCGTTAAATGAATTTTTTAAAACCATTATAGGACTTTCTAATATAGTATCTGTAATAACCTTTCTAATATAAGGATCTTTAGATCTCTTCCTCCAAATAAACCAAGTCCCCCTCAACAATCTCACCCTGTCCATTCGTCAACTCCACCATCCACTCGACAAAGTTCTGCGTCTGTGGTTCTTCGACATACGTATCAATGACCACGTTGTCTAGGTAATGGATCTCTTTTATAGCATAAACGGATGAGCGTAGTTCATTCTCGACTCTCCCCAGCCAAGTATAGTCAATTTTCGTTGACATGACTTTCATCAGTTTCCGTTCCACGATTCCCGTGGCGTTAATGCCTTCAGATGTGGCTTTTCCGTAAGCGCGAATAAGACCGCCTGCGCCTAGTTTTATACCTCCGAAGTAACGAGTGACGACAACGACTGTGTCTTTTAAGTGTTTTTTCTTAAGGACTTCTAAAATGGGTACGCCGGCGGTCCCGCTTGGTTCGCCGTCATCGTTGGCTTTTTGGATTTGGTCATTTTCGCCGATTAGGTAGGCTGAGCAGTTATGGGTGGCGTTCCAGTGGGATTTTTTGATGGATTGGATGAATTCTTGGGCTGATTCTTCCGTTTCAACTCTTTCGACATGGGCGATAAAACGTGATTTTTCAATGACAATTTCGTTTTCGCCGTTTCCTTTAACGGTATAGTAACTTGTAAGCAGTTCAATCGCTCCTTTCTCCTTAGCATGTGCTCTGTGTTTTTTATCATGATGTTTTCTCTGGGAAAATCTAATCTGTGTTTTGTTAACTATTACCATTATTTGTTCAAAAATTTTACATTATTAAGTTACATTTCAACTTGTATTATGTTGTTTTTCGTTATTTTTCAACAAAATCCACTAAATAAACCCTTTTCTTATTATATATCGACATCACTTCAAACGTCTAATTTCAATATGATTGTAATAAAATTTTAATCTGTCTGTCTTTTTAACGTGATATAATGATATCGTCATGGTCCCTAGAGCATAAGGGCAATGGTTAATGGGTCTTATAAACAAAGTAGGACTAGCGTGAATATTTTTTCGACATAGGAAGGAAGATTTAAATATTCTAATGTTTTGAAAAGCAAAAGCATGTTCTTTACTGTACAAACAAGGTAAAATAGGGGTAAAGGGAAACTGCTTCCTTGGGGAATTTTTTCATCCAGGGAAGGTTAGATGAGGGCAGCAGGATGCTAGTCACACTGGCGTTTTTGTCTGTGTTCGATTTTCAGGATCTTTACGGGCAGTTGTCCCCACTAATTTTGGAAACTTAGTTGGGGACATACTGCCTGTTAAGACGGGATAAAGATGGAATGTTTTTGTATCAGGGGGAAATTATATTGAAGATTAAGGATTTCGATACAAAAGCACTGGATGAGATTCTTTCAAAGATGATGGACACGGTTGGCAATAGCAAACAAGAGATCTTTGAAATAGGCGAAAAGTGCAGAGAAGATGTAGTGCTTCTCTCTGATGAATTAAAAAACATCAGGCAAGAAGTTCTTGATACGATTCAAGAAGGAGATTTACTAGAGAAACAGGCTAAATTTTCACGGAAAAGACTATCTGAGGTAAGCCAGCATTTTAATGAATATTCCGAAGAGGAAGTGCGGCAGGTGTATGAAGTCGCACATCGGATTCAAACGGATCTCAATCTGAACCGTGAAAGAGAGAAGCAGCTCCGTTTGCGACGGGATGAGTTGGAACGTCGCTTACATGGGTTATCCGAAACCATTGAAAAAGCAGATCGACTTGTTTCGCAAATAACGGTTGTTCTTCAATACTTATCGAGTGACTTAAAACAAATTGGAGAAATACTTGCTGATGCTAAGCAAAAGCAGGATTTCGGATTGAAAATCATTGAAGCACAAGAAGAAGAAAGAAAGCGGATTTCACGAGAGATTCATGATGGACCGGCGCAAATGATGGCCAATGTCATGTTACGGTCAGATCTAATCGAAAGGGTTTACCAGCAACAAGGGCCTGACGAGGCGATGAAGGAAATTCGTAATATGAAAAAAATGGTAAGGGAAGCGTTATATGAAGTTCGTCACATTATTTATGATTTGCGACCTATGGCGTTGGATGATTTAGGTCTGATTCCTACCTTGAATAAATATTTAAAAACAACCGAGGAATATTTTAGAAGCACGCATATACAGTTTATCTGCATGGGAGAGGGAAGGCGACTTCCAGCAAAATATGAAGTGGCTCTGTTTCGATTAATTCAAGAAGCCGTTCAAAATGTCATGAAACATGCAGAAGCAACAGAAGTGACGGTTAAATTGGAAATACTAAGGGACTATATTACTGTCGTTGTCCGGGATAATGGCAAAGGGTTTGATATGGAACAGAAAAAACCAAATTCCTTTGGATTAATCGGGATGGGCGAACGTGTTGATATACTTGACGGCAACCTCTCCATTGATTCTCAAATTGGAAATGGAACCGTCGTAGTCATTCAAGTACCACTTATAGAAGAATAGTAATTGCTTTTAAAAGAGAGAAAATTAATCCTTAAGGGGGCGGAGTTAATGACAACAAAGATTGTTATTATAGATGATCATCAATTATTTAGAGAAGGCGTTAAACGAATTTTAGAATTTGAACCAAGTTTTAAAGTGGTCGCTGAAGGAAACGATGGTACAGAGGCTGTAGATTTAGTGTCCGAACACCAACCAGATGTTGTGTTAATGGACATCAATATGCCAGACACCAATGGAATCGAAGCAACGAAAAAGTTAATTGAAACATTCCCAGAATCACGTGTGATTATTTTATCGATCCATGATGATGAAAATTACGTATCGCACGCTTTACGAACTGGGGCTTCTGGTTATTTGTTAAAAGAAATGGATGCGGAAGCTCTTATTGAAGCAGTAAAAGTTGTGGCGAGCGGTGGCTGTTACTTACATCCAAAAGTTACAGGTAATTTGGTTCAAGAATATCGTCGATTAGCATCAGAACAAAGCGGCGTGAATAACACATTTTTACAAACTGAAGTCCGACGCCCGCTACACTTATTAACACGCCGTGAGTGTGAAGTACTCCAATTGCTTGCAGATGGAAAAAGCAACCGAGGCATTGGCGAAGCGTTGTATATTAGTGAAAAAACGGTTAAAAACCATGTCAGCAATATTTTACAAAAAATGAATGTAAACGATCGTACCCAAGCAGTTGTCGAAGCGATTAAAAAGGGTTGGGTCGAAGTGAGATAACACGTATTTCCCTCTGGGATACGTGTTTTTTTGTGGTTGTGTTTTGCATGTTCTTGTTTGAGTTTGGTGGATTTTTGAAAAAATTATGACTTTTTGTCAAAAACCCTTTACAAATACACCGAAAATTTGGTAAACATATATTTGTGGTGTCTTTCGTTAATCAATGAGCAAGTGAGTCGAAAGACATAGATGATTTGAAGACTGAACAAATAAACGGAGATTCGATTATCGAATTTAGAAGATATGCAAGAAGGTGAATGGGATGAAAGGGCTAGGGATTTTATCTGACTTTGAACTAGTTGAGGTTTACGAGAAGGCGATCGCGATGAATCTCGATGAAGATTTTACCAGAATTTTATTAATAGAATTGGATCGTAGAGGAATTAGAAACCTAGAAGCAACAATTTGCTAGAAGGGCATTCTTTCATTAATGCAAATCATAGGGTTTTCATATAAAATGGATATTGAACATATAGTAGATAAAAAAGATTAAGGAAGGTATCCCTATATGAAAACTGCTGTTGTAACTGATACTACGGCCTATCTTCCCAAAGATGTGGCTAGTGATTTAAATATACACCTTATTCCTCTTAACGTGATTTTTGGCGAAGAATCGTATCGTGAAGAAATAGAGCTCACTGCAGATGAATTTTATGAAGAAGTCAAACAACAAAAGGAATTACCGAAAACATCGCAACCGTCAACAGGTGAATTTGTTACCTTATTTGAAAAGCTAGCCAAAGACTACGATGCTGTGATTAGTATTCATTTATCAAGCGGCATTAGCGGAACCTATCAAGGCGCCGTAACGGCTGGAAGCATGGTGGATGGGATTGAGGTGTTCCCGTTTGATTCTGAAATCAGCTGTATGGCTCAAGGGTTTTATGTGATCGAGGCTGCCAAAATGGCATCACAGGGTCAATCTCCACAAGACATACTATCTCGTCTCGACGAAATGAAAATATCCATGAGAGCCTATTTCATGGTTGATGATTTATCCCATCTTCAACGGGGCGGGCGTTTATCCAGTGCACAGGCCTTGATTGGAGGTTTGCTCCAAGTTAAGCCACTCCTTCATTTTGAAAATAAAGTCATTGTCCCCTTCGAAAAAATACGTACCCGCAAAAAGGCAATGAAACGGATTGTTGAACTTTTGGACGACGATGCCAAGAGCGGCGATTCCTACCAAGCGGCGATCATTCATGCGAATCGTGAAACTGAAGCGCTGGAATGGAAGACAGAACTTGAGGGTCTGTTTCCGAATGTTGAGTTTCAGATGAGCTATTTTGGTGCGGTAATTGGGACTCACTTGGGAGAAGGTTCGATGGGACTGGCTTGGGTAAAGAAGTAATTGGTGAGGCTGCTGTGTGCAGCCCTTTTTGGTTAATCATAGGGAATTAGAAAAAACTGTATAAAGTAGTTTTACAGGGCAAAAATCAACTGGAGTTAGAAAAAGTGCTTTGTAAAATAGATTTACACAGCAAAAATCGTGAGGAAGGCTAAAAAATGCTTTGTAACGTAATTTTACAGGGCAAAAATCAGGAAAATCCAAGAAAACTGCCGCGTAAATATGTCTTAAAAAAATCAGGTTAGATCGAAAAAAAATCGTCCTATGAATTAAGATTAACACTCTGCTTCAAAAACAACCCCAAATCAAACTTCAAGAGGTGACCCCCATGCGATTCTCCATCCAAAACAACCTACTCGTCCCTGAAACTCTATTAAAAACCCCAACCGCTACCGACCCACAACCAATCTACAAAATAAATCAAATCCCACTACCAGCTCAAAATCCTGATTTTCCATACGACAAAGAACTCCAATCTATGCTAGCAGGAAAACAACTACTCCTCAGTGATCTTCTGTTTCCGATTGACATCATCCAATCCCATTACGAAAATGGATATCTTCAATATCGCAAAAGCATCGAAGTCGAAAATAACCAACACACCTGTGTCCGCTGCGGGAATAAAGCATCGCATCTATTTGCCCGATTTTCATGTGCTTCCTGCGGTGAAACCTGCACATACTGCCGTAATTGCATCATGATGGGGAGGACGGGCACATGTACGCCGCTTATTAGTTGGACAGGTCCACTCCCAACTCCAGCCAAAACTACCGAATCGCCTCTCCAGTGGACTGGAACTCTATCAGAGGGACAGTCTATCGCATCACAACAAGTAGTGAAAGCTGTTGATGAAATAGATTCTCTTCTCGTATGGGCTGTATGCGGAGCTGGCAAAACTGAAGTCCTTTTCAATGGAATTAATACTGCTTTACAAGATGGGAAACGGGTATGCCTAGCAACTCCTCGAACAGATGTCGTACTCGAGCTCTCACCGCGGCTGAAAAAGGTTTTTCCTGATACTCCCGTTGCAACCCTTTATGGTGGAAGTGAAGACCGCCATGTTCATGCACATTTAACCATTGCCACCACTCACCAGCTCCTCCGTTTCTATCAAGCATTTGATGTTGTAATCTTGGATGAGGTCGATGCCTTTCCGTATTCCGTTGATGCCTCGTTGCAATATGCCGTGGAGCAAGCACGAAAACCAACCTCATCAATTATTTATCTAACTGCAACTCCAAACCAACAATGGCAAAAAGAATGCCGTCAGGGGAAAAGAAAGGTCGTTACCATTCCAGCTCGATTTCATCGCTATTCTCTACCAGTCCCGCATTTTAGATGGTGTGGAAACTGGAGCAAGAAACTCAAAAAAGGTCGTTTACCACCAAATGTCCAGCAATGGGTAAAAGAAAGAATCCAATCACAAAAACAAGCGTTACTCTTTTTCCCGCGGATTGAGCTTATGGAACAATTACTCCCGATTTTAAAGAAATTAGATCCGAAAATTGAAGCGGTTTATGCCGAAGATCCCCGACGTAAGGAAAAAGTCCGAGCAATGCGTGAAAAAGAAATTCCTCTTCTCTTAACGACTACGATCCTCGAACGCGGCGTCACATTTCCCAATCTAGATGTAGCTGTGTTCGGTGCCGAAGATCGCATTTTTACAGAAAGTGCCCTCGTCCAAATCGCTGGTCGGGTTGGTCGCAGCGCACAATATCCGACCGGTGACATCACTTTTTTTCACTATGGAAAAACGGACGCCATGGTCAAAGCACGCAGGCAGATTATTGCGATGAATAAAGAAGCAAAGGAGAAGGGGCTGATAGATGATTAACCAGGTTTAACCATCATTCCACAAAATCTTAAAAACAAAGGATTGATCCCATGATCGACCGCTGCCTCATCTGTTTCACCGAGATCATCCCAAAAATCGGCTGGTGGGCCTTAATCGCGGAAGAAAAACAACAAACACTCTGCGCCACTTGCGAGGGAAAGCTACAAGAAATTGAAGGAGAGACGTGCCCAATCTGCAGTCGCCCCTTAGAAGGATTAGAATCTCGCTTTATTAAAGGTGATTACTGTTACGATTGCATTCGCTGGGAAGAGGACCCTCAATGGAAAGGGAGTCTTACTAAAAATACCTCCTTGTATACCTATAACGAATTTCTCCAAGAGGTCATCGCGCGCTATAAATTTAGAGGGGATTATATTCTCGCGAGAATTTTTTCGGAAAAAGTCCAGCAAGTGATAAAACAACAAAAAGCTGATTACCTCGTGCCCATCCCATTAAGCCCTAAGCGACTACAAGAACGATGCTTTAACCAAGCTGAAGCGATCCTCCTTGAAGCTGGACTATCTCCAGCTAATATCCTCAACCGGATCCATTCTGAAAAACAATCTAAAAAATCGCGCCATGAACGAATTTATGTTGAGCAAGTATTTCAACTCGAAACCAATAAGCACATCGAAGGCAAAAGCATCCTACTCATAGACGACATCTATACAACTGGATCTACTCTAAGACATGCGGCGAAAGTTCTAATCGAAAACGGAGCAAACTCCGTTTCATCACTCACGATCGCTAGAGGCTGACGACCCCATTGGACCAATCTCGACAGCGCTTACCGTCCCATAACTAAATTTGTAAAGAATTGGTGAATTTCACAAAAATTCTGTCGAAATTATGCTATAGTAATATGAGAAAGTTCCTGTTTTATTAGGGAACGATAGGTCATATAGAGGGGGCAATGATAAAAAGAGATTCAATTTTCCTAAGGAAGATTTACCCTCTATCCGATCATAAACAAAAAAGAAAGGGATGGGATTTATGTCAGAAGAAGTAGGAAAAAAACCTTCAATTTGGGGGATGTTGTGGAGTCCAACCGAGCAATTCGAACGCATTAAAGAACGACCGAAAATTTGGGGAGCGCTTGCGATTGTCACTTTGATTACGATCATCGGGATGTATCTATCTTCGCTAGGAGTGCTAGAAGGGATTCCAGAATTAGAGGGAATTCCAGAAGAGGAACTACAGTTAATGAACACATTTGGCACGGTAACGATGGCCATTACGGGTTTGTTTACACCGATTATTGGCATTACAATCTCTACGTTAATTTACTTATTAATTGCCAAAATTGCGCGCTCAGAAGTTAGATTCAAGCAATTATTTTCCATGAATACATATATCATGATTCTTTCAGCGCTTAGCATTTTAATCAATGGAATCGGTATTGCCCTTTTAGGCGGGACTACTGAAACGCTTTATACGAGCTTAGGTTCCATCATTCCAGCAGAAGGAGCTCTTGGGGGGCTACTTAGTGGACTAGAAGTATTTGGCATTTGGTCTGTGATCCTTTCCGCTATCGGACTCCAAAAAGTCGCTAATTTTTCAAAAGGCTTAGCATGGACCATTTCAATTGTGTTCTTTGTGATTGGACTTATTTTCACCATGATTGGCGCTGCTCTTAGCGGATTGGTCGGTGTCTAATTTTTATGAAAAAAAGGTCTGGATTGCCATCGGAGTTGTGGCAGTAATTGTCCTTCTTTTTGGCATTAATATTTGGAAAAACGTACAAGCGAACAACATCACGATGGAAGTGACATCACTTAAGAAAGAAACGATTTCCGAGCAGGTTATGACCCCTGGAACATTAAAGCTTGAGAATCAACAAACGATTTATCACGCTCCTGAAAAAGGAGAAATTGTAGAGTATTTCGTAGACGAAGGAGCCGATGTGAAAGCAGGGGACTCTCTATTTCGCTATGAAAATAAAGGGCTTGATCTTGAAAAAAAACAAAATGAACTCCAACGACAATCAAGCCAGTTACAACTGAACAGTCTGCAAGATAAACTGGATGACCTCAATAAACAATTAAAAGATGATAAAGAAAATGACATGCTAAAAGCAGAGCGCGATCAAGCTAATCTGCAAGTAAAGCAGGCAAAATTAGAAATTGAACAGCTTGCCCTTCAAAAACAAGCAATTGAAGAGCAAATATCCGATCTTACGGTGAAAAGTAACATGGATGGAAAAGTGGTTTCTATCAATAAAGAATCGGCTGGCGCCGCAGCTGGAGCCCAACCGAATGCGTTAATTCAAATTGGAACATTAGACAAACTGATTGTCGAAGGATCTCTTTCTGAGTATGATACGTTAAAAATCAAGCAGGGTCAGAATGTGCAATTACGATCCGATGCGATGCCTGGTGAGTCGTGGACTGGAAAGGTAAGCTTTATCTCCTATTTGCCAGGAGCCGCGGCGGGACTTGAAGAAACTGGCGTTCAGTATCCGATTGAAGTAACAGTAGATTCTCAAAACATAAGCCTAAAGCCGGGCTTCCAAATGGTGATGGAAATCATTACAGAAGAACGCGAGGCCCAAACGCTTCCGCTTACTGCTGTTAAGCAGGAGGATGACAAAAATTATGTGTTCCTGGTCGTTGGTGGAAAAACGAAAAAGCAAGAAGTACAAGTGGGATTGGTGTCAAACGAGAATATTGAAATCGTGAAAGGATTAAAAGCAGACGATCAAGTTCTGTTAGAACCAGGGGATGATGTTACGTCCGGGATGGAAGTGAACGTGAAATGATTCGTCTTCACGATATTCGAAAAAGCTACACCGTTGGAAAAGAGTCCGTTGATGTGTTAAAAGGGATTGACTTACACATTCAAAACGGTGAATTTACCGCGATTATGGGACCATCAGGTTCAGGAAAATCAACCCTTATGAATATGATTGGCTGCCTGGACCGTCCGACAACTGGTGAATATTATCTCAATGACGTACTTGTGTCACAATATAACGAGAACGATCTTGCACGGGTGCGAAATCAATCGATTGGCTTTGTTTTCCAGCAATTTCAGCTGCTGCCACGGTTGAATGCGTTAAAAAATGTAGAACTTCCGATGATTTACGCAGGGGTGAAAAAAAAGGAAAGAGAAGAACGAGCGGCTGAAGCTTTGTTGAAAGTAGGGCTTGGTGACCGAATGGACCATCTGCCTAACGAACTATCAGGTGGTCAAAAGCAGCGTGTAGCGATTGCACGTTCCATTGTTAATACACCTGACTTGATTTTAGCGGATGAGCCAACTGGGGCACTCGATTCTAAAACCAGTGTACAAATAATGGAACTGTTTACGATGCTGAATCGCGAAGGAACCACGATCATTCTTGTCACCCACGAAAGGGAAGTCGCCCAATATGCGAACAGAAACGTATTTGTTCGAGACGGACTCATCATGCAGGACGAGGTCTTGGTCGAGGGAGGGGGGTTCGAATGAGTTTAGCTGAAAATATGAAGATGGCTCTTTCCTCTCTCCTGGCTCATAAAATGCGCTCGATTTTAACCATGATCGGGATCATCATTGGCGTTGGTTCCGTCATTACCGTTGTCGCCATCGGACAGGGCGGAGAAGCAATGTTAAAGTCGCAAATCGTTGGGGCTGGAAATACAGTTGAATTATTTTATATGCCTTCAGAGGAAGAAATGATGGTGGACCCCGATGCGATGATGAATCCTTTTTCACAAGAGGACATCCGAGCAATTGAAACCATTCCAGAAGTGACGAAGGTGGTGGCTACTTCTGCAGAATACGGAAATGTTCGATATCGAGAGGACCTTCTAGAGTCGTCGATAACAGGAATTAACCAAGCCTACATGGATGTGAACGGACTTCAAGTTAGTTCAGGAAGAAATTTACTGGATGCCGATTTCCTTGGTGGTCGCCGCGTTGCGGTGGTGAGTGCTAATTTTCAAGAAGACCTATTTGATGGTGAAAATCCTATAGGTCAGGTGATCTTTATTCGCTCACAGCCTGTCGAGATTGTGGGTGTTTTAGCTGAGACGACTGGACTCTTTTCCTTTGGAGCCAATGAAGTGTATTTGCCGTGGAACACATGGCGGACGATCTTTGCTTCCAATGAATTGAGCCAAATAACTCTACAGGCGGGGAATGCAGAGGATTTGCAAGTGGCTGGTGAAAAGGCTGCTGACCTCTTAAATCGTATCCATAATAAAGAAGAAGCCTATCAAGTGCTGAACATGGAGGAAATCGCAGCGGGCGTGGGGCAGATTACCAATATCATGACGATTATTATTAGCAGCATCGCTGGAATCTCACTATTAGTTGGTGGGATTGGCGTTATGAATATTATGCTCGTTTCGGTTACCGAGCGGACCCGTGAGATTGGAGTAAGGATGGCTCTTGGCGCAACAAGAGGTCAAATCCTTGTTCAATTCCTGATTGAATCCGTTACTTTGACTTTAATTGGTGGAGGCATCGGGATTTTGTTAGGATGGGGAGCGGCAACCATCGTTTCTTCCTTCGCAGGATGGCCGGCGTTGATTTCATGGCCAGTTATTGCAGGAGGAGTGCTATTCTCTATGATTATCGGGATTGTGTTTGGTATCTTGCCAGCTAACAAAGCTTCGAGGTTGGATCCGATTGAGTCGTTGAGGTATGAGTAGACGGTTGGATGTGCTTTCGCCCTTTTTGAGCGTGACCTAAAAGGACAACAAAGGGGAGAATCAATAACAACGATTCTCCCTGATTTAGTTGGCATAAGAAAAGTTGAAAAAAGTTCTTGAACCGTTCTCAAGAACTTTTTTTGCGAAAATCCATCTAAAAAGTCCGTGAGAGCCCGTCTCAAGTACTTTTTTCTAGAATATTATTCAAAAAAGTCCATATGCACACTCTTGAAAAATCACTATGAAAAGTTTATAAGATCCATCTTCAAAAAATTTTACCTCGTTCTATTCACTCCCTTACTCAAGGATAACAACCTATATTTTCCACAATTCAATTGACATACATAGGACTTTTAGTCTAAATTGAAAATAGTAGATTAGAAATTTTATAATAATAGTTTTAACACAATAATGTTCTTAATCCTCTGCACAAAATCAAGTTCTTCTGGGTAGCTTTTGTTGTCTAGAAGTAACTATTTTTTTATAAAAGAGTTCGTCATCCATCATGTAAAACAGGGAGGAAAGTAAGGTGAAATTAACCTTAAAACGAAAATTAATTGGCTCCTTTATCATTGTGGCGCTTATTTTTGGGATTGCTACTGTGTATTCTTTTACAAGTATGAAAAAAGTCGTTGATTCCTATGATTATTTGGTAGGGTCGGTTACCGAATTAGAATCAATCACTCAAGCCATTCATACGGAGATCGCTTTGGAAGTGAGTTATTATCGAGCCCATATGCTATATGGCGATGAAGAGCAAATTGAAAAATTTAACGAGTCCGCAGCAAATATAAACAAATATATTCAAACAGCGAGAGACCTTTCGGAAATACCGGAAACGGATCAGCGTCTAGCCACCATTGAAGCTTTGCAAAGTCAACTTGTCAACACCGCATACCCGATTATGGAAGATGTAAAAACCGATAGAGAGAAAGCCATTGCGACAGGTCTAGATGAAATCGTCCCAATCACATCTGATCTAGAAACGGAGATCGTGTCTATGAACCAATGGCTGCATGACATGGCTAAAGATATCGAAGTTGAGACACAGAAAGAAGCTGCTTCGAGCGTTACTCTCATTTTCAGTATCAGTCTATTAGCAGCTATTATTGCAATGATCATTGGATTCATATTATCCCTAAAAATTTCTAAACCAATCAATTTAGTTGTTGATCAAATGAATGCTGTTGCAAATGGTGATTTATCACAGGAGAAATTGAAGATTACATCAAAGGATGAAATTGGAAATCTTATAAATGCCACGAATGAGATGTCAGATAAACTTCATGAGATCTTAAGAAAAATTAATACTGTTTCACATACCGTACATAGTCATAGTGAAGAATTGACGCAATCGGCAAAAGAAGTGTCTGCAGGAGCCGAACAGGTTACGATGACGATGGAAGAGTTAGCCTCTGGAGCTGAAACGCAAGCAAATCATTCAAGTGAAATCTCATCTACGATGGCTGATTTCGTCCACAAAGTTCAGGATGCGAATGCTGATGGAGAATGTGTTCAAGAGAACTCACAGAAGGTAATAGAAATGACACATACTGGTAGTCAATTAATGCAAGGCTCGATGAAACAAATGAAGACCATTGATGAAATTGTGAAAAGTTCTGTTGAAAACGTACAGAATCTCCAGTCCTCTTCTCAAGAAATTTATAAATTAGTGGTTGTGATTAAGGATATAGCCGAGCAAACGAATCTATTAGCTTTAAATGCAGCAATTGAAGCGGCACGCGCCGGAGAACATGGAAGAGGCTTTTCCGTTGTCGCAGAAGAAGTTCGAAAATTGGCTGAGCAAACAGGTGCGTCTGTATCTGAAATCAACAATATTGTTGAAAATATTCAAGCTGGTTTTGGTACTGTCACCCAATCATTGCAAGAGGGTTATAAAGAGGTTGAAAAAGGAACGGTGCAAATCGAAACAACAGGTCAGACCTTTGAAGAAATCTCAAAACAAGTAAATGATATGGTGTCCAGTGTTAAAAATATTACCGACGCTCTTACTGATATCGCGTCAACGAGTCAGGAAATGAATAGCTCCATCCAGGAAGTAGCTGCCACCGCAGAAGAATCAGCAGCTGGAATCGAAGAAACATCCGCTTCTGCTCAACAAGCCAATGCCACACTCGAGCAAGTAGCAGAAAGCTCAAATCAATTAGCTCAATTAGCAGAAGAACTAAATGACCTCGTCAGTCAATTTAAACTAGAAAAATAGGTGAAAGAGCGTTTCTATCTTTAAGGTAGGAACGCTCTTTTTTTGGAAATATAGATTAATGCGCCATAACCAATAAATGGAAGGTGCCAGGCACCTTCCATTTATTGGAATACGCCTGTCAATCTATTTGAAAATATTACCCACTATACCATGATTTTCCTATATAATAATGGTAATTGTACAATCGAGAAGGAGCTAATGAGTATGCCAGATTTAGTTAATTGCGCAGGCTGTGGGAAGATTATGGTCAGAAACCAGTTTCGCGACATCTGTCAGGAATGCTATACCGAAGAGGAAAGGCAATTTGAAGTTGTCTATAAATTTATGAGAAAACGTCAGAATCGAGCAGCTACCATGGAACAAGTGGTTGAAGCTACAGGCGTATCAGAAGAACTCATCCTAAAGTTTATCAAAAGCGGACGGATTCAAGTCACTCAGTTTCCTAATCTAGGTTATCCATGTGACAAATGTGGTGCCATTATTCAGAAGGGAAAACTCTGTGACAGTTGTACCAACGAGTTAAGAAGTGACATGCTCGAATTTGAAAGAGATCAAGAATTTAAAGAACAAATTCAACAACAAGACAAGGAACGAATCTATTTATCTAAAAAGAATAGAGATTAAAACCTTATTATAAAACCACAGTATTTCCGACTGTGGTTTTATAATGGCTTAATGGATCAGAATGAATGAACGTTTTTCTATATGAATTTGATATATGGGACTTTCTAAATGGGTAAAATTAACTTATTTTTTTCATTATTAACAATATAGAAACTTTGTTAATTTGCGAAAGATTTGTTTAAAAATCATATTATTTCTATTAAAATGAATAAGAATTTAAAACTAAGTGTAAACATTCAACAAAAAACATGATAAAGGCAAACTATTCGAAAGGGTAGGACGCAAAGCCTAGGGTCTAAGGTTGGGGGATAAACGAACTACGATCGCCTGGTTGCCAATTTTATTATAGTTATATTTATATCTATATCTATATCTATTTCTATTGGCTATTTTTACTATTTGTAAAATAGCTTTTTTTATTTTTTATGAAAAAAGTAGGAGGAGAAGTTTTGCATGGAACAGTAAGAAATCAAAGTAAAGAGATTATGGAATTGTTAAATGGCATAAATCTAGCGTTAAAAGCGATTATCCCTTCACCATATACCTTAACGAAACCAAAACGATTACGTACATACTTACGTCCCCAATTCGGTATCTTAATTGGAATGACAGGTGATATTAGGGCCAGATTTATTTTAATGGGAAACCCTTCTACATTTAAAAGCATTGCTCATTCCATGTTTGGAATGGAATTAGAAGGTGAAATGCTGGTTTCATTTAGTGGAGAATTAGGGAATATGCTTGCTGGTGGTATTTCTACTAGAATCATAAACAGCGGAATGCATACGGACATAACAACCCCTACCATTATTCAGGGGGAAACAAAGGTATCCCATTATAAAATAGCAATAGAGATGATGGCTATCTTTAGCGAAAAAGAAAAGTTAGATTTATATCTATTGCTAGACTGATAGTAGATCGCTCATTAGACAAAGTAGAGAGGATCTTTTAGTTAAGAATTACACCTTTAAGATTAATCACAGGATAAGGAGAATAAGGTAAGAATGAAAAATGCTAGAACTACGAAAGAAGCTCGAAAATCAGGAGGATTTATGACAAAATCTATCCAAAATCAAATTTTAATCCCATTTTTAATCCTTCTTATGATAACGGGTGCCGTTGTGGCGACGGTCAGTTATACGTTTAGTGTTAAAAACACAACTCAAGAATTAACCAAAAATGTGGAGAGCCAAATGGTGAGTTTGAATGATACGTTTGATATGTTCTTCTCCAATACAAACAATACATTGAACCGTTTTATTTCAAATGAATTATTGACCAGTTATCAACCGGAAAAAAGACAGGATTTACTGAACTATTTTGGGGAAACGAAAGAAACCACACCTTCTATCGCCAATATCTATACCGTTCTCGATGGAACAGGAGAAGTCATTATTTATCCTGAAGTAGATTTGGGGGATGATTTTAATGCAAAAGAAAGAGAATGGTATCAACAAGCTGTGAAAGCAAATGGGGAAACGGTCTGGACAGAGCCTTATGTAGATGAAAGTACTGGTGAAACCGTTGTGACTGTTGCGAAGGCGTATTTTTCTGGAAACAACCTAACGGGTGTTATGGCTGCAGATGTGATGGTTGGTACATTGATCGATATGATTGAGTCTGTGAAAATTGGTGAAACAGGCTACGGGGTTATTTTTGATAAAAAAGGTAAATTTATAGCCCACATCGATCCAACCTATATTGGACGAGATGAGTCCCAACAAGAATATTATCAAAAAATAATGAGCACGGGTAAGCAGGGAATCGTTGACTATCAATTTGAAGGTCGCGATAAGATCATGGCCTTCACTACGAATTCAACGACTGGATGGATACTTGGTGGAACCGTTTATGTAGAGGAATTTGAAAAACAGGCAGGAACGATCCTGATTCCGATTGCCATTACGTTAGCTGTGGTGCTACTAGTAGCGATCGCCGTATCCATTGTCGTTACGAATCGGATTACAAAACCAATTAAGCAAGTGATGAAGAGAATGCAGGAGATTGCAAGTGGTGATTTAAGTCAGGAACCCCTTCAATCAAAATATCAAAATGAGATTGGGCAACTCGTCATGGCAACAAATGAGATGAATCATAAAATGCGTGATATTCTAAAACAAATCAATGCAGTTTCTGAAACGGTTAGTAGTCACAGTGAAGAGTTAACCCAATCCGCTAATGAAGTGAGTGCCGGTAACGAACAGGTAGCGATGACGATGCAAGAATTGGCTGTTGGCTCCGAAACACAAGCCAATAGTGCTAGTGATCTATCCAATGCTATGGCGGAATTCTCTGCGAAAGTTCAAGAATCAAATGAACATGGAGAGCAAATTCAAGAAACATCCAACAATGTCCTTGCTATGTCAGATGAGGGAAGTCACTTAATGGATGGCTCAACGCAGCAAATGACAACGATTGATGGAATCGTTAAGGAATCGGTTCGTAAGGTCAGTGATTTGAATGATCAATCGAAAGAAATCTCTAAATTGGTAACAGTGATTAAAGAAATTGCAGATCAAACGAATTTATTAGCTTTAAATGCAGCAATTGAAGCAGCGAGAGCAGGAGAACATGGAAAGGGCTTCTCGGTTGTTGCCGAGGAAGTACGTAAACTTGCGGAACAAACAGCCAATTCCGTAACGGAAATTACAGGCATAGTTGGAAATATCCAAAAGGGATTTGGTGACGTAACAGAATCTTTACAGGATGGATATAAAGAAGTAGAAAAAGGAACGAATCAAATTAAAACAACAGGTAAAACATTTAACGACATTCGTATAGCGGTAAAAGAAATGGTTCATAACATTAACTTGATAACGGAAAACTTTGCTGATATCTCTGCATCTAGTCAGGAAATGAATAGTTCGACTCAAGAAATTGCCGCCACCGCTGAAGAAGGTGCTGCGGGAGTGGAACAAACTGCGGCAACTGTACAACAAACCAATAGTTCCATGGAAGAAGTAGCAGCAAGTTCTAGCCAATTGGCCAAACTAGCTGAGGAATTAAATGGATTGGTGCGTCAGTTTAAAATATAATTTAGAGTGGTATTATATAGAAAATTATAGAATTGGTATCCTTGGTTGGCAAAGATTTTATATAGGAAAACCATGGCAAGTAGATTAAGATTTACATGTCAGGTTTTTAGGGGTGAAATTTCAATAATAGATGAAATTGTTGGAAAGGTAGATTAGTAAATGGCAGTTGTAAAAAATGATGTAAGATATGAAATCTTAGCACGTGAGTTTAAGTTTCTAAGTGATGAAGCATCTTATTTTAGCCAAGAATTAAAGAAATCACTAGAACGAATATTTTCATATGTGTATAATCATACAGATTTATTCTATATTGAATCGATTGATGAGAAACTACTCTACGATTATATTGACTATCATAGAAAAATGAACTTTAGAAAAGCGAGCTTTTGTGAAGCCCTAAAGGACACCAAGAATTTTCTTTACTTTTCAAAACATGTTAAAGGGTTTAAAAAAGTGCCTGAAATTGATTTATCGGTAAATAACGTTAGTTTATGGAGCCAATTATAAGCAAGGAATCCCCATTTTTCAGAAGAGAAATGGGGATTTTTTTAATAAAGGTTAGATTCCCCTGACTGCCCTCCTTCAAAAAGAACATTTTTTTGCCCATTTTTTCCCTACAAAGACCCATTTAACCTTTTAAAAGAACAACCGATATAAAGAGCAGAGATTGTGAAATGTACGGGAGTGGAAATCATGCAAGTAAACAGCCAACTAGTCCATCAAAAAACGGTCGCACCCGATGCTCCGCTTGAGTTGAAGCAGGGGGAGGTGTATAGCGTTACGGTTAAAGAAAAGGTGAATAACAACGAAGCCATTTTACAAATTCGCGGAAAAGATGTTCATGTGAAATTTACGGATGGAGTCCCTGCCGATCAAGGACGATTTACTGTTATGGTCAATGGTCAACAAGACGGAATGGTCGATGTGAAAACGATCGCTACTGAAACGAACAAAACCGTATCAGGAGAAATGAAAAACCTTACTAGCCTAGGCATCACCGATAAGGATTCCAGTGAAGTCAAACAAGCCGTTAAGATGATGTTGGATAAAGGAATTCCCCTTACGAGAGAAACGGCAGCTAACCTAAAGAATTTCATCGTAAACGGAAAAGGCTCCAATGACCAAAAGCTAGAAACCGTTCAGGCTCTCGCTAATAAAAAGGTAGAACCAACTACTGTCCAGCTTCGATCGGTTCATGAGGCATTACACGGGAAGCCAATTCACGAAGTATTAACGAATATCGCAAAAGAAATTGATCCGAATCTTTCTTTTGAAAAGAGCGGTTCAGCGCAAAATGATGTTACGTTGAAACTAAATCTAGGTTTAGCTGCTGATGAAATTCGTCCTGCTGAAGGGATTCAGAAAGCGATCAAGCTATTACAACAAGAACCTAATTTTACGAAAATCATAGAGGGGTTACGACAGCAAATCCTAGATCTAGACTCGAATACTCTTCAAAAAGCAACGGAATTACAGGAAAAGGGTCGGGAACTTGCAGCTCGTCAGTTACTAGCCAATGAGCTACAAAAATTAACTGTAACGGAGCCGCAACAAACTGCTCAATCAGAAACGTACGAGATCCAGGCACAACTACAGGCCTTAAATCTATCTTCGAAGGATATTTTAGTGACACGGATTTCCGAAAAACTAGCTCAATCAACAGCGGATTTTCGTGTGTTAAAGCAAGAGATTACGAGAAATCTGAATCAAATTGAACATACACTACTAAACAATGCTCGTCCGCAGGTGCAAAAAGTGATTGAAGCAACGATTCAAAAGCTTGATCACGCGATCTTAAAAAGTGACATGATGCTATTTGCTGACATGAAGACGGAAAAACAACTTTTACAGGCTAGTACTCAGTTAGCGGATGCTAAGAAGCTGCTCGCAAAAGGAAATGTTGCCGAAGCTGGAAAAATCGTAAGTGAAATCAAAGCCATGATGGAAAAAGTTGTCTACAAACCATCGGAACAGAAAATTGTTCACTATGTTAAGGGTGAGAGTCAATTCCTTCAATCTCATTCACTCCAACAGCAATTGGTGACGAAAATGATGAATTCCATCTATGACACAAGGGAACCATCCCCGCGTCAAATGTATGAGATGGTTCGAAGTTTGGGATTAAATCATGAACATGAAGCGGGTCAATCCCTTGCTTTTCAAAAAAATGGGCAAGATGTGCAAAATGTCAAATCGCTTCTTTTGAGAATGGCTCAAGGAGAAAATAGTGGGTTAGCTCAACAGGCTGAGCAGGCACTATCCAACCTTACTGGTCAACAATTGATTAGTAAAAGTGATGGAAATGGTTCCTTGCAAAGCCTGATGTTCACTCTTCCGTTGTTGCTTGGTGGCAAGCCGGAAAGTCTGAAAGTCTTTATTAATTCAAAAAATGAAGATGAGCAGGTGCAATGGGAGAATTGTAGTCTTTACTTTTTACTCGAAACGAAAAAATTAGGCGATGTGGGGATTCACCTAAATGCAACTGATCGCAATTTAAGTATTACGATTAAGAACAACTCTCCTCAGTTTAAGGAAAAAATGGAGCCACTTGCAGCCGTGACAAAGGAAAAGTTGCAGGAAGTTGGCTATAATGTGACAAGTATCCAATTTTCATCCCTAGAGGGCGCGAAGACGAATCTAGAAAATAAAGTTCATAGGAACACACCAGTGTTCACAGGGAAAGGATTGAACTTTACGATATGAATTATTTTAATTTTAAAAAAAGAAGAGAACTCAACGGTCCACAGGCGGCAGTTTTGAAATATTCGGAGGAAGCAGGTAAGGCTCCCGTTGTTGTGGCACAAGGGAAAGGTGCGGTTGCTAGGCAAATTATCGCATTAGCAAAAGAAAACAACGTTGCGATGCAGGAAGATTCGACACTTGTGTCTAATTTATTAGATATGGACCTCGGCGACAACATCCCACCACAACTGTATGCAGTCATGGCTGAAATCCTTGTTCTGTTAGAAGAGATGGAAAAAACGATCAGTAAATAAAAAATGGAAAATTTTATTAACAAAAACTTAATAAAATCGGAAATGCAACCGATAATAGGAATAGAAAGTGTGTTGAAGGGAGGCTAGCATCGTGAAGATTAATCAATTTAGACCATCTGGGGTAAATCCATATCAAAGCCAGCAAAACAAAATTAATCAACTTGATAAAATGAATCAGAAGAAAACAGATGTCGTTGAAATCTCTCCTGAGGCCAAAGAAATGCAGTCCATCTCTTCGATTGAAAAAGAACGGCAAACGAAAGTAGAAGAGCTCCAGGCACGGATCGAAAATGGTACCTACCAAATTAAGCCAGCTGAAATAGCCAACAAAATGATCGATTTTTATAAACAATAAATCAATACCCATGTATTGGTTTATTTTTTTGTCTAAAATCTGTTAACACTTTTTTGTTTTGGTCGATATAAATTTTAGATATTGGACTTTTAGGAGGACAAGCTTTTGAACTTTATAACCGAGGAAGTTATTTATCAGAAAAGTTCTCAGGAAATTACGGCACTCTTATATGAAGCATTAATGAATCAATTATCGGGTGCTATTGATGATATAAAAGAAAAGAAATTAATCGATGCAAATAAAAAATTACAGAAATCCAATGATATTCTCTATCGTTTAGGCGCGGGGATCAACTATGAAGCGGGAATTATCGCGGATCAGCTTGATGCACTCTATAATTACATGGCCGACAACGTAATCGAAGGAAATCGTAAAAAAGATATTGCGATGATACAGCAAGTTTTATCCATTGCAGAAAGATTGGCGGAGGCCTGGAGTACGGCGATGAAAACGAAGCCTTCTGCAGCACAAACCAATCTTCGTAGAAAAACCAACGCCTATGAACAAAATGTAATGGTGTTAGAACGAGAAACAGAACGATTTGGAGAGGAGAAATAACATGAAAATCAACCATAATATTCAAGCGTTAAACGCTTATCGAAATTTATCACAAACGATGAATGCCACATCAAAAAGTTTAGAAAAGCTTTCTTCAGGTTTACGTATCAATAAAGCAGCAGACGATGCCGCAGGTCTAGCTATTTCGGAAAAAATGCGTTCGCAAATCCGTGGTTTGGACATGGCGGAAAGAAATACGCTTGATGCGATTTCATTGATTCAAACCGCTGAAGGGGCATTAAATGAGGTTCATAGTATTTTACAGAGAATGAGAGAATTGTCGGTGCAGGCATCGAATGGGACGTTAGAGGCTGAAGATAAAAAGGCAGTTCAGGCTGAAGTTAGCCAATTAATTAAAGAAGTGGATCGGATTGCGAAAACGACTCAATTTAATAGTCAAAATCTACTCGACCAAACTGGAGGTTCAAATGGTAAATTCACTTTCCAAATTGGTGCGAACGCATCTGAAACATTAGATATAACGATTAAAAAGATGGATTCAACATCAATAGGAATAGGTAGTATAAATGTAGAAACTAATGCGTCGAGTGCTATTACTTCTGTAGATAATGCAATCAAAAAGATTTCCGAACAACGAAGCGAACTAGGTGCCTACCAAAACCGTCTAGAATACACAACAGCAAACCTTCAAACCGCAGCTGAAAACCTAACCTCTGCAGAATCTCGTATTCGAGACACCGATATGGCAGAGGAAATGACGATCTTTACGAAAAACAATATCCTAAACCAAGCAGGCCAAGCGATGCTCGCACAGGCAAACCAGCTGCCACAAGGGATTTTACAGTTATTACAATAAACCTAAGCAGAGAAGTGAGTCATATTGGCTTCTTCTCTTTTTTCTTTTACAATGGTACTAATCAAACATAGGGGCGTGCGGACAAATGGAAGTAAATCGTATCAACCGAACAGGCATCAATAAAGTTCAGAAAAAAGCAGACATTCCCACTGAATCGATTTCCTTTACTGAGGTCATGGGGAAAAAACGTGAAGATGTCATGTATGCGAAAATGACGCAAATGATGCAGGATATCGAGGATCAAGGGAAGGTTCTCTCTCAAACGCAAACCGTAGAAGACTTGAAAAGATATAAAAAACTCGTCAAAGAATTTATGGATGAAGCCGTCAATAATGGTTTAAAGCTTGAGGAACAGCGGGGCTTTAACCGTCGTGGTCGAACAAAGGTCTATAAAATTGTCAAAGAAGTAGATAAAAAATTGATTGATTTAACCAATGCTGTATTGGATAAGGAAAAGAACGGTTTGAAGATTTTGGACATGGTGGGAGAAATTAAAGGGTTATTGATCAATATGTATACGTAATGGATAACTTGCTATATTGAAACGGGAGAACCGTCCCCGTGTTTCAAAAAAAATTAAAAACTTCATTCTTTTAGCCGATATAAACAACAGGGATTAAAAGCCTTTTACACAGAAAGGTGGGGTGGAATTGTCAGCCCAAGCACTCATCACCGTGATGGAAAAATTACTGAAGCTGCATCAGAGCTTACTTGGTCTAAGCAAGGAAAAAACAGCCATCCTCAAAAATGGGGATTTCGATGCCTTTCAGGAATACTTACGAAATGAACAAAAGCATATCAATGCAATTACCATATTAGAAAAAGAACGACAAAAAGCTGTAAGTAGCATCATTCCAGAGGAATCAGAATGGACATTAACGAACTGTCTACCTCAATTGTACGATGCTGATCAGGAAAAACTGCTTTCTATCAAACAAGAACTAACGGACCTAATCAAACAGCTAAAAGAGGTAAACGAGTTAAACCAGCAATTAGTTCAACAATCTCTGCAATTCGTCAATCTTCAATTAGATTTACTATTGCCGGATGAGCTTGATAATTATTCGAAAGAACAGAACGATCAAGATTCATTACCTAAGACCTCAATTTTTGATTCAAAAGCATAGAAAAAGGAGGGGAACCCATGTCCTCTACATTTCAAGGATTAGAAACAGCAAAACGCGGGCTGTATGCCCAGCAACAGGCATTGTATGTGACCAGTCATAATATTGCAAATGCCAATACAAAGGGGTATTCGCGACAGGTCGTCAATTTTAGCCCCACCACTCCATATCCAACCGTAGGAATTAATCGTCCTGAAATCCCGGGTCAAATCGGTACAGGGGTTGAGGCGAATTCAATTGAGCGGATTCGTGATTCATTCCTAGATGTTCAATTTAGGACTGAAAACAATAAACTGGGGTATTGGTCATCGCGAGCGGACGCCCTTAGTAAAATGGAAGACATATTGAATGAACCGTCAAATAATGGCTTAGCAGCTGTTATGGGGGAGTTTTGGCAATCGTTATCGGATTTAAGTACGTATCCGGAGAGCGATGGGACGCGTAAGGTTGTTTTGCAACGTGGACAAGCTGTTGTTGAAACGTTTCACTATTTAAGTCAATCACTAGATACGATTAAAAACGATATTGGAAACGAAATTGGCATTAATCTTCAGGAAATCAACTCATTATTAAAACAAATCTCTGACCTGAATCGGCAAATCGGCGAAGTGGAGCCCCATGGTTATTTACCGAATGATCTGTATGATAAACGTGACTTATTGGTGGACCAGCTATCACAACATGTTGAAATCAAGGTGAAAAAAGTTCCACCAGGTGGAAATCCTCATCAAAATGCGGAAGGGTTTTACACGATCCAAATGATTGGTGCTGATGGTTCAGAAACCAACTTAGTTTCGAAATTTGATTATTTCCAGCTTGGGTTTAAAGGTCATAATGGTATCACCTACGATGTTCCTGAGGCCATTGATTCTTTAACGATTTTTGACTCCACCAGTCGTGTCGAAAGTGGAAAAGTAGAAATCGCCGCAAGAAATGGACAAATGACTTTATCATCTGGAAAATTAAAAGGTTTAATTGAGTCCTATGGGTATGGGGTCCCTGATGGCTCTACTGTTTCAACGAAGATTGCGGGGCTCTACCCAGAGATGCTGGATCAATTAGATCAACTTGCTTATACATTTGCCAATATTTTTAACGAAATTCATTCACAGGGCTTCGATTTGCAAGGAAATCCCGGAAGTAGTCAATTCTTCAGAATGGTGGATGGTTCAAGCGTCATATTCTCAAATGGAGAAGAGCCTAAATCGTATCAAGGTGCTGCAAGAGATATTTTGCTCGCAACGTTGGAGCCAGAAAATATCGCCGCTTCTAGTGTAGATACGCTCGATCCTTCGGGGGTAGCCGTTAATGGTGGAAATGGACGTAACGCTCTTAATTTAGCCAATGTTTCTGGATTTCTTTTAACGAATAACAGTCAGCAATTAGAAGGACTTCGGACAATTGATTTAACAAAATATAGTTTGATTAGTAATGGTTCTATTAATTCGTTCTATGAAAGTATGATAGGGCAATTAGGTGTAGATGCCCAACAGGCCAATCGATTGAGAGATAACAGTGAAGTGTTAAAAGACTCAGTAGATACAAACCGTCAATCGGTCAGCTCAGTATCATTAGATGAAGAGATGACGAATGTAATCAAATACCAGCATGCATACAATGCAGCAGCACGACAAATTACGATTATCGATGAAATGCTAGACAAGATTATTAATGGAATGGGCGTATCGGGTAGATAGGATGGTGAAAAGAAATGCGCGTAACACAATCAATGGTTTCAAACAATATGCTCTCCAATTTGAGTCGTAGCTATGACAAAATAGCAGATTTACAAAATCAAATTTCGAATCAGAAAAAGATTAATCGACCTTCAGATGACCCCGTTGTAGCGATGAAAGGAATCACCTATCGCCGGAATGTCCAAGAAGTCGAACAGTATAAACGAAATTTCTCAGAGGCGTATAACTGGATTGACAACTCAGATGCTTCGTTGGATCAAGCTGGACAGGCTCTGCAACGGATGCGTGAGTTGATTGTGCAAGCAAGTAATGACACGTATGATCTAAATCAAAGAAAGTCCATTAGTGAGGAAATCGGTCAGCTAAAGGAACAATTAATTGAAATCGCCAATACAAAGGTCGGGGATAAATATATTTTCAATGGGACGGACACATTAAACCCACCAGTGGATAAGTTCGGGAATGTCATTTCCGAAAATCAAAAGGGCGTTCAATTGGAATTGGCGAAAGGTGTTTATATCAATGTAAATATCAACCCAAAGGACGTTTTTGGTCAAGAATTATTCGATAATGTGGAAGATTTGATTGCGAGTTTAAATGATCCTACTAGTACAGGTGAAGAAATCAATGCTTTTCTCACAGACATGGATGACCATATTGCCAGTGTGAATAATTCCCGTGCGGAACTGGGTTCCCGCTATAATCGTGTTGAATTGATGGAAAACCGAATCGATCAGCAGGAAATCATCGTCAAGCAAAAAATGTCTGAGAATGAAGACGTTGATTTTGAAAAAGTCGTAACGGAGATGCTTGCCCAAGAAAGTGTGCATCGTGCCGCACTCTCCGTCGGGGCGAGGGTAATTCAGCCGACGTTAATGGATTTTTTACGTTAAGATAGAAGCGTTAAAAAGGTGTCTGGCGATGTGGAGCCTGACACCTTTCTTTTAAAAAAGGGGTGAAAATTATGCAGATCCCACAAATACGAATGCAATCAATCCCTGCAAAAATTGAAATACATAGTACACCATCACAACAAAGTATCAGGCAGCCAAAAGCCCAGCAAAGTATTCAACAGCCACAGGCACAAATGTCGATTCGTACCACACCAGGTCGATTAAGCATTGACCAAACAAAAGCATGGGAATCGATGGATATTAAGCATATTTTTAGAAGAATTGCAGAAACTGCACAAAAAGGGAAGAGCGATGCATTAAGTGGAATTGCCAGAAGAGCCTCTGAAGGAACGGAAATGATGAGGATTGAATATGGTGTGAATGCGATTGTTAACATGGCGAAGCGGAAGGGTCAATTATTTGATTTTCAATATAATATTGGCTTTGTTCCACCGCCGTTTAGTGTGAAAGTGCACTATCAGCCTAGGAAGGTGAATATTGATGTGCAGACACAGAAGGTGAGACATGAAGCTGTGACGCAGAAGCCGCGGATTGATTTTCAGGCTGGGGATGTGGATATACGGTTGGAACAGCGGAACCAATTGAAAATTGATGTGGTGGGATAGGATACTAGCGACTGGTCAATCGAAATTATGAAATGAATGATAAATCAGGTACAATTATAAAAAAAGGACTATGAATGAAATGAGGATATGGTCTATGAAAATCGAAACAAAATATCATGGTGAAGTAGAAATTGTTAATAAGGACATTTGGAATTTTGATAAAGGGATTCCAGGATTTCCGGAGGAAAAGCAATTTGTTATTTTATCACTACCAGACAATGATATATATGCCATCCTGCAATCAACTAACACGCCAACAATTGGGTTTGTCATCGTCGACCCATTTTTATTTTTCCGTGATTATGATTTTGAAATTGACGATGCAACTGTCGAACAATTGATGATTGAAAAAGAAATCGATGTCCAAGTCTATTCCATTTTAACCATCCAAGACCCTTTTGAAAAAACAACCGCTAATTTGCAGGCCCCAGTTATTATGAATAGCAAAAATAATAAGGCGAAACAGTTGATTTTAAATGATGGCAAGTATCAAACGAAGCATTTGATTGTACCTCATGCTAAGGTGAAGGGGTGATCTTATGCTTGTACTAACAAGAAAAACCGGCGAAGCTATTCAAATTGGTGATGATATTGAAATCAAAATTGTCTCGGTAAAAGGGGACCAAATTAAACTAGGCATCAACGCTCCAAAGAATGTGGAGATACATCGGAAGGAAATATATTTGGAAATTCAGAAGGAAAACAAAAGTGCTGCGGAAGGGATTTCGGATTTGTTTGCGATATTGAAGAATGTGGATTAATAGTTATAGAGAAGCTCCTTGTTTTGGGGCTTTTTTAAATAGATTTTTTGATGTTAAAAATAAAAAAGTTTTATAGAAATCTATTAAACTTTTTTCCAAACCTGTCGATATATTTAATGTAATGGGAACATAGGGCGGCCGACCTAAGTAATCTCAGAAACAATACAATACGTTCACACGGATGTGAACTCGATATTCAAGGAGGAAAATGAAATGAGAATTAATCATAATATTGCGGCGTTGAACACGTATCGTCAGTTAGGTAATGCAAACAATGCACAACAAGCTTCAATGGAGAAATTATCTTCAGGTCAACGTATTAACAAAGCTGGAGATGATGCAGCTGGTCTAGCAATCTCAGAAAAAATGAGAGCACAAGTACGTGGTTTAGACCAAGCTTCAGCAAACGCTCAAGACGGTAGACTAGAAATGCCGCTCTAAACAGTAATGTGTAGATGAAAACTCCGTGAATTCGGTGGAACCCTAAACCAAGCTTTTCAAGGTGGATGGTAGGCAATACCGAGCCAAGCCTAATGAATCGGTAATTAGTAGTTAGGAAGGTGTGACGGTCAGGTGGTGAGGAACCGTACCAATAAGCTACCCACGAGCGCGGGGCATCCTACCGGGATGAAGATATGACCTGAACTTTATGGAAACATAAAGAAGCAGCGGATAAAAAGCCACTGTGATAACATAATTGATTTCAATGATTCAAACAGCTGAAGGTGCATTAAGTGAAACGCATGATATTCTTCAACGTATGCGTGAACTGGCTACACAAGCATCGAATGATACAAACACAGACTCAGACCGTGGAGAAATTCAAAAAGAAATTAACCAATTAACATCTGAAATCAACCGTATTGGTAATACTACTGAGTTCAATACTCAAAAATTACTGAATGGTGGAGATGAACCTAAAGCCTTAACGGCTACTGCTACTGGTACAGGTGCTATTACATTAACTCCTAAAACTGCTGAAACACAAGGGGAATGGAAAATCGCAATTACAGCTTTAACTGATGCTGAAACGTTTTCCATCGGTGGTGTAACAATTACTGGTAAAGATGATGGTTCAGGAAATGTTAACACTAGTACAGCAACAACAAAAGAGGCTCAGGCGGCAGTTATTGCTACTGTATTGGCAGCTGATAATACATTCTCTGAAAAATATTCAGTAACAGATAATGAAGATGGGTCAATCACAGTTAAAGAAAAAGAAGGAAAAGCAACAGGTTCAGCAGTGGCTATTGGGGGTGCGCAAGCTGCTAAGGCAGTTTCTACTCAAGTAACAGCTAGTGTTCAGGAGGCTGAAGCAAAAGTAAAAATTGATACAGCTTTTGTAGCAGGTGATACATTAAAAGTCGGTGACAAGACTATTACATTTGGTAGCAATAGTGATGATTTTGATATTGACGTAACAGCTGATGATACTGAAGCTGAACAAGCTAACAAAATTGCATCTATTCTAGCTAAAACACCAGGTATTGATACTGCCGTTTCCGATGGTGCAGACACTGTAACCATTAAACAAGAAGGTGGAGAAGGTTTCGAGGCTAGTTTCCAAATCGGTGCAAATGCAGGTCAAAGTATGACAATTGAAGTAAATGATATGAGAGCAACATCTGATAAATTGAAAGTTGCTAGTGAGGGAAACTTAACAGTAACTTCTAAATCAGGTAAAATTGCTAGTTATACTGATGCTAAAGATGTAACAAATGGAACGGACAATACTGGCTCATTCAAAGCATTAGATGTTTCTTCACATGAAAAGGCAACTGCTGCTATAGATGTAATAAATGATGCTATTGAAAATGTATCTGCTGAGCGTTCTAAACTTGGTGCATACCAAAACCGTTTAGACCACACAATCAACAACTTAAGCACATCTTCTGAAAACCTAACTGCTGCGGAATCTCGTATCCGTGACGTAGACATGGCGAAAGAAATGATGGAACAAACTAAGAATTCTATTCTTTCTCAAGCATCACAAGCAATGCTGGCTCAAGCTAACCAGCTTCCTCAAGGAGTTTTACAACTTCTTCGTTAATTTTAAATTATTTGAAAGGGACTCTAGTTTTGCTAGAGTCTCTTTTCATATAAAGCTGTTCGACAGGGGGAAACTAGATGGATAAAGATGACCAAGAACATAAAAAGTTTCTTGAAGAGCAGCTCGAATGGTGTGAGAAACAGGATTCTATCTTGGAAGAGATAGACATAAGGCTTAATAAAATGAAAAGAATAGCTGAATATGCCCGTGACCATGAACTTACTTCGAAAGAAGTTGACAAGTTGAATGATAAATTGAATGAATTGAAAAATGAAATTCATTCCCTAGAAAAACAGTTACATTCGATTGTCCATTAGAAATAGAAAGTTTTTTTCATAGACATAGCATTAATGTCAATGGCATTGAGTCAAGGACAAATCCAGCAGCAAGCTTCGATGTCAGTTATGAAAATGGCAATAGGAAATGCCGAACTGCAAGGAGAAGCTATTCAGAAGTTGATAGGCACAGCTGATGCAACAGCGATTCAAAACGCTGCTCAGCCACATTTAGGTGGGAACATTGATTTGAAAATTTGAAGGTTTTTTGGAGTAACCTAGATGGATGGTTGCTCTTTTTTACTTTTTGAGGGAAATGGTGAAAGTTGATTATAACCCCAATGTTCCTGCTAAAAGTAATCCCTGCATAATCAGTAACAAATCAATGTTGATATATATATTATAATTATAGAACATAAGTTTGTTATGTAAATATTACATGTTCAAGCAACAAGTAATCTAAGCCTCTACTTCAATCTTAGGAGTAGGGGCTATTCCACGATGGCGAAAGGAATGATGAACCAAACTAAGAATTCTATTCTTTCTCAAGCAGCACAAGCAATGTTGGCTCAAGCGAACCAACAACCACAAGGAGTTCTTCAATTATTACGTTAATAAATCAATATCAAGAGGTATTAGGTTTAATCCTAGTACCTCTTTTATTGTCCGCGTGCCCAGCAAGTCGTTAATTGCTAGTTGGTGAAAGTCCAACCTGAGTAAGTACCAAGACGCTCAGTAGCTGACAGGCAACTGGTGAAGAAATTCTAAGGTTGAAGCCCTGTGACAAAGTAACTCCCTAGCGGAGTGCGAGCAAACTAACAGGTTGTAACATAAAGTGAATCCTGCCGTCTCGTCAAAAGAACCTACCTACGGTAGTCAAAGAGAAGTCGAGCCTTGGGATAATGGGCGAAGACCATGGAAGGTGTGAAGATCTTGGAATAGCAGCACCGATGAATCTCTCGGGGTATGGGGAGCGACATGTTAGTAAAGTAGTTAGCGGAACTGGGGATACCCTCCTTGTCACTTTCTAACGAAAGTAAAGCAGAAACCTATAAGTGCAAACGAAGTGGTGGATGGATGAGAGGGAGTCGGAGGGGGTCATAGTACCATTAATGACAATGACAACACAACATTGTCTAGGGAAGGACGGCGCAAGCCATTACCCTACTTCGTTCATATGTCAGAAGGAGGTAAGAGTCAGTGAATGTCAGGAAAATGACTAACTACACCAATAAAGTAAAAGCTCAAGAACTCTGGAAGACGTTATATCTTTGTGCCAAGGAATGTCCAACTCGAAGATTTCACGCTTTATATGACAAAATCTATCGTCCTGATATTCTAGGGGAGGCATGGCAACGTGTGAAGCGAAAGAAAGGAAGTGGAGGTGTCGATGGACAGACGATTGAACAAATCGTCTTGGAGTACGGGGAAAAGAAATTTATGAACGAGATCTATTTGGAACTAAAGGAGAAGCGTTATCACCCTAGTCCAGTCCTAAGAACCTATATTCCAAAGGATGATGGAAAGAAACGTCCATTAGGAATTCCAACTATTAAAGATCGGGTCGTACAGATGGCAACGAAAATGGTTATTGAACCAATATTCGAGGCTGACTTTCATGACTGTTCGTTTGGTTTTCGTCCAAAGCGAAATGCCCATCAAGCGATGGCAAAGATAAGAAAAGCCAGTAAGAAATGTTTTTGGGTAGTAGACGTCGATATCCAAGGATATTTCGATAATATTAATCAATACAAGTTGATGAAAATATTAGAACAAAGGATTAGTGATCGACGGGTTTTAAAGCTTGTTCGAAAATGGCTAGAGTCAGGCATAATGGAGGAAGGCAAAATAAGAAATCCAATTACTGGTACACCGAAAGGTGGTGTAATTTCACCTCTTTTAGCTAATATCTACCTAAATACAATGGATATGCTTTGGGAGAAGAAGTTCAAAGACTTGGGTGAACTCATAAGGTATGCGGATGACTTCGTCATTATGTGTAAAACCAAACAACAAGCACTTGAAAGTATAAAGGTCATCCAATCAATAATGAGGAAACTTGACCTTACTATTAATAGAAATAAATCGAGACTAGTTAATCTGTGGAATGACATAGATGGTTTCGATTTTCTAGGATTTCATAATCGGAAGTTTCCAATCAGACGAAAAGGTGGAAACACGTTATATGTCATGTCACATATACCTAAGAGGAATGCGATGAAGAAAATGCGTTCTAAGATTAAAGCCTATACAGAACCAAGGAATAAATTATACTTGGATATCAGAGAGTTAGTAAAAGGGCTAAATAGGAAACTGCAAGGTTTCAAGAATTACTATCTTATCTCGGCTCACGCAAAGAAATGGCTAAATAGAATCGACTGGTATGTATTAGAACGACTTACCTTATTTCATAACAAAAAGAGAAATAATCGTAAGAAACATGGAAATTTAAAGGATGTAAGAAAAGAAGTGAAACATATATTAGTGAAATTAGCTAGTTAGACGCTGTAAAGCCAAGGAAAGAAGAACGTCGGAAAGCCGTATGAAGGAAAACTTCACGTACGGTTTGATGAGGAGGAGCTGAAAGTAAAAGAGATAGCAAAAGCTATCCCTTTGAAATCAGTTTCTTACTCTACAGCAGCTTTTAGTTTCTCCTTTTCAATTGGTGGTTCATATGCTCGCTTGTCTTTCATGATACGATAAACAATATTAACTAATCTACGTTGGACAAATACCATAGCATGTTTCTTTTTACGTCCTTCTTTTATCTTTTTCTGATAGTATTCATACATGATAGGGTTTATATCTTTTCGTATTTGTGTCAATGCTAGAGAATAAAAGGCTTTGTTTAATTCACGATTCCCTAACTTATTGGCATATTGTTTTTTGGTTTCTCCTGAGCTATGCTCAATTGGAGCGATACCAGCTATCTTCGCTATTTTATTACTGTTAGTGAATCGATTAATATCGCCAATATGAGCAATAAATGTAGCTGCTAAAACAGTATCAACACCATCAATTGTTTGTAATGGATAGCCAGTTTCAGCAATTAACAAGTCAAGTTTCTGCTCAAGCCGCTTTATTTCCTTTATAAAACGATTTAACGAGTTGATATAGGAGCGGATGAGTTCATTACGTTCTTCTTGATAGTCATTTTCCCAATAGCCAGCCGCTTTTACAGCATTTAGTATTTCTAGTGCTTTGTTTTTTCTTATGGAATTGTTAGCTTCTTTTAATACTTTTGTTAAAGCTGTTTCATCAACTTCTTTAAGTAAATCGGGTGTAGGATATTTGTAAAAGAAATGCCTAGCTGTTTTACTTTCAAGGTCTTTGAAGAATGTTTTATAGTTAGGGTATTGATGTAACAAAAGATTGTGTAAGCTAACTTTAATGTTTGTAGCCATCTGATTATAGTTATTTCTACTGTTCAATGTTTGCTTGATTGTCCAGTAAATATCTTGTGGATTGGCTAACGGTAGATCATTAAACTCGTAAATAAGGTTTTTTGCAATGGCTAAGGCATCTATCTCATCTGTTTTATTTTTATTTGTACCCGCTTGCCTCTTTTTTTCGTGTAAGATGAATTGACTTCTTTGACCATATAGCCTTTTTAAATTAAAAATTTAGCAAGGGCTCGTCCATAAAAGTTACAATCCTCTAGTCCGAAAATGAATCCTTTACCATCTGTAAATTTATTTAGTTTGTCAAGGAACAATGGAAATTGTAATGGAGTATTTTGAACCTTAAATGTTTGGATTTTGTCACCAAAGCAATTACACAGAACAGCGGTATGTGAATGCTTATCTAAATCCACTCCCATAAAGAGGTATTTTGTACGATCAATGCTCATGGTGTCAACTCTTTAGTAATATATAGCCATAAATGCGACAGCGTCAGTTATAGCGTAAACCGTTACGGTTCGCAATAATACGTTAGTCTAACCTTCGCCAAATTCTGTGGATTATACAGTTTCCCGCCTTCTTGAAGATTCTTCATCATTTGATAGCTTCTTGATAAATCTTCTAAAGCTTCTTCACTCATGCCATCTATCTGTCTATATATATTTATGATTTCAATGCAACATATCAACAGCTTCATAGTAAAACTTTAATAGTATAGTTAATAAAATATTAATTTTTGTCGAATTTAATTGAATTTAGTCTAAATTTCTTATATGATGTTTAATGCTAGTTAAAAAGTCACTCATATAAATATGTGATAAAGGCAAACTATTCGAAAGAATAGGACGCAAAGCTTAGGGTCTAAGGTTAAAATATGAGTCAAAAGTCATTAACTATGATTGCCTAGTTACCAAATGTTTATTGTATGAAGCTTTTTTGGCTATTCCTATGAAGTGGAAGGACTTTATCTTCCTTAATTTAAACATAGGAGAGGACATCTACCTCCCATTACTATGGGAAAGAACGTGTATCGTATCCTCTACATGCCTCATATCTACAATAACAGAACAACAACCTCCATGTTCAGAATGTTTTCCAACCAAGAATAGTGAATCTTTATTAAATGCACCATCTGATCTCAAGTTATCTACACTACGAGATTACAAGTAATGGAATGAAAATGGATATCAGAAGTATAGGCTAGCAAAGTTTTGAGGTAAATAAAAAGGTTAAAAAAACATACCTTGGGTGGAGTTCTCCATTTTAAGCATTTTGTTTATCGGACGATAATTTACACATCTTAAATAGGGCAGTAAGTATTCACAAAACTAACAATCACTTATTAGAAGCAGAACGAACGAAGTATGCTTCTTTAAGTCGTGATCTTCCATTATCCGTGTCAAATCATAAGTAAGGAGAAGAAATGAAAAAATTAATGCTGGTAATAGGTTTTGCTTTATGTATTGGGGTAGGTATATTTTTAGGGTTAAATATGAAAGAACCTGCATTAGCAGAATCAAACACTGATTTAACTAATATCTCTGTAGAAAAGTTAGAAGAACAAAAAGTCAAAATAGAAGATATTACGGTGAAAATGCTAGATAACAAATATGCCACCTTTTCCTTTAGTTTTGTATTGAATACAAAAGAGGGAGCGGAAGAATTATCTAAAAGGAATTTTCAAATCAAATCTTTTGTTATCAAATACTTAACCAATATAGAAAGTACTAAATTGAAAGAAGAATCTAGTTCGCAAACGTTATTAGAAGATATAAAGATTCATATGAACGAGCAAATGCATAAAGGACAAATATTAGAAACGTATATGTCTAATAAGCTAATTCTAAATCCCTAAAGGAGATTAATTGCTTGAACATTCTTAATGAGAATAGGGAAAAAATTTTAGGAATTACGATATATGAGGATCGTGTTAAAGACTTGTTAGAGATAAAAGTAAAATGAATCTATTCTTGACTAAATACGACACTTTTACTTTATAGTAAAAAGTCATATCAGAAAAATGAACTATAATTTATTTATTATTCGTAATAACAAAAAAGATAACTAAATCACAAAAAAGTTAAAGGCAAACTATTCGAAAGAATAGGACGCAAAGCTCTAGGGTCTAAGGTTAGAAGATTAACTATGATCGCCTGGTTACCAATAATTATATTACTATTTCTGTTGGCTATTTTATATTTTATAAAATAGCCTTTTTTTATTTCATCAACAATGGAGGGGTTTATTTTGCCTGTAGCAGTAGTAGAAAAAAGTAAAGTTATAACAGAGTTATTGAATGGTACCAACGTATCATTTAAAACGATTATTCCTTTAAAGCACGAATTTACAAGACCTAAACTTTTAGGTACATCCTTACAATTACAATTTGGTATCTTAATCGGAATTACAGGAGATATAAAAGCTAGGTTGGTTTTAATGGGGGATCCTTCAACCTTTAGTCTGATTGCTAAATCGATGTTTGGTATGGAATTAGAAGGGGAAATGCTCGTTTCTTTTAGTGGAGAATTAGGAAATATGCTGGCGGGAAGTATTTCTAGCCAAATTATCAATAGTGGTATTAAAACAGATATTACCGCCCCGACGATTATGCAAGGAAACACGAAATTAGTTGGATATGAAAAAGCGATTCACCTATCAGCTATTTTTAGTGAGGAAAATAAGTTAGAACTATGTCTTTTACTAGATTGATAGCAGAGTGAAGAAGGGACCGTTGAAATGGAAACCAATCAATATCTGGAAGTATTTTTAGATGAAAGTCGTGAGCATTTACAAGCAGTAAATGACAATATTTTGAAGTTAGAGAAGGAACCTACGAATATTGAAATCATTAACGAAATCTTTCGTTCTGCTCATACATTAAAAGGTATGTCTGCCACAATGGGATTTGATGATATTGCGGCTCTAACGCACAAAATGGAAAACGTTTTTGATCAAATTAGAAATAATAAAATCAATGTATCTTCTAAGGTTATTGACATCATTTTTCTGGCAATAGAATATTTGGAGGAAATGGTTCAATCCATCAGTGAAGGAAAAGATGGAAAGAAGGATGTAACAGAACTAGTAAAACGTTTAGAACAATTAGTACAAGTCGAAATTGTTCCCTCTGCTTCGAAACAACAAGATTCAAAAGTAGAAGAAAGTGTAATGGGTTTAGACCTAGACGAATACCAAAGAACGATTATCAAACATGGAATACGACAAGGGTTTTTCGCTTATCAGGTGACGGTTGAGCTAAGAGAAGACTGTATGCTAAAAGGTGTCCGTGCCTATATGGTCTTTGAACAGATGGAAAATCATGCGGAAATTATTAAAACGGTTCCTGCTACAGAAAAAATAGAAGAAGGAGATTTTGAACAAACATTTTCTCTTTTACTTTTGACAAAAGAAATGAATGAAGATATTAAAAAGTTGATCTCAAATGTATCTGAGATTAAACAGATTAGAGTCAATTCTATCAATCTTGAAAATGTTTCTGAGAAGGAGGAAGAAACGTTTGATAAGAGTAAGGAGAAGAAAGAATCCATAGAAGGAAGTCCAATACAAGCAGATTCTAGTAAAAACAATTCTTCTATGGAACATGGAACAAGTAGTGGTTCCCATACCATCAGGGTCAATTTAGAAAAAATTGATGAATTGATGAATTTGTTCGAAGAAGTAGTGGTGGATCGTGGAAGATTGGAAACCATTTCTGAATCATTACGTAGTTCCGCACTAAAAGAAACGGTTGACCATATGAGTCGGATTTCCACCCAACTGCAAACGTTGATACTAACGCTAAGAATGGTTCCAATTGAACAGGTTTTTAATCGTTTTCCACGAATGATAAGAGGATTGAGCAGGGATTTACATAAAAAAATTAATTTGACCATTGAAGGTGCCGAAACCGAACTTGACCGAACTGTGATTGATGAAATTGGTGACCCTTTAGTCCATATGATTCGAAATTCTGTAGATCATGGGATTGAACTACCTGAAGTTAGAAAACAATCAGGTAAGACGGAAGAAGGACATTTAACCCTTAGAGCATTTCATAGTGGAAATCATGTATTTATTGAAATTGAAGATGATGGTGCTGGAATTGACCAAGAGAAGGTAGCAGCCAAAGCAATTGATAAAGGTCTAATATCAGCAGAACAGGTTAAAACCTTATCAGATGAAGAGGCAAACAAGTTGATCTTCTTATCTGGTTTTAGTACGGCAGATAAGGTATCCAACATTTCGGGCAGAGGTGTTGGTCTGGATGTAGTGAAGAATAAAATCGAGGCTTTAGGTGGTCAGATTGATATTCAATCAACAAAAGGAAAAGGCAGTATCTTTACGATTCAACTCCCTTTAACTCTTTCCATTATTACTTCACTTTTAGTAAGGGTCCTGGAAGCCACATATGCCATTCCGTTATCCTCAATTGTTGAAACCCTGTTATTGGATAAGGAACAAATTTTCTATGTTAATAGTCAAAAAGTTTACGATTATCGAGGACATATCATTCCTCTCGTTTCATTATCAGAGTATTTTCATTATCAAGTAGGAGAAAAACAAGGAATTCAACAAGAATTCTATGTTGCCATCATTAAAAAAGGAGACCAATTCGTTGGGTTAATGGTTGATGACTTAGTGGGTCAAAAGGAAATTGTCTTGAAGACATTAGGGGTTTATTTAGGTGACGTGTCAGGTTTTTCAGGAGCTACGATCTTAGGAGACGGTTCCGTTGCATTAGTTCTGGATCCTAATGTTTTCTTTAAATAATGGTCAACGGAGGGATAAAAGTGTATGCAGATAATGTATATCATATTTAAATTAAATAACCAGTTTTTTGGAGTAGAGGTCAATCAAGTGATTTCTATTGAGAGATTACAACCCCTTACAGAGGTTCCTGGAACGGCTCATTTTATAAAGGGAATTATGCCATTAAGAGGGGAAATTACTCCTATTCTCGATTTAAAAGAACGTTTATCTATGAAAAAGACAACTACGACAGATGAAAATCGGATTTTGATCATTAATCTAGAAGATATCCAAATTGGTTTAATTGTCGATGAAGCTACAGGAGTCATTGATATTGATTCAACCTCTATCGAGCCACCATTCGAAATGATTAGCGGAGTTGATAATAGGTATATAAAAGGCATAGCAAAAGTAGATAAAAAGCTGTTGATTTTACTCGATTTAACAAAGGTAACGGATCAAAATGAAAATATTCAACTACATGAAAGTAGTCAATCAATAAATTAAGGTGGGTTTAACATTGGCAAGAATATTAGTGACGGATGATGCAGCATTCATGAGGATGCAATTAAAGGATATTTTGACAAAACTCGGGCATGAGGTTGTTGGAGAAGCTGAAAATGGAAAGGTAGCATTAGAAAAATATCAAGATTTACAACCAGAACTTGTTACGATGGACATTACAATGCCTGAGATGAATGGAATCGAAGCGGTAAAGGAAATTAAGAAACTTCATACAGATGCTAAGGTTATTATGTGTTCAGCTATGGGCCAACAAGGAATGGTGGTAGACGCAATTAAGGCAGGAGCCATTGACTTTATCGTAAAACCATTTAGTCATGATCGAATTAAGGAAGCGTTGGAAAAGGCCATATAAATATTCTACTAATTAGATAAAAATATGAGAGGAAGACACCCAGATGAAGCTAACGATCAAGCAAAAAATGATTGGATCTTTTATTATTGTCGCACTTATTTTTGTAATCTCTTCTTTACTTTCTTTTAACACTATGAAAAAAACAAACGATTCCTATGATTATATTATTGATACTGTATTGGAATTAAAAGGAATTATACAATCCATCCAAACGGAAAGTGCGTTAGAAATAAGTAATTACAGAGGTTATATACTATACGGTACTGATACCTACAAAGAAGGATTTAATCAGTCAACTGCTGAAATTGATGATTTAATTTTGCAAGGAAAAGAACTAGCTACATTACAGGAAACAAAAGATAAATTAGATGCTATCCACACAACCAATCAACAATTAAGTGAAACAGCTTTGCGGATGATGGAGCTATCAACCACAAATAGACAACAAGCTATTGATCAAGGATTACAGGATGTAGCACCCCTTACAGTAAAATTAAATAAAGAAAGTGAAGAACTTTATAATTGGTTAGTAGAAATTGCAGACCAAAATATAGAAGAAACTAAAAGTGATGCTGCTTCGAGCCTTATAAGAGCCTTAATCATTAGTATTGTTGCTGTCATTATTTCCATTCTTCTAGGCATCGCATTATCAAACATGATTTCAAAACCAATGCGATTAGTTATGAATCAAATGAAACGGATTGCTGGTGGAGACTTAACATACGAAAACATAAAGGTAAAATCCAAGGATGAAATTGGACAATTAGTGACCGCAACCAATGAGATGGCCGATAGTATGAGAAATATGTTAAAGGAAATAAATAAAGTTTCCGAAACAGTGTCAAGTCATAGTGAAGAATTAACTCAATCCACTAATGAAGTAAGTGCCGGTTCTGAACAGATCGCCACGACGATGCAGGAATTGGCCGCAGGGTCTGAAACTCAAGCCAATAGTGCAAGTGAACTATCCGCTTCTATGACAGAGTTTTCTACAAAAGTTCAAGAAGCTAATGAGTATGGAGAGCAAATTCAAGTAACGTCAAATCAAGTTATGGATATGACCAATGATGGTAGTCAATTAATGGATGGGTCAACGAAACAAATGACGATGATTAATGAAATTGTCAAAGAATCTGTTCAAAAGGTGAGCGATTTGAATCATCAATCCCAAGAAATCTCTCACTTAGTTACAGTGATTAAAGAAATAGCAGATCAAACGAATTTGTTAGCCTTAAATGCAGCGATTGAAGCAGCAAGAGCTGGTGAGCATGGAAGAGGTTTTTCCGTTGTTGCCGAGGAAGTTCGTAAATTGGCCGAACAAACAGGATCTTCTGTATCGGAAATTACAGGAATTGTTGAAAACATACAAAAAGGATTTGAAACTGTTACATCATCCTTACAAGATGGATATAAAGAAGTAGAAAAAGGAACCACTCAAATTGAAACAACAGGTAAAACATTTAACAACATTAGTTTGTCCGTAAAGGAAATGGTTGATGGTATCAAACGGATTTCGACTAATCTTTCTGATATATCTGCATCTAGTCAAGAGATGAGTAGTTCTATTCAAGAGATTGCAGCAACAGCAGAAGAAGCGGCTGCGGGAGTGGAACAAACGGCTGCGACTGTCCAACAAACCAACAGTTCAATGGAAGAGATAGCTGGCAGTTCAGTAGAATTAGCTAAGCTGTCAGAACAATTAAATGTATTAGTACGAAAGTTTAAAATTTAACGCAACAATCAATAAGAATTGGGCCTCTCGAAGAAAGAAGGTTTGGTCCAATTCTTTTTCAATGATAGATTTCGAAAAGGCGTTATAAATGAAAAAGTTGATTAAATAAAGGAATACACCGTGCACTAGTAACGGGTTATAGGGGAATTAACTGCATAGTTAATAGCCGAACAGATTTGATCAAGATTCATTTTTCGCTTATCTAACCTTTTTTAATTCGTTGAGGGGTCGGTAATCCCTTGATAGGAAGCAAATTATTAATTAAAATTTAAATATGGATAAATTACCTAGGTTCGTAGATTTTCACGATAAAATAGGATTAAAGTGAGGTTCGGTAATAAAAGTGATAGCTAAAAGAAATGAAGGACGTTATGAATGGTTATTGAATCAATTTCAAACTGATTCTTCTAGTCCATTTTATATAGAAGTGAACCATTCGCTAAATCGAATATTCACCTATATCTATGATTATACATTGATCATGTATATAGAGGATATTGATGAAGAAATACTATACGATTATATTCAGTTTCAAAGCTTAAATAATAAAGAGATTGGTTTTGTTAAAGCTATCAAGGACGTTAAATTATTTATCTATTTCTTGAAGTATATAAAAAGATTGAAAAACATACCTAGCGTGGATTTCTCTATTAAGCAATTTGTTTATAGGACAAAAATTCATCGTACATCATAAATAGATGGGTCTCGGTCTCGGTCCCTGTCATTACTTGACGTTTGATGGACTTTGTAGAATGAGACTTGTTGTGTAAATCCCCCGTCACAGTGATGTTCCGAATGAAGGTGGATGAGATTGGTACCATAGTATTTTGAAAAACGGCTAAAAAATCTATAACTATCTTCATAATGTTTACTTTCTCCAAAAACATACTTCCAACATTTATAAAAGTCCGATAATCAACCGATATAAATAGAGAATATAAAAAATGAATTATTACAATAGTAAATGGTTTTGAAATACAAGAAGGTACGAATACGCTTATTAGAGATATCGTCCCTGCTGCGCCCCGAAAAACCTTGTTTTACAGCAGTGTTTTATGAAATGGAGGCACGAATGAATAAAGAGGATCAGGAACACAAAGCGTTTCTTGAACAGCAACTAGAGTTGTGTAAAAAACAAGATCGTATTTTAGAAGAAATCGAAAGTAAACTTTATCAAATGAAAGAAATGGCTCAATTTACACTTGATCATAAACTTACTAAAATAGAAATTGAAAAGTTGAATGATCAATTAAATGATTTGAAGAGTGAGGTTCATTTATTAGAAAAGCAATTGCACTCAATTGTTCACTAAAAGTCAGAAGAGGTGTATTTATGGATATTGCATTAATGTCAATGGCATTAAGTCAAGGGAAAGTTCAACAACAGGCTTCGATGTCAGTTATGAAGATGGCAATTGGAAATGTTGAACAGCAAGAAGAATCGATTCAAAAGTTGATGAGTACAAATGATGTAGCGGCTATTCACCACGCTGCTCAGCCGCATTTGGGTGGAAGTATTGATTTAAAGGTATAATAGGTTAATAGGTTTAGATTATAGGTGAATGGCTCTTTAGGCTTTTTCGCCTATAATGGAACACTGGGGACGGTTCTCGGTGTTTCATTTAGTTAGATGAGAGCACACTTTTTTAGGTTCTAGTGCCTGTCACTCCTCGAAGTTTGTTAGATTTTGTTGAAAAGTTAAATATTATTAAAAGGAAGAAGGGACAGAACCTCCTGTCCCACATCGTTTTCTTTTCCTACGTAACATCCACTAGAAAGTGTGGTCAAGTCTCACATATCTTTCTAAATCATTAAAGTCAAAAAGAGGGTCACTTCTCTAATAAACCTTTTAATTCAACGATTTGTTCATTTTCCATTTCATCAAGAGGAAATACTAATGCTGTTTGTTGTTCAGTATTTACTTCCTTTAAATAAACAGGGATACCACGATAACTTACATTAATCATTTCGGGTGATTGAATAATTTCCTTAGCACGCTCAGAATCCATGTGTCTCACACTCCTTTTTTTTATTTTTCTCTTAAAAGCTTAAAATATTCAAAGGAAATTGAGGTTAGATGTTATTATTTTAATAACAATGATTGAGTCTTTAGTTTGATTATTAGCTCTTTTATTATCCGTTTAGCATGAATGATAAATTGTTGGAAAAAAAGATGATGATTTTGTAGATATTTTATCCTTTAAGTTTTTTGAAAAAGGTTCTATAAGAAAAGGGTTCTATAAATAGGGTCCTAGTGCCTAGCACGTCTCATTATAAAGGCACATTACCTTTATGCGTAATTTACTGATGGGTAGGCCCATAAAAAAAAGTCAGGGATCATCCCACTGATGGACAATCTTTGACTTGTGTATTTTAAAAATTATACTCTTAGTGGAATATTTTTTTGATTTGAACTTGTCCCCAATATTTGCGATCCTTCGACTTCTTTAACCTTTTTCTCAAAATCCTCATAACCATTGAGAATATAAAACTGGATGTTTTCGGCGATCTGGAGATCTTGAACATATTCTTCTAATAATTGGTCTGTGTATTCAACCATGTCCATGTCTTCCGGTACTTGGACTTTCAAGGCCAGAGAATAAACCTTTCCTTCCGGAATTAACTCTATCACTTTTCGAACCAGATAGACCTCGACTATTTCATTGTGATGACTGAGTTCATCGACAATTACTGCTACTTCCTCGGGAGCTAGATCGTGTGAAACGTAATGGTCGTCCCAGTTAAGGGCTAAAAATTCTTCTTCGAACTGCGCGAGTATATCTGGCCATGCCTCAAACTGAGCTCTAGTTTCCTCAAATGCCTCCATACGACCAGTATAATAGTAATAGTTACAAAGAGTCTCCAAAGCCTCTTCCTTTAGCTCCCAATCGATTTCAACCGCTTTTCTGATAAAGTTCTCACCCTTTTGGGAAGTTTCTTCCTTTTGCAAGTAGATATTTCCGAGTGTAAGGTAAGCCTGGGCAATCTGCTTATCCGCATTTTCGGCAATAATTTCCTCCAACATGGGTGTAGCCTGCTCATAGCCAACAAGATTGCGTGTGAGAATTGCTTTTTCAAATTTGCCTTGGAGATCAAGTTCCTTACTATTCTCTAATACTTGCAATCTATTTTTTGCTTCAGTATAGGAAGCCATTTGTGCTTCCCACTTTTCGCCATTTTGTTCAAACCATGATCGATTAAACTGCTGCAGGATCGAAACGGGTTTGGCAAAGAAATAATCAACTGCAGATTCACCATTTTGAGGAGTGTTCGATTTCATCCCAACAGCTTTTAAGCGATCTGTCAGGCATGGATGTGTATCAAATACATTACTTTCCATTTCAAGTTCATTTTTTAGGAATGCTTTTGCAACTACTAGATCCAACTTCTGAAACTTATCAAAAAATTGAGAATATGGTTGAGGCACGACATTTGTTTTTGAACTTTCTTCGAAAAGCTCCTTGAAGTACTTTTCGTAATAGTATTGCGAGCCAATTGAGACGGCACATAAAGTATCCCGGACAGTTTCCGGTGATGTGACTTTAGCATCTGCAGCATCTGCAGCATATTCCTGCTGGCGAGCCATAACAAACGTATGGGCCGAATACCGAGGATAAAACCATTTGATGAATTTTTGAAACAAGGATGTACCAACCTGATCATTATTTTCTAGAGAATGCATAAGCTGTGACCAAGTCATTCTGACGCGGTAAATCATTGCACCGATTGATGTATCGGAATGGGAAATGTGTGCAAGCTCGTGGGCTAATACGGATGTAAACTGTTCCCTGGTCAGGCTGGACATCAGCGGGATTCCAATCAGTAAAATATTTTTCTTCGAACCAAACAGACCAAATTTATGTTGCTGCAAAACAGCAGCATTGAAGTCATCATCCAGTACAATTGTATGAATTTTTGGCGTTTTAAGCTTATTGCTAATTTCCAAGATTGTTTTCTCCAATTCAGGTGCTTCATTTTCCTTTAAATAATACCCTTCAGGCAACTGCATTTTAACAAACAGCGATTTAATAATAAAAAAAGATAAAGGTCCAGTTATCACCAATATTTTTAGGCTGCCAAACGTAAAATTCCCTTCTACAATGTATAGGGATGTAATACTTAATAAAAATAGGACAAGAGCAAGAAAGAATAAAATATAACCGTATCCAAGTGCCGTTATTAGAAGCACTTTAAATCGATATCTCCCTAGATTCTTCTCAGCTTTTACTTCCAGTTTTCTTACCAGTATTTCAAACTCCTCATTTGTCATTTTTCTTCACCCTTCGTGTTTTTTCAATCTAATTCGATTAAATCACGTTTTTCTCAAATGGAATAGTCTTATTTTTGTAAAATTTAAATTTTTTATCTTTGTATAAATAAGACGATGGGATTGCTTTCCCATTTTTTTTAGTCTTATTAAATGAAACATGGGGACGGTTCTCAGTGTTTCATTTTTAGTAGTGAAACACCAGAACCGTCCCCATGTTACATAAACAAACCAAATTGTCACATTTTTGTACCATTTCAGTCACTTCTTGTCGTAGAAAAAGAAAAGAGAAAGCGTTATCATTGGAATGTACAAGTTATTTTTTCAAAGTAATCGTAACCTGATCGTAGCATGTTCTGTTTTAACGAGGTATTTATTGCTTTGTAAAGTGAGGACCTTTTCTATAAAAGTTTAAACTCACATAATTTGATACATTCAACCAATCTTTTAACATTTAGTAGAAAATCACCGATAAGAAAAACATCACTCCGGGTTGAATACACAAAGGTCCACAAGAGGGCAATACATACTTCAACAACACCTATGAATCAACTGAGGTTCTATTAATTTTAATTTAAGGGGTGTATGAGATGAATGGTAATGGTATTGAAAGAGTAGGACGTATTCAATTAAGAGTTTATGATTTTGAAAAATCGGTGGATTACTACACGAATATTCTGGGACTTGACATTACGGCACGTGATTCAAACCGAGTCTATTTAAAAGCATGGGATGAATGGGACCATCATAGTGTCATTCTTGAAAAATCGGATAGTGCTGGGATCGATCATATCGCCTTCAAGGTCACCAATAATGATGTATTAGCATCATTGGAGCGTAAAATTGAACAGTTTGGTTGTACCGTATCACGGGTTTCGAATCGTGAACGTGTGGGTGAAGGGGAAGCCATTCGCTTCGTGCTCCCAACTGGACATAAGTTTGAATTCTATCATGATATCGATTATGTAGGGGTACCAACGGGACGGTTAAATCCACATCCATGGCCTGACGGCTTAAGAGGGATTCATCCACATCGACTTGACCACGCCTTATTATCCGGTGAAGATATCGAATCCACTAGACGATTATTTAAAGAGGCATTAGGTTTTGTCGAAACTGAACAAGTGATTACTGTTGATGGCGAAAACTTAATTGCTACATGGTTAACCACTACCATGACCGGACATGATGTCGCCTTCATTAAAGGACCTGACGCTAAACTTCACCATGTTGGATTTTATTTGGACAACTGGTATGAGATTCTTCGAGCATCTGATATCCTCTCTCGAAATGAAATCGAAATTGAAGTTACGCCGACTCGTCATGGAGTAACAAGAGGGGAAACGATTTATTTCTATGATCCATCGGGCAACCGGAATGAAGTGTACACCGGAGGATATGCGGTATATTCTGACTTCCCAACCATTACCTGGACAGAGGATAAAATTGGTCAAGGGGTCTTCTATCATCGTCGTCAATTGAATGAAGCCTTTACTTCTGTGTTCTCTTAAGTTTAACTAATAATAATAATAATAAAAATGGTAGGTATTCAGTTTAATAGCTGATTCCTACCATTTTTTTGTTCTAATTAAAAACCTCCTGGAATCAAGAGGTGGCTTTTGATAAAGATGATCAAATTGATTTTCGGATCTGGGATCGTAATACTTTGTACATACATTTTGAACAAGTATAGATAAGAGTGGCTGATTGCACAATAATTGTGCAATCGTTTGTCCTATGATAGAGGAATCATAGCCGAAACCTCCTTTTTGCAAACAGGTTTTGATGCTATATCAAAGGGAAAAATAGTCGTTTCCATATATTTCTACGTTTTACTCGAATAGAGTTATCTTTTAAAAATAAATTTATGCAAACGATTGCACAAAATAATTCAATTTGATATAGTAATAGTAAGAAAAAAGGAGGAAGTCATCATGAAAAGGATATGGTGGAAAGAAGCGATTGCTTATCAAATATATCCACGCAGCTTTATGGATTCAAACGGCGATGGAATTGGTGATATTCAAGGAGTTATTTCTAAGTTGGATTATCTACAAGATTTAGGCATCGATGTCATTTGGATTTGTCCGATCTATTCTTCGCCTAATGATGATAACGGTTACGATATTAGTGATTATAAAGGAATCATGGAAGAGTTTGGTACCATGGCCGACTTTGACCTTCTTTTAACAGAAGTCCATCAACGCGGCATGAAGTTAATTATGGATCTTGTGATTAATCATACTTCTGATGAACATCCATGGTTTATTGAATCTCGTTCATCTAAAGACAACCCTTATCGGGATTACTATATTTGGCACCCTGGTAAAGATGGAAAAGCGCCTAATAACTGGGAGTCGATCTTTAAAGGTTCTGTTTGGGAATATGATGAACGGACTCAAGAATATTACATGCATGTTTTCTCTCGTAAGCAGCCAGACTTAAACTGGGAAAATCCAAAAGTAAGAAAAGACTTATATGAAATGGTCAATTGGTGGCTCGATAAAGGAATTGATGGTTTTCGGGTAGATGCGATTTCCCATATTAAGAAAAAGCCTGGTTTTCCGGATCTGCCAAACTCAGACAATCTAGAATATGTACCTTCCTTTGATGGCCATATGAATCAACCGGGAATTGAAGTTTTTCTACAAGAGCTAAAACGCGAAACGTTTTCTAACTATGACATTATGACGGTTGGTGAAGCGAATGGAGTCAAGGCTGACCAAGCGGAAGAATGGGTTGGAGAAGAGAATGGCGTATTTGACATGATTTTCCAATTTGAGCATCTTGATTTATGGGGGATGAGTGTAACAGGTGGGTTAGATCTTCAAGCATTAAAAGAAACCTTTCATAATTGGCAAACGAAACTCGAGGGAAAAGGTTGGAATGCTTTATTCCTAGAAAACCATGATCAGCCCCGTTCCGTATCAACTTGGGGGAATGATGAAAAGTACAGAGTACAATCTGCAAAATGTCTTGCCACCATGTATTTTCTAATGCAGGGAACACCGTTTATTTATCAAGGGCAAGAAATTGGAATGACCAACGTTCAATTCCATTCGATTGATGATTATGATGATGTATCTTATAAAAATTTATATCATACGGGAATTGCCAATGGGCAAAGTCACGAGGAATTGATGGCGATTGTTTGGAAAAATGGTCGAGACAATTCTAGAACCCCAATGCAATGGAATGACGAAGAAAATGCTGGTTTTACAACCGGGAATCCATGGCTAAAGGTGAATCCAAATTATACGGACATTAATGTGAAAAAAGCTATGCTAGAGTCTGATTCAATTTATCATTTTTATAAAAAATTAATCCAACTACGAAAAGAGAATCTGACATTAGTATATGGAAGCTTTGAACTACAATTAGCTCAACATAATCAAATCTTTGCTTATACCAGAACTTTGGGTGATGAAACATTTCTGATCATCACAAACCTATTTGGTCAGAAAACAACCTATGAGCTTCCGGCACAATTGGAAAATAAAACACTTCAGCTTGTATTGAGTAATTATGAAACAGTAACTCAAGGAATCTTAGAACCTTATGAAGCAAGGGTTTATCACATCAAATAATTTTTTTGAACAATAATGCAACCGTTTGCGCAAAGGTATATACAAAAACAAACGAACCGTATAGAAGGGAATGAAAAACATGAAACTGAAGTTTGACTTTTGGCAAAAATTAGGGAAGGCCTTACTTGTAGTTGTGGCAGTTATGCCCGCTGCAGGGATTATGATTTCACTTGGGAAGCTAGTAGGAATGATTGAGGTAGATCTAGCAATCGTGAGTACGATTGCCTTGGTAATTGAGGAAATTGGTTGGGGAATTATTGGAAATCTCCATATTTTATTCGCTGTCGCCATTGGGGGATCTTGGGCGAAGGAACGAGCGGGCGGTGCTTTTGCTGCCTTAATCGCTTTTATCCTCATCAATCGCATTACAGGTGCCATCTTCGGTGTGAACGGTGCCATGTTAGCGGATCCAGAGGCAACTGTTTCTTCTTTATTTGGAAGCAAGTTAGTCGTAAGCGATTACTTTGTATCCATTCTAGGTGCACCCGCTTTAAATATGGGTGTATTTGTCGGAATTATCTCCGGTTTCTTAGGAGCTACGATTTTTAATAAATATTATAACTATGCTAAATTACCGCAATCCTTGGCTTTCTTTAATGGGAAGCGCTTTGTACCGTTTGTGGTGATTGCGGGATCAATTGTAACCGCTATTATTCTTTCGATTGTATGGCCATTTATTCAAGGGCTTCTAAATGACTTTGGAGTTTGGATTGCATCATCTCGTGATACAGCTCCAGTTGTGGCTCCATTTATATTTGGATCATTAGAACGTTTATTACTACCTTTTGGCTTACATCATATGTTAACGGTCCCAATGAACTATACCGAATTGGGCGGAGTATATACGATTTTGACTGGTTCAAGTGCCGGAACCGTTGTGGCTGGGCAAGATCCGCTATGGCTTGCTTGGATTGCGGATTTAAATAATTTACTAGCTGCAGGGGATACAGCAGGATACGAAGCTTTACTAAGTGAAGTAACGCCAGCGCGTTTTAAAGTAGGACAAATGATTCTTTCGAGTGCAGCATTAATCGGGATCGCGGTTGCCATGTACCGTAATGTTGATAAAGACAAGCGTGCTAAATACAAGTCTATGTTTTTCTCAGCTGGATTGGCTGTATTTTTAACAGGGGTTACAGAACCAATTGAATTCATGTTTATGTTTGTAGCACCAGCCATTTATGTGGTATATGCCATTATGACTGGTTTCGCATTTGCGATTGTGGATCTTGTTCATATCCGAATTCACTCCTTTGGTTTCATTGAATTTCTAACAAGAATGCCGATGGTTCTAAAAGCAGGATTATGGTTAGATGTTGTGTATTTTGTTGTCGCATGTTTAGTTTTCTTTGTCATAAACTTTGCAGTAGCAAACTTTATGATTAAAAAGTTTAAATTTGCAACACCAGGACGCTTAGGAAACTATACTGAGGAAGAAGGAACAGAAGAGTCATCATCTGCCAAGACAACAGGAGACGACAACTCACTTGCTACTACAGTTATTGGTTTATTAGGTGGACAAGAAAACATTGAGGACGTTGATGCGTGTATGACGCGACTACGTGTGACCATAAAAGATATCGATGCCGTTGCTCCAGAGCAAGACTGGAAGAAAAATGGTGCCCTTGGTTTAATCATCAAGGATAAAGGGGTCCAAGCTATCTATGGTCCAAAAGCCGATGTGTTAAAATCAGATATCCAGGATCACTTAGGAGTGTAAGGAGATGAAATTATTAACCTTAAACTGTCATTCTTGGCAGGAAGAAAATCAATGGAACAAAATTAAGATTTTAGCCCAGAGAATTAAGGAACAATCCTATGACGTGATCGCCTTACAAGAAGTGAATCAGTCCATCGATGCCGAAATCATCGATGGGCCCTATAAAAAGGATCATTTTGTCCTCGTTCTTCTAGAAGAATTAAAAGAGTTAGGAGTTAAAGACTATAGATTCATTTGGGATTTTGCGCATATTGGATACGATGTTTATGAAGAAGGTGTCGCTCTATTAACGAAACATCCCATTGAACATAAAGAGTCTTTCTTTATCACCCAATCGAGAGATACGAATTTTTGGAAGACGAGAAAGATTGTGGGTGCAAAAATCCGTTTTCAAGACGAAACCATTGCCTTTTATTCGTGCCACTTAGGTTGGTTTGGTGATGAAGATGAACCATTTGAAGAGCAAATGGACATCCTTTGTCAAATCGCTAGTCAAAACGAGAAATTCTTTTTAATGGGTGATTTTAATAATGCCGCCCATATTCGTGGTGAAGGCTATGATTATATCCTGAGTAAAGGTCTTTATGATACGTATAACCTTGCAGAAGAGAAGGATCACGGTGCTACGGTTAGTGGGAAGCTTGCTGGCTGGGAGGAAAATAAACAAGATTTACGAATCGATTATATTTTTTCCAATCTTCCAGTAAACGTGAAGAAATCTGCTGTTGTTTTTAATGGGAAAAATAAACCGGTGATCTCTGATCATTTTGGAGTTGAAGTATTGATTGGGTAGAAGTTCTATAAGAATGTTATACAACATTTGAATGGAAAGTGTGAACTTCAGTTGAAAAAAAGTTTAGTTTTCTGAGCAAGTTTGTGCCAAAAATCAGCGAGGCATTTTGTATTAGCAGAAAGGGGATGCAACATGTTTAAATTATTTAAGTCCAAAAAAGAGTCTGTTTATGCTCCGTTAACAGGAAAAATTGTTCCATTAGAAGAAGTACCAGATCCTGTTTTTTCACAAAAGATGATGGGGGATGGAGTTGCGATTATTCCAACTGATGGGCAAGTTGTTTCACCCGTTGATGGTGAAGTGATTAGTGTTTTTCCAACGAAACATGCAATAAGCCTGAGAACGAATCATGGAGCTGAAATCCTTATCCATATGGGATTAGATACAGTTAATCTAAAAGGGGATGGATTTACGATTTTGGTCGATGATGGGGCAAAAGTAACGAAAGGGACCCCAATCGCCCAATATGATATTGAAAAAGTTTCAAACCACGGAAATAATGTCATTACTCCTATCATTCTTGTAAATGGTGATCAGTTTAAGATTGAAAACAGACAAAGTAATCTATCTACAAACGGCGGAAAAGATATTATAATGGAAATCATAAAAAAGTAAAAAACGGTTGAAAAATACAAGATACAAAGGAAGGGGGACATAGGTTGGCTGTTACGATAAAGGATGTTGCGAAAGCTGCAAATGTTACCCCATCTACCGTCTCAAGGGTTATTGCAGATAGCCCAAGAATTAGTATCAAAACAAAACAAAAGGTACGTCAGGTCATGAAAGATCTGGGTTACCAACCAAACTTAAATGCACGAAATTTGGCCAAGCGTTGCACACAAACGATTGGTCTCATCATGCCAAACTCTACTGATAAAGTATTTCAAAATCCATTTTTCCCCGAGGTAATACGGGGGATTAGTAATATGGCACATACGACGGAATATGCGATTCAATTTTCAACAGGTGAAACGGAAGAACAGATTTATGACGGGGTTGTCCGAATGGTTCAAAGTGGACGGGTGGATGGTGTGATTTTACTATACTCACGAATCAATGATAAAGTGATGGCTTTTCTTGAGGATAAAGAGGTTCCTTATACGATGATCGGAAAACCTTATCAAAATATGGATAAAACGACTCATGTAGATAATGATAATATCGGTGCAGCTAAAGAAGTAACTAAATATTTATTAAATCTTGGTCATAAGAGAATTGGCTTTGTTGGAGGAAATCTTTCGTTAATGGTCACAAAGGATCGGCGACAGGGATATGAAGAGGCGCTGGAAGAAGCAGGCATTGCGATTAGTCATGATTATATTGTCCACGAGGACTCTCTAATAGAGGGCGGTCAAGAGGTAGTTGCGAAGTTAATTTCACTTGAGGAAACACCGACTGCTTTAGTAGTCGTGGATGATTTGATGGCACTCGATATGATTAATACGCTAGAAAAACATGGCATTCGTGTACCTGATGATATCTCCATTGTCAGTTTTAACAATTTATTATTATCACAGTTAGCCCACCCGCCATTAACAACCGTTGATATTAACATTCATGATTTAGGCTTTCAAGCCGCAAAAACTTTAATCGAGATGATTAAAAATAGTAATGAACCTGCAAAGAGATTGATTATCCCTCATAAAATGATTGAACGGAATTCGTGTAAAAAAATATAAAATAAAAAAAGCCGTCAGTGTGATTGACGGCTTTCCTCATGTCAGAAAATAAGAATGAATTGAAAAAAGGAGAAATACAGGAATGGAAGAAAAATGGTTAGTCGGTGTTGATTTAGGTGGTACCACAATTAAAATGGCGTTTATTAGTATGGATGGAGATATCCTATATTCTTGGGAGATTGATACAGATAAAAGAGAGAGCGGCAAGTATATCCCCGCCTCTATTGCTAGAGGCATTGATCGGAAATTACAAGAACTAGATCAGACAAAGAGCAGGTTAATCGGAGTTGGAATCGGTGCCCCTGGTCCTGTTAATGAGAAAGATGGTTCCATTGAAGTAGCCATTAATTTAGGATGGAAGAACTTCCCGTTGAAGGAGATTCTCCAGCGTGAAACTTCATTACCTGTTGTGGTTGACAATGATGCGAATATTGCTGCAATCGGCGAGATGTGGAAAGGTGCGGGTCAAGGGGCTAAGAATATGATTTGTGTTACATTAGGCACCGGAGTAGGCGGCGGGTTGATCGCCAATGGTGAAATTGTACACGGAGTGAATGGAGCAGGTGGAGAAATCGGTCATATTGTATCTGTTCCAAAAGGTGGAGCCCCTTGTAATTGTGGGAAAAAGGGATGTTTAGAAACAGTGGCTTCGGCGACCGGTATTGTGCGCTTAACCGTTGAGGAACTATCTACTAAAGAGGATCAAAGTAGTCTACGTGAAATCTATGAAAATAGTCAAACAATTACAGCGAAACAAGTACTGGATGCAGTTAGCGAAGGTGATGCATTGGCCAAAAAGGTCGTCGAAGAAGTTACCTACCATCTTGGATTGGCCCTTGCGAATTTGGCGAATGGATTAAATCCTGAAAAAATTGTCATTGGTGGAGGAGTTTCAAAAGCAGGTGACACATTATTAGAGCCTTTGAAAGAACAATTTGCTTCATTTGCCTTTCCGCGAGTAGCCCAAGGCGTAGAGCTTGTCACTGCCACATTAGGAAATCATGCGGGCGTCATTGGAGGAGCATGGTTGGTTAAAGAGAAACTGTGAAACATGGGGACGGTTCTCGCTGTTTCAGCATTAGGTTGCCTGTATCATCCTAAATCTGTTAAAAATTTGTAGTTTAATAAAGTATATTTGTAGTAATATAAAAATAATCTTTTTAAGTCTTATATAAGGGACTTTACCGGTTATGCATTAATTTTTAGACCATTTATAGGAGTCTCTAGCATGACTAGAGTCTCTTTGCGTTTGTTGACAATATTATTAGTTTAGAATAATATGTAAATTGTAGGAATAAAATATTTGCGGATGATTATTGTAGGAGAGACTAAAGTTTTTTAGCACCGAAGGAGCAAATCCCTGATTAAAAAGGGGCAAATCTCTCAGGTAAAAGGACTGCAATAGGACGCATCTCTGGAGAGAGCCGTATGGCCACCCAAGGAGTAACACTCTCAGGTAAAAGGACAGGGAAGGAGGAACTGGCATTATGATGATACATAATGATAGTTTTTTATTAGGAGTACAAGATGTCATATTAAGCCCCTAGTATCTAGTAAATTTGTTTTTCGAGAATAGTATGATCAATGATAGAATAAGAAGCTTTTAAAGCACATTCTATCAAATGATTAATGATCTACTTAATTTAGTAAGCGCTTTCATATTTCGTTTAGATTTCAATCCTACAAGTAGAGGAAATCTAGTGGTTGAATGGAAAGTCGTTGCAGAAATACAAACTTACTAGGGAGAAGGGAAAAAAGATGCAAGAAGAACAATTGGAAAGAGGACTGAAAAATAGGCATGTCCAACTCATTGCGATCGGGGGAGCCATCGGGACAGGATTATTTCTAGGAGCCGGAAAGTCCATTCATTTAGCAGGACCATCGATTCTATTTGCTTACATGATTACAGGTGTCATTTGTTTTTTAATCATGCGGGCTTTGGGGGAACTCCTGTTAAGTAATTTAAACTACCATTCGTTTGTTGACTTTGTTGGGGATTATTTAGGTGAAAAGGCAGCATTTATTACAGGATGGACCTATTGGTTTTGCTGGATTTCTATTGCCATGGCTGACTTAACGGCTGTTGGTCTTTATACCCAGTATTGGTTTCCAAGTGTACCACAATGGGTGCCAGGATTAATTGCGCTTGTCGTTTTACTTTGGATGAACAAAGCAACGGTCAAACTTTTCGGCGAAATGGAATTCTGGTTTGCCTTAATTAAAGTGGTTGCCATTTTAGCGTTAATAGTTGTTGGTATTTTTATGATTATAAAGGGCTTTTCTACTGATGCCGGAGCATCAAGTTTCACAAATCTATGGAACCAGGGAGGATTTTTTCCAAATGGCATAAATGGATTCATCCTTTCATTTCAGATGGTCGTATTTGCGTTTGTTGGGATTGAACTGGTAGGACTTACTGCGGGTGAAACGGAAAACCCTGAAAAAGTAATACCAAAGGCGATCAATAATATTCCGATTCGGATTATTATTTTCTACATTGGTGCACTTACGGTGATTATGAGTGTTTATCCGTGGAATGGCATTGTACCGACTGAGAGTCCATTTGTTCAAGTCTTTACTGCGGTCGGAATTATCGCAGCTGGTGGGATCATCAACTTTGTCGTTCTAACCTCTGCTGCATCGGCATGTAACAGCGCGATCTTCAGTACAAGCCGAATGGTTTATTCACTTGCGAAAGATAAAAATGCACCGGAGAAATTGGGGAAATTGGATAACCGAAAAGTACCTTCTAATGCATTGTATTTTTCAACCGTTGTTATTTTAATTTCCGTTATTCTAAACTATGTCATGCCTGAAGGCGTATTTACCCTCATTACAAGTATTTCGACAGTGTGTTTCATCTTTATTTGGGGAATTACGGTGGTCAGTCATTTAAAATATCGTAAAACTAGACCTGAACTAGCAAAAGTAAACAAATTTAAGATGCCCCTCTATCCATTTGCAAATTACCTTATTCTTGCCTTTCTAGCATTTGTTCTCGTTGTGCTAGCCATTGCAGAGGATACTCGTGTTGCGTTGATGGTAACACCAGTCTGGTTTATTATGCTGATGGTGATTTATGAGGTTAGGAAAAAAAGAGTAAAGGCAGAAAATCTTGTGAACAAGGAAAATGTAGTCTAAGGGTCTAGTATCTGACACGACTCGACTTTTTTCGAAAAATAATAGTTTTATAATGGCGTTCCAAATTAGAAACCTATTATATTAATTATAATAACGGTCTGGGGATTTTCATTCCTTAGACCTATTTAAGCTTTGGCGACCAGTCATCGTTAGAACTTTCTATAGAAAGGATATCGGGTCACAGTGAAGTCTTGAAAAATAAAACGGTAGGCATCCATTAATTTTGCTGATGCCTACCGTTTTTTCGTTCAATCATTGAATGACTTTTATTATGTTCCATGAGAAAATATAGGGAATATGGTCTAGTTGGGATACTTCATACACTTGGTAAAGAACGGTCCCGCTTAAAAGATGATTTTATATGGAGGGGAAACGAATTGAAGCAAAGTTCTAAGCGGAAATTAATTTTTATTGGTATCATCCTTATTTTTATCATTGCTGCTATCCTAGATATTAAATATCAAGGTCTATTTTATCAGCTCTTGCCTAACTCGGTTCAATCTTCTCTAGCTGAATTCTTTTAATCAGATAACGATTTAAAGAATGAATGGACAGGTGCTGGTTCCAAGACTTGTACAGATAGAATAAGTAGGAAGAACTCAAGGATAAAGGGGGACATTTTGGGTCAAAGGATTAATCCTATATGATTCGGAAATTCAGTTTTTTATAAAATGATTACAATTAGTTGTCTAATAGAAGGAGTCAGGGGAATAAAATGAAAGATGATTGGAAAAGGGCAATTCCTAATGAGGGAGAAAGGGAAGTAAAAGAAATTTCAGTTTCGAACAGGAATCCAAACGTCTCAACTGAAAAAGAAGAACCTTCCAATAGAAAAACATGGTGGAAAAATCACCATAAAACTTTAATTGGAACTTTATTGGGATTTGCGGTCACTCTTTCGGGCGTCATTTGGACAATGGTAGGAGTACACGATAGAGGCTTCGAAAAAGGGAAAGAAGAGGCCGAGAAGGAATTACCGGCTGAATATATAGCAGTGAAAGAATCGTTAACCATCTCAGAGAATCGAAATATCGAATTGCTTGCTGAAAATACAGCTCTTAAAGAAGAAATAAATATGCTAAATAAAAAGCTTGAGGAAATTAATACCATGATTGAAAATGCTCCTGAGGAAATGGAGTCGAGGATACCAAATAAGTTATTAGAGGTAGAGCCAGAAAGTAATGTGATCCATGTTGATGAATCTGAAGGCTATTTTGAAGATGAGCTTTTTATATCGGTAGTAGAAGTTGCTGAAGATGAGCATGAAATTGATACGACCACGATAAGTGCAAATGTACCTGGTTCTACCCCAGAAACGTTTCCAAACTTGAAGGTAGGTTCTAAAGTTGAATACAAGACTAGCAGCTTTACCTATGAGATTTTAGTAACTGCTATTAAATATTCCACAAATGTTGGAATTAATGTCATTAAATTTTTAAATACGAATGAGTAACAAGTAAAGATATTGATAGGTTTAAACCTATTTAACTTATATTAAGAAACGAGGAGAACCTAAATGGCACAAAGAATTTAATCTTTCCTCCACCCCTTTTTCATTTAATAGTGAAATTTTCCCCAAAAAGAATGGAGTCTATTATATAATATAGGTACAAAAGTCACGATTAATTGATATAATCTATAATTTTTTGATGAGATTGTCAGGAAGGGAGAGGCTAATGGCACAGGTTGACTTAACCTATATTAATCAATTGAAAAAAGGGGATACGATCGCAAACGATATTTATTTTAATGATATCCTTCTTGTTAAAAAGGGAACGATTGTGAACAATTCTCTATTAAGAAATCTGGAAAGTTGGGGAATTGCTAATTTACATACAAAGCATGACAAACGAACTGTCAAGCACAAGGAAAAGATTTTTTACTCAAAAGAACTGTTTGATCTTAAAGAATTATTTTATGAAAGTCTCCAATATGTTGTGAGCGAGGCAAGGTACGGATTAATTCTAAATAGTGACGCCCAACTAGCGTGGATTGAACATTTGTTTATTTCCTCACTATTGGATGCCCGTATTTCCGCCAGCCTATTTTCCTTGAAAAAGAAAGACCCATACAGCTATTTCCATTCTTTTGATGTGTTTTTATTAGGCGCCTTATTGGCTAGAGATTCGGGAATTAAAGATATTAAGTCCTTTGCCATCGGGTGTCTGATTTATGACATTGGAAAGCTGAAAATTAATAAGGAGTTGCTCCAAAAAGATGGCACCCTTTCAAAAACGGAATATGAGGAAATTCAAAAACATACCCTTTACGGTTTGGATGTACTGAAGGAGATCAATCTTCCTTCCAAATACGAAGAACTCGTAAAATCTCATCACGAACGTCTTGATGGTACCGGATATCCTGAAGGGGTAACGGGGGAATCTTTATCAGAAGAAGTTAGACTATTAGCAGTCGTTGATACATACTCTGCGCTTACGCTGCAACGCCCCTACAGAAGAACTCCATTTTCTTCTTTAAAAGCAATTGAGTTGTTATTAAGTAAAGAAAATAAATACGACATCAAATATGTGATCAACCTCATGGAATTGATTAATATTTATCCAAAGGGAAGCTTGGTCAAATTATCCAATGGAAAACGGGCAAGGGTCAAAGAGGTCAATGAAAATCAACCTTATTTCCCGATTCTTGAGGATATCGATTCCTCAGAGGTATTTGAACTGCCATTGAATCTATCCACTTCCATTGTGCGCTTTTTAGAATGGTCCCACATTGTCGATGTTAAGCCAGATGAAGACATTAGTAAAAAAGAAATCTACTGGAATTATTTTATTACCGAATTTATTAATGGGAATGTGGACGAAGCCATGACTTATTTTCCCATGATCACCGAAGGAATGCTGTCGAATAACATTTTTATTGATGTCATTATCAGGTTAATTAAAGAAGTAGAAACGAAACGAATCGAAGGTCAGCTTTCGATTGGGGAAGAGCATGATGCTCTATTGAATGTGAAGGATATTTTGAAGCATGTGATTTAAAAAGGACGGAGGGACAGGTCAAGTAACCTACCCCTTCGTCCTTTGTTTTATTTATTGCTGAGGTATTCAGAGAATGCTTGGAAAATATAAGTCGCTTGAAGTAAGAACATTTGAAGCGCGGTTAGTGACAGGAATCCAATCATGAAATAGCGAAACCACATAGTTGACCACTCCTTTTAAATTTATATTGATTAACGAAAATCAATAGAAGTGGGATACATAATTAGACTGGTTAAAGGTCGTTTCGATAAATAAACGCCGCCTCAGTTGAGGGAGATAAGCTGCACATTGAACAAGCAATAGCAGAATGATCATAGCTGTTTCCATATCTCCGAAGGCAGACGTTCCTGGCACGATTGATTCTTTCTTGTCTGTGTTATCTCCAGTTTGTGTTCCACTATCCCAATCAAATGTGATGATAGGATGTTGTGTATCGGTTTGAGGATGGGAACTGTTATCAGCAAAAAATGGCGTCAAACTGAATAGAGAAACTACAAGCAAGATCATCAACCAATGAAATCCTTTTTTCACCGATCATCCCTCCTCGTTTAGAGTAGGGTTATTATATCATAAACAGTCTGAATATTGGAATAACTATTGCTTAAATTAAGAATATAGTCACAGCGATTCCCCAAACTCATTTTTCTGAAATATTTATTCTACTACTCTTTCAAAAATTAGCAATATATAGTAATATAATATTCAATAGTTTTAAGCTTAAACGCTTTAATGTAATAGGGTGTTAAAGATAAAAGATGGGGTGACGAAGTATGGGGAATATTAAATTTTATTATGGAAATGAAGTTCCATTAGAAATGCATAAGGTGCGAATTGTTCAAAAATTAAATTTACCACCGATTGAACAAAGATTAGAGGCAATCAAAGAAGCAGGTTACAATACCTTTCTTTTGAAAAATAAAGATGTTTTCATGGACATGCTGACGGATAGTGGTGTCAATGCCATGAGCGACAAACAACAAGCGGCGATGTTAGAAGCGGACGATAGTTATGCCGGTTCTTCAACCTTTACAAAATTAGAAAACAAAATCGAAGAGATTTTTGGAAAAAAATATTTTCTACCTGCCCACCAAGGGAGAGCCTGTGAAAATATTCTTTCTAAAACATACGTGAAACAGGGATCGGTTGTCCCAATGAACTATCATTTCACCACAACAAAATCACATATTACGGTAAATGGCGGACGCGTTGAGGAAGTATTCAAAGATGAAGCCTTGACTATTGTCAGTGACGATCTGTTCAAAGGAAACATGGATATTGCTAGATTAAGAGATGTCATTGAAACAAACGGAGTGGAGAATATTCCATTTGTCCGAATGGAAGCAGGTACCAATCTAATTGGTGGACAGCCACATTCCTTGCAAAATCTACATGACGTTCGTAAAGTGTGCGATGAATACGGAATCCTTTTAGTACTGGATGCAAGTTTGTTGGCAGATAACCTTCATTTTATCAAAACAAGAGAAGAAGCTTATCAAGATAAGAGTATCCGCGAAATTACTCGTGAAATCGCTGATTTATGTGATATTATCTACTTCTCTGCTCGTAAACTAGGCTGTGCAAGAGGCGGCGGAATTTGTACAAACAGTGAAGACGTTTATATGAAAATGCGTGAATATGTGACGCTTTACGAAGGATTTTTAACTTATGGAGGAATGTCCGTACGTGAAATGGAGGCTATGGTTGTTGGTCTTGATGAAACGATGGATGAAAATATGATTAACCAAGGTCCTCAGTTCATTGCTTATATGGCTGAAGAACTTCAGAAGAAGGGCGTTCCAGTCGTTACACCTCCAGGAGGATTAGGCTGTCATATCAATGCGATGGAATTTGTTGATCATATTCCTCAAACGGAATATCCAGCAGGAGCTCTTGCAGCAGCCCTTTATCTAGTAAGTGGCGTTCGCGGGATGGAGAGAGGCACAATGTCCGAACAGCGTGATGAAGACGGAAACGAAACCTTATCCCATATGGAATTAGTTCGACTAGCTATGCCTCGCCGTGTCTACACGTTATCACAAGTAAACTATGCAATTGATCGAGTTGCTTGGTTATATGAAAACCGTAAATTAATTGGTGGTCTTAAATTCGTAGAAGAACCAAGCGTATTACGCTTCTTCTTCGGAAAATTAACCTCTACCTCCGACTGGCAGGAAGAACTAATGGCGAAGTTTAGAGCAGACTTTGGGGATAGTTTGTAAGAACACTGGGGACGGTTCTCGTTGTTTCATAAAAGACAGGGAAACACTTGGTTGTCATACCGAGTGTTTCTTTTTTATCAACATCGGACAACGTAGTTGGAAAACCACCGAAAGCAGTCCGATAGAGCTAACCGTGTACGATCAAACCACCATGATCTTGATATAATAGATAGTTAGGTATAAACTACTCACTATTAAAATAGTAAAAACATTTTTTCGGAAGGAATAAGGAAAAAGGTTATGATGAAAAGTAAATTTCACTATGCTTGGATCATTGTTTTTGTTACGTTTTTGTCTTTTTTAGCGGTTCAAGGTGGTCGTCTTGCTTTTGGAGCTTTTGTAGAACCATGGGAGAGAGACTTTTCCATGGACCGAGAAACGACCTCGCTCATTTCGACTTTAAGTTTTGTGATTTATGGGATCTCTCAACCGATTATCGGCAGACTAATCGATAAATTAGGAGCTCGTTTTATTTTATCCATCAGTACGTGTTTGGTAGGATTAAGCTTTTTACTGATGACATTCGTCACTCAGCCATGGCAATTATTTGTTCTTTATGCATTTGTTTCGATTGGGGTTGGAGGCGCCTCGAATGTCGCGGGTACCGTTCTTGTCATGAATTGGTTCAATAAAAAACGTGGACTAGCTTTAGGAATTTTGGAAGCAGGATTTGGATTCGGGCAAATGTTAATTGTCCCCGGTTCGCTGTTTTTAATCCATTTCTTTGATTGGCGAATTACGATTTTCTTAACATCACTCTTATTACTTGTGATTGTATTCCCTGTCGTACTCTTATTCATTCGAAATCATCCAAGTGAAAAAGGGATGGCCCCGATTGGAGGCTTCATCAAAGAAGAGGTACCCCAACAAGAAAATCAAAATGGGGTCCAGTTTTCTATTTGGGAGGTTTTAAGAAAAAGGCAATTCTGGTTCTTAATTTTACCTTTTGCTATTTGTGGCTTTACCACTACAGGTCTGATCGATACGCATTTAATTCCTTACTCCCACAATCATGGATTTTCAACGACTGTGACAAGTGCGGCAGTCAGTTTATTGGCTGCGTTTAATATTATTGGAATCTTATGTTCAGGGGTCATTATCGATTATTGGAGCAGTCGAAAGTTGCTTGTTTTCTTGTATTTCACTCGCGCTTTATCGATTGTGATCCTTTTATATAGCCAAAACCCAATGTTGTTACTTATTTTTGCAGGTTTGTTCGGATTAGTGGATTTCGCTACTGTAGCACCTACTCAATTACTCGCTACACAATACTTTAAACACTATTCCATCGGGTTTATAGTGGGTTGTCTATCTTTAGGTCATCAAATAGGTTCAGCCTTAGGAGCTTATGTACCTGGCTTATTATTTAGTGAGTTCGGAAACTATGATATGGCTTTTTATCTATCCGTCATTATCTTGGTAGGAGCGGCAATCATGAACCTGTTGCTTCCTAAACCACCACTTGTAGGGGAAGCAACAACGGAAGAAGCGGTTGAGCTGCAGAGTTAATTTAATCATACTTAAAAAAGCAACCAATTGGTTGCTTTTTTAGCTCATAAGAACCGCTCGTAGTTCATTAACCTGTTAAACACCAAACTCCAAATCCGGTACCTCTTGTCCCATATGTTTTTTAATCTCCTCATAAAGCCCCTGTGCATTTTGCACATCCTCACTCGTTAACTCATGCATGGGGATGACTTTATAATCTTGCCCTCTCACATAGGTCGGCAGAAATGCAGGGTTTTTTAAGCTAACCTCTGTTTGCTCGCCATCGATTATTTTTTCAATTTCAATCGAGGCAATTCCGCCGATTTTCTTATAAAGCCCCTCTTGTCCAGATAAAAAGTTGCCAAGCGAATACATTACAAAGGCTTTTCGTCCGTCTTTCGTCTCTACCCAAGAAACTGGTTGTAAAACATGGGGATGGGTACCAATAATCAGATCAGCCCCTTCATCGGCAGCAAACTGCGCTAACTCTCTTTGCAACTGGTTAGGGATTCGTTCATACTCGTTTCCAAAATGAAGACTGATCGCTACGACATCGGCTAGTTCCTCCGCACGATCAATTTCCTCTTTTATCTTTTGTTGATCAATGAGATTCACGAGATATTCCTTTCCTTTTGGAACGGGAATTCCATTTGTTCCGTACGTATACGCAATAAATGCTACCTTGATCCCGTCTTTTTCAATTACCCGAATTTGTTGTTGATCTTCAAATGACTGATAGGCCCCAGTATAGTGCATGCCAATTGTATTCCAGTGATCAATCGCTCGCGGGACAGCTTTATCTCGTTTATCTAGCGTGTGGTTATTCGCCAGCGAGACAATATCTACCCCCGCATCCTTTAACGCGTCACCGACCTCTACCGGACTGTTAAAAGTAGGGTAGGTGGACAAACCGATTTCAACGCCTCCAATCATCGTTTCCTGATTCGCAAACGTAATGTCGGCTTGTTGCAGATACGGCTTTACTTTTTCCAACATCGGGGTGAAATCATACTGGTGATTCCCGACTTTTGCAGCATTATACACTCTCCCATGAATTAAAATATCTCCGATCGCAGAGAGCTTGATGCTTTTGACAATCGGTTCGGGTTCAGGTTCGATGGGTTCTTTTTTTGGTGGATTTCGTACGTTTATGGGTGCGTTCTCTTCAACTTGGCTTTCTTTTTTCTGCCCTTCGTGGGTTTGATTTTTAAAGGGATTACTACACGCATTGATCATAAAAATAATGATGATGGCTAAAACACAATATAGAATCTTTCGGATCGTCATATGTCATCGCCTCTTTTGTTGAATGTTCATTTATAGTATTTGCCAACGCTTACAAAATTATCAATTTGATTTCTGAGGGGTATCGGTAGAAGTGTTTTAAAGTTGAGGAAAATATGACCTGTTTCTATTTTTATTATATCAAAAAAATAAGTGAATATTTGGTCAGTACGGGTGTATTAAGAAATGAAACTGGTATTATTATCAACAAATTCATGAGTGAAATTTTAGAGGCGATGAAAATAGCAAAGTTATACGAAGTGCTTGAAGAAGAACTTATGGAAAAGGGGATTGCAGAAGGTAAGTTAAGAAATTGCAGTAGAAAGTGTTAAAGAAGGTTTAGCGCTAGAATTCATTATAAAAGTAACCAAGCTTTCAGAAGAAAGAATAATGGAATTAATGAAGAGTATGTCGTGAGATTTTCGCTATAAACGAGGATCTGTTTTTTCTTATTTGCACACAAAAAAATCCCCTCCTATAGCACAACACCCGCTATAAAAAGGGAACCAGTCTCATGCATATTTTCGATTTCTACCCTGCTCAATGACTTCCTCATACTGCATCAAGAGCCGTTGGAAGATCTGATCCCATCTTTGGGATAAGGCATATTTTCGACCTTCACTTCTCATTTGCCAGCGTAAGCTTTCATGAGAGAGGAGCTTCACGATTGAATCGGCAAACTCGGAGGAATTGTCAGGCTCACATAAGATACCTGTGACGTCATCCTGAATCACATTTTTCACTCCACCTGAATTAGCTCCAATGACAGGTGTCCCACTTGCCAATGATTCCAACACAACATTTCCAAACGTTTCCGTTGGAGAAGGGAACACGAACAAATCCGAGGCACTGTATATTTCAGCTAGCTCTGTGCCACTTTGGTAACCAGTAAAAATCATATTGCTAGGAGCTTCTTTTTCCATTTCATCTCGTGTCGGTCCATCGCCGACGATTAACCAATCAATCTGCTCTGCATAGGAGGGAGGCAGTAGTTTTTGAATCTCAAGAAGATTCTTAACCTTTTTCTCAGGCGCCAGCCTTCCTACATACGTTAATAAATATTTTTTTGTGACACCCCATTTTTCGCGGGTCACGACCTTATCATATTGGGGGTGAAATAGCTGGCAATCGACCCCTCGAGGCCAAATTTCTAAGTTTTCAAATTTGCGCTCTTTCAACTCTTCCAATGTATCCATAGAAGGAACGAATAGTTTTTCAAAAGGTTGATGGAACCAGCTCATGTATTTCCACACCAATTTCGATAAAAACGGCAAATCATAATACTGCAAATATTGATCAAAGTTGGTATGATAGGATCCCACCAACGGGATGTTGAATTTTTTCGCATAATACACACCGCAAAGACCGATATTAAACGGGGTTGCGACATGAATTAAATCAGGAGAAAAGTTTTGCAACTCTTTTTTGATTTGGATAAAATTCGGGAGTGCCAGGCGGCATTCGGGATATAAGAAAAAAGATAGGCTTTCAAAGCGGTGAATATTTTCCGAAACATATTCACCAGCTGTTGTTTTCGGTGCGAAAATTTTATACTCAATCTTCTGGTCATCTAAATAATCCGTTAGTCGTTTTAGTGTTTTCGCTACGCCGTTGATGTCAGGGTAATACGTATCTGTAAAAATAGCCAATTTCATTGGAGTTCCCCCTATACAAATTGTAAAATTCCCTTTGTTAGTTTAATAGAAAGAAGCAAAAGATCCCTGTGGCTGTTCCAAGTAAGCCTCCGGCAAGTACATCTGAAGGATAATGGAGACCTAAATAGACTCGTGACAATCCTACACTAAGACAAAGCGGCAATAATACAAAGGTGAGTAAAGGTGCATAAAGAATATAGGGAATCATCAGTGAAAAAGATGCTGTTGTATGACCAGATGGAAAAGAGTGATCCTGTAAAGGGTTCACAGGGTATTTTGTTTCTTCCAAAATCAAATAAGGTCTCTTTCGCGGAAACAGCTTTTTGACGATTTGAACTGGAAGATGACTAAGTGCCAAAGACAGGGCACTTGCAACAGCAACCATTTTATAAGATTCTGCTGAAAAAATGAGTAATAGAATAGCAGTAATGATGGTAAAAATGGCACCGCCTAGGTTAGTAATTGTACGAAAAAATAAGTTCAAAACCTTCTTGTCAAAATGACGATTGACCTTTTGGAATAATCGACATTCCAACTGATAACAGCTCATTAACAATTTAGACATCTGCAAGACTCCTTTAACATTCGGATACCCTCATTGTAAGAAACTTATATTTAGACCGTGTAAAGGAATGATTAATTTTTGTGAAACAGGGGGACGGTTCTCCTTGTTTCACTTGTTAACAGAGATGGTGGCTATACCAAGGATACACGGTTTAACTGTTTTAATTGAGTGAAACAGGAGAACCGTCCCCCTGTTCCACTGGTCGACCAATTGATATATATTTAATCTCGTGTCGTTTTGCCTGGGCTAGGGAATAGCAGTTTCGTCCATCAATGATGAGCGCGTCGTTCATATATTCACTGTATAAATAGAGGGGAAACATCTTGATTTGGTCCCATTCGGTTGCGATAATGGCTAAATCTGCGTGTAAGATCGCTTCGCGAATTTCATCGGTAAACATCACTTTTTCACCAAAGACTTTTTCTGCGTTCGGGATGGCAACGGGATCGTAAGCTGTCACAATTGCCCCTTCATTTAGTAATTCTGTGATGATTTTAATGGAAGCTGCTTCACGAATATCGTCTGTTTTCGGCTTAAACGCAATTCCGAGGACCGCCACTTTTAATCCTTGTAAAGAACCTAGTAGATGCTTTGCTTTTTCAACGGGTAAGGATTGTTGACGATTATTTACCTTGATGACTGCCTCTAGCAGCTCAAAGGGATGTTGAACATTCCCAGCCAATTGAGCGAGCGCTTTTGTATCCTTTGGAAAACAGGAACCTCCATAGCCAATTCCAGCTTGAAGAAAATGTGGTCCAATCCGGCGGTCACTTCCAATACCACTTGCGACCTCATCAATATTGGCTCCAATTTTTTCACAAAGCGTTGAAATCTCATTAATAAAACTAATTTTCGTGGCTAAAAAGGCATTTGACGCATATTTAATCATTTCTGCGCTTCGGATATCGGTTTTAATCATCGGAATTTGCAGGGGAGAATATAATTCTTCTAAAGTAGCAGCAGCTTCCTGATTTCGAGAGCCGATGACAATTCGATCTCCATAATAGAAATCCTCAACAGCCGATCCTTCGCGAAGAAATTCAGGATTCGAAACGACTTCAACCGCTAGGTGTGGCGGCTTGTTCTGTTCGATAATCTTTTGCACCTTTTCCGTTGTGCCTACAGGTACTGTACTTTTCATACAAACGATCACATCATCTTCAAGCTGACCCGCAATTGTAAGGGCAACACGCTCAACATATTGTAAATCCGCGGTTCCATCTGGATTTTCTGGCGTGCCAACCGTTATAAAAATGAGATCATTTTGTGCATACGCTTCTTTTGGATTGGTGGTGAAGTGGAGTCGACCGTTGGCTATATTTTTTTGTAAAATCGGTTCTAATCCTGTTTCATAAATGGGGGAATATCCAGCCTTCAGGAGATTTATTTTCTCCTCTTGCACATCCATGCATGTCACATGATGGCCCAAATCTGCTAAACAAACCCCTGTTACCAACCCGACATAGCCTGTTCCTGCAACCGTCACCTTCATGAAATCTCCTCCAAATCAATCAATCTTATAATAATTGTATTAGAAAAGCATCTATAGTTTCTTAAGGAGGTGTTAAGACTATGTAAAAAAATGGTAGGTGCCTGACACCTTCCAATTACTGGAAGGTGTCAGGCACCTAGTAAAATATGGGAATTTTCGAATGAAACTTTTTCATTGCATATTTCGACAAAATGTTTTATTATATGTGTAACCGGTTACAGGGTGGTGAAACAAAATGGCAACTATTCGAGATGTTGCAAAAGCTGCGGGTGTTTCGGTAGCAACGGTATCTAGAGTGATCAATAACAATGGATACGTTCACGAAGACACAAGGAAAGCGGTCAACGATGCGATTAATCTATTACATTATAAACCGAATGAGGTAGCGCGCTCTCTTTTTAAAAAGAAATCCAAATTAATTGGACTGATTCTACCAGATATCGCGAACCCATTTTTTCCAGCCCTTGCACGGGGAATAGAAGATTATTTTTACCAAGAAGGCTATCATCTTATTATTGGAAACAGTGATGACAAGCAAGAAAAGAAAAACGACTACCTTGATACCTTTTTGCAAAATAACGTTGTCGGTTTGATTTTATCAACAAATGAAATCGATTTCAAAAAGATACAAAGGTCAAAGATTCCGATTGTATTACTAGACCGAATCGTGGAGGAGTTTCCGGCTGTATTTGCGGATCAAACGCAAGGTGGTAGACTTCAAGCTGAGAAAATTCTCGAACGAGGGTGTAAGAAAGTAACCATTATAAGAGGACCGGTAACGGTAAAGACGGTTCAAGAACGTTTCCAGGCTGCTCTGGAAATACTGGAGCAAGAAAATATTAAAATAAATATAATCGATTCAAAATTATCCTTCCAAGACGGGGAAAGAACGGCTGTGGAGCTTTTTAAAAGATTTCCAGATTCCGATGCCGTTCTTGCCTGCAATGATACCGTGGCGATTGCCGTACTAAATGAAGCTTTACGCCAAGGACGCTGTGTTCCAGACGACATTCAGATCATTGGCTTTGATGACATCTATATTAGCGGAATTGTGTATCCTGGATTATCGACAATTCACCAACCTGCTTATGAGATGGGAATGAAGGCAGCTCAAATATTAATTGGGCAAATAAACCAAGAGCCATTATCTCAGTTACATTATAAATTTCCAGTACAGTTTATTGAGCGAAATTCAACCAGAAAGGACGTTGATTAAGATGGTAAAAATCGCTGTCATTGGCAGTGTTTCAATGGATTTAGTTGTTACCGCTAGTAAAAGACCATTAGCGGGTGAAACGTTAATAGGGGAAAGTTTTCATACCGTACCCGGTGGAAAGGGGGCCAATCAAGCGGTTGCTGCTTCAAGGCTTGGCGCTGATGTAGAAATGATTGGTCGAGTCGGGGACGATGCATTTGGAACAGAGATTGTAGATAATTTGAAGAAAAATGGTGTTTCTGTAACGAATGTGGAACCGGTTACACATTGTGCATCCGGTACGGCCCATATCACTCTAGCTGAGGGAGACAATAGTATTATCGTTGTTAAAGGAGCGAATGATGAAGTAACTCCTGATTTTATAAAAGGTGCGGAAGATGTTTTAAAACAAGCAGATATGATTCTGATTCAGCATGAAACTCCAGCCGATACCGTTGAATATGTCGCAGAGTTTTGTCATCGATTCGGGAAAAAATTACTTCTAAATCCAGCGCCGGCAAGGGAATTAAGCCGTGAAGTGATCGAGTATGCAAGCTTCATCACACCGAATGAACACGAATATGCGGTATTATTCGGAGATCAAAATCGTTCCGACGTGTTAGCGCAATACCCGAATAAATTAATTATCACGGAAGGGAAAAATGGCGTCCGTTATCATAACGGAACATCTGAGGTGGTCGTTCCAGCTTATGTGGTAGAAGCGGTTGATACAACAGGAGCCGGAGATACTTTTAACGCAGCCTTTGCCGTAGCGGTAGCAGAAGGAAAAGAGATCTCGGAAGCGATTAAATTTGCGAACCGTGCGGCTTCCCTGTCGATTACCAAATTTGGCGCACAAGGCGGAATGCCAACACGTGTCCAAGTGGAAGGGAGCCTTTAAAATGAAGAAACACGGCATTTTAAATAGTGAAATATCAAAAGTACTTGCTGATTTAGGGCATACGGATTTTATTGTCATTGGTGATGCGGGACTTCCGATACCAGCAGGGGTTAAAAAAATTGACCTTGCACTCAAACCTGGTAGCCCTTCCTATCAAGAGGTCACCGAATCTGTCGCAGACGACATGCATATTGAAAAAATCTATCTAGCTTCTGAAATTAAGGATATGAATCCAGAACAATATGATTTTATGAAAGCTCGTTTTTCACAGGAAATTGAATTTTTATCCCATGAGGATTTTAAAAAAATGACGGTCAATGCAAAAGCAATTATTCGTACCGGTGAAACGACTCCTTACTCAAACTGTATTTTACAAGCGAATGTCTTTTTCTAAATAAAAGAGGTGGTGAAAATCATGAGAATTGTCATGGAAAATATTCATAAGGCCTTTGGTACCAATAAGGTGTTACAAGGGGTGAACTTTACTCTTGAACCTGGCGAAATCCATGCGCTTATGGGTGAAAATGGAGCAGGGAAATCTACGATCATGAATATTTTAACTGGGCTCTTTCATCAAGACGAAGGGAAAATCACGATTGATGAAAAGGAAACCCTTTATAAAAATTCGAAGGAAGCTGAAAAAGCGGGTCTTGCCTTCATTCGACAAGAATTAAATATTTGGCCGCAAATGACGGTCTTACAAAACTTATTTATCGGCAAAGAAATCACAAACGCGTTCGGAAAATTAAATACGAAAGAAATGAAAAAACAGGCTGAAGCCATCCTAAGCAGGTTGGACTTGACCATTCCGCTTGATAAGGAAGCGGGTTCTCTTTCTGTCGGTGAACAGCAAATGATTGAAATTGCCAAGGCACTGATGATGGATGCTAAAGTGATCATCATGGATGAACCAACCTCAGCTTTAACCGACCGTGAAATTGAAAAGTTGTTTGTGATTATGAAAGAGTTAACCACAAATGGCGTATCCATCGTGTATATTTCACACCGAATGGAAGAAATCTTTGAAATCTGTGATCGAATCACTGTGATGCGTGACGGTGTTTCCGTTGCTACCTCGCAAATTAAAGAAACGAATTTTGAAGAAATTGTGAAGCAAATGGTCGGTCGTGAACTGTCTGATCGATATCCGGATCGACATCCAAAATTAGGTGAAACGGTCCTACAAGTGGAAGGGTTTACACGAAAAGGTGCGTTTCAGGATATTAACTTTTCTGTAAAAGAAGGAGAAATTTTAGGGGTCTCTGGATTAATGGGAGCTGGACGAACCGAAATTATGCGTTCGATCTTTGGAATGGATCCACTAGATAGCGGAGAAATCAAGATCAATGGAAAACCTGTTACGATAAAAAATCCATCTCATGCCGTTAAATTCGGACTTGCTTTTATCACAGAGGATCGGAAAGACGAAGGACTTGTGCTTGATTTTTCAATTCGTGAAAATATGTCTTTACCTAACTTAGAAAGTTTTGCACCAAAAGGCATCATGAAAACAGATGATGAAAAGCAATTTGTCGAGAAAATGATTCAGCGTTTAAAAATCAAAACACAGTCTGGGGAACTGGCTGCCGGCAATCTATCAGGTGGGAACCAACAAAAGGTCGTCATTGCAAAATGGATTGGCACAGGTCCGAAAGTGTTGATTATGGACGAACCGACAAGAGGAATCGACGTCGGTGCTAAACGTGAAATCTATAATCTAATGAACGAACTTACCGAACGTGGTTTAGCGATTATTATGATCTCTTCTGACCTTCCTGAAGTACTTGGGATGAGTGACCGGGTTTTGGTTATTCATGAAGGGAAAATCACAGGAGAGTTAACGAGAGAAGAAGCTACGCAAGAAAAAATTATGACTTATGCAACGGGGGGAAAATGATGAAAACGGGAAGATTTTCAACCATCTTAGATAAATTTGGAGCCCTATTCGCTTTATTGGCATTGATTTTAATCGTAACGGTTTTAAATCCGTCTTTTATAGATCCTGCCAACCTAATGAATCTATTAAGACAAATTTCTATTAATGGACTCATTGCCTTTGGGATGACGTTTGTTATTTTAACCGGCGGAATTGACTTATCAGTCGGTTCGATACTCGCTCTATCTAGTGCACTGGCTGCTGGAATGATGGTATCCGGAATTGATCCGATTCTTGCGGTTATTATCGGAACGTTGATTGGTGCGATCTTAGGTGCGATTAATGGGGTATTAATTTCGAAAGGAAAACTAGCTCCTTTCATTGTTACATTAGCAACGATGACTGTTTATCGTGGTTTAACACTTGTGTTTACAGAAGGAAAGCCCATCACAGGTCTTGGTGATTCATACGCATTCCAATTGTTTGGAAAAGGATATTTCTTAGCGATTCCAGTACCTGCTGTAACGATGATTATTGCGTTCTTTGCTCTATGGTTTTTACTTAATAAAATGTCATTTGGTCGTCAAACCTATGCGATTGGTGGAAATGAAAAGGCTGCCATTATTTCAGGGATCAAAACAAACCGGGTTAAAATTTGGATATACTCCATCAGTGGGATGTTAGCAGCGTTAGCAGGTATGATTTTAACTTCTCGTCTGAATTCCGCTCAACCAACAGCTGGACAAGCTTATGAAATGGATGCGATTGCTGCCGTTGTATTAGGGGGTACAAGTCTTGCTGGAGGTAAAGGACGGATTACGGGAACATTAATCGGGGTATTAGTAATCGGAATTTTAAATAACGGAATGAACTTGTTAGGAATTTCATCATTCTATCAACAAGTGGTCAAAGGTGTCGTAATCCTAATTGCTGTATTACTTGATCGAAAGAAATCTTAATGGGGTGAGAATATGAAGAAAATACTAGCAATACTCGTTACGTTGACAATGATTTTTCTTAGTGCCTGTTCAATGGAAAGTCCATTAGTGAATAACTCATCTGGAGGAAATGAAAATATTAAAATCGGGTTGAGCGTATCAACTTTAGATAATCCATTCTTCGTATCATTGCGTGATGCGATTGTCGAGGAAGCTAAAGCGAAAGGAATGGAAGTCATTGAAGTCAATGCGCAAAACGATGCTTCCAAAGAAATCAGTGGAATTGAAGATTTAATCCAACAGGGTGTTGATGTGTTATTAATTAACCCAACTGATTCAGCTGCAGTATCCTCTGCTGTTCAATCAGCAAACAGTGCAGGGATCCCGGTTATTACGATTGACCGTTCTGCAGATAATGGGGAAGTGGAAACATTAATTACGTCTGATAACGTATCAGGTGGTGAAATGGCAGCTAACTTTATCGTTGAAAAGGTCGGTGAAAATGCAAAAGTTGTTGAATTGCAAGGGGTACCAGGAGCATCTGCAACCCGTGAACGTGGAGAAGGCTTCCACAATATCGCAGAAAGTAAACTTGAAGTGGTGGCTAGCCAACCGGCAGACTTTGATCGAACGAAAGGTCTAACCGTTATGGAAAATACCCTTCAAGGGACAAGTGGAGTACAAGCGGTATTTGCGCACAATGATGAAATGGCGTTAGGTGCGATTGAAGCCATCAAAGCAGCAGGTCAAGACGTGGTCGTCGTTGGATTTGACGGCACAGAAGATGCCATCAAATCCGTAGAACTTGGACAACTCACTGCAACCGTAGCCCAACAGCCAGCACTAATGGGCGAAGAGGCAGTCAAAGCCGCCGAACAAATCCTAAATGGTGAAAAACTTGAAGAAATCATTAAAGTTCCATTGGAATTGAAGACAAAAGAATAATTCCCCAAAAAAAGGAAGGTGTCAGGCACCTACCACAAATTGGAAAAGGATGAGACCGTTTATGGCTCCTCATCCTTTTTGTGTTCTAGTTTTGAGGGGAGTACAACCGTGAAAGTGGTCCCTTTATTGATTTCACTGTCAACAGCGATGGTTCCCCCGTGTGCTTCCACATATCCTTTGGCAATGGAAAGTCCAAGTCCCGTACCACTTTCGGAACGCGACCTTGATAGGTCTCGTTTGTAAAAACGCTCAAAAATAAAGGGCAGGGTATCTTTTGGGATTCCTGGACCGTTATCTGATACTTTTAAAATAAAAGAGTCGTCACCCTCGTAACCTGTGATCTCGACTAATCCATGATTGGGTGTATGTCGAAGCGCATTTCCAACGAGATTAACAACCACTTGTGTGATGCGATCGGGGTCTATTTCTAGCCAAACATCTTCAGAGATTTGATCATAGCGTAATGAAATCTGTTTCTCATCGGCAAGCCATTGAAAATTTCCACAGATTCGCTCGATGAGTTCTTTGATTTGTACGGGATGTTTATGGAGTGGAAGTTTCCCCGCTTCTGCCAAACTCAATTGCTGCAGGTCATTTACTAATCGTTTTAAGCGGTAAACCTCGTCGATTAATTTTAGAATCACTTCTTCATTTGGTTGTTTGACACCTTCTTGAATCGATTCTAATTCTCCTTGAAGAATCGTCAGTGGCGTTCGTAATTCGTGTGCGACATCAGCTACAAGGGTTTGTCTGACTTCTTCATTTTTCGCAAGTTGAACGGCCATTTCATTGTATGCATCTCCTAGTTCCTGCCATTCATCTTTTGTCGAAATGGTCACAGGTGTCCATTTTTCCCCACGGGTAATTTGCTTCGTTCTTTTGGTGAGTTCTTTTAATGGTTTTGTAATTTTTTTAGTGATCCAGATACTCAGAAGAACAGCAATCAGAGCCGCGATGATACTGGTATTGATAATGGCAAGATTAGAAGAAAGAATAAACTCCTTTTCAAGGCTTTGGAGACCTGATTGATAGAGGAGGAGCGTTCCTACTTTTTTTCCATCGATGGTGATATCCGACTTTTTTCCATTAAAATTTGTACTCGATTCTCCATTTCTCGTGCCAGTTGTATCGGCAATCACGGTGCCACGGGTGTCTAGGAGAAGGAGGTCGGCGCTCGGCAAATGCATGTTCATGCTATTCATATTTCCACGCATCATCATCCCGTGTTCATTTCCTGTGAATTCGTTAAAATAAACCTGTTGGACATTTTCCCAAGATCCGGTTTCTTCATAAAAAAGAGTGAGGTTTTGCTTCATTCTTTCTAGGTATCCGATATTTTGCCGGTCGAGATAGTTTTGAAAGGTATCTTGTATTTTGGATTGTAAAAAAATGGATTGGCTCAGTCCCATCAGTAACACAATCGAAATAAAAGCAATGGTCAGTTTGGTTTGAAGTTTCATGTGTTTTCTCCGAAGCGATATCCAATCCCATAAACAGTATGAATGAACTCAGGGTGTGCAGGGTCTTTCTCTACCTTTTTCCGAAGGTTACTAACATGTGTATCAATCGAACGTTCATAGTTGGCGAAGGCTTCTCCCATCGCACTATTCATTAATTGCAAACGGCTGTAAACACGACCTGGTTTCTGTGCTAGGGTAACAAGAATCTTATATTCTGTCGGTGTTAAACTAAGGAGTGTACCGTTTAGTTTCACTTCATATGTATTGAGATTGATTTCAATCGGTCCTCTGATAATGAGTTCATCAGGATCTTCCGTGGAATCGGGCTCACTTCTACGTAAAACGGTTTTAATTCTTGCGACCAGCTCACGCATACTGAAAGGTTTTGTGATGTAATCATCGGCACCCATTTCAAGTCCGAGCAGTTTATCGATTTCCTCGGATTTGGCTGTCAGCATAATGATGGGCATTTTTCTACTAATGGAGCGGATTTCGCGTAAAGCTTGAAAGCCATCCATATTTGGCATCATCACGTCTAATAAAATGAGGTCCACAGTTTGATTTTTTACAAGTTTGACAGCTGCGACACCATCATCCCCTTCAACCGTGTCAAACCCTTCGTTCTGTAAATAGGACTTAATGGTATCACGGATTTTGCTTTCATCATCAATAATGGCAACGACTTTTCCCACGAGCATGACCTCCAATCTTATTCTTTTATTATACCATTTCTTTTTTTCTGTAAAAAAAGCCCTGAAGGTTTGCTTCAGAGCTCATTGTGATTTAATAAAAAGACATATTTCCACGATTCATATGACCATTTCCCATTCCACCACGGCCATTCATATGTCCATGATTAAATCCGAATCCGTTATTTTCAAGAGCAGAAGCAATCCTAGATTCCATATTCACTAGCATGTCATCCATTTGTTCTTGGGTGATGGACCCATCTGATACAAGTTGTTGGAGTTCTGACTTTCTAGCTTCCAACACTTTCGTCTTCAATTCATCGAGTGACACATTCTTTTCTTTCGCTAAGTCTGCAACGGATTTGCCCTCACTACGAGCAGTTTGTAGTTCTTCGACACTGATATTGAAGGCTTCAGCGATGACGGTTGACAAGGAACCGGCAAAATGATAGCCCATTCCAGCGCCGCTTCCCATTTCTTGACCTGAAACAGGGCAGATATCGGAATCGTTTAGTTGTTGGGAGGTATTTCCGTTCGTCACTGTTTGAATCATAGCTGGAGTCCCTTCATTGATGCCTGCTTCCGGTTGTCCGATTGGAGAAAACATAGCCCCTAATGTAAAGGTTCCGACCAAAGCTCCACCTAATACTACTAATTTCCATTTCATATTAATCATCTCCTATAAGGACGTCTTCTTCTTACACCTTTATCATAGCCCATGCATTTCCAGAACTTTATTAGGAAATGTCAAGATTATGTCAAGAATTGTAGAACAAGGGAGGGGACAGAGGAGAAGGAAAAAATAAGGGTTTGGAAAAAAATGGATGGTTCCTGCACAAAATGGGTGGTGCCAGGCACCACCCATTTTGTGGAAGAATTATTTTTGAAATTGGTCGTAATGAATAATCGTTTCTCTTGGTAACTGTGCTTTTGCTGGTGGTTGTTCTTCTGGATAGCCCAGTCCCAGGATGGCTACTATGCGTCTGTCTTCCGGAATAGAGAGTGCTTCCAACACATAGTTTTCTCGTTTTGCGGATTCTGCCGCATCCTCGGCATGATAGATGGCTCCAAAAGCTGCCCCTAGTCCAAATTCCGTTGATTGTAACCAAATAAATCCGCTAGCAATTGAAGCATCTTGAAGCCAGTATTTACTCACTTCAGGTCGTCCTGTAATCACAATGGCTGCTTGTGCACCCTCTAACCAAGGCATAAAGGGAGTAGCCTTTGATAAATGTTGTAAAATTTCAGGTTTTTGCACTAATATGAATTCTCTTGATGGAAGATTATTACCAGCTGGAGCTAAGTATCCAGCATTTAGGATTTGTTCTAATTGATCCTTTGGAATGGGTTTATCCAGATATTTCGTGACTTCCCGTCTGTTTTGAATCGCCTCAAATACGTCCATTATTAACATAACCTCCACTCATAAGTTAAAATATTCCGTTAATAATAAAATACAACTAATTTTATCGGATTACAATAGAATGTATTGAGAATATATGTTTTAGTTTATTCATAAAAAATATAGATAATGTTGCAATCTATTAAAAAACACATAGAGTAGTTTAACTCCATGTGTTTTTTGAATTTACTTATTACGAAATCAGATCTCCAACCCAAAATATCGGCGAGCAACCTCACTAATCTCACAATCTTCCACTTTTTCCTTTACCTTTTCGCTACCATTAACAATCGTCAACGTGTCACCAGATAACGTAATTCGACCATCTTCCGTTACTCGTGACAAAAAATAGATCTTGTTAAACTTCGAATCAGGAGAGGTTTCCGTCCAAACACAGATCGGTTGAATGGTTTCAAAAGTCCATTTATCCGGCGTTGGTGGTTCAAATCGATACAACGTTTCCCACTCATCACTAGATTTTTTCTGTAAATAATAAAGTGAAACAGCTTCCTCTTTTTTCACTCGATAAATTCCATCCGTATCGATCACTTCTTCACCGCTGAAGGGGACTGGAAGTCTCGGACAATTCCCGCCGAACCCAACGTCTACTAAATATTCCTCGCCATCGACGGGAACGATGATGAACATATGCGTGTTTTCAAACGCCCACTTGCCATTTCCTGCATACACAGTTCCAGCCATTAAATAAGGTCTAAATCCAAGCTCCTCTAGTAGATGGAAAAATGAACCGTTTAACTCGTAACACACACCTCCATGTCTTTCAATCACTAATTTTTGATAAAGCGCATCAACATTTAATGACAGACGTTTTTTACGAATAATATCTACATTCTCAAAAGGTACACATAATACGTGCTGTTTCTGTATATGAGCAAGATAGTCAAGTGTAGGCTCATTTATCTTAACAGCATCGATACGATCCAAATATTTTTCAATGTCCATTTAATCACCTTCTGTTTTTAATCTACAACTTTTAACAGTCCATTTCAATGAAACAAGGGGACGGTTCTAAATGTTTCATTCAATATTTTGAGCCCCTTGTTTTTAAAAAATAGTCACCATTAGTGAAACACGAAGAACCGTCCCCATGTTTCATAAAAGTGTCCAAATGTTGAACATTCAGCATAGTCTATCCTTTTATATTGGATTTTTATGAAAAAAAACTTTTTTTCATATATAATATAGCAGTGGTTATCTTACATAATATAGGCATAAATTTATACATGAGATCTATTTTATCGGTAAAAGACTGCACAGTGGTAAAGTACTTATTTCAAAGAGGAGGAAACACAATATGCCATTAGTTTCAATGACTGAAATGTTAAACAAAGCTTTAGAAAATAAATATGCGGTAGGTCAATTCAATATTAACAACCTTGAATGGACACAAGCGATTCTAGCTGCAGCAGAAGAAGCGAAATCACCTGTGATTTTAGGTGTTTCAGAAGGTGCGGCTCGTCACATGAGCGGATTTAAAACAATCGTGATGATGGTCAAAGGACTTTTAGAAGACATGAACATTACCGTTCCTGTTGCAATTCATTTAGACCATGGTTCTTCTTTTGATAAATGTAAGGAAGCCATTGATGCAGGATTTACATCTGTTATGATCGATGCCTCTCACCACCCATTTGAGGAAAACATCGAAATCACTAAAAAAGTGGTTGAATATGCGCATGCGAACGGTGTATCTGTTGAGGCTGAATTAGGAACTGTTGGTGGGCAAGAAGACGATGTAGTTGCAGATGGAGTTATTTATGCAGATCCACAAGAATGTAAGCAGCTTGTTGATCAAACTGGTATCGACTGCCTTGCTCCTGCATTAGGTTCTGTACACGGACCTTACAAAGGTGAACCAAAACTAGGCTATAAGGAAATGGAAGAAATCAAGAATCTTACAAATATGCCACTTGTTCTACACGGTGGAACAGGGATCCCTGAAGAGGATATTAAAAAGTCTATCTCATTAGGAACTTCTAAAATTAATGTAAATACAGAAAACCAAATGGCTTTCACAAAACGTGTTCGCGAAGTATTAGCTGAGAAAACAGACGTATATGATCCACGTAAATACATGCAACCAGGCCGTGACGCAATCAAAGCAGTCGTACTAGAAAAAATCGCAATCTTTGGATCTGGTAACCAAGCGTAATTAAAATTGGTCATTTAAGTGAGGTGCCAGTCACCTTCCATATATTGTAAAAAACTGAAGTTCTCATATTGAACTTCGGTTTTTTATTTGGTCGGGATTAAATGGAAGAAAATGGGGGGTGCCTGGCACCTCCCATTTTCTTCCATTTGCAAGATTATTTACGTGCGACTGTTACCAATGCGGGTGATTCGCTGGTGTGATTTTCCTCTTTGAAGTTTCCGTATTGGTTGATATTTTGGAATCCTACTTTTTCTAGCGCTTGTTTTAATTGTTGTGAGGTTATGGGATATAAAGGAATCGTATTGTCGATGGTTTCTCCGTCAATGGTTAATCTTGATGTGAAATGAATATGCTCATTCTTTTTTTCATAATGCCTTGTAAAAGTGAAATTTTCTTTTTCAATCACAGGAAACGAAAAGTCATCTTTAGCTAGTACCTTGTCATAGTTAACTTGCTGAAGAATCAGCTTGCCATTTTCCTTTAATTTTTCATAACACTGACCTAAAAAACGTTCAACTTCCACAATATTAGGTAAATGGGGCAATGTATTTCCAACACAAAGAATTCCATCAAAGTTCTCCTGAAATTCACCGAGTTTTTCCATTGTCTTCGTATGTACGGACAGTGAAATGCCTTTTTCCGCTGCTTTTTTCTTTATGGACTCGACCAACGTTTCTTCCGGTTCAGATGCTGTAACCTGCAATCCTCCTTGAGCAAGGGCTATCGCCATATTCCCAGTTCCCGCACCCATATCAATGATAGAATCCCCTTTTTGAAAACAGTTTGAGATAAATGCATAAGCGGTTTGATTGAGTGGAAAAATCTGGTCATAGTATGTAGATAAATCATGATAAAACGCCATATGAACGTGCCCCTTTCTTTTTCGAGAATCATTCTCCATAAAGGATAGCATAACCACTTTTTTATAAAAGTGATTCCAATCAAAAATTAGGAGTGGTACTTCAAACCAGTGATCCACTGTAAAAAAATGTAAGGTGCCTGGCACCTTACATTTTTTACCATCAGACATTAAACTTATGTCAAATCTTCTCCATATATCTGTTACATTTCGCACAGAAATGTCGAATTTATTGACTTATAATGATGAAATAGAGAGTTATTATTGCGAAATCATGAGGGGGACTTAATTTTGTATAATCATGTTTTAAGTACAGGCAAGATTGGCACGTTAACGTTAAAAAATCGAATTGTCATGCCTGGAATGTCCACTAACTTTGCTGGTCCAAATGGAGAAGTCACGGACCGGATTATAAAATATTATGAAGAGAGAGCAGAAGGTGGCGTAGGATTAATTATCACAGAATTTACCACCATCGATCACGAGCTAGGAAAAGGTGCACCCAATCAATTACGAATCGATCACGATAATTTTATACCAGAGCTGCAGAGGTTAACGAATGCTATACATAAACATGGGGCTAAACTTTTTGTACAGCTCCATCATGCTGGGCGGCAATCGAATTCCTTGTTGACAGGGGGAAAACAAATTGTCGGTCCAAGTCCTGTGATGATCAAAGCGGTAGGGGAAGAACCGAGAGAACTGACTACCGAAGAAGTCAAAGACTTGGTACAAAAGTTTATTCAAGGAGCTGTTCGATCCAAACATGCGGGCGCTGACGGAGTTGAAATTCATGCAGCCCACGGCTATTTAATTAACAATTTCCTAAGTCCGAATGCAAACGTGAGGAAAGACGAATACGGTGGTTCTTTTGAAAATAGAATTAGATTTTTAGAGGAAATTGTAGTTGGAGTTAAAGAGCAGTGCGGCGCCGACTATCCTGTGATTGTCAGACTAAGTGTTGACGAATTTGATGAAGGCGGAACAGATGTCGCTCTAAGTAAGAAAATTGCTAAGCACCTTGAAAGTTTGGGTGTAGATGGCCTTCATGCTAGTGCTGGGAACTATAATTCGATGGAGACGGTCATTGAATCCCCTGTATTTGAGCAGGGCTGGAGAGTCTATCTTGCGGAGGAGCTCAAAAAAGAGGTTGACATCCCGGTTATTGCCGTTGGGAATATCCGACAACCGAAATATGTAGAATCCATTATTGCGGACGGAAAAGCAGACTTTGTTGCCATCGGTCGTGGTCATATCGCTGATCCGGAATGGGTACGCAAAGTCTCGGAAGGTCGTGAAGCGGAAATTAGAATGTGTATCTCTTGTCTACATTGTGTCTATTCTAAAGAGTATATAGAGTGCTCAGTGAACGCCAGAGCCGGTAGGGAATTGGAATTTCCCCATTTTGAAAAAGTAGACGAGCCTCGACATGTGGTAATTGTTGGGGGAGGCCCTGGCGGTATGGAAGCAGCAAGAGTTTTAACAGAAAAAGGATACAGCGTTACCTTATTTGAAAAAAACGACCAACTTGGCGGGCAACTGAAACTAGTCACAGAGCCTGTTTATCGCAAGAAAACAAAATGGTATGTGGAATATATGAAAAATGAATTAAACCGACTGAGGGTCGATGTAAGACTGAATACAGAGGCAACCCTTGCAGAAATCCAGTCGTTAAACCCGTATGCAATTTTACTAGCAACAGGCTCACAACCGTTCACTCCAGAAATCGAGGGAGTTGACTTGCCAAACGTTTGTCACTACATTGATGTTAAAAAGGAAAAGAAGGTCCTAAACGATCAAAGAGTGGCTGTGTTAGGAAGTGGGATGGTATGTTACAGTACCTCAAAAGGGCTTGCTGAAAAAGGGAATACCGTGACGTATGTTGAATTACCAACAAAGTCAGGTAGTAAAATCAGCGGTGCCACTCGATTACGCTTGTTTGAAAAGTTGAAAAAGCTCGGCGTTCACATTATTACTGATCATAAAGTCGAGAAAATTCAAGAGACCGGGGTGTTATTGGAAGATACGCAAACAAGTGGGCAGAAGAAAGTTGAAGTGGATCAAGTCGTTGTCGCCATGGGAGTCACCGCGTATAATCCATTAGAAGAAATGCTTAAAGCGCATTTTGAACATGTATTCGTTATTGGCGATGCCGCGGGTCATGCCACACTAGCCGACGCCACAAGAGGCGGATTCGAAACCGCCTATCGAATAGAAGCACTTGCAAAATAAGTTGGGCGCCAGGTGGCTTCCAGGAACTGGAAGGTGCCTGGCGCCTGTCAAAAATTGGAGGGATTTCTTGAATTCTATTCCTGATATTATAGATGATCATTTGAAGATTCTTTTTGTGGGATTTAATCCAAGTATTCGCTCGGGTGAAACGGGACATCATTATGCCAATCCCAATAATCGTTTTTGGAAAATCTTATTTGAAGCGGGATTAACCTCAAGAAAGTACCATCCTGAAGAAGATGAAACGCTATTGGAACAGGGATATGGTTTTACGAATATCGTTTCAAGACCAACCAAAGCAGCTGATGAGATTACAAAGGAAGAATATCAGAATGGCAGGGTTGAGCTAAGGAAGAAAATCAAAACCCATTCCCCGAAGGTCGTCTGTTTTGTGGGAAAAGGCGTATATCTGCAATACAGCGGACGGAAATCAGCTCCTTGGGGAAAACAAGAAGAATCCATCGTTCCAGGAACCATCGACTTCGTTGCCCCTTCCTCAAGTGGACTTGTTCGAATGAAACTGGATGATGTGGTTTCGATTTATAAAGAATTGACCGAGATAATAAAAGAGTGATTCCCAAAAAAATGGGAGGTGCCAGGCACCTCCCATTTTTTTACAGAAAACGAGGTTGTAAGCACCACCTTCAGTAACCTATCCTACATTCCAAACTTGTATTATGGACCCTTTTCTTATAAGCTAAAAATAAAGAAGGAACTCAAGGATTTCCAGTAACTGGAAGGTGCCAGGCACCTTCTATTGCGCCTTCCGTTCTAATCTTTCGTATGATGCTATAGAATGGTATCATACTGTATTTGTAAATGAATTGATGAGCTGGGGCAGCGGAACTGTCCCTCTGTCCCGGAGGTAAAGGAATGAACAAGGCTTTAATGATTGATCCAACACAATGTTATAAGGAGGCGGAGCAGCGGGCTGCCGACTATTTTGCCGCGCTCGTATCTCACGTCAGGGAAAAAGATTTTATCCCAATCCTCACTCAAGATTTCAACGCATGGAAACAACAACATATCCACCAGCCTTCACTCTTTTCTATTTTTTCTCGAAAAAAGAAAGGTCCCGATTCTACAGATTATCACAGCTATATCCAGTGGATGAGGTACAGTGGAAAACTAGATCCTTACCTTGACCGAAGCATTTCCTATCTATTTATGAGGGATTTAGGCAAGGATTTAAATGAAAAGAAGACACAAAAAAGAGTTCGACAAATCGTAGACGATCTGAAAGAAAAATTGACAAAAGACAACGCTGAACAAAAATCAGACTTCTTTTCCTCAGACGGGCTTTATCGAAAAGCGCAGGAAGAGGGGATTCCCAACACCTATATTTGGCTGATGGAAAAACTAGAAATGATATCGACCCAGATTCCAGAGGAAATGGATGCCGATCATGCGGTGAGAAAATTAATCAAAATCATTGCCGGTGTTCTCATGCATGTGAGGGAAGAAATGGGGGACGAGACACCAGACATAGAACGGGCTAAAAGGCTTGATGAAGCGATTCGACTTGGTTATGCCTATGGATTGACCTATCCATTCATCGACGACCTTTTGGATGCAAAAATCCTGTCCCAACAGGAGGAAACCCAGTACTCCGAACTTATCCGCACCTCCCTGACAACAGGAGTTGTTCCAGAGCTAGGAGATTGGAATGGAAAAAATAAAGAATTCATTACATTCGTACATAGCGAGCTTCGAGAAGCCTTTGAATATATCAAAAACCATCAACAGCCAAGCAAAATGAAGTCCTTTTTCGAAGAGGCTTATGTCTTTTTTCAATCGCAAGAGGTTGATCGCAAAAAGGCTCTTTCCAATCCTCATTATAAAAATGAGGAACTCTTTATTCCTGTGATTCTAAAGTCTTTTTCATCTCGTTCGATCATTCGCTCGGTTCTGAGTGCACCCGAGGATGAAGGCTTTGAAAGCCGCACGTTCTATTATGGCATTTATAATCAATTAGCCGATGATTTCGCGGATCTGTTTGATGATTTACAAGAGGGATCCGTCACTCCCTATACATATTATTGGAAATATCACGACGAGCGTCCAGACTTGATCAATCCCTTTGAATTGTATTGGAGTGTCATCTCTCATTTAATCCACCATGTATACCGTTCGGATGCGAAAACTCGCGAAGTTATTCTCGATCGAGCCATTAACGGGTTGAAGCGGTTTAAGGAAAAAATCGGGGATACCGAGTATGAAAAATTGATGAATCTTTTAACCTCTGATATGCCACAGTTCAATTCATTGATTCAAAAGATGGTTGAAAAAGCAGATGATGTGGACTTTTTTGATAAACTGCTGCGGGACCATATGATTACCAATTTGAAAAGAGATCGGCAAGAGCGAGAGACATTCATAGATACTGTTGAAAAAGTTCGTTTGGAGTTGAACACTATATTACCCCTTACGGAAAAAGATCTGGATCCATCCTTTCATGACCATATTGTTGAGGCAGCCAACTACAGTCTTGTAGGGGATGGAAAAAGATTAAGACCTGTCATGGCATGGATGATGGGAGTCGAACATTATGGTTTAAGTCCAAGCGAAATCGAGCCGTTGTTGAAATCGTTGGAATATATGCACACAGCTTCTTTAATTCTCGATGACCTCCCTTCGCAAGATAATGCTTCGATTCGGAGGGGGAGACAAACGGTACATAAGGTTTACAATGTTGCGACCGCAGAGTTGACGAGTCTTTTTTTAACGCAAAAGGCGATTGAAGAGCAAACGAATCTTCAGGAGTTTCACGCCAAAACTGTTCTTCAACTAATCCGTTACTCCTCAAGAGTCACAGCGGAAATGTGCAAGGGACAGGCGATGGACTTGGAATCAAAAGGGAAGACATTGACCTTGGAGCAATTGAATACGATGTGTTTTTACAAAACAGGGATTGGCTTTGAGGCGGCTTTGATCATGCCTGCAATCCTTGCCATGGTCGAGGAAGAAGAAATTCAAGCTTTGAAAAGATTTGCTCGCCATGCAGGGGTCGCTTTTCAAATTAAGGATGATCTCCTAGATGTAGAAGGAACTTCAGAGCAACTCGGTAAACCAGTCGGCGATGATGCCCAACACATGCGTTCCACCTTTGTCACTATTCTAGGAGTAGAGGGCGCCAAACAAGCCATGTGGGACCAGTATAGCCAGGCGATGGAAACCATCGAACAAACACCTAAAAACATCCCCTTCTTGAAACATCTATTAAACTATATCATTCATCGAAAAAAATAAGATCGCGTAAAAAGTGGGTGCCAGGTTCCTTCCAGAAACTGGAAGGTGCCTGGCACCTTCTAAAATTTGGAGAGGTGGTTTAGGTGGACAAGGAATCAGTTACGTTGTTTGAAACAAAAACAAAACGTTCTTTTCATTATGGGTATGTGATTGTGGCTTTATCTTTTCTTGTGATGGTGGCGGCAATGGGGATCCGTGGTTCTTTTGGGACGTATGTGACGGAGTGGGAGCAAACGTTTTCGGTGAACCGGTTTTGGGTAAGTCTCGTTTCTTTTATCAATCTGACGGTCTATGGAATTAGCATTATTTTTGCAGGAAGACTTTCCGATATCATCGGTCCGCGTAAAGTCCTGACAGTAGGGATGGCCCTTCTTAGTTTATGTCTAGCCGGATCCTATTTCTCTACGAATATCGGTCATATGATTATTCTTTATGGATTGATTGGTTCGGTTGGGTTTGGATTTGTTTCCAATGTCACCGTGTCAGTCGGGATTGTTCGATGGTTTAAGGAAAAGAAGGGCTTAATGATTAGCATTGTTGTTGTTGGAATGGCAGCTGGTCCAATGATTTACGGTCCACTAAACCTGTTTCTCATTGAAGAGATCGGGTGGAAATGGATGTTTGTTCTGTATGGAGCGGTATACGGTCTTATTTTACTTCCACTGATTTTCTTTTTATATCGGGATAACCGGGCTCAAGCCATACCTGTTGAAAATGTTAACGTGGTTGATAAACAGAAGCTCCAACTAAGCACCCTATTAAAATCCATTTTTTTAATATTCCGATATCGAGTCACGTGGTTGATCACCATCACGTATGTCGTCTGCGGTTTCACTGATGTCGGTTTAATCTACACCCATATGATTCCATTAGGAGAACACAAAGGTTTTTCCGCGGTGATTCTAGGAAATGTCATGCTTTGGTATGGGGTATCCAATATCATCGGAACGGTCATGATCGGCTTCCTCACGGATAAATTTAGCAATCAAAAAATATTATCAGTTTTGTTTATGATCCGGGTCGTGGCGCTAATTTTACTATTGTTTATCGAACAACCTCTTTGGTTAATTACTTTTGCCCTACTGTATGGGTTTACTGATATTGCCACGATTGCACCGTTTACCATGTTGTGTAGTCATATTTTTGGTGAAAAACATATGGGCTCAGCGTTTGGTGTTATTAGCTTCACCCATCAATTCGGTGCTGCGATCGGCTCCCTAGTCCCTGGCATGCTCTTCAGCCTATCAGGCAACTACGAATCATCACTTTGGATTTCATCCATCCTCCTTATCATCAGCGCGATTCTACTATTATATATTAAAGACAAAAATCAACTCTCAGTCTAAGAGGGAATAAATGGAAGGTGCCAGGCACCTTCCATTTATTGGAACCCCAACCCCTGCACTTCCCTTGTTTTTTAAAAAGTTTATCGGTACCCTAGTACTGGAATAGTTTATCGAAGGAGTGTCAAGATGTCGGAAAAAGAAAAGATGCTAAGCGGTCAACCTTATTTTGCGGGTGGGGAAGAGTTATTCAATGAAAGGCAGCATGCAAAAGAAGTGTTGTTTGAGTTCAACGCCTTATCACCGAAGGAAGTTGAAAAACGAAACGAACTGATTCAAAAGCTCTTAGGCCATACAAAAGGCGAGTTTTTTATTGAACCTCCTTTTCGCTGTGACTATGGTTACAATATTACGCTAGGTAAAAATTTCTATAGTAACTATAATTGTACGATTTTAGATTGTGCACCTGTTACCATTGGGGACAATGTTATGTTTGGTCCTAACGTAAGTCTATTTACAGCAGGTCATCCAATTGAGCCAGGACCACGGAATGAAGGCATTGAATTTGCTCATCCCATCACCATTGGGGACAATGTCTGGCTAGGTGGCGGCGTGATCATCAATCCAGGGGTAACCATTGGGGACAATGTCGTTATCGGCGCAGGAAGTGTCGTTACAAAAGACATCCCATCCAATGTCATCGCAGTCGGCAATCCATGCAAAGTGTTAAAGGAAATCCCGAAATAGGAGAAATAGGGTGCCAGGCACTTTCCAGAAACTGGAAGGTGCCTGGCACCCTATGCAATATTACAACCTTTTCGTCGTTTTTGTGATATATTATTCTAGTAAAAAAATAATAGTTAGAAAGGTATAGAGATGAAGGAAATTTTTAAATTTAATAGCTTAAATAAGAAATTAATGACCATTTTCTTAGTTGTGACGGTTCTTCCTCTTGTGATTACGGCTTTTATTATTTTTTTCATAACCGGAAGAGAATTCTCTGGGCTGATTGATGATCAGCAAAAAGAGATCGAAACCGCCATGAAGACGGAAATGAATAATGTTTCAGAGGAGCTTCTAAGACTGACGTCAATTTATGCTCAAAATGAGAACCTCGTTCAAATGATGAAAAATAAGGATAGAGAGGGACTCGTACAGGAAATTAATCAAATTTACCCTCGACTTCAGGAGGAACATGGCTTAAAAGTATTTGAATTTGGCGATGCGTCAGGAACGGTCGTGCTCCGAGCTCACAACCCAGGAGAGTTCGGTGATAATAAACTGGACCTTCCGGCTATCGAACAAGCCTTACAGGGTGACGCTCATGCTGGAGTTGAAGTTGGGAAAAGCGGGCTTTCCGTAAGGGCCTTTGTCCCAATTATGGATGGCAGCGAGGTTATCGGTACGTTGCAAACAGGTATGGATGGAACCTTTCTAAACAAAATCACCCAATCGTATGATGGGGTAAAAGTGAATCTATACAATTTAGATGGATTTGTTGTGGTTTCATCGGAAAAAGAAAACATTGGAACTCAAATGGAAGATTCGGAGATTATAAAATCAATTGGTGAAGGCAATCGGGTAGAAAAAAGGAATGATCGGGAAATTGTATCCTATCTTCCTATCTATGATCCAACCAAAAGCGTTCTTGTAGGGATGATTGAGATTAATCAAGATATTACTGCCTTCTCAGAAACCAATCGGTATATTTCGTCGGTTAGCCTGTGGATGTCCGTGATAACCATTGTAGTGGTAGTGATGATTTCCTTTTTCTTTAGTCGTTCGATTTCGAATCCGATTAAAAAAGTAGCTGGCGTCCTTATACAATATTCGAAAGGAAACTTTCATTCGACTTTAGAAGGAAAGAAACGTCATGACGAGATTGGTCAACTAATGGAGTCCTCACAAGTGATGAAGGAGAAAATCTCCATTATGATCTCCGAAGTTTCAAAAGCCTCTCATCATGTATCGACGCAAAGTGAGGAGTTATCGGGAGCTGCTGGTGAAGTGAGAATCGGAACTGAGCAGATTTCGACAACGATGGGGGAAGTTGCATCGTCTGCAGATGATCAGACCCAAAAATTAAGTGAATTATCGCTCATGGTCCAAGAATTTGTTTCAACCGTTGAAGATACAAGTAAGAAGGGTGAAACCATTCGCGACTCATCTGTGGAAGTATTGGATTTAACCCATAATGGAAAAGAGTTAATGGATACATCCAATCAACAAATGAATAGAATTAATGAGATTGTAAAAGAGGCTACGGCTAAAATGAATGTATTGAACAATCAAAGTAAGCAAATTACCAATTTGACTTCGATTATTCAAGATGTTGCCGACCAAACCAACTTATTGGCACTCAATGCAGCCATTGAGGCAGCAAGGGCTGGGGAACATGGTAGAGGATTTTCAGTTGTAGCTGAAGAGGTTCGCAAACTAGCTGAGCAAACCAGTCAATCGGTGCAGGACATTTCGTTGATCATTGAGAACATTCAAAACGAAACGGTCAATGTTGTAGAATCCTTAAAAACAGGTTATCAAGAGGTACAACAAGGTACGGTTCAAATCAAAGAAACGAGTGAAACTTTCTATAAGATTACCTCATCTGTTACCACGATGGTTGATGAAATTCAAGCCATCTCAGAAAATTTACAGGGAATTACGAAGGAAAGTCAGCAAGTTAATACCATCTTTGAAGAGATTGCTCAAATCTCAGAAGAATCGCTTTCTGGTATGGAAGAAACCGCAGCAACCACTCAACAACTAAATAGCTCTATGGAAAACGTATCCGAAACATCCCACAAACTATCCTCATTAGCAGAGGAACTTAATAATTTAGTCGGGAAGTTTAAAGTATAAAGGGTGCCAGGCACCTTCCAGTTTCTGGAAGGTGCCTGGCACTTCTTTTTTATTTTCGATTTTGTTTTGGCATGAGTTCTTGGGCGAATTCAGCCATGGCATGATTCATGTTGCCGTTTCTCATCGTATTCATGGCGTTTTGAACCGTTCTAGAGATATCGACATTTCGATTGCGTCTCATACCATAGGCTGCAGCACTAGCACCTAAACCAATCAATGTCGTCCACATGATCGTTTTATTGTTTCGACGCTTGCCAAACATATTGCGTTTGTTTCTCCCCATCATGTTAAAAAGAGTGTTTAGTGTATTCATTTCGCAAACAACTCCTCTCGAAATTTGGATAGCAACAAAAGTTACCTTCCTCTATATAATATCTGCAATTAAAGACTCTCATATGCTGGCAATGATTTGAATCTTAAGGCTTTAAAACGACCTTAATGCAATCGTCTGTTTTGGTGTCAAAGACTTCATATCCATGTTTTGCATCATCAAGAGGGAGAACGTGGGTAATGATATCCGCCATATCAACTTTTCCTTTATTCGCAAGGTCATATAGAAATGGCATATAAGGAATCACCGGTGCTTGTCCGGATGAAATGGTAATATTACGTGAGAAAATGTCCCCGAGTGGAAAAGCATTATACCTACCACCATATACGCCCGTTACTTGAATGGTACCACCTTTACGAACGGCTTGGGTCGCCATGACTAATGCGCCCAACGCACCACCTTGAAGTTTCATTCCCGTTGCTAGAAACTCTAGCGGCGTGATCTTTCCATCCATCCCTACGGCATCAATGACAATATCCGCTCCGCCCCCAGTGATTTCTTTAATATATTCACCCGTATTTTCATGTTGTTCAAAATTAATCGTTTCCACTTTATTCGTTTTTTTCGCATGCTCCAAACGATAATCAATATAATCGACCGCAATGACCCGTTTAGCTCCTTTTAGCCAAGCAAACTTTTGTGCCAATAATCCAATCGGACCGCAACCCAAGATGACAACGGTGTCCCCATCTTTCACTCCTGCTTTATCGACACTCCAATATGCCGTAGGTGCCGCATCTGCGATTAAGACTAATTTTTCATCCTCAACCTCGCAGTTTTCAGGGATTTTAAAGGGAGCAAAATTACCGTAGGGAACACGCAAATATTCGGCTTGACCTCCAGCAATTCCACCATTCGTTTCGGAATAGCCAAAAAAGCCTCCTATTTCACCATGTGGATTTGAGTTATCACATTGACTCGTCAAGTCGTGATTACAATACCAGCAATGACCACAAGCCGCTTGAAACGGAATAATCACCCGATCGCCTTTTTTGACTTTTTTTACTTCCGGTCCTACTTCTTCCACAATCCCTAAAGGCTCATGTCCAATGACAAAATCGGTAGGTGTGTTTGGAATCATTCCATGAATTAAATGTAAATCAGATCCGCAAATCGCTGAAGTCGTAATTTTTACGATAATATCGTCATTGTTTTTAATATCGGGAGTTTTGACCTCTCGAACCTCTACATTTTTAATCCCTTGGTAGGTAACAGCTTTCATATGTATCAGCTCCTTTATTTATTCGGGGTCGCAAACATACCCAACCGATCCGTATCTTGTGGATATAAATTCATTTTCGCAATTTGGACAGCGGTTTGAGCTGATTTTAAATCCACCTCGTATTGTCTGCCGAAGTCACTCGGGTTTAACCAATCTTTTTTAATCATGAAATTGGAGAGCTCCTCATGCAAATCGATCGCTTTATTCATTTGTTTAAATAAAATTTTACGCAGCTCAGGGTTCGCTGTTTCTGTTAACGCAAAGCCGTAGTTACGAATCCCCGTTTTAACAGATAAAAGAAATTCCATCGCAATCGCCGAATCCGCTAAATTCGGCATTCCTTCTGCATTCCTCGGATCTAAGTAATCTTCCATTTTAACACCTCCACATCAGTGCAAAAGTTGATTTTTTTCATAAAACGTTACAAGTTCATCCATATCCTTAAGCGATTGTTGGACATCTTTTTCCATTAACCTCTTTAGTTCATTATCAAAACAAACTCCCTGCATCAGTTTTGATTTTAATAGGCAAACCGTTTTAAAATTTATGATTTCATGCGTTTCCATCGTTTCATGTAACGCCAATTTTTCTTCCATTTCATTACCTCCATAACAAGAGTAAACATGGTTATCTTCCCCTAATTGGCACTGTTTTTATACGGATGAAAAAAATGAATAATTTAGCGAAATCAAAGAAAGCTATGTATGCAAAAATGTAAATATTGGAGTGAGAAAGAATGAGTAAGCTAGCTCTTCATGAAACGTTAGACGTCCATGAGTTGTTAACAGCAAAAAATCTATCATTAACGAAAATAACCACGATGAGCAAATTGGTTACGGATCCCGAATTAAAAACGATTATGGAAGAGGACGTGACCGCATGTACTAGACATGTGGAGCAATTACAGGAATTACTAGGCGATGAGGAGGGTGTACAATGAATGACCTTATTCAAAAATTGGTCGGCATGGGCGGAATGACCGATCAAGTCATTGCCACAGACTTCTTAATTTCCACAAAAGCGGCAATCAAAGATTACTCGGTGGCGATTTCAGAAACAACTAGTCCAAGTGTCCGCGCCGTATTACGGGAACAATTACGTGATGCCGTAGAAACCCATGCAAAGCTAACCGACTTCATGATTGGAAAAGGGTACTATGAACCTAATGACATACGTCAACAATTGTCCGTCGATTTCCAAGCTGCCGACACCGCGGTGAATCTTGCGCAGAAGTGATGAAGGCGATCTTCGTAAGTTTGATAAAGACCGAAATAGTAAGGAAGTAGCGATGAAATGGTCTTCATGGGTTCGATGAAGACCGAAATAAGGTAGATGCATAGAGGAATAGGTCTTCATGGCTTCGATGAAGACCAAACTAAAGCGGAATCAAGGTAGAAACGGTCTTCATAAGCATGATGAAGACCAAAATGAAGTGCGAGCGAAGAGAAACTGGTCTTCATATAGATGAAGACCAAAATAGAGCTAAGGCAAAGCGATACAGGTCTTCATGGACACTCTGAAGACCAAACAAAATAGGGACCAAACAAAGCCCAATCGGTCTTCACAAGCCCCATGAAGACCAAAATAGTAAGAAGGCAAAAAGAAAATGGCCTTCATCCGCTCAATGAAGACCAAAATAACTATATAAAAAAGAAAAACCAGTCTTCATAAATTGAAGACCTAATCATAAACGAGGCTCCACCAAACCCAATCCAAATATCACTGGTCACGAGTCTGCCGTAGCAAGGCCAACCGCCTTAACGAAGCAAAAGTAAAGTCAACCGTATTCCGACTTTTTAGCCTTTCACGAATGGGGTTTGAATCTTCAAGGTAAATGTTTGATTTTTCATGAGTTCTCAAAAAATCATCTCCTTTTATTTAGAAGAATTCCCTGCTCACAGGCTCTGAATACAGGTAAATAAAGGAATGAAAAAAAGTATTAGAAAGCTCACATAACTTCTCTCATCTTACATATACTGTACCATAACAGGGTAAGATAATTAAATCTGTTCTAATAAAAAGGAGATGGTCAATATGTTACAAAGTCCAGTAGAATTTTTCAGAAGTTTACCAAAAAGAGAGTGTCCAGAGTGTGGTCAAGCGATTGAGGAGCAGGCAGAGTCTTACTTAATGGAATGTGACCATTGTTTAAGAGGCAAGGATGAATAAAGAACAAAAAGAGGTTCTAGAATATGTAGTTCCGCATGTGGAGAGAAGGAAAAAATTGAAATCACAAAAAAAATAGCAAAATATAAGGCATGGATTTCCATGCCTTATATTTTGGTTGTTTTATTTAATTCCATCTTAATATTACACGTGTTTTATGCGGACACTGAGTACGTTATTGTCATAGACAACGCTATTTTAGAAGATATTCGGACACTGAGTACCTTATTTACCATTAATTGCGAAAAAAAGACAACCTTTCAATTAAATAGCGGAATGTATGTCCTCTTAATCACACAAAATCACACAATTACCTTTTGCATGCAACACAATCAACATGGTATATAGTATCACTTTTACTACACCAAATAAGAGACTGACCACGGTTATTGTCAATCCCTTATTTGGTGTAGTATTTGTTGAAGTTCTTTATTTGTTGATATAACAGGGTCAAAAGCACTTAATTATTCTGGTATTGCGAAGATACTCTATAAAACGGAACTACTTTCTCGGAATAACCTGTTTGGTTCATACAAATATTTTAAAAAAGAATAGGATAACTGTTCTTAAATCTTTTTTTCTAAGTCTTTTAGGTGAATAGCCCTATTTTTAAAAATCCGCATTTATTTTTACAAAAAATCCACAAAAGCCCACATACATTGTTTTACCCCGCATATACTGTACCATAACAGAAGAACAGAAAATCATTTGTATTATAAAAAAGGAGCGGATAAACATGTTACAAAGTCCAGTAGAATTTTTCAGAAACTTACCGAAAAGAATGTGCCCAGAGTGTGGTGCAGTGATTGAGGAGCAAGCAGAGTCTTATATCATGGAATGTGATCATTGTTTAAGAGAAAAGGACGAATAAGAAAAAGGAGGCTGTTTCATAACAGCCTCCTTTTTTAAATCTCATCGAACAGATTCTTTTCCTGATTTTGATCAAAGGTTAGAACTTCATCTACCGGTTGGTACGATTCTCCATAAAAATCCTTATCTTTATACGTGTGAATCAAGTCATACGTTTTCTTCATCGCCTCGTAAATCGTTTTCTCCGATTCTTCATGAGGTGCCCAATATAGAATTTCCAAAGAATTGATTTCTTGTGTTGCCAACGACCTTCTGTGATAGCCGATCGACTGGGCATGCTCAAACCCTTCTTTTTTATAAAAATGGAGTCGTTTCGCTGTATCACTATCTTCATAATTAATCGGCTCGACTTCAAGAATAATGGGTTTGTTCTTCTGCTTTAATTTTTGAATTAATTTATGACCAAGTCCCTGGCCGCGAGCTTTGCTTGAAACAAGTAGATAGTCAATAAAGATAAAGCTATCCAATTCTACATACATCAAGACATGATTCGGTCCCTCATCCTTATGGTACATATTCGGACGCTCTTTCAGTAAGGCCTCCATATGCTCCTTCGATTTCATCTCTTCTATAGGAAAGTATTTATTTAACTTCTCATACCAATGCATCGAAAAAACTCCTTTAGAATAACTTTGAATATGGTCATTATTTGTTTCGCCACTATAAAATATTCGAAAATGGTTAGGTGCGTGTATCTTTGTTAAAAATGGGGAAGTTTGTACTAAAACGGTTTGGGAATACTTATAGTAACAAAGACTTTTTCGAAAAAAACAGTTCGGATGGAAAACCATCCAGAAATAAACAATTAGGATTGAACTAATACGTTTGCCAGTTGAGCAAAGATTAAGTACAATAAATAAGAATTTTATCGTTTGAAATGAGGGTAATCAATGAATAAAGAATCCATCTATGGATTAACGTTTGAACAATTGACGGATTGGCTTTTGGAACGGGGTCACAAAAAATTCCGTGCTACGCAAGTATGGGATTGGCTATATAATAAGCGCGTTACAGATTTTTCAAAAATGAGTAATGTCAACAAAGAGCTTCTTCAATTATTAGAAGAGAACTTTTCGATTCATACCACAACTTTAAATACAAAACAGGAATCAGCCGATGGTACCATCAAATTTCTTTTTAACCTAAAGGATGGAAACTTGATTGAAACGGTCTTAATGAGACATAAATACGGATTTTCGGTTTGTGTGACAACTCAGGTAGGCTGTAACATTGGTTGTAGCTTCTGCGCTAGTGGAATTCTTGCGAAAAACCGTGACCTTTCTAGCGGTGAAATTGTTGAGCAGATCATGAATGTTCAGCACCACCTAGATGAACAAGGCAAGGACGAGAGAGTCAGCCATGTGGTTGTCATGGGAATTGGGGAGCCATTTGATAATTTCGAGAACCTCATAAAATTCCTAACGGTCATTAATGATCAAAAGGGTCTCGCGATTGGCGCAAGACATATTACTGTTTCTACAAGTGGTTTGTCACCGAAAATTTATGAATTTGCGGATCTTCAATTACAGGTTAACTTGGCTTTATCGCTGCATGCGCCAAACAACGAGTTGCGTAGCCGTATAATGAAAATCAACAAAGCGTATCCAATTGAAAAACTAATGGAAGCTCTTGAATATTACTTGGAAAAAACAAATCGCCGTATTACGATTGAATATATTTTACTAAGAGATGTGAACGATCATCAGGAAGAAGCTTTGCAACTTGCGAACTTGCTGAAGGATAAACGTCATCTGGCGTATGTTAACTTGATTCCATATAATCCAGTGAATGAACATATTCAATATGAGCGAAGTGAAAAGGAAAGCATTCTCATCTTTTATGATACGTTGAAAAAACATGGCATCAATTGCGTTATCCGCCAAGAACAAGGGACCGATATTGATGCTGCGTGCGGTCAGTTAAGAAGTAAACAAATGAAAAAAGAAAAAACACGAACATAAATAAAAATTTAGGCTTGAATGTTTGTTTTTATTTTGTTACAATTCAATTAATTATAAAGGCTATGTGTAACTGGCGAAGCACGGAGTACCGTGAGGGAGCACATAGAACGAAAAGCCGTTCGCCTGGGCAGAGGTAAGGGATTATTCTCCCTTACCTCTTTATGCATTTAGGGGGGATCCTGGAATTGTAGGGGAAAGATAGGAGAATGGTCTGCAATTTTTGTTCCGAAAATTCGATGTTATCAAACAACAAAAGGGGAGAAAAGAATGGCAACTTTAACGGTGGATAAGGTAAAAACAATTAAAACATTAAATAGTATCGCTCAATGTGGATTAGATGTATTTGACCAAGGACAATATGTGATTGATGATCAGAGTGAAAATCCAGATGCGATTGTGGTACGTAGCTTTAATATGCATGAAATGAAATTTGGTAACGACCTAAAGGCGATTGCAAGAGCAGGAGCGGGTGTGAATAATATTCCGGTTGATACTTGCACAGAACAAGGAATTGTTGTGTTTAACACGCCAGGAGCGAATGCAAATGCGGTGAAGGAGCTTGTGTTAACTACCTTAATGGCGGCTTCTCGTAATCTATTTGAAGGAATTTCTTGGACTCAAACGTTAAAAAATGAAGGCGATCAAATTCCAAAACAAGTAGAAGCTGGGAAAAAGCAATTTGTTGGTAAAGAAATCAAAGGGAAAACGCTCGGAATTATCGGTTTAGGTGCGGTTGGAGCACGCGTTGCAAACGATGCTCTTGATTTAGATATGGATGTCATTGGATTTGATCCATTCATTTCAGTTGACACAGCATGGAATCTAGCACGCAATGTTCAACGTGCGATGACACTTGAACAATTACTAGCAAACTCTGATTATATTACCGTCCATGTGCCGTTAACAGATGACACAAGAGGCATTTTCAATAAAGAAGCATTCAGCATCATGAAAGACGATGTTTATATTTTAAATTTCTCTCGCGGTGAACTTGTGAACGAAGATGACATCAAAGTAGCGCTTGAGGAAGGCAAAGTAGGAAAATACATTACAGACTTTCCAAATGAAAATGTGTTAGGCATGAAAAATGTTGTAGCGATTCCGCATCTGGGAGCTTCAACAAAGGAATCAGAGGAAAACTGTGCGATTATGGCGACTCGCCAAGTGAAAGAATATCTTGAAACTGGGAATATCCAAAACTCCGTAAACTTTCCAAATGCGCACTTACCATATGTAGGGAAGCGTCGTGTAGCGGTTTTTCATAAAAATGTACCGAATATGGTCGGACAACTTACATCAGCGATTTCAAGTTATGACTTAAATATTGCGGACATGGTCAATCGTAGCCGTGGCGATTATGCCTACACGATGATCGACATTGATACAAAAGTAGACCGCGACATCGTTCCAGAATTAGAAGAGAAAGTGAAAAGCATTGCTGGAATCGTAACAGCGCGAATTATATAATGATAAATGAGAGCAAATCCTTAAGGGTCTGCTCTTTTTTATTTGACCGATGAAGTAGAATACTCCATGATAATTAATGGTAAAATGGAGAAGATGGAGTAAAGAATATAAACGAACTAGTTATAATGAAAAATAGAGAGGAAGTTCAACTAATGGATTTTGAAACGGTGATGGGGGAGCTTGAAGCACTAGGGAAGGAACGAACGAAGAAAATTTACATATCTAATGGTGCGCACGAGCCCGTTTTTGGCGTGGCAACTGGTGCGATGAAACCTATCGCAAAGAAAATTAAGACTGATCAACCTTTAGCGGAGGAGCTTTATGGAACAGGGAACTATGATGCCATGTATTTTGCAGGCATTATTGCAGACCCGAAAGCCATGACAGAAGCTGATTACAATCGTTGGATGGATGGGGCGTATTTTTACATGCTCTCCGATTATGTCGTTGCTGTCACGTTATCCGAGTCAGAAATTGCGCAAGAAGTGGCTGATAAATGGATTGCCAGCGGGGATGAGCTAAGAATGTCAGGAGGCTGGAGCTGCTATTGCTGGTTATTAGGGAATCGCAAAGATCATGAATTCTCAGAGAGCAAGATTTCCGCTATGCTTGATAAGGTGAAAAATGAAATTCATGGAGCTCCAGAACGAACGAAAGCCTCGATGAATAATTTTTTATACACGGTGGGGGTTTCCTATTTGCCACTGCATGAAAAAGCAGTGGAAACCGCAAAGGAAGTTGGGATCGTAGAAGTCAAACGAGAAAAGAAAAAAAGCAGTTTCCTCAATGCATCTGAAATGCTCCAAAAAGAAATTGATAAAGAACGAATTGGATTTAAACGGAAATATGTAAGATGTTAATGGGAAGAACATGAGGAGGGAATAACAATGACAGAGAAACTGATTGTAAAAGATGAAGTTCGTATAAATGCCGCCTCTTCAAAAGTATGGGAGGTTCTTGTTAATCCTAAATATGTCGCACAGTGGGATGAACTGCCTGAAAATTATCCTAGTGAAAATATGGGTAAGGGAAGTAAAGTGGTTTGGGATTTGCCAAACGGTGGGCAGTCTATTACAACGATTATAAAAGCTGAAGAAATGAAGGAATTACAAATTGCCTTATATGTGTCAAATTGGGAGGTAAAACCGAATGAAGGCGATGTGGCCTATCGGTATCAGTTAGAGGACCTGAACGGCAGTACCTTATTAAAAATGGAAATTGGTGATTTTTCCCTTCTTAAAAATGGACAAAATTATTATGATGCTTCGGTAGAATTTGCCTCCGAAGCAAAAAATGTCATTAAAGAGTTAGCAGAAAATTTATCCCGTCTTAACTGGCAGTAAGACCCCTACCTCAAGATACTTATGAATACCAAAAGTAGATAGGTAGGGGATGAACTGCCAGTAAAGATCCGATTGGTTCAACTAACCATCAGTAGGGATGAAGAACCTCCCCACTGATGCAAGTTTCACTTTATAAGTGCAATCATAAAGATTTTGATACTGGTTTAAAATGAGTAATTTTTTACCAAAATTGGAAATGGACCTCACATTGCTTGAGGTCATTTTTATGCTTTATAAGGTCTCAACTTTCGTTGGGTTTAACAGAGCCGATAATAGCAATTCCTAATGATGGTTACATTAATAAAAAAACAAAACGAGGTCATTTCATGAGCAATCATTTTTTTAACAATGGGTTAAGTCCAGAAATTACGCGTGCCTTAAAAGGACTAAACTATGATACTCCCACAGAGGTCCAAGCAAAGGTCATTCCTCTTGCGCTAGAGGATCAAGATTTAATTGTGATCGCACAAACCGGCAGCGGAAAAACCGCTTCATACGGAATTCCGATTTGCGAAAGGGTGGAATGGGAGGAAAATAAGCCGCAATGCTTAATCCTGACACCAACCCGAGAACTAGCGGCACAAGTAACAGAGGACATCACCAATATTGGGCGATTTAAGCGAATTAAGGCACTGGCACTTTACGGCAAGCAGCCCTTTAACAAGCAAAAGCTTGCGTTAAAGCAAAAAACACATGTCGTTGTCGGAACACCAGGTAGAGTACTTGATCACTTGGAAAAAGGGACGTTTCCCGTCGAAGAAATTAAGTATTTGGTCATCGATGAAGCGGATGAAATGCTCAATATGGGGTTCATCGAACAAGTGGAGGCGATTATTGGGAAGCTGCCAACAGACCGTGTGACTTCTGTATTTTCAGCGACCATGCCGCAGGATATTAAAAAGCTATGTCAGACGTATATGGTTACCCCGACTGAGATCGAGGTCCAAGCAACTGGAAGTACCGTTGATAAAATCCAGCATGCATTACTACATACAAAAGATGAAGAAAAGTATGCGCTCTTAAAGGATGTTACCATCAGGGAAAATCCAGATAGCTGCATTATTTTTTGTCGGACTCAAGAGCGAGTGGATGATTTAATGGATCAATTAGACCTTGATGATTATCCATGTGACAAGCTTCATGGTGGGATGTTCCAAGAAGATCGCTTTGCGGTAATGGATGATTTTAAAAGAGGGGTATTTCGGTATTTGGTCGCAACAGATGTCGCTGCACGAGGAATTGATGTGGAAGACGTTTCGCTTGTGATTAATTATGACATTCCTTTTGAAAAAGAAAGTTATGTTCATCGTACCGGAAGAACAGGTCGAGCAGGCAAGTCAGGAAAAGCGATTACTTTCATGACTCCACATGAAGAACGATTTTTAGAAGCGATCGAAGAATACATCGGGTTTGAGATTCCAAGGATCGATCCGCCTTCAACAGAAGAAGTAGAGCAGAATCAAGCTGCATTCCAAGCGAAACTACAGCAGAAACCGGATGTAAAGATTAGCAAAAGTGCTGCACTCGATCAAGGGATCATGAAGCTTTATTTTAATGGAGGCAAGAAAAAGAAACTCAGAGCCATAGACTTTGTCGGAACCATTGCAAAACTAGATGGAATATCGCCAGATGACATTGGCATCATCACCATTGAAGAAAACGCGAGCTTCGTCGAAATCCTAAACGGAAAAGGCCCCATCGTCCTAAACGCCATGAAACACACAACGGTCAAAGGCAAACAACTAAAAGTTCATGAGGCAAAAAATGGAAGGTGACAGGCACCTTCCATTTTTTTACATTAAATAATACTTTTGTAGGAAAATGTACGAAATAGAAGCATGTTTTAGGAAAGTTGGCATATAATCAAACTGAACGTATCACATGAACAGAAATAACTGTATTTATCGTTTGTACAAAACTAACAACAAAGTTATAATAATAAAGAGTTATTCGAAAATTTAGTGGATGGTAGAAAAGTAGAATAGCAGAAAATCATACATAAGGAGTGTTGTAGAGTTTTGATGAATGTAAAATGGAAGAAATTGGGGTTAATGGCAGGTTTATCTTTATCTTTAGTCGTAGCAGGTTGTGGAGGAGAAGAAGCTTCTTCAAATGCGGAAAATAATGGAGAGGGCGCAGCCACCAATTACAGTGAAGAAGTAGATTATACCATTACAGGGATTGAGCCAGGTGCTGGAATCACCGAGCAGACAAGAAATACGTTAGAAGAATATGAAAACCTAGCGGGTTGGGAGTTTCAAGAAAGTTCAACGGCTGGAATGTTAGGATCGTTGGACGAAGCGATTCGAAACGAAGAACCGATTATCGTAACGGGTTGGAGCCCACACTATAAATTTACGAAATATGATTTAAAATACTTAGAAGATCCGAAAGGGACCTATGGTGGCACTGAAAATATCAATACCATCGTGAGAAAAGGCTTAGAAGAGGACATGCCTAATGCCTATACCATTCTTGATCGTTTCCACTGGGAGCCAGAAGATATGGAGCAAGTGATGTTTGCAGCTCAAGATGTTTCCTTCGAAGAAGCAGCTAGTAAGTGGATTGAGGAAAATCAGGACAAAGTCAATGAGTGGACAGATGGCGTTGAAAAAGCCAATGGTGAATCCATTGAAATTGTTATAACTCCATGGGATACAGAACGTGCTTCTGGCGAAGTGGTAAAGCAAGTTCTAGAGCAACACGGGTTTAAAGTAAAAGTAACACCTGTTGATCCAGCGATTATGTTTGAGGCGATTGCTACTGGTGAAGGTGACGCATCTGTAGCTCCATGGTTACCTAATACACACAAATCTTTCTATGAAAAACATAAAGATAACGTTGTTGATTTAGGCGAAAACTTAACTGGAACAAGAACAGGTCTAGTCGTTCCTGCGTATATGGACATCGATTCCATAGAAGACTTACAACCGAAGGAATAACCGAAGAAGTGGAAAGAAATGGAAGGTGCCAGGCACCTCCCATTTCCTTCCATTTTTTCGTTATCGAATGGCGGGGATTTTCCATTTTTACGGTGAATTCTTGATTTTGGGAAAAGGGGACAGGTTTCCTATCACTACTTAACTAATGAGACAAGACCCCGTCCCTCTGACTCACCAAATTAATAGATTTGTCCCATTTTTTTAACAACGATGTCAGATCGTGTCGTTAGTTTGAATTTTTAAACAGAAAATAAATAAAGCGATTACATGTTATACTGATATCAACATAAACACCTTGTTAAAATAACAAACGGAAGTGGTGGAAGCGCATGCTTAAAGAACTAACGAAACGATTCGAATCAGTGAAACAACGTAATCCTTTACATGTAAATGAATTGCTAGATTATCTACAAAGAAGTTATGTTTATGGTGAATTATCCATTGTTGAATATAAAAATTTCTATCGTGAATTAGACCAATTAAATGCAGAGAAGCCACAATCATTTGAGTTTGCTATGAATCTATAATAATCGTAAAAAAAGGAGATGAGCGGATCATCTCCTTTTTTATTATTTTAAAATAGGATACCGTTTTCGTAAATTTCTTTAATATGTTAAAATTAGATTGAAAATTCGTATAAGTGGTTTAATTAGGAAAATACAAAATGCTAGCCACAAGGACAAGTTCTTGTCCTCTTGTTCAAAAAATGAGGTGTATATCGATGGAGATTTATATAAAGGATCAGGATCGTCTTACCGATCATGAGGCGGAGGTAACGGATCGCCCGATGCTTCTAAATTCCTCTGCCTTGGGGATTCTCAGGCATCAATTGGCACAGAATATTGGGCTTGATCGAATCAAGGGATTTCTTGTACGATTCGGCTATGAAATGGGCGTCAATGATGCCAAACAAGCTTTGAAAACAGGGGTCCCTTTGGAAACATTGATTGAGCAAGGACCGGTTGCTCATATGAAAAATGGACATATTCGCGGATTTACCCATGAATGTAACGTCGCATTTGATGAGGATCATCATATTGTTACTCTTCATGGAAGGGGCACATGGATTGATTCCTACGAGGCTGTCGAGCATGTGAAACGAATTGGTTTATCCGATTCTCAAGTGTGTCATACCCTTATTGGCTATTCAAATGGCTTTATGACAACGATCTGCGAACAGCCTGTTTTGACAAAGGAAATCACTTGTGTCGGAAAAGGAGATTCCGTATGCAGTTGGATGACGAGAACGAAGAAAGAATGGGAAGCGGAAACCAATGTCGAAGAGGAACTTCACTATTACCATGAAACACCAATTATGAAGGAACTGGAATACACGTATGAACAACTGCTGCATCAACAAAAATTTGTTACGCAATTATCAAGTTTTCAAACAAAATTAGCGGAAGAGATCTCTAACGGCAGTGATTTGCACCGAATCGCAAACATAGCCTATGGAACGAGTGGAATTCCCATCGTTATTGAAGATACCGATTTTAGGACGATTACATATGCGGGCTTAACAGACGATATCTACCTTGAATTAACGGAGGATATCGCACCATATATTCGAGATGAAAAAGATAAGCATCTATTACCATTTAAAAGGAAAACAGTAAAAACCGATCAACAGGAGCGTCTTATCTCACTGATTCTTGTGCAAAAGAAAATATTAGGTTACTGTTCCTTTGTTTATTACAACCAAAAACAGGAAAATCCTGAGGAGGATTATTTATTTCTCGACCGGTTTTCTAATGCGGCTTCGATTATTCTCTTAAATGAAAAAACGAAATTCGAATCCTTCGAGAGGATGAAAGGGAATTTCCTTGAACAAATTTTGCAATCCCAATTATCCGCAGGCGAAATCATTAAAAGAGGAAAATATGCCAATTTAGACCTGAACCAGCCTTATTATGTCGTTGTGATGGAATATCAAAAAACGGAGTTGTCCAAATTATCGGTTGAAGAGGAATTTTACTTACAGGAACAAATTCAAGAATCGATTTATCAATATTTTAATCAACACAAGCAACAAATCTTAATCGGACAACGTGAAGGAAAATTGGTCTTTTTAATCATGAAAAAAGATAAGCGTTTTTCGATTGAAACTACGATGAAGGATTTTTATCAATTTTTTATCAAAACCTTTCCGAGAGGCGCCTTTAAATTAGGTATTAGTAACGAAGGTCATGATATTCAACATGCAGCAACGGCCTATGAGGAAGCGATGATTGCCCTGCGACTGGCGTTACGAAATCATATGATTCTATTTGATTCCCTCGGCATTGTTGGCGTTCTGATAAATTCGAAGAACATACCAGGGATTCAAATGATAGCCAAAAAAGAACTGGGTGAGTTGTATGATTTACAGGATTCGAGAATGATTGAACTGATGAAAACCTTATATGCCTATCTTTCGAACGGAGGAAAACTAGAGCAAACGATGAGCGATCTTGCGCTGTCGATGAGTGGTCTAAGGCACCGAATTCGGCGGATTGAAGGCTTACTCGATAAGGATCTTCGGGATCCTGATGTCATGTATGAATTGCTGTTGATCATTCAATCGCTCATTGCCATTGGGGAACTGAAAATGGAATAGAAGTTGAAACCATCCAAGTTTGATTTGGGTGGTTTTTTATATATGGAGGTTTTGGAGCAAGCCTTGCCTTAAGTGAAGCTCGTATAGAAAAACGAAGCTGGAAAGAGGCGATGAAAAATAGTTTTAAGTTTTACACAGCAAAAATCAGGGGGAAGTTGAAAAACTGCTGCGTAAATTCGTTTTACACAGCAAAAACCAACGGGAAGCTGAAAAACTGCTGAGTAAATCCATTTTACACAGCAAAAATCAGCGAAAAATAGAAAAACTGCCGTGTAAATCCGACCACCATCAAAAGCACAATCTCCTCATATCCCAACAGTTCACTACACAAACCCTAAAATGAACAAAAACCATCCATCCTTTTCAAAAACACCAACAATTTTTGTTCTAGTCTGAAAATTCATAATTAATTACAATGTAGTTAATCAAATAAAAGCTAAACAAGTTAGAAATAGGTGTTTGAAAGCGATATCAAAAATTTTGTCGAATCTATTAAAGGGGAGTGTTTGCTATGGTAAGTCCATTCATTGAAAAAGAGGTAACGAGAGAAGATCTATTAGAGGGTGCAAGAAGAATTGGGGAACTAGCTGAAAAAGAAGCGCAAGAAGCAGAAAAAAATGCAACGATTTCTGAAAACGTCGTCAATTTAATAAAAGAAACACAGATTTCTAGAATCATGCTTCCGAAAGAATATGGCGGTCCACAAACGGATCTCAAGACATTTGCCGAAATCGTAAGAACCGTATCTTATCACAATGTATCTGCAGGATGGTTAACGTATCTTTATCCATTACACAACATTCTTCCAGCGTACTTACCTAAAAAGGGAAGAGACGAAATCATTAACCAAGGCGGACTGATCTGTGATGTATTTGCTGCAGTAGGGAAAGCAGAAAAAGATGGAGACGGGTACCGCATCACTGGAAAATGGAATTTCGCCAGTGGCTGTCTGTACAGTGATTGGATCGGACTAGGCGTAGCCATCCAATTCCCTGACAGCGACAAACCAGAAGTTTGCTTGCCAATGTTAAAAGCATCTGAAGTCGAAATCGTCGAAAACTGGGATACATTTGGTCTAAGAGGCAGTGGTTCCAACCAAGTGGTTGCCGATAACGTGTATGTACCAATGGAAAGAATCTTACGTTTAACTGCAGCTGATGCAACGGGAAGACCACCAGAGGAAGAGTACGATAAGGATTATCCATTATACCATGTTCCTTTCTATCCGGCTTTCTATCTTGGATTCCCGAATATGGCGTTAGGCGGAGCGAAGCGATTAATTGAAGAATTCAAAAAGGCAACAGAAAACCGCGTTCGTCTAATGGATGGTGTACGAGAAAGTGAATCTCCTCGTAGCCAAAGAGTAATCGCAGAAATTACCACTCAATATATTGCAGCAGAAGCGATGATGGACAAATATTTAACATTACTAGAAAACTATGAAAAAGATGGTCGCAAAACAAGCCGTGCCGAATTCTTTGCGATTCGTACGCAAATCACAAAAACTTGTACAGACATAGCCGTAAGAGTTCTATTAACACTTGGTGGCGGCGCCCTTTATAAAGGTGGCATCATTGAATTAATGATCAGAGATATTTTATCTGTTGCGACTCACAAAACATCTTTATATGAAGATTCTGTTGCTGCATTTGGTCAAGAATTATTCGGCTTTGATTCAGGTGTAAGGGGTTAATTATTTTTAACCCCCCTAGACGGACCAACGTTCTAAGAAAGGAGACTGTATGGAAACGATTACTGTGACCCGAGAGAATTTATCCCTTTTGCAGGAAAACGCTATCCCAAAAGTCATGGCGCTCGGATTTTTTGATGGTCTTCATAACGGGCATCGTGAAGTCATTAAGCAGGCTTTGAATGAAGCGAATAAAAAGAAGTTACCACTAGCGGTGATGAGTTTCTTTCCACATCCAAAAACGGTGATTTGTAATGGAAAAAAACAGATTCATTATCTCATGCCGCCAGCAGAAAAAGAGAAAATGCTCGCGCAATTAGGAGTCGATTTCTTCTATTCTGTTACATTCGATAGAGAATTTGCTTCTCTTTCACCAGAGCAATTTGTAAAAGATTACTTAATTGACCTCGGGGTCACCCATGCAGTCGCCGGTTTTGATTTTTCCTACGGTTATAAAGGAATTGGAAATATGGATACATTAAATGAAGATTCAGGCGGTCTTATTGACGTAACAAAGGTGCAAAAAGTGGAATGTCAAGGTGAAAAAATTAGTTCTACTTGTATACGCGAGCGGCTTTTACAAGGAAAGATCGAGGAAATTCCAGATTTTCTCGGTCGTCCTTATGAAGTGATGTGTAACTATGACGGCTATCGATTAGTCCTGAGTCCTTACTATACATTGCCTGCACCTGGGCGCTATCGTGTGACATTAAAAAAGGGATTTCATTCGTGTGAAACCGTACTAGATGTAACCGAAACAACATTAAAAGGGAAAATCCCTGCCTATTTAAAAGGAACCCTCTCCATTTGCTGGATGCAAAAAATGGAGGAACAGTGGGAACCGACTACAGTGGGCAGTTCGATATAAAAAAGAGGAGTGAGAAAATGGCTGAAATTATTGCTGGAGTTGCCATGTCCCATAGTCCGATGATTATGACGAGTAGAGAGGCTGCTGGAGAAAAGGGTCAGCGTTTCCTACAAAAAGCAGATGAAATGAAACAGTTTTTAGAGGATTCTGGAGCAGATGTCATCATTCTTATTTCAGATGACCATTTTAATAGTTATTTTTATGACCATATGCCTTCCTTTACAATTGGAATTGATCAATGTCAAGGTTGGGGAGATTGGTTATTGCCGGAATATGACATCACTGTTCAAAAAGATTTAGCCAAACATATTTTAGATACTGGATTGCATAACAATGTTGATTTTGCTTTTACCTTGAGAATGAAGGTGGACCATGGTCATACGCAAGGGATTTATTTTTTAAATCCTGATTTGAAAATTCCAGTGGTTCCGATTGCCGTGAATACGGCTGCGCCTCCACTGCCAACGATGGACCGTTGTTTCCAATTAGGTGAACTCGTACGTAAAGCAGTTGAGTCTTGGGATAGTGACAAAAAAGTCGCAATTGTAGCATCAGGTGGTCTTTCTCACTGGGTGCCAATTCCAAAAATCGATAGTGAAAAACCAGAGGACCAAGATTTGATCCATATTCTGAAAAATGGTCGCCAAGAAATCGAGCAGCTTGAAGAATATTTAGAAACGCGAAAAACGCGAGTTACTTCATTACGCACAGGTCCAGTTAATGAAGAATATGATCGCCTATTTTTGAAGAGTATTGTAGAAAAAGACTACGAAACGATTCGCAACTGGAGTTCAGAGTTAATTGATGAAAAACTTGGCAATGGTGGTCAAGAAATTCGTAACTGGCTTGTACTATTAGGGGCATTGCAAGATTTTAACAATGAAGTCGTTTGCTATGAGCCGATTCCTGAATGGGTAACTGGCATGGCGATTATGCAGTTTCAATCTGCTGCTGTAAAAGGACAACAACAAGAAACATCATCTGTAACAGTGAAGAATTAATTTTTTACACACTAGTTTTTAAAAAGTAATAACAAAAAGGGAGAGATTGACTTGACAATTTGGACTGATTTAGCAGATATCGAATTTAAATTATATTATTTGGATGCAAACGGGATTAACACACGCGTACTAGAAGCAGGTAACGGGGAACCTCTTATCTTACTTCACGGTACTGGCGGACACATTGAAGCATATGCTCGAAATATCAAAGGGTTAAGCGAGAAGTTCCGTGTCATTGTGATTGATATGGTAGGCCATGGCTATACAGACAAACCAGATCGCCCATACACGATTGATTATTACAGCGAACATTTATTATCGGTCATTCAAGCTTTAAAACTTTCAAAAGTTTATCTATCAGGAGAATCATTAGGTGGATGGGTAGCAGCTTGGTTTGCGGCAGAACATCCTGAATACGTACATTCCATGGTTTTAAACACACCAGGAAACGTGAATAACAAGCTAGAAGTTATGGCTAAATTAAAAGAGTCCACGGTTAAAGCTGTATTAGAAGCTAACTATGAAAATGTAAAAACAAGACTAGAATGGTTGATGTATGATAAGAGTCAGGTAACAGAAGAATTGATCGAATGCCGTTATAACATTTATACAAGACCAGAGTATAAAGAAGCGGTTCATCACATCGTATGTCTGCAAGAAATTGAAGTGAGAGAACAGTATTCATGGCATCCATCATGGTGTGGAAAGATTAATGTTCCAACACTATTAGCGTGGACATCACACGATCCAACTTCAACCGTAGAAGAAGGAAAACTACTTCAAGATATGATTCCAAACAGTGACTTCACCGTCATTAATAATGCAGGTCACTGGCCACAATGGGAAAAAGTGGAAGAATTTAACGACGTATTAACAAGCTATCTATTAGAAAATAAAGTAGTGGAACCAGCAAAGTAAGTAAGACAAGGGGACAGGTCCAGTGACTCACTATGAGTGATGGGACCTGTCCCTCTGACTCATTTCAAAAAACAAAATCTGTTCAAAAAAGGTAAAAAAATGAACAATTTCTGTCCTAGTCTGAAAATTTCAAAAACAATATACTATTACTAGCGAATGTTACTAACATATTGATGTTTTAAATGTTGAAAGCGATAACAAGACTTTGCAAACTACCATCATTAAATAATCATACCGGGAGGAGTGGAATTTTTTTAATATTATATTTCTGAATATTTATAATTAACAAAAATAATAGGAGGGATATAAAATGAAAGAGGAAAAAAACATATCAAAAAAAGCTTGGGTTGTTATTGGACTATTATTTCTATTAACCGTTATTAGTAACGCAGATAAAGCGATCATCGGTTTTGCATCAGTACCTATTATGAAAGAATTAGGATTAACTCCAGAACAATGGGGTATGGTTGGAAGCGTATTCTTTCTACTATATTCACTATGTGCGATACTAGGCGGAGTGCTTGCCGATAAAGTAGGGACAAGGGTTGTCATTGCAGGAATGGTTCTGCTTTGGTCCGTTGTTCAATTTTCAACAATCTTTGTTTCAAGTTTTGCGTTTTTATTGATTACACGAATTATTTTAGGTGCGGGCGAAGGTCCTTCTTACTCGCTAGCGATGGCTGCTGCAGCAAAATGGCTTCCTAAAGAAAAACGTGGAATTGGGATTTCAATCGTATCAGTTGGGGGTCCACTTGGAGTTGCGATCTCAGCACCGATTCTTATGAACCTGATTACGAATTACGGCTGGCGTTCAGCCTTTATTGCAACAGGGATTATTGGAATCATTTGGATTGCCGTTTGGTTATGGATGGTAAAAGAAAAACAAGAAGCAAAAACTGAAGTTACTGTTTCAGAAACAAATATAGAAATAGACACAAAAACGAAGTTCTCATCGGTTTTATTATCGAAAAACTTCATTTTAATCGCACTATGTGGGTTTGCGACGTACTGGTCTTTCACGATCGGATTAAACTGGCTGCCAAACTATCTTGAAAACGTTCGACAGCTAAGCGCTGAAACGTTAGCAATTGTTGTTGCACTTCCTTGGATTTTAATTACTTTATCACAAATCACGTTTTCATCTATCTCGGATCGTCTTTTTTATAAAACAAAAAGTGTTGTAAAAGGTCGTGTGTTTGTACTAGGACCTGTGATGTTGGCAGGTGCAGTTTGCTACTTTATCGGAACGCTTGTAAGCTCAAACATGTTAGCGATTGTCTTGCTTTCTCTTGGATTAACATTCGGATGTATTACGCTTGTGCTTGGACCAGCCATTTTAATGGAATTGGTGTCCAAGAATCACCAAGGGAAAATTCAAGGTTGGTTTATGGCCTTCACTTCATTAGGTGGAATTGTAGGACCATATGTGACCGGGTATCTTGTTGAAAATGCTTCAACACAAGGAGCCGGCTTCCACTATTCCTTCCAGCTTTGTGCCTTAATTTTACTTATCTTTGGCGGACTGGTTTGGGCTGCGGTACGACCACAAAAAGCAGATACCGTACTTTCAACATCTACAGAAATGGTTGAGAATGTATAATAGGAGGATAGTGAGTCAAGGGGACAGGACCCCTGGCCCACTATTTTTTCTGTTTTTCTTTGTTCTTCAACATGGAAAAAGTTAAGGGTTGATCGGTTCCAGTCATAAGTTGGTAAACATAGGTAGAGGTCAGTTGATATCCATCTTCAATTTTGGTTGCCAAGTAGTTGGTCCGCTCAAAAAGGATGGAGCGGATATGATTGATTTGTCTAAGGATCTTTTCTGTTAGGGCTTCTTGAGAGTCTAATCGTTTGAGTACATCTGATTGAAACTCTTCTTGACCTCCTAACTTTTCAATGACTCCTTTTTGTAACTCCTGTTGTTCCTCTAACTTTCTTGAAATTCTTTTACTTTCTCCTTCTGTTTTCTCCAATCGTTGGGAAATTTCTCTGTTGGATTCTTGAATATGATGAATCTGTTCTAAAATGGACTCTGTCTTTACAGTCCCCTGTAGGATCGTTTGTTGCAAATCCGCACTTTTTTTATTAAGATTTCCTAGCTGTTGAGAAATCTCTGTATCCTTTTTAGCTTGATGCTGTTGACTCTCGTTCAATTGGTGATGAATGTAATTCCACCGAGCTTTTTGAGCCTTTTGTTGCTTTTTATATTGGGATTGAAGTTGTGTCAATGTGTGGCTTAATTCCTGATTTGCTTTTTTCTGCTCATCAAGCAGATCCTTTAAAACGTTATGTCGGATATAGGTTTGATTGTTCGTTCCAATTTGATTTTTATTTTTATACACATTTGAGTGTTGATTGTTTATATATAAACTCATTCGCAGCCCTCCTCTCGTTTATTAATATCCTATGCATGAAAGGGGACAGTTCCATTTACCATTCTTAAAATGGGCTGATTGTAAAAGGGGTGAAGTTGAGGTGGATCATAGTTAAAGGGATCTCATTTGATTTTGTTAGAATAGAAGAATTTAAAAAGAGGATATCCGAGAAGGTTTGGAGAAGAACTTGGTGAAAGTCTAACAGTGTTTGAAGCAGAAGAAATCGGTTCCTCTTATATGTGCATAATGCAGGTATGAATTATGCTGTAAGAAATATTAAGAAGGAAATTTGAATGTACAACAAACTTGTAAAAATCCCTTTATTTTAAGAGTTGCTTGGAAAATCCGTTTAGCTTAATTACAAATGAAAGAGGTAATGTTAATGAATGCTTCATTTTTAATTCGTTTTAAAGCCTTCATGATTGATTACATCATTATTCTTTTATATTTGGTCCTTCTCTTTATCTTCAACGTATTTCTATTTCCCTCATTACAGGAGTTTTTCAACGGCTCACTGATAGTAGCTCAGTTTACAGGTTTTTTAATGGTAACGTTCCCTGTATCGCTCTATTATATTATTAGCGATTCAAAAATTGGTGGACAGTCCTTCGGAAAATGGAAAATGGGTATACGAGTGGTTGGAAAAAACGGAGAAACACTAACACTACTACATTCAACTTTTCGAACGATCCTAAAGTTTTTACCTTGGGAGTTGTCACATTTCCTTGTTTATCGGCTGATTTATATAGGAGTTGCTGAAATTCCTTTCACTTACTATCTGATGGGTGGACTCATCTATGCACTTATATTTGCATATATATTGACCTCCATTTTTACGAAAAAGAAACAATCTCTTTATGATATTTTGTCGAAAACATATGTTGTTAAGAGTTAAACAACAAACAATTTCTATAATCGTTTACATTCCTATTGAGCTCTCTATTGGATATGTAGCTAGTTAGTAAGATTAATAGTTATACGAACTTTTATTACAGGGCGCTATCTTAAATAAAGCTAAGCGCTCAATTTTTATTTAAAGGACAGATTGTGGAATACAAACTAACCTAAAAGTGCTTTTGATTGCTTTATTAAACGAATTAGAAAGGAAGTAAGAGGAAGAGTTTCTCATCTCTTTTCTATTACACTAAATGCATTAGGGATGAGCTCATGAATAATAAAAAAATTGGAAATGAAGCCAAGGACCCCCTTTTAACGGAGACTCTTAATAGTATTGAGGTTGGTTATCAAAGCGACTCGAGCTTTATTCATGTATTTAAACGAAAGAGGACTTTCACCAAGTCAATTCCTTGCTTACTATAACGGAAATAACGTTAATCATTAACCTTATAAATGTACATTCGATAACAAACAATAATATGGATTGCTTTTTACATTTTATATCTTAATGGTAATTGTTAATAAAATCTTTATAACTATCAAATACAATAAAGATAAGTTAACTAAAAGGAGTTGATTCATGTGGATGCATTAGTAGCAATCAGTCTAATCATTTCTATGGTTTGTTTAGTTTCTTCAGTAGCTTTGCTTATTAATGAGGTAGTCTTTAAAGGCTTAAGGAAAATCAAAGAAATAAAGCTTAGACCCATTATGATCCTTTTCATCTTGTACATTGTATTTTTTGCACTGTTCCTTATTTTTCAAAATAATTAAATGCTGTGGTAAAAGTTTCTCGAAAATGAATATGTTATCGTAGATGATATTAGAGTGCATAGGTGTCCTTACTTTTGAGTTAAGAGTAAGGGCACAACTGTAGGAAGGTTTCTATGTTTAAAACAACAGAAAACCGAATTCGTAAAGAGGTGATTTGGTGATGAATGGATTTACGATCTTACTGATCGAGGATGACCAGCCCATTGGTTCCATGTTACAGGAAATATTAGAAGGGGAAGGTTATCATGTCCTTTGGTTAACGGATGGTCAAAGAGTCCTGGAAGAGATTAAATACTGTGATTTACTAATCATTGACATCATGCTGCCAGGAGAAAACGGGTATGAAATTTCAGAAAAATTAAAGGAGAATGGATACTCACTTCCCATTTTATTTCTCACAGCGAGAAGTGATATAGAGAGTAAATTAAAAGGGCTTTCTCTTGGAGAGGACTATTTGGTAAAGCCCTTTGACCCCCGAGAATTGTTAGCAAGAATACACCTGATTCTTAAAAACAAATATGGTTTATTCACCCAGATTCGAAACATATTTGTTGACGGGGTTCATTATAAAGTATTCAAAAGAAACATACATTCTGAAATAAAATTAACTGCAACTGAAAGGAAATTGTTTTTTTATCTATATGAAAATCAAAATAGAACGTTAACGAGAGAACAAATATATGATTATTTGTGGCCGTTAGAGTACTCTAAAAATAGTGTGCTAAATGTTCATATAAAAAGTATTAGAGAGAAGATTTCCGATGAAGATAATAATATTATTCAAACGGTTCATGGAGAAGGGTACAGATTCAATACCCATAATCATGTATGAGTCTTAAGAAGAAGTATTATTTGTTGTTAGCGACAATTGTCTTTTTTGTGCCCATTTTATATTTACTGACCAATTTAATCCTACTATTAGTTTATTTAGCCTTATCAACAGTGTTTAACTTAGAGCAACCTTATAATCAATCTTTTATTTATTCTAGTATTTTTGGGGTTTTCTTTGGATTACTGATCTTATTAATAATAATCTCCGCCAAGTCCATTAATCACGTGTTGCGGCAAATTAACGCCATGAATAAAACCGTCAAAAAAATAGCACTGGAAGATGAGTTACCTGAAAAGCTACCCATAAGAAAGAATGATGAGATTGGTTGGCTAGCCCAATCCATAAACATATTAATTGATCGTTTAGCTAGTAAAGAGTTGATGTTGAACTCCGAGTTAACTTTTAAAAAGGAGTACTTAAATAAATTATCACACGATATTAATACGCCGTTAACAGCCATCAGATTAGAGTTATTCTTACTTCAAAGAAACGGTGTTTTGGAGGAAAAATCAGTCTCGTCTCTTTACCAACAAATTGAATATATTTCGAAGTTAGTTAATCAATTGAACCAAGCGGATTTAGAGTCCGTCAAAGAATCCTATATCATTTATGAAAATGTTGATATGAGGAAAATAGTGGAAAAAGCAATAAAGAAATGGACGTATATCTTTAATAATAAAAATATAGAGATTAACTATAGGGTTAAGGATCATAGTCTGATTTGGCGCAGTAATGAACTGTGGGTAGAAAGAATACTGGATAATGTATTTCAGAATACACAGCTTCATTCGAAGGCGAATACTCTCAATGTAACGATTGAAAATGGCTTGATTGTGATAGAGGATAATGGAATAGGATTCAATGTGGAGGATCCCCAGATAGGGTTAGGCGTTTTAATCATCAAAGAAACATGTGAGATATTAAAGATAAAATGTGAGTTGTCCTCGAATAACAAAGGAACTAGATATATATTTAAAAAGTAACTACTTTGGTAACCAACAGGATTCTGAGTCATGGAGAAAAGTCTCCTGACTCACTATTTTTTCTGACCTTTGTTCTTCAATATAGAAAAGGTTTATGGCTGAGCGGTCCCAGTTATATGCTGGTAATCATAGGTATGATTCAAGTTCGGACAAGGCTTTAGCTAAAAGAGAAAACAGGGACTGAAGAGGGACAAGGGGACAGGTCCACTGCCCCAACAAATGATTCAAGGAACCTGACTCTCTGACTCTCCCCCTGACTCACCCTCTGTCTCAAAAAACAAACTGCACCAAAATCATATACCCGATCGTTCCACCGGCCATTGAGATGAGCATGTTTCTAGTATTATCCTTTCAAATTACACTGGATCCTTCTAGGTTATCCATTTCCATGCAGAGGTTGAACGTCTTATTGTTAAAATTCCCCCATTCTACCAAGGTAAGCGCTTCATAAACGTTAATAGAATGTTCACAGGGGTTCACCTCAAAATACGGTACAATTAATACATGTTCATGTTAGAAAATACACATTTGATAAAGACTTTAAAAGGAGGCGGATTATGGCTGAGGTTTCAATTAGTGCCTTATTCATCCGTTTCGTATTAGGTGGACTCGCTGTTGTGCTAGCAACGATTGTTTCGAGGAAGTTAGGGGAAAAGGCAGGGGGTATCTTTGCTGCTTTTCCAGCTGTCTATTTAGCGGCTCTTCTAACGGCTAGTCTTGATTTTAGCGGAGATGAACTGATCTCCTACTCGATTCTCCTTTCAGAAGGAGCCATTGTCGGAATGGTGATCAACATCATCATGGCTATTATAGCAGGAATCCTCATCCCAAAATTCGGTTGGAAACGTGGTCTCACCGAAGCACTCGGATGTTGGTTTATCATATCTTTTGTCGTTGTAACGTTTATTGGGTGACAGGCACCATCCAAATTTTGGTAAATACCTATCCTAATGGAAATTCCGTATAAGAAAAGGTGTAGATCATGCATAGTAAAGATTTACTGATTCGATTTATATTGGGCGGGGGTGCTGTTGCGATTAGTTATTTAGTGACGGTTTTATCGCCTTGGGAAATCCTCGCTGGCATTTTTGCTGCTTTTCCCGCGGTTATGATTACAGCGGTATTAATGGTCGGCATTTCCGCAGGTTCCCAGCATGCCGCAAAAATAGCAAAAGGTTCGGTCTATGGTATGATTGGTTGCGCCATTTGTGTGATCACGGTTTGGACGAGCCTTAAAATAACCGGTAACTGGATGTTAAGTATTATTCTAGGTTTAATTCTTTGGTTAATAAGTTCCATATTTGTATCCAATGTACGAGAAAAAATTGGCGCCCTTTCGAGTCAGCGACAAACAAAAGGCGTGTTAGAACAACAAGTCAGCCTTAACCATAGTAAGAAAAAATCCGTTTCTTAAAATAAAAAACACCATCTAACCGGGATGGTGTTTTTGCTTTGTCGTTAAAATAGTGGTTTGAAGCTTGATTCATATTTAGTTCCAGCACCTACCCCCTCGAGGTCAACTACTCCTCTAGCTTCGCAAAAAGGCTTGCAGTCAGAGAGTTTTGATTATCGGGGTTAAGCTAGGGAGCTTGCGCTTTTTATTTCTAAAGAGCCATTAAAAAAGGCTGTTGGCTATATTCGATGGCAAATTCACGGAAAGAGTTTGTGGTAGGGCATAGATAGCGATCCTTCATTCGAGCCATGTAGATATATTGCTCTGGAACATGATTTTGGATTTGTAAAACCTTCACATTGAGATGTTTGAGTGACAAAATTCTTGGCATGATCGCAATCCCGTAATTGACGGTAACAAGCCCGGCCATCGCGTTATCCTCTTCCACTTCACAAGCAACTTGTGGCATGATCCCCACATGATCAAAAAGGTGATTAATGATGTGGCGGAAATCATTTTTTTCATTAAAGAGTACATATGGATATTGAACCGTGTCCCTTAAGTCGACGCTATCGTCATTAGCAAGCGGATGATCATAAGGGACAATGAGCACCATTTCCTGATGTACCAATGGATAAAATTCAATTTCCGGTTCATTTTCCGCATGTAAGCTGAATGCTAAATCGTATTTCCCTTCCTTTAAACCTTGAATAATATCTTGGGTCGATCCTTGAGAAAACGTAAAGGAAACATTCTTAAACTGCTCTTGCGTTGAAAATGCTTGGATCAAGTTTGGAATATAATGAGGTCCCAATGAATAAATAAATGCTAACTCAATGATTCCTTGTGATGGGGATGTTAAATCTCTAAGCTTTTTCTCACCGCTTTCAATTTCATGCAATCCGCGATCGACATATTGTAAAAAAAACCTTCCGTACTTAGTTAAACGAATATTTCGACCATGTTTCTCAAACAGCAACGTACCTAATTCTTTTTCCAATTCAGATATGGCGTGACTAAGACTAGGTTGGGTGATTGATAATTGGGCCGCCGCTTTTGTGTAATGTTCAAGCCTAGCTAGTACACTGAAGTAATGGAGCTGTTTCAAGTTCATGCAAACCAATTCCCTTCATAATGATGAAAAAAGTAAAGATTGTGCAGTAGTGATCAATATATGTTAAAAATAGTTAGAATTTACTATATAAGAAAAGTGTATCATTTTTTTTGTTCATGGGATGAGGGTTTATGTAAAAACTTATGATATATTTGTGAAATACTTAACAATATTAAAACGAGAATAATGCTTGTTATGTGGGTAATAATGGAAAATGGAGAACGATACATATTAAGAATAGGAGGCTAATATGTATGAGTCTAGCCAACCAAAGACTCTCACTATTTAGTAGGTTTTGTACGGTAGGGGCAAGTAATACATTGATTGACTTCGTGGCCTTTTTTCTATTTATTGGAATAGGATTTCCTTATATGATCTCACAAATTTTATCCTTTTCTGCCGGAATGATCAATAGTTTTCTTTTAAATCGTAAATGGACGTTTGGGATGAGTCAAAAAATAAAAATGAGCGAAATCTTCCGTTTCATCATGATCAATCTTTTAGCTCTTGCGCTTACAAATGTGTTGCTAACCATTTTTTTTGAAATAAATAGCTTGCCGCTATTTATAAGTAAAGTCTTGGCAACAAGTGGAGGTCTAATCGTCACCTTTGCTGGTAGTCGGCTTTGGGTTTTTCAAAGGGATGAGAAGTTGCAAGAAAGTTGAAAGAGTCTGAAATATATGTTAATATAATCACAAAGGGAATATATGGTAGAGGGAGTAACTAGCCTGATGATTCAGGGTTTAAAGTCGTCACTCGGATTGAAAGATCCCGGCTTTAAAAACTAACTTTAGTTAAGTGAGACTCTATAGCACCAGGGTGAAAACCTTGCGCTATTAGAGTCTTTTTTATTTTAGGTTTTGTTCATCACATCTTATATCCGAAAGAACAAAGCCGAATTTTTAATAAAGATTCCCTTAATGAAAGATAATAAAAGGAGCCACTTGGAAAATCGTTTTCTTTTGAAAGGAGAGATCCCAGAATGAGTGAATTTTATCGAAAAACCACAGATGAAACGTTGGAAACACTTGGAGTAACGAAAAAAGGATTAAACGATTCGGACGTAACCCAAAGAAGAGAAAAGTACGGTTATAACGAATTAGCAGAGGGTAAAAAGAAAAGTACGGTTCAAGTCTTTTTTGAACAATTTAAAGATTTTCTGGTCATTATTTTAATTGTTGCTGCGTTGGTGTCTGCGTTTTTAGGTGAAATTGAAAGTACCATTGTCATATTGGTTGTCGTCATCTTAAATGCCATCTTGGGTACGGTCCAGCACGTAAAGGCGGAGCAATCCCTGAATAGTCTGAAGGCCTTATCCTCTCCGACAGCTAAAGTGCTGCGAAATGGGCAAAAGATTGAAATTCCCTCAAAAGAGGTCGTTGTTGGAGATATTCTCTTTTTTGATGCAGGGGACTTTATCCCAGCCGATGGAAGGGTTATTGAAAATGCGAGTTTGCAAGTAAATGAGAGCTCTTTAACGGGTGAATCCTTAGCGGTAACAAAGGAATTAGACCCGATTCAAGATTCAGAAGTGCCACTCGGGGATCAAAAAAATATGGTTTTCTCCGGAAGCTTTGTAACCTATGGTCGTGCCACAGTCGTTGTCACGAGCATTGGGATGGAAACTGAAATCGGGAAAATCGCAAACCTATTGGATAATGCGCAAGAGAAGAAGACTCCTTTACAAGTTACACTCGATCATTTTGGAAAACGATTAGCGGTTATCATTATTATCATTGCCGTTTTGATCTTTGGTTTAGATATCTTTAGAGGTCGAGCAATTGGGGATTCGTTTATGTTTGCCGTTTCCTTAGCCGTTGCCGCGATCCCGGAAGCCTTAAGTTCGATTGTAACGATTGTACTTGCTTTTGGTACGCAAAAAATGGCTAAAGAAAATGCGATTATGCGGAAACTCCATGCGGTTGAAAGTCTTGGAAGCATCTCGGTTATCTGTTCTGACAAAACTGGAACGTTAACGATGAATAAAATGACCGTTCAACAGGTGTATGTCGATAATCGTGCGATTCCGCATGACAAATTAAATTTAGAAACACCGCTTGAAAAGAAATTTTTACTAATGGCGTTGTTATGTAATGATTCAATTACGATGGATAGTAAAGAAATTGGGGACCCAACTGAAGTTGCCCTTACGAACCTAGGAGAAGAATATCAATTAGACGAATTGGTTGTCCGGGATGAATACCCACGGTTAGGGGAAATTCCATTTGATTCTGATCGTAAATTAATGAGTACGGTTCATAAAATAGGTGACCGTAACCTCATGATCACAAAAGGGGCACCCGATGTTTTACTTAATCGTTTAGCTAAAATTGAAACAGCTAATGGAATCGCTAATATTACAGAAAACGATATGAAAAAAATTACCGATACCAATAGTGAGTTTTCAAAGCAAGGTCTGCGATTACTAGCGTTTGCTTATAAAGAAGTAGCAGAAGGTCAAGTCATCCATGTGGAAGATGAAAAGGATTTAATCTTTGTTGGCTTAACCGCGATGATAGACCCACCAAGACCAGAATCTGCAGAAGCGGTTAAAAACTGTATTAGCGCTGGAATTAAACCAGTCATGATTACAGGAGACCACAAGATTACCGCTGCTGCGATTGCAAAGCAAATTGGAATTTTACAAAGAGATTCTGAAGCAGTTGAAGGCGTTGAAATTGAAAAGCTAACAGATGAGCAGTTAAAGGAAAAAGTGAAGGATATATCCGTGTACGCCCGTGTATCACCGGAGCATAAAATCCGTATCGTAAAAGCATGGCAAGATAAAGGAAATATCGTCGCGATGACCGGGGATGGGGTCAACGATGCTCCAGCCTTAAAACAAGCCGATATTGGAATTGCGATGGGGATCACCGGTACAGAGGTTGCCAAAGATTCAGCGTCAATGGTCTTAACCGATGATAACTTCTCAACCATTGTAAAGGCGGTTGGAAACGGAAGAAGTATTTATGCGAACATCAATAACTCGATTCGATTTTTACTTTCAGGGAATACAGGCGCCATCTTAACGGTGTTGTATGCATCCCTTTTAGCGCTACCTGTACCATTTGAGCCTGTTCATTTACTTTTCATTAACTTGTTAACGGATAGCTTGCCAGCGATTGCAATTGGTCTAGAGCCTCATAATAAAAATATTATGAAGGAAAAACCAAGGGATATTAACACGCCGTTGCTCAATAAATCATTTTTGAGTAAAGTTGGAATCGGAGGTCTATTAATTGGGATCTCAACCATTGCTGCATTCATGATCGGTCTTCAAGCAGGTCATGAAGAAGCAATGACAATGGCCTTTGCGACCCTCTGTTTATCAAGATTATTCCATGGCTTCAATACGAGAGCCAAAGGCTCCATCTTCAAAGTAGGAGTGTTCACGAACAAGTACCTTTGGTTTGCAGTCATTGCAGGAATTATCTTGTTACATCTCGTTCTATTGATCCCTGGACTTCAAGGCATCTTTGAAGTAGCTCCATTAACGGGAGGGGAACTTGGAGCTATTTACGGACTATCCCTAATGCCGTTGGTGGTTATGCAGTTGTATAAAATTCTTTTTGTAAAATAATAGGTAGACCTGATAAGGAGGATCCGAATGGGTCCTCTTTTTAGGTTTGGATAGATGTAATTCCCATCTGAGAAAGAGCTTCAAATGGACAAGAACGGAAGAAAAAACTGGTACCGAGTCCGATAGAGGAGCTCAAACGGACAGGGTAGGATGAATAAGCTAGAGTGGAGTCCGATAGAAGAGTGGAAACGGACAAGAACGGAAGAAAAGGCAGGTATCGAGTCCGATAGAGAGTGATATTGTATCTATAAAGTAGACAATCTTAGAAAGTGTCCTATTCATTTGATAACCTTATAGTAGAAAAAGATAGATATTGGTGGGAGATGAATATGGCAAGACAACAAAAAAGATACAGTTACGAATTAAAGAAAACAGTAGTTGAAAAATATTTCGAGGGGCATTCAATCCGAGACTTGATAAAAGAATATAACATCAGCGCCCCTCGTGTAGCGAATCGTTGGGTAAATAAAGTGCGCGAAGGAGGATATGAGGCATTAAAAGATACAAGAGGGATGAAGAGCATAGGTAAGCAAAAACGAAATGAAGAGGAAACAAAAAATGAGATCATCGAAAGACAGGCCTTACAGATCGAATACTTAAAAAAGCTGTTAGAGCTGGAAAGGATGTGAAGCAGAAAGAAGTAGAATTTGCCTTTATCGAAGCAAACTCAAAAGATTATCCCGTTACGCTATTAGTTCAATTAACTAACGTATCTCGTTCTGGTTATTACAAATGGAAAAAACGTGGTGGAGGTAGTGTGCAAGCACAAAGGGATGAAGAGCTGTACAACTATATCATTAAACTACACCATAAGCACCGCGGAACGTTAGGTAGAAACAGAATGAAAATGGCATTAAAAGAAGAATATGGCATTGAGGTTGGAGAGATACGTGTTTCTAAAATTATGAGGAAATATGGTATTCGTTGTAAAATTCGCCAAAGGCGTTATATCAAGAGTAATGAGGTCAATATTAAAGTCCCCAATATATTAAATCGAAACTTTCACGCAAACAAACCGGGAATGAAGTTTACGATTGACATTACCTACTTACCAGTAGAACAAGGACCAAATAAACATATCTATTTATGTGCGATTAAAGATTTATTTCATGACGAGATCGTGGCGTATGCAATTAGTCATCGCCAAGATTTAGAGCTGGTTTACGAAGCGTTAGATCGTTTAAAAGAAAAAGCGTTTGTGAAAGGCGCCATTCTACATAGTGATCAAGGCGTACAATTCACAAACGCTGGATACCAAATGCGTGTCAAAAAGATGGGCCTCACCCCATCTATGTCCCGCAAAGGCAATTGCTGGGACAACGCACCCATTGAGAACTTCTTTAGCCACTTCAAATGTGAAGTAAAATGCTTTTTTGAAGATGCAGAAACTGCATTCGAAGTCCAAAATGCGGCATCCGAATATATCCATTACTTTAATCATAGCCGAATTAATACAAAATTACAAACGAGTCCTGTAAAATATATCAAACAATATGCAAGCTAAGAGACACGCAGGGAACCACAGCGGAGCTGCTTGCCCTTGCCTGGAATACCTCTTCTTAGTGATTCGCTGTGTTGGGTATCGGGCCCCGACCAGAGAGAGCTTAGAAGAGCTGGTTCGTGGTACGCTGTGTGCGCGATTGGAGAGCTTTTATAGCTTTATTTTCTCCAATTCGCCACTTTACTTACACCACGAACCCAAATGACTGGCAAGGGTGGTGGATATGGCTTAAGCTCAACGTATTGATAGTATAGTGCTTGAGGCAAAGATATAGGACACTTTGGTACTGTCTACTTGACAGAAGCATGTGCAGAGGTTCAAACGGACAGGATCGGATGAACAAGCTAGAGCAGAGTCCGATAGAAGAGTTCAAACGGACAAGAACGGAAGAAAAAGCTGGAACCGAGTCCGATAGAGGAGCTCAAACGGACAAGAACGGAAGAAAAAGCTGGTGCCGAGTCCGATAGAGGAGCTCAAACGGACAAGAACGGGAGAAAAAGCTAGAGCAGAGTCCGATAGAGAGACTCAAACGGACAGGATCGGATGAACAAGCTAGAGCAGAGTCCGATGGAAAGGGTTCAACGGGTAGGTTCGGTCGAAACAAGCAGTAACCAAGTAAGATATAGCAGCAAACAGAGTGAATAGGTCTTAACAAAGTACGATAGAGCGGGAGAAAACGCAGCCATTCTCCACACCTTTTTTACATGATTGCCCACCACTTAGGTATACTAAATATATACTAGCCAAAATAAAAAGTGATATGATTAAGGATAGAGTGAAATTTTGTTGTAGGTGAATGGATACTGTCGATTCACTACGTGGAGGTTGAATATCTTTGGGAACTGAGATATTAGTACTGTTGGTACTAATTTTATTAAACGCCTTTTTTGCGGGATCGGAAATTGCCCTGATTTCATTAAATGATAACAAAGTGAGAATGATGGCCGATGCGGGAGACAAAAAGTCCCAAATGGTCCATAATTTGATTTCGCAGCCGAGCCGATTCTTGGCGACGATTCAAATTGGCATTACCCTTGCCGGTTTTTTAGCGAGTGCGTTTGCGGCGGACAGCTTTGCCAGTCGCTTAACGGCTTTTTTATATGAAGCGGGTGTCCCGATTGCTCCAGATTTGCTTAATACCATTTCAGTAATCGTCATTACGTTGCTATTATCTTATTTTACCCTCGTTTTTGGAGAATTGGTACCCAAGCAAATTGCGATGACAAAGCCAGAGCCAATCGCCAATCTTGCGGTAAGACCACTCACGCTTCTCTCGAAAATTACTGCGCCTTTTGTTAAACTGTTAACATTATCCATGAATGTAACCGTTCGTTTATTTGGAATTGATCCAAATGCAGATGATAATGAAGTGACAGAAGAAGAAATCCGAATGATGGTCGATGCGGGGGAAGAAAAAGGGACGATTCAATTAACGGAAAAAGAAATGATTAATAATATTTTTGATTTTGATATAAAAACCGTTTCCGATATTATGACACACCGGACCAATATTTTGGCAATCCCACTTGATGCCACTCTTCAAGAAACGGTTCAAACCGTTAATAAGGAAAAATACACAAGATACCCCGTGTATGCAGAAGATGTTGATCATATCGTTGGAATCCTACATTCGAAGGATTTAATTCAATTTTTGGAAGATCATGTAACAAGAGCGAAGGAATTTAATTTACAAGAAATGATTCGCGATCCACACTTTGTTCTTGAATCCACAAAAGTGGACCATTTGTTTAGAGAAATGCAGCAAAACAATATTCATTTGGCAATTGTTATTGACGAGTATGGTGGCACGGACGGAATTGTAACGATTGAAGATATTATCGAAGAAATCGTCGGAAATATTTTTGATGAATACGATGAGCCGTATGTCGAGGAACCAGGCATTATGGAGCTTGATGAAACCACGTATTTAATGGACGGAACTACTAATCTCTACGATGTGGAGGATGTCATTGGACGTGATTTGCCAACAAGCGAGTACGACACGTTAAGTGGGTTCTTGATTAATTTGTTAGGCTATATCCCAATTGGCGAAAATAAACCGATCGTGGAATATAACGATGTTCAATTCGCGGTTGTAAAAACAAGTGAAAAACGAATTATGCAGGTGAAGGTAAACATCCTAGAAAAAGTAAAAGCAGATGAGGATTAATAAAATTGGCTGTCTGGATATGATATCCCTACTTCCCAAAGGGGTCTTTTAGACAGCCAGTTTCATCATTTTTCATCGAAAATTGACAATTTTTTTAAAATAAAGTCCTTAAACTTACAAACAGGTGGGGACATATACTTATTACCATTAAAACTTAAGTAAATTTTACGTTCATAAAATGGATTTTTAATTTTTATTAACTTGATCGGGAAGTGTTGAATACCAAAAATATTTGGTACAATGGCAATTCCTAAATTTGCGGCAACAAAGCCGCAAACGGTTCCATCATCGGCAAGTTCATACGTAATTTTGGGTGCAATATTGATTTGCTTAAACAAGTCATCAATGATTGGACGTAGACTGCTTTTTTCATTATAGAAAATAAATGGATAATCAGCTGTTTCGACTAAATCAATTTCTGTTTTATTTGACAATGGATGATCTAACGATGTTGCTAAATACAATTCTTGATTTAAGATAGGAATTGATGTGATTTCGTCCTCTTCAATAAATGATGTGAAGGCGATATCTATTTTATTTTCGAAAAAGTCCTTTTTGATATCTGTCGTTGTCCCTTGGTCTAATACAAAGTGAATATGTTTATTTTCTTCACTTTGCACAAATTGATTAATCACTTTTGGAATAAAATCTTGTGACAAAGAATGCAAAAAGGAAAGATGGATCGTCCCCCTCGTTGGGTCGACCATCAGTTGAATATCGTTTTTGGTTTTTTCTAAACTATCCAGGATGGGACCTACTTGTTGATAAAGAAATTCACCAAATTGATTAATTTTAATATTTCTGCCATGCTTATTAAATAAAGTTACGCCAAGTTCTTTCTCAAGTTCTTTAATCGAATGTGTCAGACTTGGTTGGGTGATCGATAATAATTTGGCAGCTCTTGTGTAGTGCTCGGTTTCGGCTAAAACACAAAAATATTGTAGTTGATTGATGTTCACGAAGATCACCTTTTCATAGATAAATGTGATAAGTATTTTAAAAATACCCTCTCAACTTAGATTTTATGCATAGATTTTCATTCTGTCTACAGACTGTTCAATTGTTCACAAATATGTCAAAAATATGGCTGAATTTTTCGATTTTTCTAGCATATATTTATCCAAATTAATAGAACCTGTCTATTAAAAAGAAATTAGACAAAATGAGAACTCCAATTCATAATAAAATTTATAATTATTTTCACAAAGAAATAAGTGCTTCTTAAGGAGGGCCATGATGAGTACACTACAAATTAAACATTTAACCATTGGTGAAGGTGCACCTAAAATAATAGTGCCTCTAGTTGGGGCAAGTAAAGAGGACATTTTAAATGAGGCACAATTGGTAAAAGATTTAAAGCCAGATGTAGTCGAATGGCGTGTGGATCTTTATGAAGATGTGGAAAATTTAGAGTTAGTAAAAGAGATGATCTCCTCAATAAGAACCGTATTTAAACAGGAATTATTGCTGTTCACATTCCGCAGTCATAAAGAAGGCGGTAACAAAGAGATTTCTGATGAATTCTATGTTCAATTGAACCAAACTGCGGCTAAAACGGGAGAAATTGATTTAGTAGACGTTGAACTTTTCAATGAAAGAGCAAATGTTCAAGCGATTCTATCCGTTGCAAAAGAAAATCATGTGTATGTTGTAATGTCCAACCATGATTTTAATCAAACACCAACTAAAGATGAAATCATTTCACGTTTAAGAAAAATGCAAGAGTATGGGGCTGATATCTCAAAAATTGCCGTCATGCCAAATTCAGTAGCAGATGTGCTGACTTTACTTGATGCGACAAATACGATGAAAACCCAATATGCGGATCGTCCGCTTATTACGATGTCCATGGGTGGAACGGGTGTGATCAGCCGTCTAGCGGGAGAAGTATTTGGTTCAGCGTTTACCTTTGGTGCAGGGAAAGAAGCGTCAGCTCCTGGGCAAATTCCGGTGGCAGAGCTAAGACAGGTGTTAGAAATCTTGCATAAAAGCATGTGAGGTTTCTGACCTTCTTTTTTTAAAAAAAAGGTTGTGAAGGATTTCACAGTTTTGGCGTAAAATATAACATTGCAGGCAATCAACATGGAAGATCAAGGAAGAATTAATGGAGCAACACAACTGATTGGATTAATTGCAACACCTATTAAACACTCGCTTTCACCTGCAATGCGCAATATGAGCTAATGACTTTTAGCAAATGTAAAATGGAAAAGTACTAGTTAAGCATTTACAGGGCAAAAATCTAGTAAAAATAGATTAAGTCCAATAGAAGTCATCTCAAGGACATTTTATTCGGGAAAGTAATTAACTAAATTGCTCTTAAGAATCTGACTCAAAGAATTCTCCCGTACAAATGATGCCTCTTACTTTCTGACCTCTTATAAAATACTTGTTCTAGGGGTGAGCGTCTTTCCCATATTGGATTGAGGCTATTCACTCATACTGGTAATTTGTAATTTTCGAAATAGTAGATTGACAGTTTATGTAGGAGATGGTAAGTTTATTTTCAAAGATCTGTTCTTTTTAATGAACAATAAAACAACTAAAAAGAACGGATCGCGAAAAAGGAAGTGAGTACAACGAAATTCCTATTTCACTACCTATCTCTACTAAATATCGTAGATGGCATCATAACCTATTGGGGATTAGAGCAATCTCTAATTACTGAATTAAACCCGATCATGAATCAAATCTATCAATCGAGCCCTACGTTATTTATAATTGTTAAAGTCTTTCTTTCAGTTTGTCTTTATTCGTTTATCTTTTTGAATCTCATACCAAAAACTTTTTTTATTAAGGTGTAATGTTGATAGCTGTTTCCTTGTACACCATTATTTTTATCCTCCATTGCTATTGGATGATGGATGCTCGTTTTTGAGGGAAGGGGTAAGGAACAGAAAACTTTGCTACAAAAAAAAGACCCTATAAGGATCTGTTATGTTGGAGGTAACTTCTAATTTCCTCTATTGATATTCCAAGTAAAAAGGCTTCCTTCAATAATTCTATCCATTCTTTATCGAGTATTTGTTTATCTGTTTCCTGAGCACCCAAAGCTTCTCCTCCTAAAATTTATTGATTTTAGGTAACTCGGCCGTCATAGTACATGACCTTAGACCCGAAGCTTTGCGTCCCATTCTTTCAAATGGTTTGCCTTTTTCTCATGGATATATAAATAATAATATTACGATAGTATTTACTTGAGTATATTTTACTATAAAATTTCTATTTTCATGTAAAAAATAATTCTAAAAACTTCTACAAAATCTGACAATACGCTTGATAGGTATACACAATTAAAAAAAATATACCCACTATTCAAAATTATAAGTGAAATATAGTGACGTTTATATATGCTTTAACTCCCATTTAAAAGCAAAAATCAATTATTTTACCTTCTGAAATAGTAGTTTTATCCCATGATGTCTGTTCGCAAAACAAAAAAGGGATTATAAAAATCCCTTTCATCCCATTACATATCCTGCGAAACCATCGTCAAATCTGTAGCTGAACTTGCCACTTCCTTAAAGGCATCACCCAATTCGAGTGTGCGATTGACGAACGATACCAATTCTTCTTCAATTTTATGATTTTGATCTTTTGCCTGATCCAGGGTATCGAGAATTTCCTGGAAAGCTTTTTCGGTTTCTGTCATGGTGCTGTTCTCACTGGTGACAGCGGCTTTAATCATTTCAAGTGATTTCTTTAGTTTTTCAATTTGCGTATTGGTATTTAGTGTAAGTGTTGAAACAGTTGTAACGGAATTCTTGGTTTCCTCTGAAAGCTTTCGGACTTCATCAGCTACGACAGAAAAACCGCGACCGTGTTCACCTGCTCTAGCGGCTTCAATGGCTGCATTTAACGAGAGGAGATTGGTTTGATCGGCAAATCCTGTGACAATTTCAACGATTTCCTGTGTTTGTTTGGAAATATCGAGTAATACTTCAACATCTGTAGAAATGTTGTGAACAGAATCTTGGATATTGGAAAGATTAACCGTTTGCTTATGTAATTGCTCTTTCCCAATTTGGGCCCGTTCCTCTGCTAGTTTGGACAGGGAAGATCCTTTATTGGCAAGTGCTACGATTTCATTGGTTTGATCACATAGGTGTTGGTACGATGCATCAGTTTCTTCTGAAATCGCTGCCAAATTTTGCGAAGCGGATGTCACATGTTCACGAATCATTTTCTTTTGTTCTTCTGACTGTGCCTTTATTCGGTTCACTTCTTCTTCAAAGGCATCAAGAACAAGTTGTTGCTCTAAGTTGACAATTTTTGTAATGGCTAAAATCGCCTTGATACAATCCTCTTTTCCATCAATATGTTTCTCAACAATTGAAATGAGGGTAGATAGTAATAGTTGAAATGAAGCCATATACCATTTTGTTGGAAGTTGAATTCTCACATGCATATGGGCAATTTTCTTTCTTTTATCAAGAAATTCTTCATCAATGACACCCGAGAATGTTTGGGTAAGATGCTGTTGTAACGTTTTCTTCAATCGATCTGTAGAACTGTGTTTGTTAATGATTGTAAATAACGAACTTTCTTTTTCTAGATTGTAATAAAAATGTTCCGTAATCATGTCCAGCTTTTCTACGACAAATGGCTGTAAGGCATGAATGATATCTAGATCCTCTTCGGTAAGCCCAATGACTTCGATTTGTTTTTTTATATCACTATTGCTTGGAACATTGATTTTCCCAATCCCTGTTTCGAATCTCCAAACGGATGATGTCTGTTTTTGTTTGCGGAAAAACATTGAAGATCCCCCCCTAAAACTTTCTTTTTCTGATATCATACCATACTAATGGGCCAAAGTGCCTTATAGATTTTTGATAATATTTATTTTTTTGATTAGTTGAAAACTCCGACTAGATGAAATATTAAAGTGGAGTAATAAGAAATTGTTGATTACATGAATAGTAGTAAATGAATGTGGGAAAAAATAGAAGGATTAATTTATCCCGTCTTAACAGGTAGTAGAACCCCTAACTCAACATACTGAGGAATCAATTGGTAGGAGGGGGATCAATTGCCAGTAAGGGAAAAAACGCAGACTAAAAACGCCTGCACAACTTTCATATAATCGGCATACTGCTAAGCTCAACTTACCATTAGTGGGAATGAAACTGGCAAAAATGCGACGTCCTATCACGCCAAGTCTGATTGAATAATACTAAGCCATAGAAAAGCCTTATAACGAGACCGCACGAACGCGTTCCGTGCATCGAAGAACCAACTGATGAAGTTTTACATTCTAGAGAGGATCGTGACAGTGCCAAATCTGTATTGGTATTTCATTTTAATATTTGGATCTTTACTTTTATTTGTTTTCACGTTGTGGAAATCATTCATTCCAAGAGCAAGAGCTATCCTCATTTTTTTCTATATAGGAGGATTAGCCTATATCCTTGAATATGTGATTAAGGTCATCTTCCGTTCATATGATTATTTCCCTCATATCCTAGAAAATGCTTGGTTTGATTCCTTATTCGGTGCAACCATTTCTCAAGGGATATTCGTCCCAACTGTTGCGATGTGCATTGTCGCCTTCGGAATCAATACTCTTTGGGTGATTGGAATCTGTATCCTGATCATGGGGATTGAAGAAGGGTTTATAAGATTAGGCATTTATGAGCACCATTGGTGGAAAACGATTTATACCGGAATCCTTATTTTTATCGGTTTCAATATGGCTAAATGGTGGGACAGAATGTTAATCAATCGTAAACCATGGGTTGACTACGTTAATATTTATCTTCTTTTGATTTTATTTAGTAATATGCTCGTTTATCTACTAACTTCAATATGGCTTAGTCATCTATTTCAGGTTGGTGCATTCAAAAATGCCACCCGTGACTCTGTTTTTACAGAAGCAACATTCATCTTTATCCATTCGGTTGCTGTTAGTTTTCTGCTACAGCGGAAATGGAAGTGGTATTGGTTTCTTGTCCTTTATTTAATTGACTGGGGATTGATTACCCTATTTGAACATGTGGGGATCATTCAATTTTTCCATTTTTGGAATCCAGCCCTATATGCCCTTTTCCCAATGGCAGTCGCGTTGTTCGTAAATTGGCTATATTACCGGTTAATAATTTCCTGTAAAAAAAGGTTAACATAACAGCTTCTATTTGTGAATTATCCCAATAAAGCTGATATGTTAACCTAATTTAGATTACTTTACATTTGAGAACAAAGGAAGAATTAATAGGGTAAAGCATAAACCCATTACAGCTAGAGCTCCTAACTTTTGTTTTCCTTTCCATAAGGTGACCGCAAAGCCAAATGTATAAATAAAAATCCAGATGAGTACGAGAAAAAATACAGTTTGCATTCTAATCCTCCATGTAGCTAGGTTTTTTTTGTTGTGAATTATAGTCAAGTATCTTTGCGTCTATTTTGACAGAGATATCTGCATCCGGATATTTTTCTATCCAATTGTATTGATCAAATTCTTGCATCGTTTGAAAGTTTTTTCTTCCATAGATGGATAACGGAAAGGGAGATCCTTTTAACTCTGTTTGTGTTTTCTTGAGAAATCCTTTGAATTTGTCAACGTTGTGTTCCCTAATACTTTCTTTTACAATCCTTTGGTTTTTATCGTTTTTCGTTAGATTGACCATGGAAGGATTCGTCATGATTTCAAACTGTAATGGGATCGTAATATCGATTTTGGGCTTTGGAGTATGAAGGTTCATCTTAATTTTATTGCTTTTTCTTTTTATAATTCTAATGGCCATCTGTTGACCTTCTTTATTGGAAAATGGATCGGGAATATTCGCTAAAATTTCCTTAATTTCCGTTGTATCATCTAATACATTGACAAGTCTTGTTTCTGAGCCAGTTAGTGTATCGATCATTTGCCCGTTCCTAAATACTGCTGAGCCGATAAATTGGGTATCATCTAATTCACCCGTTGCATTTAATTCACTAGCCACGAAATTATCTTCGCCACTGATGGGGGCATTTTTTTTTCGTTCCGCCGATGTGTACATCGCCAAAAATAAATCTGCATTCCGATCAATGGCTGTATAAAACCGGAAAAGTGTAGAATCGGGAATCATCCCATTCTCTATCCCATGGTTAATCATAAACTGGAAATACTTATGGGGTCTTGTTTCCATTTTCGGTTTATTTTTTAAGAAGTATTGATACGCTTTTTCTTTTGAAACAGCCAAGTAACTATCCATCCGAATTTCTTTATCTTTTCGTGTATCAAACATGGTTGAGATAAACATTGGATCCTTTGCAAACTCCTCTGATACAACGATAATTTTTAACAAATCGTAACTCACATCCCGAGAGATGATCGCATTGGCGGTTCCTTTTGCCGTAATAAAGTCCATTGCATCAAAGGTGATAATTTCCCGTGGTTGCTCAATCGAGCCCCCACCCCCTTGGATACTCCCAACTTCCGGGTTCGCAAAAAGCATGGTTACTTTGATTTTCCCTTTCTCCTTTGATGGATCAATCCCAAGACCGATGACATAGGCTCGGTCTTCAAGCTCCTTTTTATCCCAACAACCCGTTAGAATACTGATAAACATGAAGAGGAGTATGATTTTATACACTCGTTTTCTTTTTAGCATGTTTAAATTCTCCTTTTAACAGGGCTACGATCCATAACAGAATGGCTAAGGCGACATAGGTAATTCCTGTCACATTTCGTATCAACGGCTTAAAGTCAAGTGAGACATCTGCTGGTGTTTCTGGAATAAAACCTATTAATAAATACATGATGGTAATGGCAGGAATCAAGTACTCAAAATCCTTAATTTTAAAGATTGCACCAAACATAAGGGCGCCTATATAAATAGCGACAGCGAAACGAATAAAAGAACCCACGATCCATACAGGAAAAAATAAAATTTCCACATTTGCTAAGAAGTTTCCAATGGAAATAAAGCGAATCAATGCATGGAAGGGGTAACCGATACTCCCCAAAGAGCGGTCAAACAAGCAAATATAGACGAGAATTGAAATGCTAAGTTGGATCATGATGATAATAAAAGTAAACCACGTTCCTTTTTTAAAATCTTTCATGGATGTCATATAAGGGATGAAGAGTGCAGCGACAATAAATTCAACATATAAGTTAAATCGGAGGGTGCTTGCCTTTAAAATTTCAAGCTTTCCACTTCCCCAAATAGGAAAGATCAATTCAATACTCGTATCTTGAAGACTTAACAGTAGGGCAATATTAATTGAAATGAAGCTATAAAATACGATTAAGTAGGCAACCATCCCAATATGCTCGATTCCTCTCTTTGCACCATAGGCACAGACAAACATAAGGATTCCATAAATAACGATATAGGGCGTGGTCGGAAAATAATGAGACCGTATAATATCGCTATACGTTCTGGAATCGAATGAAACAACAAGTGTATGAATGAAAAAAAGAATAAGACAAATGACAAAGCCTACATATCTCCCGAATATCAGTTGTATTCCTTGGAATAAACCTTTTCCTTCAAATAAAGATAATGTTTTTAACAATAAATAGAGTGGAAGAATAAAAAGGGTTCCTGTAAGGATTGGAATCATCCATGCAGCATTTTGAACTTGATGATAGATCCCAACAGGAGTGTCTTCTGTTGCTTTGGCACCGATCACAGATATCATGATCGCCATAAATTCACGAATTTTAATTTTTCGCGGCTGTTGTTTCATACAGTGGTCAATCCTTCCCTTTTTTTACCATATCTTTTGATTGGATATATCCAGGACGAAATCGTTCTTTCATCGGAACATGACGGATTGTTGTATCCTTTGATGAAGGATAATGTGGTGTCATCGGCGCAAAATAAGGGGTTCCAAACGATTTCAATGACACAAGGTAAAATAGGCCACATACTAATAGGGCAGTGATCCCAAAAATTCCCATAAAACCTGCTGACAAAATAAATAAAAAGCGTGTCATCCGAATTGCAAAATTCATACTTACATCACTGACAATAAAAGAACTAAGACCACTTAAAGCAATGACAATGATAATAATGGGGCTTATAATATTGGCTTGAACAGCAGCCTGTCCTAATATAAGTGCCCCAACAATTCCGATTGTTGGACCAATGGGAGAGGGAACACGCAGCCCAGCTTCCCGAATCAATTCAAAAGCAAGTTCCATGAGAAGCACTTCTATTAGTGATGGAAAGGGTACTCTTTCCCTTGAACCAGCAATCGCCATTAACAAATCTGGCGGAATCATCCCGATATGAAAGGTTGTACCAGCGAGATAAAAGGATGACGTGAATAAAGCAATAAACATAGCAATGAATCTTAAAATACGTATGAAGTTTCCATATGGTACCCGTAGATAATGATCCTCAGGTGAATGGAATAAACTCCAAAAGGTTGCCGGCAGAATTAGACAGCCTGGTGAATTCTCCATTAACAACACAATATGTCCTTCTTCTAAATAGGCAGAAGCTCGGTCCGGTCTTTCTGTATATAGGATGGTTGGAAATAGTGATCTTGGTCTTGCCTCAATATATTGTTCAAGGATACTCAAATCAGGTATCGCGTCTGCATCAAGGGAGTCTATCTTTTGTTTAACCTGTTGTAACAACTCATCGTTAACAAGATCTTTTTGATAGACGATAAATAAACTATTGTTTGCTCGTTTCGATATGATCTTTGATTCGACGATTAAATTCTCGTTTTTAATTTTTTTACGAATCAAAGCAAGATTATCAATAAGCATTTCCCCAAAGGCTTCCTTGGCACCCTTTACAATCACTTCGTTGGGTGATGATTCAATTCCACGACCGCGAATTTGTGTGGTTTCAAATAAATAGCATTGTGGATCTCCTTCTATAAACAGTGCAGTGATCCCACTATTCAAGTTTTCAACAATATCTCCGATCGTAGAAGACGTTTTGAAGACTGGATATGAAGCGATATTTTCTATCTTTCCCGAGGGATCTTCCTTTTCTATCAGTTTTGCAACTATACCATCTTGTATATTTTGACTATCAGCCATTGTCGCAATATACATGATAAAGGCACGGCGATTACCAGATCGAATCGTTAATTCACGAATTTTAACATCTGTATTATGAGGCAAATGATAGATGGACTTAAAAAGGTTAAGATTGTCATCAAGGATCGAATGAATCTTTTGTTTCTTAAGTTCTATATCATCAGCATTCGATTGTTCTTTATTGGTGTTTTTAGAGGTCGATCGTTGAAATAATTTTTTTATTATCTTTTTCTTCATTCCAAAACCCCTCCCAATTTCTAAATATTCTCCCTTAACTTGGAGTAATTATGTAATTGTTTCTAGAGAATTTCGTTAGCAAGCATGAAAAATTTTCTTATAAATGGGAAATGGTATAATATGGTGTCGACTTTTTTCGAGAAAGTTCAAAATTAAACAAATAGTTACTGGAGGGGGAAATGTGAAAGATAAACGCTTTAAAATTGCGAATCGAGAGGCAATCATCGGGGTCGTTCTTGTCTTGATTAATTTTGTTTGGTGGTTCGCTTTTGCTTATGGTTTAGGCTCTGATGATCCGAAAGACTATAAATATATTTTAGGAATACCAGAGTGGTTTTTTTATAGTTGTGTGGTTGGATTTATCTTAATGACCATTCTTGTTTCAATCGTTGTGAAGTTTCTATTTAAAGAAGTTCCATTTGATGAGGAAGAGAATGAGGATAGAGGTGGCCAAACATGAATATCACAGTCATTATCCCTATGCTCTTTTTCCTTGTCCTCTTTTTTCTGATTGGAATTTGGGCTAATAAATATGTGAAATCATCGAATAGTTTCTTACAAGAGTATTTCCTTGGTGGTAGAGAATTAGGCGGTTTTGTCCTTGCGATGACGATGATTGCCACATATGGGAGTGCGTCAAGCTTTATCGGAGGACCTGGTGTTGCCTATACCACGGGGCTTGGCTGGGTACTGTTGTCCATGGCGCAACTACCTACAGGGTACTTTGTTTTAATGGTGTTGGGGAAAAAGTTTGCGATTTTAGCAAAGAGAAATAACTACATAACGGTCATTGATTTTCTAAAAGATCGTTATCAAAGTAATACGATCGTGTTTATTTCAGCAATCAGCATCATTATTTTTCTGTTTTCATCGATGACCGCTCAGTGGGTTGGGGGAGGAAGATTAATCGAGTCGCTGACAGGTTTATCCTATCAAACGTCATTATTAATCTTTGTAATAGCCGTATCTGTCTATGTCGTCATTGGAGGTTTCCGTGCTGTTGTATTAACCGATACCGTTCAAGGAATCATTATGTTACTAGGAACAATCATTTTATTAGTTGCTACGATTGCAGCAGGTGGTGGGATCGAAACGATCATGCAGGGGTTAGTATCGGAAAATCCAAATCTAGTATCACCATATGGTGCCGAGCGCGAATTAACGCCCTTGTACGTGTCAACTTTTTGGATTTTAGTAGGGGTTGGGGTCATTGGTTTGCCCCAAATTGCGGTTCGAGCGATGTCCTATAAAAACTCCAAATCGATGCATCGAGCAATCATTATTGGAACGTTCGTCACAGGGGCTATCATGCTCGGAATGCATCTAATTGGCGTGCTAGCACGGGGGGTTCTTCCGGGCATCGAGATTGGGGATAAAGTGATGCCAACCTTGACATTGGAAATTTTACCGCCTATTCTAGCGGGGCTTGTTCTTTCTGCGCCAATGGCGGCGATTATGTCTACTGTTTCATCGCTATTGATTCTAGTAAGTTCTTCTGTCGTTAAAGATATTTATTTAAATTTTATCAAGCCAAATGCTCAGGAAGGTCAAATTAAAAAAATGAGCTTTTTGGTGACCATCATTATAGGAGTTGCTGTTTTTATTTTTGCACTTAGTCCACCAGATTTACTAGTTTGGTTAAACCTATTTTCATTTGGAGGCTTAGAATCCGTCTTCATTTGGCCGATTGTATTAGGGCTGTACTGGAAAAAGGGTAATAAATATGGTGCGATTTCATCAATGGTAATGGGGATGACTTCTTACATTGTTTTCGACAGATTTTTCCCTAATCCACTAGGAATGCATACTGTTGTATTACCTGTTTTCATTTCGCTCATTACGTTTATTGTTATTTCTCTTATCACGTCGTTAAAGGAAAAAAATGTTATACAACAGTCCTAGAGTATCCCATATTTCGTCATGTGAAGTTCATTGACAAGCTGTGTCTTTTATACTATTTTAAAAATAGATATTTTAAAAATTGAAAATATTAGTCGGATTAGTAGAACAGAATCGAATGGGGATATTCGGGTGAACAGAAAAAAAGAACTGCAAAATGCTAGTTTATTATTATTGGGGTTGTTATTTCTTCTTTATATTCACTTTTTTAAAGGCAGCCTAGAAGCATTTTATAATCCAACTAATCATTTGTCTTATCATATATTACTTGAGTTACTAGCAATCTCGGTTGCATTTGCGATTGCTCTTCAAGGGTGGATGTATTTTTCCTATACAATGTCACGATATCGTTTATACATTGGGGCATTGTTTTTTAGTATTGCGCTTTTAGATATTTTGCATGTTCTTTCGTATAGTGGGATGCCGTTTTTTATTGTTGAAAGTTCTGTTTTGCGTCCTACCTGGTTCTGGATTATTTCACGGTTCTTGCTATCGTGCGGACTTTTTATCATCTTAACTCAAAAGGATCGGGCGATTGAAAGAAAATATCGCTCATTTATCTTTCTTTTATCGTTCCTTTCCGTTATTTTAGTAGCTTTAATTGTGTATCAATGGGGTGACTTCTTACCCGTCTTAATTGTAGAGGGCGCAGGAGTTACCCCATTAAAAAGGGGATTAGAATACGTATTAAGTTTTATCTTTCTATGTTTAATGATCGTCTTAATTAAACAATACCGTCAACATCAAAAGACATCGCATTTGACGTTGATTACAGCAATTGGCTTTTCATTGTTGGCTGAAATCATCTTTACTTTCTACCAGAGTGTCCATGATGTTGATAATTTTCTAGGGCATATTTATAAGGTAGTAGGCTACTATTTTCTAATGAAAGCGTTTTATTCATCAACCGTTGAAGAACCGTTTATTAAACAGCATGAAATCCAAACAAAGTTGGCAAAGAGTGAAAGAAAGTTGAATACACTCATCCAGACGGTTCCCAATGGGATCTTAATTGCAGATGAGCAAGGTAGGATTCGATATACCAACCATGCGGTTGAAAAGATGCTCGGCTATCAAACAGGAGAATTATTGAATAAATCAATAGATGAAGATCGCTTTCGCTCACATCATCTCGATGACCACCTTTTTCCATGTGATTTAGGTCAAGACCAAAACTCAAATACCAGTCAGACTGATCGTTTTTCTGTGTTCACCCGTAAAAACGGAGAAAAAGTTTGTTTATCCATCAACTCTACTAAACTAGTAGAAGATGGAGAATTAACGAGTATGATCTACTCTTTAAGTGATGTTACGGATTTAATAAAAGCGCAAGAGAAAATTAATCAGCTCGCTTATTTTGATGAATTAACAGGGCTGCCGAACCGTTATTTCTTAAAGGAAATGCTAACAAGAGTGGTGGAGCATAATCACATATATGAGGGGGTTGCCCTACTGCTCATTAATTTGAATCGATTCCGAACCATTAATGATTCCTTAGGAAATGAGATCGGGGATTCGTTCCTTTCTACGATAGCCAACCGTTTGAAAAGTTATGGGGAAAATAATCAATTAACGGTTGCAAGAATGGTAGGGGATGAATTTGCGATTATCGATGTACATGCTAATCGTGCTAGGGTGGTAGAAAATCATGCGAAAAATATTCATCGCATTCTTCAAAAGCCCCTTGTTGCAAAAGGATTGAAGATTCAAATCGATGCTGCAATCGGAATTTGTCTTTATGAGGAAAGTATAGTTAATGTCGATCAATTTATTCAAAAAGCAACGATTACAGTTCATGAAGCCAAAAGCAAGCATCTACCGTATTTGTTTTACTATAAGGAAGCCGATCAAAAGGTCTATGAAAATTTAATTCTCGAAAATGAATTGCGTAATGCAATTGATGGGAAACAATTGCTCCTGTATTATCAGCCACAAGTTCACTTAGTGACAGGAAAATTGATGGGGGTTGAAGCGTTAGTACGCTGGAATCATCCAGAAAGAGGTCTCATTCCTCCAGGTCAGTTTATTCCGCTTGCTGAAGAAACGGGCTTAATTGTACCAATTGGAAAATGGGTGATTGAAGAGGCTTGTCAACAAATGAAAATATGGCACCAAAAGGGCTATGAGTGTCAACGCGTTTCGGTTAATCTCTCGATGAGGCAATTTTATCAAGAAGATTTAGTTGATGTGGTGGATCAAGCTCTTCAACAGTCGAACATCGCCCCGCATTACCTTGAATTAGAAATAACCGAGAGTATGACAATGGATGTAGACCGAGCCATTGACATGTTGAATAAATTAAAAAAACTTGGAGTTCGAATCTCAATTGATGATTTTGGAACTGGATATAGTTCGTTCAGCAAGCTGTATCAATTTCCCATTGATCAACTTAAGATTGACCAATCCTTTATACGGAATTTATCAACTGATCAAGCACAAAAAGCCATTGTCGGAACGATTATTTCACTGGGACATCACCTACAGCTGGAATTATTAGCAGAAGGCGTGGAAACCATTGACCAAGCGGCATTCCTCTCTGAACACGAATGCAACGGGATCCAAGGCTATCTAATCAGCAAACCGATCCCAGCCGAAGCAATCGAAACGTTATTTAGAAAAGAAATCCTCTATGAGGTTAAATGAGTAAGTGGCGGCGGATACCTTTAGGTGGACGCCATTTTTTTTAATAAGTTATTGACCGCTGGTTAGTATTTAGAATATAATTTAATTAACCACTGGTTAATTAGGAGGATCTTTATGGCACCGAGGAAATCAGTTCAACAGGAATTAACAAGGGAAATGATTATGGATGCAGCAAGAGATTTATTTGCTAAAAATGGCTACCAGCATGTATCCATGAGACAAATTGCAAAAGAATTAGATTACAGTCATGGGGCCATTTATTATCATTTTCAAAATAAAGCTGAGCTTTTTTATGCCCTTGTCGAAGAACATTTTCGTCTGCTTGAACAAGAATTAGACGACATCATGCTCGAAGAATTAACCTCAGCGGAGAAATTAAAAAAAATCTTTCTAGGCTATATTGGATTTGGTCTGAATCATCAAAGTCATTATGAGATTATGTTTTTAATCAAAGATGAAGAGGTACTAAATTATATTGGTCAAGGTCCAAACAAAACCTATGAAAAATTTGCCCAAAGTGTTCACTCTTTATGTGGCAATCAAGTCACCATTCAAGAAATATGGTCAACTTTCTTATCTCTACATGGATTTGTCACACATTATATCGGTTGTGTTCATGACTTTGATGAGGTAGCAGGGCTCGCCAATTCACACGCCAATTTTTTACTAAAAGCTCTTGGAGTCTAAAGGTACCGTTCTTCTTATCGGATTTGATAAGAAGAATTCTTTTGGGGTTTATTAACCACCGGTTAAATAATATATATTGGGGATGAAAAAGGGAGGAATACAAAATGGAAAAGGCACTTGTATTAGGAGCATCTGGCGGAATGGGGTATTCGCTAGTAAAAGAATTATCAAGCAGGGGTATAAAGGTTGTAGCGTTTGCCAGAACAAAATCAAGGTTAGAAAGATTGTTTGCCCATGATTATAATGTTGAGATTGTGACAGGTAATCTTTTTCAAAAAAGCGAGCTTGCACGTGCGGCTAAAGGTGTAGATATGATTTTTCATTCGGCAAATATTCCTTATCGAGAGTGGGACGAGAAATTATTGACGCTGATTGCTAATATCGTGGAAGTAGCAAAGGAGCAGTCTATAAAGCTTGCTGTCGTCGATAATATATACGCCTATGGTCGAAGTGATGGAGAACTAGTGACAGAAACCAAACTGAAGAAACCACATACGAAGAAAGGAAAACTTCGATTACAGGCCGAAGAAACCATCAAACAATCGGGAGTCCCTTATGTCATTGCTCATTTTCCAGATTTTTATGGACCTAATGCAGAAAGTGCAATCCTACAATATACGCTAAATACCGTTGTAAAAGATAAAAAGTCTGGATTTGTCGGGAATAAAGGGATTGCCAGAGAATTTATTTTTACTCCTGATGGAGCAAAGGCACTCGTAGAGTTAGCTTTAACAGATGAGGCATATGGTGAGAATTGGAATATTCCGGGTTATGGAGTGATCACGGGAGAAGAAATTGAGTTGATTCTACGAAAAATAACGGGTTATCAAAAGAAAATATCTACGGTTACAAAAGGGATGATTCAATTTCTTGGGATTTTCAATAAGGATATGCGAGAAGTCGTCGAGATGTTTTATTTAAATGAACAGCCTGTGGTGTTGACCGGCGAGAAGTATGAAAAAAGAATCGGACCTGTTCCACGGACATCTTATGATGCTGGATTAAAACAAACGATCGAATTTATGAAAGCAAAATGATGGATAAAGGATAAATCATGCGGATGAGTTATCCACATGATTTATCCTTTAAATATAAGTACTCCACAGCTTTATCCACATTATCCACAGATTGATGGTAAAAACTGGGGATAGATATTCACAAAAGATGTGGTTTTCGAAATCCCTTTAGAAAAAGGGTTTTCGGAATTTTATCCACATTGTTAACGTGAATGTGGATAACTTTATACACAAACATAAGAACGTTATGTTGTCTTATTTCTTTTTTCTAGATTTAGCACGTTGGTCTGCTGCTTTGGCTCTAGTTTGAGCTTTTAAATCATCCTGATCGGCAAGCTCTTGAGAAAATTCAATATCGAGACCATCAGGTATGATATTTTTTTGCTGTTTCTTTTTAGCCATTTTTCATTCCTCCAAATGTAAAATACAATCTTAATGATCCTTTTACTTATGGATTTCCTTGATTGCGTTGGTTTGCCGCATTCGCTAAAGCTTGTTCTTCTCGGCTTAATTGATTTTGTAGTTCTTGTGCGTATTCTTCGCTCATGCGATCAGTCTTCATATTCTTTGGAACTTGAGGCAATGAATTTTTATTTCGATCTCGTGTTTTATGTCCTTGAGCTCGACCCATTAAACTACCCCTCTCAAATATAAAAAGTATGGAGAACGACTCCATACTTTAGTATGCTCAAGCTACATTTTAATATCATGGATTTTTACATTGTCGAAATTACTTTCGACCTTTGCGGTCCATAAAGCCGCCAGCGCGATCAGCCATTTTAAAGTCCCTTTGATAAGTTACGGCTTGCATACTAGATAACGCACTTTTTTCCTTATCTGTTTTTTTACCCATTGAGATCATCCACCCTTTCAAGAATATGGTTCATTCCTATTTTTCCCTGTACTGGATGAAACATACTTCCCTCAGAAGAAAATCTTGTCGACATCAATCAAAAATATGCTACATTAGAGTGGGGGTGAAGAGGATGTCGATTATTACAAAAATCACGACCCAGCAGAAAAGTAAAGATCGTTACAATATTTTTACCGATGATGGTACAGGTGAAAAATATGCCTTTAGTGTAGATGAAGGCGTTTTGGTGAAATTCCAATTAAGAAAGGGAATGGAATTAGACGACTTTTTCTTAACGGAAATTCAATATGAAGATGGAATCCGCAAAGCGTATAATCGAGCGGTTAAATATTTATCAAGAATGATGCGAACTGAGCATGAGATACGAAGTTTTTTGAAAGAAAAAGAAATCGAGGATCCGGTCATTCAAGAGGTCATCGTTAAACTATACGAGTATCAATTTTTAAATGACGAGCAATATGCGGTTTCCTATGTGCGAACACAAAAAAATACAAATGATAAAGGACCTGTTGTCATCAAGCGGGAATTGCTTGAGAAAGGGATCAAGGAATCGCTCATTGACCAAGCGCTTAAAGAATTTTCTTATGAGGAGCAATTCAATAAAGCTCAGACTATTTGCCAAAAAGAGCGATTCAAAAATAAAAGGGATTCAGAGTTAGTGTTAAAACAAAAGCTTGAACAAAAGCTATTGCGTAAAGGTTATCGCTCGGACATTATTTCAGAAGCTATCTCTAGCCTCCAGTCGAAAGAAGAGGATGAAATCCTTCAGGCTTTACACTATCAAGGGGAAAAATTCAAAAAGAAATATGCCAACGAAACAGGATTTCAATATAAGCAAAAAATGAAAATGGCTTTGTATCGAAAAGGGTTTCCTCTTGATCTGATTGAGGATTATTTGCGTGAAAATCTTGACGAATAGTAAGCTATTTTCTTTTCACCAATGGATTCTTTCCTTATACTAATGTAAAGAAATAGGGGGATGAATGAGCATGGAGGAAGTCAAAAGATATAGCGAATATAGTGAATATGAACTAAAGCAGGAAATTGCGAGTTTACATGAAAAAGCAAGAAAAGCTGAGCAAATGGGAATGGTCAATGAGTTTGCGGTTTTGGAAAGAAAAGCAGCAATGGCGAAAGCCTATTTATTAAATCCAGATGATTTTAAACCAGGTGAGATTTACCAAATTGAAGGCGACCCAGGTGCTTATTTTAAAATCGAATATTTAAATGGTGTGTTTGCTTGGGGGCATCGCCTCCGAAATGGCGATGAAGAAGAGGCTCTACCAATTTCACTATTGAAGGAATTAAAATAGAAGAGGGGGATGTCCCCCCTCATTGGTGTTGGTGGAATTCTAGAAAAAGACGGATTCTTTGTTAAAATAACTCGGACGTGTCACTGTCCCGATTGGTAGATGCACGCATTCTTTCTTGTGGGTGTGTATTGATGGTTCCATCAGCTCTTTTTGAAGCATATTCCGCTTTTGCACGAGGTTCACCCTCGAATTTTTGATTATTTTGGTTAGGGAAGCCTCTTTCTTTATTTCGCATAGACTGAAACCTCCTGAATGCGGTTTTCGCGAACCCATGATCGCCAAGTAAGGTTGATGACCATGTAGATATAGTATAGGTCATTTCATGAAAAGTTATGTTTTTAAAAAATGGAAATTGACAGTTAAGGGAACAAAAAAATGATGTCGTGAGATGACATCATTTTTCGTTATTAGCTTCCGCTTTTTTATTTAACTTGGCAGGATATCTAATTTTCGGCGTAGTTTTTCTTCGCTAAAAATCCAGCCGGTATAGGAATTAATAATTTGTAAATCAGAATCCAACTGTACAACCGCAACGAACGGATAATAATCCTTACTCCGGTATCTTAAATCAATGAAGCGAACTTCATAGGAATCATCATACTCGTCAACTTCCCAGCGATAAACAGGCGAAAAGGATAAAAAGGCGGATAAATTATCGTCCTTTTTTGCAGCTTCTAATACTGGAGTTTCTGGTATCGCCACTCGATTAAATTGATCAAGAATCTGAACTTTTTGATTCTCTGATCGGCCAACAAAGAATTGATGCTCATTCATGACAGCGATTTTCCATTGATGAAACTTTAAGGTTGGAGAGATAATAATTTCGGTTGCGTCTGGTATGAGAGATTTGACTTCTTGATAGACGGCTTTCCTTGTACGAAACCGAATAATATAGTAAGCCACTAGAACAGCATAGATGGCTGCAAATGTAAACCCGGGATCGGCACCAAAAATCCATAATAGTAGTCCAACGAGATGAAGGCCGAAAATAATCGGATCAAATGTATTGATCACTCCTAAGGCGACCCATTTATGGGAGAAGGGTCGGAGTGCCTGGGTTCCATATGCATTAAAGATATCGACAAAAACATGAAGAAACACAGCAAGGAATGTCCAAAGCCATAGATGTAACAGATTTGCTTCTGGTATAAAAGCATAGACGAGCCCCGTTATCGCAATAGGCCATAGCATGACCGCAGGAATAGAGTGTGTGATTCCGCGGTGATTTCGAATGTAAACAGCATTGTTTTTCAGCTTTAAAACCGTGTCAATATCTGGTGCTTGAGAGCCAACGATAACCGAGATCAAAACGGCCGATGCGGTAGCTGGGTTTTCAGCAACAACAGGATCAAGAGTGGCCAAGCCGCCAAGGGCAAGCCCCATAACAACGTGTGTACCTGTGTCCAAAGGAAGGACCCCCTTACTTGGAATTTCCTAATTCACGACGTAATATCTTTCTTCATCTTTATTAATGACGTTAAAAAGAAACATTATACTTATGTTTATTGTATCAAAATCTTCACTCAATTACTGTATAAAATATGTATATTTTCGGAAAACGATTGTACAAAATCCTAGGAGGTAAAAATGGCAAAAGAGGATTTAGTAAATCTTGAAAAAATCGATAAAAATGAATTCTGCCATGACCTCATCAGTTGGTTCCAAGAAGAACAACGTGATCTTCCATGGCGAAAAGATCAGGATCCATATAAAGTATGGGTATCCGAAATCATGCTTCAGCAAACACGTGTGGATACCGTCATTCCGTACTTTAATCGCTTCATTGAACAATTTCCAACCATTGAAGACCTATCTTCAGCAGAAGAGGAAAAAGTGTTAAAAGCGTGGGAAGGTCTTGGGTATTATTCAAGAGCACGAAATCTCCACAGTGCCGTTAAAGAGGTTTGTGAGAACTATGACGGCAAAGTCCCTGATGATCCGAAAGAAATCTCTTCTTTAAAAGGAGTCGGTCCATATACGGCAGGTGCTATTCTTAGTATTGCTTACGGAATCCCAGAGCCTGCAGTGGACGGGAACGTCATGCGTGTCTTATCGCGAATCTTGTATATTACCAAAGATATTGCGAAACCCGCTACTCGAAAAATTTTTGAAGAAGCGGTTAGGAAGCTCATTTCCCACGAAAATCCTTCCTATTTTAACCAAGCATTAATGGAGCTTGGGGCGATTATCTGTACACCAACTTCACCATCTTGTTTATTATGTCCAGTCCGTGAACATTGTATTGGTTTTCATGAAGGCGTACAGGATGAACTCCCTGTTAAATCGAAGGGGAAAAAACAACGAGAATCGCTAATGGCTGCTGTCGTTCTTAGAGATAATGAGGGTCAAACGCTTATCCATAAGCGTGAGGAAAAAGGGCTTTTAGCCAATCTTTGGGAATTTCCAAACATGGAAATTGTCTTACCTTTTGAATCAGAAAAAAAGCAGTTGGAGGAATTTTTGCGTTCAGAGTATGGCGCTGAAGTAGAGTTAGGGAAAATGGTTGGTCAAATTGATCATGTCTTTTCCCATCTAATTTGGAAAATCCATGTGTATGAAGGAAAATTGATTTCGCTGAAGAAAGAGCAGCCAGACTTAAGGCTAGTCGATCAAGAAAAAATCAAAGAGTTCCCATTTCCGGTTTCGCATAACAAGATACTGAAAGAGTATTATGAGGAATAAGGGTTTATTAGATGATGAAGACCATTACAGAAGGACGAGCAGAAGGAAATGGTCTTCATAAGGGCGATGAAGACCAAAAGCAAGAGAAAGTTTGGATAAAGAGGTCTTCATAAGAGTAATGAAGACCAAAAGCAAGAGGAAGTTTGGATAAAGAGGTCTTCATAAGGGTAATGAAGACCAAAAGCAAGAGAAGTTTGGATAAAGAGGTCTTCATCAGGGTGATGAAGACCAAAAGCAAGAGAAAGTTTGGATAAAGTGGTCTTCACAAGGGTGATGAAGACCACAAACCTACAAAATCTGTAATCGAAAGGTCTTCATCCACCCAATATCCAATATCTTAAAAAATATCGCCCTCCATCATTGTAGGTCCATCAAACCGACCTTCGTCAGTTGCTTTCAATCCGCCACGACTTGTGATCTCTTCCACAATTTCCCGATAAATCGATTGCCCTTCCGCATTTAAATACGGCAATATTTGCTGGAAGGAATGATGAAAAAACGTTAATTCTTCATCTCGCCAATCTGATTTTGCCATCATCGAAAGTTCTGTCATATCTCTACCTGTATACATAGAATTCTTCCTTTCTTTTCAAACATAAACCCACTCTTATTTTCCTTAACAACATTGTGATCTATGCACGGAAAAGTTAAAATGAAAGGAATTCAAACATAGAGAGGAATAAAAACATGACGCAAAAAGTAGCACTTGTCACAGGCTCAAGCCGTGGTATTGGTAAAGCCACTGCACTCCGTTTAGCAAAAGAAGGATACGACTTAGTCATTAATTATGCCCGGAGTAAAACGAAAGCATTGGAAACGGCAGCTGAAATCGAAGCCCTTGGCAGAAAGGTTCTCATTGTCAAAGCTAATGTTGGGGATGTTGATAAAATTAAGCAGCTTTTCCAAGAAATTAAAAATGAATTTGGTCGATTGGATGTATTTGTAAATAATGCTGCGTCTGGTGTTCAACGCCCGATCATGGAGCTTGAAGAATCTCATTGGGACTGGACCATGAATATCAACAGCAAAGCACTTTTATTTTGTGCTCAAGAAGCAGCTAAACTCATGGATAAAGGCGGAAAAATAGTCAGTATCAGCTCACTAGGTTCGATCCGTTATTTAGAAAATTATACGGTAGTAGGAGTTTCGAAAGCGGCATTAGAAGCATTAACCCGATATTTAGCGGTAGAATTAGCAAATAATAATATTGTAGTGAATGCTGTTTCAGGCGGTGTTGTGGACACAGAAGCATTAAAACATTTTCCAAATCGGGAAGAACTCCTTGCTGAAGCCGCACAAAAAACACCAGCAGGACGGATGGTAAGCATAGACGACATGGTCAATGCGATTATGTTTCTACTGTCTGATCAAGCCAGTATGATTCGTGGTCAAACGATTATAGTCGATGGCGGGATTTCATTATTGGTCTAAAAGTTAGAAAAGAAAAAATTCTTTTTGTTTGGATAGTTTCCCACGAGCAAGGATACATTAAGTTCGTGGAGGTGATTACAATGGCAAACAGACAATCTCAATCTGGAACTAACATCCAACAAGTGAGACAACAAAACGCTCAATCTGCAGGTGCTGGCCAATACGGTACTGAATTTGCTAGCGAAACTGACGTTCAAGAAGTAAAAGAGCGTAACGCTAGAGCGGAAGCTAACAAAGCTAAAAACTCTGGTCAAATGGGTAACCAATCTCGATAAAATAAGCAAAAAGAAGGCACTCTTTATTCGGAAGGGTGCCTTCTCTTTGTGCATTTATATAAAATAATCCGTTCGACAAAGATTCCCTTTTTTCATCAAAGGAATGTAGCGTATTAAAAACGAATACATAAGTAGTGAAGGATTAACCATTTATAAAACTAGCTTTATTTGCGTTAACGCGCACCTCTACTGATAGAAGTGATATAGGCGGTGGTGAGATTGCAAGAATTCAATCGTTTAGTAGCTGAACAAATGAAAACAATGGATCGACTGTTATTTTTGCAAGGAGAATTAGAAAGATGTCAAGAGATTGAGGACCAGCTAAAAGAGTTGCAACAGGCATCTCAAATCGAAAGTGTTCAGCAAGAGATCTTATACATGAAGGAAGAGTTAAAAGACATACAACAAAAATTTGAAATGCAGACAGAAGAGGTCATTCGATCTTACCAAGAAATTAGTGTGTCCACTGGGTGAAAGTAAATCCTATTTTGCATAAAAGGCAGCCATTGACTTAATTTCAATGGTTGTTTGTTTTAAAATTCAGCATAAACCGTTATAATAGTAAAAAATAGGAATTGTTCTTTGTTACCTATCATAAAAAGTGGAATCGGGATTTTTAGGCTCTAGAGAAGCTTAATGTTGAAAATAAGCCAAAAGGGGCAAATTTTTAATGTTCACACAGCCTAGCGAAAAAAATAATTAGGTTGCAAAGTGTCCGGAAATGAAAGTAGGGGAAAGAATGGGCGTACCCATCGAAGGTGAACCAGTACAAATTCATAGTTTTAAACATAATGGGCATATTCATCGCGTTTGGGACGAAACCATGGTGTTAAAGGGAACACAAAGTTTAGTGATCGGTGGCAATGACCGTACCATAGTTACTGAATCAGATGGAAGAACATGGGTGACGAGAGAACCGGCTATTACTTATTTCCATTCCCAACATTGGTTTAATATTATTGGGATGTTACGAGAAGACGGGATTTACTATTATTGTAATTTGAGTTCACCGTTTATTTATGACGGAGAGGCGATCAAGTACATTGATTATGATTTAGATATTAAAGTATTTCCTGATATGACCTTTCATTTATTAGATGAAGATGAGTATGAACGGCATCGAGTAGAAATGAAATATCCTGAAGTGATTGATTCCATCCTGAAAGCCAATGTTGATACTTTAATCCAGTGGATTCGTCAGCGAAAAGGTCCGTTCGCAGCAGATTTTATTGATATCTGGTACGAGAGGTTTTTAACGTACAGAAGTTAAGATGAAGAATTATATAAAGTCTGGTAAAACCTGTTGATCCTTCAACAGGTTTTTTATTTGAGATAGTGTGACTTAAAGGATACACTAGTAACAGAATCTACTTTTGTTAGGTGGGGGAGACCTTGGACAGTATCAAACGTTATCTTCATTTTGTTAAACCATACCGCCTCCAAATCATCATTACCATCATCATTGGAATTCTCAAGTTTGGTATTCCGTTACTGATTCCCTTGTTGATTAAATATGTTTTGGACGACATTATTGACAATGATGCTCTTGTGCAGGCGGATAAAATTGATCAATTGATATGGGTGATTGTCGTCATGCTCATTATCTTTGTGGTTTTACGGCCTCCGATTGAATATTATCGTCAATATTATGCACAATGGACGTCAAGTAAAATTTTATATGATATCCGTGATCAACTTTTCACTCATATTCAAAAACTTAGCTTTAAATTTTACTCCAATAATAAAACGGGTGAAGTCATCTCTCGGGTTATTAATGATGTAGAGCAAACAAAAACGTTTGTTGTAACGGGTTTAATGAATATATGGTTAGATATGGGAACCATTCTGATTGCGATCGCGATTATGTTTACGATGGACGTTACGTTAACCTTTGTATCGCTCATTATCATGCCATTATTCATCTTTTCAATTAAATACTTTTTTGGGAATTTGCGTAGCTTGACGAGAAAACGTTCCCAAGCCTTAGCGGAAGTTCAAAGTTATCTACATGAACGTGTGTCTGGGATGCCTGTGATTAAAAGCTTTGCCATAGAGGATTTTGAACAAACGAAATTTGATGAAGTAAATAAAAACTTTTTAAACAGGGCCATTGACCATACGAAATGGAATGCTAAGTCTTTTGCGGTAGTCAATACGATTACCGATATCGCCCCACTCCTTGTTATTGGAGTAGCAGGGTATCAAGTAATACAAGGGGATTTAACCGTCGGGGCAATGGTTGCTTTTATCGGTTATATTGATCGTCTTTACAACCCATTACGCCGTCTTGTGAATTCGTCAACGACTTTAACGCAATCCTTTGCCTCAATGGACCGCGTATTTGAATTTATTGATGAAAAATACGATATCGAAGATGCTCCTGATTCCATCGAATGTAAGGATGTAAAGGGTCATATTGTGTTTGACCATGTTGATTTTGCTTACAATGATGGCGATGAAGTATTGAAGGATGTTCATTTAGATGTACAAAAAGGGGAGAAGGTCGCTCTCGTTGGAATGAGCGGCGGTGGAAAGTCATCCCTTGTTAGTCTGATCCCTCGTTTCTATGATGTAACGGGTGGTAGGATCCTATTGGATGGTACCGATATTCGCCAATTTAAAGTAAGAACATTACGCGATAAAATTGGGATGGTGCTCCAAGACAGTATTTTATTTAGTGAATCCGTAAAGGAAAATATTTTGCTAGGAAACCCAGGCTCTTCCGATGAAGAAGTAATTGAAGCGGCAAAGGCGGCAAATGCACATGATTTCATTATGAATTTGCCTGAAGGCTATGATACAAAAGTGGGTGAGCGTGGAGTTAAGTTATCAGGAGGACAAAAGCAACGAATTGCGATTGCCCGTGTCTTTTTGAAAAATCCACCGATCCTTGTTTTAGATGAAGCAACGTCTGCGTTGGATTTAGAAAGTGAACATTTAATCCAAGAGGCGCTTGATAAACTTGCGAGAGACCGGACAACCTTTATCGTGGCTCATCGATTATCAACGATTACCCATGCCGACCGTATCGTTTTAATCGAGCATGGAAGCATTGTTGAAATGGGAACCCATGAGGAATTAATGGCATTACAAGGTCATTATTATAAACTCTTCCAAGTACAACAGTTGGATCAATCGGAAAGTGCAAGCACTAGTAACTAAGAAAAGCAGCTGATTTTTTCAGCTGCTTTTACTGTTCTTCAACCATTTCTACTTTGTTTTCTTCTTTGTGATATGATTGAAAGCTTGTAATTAATAAATCAAGATGTTCAATATATTCATCATAATCGATAATCGCAGAAACGATTTGCATCAGATGATAGTGGGCAGGTTCTTCGGTTTCAGCGATTTGAGCTTGATAGGATAAAAAGAGGTCGAAGAGTTCTTTCCGAGTTAACTGGATTTCACCTTCCTCAAAATCAACGACCGGTCGTACCTTGCCAATAAATTTTAGCATGACATGTTCATGTTGATGAATGAGAAGGTCGAGTTGCTGCTGGATATAATTTTGAAGTTCACTAGGAAGTTGAACGATGTCATTTTCAAAACGATGAAGTTTTTTTAGAATTTCCAATGCTTTTTTAATCGTGGAAATCATTTGCCGATAAATGACCAATTTCCTTGTTTTAACAATTGTATCTTTTTTAAAATAGTTCCGTTCTTCTTTATACATGATATAAAGGTGATCAACTTTAATGAGCATATCTTTAAATTTATCGATTTCATCTTTTAAAAATTTATGCTCTGCTGCGCCTCGAATACTTAAGCGAATCCATTTCGTCAATTCGTTCGTCGTTTCTGATAAATGAAAGTAAAGCTTTTGTTCATATTTAGGCGGAATAAAAACGAGATTGACAATAAAGGCGGATAAAACACCAAGCATAACGGTTAAAAAGCGAATAATGGCAAATTCAAGAAACGCGTCACTCGGCGTGACCATAATCGCGATTAAGGTCACGAGTGATAATCCAATTACATTCTCAAGTTTTAATTTAAGAAGAAGAGCGAGCACGATAATCGCTGCAAGGCCAATGATAAAAATATCATTTCCGAACAGCAGAACAAACATGGTGGCGATAACAGCGCCAATCGTATTCCCTTGAATTTGTTCAAGTATGGATAAGTATGACCGATAAATCGTTGGCTGGACTGCGAAAATGGCTGCAATCCCAGCAAAAACAGGTGATGGAAGTCCGATTAAATCGGAAATCAATAACGATAAAACAATCGCAATCCCTGTTTTTAAAATACGGGCCCCTAGTTTCATATAGTTACAATTTCCTTTCTGAACGGTGATGAGGTCCAAAGTTCATTACCTATTAAACCACTTTCGTTCGCTTTAGACAATAAAGGATGTGGATTAATTTAAAGTTTGTCACGAAGGACTTGTTCTTATGATAAAGGTGAGAAATACTTCCATGAGTGATCGTCTAAAGATCCCCGCTTAAGAGTTGAAAGAATACATGAGAGTAGATCTAATGACAAAATCCCCCCACAAAAGTCCCTGACCAACAACATCTGCCCCAAAACCCAAACTCCAAACCAAAAAGGAGTCCATCTCTACATATAGTAGAAACAAACTCCTTCTACCTAACCCATAAAAATCACTCTGTAGAAACCGAAGGATCGGCTTGCTCTTTAACCGGAAGTATCTGAAGAAAATGTTGTGTTGGATCTTCAAGCAGTTTCATAAGCTGTGAAGATTCCTCCGTCTGTCCTTGATCTGCAAGCATTTTTGTATACTCGCCAAGCAATTCTTCAACATCCGCAACACCTTGATCTGAAAGGGTACTTATAGTAACTTTTGCCCCCTTTGCAATTCTACGTTGTATGGCTTCTTTTGTTAAGCCCCTTTCTGGTTGATACCTTACATAAATAACACCGCCTGTCATCCCTGCGCAAATCCATGGTCCTGGGTCCCCAAGTACTAAGCCTCTTCCGTTTGTCATGTATTCAAAGGCAAATCCTTTAATATTCGCATTGACTCCAATATTTCCTCTTTCATCTTTAGGGATCGGCTTTTTCAGTAAGCCGCCAATAATCATATCTGCTCCAGACAATCGAATTCCCGCTCTTGCATCTGCATCACCCTGAACCACGAGCAATCCTTTTTGAGCGCCATACCCGAAACCTTTGCCAACTGATCCATTATAATAGCGACCATCACGGCCTTTTGATTTTAAAATAATCATTTTACCACCAAACGATGCTTTTCCAACCCCATCTTGGGCACCGCCATTTACTTCAATATGAATTCCTGTGGTATTATAGGCACCGAGTCCGTTTCCGGGAATCGATCCATTCGTATACTTTAGCTTCACGGTTGGTAGGTTTTTATAAGAGCCATCTAATCGGTTGCGGACACGATGACAGGATACCCGGCTGCCTAGAACTCGTTGCTCCGATGTTACACTGTGGAATTCACGGGAGCGGTGTAGTTCTTCAACCATCGAATCTAAATATTCAGCACCAACAGCAGTCGACCATTTATTTGCGTTTTGTGCATTAGAATACTTTGTATCCTGTGAATGAAATTGGCTGATTTCTAGAGGTTTTAATAAATACGTTAAATCTAACCGTTCCGTCCCAGTGCTTTGCACTAATAATTGGGAGTGACCAACATGATCTTGCAAGTTTTTAATTCCCATTGCAGCAGCAAGCTCTCTCACTTCATTTCCGAAAGCTGTGAAAAAGTTTGTTATTCCTTCAACCGCTTTTTCCAACTGACGTGGGACAAATCTTCTTAATCCATGTTCTTTTGCTTGTGCTTCTGATTCAATTTGTGTCGCAATTCCGACATGACAAGTATCTAAATGGCAGCCGCGGCAAGTTGTGCAACCAATGGCAATCATCGATAAAGTTCCAAAACCAATTCGATTAGCACCAAGTAACATAACTTTCACGACATCAACTGCACTTTTTATCCCGCCATCAGCCCAAATTTCCACTTGCTCACGAAGTCCTGATTCAAGCAAGGCATTGTGTGCTAATTTAACTCCAATTTCAACAGGAAGTCCGACATGCTGGAGAGCATGGATTCTTGCAGCCCCAGTCCCACCGTCAAAACCACTAATGTTGATTATATCTGCACCTGCTTTAGCAATTCCGACCGCTATCGTTCCAATATTAGGTACAACTGGAACTTTCACCGATACTTTTGCTTGATCATTCGCCGTTTTTAACTCATGAATCATTTGCGCTAAATCCTCAATGGAGTAGATATCATGGTTATTGGAAGGGGAGATTAAGTCCGAACCAACCGTTGCATTTCTTGCTTCAGCAATTTTCCAAGTAACCTTTGAACCTGGTAAATGACCACCTTCCCCTGGTTTTGCCCCTTGCCCGATTTTGATCTCGAGAAGATTAGAAGAGTTCAAAAGTTCAGCATTGACGCCAAATCGCCCAGAGGCAATTTGTTGACCACGGGTTTTTGGATACTTTCCGAGCATATCTTTTATTTCTCCGCCTTCCCCATTTAGGCTGACCATATTTAAGCGGTTGGCACCTTCGGCATAGGCGCGGAAGGCAATCTCATTCTGGGAACCAAAGGACATCGACGAAATCACAAATGGCAGGCTATGATCGCCAACGGTAATGTCGACCTCATTGGTAGCTACCGGAGTGTTCGATGTTTTAAAACGTGTTAAATGACGAATCGCAATTGGACGACTCTGCTCTTGTTCGGTTATTTTTTCACGATAAGCATCATAGCTACCAGTTGCAGCCACATCACCAATCGCTTTCCAAATACGAGGGAAGAGGTTGAATGATTTTCCGATTCTTTCCTTGTCATTGTGAAAATCAGCAGCTCGATCCAGCGCATCCTCTTTCATTGCAGCAAAGTCAAAAGCTAATCCATGTGAGCCAAGGAAGTTTACAATTTTTAATCTTTTTGCGATTTCTTCATGAAGTCCAATGGCTGAAAATAGACGAGCGTATCCGCGAAGTTCATGGATTCCAATTGTAGAGATGACCTTTTCTAACCCTTTCATTAAAGCGGAATAAAGGTTCATCACTGGCTGAATTTTATCATCTAAAACTGTCATGAATAGATAATAAGGGCTAATTACATCAGCACCTAAACCATATACGGTAATGATGTCGTGTAAAGAACGAATAGCTGCTGAGCGTAAAACAACCGTGCAATTCCTTCGCAATGATTCTTGAACAAGCTTCTGATCTACCACCGATGTGACTAAATGAGGGTCCAGCCAATAATGACCATCATGATGGGACTCTCTATCATCTAAAACAATGAGAGATTTTCCCTCTTTCACAGCAGCAACAGCTTCCCAAGAAAGTCTTTCTAAAGCATCTTCTACAGTTTCATTTTCACCCATTGTAATGGAAATGGTGGAAACAAGATGATTCTCCTCAAACTTCGCAACTAATTGTTCATAGCTTGGTTGCCCCAACTGGATAACGGCATCTAATCCTGCTTTTCCTTCTATTAAAAGAGGGGATGCTAATTCGACAACGAGTCCGGCTGTTTCTTTTTCGAAAAGCGACGGTCTTTTCCCAACAACGATTCGGGTAGAGAAATGTTCTGTTTCACGATCACGGTCAATTGCAGGGTTTGTTACAACCGCTACACTTTCTTTTAAATAGTCGGCTAGGTTTTTACGTTCTGAGTTCAAAGCCGCAAGAGGTGCGTCATGACCAAGGGAGCGGATGGGCTCAACCCCTTTTTCAGCCATTTGTTCAATGAATTGGATGTGTTCTTTTTCCCAGCCAAAGGCTTTATATTGACCGTTATGAATTTTATGAGAATGATTGAGTACCTTAACATCAGTATGAATACGGGGGGAATGAAAACGAACGGAATTCCCTTCCAATGACAAACGGTTTGAAAAACGTTGATAAACTTCTTGCTGATAATCGTCAGCCATGAATAATTGAATCGTGTCACCGTTCCACTTCAAACCTACTTTTTCACCTGGTGCAAGTGGCTTTGGATCATGGGCAAATTCTGTAGTTGGGATAATTCCTGGCTCTGAAGAGAAGAGATAGGAACTTTCAATTTCAAGCATCCACACTGGGCGAAGTCCCAATGCGTCAACACTAAAGACGGCTTCATCTCCATACCGAGAAATAATACCAGCTGGTCCTTGGGCGAAATGTCCCCATGCCTCGCGAATATACGAATATAAATCTTGTAAATGTTTAGGGTAGGCTTTGATTTCATTTATGATTGGCGGGAATAAAAGGTCCATCGCCTCAAATAACGTATATCCATCACGGCAAATGAATGTTTGAATCGTCCTGCTTAAATCTTGGGAATCACTACCGTCCTTTACAAGCGGAACATCAACCATATGGGCTTCATCTCGTAACTTAGCAATTGTGTTAATCTCCCCGTTATGTCCGAGAATGCTGAACGGTTGAACACGGAAAAAGCTTGATAGCGTATTGGTTGAATAGCGGTTATGTCCAAGTGTCATTGTTGAGGCAATCAGTGGGTTGGCCAGGTCTTGATAGTACTTTGGTAAAATATCTCCAGCACCCATTACCTTGTAAACAACATGGTATTGGCTTAAAGAGGCAACATGAACATGAAGATCATTTTCTAAATCGATCGTTAAATGGAATAGTTTCTTTGATAAATCTTGACCGTTCCAGTTAGTTGAACAAGCGAATTGCAAAAAGATTGGATTTTCCTGAATGGCAATCGGACCGAGTGCAGTGGAATGGGTAACGTCTGTTGATTGATAAAGAATCGTTAACTGAGAGTCTTCGATTTTTTTTAGGAGAGCGTCTATTATAGACTGAGCTTCTGTAGTGCGGGTAATAAAAAGATGTCCAACGATAAAAGTATCTTTTTCGGCTTCGGAAGGATCGACGCCGACTTCTTGAAGTTTTTCTTTCCAGAGATTTCGAGGGATGTCAATGTGGATACCTACCCCATCGCCTTCTCCGTTGATAAATCCAGCGCGGTGATTCATTGTAACAAGAGCGTCAATGCAGCGGAAAATATTTTCACTTGTTGGGATTTTGGTTTTTTCAAGACAAGCCACGATTCCGCATGCATCGTGTTCTTGTCTGCTTACATTCTCGAAAGTAAAAGGGCTATAATGGTTCATCATGATTCGGCTTAAAAAGAAGATGGAATCTTTAAGCCGTTCACCTCCTAAAACGAATTTTTGCAGGACCATTTAATTTAAAAATAAATTATGAAAAGTCAGCAAATTCATATTATCATATCGATTTCATAAAAAACAATCTAATTTTGATATGAATAAATCTCGTTATTTAATGAATTTTTTGTGTATAATTATAATTTTAACCACAAAAAAAGGAAGCATTGATCGCTTCCTTTTTCATTGTTATGCCTCTGATAGCTCTTTAAACGCCTTTTCTGTAGCAGTGATGGTCGCTTGTATATCTTCTTCTTTATGAGCAATGGTGAGGAACCATGCTTCATATTTAGATGGAGCAAGGTTGATTCCTTGTTTTAACATCAGTTTGAAAAATTTCCCAAACATTTCGCTATCCGTCTTTTCAGCTTGTTCATAGTTCTCAACTTTTTCATTTGTAAAATAAACTGTTAACGCGCCTTTTAAGCGATTAATGGTAATGGAAATGTTGTATTTTTGGGCTGCTTCTAAAATTCCTTCTTCAAGAATAGCTCCTAATCTATCTAATTGTTCATAAACTCCATCTTGTTTCAAGACTTCAAGACACGCAATTCCAGCAAGCATCGAAGCTGGATTTCCGGCATGAGTTCCTGCTTGATAGGCTGGTCCAAGTGGAGCCACTTTTTCCATGATGTCTTTTCGTCCACCATAGGCACCAATTGGCAGACCGCCGCCAATGATTTTTCCCATTGCTGTTAAATCAGGTGTCACACCTAATAAATTTTGAGCTCCACCGTACATAAAACGGAAGGCTGTAATGACTTCATCATAAATCACCAATGCGCCTTTTTCATGGGCAAGTTCATTTACCTGTTGGAGAAAGCCTGGTTTGGGTTCTACAATCCCGAAATTTCCAACAATCGGTTCAACAAGAACAGCGGCGATTTCCTCTCCCCATTTATCAAGTGCTTCTTTAAGAGGCTCAATCGTATTAAATGGCACGGTGATTACTTCTTGGGCGATGCTTTTTGGAACGCCGGCAGAATCAGGAGTTCCAAGTGTTGAAGGTCCAGAACCTGCAGCAACAAGGACTAAATCGGAGTGTCCGTGATAACAGCCCGCAAATTTAATGATTTTATCTCTTCCTGTATAAGCGCGTGCCACCCGAATGGTCGTCATCACCGCTTCTGTACCTGAATTGGTAAAGCGGACTTTATCTAAGGATGGGATCGCTTCTTTTAACATTTTGGCAAATTTCACTTCATGCTCTGTCGGTGTCCCAAATAATACTCCCGTTTCGGCTGCTTTTTTGATTGCTTCTACGATATGAGGGTGGTTAAATCCTGTGATAATTGGGCCGTATGCAGACAAATAATCAATGTATTGATTTCCATCTACATCAAAAAAGTGCGCCCCTTCTCCTCGTGTCATCACGACTGGGGAACCTCCTCCGACCGCTTTATATGCTCGAGAGGGACTATTCACCCCGCCAACAATATGCTCCAACGCTTCTTTATGTATTCTTTCTGAATTTGTAAATTCCATCGAACATCCTCCTCAATTTGTGATCCTTGTACATTTTACCATCAAAAGCATGGAATATGACGATAGAACATGAACATTGATTCTATTTTTAAAATAAAGATTGTCCTTGTTTTAAGTGGTGGGTGTAGGGCTTCTTGCATATAAATAGAGTATTGAAGAAAGTGTAGAAGACCGTTTTCGGAATAGAGGGGAACTATAATGCTGTATATGATTGTGTTTGCTTTTACGGTTTATTGTATTGTCATGAGTGTGAGAACGATCTTTATTCCAAATGCGATAAAAGGAAAAATTGTTTCGCTGGAAAACTTCCTCTACCTTGCCTTTGTCTATATAACCATTCTGATCGGTTTTGGCTTAATTTATATTTTATTAGAAACAAAAGGCTATGAAGTCATGGTAGAGGCGTACCCATTACCAGATGACAGCTTTTTTGACCGTTTTGTAACGTATATTTATTTTAGTGCTGTCACGTTATTTTCAGTTGGGTACGGTGATATCGCTCCGATTGGAATTGGTCGAATCATTGCCATGATTGAAGCGCTCATCGGTTATACGATACCAGCAGCATTTGTGGCGAAGGCCTTTATTGAAAAAGAACACTAGCTGTGGAGAAAGGTCAGAAATTGCAAAGGTTTACACACCTTTTTATTGTGTTTAAGGGAAGAATACGATACTCTGAAAATAGACAAGACTCAAAATAAAGGAGGAAGATATTCGTGTCAACACTTATTGGTCAAATCGCACCAGAGATCACTTTGCCTGCAAGTAATGGTGAAAATGTGAAACTGTCTGATTTTCAGGGGAAAAATGTCGTTCTTTACTTTTACCCGAAGGATATGACGCCGGGATGCACAACGGAAGCATGTGATTTCCGCGATCGCCATCATGATTTTTCTGATTTAAATACAGTGATTATCGGAGTGAGTCCAGATCCTATTTCTAGGCATGAGAAATTTATCGAGAAACATCAATTGCCTTTTCTTTTATTAGCTGACGAAGAAAATGAATTGGCAAAAGCATTTGATGTATGGAAATTAAAGAAGAATTTCGGTAAAGAGTACATGGGTATTGAGCGCAGCACCTTTATTCTTGATCCAGAAGGTAAAGTAGTAAAAGAGTGGAGAAAAGTGAAGGTAAAAGATCATACGAATGAAGTTTACCAATACATCAAGGAAAATTTAGCCTAATTACATAGAAATTAGAAAAAAACTTAATCTTTTTGTATGAAAAGAGCCATGGTACAATATGCATAATGGCTCTTTTGTTTTTAAAAGAAGAGTATTTTAAAAACACTATAAATGGTGATAACATGAGTGAACGAAATGTTTATATCCTCTTAACGGACACGGGTACGTGGTTTTCGAGAATGATTAAACTATACACAAAGGCCCCATATAATCATGCGTCCATTTCATTGGATGAACATCTCGAAGAGTTGTATAGCTTCGGTCGAAAGGTGTATTACAATCCTTTATCGGCGGGTTTTGTTAAAGAGGGACTTGATCATGGTGTATTTTTTTATAAAAAAAATACAAAATGCATCATTTACAAACTCTCTGTGAATGACTCGCAGTATAAAAAACTAACCAAAAGTATCGCCAGAGTGAAATTTTTAAAAGATCAATATCGATATAATTTGCTTGGGGTCATGGCGATTGCGATGAATAAACGATTAATTAGAAAAAATGCTTTTACCTGTTCGCAATTTGTAGCATCCATGCTTGTAGCCAGTGGAATCCTCCAGTTTGATAAATATATTGAGTTGATTACACCTGAAGATATCATGAACATTTCCCAGCTTGAGTTAATATATGAGGGGAAGTTAAGAGATTACTATCTAGAAAGTAATAACGTATACAATCAACCTATATTTGATTACAACAACCAATTTAATGCAAACATATAAAGTTTATTGCAATTATTTATATATTTTTTACTAAAGAAAAGGCAACTGTCCATTCCAAATACATGTTTCTGAATAACTTATAGTAGGGCATACCTCCTCAGAATTCTTTTACAGGTTGTTGATACAACCTGTTTTTTTATTTTCTAAGTCAAACAAAAAAGAATGACAACAGGTTGAAAAATAGTTATGATAAAAAAGGTTTTGAAATTTTATATAAAGTAATAATTGAATCTTCCTATTATTTACTGTAGTAAAAAGTAAATTATTCACATAAACTAAGTGGTGAAGGTAGATATATTGACAAAACTATTAAAATAACGTAAACTAATTGTAACAATTCTAAATAAATAATGTTTCTTGGATAACAAATTTGATGAAAAGAGGTGTATGACGGTGGAACAAAATCTTCTAAAGGATGCGCTTGAAACGCTAAAAGGAACAAAGGTACGGATTACTCCACAACGTCATGCGATACTCGAATATTTAATAAGCTCAATGTCGCACCCAACAGCAGATGAGATTTATAAGGCTTTAGAAGGAAAATTCCCGAATATGAGTGTTGCAACAGTTTATAATAATTTAAGAGTATTTCGTGAAGTTGGGCTTGTTAAGGAATTGACGTATGGTGATGCATCTAGCCGATTTGATTTCATTACCACACAGCACTATCATGTGATTTGTGATAGTTGTGGGAAAATTGTTGACTTCCACTACCCTGGTTTAGATGAGGTGGAACAATTAGCCAGTCACGTAACCGGCTTTAAAATCAGCCATCATCGTATGGAGATTTATGGATCCTGTCCGGAATGTACAAAACAGGAAGTGCATTAAAAACCGATAGTTGAGGCTATCGGTTTTTTTTATTATATAAAGTTTAAGTTTTTTGAAGTTAGACAACTGTCTAGCTAGTCGACTTCTCACTTCTTCGTCAACATTGATTCGAACTAACGTGCTCATCGTGTTTCCTTTATCTCAAGGGAAGGAACATCGACTAAAAGCCGCCACGTACTGTGGCGAACGTCGATGTCTGCACATCCTGTGCAGGTCCAGTCTATACGGAGCTGAACAAGGCGCTTCCGCTGTTCTATTGGGTAAGATTCTTCTTCTGATTATATTTTTCATCAAAGTCTTTTCCTTCTAAGTTTGGATCCAGCGTCAGCGGTTCATTACAATGCATGCAAATATCGACCCTGCCAAGAATTTTTGTCTGTTTTTCACAATTGGGACATATCACTCGTACAGCTTTAGTTGACAGCATCCCAATCCAAAAATAAACAATGGTACTTGCAACAATACTAAGCAATCCGAGTAACATAAAAATGGTCATAGCAATTGGAGAAGTCCTAAAAAACACGCCGATATACATGACAAAGAAACCGACAAAAATTAAACTTAAAGCAAAGGTTCGAATTTTATTGATTTTGCTAGAATATTTTTTAGCCATGTTGTCATTCCCCCTACTGTAAACTATATACTATGTTTTCGAAAAAATGAAACAATTTGTCCGAACGTTATTACACTAGCCATCGGATGATTTGTTCTATTAACTGAATTTTTAAATCCTTTTAAGGCAGAAGGATTTTAATGTTTTACGTCGAAAATTATTCGCTAGAGATTGGTTAGCTAATGGTTTAATGTTAGCTAAGCTTCTCAAAGAAGATGTATATAGGGGGCCGTGTAGTGGAAGATATACTTCGACCGATTTATCAGGAGCGTGCGAGTCAGGTAAATACTTTAAGTGTACTGTTAATTGAAAAAAATAATCAATCCGCTTCGCTTACTGATACTTTTGATGCGATTTTACTTATTATTGTGAAAGATGCCCAACAACCGGTTTTTATTAAACATTACACATATAAGGGTAAAAAGGCAGCCATGCATATTATTACGGAGTCGCAAATACATGAATGGTTACAATCTGGAATTAATCGTAAATTAATTGAATGGCTAGTTATGGGAAAAGTGTTATTTGACCGTAATGAATTTATGGGTCAATTACAAGATAGACTGCAGGTATTTCCTACAGTTGATCGTCAGTTAAAAATAGGCCTAGAGTTTAGCAAACTTATACGCTGCTATATGGATGGAAGAAGCTTTTTTGAGAATCAACAATATTTAGATGCTTATAGCCATATTGTTCGATCTTTACATCATTTAGGTCGGGTGTCTATCATTGATAAAGGTTTTCATCCAGAAATGACGGTCTGGGGTCAAGTGAAGAAAATCGAGCCTGAGGTTTTTAAATTGTATAATGAACTAGTCAATAGTGAAGAAGAGTTAGGGAAAAGGTTAGAACTCTTATTTTTAGCTAGTGATTTCCTAATACATTCACGAATTGAAGTAGGAACAGGTTATTTGTTAGATGTGTTGAAAGAAAAAGACACTTGGACTTTTAATGAAGTATTATCGCATCCTTCTTTGCTTTTGTTTGCAGCAGATATTGAAGTGCTATTTGAATACTTGATTGAAAAACGTTTTATTGAAGTCGTTAATCAAGAAACGAAAGGACAGGGAATCTATCACCGCAATTATAAACTGTCCGAAAAGTTATTGCAGAAAAATAGTTAAAACCCCTTGACCTTTATTTTGTTTCTTGTTATATTAGTATCCGTCGCTGCGAAATGAACGTTTTGCAGCTGACGAAGATTCTTTTAAAAAATAATATTGACATCATCTTTCGAGATATGTTATATTAATAAAGTCGCTTCTGAGTGACGATGAAATTGCTCTTTGAAAACTAAACAAACAAAAACGTCAACGTTAATTCTAGTTACTATATGTAACAAATTTAGTTGTTAATTAACAACAAATCTATGAGCTTTATCAAACACTTTATTGGAGAGTTTGATCCTGGCTCAGGACGAACGCTGGCGGCGTGCCTAATACATGCAAGTCGAGCGAATCTGAGGGAGCTTGCTCCCAAAGATTAGCGGCGGACGGGTGAGTAACACGTGGGCAACCTGCCTGTAAGACTGGGATAACTTCGGGAAACCGGAGCTAATACCGGATAATTCTTATCAACTCATGTTGGTAAGCTAAAAGACGGCGTAAGCTGTCACTTACAGATGGGCCCGCGGC
>NZ_CP130945.1:1945000-4230000 GCF_050389805.1 Niallia sp. Kr1 | reverse complement strand
GCGGTAACACGGGTTCGAATCCCGTACGGGTCACCATTATGGAGGATTAGCTCAGCTGGGAGAGCATCTGCCTTACAAGCAGAGGGTCGGCGGTTCGAGCCCGTCATCCTCCACCATGATTTAATTCAATATTACTATTATCGCGGGGTAGAGCAGTCCGGTAGCTCGTCGGGCTCATAACCCGGAGGTCGCAGGTTCAAATCCTGTCCCCGCAATTTGGTCCGGTAGTTCAGTTGGTTAGAATGCCTGCCTGTCACGCAGGAGGTCGCGGGTTCGAGTCCCGTCCGGACCGCCATTTTTACTTAAATGAATATAAATAATTGTTTGGCTTAGTAGCTCAGTCGGTAGAGCAATGGACTGAAAATCCATGTGTCGGCGGTTCGATTCCGTCCTAAGCCACCTTTTTATTTGGAGGGGTAGCGAAGTGGCTAAACGCGGCGGACTGTAAATCCGCTCCCTTGGGTTCGGCGGTTCGAATCCGTCCCCCTCCACCATTAGCTATAGGGGTATAGTTTAAAGGTAGAACGAAGGTCTCCAAAACCTTTGGTGTGGGTTCGATTCCTACTACCCCTGCTTTTATTCTGGCGGTTGTGGCGAAGTGGTTAACGCATCGGATTGTGGTTCCGACATTCGTGGGTTCGATTCCCATCAGCCGCCCCATTCACATTAATTGAATAAATGCATATATTATTAATGGGCTATAGCCAAGTGGTAAGGCAACGGACTTTGACTCCGTCATTCGTAGGTTCGAATCCTGCTAGCCCAGCCATGCGGAAGTAGTTCAGTGGTAGAACACCACCTTGCCAAGGTGGGGGTCGCGGGTTCGAATCCCGTCTTCCGCTCCATTTATTTTTATACGGCGGCATAGCCAAGTGGTAAGGCCAAGGTCTGCAAAACCTTTATTCACCGGTTCGAATCCGGTTGCCGCCTTCATATTTTGCTTATTATATTCGAATTTATATATAGCCGGGGTGGCGGAACTGGCAGACGCACAGGACTTAAAATCCTGCGGTAGGTGACTACCGTACCGGTTCGATTCCGGTCCTCGGCACCATACAATAATTTAATATGCCGGTGTGGCGGAATTGGCAGACGCGCACGACTCAAAATCGTGTTCCTTCTGGAGTGTCGGTTCGACCCCGACCACCGGTATCTATAGTTATGATAAAACACTTACAAATGTTGATACATCAATGTTTGTAAGTGTTTTTTTGTTTTTTCTGAAAAGGTTGTATCCTGTTAGGATACGAAATCATTATAAATCTTTTAATTGGCATGTAAGTTGTAGGGATCAAAGTCACTATTAATTAATGGCAGTTGGACTATTGAATAATCATAGTAGTCTATTTTTGAGGAATAATAAAAATAATAAAAGAATATAAAGCGAGGAATTTTATGAAAAAGGTTGCAATGATTTTCCTATGTCTTCTTATATTAATCCTTCCATCACACGCTCTAGCCCAACGTAAAGTACCTATTTTAATCTATCATTCAATTGACGAATATAAAGGGCAGGGCTCAAAGGATTTATATGTGACTCCGAAAAATTTTGAGAAACAAATGGTCTATCTAAGAGACCATGGATACACGTTATTAACATTTGATCGCTGGAAAGATATTGATGAAGTAAATAAACCTATTTTTATTACCTTTGATGATGGGTACAAAAACAACCTGAATGCATTTGGGATCTTTCAAAAACTGAAAACTGAACGTTTTAAACCAACTGGTACCATTTTTGTTATTTCTGACTTTATCGGTCGCTCCAACCGATTGTCGAAAGCTGATTTAAAAATGATGACTGATTCGGGGCTCATCTCGATACAGTCACATACTGCTACACATCCTGATTTGACGAAAATAATAAATATTGAATATGAACTAAAAGAATCCAAAGATAAAATTCAAAAGATAACGGGTAAACCCGTTTTTGCTCTTGCGTATCCATACGGAAATTTCAATAACAAGGTCGTAGCAGAAACGAAGAAATACTATTCTTTTGGACTTACGACAACTCCTGAATTGTTTTCTGAGAAGGGTATAAAAGACGAACTCTATCTCTTACCACGGGTCTATATTAAGTATTCAACTACTCTTGATGACTTTGCAAAGATCGTTGGGGGATAACGAATTCGATTACGTTGCAGAATGCTATCTTTCGAGGAAATAGCATTGCAAAAAGGGTGAGAAAATCATTTTCTCACCTTTTTTTATTGCTTTATTGCTGTATCAATTTCTAGGTAAATTTAAATGATCATTCCCCTGATAATGAATCGGATTATCAGATAAAGTAAATTGCTTTTACTGATACAACTGAATGTTGATTGCCCTATGTTTGAAAAATAAGTCAATTGCAGTCGCCCTTCTTCAGCATTCGGAAGGGAACGTAAAAATTAATGGGACCAACCTATCTGATTGAAGCCGAAGGAACTTTCATCATTACAGAACTTCCCGAACGAAAAAGCCCACTGCTTCAGCGGTGGGAGTAGTCAAAAACATTTAGATGGTAATTTAAAACTGCTCTAAGAACCTCTAGCTGTACATTAACGAAAAAGGGCTAGTTATCCAAATGCTAACGTATTAGCAATAGTGGGGAACTGCCCTTTTTTGACATATCTACTAGAGTATAATCGTAATAGGAAATTTTGGATTTGTGTCAGACCTAATTTTTATAAAAGTACGGTTCTTGTGATTTCTAAAGAATCTCAAGAACCATACCCTTTACCGCTTAGCTACTTGCATAACCTCTGTCCTCAACCTGTCAGTATTCTACAGTTTGATCGTTTTCTTAATCGTGCTTTCTCTTTTGGATGACATAAATGACACCACCCGCAACCATGATGATAAATCCTGCTAGAAGAAGGTTATATAGATTGGTTGCTGTATTTTGAAGTATTTTGCTATCCTTATCTTTTTTCCCTGACTTGTTATTTTGATCGATTCCAGGCTGCTGTTTATGAAAGGAATCACTTTCTGCCTGATGATCTTGATTTTTTATTAGAGTGTTTGTTATTGAAATGATTTTGATCATCATTTCCTGGATGTTTCGATGGGTTAGGCTGTTTATCATCATTCGATGGTTGCTCAGGTTTCTGAGGCGTGTCCACAGGATCCTTTTCATCATCGGAATCTGAACCTGCTGCTTGTTTTGTAAAGGACCAGATATCGGATACCGTTTTACCTGTGTGATCATCTTCGGCAACGGCATACCAGGAATAGAAGTTTCCTTTGGTTAAACCTTTCCAAACCGTTTTGGCAATTTCGCCACTTTCTCCGTTCTCATCTTTACCGATTTCCGTATCTGTATAAACGTTTACTGAGAAATAATCGGTGGCTACTTGTTTTTCAGCCGCACTTAAATCTAGATTAATGATAAACTCATCCTTTTCAGGGTGGGCATCCGTATTATAGTAGTTGTAGTCATCTAAATACGGTGAATACGTATTAACGATAATACGATGATTATCCTGGTCAAAATGTAAGAGTCTCATATATCCTTGACCCCCTTCAGGACCAGCCTGATAATCAGCAAGCATTTGAAACACCGTACGATCTGGTGTGCCATCACCGTTATCATCAATCTCATCGATAAAGGTTTGTGCTTCATGATAATGGCCACTTAATACGGCAACGACATTTTCATTCGGTACAACGATTTCATTATAGAGTTTTTCACCCAGTGGATGTCTTGTTCCTGTTGCAAGCAAATACTCATGGAAGTTTAAAATCGCCATGCGATTAGGATGTGCAGCAAGGACATCATTGATCCACTGTATTCCCTCATCCGTAACACCCCAGCCAAGGTAAATCATAATAAAATCATTTCCGCCAGCTGAGATTAAATCATAGTGTCCACGATTGTTTAGATAAGATCCGCCGTAATAAGGCTTGTCCTCAAAACGATCCTCACCAAAATAGCGATAATAATCGGTATAATCATTGTTTACCTGATTCACATCATGGTTACCCGCTAAGACACCATATGGAATTTGATGCTCATCTAAAACGCCCATATATTGATTAGCATGTTTCCATTGGTTTTCATCTGTCGAGATATTCACGAGATCTCCTGTATGGAAGACATACTTAATCTTCATTTCCTCTTGATTTTCGGCAATCCATTGTGTTTGACGTTCAAAGATATACGGGAAGCTCTCTGCATAAAATTGCGTATCAGACATCCAAATGAACGTATAATCATACTCATCTGGTGTACTTGGAATTTCATCCTGCACAAGAACATTGATTTTATGATCCTTTACATATGCATTGACTTCTACATTCCCTGTCAGTTCAAAGTCATCTTCACCAGCAATGCGGTAATCGATTAACTCCCAATCTCCAGTTTGGTGGTTCCACGCGTACATAGAAACCTTTCGACCTTCTAACGATTTTCCTTTCCAATTGAGTTCAAAGATATCATTCTCGTCAATGGATGAATCAACCGTTACATCAAAACGATGATATGGAAATTGCGTGTGTGAATTGTTTGTTAAATATTGTCCATCTTCTTTTGCTACAAGCGCAATATCATCTTCCGTAAAGGCTTGCTCTCCTGCTGGAACCGGTGATTGCGGTGGCTCGGTATCAGCAGCATTTTTATAACCTTTTACAGAATCTAAATGACTTGCATCATATTGGTACCCTTGATAGAATGTGACATCAACATCATCATTTGTCGGATCTTTTACTTTCACTTTTAAGACTGGGTTGCCATTGACAGTAGCGTAATCCCCAGGTGAAACCAGTTCCGGTTGTTCAGGATTTTCATTCACAACAGAAAAGTGAACAATGTGTTCGGATTGATTGCCAACTTTATCTGTTGCATCATGGTTAATTTATGTGTTCCAGGTGTTAATTTGGATGATGCGGTTTCGTATGGAAGTGAAATGATTTTATCATCAAGGTATGTTTCAAATGATTCAACCCCTGCAATTTCATCGGTTGCACTTCCTTCAATGGTAAACGCACCTTTATATTCCTTGTCTTCAACTAAATTCGTTTTAATCGTTGGAGCAGTATTATCGACAAGTATCTTCGTTTCAAGCGTCTCATCGGAATCAACAACCTTTATCACATGCTCTCCATCTGAAACGGTTGTTGTATCCCATTTCACTGTTTTGGAACGTGCATAATCGTCCGTAATCGTAAAGTGAAAATCAACGAATGGATTAGCATCATTCATTTTCAACACTTGATCAGGGTTATTGTATCTTGGATCTGTTAATACGGTTCCATCGGATAAAACAAGGCGAACGTTTTTCAAATCATAATCATCACGGTTTTCTGTAGATTCTAAGTCAAACGGCGACGCCTTATTTCCAGAACGAACGGTTATCGTATTGTCACCAAGTACTAAGCGATCAGGCTCAATTGGAATACTAAAGGTTTTCCATTGCGTTAACCAATCTTTATCCATTAGGTAAAGGACTTCATCACCCATGGTTACCGCATTTTGAAAATACGTATTTAAACCATTTACATCTAATGCAAAATACGCTGTCCGCTCTACAGATTGGAATGTGTCACTTTTTAGCTCTATATTATCTAGCAAAATAGAAACGTTATCTGGTGTATCTTCAGCAGAGGTTCCTTTAAGAACTACTTCTCCAGATACAATTTCGTCTTCTTTTATATTAAAACGAAGACTGGATTGGTCATAGTCTGTTGTAATGTTGACTTGATAAAGATCACTTGCTATTTCATTTCTTCCATCAGAAGCGGTAAAGTAATAGTCGACATAGTCTTTTCCAATTAACTCAGGAGAGTAGATAGTAGAGTAATATAAACCACTACTTGAATCCTGCTGTAAAATTTTCATTTGAAATTCATTTTGATCATCTGTTTTATAGAAAAGACGAACTGATTTTACTTCTTGGTCATCAGTCACATTGGCAACAATGTCGATGTTATCCTTTTCGGCTACTTCTGTAACGTCTGTTTTATTTTCAATGACAGGTTGTGTTGTATCTTCAAGAAGCTGTACAGCTTCTTGAGGCACTTGGTACGGTTCAACGGTTCCTGGAGTCGCATCCTTATTATTTTCGAGTTTTACTTGCTGCGTCGTACCATCTAATGGATAACCATAGACAATTCCTTTGTCGGGATACGTATCATCTACATTTGGTACATCATTATAATAGGCAAGGGCCACTTCTTTATGCGTATTCGTACCAACTACAATACCGCGCATACTTCCATTTGCCATTCCACCAGTATAGATGCGAACAATATTCTTATTTTCTTCTAAGTTAGAACCATAATTGTTATTAAAATCTGCAACAGTTGAGCTGTCGTTTTGATCATTGATAATCCAAAAAACCAGTGTTTCTCCTGCTGGTATTACGACATCTTCAGGCACTGAAGGCCATACGACATCTGTTCCTGGATCTGTGCCGTAGCGATAATACAACTTATAATCTTTAAAATTAATATCTTGATTACTGTTGTTATAGATTTCAATAAACTCATATCCGTCCGCTGATCCAACATTCGTGCTGTCTGGAACAACTTCTGTTACTAATAAATGTGGAACTTTACTGAAATCAACATCTACTTTTTTGATATTAATGGTATATTCTTCTGTCTTTTCTGCCTGAATTCCATCTGTTGCCTCAATATAATAGATGGTATCTGAAGTTACGTTAGCTGCTGGTATTTCTGCAGAGTAGAGGCTTGTGTTCTCTATATTTGGATTCATTGATAAAGCTGTAAATTTTTCTGCATCTTTTTCTTTATAATGGAGCGTAACCAACGGGACTGCTAGATTGTCCGTTACTTTTGCTTCGATTTTGATCGGTTTATAGGCATCACCTTCAGGCACTTTCGTGTGCTCGATCACAGGTGCTTCTGTATCTGTTGGGAGTTCTGGCTGTTGCACAGCAACATCTGGCACTTGTGCACTAGCAATCACTCCTGGTGTCGGTGCAGCCATGCCTTGGAGCTTCTCCATTATCGAGCCTTCTTTAGGATATTTGTATTCGATACCAGCTCCAGTATTATCGTTGTCACTTCCTAAATAACTAGCAGAAATGACCTCTTCGCCTTGATTATCTTTTAAGACTAGCGCCCGATTGCCGCCATTTGCAAAACCAGGGAAGACATCCGTAAATTCGACTACTTGTTCATTTGTTAGTTGACTACCAAAATGTTCGTTAAAATCGGCTAAAGATTTTCCACCATTATTAAACCAGAAAACAAGGGTTTCCTGTGGCTCAATCGTCACAGCAGGAATTTGAAAAGGAAGTTCTCTTCCAGTATCGGTATATTGATAGATAAATGAATAGTTTGTTAGCAGCTGTGGCTGGTTTGAATTATTATAGAGCTCAAAATACTCAAAGTAATCTGTGCCCCCACCCTTAGAATTTGGAGAAAGCTCCGTAATTAACAGAGGTGGAAGTGAGTCATAATCAATTTCTTCTAAATCTTCGATTGAAACTTCAACAAACGAATTACTGTCTGGATAGGATACACGATGATTGCTATCTGTTACCGAGATGTAATAGCGTAATGTTTGATTTGTTAACGATTCTTTAGGAATACTAGCTTGATAGATTTGTCCATCCTTTTGAACCATTTTTATTTTCTGATACTCACTATTTTGCTCTGTTTGATAATAAATGTAAGCAGACACATCGTGAAGATCATCTGAAATGGTTGCAGTTAGGGCTAGGTCTTCTTTTGCACTAGCGGTAGTGATTTGTTCGTGTGTGATGACAGGTGCTTGATTTACAGCTAATTGAACTTCTTGTTCTGGAACCTGTTCTGTCATAAAGGAACCTGGTGTTGGTTGTGCTTTCGTTTCGAATGTTTCCATTTCCAAGCCATTTAAAGGGGATTTGTATTGAACTACTTGTCCATCTCCTATGTCATCTTTTAGGTAGTTGGCAATAATTAGATCTTTCCAGCCATATCTTTTATAACGACTGCTCGATTCCCACTATTATAAAAATTAGGTGTACCACTAAATTCAACTACTTGATTTTGTGATAGAGTTGTTTGATAGTGGCTATTGAAATCATCAAGGGTTTTCTGATTTGAATTATGCCAAAACACGATACTTTCTTTCGGGGCTAAGGTGGTTGGGGCAAATTGCATATCTACATCCGCTTTGCCACTACCATCCGTGTAGCGTAGACTAAAAGTATAATGATCTAATACAATCGGTTGATTGGTATTATTGTATACTTCGAAATACTCATAATCGTCAGCGCCTGTATTATTTGGCATGATTTCGGTAATCAGTAGGGAAGGGAGACTTTGATAATCAATCGTTTCTTCCTGTTCTTCACTTGTTGTTCTTTCCTCTAGCTGTTCTAGGGAGTTCATTTGTTCAACGGTGGACTTTTCTTGAATTTGTCCGTTGGTTGAATCAATTACAGTTTTTGATGTGCTTTCTTTTGTATTATTCTCAGACTGACGATCAGGTTCTGTGATTGATGGGTCGAGATCGTCATTCATCTCGTTTTCGGTTTTATTTTCATTTTTGATTTCCTCAGAAATAATAGTAGAATCTTCTAAATTAGATTCCAGCTTTACTGCATCTGAATTAGGTTCTACTATTACCTGTTCTGTTTCATTTGCATTTTCTTGTGAAAGGGGAATGTGTGAGACTTCTTCTGCCTTAATGGTGGGAACAGCTATTGACATATTCGAGACGAGTAGGGCAATTGTGGCCGTCATGGCCATACCCTTTTTTAATCCTTTATTTTTTTTCATGATGCCTCCTTAACAAATGTGAATAATTTGTGTCGACTCTTACAGAATACCGACGAAACATTGAGGTAATTTGAATATTTTGTAAACTTTTGTAAACGCATGGACTGGTAGTAGGTGAACATTGAGCTTTCCCACAGCCTATGGATAAAAAAGAAAAAACGGCGAATCTACTCTTCGCCGTTTCCACTCCAAAATAATTCTAATGTTCCCACATGTTCACCGTTCAATTGATGTGTGACCCCAAAGGTTTCCCCTTTGCCATCTCGATTGACGGCAACATCAAGATCGTTCAAGATTTGAAGCATGTAATCGTATGCTTGCCGCATCTTATCGGGAGTAGGTTCCCATTGGTCTGCTAGTTCCGCAGCTTCAATTGCTTCGCCATTTTCACCCAAGTGTGCGGTTCTAGAAAATTGTATATGCTCAATTAATGCATATAACATGAAAAGATTTTGTATATCTTTATCGTTGTAATGACCTTCAGGAATGTTTGCTAATTTCTCCTGTGCGAAATCTCTTGCGTTCAAATACATGTTGAATCCTTCATCAAACCCTGCTTGTTCAAGTAATGAGTCAGTTGATGGATTGGACAACAATTCCTTTGTATCCACGATCCATTGACCATATTCTTTTTGTTCTTGTTGTTTCAAGTCTTGTTCGTTTGATTCAGTTTCTTCAGCCGAAACAGGAGTATGAGGTGTTGCTTTTGTTGACGCCGCATCTTCGCTGCATCCCGTCAACACGCCACCTAACATAAGACCTACCATTGCTAATTTTATGTAACGTTTCACAACCAATAATTCTCCTTTTTACTTATTTATAAGTTCACTTAAACCTTACTAATCTAGCGTTTGAAAGTCAATGGATGGAATTATGAAACCTTAATCAAAGTCAAAATGAAACTTCTTTTGCCTGAATAGAAAGGTTTGCCCTGTCAGTATGATAGAATACTAAATAAGAAAAATAATCAAAAAAGATGGAGGCTATTTTGAAAAAGAAAAAAAGGTTTATGGCAATAGGCATCATATTGGTGATAGCCGTATTTATGTTTCTTCGGTTTGGTGGAGATTGGTTGGTCGAGGAAGACGATATTGAAGAAATTGAAGATGCGGTGATTGTTCTATTAATGGGGAGTGTGGGTGACCGAGCACTTGGAGCGGTGGACCTCTATAAAGAGGGGAAGGCAGAGAGCATTCTCATGGTTCGATCCCATTTACCGGGATATGAAGAGCTGCAAGAAAGAGGCATAACGATCTCAGGGGATGTGGATAATAGTCGGATTGTTCTAGTAGAGTCTGGAGTAGCAGCAAAAGATATCACGATCATTTCGGGAGATGCTCAGAGCACCCAAGATGAGGCTGTTGCAATTGAACAGTATTTGAAAAATAAACAGGACGTCGATAAAATTCTCTTGGTCACTTCAAGATTTCACTCAAAGCGTTCGGAGCTTATTTTTGAAAAGGCATTGGCTGATTTGGATGTTGATATTTATTCTGCTCCAACTCCTTATGATCCTTATCAGGCAAGAGGCTGGTACAAAGATCGAGAAGATATTCAACGTGTTATTACCGAGTATATAAAACTGGCTAACTATTTTGTGTTAGAACAATGGGAACTGTAACCGAAACAGTAACACATTGAAAGGTCTTTACTGAAAAGCTTTACTTCAAATGTTTTGGAAATGACCATCTATCTTATGATACGATTAAAAGAGTTAAATCAGTTTATAGGTTACTAATAAGGGTAATCTATAGATAAGTATGAGAGAAAATTATTGTAAAGAAGGAATAGGATGAGTAACAAACAATCAAACCGGGTTGCCCCCTCTATTATTAAGCAAGCACTACAGGTAAATAATAAGCCATTCCCTTGGTTAAAGGCATTTAGTGCAGGGGTAGCAGCTGCCTTACCAGTTATGATAGGGTTAGCATTAGGCCATTTACAATACGGTTTAATAGCGGGCTTGGGTGGCTTTACCTATTTATATGTTTTTAATACTCCGTATGCACAACGAGCCAAGAAAATCATTTCGGTCGTACTCGCTTTAACAATTGTTACCTATTTAGGAACGATTACTGCCCCCTATCCGCTGGCAACAGCCATTCTGATGGGAATTATTGGTGCCGTAGCCGTTTTTGTTTTCGGTGCCTTAAAAATAGCGGGTCCTTCCGCGATCTTTTTTGTATTAGTTTTTGCCATGACAACTGGAATGCCGATCAATCCTGATGAAGCCTTTTTGAGAGCAGGTTTAGTATTTCTTAGTGGCATGCTATCGTTTATGATTGCCATGATCGGATGGTTTTTTAATCCACATGGTCCAGAAACAGGAGTCGTGACTCGAGTCTATTTGCAATTGGCAGAACTTCTAGATTCTGTTGGAACCGATAAATTTATTGAAGCCAAGCATAAAGTGATGGCTGTCTTAAATGAATCGGAAGAAACGCTTTCAGCGAGTTATATTCCATGGCGAACAACCGATATGTTCAAACGATTATACCTATTAAATACTCATGCAAATGAGCTTTTTATTATGGTTGTGAAAAACTTTTCAAATGCTGATACTCCATTACCTAAAGAATTGGGACAATCGGTGCGAATGCTTGCCAATTCTTTGAACAAGCGTAAAAATCAAGATTTCAAACCGATTTTACAACCGGAGAAGATGGAAAGTCAGGTAAGTCGGCTGTTCACGACTATTTACAATGCAGATGCCGTTCTTAATGAACCCATTAGTAATGTAAAAAAATCAATTCAATTTGATAGCCCCTCTTTAAAAACGATTTTTATGGGGGCGTTCGATAAAAATTCCATCGTGTTCATTTCGTCCGTACGCATTGGAGTTATTACGGTCATTGCTGCGATTATTGCCTATCAATTTGAATTTGCTCGTTCCTATTGGGTGCCGTTGTCTTGTGTTGCGGTGATGTCGGGTGCATCGATTGTAGCGACCTTTCACCGTGCGATTCAACGGTTTTTAGGTACGATCATCGGAATCGTTATTGCAGGGTTCATTCTATCCTTTGATCCCACTGGTTTTGTCATAGCGTTTTTTATTTTAATATTAACTTTTATTACCGAGTTGTTTATTGTGAAAAACTATGGATTAGCAGCCCTTTTCTTTACACCTAATGCACTGTTAATGGCTGAGAGTACAAGTCAAGGGGCATTTAGTTTTTCTTATTTTGCCCAAGCGAGATTTATTGACATTGTCATCGGAAGTGCGATTGGTTTATTAGGGGTTTATCTCGTAGGAAGGAAATCAGCTTCTAGCCGAATTCCGCACTTGTTGGGCAAAACTCTTCGCAGTCAAGCGCAGTTTCTAGTGGTCCTTTTTTCAGATCAGGGTGAAGGATTCAATGCTAGACAGAGTAGCGAAAGAATCAAAATGAGGACCAATTTAACCAATTTAGAAACCTTGTATACTACTGCTTCTGGAGAGATTCCTGCTAATCGAGAGGCGTTAGATTATTACTGGCCTGTCTTATTTTCATTAAGGCAATTAGGGTATTTATTAGAAAATTGTTCAAAGGAAAATAATCGACCGATCCTTTCTGATGAAAAGCTAGCACAACTTTTATTCACATTTGAATCCATGGCAAATGCTGCAACACGAAGCGTTTTACCAAAGCAGACTGCTGTTCCAGAAATAGAGGGCTATCCTAGTATACAAAAGGAAATTCAATTTTTACAAAAAGAACTAAGGAAACCGCGCAGGTAATGGAATAAGATGTATCTGTAAGCTGGTTATGATACGTACAAGTTTTTTTAGGTAGTAGACTATTTATAACAAAACAACATGCTAAAAGACTCCTTTGGAGATAAAGGTAACTTTTTCTCCAAAGGAGTCTTTTTATTGAATAAAAAATGGGAAGGAGTATCCAAACGAAAGAGACAAGTGACTTTTAGAAGGGCTTCTTGCAGTATATGAAAAAAAGAAGAAGTTCTTAAAACATAATAGCATGGCTATCGGTAATCTATAGATTAAAACTAAAAAACACTCATAAACGTTGCTACTTAAACGTTTGTGAGTGTTTTTTTGTTTGGGTGGTTAACTTATTTTCTAATAATTCAAGGAATACGGATTGACAGTATTTATGTATTGGTGTACTATATAACCAATACACCGGTACATCAACCAAAAGAGGTGAGAACATGGATTTTAATAGTAATCTTCCAATTTACATGCAAATAATGAATTCAATTAAGACAAAGATTGTTTCCGGAGAATTTAAAAGGGGTGATAAATTGCCATCGGTTAGAGATTTTTCAAAAGAATTAAAGGTGAATCCTAGTACCATTCAGAGAGCGTATCAGGAATTAGAAAGAGAAGAGTTCGTGTATACACAAAGAGGGATGGGGACATTTGTAACGGAAAACATCGATACGATTCAAAGTGTAAAGAAGAATATGGCATCAAGTTTAATGGATCAGCTTTTCAATGAGATGAAAGATCTTGGGTTCACATCTGATGAAATCAAAGAAATGGTATCTGAATGGTTTACGAAGGAGGAAAGAAAATGAACCAAATTGTGGAGGTAAAGAATCTTACGAAAAAGTATTTAAATAAAACAGCACTGGACCATCTCAGTTTGAACATTGAAGAAGGAAAAGTAGTCGGAATTCTCGGACCAAATGGAAGTGGAAAAACAACTCTTATCAAGATCTTAACCGGACTTTTAAGGCAAACAAGCGGTGAAGTATTAATTGCCGGTCAAAATGTCGGGGTAGGTACAAAAGCGCTTGTATCCTATTTACCGGATCGTAATTTTTTATATAAATGGATGAAGATTGAAGATGCTTTTCAAATGTATAAAGATTTTTATCAAGATTTTGATGAAGAAAAATTTATGGAGCTTTTGTCATTTATGAAATTGGAGCGTGGCATGAAAATAGATTCTCTCTCAAAAGGAATGCATGAAAAGCTGAATCTGTCACTTGTCCTGGCTAGGAATGCCAAGCTGTATATATTAGATGAGCCGATTGCAGGTGTCGATCCAGTTGCAAGAGATCAAATATTAGATGCGATAATCAATAACTATAATGCAAAAAGTTCAATGATCATTACAACCCATTTAGTAAGGGATATGGAAAGCATGCTGGATGAGGTAGTCTTTTTACAGGATGGCAATATCATTTTAACTGGAAATGCGGAAGATTTACGAGAAGAAAAAGGAATGCAAATAGACGATATTTATAAAGAAGTATTTGGGGAATAGGGGGACGATGGAATGTTTAACTATATGAAATATGAAATCAAAGGCACCTATAAATATATAGCAGGCGTTTTAGCGCTTGTGCTCATTCTGATTACTGGTTTATATATCTATGGAGATCGAGCGGCTGAGGGCTCATTTGGTGGAGGACTTTTTGTTGCCCTATCGGTTATGATCCTTTTTGGCACAACGTTAGTAACCTTCTTTTATATCGTGGGCTCTTTTAGAAAAGAATTATATGAGGATAGAGGGTATTTAACGTTTACCTTACCCTTAAAAGGGATTCAAATCGTTGGGGCGAAATTAGTTGTAGCTTTATTATGGTTTTTTCTACTAGGTATAATTGTTGCCCTCTACAATCTGGTTATGATGTTAAGTTTCACTCCGTTTGAATTGAATCTCTCGGATCTTATCTCGGGAATTACCAGCTTTATTTCAGTAAGGGAGATCATTTTAGGTATAATCATCACTATTTTTAGTGGAGTCAATATATTGGTTCTGATTTACTTTTCTATGACTCTTGGAAAAATCACGTTCCGCAATAAACGAATAGGTGGTTTATGGTTTGTCATATTCCTAGTATTAAGTGGGATACTCGCATTTGGACAGCTTAGAATAGAGACATTACTGCCATTTTATATAGACTTTGATACATTTAAAGTGGTCACGAATGCGGTAATGAATCCAGAGTTTTATGTAGAGTATGGAAACAATGGTTTAGATACCAGAGTCTCAGGGGGCTACCCATTAAATATAGCTGGTACGCTCTATAACATTGTTATAACTGTTGCTCTATTCCTTGGAGCAGGCTATTTAATCGAAAAGAAAATTGATTTATAATAGGTCAAGATAGTTTGGAAATTAAGTGGTCTAATTATTTTTGAACCAACTAAATTGAGACTTTAAAGAACCGATTCAGTTTTGAGTCGGTTCTTTTCGTTATTACGCTAAAAATAATAAATAAGGGCATGAAAATCCTCAGTAGATAGAGTGTAATTATTATATTTGAGGCGAATGTTATCATCCACTGGTGAATTAACTGAATTAATTTTATTGTGATAATTTGTTGCTGATTGAAGAGAATAGGATAATGAAAGGAGGGATAACAAATGTCTGTCAAAAAAATGTTTACAAGACTAGCTGGTTTGCTAGTGATGATTATGGTTATTTCTATTCTAAATCCACTATCTGTGTTTGCCGAATCCAGAACCGAAACACAGCCTATGGATACGGTAAAAGAGATTGTGGTCGAACTGAAAGATGATCGCTTTAATCCAGACGTAATAACTATTTCCAATGGAGAAGAGACAAAGCTACTATTGAAAAATATTGGCGTGAAAGAACATACCTTTACCGTGGAAAAGCTTGGGATTGACGTCGAAGTTCAGCCAGGAAAAGAGAAAACCATCACAGTTAAGCCTGAAAAAACCGGTACATATAAATTAATATGTCGTTACCATCAAAGGGAAGGAATGGTCGGAGAAGTAATCGTAGAATGAGCCAAATATAATAGAGATAATTGATAAAGTTACCTGCCAAAAACATGGTGTGGGGGTCTTCTCCTCGTTGTGCTAAAGTACAATGCAGCGGGGTGGACCCCATTTTTTGGCACTCTTCTATTGAGCATGGCAATCCTTTTCTGGGTACCCTTTCTTCTTCTACTGTTAAACATGTAACTTAGATACTACCTCAACTGAAAATCCCTTTTTTAATAATTTTGCTGCAAGTTTAATCTCCTTTTGTTTTTTTTCCTTCAGGTGAGCTATTGCCGATGATCATCGGTTCGGTCAGATCTTAAGTGTTGTGGGCGGTTTAATCTTTGGTAGCTATACGTTCAGGTTTTACAATCCTATCGATCAAAGAGTTTGTGGAGATATTTTCCTCCATAAAGACTGATTTCCTTCCATATCCAACTGTAAAAGAAGGAAAAGAAAAATGTACCCACGATCACGAAACCATTAAATTGAGTCTCTACTGAGGGTCCAAGGATCGGGAATTTAAATCCGTATAATAAGAGAGTGATTCCCAGTGTTAAACAAAAAGCGGCAAATAAAACAATTAGCACGCTTCTTCTCAAATACTTTAGCCCGAACCCCAGACTAACTCCCAATAATCCAGTGGTAAAGAGGAATATTAATAACTCACTAGGCTGAATGACGGCCAAAAGAAAGGCGGTTACGAAATACGTCATCACCCCAATTCTAAGGGACAATAGACTGGATAGAACAAGCGGGCCCGTGCTCATCATACTAAAAATAAACCCCACCCCGGTGAAAACCCCTGCAGATTGTAAAATAACCGCAATTGATCCTAATAATGCACCAAATACAAGTCGCACCGTCTTTGAATACCCGTTAATTGTTAAGCTGAACGGATCTTCACATACATTAGAAGTTTCTCTCTTGAAAAATAAACGCATTTTACACCTCCATATTAGGTAAATGCAGGAAGAAGGTGTTTTATGCTAATGATTTTTGTGGTATGAAATTTTTACAGGGTTTTTGGGTACTTTTAGAAATCTATAATTCATATTCTAATAAGGTCAAAGTTTAGAAGGGGTGTGAAGGGGTGAATAGAGTGAAGGTTGGTTTGCACCCGCTTGTCAGCAGACTAAATTTACCTACTGTTTTGAAAACCGCGATCCTTCCCGGTGATTCAGTCGAAAGGTTATTTATTGCGACACAGGTTGGAGAAATTTTTTACATAGGAGACGGGGAGGTCAGGACTTTTTTAGATATCCGTTCGTACGTTTTAAAACTCGGTGAGTCTAGTGGCGGATACGATGAACGGGGTTTGGTGGGGATGGCATTTCATCCGCAATTTACTTATAACGGTTTGTTTTACCTGCATTACTCAGTTAATGGTACACAAGGTCAGGGTGCTCCTCATGATTCTTTTACCCCTGATCCGTGTGATTCTAGCACTTTAAATCTTAAATGGACCAATCGCAATACCCAGTATGATCATATAGATACGGTTGAGGAGTGGAGCTTGCAAAATAATGGTCAACCGCGAATACGCCGTACTTTACTTAATTTAAGAAGACCCTTTCTAAATCATAATGGAGTCAATAGCCTAAATTTTTCACCTGAAACTGGAAAACTGGTGTTAACAACAGGGGATGGCGGATCAGGATATGATCCCTATAATTTAGCACAGAACGACCTTGAAATTGCAGGGAAAATTATTGAAATCGATGTTAGTAAAAATACGTCAATCACGAATCCACCGGCTGTTACCCGTTTTAATGAACTCCCGATTCCGATACAGGAGACCCTTACAGTCATGGCAAAAGGCGTCCGCAATATACCAGGCATTTCTTATCAAAGAGTTTATAATCAATATATTAAATATGTGGGGAATGTCGGACAGAAATTGGTGGAATCGATTTTTTCATTCGTTCAATATAAGCCACTACCTGTTACAGAGATTGTGCGAGCTTATGCTAGAACGGCGGAACTTAACCAAGAAGAGGTTGTTAATTTTGGTTGGCGGGGCTGGGAAGGGGATCTTCCAACTATGATTTTACAGGAATGCGCTACGGATTCAAAATTGGTTGAGAAAATCGTGGCTTTTTATAATGACGTATTGGAAACTGCGGTAAGGCGGATTCGCCCATTAATGAGTTATTACCACGACGATCAAAGACCCGATAAGTTTGAAGGGACTGCACTAACAGGAGTGCAAGTCTATATGGGGAACGCGATTCCTGCTTTAAAAGGCAGTGTTGTATTTATCGACCTAGCTCAAAAGTATCCTCCACAACCGCACCCTAAAGGCGTGTTAGCCTATACAAGAGCCAGACTTGATGGCAAACTAAATGATTATCATATGATCCAAACCGATTACAACTTTGAGGCCAAATCCGCCTATTATATGAGTCTTGGAACTAATCTCGTCCAAACCAAATTATACCTAGGTGTTTACGGCTCCATGAAAGTGACTGACTATAACCAAGGTACAGTTTTTGAAATCGTTAAAGACTAAATTCAGGTAAACATAAAGGGTGACAGTCACCTTCCAGTTTCTGGAAGGTGCCTGTCACCCTTTATGTTGCAAAATTTTTGTAAATATTAAGGTGGATTTAAAGAAACAATTTTCAAAAAACTATATAATACTAGTTAAATACTATATTTTTAGAATTGGGGATTGGTTATGACTAATCAGGTTGCACTAACAAAAAGTATAAAAGCTGAGCAAGGATCTCATATTTTATATTTCTACAATTCGATGGAAGCATATATCCAGAATGCTTGCTCTTATATTGAAGAGGGGATTCAACTCGGGCAACATGTGGTCATCATCGAAAGGGAAATACTTTTTCAAGAGATTCTAATCCAATTAGGTGAAGTTGATAAAACAAAACTTCTTTTTGTTGATCGGGATGATTTTTATGAAACCTATCACGATTTCCGCTTCGAACGAATTCTTAGTAATTTTAAAAATATCATTACTCCTTATGTCGATCAAAATTTAACAGTACGAATATGGGGACATATTGACTGGATCGAACAAGATAATATGCTTCATAAACTTCATACATACGAATGTATTTGTGATATTACGATTGCTGAAATTGGGTATACAACCGTTTGTTGTTATAACGCAAACGATATACCAGCCACATTTTTACTGGAAATGATGAAAAGTCATGAAGTATTGATGACAGATGATTCGATTACTCGGAACAGCCTGTATAAGTCATCGAATGTGCACAACCCAACCATTTATCCCTCTCTTTCGGCGCAAAGAACGATCGATTCTGAGATGGATTTGTATAGACAAAAGTTAGATTTTGTTCATGTTGTATCTCATGAAGTAAGGAATCCCTTAACCGTAATCAAGGCTTATGCGAGGCTACTTGCGGAAGAAGAGATAGACGATAGTAGACAGAAAAGACTTCAAGAGATCATTAACTACTCCGTTGTAATCGATAATGAAATTTCTCATATCATCAGCACGGAGCAAATGCTGTTAACCGATGCTTTATGGCGAAAGAAATTGATTTTGGTGAAACCGTCTATTGATGACGTACTGGAGATTATGACCATAAAGGCCATGACGCAGAACAGAACCTTATATAAGGAGATAGATCTAGACGGAAAAGAAATGCTCGTCAGTAATTCCATTGGTTTTCGCTTAATAATTTCAAATTTATTAAGCAATGCCATTAAGTATAGCTATGAAAATAGTGCCATTTTCTTTTCTGTATGGACGGAGAACGATCTCTTAATGATTCGTATTAAGGATGAAGGAATAGGGATGTCAGAAGAACAGTTAGATAAGCTCTTTAAAAAATACGAAAAATCCAATCAGGAAGTAAGCGGACAAGGAATAGGCTTATTCATGGTTAAGAAGCTCGTAGACCATTTTGATGGAACCATTCAAGTAAGAAGTTCTTTAGGAAATGGAACAACTTTCCAAGTATGCCTGCCAGTGCAAAAATGATATATATTTTTTAAGAAAAAGACAGGAGTCACTCCTGTCTTTTAGTGGGATAAATGACTATGTCTTTTTTCTAAAAATAGGAAGGCTATGAAACCTCTTTTTGAAATTATACAACTATTTTAAACTTAAAGATTGTTTTCAATAAAATAATCGTTTAAGATAAGGAAAAAGAGAGCGTTTTCCTCGTGAATAGTTATTTCACAAAAATAGTAGACAACAGATAGGAAAGGAATTGGGGAATGGAAACTTTAGTCATTGAGTCAAAAATGAAATGGGAATCTTCAATTATACATGAAGTGGCTGCAGAATTTGAAAAGCAAACAGGGTATGAGGGTACCGTTATCGGTGATGCCGTAATTGACATGATTTGTGAGCTGGAGCCTGAAAGCATAGTCATTTATCTTACAAGTCCAGAAAAAGGTGACCTTATAGAAGAACTAAGTAATAAAGGGGTATTTTCTTTTAAAGAAGAGAAGCAATATGATAACCAAGTGGTATCCGTTGGAACCTGGAATGTGTCCGATAAGGAGATTCAAATTTGGGTCGGTCAAGAATCAGCAAATGAATTTGTTCAAAACATCGCAGATATGGATATTTTGTTAGCAACATACACAGCGAGTCACGGGTTATCTATTCCGTCCAGAGAAGTCGAGAAGGCATTGCAAACAAAAACGATATCCTATTACTCCAAAAGAAGGGTTCACCTTGATGAAAATGGTCAGTCAATCATCACCTATTCACAACCTTCAGGTGAACAAATGATTCGGATTTTAACCGCTACAGGTCGATATCAATTTGGACTAATTCCCATCTATGCGAAACCAAGCGATCATTTTAAAGAACATCCTTTTGGAGATTTGAGCTTTAAGGATATTCGTAAAGGGAAAGATGGACAAGAAACCGTTACGTCTGAGCTAGGAAATCTATTAGCGCTTGAAGTTCCTGAATATAAACGAGTCATCTTAAACATCATGAACTTTTTACTACTTGAAGTCGGTTACGATTTTCATGAATTAAAGAAGATGGGCGTGACGCTTCATGGCTATAACCATGGTTTCGAAGTTCGCCTCTTACATGATGATACTCCTGTGCTAAAATCTGAAAATGGTAAGGTAACAGCTGAAACGATTGAAAATGTGAGAAACGGTCATTAGTCAGGGAATCAACGAGAATATTTTTACATTTTAAAATAGAAGGGGGGACAAAGGACTTTGCCTTTGTCCCCTTTTCTATTGTTTACTCTTCCACTTCAACAATCATTTCAAGCTCAACAGCAGCATTTTTAGGGAGTTGAGCCAACCCCACTGCTGAACGAGCATGAATCCCTTTTTCACCAAAAACATAGACCAATAGATCAGAGGCTCCATTGATGACTTTTGGATGATCGGTAAAATCCAAAGCTGAATGAACCATTCCCAATACTTTTACCACCCGTTTCACACGGGATAAATCGCCAAGTTCCCCTTTCAGCATCCGTAAAACATTAATAGCTGCCTGCCGAGCTGCGTCATAGCCCTCCTCAATGGATAAATCATGTCCCAGTGTTCCTATATATTGGTCTGAAATTTGCCCAGAAGTAAAGATAAGATTACCGGTCCGTACACAAGGGGTGTAATTTCCTAAAGGTTTCCTTGCCGGTTCAAGAACAATTCCTAACTCTTCAAGTCTAGTCTCAGGTGACGTCACATTATTTGTCATACCAAAATCCCCCTATTTACTTTGAGTTTAAACCATTATCCCTACTGAAATACTGTATACCAAACTTATACCTAATATAATTCAACATCATAGAGAAGATTCCTTTATTAAAAGAGAAAATTTAGTAGAGTGCCAGGCAGCTTCCATATACTGGAAGGTGCCTGGCACTCACCAAAAATTGGAAAATAGATTCTTGTTCATATATAATCAAACAAAAGAGGCGTAAATGGGGAATGGTAGATGAAAGAGATTATTTTAATTATAGCGGACATTATTAATACGATGCATGATTTGATTCTGGACTTAACAGTATTTGCAGGGTTAGATGTAACGGATAAGGATCTTCATCTATGGATTATGGGCATGATTGGAATTTTTCTATTTGGCTGTACCCATGTCTTCTTTAAGTATCTATCCAAGTTTGGGATTACGGCGATTTCCTTTGTTTACACGTTCACGGTGATGGTCGTGATTGTATTTGCCATTGAAATTCAGCAGCAAATTACAGGACGAGGACAAATGGAATTTGATGATGCCGTTATTGGTTTATGGGGCTTTCTGCTATTTTTTGCTGCCTTTTTAGTAATCAAATTCATCCAAAAAGGAATTCGTTATATGTTAAAGAGGAAAAAAACTAAATCGTATCGGTCCGATCCTAGTAAAAGGTCACAAACACGTTTATAGTTTTAAGATACATAGTTTTAAAGAAAAAAAGAGGCAGTGGGAAGGATATCTCACTGCCTTAGTCTTTGTCTTTATGTTTGAAAAACCATCGGCTTTCAGGTCTTTCACGTGGTGTTAAGTTCATGATGAAATAGCCAATTATCAGGATAAGAATCACAATGGAAAAAAGAACCGTACTAATCGGATCAGAGTGTTCCACAATTATTAAGCGAACCATTGCCGTGATGCCGATATAAATAAAATAACGGAGCGGGAAATGATAGTGCTCTTTAAAGTATTTTACAATCATGGTGATAAACTCGAAATACAGAAAGAAAATAAGGATACTTTCAAGAATAACAGTGTATTCGCCGTTTTCACCTTGAAACAAATAACCTGTAAAGTTGATTAATTCCATTATTAGTAAAATGCAGAGAATAATGGACAAGAAAACAAGGGACAGGTTTAAAAAAACTTGGAGAACTTTTGGAATCAGTTCGGTGATACTTGAAGAATCCTTTTTATTTTGTGACATACGATCATTCCTTCTTCCGTTACAAAATATTCTACAAATATAGTTTTACAGAAAAAGCAAAAAGTTTCCACAATAATTCATATCTTTATTTAAATAAAAAATCACGACAACTAACCTTTAAAAGAGTGTCGTGATTTGTCTTTTTCATATAGACTTAACCTTTTGCAGCAGTTGCTCCCATTGTTGAGAAATAGCTTCAGGTGACAACGGTGGACTATAGAGATAGCCTTGTACATGGGTACACTCTTTCTTTTTTAAGAAATCTCTTTGCTCCAGTGATTCAACGCCCTCCGCAATCACATCCAGCTCCAAATGGTGTGCCATTGAAAGAATGGTTGTGACAATGGCATCATCCTGTTCATTTTCGGTGAGATCCATAATAAAGGATCGGTCAATTTTGAGACGGTCGATCGGTAGATATTTTAAGTAACTGAGAGAAGAATAGCCTGTCCCAAAATCATCAATCGCGATATTACACCCTAGTGCTTTGAGATCCTGTAAGGTTTTGGACGCATATTCCATATCCATCATCATGCTTTCAGTAATCTCTAACTCTAAATTTTTCGGAGGCAAATTCGTTTCTAGTAACACACCTTTTACGGTATCAATTAAATCCTGTGAAAAAAATTGTCGGGATGATAGGTTGACAGCAACACTTAAATCAGAAAGACCGGAATCATGCCATTCTTTTAATTGTTGACAGGCTGTTCGGAGTACCCATTCACCAATTGGGATAATTAGACCAGTGCTTTCGGCAATCGGTATAAATTGAGCAGGCGAAATAAAGCCATATTTTGAATGGTGCCACCGAAGCAAAACTTCCAACCCTTGAATCTTACGGGATACAATATCAATCTGCGGCTGATAGACAAGATGCAGTTCATTCTTTTGCAGGGCATAATACAAATCATTCTCTAAAACAAGGCGATCTAATGCTTTTCCGTCCATGGATGGCTTGTACATTTGAAATGGAACCTGCTGTTGAACCGCTTCCATTAATGCCATATTCGCATGCCTCAATAGTTCCTCTCCACCCTCTCCATGATGAGGATATAAAGAACCACCAATAGTAACTGACACATTTAAAAGTAGGTGTTTGACTTGCATCGGTTCATTCACATGATCTTGAATTTGTTTGCAAAAAGCCATCAACTCATCTTCTTGATCCATTTCGGGGTAAATGATTACAAATTCATCTCCCGTTAGGCGTCCAACAAATACATGAGAGGGCACCTGTTCTTTTAGTCTACGAGCAACTAGTTGTAGAATTAAATCACCATAGCCGTGACCAAGTGCTTCATTAAAATGTTTAAACCGGTCGATATCAATGATTAGAAAAGCCAATGATTGATGTTTAAGTATTTCCTGATCCATTTTTTCTTTTAAGTAACGAAGATTCGGTAACTGAGTTAATTCATCATGAAAAGCCATGTATTCAATTCTTTGATTGTCCTCTTTTTGTTTGGAAATATCGCGAAATACCATGATGGAACCGGTCACTTTGTCATTTTCAAATAAAGGGCTAGTCACATAGGATACAGGGAACAGTTTTCCATTTTTATTCATGAACCAATCTTCTGCAATCCTGTATTCCTTCTTCTTTTCCTGTGCTTTTTTGCTTGGACAATCCTTATACGGAAATGGGGTTCCATCTTCATGTCGGTGAATGAAATCATGAATGTTCTGGTTAAGACAATCTTCCTCCAGCCAGCCAAGTAACTGTTCCGCGACGGGGTTCATAAATGTCAGTCTGCCTTCTGTATCCATGACAATAATGCCTTCTCCCATATAGGTGGTGACCGACTGAAGAAAGGCTTCATTTTGACGGATTAGATCCTCTGCCTTTTTTTGATTTTCCTTCATGATATTAAAATTTAAAACGAGTTCGCCCGTCTCATCTTTGCTCGTTGCTTCAATGGTTTCATCTGTATAGTTGCCACTAGCAATGAACTTTGCCTGCTGTGCGACTTGTAGAATCGGCTTGGTCAACCTCCTTGAGAACCAGAAAATGATTGCGACTCCAATTAGCATGGAGATTCCAATCGTGATCAATAGGACATATAGTAATTGATTGGCTCCTGCGTTAAAGTCAGGTAAATACGCCCCCGCACACACAATCCAATTCCAATGGGGCTCTTTTTCCGCGTATGTAATTTTGGGCACATTTAAATCGGGATTACTAGGAAGGGGCCATTCATAAATAACAAAACCACCGCCATTGTCGGCTACTTTGACTATTTCTTTCGTAGAGTAAACCCCATCTGTTGTTATAACATCCCATACATTGACCCCTTCAAAATTGGGATGAGCGAGTTCAACACCAGCAGAATTAATAATAAAAATGAAGCCATCTTCTCCTAAGTTAAGACGAGAATTGATGGGGCGGTGCCCATTCTCATCTTTTTCACCTAATATCGCTCTTTTGACTTCTTCTTGTGCATCCTCAAGGGAAATCGTGCCTGCTTGTACTTGTTTATCTAATAGTTCGATCATTTCAATGGTCAATCTGACATTCGTTTGCAGTCCTTCGGAGCCCAGCGTATTTAAACTATTTGTCGAAGATTGATAACCAATGATTCCAATTAAAAGACTTGGAATAGATAAAAAGACTAGGGACATAATAATTAGTTTTGAACGTATGGACATTTTAACATACCCCTTTGCCGCCTCAATGTTCAGTAACCTTCTATTATCATAGTATAATAGTTCTGTGAAAAAAGACATAAGAATATTAATGGAATTCTATTATTTTTTGAAATAGAATGAATTGTTTAAACTCTACTCTTGCTATTGTAGAGTGAAGGCCAATCTTGGCTACTGGATGAGGATTTACAACGGAAACATGCATGAAAAAAGGACGGGAATCGATACCCGTCCTTCTTTTTTTGATACGAAATAATTATTGAACCAAAATGAAGTGGAATTGAACCAAATTCGATGATCATTGAACAGAATCAAAGTAGTCTTGAACCAAACCCCTAATTTCCCCTTTTTCTAGTAAAATCCTTCCTTCAAGATTGCCTTTTTCCCAACTGGATAGTATTCAATTTTTTCACAAGCCTCAATCTTATCCGTATCAAAGCAATTCCGCCCATCAAATATAATTGGTTGTTTCATTAGCCCAGTGACTCTCGTTACATCTATTCTCTTAAACTCACCCCATTCCGTTAAAAGGAACAATGCATCCGCGTCCTTTAGAGCTTCCCAAACAGAATTCGCATAGTGAATCGAATTCCCTAACACTTGTTTAGCGCGATCGATGGCAATCGGATCATAGGCTGTGACTACGGTCCCTAGCTCTAGCAATTTTTGGGCAATTTTTATCGATGGGGCTTCTCTCATATCGTCTGTTTCAGGTTTAAAAGAAAGACCCAGCAACGCTATTTTTTTACCCTTTAAATCAGTAAAACGATTCACTGCTTTTTTAACTAAAAGAAGGGGCTGTGTGTCATTGATGGCAATCGTTTCGTTTAATTGGGAAAAATGGTGCCCATTTTGCTTGGCCATATGGAGGAGGGCTTTTGTATCCTTTGGGAAACAGGATCCACCATAGCCAATTCCCGCCTGTAAAAAGGTTGCTCCAATCCGTTTATCCATTCCCATGCCCATTGCGACATCTTCAACATCTGCGCCAACAGATTCACAAAGGTTGGCTATTTGATTGATAAAACTGATTTTGGTTGCTAAGAAAGCATTTGAGGCATACTTAATCATTTCGGCACTTTCAATGCTCGTGTGGATGATTGAAGCATGAAGGGGTTGATACATAGCCTCTACCTTCGAAGCAGCAGAGCTTTCAAGAGATCCGATAATAATCCGATCTGGATGCAAGGTATCGCTGATTGCAGAGCCTTGTCTCAAGAATTCAGGATTTGAAATCATATCAAAAGCAATCGGGTGGGGGAGATGGTCTTCAATCAACTTTTTAACCTGATGATTCGTGCCAACTGGAACGGTACTTTTGATCACCACAATGCTTTTATTTTTTAAATGTGGAGCTAAGTCTTTAGCTGCCCCAAACAAATACGATAAGTCCACGCTGCCATCCTCATGTTGTGGAGTTCCCACAGCTAATATGATAATTTCCGCGTCTTTCAAACCAATTTCAAGCGAGGTTGTAAAAAATAAATTTCCTTTTTTCATGTTTTTTTGAAGCAACGGCTCAAGTTCTGGTTCGTAAATAGGGGAGGAACCTTGCAATAATTCGTTAATTTTTGCTTCATCCACATCGATACCATTTACTTGGTGACCGATTTCTGCCAAACAAACACCTGTTGATAGCCCAACATAACCTGTTCCAATAACCGCTATATTCATCTTAATCAAACTCACTTTTTAACTGATTTTCATACACTTCTAGCAAGTAATCCATTACTTCTTTTCGCATATCCTCTCGTTGCAAAGCAAAGTCTAAGGTCGCTTTGACAAACCCCATTTTGTCACCAATGTCATAACGCTTGCCCTCAAAGCGATAAGCTAATACCGCTTGAATTCGGTTCAATTCATTAAGGGCATCTGTTAATTGAAGTTCGCCATTATGACCAGTTGGCAGTTTGCTTAGGATATCAAAGATTTCCGACCTCAAGACATAGCGCCCCATGATGGCATGTCTTGAGGGAGCGGAATCCTGTTTTGGTTTTTCGACTAGAGATTCAATATAGAAGAGGTTGGGATCCACATTGGCTCCTTTTGGTTTGACGATTCCATATTTATGAACGTCTGTTTTTGGAACCTCTTGGACGGCAATAACGGAGCTGTTACAGTATTCGAACACATTGATAATTTGTTTTAAACAAGGGGTATCACTCATGACAATGTCATCACCTAGTAAAATAGCAAAGGGTTCATCGCCAATGAAACTTCTTGCACAAAGAATCGCATCGCCAAGCCCTTTTGCTTCTTTTTGCCGAACGTAATAGATAGTAGCTAAGTTTGATATTTTTTGAACTTCTTCTAACATCGCGTCTTGCTTTTTCTTCAATAGCGCATCCTCAAGTTCATACGATTTATCAAAGTGATCTTCTATCGATCGCTTTCCTCTGCCAATAATGATCACGATTTCCTCTATCCCAGAGGCGACAGCTTCTTCGACAATATATTGAATTGTGGGTTTATCTACAATTGGCAGCATTTCTTTTGGTTGCGCTTTCGTGGCTGGTAAAAACCGGGTACCAAGCCCTGCAGCAGGGATGATCGCTTTTCGAATTTTCATAAGCTGCCTCCTTCTTACCTGTATTAATGTTTTATATGAAAAAAGAGGAGGTTTGGTCACGTTATTAGCCTAGCAATATAGAAATAAGGACGAACTCAGAAGGGGCTGGAACCATATTTTCGTTCGGTAATGTGGTTACCGAACCCCTTATGGAGAGTCCTACGTTTTGTTTGTATGGAGGGGAAGATAGATTTTTTTAATAAATTGTGGGATCACCTTTGGAAGGACCTTTTTGCGCCTATGGAGGAGAGTGCCCACCATTTCTTTTCTCTCTTCCTTTGTTACCATCCACTCATCAGGAATCATGGAAACGATCTCCTCTATTAAAAAAATCGGGATGGTTTGAATCTGTTCGAATGATTGTAGGAACTGGCTTTCATTGTCGATAAAACGGGCCATCATCTCATGGGTCGCACTTTTGATCAATCCTGTTGGAAGAGTTGGCAGATCTAATAGATTCCAATTATAAGTACCAAAGACTTCGGCATGATCGATTGCCCATAATTGATAGGTATTCTCTAATTCTTCATGTAAAAGAACGTTTTTACGAGTTCGATCCCCATTATAGAACCAATAATCAAATACGATGGTAGCAGCAAGCGCTTTATGATTGGTTATTCCTGATAGGTTTGTAACTTGGTGTGCATCTTTACAGTCTGGAATGTACAGAGAAGCAAATTGATAGGGAGTAGTAGACATATCGGAAAGTTCTGGTACTTGTGAAGAAAAGGTAGCTGGAATATCGATGATTTTTGAAAAAGGAATGGGGACTCCAAGATATCGTCCTAAACAATATGCGAGCCATTCATTTGGCAATGTTTTTTCAAAACCTGGCTGGAAGTACTTCACCACATAACTTTGACCATCATCAAACTGGATTAAATGGGCATTTGACTTACCCTCTAACCGTTTACAATAAGCAATGGGTTCCATTAATCACTCACCTCATCTTTAACTGGAAGATAGGGCGAAACGAATTTTCTTAACAACTCCACATATTGTTGTGCCACTACAGAAATGGCAAAACGTTCATGGACATGTTGAATGGCATTTTGTGACATCTCCTGCTGGAGATTGGGGTTATCGATGATTGTATATAGTTGTTTAGTTGCATCTTCCACATTTTGCCCATAATAGAGAAGCCCGGTTTCTTCCGGAATAACTAATTCAGTTACAGGACTCATGTTTGACGCCACAACAGGCACCCCAGATACCATTGATTCGATGAATGTATTTCCAAATGACTCTGATTTTGTTGTGGCTAACGTACATCCACCGGATTCACGGATTTTTGAATATACGTGAGGCATTTGTTGATAGGGGATGACGGGAAACCATTTTATAATATCTGTGAGATTTTCTTCCTGCCAAGTTGCCGCAAACTCTTCTCGTTGCACACTTTGCGCTCCCCCAATGACCCAAATTTCAATATCATCTCGCTCTCTTTTGATTTTTTTAGCGACTTCAACCAGCATGGGCCAGTTTTTTCGTTTATCCAAGCGACCAATCCAGCCAATGACTTTTTTATTCTTTGGTAAAAAGGGTTCATTGTTAAAATCAATCTCTTCTTTCGTTAGAGCTCGGCAAAAAGTGGGATCCACTCCGTTATAGATGACATGAATCGGAATCTCTTCCGTTAGGATATTCACGATCCGTTTTTGATACTGGGAAGGAACGATAATCGTTAAAGGTTCTATCCCGTTAAAGTCAGATATATGGGGCTTCAATTTAATCAGTTCGGGTGTTCGAGCTTCAACGAGGACAGGACCTTGAAATTTTGCCTTTTTAATCCATTTGTAGGCCGACTTTGTATCGACCACAATAATCGCGTCATATTGATTCTTTTTAATGATGTTGACAATTTCGTGCTTATCTTTTGTTAAGTAAACGGGTGCCACATCCTCCATAATGTGCATTCCGCCGTGGTCGGTTGTATATAAGAATTCAGTGTGGATGCCGTATTTTTTAAAATAGATCGCCCGATTGCGCCAACCTGCATTCACCCCACCAACTGTTAGTAGCCTCCAAATGACGAGTACTTTCATATTGGTTTCACTCCTCCTTTTATCTTATTATAAAACTCCTTCCTCTAGGTCTTGGTTGGTTTTTTCGTTTTTGGGCTCCACCATATTCTGCCGTTTCATATTTTGATTGGGAATTTTTGTAGAATCCAATGTAATGGTCTTCATCTTTTCCTTTTGCTTTTCCATTGTCTACTTGAAGCTTTTCCATTTTCTCTTCTATTTTATCCATGATCACATCGGGATTGACACCTTTTGCTAGCATCACTTTGACCCATTCATCTTTAAAAACTTTATACACAAGATCCTCAAGGCGTTTACGGTACTCTTTTTCTACCTTGGAGTTTAATAGAGATTCGATTAATAATGAATTTTTATCGCTAGATTGGGTTAAAAGTTTTTTGGTGATATGGCGAGAGAGTTTTTCCATTTCAATGTAGTGAGACCATTCTGCATATAAATCTGCGGAAAGCTTTTGGACATGAGATAGAAATGTTTTTTTGTACTCTTCACCTAATGAATTGATTAGTTTGCGGGGATAGGGATAGACCCGATCTCTCCAGACTGTTCTTGCTACATCGATGACTTTTAGATGACCATTGGGCAAAATAAAAATTTGTCTTTTATGATGGTCAATTCGTTCATAACCAATTTCCTTAAAGGTAATCAGCAATTGAATGAGCTTAAACGAAAGTTCTTCCGTTAATGGCTGTGATTGTAAATATTCACGTAAATCAACGCCCTTAATGAAATCCATGGCGATATGCAAGGGACCCTTATCATGTACCATTGGAAAAAGATCGGTATGCTTTCCTAACGAAAGTGCATAATATTCGCGTTCGCAGTCTTCCTCATTACCAAATACCTTTACACAAATATCATCATTTACTTTAAAGACCGCCCCTTGTCGACCTTTGCCGATCATTTTTAGAGGGGAATGGTTCTCTACTTCTACATCTGCATAAGGTAAATTGGTTACTTTAATTTTATTTACGCATTGTTTTAAATATTGCTTATCCATATAAATCCTCCAGTTCGTCTATTCAAAATCAACCTTTCTATATACATAGTCAAGGGACTGACAATTTGTAAAGGCATGTACCCAAGTATGGGAATATTTATCATGACAACATTCGACATAAATATGTATATTTTTTGTTTTTTCTATTGCGTTCGTGTAAATTTTTTGTTACTATTAATTCATTCTTTGGTGATGCGGGTGTAGTTTAGTGGTAAAACCACAGCCTTCCAAGCTGTTGTCGAGGGTTCGATTCCCTTCACCCGCTCTTTAAAATATGCTAACAACGCAGTATTTCGTTTCAGAAAGAACGAAGTATTGCGTTTTTTAATGTGTTCATTTATCTTAAATGCTTTAGGAATACAACCAAGAGAGAGTGTTTCTTGGAAAACTGGTAGAATAAATAAAGACCAATACAACTGAAAAAGAGGTAGTTCGCTGAAATTTGGTAGTATATGGAGCTAATACAACCAAAAAAGAGGAAACATCATACAAATTGATAGCATTAAACAAATATACAACCCAAAAAGAAGCAGCCCAATATAAAATGGTGGTATTAACAAGTAACACCACCAAATGTGAAAGCTGCCATTATTCAAACGCCATAACTTTAAACGTACTACTTCCGCCGCTAATCTGGGTAAACATATTCGCAGCAGAAGAAACCAATTTTTCTGCCTCAGCCACAGACATAGAAGGCTTTAAATATACAATTTGAACGGCCTTTTTCGTATTTTCGGTCACAGCGGTTCGTTCTGAATCGACAAACGGGCTGCCAAAAGGTCCGGCTTCATCAGCAGAAACAATGAGCTGGTTTAATGAGTTTTCTCGACCATTTAGGCCTAAATACGCTTCATCCTCTACACCAATTCGGACGGTAATCAGACCGCCTTGGACTTTTTCAACATCATAGATGCCGAACGGGATTTGATATTGCAAGGAAAAGAAATTATTCAAATCAGTCGCACTATGGATGCTTTGTAAATAATTTTGTTTTTGGACTCGGCGATACAAGGCTTCTGCGGAATGGCGGTATCGGTTTGGATCTTTACCTATTTTCTTAAACACTTGTCTCCATTCCTGAATCCCACGAAAGTCCGTAACTTTTTTATCATCCATCTCAAAAAAGAGCGATTCTTGGTGTAATTGGAGCCGACCTTTCAACATTTGTGGGGATTCTCCTACCGTAATATCGTCATATTGAATGAAGCCTATTTTAAAATCAGGTATATATTCAAAGATTTCAGGTGCAATTCTTACTTGCATGCTAACTTCCTCCCAATTCTTGACTAAAATAACTATCACATGAAACTCTTACTTAATCAAATGAAAGGGGGGAAAAGTCCCATGAATTTCACTCAATTAAAGCAGGAGATTATTCAATACAGCCAAACCATTGGCATTGATAAAATTGGTTTCACCACCGCATCTCCATTTGATGAACTCAAAAACCGGCTCATTCGGCAACAGGAACTACAGTATCAATCGGGCTTTGAAGAGCCTGATCTTGAAAAAAGAACGAATCCAAGTTTGTTACTAGAAGGCGCAGCTTCGATTATTTCAATTGCGGTTGCTTATCCTACCAAAATGAAAGAACGGGTTACGAGTAAAGTAGGAGAGCGGAGAGGGATTTTTGCACGGGCTTCATGGGGCGATGATTATCATATCATCCTCCGGAAACGATTGAAAAAACTTGAAGAATTTATCCTTGAAAAGATTCCTGAAGCGAAGCTCAAGTCTATGGTGGATACAGGGGAATTAGCTGATCGTGCCGTAGCAGAGCGTGCAGGGATTGGCTGGAGCGGAAAAAATTGTTCGATTATTACCCCAGAGTTCGGTTCGTATGTCTATCTAGGGGAGATGATTACGAATATTCCCTTTGAGCCCGACACTCCAATGGAAGACCAGTGTGGTACATGCACGAAATGTCTGGATGCTTGTCCGACTGGGGCATTAATTCAAGGAGGACAAATCGACGCGAAACGCTGCATTTCTTTTTTAACCCAAACGAAAGAAATTATTCCAGAGGAGTTTCGTGAAAAAATAGGAAATCGTCTCTATGGCTGTGATTCCTGTCAAACCGCGTGCCCAGCCAATAAAGGAATGGATTTTCATCACCATCCAGAAGCTGAGCCGGAGCCTGAAATTGCTAAGCCGCTTTTGAAACCGATTCTTCAATTAAGTAATCGAGAGTTTAAAAATACGTTTGGTCATGTTTCAGGAGCATGGCGTGGGAAAAATCCAATCCAACGAAATGCAATCCTTGCTCTTGCTCATTTTAAAGATGAAACGTCCTTGAATGATTTAATCGATATGTTACAAAATGATCCTCGTCCGATGATTCGGGGAACGGCTGCTTGGGCGATTGCAAAAATTGCGGGATCCCAAGCGAAAGACCTTCTTCAACAAGCATATGACCATGAAACAGACGAAGAAGTCAAACTTGAGATGGAAAAGGTCCTGAAATCCTAGAACTTTAATGAAATAATTATCACTCCTTTCATATATTTCTAAAAGGAAGGAGTGAAAGCATGCGAAAGCAGCTTCAAGATCATTTGCAAAAACGGGTTCAACAATATGTGTCAAGCTTAAGAAGTGAAACACAAGATGAGAAAATCGAAAAGAAAAGAGAAACATGTAACCGTAGACAGGCAGAAATCGTGAAGGTGAATGCGAAGGGATCTATTGATCATGTTGATAAAAGGTCTGCTGAAAGTGAACATGTTCAATACCATGTGCATCTTCAATATTTAATCAAACAAAAGGGTCTTTTTTTAATAGAAGAGGAAATGGAAACAAGACAAGCGGAATTTTATAAAGGGGTATTAGTAGCGGATAAAGAGTTGGATCCCTTTCAAAGGGAAAATGAATCGGATTTTCCAATGGAAGAACCCGGAGATGATGAGGATCAACAAGAACGGATCGCTTTTCAGTACAACCGACAAAAAGCAGTCCAATATGCGGAGAGATGGTGGAATGATTACAATCCGGCTTATAAAAATTTTAAGGTGGATTGTACCAACTATGTTTCTCAGTGCCTTCATCAAGGTGGGGCACCAATGAGAGGGCATCCGAACCGGAGTCAAGGTTGGTGGATGCAAAATAACAATTGGAGCTATAGTTGGTCAGTGGCTCATGCTCTGCAATTGCATTTGAAATCGTCGAAAAGCGGATTAAGGGCGAGAGAAGTTTCAAATCCAGAGGAGTTATTGCCTGGAGATGTGATTTGTTATGACTTTGAAGGAGATGGTAGGTTTAATCATAACACCATCGTTACTGGAAAAGATGCAAATGGAATGCCTCTTGTGAATGCACATACAGCAAACAGCCGAATGCGTTATTGGGCCTATGAGGATTCGACCGCTTATACGCCAAATATCCAATATAAATTTTTCACGATTATGGATGATTCTTAAGATCATGATATAATGAAGAGTACATTTTAAAAGACCGTTAAACAGTCCGATAGAGGTGAAAGAATTGGCAATACATGTAGTTTTATATCAACCAGAAATTCCAGCAAATACAGGAAATATTGCACGTACTTGTGCGGCGACAGATACATCTTTACATTTAATCCGTCCGCTTGGATTTTCAACAGACGATAAAGCGTTGAAAAGAGCGGGAGTCGATTATTGGGATTATGTTGACATCCATTATTATGATTCCCTTGATGAGTTTTATGAAAAGAATCAAGGCGGGGAGTTTTATTATTTAACGAAATATGCGAAACAACCACATACGCAATACGATTATAGTGACCAGGATAAGGAGATATTCTTTGTTTTTGGTCGGGAAACGAATGGCTTACCAAAAGAGGTCATTGAAAATAATAAGGAACGTGCTTTACGGGTACCAATGACGGAAAATGTTCGTGCGTTAAATCTCTCGAATACAGCGGCTATTCTTGTATACGAAGCATTACGTCAACAAAATTATCGACATCTTGAAAAGCATGGACCAAGTCTTGATGAAAAAATAAGATAAAGAAAAAGGAGTTTGGCATATAATCGAAATGCCAAACTCCTTTTCTTTATTATTGGAATTTTGCCAGCTACTTCGTTATGATAAATATTAAAGCTAATCAGAAAGGAAGGATTCCATGAATACAGTTATTGAAACGATCTTATCTCATCGTTCGGTTCGGGATTTTGAAGACAAGCCACTTTCGAAAGAACAAATTGAAACGATTGTGTTAAGCGCCCAAGCAGCCTCTACCTCAAGTTACATCCAAGCCTATTCCATTATCGGAGTGACCGATCCAGAGAAGAAACAAAAATTAGCCCAACTTGCAGGGAATCAAAAATATGTAGCCCAAAATGGACATTTCTTTGTTTTCTGTGCGGACCTACATCGCCATGAGCTCATCAGTGAAATGGAGGAAACAGATCTAAACGAATCTTTGGAGAGTACAGAAAAGTTTATGGTTATGCTGATTGATGCGGCTCTTGCCGCACAAAACGCGGCAATTGCGGCTGAATCACTTGGGTTAGGAATTTGTTACATAGGTGGAATTCGTAATAATCTTCCAGAAGTGTGTAAAATATTAAAAACACCAAATCGTGTAATACCTCTTTTTGGAATGGCCGTTGGCTATCCGAAAAAGTTAAATGACAAGAAGCCACGACTTCCACTAGCGCATATTTATCACGAAAATGAATATGAACAGGATTCATCTATTATAAAACAGCAGTTGGTGGAATATAATGAAACCATCTCAACCTATTATAAAGAAAGAACACAGGGGGAACGACAAGATACGTGGACGAAACAAATGGCGAACATGCTTAGTCAGCCAAGAAGAATGTATATGTATGAATTTATTAAACAACATAAGCTAAATACAAAATAAAAAGCCGCAACTGCGGCTTTTTTACTTTTGTGGCTTATCATTATATCCAGCTGTAAAGATACACGTAAGAAATACAACCATAACTCCTAATACTAAAATAAGTCCCATGTCCCTTACCTCCTAAAATAGACTGATAAATTTAAATATTTATTTTATTATAACGTATCTGGGACTAACTTGAAATGAAAATGAACGGCATTTTAAAATAGTTAAAAAATTCAGATAAAATGTCATATTAAGGATTTTCCATCATATTAATCATTATTATTGCTTTTCATGTTTTCTGCTATTATTGAAAACGTTATTAGCCAAGTCATGAATCCTTTTGACATCTTCAATCATTGTAGAGCATACATTATAATAATCGGTTTCACAACCCAAGCTCTTACTAGGATGTCTATCGTTTATGGCTGTCACGCAGATCGGGTATTACTAGCTTACCGCTATTATTTTTTCACAAAAAATATGATCTATAGCTAGTAAGAAAGAAAAGCGTAAGGGGAGGTCTATATGGATATATTAAAAAAAGTTCAATTATATCGTCAAGAAGAAGCGATGCTTAAATGGGAAGGTACTTTTGGAGAGTATTTAGAGATTGTTAAAGAGAAGCCATGGGTGGCGCAGTCAGCACATTCTCGTGTCTATAATATGATTAAAGATGCTGGAGTGGAAGAGGTGAATGGGCAAAAGCGATATAAGTTCTTCTCAAACCAATTATTTGGTCTCGAAGAAGCATTAGAGAGATTGGTAGAAGAATATTTTCACCCTTCTGCGAAAAGATTAGATGTTCGCAAACGGATCCTTCTATTAATGGGTCCTGTCAGCGGCGGTAAGTCTACATTGGTTACTTTGTTAAAAAGAGGTTTAGAAGCTTATTCTTTAACAGACCGAGGAGCAGTCTTTGGAATCAAAGGATGCCCAATGCATGAAGATCCCCTTCATTTAATTCCGCAGCATTTGCGAAAAGATTTCTATGACGAATATGGTATTCGAATTGAAGGAAATCTATCGCCACTCAACATGATGAGGCTCGAACAAGAGTATGACGGTCGTATTGAAGATGTTCTTGTTGAAAGAGTCTTCTTCTCTGAAGATCGTCGTGTCGGTATAGGAACGTTCAGTCCATCTGACCCGAAATCACAGGATATTGCAGACTTAACCGGAAGCATTGATTTCTCAACAATTGCTGAGTATGGATCTGAATCAGACCCAAGAGCCTACCGCTTTGATGGGGAATTGAACAAAGCCAATCGCGGAATGATGGAGTTCCAGGAAATGCTGAAATGTGATGAAAAATTCCTATGGCATTTATTATCCTTAACACAAGAGGGGAACTTTAAAGCGGGTCGATTTGCGCTCATAAGCGCCGATGAATTGGTTGTAGCTCACACGAACGAAACCGAATATCGTTCGTTTATCTCTAATAAGAAAAACGAGGCATTACATTCAAGGATCATTGTAATGCCAATTCCGTATAATTTGAAAGTAACAGAAGAAGAAAAAATCTATGAAAAAATGATTCGCGAAAGTGATGTTTCTGATGTGCATATTGCACCGCACACATTAAGAGTAGCGGCGATGTTTACAATTTTAACTAGATTGAAAGAGCCGAAAAAAGGTGACATTGATTTAGTTAAGAAGATGCGTCTTTATGATGGTGAAAATGTTGAAGGCTATAATCAGGCCGATGTAGACGAATTGAAAAAGGAATATACAGATGAAGGAATGAGTGGAATTGATCCACGATATGTCATTAACCGTATTTCTTCCACGATCATCCGAAAAGATATGACAAGCATCAACGCCTTGGATGTTCTCCGATCCTTAAAAGAAGGACTTGATCAACATCCATCTATCAACTCTGAACAGCGTGAACGTTATTTGAATTTCATTTCTTTAGCACGTAAAGAATACGATGATATCGCCAAGAAAGAAGTACAAAAGGCGTTTGTCTATTCTTATGAAGAATCAGCGAAAACGTTAATGGACAATTATTTAGATAATGTGGAAGCCTATTGTAATAAAAATAAGCTACATGATCCGTTAACTGGAGAGGAAATTAATCCAGATGAAAAACTAATGAGGTCGATCGAAGAACAAATCGGAATTTCTGAAAATGCGAAAAAGGCATTCCGTGAAGAAATCCTCATTCGAATTTCCGCATATGCGCGTAAAGGAAAACGTTTTGATTATAATTCACATGATCGTCTGCGTGAAGCCATCCAGAAAAAGCTATTTGCTGATTTAAAAGATGTGGTTAAGATTACAACGTCTACGAAAACGCCAGATGAGCAGCAGCTGAAGAAGGTAAATGAAGTGGTCGCACGATTAATTGATGAGCACGGCTATAATTCAACTTCAGCAAATGAACTCTTACGTTATGTCGGAAGCTTATTAAATCGATAAATGAAACGATCGGCAATCCTTTAATGAATGCAGTTCCAATCACTGTAGAAAATAAGTAAACTTGATTTATAATAAAAAACAATAGAACAAGCAAAATGGAACGCATGGATTTCCGTGCGTTCCATTTTGCTTGTTTTATCTAATTACATATTAACCATCGAGTTCATACTGTTCTAATTTCTGTGGACATTGTCCAATCTAATAGAATGTGAAATCTCCATTCTTGACTTAAATAACGGAACACACGTCCTCATACTCAGACCCATAACAGTAAAATTACCTTTTTCATATAACCTATTCAAGCATAGTAAATAGGATCACTTTTCATACACTAAATAACAGAGTTGCATCGTTTATTGCCACTCTGTTATTTGGTGTATTCTTTTATTTGTCATGATTTTAAATTTGTTGAAGTTCTTTATTCGTTGATATAACAGTAAACGGAACTGCTAAGGATAGTCATTTTTTTATTTTTTACGAAAAATTTATTGAATTATTATTATTTTACATAAAATTGTTACTTTTCTCACAGAGGAATCACGAAGAAATGGATATACTAGTTCTAATAATAGGTAAAAAGAATGAATAAGTAGCTAGTTCATCATAAAGGAGACATTTCTATGAGACTAACGGTAGGCAAAAAAATATTTGGTGGTTTTTTCTTCATTCTTCTTTTATTAGCAATTGGAAGTTTAATATCTAGCAATCGAATCAATTTTACCGATGAAAGTTACAGTAAATTGATTTATGAAAATGTGGAAAATGCGATGTACGCAAAGGATTTGAATATCCTCTATTTAGATCAATCTAATGCTGTTAAAAGTTACCTGTTAACTGGGGATGAAACGTATATTGAACATTACGAAGAACAATTAAATAAGGCGAACGAAACGATGAAGGAAATGTTAAAAGTCTATCAATCAGAAAGGGATCTAGAAATTATAGAGCAATTGGTTGCTTTCCAATTGCGTTTTGATGAAATTGTCAGAAAAGAGATCGCATTGAAGAATGATGGTGATACCGTCGGATATACAAATTTAATGAATACATCTGGAAAAACAATATCCAATGTATTTCAAAAGAAAATTGAGGATTTGGATAAAGGGCAAGAAACCCTTGTCTTCTCGGGAATTGAAGAAACGTCTAAATCAGTGGATCAGACAAAAACGTTTGTTTTAGTTATTGGAATCATAAGTATGTTAATGGGTACGATATTGGCGATTCTCATCACCCGATCCATAACGAAGCCGATCAAATCTGCTTCTGAAGCTCTAGGGAAAATCGCCGCAGGAAACTTACAAATACAAGCTTTAGAGATTAAGAGCAATGACGAAGTGGGAGATTTAGGAAAATCATATTATAAGATGATTGAAGATTTACGTTCTGTACTTGGACAAATTCAGGAATCCGCCTCAAGTGTTGCATCTAGTAGTGAGGAGCTAGCAGCAAGCTCTCAGGAAAGTACGTCAGCATCCGAACAAGTTTCCCGGATGACTCAAGATAGTGCTGAAGGAATTGAAAAACAACTGCTTTATTTCAAAGAATTATCTCAGTCAATCAATGAAATGAATGAGGGTATCTCACAAATCGCCGAAAACAGTGAAAATATGCTTCATTTAACTGAAAAGACAAGCTCCTTAACAAATGAAGGGGAAGGATTTATTGAACATGTTGTGAAACAAATGAACCAAATTCAAAAAACTGTAATAAAGGCTAGTGATTCAATCGGATCCTTACAGACGAGTTCCAACGAAATTAGCCAGATTATTGAAATCATTACAGGCGTTGCGGAACAAACCAATCTACTTGCCTTAAATGCGGCAATCGAAGCAGCTAGAGCCAGTGAACATGGACGAGGATTCGCAGTTGTAGCAGATGAAGTGAGAAAGCTTGCGGAAGAATCGAAACGCTCAGCTGGACAAATCACAAAAATGATTCAACATATTCAAGTTGAAACAAATGAATCCGTTAACATGATGAATGAAGAAAGTCTTCAAGTAAAAGAAGGATTAAGAGAAACAGAAGAGGCTTATAAGGCATTTAAATCGATTTCAAATGCAATGGAAGAAGTCAGCCAAAAGGTAATCGAAGTGTCAGCAGCTGTTGAGGAGATGACTGCAGTTACAAGTCAAATTGTGAATGCCATTAAGAAAGTGGAAGATATCGCTGAAAAGAGTTCGCATAATAGTCAAGAAAGTGCTGCTGCAACAGAGCAGCAATTTGCAGCCATGCAAGAAGTCGCTGCATCCGCACAATTTTTATCCAAAATGGCAGAAGATCTACAATCAATCTTATCAAAATTTAAATTATAGGATTTTGTCTAACGTTTAAAAATATAGATCAGCACAAGGGGACCTGATTATGAAAAGAAATAAACTCTTTTGGTTATGTATCCTTATGGTTCTATTCAGTATATTGTCAGCATGCTCAACACCTACAACCAGTGAAAGTGGGGAAGGGAGTCATGAAATATTCGTTATAAAAGCAGGTCATGCCGCCGCAAAGGAGCATTTTGCGCAAAGCTCATTCGAGAAGTTTAAAGACTTGGTTGAAAGCAGAAGCAATGGAAGAATAAAAGTGGAGATCTATCCAGCAGGGGAGTTAGGTGGCGAACGTGAAATGCTTGAGCAAGTATTGCTTGGCGAATTAACGATGATCGCTCCTGCATCTGCACCACTTGATGCGGCTTCTAAATATATGGCGGTTTGGGATTTGCCCTATTTATTTAATGATCGAGAAACTGCCCATAAAGTATTGGACGGAGAAGTCGGACAAGCCGTACTAGATTCCCTTTCAAATAAAGGACTTAAAGGGCTCGTATATTGGGAAAATGGTTTCAGACACTTAACGAATAATATTAAACCCATCACAAGTGTTGAGGATTTAACAGGGATTAAGATGCGAACTTTAGAAAATCCGATGCAAATAAAGGCTTGGTCATTACTTGGGACAAATACAACGCCGATTGCCTTTACGGAATTATATGGCGCATTAGAAACGAAGAGCGTTGACGCTCAAGAAACCCCACTTTCGCTTATGTACTCGTCTAAATTTCACGAAGTTCAAAAATATTTAACGTTAACCGGACATACCTATTCTCCATGGCCAGTCGTTATGAATAAAGAGTTTTATGATCAGTTGCCTGAAGACTTGCAAAAGGTAGTGATGGATGCTGCTATTGAAACAAGGGAGTATAACCGAGAATTATCGAAGCAAGATGAAGAAACATCGCTCCAACTATTAAAACAAGAAGGAATGGAAGTAACGGAATTAACAAACGAACAAAAACAAGAGTTTAAAAACAAGATGAGTGAAATATATCAAGACATTGAAGTTGAAGTAGGAACGGAATTTTTTGAGCAACTAATGAGTGAAGTCCGATTATAGGAAAATGGGGTTGTCCTAAAAGTGCAATGCACCTTAAAGGCAACCCTATTTTCTATTAAAAATAGCTTGTCTATAATGATAGGCATTTTAATCAAATAAAAATTATTTGTAAATTATTTTGTCTTCTCGCATATGATAGAGTAATCCATTATTTTTCCCTTTTTTTTGCACTCAAGATATAGTATGTAGACCTTCCAAAAGTGTGCAAAAAAAAATGATTATTTTTAAGGAGGGGTAGAAGTGACTGATAAAAATAAACATCAATTTGTAATTTCGAAAGAAGATTGGTCCCTCCATCGCAAAGGCCACGATGATCAACAGCGGCATCAAGAAAAAGTTCAGGAAGCGATTCGTAATAATCTCCCCGATCTCATTACAGAGGAAAATATTGTTATGTCAAACGGTCGAGAAGTAGTGAAAATTCCGATTCGTTCCCTTGATGAATACAAAATTCGTTATAACTATGATAAGAACAAACATGTCGGCCAAGGCGACGGGGAGAGCAAAGTTGGAGATGTTGTTGCTCGTGATGGTTCTCCAGGTCAAAAAGGACCTGGGAAAGGGCAAGGTGCTGGCGACCAAGCTGGTGAGGATTATTTTGAAGCAGAAGTATCCTTGATGGATCTCGAAGAAGCCTTATTTAAACAGTTAGAACTTCCAAACTTAAAACGAAAAGAATTACAAGAAGACATTATTGAAGATATTGAATTTAACGATATTCGTAAAACCGGTTTAATGGGGAATATTGATAAGAAAAGAACAATGATGTCCGCCTTTAAACGAAATGCCATGAAAGGTGCACCGAAATTCCACCCCATTTATCAAGAAGATTTAAAATTTAAGACGTGGAATGAAGTGGTGAAGCCAGATTCCAAAGCCGTTGTCATTGCCATGATGGATACAAGTGGAAGAACGGTAGTATTGTTTTAACTATTGTTGTAAATGTTGATGTATCAATGTTTTAAAAGTTTATGAAGAATTTTTTGAGAATGTTTTAATGATGATTTAAGTTATTTGGATAAATACGTGTTAAATTTATATCATCGAATTCGTTTAAAAGAATTCTAAAACCTGCATTGGCGATTCGTTTAGGCGAGTCGCTCTTTTTATACTTTGTAAACAGTATCCAGTAACCTTAGTAAATGAACACAATATCTTTATGGTTGAGATATCTTTTCATGTGCGTGTTATTTATTAAGTACTGGATATTGTTTAGAGAGACTAACTCTTGAAGGCGCTGATTTAGCGCCTTTTGTTATGGGAATCATTTGTTCGTACTACAATTAGAGTACGATAAACATCGTACTACAATAGGTGGACGATATCGTACTACAACTGTATGACGATGTAGTACTACAACTGTAGTACGATAGAAATTTTTCCTTCATTATATGCAAAACTCCTAAAGAAAATATTAAAGAAAATATTAAAGAAATATACTAGCAAATCATCTTTGCTAGTTTTATTTTTATTTTATTTATTAGTAGTTAAGGAGGTGGATCAGGTTGCTTTATCAATATAAAGGCGATATGCCGGAAAGGTTAAGGTGATCCAATCTATCTCCGAACTATCGGTTAAATAGTAATTAAGGTTGAGGTGAACGATATGAAGTTTGCTGATCATTTAAGTAAAGAAGATATTCGTAAGTTCAACCAGATGAGAAAGGCAGAACGTGACAAGAAGTTACAAAAGCCTAGGAAGAAAGAGAAACTCAGTCAACGAGAACTTGAGGATTTAATGGATGTACACAGAGATGTATACATTCGACATAATGGAGCGTGGAGGAGAAAATGAAATATAATAATCACTGTGAATGTATGGATGAAAATTGTAGGACTGTAATTGTTGGACCTGATACTCGTTTAGATGGGATTAGTTGCCCTAGATGTGGAGGACCAGTTTTCGTTAAACCTCTACAGGATAATAAAAAGAAAGTTAGTGATAGGGCTTTATATGTTAGGAAAGAAATACTTTGGAAAAATAAAAAACATTGCTTTGATTTAACGCCAGAACAAATTGAAACGGTCTTGAGTATTGGTGATGAGTACAATAAAAAACATTCATATGTAAATGATTTAAAATGCACAATAAATATTGATAGCAAAGAACTTGCTAGACTTGTAAGTGAACATATTAAGAGAGAAGAAAAAAGAAGTGTAAGGTTCAATGGCTAGATTACCTGAAGGGAAACAGAGAATATCGGTAGGTTGTTATTATGAAATGAGTCCAGGTAAAAACTTTACTATCAATATGTCATTTATTATTAGATGGTATGCTTGGCCATTCTTAATGTGGAAATTCATTAGGAAAGAACAAGATGTTAAATGGTATCAGTATCCAACTCTAGTGTTGATAATCATTAATTACACATTAAAGAAGTGGTTAAAGATCAATGAATAAGAAACCATTAAAACCATGTAGCAAGATTGGTTGCCAAAACCTAACAACCTCTAGATACTGTGATCAACATCAAACTGAATTTAGAAACCAAAATAGATTTTACGATTTGAATTTGAGAAATAAAAAGTCGGATTCATTTTATCATTCTGCTGCCTGGAAGAAAGCAAGGGACCTTGTAAAGATAAGGGACAATGGTTTGTGTCAAGAATGTATAAGGAATAAACGTATAGCTGTGGGTACAGAGGTAGACCACATCATCCCGATCAAGCAAGACTGGAACAAAAGACTAGAGTTAGGCAACCTTCAACTCTTATGCAAGGCTTGTCATAACAAGAAAACAGGGGTGGAAAGAGCTGGAGAAGCATAGCCCCCTCCCTTTTTCTTTAGTTGGGTAAAGTACTATACACCGGTTGTCCACTTTCCGTGCAGAAAAATCCGTTTTTGAAATATTTTTCAGAAAAGAAAGTGAGGTGATAGCATGGCAGGCAGAAATAAGCAGCCGTTAAGCGTAATTCAAGGGAAAGGTCGCTCGAACCATTTAACAAAAGATGAAATAAAAAAGCGACAAAATCACGAAGAAAAAATGCGTGGACCTACTGAAAATATCGAACCTCCTAAATATTTAACTGTGGCACAAAAAAGAGAGTTTAACGAGATTGCAGAAAAACTCGTTGCTCTAGAAATATTTAGTGAGTTAGATGTCGATGCTTTGGCTCGTTACTTAGATTCGAAATATCAATACATTCAGTTGGTAAAGGAACTTAAAAAAATCAAACCTACAGAAACAATAGTGCAACCAGACGGTAAAAAAATAACCTTAGCAAATGATGATTATCCCAAATTACAAAGAACAAAGAACACATTATTTACTGAATGTCGTTCAGCTGCAAGCGATCTAGGGCTAACTATCACTTCACGTTTAAAATTAGTGATTCCAGAACCATCTGAAAGAGAGCCAACGAGTGAAGCAGAACGGCGCTTCAGTGGTAGGTTATGAGCGTTTTAGAAAGAGTCTTTGCTTATTGCGATGACATCTTAAAAGGTCGTATAAAAGCAGGGAAAAAACATATATGGGCGGTAAAACGCTTTTTGAAGGACTATGAAGATTGTATTAACAATCCAGATAGTCCTTTTTATTTTGATGAAGATGTCGGAGAAGATTTCTATTGGTTCTCGCGTGAATTCAAGCACGTTGAAGGGGTTCTTGCTGGACAATCAGTAGAACTAACAGATTTTCAATTATTTATTTCCGTTAACATATTCTGTTTTAAAAAGAAAAAGAATGGCGCTCGTCGCTTTCGTAAAGTCTATATCCAACTGGCTCGTAAGAATGCTAAATCGCAATATCTTGCAATCGTAGGAGCCTACATAGCATTCCTTGGTGATGAAAAACAGCGTATTTATATTGCTGGATGGCAAAAGGACCAATCTGACGAGGTTTATATAGCTGTTCGAGATGGAATTGGTTCTAGTTCTCTATTAGACGGGAAATGGAAAGAAGCATACGGCAAGATTGAAATATTTAGAAATGGTTCCGTAATTGTACCGTTATCCCGTGAAACTAGAAAAACAGGTGACGGGAAAAACCCATCAGTTGGAATAGTTGATGAGTATCATATCCATCAAACATCTGAAATTTATGACGTATTACAGTCAGGTATGGTCGCCCGTAAAGAGCCTTTAATGTTTGTTATCACAACAGCAGGATTCGATTTAAGTCGCCCATGCTTTATTGAATATGAATATGTGAGTAGAATTCTTGACCCAGATGATGATATCGAAAACGATGATTACTTTGCAATCATTTGTGAGCTTGATGAAGGTGACGACATAAAAGATGAGTCGAACTGGATTAAAGCTAACCCGATAGTAGCTACTTATGAAGAAGGCTTAGAATCTATCAGATCCGATTTAAAAACAGCCCTTGACGTTCCGGAGAAAATGAGAAACTTTATGACCAAAACCATGAATATTTGGGTTGATATGAAGGTCGGTGGCTATATCCCAGCAAGCAAATGGAAGGCAGGTAAAATCGATTCTTTCGATATGACTGGAAGAGATGTTTATATCGGAGTCGATTTATCTAAAAAAATTGATTTAACTTCTGTTGGATATGTATTTCCTACTGATTATGGATATCACGTTGGTCAACATTCATTTATGCCTGAGGAAGCATTAGCAGAGCGCAGAACAAAGGATAAGGTTCCTTATAACGTATGGATTGATGAAGGTTGGATGGATGTAACACCAGGAGCTGTAGTTGATTATAGTTTTGTAGAACAATGGATTATTAATTTTATTAACGACTATGAATTAAATGTTATTTTATTCTGTTATGACCCATATGGAGCAACGCAATTCGCTCAAAATATGGCTAATTATGGGTTAACTATTGTGGAAGTTAGACAAGGATTCCCTACTCTATCGGAGCCAACTAAAGAGTTTCGTGATTACGTCTATCAAAATAATGAACAGCAAAAGAAAATCACACATATTGGCGATAAAACATTATCCTGGGCTGTTGGAAATGCGATAGCTGAAATGGCAGCAAATGAAAGTATTAAGTTGTCTAAATCAAAATCTAGGGAGCGTATTGACCCAATAGCTGCAATCATTACGGCATTTGTACAGGCAAGATTTGCAACAGTAAATTCAGGTAACGGAAATATCAAATTTATCTCTATCAATGATCTGTAAGGAGGTGAGATTTTGAAATGGCATCAGAGAATTAGGATGGCTGTAAAAGGTGCAGTAACCGGATGGAAAGGTTTAAACTATGACTTTTCCAATTGGTTTGGACGTACCTTTTGGGGCGTTGATAATAGCAAACTAGCAACAAATGAAACTATTTTTAGTGTAATTAGTAGGCTTTCTAATACTTTATCCGCATTGCCTATTAAATTGCATCAAAACTATGATGTGATCATGGATCATCAAGCAGCAGATGTATTAATCAATGACCCAAACCCCAATATGAGTAGCTTCGATTTATTAAATAAATTAGAAGTCGCAAGGAACGAAAACGGGAATGGATATGCAGTTATAATCCGTAATATTAGGATGCAACCAGAAGCGCTTATACCGTTAGATTCTAGCTATGTGACACCATTTATTAATTTAGATGATGAATCACTATGGTATAAAGTTATTTCAGCAACAAAAACCCACTATGTCCATAATATGAATATGATTCACGTTAAACATATCACAGGGACATCAAGATGGGCAGGAATAAGCCCTTTGGATGTTCTTAAAAACACACTGGAGTATGATAAGGCGGTCCAAGAGTTTTCTCTTTCAGAAATGAAAAAGAAAGAGAGCTTCATTCTGGAATATGCTGCAAACGTGGACGAAGAAAAACGAAAATTAATTATTGCTGATTTTAAACGATTTTACGCTGAAAATGGCGGTATCTTGTTCAAAGAACCGGGTGTTGATGTTAAAGAAATCGAAAAAAAATACTTTGCATCTGACACGCTGGCATCGGAGCGGATCACACGCTCAAGGGTAGCCAACGTTTTTAATGTTCCTGTATCTTTTCTAAACGATACAGAAGGCGGTTCGTTTGGCAGTAATGAACAACAAATGATTCAGTTCGTAAATATGACCCTTCTACCAATAGTACGGCAATATGAGCATGAATTTAACCGAAAGTTGCTTACGAGAGCCGAAAGATTGAAAGGTTTTTACTTTAAATTCAATCTTGGAGGACTTCTTCGAGGTGATACAGCTGCAAGAACTCAGTTTTATCAAGCTATGCTGAGAAGTGGAGGGATGAAACCTGATGAAGTAAGAAGATTAGAAGACTTACCGCCATTAGGTGGAAAAGCTAATGAATTGTGGATCAGCGGTGACTTATATCCAATTGAACTTGATCCGACATTACGTAAAGGAGGTGAGAAGAGTGGGAAAGAACCAAAAGAATAAGTTTTTCAACATGAAAGCATCAGCCGATGGAAAGTCAGCTGATATTTTTATTTATGGTGAAATTACCAAATATGCATGGGAAGAGTATGGTGAAGTATCATCCATTACTTTTAAAAATGAACTTGATCAACTAGGTGATGATGTAGAGGTTATTCATCTTTATGTTAATAGCCCAGGTGGGAGCGTTTTTGAAGGTGTAGCTATCCATAACATGCTCGTAAGACACAAAGCAAGGATAATTGTACATGTTGATGCATTGGCTGCTTCTATTGCTTCAGTTATAGCGATGGCAGGAAATGAAGTCAGAATGCCTAAAAACTCTATGCTTATGATTCATAATCCATGGACATTTGCGATGGGTAATGCCGTAGAATTACGAAAAGCAGCAGATGATTTGGACCGTATTGGTCAGTCTGCTATTCAAAGTTATCTTCAAAAATCAGGAGATAAACTTGACGAAGAAACATTGAAAGAGTTACTCGATGCTGAAACATGGTTATCAGCTGATGAGGCATTTCAATATGGACTTGCTGACGTTGTAGAAGAAGCTAATGAAATGGCTGCATCTATTAATCAGAATCTATTCCAGAAGTATAAAAACGTACCAAAACAACTTGTTTCCGAACAAAAACCAACTATTTCAGCAGAAGAAATGTCACAACGTAAAAAAATTGCAGAAGAAGCAAAGGCTAATTCAGCCTATTTAAATACGATTCTAGGAGGAATGTAACATGACAAAGAGCAAACAATTATTCAAGGCGGTACAACGTAAAAATTTATTAAAATTAGACCTTCAACATTTTGGGACAACTCTTTTTGAGTTAAAACAAAACATGGCTACTATTGGTCAACAACTTCAAAAAGTTGAGGGCGAATTAGCACAAAAAGCAATTGATACCACTGCATCAATGGAGGATATCCAGGTATTACAAAAATCAAAACAAGATTTGCAAATGCGTTTTGATGTGATTAAACAACAGCATGACCAAATGGAGGCTGAACAAAAAGCAAAGTTTTCAGCTAAACAAGGTATTAGTGGGATTGAAGATCCAAAACAAAAAGTTATTTCAGCTAAAGCTGCTTTAATTCGTTCTACTATTCGTCAAACAGCTCTTTCTACTGATGTTTTCCAAGCGTTAGGTGATAATGATACAACCGGAGGTAACAAGTTCCTACCAAAAACAGTTTCTAATGACATTTTGGTGGAACCGTTAGTTAAAAACCAACTTCGTGAATTATCAACTTTTACTCAAATTACTAACCTTGAAATTCCAAAGCTTGCATTCACATTAAGCGACGATGATTTTATTCTGGATACAGAAACAGCTAAAGAACTTGCAGCTACAGGAGACGTTGTAACCTTTGGACGCCATAAATTCAAAGTTTTTGCTAGTATTTCTGAAACTGTTATTAACGGGTCTGATGCTAATTTAGTATCATATGTTGAAAATGCCCTGCAATCAGGTGTTGCAGCGAAAGAAAAGAAAGTTGCATTTGCTACTGCACCGAAAGCAGGAGAAGAGCACATGTCTTTCTATTCATCAGGAATTGCTGAAAAAACATACGTTTTAGATGCTGATGAAACTATTAAGGCTAAAAATCTATATAAAGGTATTAAAAACGCAATTGCCGATCTTCACGAGGATTACCGAGAAAATGCAACAATCGCCATGACGTTTAAGGATTATTCCGATATTATCGAAGTTCTTGCAAACGGCAATGCAACTTTATATAGTGCTCCTCCTGAACAAGTATTAGGAAAGCCAGTTCAATTTATTGATGCTGCTGTAAATCCTGTAGTAGGTGACTTTTCTTACTCTCATTACAACTATGACCTAGATTCACTTTATGACCGTGATAAAGATGTGAAGACTGGTATGGAACAATTTGTTGTTACAGCTTGGATGGATCACCAAATCAAATTAAAATCAGCTTTCCGAGTAGTTAAAGGTGAAGTGCCTACTCCTTAATAAATAGATACTTTAATAGATTGTAAAGAAGGTGATTTATAGTGTACAAGGTTATTAATAGATTCAAAGAAAACCAACATGACGACCACATCTATGAAGTTGGTAAACCATACCCAGCAGAAGGAAAAAAACTTGTTAAATCTAGAGCTGAGTACCTTACAAAAGTGCATCCGAAATATGGTGTTGCATTTTTACAGGAAATCGAGGAAAAGAAACCTGCTGTAAAAAGCGCGCCTAAAAAGGTAACGGTTGAAAAGAGTGATGAATAATGAACGCTCTACTCGAAGAATTAAAGCAATACTTACGAATTGACGGGGATGATGAAAATTCATCCCTTTCTACTTTTTTATCTGCGGCTATATCTTATTTGATAGGTTCTGGAGTTAAACAACCACAAGATTATTATTTAAAAGTTGACGGTAAAGATGTTTTTTCTTTACATCGTTTAGCTATTATGATGCTTGCAACACATTTCTATGAGAATCGTATAGCCATAACCCCTACAACTATTAAGACTGCTCAAATTCCCATTCCTTACGGCTTACAATCGGTTATTTTGCAATTAAAGTGGGTTGATCCGGATGAACTTTCAATACAATAACAATCCTGCCAGGATGAATAAAAGAATTACCTTTTATAAACCTCCAGGAGAAATTGTAAATGGATGGCCATTAATTGAATGGACAGAGCATGTCACCGTATGGGGAGAAGTTAAAACTCAAAAAGGTTATCGAATGTTTAATTCTGATGCAACACAATGGCAAGGTAAGAAGATTGTTGGAATCAGGTATAGAAATGATATCCAAGCAGGTATGAGGCTTAGTATTAATGGTGTTATGTATGAAATGGACTCTCCACCAATCAATGATGATGAGCGTAATCAATGGCTTACTCTTATAGTTATGGAGGTTCTATAGGATGGAAATGAAAGTACTTGGTTTGGATGAAACTCTTCAAAATCTAAGAAAATATATAGTTGATGAAGCGATAGAAAATGAAGCATTAAAGAAAGCTGGAAAGGTTACACAGGAGGCTGTTATTGAAGAAGCACCAATTGATAACAGAAATCCACCTGACCATGCGTCATTGCATAAGAATATTAAAGTAAGTAGACCTAGAGACGGAGAAGTTAAAGTCCACACTGGAGGAGCTTACCATGCACATCTTGTTGAGGATGGAAGAAGTGGCGGATCAGCAGTAGTAATAAAAAATGGTAAACGCCAAAGAGTGACATGGGGACCAACCAGTCCAAATCCATTCTTTTCAAGAGGTTTTGGAAAAAGCAATATTCCTGCAAGACAAGCTATGGTCGATGAATTGAAAAAGGGGTTAGATTTATGATAGATATAATCGATTATATTAAAACAACCCTATCCCCATTAGGTATTCCGGTAGTATTTAATGGTCTTCCTACAGGTTCGAAAACACCTAGTCAATACATTACCTTTCTTGAATATTTATCTGGGGCAGAATTAGAAGCAGCTGATAAAGAAATAACAACTGAAAGACTTATACAAGTAAATGTATGGTCAAAAATTAATTATTCACAGCTAGTTAGTGATGTGAGAACGCTATTAGAACAAGTAGGATTCGAGAGAATATCTGATTATGATGCAGCATATCAAGATGGAGATTCCCATTTTAATAGAGTGTTAAGGTTTAAATTTATAGATGAATACTAGGAGGTATTTATAATATGACACCAATTCCAGAAAAAGTACAAAAAGTAAGCTTGAAAAAGCTACATTATGCAGTTATGACCGATGAAGCTACAGAAGCGCATGACACTGTAAAAACATTAACAATGCCAATTGAATTAACATTAACACCAAACTATGCGGAAGGTACGTTTGATGCTGGTGATCAAGTAGTAGCAAGCGAAGTACAACTTGATACTATTACCATTGCTGGTCAAACAGCGGACCTACCTACAGAAGTTCAAGCCGATTGGTTCGGTCATAAATTATCTGATGATAAGGGGCTTATCGCTAACGTTAATGATACACCTAATTATATTGCTGTTGGTTTTGAGAGCGGATCTAAATTAGTGTGGCTTTATAAAACTAAGATGCGCCAAACGGAAGAAACTAACACAACCAAAAGAAAAGGTGAAATTACTTATAAGCAAAGTGGTTTTAGTGGAGAAGCTATTCCGTTAAAAGATGGGACATTAAAATACACTGTACGTACAGATGACACAGGAGTAACCGAAACAGCTGAAACATTCTTTACTACAGTTAAAAAGCCAACTATTACACCGGCACCATGATGAAGGGAGGACTTAGTGCCTCTCTTTTTTATTTGACTATTTTTAGGAGTGAAAATCATGCAAATTACCTTAAATAAAAACGGTTCTGAAAAGACATATATAAACGATTTTGTAAAAGCTCGCCACTTTCGAAATGCTCTAAAACTAAATAAAGAGTTCAGAGAATCTAATTTAACCATTGCTGACGAAGAAACTTATCAAAAATTATCTGAGTTTACAGTTTCAGTATTCGATAACCAATTTACGTTAGATGAATTAGAGGAAGGAATTTCAGCAAAAAGTTATCTCTATGAATTACAAAGAATTTTTAATGAGGTTCTTAATTTAGGTGGTTTAGAAGTGCAAAGTGACGAGGGAAACGAACAGGGGAAGTAAGTAACTTTGACGGATACGCATGGATAAAAGACTGGTATCGTGAGCGTATCCGTGAAGGTTATAAGCTTCCCGAAATAGATGAAATGGATATAAAATTTTGGTTTGAATTAAACCTGATTGAAACGGAATACATCACAGCTGACGATCTGGATTGGCTATAAAGGCAGGTGAAATAAATGGCTGAAATAGGTAGTTTATCGGTTTCATTATCTTTAGATGCTTCAAACTTTAATGGAAGTATATCCAAAGTTGACAGAAACCTTCGTGCTATGGGATCCGAGTTAAAGGCTATTAAAGCTAAAGGCGCTGATTACGGTAAATCATTAGACGGGTTAAAGTCTAAAAAAGATGTATTGTCACGTTCGGTTGAAGCGGCAAATATCAAGTTAACTGAATCTCGAAAAAAGTACGATGAGCTAGCAGCAAGCGGTAAAGCTAGTGAAGTGCAACTAGAAAGACAAGCAAAAAAAGTTAATGATGCACAGACACAATTTAATAGACTTGAAACAGAATTAAAAGAAGTCGATGCAGCTCTAAAAATTCAGTCATCTTCCTGGACTCAAGTTTCTCAAAAACTTGAACCGATTGGAACCAAGTTAACAACTGTCGGAAAAAGCATGACTGATATAGGTCAAAACTTAACCATGAAGGTAACGGCACCATTGGTTGCATTAGGCACAGGTGCGTTCAAGGCAGCAGTTGATTTTGAATCAGCCTTTGCCGGTGTTAGAAAAACAGTCGATACAACAGAAGAAGGATTTGAAAAGCTTGAAAAAGGCATTAGGGACATGGCAAAAGAATTGCCGACTAGCGCAAATGATATTGCGGCTGTAGCTGAATCAGCAGGACAATTAGGGATTGCTGAAGATAAAATTTTGTCATTTACGAAAACTATCATTGACCTGGGAGAGTCAACGAACCTTACTAGAGAGCAGGCGGCAACAGAGTTTGCCCGTTTCGCTAACATTGTTGGAATGAGTCAGGATGATTTCGACAAATTAGGTTCAAGTGTTGTTTCGTTAGGTAACAATTTAGCAACTACAGAATCTGAAATTGTATCTATGGGTATGCGCTTGGCTGCACAAGGCGCACAAGTAGGAATGTCAGAAGCACAGATCATGGCATTAGCGGGAACCATGTCCAGTTTAGGTATCCAAGCCGAAATGGGTGGCACTGCGATGACTACCATCCTTAAAAAGATTCAGTCAGCTGTAGGATCAGGTGGGAAGGATCTAGAAGCATTTGCTAAAGCAGCAGGAATGACAGGAGCAGAATTTAAAAAGGCTTTTGAAACTGATGCTGTAACGGCATTAGATGCTTTGATCAAAGGTTTGAATAAATCATCCGGTGAAGGAAAGAACTTAACGGAAATTTTAGAAACACTTGGTATAAAAGGTGTCTATGAATCAGACGTGATCATGCGTATGGCCGGTGCATCCGATCTATTATCAAGTGCTGTAAATACATCAACAAAAGCGTGGAAAGAGAACAACGCTTTAACTAACGAAGCAAAACAGCGATACGAAACTACAGCTTCACAATTAAAAATCTTGTGGAATAATGTAAAAGACTTAGGTATCGAAATGGGAGGACATCTTATTCCAATCGTGATGGATGGGGTAAATAAGATAAAACCTCTTGTAAAATCATTTGGAGAAGCTGACGATAAAACAAAGAAGCTCATCCTTACAGTAGGCGGTTTAGTTGCGGCAGCTGGACCATTGCTCGTTATCGGTGGAACGATTATGAGTGGAATAGGCGGAACTGTAACAGCGGTATCAGCTCTTACTGGAGCAATTGGTGCTGGTGGGGGGTTAGCAGCAACTCTTACAGCATTATCAGGTCCAGTCGGTTGGGTAGTTGGCGGTATTGCACTTTTAACAGGAGCAGTAATTGGTGTTAAAAAGGTAATCGATGATAATAATGCAGCCACAGAAAAGGCGAAAGAAGTAAATCTTGAACATGCTGAATCTTTAATTGCTCAGCAACAAGAATTAGGCGGTTTATCTGAAAAATACAATGAATTAAAAGGAAAAAACAAGTTATCTAATGATGAATTACTAAGGTATCTAGATATACAAGATGAATTAAAATTCGCTACAACAGCAGACGAAATAAAGGCTTTAACGGATGAGCAAGCAAACTTACAAGAAAAGTCTGGTCTGGCAAATGAAGAAATGGCTGAATTACTTAGTTTGAATGACCAATTGATTAAAAAAGTACCTGATGTAGATACTGTTTTATCAGAACATGGAAACATAATTGTCGGTAACGCTGATGCTATTGATCAGGCTAATGGTAAGTTAAGAGAAAATATAGCATTAGAATTAGAGAATCAAAGAATTAAAGCAGAAGCTCAACTGGATGAACATATCAGAAATTATATAACAGCATTGGATGAATTGAGCGCAAAGGAAAAAGAACGAGATGAAGCAGTTAAAACAAGAAATGAAACACAACAAAAAGTAGACGCATTAAGAATTGAAGCTCAAAATCAATTGAATGCAGGTAAAGATGCTGAAGCGGAAAAGACCATTGAAGAGTTAGTAAGTCAAGAAATCCTATTAGATAGACAGAACGATAAAATTGTTAATATAGCAAATGAAGTCTCAGAAAAACAAAAGAGTGTTGATAAATCACAGGAAGAAATTAATAAAACAATAGAATTATACAATCAAATGATTAATCTTCAACTAGCTCAAGTTGGGATTAATGCTGAGGGCGACAAGGGAATCAAGCAATTAGATGAAGCTATAACAAAGACTCAAACAAGAATTGATGAGTTAAATAATACAAAAAGTGCTCAAGGCGGTCTAAATGCCGAACAACAAAAAGAACTAGACAACTTATTAAAGGCATTAGGTTTATATCAAAATACTAAAGGTGAAATACAAAGAATCCAGGGTGAACAATCTACTGTTAATCAGAAGATTGATGAGGGTACTGGAAAAGCCCAAAAAATGACTGATGAGCTTGGTAAAGATGTAAAAAAAGATGTAAATGTAGATGATAAAGGTAAAGCGAAGCAAATTTCCGATGAAGCCGGAAAAAGTAAAAATAAAAGCGTTACTGTCAATGATAACGGTGGAGCCGATAATTTAAATCGAAAAGTGAGCGAGGCTAAAACAAAAAGAGTCACGCTTAACGCAAGATGGACGGGAATTAAAAGTGCATTAAGAATTGCACTTCCTCATTTCTTTGCAAAAGGTACAAGAAACGCCCCAGGTGGATTATCCGTTATTTCTGAAGCGGGTAGAGAGCTAGTAAGCGTAGGGAATGGTTTATACCTTGCAGAAGAACCAAGTTTAGTAAATCTCCCAAAAGGGGCAAAGGTAATTCCAAATAGAGATACAGAAGCAATTTTAAGAAAATGGAATGTACCGGCATATGCAAATGGTACTGATAATGCTAGAGGTGGACTTTCTCTAGTCGGTGAGCGAGGCAGAGAATTGATTGATTTAAATAGAAATAGAGGATCAGGAAGTAACGATTTAGCTGTTATCTTAGAAAAACAAAATTCAATCTTGTTACAAATACTTAATAAAAACCAACACTTATATGCTGATGGAGAAAAAATAGCGGACATTGTAAATCATAGAAATGCTTTAACAAATTCTATGAATCTATTTTAAGGAGGTTTACTCATGTTTCTGGTCTATGATAAAAACATGAATCTTATCAGTTATCCAGATGGAGCTAAACCTCTGGATATATTTATCCATTCGATAAGGAAAAAACGAAATCAAGAAGAAATTGAAGGAAGAAACGGGATAATTGATCATGGTTTTACTTATGATACTCGTCTTATTGAAACAAAAATGCTATTAAAATCTTATGATGCAAAGGATTATGAGCTACTAAGAGATGAAATATATAATCTGTTAGATGATATTTATTATATTTCTGAAGAACGTGAAAAAGGAAAAAGATTTAAAGTTACCACATCAGAATCAATTATCCCTGAAAAGTTTACAAAAAGAGTTTCAACAATTCTTGTGAATTTTAATACAGCGGAAATCCCATTTGCTGAAAGTATAGGAACAGCAAAAGATATAGATCTTAGAGGAATTAATGCAGAAGATGAGTTATGGGGTTTCGGCATGGGGTTGATTGATGATCCAGATAGCCACAAATATACCCACACAGGAACTTCATTTAAAATTTACAATGCAGGCAACGAATCTATACATCCATTTGAACAAGAATTGAAAATTACAATCAGCAACATTCAAGGTTCAACAAACTTCTTTGAACTAAGAAATCTAACAAATAATACTGTATTTCATGTAAATGAAGCAGTTTCAAGTGATAAAAAAATAGTTATTAATGGTCCAAACGTAACTCAAAACGATTTGGCTTTTTTACGTAAAACAACAAAAGAATTTATTGAACTTAACAAAAAGTGGAATGAATTTAAAATCACAGGGGCTACAAGCGCAAGAGTAGAGTTTGATTTTCGATTCTACTACAAGTAAAAGAGGTGACATCAATTGAGCAGAAAAGAAGTTGGCACCGGATGGGATAGGGACAGCCGCAATGCCATAAATAATAATTTTGAAGAGTTATATAAAGTACAAGACAGAGCTATTGCAGAAGCAACACAAGCTGTCATTAGTGATTCGAAATTGATTTGGAAGGAACCAGTTGCGACTTTCAATGATATTGCTACAACTTATACAGATCCCCAAAATGGTTATACGGTCATGGCAAGAGATACCGGTAAAGTGTACCGTTTTTTTGAAGGTAATTGGGACGAAATACAAGAAATTGATGCTGGTCCAGTTAATGCAGCAGAAACAAGATTGTATCAAAAGATAGATGATACAGCCGGAGATTTATCACTATTACAGACTCAAAATAAGACAAATATCGTTGAATCAATCAATGAAGTTACTTCGCAAATGGCTTCAAGTGCGAATGAAATACAGGAAAAATACGAGTCTCCTTTTGTGTCTCAAGGAATTAAGATTCCTAAACCAATTTTGGTGTTTGAAGACGATGACGGTAGAATTGAAACGTGGACTAAAACGAGAGAAATATTTAATCGTAAAGGTAAGAAATTTGTTTCAGCAGTGTCGGCAGGGTTGGTTGATACAACGGGTTACATGACGTTATCACAAGTAAAACAATTACAAGCAGAAGGACATGAAATATCTGCTCACTCGTTTATGCACTATGGTGGAGACGCTGATATTGGCGGAATCAGTCAATCTAAACAATGGTTTATTGATAATGATATAAAATGCGACACTTACACTTGGGTTGGAGGTGCATATTCTGACCTTACAATAAATGAAGCAAAGAAATATTATAAATGTGCGGTAAGTGTTGAACGAGGCATAAACATTGTTCCTGTTAAACAATTCCGTCTGAATAGGTTCGCTGTCGGTTCTATGTTTGGAAATAACACCATTGCTGGACTATTAGAAGATGGTTCGCAAACGCAGTACAATGCAATGGTAGATATGGCGAAAAATAATAATGCTCTTGTAATTGCAATGATGCACAATTGGAACCCTCAGTTTGATACCACTCAAGAGGCAAGATTAGAAGCAATGATTGATTATGCAGATAATCAAGGTGTAGAAATAATGACACTATCGGAAGCACTGGAGTATTTCGGAAACCTAATAGATGTAGGTACTGACAGTAAAGATTTTTTTAGAGTTGGTGCAAATGGAAAAATTTCTTCGCCAGTACTCGATAAATTTATTTATAAAAATATGGGGCTTAACCCTTCTGGAATAACAAGTTCAACACTAGGCACTTCGTTTGAAAAAGGGTTCGTTAGTATTGCAACATTTAACCTTACTCCGGTTACGGGATTTCCAGTTTCTAACGCAGGTATTTTAGAGACCTATTACCCTTACGATGCCTATGGGATACATCAAAAATGGTATCCGTATAACAGCGGAACCATGTGGTTTAGGCAATACAATGGAGCAAATAATACATGGGGCATTTGGCGAAGAATAAGTTTAGATTCCACTTCTACTATTAGTGTAAGTGTGGATGCTCAAACCATTAATGCAAACTCAGTTAAAGAAATACAAATTACTCATCCAGATGCATCGAATATTGATGGAAACAATGATCTGATTTTAATGTCACCAATTGGAGGATTGGAAAACAACTTAATTCATAGCGTTTCCATGTGGTCGAATAAAACAATTATTTTAAGATTATACAACCCAACAGCTTCAGCAATCACTACAGCAGTCAGAAATTGGAGAGTTAAAGTATTGAAATAATGATGAAAAGTATATAACAAAAATGATATTATTGTATAAAAAGGCAAGGGGACTGCTTCATGCTATATACATTAATATCTTTTTTTCTCATTATCGTTATTCTTTTTATTTTCTCTTGGTTTAACAAAGATAAAACCGTCCAAGTAAATGGGTTTTCTCATTTAAGTAAAAAACACACTGATATTTTAAAGGGTATAGCTACCGTACTGATTGTTATTTCTCACATTGCGAACTATAGAGGTTTTAGTATTTTGATACCTCTAGGCGGAATAGGAGTTGCTTTATTTTTATTAGGCTCTGGCTATGGATTAAATGAATCTTTTAAAAGAAAAGGATTGGACAATTTTTTTAAAAATCGTTTACTAAAAATAATGATTCCTTATTGGATAATGGTGATTTTTTATTGGGTTTTAAATTTTGAAACTATAAGTTTAAACTCGTTTTTAGGGTCACTTATCCTTGTAAATAGGTTGCCTTTCATGTGGTTTATCCAATACATTTTTATTTGGTATTTAATATTTTATCTAAGTAAGAAGATTTTCAATGGATCAAAAGGAACATTATTTCTTTTAATTATGGGATTAATATTAGTGTTCATCTTTAAAGATACCACTTGGGGAGAACAATCTTTCTCGTTTACTGTAGGTGTACTATTATCTCAATATCAAAAACTGAAAAATTATTTATCTGTTAACACATATCAATCATCATTAGTGTTTTTGCTTTTGGGAATTATATTCTCTGGGTTATTTTTTATGATGAAAATAAAAGGGTTAGACACTATTAATAACTATTGGGTAATGAGTATTATTCAAACGCTTATGAAAGTTTCGTTATCTATTTTTATTATCCAATTTACGTATTGTTTTAAGAACTATTTATATACTGCATTGGTGACGGTAGGGTTATATTCATTTGAGATTTATTTGTCACACACATTGATTATTGAGATGACCAGAAGTGATAACCAATACTACCTTTTGATTGTCTTCTTCATCGTAGTAATAGCTCTTTCAGTTGGAATAAACAAACTAAGTTCCATGGTTTATAAAATGCTTTTCAAAAAGACATCAATATCCACTACGTCATAATTGGACTAAATTCCGAAGTAAGGAAAAACATAATAGTTTAGTAATACAGAAATTAAAAGAGGACTATGACAGTTCTCTTTTTTCTTTTTGAAAGGGGTGAGTAAATGTACGTAAGAGATTTAGATGGTAATGAGTATCCTTTACAAGCAACCTCTACAAATGACCAAGAACTAAACAGCAATCAATCATTAACCTTTAGAATACTGCCAACTAAAGCTAATAATTTATTTATAAAGGACATTTCTGAAATGTGGGAAGTTGTTGATCATGACGATGTTCCCCATAAAATAATTTATTTTAAAAAACGTGGGGAAGGTATTACATTAACTGTCGAAATTAAAGCTATCCCTTTATTTTTTGATGACTTTGAGAGAGATCGGATTTATGAAGAATACAACAAACACATGACAGCAAGTGAATTTTTCACCTTGCTTTTTAATGGCACCAATTATGATTTTGTCCTGGTTGATACTTTTGATGCGATTCAGTGGGAAGGCTTGGGAAAGGGTAATACTAGACGTTCTATATTCAAAGACGGCTTAAATAGGTATGGGGCAGAATTTAAGCTGATAGGAACTACTGTTTACCTTGAAGCACAGGTTGGCAGAGATACTGGATTTATGTACCGGCATAAATTAAATGCTTCAAATATCGTACAGGAAAATGATGCAAGCTCCTTATACACCTATGCAAAAGGGTTTGGTAACTATGCGGATGGTGAAGAATCTAATGCAACTTTAATTAGAGAATATACTTCTCCTATAGCATCCATAATTGATATTCGTCACGCTCCACCAATCTACGACGGACGGATCACCGATCCAGATACAATGGATAGCAAATTAAAAACACTTGTAGATGAATCATTGAAAGTTAGTGTGTCAGCTGATATCCATGATTTACGAAAACAGAATTATCCTATCGCTCAATCGGAGGTGGGAGATAGAGTCTTTTTAATCGATGAAAGAATCAATTTAAACACAGAAGTAAGAGTAGTAAGTCAATCGAAAATAAGAGATTGGCGTGGAAATGTTATAGGTCTTAGAGTAACGTTTGGTTCCCCTGGTATTACAAAACGATATCAATCTAATATAAATACTGCTGTTAGCAACATTAAGGATGTCATGTCTGGTCGAAAAAAGATTCCATTTACCGCATTAGACAACGCAGTTATGCAAGCGACAAAAGATTTACAAAATGTACAAACTGAATTAGTAATCCCACCAAACGGTGGGTGGATGGCAGTTGATAAAGATGACCCCAACAAACTAGTACTATTTAACTCAGCAGGTATCGGTATCTCTGATGATGGTGGTCAAACATTTAAAACAGCTATGACAGGTAGTGGGATTGTAGCTGACGTTATTACAGCTGGAACTCTTCGTGGTATTAATATCGAACAAGTAAGTGAATACGCTGGATTAAAGCTTTATAATGGTCTTGTCGAGTCTTATTACAATGGAAACCTAGCGATGAGATTCGGGCAATATAGTTTTGATTTTTACAATAGGGATAGAGAATTAACAGGAAAAATTGTTACTAACCATACTTCCGATAATGAAAATAAAGGACTCGGTATTCATTTCTATAATGAGTTTATATCCATAGCAGAAGCGCAACCTGGTTTAGGAACTACAAGACCAGTTTTTTATTCTTCTACATGGGACAAAAGCACAGATGTTCTTGGTCCGTACTCAGAAGGAGAATCTTTCCTTAGACTTTTTGCTAATGAAAGGTTATGGGAAGAGACACATCCGAGAGCGAGAGCTACAGACCAACCGTGTATTATTTTACAAGAAGGTTCGGAAGACTCAAGTGTCTATCATTATTATGGAGGATATAACAAACGAAATGGTTCTACTTGGAAACTTTATTATAATTATGATGAAACATCGGTATATCCAAGGATAATTGCAACTGATAAAGGAGTAGAACTATACGGGATTGTCAGAGCAGTCCACGATATTTATATTGGTGAGCCATCTACTGGCATTAACGCTGCTGTAGTAACCTATCCAGATGCAGCAGTATATTGGCAAGCTAATAACAATTCGATGATTAGGCAATTCAAGGACGGAACCGTTGACTTTATCATTAATGGTGCCGGTAATTTCGCAGTTTTCCCTAGTGGAAATGGTCAAGTAGCAGGGGCGTTTTTCGCAACCGAATTTAACCCTACATCAAGTGCTACGTATAAGCAGAACATTAAATTATACGAAGAAAATGCAACGGAATGGGTGCGCGACATAAACGTGTATGAGTACCATCTAACTAGTGACCTTGATAAATTAAACTTCACGAAAAAAATCGGATTTATTGCAGAAACTCTTCCTGATAAGTTAAAGGGTTCAGATGGTATGTCTGTTAATTTATACGGATTATTGTCAGTTTTATGGAAAGCAGTAAAAGAACAACAACAGACGATAGACGATCTAAGCGAACGAATAAAAACATTAGAGTTAATTGCTTAAATATTATTGGAGGGATTATTATGGCAGAACAACAAAGGCAACTAAATAAGGATTATGTTATTCAATCTTTGCAAATGCAATTATCTGAGGCCCACTATAAGATTGCAGAAAGAGATTCAGTTATTACAGAATCCTATCAACATATCAAAGAACTTGAAAAAGAATTACAAGAATTAAGAGAAGAACAAATCAAAAAAATGGATGAAGAATTAAAAGCCGAATAAGGCTTTTTTATTTTGTCGAAAGGAGAGGGAGAATGAATTGGGAAGCATTTTATAAAATTGGAGCGACAGCTACTGGAGTCATAACGGGATACTTATTTGGGGGGTGGAGTGTATTGCTACAAGTATTGCTTACTTTTGTTATTATCGATTACATTAGCGGTTTACTAGCATCTGGAGTAGAAGGCAAACTTAGTAGCAAAATTGGATTTAAAGGGATTGCTAAAAAATTGATGATTTTTTGCTTAGTTGCAGTTGGACATTTAGTAGATAAAGCGATTGGAGATGGTAGCATGATTCAAAATGCGATCATCTTTTTTTATCTGGGTAATGAGTTGTTAAGCATTCTGGAAAATGCGGGACGTACAGGTTTGCCTGTACCAGAACAAATTAAAAGCGCAGTACAAATTTTAAAAGGAAAAGGAGAGAGTAAATAATGGGTTACATTATCGATTTATCTCACCACCAAGTACCGACAAAAATTAAATACGATGCATTGTCTAAGGAATTAGACTTTGCAATTATCCGTACTCAATACGGTTCAAAGACATTGGACAAGTATTATAAGACCCATCATAAAGAGTTACAATCTAGAGGAGTACCTACAGCTGCATATGCTTGGGTAAGAGGTGTAAGTATTGCTGATATGGAGGTCGAAGCAACAGACTTCTATAATCGTACAAAGGACCTTAATCCAACATTTTGGTTCCTAGATGTAGAAGAAATCTCAATGAATGATATGAGAGCAGGAGTTAAAGCATATGTTAATAGATTACGTGCTTTAGGCGCCAAAAAGGTTGGTGCCTATATTGCTCATCATTTATTCAAACAATTAAATTTAGATACAAGTGATTTTGATGCAGTGTGGATCCCAAGATACAGTAACTCTAAACCTGATTATTCATGTGACTTATGGCAATATACCGATAAAGGTCGCTTAAATGGATATGGTGGAGATTTAGATTTAAATAAAATCATTAGCAATAAAACATTAGATTTTTTCACTGGTAAAGAAGAACCAAAAGTGATCATTCAAACAGCAACATCTAAAAAGGAATCAAACGATGATTATCTCCATGTTGTGAAGTCAGGAGAAACTTTAAGCGGAATTGCATTTCAACATCATACTACAGTTGATTATTTAGCCAAACTAAATGACATCGATGATCCTGACCGTATTTATGTAGGACAACGATTAAAGTTAAAAGGTAAATTACCAGAATCAAAACAATACTATACAATTAAATCCGGTGATACACTATCTGAAATTGCTGTAAGATACAAAACAACTGTAAAAAAACTTCAGGATTTAAACGGAATTAAGAATGCACATAAAATTTTTGCAGGACAAAAGATAAGAGTTAAATAATTATGGAAAAGCCCATCTCGTATGAGACGGGCTTTATTTTTGTTTTTCTTTATTTTTCTTATCTATTAAAGCAATATATTTAAAACCGTACTTCACCAGTTCTTCAATTGCCCTTGAACGGTTTTCCATTCTGTTTTCAAAACGAAAATCCTCAATTTTTTCTAATACTTCTGGATCGAATGAAATAGTAGCAGTAGGACGGCTAGAATCTTTTCTATTATGTGCCATTTTAAATTTCCCCTTTAAACTTATTTCTTATTCCCATCTTCATATCCCCAGTTATATGCCCAGGACATTCCCTCTGCAATGATATTAGCTTTTCTTTCTGAATTTAATACGACACCTTCAGTCATATCTCTATCAATAGTGTAATGACCATTATTCGTATGTAGAAAAGAATCTATTTTGTATTTCCCTTTGCCCAAGATCCCTTCCATTTCTACTACTTCAAAATACATCATTCTATTTTCTGTGTAATACTTAGTCATTTTCGTTCTCCTTATATTCTTCGAGAACTTGTTTCAAAGTTTTTTCTATTAGTTTTGATTGGGGAATCAAAGTCTGTTCTGAAACCTTTTTTAATTTGTCAATAAGTTCTTCTTCCAAAGTAAAAGTTATTCGTTTTTTCATATTATCAACTCCTTTTCTTAAATAATACAATAAAAGTATTGCACATACAATACTTTTTATATACAATATAAATATGGTAAAGTATTGCATGAAAAGGAGTGGTGATAAAATGTTTGAGGTAAATGACACAGCTCGTCTTATGAACGATTTAGAAGTTGTTATCAGTACAATAGCTAGTGACTCCGATCGCAATAAATTAGTAGTTTGGCTTGAAGAAGTTTTGAGTAATTATCAGATTCAGCGTAAGACAGAAATAGATATTGAAAACGATATGCAAGAAAAAATTGATATGTATTTGTCAGCTAGAACGATTGAGGGGTTATCGAAAAAAACACTCGATGGTTACAAAATTGAATTGAGTTTATTTGCCAGAAGTATTGATAAACCGACTGTGCAAATTAACACAGCTGATATAAGAAAGTATCTTGCTAGCAATAATAATTGGATGGTTAGTACAGTTGATCGTAAGTTATCGGCTATCAAAAGTTTCTTCGGTTGGCTTGTGGAAGAAGAACTATTATTGCGTAATCCTGCAAGTAAAATAAAACCACCTAAGAAGCCAAAACGGTTACCAAAAGGATTATCAGTTGAAGAGTTAGAAATTGTTCGTGATTCTTGTAAAGATTTACGTGAAAGAGCATTAATAGAAGTTATGTATGCAACTGGATGTCGGTTATCAGAAATTCAATATATGAAAATATCTGATATCAATTCACAGGAAATGAGCATGAATGTTATTGGTAAAGGAGACAAAGAAAGGACTGTATACTTATCAATTAAAGCTATGCATCAATTACGAAAATATTTAAACAGCAGAAATGATGATTGTGATTTTTTATTCGTAACAGAACGTAAACCAATTAGAATGATGAGTGATCGAAATATTGAAAGAATCGTAGATAAAATTGAACAAAGAGCCAAGATATCAAAGAAACTTACTCCACATACATTTAGACATACAAAAGCAACTTTGATGATGGAGTCAGGAGCCGATCTAGCAGACGTTCAGCAAATACTTGGACACGAGAGACCTGAGACAACTCTTGTATATGCTCACGTATCAGAAGAACGGAAAAAGCAAGCAAATAATCGGTTCCATATTCAGTAATAAAAAGCCCCTTGCTCTGGTGAGTGAGGGGCTAAAAAGGTAATCCATCATCATGAATCCTGGTATCTAAATCTTTAACCAAATCAGTGATATCATGTTCATTGTTGTAAGTAACTTTCAAAATATTATTTATCCCACGTTCTCTTCTAATGCCTTTAATCCAGTTTAGCGTTACTTCTGCAGCCGCCTTGTCTGGAACCTCTCTAAACTCCCTGTCATCTACTCTAAAATTTCCTTTTTGCGTGATGGTGCTTTCCCATCCAATATAGGTTAGTTCAATATGGATGTTCATTTCGTGACCTCATCTATCTAATAACATTTTAGCTGTTTCATATTTTTTGCTAAACTCAACGCTATTATCCTTGTAAGCATCAACTGCCTGACCAACGGCGTGAAGCAACACAGCGTCTTTTTCTTCTTTATTAGAAGCTACTCCGCGATTAAATCTTATAGTGCGATCTGTTCTTAATTCCTCAAATTCAGTCATTTCGTTCAATTCATAATCAGTTAGACTTCTATCTTCTTTATAGGCATTTTCTACGATAAAAAATGCCTTTTCGGATTGTTCATAAACTCCATCGCTGTAACTGTTAGCATTAACAATAAAAGCTACAGAAATAAATAAAACAACTCCAATAGCAATTATAATTTTATAAATGTTTTTCACACAAATCTGCCTCCTAGAATATTAATCTAGGACTATCGTATCTAATTAGGAAAACAAAGTAAATATTTAATAGGTGTCATAAATCACTATTACCGATAATACCTTGTACTAAGGAGGCGGTAATAGTGAGTAAAAACAAGAAAATAAAATCAATTAGTTTCAATTTCAACAATAATAGCGACATGGAAATTCTGAAAAAAATTGATGCACCAAATTTTAATTTTAGTGGTTATGTAAAAAAGCTCATCTTAGAAGATATACGAAAAGAACAAATGAGGGCGCTCAAAAGTTCTAATGGTGGAATCAAGATAGTGCTCAAATAATTACTTATTTTTCTTTGACTTCACACTGTCAACATAATGCATAGTCTTTGCTTTGTTCGCTAACTTCTTTGCTAATTCCTTAGTTTCTTTATCAGATGGTATTAACCTAGTCATCGTAAATCACCTCAATAACATTCCTTCCCCTATTCGTAGCAAAATATACATCCAATTAACCAACTGACCAACCAACCCAAAGATAAACCCAAGAGGGAGGCTGAAATATGGAAAAGAGGGGGCATATCAACCCAATCCTTTCTAATAAATCCAAGAGAAAGACGGATCAACAACCAAGAAAAATCCGTTCAGACAAACTCCATGATATTAAGGTACCTGTTACAGAATCCATTGATTTAATCATAAGGAGGGAGGCTAGAAAAGGGTGGGGAGGATCTAAAACATCTGTAGGTACGGAAATATTACTTTATGGACTTGATCATATATTTGAGTATCCAGAAGTAATTTATAAAGATGGTCCATTTACAGTCCATTGCAAAGTCGATCATACCACTTACAATAAGATTGGGCTTTATGCAGATAAATGGAAATGCAGTATCAGAATGGCCGCACATCGGATATTTATTGAGGCACTTAAAAAGAAGCAGCTGGGAGGAATTAATCATGAAGAAATATAGTGAAGCTAATTTATTAAAGGATGAATTAGATTTTATTCCAGCTAATAGCGATGTTTTTAGTAAATTTCTCTATAAGTTAAATAAAAAAACAATGGTATATCTAAAAATCAATCTACCAGTTAGCCTTTATTTAAGAGCAGAAATTTTCTGTGAAGATATAGAGGAATTAAGTGAAATGGAGTTTACCCAAACAGACCTAATAAACATTCTTTATAATGACTTTCTTCTTTATGCAAAAAAGAATCCAGATCCACATAAGATTTATGATTTACTCTTGTCACTTGATCAAGATAAAAAACAATTGAAGTTGGTACAGGAAAGTGAATCAGTCTTTACTACCTTGCGAAAAAGTGAATATCAAAATATGCAGCCCTTACAGATCAAAATGAGAAGGAAAGAGGCGCTTCGTGGCGAGGTGCTTCTGGCTGATATTGAGGAAGTAGTTCCAGATCATGGATATACATTAGAAAAATTATTCGAATTGTTATATTGTGACTTTGTTGAAAAGTTTAGGAAGGAAAATAGTAAAAATGTCATTGAAAATGTTTTAAAGTCTTTGATTGATGATTTGTAAAAAAAGTAAGGATTTGGTTAATATAATAAATTAGTAATATATGTCACAGTACTAATTCCTACTTATCAGGTATAATTTTAAGTATGCTTGACGGCAAAAGCATTATTGAGGAATATTTTAAAAAATAAATATTAACTATTGAATAAGAACGGGTGTTCCTATATAATATAAACAAATAAGGAAAAAAGCACCAACGCTGAGAACGTAAAGTGCTTTATCTATACTTATTTTTTACTTCTTTATAAAGATTTAGAGCTTTAATCATAAATTCAATTTCATCGGGTGCATAGCTCTCGGTATGTATAGGTACATCGGTCCTATCAAATAAATAATCAAGAGATACCTTATAAAAGTCTGCAATTTTTACAAGGGTGTCATAATCCATTTCTCGAGTACCTATTTCGTAACCACTGTAAGTATTTCTGGCAACACCAAGATATTTTGCAACGTCTCCTTGGTTAAGGTGGTTGCTTTTCCGTAATTCATAAAGCCGTTTTAGTAACATCTACAGCCCCTCAATCTATCTATGTACACTTATTATAAGTTTTGTAGGGGAATCGTAAATAAGATGTCACAAAATGCGTATTAATTTATTTTATATATCACTTTTCGAGACAAAAAACAAAGGAAGAAGGTTAAGTCATAATGAAAAAACCTGTAGATTTAGAAGCACTAGCGAAGATGTTAGGGGTCAATCTATCAGATATGATAAATTCCATTAAAAAGTTAAAAGTACTCCTATTATTTCTCTACCTGGCGTAAAGTACGTATATATGCAATAAGTCCTTTTGCTTCTTCTTCAGTTAAACTTTTTCCGTCAAGCTTCAAATCAAACTGCTCCATCAATTCTTCATCAGATAAATCAATTTTTTGTACAAATTCTTTTTCATATTTGTATTCTTTAGGATCCTCATTAACAACATCTAATAATTCATCTTCCTCCCAATAACCACACACAACCATTAATTCCACATACGTTGTTGTTTCTAAATACTCAGCTAGAGCCTTCAAAGTTCTTGCTTCAGGTTTTTGAATTTCTTTTTCAATTCTAGATATAGTCGAAACACTAATTCCACTTTTTTCTGCGAGCTGCCTCATAGTCTTGTAACCACTAGCTTTCCTATGCCTTTTGATAAATTCACCGTATCCTATTTCCATTTTATAGTTCTCCTTTTATTTAATATTGTTTATAGTCAAAAGTAATTTCACTTACGATTATACAAAATTAATTGCGTGTACGCAATAATATATATGTATCATTTTTCGCATTTACGACATAAAAATGTCGATATTTGAAAGAAAACATTAAAAATACAAAATAAAAAGTTGCGTTCTCGCAAAAAATGTTTTATATTGGATTCATGAACGAGTTGGAGGTGAGTAAATGGAAACTAAAATAGAAAGAGCAACAATACGTTTAAATGAAAAGGAGTTGATGAAAGCGGCAATCGATCACAACTTAGAAACTAAAGCGCAGATTGCTGAAAAAATTGGTGTATCAGTTTCACAGTTATGGAGAGCAACATTGCCTGTTACAGATCCACGTTATTGTTCACCAGGACAAAGTTTTATTGCTGGAGTAATCGCTGCATTTGGTGAGCCATTTGAAAGGTTCTTTTTTTTGGAAGGAACAGTTGCGAACGCAAGTGCAGAGGAGGTTTAAAGAAATGTTTGTTGCGTACTTGCTTTGTTTACTATCGTTTTTCTTTGGTGTTTTGGTAGGAGATTTTCATAGTGGAGGGAGGTGAAAAATTGCATAAGCACCTTTTTCATGTATATGAATGTCAGGATTGTATTTTAACTTTTGCGGTTGAACAAGCTTTTGAAGAACAATCAGCTGTATGTTGTCCGGTATGTCATGATGACAATTTGAGTGATGTAGCATCCGGGGAAATGAATATAAAAGGAGAGTAATGAAGTGGATTTAAAAACATTGGAGTATATGAAAGAAAGGGTAAAAAAGGCAGAGAATCTTGTTTTTCGCATAAATGAACTTAACAAGGCAATTAAGAAGATTGAAGTAGCTGAAAAGACTATGTTTTCTACAAAACAACATGGAAACTACGTTGAATTAGATGGATTTGAACTTGTAAAGGACTTAAAAGCATCTTCAATCGTTTGTATTGAAAAAGAAATTGCTCGTTTAGAAAAAGAACTAGCAGAACTATAGGAGGTATTTCATGAAAATAATATTCAAAACTTTATCTCTAGAAAATTTTAAAAGTCACCAAGACCTCACTGTTAACTTTGGCGAGAGAACAGAGGTCACTGGTGACAATGCGAAAGGTAAAAGCTCCGTACCAGAAGCAGTTACATTTATATTTTACGGCACAGATGTTTTTGGGTCAAAACTAGATCCAACTCCTATCACTTACGAATCAGAAGAAACAAAAGTTTCACTTTTATTCAATGTTGATGGAAAAGATGTACTTTTAGGTCGCGAAATTAAAAAAGGCAAGACAAAGTACATTATTAATGATGTTCCATCGAAAGCAACAGAATTCAATGAAATCGTAGGACGATTATTTGATAAGGACCTGTTCCTGTCATTATACAATCCAAGTTATTTCTTCACTATGAATTGGACTGAACAAAGAGCAATGCTTCTGCAATATGTAACGGCACCTGCAAATAAAGAAGTACTTAAACAGTTGCCAGCTGCACAAGAAGAAATGCTCAGTGGACTTGTTAAAAAACATAGTTTAGATGATCTCGAAAAGATTCATAAGGATAACAAAAACAAAAAAGATAAAGCTTATATTGCTGCTCAAAGCAGAACAAAAACTCTTAAAGAAATGTTTGAAAACAATGCTCCTACAGTTGCACTCGATGTTGTAAAAGTTGAGCTTGATCAATTAACAAAACAACGGTCTGAAATTGAAAAAGTAACAGATTCAGCAAGTGATAATAACAGCAAGATAAATGTATTGAACAGTCAAATTAAAACGCTCATGGATCAACGTGACCGGATGAAAGATGATTTCCAAGACTTAAAAAATGAGGAAGTTAAAGATACTTGTCCAACTTGCAAACAAAACTTATTAGGTAAAGCACTTAAAGCTGTTGTTACTGATAAAGAAAATAGAATTGATAGATTCAAGGATAACTATAATTCTGTTGTAACTAAAAGAAAAGAATTAGAAGAACAGCTTTCTGCATTGGAATACATTGACGTATCTGAACAACTTGAAAAAGTACGTGAATTAACAGCAAAAATCGAACCATTAGAGCATGAATTGAGAAAACACAAAGAGTATGAAAGTAGTTTAGAGCAAGTCAAACAAGCTGAAGATGATGAAAAAGAAACATTAAATTCTCTGAATGAATCAATATTTATCCTGGACTGCATTAAAGCATTCAGAGCAAAAGAAGCTGAAATGCAAGGTGAAAAAGTACAAGCCTTATTTGACACTTTAACTATTAAACTATTTGAAACTCAAAAGACCGGTGAAATTAAGCCTACATTCGAAATTGAAATGGATGGTAAGGGTTATAAGAGATTATCGTTGTCAGAAGGTATTAGAGCAGGATTAGAACTAAGGGAAGTACTTAGTCAACAAAGCGAAATAACTGCTCCAGTATTCGTAGACAATGCAGAGTCCATTACAAGCTTTAAGGAACCAACTGGACAATTGATTATGTGCCGGGTTGTGGGTGGACAAGAATTAAAAATTGAAGGAGGAAAAACAGAATGAAAGCATTAGGTATTGTTCGTAAAATTGATGATTTGGGTCGTGTAGTTATTCCGATGGAAGTTCGTAGAACAAATGGTTGGGAAACTGGTACTCCGGTTGAATTATTTTCAACGGAAGAAGGTCTATTGATTCGTGAATATGGTCGTGAACAAGAAGTAGTTAATCTTCTTGCTGAATTAGATAAAGCTGATCAATTAGCTTCAAATGAATCTATAAAACTAGCAATCAACAAAGCTAGAGAATTCATTGCAAAGGGGTGAGGAAATGAAACACGGCAAGCGTCCTACTCGAAATCAAAAGAAATCAGTTATTTTCGCAGGATTAAATCCACAAAATTGGCTTGTGTTTAAAAAAGAAGGCGGTCAATTACACCTGGTCCATCGGGAAACTGGACAAACCAGAGTGATTCCAGAATGAAACAAAATGAATTAGGTCTAATTGAATATTGCGGAGAAATCATACCTATCACATGGGATGAATACCTATCACTAATTTGGAACAAGGATCCACAAATAGAAATCTTATCGGTCCCTAAAAGAACTAAGGAGGAAAAGAAATATGTCAAATAATCAACTATCAGTCTATCAATCTTTTGCTTTTGGTGAATTAACACAACAGGATGTAGTAACAATTCGTGAAACAATTGGTAAGCAGTGTGATGAATCTCAATTCAAATTGTTTATGTCAATTGCAAAGGCAGCTGGTGCTAATCCAGTAATGAATGAGATTTACCCAACTGTTAGACAAAATCAATTAACTGTTCAATTTGGAGTTGATTTCTTTGTAAGAAAAGCTAAGGAATCAGATGGTTATAAAGGTTATGATGTTCAGCTTGTACATGAAAATGATGAATTCAAAATGCACCAAGAAAAAGCAGAAGACGGTAGTTATTTTGTTGTTATCGATGAACACTCTTGGGGATTCCCTAGAGGAAAAGTAATTGGTGGTTATTGCATCGCTTATAAAGAAGGGTTTAATCCATTTACCGTAGTTATGGAAGTTGAAGAAGTTGAGCATTTTAAACGGTCACAAATTGGAATGCAAAAAACAATGTGGACAAACTATTTCAATGACATGTTCAAAAAGCATATGACTAGAAGAGCACTAAAAGCCGCCTTCAATTTAAACTTTGATGATGAAACAGTTGAAAACAATGGTGGAGACAACATTCCAGAATATCAACCACAACAAAGAGAACGTAAAGATATTACTCCACAGCAAGATACCATCCAAGAACCACAACAACAGGAACCGGAAGTAATTGATCCAGAAGTAGATAAAATTAAACAAGCAAGAAAAGATATGTCCTCCAAGTTTAAACAGTTAGGTATTACTACTAAACAAGGAATGTCAGATTATATCGCTAAAAACGCTCCTAATTTTGGTGATAATCCATCTTACTCAGATATAGTCGGACTACTATCTTACATGGATATGGATATCGAAATGCAAGAAGCAAATGCAACTGATGATGACAGTTTGGAGTGATAAGAATTGAAAATTGACATTTTAGCTAGTGGATCTGCTGGGAACTGCATAGCCATTACCCATCCCAATAAAAAGACTATTTTAATAGATGCAGGTATAGCGAAAACTAAGATTGATAAAAGATTAGTAGAAGTTGGAATACATCCAATTAATGTAGCAGCAATCTTTATCACACATAGTCATGGAGACCATATTAAAGGTCTCCCTTTGGCTAACAAATATCGGATTCCAGTTTTCGCTGGTGAAGGTGAATGGAAAACAATTAGTACAGTTGACTTAGAATTACAAAGACCAATCAAAGCTCGAGAGAAAATGAATCTTGAATCAATCGGTTTTTATGTAGAATCATTCGGAACTCATCATGATGCCATGGATCCATTAGGATACACAGTACATGATTATTGCGGTCATAAAACTTCGATATGTCTGGATACCGGAAAAGTGGACCAAGAAATGTTAGAAGCCATGGAGTATTCTTCAGCCTATATTATCGAAAGTAATCATGAACCGAATATGGTTGAAGCTGGCGATTATCCACCTAGTGTTAAGTCAAGAGTACTTTCAGATGTTGGTCATTTATCTAATATGCAAACCGCAAAAGCTCTATTTCAGCTTGTAAATGGAGTAGGAGAAAAGATTTATCTTACTCACTTGAGCAGTAAAAACAATATGCCAGGACTCGCTGAAATGACAACAAAAAGAGCATTAGCGAAAAAGGGTTTCAAAGAAGGTAATCATTATTTCTTGGAGGTGTGCTGAATGGAAGTTATAACAAAGAGTGATTTAAAGTTTCCCCATAGAAACGGAAGAAAGGTGATTAATAAAGGCACAGTGTTGGAAGTGAAAAAAAGTAAAGTATGTGGTTTAGACTCTTATAAAATTACAACTGGTTTATATCAAGGGTATTATCTTGATCCTAGTAGTTGTGAAGTAGTCGAAGATGTAATCTATACAGAAAAAGAATGGAATGACATGGAGAATTATTATCTAGCTGAAATAGATAAGGAAAAAGAACAAACTAAACGCGCTTATGAAATAGTTAGTAATCTATCTTATCACCTAAAAAAGAAACACAAAGAAATTGAGAAACTAGAATATTATTTAGGTGCATTAGCAAAGGGATTAAACGTAGCTGGTGAAGCTATGAGGGAAATGAGGAATAGCAGCATACAAAAGAATGGATGATCGTGAATGGCGAGTCCACAAACTGGAAATGGTTTTACTAGAATTGCTAATGAGATTTTAGATCAAATCATTAAAACAAATTTTAATGGAACACAGTACAGGATCGTGATGGCTATATGGCGATACACTTATGGGTTTCGCAGGAAAGAGTATGAAATGCCATTGTCTTTCTTAGCAGAAAAAATGGATACTACCAAAAGCCATGTAGATAAAGAGTTAGATGTATTAATAGAACGAAAGATTATATCCGTTCATGGTGTCGGTCCAAGGAGGGGAAGGATTTTGGGTTTTAACAAAAACTATGAAGAATGGGGCGATAAACCGCCTGAACAGGAAGAAGTTGAAACCAAAAAGAAAGAAGTTAAACCTAAAAAACAGAAGATATTAAAATATGATGAAAATAATACCTATTACAAAATGGCTCTTTATTTTCATGGATTGGTTTCAGCTGTCGCAAAAGATGCCGGTGTTGAGCACTTAATTAAAAAGGCTAATTTACAAAGTTGGGCTAATGATTTTAGGTTGCTTGTTGAAAAAGATGGCGTTAGTAAGCGCCTGGCAAAAGATGTGATGGATTGGGTTACTAAGGATGATTTTTGGAAGACCAATGTACTATCAGCAAAAAAGCTCCGGGAAAAGTTCGGTGAGTTGGCCATAAAGATGAATGCAGCACAAAAACCTAAACAACAGAAACAGCAACCACAACAACAGAATGATATAAGAGATAAGGAAATAGCCTTTAACAAATGGATAGCAGAAGGGAATGATCCTAATGCATTCGATTGGAGCTAATGAATTAGTTGCAGAACAATCTGTATTAGGTGCCGTTCTTTTAGATGCTTCAGTTTTGGACGATATTATTTTTCTCGAAGAACGTGATTTTTCTTCTAATAGACACCAACAGATTTATAAAGTGATGAGGTATCTAGAAAAACGTGGCGATCCAGTAGACCCAATTACAATTACAGATGCATTCGTCAAATTTGGCACAATCGAAAATGTCGGTGGAATTGAATATCTCTTAGAATTATCAAACTCCTGTCCATCAACTGCAAATGTAGTTTATTACGCTCAAATTATTCGTTCGAAAGCCTTTGAACGTAGGATAAAAAATACAGCAGAAATCATTTCAGGTATGAGTAGAGATGATTATGATACAGACGAAGAATTCTTTAGTTATGTTGAATCTCTAGTATCAGAAATGAGACCACAAGATACATCAAAAATGAGGAACTTCACTGAAATGCGGCAGGACTATATCAAACACTTAAAAACTCCTGCTCAGTATATTCCTACAGGTTTCAAAGCATTTGATGAATGGGCAAAAGGACTTTGGAGAGGTTGGTTATATGTTTTAGCTGGTCGTCCAAGTGTAGGGAAAACAGCAAAGACTTTACAAATGCTCCAAGGTGCAGCAATGTCTAACAAAGGTGCCGTTCTCCTGTATTCTCAAGAGATGGGTTATGAACAAGTGATTGATAGATGGATATCTAGTGCAACAGGTATCAACTATCAAAAGATTAAACATAAAAATCTTAGTCCAAATGAAATGGAACAAATATTAGTAGCCTATGAAGCTTTTGAAGGTTTACCTCTATTTGTCCAGGACTCAGCTGGTATTACCATAGAGGAAGTTAAAGCAACAGCAAAGATAATTAAAAAGAAATACGGAAGAATCGCAGTAATAGCAGTTGATTATCTCCAGATCATGAAGATTCCGCAGAAAAAAAGCGAGAGCAGATCAACTGCAATTGGTAATGTCACTGGAGAAGCCAAACGAATAGCAAGAGAATTGGATTGTTGTTTTATTATGTTATCTCAAATGTCTAGAGCTTTTGAAGGTGCCTTAAAACCTCAACTTTCACACTTAAAAGAATCAGGTTCTATTGAACAGGATGCAGATGTAGTTGAATTCTTATGGCATGACCCTAATGACACAATAAGCGGTGGAAAGGTCATTCAACAGACCATTGCAAAGGGTAGAGATACGGGTCTAAATGAATTCAGATTACTCTTCCAAGGATGGATCCAGCACTTTAAGGAGCTGCCAAGTGATAGGAAGTAGGCTCAAAGGGGTGATGTTATGGCTAACAAAAGACAAACGAAAAAGGAGTGGAGGAGGTTAATAAATATTTATGGCGACCTCACAGTGCTAAAAGAAAAACGCGGCACTCCTACTAAAATTAGGTTTAACGGACATGATTACGCCCTGGTACATCCTAATTATATCAACGGAAATAAGAGCAAGTTAAAGCGCTTTTGAATGAGAAGGTGAATTCGATGAAAAGAATCTTTATTTTTGCAGGTTCACAAAATAGGTCTAAAGAGTATCGAGGGTATTTTGACGGAAATACTTTCCATCCAAAACTTGGTTTCTGTCATTCTTTAGATGAATTGTATCAGTTTGATTATGTGGAGTTTTATGGAATGGATGGATTATTGTGTTATTCACCTAAACGATTCCATTCTGATTTATTAAGGTTGATGAATCACGAGTTTATCAGAGAGTACGGGGAAATGACGTTATTTGATTAATAAGGATTCGACTGAAATTTTGCGGTAAGGAAGGTGATTAATTTGAAATTAAAAATGTGTGATAACTGCGGAAAGAAACCATGGGAAGAATCTATGAATTATAACGGTGATATCTATTTCTATTGTAAAAAGTGTTATATAAAAATTCAATATCCAATCGACACAAGTATACGGTAATGACTATAAATACGAAGTAAGGAAGGGTGAGAAATGCAGCTAGATTTATTTAGAGAAATCATAGTTGACAATTTTGCCGGTGGCGGTGGTGCATCAACGGGTATTGAATTGGCTACAGGACTCTCAGTTGATATTGCCATTAACCATGACCCAGCTGCAATTGCTATGCATAAAGCAAACCATCCAGATACAGAGCATTATTGTGAGTCGGTTTGGGACGTGGATCCAGTCAAAGCATGTAAGGGACGTAAAGTTGGATTAGCTTGGTTTAGTCCTGACTGTAAGCATTTTTCCAAGGCTAAAGGTGGAAAGCCAAAAGATAAAAATGTACGTGGTCTTGCGTGGATTGCAGTTAAATGGGCAATTGCAGTAAAACCAAGAGTTATTATGTTAGAGAATGTTGAGGAATTTAAAACTTGGGGTCCATTAGATGAAAATGGCTATCCAATCAAAGAAAGAGAAGGAAAAACCTTTGAATCGTTTGTTAAAGCCTTAGAGTCATTAGGATATCAGGTTCAATTTAAAGAATTAAGAGCCTGTGATTATGGAGCACCAACTACTAGAAAAAGATTCTTCATGATTGCTCGATGTGACGGTAAACCAATTGTTTGGCCAAAGCCTACCAATGGTGATCCTAATAGTTTGGCTGTTCAGGTGGGGAAGTTAAAACCATGGAGAACTGCAAGTGAAATTATTGATTGGAATATTGGTACACCCTCTATTTTTGAAAGAAAAAAGCCATTAGCGAAAAACACAATGCTTCGAATTAGTAGAGGAATTCAGAAATTCATTATTGAAGCAGATAATCCTTATATTGTTGAAGATAAAGCCTGTTTTATTCAACACTATTACACACATCAAGGGAAAGAAACAAGGGCAAGTGGTTTAGATGAACCGATAGCAACAATCCCAACTGCGAATAGATTTGGTCTTGTTACTGCTTTTTTAGCAAAGAATTACGGAGGTAATTATACAGGTTCTGGAATAAGCCTTGAGGAACCATTGCATACCATAACGGTTAAAGATCATCACTCATTAGTAGCTGCTTTTCTTACAAAATATTATGGAGCCGATGTTGGGCAATCACTAAATGCTCCATTACACACAATAACTACTAAAGACAGATTCGGGCTGGTTACTGTTAAAGGAGAAAATTACCGGATAACAGACATTGGGATGAGAATGCTGCAACCGAGGGAATTATTTAATGCTCAAGGATTTCCCGAGAGCTACATTATTGATCGGGACTATACTGGCAAGATTTATCCAAAAACTGAACAGGTCGCTCGATGCGGTAATTCAGTTCCACCACCGTTTGCAGATGCTTTAGTAAGAGCTAATCTTCCAGAGTTTTGCTCGAGTGAAAGTAGATATAAAACGGTTGTTGGTAATTAGGTTTACGTCATAGTCCGAACAAATTTGGCACAAAGGAGGGATAACAATGGAATTTCGTACAAATTTAATCTATGAAGCTACTAAATTATTAATGAAATGGAAAGAGTCTTTACGTAAATAAGTAATATTTTTTTTACCAAAATTGTTGCGAACGCAAATTTAAGGGGTGATCTCGTTGGCTAAGAATCCTTTGTTGGAGAAGAAAAGACAAGAAGGAATCCTCGAAGGAATGAAACTTGGTGAAACAGCTGGTTTTATAAAAGGTTATGAAGAGGGATTTGAAAAGGGTCAAAAAGAAGCCGTTAATATTTTAGCTGATAGATTTGATGGTCTTCATAAAGTACCTGGCATTGGTCCTAAACTTATGGAAAAGATAGTGAACCACTTTGGTTCTGAATACTTTAAGGCGGTGGCAGAGGGAAATGAAAAACAAACACAAACAGGAGAAGAGATTGAAAAAATCTCTCTCCCGTCAACGTAAGTTAGTTGATGAGAATAAAACAAATAATGCACTAAGAAATATTTTAGAAGAGAGAGGGTTTTTCAAATAACTAGATTCGTAGGTATTGACCCATCTACTAAAACAGGTTTTGTTGCTCTTGATGGCAAAGGCAGTGTTTTAAAAGCAAAAGAATTAACAGGTATAGGGAAAGTAGATCCACATCGTATGGTAACTCAAATCGATGAAATTATGGACCATATCCAAAAAGATGACTTAATTGTGATTGAAGGATTTGGTTTCAACTCTCAACAAGCTATTCAATTAGGTGGAATTGGTTGGGGTGTAAGAATGGCACTTCACCGTAGAGGATTTACTTATTATGAGGTTGCTCCGAATGCTGTAAAAAAGTTTGTTGGTGTAACTGGATGGACTGGTGAAACAGGAAATAAAAAACGTCTCACGGGTCCACAAAAGAAAAAAGCGGTTATGGCAGCAGTTAAGGAAATGTACGGATTTACTCATTCCAGTGACAATATTGTAGATGCTTATATAATGGCTCAGATTGCTCAAGAAATTTGGATGGAACAAAACGTCTATAGGATTTTACCAACTAACCAGGCAGAAGTAATTGCAACCATTTTAAAGCCAAAAATTAATAAGAAGGTGAAAAAATGAAGAACACTCTAGGTGATTTAAATAATCATTTGTTTGCTCAGTTGGAACGTTTAAGTGATGAGGATGTTAAGGGTGAACAACTAACTGAAGAACTAGAAAGAGCTGATGGAGTATCTAAAATAGCAACTCGAATTATTCAAAATGCAAATCTAGTATTGAGTGCTCAAAAATTTTACGATGATAAAGATCGTCTTAATGTAGATGCAAAGAAACCCAAGATGTTGGAGGGTTGATAATTGGCTTATCATTTTTACACTCCTCAACAAATTGAATTTCTTAGAGAAAATGTCAAAGGTCGTTATAGAAAAGAATTAACCGAAATGTTTAATGTTCATTTTAACTTAAACCAAAGTACCGATCAAATCAAAAGTGTATTGAAAAGATATGGTTTGTGTAGTGGGATAGATGCAAGTTTTAAAAAAGGTAGAGTACCTTGGAATGCAGGAATGAAAGGGTTACAAACTGGTGGTAAAGAAACGCAATTTAAAAAAGGACATATACCATCTAATTATAGACCTGTTGGTTCCGAGAGAATTACCAGAGATGGATATACAGAAGTTAAAGTTGCTGATCCAAACAAATGGAGATTGAAACATCAAATAATCTGGGAGCAAATGAACGGTCCCATTCCAGAAGGGCATACAGTAATTTTTGGGGATAGGAATAGACAAAACTTTGATGCAGACAACCTAATCCTCGTATCTCGCAAACAATTAGTTACCTTAAATAAAATGGATTTAATAAAAGACCATGCAGAACTAACCAAAATCGGTATAACCATTTGCAATATTCATCAAAAGAAAAATGAACGAAGGAGGAAATTGAAAAATGGGTAAATCGACAATCATTGAAGATCAGGAACGTTTGGATTATAAAAAGCGTTAGCAGAATTCATGCAGGAGATTAATCCAAAAATGGACGAAGCAATCATTGAAAAGATAAAAGAACACTATAGAAAAGAACGGTTCGAAAATTAATTAATTTAAAAAGGTGGAGTGTTTATGATATCAACATTTACAGTCACCGAAGAAATGAAACGTCAAATCTATATTAAAAGATTGCTAGAAAACAAAGTTTACACGGATCCAGAAGGTACAAGCATTTATGAATTAGATTATAAGTCTTTAAGGCGTGAAGTAGTTATGCTTGAGTATCGAAACATAAATGTTGAAAGTCCTGAAAATGATTGGTTTTGAGGTGAAAAGATGCTGTATTTTGAAAATGCAACTAAGCAGCAGTTATTAACCATCTGTCTTTATGAAGATTGTCCATTGGAATACAAATATGAAGCTGCCAGGGAATTGCAGATTAAACAATGGCGCGAGGAGTATTTAACTGACTTAATCAGATTATAGGGAGAAGGAATGACCATAATTGAAATTGCTGTTGAATTAGGAATTGATAAAAACCAAGTGGTTTATCAACTTGATAAATACGTTTTGTATGGCAGAAGAATTAGAAAAAGTGAGAAAGGGGCGTAATTTATGAATATAGAAAAAATGCTACAAACCCAAATAACGCTTGATGATCGGATTATCAAAGAACATGGACTTGAAGGGAAAGACCTTTTTCCTAACACAATTTTAGCTTTGATAGTGGAATTGTCAGAGTTTGCTAATGAGGGAAGATGGTTCAAACATTGGAGTAATAACCAGGAGCCAAGAACAAAGGTTAAATGTGAGTATTGCTCTGGTAAAGGTTACTGGGAATTAGATTATTTTCAGCAGATTGGACATTGCCATTATTGTAATGGAAAAGGGTTTATAGAAGGCGAAAACCCACTTCTTGAGGAATATGTCGATTCAGTTCACTTTTTCTTATCGATTGCAAATCAAAAGGGATGGCAGGATGCACTGTACATTTCAAGCGAGCCTTTAATGGAGTGTTATGAAGAGATGTACAGAGAAGGAAAGAAAAAGTACCTAACAGATACATTCCTAGAAACGATTTATTTCTTAACGAAAGCCTATATGGAAATAAATCCAAATGAAAATAAAATAGCAGGGTTTAAGATTAATGTTTATCATTTTCGCCTTGCATGGAGTTTGTTTATAACTATCGGTCTTGTTGGTTTTAATTTCACACCAGATCAGATCGAGCAAGCTTACTTTGCTAAAAATGCTGTGAACCACGAAAGGCAAAACTCAGGATATTGAGGTGATCGGTTGATGGAATGGAGAGATGTTGTTGGTTATCCTGGTTACAAGATAAATAATTGCGGTGAAGTTTTATCAATAAGAACAGGTACAGAAAAGCTACTAAATACATTTTTAAATAAAAAAGGATATGTAAGAGTAGGTTTGATGAAGGACGGAAAGCAAAAACAAGTATTTGTACATCGATTAGTTACAGAAGCGTATATTGGGAAAATTCCAGATGGAAAGTGCGTAAATCATATCGATGGTAACAAAGAAAATAATCACGTTAGTAATCTTGAAATTCTAACACACAGCGAAAACATAATACATTCTTGCTATGTATTGGGTAAAAATATAAAGCCAGTTTTAATGCTAGATAAGAAAACATTAAAACCAATTAAAAAATTTAACAGTGCTTCAGAAGCAGGAAGAGCAATAAATATAGATATTGCTGCAATTTATAAAGTTTGTGTGTTTGATAGAAACTTTGCTGGTGGCTATTCTTGGTGCTTTGCTGATGAATATACTTCTGAAACGATACAGAAAAAAAGAAATAGATTGAAGGGTGCATAAATGGTTACTAATCTCAGCTGGAAGAACACTCATCCTAAGACATTAAGGAAAATAGTTTACGCATTAAATGAAACAACATTAAATCAATTGATTGAAGATCACGAAGATAGAGGATGGTCACAAGCAAGTGAAATAAAAGAGCATGGTTATGGTATTGCTTGCTTAATGGAATTCAAAAGGAAGGTGTAATGATGAGAGAGATTAAGTTTCGTGTATGGGATAATGATTATAAACGAATGCATATTGTTGGAGATAGCAGTCATGACACCTTAACTTGTTGGAATGGAGAAGTTCAATATTATAACCTTCAAAACGGCGAAGGTAGTGGGGAATATGGAAGTTATATTCTAATGCAATACACAGGTTTAAAAGATAAGAATGGTAAAGAGATTTGTGAAGGGGATATTGTTACCCTCTATTGTCAAGAAAATCGTGGAGAGTGGAAAGACTTTGATGTTACAGGTACAGTTACTTACTTTGCCGATCCAGCTCAATTCTTAGTGAAACGTGAAAATTCACATCCTCAATTAGGTTTTGATTTGTTTGAAATGTGCCATCATCCAGACTATGAATTACTCGAGATGGAAGTCATCGGCAACATTTACGAAAATCCAGAACTGTTAGAAGGTGAAAAGTAATGGCATATTCTCGTGAAGAACAAGAAACTACAATGGTTTTTGATAACTTAACAGGTAAGTGGAACGTTTACTCTACTGTTTCAAAACACATCCGAAAACTATCACAAATTACAGAGGTTAATGTGGTAGAAACTGAAAATGATAGACCTATTGCAATTAAATGCACATTGAATGAAAAACAAGTCAGTATGAGAAAAGAACGTGTAATGACAGAAGAACAAAGAATCAAAACAGCTGAAAGGCTTTCTAAGGCTAGAAAATCAATAAATAAACAGGAAAACTAAACCTTAAATGTTAACCGAGTAGTTTAAGTCGTGTTCGGTTTATATCGTCATATTTCATTTGTTGCGAGTTCGCAAAAATAACTAATAAAAGGAGCGTTTTAAATGGCTAAAGCTGAATTAAATGTATTATTCAAGAAGATCCAAAAGGATGATAAAAAAGAAGTTTTAGAGTTTCATGTGCAAGGTGATGAATTACCACATTCAGATGAGCTCGTCCAAATGGCAGGAAATATCGTGGTTTTAAATGTAAAAGATAGTGCGGCTGGTGAAATCAATGTTGAGTTTAAATCCATCCAAAGAGATTCAAAGAAAACTGTACTTAAATTCAATGTTAAAGGCGATAGCGATGATAAGATGAATAAACTTTATCCATATGCCGGACGTAATACTGTACTCGTTTTAGAACCATCCCAAATGAGTATTGAAGACTTTAATTATCATGAAGGAATCGAATACAAAGTGGAACCCGATGGTACTGCAGCAGTGAGTCCGGATCAACTTTCTATTGATGATGTACCTGCCGAAGAAGATGATCCATTTGCTTTAAACGAACTACCATTTACAGACGATGACATATTAAATTAAGAGTTTTGCCCTGGATCCGTCTAGGGTTCTTCTTAGAAACACTAAGGAGGTAGATTATGGACTTTGAACTACCAGAGTTAGATCGGAAAGAAACAAAACGGAAATTAGAAGCTCATTTAGAAAAATATCGACTATTTAAGTATCTGACGTTTGAAGAAAGAGAAGCATCAACAACTGCTAGTGCTGAAATAAGGTACCATGGTCCAACTAACCAAACGGGTGATCAAACTGCCTCAGCTGCTATATATAATGCTGATGAAATGGAAAGAAGAAAGCATTTCTGTGAACGAACTGAAAGAGCAGTCAAACATCTTCCTCCAATGGAGAGATTCTTAATTGAAACTAGATATATGTCCGAGAATAGTGACTATATAACTGATTACAACGTATACTGTCATGAATTTAAACCGCCAATTTCAGCACCAACTTACGACAAAATCAGATGGAAAGCTTTTTATAGACTTGCTCTTAATCTAAATATTGCCGTAACAAAACGGTGAATAGATAAGACATAACCTTCATAAGCATGTATAACAAAGAGGTGATTCACAATGAGGGAGAGGAAACCACTTATCACGGAGGAAACAAAAATAAACATTGATGAATCAGTATTCAAAGAAAAAGCCGAAGAACTATTCGTAGAACTATTCGTAAATTATGTAAACGATATGCATAAATCACCAGTTTTAGAAATAAAAAAATAATAGTTAGTTCAAGAATGCCGTATGATATAGTATTAACTATAAACGGCATTCTTTTTTTGTTAATTAATCTATGAACTCTTGATAATTTAAGTAACTTATTTTATAATTTAAGTAACTTAAATAAACGTAGGGGGATAACGTCATGAATAAAATTTCAAAAGTAGATGCTTTTCAAGGTATGGACGAAACAGATTTCAAAGTGATGGATCAGGAGCTGGAATCTATTTGGAATACAAAAGGTGACAAGGAGATGACTCAACAGTTTTTTCTTGATGAAAAAGGGGATATTTTCTTAAAGGTTTATTATGACGGTGAAGAAGTACAATCAATATGTTTTAAAAACAAATCTGGATTGACAGAGGTCGGAAAAAAAGCAGTAGGTCGTCCATCGTTGGGAACCACTAAAAAAGTAAGTCTGACTCTTCCAGATGAAATATGGGAAATGATTGAAACTAGAAAAAAAACATGGGGAGTAAGTCAATCTCAAACACTTAGAATGATGATTGAAGGATACTGGAATAGTGAAGATGCCGTTGTAATTACTTCTAATGATGCTGCTGAAAAGTATGATGAATTAGAGAATTATTTTCATGAAAAATATGGTGAAGAAACGGAAAACCAAATCTTTACAATGGGTGTACGTGCTCTTCATTCATTAATTTTCGGAGAACCAATGAAAGATTAAACATGGAGGAAGTTATCATGAAGTTCGCTGCAATATATGCAAGAAGCTCTTTAGGTAAAACAAGACAAGGTGATACCGTAGAACACCAAATAGACATGATTAAAGAATTTGCAAAAAGAACAAATATGGATGTTGTCTTTGATGATCGATTTATCTACGAAGAAGATGGGGAATCAGGATATAAAACTACTCTTTTACAACGTCCAGCAATGAGAAGGTTATTGAATGACATTGATAATGGCTTGGTTGGTACTGTATTTTTTAAAGGGATTTCCCGTTTTGCCCGTGATTCAGGTGAAACTATTACTACTGCTAAAAGGCTAAGTAATAAAGGGGTAAGGGTATTAAGTTTGGAAGAAAATTATGATTCTTTCAGGGATGATCCGACAATGTTTCAAATTTATGCAGTAATGGCAGAACAAGAATCCAGAAAAACATCCATCCGTGTATCATTAGGTAACAAACAAAAAGCAAGAAATGGCTTATGGTCCGGTACTACAACTCCATTAGGTTATTCAAAAGTAAAGGATCTACCAGATGAAGAACTTCGTAAATCTTTAACTAGCCAAGGTGTACATGGTCATTCTTTGCACCCAAATGAGTATGCTCATATTATTAAAAGAATATTTGATATGTCTGTAAAAGAAAATATGGGTAGGAAAAGGATTGCATCCTGGCTTAATGATAATGGTTTTAAAACCAATAGAGGAAGAAAGTTTCAAGAAAAGAACATCATCGACATTTTACAAAATGAGGTTTATATCGGAAATATTGTCTATGGGAAGACTAGGTACAATTATGTTGAGGATGAAGATAGTAATAAAAAAATCCAACAGGTTGTTTATATTGATGAAAGCGATTGGGTACGAACCGAAAATGCTCATCCAGCAATAATAGATAAAGAAACATTTGAAATAGCTCAAAAGAAAATACAAGAGAATAAAGAAATGCATCCACATCCAAGGCGGTTTAATGCTGCTAAACATCCACTAACTGGATTACTTCGTTGTGGCAAGTGTGGAGCTCCAATGATATGTCAAAAACGATCTAACAAGCGTAAAGACGGAACCAAAATAGAGTATAGGTATTATGTTTGCTCTACGTATCATAAAATGGGCAGGCGTGTTTGTTCTCAAGCAAACGTTAATGCTGATAACCTAGAAGAGGATATCATGGATTTCCTAGATAAAAGACTCAAACAATTTGAGGACTTAGACATTGAATCGAGAGTCGCTGAAAAACTCAATAAAAGACAGGGTATTTTAGAACAACTTCAACAACTTGACCTAACACTCAAGAAAAAGATGAATGCTTCAAAAACGCTATTAGAATCAAGAGAATTCTATGATTCAGAAACGTTTATTGAGTTGAACCAAGAGATACAAACAGATATTAAAAAAATACGCGATCATAAAGAACGATTGGAAAATGACATTGAATCATTGGATAATAAAGACAACCCAATTGAAGTGGCGGAATTATACAAACGATTTAAGGAGCAAAAACAGTATGGTTTAGAACATAAGAGAATGATCTTCCATAAACTATTAGACAGCATTGTTTTCCAAGACGGGATCGTTAAGGAAATCAATTTTAAATCATCATTGGTATAATAGTTAATTTAATACTTCTTGTAGTATGGGGATCTGGGAAAAGTATATGGCAAGAAGCTTTTTCTTCTGGATGACGAGATTTTTACGTTCCAAATATGATACTGTCGATATTGAATTTATTGCCCATCATACAGAAGCCAAAGTCGTAACAGAGGAAGAGTTCTTTACGAAAGGAGAGAGTGGGGGAACCATTTGTTCTTCGGCCTATCGTAAAGCACTAGAGATCATTGAAGAGAAGTATCAGCCTAACCGTTATAATATTTATCCTTTTCATTTTTCGGATGGAGATAATTTGACTTCAGATAATGCTCGTTGTGTTAAACTGGTTGAAGAATTGATTAAAGTATCCAGTATGTTTGGCTATGGAGAAGTAAATCAGTATAATCGACATTCTACTCTCATGTCCGCTTATAAAAACATCAAAAATGAAGACTTCAGATATTATATCCTCAAACAAAAAGCCGATGTATTCCATGCGATGAAGAGCTTTTTCGCAAAAGAAGAAGCAAAACAAAATGCATAAAACGAAAAGATAGGTGATTAGAGCGCCTATCTTTTTTTGAGGCTATTTTAAAGAATGTTTAGAGTAAAACCAATGTTGAATGTGGAAGGCGGGAAGTCTCTCTCTTAAGGCGGCTTGACCTGTTTCGCTTCTCCTGCATAGCGTTTTTTTTGAAAATGCATCCACATTTTTAGAATATCAGTTGAACAACTTGTATATCTATTAATGAAGTCTGTCTGAAAAGAGGGAAGGGATGGGGAAAAAGCTTCTTTTTTATATAATAGGAATTGCGATTGCCTGTATGGGGGTAACCTTCATCATAAAATCTCAAGCAGGTGCTGGACCACAGGATGTTGTGTTACTCGTGTTAGCAGAAAAAATCGGTTTTACCTTCGGAACTTGGGTGATTCTTTCACAGGGTGTATTTTTATTAGTAAGTGCTTGGATTTTACAAAAAAGACCTCAAATTGAATCGGTAATGACTATGATTATTTGGGGAGTTTTTGTTGATTTTTGGGGAGAGTTCATTTTCCGTGACTTGACGGGCTGGCTGCATACCCCTGCTTCAGAATGGACATGTTTTTTAATCGGTGTCCTGTTAATCGGAATGGGGGTGGGCATCTATCTAACCGCTAATTTGCCAGCTATGCCCTATGATGGACTGATGATTGGATTGTGTGAAAAATTCGGGATCAATCTAATGATGTCTCGAACAATTTTAGAAGTTATATTTATCATCATTGGGGTCATAATCGGTGGACAAATTGGGGTTGGGACGATTGTATTAGTGATTTGTATCGGTACGATCATTCAATTTTTTAATGGACTTGCTCATAAGATTTATACGTTCTCATTTCGGTGAATGGAAGGAAGGAAAAGGCTGTCATGTTGACAGCCTTTTCTCTTTGTAACTATTGCAATGTAGATCCAGTTGGAACAAAGCTGTTAATCAGTGTATTCATATCTTGTTGATCTAAGCGTGCTACTTGGTAATAACCATGTTTATTTTGATATTGGAAGATTTCATATGCCATCTCGATCGTGTTTGGAACTGAATCGGCAATCACTCTTCTTACAACAGGATTGGTTACTTCAAGGGCAGCTTTTGTTTTGATTCCAGCCTCTGCTTTCATTAAGCCTAACATATAGTTGGTAATACATTGGTCACCAATTTCGGAAGCATTCATTTTCGGTTTTTTCGGTTCGCTTGGAGTTAAGCCATAGACAACATCGTTGCTTTGGGTCATCGCATATCTTGTTGTATGGTGTGAAGGGTTCATTCCTGATTTAAAGCATTCAGCTGTGATATTATAACAGTCCATCATAAATTGATGTTGACGGTTAATCATATCCTTTAATTCAGGATCCTTCGCCATTTGTCCAAATAGTAAATATTGATCCATTGTCGAAACCGCACAGCTAAGCACCTCATGGACATCCATTAATTCATGTCCGCCGTGTTTTGTATCCGTAGCTTGAGCTTGCATGCCAGTCATATTCATGTTTTGTCCTGTGTTCATATTGTTTTGCGGTTGCATCGTTGACATATGTGAATTACCTCCACAATCGATATTTGTAGGCTGTTTGGCCGTACATATTTATTGTGTAAAGAAATCTTGTAAAAATGAGAGGGAGATAAATCCATTCGACGATAAAAACTCAGGCATTCTTCATAATAATCGTTTCTAACGTATTGGCTACACTCTGGCAACAATCTGCCACATTTTCAAAGCTCTCGTAAATTTCCTTATATTGAATCAAAACGATGGGATCTTTTTCAACGCAAAAAAGATGTTTGATGGATTGTCGTTGAATTCCGTCGCATTTGGATTCGTAATCCTTAATTTTTATGGCATTATCTCGTATTTGTAGCAACTTCTTTACAGATAATAAATCGATAGCTTCTTCAATTTCCAGGGTGCATTTTTTAATACAATCGATAAAACGGATCATAAAGTCATCAAATTTCTGAATCGAGTACATTTCAAATAATGCAGAACAATGTTCCAATTCGTCTAATACATCATCCATCCCCATTGCTAAAGCGAGTATATCTGCACGATCAATGGGTGTCACTAATGTGTGATTGAGTTCGACGATCATTTCATGAATATAGCTGTCGCCCTTTGTTTCAAATTCCTTCATGGTTTCCGCTAAAATTTTTAAATCATTTATATTTTTGATTTCAAAATGAGAAAAGAAATGAGCGGCTTGTTTTAGATTGGAGGAAATATCTATTAACAAAGGTGAAAACCTGGACCTTTTTTTAAAAAACATCGTAAAAAAACCCTCCTTAATAGTAACCATTCCTATATGTTTATTTTAATTTTTAATGTTATAGTATAAAATCTAATTGTGAAAGAGATTTTATCTAATTTTTAAAAAAATTTAATATTAGAGAACTTTGCCATCTATTTGTTATAAAATATTAGTGCTTACAATAGAGAGTAGGAGGGATTCATATGGTTAATAGTATTTATGAAACAGTACGTTTACATAATGGCGTAGAAATGCAAAAGTTTGGACTAGGTGTGTATCTCATTAAGGAACGTGCGGAGGTAAAAAACACGGTAAAGACGGCTTTAGAACTAGGATATCGCTCCATTGATACGGCAGCCTATTATGATAATGAAGACGATGTGGGACAAGCGATAAGAGAAAGTGGTATCCCAAGAGAAGACATTTTTGTCACGACGAAGGTTTGGAATGGTGATCAAGGTTATGAAGAAACCCTTGCAGCATTTGAAAAAAGCAGGAATGAGCTTGGTTTAGACTATATTGATTTATATTTAATCCATTGGCCTGTACAAGGCAAATACCTAGACACTTGGAGAGCAATGGAGAAGCTGTATCAAGAGGGAAAAGTGAGAGCGATTGGGGTAAGTAATTTTCAAATACACCACTTACAAGATTTAATCGCAAATTCCAAAGAAAAACCAGTTGTGAATCAAGTGGAATTACACCCACTTTTAAGTCAGGAACCACTTCGTGCGTTTTGTAAAGAACATGAGATTGCTGTTGAGGCATGGTCTCCATTAGGAAGAGCCCGTTTTCTTGATGAACCGACCATCACCACTCTTGCTGAAAAATACAAAAAAACAGCAGCACAAATTATTTTAAGATGGCATTTACAAAATGATGTGATTATTATACCGAAATCGGTAACTCCTTCTCGAATAAAAGAAAACAGTGAAATTTTTGATTTTGAATTATCACAAGAGGACATGAACACGATTAATCAACTCAATCAAAATAAGCGCTTTGGACCAGACCCCGATCATGTTGATTTTTAATTAAGTAGGGTAAGTACTGTCAAAAGTCTAGAAAGAGTGCAAGGAAAGAAACGCTTCATTCTTCCCTTGCATTTTTTTCGGTCATCGTTTTCGTTTTAAGTGGGTCCCTGTTTGAACTGGTCTTACCTTCGGACCCCGCATCCAGATTCAACAGGAATTGAGTTCGAAGTCATGCCACCTTCGGACTTAAAGTTCAGATTCAACAGAGATCCAGTCCGAAGCGGAACTACCTTCGGACATAGATAACGAATATGACTGGAAATTGAGTCCGAACGTGAGGTACCTTCAGACCCAAAACGCAAATATAACAGGAATTGAGTTCGAAGGCGAGCCATCTTCAGACTCCAACCCCATTCCCTTCATTTGACCTGATTCAAGCTCGAATCCAAACACCAACATCAAAAACTCTTGATCTTTAGTTAAATTGAATAAGGATCGAGATCCGAAAAAATCTTAGGTTCATCTAAAAATGGCGCAGGGCATGTGATGGTTTCTTTTGTAAACGGATGGATCAATTGGATTTTTACCGCATGTAAGGCTTGCCTTAGAAATATAGGTTTACCACCATAAAGAATATCCCCAGCTAATGGATGACCTATATGGCTAAAATGAACCCGAATTTGATGGGTTCTCCCCGTATCAAGGGAACATTGAACAAGCGATAAGTTCCGTTTAGAATCGGTTTTGACTAATTGATAATGAGTGATCGCTTCTTGTCCGGTTGGTGATACTCTTCTTCTCGTAGGATGATGGCGGTCACGTCCAATCGATTCGCGAATCGTGCCTTTCTTATTTTTGAGAATCCCATGAACCAAAGCTACATAGGTTCTTTTAATTTCACGCTTTTCCAGCATACCATCAAGAATGGCACCGATAAACGGATGTTTAGCAAATAGAACGGCTCCTGTTGTATCCTTGTCTAATCGATGAACATGTTTGAACGCTCGTAATTCTCCCTTACTCTGCAAATAATAGGCCACTGCATTTGCTAGTGTATCGTTTTGGGTAGGAGAATTGGGATGAGTATCCATGCCCGCGGGCTTATTAACAACTAACAAATGATCATCCTCATGTAAAACGGTGATTTCATAATAGCTGGGCTGAACAGGAAACTCTTCATTTTGGAAAAACTGGATCGTCAATACATCATTTACTTGAAGGGGCTGGGTCCAATTGGCTTCTGCGTTATTGACTTTCACTTTCTTTTCCATTCTTAAGGTATGTACTTGTTTTTTAGGTGCTTGCCAAACATGACGAAAAAAGTCTTGAACGGTGTAGGTTGCCCATTCCTCAGGAATTAAAATCTCAAACCATTCACCTTTACGCTTAGTCTGTATCATAATGTCTCCTTAAATGTATAAGCCTCTACTTTTAGAGGCTCCCGCTTTCCGTTAATTACCACCATATTAACACAGGAAAATATGATATTCTATTACTAACTATGAAGGGTACTTACGAGAAGTTTAAAGGTGGGTTAATATGAAAGTAGTTTTTGCTTCAACTCCTGAGCAGAGAACAAAAATTATGGAGTTATCTAAACAAATCTATACCGACGTTTTCCCTAATTATTTTACAGATCAGCAAATTCAAGAATTCGAGAAACGTAACATCTTACAATTTACCCCGAATCAATTTCAAGAATTAGACACGTTGAAAGATGCCTATCAAGTTATTGCCAGCTTACAGACATTGATTCTTATTCTACAAAGTGAATCTGTTACTGATCAATATATGGAAACCTATTATAAAAATATTTCCATTCTAGAGGACTACGGGGTCCAATTTCCATTTGAATTTGAGCAATTTGTAAATGAAAAAATAAATAAAAGTGAAAATATCAGTATCTATACAAAAGCAGCAAATGAATTTTTAATATAAGTATAAAAAAATCCTTTAAGAGTGGTTCCTCTTAAAGGATTTTTTAATTTATGTAAATTGACTTTACAATCTTTATTATTTGTTGAAATTACTGTATATTTTAAACTGATGGAATCCATACGATGTGAATCGAAAATCTTTGGAGGATGTGTACATAAATGAATTGGAAACAAAAAGCTGAAAGATGGATCCGATTTGAAGGACTAGATTCAGTGGTGAAAAAGCAGTTAGATCAAATTAAGGATAACGAAAAAAGCTTAGAAGAAGCCTTTTATAAAAATTTAGAGTTTGGTACAGGTGGAATGCGCGGTGAAATAGGTGCTGGGACGAACCGCATGAATATCTATACCATTCGCAAAGCGTCAGCTGGTTTGGCTTCTTATATTGAAGGAAACGGGGAAGAAGCGAAAAAACGCGGGGTTGTTATTGCCTATGATTCCCGTCACTTTTCTCCAGAATTTGCGATGGAGGCGGCAAAAACAGTCGCATCAAAAGGAATTCAAGCCTATGTATTTGATTCCTTAAGACCAACACCTGAACTTTCATTTGCTGTTCGGTATTTACAAGCATTTTCGGGGATTGTTGTGACCGCGAGCCATAATCCACCTGAATATAATGGATATAAAGTATACGGCTCTGACGGAGGACAATTACCGCCAGAAGCAGCAGATGTAATTATTGAAAAAGTAAATGAAATTGAAAATGAATTGTTGATTGACGTACAAGATGAACAGGTTTTAAAAGAAAATGGGCTCATTAAAATCATCGGTCCTGAAGTAGACCAAGCTTATAACCAAAAGCTCGTCACGATTTCTGAAAATCCAACGATTTCAGATGAAGTCGATGTAAAGGTTGTGTTCACACCTTTACACGGTACCGGAAATATTCCAGTTCGTGATGGCTTAAAAGCATTGAAATATCAACATGTATATACGGTTGAAGAGCAGGAATTACCGGATCCCCAATTTTCAACTGTCAAAAGTCCAAACCCCGAAGAGCATGCTGCTTTTGAATTGGCGATACAAAAAGGACATCAAGTAGGTGCAGATTTATTAATTGCAACGGATCCTGATGCAGACCGACTTGGTATTGCCGTAAAAAATGATGCTGGAGAGTACACAGTTCTAACGGGAAACCAAACAGGCGCTCTAATATTGCATTATATTTTATCGCAAAAGCAAGACAAGGGGACGCTTCCTAAAAATGGTGTCATGTTAAAAACCATTGTGACGAGTGAATTAGGAAGAAAAATCGCGGATTCCTTTAATGTGGACACGATTGATGTATTAACCGGTTTTAAATTTATTGGTGAAAAAATCAAAGAGTTCGAAGGAACTGGCGAATATAAATTTCTATTCGGTTATGAAGAGAGCTATGGCTATTTAATTGGAGACTTTGTTCGTGATAAAGATGCGGTTCAAGCAGCCCTTATGGCAACAGAGGTTACGGCCTTTTATAAGAAACAGGGAATAAGCTTGTATGACGCGCTAATGAAGATATTTGAACAATATGGCTTCTATCAGGAAGGCTTACGTTCTTTAACGTTGAAAGGGAAGGATGGAGCCGAGTTAATTCAGAAGACACTTGCTTCATTCCGATCACAGCCACTTAAAGAATTAGGTGGATTAAAAGTAACAGCCAATGAAGATTACGAATCAAGTATCAGAACAGAAATGGATGGAACAGAGAAACCGATCCACTTACCTAAATCAAATGTGATTAAGTATTATTTTGAAGATGGTACTTGGGTATGTCTTCGTCCATCTGGAACAGAGCCTAAAGTCAAGTTCTACTTCAGTGTAACTGGATCAAGTTTACAGGAAAGTAAAGCTAAGCTAGCTAAAATTGAAAAAGAATTTATGGATTTGATCGATCAAAAAATTGCGGATCTATCTAATTAAAAAAGGTGTCCTTCCCCACATAACGAATGTGGATGAAGGCACCTTTTTTTTATTCACTTTGAAAAAAGTTCCGAGTGACAAGCTAATCCGTCAATATGAGATTAAATGCTTGTCTTGTGCTTGCTGTATCTCACTAGACGATCACAGCTTTTGGCAGATTAATGCATTGTTTCATACATGGATCCATAACCTGCTTTTTGATCCATGATTTCATTTGCATGATCAACGTATCTTAGTAAAGAATATAAATGTTTTTCAATGATCCCATAATCCTTTTCAAAATTATAGGCATGCAGAAAATGCTCAATTTTTTTAGCTAAAAAATGATCCGTTGTTCGAACCATTAATATCAATAAGTTATCCCATTCAGAACGATGGGTATAATATAGAGCCCGATCGTAATCCATTTTTAACATATCTGTTGTACCTCCTCTACTCTTAAGGAGTTGATAATAGTATATGAGGGAAATTTAAAAACTTACTGTGAAAATGTTGGGCATACTGTCAATAGCAATTTCCGATACGTTACATAACTCATCAACCTCCATGCTTTCGCTATTCTTATCATGTTTTACCTTGTTTTATCATACATTGGGAGTATGAAGGGGGAGATGTGGATGAACGAAACAGATCGTAAAAATCTAGAATATGCGATTGACGAAATAACGGAAATTGCATCAGGTTTCGGACTTGATTTTTATCCAATGCGTTATGAAATTTGCCCTGCGGATATTATATATACATTTGGTGCTTACGGTATGCCGACCCGATTTTCCCATTGGAGCTTTGGAAAGCAATTCCATAAAATGAAGCTTCATTATGACCTTGGGCTATCCAAGATTTATGAATTGGTCATTAACTCTGATCCTTGTTATGCTTTTTTACTTGATTCCAATTCGCTTATTCAAAATAAATTAATTGTGGCACACGTACTAGCGCATTGTGATTTCTTTAAAAATAACGTTCGCTTCCAAAACACAAAGCGTGAAATGGTTGAAAGTATGGCTGCAACGGCGGACCGCATCCGTCAATATGAAATCCAACATGGGAAGCATGAAGTGGAAGTGTTTTTAGACGCTGTTTTGGCGATAGAAGAGCATATTGATCCATCATTAATGAGACCGAAACTATCATGGGATTTAAAGGATGTTGAATATGAGGAAGAAGATGATGTAAAACCAACACCATATGACGACCTGTGGGACCTAGATGAAAAAAACAAGAAAACGGAGAAGAAGAAAAAAATTAAAAAGATTCCTCCCCGACCAGAAAAGGATATCATGCTGTTTATTGAGCAATACAGTCGAGAACTTTCAAATTGGCAGCGGGATATCTTAACCATGATGCGTGAAGAAATGCTGTATTTCTGGCCGCAATTGGAAACGAAAATTATGAATGAAGGTTGGGCTTCATACTGGCATCAACGAATTCTTCGCGAGATGGACCTCACAAGTGGTGAAGCCGTCGAGTTTGCGAAATTAAATGCAGGGGTTGTTCAACCATCGAAAACGAGCATTAATCCCTATTATTTAGGTTTGAAGATTTTTGAAGATATTGAAGAGCGCTATAATAACCCATCAGAGGAAATGACGCGAAGAGGGGTCGTTCCAGGTTCAGGACGGGAGAAGATCTTTGAGGTCCGAGAAATTGAATCCGATATTTCGTTTTTACGTAATTATTTAACGAAAGATCTCGTAATGCGGGAAGATATGTATCTGTTTCAAAAGCAAGGCAAAGATTATAAAATTGTTGATAAGTCATGGGAAAATGTTCGTGATCAACTTGTTAATAGCCGGGTAAACGGTGGTTTTCCATATATTACGGTGAATGATGGCGATTATATGAAGAGTGGCGAACTTTATTTGAAGCATTGGTATGAAGGGGTTGAACTTGATTTACGTTACTTAGAGAAAGTACTTCCCTATATCCATCAATTATGGGGAAGAGCCGTTCATCTTGAAACAGTCAGCGAAGAAAGGACCATTTTATTTACTTATGATGGAAAAAATATTCAACGAAAATTTATCTAAGAATTATCACAAGGAGATGAACTCAAAATATAGGGTCATCTCTTTTTTTTTTACGTATTTTTTCATAAATTATTTCTATACTATCAGCCAAAAATAAGCTAATATTAACATAATAACGTTACCTCATTCAGCCTGTCCTCAATGTCTATAAGTTAGGAATGAATGCAAATAGAATCTCTGTTTCAGTTGGGTAGTCAAACCTCGGCAAAATGAATATATGCCATCGGAGGATGCCTCTTACTTTTTAAGTGGATTTTATTGAGCGAGTGCAGCTATTATATCCGGTTGTAATTTCGATGGTGCATATTTGATATCATGAAATACAGTAAAGGAGTAAGTCAATCATGAATGAAATTGCAAAAATCTTTGAAAATAAAGGGGTTAGACGATTCTTCATCTTTCTTCTCGTTGCACTTGTTTTGTACGGCTTAAGAAGTATGATTGATTTTATTCTCCTTACTTTTATCTTTACCTATCTTATGGATCGACTTTCAACTTTTGTTTTAAAAATAGTCCCCATAAATCGTAACGTAATCGTCCTTATTTTATATACCGTGATCGTAGGAGTTTTAGTCTTAGGGATTGTTAAATATTTACCTGTTATCATTAACGAAATTACACAGCTGATTAAGCAAGTTACAACCTTTTATCAACAACCGCAAGACAATGTTGCTATTAATTATATCCTGAGTTTGATTGATGGAAATCAGATTTCTCAATACATTGAACAAGGCATTGCCTTTGTCATGAAATATTTTTCGGATTTTAGTTCGTTTGCCCTTCAATTATTTTTAGCCATCATTCTAAGCCTTTTCTTCTTGTTAGAAAAACCGAGACTTATTACTTTTACAAGTCAATTTAAGGAAAGTAAATTATCAGCTTTTTATCATGAGATAGCTTTCTTTGGTGGCAAATTTGTTGCAACTTTTGGAAAAGTAATTGAGGCTCAATTTATTATTGCGATTGTTAATACAATTTTATCGGTAATTGCCCTATGGATTATGGACTTTCCGCAATTATTAGGTTTGGGAATTATGATCTTTTTCCTCGGCTTAATTCCAGTGGCAGGAGTGATTATTTCACTTTTCCCATTAACGATTATTGCTTATTCAATCGGCGGATTTATCCAAGTCGTCTATATTCTAATTACAATTGCCGTCATTCATGCGATTGAGGCTTATATTTTAAATCCAAAATTAATGAGTTCAAAAACAGACTTGCCCATTTTTTATACCTTTATTGTCCTTATTTTCGGGGAGCATTTCTTCGGTGTTTGGGGATTAATCATTGGAATTCCAATTTTTGTCTTCTTGTTAGATGTATTAGAAGTGACTAATAAGCATGAAAAAATAAAGCGCAAGTGAACCAGGAAAAAGCGAGAAAAGGTCCATTCAAAAGTGCTAAGCACGATTGAATGAGCCTCTTTTTTTATAATCCTTTATCCAACTCATAAAGCTGTTGATAATGCTCGTTGTTTTGAAGAAGTTCTTGATGTGAACCGTTCATCGTGATATTTCCATTATCAAAAAATAATACTTGGTCCATTTTTTCAATGCCAATCAAATGATGGGTGACCCAAATAATTGTTTTTCCTTCTAACGCTGTTAAAATGGTATCGACTAATTGTCTTTCTGTTTGAGGATCCAGACCAACAGTCGGTTCATCTAAGATAACGACAGGTGTGTTTTTTAACAAAATCCGAGCAAGTGCAATTCTTTGTCTTTCTCCACCGGAAAAACGCTGACCGCTTTCCTCCATTTGTGTATGGATTCCACGTGGAAGGGAATGAATATATTCATCAAGCTGAACTTGTTCTATCACTTGTTCGATTTCTTTATTTGTAGCGGTTTGATTACCTAAACGAATATTGTTTTTAATACTTGTCGCAAATAAATAAGGTTTTTGGTTGAGCACACTCACCATTTCAAAAATATCATCGCCGTATTGTTTTGGTGCATATCCGCTTATATCAATTGTCCCTATCGTAGGAGAGAGGGCACCTAATAGCAATTGAATCAATGTTGATTTTCCAGCCCCGCTTTTTCCAAGGATGGCAATTCTCTTTCCTTGAGGGATTGAAATAGAAATTTTCTGCAGCGCATCTTTTGATTGCTGCTCATATCGATAGTACACATCTTTGAATTCGATTTGTGCTGAATTTGAAACAACCGCTTCACTTTTCTGTTGTTGCTCTTGTTCGGGAACATAGTTCTCAATAGCTTGAATTCGCTTCAAAGATTCGGAGTACGTTGGAATCCGTTCAATTGCGTGTGAAATCGGGATTAATGATTCAGCAATCGGAATGGTAACTAGGGTAAAGGCTGCTATATAAGTTGGTGCAATGGCGCCTGCTTGTGCTTCATTTCCCGACCATATTCCCATGAAGATTAGAATAATCCCTGTAATGATTTGCAGTTGAAAGGCACGTGTTTGATTCCAATAACGAATGCTCTTATCGATGTCATTATTTTCTTTACTATCCTGAATAAATTGAGTTATAAACCGTTCCTTCTGTCCACTAATGATCCAATCTCCCAAGCCAAAGACTGTATCCGTTAATGTTTGATAAAGTTTGGCTCGTGTTTGTTTTTGGTGGATTTGTCGTTTTTTCAAAAGAAATAAGGAAATCAATGGGTAAAGAAATACAATAACCCCTAAGCAAAGGGCAATCCATAGTGCAAAGAACACATCAAAAACGGAGAGTGAAATAATGGCAGCAACATATAGACAAAGTCCAACCAAAGTAGGGAAGATCGTCCGGATATAGACGTCTTGTAAATGCTCAATATCATCGGCCAGTGTTCCAAGTAAATCGCCTGTCTGGAAACGAGAGCGGATAAACAAGGCTTGTGGTTCGATGATGGAATATAATTTTACTCTCATTTGCGAAAGAATTTTCAACACGGCATTATGACCTGCCAAACGTTCAAAGTAATGTGTGACGGATCTCGAAATACCAAAAGTTCGTACAAGCACAACAGGTACATAAATCATTAAAATATTTTCAGGTCTTTCGGCAGCTCGTGAAATTAAGTATCCAGAGGTAAAGGTTAGCATAGAAGCTCCTACAACCGTCAAGAAGCCAAATAAAATTGTAAGCCATATAGACTTTTGATATTGTTTTAGATAGGGAAAAATATATTGTTGATAAAGCTTCATTCTGCTATCCCTCCTCTATGAGCCTCGATTAGCCGATAATAAGCACCTTTTCGTTGGAGTAATTCCTGATGGGTTCCTGTTTCAACCACTTGGCCATGCTCAATCACAAGAATAATGTCCATCTCACGCATCCAATGCAGGCGGTGGGTCGCAAAAAAGACTAATTTATTAGCCATTAATGGGAGAATTAATCGTTTAATCTCGTGCTCTGTTTCGATGTCTAAATGGGCAGTAGGCTCATCAAATAGCATAATTGGTCTGTTTAAAAGCAAAGCTCTTGTCAAAGCAATTCGTTGCTCTTCACCACCACTTAATGTTCTTCCTCCCTGACCAATTCGCTCATCCAATCCGTTTGTCAACTGCTCGATTAATGAAGAGAGCCCCGTAACAGAAAGTGCTTCTTTCATTTCCTCCATTGATGCATCCGGAGCATATAACCGGAGATTATCAGCAATGGTACCAGCAAATATATATGGATGCTGTGGAATATAGGTCAATTGCTTTTGCCAATTATGATTAGTGAAGGATTCCAGCTTTGTTTCATTCACTGTGATCGAACCGTTAGACATGGTTGAAAATCCTGAAAGTACATCAATTAAAGTGGATTTACCCGCACCCGAAGCGCCGATAATCCCAATTTTTTGATACCCTGTTACTTCAAAGTTGATTTCCTGTAAGATCAACCGATCCTTCTTATCACTTTGCTTCGTTAAACCCTGGACCGTAAGCTTGCTATGTTCGTTCCATTGCGGAACATCTGTTTTCATCATAAAGCTTGCGACTGTAGGCTTCGATAGAATACGATTGATCTGCTTTCCGGCATCTTTTCCATCCATGGTCGCATGATAATCATTTCCTAAATCACGGATTGGCTGAAAATATTCAGGAGCCAAGATGAGAATCGTTAAAGCCGCCTGTAGTCCTATTCCTCCATCAATCAGACGAATTCCTAGCTCAACTGCAACAACGGCAACAGACAAACTAGTAAAGAAATCTAATGAAAAAGAAGATAGGAAGGCAAGTCTTAAGGATTTATTTGTGGCTATCCGATATTTTTCACTGACGGATTTAATGGCATCTTGATGGGATTTACTCCGACCCAAATATTTTAATGTTAAAAGCCCCCGTAAGGAGTCAACAAAATGTCGTGATAATAATTGATATGAACCCCATTGAGCATTTGCATATTTTTGTGCAACTACTCCGAGTAAGATGAGAAAAGCGATTAGGATGGGCATTGTAAGCATGAGGACAATACCTGAAATCGTATCAAAAACAAACACATAGATAAGCACGGTAATGGGAATGACCATCATAGAAATCGCTCTAGGAATAAATAATTCTAAATACGTGCGAAAGCTGGGGATTCCTTCCAAAGCTAAGGTGATCATATTTCCAGATCCTTTACTTCCAATCCCGCGTGGACCAAGCTCAAATAGTTTGTGAATGAGTCGTCCTTGTATATGAGAAGATGTATGTTCTGCAAAGCGAAAGCTTAATCGTTCTTTCAACCATTGCAAAAAGTGGCGGAAAATATAGACAAAGGCAAAACCAAGAAAAAAGGGAAGGACAGCTATGGACGCTGTCCCATCAAACATATAAGATATCGCTTTTGCTAAAAGAATAGCTTGTACGATCATGGCGATTCCTTGAAAAACGGTTAGGGTTGCAACTAGAAAAAAGTGTAGCTTAATTCCTTTATAGTGGAAAAGATATTTATCCATCATTAATATTCTAAATGCTCCTTAGGGGTTACCCGTTTACGGAAAACATAGTAACTCCAAATAGTATAGGCAAGTACAATTGGAACCATTGTAAGGGCTACAATCGTCATTAATTTAAGTGAATAATCTCCAGAAGCTGCATTATAAACGGTGATATTATTGGCAATGTCCGTTGAACTAATCATGACGTTCGGGAACAAGGCAATAAAGAATGATGCGGTTACAAGAATAATGATCAATCCAGTTGCTGCAAAGCTTAGTCCTTCTTTTTTATGCTTTAATAGCGTGAATAGGGTTAAGTAAAGAATGACTGCCGCCGCATAAACGGGGATTAAGATATTTCCACGATCCGCAAATGCGTTTGTATAAACTCCTGTTAGTACGATAAACAAAACAAGCACAGCCCCAAGTGACAAGTAGATTTTTTGGGCTTGTTGATTCGCACGTTGACGAATTTCCCCATCTGTTTTCAGTTGAATAAACATCAATCCGTGAATATAGCTTAATAAAACAACGGCAATTCCACCGACAACTGTATAAAGATTCACAATATCGAAAAATCCTGCATTCATATTCATCTCAGCATCGATAGGTACTCCTTTAATTAAGCTAGTGAAAAGAACTCCAACTAAAAATGGAGGGAGAAGACTACCAAAGAAAATGGCGATATCCCATGTTTTTTTCCATTTTGAAGATTCTAGCTTTCCTCTAAACTCAAAGGCTACGCCGCGGGCGATCAAGGCAAGTAATAGTACGACAAACGGCAAATAATATCCGCTAAAAAGGGTTGCGTACCAGTGTGGAAATGCCGCAAACATGGCACCGCCAGCTGTAATTAACCAAACCTCATTGGCATCCCAGAATGGTCCAATAGAATTAATTAACACACGTTTTTCCAGATCATTTTGAGCTAGGAACTTCGTGCTCATCCCTACTCCAAAATCAAATCCTTCTAAAAAGAGGAACCCCACGAAGAGGACAGCGACAAGAATAAACCATAACTCACTCAGTTGCATGTTCTAACCCCCCAGTACTAAATGGATCAGTGGAACTTGAGTCTTCTTTTTGCTTTTCATAAGGACCTTCTTTTGCCACTTTTACAAATAATTTAACCATTGCAGCTGCTAATAGTGTGTAAATGAGTGAGAAGGCGACTAATGAAAATAGGACTGAACCTGCTGACACGGTAGGTGAAACACCATCTGCCGTTTTCATCAATCCATTAACAATCCATGGTTGACGACCAATTTCTGACATAATCCATCCAGCTGTATTTGCAATAAATGGTAAAAAGATCGAAGCAAATAAGATTTTTAAGAATTTGCCTTTATTGACTAACGTTCCGCGACTATTCCAATAAAGCGCTAAAATACTTAATAGGATGAGAACTCCGCCAATTCCTGCCATGAATCTAAAACTCCAAAATGTGGTTTTTACTGGTGGAATATAGTTTCCTTCTCCATATAACTCTTCGTACTCTGCCTGCAGTGTATTCATCCCGTCTACTTTACCTTTGAATTCCCCGTATGCTAAAAAGCTTAGGGCATAAGGAATTTCCAATCTCATTGACGTATCTTTATTTTCAGTGTCAATATTTGCGATTACCGTCCATGCTGCTGGATCACCACTATCTTCATACAATCCTTCGGCTGCGGCCATTTTCATTGGTTGAGCACCCATTAGATAAGTAGATTGTGAGTGACCTGAAAATGCAATTCCAAGACTTGATACTATTCCAACAATTAAACCGATCGTCATCGAGCGCTTATAAAAATCCAAGTCCCGTTTCTTTAAATAATTCCATGCGCTTATTCCAACAACAAAGAAGGCGCCTGTTGCCAATGCTCCAAAAATAACGTGTGGGAACGCAACCAATAATTTAGGATTCGTAATAACTGCTAAGAAATCGTTCGTTTCAGCACGTCCATTTTGAAGCACATAACCCACTGGGTTTTGCATAAATGAGTTGGCTGCCAAGATCCAAAATGCTGATAACATTGTTGCGATGGAAACAAGCCATATACAGGCTAAGTGTAGTTTCTTAGGTAGTTTATCCCATCCAAAAATCCAAAGTCCAATGAAGGTTGATTCAATAAAGAAGGCAAGCAGTGCTTCTATCGCTAGTGGCGCACCAAACACGTCCCCCATAAATCGAGAGTAGCTTGACCAGTTCATCCCAAATTGGAATTCTTGAATGATACCGGTTACAACCCCTACAGCGAAGTTGATAAGGAAGAATTTTCCCCAAAATATGGACATTTTTTTGTAAACTTCTTTTTTCTTGACTAGATACAATGTTTGCATTATTGCGATAATAAAAGCTAAACCGATGGATAATGGCACAAATATAAAGTGAAAAATCGTTGTAGATGCAAATTGTATCCTAGCTAACATAAGACTTTCCATTACTTTTGACCCCCAATCTAATATTTTATTTCCTACATTTACTATAGCAAAAAGGTCATGTGACTTTGTGAACATTTTGTTAATATATTTTAACAAAATTAGTAATTCGTGGTAAAAGTGATTATGATTGTTGACAAAGCAAAAATAATATCCTGAATTAATAACTAAAACTTGTCTTACCAGCCCAAATGAGCATTTTGTTCGGCGGAATGAGTGTAGGGAAAACCATTTTCTACAGAAAAAAACTCCTCTAACGGTCATAGTTAGAGGAGTTTTTGTTATTCTTATATAGTTTTTTGAGCTGTAATAATATATAAGCCTTTTAGATTAAAATACTTTTGACCCAGCTAGTGGAGTATGGGACGAAAGGTTGGCATCTTCATTTAATGGAATGGTTACATGTTCAATTTCTTCTTCATTCGTACACTTTGTTACTTCTATATATTTAATATGATGTTCTTCCATATCGATGATCGTAAAGGCATAGTTTCCAAAGTTAATTGTGTCACCTTGTTTTGCCTCATAGTTTTCTGTTAAAATCCAACCACCAATCGTATCAATATCCTCATCATTAATATCTAAGCCAAGTAGTTCGTTTACTTCACTGACAAGTACTTTTGAATCAATAATAAAGTGCTCATCTTCAAGTTTTCGAATTTCTGGAATTTCATCTGTATCGAATTCATCACGAATTTCTCCAACGATTTCTTCAATAATATCTTCCGCTGTCACTAAACCTGAAGTTCCACCATATTCATCCATGAGAATCGCCATATGAATACGCTGTTTTTGCATTTTAGCTAACAAATCTTGGATAGGTGCGCTTTCAATTACTTTAATGATCGGTCGTATATAGGGCTGTAATGTTTTTGATTGTAAATCTTGAATATTTAATAAGTCGGTTAAAACTTCTTTTAAATTAATTAACCCAATAATATGGTCTTTATCACCATCAATTACTGGATAACGTGTAAACTTTTCAACGTGTACGATCGAGAGAAACTCTTCTAGTGTCTGGTCTTTTGATAAAGACACAATTTCGGTTCGTGGAACCATAATCTCTTTTGCAATTCGATCATCAAATTCGAAAATTTTATTAACATACTTAAACTCAGATTGGTTGATTTCGCCATTCTTATAGCTGTCCGATAGGATCATTCTCAGTTCTTCTTCTGAATGTGCTACATCATGTTCGGAAATTCGTTTTAGCCCAAAAAAACCAGTAATCATTCGTGCAGAGCCATTTAATAACCAAATAAATGGATACATCATTTTGTAAAAGGCGATTAATGGACGTGACAGAAGTAATGTCATCATCTCTGCTTTTTGAATCGCAACTGTTTTAGGGGCAAGCTCCCCGACGACCACATGTAAAAAGGTCATAATCGCAAATGCAATGGCAACGGATAGAATTGTAGTTAATGAACTTGGAAGATGAAAGAATGATAGAATTGGAAGCAAGATGTGCTCAAATGTTGGTTCCCCTAGCGCACCAATTCCGAGAGCCGTGATGGTAATCCCTAACTGACAAGCAGATAGGTATTCATCTAAATTTGAAATCACTCTTTTGGCTGCTACCGCATTTTTATTGCCTTCCTCGATTAACTGGTCAATTCTTGACGTTCTTACCTTAACAATAGCAAATTCAGAAGTTACAAAGAATGCCGTCAAAGCGATTAAAATGGCTATAATAACCAAGTTTAATATGTCCAAATAGATTTCCTTATCCTGAAAACAGGAAAGGAGTCACCTCCTGATAAATTGAAAAATGTATAAGCTTTTACTATTTATTATAAGGTAGAACAAACTATACAGTCAATTGTCAAGGACGCATTAGAATTTTATCCCACTCTTAATGGGTTTAAAGACCATATCTCAAGATTCTGAGTATACAAAGGAAAGCAGTAAGTAAGGTTTCGAGTGTCCGTAACGTTCCGAAATATGAACGAATGATCAGTGGAAACCCACCAATGAAGGGAAGTTCGTTACACTTTAAGGCATCATATGAAAAATTTTAAAAAAATATGTGTTAGTTTTGTTAAAATCTTACAAGTATTTATCAAAGTATCATATAATTATAGTGTATTAAAAGTAGAAATAGTAAAAATACAGTTGCTTTTATTTAGAAAATTCTGTAAATTTAAAGAAAGTATGGACGAGGAGGGGTGTTGGTGGGATTAATGAACAAAGGAGAATTAGAACGTAATAGTCAAAAGAATACTAGAACAGAAAATCGTTTGATTCTGAAACTTTCTATAGATGGTTTTATTATTTTCTCCACTAAAAATGCAAAAGCGATCATTGATTACGAGCCAGAAGAACTAATCGGAACCCATATAGAAAATCTCATTCACGAAAAAGAATTTGTAAATTTAACTGAACTTTTTTCTTCTAATGTTGAAGAAGTATGTTCATCATCATTACGGTTATTGACGAAAGCAGGTCATGCGATATGGTGTGATGTAACCTTTGCCGTTGTATATGAGGGTTCCAGAAGTCTTCAAGAAGTTATTCTCATCATTCAACCAGTCGCTAATAAAAGTATAGAGGACCATGAGTTAATTAATAATGAAAAATTAAAAATAGCAGGCCAGTTGGCTGCGGGGGTTGCACATGAGATCAAAAATCCTTTAACAAGTATTAAGGGATTTATTCAATTAATGAAGGCGGATACTGTCGTAAATAAAAAATATTTAGAGATTGTAGAACATGAAATTCAAAGATTAGAAGGCATTTCACATGAACTATTGGTGTTGGCCAAGCCGCAAGAACATGATGTACAAATTAATGATTTAGTTGTACTTGTTAATGAAGTTGTTCTCCTGATGGAGGCAGAAGCCATGCAAAAAGGGATTCAGTTCCACATGATAGCAGACGACCAACCATACATGGTGTTATGTGATCGCAATAAAATCAAACAAGTCTTAATAAATATGATTAAAAATGGGATTGAGGCTATGGATCGAATGGGATTCATAACGATTACCTTATCAAGTTGTGAAAATGATGTACAAATGGCCATAAGGGATGAAGGTCGTGGAATCCCAGAGGAACATTTAGAAAAGTTAGGAAACCCTTTTTTCTCTACAAAAGAGAATGGAAATGGTCTTGGTTTGATGGTTAGCCAAAAAATCATTTCAGAGCATAACGGAAAAATATCAGTAGAATCTAGTTCAAATGGAACGACTTTTCATATCCACCTTCCGCTTATATGAATCGGAAAATGGGAAGATTTCGAGTTCGAAAATCCACTATCAAAGAAAATTTTACATATATGAAAAGCACCTTCAACTAATATTGGAAGGTGCTTTGTATGTTTTTATTTTCTTTCCAATCATTTGATAACATTCCATATACGACTAAATCATGATAATGGTCATAAAGGAATTCACCATCCCGGATGATCCCTTCTTCTTTAAATCCTAAGCGGCTTGGAATCGCACGACTTTTATGATTGTTTATTCCACAACGGATTTCAACCCGATGCAGATGGAGATAGCGAAATAAGTAATCAAGCAATACCTTTAACGACCTTGTCATGATGCCTTTTCCTTCAAATCCCTTACCTAAATAATAGCCGATACTGGTTTGTTTATTAAACCAATCAATCGAGTGCAATCCAATGACACCAATTAAATGATGACGATATCGAATTCCTAAGTGAAATCCATTATTATCATAATATTGTCTCAACCAACTAGAGATAATGCTTTGGTATTGTACGGGTGATACGATGCTATCCACCCAAGGAAGCCATCTGCGAAAATGCTCTCGATTGTCCTGTACTAATTGAAAAAGAGTTCCGCCATCTTGCATTTGGAGCAAATGTAATTGTAATTCCTCATCAACGTTAATGGTCAACAATTCTCCCAAGCCCTTTCAATAATAATATGCTTTTTTCTAACGATAACAGAAAATAACTCAAAATGGTTAAAAATTTAGGTAATACGCTTATTCTGAATTATATGATAAAAGACAGAAAATTGTTATAAAAAAGATAATCGTTCTCAATTAAATGGTGGTAAAATGGTATTGGGTGATGAGAATGCTAGGGTCATTAAAAATGGGGGAAAAAGGAAAAATCAAAGATTTATCTCGATTAGACCGACTTGTGAAAAGACGATTGCTTGATTTAGGTATATCAGAAGGCAGTGAGGTTTGCATAAAAGGAATCATGCCTTTTGGCGGACCGATGATGCTTGAATCCTATGGTCAATGTATCGGCATTCGCAAGCGAGAAGCTCTTCAAATAGAAGTGGAGAGATTATAATGGATATTACACTCCTTGGAAATCCGAATACTGGTAAAACCTCTCTTTTTAATCATTTAACAGGTTCCTATGAATATGTTGGAAATTGGAGCGGTGTTACCGTTGAAAAAAAGGTCGGTCTTTTTAAAAATAAAAAAGATCGATTAATTGATTTACCAGGTATTTATACATTAAGTCCTTTATCAAAGGACGAAGGGGTTGTTACTTCCTTCTTTTTACATGAAAAGGTGGACAAGCTATTAAATATTTTGGATGCCTCTCAATTAAAAAGAAACTTACATTTAACGATCCAAATCCTTGAATTCGGCAAACCGGTTGTAATCGGTTTAAATATGATCGATGTTGCCAAAAAAAGAGGAATTGAAATCGATATTGAGAAGCTTTCTGAGTTACTCTGTGTGAAAATCAATCCGGTTATTGCTAGATCAGGAAAAGGTTGTGACGGGTTAGCAAACAGCATTACAAGTAAAAAAGTCTCAAACACAAGAGACGACCTGATCGATTACGGAAACATCATCGAAGAAGTGATGGGGCAGTTTCGAACCATGCTTCAAGATAAAACGCATCTTTCCATAAGATGGTTGACGTTGCAATTACTTGAAGGAAATCAATATGTAAAGGATTACCTTTCAGACTTGTTGGGCGAGAACAACACAACAGCCCTCTTGAATCAGGCTGAGAAAAGAATAGTTGAGCACGATCACGTACAAACAAGCCAACAATATATTTATCAAAAACGCCAAGAATTTATTGAGACGATACTACTTCAAACAACAGAAAAAATCGATCATGGAAGAGTCCCGTTAACAGAAAAAATAGATCGGATTGTAACCAATCGAATATTAGGAATTCCGATTTTCTTATTCTTTATGTATCTCATGTTCATGCTAACGTTTGATTGGCTTGGATTTCCGCTTTCCGACTTACTAAATGGATTTTTTGCTGGACCACTTACAACTGGAATGGAATGGATACTTTCCCTCTTAGGGGTCTCTACTTTTATACATGATTTAATTATTAACGGAATTGTCGCGGGTGTCGGGGGAGTTTTAGTATTCGTTCCCCAGATTTTTATTCTTTTCTTTTTTATTTCACTCCTTGAGGATTCAGGATATATGGCAAGGGTTGCGCTTGTCATGGACAAGGTGATGGATAGTGTTGGTTTAAACGGAAAGGCGTTTATTCCAATGATTATTGGATTTGGCTGTAATGTTCCTGGAATCATGGCAGCACGAACCATTGAAACACCGAAAGAACGGTTATTAACGACGCTTTTGACCCCTTTAATGTCTTGTTCGGCAAGGCTTCCATTATATGCCTTATTCGTTGGGGCCTTTTTTCAAAACAACAAAGCATTCATTGTTCTATCTCTTTATGTACTAGGTGTAGTCATGGCTTTAATTTTAGCCAAGGTATTTTCTAAAACGATGTTAAAAGGAGAAAGTTCTTTATTTGTGATTGAACTACCTCCATATCGAATTCCACAAGGAAAAACATTGTGGAAAAGTACATGGGAAAAAGGGAAAGGATTTATCCGCAAAGCAGGTACATTTATTTTAGCGGGTTCTGTTTTGATTTGGCTGTTAGCTTATATGGGACCAAGTGGTTTACAGGTAGACATGAACCATAGCTTTTTGGCTTATATTGGTGGTCTATTTGCCCCACTTTTTGCTCCGATTGGTTTTGGTACATGGCAAGCGGCATCTTCATTAATAACAGGGTTTTTAGCAAAAGAATCGATTATTTCAACGATGAATATCATTTACTTTACACCTGACGAGGCTTCCTTACAGGGGTTCTTAACGACACAATTTACTCCATTAGCAGCTTATAGTTTTATGGTCTTTATTTTACTATATATACCTTGCCTAGCGACAACGGCTACGATTTATAAAGAAACAGGATCAAAAAAATGGACGGCTTTTGCAATGGGATATGCGCTCCTATTAGCGTATCTCTTATGCTTGGTTATTTATCAAGGTGGTCGTTTATTAGGTCTAGGATAAAAAGAGGTGAAATGGAATGGTTGCAAATATTATAATTGGTACGGCTATTTTTGGTTATGCAGGTTGGACCCTGTTGCGTCATATTAAAAAGTCAAAACAAGGTAAATGTGCAGGCTGTTCTAAAAACGATTCATGTTCAAGTAGGTGTCCCGATTAATATAAAGAGCCCTCCTATTATGGAGGGCTCAAGCCATATTTATGAAATTGTCTAATAAAAGAATCTTACTTATCGAATACCGCCAAGAGATTGTTCAGCCATTTGAACTAGGCGTTTTGTAATTTCTCCACCAACAGATCCGTTAGCACGAGATGTTGTTTCTGCTCCTAGGTTTACACCAAACTCATTCGCAATTTCATACTTCATTTGCTCTAAAGCTTGTTCTACTCCAGGTACTAGTAATTGATTTGAAGAATTGTTGTTAGCCATGTTGAAACACTCTCCTTCATATTTTTTAGATTTGGTGGACTATTTTTGGGATTGAACCAAATTGGATGATTTAATCCATGCAACCATGCATAGTCCAAATTCGGTGGATTTAAGTTAATGGCTTTCTTTGTGTTGCTGGTGTGTGTTGCTGTTTGTTGCTTTGTAGTCATTATTATGTTTAAAATCTAAAATCCTATTCGCGGATTTTTACAGGTAATTATTTCCTAAGTTTTTAGTGGGTAATAACAGAATTAAAGGTACCTACACATCCTTTAATGAATGGTAGATACCTCTTAGTAAGAGTGGCTATTCATTTGGAGGTGTTTCTTGCTCGAGATCACGCGCCTCCTCGATATTTGTTTGTTCACCTCGGGAATGGACCGACCCCCCAGACAAACCCTCATTTATTATCCGATCAATATCTAAATAGACTTCGTCCTTACCTTCATATTGTAAATCCTTTGTTTCTTTTTTCATTTTTTAAACCTCCTTATCATGTCTTTCTTTCTATAGTCTTCGTCATAGTAAGCAAAGAAATACAATTCGTTTAAATTTCATGTATATATTTGCCAGTACGGTCCGATAATCACTATAATAAAAAGGTGTTAATTTAAATGATAAGGTCATACACCCTTTTTTAAGGTTTTGGCCCAATACAAACACAGCAAGTTTTTAATAAAATGAATGGAAGGCTGATTACAATATATGGAAGCATTTTTAACAATTTTATTTATGGTGGCTGTTGGTGCAATTATTGGTGGTGTGACAAATCATTTAGCCATTAAGATGTTATTTCGCCCTTATCAACCCATTTATATTCGGAAATGGCGACTTCCTTTTACGCCTGGGCTCATTCCAAGGCGCCGTCAGGACTTGGCGATTCAATTAGGAAGATTAGTGGTTAACTACTTATTGACCCCTGAAAGTTTTAAAAAGAAACTGTTGGGGAAAGAATTTCAAAGGGATATCACAACCTATTTACAAGGTGAATTAACGAAAGCATTCAACTCAGAAAAAACGATTAATGATTTAATGAAAAGCTGGGGGAAATTTGATAGTCAAGAACAATTACAAGCAAAAATCGATTATTTTATTGAAAATAAATACGATCAATGGATGGAGGAGTATCGCGATCAAAGCATTAGAGATATGCTACCAGCCTCTATGAAAGAAAAGGTCGAGGAAAAACTTCCATTTATTAGTGCCTTTATTTTACAAAAAGGCATCGATTATTTTTCAAGTGAAGAAGGGAAAAATCGAATTGAAAAACTCGTGGAGGATTTTATTCAAAACAGAGGCGGCATGCTTAAAAATATGTTGCAAATGTTACTTGGGAATGTAAATCTTGCCGAAAAAATTCAACCTGAAATCATTAAGTTTTTAAAAAATAAAGGGACAGACGAACTGATTACAAATTTCCTAAAAGCTGAATGGGAAAAAATTCTTGAATACAAAGGGGAAATGCTCGAAGAAAAACTTGAAAAACAAAAAATCATCGAAGGACTCAAAAAGTACATTCACAAAATCATCAGACTTGAAAAGGTCATGAATACACCACTTCAACAATATACTAGAACGGTTGAGGGACCTGTTCTAGAGATGGTTCCAAAAGTGGTAGCAAAGATATGTGAAGCGTTATCGGAAAAAGTTGAAACGATTATGGAAAAATTGAAGCTAGCTGAAATTGTAAAAGAGCATGTTGAAATGTTTCCGATTGAAAGGCTTGAACAAATGCTACTTTCGATCATCAGCAGTGAATTGCGTATGATTACAGTTTTAGGGGTATTATTAGGTGGTCTCATTGGGATTTTTCAAGGAATCATTGCCATTTTATTTTAGTTCCGGCTTTTTACATTGAACGTTAAAAGAGCCAGGAAATTACCGAATGGTGGAAAAGTGTTCCATTGTTTGTTATAGTTAGTGGACTGTCAAAATTTAAAGGAGTGAAAAAATGACTGTTAATGAAAGTGCTGTAGCATTAGGGAATGCCATTCAAAACACTACGGAATTTCAAGATTTAAAAAAGTTATATAGCGAGGTTCAAGCAGACGACGCTACGAAAGGCCTTTTTGAAAGGTTTAGAAATATGCAGTTAGACATGCAACAAAAACAAATGGCGGGTCAGGAAATTACCCAAGAAGAAATCGGAGCTGCACAAATTATCGTTTCTGACGTTCAACAGAACGAGTTAATTTCGAAATTAATGCAAGCAGAAGAAAAATTAAACAATGTTATCCTTCAAATCAATCAAATTGTTTTAAAACCACTCGAGGACTTATATAGTTCCGTTCAATAATATAAAAAGAAGATCTCTGTTGAGGTCTTCTTTTTTTGGTCTATTCATGAATGCTTTGCTTTGGTAAAGTTCTAATCTAGCCCTTTTTTCCATAGTCTTAATAGTAGCAATGATTTACATCTAGATTGGGGGCACGAGAGATATGATTTATCGAATGCTTGCGATAAATATTGATGGAACACTTTTACAATCCAATGGGAAACTTCATAAATCAACAAAAGAAGCAATTGATTATGTGCAACAAAAGGGAATCTATGTCACACTTGTAACATCGAGATCGTTTCCATCTGCCAAAAAATTGGCAAAAGCCTTAAAAATAGATACAAAATTAATTACTCATAGAGGCGCTTATATTGCGAATGAAATCGGTAGACCTACACATTCAAGTAGGATAAAAGAGCACATCACATATGACTTAGTTCGATTACTGGAAGGATTTCCATGTCAAATTCGATTGGTTCATGAACAATTTTCACTTGCCAATAAATATAAATTAAACCATAAATTATTGTCAAAAACGGTATTTACAACAGGGGACCCCATTGTTTACTCCCAGCAATTTGTTGATTCGATTGGGGATACGATTGCAGATGAACCTGCACATCCGTTAAGCATTGAAGTGTACTTTGAATACAAAGAGGACTTAAAAGATGTCCAAGAGGCAATTGGCAAAATGTATCATGAGGTAGAATGCATAGCTCTAAATGACTTGAGATTGGATATTGTACCAACAGGTGTTTCAAAATTAACAGGTCTACTTTATTTAGCGGAAAGACTTGGAATTAAAAGAAATCAAATTGTTTGTATTGGTGATGAAATGGATGATATTGAAATGATTCAGGCTTGTGGGCTTGGGGTGGCAATGGGAAATGCTCCGTTTGAGGTAAAACGAGCAGCAGATTGGATTACACGTTCACAAAATCTGCATGGTGTTGCATATGTAGTAAAAGAACATTTCCGTAAACAGCCACAAATCGAGTTCTTACAAAAGTTAAATATTATTAAATAGCTTTCCTTCCCCCTAACATGTAAGTTCATGATAGGGGACTTTTTGTGTGGAATTTTTTAGAAAATACTAAAAAATGATTTTGGTCCATGGTATGATATAGAAGGTTAGTAAAAGTAAGACTTAGGGGGGAAACAGGGGATGACTGTCAATTTTCTTAAAGATGCACTACAAGTCGAGGTTAACGGTCGAGTAGCAAAAATAGAATTAGAAAAGCCACATGTTCTCCATCGTATTCAAAATGATATGATCAAAGAACTTATCCAAAAATTAAAGGAAATTAGTTTATCAGATGAGATCCAAATCGTCATATTAACTGGAAAAGAAGAAGCCTTTTTTTCTGAATTCCGTAACAGTATTTTAAATGAGATTGAAAATGAAAACGATTTCTATTATACAATGGAGCTAATCAATGAGTTAATGATTACGATCTATAGTATGCCGAAGATTACGATTGCGGGAATTAGTGGAAGAGCTTCTGGTCTTGGCATTAGTTTATCATTAGCTACTGATCATATCTTAGTCGATGAAAGTTGCCAATTCGTTATGAATACAATGGAACAAGGCATCATCCCTGTCGGTGGAGCTCATTTCTTTTTAGAAAGAAGATTGGGCGAAGACCGTGCTCGTCATCTGATATGGGAATCAAAGACGTTATCTGCGCAAGAAGCTAAAGCCCTTAATTTAGTCAATGAAATTGCCAAAGGTGATCTAAACGAAGCAATCGATAATAAAGTGAAGCAATGGGGGCGTAGCCCGATTCTAGCGATGATTAAAACAAAGAAAATACTTGGGGAAAAGAACCGTCCGTATTTATTAAAAATGCTTGAATTAGAAAAGTTTGCCTTGTACCGTATGATGCAAACAGAGGATTACCAAGAATGCTGTCAGGCTTTTAAAGAAAACCGAAAACCTACTTACCTTGGAAAGTAAACGCACTTATTCTTTTCAAAGGGGTCTGAGAACAGTACCCCTTATTTGCAATTTTTTGTAAAATCTTTGTTAAAAGTGTCACGATTTGAATCTTTTCTGAGTTGTTTAACGTAGTATGGACATTGAATATAATAAAGGGGAGCGAATTAATGACATTAGAGATTAAAGATGTGACAAAGAAATTTGGAAACTTTACCGCAGTTGATCATCTGTCCCTATCCATTCCTGAGAAGGAAATGTTTGGTTTTCTAGGTGCAAATGGGGCTGGGAAAACAACAACCTTTCGAATGATTTTGGGTTTAATGAATCCGACTAATGGCACGATTACTTGGGACGGGAAGCGAATTGATTATTCAACAAGTTCAATTATTGGCTATCTTCCAGAGGAACGAGGCTTATATCCAAAATTAAAGGTTCGTGACCAACTCGTATACTTAGCCCGCTTACGAGGGATGGACAAGAGAGAGGCGGTCAAGGAACTGGAATACTGGCTTTCTCGTTTTAAAGTACCTCAATACATCGATAAAAAGGTGGAAGAACTTTCAAAAGGAAACCAGCAAAAAATTCAATTTATTGCTGCAGTCTTACATAAGCCTAAATTATTGATTCTTGATGAACCGTTTAGTGGTTTAGATCCGGTCAATGTAGAACTTTTGAAAGAAGCTGTTCTTGAGTTAAAAGAAAAAGGGACAACCATTGTTTTCTCCAGTCACCGTATGGAGCATGTAGAGGAAATGTGTGAGCATCTTTGCATCATGCATAAAGGAAAACCAGTTGTTCATGGAGCCCTAAAAGACGTTAAACGAGCTTTTGGGAAAAAGAATTTAGTGATACATAGTGATTTTGATTTAGAAGATTTACTTCATTATCCCGGCGTGATACAAGGAAGGAAAACAACCGAAGGGGTAACTCTCCAAATTGAAAAAGAATCCATCGCATCTGATATACTAAAGGGCATTGTTCATAAGGGGTTCATTTCCAAGTTTGAATTAGAAGAGCCTTCTTTAAATGATATTTTTATTGAAAAGGTAGGTGCCTCTTATGAATAATTTTTGGATTATCTTATTTCATACATATACAAGCAAATTAAAAACGAAGTCTTTTCTTTTAACAACGATTATTATGGCTGTGTTAATCATTGGATTAACCAATTTAACGAATATCATGGAGTATTTTAATGGGGATGAAGAAGAAAAGGTAGCTGTGATGGATGAAACAGGCGAACTATATGCTCTGTTTGAAACCCAGGTGAACTCCATTAATGAAGAGCTTGTGGTTGAGGAATTTTCAGGCTCACAATCGGAGGCTGAGGCAGATGTTGAAAATGGTGTCTATGAAGGGTTGCTTGTTTTAAATGTTGATGAGGATGGCTTACCGGTTGCTACATACAAATCATTGAGTGTATCGGATTATGCAACACCAGGTGATTTACAATTCGCTTTGCAAGGGATCAAAAGTCAAATGGCTGCAGCTCAGCTTCAGTTAACACCAGACCAGTTAGCGAAATTAAATGAACCTGTTCCATTTGAACGGATTGCCTTAAAGGAAAATGCTAAGACTCAGGAAGAATTAAGTGAAGCCAGAGGTCTTGTTTATGTTTTACTTTTCGTCATCTATTTTGCTGTCATCATGTATGCGAACATGATTGCGATGGAGGTGGCCACAGAGAAATCCTCTCGTGTGATGGAGATCTTAATTTCCAGCGTTTCACCGATCAAGCAAATGTTTGGAAAAATTTTAGGGATCGCCCTATTAAGTTTAACGCAGATGGCCTTTTTGTTAGGGGTAGGCTACTTCTTTGTTAAACAAAATTTGGAAAAGATGCAAGGTGGATTTTTTGAGTTTTTAGGTTTTCAAAATGTCCCGATTTCAACGGTGATTTATGCCATTATTTTCTTTATTCTTGGCTATTTCCTTTATGCAACGCTTGCCGCTTTTCTCGGGTCACTGGTTTCAAGAATTGAAGATGTCAATCAAATGATCACCCCGATGACGTTCCTGGTGATTGGAGGGTTTATGATCGCGATGTTTGGTCTGAATCAACCAGATACCACGTTCATGACGATTAGTTCTTATATTCCATTCTTCACCCCAATGCTCATGTTTATGAGAGTTGGAATGCTTGAGTTGCCTGTTTGGGAACCGATTCTAGGGATTGCGATTTTAGTGGTTTCTATCGTCATTCTTGCGATTTTTGGTGCTCGTGTCTATAAAGGCGGAGTCTTAATGTATGGAAAATCAAATTCCTTTAAGGATATTAAAAAAGCCTTACAGCTTACAAAAGATGAATGAGTTTGCGGAGTCCTTGAGAAGGTAGTAGATCTTCTCAAGGGCTTTTTTGATTTTTATCCATTTGGGGGTTCTAAAGCCTTTTCCTTGGGGGAAGTCTTTTATAAAGATTCTCAAGGACATTATGAAGGAAAATCCATAGAAAATGTCCATGAGAATGCTTCTCCAATTCTTTATAACTAAAAGTCCAAGCCAGAAGTGCCCGGTAAATTCAAATTCGGCTTCTACTAATCCTGTTTAAATAATCAGAATCCACATCATACTAATATAAGAACGTGCATTCGCTTATTGATGATGGTAATATATAACTATAATCTAGAGTACGAGTGGAGAGTGAAGATGAAAACAATATCCTTTATCCATGCTGCAGACCTGCATTTAGATAGTCCGATGGTGGGTCTATCTTATTTGCCAAAGGAAATCTTTGAACGGCTAAAAGAAAGTACGTTTACAGCATTATCGAAAGTAGTAGATGCAGCCATCCACCACGAGGTTGATTTCGTTATTTTAGCAGGAGATTTATTTGATGAACAAGATCGGAGTATCCGGGCTCAGACAAGACTGAGAAAAGAAATGGACAGGTTGAAAGCGGCAGGAATCGAAGCATTTGTTGTCCATGGAAACCATGATCATTTAAATGGGGATTGGGTGCACATAGAAATGCCAGATAATGTCCATATTTTTCCAGACTACGTAGATGTCAAATCCTATAGGAAACACAACACCTTAGTTCATTTATACGGCTTCAGCTATCCAACCCGACATTTAGAAGACAATCAATTATTCCAATACCGTAAAAAGGAAGGAGCAGACTTTCATATCGGAATTCTTCATGGTCATTATGAAGGAAATAGTGAACACAGCCGATATGCTTCTTTTACAACGACTGAGTTATTGGATAAAAAGTTCGATTACTGGGCTTTGGGACATATACACAAGAGGCAGATTATCCACAATTCGCCATATATTTCTTACCCGGGAAATATTCAAGGTCGAAATCGTAAAGAAGTTGGTGAAAAAGGCTGTTATCTTGTCAAAATGTCTGATGTCGAAACAGATATGGAATTTATTAAAACAGCTGATATTATTTGGGATGAACTGGACATTGATTGTAGTAACGTTAAGACCTTCCAAGATCTCTACATCTTAGTTCAAAAGATGATGGAGGAAAAACGGACACTTGGACATGGAAGATTACTCTCTATTTCCCTATCGAACCTTCGCTTGAATGATAAAGAATGGATGAATGTAAAAAACGGAGACATATTACAGGCCTTACAAGATGAAGAAAAAAGTGAAGATTCTTTCGTATGGCCCATTACCATCACTACAAGGCAAGCAATCGAATGGGACAGAAACACTCTTAAATCAGAGTCGGCGTTTTATAAGGAAATGTTTCAAACGGCAGATCAATTTGAAATAATCTCGCAAAGTATGAAGCCATTATATGATCATCCTGTTGCAGCTAAATTTTTAGATCCATTGTCAGACGAGGAAAAACAAGAAATCCAACAAGAAGCTTTAGACATACTCGTTACATTACTTAAGAAGGGAGGGTAAATATTGAGAATAGAAGAGATTCATATTTATGGCTATGGTAAGTTTGAAAATGTTAAATTTACAAATTTAGGAAAAAAACAGATTTTCTTTGGTAACAATGAAGCCGGAAAATCGACGATTATGTCTTTTATTCATAGTATCTTGTTTGGATTTCCAACGAAACAGCAAACAGAGCTCCGCTATGAACCGAAAAAAGGAGCAAAATACGGGGGTCAATTAATCGTTTATTTTCCAAACTATGGAAGGGCAATTATTGAGCGAGTGAAAGGCAAAGCAACTGGTGATGTAGTAGTCAGATTAGAAAACGGTCAAATCGGCGGAGAAGAGTTTCTAAAAGAGTTGCTTTCGTCAATGGATAAACATTTATATACATCTATTTTTTCCTTTAATCTACATGGATTACAAAATATCCATTTAATGAAAGAACAGGATTTGGGTAAATTTTTGTTCTCGATTGGAACAGTCGGAACAGACCAATTGGTAAAAGCAGAAAATCAGTTAACCAAGGAGCTTGACACGCGATTTAAAAATAATGGGAGAAATCCACAGTTAAATGTAAAACTGAAGGAACTGCAACAGCTGCGTGGTGAACTAAAAAAAGCTGAGAGAAATAATGACCAATATTTGTCACTACTCCAAAAAAGAGATGGTATACAATTTGAAATCCAACAATTGAAAAGGGCTTTAACCGAATGTAGAAGCAAAAAAGAAAAGTGGGAAAAACTGGATCGTGTTTATCCGCTTTATCAAGACGGAAAAATACTTAAAAATGAATTAACCCAATATGAAAATATCACTTTTCCCGATAAAGGAATTGAACAACTCGATCAATTAATGGGATTACATACTCAAGCAAAACGAAAGGTAAATACGTTAGAGCAAAGACTAGAACATTTAAAGGGTGAACTGGAGCAATTAACCCCAAACTTCGAGCTAATTCATAAAGAGAATGAAATCAATACGGTTGTTGAAAACCTACCTTTATTGGATAAGACAAAGCAGGAATTAATTGGACTGCAGGCACAAATGAAAAGATTAGAGGAAGAGTTAATTTTTCTCCATAAAAAGATTCATTTACCTCTTTCACAGCAAGACATTATCACAATTAACACAAGTGTCTTTGTAAAGGAAAAGGTTGTAAGCCTGAATTCCAAACAGAAGAGTTTAACGGATAAAAAACAGGAACTTGATGAAAGATTCCAAGAAGAAAAAGCCCGGTTAGAGGAGTTAGAATCAAAAGAAAGAGAACTTAAACAGGAGTTGTTGCCAGAAGAAGAAAGAAAAAAATTGGAGGATCTTTTATCCCGTTCAAAGGCAAAAGAATATGTTTTGTTTCAAAAAGAGAATATGGAAGAAAAGCTAGTCAGCTTAAAGAAATCCCTGCAAAAAGAAAAAAGAAGAAGTTCGCAACATAAAGTTCAGAACATCGTATTAGGAATTTTATTCATTAGTCTATCTGTCTGGGGAATCTTTTCAGATACCCGTTCTTTCCTCTTATTAGGTGGTTTAGGGCTGTTGTTTATCATATGGTCATTCTTGAAGGATTCCTCTGCAAAAGAGATCCGTTCCATTCAATCGGAAATTGCTCATTTAAAAGAGAAAAAATCAGCATACGAGCAAGAACTACGTACACCGTTGAACCATTTTGAACGATTTCAAATTCAGATTGATCAAGACAATGAAACGAGAGAACAGCTAAAACAGTTATCTCATATGTTGAAAAATCAGCATAACCAGTATAACCATATTGTTGATTTATTTGAGCAATGGGAACACAATGAGGCGGCGCTTCATAGAGAGTTATTGGAAATGGGAAAGGAATTAAAACTTCCTAATCATATTGCTCTTTATCACTTAAACGATGCATTTGAGATTATCGATGAATTGAAAAAAATGTATGTAGAAAAAGAATCATTAATGAAAAGGATCAACGCCAATGAAGCAACCATAAAGGACATTGTTTCTTTGTTAGAGGAACTTTCATTACAACTACTTCAAAACGTAAACACATCCCATCATGAGACAGCCTATCTGCTAAAAAGAAGTTTGCGACAGGAATTGGAAAAACATATTCAATATCAGGAGAAACAGGAACAATACCGTCAACTGGAAGAAGAGTATAAAGTTGAACAAATCGAATTAAAGGAAATAGGAGCAGAAATCGATCAACTTTATCAAATCGCGGGTACTCAAGATGAAATCGATTTTAGAGAGATTGGCAAGAAAGCACAATTAAAGGCTGATTTAATAAACAAATGGAATAACATTGATATTCAACTAAAATTATCACAAATAGACTTTGCAGAGTTAGAGTCCATTGATGATCAAGCTATTGGCGAAAAAATAGAAGGAATAGAAATTGAAATTGAGGAACTAGAGCAAAGAATCACTGGTAATAATGAGGAACTTGCGGATGTTAAACATAAAATCACCATGATTGAAGAGGGAGGAACATATGCTGAGCTTCTCCATCGTTATAAACAATTAAAATATGAATTTGAAAGTGACGCAAAAGAGTGGGTCAAGTTTTCTGTGGCAAAAGATATTTTACAGAAAACGATTAATAATTTTAAAGAGGTATGGTTCCCAAAAATGCTTGCGAAAGCAGAGGAGTTTTTGCAGTTTTTAACAGGGGGAAATTATATTCGAATTTTACCTAAACAAGATAGTAGTGGTTTTATCATTGAAAGGAAGGATCATCTCCTTTTTGAAGCAAATGAGTTAAGCCAAGCAACAACTGAACAAATTTATATTTCCATCCGTTTGGCCTTAGCCATAACGGTTTATGAAAAATATAAGCTTCCGATAATCATTGACGATAGTTTCGTAAACTTTGATCAAACCCGGACAAAACGAGTCATTCATTTATTACAAGAATTGGACGACAACCAAATTCTATTCTTTACCTGTCACGAACATTTAGTAGAATATATGCACTGGGATGATGTTATTGATATGAATGAAGAAAGGGTCGTTTCATAAAAAAAGCTCATGTTGTGACATATCCCTATCCATCCTTTCATAAAATATATGGACAACCTTTAACTTAATAAATAGAAAACTCATACTACTAAAAGCGTTAAAATGAATACATCATAATGAAATTTTAGTAGGGGTAAAGTTAAAGTCTCCGGAAGATGCCTCGGATTTTTAGGGAATTTTATTGAGCAAGCTTGATAATAATCCGGGCGCAAATTCGCTGGAGCGAATATATCATTGGGAAGGGTGGATGAAAATGGATATTCCTTTTTGGATGTATTTAGTGGTTATGGGAATTGTCTTTAGTGCTTTTATGGTATATAAAACGGGTAAAGAAGAAAGGCAAATGGAAGACGAGATTATTGAACGTGAAGGCGAAGTTTATATGCAACGACTCGAACAGGAACGTGAAGAAAAAAGAACCACTGAAAAGTCAATGGGCGTATAACGGAAAGACCCGCTTAAGGTAACCGATCACCTTAAGCGGGTCTTTTGATTATTCTTTTTCTTCTTCTTTTTCAGTACCTGTACCTAAAGTATCTTTAAGATCTTTATCTTTAATCTCTACTCCAGCCTCTTTCATTTCACGGTCAATCACGCCTTGAATAATGGTTGGATTACTTAAACGAGCGTTCTGTAACTCGGTTTTCATTTCATCTTTAACCTCTTCGTAAGGTTCTTTTTCTTTCTTTTCTGTTACTTGGATAATATGAAAGCCAAATTGTGATTGAACCGGTTCACTAATTTCATTCACATCTAGAGCGTAGGCTGCTTCTTCAAATTCAGGAACCATAGCACCAGGACCAAACCAACCAAGGTCTCCGCCTTTTTCAGCTGTACCGTCTTTTGAATATTCTTTTGCTAAATCCTCAAATTTTTCTCCAGCATCTAGTTTTGATTTTACCTCTTTAGCGGTTTCTTCATCTTCAACTAAAATATGTCTAGCCTTGATGTCTGGGCGATATTCTTCTTCATAGTACTTTTTCACATCTGCCTCTTTAATATCAGAGTTAATCGCCTTCTCTAATAAAAGATTTATTTTTAAATAATCTTCTTTAAAGGACTCTTCATCTTGGAATCCAGACTGAAGATAAAACGTTTCTCCATATTGTTCTTTAAATTCAGCGACTTTTTCATCTAATTCTTTATCAGATACCTCATATTTATCAGATAACACTTTTTCATAAACCATTTGTTGTAATACAGCTTGTCCGGCCATATCCTTCATTTCATCGTAGAATTCATCCTTTGTGATATTTCCAGCTTTTGATTCTACAATTAGATCTGAATTGTTTCCATTACAAGCCGTTAAAGACAGAATTCCGGCCGCCATGGTTAAAGGTAATATCCACTTTTTCACGTATTAACACTCCCAGAATATTATTAAGTCGTTTGTGTAACAAGGATAACTATACCATAAATTTAGGTTCTGACAAAAGAATAGGTAACGATTATGAGAAAAATTTTCAAGAAACTGGGTGAATGTCCATTACAAATTGGTCTTTCGCTCATATGATAAATCGTAAGAAAGGAGGTAAAAAAGAATGGGGAGATATAACAGTGGTTTCGCGTTAATCGTTGTTTTGTTCATCTTACTAATTATCGTAGGTGCTTCCTTCTATTAAAACGAAAAACACCCAACTGAATGGTGTCAATTAGATGAAAGAGATATAGGAATACCATGAAAAGGAGGTATTAAGTATGGGTCACTCTTACGGTGGAGGATTTGCGTTAATCGTAGTTCTTTTCATCTTATTAATCATTGTTGGAGCTGCTTGGTTATAAGATGGATTTAAACATATGTAAAAAGCGGTGATGATATCACCGCTTTTTATTACGTAATGGCGACCAAAATTTCAACGTAGGCAGAAATGAGTAAAATGGTCACGAGAATATTAACCGTTCTAAACACACCGGTCTGCTTTTCTTCAGGAATTTCCTTTTGCAGGCAAAGGATATTGGTCATCCTATTAATATGAAATAAGAAAAACGTCGCAAATAAAATATAAAAAAAGAGCACTTCATTAATTCCTCCTTTTAAAGAGGCTGATTCTGCATCGTGAATAAGGTATAATACAATTCATAATCTGAAAAAGAGATCAATGTATATGATCACGATTAATAAAAAAGCCAATTAATGGTAAAGTGGGGTTAAATGGAGTTACTATTATGTATATGCCTTGAATGGGACAATTAAAACAACTATTAGACTTGCAAATAAACAATTAATCTACCTGAAAAGTCATTGAAATGGTAAAATAATGTACATACATAACGTATTTAACTTATTTAAAACTTTTGAACTTACTATGTTAATTTACGCTGAAAGCAATAAAAAATCAATAGTTATATTCTTTTGTTTTACTATTAAATGAGAATAAACCTTAATTAAAGTGGGGACAGATATGGATTTAGAGGCTATTGCAAAAAAAATACAAATGCTGGAATACCATCAATCTCTATTATTAAAAATGAATCGTAATTCACAAGAATCGTTTTATAAATTAATCATTGAAAAAACGCTAACTGAAGACGAAGTTAAACAATTCTATAAAGATTGTGAAGGATTGAGCAGAGCTTATGAAGAACAGAAAGCGGAAGGTTTTGTTTATTTTCATCCGCTTTTCGAAAAGTTTACTCGCGATCTTCATCCAAAACTTACAGCCCAAGAAGTTATTTCAGCTTGTTTAACGCAGGGATTGTATATTCCACTTATGACTGAACTTAAAAAATATCTATAGTACTTATATAAGTTCCTTTTCTAAGTTTGTTTTCTTAACCAATTTTCCTTCTGTTTCTATAAAATCTTGATTGATATTGTTAAAAGAAGTTTCAAAGATTTCCATGAAGTCATCACCGTAAATATTACGGATGACGGCCATTAATTCCATAAATTCTGGAAACTTTCCATATAGATCTTTTAATGGTAAAGAGGCAGTATACATAGACGTTTGAGTTCCGTCATAGGTTTCTAATAATTCTAGAAAGATCTTTTCCCCTTTTTCTGTCAACTTGATATAGGTGTTTCGTTTGTCATTTTCCTTTTTGGAAAATTCAAGGAACCCTCGTTCTTCTAACTTTTTAGAAAAGTTAAAGGCAGTTGATACATGCATGACCCCAAATTTAGCAACATCTGAGATGGAAGCTCCGTTTAAGTGATACGCAATCGATAGGATATGGTGTTCATTAATATTCAAATCATACGGTTTGATCCACTGCTGCCAGTCTTTTTCGACAGATTTCCATAATGCTTTACTTAATTGCGCAATTCTTTGCGTATAAAGCAACGCTTCCTTTATAGAAAATTCTTTTTCTTCCATCCTCTTATACCCCTTTTCATTTTCTCTTTCTCTCTTTATTATCATTATGCCAATAAAATAAAGATTAATAAAGATATTAATTTACTAAATTTTTAGAATATACGTAAATTCTGCTCATTTTGTTGGTAATGGTTGAATTTTGTTAATAATATTAACACAGTATATTTGTTTTCGATTATGAAAGAAAAAAATCCTGCTTTTCTTTCCTATTTTTTATAAAAAATGTCAGAATTTACATACTATTTACGTAGAGACGCTTCAATTTTTTCAATCGTTTCCTCAAGAGAAGCGATTTCCTTCTGCAGCTGTACTTGGTGGGGGCTTATATCTTTCTTCCAATTTGCAATGATTGTTTCTAAATCTGACATAAAGGTACGGATGGTTTCTTTGCTCTCTATTGTAGCGGAAGCAATATCTTTCTGGATTTGGAGTAAGTGAGATTGGACCTCTGAGAGTTGATCAATAAATGACTCTGCTGTGTCTCTTAGTTTTAGACGAGTTTCTTTACCAGAATTTGGGGTTAAAAACAGTGTGATCAAACCGGAGAAAAAAGCCCCTGTTAAAAAGCCTTTGATGTATGATTTTCCTTTCATCTTAATCACCTCATTTATTTCTAATTGTTGAGTGTACTCATATCGTTACCCTAACTCGCATATTCTAAATTATGCTTGTCTGAAATACTGGGGGTGCTGCTGGTTGAGTTTATTCTTTTTTTCCTTAAGTCTTCTGTCTTGTTTGCTGTGCATCTATTATGCATTGGCGATAAAAAGGCCAAGTGCCTATCCACCCAAAGTCTTGTTGAAGAAAAAGTTTCGTTTACTACGTCAGTGCAGTCTTATTTTTTTACTAATTAGTATTGTTTTAAAAATCTTTTAACCTAAATTGGGCAAATGCTTTTATACCGAAATCTTTGACAGGTACCGTACTCATATACTACTAAAGTTAGAGATGAACACTAAAAGTTTTTCATACACAGTAGGTTTAAATTCTGGCTGAAAAGCCTGAGCCTCCGGTGGATGGACCGGATTTTTCAGGTATTTTATCGAACGAGCTTAAGGTTTAGATCCGTGCGCAAAATTTGCGAGAGAATTTGATTTTTTTAGTTAGAAAGAAAAACCCGCCAATTTAAGACGGGTTTCAAACAGTTATTGGCTGATTGTTTGTTGTCCAGTGAATGCCGTTTTGCTCATGATTGTTGTTGCTACTGGATATAGTACAATCATGACAATTGTATTGACTGCTGCTGCTGGTAATACGGCTGCAGCGAACATTGCTGCGAACTGTCCTGGTAGCCCTACAATGACTGATGCAACACCTAGGAAAATCGCTCCTGAAATTAATGTTCCAATTGCTGTTAAAACAGAAACAGAAATAATGTTTTTCTTTAATTTACCTAGAGCCATGAAGATCCCAAAAAAGACAAATGCTGTGATGAATTTATCGATCACATTTGGGAAAAAGCCTCCAGGCATGGATGTTGTAATCCCTGAAATAATTCCTGTTACAAGACCGATTAATAGAACGCTTTTTTTATCAGGAAAAAGGATAATTCCTAAAAACATCATCGTAAGCATCATATCCGGCTTCATCCCAAAAACAAATCCAGGAACAACTGCATGTAATACTGTCCCCATTCCAATCAATAGAGCAATGGCAACCAATTTTTTTGTATTCATTTCTCATCTCTCCTCATCTAATCTTATCTAAAACTGTCTTTTCCTACAGTGCACTCATTGCCTGTAGCGAAAAGTTTTTATTATTATAGCATAATAAGCTTGTCTAAAGCATCTTTTTATTAATAATTTTTTCTGAAATCTTTCATAAATTGTGCAAGTTTCTCTACATTTTCCAGTGGAACGGCATTATAGATAGAGGCTCTGCATCCACCAACAGAACGGTGTCCATTTAAACCAACAAACCCAGCCTCTTTCGCTTGAGTTAAAAAGCTTTTCGTTGCTTCATCAGAGTTCAACGTGAACGTCACATTCATAGTTGAACGGCTGTCTTGCTCAGCATGTCCATTATAGAAGCCTTCACTTTGGTCGATTTCATCATATAAAAGGGCAGCTTTTTGTCCATTGATCTTCTCAATGGCTGTAAGCCCGCCTTGTTGTTCCACCCATTTTAGGACAAGTGATAAAAGGTAAATTCCAAAAGTTGGTGGTGTGTTATATAAAGAATTATTTTTAGCATACGTATTGTAATTTAACATGGTTGGCAATTCATGGGATGAACGAGCTAGTAAATCCTTTTTAATGATGACAACCGTTACTCCAGAAGGACCTAAATTTTTCTGAGCACCCGCATAAATAAGATCAAATTGCTCTACATTTAATGGTCTGCATAGTATATCACTTGACATATCTGCAACAAGTGGGACTTGTAATCCGGAAGGGAAATCATGCCACTGAGTTCCATAGATCGTATTATTACTTGTGATGTGTAAATATGCTGCATCATTAGGAATGGATGATGGATCAAGAGCAGGAATGTTTTTATATTGATTTTCTTTGCTGGAGATGACAGCCTCAGTTTTACCTAATTTTTGCGCCTCTTTTAGGGCCTTTTCAGACCATGAACCTGTTAAAGCGTAATAAGCGGTTTGCCCGTCTTTGAGCAAATTCATAGGGACCATAGAGAATTGCAGACTCGCTCCGCCTTGTAAAAATAGAACCTCATAATCATCGGAAATGGAAAGTAAAGAACGCAATAACGAAATGGCTTCGTTATGTACGGCATCATAATCCTTACTTCTATGACTTAATTCCATTACCGACATGCCTGTACCTCTAAAGTTCAGTAGTTCACTTTGCGCTTCCTTAAGCGCCCATTCTGGTAGTGCAGCTGGACCTGCGTTAAAATTTAGTGCACGACTCATTAAAAAAACCTCCTCATTTTCGTTTCAAGCAAAAAATATTTTCTTCCATAATAGTACTCAGATTCTGTCGAAAAGTACATATCTTATTTTTGAAAAATAAGAAATTCTCCAAAAAGGAGAATTTCATGAAGGAAATATTTTAAAAATGACTCTTAATATCTGCTGCCATTTGCTGCAAGTCTAATGAGGAGTAATCACTTTGATTGTTCTTCCATACAGCTCCAAATCCATCTCCTTCACCATAGCGTGGGATTAAGTGCATATGGAAATGGAAGACAGATTGACCTGCTTTTTCACCATTATTGTTTACGACATTTAAGCCAACTGGATTGTATGTAGCTTTTAGGGCGTTGGCAATCTGCGGAACCACTTCGAAAATATCTTTTGCAATTTCAGGTGTTAATTCATAGACGTTTTCTTTATGTATTTTTGGGATCACTAACGTATGTCCTTTTGTTACTTGACTTAAATCCATAAATGCCAAAACCTTTTCGTTTTCAAAAACCTTTGCAGAAGGAATGTCTCCATTGATGATTTTACAAAAAATACAATCACTCATCCTAATTCAACCCTTTCCGTCATTATGTAAGATGTTTCAATTATTGTAACATACTGGTAAACTTTTTCTACATAGAAAAAGGGCAGGATTCGCATGGAATCCCACCCTGATGCAGGGGAGTCATATACTTTCGTTCACTACAGGTACTGTTCTGCGATAAACACCTCATTTATTAGTAAAATGTTTGTGTTTATTGAGGAACTTCAGATCCTTTGTTCAAGCTAACCATCCCCTTATTTCTTATAAGTTTTTTTGCAAAATCTTATAGAACTTTAGGAACGTTATCTTTGACAAACACCTCATTTTCAAATTATTTCATTTGAACTTTGGTGAAAGGAATCCTCTTGGTTTTCATACAACTTGTGCATTACAACCATCCCCTTATTAGGAACGTTTTTAAAGCATATGGGTTAATCGAAACAATTGTCTTTTGCAGACACCTCATTTCAATTTTTGATGATTTTCATCATCAAGGTTGTTTCCCCTACATAGATTAGAATGTCCGATATTGAAATTTATATACTCCTTTATTAATTCTTTTTTAATATCTTGTCAAAGTTTCGTAAAGATGATTTTTACATTGAAAACAAAGTCAATCATCTATTTCCTTTAAAAGTAACAAGTTTAAGAAAAGAGTCCTAGTCAAAACTGGACAAGGACTCCTATCATTTCTTACAATCAACATAGAAACCATAATAGGAAGGACGTTTTTGATGTCTTTATTAGAGATAAAAAATATAACTGGTGGATATACAAGAAATCCTGTATTGAAGGATGTTTCTTTCTCCGTTAATAAAGGGGAATTAGTGGGTCTCATTGGTTTAAATGGGGCAGGGAAAAGTACAACGATTAAGCATATTATTGGATTGATGGAACCACATAAAGGGGAAATTACCATCAATGAGAGAACGATTGAACAAGATCGAGAAATGTATCGAAAACAATTTACATTTGTACCAGAAACCCCCGTCCTATATGAAGAGTTGACACTTCAGGAACATTTACGCCTAACAGCAATGGCCTACGGGATGGATGAAGCTGTATATAAGGAAAGAATACAAACCCTATTGAAAGAGTTTCGAATGGAAAAAAGACTCAAATGGTTTCCGGCACATTTTTCTAAAGGGATGAAACAAAAGGTCATGATTATGTGTGCCTTTTTAGTACAGCCATCTCTGTATATCGTGGATGAACCCTTTGTGGGACTTGATCCACTTGGAATTCAATCTTTGCTTGATCTCATGGAGAAAATGAAAGAAAGCGGCGCTGGGATTTTAATGTCGACTCATATTTTAGCGACTGCTGAACGATATTGCGACCGATTTATTATTCTCCATGAAGGTAAGGTAAAGGCTCAAGGAACAATGGATGAGCTGCGTCAGGATTTTCGGATGCCGAACGCAACATTAGACGATCTTTATATTAGATTGACAAAGGAAGAAGACCATGTTTGATGAAAAATTATTATGGAAAGAACGGTTTAGCCGGACGAACCGTGAACTTTCCCGTTACCTCAGATATATATTGAATGGTCATCTTGTCATTGTTTTTATCTTTTTGCTAGGTACGGCTGCCTACTACTATCAAGAATGGCTAAAGTCGCTCCCTGCTGATTTTCCAGCTGCTCCGATCATGGCTGTTCTCATGGCACTACTCGTTACATACAGTCCTATCTATACGTTTATGTCAGATGCCGATCGAATTTTTCTACTTCCCTTAGAAACGAAACTACAGGGGTATTTTAAAAAGTCGATTCTAATTAGTTTTTTTGTTGGGGTGTATGTATTATTGGTTGTACTTGCTGTATTAATGCCAATGTATGCAGCTGTTCATAACGGACAATTTAAAGATTTTTGGATCTTCTTACTCATAGTTTTAGGAGCAAAAGCCATTAATCTCTGGATTCGTTGGTTTGTTCAATACGACAATGAAGTCCGCAATCATCGCATTGATTCAGCTATTCGATTTTTTGTAAATCTTGTTTTCCTTTATTTATTATTCTCTAACGCGAAACCGTATCTAATAGCGGTTCCGGCAGTTCTCTTAGTTGGTTTATTGCTGTATTACCGTCAACAATCGCAAAACAAAGGATTAAAATGGGAGTATTTAATTGAACAAGATGAACGAAGAATGACCGCGTTTTATCAACTGGCTAATTTATTTACTGATGTTCCTAAGTTAAAAAATAAAATAAAGCGTAGAAAAGCACTCGATAACCTGCTTACAAGAATCCCATTTCAACAAGATCACACCTATATTTATTTATTAGGTAGAACATTCTTGCGATCAGGTGATTATTTAGGTTTATTCATTCGTTTAACAATAATTGCTGGTGTGGCGATTTATTTTCTGACCTTTGGCATCGGACAAGTTATTCTCGTTGTTCTATTTCTTTATTTAACAGGTTTCCAATTGCTGCCATTATGGAAGCATCATCAGAATCATTTCATGCTTGAGTTGTTACCAATCAGTAATAGAATAAAGCACGAAACTTTTCTGCGAATGATTCGTAATATTTTAGGACTGCAAGCCCTGTTATTATCGGCTGTTGTTTTCGTCAAGGGAGATTGGATGTCAGCAATCATTTCCTTATTAGCTGGAATCGTCTTTTGTCTATATTTTGTTTACATGTATAGTAAAAGAAAGATCAGTGAATAAATGGAGCGTAACAACTTAAAGGAGAGATTTCGCATACATGAATCAATACGAGGAACAAGCGTTCAATGAGATTTTAGAATGGAAGCGAAAAATATTAAAAAAGCCGAAGCTGTTTCAACGGATGACAAAAGGAATGCAAGATAAAATTAATGAAAAAATCCCGGAAAAAGCCCATGTAGTCATTACAGAAGGGATTAAAAATTTCGTAAAATTAACGTTAACGGGTTCACAAATCACGACGAGAAAGAGTGAAGAAGCTTATTATTCGCTAAAAGAGCGGGATGAAATCTTCCAACAAAAATTGTCTACCTATCGTAAGTCCGCGGTCATTGAAGGAGCCGGGACTGGTGCAGGAGGGATTCTTTTAGGGCTTGCCGACTTTCCGCTTCTTTTATCGATTAAGATGAAATTTTTATTTGATGTGGCCAATTTATATGGCTTTGATACGAAAAAATATGAAGAACGAATTTTTATTTTGCTTGTTTTTCAATTAGCGTTTTCGAGTGCGGAAAAAAGAAGAGAAACAATGGAGCTGATTGAAAACTGGGAAGAACGAAAATTAGAGCTAGTGGAATTAGATTGGCAAGCGTTTCAACAAGAGTATCGGGATTATATTGATTTTGTAAAAATGCTTCAGCTTGTACCAGGAATTGGTGCCGTTGTAGGAGCCTATGCCAATTATAATTTACTCGACCAACTTGGCGAAACCGCGAAAAATTGTTATCGATTAAGATTATTAACAACACCTCCAACCTTATAGTATAATTTTCCTGTATAAAAAGGGGAAAGGATTTAAAGGGTTGGAGAAATGAAGAAAATAAGATGGATGATTTTATTATTGGTCCTCGCACTTGTGTCCACCGTTTTTCTAATAAGTGGTGTAAGACATGATGAGCATTTAGCGTTGGATGAGGACCTAAACCAATTGGTATTATCTCTGTTTCCAGAAGCTAGTGTTTCTTTTTTTAACGTGGTTACGGAATTAGGCGACACAATCGGAATTGGGATTGTAGCTCTGATGATGGTCATTTGGCTTGGCTTCAAAAAACGAGACCTTATCGGAATCGTTATTTTGCTATTGGCGGTTGCGTTAGGAAATGAAATGAGCAAATGGTTAAAAGAAGTAGTTGGTAGAGAAAGACCTGTTACCGCAGAATTAGCGGAAACGTTAAGCTTTCCAAGCGGTCATGCCATGGTAAGCTTCATTCTGTATTTTATATCAGCTACCTTTTTGATTTCCCATTTTAAATCGGTTAAATTTAAGTGGGGTACTGGTATTATGGCATTTATGATGGTGACCCTAATTGGGTTAAGCAGAATTGTCTTACAGGATCATTATCCTACAGATGTTCTTGGAGGGTACACGATTGGTTTGATTTGGTCTTTACTATGGTTGGTTATCTACTTTGTCTTCAGTTCTAATATGAAGAATCGTCAGATGAAAAAAGGGTCAAAATCACTCCCATTAAACCAATAAAAATAACTGACTGGTGGCGTCCAGTCAGTTATTTTTTTCTTCTTTTTCTTCATAGATTTTATAGTTTGTTACAAAGGACGGTCGAGGGAAAATGATGGGGTTCTGTTTCTTATCAAATTCACCTTTCGCATGAGCTTCTGAAAACGATTTGGATTTTTTCCATTGATGATAGGCCTTTTCATCTTTCCAAAGAGTGAACACCATATACGTATCATAGCGTAGTGGACGTAATACACGAATCGCGATAAAACCAGGTTCTTTTTCAATGGACCTTGCTCTGTTCTTAAAGCGATATTCAAATAATGGACGACCTTCATCGCTTACAGGGATATGATTGCATCCTGCAAATCCAGTAGTTGCGGTTAGTGATCCAGAAGAATCGATTATTTCATATTTTTTCGGTTCATTAAAAACCGAACTTCCCTCTGTTTCATGAGCCAACAAAAAAATATCCTCATTTTGCATCAATAGGAGCGTTTCATTTCGATGTTTCTCGATTATCTTTTTTAAATAGTCTTCTGTACCACCTGTAAAGTACATATTCATCGTAATCACCCTTTTCCCTCATTATAAATCTAGAAACAAATCATTCCCAATCAAATGTAACGATCATCATTATTTTGTGAGAAAGCGATAAACTATACAATAATATTATAAAAAGGTATCATGATAATTGTCATAAAAATGTACGTTTATCAATTTCGTTTTAACGATTATCTATATTACACTAGAGATATGTGTTATTAGAAAGGGGTATAGGGAATGGAAAGAAAATTTAACGACACTTTTTTAAAAGCAACAAGGGGAGAAAAAACAGATCATGTTCCTGTTTGGTATATGCGTCAAGCAGGGCGTTCACAGCCGGAGTATCGTGAAATTAAAGAAAAATACTCTCTATTTGAAATCACCCATCAACCAGAATTATGTGCATATGTCACACGATTACCTGTAGAAAATTATGGAGTTGATGCGGCCATTCTTTATAAGGATATTATGACACCGCTACCTGCAATTGGGGTAGATGTAGAAATAAAATCAGGAATTGGACCAGTAATTGATAATCCAATCACTTCATTAGCAGATGTTGAAAAACTAGGTGAAATTCATCCAGAAGAAGATGTACCTTATGTTTTGGAAACGATTAAAATGTTAACGAGGGAACATTTGAACGTGCCTTTAATTGGTTTCACGGGCGCGCCTTTTACATTAGCAAGCTACATGATTGAAGGCGGCCCATCAAAAAATTATACAAAAACAAAGGCGTTTATGTATTCTGAACCAAAAGCATGGTTTGCTCTTATGGACAAGCTTGCCGAAATGACAATTACATATGTTAAATCTCAAATTAACGCTGGAGCAAAGGCGATTCAAGTGTTCGATTCTTGGGTTGGAGCATTGAATGTAGAGGATTACCGTACCTTTATTAAACCAACCATGACCCGAATTTTATCTTCTTTAAAGGAAGAAAATGTACCTTTGATTATGTTCGGTGTGGGAGCAAGTCACTTAGCTCTTGAATGGAATGATCTTCCTGTTGATGTTGTTGGATTAGATTGGCGTCTTCCTATACGTGAGGCACGAAATTTAGGTGTAACGAAATCGATTCAGGGAAACCTCGATCCGGCCCTTCTTGTAGCACCATGGGAAGTAATTGAGGAAAAAGCGAAAGCTATCCTCGATCAAGGGATGGAAAAAGACGGTTATATTTTTAACCTAGGTCACGGTGTGTTTCCACAAGTGAATCCTGATACATTAAAGAAATTAACCGCCTTCATTCATGAATACTCAGCAGCTAAGAAATGAGGTAACTAAGTTCGGGTTGTTTAGAAAATATAGTTTTTTTAAGTTAGATTGATGTCTAGCGCAAGCAACCATCCCCCTCGAGGTCACAAGATTGTCTAGTGTCGGCTCCTAGGGACGAAAGGATAAGCCAAGTACTTCTCTTAAGAAGTACTCGTCTTACGCCCTTTGACCCTAGATAGTCACCTATACATTTCTTACAATTCGTCAAGAAGATTAAAGAACAATCTTCTTACCGGCTCGTCTTGTGCTGGTCGGGGGTGAGCACATCAGGGAAAGCTTCCTTGAATTTTCTTCATAGGAACAAAAGACTTTGTGTTCCGAAGGCGCTTGCGCTTTTCTTAGAAGGGATGATGACTTCATGAAAAAGACAATAGGTCTTCTAGTTATGGCTTATGGGACACCGTATAAGGAATCTGATATTGAACGGTATTATACCCATATTCGACGTGGACGAAGGCCGTCAGATGAGGCCCTTGATGATCTAAAAAGAAGATACAAAGCAATTGGAGGAAGTTCTCCGTTAGCTGAAATAACGTTGGCGCAGGCTAAAAAACTAGAAGAGCAATTAAACCAAATACAGGATCAATACCAATTCAAAATGTATTTAGGATTAAAACATATTGAGCCGTTTATTGAAGATGCTGTCAAAAAAATGCATGAGGATGGTATTGAAGATGCGGTTAGTATTGTACTGGCACCGCATTTTTCTACTTTTAGCATCCAATCCTATAACGGGAGAGCGAAAGAAGAGGCTGAAAAACTTGGAGGTCCTCATATAACGAGCATTGAGAGCTGGTATGATGAACCTAAATTTATTCAGTATTGGGTTGATCAATTAACGATCACATTTGAAAAAATGACAGAGGAAGAGAAGCAGAATTATGTCTTAATTGTTTCAGCACATAGTTTACCTGAAAAAATCATTAACATGGGAGATCCCTATCCAGAGCAATTAAAGGAAACTGCAGAAATAATTGTTAAACAAGCTGGTGTTAAAAATTATGCGCTAGGCTGGCAAAGTGCGGGAAATACCCCTGATCCATGGTTAGGGCCTGATGTTCAGGATCTTACTAGACAATTATATGATGAAAATGGGTATCAGGCCTTTATCTATATTCCGGTTGGCTTTGTTTCTGATCATTTAGAGGTTCTTTATGACAATGATTATGAGTGCAAGGTGGTCACAGAGGAAATCGGTGCTTCTTATTATCGACCAGATATGCCTAATGTGAATCCACAATTTATTGATGCGTTAGCAACCATTGTTTTAAAAAAATTAGAAATACAACAATGATTATCTTATTTTAAAAGTAGGCGATGAAATTGGAACATAAAAAACAAATAGTGATCATCGGTGGGGGAATTACTGGTTTATCGGCAGCTTATTATTTGCAGAAGGCTGTTCGTGAAAAGCACTTGCCGTATGATGTCACGTTGATTGAAGCATCGCATCGCCTAGGTGGACAATTGCAAACGTATAAAAGAAATGGATATGTCATTGAAAGAGGACCAGATTGTTTCTTGGAAAGCCAAGAAAGTGCCACCCGCTTAGCTCTCGAAGTAGGACTAGGGGATCAGCTTGTCCATAATAAACCTACTAGCACGCTAATCTATGCTAGGGAACAGCTTCATTCAATCCCGGGTGGTGCCGTAATTGGAATTCCGACTGATATAAGCCCATTGTTGAAAACGAATTTGTTTTCGTTCCCTGGAAAAATACGAGCAGCTGGTGATTTTATATTGCCCAAATCACATCATGAATCTGATCAATCATTAGGTACTTTCTTTCGTCATCGTTTTGGTGATGAAGTGGTAGAGAACTTTATTGAGCCCTTATTATCAGGAGTTTTTGCTGGGGACATTGATAAAATGAGCTTGATGGCGTTATTTCCTCATTTTTACCAAATTGAGCAAAAATACCGGAGTCTTATTTTAGGAATGAAGAAAATGTCTCTACCGATGTCAAAAGAGTTTCTAAACGATTCAAGGATGTTCCTGTCTTTTAAAACAGGTATGCAATCTTTTGCAGATGGTATCGCAAAAAAGTTGAATCCAGAAAGTGTAAAATTAGGATATCGGGTAGAAAAAATTAGGAAAAGAAACAAACGCTATGAAGTAGTCTTAAATGGCGGAAACATTATGATGGCCGATAGCATTATCATGGCGGTTCCGCATCAAACTCTTAATAGTGTTCTTTCAGATTATTCGTTTCTCCAAAGCCTTAAGGGTGTCCCGGCAACATCCATTGCGACAGTAGCTTTAGGTTTTCCGAAAGACGCTATTGAAAAGGACATGGATGCCACCAATGTTCTTGTATCTCGGAATAGTGACTCTACGATTACTTCGTGTTCATGTGCACATAAAGTATGGCCGCATACGACACCCCAAGGGAAGGTCTTATATCGTTGTTTTGTGGGCAGAGCTGGAAGAGAAGTGGTCGTAGATTTATCCGATGATCAAATTGTGAATAATGTGTTAGCGGATTTAAAGAATACGTTCAAAATAAGTGGTAGTCCCGAATTATCTGTTGTTTCCAGATGGCCAAATTCTATCCCACAATATACCGTAGGTCACTTGCAGCGAATGGAGAAGGTCCAACAAGGATTAACACAGGAACTTCCAGGGATTTTCTTGGCTGGTAAATCCTACAATGGCGAAGGTGTATCTGCATGTGTAAAACAAGGTGAAGAAGCGGTCAATAATGTGATGCAATACATGATGAATCAAAGTGGACAAGACGTATTCCAAATTGGCTAAAAAAAAGGAGTACAACTCGAGTAGATGTTGTACTCCTTTTTATTATGAAGGCTGTATGAAAAAAAACATAAAAAAACAGCCGTAATATTTTTCGGCTGAATGGAGTTTTGTGGTTATATAGAATATTAAGAAAATAAAAAATAAAAAATATTAATTCTTATAAATCGTTAATCTCGATACAATGGTTACAAGTATTACCGTAGCAATCGGCCTGTTCCTCTATTTCTTTTCCGCATTTTGTGCATTTTTTACTAGGTAGATTTCTAAAGAATTCAAGAATATTTTTAACCATTTGTATCCCTCCAGTTTGAATGTTTGAATAGGCTTTCATTTGATGTTTTAATTGTATTATAACAGGATAAATATTGTCAACATTTGTTTTAATACAAATTTTCTTACATTTTACACTGTTTTAATACAAATTATCTTACGTAAAAATAGTGTATAACAGCTTATACTGTTTCTAAATTTTTCCTATAATAGTTCAGTGGAAGAAAATGAAAATGGAGGTGCGAGATGAAATTAACGATTATTGGTCCTTGGGGTGGTTATCCAAAAGCAAATGAAGCAAGTGCAGGGTATATCCTTGAGCACGAGGGGTTCAAGTTATTAATTGATTGCGGTAGTGGTGTTCTATCAAAGCTTCAAACCATTCTTGAGCCTGAACATTTGGATGGTGTAATCATCTCTCATTATCATGCGGACCATATCGCTGACATTGGTGTATTACAACACGCAAGATTAATTCAAGGCTTTCTAGGAAAAAAGATGGACAATTTGCCCATTTATGCTCATGACATAAACGCTGAAAAATTTTCCGTATTAACATATAAAGAAGTCACAAAAGGAATTCCGTATCAACCTGGAGAAGTATTACAAGTAGGACCATTTTCTGTTACTTTTCAAAAGACCAATCATCCAGTTGAATGCTATGCTATGAGATTTGAAGCTGGGGGACGTTCCTTGATCTACACTGGAGATACTTCATTTAAAGAAGAACTCGTTGCTTTTTCCAAAAACGCTGATATCCTTCTTTGTGAATGTAACTTTTATGGGGATCAAAACGGTTCGAATGCGGGTCATATGACAAGTTTTGATAGCGGAAAATTAGCAAATGTGGCAAGTGTGGGACAACTCATTTTAACCCATCTCCCACATTATGGAAGGTTGGAGCAATTGAAGGAAGAGGCAGCAACCATCTATAAAGGTCCTATTCAATTGGCTCAATTTGGCTTAACTGTAACCTTATAAGGAGGAGGACAAAGGATGAAAGTAAGTTATCACGGACATTCTGTTGTAAAAGTTGAAACAGGTGGAAAAACGATTCTTTTTGACCCTTTCATCACGGGAAATGGATTAACCGATTTATCGGTTGATGACGTAAAACCAGATGTCATTCTGTTAACTCATGGTCATAATGATCATGTAGGGGATACGGTTCAACTTGCTAAAAAACATGGCTCTTTGGTCGTTACCAATAATGAATTAGCGAATTGGTTAAGTTGGCAAGGATTAAACACGCATCCGATGCATATTGGAGGATCTTACCAATTTGATTTTGGTAAAGTCAAACTAACCCCAGCCTTTCATGGAACAGGTTTTGAAACAGAAGACAAGCAAATCATCTATCTAGGTATGCCAGCGGGTATTTTATTCATGGCTGAAGGAAAAACAATTTATCATGCTGGAGATACGGCTCTATTTTCAGATATGAAATTAATTGGAGAACGACATCCGATAGACTTAGCGTTTTTACCAATCGGGGATAACTTTACGATGGGACCAGAAGATGCAGCGTATGCCGCCAAACTTCTTGGTGCGAAGACGGTTGTGCCTATTCACTATAATACGTTCCCACCAATTAAACAGGATCCAAAAGAGTTTATCGAACTTCTTGAAAATAAAAACGGGAAAGTATTAAATCCAGGTGAATTCATAGAATTATAAGCTAACAAAAAATCGTGCGATATTCGTACGATTTTTTGTTTTTAAAGGATTATTTCAGGCTTGTACGCATAGATTGATAGTAAGAAAAGGGGTGGAAAGATTGACTAAAACGAATCGTTATTTCATTTGCTTATTATTAAGTGGAGTTCTACTGTATTATGCCGTTCCACGTCTAACCATTAACAGCCCTGGGCTAGAAGGTTATTTTTCTATTGCTTGGCTGCTATTTGCTTTAATGGTGATAGCAGGAAATCTAACAGGTTTGTTATATACTCCTAGTAAAAAGAAAAAGCAACAGACAGGTAGCTATAAGGTAAGAAAAGGAGTAAAATCAAGATCTTATCATTGAAACAGAAGAGAAAATAAAATTGAAACAGATAACGAAACAAAATTGAAACAGATGGCCAAGACCTTTATAATAGAGGTAGTAGAATATAAACAGATACGTGTACGATAATAGCTATTATTTTTATTTTAAGATAAAGGGTGAGACTCTTGGCCACGAAACATGAACAAATACTAAATTATATTAATGATTTGCCGGTCGGTGAAAAAATATCTGTCAGACAAATTGCCAAGGCATTAGAAGTGAGTGAAGGCACGGCATACCGTGCGATTAAAGAAGCAGAAAATAAAGGCTTTGTTAGTACAATCGAAAGAGTTGGAACCATTCGGATTGAAAAAAAGAAAAAGGAAAATATTGAAAAACTAACGTTTGCAGAAGTGGTTAATATTGTCGATGGTCAGGTCCTTGGTGGACGTACAGGTCTCCATAAAACATTAAATAAATTCGTCATAGGTGCCATGCAGTTGGATGCGATGATGCGTTATATTGATGCCGGGAGTTTGTTAATTGTTGGGAACCGTTCGGATGCCCATGAATTAGCACTGACTGCTGGAGCAGCAGTATTGATTACAGGTGGATTTGACGCTAATGAGCAGGTGAAGAAACTAGCGGATGAATTGGATATGCCTGTCATTTCAACTAGCTATGATACTTTCACAACAGCGACAATGATTAACCGGGCGATTGATGATCAATTAATAAAGAAAGATATCCTTCTTGTAGAAGATGTGCTTACTCCATTAGATAAGTCCTATTACTTGCAAACGAACAATACGCTTTCTGATTGGTACGAGTTAAACAAAGAAACAGGTCATAGCAGATTTCCGGTTGTTGATCAAAATTTAAAGGTACAAGGGATGATCACCTCAAAAGATATTATTGGTGTGGAACGAAGTATATCCATTGAAAAAATTATGACCAAAAACCCAATGACAGTGAATAAGAATACAAGTGTTGCTTCCACGGCACATATGATGGTTTGGGAAAGTATTGAGATTCTTCCGGTTGTTAATGAATCCAATCGTTTGGAAGGGCTAATCAGCCGTCAAGACGTGTTAAAAGCATTACAGGTGAATCAAAGACAGCCGCAAGCCGGTGAAACAATTGATGATATTATCACAAATAACATTGGTTTGATGAAGGGAAAAACAAAATCAGATGATATCTTTCGTTTCGAAGTTTCTCCACAAATGACAAACCATTTGGGAACAATCTCGTATGGTGTTTTTACCTCAATCGTATATGAGGCAGCAAATCAAGCGTTAAAGGCTCATAAAAAGGGTGATCTTGTTCTTGAAAGCATCACCATTTACTTCTTAAAACCTGTTCAAATTGACAGTATTGTTGAGATTCATCCAAAAGTATTAGAGGTTGGACGAAAGTTCGGAAAGATTGATATTGAAGTTTATAACGAGGGACTCCTAGTGGGAAAAGCATTAATGATGTGTCAGCATATTGATCGATAAATAAGAAAAGCGGAAGCGCCTTCGGAACAAAAAGTCTTTTGTTCCTGTGAAGCCAATTCAAGGAAGCTTTCCCTGATATGCTCACCCCCGACCAGCACAAGACGAGCCGGCATGAAGATTGTTCTTTAATCTTCTTGACGGATTGAAAGAAATGTATAGGCGACTGTCCAGGGACTCAGGTCTAGGCGAGTACTTCTTAATGCGTTTTTTGCCTTCAGAAGTACTTGGCTTATGACCCTAGTTCCTAGGAGCCGACACTAGACAAGCTTGTGACGAAAAGAGGGGGATGGCTGCTTGCGCTAGACATTAATCTAACTTCAAAACGAAAGTATTCTGTAATAAGAAAGAGAAACCTCTTTCTTATTTTTGCGCTTCTTGAACTTCTTTAGCTGCGAGTGGCAAGAAATACTTATACGCCTTGAACCCTCCCCACACGTTGATGCCCCCAAGAATAATGAAGATTCCAGCAATAATGTAGGTAATGGTGGTTTGATAAAGAAACAGTTGATTAATTCCAAATAAACCGACAAAGGAACCAAGGGCAATATTCGATTTTGCTGAAATCCAGCGCTTCTCTGCAGGCAATTTTGTTCGAACATATTTTGTCTTATAAAAAAGATAAAAAGCAAATGAAAAAACAATCAAAATGACTAAAAAAGGCAAACAGATCCCTCCGCTCTATTGAATTAAGCTCTATTATTAGATTCTATTGTACTTGCTTTATTTGAAAATTTCCAAAATGGAGCTTATATTCTTTTTCTTTCTCGTTTTTTGTGCTATTAATTAAATAACCATCATTTAAGAAGGAGAACAATATGAAAGATCAAATACTCCAAACCATAAAAGATTATGAAACCATTATTATTCACAGACATATACGCCCTGATCCAGATGCATACGGATCACAGGGGGGATTAGCAGAAGTACTGAAAGCATCGTTTCCAGAAAAATCTATTTATACAGTTGGAAAAGAGGAAGAAACGCTTCATTACTTACGTAGACTTGATCAAATTTCTGATGAAACATATCAAGGAGCATTAGTCATTGTTTGTGATACAGCTAATCAAGCACGGATCGATGACTCAAGATATACATTAGGTGAGAAGTTAATAAAAATTGATCATCATCCAAATGTTGATCAATACGGTGATTTACTTTGGGTTGATACGAATGCAAGTTCAACGAGTGAAATGATTTATGAATTTTATTTAAATGGAAAAGATAAAGGATTGAAAATGTCTGATGCTGCTGCGCGTTTATTGTATGCAGGAATTGTTGGGGATACTGGTCGATTTTTATATCCAAGTACAAGTAAAAAAACCTTTACCTATGCGGGTGAACTCATTCATTATGACTTTTCGAGAACAGAAATCTATGAAGGTATGTACAATCTAAACCCGAATATTGTCAAATTGAATGGATATATTCTGCTGAATTATGAAATAGGACAAAATGGGGTAGCCTATGTTAAATTAACGAAGGCATTGCTTCAAGAGTTTGATGCGAATCCTTCAGAGGCATCCCTGTTAGTAGGAGCTTTAGGGAATATTAAAGGAATTTTAGCATGGGTCTTCTTTATTGAAGAACAGGACCAAATTCGGGTTCGATTCCGTTCAAAAGGTCCTGTTATTAATACGATTGCCCGCAACTTTAAAGGTGGCGGTCACCCGTTAGCAGCAGGCGCATCCATTTATTCCTGGGACGATGCAAAGGCCGTTGTCCAACAAGTGGAAGAATTATGTGCTCCATTTGGACAAGATCATCTCGAATGATTTGAACTAATTTAATAAAAGTATCATGCGTAAAATCGAACGGGTGGTTCTCTTTAAGGAGGCTTAATACATTTTAAGTATCCTAACTACAAATAATATATTGCAACAACTTTAGAAGCCTGATAAATGTTAATTTATCAGGCTTCTGATCATATAGTTGTATAAGAAAAACAATTCAAATAGCAAGTAAAGAAAAAAATTCTTGATATACTGCTTCGGGAGCTAAAGTGGATGTCGTTTTGGATGTTATTATTGATGATACGGACAACTCAATCGGGTATTTGACAAATGAAGTCCGATAGACCGTCTCAAACGGACTCCGTTATCTAGAAACTCGAGAAAGGAGTCCGATAGACCATGATATTGTATCTATAAAGTAGACAATCTTAGAAAGTGTCCTATTCATTTGATAACCTTATAGTAGAAAAAGATAGATATTGGTGGGAGATGAATATGGCAAGACAACAAAAAAGATACAGTTACGAATTAAAGAAAACAGTAGTTGAAAAATATTTCGAGGGGCATTCAATCCGAGACTTGATAAAAGAATATAACATCAGCGCCCCTCGTGTAGCGAATCGTTGGGTAAATAAAGTGCGCGAAGGAGGATATGAGGCATTAAAAGATACAAGAGGGATGAAGAGCATAGGTAAGCAAAAACGAAATGAAGAGGAAACAAAAAATGAGATCATCGAAAGACAGGCCTTACAGATCGAATACTTAAAAAAGCTGTTAGAGCTGGAAAGGATGTGAAGCAGAAAGAAGTAGAATTTGCCTTTATCGAAGCAAACTCAAAAGATTATCCCGTTACGCTATTAGTTCAATTAACTAACGTATCTCGTTCTGGTTATTACAAATGGAAAAAACGTGGTGGAGGTAGTGTGCAAGCACAAAGGGATGAAGAGCTGTACAACTATATCATTAAACTACACCATAAGCACCGCGGAACGTTAGGTAGAAACAGAATGAAAATGGCATTAAAAGAAGAATATGGCATTGAGGTTGGAGAGATACGTGTTTCTAAAATTATGAGGAAATATGGTATTCGTTGTAAAATTCGCCAAAGGCGTTATATCAAGAGTAATGAGGTCAATATTAAAGTCCCCAATATATTAAATCGAAACTTTCACGCAAACAAACCGGGAATGAAGTTTACGATTGACATTACCTACTTACCAGTAGAACAAGGACCAAATAAACATATCTATTTATGTGCGATTAAAGATTTATTTCATGACGAGATCGTGGCGTATGCAATTAGTCATCGCCAAGATTTAGAGCTGGTTTACGAAGCGTTAGATCGTTTAAAAGAAAAAGCGTTTGTGAAAGGCGCCATTCTACATAGTGATCAAGGCGTACAATTCACAAACGCTGGATACCAAATGCGTGTCAAAAAGATGGGCCTCACCCCATCTATGTCCCGCAAAGGCAATTGCTGGGACAACGCACCCATTGAGAACTTCTTTAGCCACTTCAAATGTGAAGTAAAATGCTTTTTTGAAGATGCAGAAACTGCATTCGAAGTCCAAAATGCGGCATCCGAATATATCCATTACTTTAATCATAGCCGAATTAATACAAAATTACAAACGAGTCCTGTAAAATATATCAAACAATATGCAAGCTAAGAGACACGCAGGGAACCACAGCGGAGCTGCTTGCCCTTGCCTGGAATACCTCTTCTTAGTGATTCGCTGTGTTGGGTATCGGGCCCCGACCAGAGAGAGCTTAGAAGAGCTGGTTCGTGGTACGCTGTGTGCGCGATTGGAGAGCTTTTATAGCTTTATTTTCTCCAATTCGCCACTTTACTTACACCACGAACCCAAATGACTGGCAAGGGTGGTGGATATGGCTTAAGCTCAACGTATTGATAGTATAGTGCTTGAGGCAAAGATATAGGACACTTTGGTACTGTCTACTTGACAGAAGCATGTGCACCAGCTCAAACGGACTCTATTTTCCAGAAACTCGAGAAAGGAGTCCGATAGACCAGTTCAAACGGACTCCGTTATCCAGAAACTTGAGAAAGGAGTCCGATAGACCAGCTCAAACGGACTCTGTTTTCCAGAAACCCGAGAAAGGAGTCCGATAGACCAGCTCAAACGGACTCTGTTTTCCAGAAACCCGAGAAAGGAGTCCGATAGACCAGTTCAAACGGACTCTATTTTCCAGAAACTCGAGAAAGGGGTCCGATAGACCAGTTCAAACGGACTCCGTTATCTAGAAACTCAAGAAAGGAGACCGATAGACGTGCTTAAATCAGACTCCATTAGCCTAGCTGTAAAAGCTATCGGATAATCACTAATTGCGAATTCCTAAGCAGTGCTTTTTTGTTTGCATCTCAAAAGAGAACACGTTACTGTTTTAAGGCAGACAACTTTTCTTGTTATTCAATTTCAATTTCTAGTTCAATTGACAATGTTGTATAAATCGTCATTTCTTTTACCTTGAATTTATAGCGTTTATCATTGGCTTTAATGATTTTATTTTCAATGGTTCTTCTAATTAGCTCCCGGCTGTTATAGACGGTTTCAATATCTTTTGCTATCATCACCCTAAGGTCCTCGCGAATTCGGTCCTCCATTTGTAAAACACTAACAGGGTCAAGGGAGTCTTTATATTTATCCTTGTTTGTAAATTTAATATAAACAGACTGAACCGTTAATTTTTCTTGATTCTTTTTGTTTAGCTTTTCAAATTCCTCTTGCCAGATTTTCTTCTCATCCGTTAATTCGGCAATGCGATCTTTTTGTAATTGTATTTCCTTACTATATTCCTCTTGCCATACTCCAAAAATATATAAAAAGATAAACCAACTGATGATGGAGCCAATCACGGTACCTGCGAAGAATTGCTGCCAAGTTGGTTTCCGATAATAGGGTGGTATTCTCATAAAGTGGTATGCTCCTGTGTTAGCCATTGAATAATGAGTGAGCCGGTTTGTGCACCGCCTAAAGCAGATAGGATGATGAGCATTTGTTTAAATAAATCCTTCGTTTGTCCTTCATAGATGCCTCTTTCAAATGTTGATACAGCGTCAAATGTACCACCGATGGCCGTCACAATAGCCCAGATATGAATCATATTTGAAAGACGATAAATTTCGGTTAAGGGAGGCTTCCCTGTTAAAAAAGCCGAAAACCCACCGATAATTGATCCACCAATTAATACGCCTAAAGCGATAAAGTAACTTTGAAAAAAGAGTGTAATAAAGGGCTGTTCTTGCATCGTATCCCCATCCTTATAAAAATAAGTGTTATCTTTATAAACATATGGACAAGTTGATACAATTATGATTAAACGATGAAGGGAACATATTTTCTTTTTTCTAGATATATCTTTATAATTAGGATATATATATTAATCATTGATAGTGGTCTAGCTCCAGCGCCTAGAGCCTAGTGGACTTCCCATCCCTCCCTACGATAAGTGAACATCGATTCACACTGCGTGTTCATCGTGTTTCCTTTATCTCAAAAGGGGAAGGAACATCGACTAAAATCTGCAACGTCCTGTTGCGAACGTCGATGTCAGCACATCCTGTGCAAGGCAGTCCATATTCTGCTTAAGCAAGGGGCTTCCGCTTTTCGGTTTTGAAAGTGAGTGAGTCTCCATGTCTTTTATCCATCTTCATGTATATAGCGCATATAGTTTATTAAGTAGTACGGCATCGATTGAGAAATTGGTGGTAAATGCAAAGCAAAAGGGATTTCAGGCTGTAGCGTTAACCGATCGGAATGTTATGTATGGGGCTGTTTCTTTTTATAAACAATGTCTAAAACATGGTTTGAAACCAATTATCGGCTTAACGGTTGATGTAATAAGTGAAGTGCAAAAGGATAAAGCTTTTCCGCTTGTTCTTTTAGCGCAAAACCAAGTGGGTTTACAAAATCTATTGAAAATCACGAGTGCTGTTCAAACGAAATCTCCGACAGGAATTCCAGTCAAATGGTTAAAGCACTATAGTGAAGGACTCTTTGCGATTACACCTGGAATCCAAGGCGAGATTGAACAGGCGATGATTCAAGAGGAATTAGAATGGACGAAGAAAGTATTAGCTCTTTATCAAACATTATTTGGTGACTCCTTTTATATAAGTCTGCAAAACCACCAAATAAAAGAAGAACTTGCGCTAAATGAGAAATTAATAGAAATAGCGGAAAGTTCCGGCGTCAAATTGGTTGCAACCAATCAAGTTTATTATTTGGAGCAGGAAGATTCCTTTCCCCATGAATGTTTACTAGCGATCAAAAAAGGGCAAAAATTACAGGATGAAAATCATGAACGTCTTAACAGTGACCAATTTTATTTGAAGACATCCCAAGAGATGGTTGAACTATTCTCAGATCGACCAGAAGTGCTCGAAAATACGCTAAAAATTGCAGAGGCTTGTAATGTCATGATTGAGCAAAAAAGAACAAAACTACCTAAATTCCCTACAGAGAATGGAAAACCTGCGGATAGCATGCTAGCAGATCTATGTTGGCAAGGGTTGACCGAGCGCTACCCTAATCAAAGCGATGAAATCAAGCAACGTTTGCAATATGAGTTAACTATTATTAAAAACATGCAGTTTAGTGATTATTTCTTGATTGTCTGGGACTTTATCAAGTTCGCACGAGAATCGGGAATTTTAACTGGCCCTGGAAGGGGCTCTGCTGCAGGCTCACTTGTTGCTTATACTTTATATATTACTGATGTGGATCCGATTGAGCATGGTCTCTTGTTTGAGCGTTTTTTAAACCCAGAACGGATTTCAATGCCAGATATTGATATTGATTTTCCAGACCATCGGCGTGATGAGGTCATTCAATATGTTGCTAAAAAATATGGCGAACTCCATGTAGCACAAATTATTACGTTTGGGACGCTGGCGGCAAAAGCTGCATTACGAGATGTGGGAAGAGCGTTTGGGTTAAATACAAAGGAACTGGATGTTTTATCAAGAATGATTCCTTCAAAACCAGGCTTGAATCTTCAAGATGCTTATAAGGAGTCACAAGCCCTGAGAAATTTTGTGAATGAATCTCCTCAAAATAAGCGATTATTTGAGACCGCTCTAAAGCTAGAAGGGTTGCCAAGACACACTTCCACACATGCAGCAGGGGTTGTTATTAGTGAAGAACCGCTTGTCAATGTCATTCCGATTGGGCAAGGACAGGCTGGAATCTACTTAACCCAATATTCAATGGAATATCTTGAAGAGTTGGGATTGTTAAAAATTGATTTTCTAGGGTTAAGAAACCTTTCACTGATCGAAACGATTCTTGCATCGATTCATCGTACATCCGGTGTGAAAATAAATATTAAAAAGATCCCTATAGATGATCAGAAAACCTATCAACTAATTAGTTCTGGTCAAACGACCGGGGTATTCCAACTTGAATCTGAAGGGATGCGGAATGTATTAACACGATTAAAGCCTAGTCGTTTTGAGGACATAGTGGCTGTAAATGCCCTGTATCGTCCAGGTCCAATGGAAAATATTCCTCATTTTATTAATCGTAAACATGGAAGAGAAAAGGTCATTTATCCACATCCAATACTTAAGCCAATCCTTGAAAACACATATGGGGTTATTGTCTATCAAGAGCAGATCATGCAGATTGCTGCTGTGATGGCTGGGTTTACGCTAGGTGAAGCAGATCTATTAAGAAGGGCAGTAAGTAAAAAGCAAAAAGAAGTGCTTGACCGTGAGCGAGCCCATTTTGTTGCAGGTGCCCTAAAGTTAGGGTATGAAGAAAAACTAGCTCATGCAATTTATGACTTAATCGTCAAGTTTGCGGATTATGGATTTAATCGGAGTCACGCGGTTGCATACAGTGTCGTTTCCTATCAATTAGCATACTTAAAAGCTCATTATCCGATTCATTTTATGGCGGCACTTTTATCATCTGTCACAGGAAATGAGGATAAAATCAGTCAATATATTAGTGAAATGAAGCAAATGAATATAAACATTCTGCCACCTTCGATTAATAAAAGTGGGTATTCCTTTTTCCCAGAAAAGTTGGGGATTCGTTATAGTTTAGGTGCCATTAAAGGGGTTGGAATGGTCGCTTTAAGAGAGATCTTCCGGGTTCGCAAGGAAAAATCATTTAACGATTTATTTGATTTTTGCATTCGTATTTCCCAAAAAGCAGTGAATCGTAAAACGTTAGAAGCCCTTGTTTGTTCGGGAAGTTTTGATGAATTTGGAGAGGATCGGGCCGTTTTATTAGCAAGTATTGACGTAGCGATGGAACATGCCGCTTTAGTAAGACCTGTGGAGGGGGAACAAGGTGATTTATTTATCGATGTAGAATTTTCGATCAGACCAAAATATATGGAGGTTGAACCGATAAGGGAAGAAGATAAACTGCGATTGGAAAAAGAAGTTCTTGGATTTTATTTATCCAATCATCCTGTTTCCGTGTATGAAAAGTGGTTCGAAAAGTTACATGCCCATTCCTTATATGATCGGAATCAATCCGATTTTAAAAAGTCCATTGTTTACATTAGTGAGGTAAAGAAAATCCGAACGAAAAAAGGTGAGCAAATGGCCTTCTTAACCGTCAGTGATCAAAGTGGAGAAATGGAAGTGGTTGTTTTTCCAAATGTATTAAAAAATCAGGGATCAATTTTGCAAAAGGGAAAGATTATTTTTATTCAAGGAAGATTGGAGAACCGTAATGGGAAAGGGCAGTTAATCATGAAAATGGCTCAAAATATTGACACTGCACTTGAAACGGTATAACGAGATTTTTGCATCAATCCTTATTTTTTCTTCTAAATCATATGCTAGTGTGGTATATTGTTTAAAAGAACGGTACTGGTCAGACCAGTGGAAAAAGAGATGTTTGTCATGGATAAAAAGTCTTGAGGGAGTGGAAAAGGTGTCGTTAAGAGAAGAAGCTTTGCATATGCACAGGGAAAACAAAGGGAAACTTGAATCGAAATCAAAAGTATCAGTTCAAAATGCGAAAGACTTGAGTTTGGCATACTCCCCAGGTGTTGCGGAGCCTTGTAAGGAAATTTACGAAAAGCCTGAGACAGTATACGAATATACGATGAAGGGTAATATGGTTGCAGTTGTAACCAATGGAACAGCTGTATTAGGTTTAGGAAATATTGGACCAGAAGCAGCGTTACCGGTTATGGAAGGGAAAGCCGTATTATTTAAAAGTTTTGCAGGGGTAGATGCCTTTCCGATTTGCTTGAACACGACGGATGTAGAAAAAGTAGTCGAAACGGTTAAACTGTTAGAGCCGACTTTTGGTGGTGTGAATCTTGAAGACATCGCCGCTCCCCATTGTTTTGAGATTGAAGAAAGATTGAAAAAAGAAACAAATATTCCGATTTTCCATGATGACCAACATGGGACAGCAATTGTTACAGCTGCTGGCTTAGTAAATGCATTGAAATTGGTGAAGAAAAAGATTTCGGAAATTAAAGTAGTTGCTAATGGTGCAGGTGCGGCTGGTATTGCGATTATTAAATTACTTCACGGGTATGGAGTTCGTAACATAATTATGTGTGACACAAAAGGTGCAATTTACGAAGGTCGTCCTGTAGGCATGAATTCTGTAAAAAATGAAGTGGCTAAGTTTACAAACAGTCAAAATCAAACGGGTAGCTTATCAGATGTTATTAAAGATGCAGATGTGTTTATTGGCGTTTCAGCAGAAGGTGCTTTAACAAGCGAAATGGTAAAATCAATGAATGAGAACCCAATTATTTTTGCTATGGCCAATCCCAACCCTGAGATTCTACCGAGCCTTGCAAAAGAAGCTGGCGCAAAGGTAGTTGGCACAGGAAGATCTGATTTTCCAAATCAGGTAAATAATGTTCTTGCATTCCCTGGCATATTCAGAGGTGCTCTTGATGTAAGAGCAACACATATTAACGAAGAAATGAAGATTGCTGCAGTGAGGGCTATTGCTGATTTAATTTCAGAGGAAGACCTTCATGAGGATTATGTCATTCCTGGACCATTCGATCCACGAGTAGCACCAGCTGTAGCTGCAGCGGTGGCAAAGGCTGCAATGGAAACAGGTGTTGCCCGTATAAAAGTAGATCCTGAAGAAGTAAAAGAAAAAACGAGAAAACTTTCTAGTATTGGGTAAGGCGAGTGAATTTGATAAAGTGACTACAACACAAACCAATTCAAAGGTATATCTTGAGATCGTGAAACAACTTAAACATATCATCGAAGATAATGGTTTAACCCCTGGTGATCGATTACCTTCTGAACGTGAACTTTCCGAGCGTCTTCATGTAGGACGCTCTTCTGTTCGTGAAGCGTTAAGAGCGTTAGAATTATTGGGGCTTATTGAAACAAGAAGAGGCGAAGGGACCTATATTCGTGATTTTAAGGATCATCAGTTAATTCCGTTGTTAAGTACCTTTATTTTACAAGGTGATAAATCCAAACGAGATGTAATTGAAACGAAAACACTCATTGAAAAAGATTGTTTATCTCTTGTTTTAAATCGCCAGCTAAAAGAGGATCATTTGAATAGACTTCTAGATGAGGTGGACGATGATACTCCTCTTGATGACTTTCTTGTCAAAATCATCCAGCTAGCCGATAATTATTTAATCTTAAGGATCTGGTTGATTTTAAAAGACTTCAGTGACTCATTTGCTCTTCATGATGATAAACTGCAAAAATCCGATTATATTCAATTTATCCAAGTCTTAACCTCAAAGGATCAAGAGAAAGTATTGAAAGTATATGAAAAATTAAAGGGAATGTCGAATAATCGCTGACAAATTACAGCAAAGATTTTACATCAATTCCTTTATAGTTTTATACTAAGGTTAGTTTTTTAAACTGAGAAAAGAGACTAGCTCCTATAATTAGCCCATAGATGGCTGGTAAAGGGCTACTTCTTTTTGTTTAGACGAGCTTCCTTTAGAGGCTGAAATTTAAATAATAAGGGAGGTTCAACCTTGCTTAAAGATATTTTTACAAAGCAAAAGAAGAAATACGCGACTATTCCTTCTGAGAAATCTAAACAGGATGTTCCTGAAGGGATTATGTTGAAATGTCCAAACTGTAAAAAAATCATGTATACAAAAGAACTAAATAAAAACTTAAAAGTGTGTTTGCACTGTCAGTATCATTATCCGATGACGGCTTGGGAAAGAATTCACTCATTTATCGATGAGGAAACCTTCGAGGAAATCAATGCAGGAATGGTATCAGGCAATCCATTAAATTTCCCAGGGTACGAAGAAAAGCTAGAAAAGGACCAAAAGAAAACAGGACTCAATGAGGCCATTGTAACGGGGATTGGAAACGTAAATGGAATGAAAGTCGTTGTGGCTGTCATGGATTCTCATTTTCGCATGGCGAGTATGGGGTCTGTTGTTGGTGAGAAAATTACTTTAGCCGTTGAAAAAGCGGACGAACTATCTGTACCGTTTATTATTTTTACCGCATCTGGCGGAGCAAGAATGCAAGAAGGAATCTTGAGTTTAATGCAAATGGCAAAAACAAGTGTTGCTCTGAAACGATTTAGTGATCATGGCGGCTTGTTTATCTCTTTTATGACACATCCTACAACAGGCGGTGTTTCAGCAAGCTTTGCTTCCCTAGGTGATTATAATTTCGCAGAACCAGGGGCATTAATCGGGTTTGCTGGAAAGAGAGTGATCGAGCAGACCATTCGTGAAGAGCTACCAGAAGACTTCCAGACTGCTGAATTTCAATTGAAACATGGTCAATTGGATGCAGTGATTCCAAGATTAGAATTAAAAGATCAAATGACCACGATATTGGATATTCACCAACAGAAGGAGGTGCCAGAGTGGTAGGAGAATTAGAATTTGAAAAGCCAATTATGGAGCTAAGGCAAAAAATTACCGATCTTAAGGAATTTACACAGAAATCCGATGTTGATTTAACTTCTGAAATCACACGGCTTGAAGAACGACTTGTAAGATTGGAAAAGGAAATTTATGAGAATATAAAACCGTGGGATCGTGTGCAGATCGCTCGTCATCCGAATCGCCCGACAACCCTAGATTATGTTTCCCTTATCTTTACTGATTTCTTTGAATGCCATGGGGATCGTTTATTTGGTGATGATGAAGCCATTGTTGGGGGAATTGCTAAATTCCATGGATTACCGGTAACGGTGATTGGGCAACAACGGGGTAAGGATACAAAAGAAAATATTCGTCGTAATTTTGGGATGCCCCATCCTGAAGGTTATCGTAAAGCCCTTCGTTTAATGAAACAGGCGGATAAATTTAAGCGTCCAATCATTTGTTTTATTGATACAAAAGGAGCATATCCTGGAAAAGCTGCTGAAGAGCGTGGCCAAAGTGAAGCGATTGCTCGTAACTTATTTGAAATGGGCGGTTTAACGGTTCCTGTCATTTGTGTGGTGATTGGTGAAGGAGGAAGCGGTGGAGCACTCGCTTTAGGTGTTGGTAATCATTTATTGATGCTAGAGAACTCAACTTATTCGGTTATTTCACCAGAGGGTGCAGCATCCATTTTATGGAAGGACTCATCTCTTGCTAAGCAAGCGGCAGAAACAATGAAAATTACAGCTCCTGACTTAAAAAAACTAGGCGTTGTCGATGAGGTTATTCCAGAAGTCAAAGGTGGAGCCCATAAAGATGTTAAATCCCAAGCGGCTACTATTGAAAATATGCTAAAGGGATCTTTAAAGGAATTATTAAAGATGGATTCTGAGCAATTAGTGGACCATCGTTATAATAAATTTAAACAAATTGGTGAAATATCATTATTAAAAGATATTATCGGGGTAAATTAAAAACGTACTGTTTAAAGTACGTTTTTTCTCTATTTTAGGAAACCTATTCTACCTATTTTCTCTTCGTAGTTATTTAGTTATTTCACCAAGTTCTTCAGTTTGAATTAGCGTAGGAAAACGATTGCATTTTAATGACAATTGCGTCTATTAGCGTCAAATGATAGAACCTGTTGAGATAAAAAATTCTTCATGATATTTTATAGATATTACTATATTTTTTGTGTTTTAGTACATAATGTTTGGCAAAATATTAATGGAGGAAATGCGATGAAAAAAATAGGAGTTTTAACTAGTGGTGGCGATGCCCCTGGAATGAATGCTGTGGTAAGGGCAGTTGTTCGTAAAGCAATCTATCATGATGTAGAGGTATATGGAATTTATGGGGGATATGCTGGTCTAGTTAGTGGGAATATTCAACAACTTAATTTAGGGTCTGTGGGCGATATTATTCATCGTGGCGGTACGATGCTGCTTTCAGCACGACTTCCGGAATTTAAAGAGGAAGAAGTTCAGTTACAAGCGGTTGAACAATTAAAAAAAGCAGGTATTGAAGGTTTAGTGGTTATCGGTGGAGATGGTTCTTACCGTGGAGCAAAAGCGTTAACCGCACATGGTATTCCTTGTATCGGCGTACCTGGAACCATTGATAATGATATTAGTGGAACTCAATTCACCATTGGTTTTGATACAGCTTTAAATACCGTGATTGATGCCATCGATAAAATCAGAGACACGGCTACATCTCATGAAAGAACTTTTATTATTGAGGTAATGGGTAGAGATGCTGGGGATCTCGCTTTATGGGCAGGACTTGCTGGAGGAGCCGAAACCATTATCATCCCAGAAGAAAATTATGACATCCATGAGATTTGCGACCGTTTAAAGAAAGGTCAAGAACGAGGTAAAAAACACAGTATTATTATTGTGGCAGAAGGTGTTGCAAGCGGTACTGAAATTGGTAAACAAATTAAAGAAATCGGTGGAATGGATACCCGGGTTTCCATTCTAGGTCATATCCAACGTGGTGGATCTCCATCGGCATATGACCGTGTACTAGCAAGCCGTCTAGGTGCTCGTGCCGTTGAATTGTTATTGGAAAATAGAGGTGGCAGAGCGGTAGGGATTCTTAACAATGTAGTGGTTGATAGTGATATTACAAAGGTATTAGCTGAATCACATATCATCGATTTAGATCTCTTACGATTATCAAAACAACTCTCTATTTAAATGGACAACAGGAGGAAAAGGAATGCGTAAAACGAAGATAGTTTGTACAATCGGACCTGCAAGTGAAAGTGTAGAAAAATTGGTTGCCCTAATGGAAGCCGGAATGAATGTGGCTCGTCTAAACTTTTCACATGGAGATCATGAGGAACATGGTCAAAGAATTAAAAATATCCGTGAAGCAGCGAAAAGAACGGGTAAAAATATTGCGATTCTTCTAGACACAAAAGGACCTGAGATTCGTACAAATAATATGTTGAATGGTTCCATTGAATTAACAGCAGGAGATTCTACAATCATCTCAATGTCTGAAGTAGAAGGAACACCAGAAATGTTTTCAGTTACATATGAAGGGTTAATTGATGACATAACAATCGGTTCAAGAATTCTTTTAGATGACGGTCTCATCGGTCTTGAAGTTGAAAAAATCGATAAAGAGAAAGGTCATATCCATGTTAGAATTTTAAACAGTGGAACATTAAAAAATAAAAAAGGTGTTAACGTACCTGGTGTATCAGTAAAATTACCTGGGATTACAGAAAAGGATGCAAATGATATTCTATTTGGGATCGAACAAAAAGTAGATTTTATCGCTGCTTCATTTGTCCGCAGAGCTTCTGATGTACTTGAAATCAGACGTTTACTAGAAGAAAATAATGCAGAGTATATTAATATTATTCCTAAGATCGAAAACCAAGAAGGGGTAGACAATATTGATGAAATCCTTGAAGTATCTGAAGGATTAATGGTTGCACGTGGGGATCTAGGTGTTGAAATCCCTGCTGAAGAAGTACCTCTTGTACAAAAGAACTTAATTAAAAAATGTAATAAATTTGGTAAACCAGTTATTACAGCAACACAAATGCTTGATTCCATGCAGCGTAATCCTCGCCCTACTCGTGCAGAGGCAAGTGACGTAGCGAATGCGATTTTTGATGGAACAGACGCGATTATGCTTTCTGGAGAAACTGCTGCAGGAAGTTATCCAGTCGAAGCTGTTCAAACGATGCATAACATCGCTTCTCGTGCAGAATCCGCATTGGATCATAAAAAATTATTATCTTCTCATAGTAAAGATAATGAATGCACAATTACGGATGCAATTGGTCAATCGGTTGCTCATACTGCATTAAACTTAGATGCAAAGTCGATTATCACTGCAACAGAGAGCGGATTTACGGCTCGAATGATTTCTAAATACCGTCCAAAGTCACCGATTGTTGCCGTAACTGCGAATGATCATGTATTAAGAAGATTAGCTTTAGTATGGGGAGTCTATGCGATATTAGGACAAAAATCGGGCACTACAGATGAAATGCTTGATAATGCAGTAGATGAAAGTTTAAATAGCGGTTATGTGAACTATGGAGATTTAGTCGTGATTTCGGCTGGAGTCCCTGTTAGTGAATCAGGAACTACTAATTTAATGAAAATTCACGTTGTAGGAGATATTTTAGCAAAAGCTCAAGGAATTGGACGTAAATCTGCTTACGGAAAAGTAGTCATTGCTAAGAATGCAGAAGAAGCTCTTGCAAAGGTGACGGAAGGTTCTATCCTTGTTACAAAGGGAACACATAAGGATATGGTTCCGGCTATTGAAAAATGTGCAGCGATTATCACTGAAGAAGGCGGACTTACATGTCATGCTGCTGTCGTTGGATTGAATTTAGGAATCCCAGTATTAGTTGGGGTTGAAGATGCCGTAAACATCTTAAAAGACGGTCAAGAGATTACAGTAGATGCTCAAAGAGGAGTTATCTATAATGGTCATGCAAGTGTGATCTAAACCTGTATATGCTATAATCTAAAGGAGGCATTCTAGCCTCCTTTTATTTTTTGGGCTGTGTTAATGGGAAATGTTGATGGAAAGCACGAAGACTCCTGTGGCTACCAAATAAAGCCATAAAGCGAGTGCCTAAAACAGAGATCAACAACTAAGCGAAGCCTATTTTTCAAAATGGAGTGGTCTTATGAGAATCGCCATTTTATTATTTATTTTAATCCCTGCGTTGGAAATAACGGTGCTCCTATTGTCAGGAAAAACAATTGGAATCTGGCCTACTTTTTTATTAATTGTTTTGACAGGAGTGTTTGGTGCGTATTTAGCTAAAAAACAAGGGTTAAATACGATGAGAAACCTTCAAAGACAATTTCAAAATGGAATCTTTCCAAATGAAGAGATTGTAAATGGTGTCTGTATATTAATCGGTGGGATTATGCTACTGTCACCAGGTTTCATTACAGATTTAATAGGGTTAATTCTTTTAATTCCGTTTACACGAACCATTGTCAAACCATTTTTAATGAAAATGCTGCAAAAATGGGTAAATAGAAGATCCATAACGATTATTAGATAGGAGGGCTGTCCTTTGTGGACAGCCCTCCTATTATGCTTGAATATCCTCGCCCTTAATAAAAATCCACAAATCGCGAAATACATTGGCTTTATGTAAAGTGGTAAGGATAACAAGGATGACAGGACCAATAATCAATCCTAAGAACCCAATGAGTTTAAAGCCTACAAATAGGGAAATTAGAGTCGCAAGCGGGTCCATACCGATATTAGAGGATAGAATCTTTGGTTCCATCACTTGGCGTTGAACCAGAACAACAAGATATAAAACCCCAAGTCCAATCGCCATCATCGTATCCCCTGTAATGAATTCATAAATAATCCAAGGAACAAAGATTAATCCCGTCCCCAAATAAGGAAGAACATCGACTAAACCCGTAATGAGAGCAATGGTGATGGCGTAGTCTACGCGCAAGATGATTAACCCAATTAAAATAATGACCGTAGTAATTGAAATAAGTGTTAATTGCGCTTTTAAAAATCCGAATAGCGCTTTTTTTAGGTCAACAAAGACGGTTCTCCCACTTTTTTTCATTTGTTTGGGTACAAACTTTTTCCCTAATTGCGATAATCGGTCCCAATCCTTACTTATAAAAAAAGTAGCAAGTAACGAAAAAACTAACACTGTTGCTGCATTTGGAAACCATGAAAGCATGGTCGGAATCCATTCAAAAAACTTCTGAATGAAGCTTCCAATTGAACTTCCAATCGTGCCACCGACATTTTGAATGTTATTAACAAGGGTTTCCTGACTGCCGCTCCCTAAGTCATTTACTAAGCTTGCTAACTGATTATATAGGGGGAGAATCTGTGAAACAAATAAAAATTCTAAATGAGAGATAAGTGTTTCTAATTGATGAGGAACGACTTTTGCCAAATACTCTGCACCAGAAACGATCTCGGCGATTAATAAAGTAATCAAACCAGCAAAAAGAGCAAACACAATAATTAAAACGAGGATAACCGATAAGGCTCGCGGTATACGGCATGTTCTTTGGAAAAAATTCACAAGCGGATTAATAAAAAAAGCAATTGCCAATCCAATAATAAATGGATAGGTCACCTTCGTTAGGTAAAAAATACATATGATAGAAACGATTGTTATTCCAAGGATGAATAAGAATCTAAACATCCGATTGATATAAAGACGGTTCAAATGAAGTCACCTCTCTTTTCTTAATATAAATTTACTACTTTGACCATAATGCAAGTTACCCATATTGTAAATAAAGTTATCAGAAACTTATAAGTTTTATTCAAAACACTTTTATGAACATAAAAAGGTATGATAAAATAATAAAGACGTATGAAGGGAGGCACATTTGTGTTCTCACAAGCTACACTATTTTTGTTATTATTATTAGGAATTGGTTTGATTGCCAAAAACCAATCGCTCATTATTGCTGTTGCTATATTAATACTTATAAAATTATTTAATGTTGATTCGAAAGTTTTTTCAGTATTACAGTCCAAAGGTATTAATTGGGGAGTGACTGTCATCACCATTGCTGTCTTGGCTCCAATTGCAAGTGGAGATATCGGCTTTAAAGATTTGCTAGGAGCTTTTAAATCTTCTTTTGCTTGGATTGCCTTAATATCTGGAATAGCTGTTGCATTATTAGCAAAAGGTGGAGTGATCTTACTCGCAAAGGATCCACATATTACGACAGCCCTTGTTCTGGGAACGATTATTTCGGTGGCACTTTTTAAAGGCGTAGCGGTTGGTCCATTAATTGGCGCCGGAATCGCGTATTTAGCCATGAAAATCGTTCAATTAATATAAGATTTTATCATTTTTTATGACGAATTTAAATTTTAAAATTGTGTAAAGTCAGATAATTGTATATAATAAAAAATGTATATTCAACTTGTTTACCTTTTTTGAAAGCAGTTTCTTTATTGCGTTATATTGAACATCCGCTCAATATCCTATAGAAGAGCGGTGTTCAACAATCATCATCAACGAATAATAAGACTAATAGAATGCTTTCTGGTAATTATTTCTGATAATTCTTATTTAACTGAATAAAATGATAATGTAATTCGTGTAGGGGATTCTGTTTAAACGCTGTGCTTTTTAGGATCATGTTGATTTCAGACTATTGTTGATTGTAGTGGAAGGTGCGGTAGGCTCAAGCGTTTCCCGCTGTAAGCGAAGTGCTGAAAACGGATATCAACAACCGAGTTTCACAGAGTCTATTTAAGAGGAATTTTATTTAAAAGGAGAGGATTTATATGACAGTTACACGTGGCCTTGAAGGTGTTGTTGCGGCTACATCCTCAGTTAGTTCGATCATTAATGATACATTAACATATGTAGGCTATAATATTGACGATTTAACAGAGAATGCTAGTTTTGAAGAGGTAATCTATTTATTATGGCATCGAAAATTACCTACAAATGAACAATTAATCGAACTCAAACAACAACTTGCCAAAAGTGCTGAACTTCCTCAAGGTGTTCTTGATGGATTTAAGTCATATCCTATAGACCAAGTGCACCCGATGGCAGCCCTTAGAACTGCCGTTTCTCAATTAGCACTCTTTGATCCTGAAGCAGATCAAATGGACCCAGAGGCCAATTATCGAAAAGCGATTCGCTTACAAGCTAAAATGCCAACCATCGTTGCAGCATTTGCCCGTATCCGTAAAGGATTAGAGCCGGTTGAACCAAGAGAGGATTTAAGCTTTGCAGCTAATTTCTTATATATGTTGTCAGGGGAAAAGCCTGCTCCAATTGCTGAAGAAGCGATGAATAAGGCTTTAATTTTACATGCTGATCATGAGTTGAATGCTTCTACTTTTACAGCTAGGGTATGTGTAGCGACGTTATCCGATGTTTATTCTGGTATTACAGCTGCGATTGGTGCTTTAAAAGGTCCTTTACACGGCGGTGCAAACGAAGCGGTTATGAAAATGCTTACAGAAATAGGAACGCCTGATAATGTAGAATCATATATTCGTGAAAAACTAATCAGGAAAGAGAAAATTATGGGCTTTGGACATCGTGTATATAAATATGGAGATCCCCGTGCAAAACATTTGAGGCTAATGTCTCAAAAGTTGACTACTCTTACAGGTCAGCCTGAGTATTATGATATGTCAGTTAAAATTGAAAATATTGTAACTTCTGAAAAGAAATTGCCGCCAAATGTGGACTTTTACTCAGCATCTGTATATCATAGTTTAGGGATTGACCATGATTTATTTACACCAATCTTTGCTGTTAGTCGTGTTTCTGGCTGGTTGGCTCATATTTTAGAACAATATGAAAATAACCGATTAATACGTCCAAGAGCTGAGTACGTTGGACCTGGAATGCAAGAATACGTTCCTATTGAAAAACGGATCTAATTTTTTTTAAGATTAAGTAATCCTATGATTTACAATGATTACTTCTAATTTTATGGTTAAATTAGAGGCTGTATAGTTTCCACATCATATGCAGTCTCTAATTACTACATATTTTTTAGACAGACTTGGAGGAGAGATAAGACATGACTGGAGAAAAAATTACAGTAACTAACGGAGTATTAAATGTACCAAACAACCCAATCGTTCCATTTATCGAAGGGGATGGAACTGGTCCTGATATTTGGGCATCAGCTTCACGTGTATTAGATGCAGCAGTTGAAAAAGCATATAACGGTGAGCGCAAGATTCAATGGAAAGAAGTTTTAGCGGGGGAAAAAGCATTTAACCAAACAGGTGAATGGCTGCCTAAAGAAACATTGGATGTAATCAATGAGTATTTAATCGCGATTAAAGGTCCTTTAACAACACCAGTTGGCGGGGGAATTCGTTCTCTAAACGTTGCTCTTCGTCAAGAATTGGATCTATATGTATGTTTACGTCCAGTTCGTTGGTTTGAAGGAGTTCCTTCACCAGTAAAACGTCCTCAAGATACAAACATGGCTATTTTCCGTGAAAATACAGAAGATATCTATGCTGGTATTGAATACGAAATGGGTTCAGATGAAGCCAAAAAATTAATCAGCATTCTTCAGAATGAGTTCGGTGTAAATAAAATTCGTTTCCCTGAAACTTCAGGTATCGGTATTAAACCTGTATCTCAAGAAGGGACAAGCCGTTTAGTTCGTGCAGCGATTGATTATGCGATTAAAGAAGGCAGAAAATCTGTAACATTGGTTCATAAAGGTAATATTATGAAGTTTACAGAAGGTGGATTTAAAAAGTGGGGTTATGAAGTTGCAGAAAAAGAATACGCAGATAAAGTATTCACTTGGAACCAATATGACCGCATTAAAGAAGAGCAAGGTGTAGAAGCTGCAAACAAAGCACAAGCTGAAGCAGAAGCAGCAGGGAAAATTATTGTAAAAGATTCGATTGCGGATATCTTCCTACAACAAATTTTAACTCGCCCAAGTGAGTTTGAAGTGGTTGCAACAATGAACTTAAACGGTGACTATATCTCTGATGCACTTGCAGCACAGGTAGGCGGTATCGGAATAGCGCCAGGAGCAAACATTAACTATGTAACTGGACATGCTATTTTCGAAGCTACACATGGTACAGCACCTAAGTACGCTGGATTAGATAAGGTTAACCCATCTTCTGTTATCCTTTCAGGTGTGTTACTGTTACAACACCTTGGCTGGAATGAAGCGGCTGACTTAATCACAAAATCAATGGAAAAAACCATTGCTTCAAAAGTTGTAACTTATGACTTTGCCCGTCTAATGGAAGGTGCAACAGAAGTAAAATGCTCTGAATTTGGTACTGAATTAATTAAGAACATGTAATGATATTGTAGTATTTAAAAAGGATGGTCTAATATTGTCATTAGACCATTCTTATTATCGTAAAAAGACTTAATATTCAAATTGTTATTAAAATAATTTGAATTCGAACATCAATGAGTTTTTTTGTCAAAGGGACAAGGGGTTGCTTGAACGCATATTTTAAAAATAGGGGAGAGATGAACATGGCCATCAAACGTAAAAAGATTTCCATTATCGGTAGCGGATTTACAGGAGCAACAACTGCTCTTTTTATCGCACAAAAGGAATTAGGGGACGTTGTATTAGTAGATATTCCACAAATGGAAAACCCTACAAAAGGGAAAGCACTAGATATGTTAGAGGCAAGTCCTGTACAAGGGTTTGACGCCAATATCATTGGAACTTCAAACTACGAGGATACGCAAGACTCTGATATTGTCATCATTACAGCAGGAATTGCCCGTAAGCCTGGTATGAGCCGTGATGATTTGGTTCAAACCAACCAAAGTATTATGAAATCTGTTACAAAAGAAATCGTCAAATATTCTCCGAATAGCTATATCATAGTATTAACGAATCCGGTTGATGCCATGACGTATACTGTATTTAAAGAATCTGGATTTCCAAAGAATCGTGTAATTGGACAATCAGGAGTTTTGGATACAGCTCGCTTCCGTACATTTATCGCACAAGAATTAAATTTATCTGTTAAGGACATTACAGGCTTCGTTTTAGGTGGTCATGGAGATGACATGGTTCCACTTGTACGCTATTCCTATGCAGGAGGAATTCCATTGGAGACATTAATTCCTGAGGAACGACTAGAAGCAATTGTAGAACGTACACGTAAAGGCGGAGGAGAAATCGTTAATCTTCTTGGAAACGGCAGTGCCTATTATGCGCCTGCAGCTGCTTTAACGGAAATGGTTGAGGCGATTGTGAAAGATCAACGACGTGTATTGCCAACAATCGCTTATCTTGAAGGGGAATATGGGTATCAAGGGATTTATCTAGGAGTTCCAACAATTATTGGTGGAAATGGAATCGAAAAAGTCATTCAACTTCAGTTAACAGACGATGAAAAGGCAGCATTAGACCGTTCAGCTAATGCCGTGAAAAATGTCATGTCTGTGTTAGCATAACAAAAAATTCGAGGAGAACTTCCTCGGATTTTTTGTTTTCTACAAAGTTTTATGAATAAATTGTGAATTTTTGTCGTGTACAACCTTTAAAAATATGTGTATAGTATAAAATAAGGGACTTTGGATGTTTCGTACGGGGTGAATATTATCTTTTTCAAATGGAGGCTAATATGAGTAAAAAAGTACTTGTTGTTGATGATGAAAAATCAATTGTAACATTACTTCAGTATAATTTAAAACAGGCTGGATATGAGGTATTAACCGAAATGGATGGAGAAGATGGGAAAAATACAGCCCTAAGAGAGAACCCAGATTTGATTATTCTTGATTTAATGCTGCCTACCATGGATGGTTTAGAAGTTTGCAAACAACTGCGACAGCAGAAAAACTTCACTCCTATTTTAATGTTGACGGCGAAAGATGATGAGTTTGATAAGGTGCTTGGACTTGAGCTGGGTGCTGATGATTATATGACCAAGCCTTTCAGCCCTCGGGAAGTAGTTGCACGGGTAAAGGCGATTTTAAGAAGGTCTCAAATACAAGATGAGGCAACCGATCAAACAGGGCAAAATGATTCGGAAGTCTTGAAGATAAGCTCTTTAACGATATATCCAGATCAATATGAAGCTTACTATGATGAATCCATACTTGAATTAACTCCAAAGGAGTTTGAATTATTGTTGTACCTTGCCAAAAACAAAGGCAGAGTATTAACACGGGATCAATTATTAAGTGCTGTCTGGAATTATGATTTTGCTGGAGATACAAGAATTGTTGATGTTCATATTAGTCATTTACGTGAGAAGATTGAACAAAATACAAAGAAGCCAGTTTATATTAAAACGATTAGAGGATTGGGGTATAAGCTCGAGGAGCCTAAGTTCGAATGATTAAGTTTCGTTCGAAAATTCTTTTTACACTCCTCGCATTACTCATCGTTGTTCTGGTTGGAATAGGACTTGTATTAGGTCAACTCTTTAAAACGTATTATCTAAAGAATTTTGACGAACATCTACTGAAAGAAACCAGTTTAGTATCTGATTATATTGAAGGATCCGGTGGAATCGATTCAATTAATAAAACTAAAATTCAAGATTTCAGCAAGACATTAGATGCTAGAATTACCCTTTTTGATAGTGACGGAAATAAGATTTTTGAAACTGGCGAGATTATTGAAGAAGATCCAGAACAATATAAAAAAGTGTTAATGGATATGATGGGGCACAAACCTTCACGAGTACCCGATTTCAGATGGATCACTGAAGTGAATGTTCAATATTTCTGGGAACCGATTGAATGGAACGGTTCGGAACAAGGTTTTGTTTTGCTTAGTTCGAAGATGGACGAGCTTAGGCAAGCGAACTCGCAAATTTGGTGGCTGTTAGGGATCAGTTTTAGTTTTGCCTTTATTGTAATTTTAATACTCGGTCGCAATATTATGAATCGTTATACAAAGCCAATCGAAAGAGCAACCAATTTTGCTTTTGAATTAGCAAAGGGCAATTACCAAGCCCGGACGTTTGAGGATCAGAATGGTGAAATAGGGATGCTGAATTCCTCACTCAATATTCTTGCGCGGAATTTGCAGGATATGATGAAAGCCCATGAGATGCAAAAAGACCGCTTAAGTACCTTGATTGAAAACATGGGGAGTGGCCTTATCTTAATTGATAGTCATGGGTATATTAATTTGATTAATCGTACCTACAAAGAAATATTTAATGTAAAGTCATCAGAATACTTATACAAGCTCTATCATGAGGTTATTAAGCATAAAGAAATTATTAAAATCATCGAAGATATTTTTATGACTGAACAAAAAATTCGCAAACAGCTTGTCATTCCATTTAAAATTGAACGGAGACACTTTGAAGTCTATGGGGTGCCGATTATTGGGACCAATGATGTCTGGAAAGGGATTCTTCTCGTTTTTCACGATATCACAGAGCTAAAAAAGTTAGAACAAACGCGTAAAGACTTTGTTGCAAATGTATCTCACGAATTAAGAACACCTGTTACTTCGATTAAAGGTTTTGCTGAAACTTTACTAGATGGTGCGATGAAAGATCAGGAAACATTGGAATACTTTTTATCTATAATTTTAAAAGAGAGTGATCGATTACAGTCACTTATTTATGATTTACTAGAACTTTCGAAGATTGAAAAAGAAGGCTTTAGTTTATCGATTGCGACGATCGATTTGATGCAAATCCTTCAAGAATCGATTAGTATTGTTGAAGGAAAAGCAGCTGAAAAAGATATTTCAATTCTATTTGAAAAACCTAACGATGATTTAATGATTGAAGGGGACAACTATCGTCTTAAGCAAGTCTTTATCAATATTATATCGAATGCTGTTTCATACACACCTAATGGTGGAAATGTTTCGATTGAGATAGAAGATACACCTAAAAAGGTAACCATTCATGTGGTGGATACGGGAATGGGAATTGAGAAGGAAGAAATTCCGCGTATTTTCGAACGTTTTTACCGTGTAAATAAGGCGAGGGATCGTAATACGGGTGGAACTGGACTTGGACTGGCAATTGTCAAGCACTTGTTAGAAGCCCATAAAGGGAAAGTAACTGTTAAAAGTAAAGTTGGGAAGGGAACTACTTTTAGTATTGAGCTTTCTAAAAAGTTTCCGATTTAAAGTAAATGTCTGATGAAGAGGGTTTTACATTAGATTAACATTTGGTTTATAGTGGATTAACATTCTATTGTTACAATCAATAGTGAAATACCCCTTCATCCAAGGAGCCAAATAAAAAGACGGATTGCCTCACGGCTTTCCGTCTTTTTATTTGGCTTGATTTAATTCGGAGAGACTTTTTGAAGTTTTTTTTAGTGTCAGGCTCTAATGTCTTTCCGTGTCGAAATTTTCCTTTCACACTTTAATCATGATAAACTTAGGAAAGGAAAAAATGATAAAGAAAAGTTATTGGAAGTTAGATGGATGTCTAGACCTGAGTCCCCGAATAGTCGCCTAACACTTCTTACAATCCGTCAAGAAGATTAAAATACAATCTTCATGCCGGCTCGTCTTGAGCTTGGCCGTACCGGCATAAGTGCAACTACTCGTCTGTCTTCGCCTAAAGGCTTGACAGTCGGAGAGTTTTCTTTATCGGGGGTGGGCAAGGCGCTTCCGCTTTTCTTATGAATGGGGTGTTATGTTTGACGAAAAAGTTAGTTCTTATTGATGGAAATAGTATTGCCTATCGAGCTTTCTTTGCTTTACCACTGTTAAATAATGATAAAGGAATACATACGAATGCCGTCTACGGTTTTACCATGATGTTAATGAAAATTCTTGAAGATGAAAAACCAAGCCATATTTTAGTGGCATTTGATGCGGGCAAAACGACTTTTCGCCACAAAACGTTTAGCGAATATAAAGGTGGGAGACAAAAGACACCTCCAGAATTATCTGAGCAATTTCCTTATATTCGCGAATTGTTAAAGGCTTTTCAAATTTCGTCCTATGAGCTTGAAAATTATGAAGCAGACGATATTATCGGAACCCTTTCTTTAAAGGCTGAACAAGACGGCTTTGAAATCAAGGTGATTTCAGGTGATAAAGATTTAACCCAACTTAGTTCTCCTAAAACGACAGTAGGGATCACTCGAAAAGGGATAACCGATATTGAGGAATATACGCCTGAACATATTCAAGAAAAGTATGGATTAAATGTAGATCAGATCATTGATATGAAAGGTCTGATGGGGGATAACTCTGATAATATCCCGGGTGTTCCAGGGGTTGGTGAAAAAACAGCCATAAAGCTACTAAAGCAATTCCCAACTGTTGAAGAATTATTATCGTCCATTGATCAAGTCAGCGGTGCGAAATTAAAGGAAAAACTAGAAACGTATAAAGATCAGGCGATTATGAGCAAACAACTAGCAACCATTATGCGTGATGCACCAGTAGAAGTTCAATTAGATGGGATCGAATATCCTGGTTATGCTCCCGATAAAGTAATTGATCTCTTTAAGGATTTAGGATTTCAATCATTATTGGAAAAAGTCGGTGGAGATGTCCAAACGAATGACGAACCGGAAGTTTTTGATGACATTGAATTTAAAATCGTCGAAGAAGTTGAGGAGTCGATTTTTTCAAACAAAAATGCTTTCTATGTAGAAGTGCTAGATGCAAACTATCATTATAGTGATATTATTGGTTTTTCTATTGTAAACAATAAAGGTCACTTTTATATCCCAACCGATACGGCACTTAAATCTTCTATTTTTAAAGCATGGGCTGAGGATGAAAGCAAGAAAAAGACCGTTTATGATGCGAAGCGCACAGAGGTTTCATTAAGACATCATGGTATTCACTTAAATGGGGTTGTCTTTGATTTATTAATTGCTTCCTATTTAGCTAATCCGTCGGAAACGATTGATGATATTGCCTCTATTGCTAAAAGATATGATTTTTCTTCCATACAATCAGATGATGCCTTTTATGGAAAAGGAGCAAAAAGAAAGATTCCTGATGGGAAGGAGCTTGCTGAGCATCTTGTACGGAAGGCACTCGTACTGGAAGATTTAGAGGACAAGCTAGAGTCTGAGCTTGAAGAAAACCAACAACTGGAGTTATACCATGATCTTGAAATGCCACTTTCCTTCATCCTAGCTGATATGGAATCCCAAGGGGTAAAAGTAGATAAAGATCGTTTACTTGCGATGGGAGATGAATTAAAGGGGCGCTTAGCGAATCTTGAAGAAAAGATTTATGAGTTGGCTGGTGAAACGTTTAATATTAATTCACCAAAGCAGCTGGGCGTTATTCTATTTGATAAATTGGGATTGCCTGCTATTAAGAAAACAAAGACCGGTTATTCGACTTCTGCTGATGTTTTAGAAAAACTTGAAAGCAGTCATGAAATCATTGAACATATTCTTTTGTATCGCCAATTAGGTAAATTACAATCAACCTATATTGAAGGGTTAATCAAATTTATTCATCCGAAAACAAGCAAGGTTCATACAATATTTAATCAAGCTTTAACCCAAACAGGTAGATTAAGTTCGATTGATCCAAATCTGCAAAATATCCCGATTCGTTTGGAAGAAGGAAGAAAAATTCGCCAAGCTTTTGTTCCTTCCCAAGAAGGCTGGTTGATTTTTGCAGCGGATTACTCTCAAATTGAATTGCGCGTACTAGCCCATATTTCTAGTGACGAGAAGCTGATCGAAGCCTTTAATGAAGGAATGGATATTCATACGAAAACAGCAATGGACGTCTTTCATGTGACAAGAGAGGAAGTAACATCGAATATGCGCCGACATGCCAAGGCTGTTAACTTCGGTATTGTCTATGGAATTAGTGATTATGGACTGAGTCAAAGTTTAAAGATATCCCGAAAAGAAGCGAGTCAGTTTATTGAACGGTATTTGGAGAGTTACCCAGGGGTTAAAGATTATATGGATGACATTGTTAAAGACGCTAAATTAAAGGGGTTTGTTTCCACTTTAATGCACCGACGCAGATATCTTCCGGAGATCACAAGTCGCAACTTTAACTTACGGAGCTTTGCGGAACGAACAGCGATGAACACCCCAATTCAAGGCAGTGCAGCAGATATCATAAAAAAAGCGATGATTGATATGGCAGCACGCCTGAAGAAAGAAGGGTTACAAGCGAAGTTATTATTGCAGGTTCATGACGAATTAATCTTTGAAGCACCGCCGGAAGAGATTGAGGTTTTAAAGGAAATCGTTCCAGATGTAATGGAACATGCTGCTGACCTAAAGGTACCACTGAAGGTGGATTATTCGTATGGACCGACTTGGTTTGATGCGAAATAGAAAGAGTTGAAAGAAGGGTTAACGCTTGCCTGAACTACCAGAGGTTGAAACGATTAGAAGAACGTTAAAGACATTAGTTTTAAATAAAAAGATTAGATCCGTTTCTGTATTCTGGCCTAAAATGATCAAAAAGCCAGCAGAAATTGAACAATTTAAAGATGCATTAAAGGGCGAGAGTATTATAGACATTGAGCGAAGAGGTAAATTTCTTCTTTTTTATACAGAAGTTTATGCCCTTATCTCCCATTTACGAATGGAGGGACGTTATGCTCTTTATCAAGCGGACGAGCCAGTTGAAAAACACACTCATGTGATTTTTCATTTTACAGATGGAACTGAATTAAGATATCGAGATGTTCGTAAATTTGGGACGATGCATCTTTTTAAAAAAGGAGAAGAGTTTTCCACTCTTCCCCTTTCACACCTAGGGCCTGAACCATTAGGAAATCAATTTGATGTAGACGAGTTTGCGTCAAAGCTTTCCAAAACAACAAGAAATATTAAATCAACCCTATTAGATCAAACGGTTGTCGTAGGTTTAGGGAATATTTATGTGGATGAAGCTCTCTTCAAAGCTCGGATTCATCCAGAAAGGCCTGCTCATTCGCTTGCACCTGAAGAAATCCATGTTTTGTATGAGAAAATCATTGAAACGCTAACAGAAGCAGTAAAGATGGGTGGGAGTACCGTAAGGACCTATGTGAATTCCCAGGGCGACATGGGGATGTTTCAGCTTGAACACAATGTATATGGCCGAAAGGGTGAAGATTGTAAGGTTTGTGGTACCCCGCTTGTCAAAACAGTTGTTGGTGGGCGCGGTACCATGTACTGTCCCGACTGTCAAAAAATTTAAAGAAAATCAGTTAACATTGGATGTGCCTTCCTCATAAACTATCGTAGTTGTGATGAGGAAGGAGTTGCAGATCTTATGGGTCAATTATTCTCACTTCTTTTATTGGCATTCGCTGTAAGCTTAGATAGCTTTAGTGTAGGATTTACTTATGGACTGAGGAAGATGCGAATTCCTTTAAAGTCCATTCTCATCATTGTATGTTGTTCAGCAGCGACTTTATTGGCAGCCATGTTAATGGGGCATTTATTCCAACAATTTATGTCCCCTGTATTTGCGGAAAAAATTGGCGGCATCATCCTGATTGCACTTGGTTGCTGGGTGATTTATCAATTTTTCCATTCTGATAAAGAAAAAGAGGATCTGCCACATGAAAAGGTCATCTTAAATTTTGAAATTAAGTCGCTTGGAATTGTGATTAATATTTTGAAAAAGCCCATGGTGGCAGACTTTGACCGGTCAGGAACGATTACTGGAGTGGAAGCCTTTATGTTAGGACTTGCACTTTCTCTTGATTCCTTTGGGGCTGGGATTGGGGCGTCCATGCTTGGCTTTTCTCCATTGTACTTAGCTTTAGCTGTTTCTTTATTGAGTTCAGGACTTGTCTTGCTAGGAATGAAATTAGGAACGGTATTATCAAAGAATTCTTGGCTTCAAAAACTTTCCTTTTTGCCAGGAATTGTACTTATTGTCATTGGGATTTGGAAATTTTAATATCATTGTGCTGAAGTTACCAATTTCTATAGTGGTTAGATGAATACTTGGTTTAACCCCCAGCAGAATGAAGTTAAAACCTCCGGCGGATGCCGCAGATTTTTATAAAAAAGAAATACCTGAGTAAGCTTGAAAAATCTGGGTGCAAATACGCCAAGGCACATTTGATATTGTAAGGAAGGAAAATAATCATGGCAACGATCGTAGGACTAACCGGTGGGATTGCGAGTGGAAAAAGCACGATATCCAATATGCTTAAAAATCGTGGAATCACGGTCATTGATGCCGATATTGAAGCAAGATTGGCTGTGGAACCAGGGCAGGAGGCCTACAACCAAATTGTCGAACATTTTGGAAGAGAAATCCTGCTTCGTGATGGCTCCATTGACCGGGCAAAACTAGGAGAAATTGTTTTTAATCATGAAAATGAGCGACACGTTCTAAATGGAATCGTTCATCCCGCTGTTAGGAAACAAATGAATGACAAAAAAGAGGAAGCCATCAAGCGTGGAGATTCCATTGCTGTTCTCGATATTCCGCTTTTGTTTGAAAGTCATTTAACAGAATTAGTAAAAACAATTATTTTAGTATATGTGGATGCAGAAGTTCAATTAGAAAGATTAATGACAAGAAATCATTACTCAGAGCAAGAGGCGTTAGCGAGAATTCGATCACAAATGCCTCTAATGGAAAAAAAGAAGCTTTCTGACTTTATTATAGATAATAATGGCACGATTGAAGAGTCGGAAGAGCAATTAAATCATATTTTAATAAAATTAGGACTTTAAAGAGGTGTTTAAAAACATCTCTTTTTTTTGTATATTCCTATAGCAACATTAATAAGTATTTAAAAAGTGATAAATATTGAAAAAAATTTAAAAATTTATGTATTTGCTATCTTACATTATTGGATAAATGTGTTATACTATTGCCATATGAATTAACTCATCAGTATAACATTATTTTGGGGAGGGGCCGGATTAATGAAGGCGAAAATTGCAATTAATGGTTTTGGAAGAATTGGGCGGATGGTATTTCGAAAAGCAATTCTTGATGATAGTCTTGATATAGTAGCGGTTAATGCAAGTTATCCAACGGAAACACTTGCACATCTGATTAAATATGATACGATTCACGGTAAATTTGATGGTGAAGTGCGAGCAGAAGAAGATGCGATGATCGTGAATGGAAAAAGGGTACAATTACTAAGCAATCGCAATCCTGAAGAATTACCTTGGAAAGAACTTGGCATTGATATTGTGATTGAAGCAACTGGTAAATTTAATTCCCGTGAGAAGGCTGCCCTGCACCTTAATGCAGGTGCTAAGAAAGTCATTTTAACGGCTCCTGGGAAAAATGAAGATGTGACGATTGTTATGGGGGTAAATGAAAGTGCTTTAAATGTGGAACAACACAATGTGATTTCAAATGCATCTTGTACAACGAATTGTCTAGCGCCAGTAGCAAAAGTATTAGAAGAAAAGTTTGGAATTGAGAATGGTCTTATGACGACTGTGCATGCGTATACTAATGACCAAAAAAATATCGATAATCCACATAAAGATTTAAGAAGAGCTCGTGCATGTGGTCAATCCATTATCCCAACTTCTACAGGTGCAGCAAAAGCATTATCTCTCGTTTTACCGCAATTAAAAGGAAAACTACATGGGATGTCATTGCGTGTCCCAACACCAAACGTATCTTTAGTTGATTTAGTTGTGGATTTAAAGCGTGATGTAACGATTGACGAAGTGAATGAAGCCTTTGCTCAAGCTGCGGAAGGTGAACTTAAAGGATACTTAGATATTACAGACGAGCCATTAGTTTCCATTGATTTTACAACAAATGAGCATTCTGCAATTATTGATGGATTATCGACAATGGTAATCGGCTCAAATAAAGTGAAAGTACTAGCTTGGTATGATAATGAGTGGGGCTATTCTTGCCGAGTGGTTGATTTAACAAAATATGTAGTTCAAGAAATGAAAAAATCAATGGTGAACGCATAATTGTTATCTATTAATCTATGATTAACAGGTTACCAGCTTCTGGTAGCCTTTTTGTTGCGAAATGAACCGAACTGCTTATTCTATACAGGGAATTCTAAGATAAAATATTTCAATAATAACTTGTATCGATTGAGTCTTTCTAATAAGATAGAAGATAGGAAATAAAAGTCGGAGCTGATTGTATGAAATGCCCTTCATGTCAAGATAATAATTCTCGTGTCATTGATTCCCGTCAAGTTGACGAAGGTCGTTCGATTCGTCGTAGAAGAGAATGCGAGGAATGCGGATATCGGTTTACGACCTTTGAAAAGGTGGAAGAATCTCCTTTAGTTGTTGTAAAGAAGGAAGGAACAAGAGAAGAGTTTAGTCGTGAAAAATTATTGCGCGGGATCCTTAGGGCTTGCGAAAAAAGGCCAGTAGCCTTAAAAGAATTAGAGGATATTACAGCAAGTATCGAAAAGGAAATGCGAAGTCAAGGTATTTCCGAAATTAAAAGTGAAGACATTGGTGAAATGGTCATGGACAGACTTGCCAAACTAGATGAAGTCGCCTATGTTCGTTTCGCATCTGTCTATCGACAATTTAAGGATATTAATGTATTTATCGATGAATTGAAAGAGTTAATAAAAAAAGAACAAGGATAAGAGCTAGGGAGCATTTCTTTGGCTCTTTTTTCAACGGGTTTAACCGGTACAATCGTTGATTTGCTTTTCGAATTTAGATAAGGTTTAACGACAGTACCTAGCGTCTAGTGGACTTCCCATTCTTTTGCAAATATTGCTCAACATCGATTCACGCTACGTGTTCATCGTGGTTTCTTTATTTCAAGGGGTGAACTCGATGTCTGTGCATTCTGGGCAAATCGGTCCCTACTCAGCTTTAGCAAGGCGCTTTAGTATAGAAAGGAATGAAATTTTCATGGCTCAACATTGGCAAGAGTTATTACCAATTGATCATTACGTCGTCACTGCCAATGGTCTTTTACATGATTATGATCGAAAAATCCTTACATTTTTGTATCAACCTCTCATTGGTGCAGGGTGTTTGAGTTTATATATGACCCTTTGGGCAGAGTTAGAAGAAAATCGACTCTGGTCCCATTCTCATTCGCACCATAGTTTAATGAATTTCATGGATGTGAATTTAAAGGAAATCTATGAAAAACGGTTAAAGCTTGAAGCAATTGGTCTTCTTAAGACGTTTGTCAAACAAGAGGAGGAGGGGCATCGGCTTTTTATCTATGAAATGCAGCCACCGCTGTCAGCACAGCAGTTTTTATCAGATGGCATGTTAAATATTTATTTATATCGAAAAATTGGTCGAGCCCAATTTGCAAGAGTCAAGCGGTTTTTCAGTGATAAATCACTAGACACAACGGAATTCGAAGATGTTACACGTGCCTTTCAAGATGTCTTTTCATCTGGACACACGAATCTTTTGGCGTACGATGAGGAAACGAAGCAAGAACTTGAAGTAGCAGATGGGGAGCAATTTATCGGTCGAAACGAAGGAACCCCCGTTAAAGTCAAAGATGATTTTAATTTTGACTTACTCTTTGCAGGATTACATGAAAGTTTAATTTCAAAAGAAGCCTTTACGAAAAAAGTCTTGGAGGCAATCAGCAGCTTATCCTTTTTGTATGGAATAGATGCTATGCAAATGAAGAACATTGTCATAAGCGCTATACAAGAGGATAATAAAATTGATATTGAAGAGTTAAGAAAATCTGCTCGTGATTGGTATCAATTAGAGCATTATGATAACTTACCTGCACTTATCGAAAATACCCAACCTGTCATCTATCAAACGATCAATAAAGAACCCCAAACACAGGAAGAAAAGCTGATTCATTATTTTGAAACGACGTCACCATTGCAATATTTAAAAGACATTGGTGGCGGTGCAGAGCCATCGAAAGCAGATGTTAAGATTATTGAAGATGTTATGTTTGGGCAGAAATTAAATCCAGGGGTTTTGAATGTGTTGATTGATAATGTCATGCGCAAGACGGATATGAAGCTAACAAAAAGTTATGTCGAGAAGATCGCAAGTCATTGGGCAAGAAAGAATATTAAAACTGTTAAAGAGGCTATGGACCTTGCGAAAAAGGAGCATCGCCAATATTTGGAATGGGCGGAAGGAAAGAAAAATCCAAAACAAGGTAACTCTACTAAAAAACCGATTAGAACGGAAATATTGCCGGATTGGTTTGATGATGACGGCAAGCGAACTGATAAGAAAGAACCAGCAAAAGCAGATGGAGATTTGGAACGCAAAAAACAGGAATTAGAAGAAATGATGAAAAAGCTGCGTTCATAGGAGGTGGAGGTCTAGATGGAAAGGATTAACGAAACATTAAAACGGTTTGCAGGAAATGAAGGTTTTCAAAAACGGTATCAAGAAATGAGAGAAGCGATCTTAAATCATCCAGAAATTCAAGCTTTTCTAATGGAACATCAAGAGGATTTAAGTTCGGATGTCATCGAAAAAAATCTTTCTAAGCTCTATGAATTTACAAATCAAAGTAAGGAATGTGATAAATGTTCCTCTTTAGATGGGTGTATCAATATGATGCAGGGGTATCATCCACAACTTGTTTTTTCAAGGGGCTCAATCGAAGTTCACTATGACAAATGTCCACGTAAAGTCATGGATGATGAAAAACGCAAGAATGAAAAGCTAATTCAGAGTCTTTATGTGCCAAAGGATATTTTAAGAGCCTCTTTTGCTACTATGGACCAAGATGGCGAACGAATGGATGCGATTCAAAAAGCGGTTGAATTTGTCTTAAAGTATCGAGAAGGACAGCTAACGAAAGGATTATATTTCTATGGTCAATTTGGTGTGGGGAAATCCTACATACTTGGGGCCATTGCAAATGAGTTAGCAAAGAATAAGATTTCATCGATGATTGTTTATGTGCCTGAATTGTTTCGCGAATTAAAAGGTTCGATTGGGGATTCAACCTTAAATGAAAAATTGGATGCGATTAAGAAAGAGCCAATCTTGATGCTGGATGATATCGGTGCAGAATCAATGTCTAGTTGGGTGCGGGATGAAATCTTAGGGCCGATTTTGCAATATCGGATGCTCGATAATTTGCCAACCTTCTTTACATCCAATATGGACTTTGCGATGCTTGAACATCATCTAACCTATAGTCAACGTGGTGAAGAGGAAAAAATCAAAGCACGACGAATCATGGAGCGAATTAAATATTTGGCAGAACCTGTTAAGGTAACAGGAATAAATCGCAGAAATTAACTGGCTGACTCATTTTCAGCCAGTTTTTTTCTTGTTAGCTAGCTTAGAGTATGGCAACCATTTTTCCATAGAAAAAAACCTTTTTTTAGGACTTACTTCTAATTTGGTCAAGTCCCCCATATATATTACTAGAGAATTGTAAGGGGGGATTTGGTTGCTTGAAATCCAATTCCAGCATAAACACGATGCAAGAAAGTTACATGTCTTTTTAAATCAATTACTAGAACGAGAGTCTAGTCCAATATATATTCTTCAAAATGAAGATTCTCATATTGTTAAATGTAATGGTGCAGTTCATCAGGAGAAAGAACGGTTCATTCATTGGGCAAAAGAGGCATTATGTCAATTCATCATGAAGGTAAAATTGAACGATTGGTTAAGAGAAATCTTAAGGGATAAATACCATTATCGTGACGAAGAAGAGCAACAACAAATTATGGATATCATCCATTCTGTGTTAGAAGGAAGACATGAAGAGTTAGCAACATTTTTACCAAAATTTAGTATGAAGGAATACTTAATGGACCATATCAATCAATGGTTTCATGAACATAAGACATTTTCTTTCGATGCATTCGTGACGTTTAGACTTCGTTCTTTGTTAAAGGAGCTGCGGAAATATGTAGAGTTATCTTTGGATGAGTATCGGATGGAGCAAGAATATCAGATGTTTATCCAAATGTTACGAGAATTTCTTCTAGGGCGAGAACCGAAAATCGAACAAATTCATTTAATTTGTATAGAGGAAACTATCACCTTCTTTGATCAGGGTTTTAATGAAATTAAAAAAGCAGAATTGACTAAAATGGTCGATCGAAAACTTTTAATTAATCATCCGATCTATATTGACTCAAGTACGATCGCACCACTGCTATCAATTGCGCCACTGAAAATCAATATTTATACTTCAGAACCGGACAAACCAATCCTTAGAACGATTCGGAATATCTTTGAAGAAAGACTGATAATCGAAGAAACCAATTCATTTGAAAAACGAAAAAAAGAGTACACTTCATTATTAAATGAAAAATACAATACTCCTTGATTTCTAAATCATAAATTACTATAATAACGTACATAAGCTAAACTTCATTCAGCAGAAGTCTTCCTGATTTTAGATGGAAGATGACTGCAAAAAGACTTTCAAATTCAGTGGGGTTCAAACTCCGGCTGAATGAAGTTAAGCCTCCGGCGAGCCATGCGATTTTTACGGTATTTTATCGAGCGAGCTCAGGTATTATATCCGGGCGCAAATTCGACGGGCGAATTTGATTATATGCTAGAACAGTAATGATGAGGACAAGGGTATTCTTTTTACGGTTCATAGAGAGGGAAGGCTAGGCTGGAACCTTCCTAACACGAATAGATTACTTACCACCTCTGAACTTCAACCGGGAACAAACAGTGAATGTTTTAGTATCGGAAGACGGCCCAAGACCGTTATCTTTCTACAAAGTTATTTTTGCTATGGTAAAAATAAGAAGTAGGGTGGAACCACGTGTGTAATAGCTCGTCCCTTTTTTGGGAGGAGCTTTTTATTTTGTACAAAATGCATTAATGGAGGATTGAGTAATATGTCAGAAGCAGTCAAAATTACGTTTCCTGATGGAGCCATCAAGGAGTTCCCTTCAGGCACAACAACCGAAGATATTGCGGCGTCTATTAGCTCTGGCTTAAAAAAGAAGGCGTTAGCGGGAAAATTGAATGGTGAGATGTATGATTTAAGAAGACCGATTGAGGAAGATGGATCGATTGAAATCATTACGCAAGACCAACCCGAATCACTAGAAATTTTGCGTCATAGCTCAGCACACTTAATGGCACAAGCGATTAAACGCTTATTTAATGATGTGAAGCTAGGTGTAGGACCGGTAATTGAAAGTGGATTTTATTACGATATTGATATGCCAGAGTCATTAACACCAGAAGATTTACCAAAAATCGAAAAAGAAATGAAAAAAATCATTAACGAAAATCTGCCAGTCGTTCGTAAAGAGGTGAGCCGCGAGGAAGCGATTCAAATTTATAAAGAAATTGGCGATGAATACAAGCTTGAGTTGATTGAAGCCATTCCAGAAAATGAAACAGTCACCATCTATGAACAAGGTGAGTTCTTTGATTTATGTCGTGGCGTTCATGTTCCGTCAACAGGAAAACTTCGCGAGTTCAAACTCCTAAGTATTGCGGGTGCCTACTGGCGCGGTGATAGCAACAACAAAATGTTACAGCGTATTTACGGAACTGCCTTTTTCAAAAAAGAAGATTTAGACGAGCACTTACGTCTTCTGGAAGAAGCAAAAGAACGCGATCATCGTAAAATCGGGAAGGAATTAAATTTATTTACTCATTCCCAACAAGTTGGACAAGGATTACCGTTATGGCTTCCAAAAGGTGCAACAATTCGCCGCATTATTGAGCGTTATATTGTTGATAAAGAAGTTAGCCTAGGCTATGACCATGTGTATACACCGATTATGGCCAATGTTGAGCTTTACAAAACATCTGGTCACTGGGATCACTATCAAGAAGACATGTTCCCTGTGATGGATATGGATAATGAACAACTCGTTCTCCGCCCAATGAACTGTCCGCACCATATGATGATTTACAAAAACGGCATCCATAGCTATCGTGAATTGCCAATTCGAATTGCGGAACTTGGAACGATGCACCGCTATGAAATGTCAGGTGCGCTTTCGGGATTACAACGTGTACGTGGTATGACTTTAAATGATGCTCATATTTTCGTGCGCCCTGATCAAATTAAAGAAGAATTTAAACGAGTTGTGGAATTAATTCTTGAGGTTTATAAAGACTTTAATTTTGAAAATTATTCCTTCCGTTTATCATACCGTGATCCTGAAAACACAGAGAAATATTACGATGATGATGAAATGTGGGAAAAAGCGCAAGGCATGCTGAAGGAAGTTATTGATGAAATGGGTGTTGAATACTACGAATCAGAAGGCGAAGCGGCATTCTATGGTCCTAAGCTTGATGTTCAAGTAAAAACAGCTCTTGGCAAGGACGAAACGCTTTCAACCGTTCAATTAGACTTCTTGCTTCCTGAACGCTTTGATTTATCCTATGTAGGGGAAGATGGAAAACCACATCGTCCAGTCGTTATTCACCGTGGCGTTGTTTCAACGATGGAACGTTTTGTTGCATTCTTAATTGAAGAATATAAAGGGGCTTTCCCAGCATGGTTGGCACCTGTACAAGTTCAAGTGATCCCTGTTTCACCAGATGTTCACTTTGACTATGCTAAACAAGTTCAAGAGCAATTAAAAGCAAAAGGATTCCGTGTTGAACTAGATAGCCGTAATGAAAAAATTGGGTATAAAATTCGTGAAGCTCAAATGCAAAAAATTCCTTATATGCTAGTGGTAGGGGACCAAGAAGTGTCTTCAGAATCAGTGAATGTCCGTAAATATGGGGAACAAAAATCAGAGTCCATTCCATTCTCACAATTTGTGGAAAAATTAACAAACGAAGTGAAAAAATAAGGGAAAAGATGAGTTCCTAAAAAAAGTGGTTGCGTAAATGCAGATTCTTTGATATTATTTATCTCGTTGCGATAAAACAAACTAACTTTTTTTGACATAACAACATAGATTGTGATATAGTTAAACAGTTGAAAAATTGAATACGAGTATTTTTAGGATAAAGAAGAAGCACCCGCTTCTCACCTGCTTGACGCAAGTAACGCTGTTGACAGGTTAACGAAAAATTTTTAACTTTGAAATGTTTCGTAAAGTGTGGGTGTATTCACTCACACTTTTTTAGTGCGGTAAGATGCCAGTTAACAGTGACCAGGTGATTCTTTCCCTAAATGATATTCGGATCATTGGAAAATTTTTGGAGGTGTTTTGCTATTAGCAAAGATGTGTTGTTAAATGAAGGGATTCGTGCCCGCGAAGTACGTTTGATTGATCAAAACGGCGAACAATTAGGAATTAAAACAAAGAATGAGGCGCTTGAGATAGCAGCTCGTGTCAATCTTGATCTTGTACTTGTTGCTCCGAACGCTAAGCCTCCTGTAGCTCGTATTATGGACTACGGAAAGTTTAAGTTCGAACAACAAAAGAAAGACAAAGAAGCTCGTAAAAATCAAAAGGTCATTACAACGAAAGAAGTTCGTTTAAGCCCAACGATTGATGAGCATGATTTTAATACTAAACTTCGTAATGCAATCAAATTCCTTGAAAAAGGTGACAAAGTGAAGGCGTCGATCCGATTTAAAGGACGTGCCATCACACATAAAGAAATCGGTCAACGCGTTTTAGATCGTTTCGCAGAAGCAACGAAAGACATTGCAACTGTTGAAGCTCACCCTAAAATGGACGGAAGAAGTATGTTTATGGTGTTAGCACCTAAAATTGAAAAGTAAGAGGAGGAATACCCAATGCCAAAAATGAAAACTCACCGCGGCGCTGCAAAGCGTTTCAAAAAAACTGGATCAGGTAAATTAAAACGTGATCACGCATATACAAGTCACTTATTCGCAAACAAATCTACAAAGCAAAAACGTAAGCTTCGTAAAGGCGCAATGGTTTCTAGCGGAGACTACAAACGCATTCGTCACTTACTAGACAACATTAAATAATTATTTTTACAGAAATATTATGGTGCACAAGGCACCTCGAGAAGTAGATATTTAGGAGGGAAACCATATGCCACGTGTTAAAGGCGGTACAGTTACGCGCAAACGTCGTAAAAAAGTATTAAAATTAGCTAAAGGTTATTTCGGTTCAAAACATACATTATATAAAGTTGCCAATCAACAAGTAATGAAATCATTACAATATGCTTACAGAGATCGTCGTCAAAAGAAACGTGATTTCCGTAAACTTTGGATTGCTCGTATTAACGCAGCAGCACGCATCAACGGTCTTTCTTATAGCCGTTTAATGCACGGATTAAAGCTAGCTGGTATCGAAGTAAACCGCAAAATGCTTGCTGACTTAGCAGTTAACGATGAAAAAGCATTTGCAGAATTAGCTTCAGTAGCAAAATCAAACTTAAGCAAATAATGTTAGCATAATAGCCATTCTCTAATTGGAGGATGGCTTTTTATATGGAAAAAATAGAGATTGGTTCAATTAATGGTGAGATTGGTTCAATTATAGTCGGAATTGGTTCGATAATAACCGAATTTGGTTCAATTCCCACCAAGTTTGGATCAATTTTCCCAAAATCCCTTTATCACAAAAAATAACTGGAGGTGCAACAATGCCTGAATATTTGGCACTGTATTTTATTATTATCAATATCATTGGTCTCATCATGATGAAAATCGATAAACAAAGGGCGCAGAAACATCAATATCGAATCAGTGAAAATACATTATGGACGATTGCCGTGATCGGCGGGGCCTTGGGTACAACAATAGGAATGAACCTTTTCCGTCATAAAACGAAACATCTTTCTTTCAAGATTGGTTTTCCTATTTTAGCGATTTTGGATATCTTTCTGATCATCTATTTTTTGTAAATAGGCATATCCTTACGTTATTTTCGATATGCTTTAAAGACAACAAGAAATTGCAGAGAGAAGGTGAACAAGTGGAGGATGGACTTTCGCTCTTATTTGTTTTAGTAGGAACAGGTGGGATCATCGCGCCGATTGCCTTTATTTTGTTTCATGTTTTCCGACAGTTTTTATTTATTCCGGTCACCCTTGTTTGTATGGCAGGGGGAATTCTCTTTGGATCCGTACTTGGGACGTTGTATTCGTTAGTTGGCTTAGTCTTATGTTCATTGGGATTTTATTTTGTAATAGGAAAACTTCCGAAAACGCATGAAAAGCTTTCTCGTTTAAAAAGAAAATGGTTTGGCGAATATCGGAATCTAACCGTCACCCAAACCGCCATTTTACGTTTAATCCCATTCGTTCATTTTCATTTACTAAACTTTTGTTTAATCGAAAAAAATAAAAGTTATCAAACCTACTTCAAAAATAGTATTTTAACCAACCTACCTCTAGCCTTTTTTTATTCCGTTTTTGGTGAATTTATAAGTGGTTTTACTCCTGAACTTATTGCTATCATTTTATTTTCATTATTAATTTTAACTTATTTATTTAGAGAAAAAATGTCGATCATTAAATGGGCTGATTTCTTTAAAACAAAAGAAATAAAAAGAGGCTAACGACATTTGTTAGCCTCTTCCTCATTTCGCCGAATAAAGAAATTCTTTTACTGGACTTTTCCAATCGATTATTGCTTTTGGATAATGTTCGTGGATTTTTTGTTCAATTTCTTGAAAGTCTTCCCGAACAAATCCTTTTAATGACATCACATGCTGCGGACCAATTGAAATCGTCACAACGTCGAATGTATCCTTTGTTGCTCCTAAATACTTTTCCCCTTCAAAAATAACGCCTTTATGAGTGAGTAGAAAATTTTTTCTAACATTATCTGCATCATCATAAAAATAAAACTTCTGTTGTTCACGGGCAAGCTCTAATTTGCGTCTTGGATGGAAAAGAAATACCAAGATTCGATAAATAATGAAAATGATCAGGACCAGTAAAACCAACCGAATGACCCATATCATTAGAAACCCACCTCACAATAGTTGTTGTCCCCTATCATACGAATCTGTTATAAAAAAGTTTCATTTGGAGGTAAAAAAATGAAACAGTTTGTGGACTCGTTTATTTTTTGTATATTACCACCTCCCTTCTGTATAATAGAAAAGAGAACGAGTAAAGGAGACGAAAAAATGGCGAATTTAGATGAAACGCTAACCATGTTAAAGGATTTAACGGATGCCAAGGGAATCCCTGGGAATGAACGAGAACCCCGTGAAGTCATGAAGAAATACATAGCTCCTTATGCAGATGAAATTACATATGATAACCTGGGTAGTTTAATTGCCAAAAAATCAGGTGATGAAAATGGTCCAAAAATCGTTATAACTGGGCACTTAGATGAAATTGGAATGATGATTACGCAAATCGATAAAAAGGGATTTTTAAAATTCCAAACCGTTGGTGGCTGGTGGGGGCAAGTTATGTTGGCTCAACGTGTTACCATTGTTACGCGAAAAGGCGATATCACAGGAGTTATCGGGTCGAAGCCACCCCATATCTTATCACCTGAAGCTCGTAAAAAACCATTTGAAATTAAGGATATGTTTATTGACATCGGTGCTTCAAGCAAAGAGGAAGCAGAAGAATGGGGCGTTCGCCCAGGTGATATGGTCGTGCCATATTTTGAATTTACCGTTATGAATAACGATAAAATGCTTCTAGCTAAGGCTTGGGACAACCGAATTGGCTGTGGTATTGCCATTAATGTCTTAAAAGAATTACAAGGCATTCAACATCCAAACGTCGTTTACGGGGTTGGGGCTGTACAAGAGGAAGTTGGTCTAAGAGGATCGAAAACTTCTACTTTTAAAGTTGAGCCAGATATCGGCTTTGCTGTTGATGTAGGGATTGCCGGTGATACACCAGGGATTAGTGAAAATGATGCTATGAGTAAAATGGGAGACGGTCCTCAAATCGTACTCTACGATGCTTCCATGGTCTCCCATAAAGGTTTACGTGAATTAGTCGTTGATACAGCCGAAGAATTGAATATTCCTTACCAATACGCCTCCATGCCAGGTGGTGGGACGGATGCAGGTTCGATTCATTTAACTGCAAAAGGAGTACCTGCACTATCAATTGGAATTGCCACTCGCTACATCCATTCCCATGCTGCGATGCTTCATCGTGATGATTTTGAAAATGCAGTGAAGCTAGTGGTAGAGGTGATTAAAAAATTAGACCGTGAAACGGTTGATACCATTACGTATGATTAAATAAAAAGGAAAAGTACTCTCATCTGTTTAATTACAGTCGAGGTAATCCAAAGTTTTGCCACGATACTATATTTAATGTTTCGTTAGTTGAAGGAGAAACGTGACGCTTCTTCAACAATCTATCTTTTCAATATGTTTTGTTGTTAAACTTAAGTTAGGTAATTGAGTATAAACAAGATTATTTATTTTTTTCTATGTTCTTTATCTCCCAACTATTGTTATGGATGAAGATAAGTGGACGAGGTAACCATATAACTAACACAGAAATAAGTACACTTCTGGAGGTAACTTTATGGTTAGAAAGAAGAAATCCAAGGACAGAATGGCTCGTCATGGATCTAATTCAATCAAACATAGTCTAAAAGAGGAAGATTCTAAGGAGAACCCAAATATAAAAGATTTTGATCGAGCGTGGGAAGATGACCGTCTCTAAAGCGGGCATCTTCTTTTTTCATTGGTTAAATCCTATTCCCTTGAAAATGTGAATATTTTTTTATTTCATTAATAATCTCTTCCATTTCTTTCACATATTGATCAAATTTATTTTCATTTTCAGCTTCACTAAAGTTCTTTTTATCAATGGAATTTAGCAAAGCAATAATTCCCTTGAACTTCAGATCATCATGAAATGGAATATCACTTTCTCCATTTAATTGTCCTTTCACGATTAACTCCCCTTTGTTGTTTTCCATATGAAAATTAACGGTTTTTATTTGATCTATTTTCAATGTCGCAACCCCTTTTCTTTATAAATAATCTAAAGCCCATTTATTTTAAAAGGAAACCATGTTGTTTCATTCATTTTTTATGTCGTTTTCTTCAACCTGATTTTCATCGTAAAAGATATTTACTTTACACAACATCCATATCTACAACTGATCTGACAATTTGCATTAAAAAGTTTCTTTATAATCCTGGCACTTTATGTTTAAAAAGGAGATATAGCTTTTGTTGTATCAACATGAATAAACGCATTATATCGTTCAGAAAGTCGTGATGGAACATAATTTCCGTATTGTTCATAATCAGGATGATAGACAACTCCAATGGCTCGGTGCTCAACGATATCGCGAAATACAACACTATTTTCTTCTGTAAATAATAAATATTGATTACCTAAACCTGTGTGGTGTAAGGCATCTTCCCAGCTCCCTACAGTACCTTTTGGGACAGTTATGACTTCAGGAGAATCGCCCCATTTTTTTGCTGCTATTACGTTTCCTTGATATGTACCAAATCCAATCGCATAGATTTGATGATCGCCATACTTTTCACGAGTTAATTGTCCTACATTTACCATTCCCTCATTAGCCATATCCGTTGCGCGAGCATCCCCAATATGTGTGTTATGCTCCCAAATAATCCCTTTTGCGCTAGTTCCATAAAATTCTCCAATATGATGGAGAGCCTCCACCATATGGCGATCTCGAATATTCCATGATTCATTATCATCTGTTATCATTGTCCGATAATAATGCTCGGCATTGCTTGCTACGATCCCATTGATTTTCATATTTAATAAAGATTCCTGATCATCATAGTCCACTTTTTTGTTTATAGTAAAAGTTTTGAGGAGTTCTAGTACTTCATCCATACAATCTTCACCGTAAAAAGCTGCTGCAACACCGTACTTTTCAGGTCTGCGATTATGTGGATCAAAACATTCGATAGCATTTAGAGCCTTTGCTAGTGCTGGAGACTTTGTTTTTTCTAAATAGTGAACAATGGCATCCAATGACTCCCATAAACTGTATACATCTAGCCCATAAAAACCAATTTTTTTCCCTGACTGTGATTGATTATAGTTATACAGCCAGTTAACTAGTTCTACGATTTCTGTATTTGCCCACATCCAAGTAGGCCAGCGATTAAAAGCCTTTTTTAAGATATCTTGAGCAGAAGTATATTCAGGTGCCATTCCTTTAATATATCGATTGACCTCATAACAGGCCGGCCAGTCACCCTCAACAGCCACAAATGAAAAACCATGCTCTTGAATGAGTTGTTTTGTTAAATCACTACGAATACTATAAAATTCACTCGTTCCATGACTTGCCTCACCAAGTAAAACATATTTTGCCTCACTAGCATTTTTTACTAAAGGCTTTAGCTCATTTGCTGATAAAAAGGGAACAGCATATTTTTTTATTTGATCTACTAATTGATCTGTTTTAAGCATTATCATTCACCTCTTTTCTAGTATGAACAGAAAAAGAATAAACGAAGCAATATCCAAAAACTGGATATTGCTTCGTTTATGATAATTACATTTAACATAAATTAGGGAGAATAAGCTACTAGGATTTGACCAAGATTGCTTGCAAAACTTATTTTTATAAAATATAAAGTTCAATAGAAAAGACAGCTTTTTGCACAATCACTTGTCTTACATTTATAAAGTAGGAACTTTTTCAGACCTTACTTTAAACCTTTTTCTAAAGATTGTAGCATTTCCTTTTTATCTTGTTCGGAAGAATTTTTCCAAATGACTTCAAAAAGAACTCCTAGACCAGGAAGCATTTTTTCTTCACCTGTACTAATCGCATCGACGATTGTATCTTCAAGCTGATCTTGCGTGTTACCAGTCACATTGTGAATAATCGCATTACGCAAATTCAAATTCATTGAGAACACTCCTATCTTAATTTCATTTCATCTATATCTTTTCTTAATTTGATTTTCTTATGCTTCTTACTTACGATATAATTATAAAAATGGAAAATTTGTAGAAGGGAAGACCCTTATTTTGAAACACATTACCTCTGTAAAAAATGGACAAGTGAAAGAATGGAAAAAGTTACATACCAAAAAAGGTAGAGATCAATCGGGTTTATTTTTAATAGAAGGCTATCATCTAGTGGAAGAGGCATTAAAGGAGAATTTTATCCAACAGCTGATCCTTCATGAAAATACCGATATTCCGCATACATGGAATTATGATGGTATTCCTGTAACGGTCGTTACCAATGAAGTGATGAAGGCATTGAGTGATACCGAAACCCCGCAAGGAATTATGGCGATTTGTCAGATCCCTAAAGTAGATCTGACGGCGATTGCAGGAAAGAAATTCTTATTAATTGATTCTGTACAGGATCCAGGAAATATTGGAACGATGATCCGAACAGCTGATGCAGCTGGTATGGACGCTGTGATTTTAGGAGATGGGTGTGCAGACCCTTATAACCCAAAAGTGGTTCGTTCTACACAAGGAAGTTTATTTCATTTGCCTATTATAAAAGCAAATTTAGAAGAATTTATGAATGAAATGAATATACCTGTTTATGGTACGGCATTAGAAGGCGGAATTCCTTACAACCAAGTTGAGCCAATGCACGAATTTGCCTTACTTGTTGGAAATGAGGGTCAAGGAGTTTCAAAAAATCTTTTGGCAAAAACGACTAAAAATCTTTATATTCCGATATTCGGGAAAAGTGAATCGTTAAATGTAGCGATTGCGGCAGGAATCTTAATGTATTATTTACGGAAATGAATTTGAAAACACTCCGTATTTGTACTATAATAAAACAGAATTTAATTCATTCAGCAGAAGTCTTCCATTAGTTTTATTGGGAGATGAATGCAATAAGTTTCTCTAATTCAGTGGGGGTTCAACTCCGGCTGAATGAAGTTAAGCCTCCGGCGGATGCCACGGATTTTTTAAAGGTATTTTATCGAGCGAGCTCAGGTATTATATCCGGGCGCAAATTCGGCGGGCGAATTTGAATAATGAAAGACAGGGATAGAGCCTAGTAGCTAGAATCAGCGTCCATTAGTAGGGAATAAATGCCTTGACTGAAAGCATTTTATGGAAGCCTCTAGTGAATTCACCTCTTGAGTCGACATTGGGAGGATCATTTGATCCGAAAAATGTTCCGGTTAAAAAACCGTTATCTATGAATGAAGTGAGTGGAGATTTTTATAATCAAAACTAATAAGGGTGGTACCGCGATACATAAACCTCGTCCCTTTATATGGGATTGGGTTTTTTTTGTTTTTTTATAAAGTAAAAATTAGGAGGAAATTTTTCATGCAAGAGCGTTTAGAAGAATTGCAAAATGAAGCGTTGCAAAAGATTGAAGCTGCAACAAACTTAAAAGAACTGAATGATGTTCGTGTAGCGTATTTAGGGAAAAAAGGACCGATTACAGAAGTGCTTCGTGGAATGGGGAAATTATCTCCAGAAGAACGCCCAAAAATGGGGGCTTTAGTAAACGTTGTTCGTGAAAAGATTCAATCTGAAATCGAGCAAAAACAAGCAGTTCTAGAAGAGGAAGCTGTCAATCAACAATTAGCATCAGAGTCTATTGATGTCACATTGCCAGCAAGACCGGTTAACAGAGGAAACCATCATCCATTAACACGTATCATTGAGGAAATGGAAGATATTTTCATTGGTCTTGGCTATGCAGTGGCTGAAGGTCCTGAAGTAGAAACCGACAATTATAACTTTGAAAAATTAAATTTACCAAAAGGTCACCCAGCTCGTGATATGCAAGATTCATTTTACATAACAGAAGAAATTTTGCTTCGCACCCATACTTCACCGGTTCAAGCAAGAACCATGGAAAAGCATGAAGGAAAAGGACCTGTTAAAATCATTTGTCCAGGAAAAGTATATCGCCGTGATAATGACGATGCGACACACTCTCATCAATTCATGCAAATTGAAGGTTTAGTCGTGGATGAAAATATTTCAATGAGTGATTTAAAAGGAACGCTAGAAGTATTTGTTAAGAAAATTTTTGGTCAAGATCGTGAAATCCGTCTTCGTCCAAGTTTCTTCCCATTCACAGAGCCATCCGTTGAAGTTGATTTATCTTGTAAAATTTGTCATGGCGAAGGCTGTCATGTTTGTAAGCAAACCGGCTGGATTGAAATCCTTGGCGGCGGGATCGTACATCCACGCGTATTAGAAATGTCAGGGTTCGACTCTAAGAAATACTCAGGGTTTGCCTTTGGTATCGGCGTAGAACGAATCGCGATGCTGAAATACGGCGTAGACGATATCCGTCATTTCTACACAAATGATGTTCGTTTCCTAAAACAATTTGACCATTTTGAATGAAAAGCGGAAGCAGTTTATAGATGAAAATTAAGTTTTTACCATATAAGGAGGACCAAAGATGTTTGTTTCATATAAATGGCTGCAAGAATATGTAGATCTTTCTGGGATCAGTGCGGCAGAACTTGCAGATAAAATCACGTTAAGTGGGATTGAAGTAGAAGGCGTTGAAAAGAAAAGTGAAGGATTAAAGGGTGTCGTGATCGGGCATGTATTGGAATGTGAACAACATCCAAATGCCGATAAGCTTAATAAATGTTTGGTAGATATCGGTCTGGAAGAACCCGTTCAAATTATTTGTGGCGCACCGAACGTAGGAAAAGGACAAAAAGTTGCTGTTGCAACCGTTGGAGCAGTGTTACCAGGTAATTTTAAAATCAAAAAAGCAAAACTTCGCGGTGAACAATCAAACGGAATGATTTGTTCTCTTCAAGAACTTGGCATTGAATCAAAATTAGTGGCTAAAGAATATTCAACTGGAATCTTTAATTTCCCACAAGACGCTAAAGTGGGTGAAGATGCACTAGAAGTGCTTGGCTTAGATGATGAAATTCTTGAGTTAAGCTTAACGCCAAACCGTGCAGATGCAATGAGCATGCTAGGAGTAGCTTATGAAGTGGCTGCGATTCTTGGTCGTGAGGTAAAATGGCCAGAAATTAGTGCTTCTGGGTCTTCCGAGAAAGCCTCTGATTATATTAGCGTAAAAGTAGATGCACCTGAAGATAATCCATTATATATTGCTAAAGTCGTAAAAGATGTAAAAATAGGTCCGTCTCCACTTTGGATGCAAACTCGTCTGATGAATGCAGGAATTCGTCCGCATAATAATGTGGTAGATATCACGAACTACATTTTACTTGAGTATGGTCAACCGTTACATGCTTTTGATTATGATCGTCTTGACTCAAAAGAACTTGTTATTCGTCGTGCCAAAGACGCTGAAAAAATCACGACTCTAGATGGCACAGAGCGTACATTGTCTTCTGACCACCTAGTGATTACGAATGGAAAAGAACCTGTTGCGATGGCGGGTGTTATGGGTGGTGCCAATTCAGAAGTAGTTGAAAGTACAACTACGGTTGTGATTGAAGCGGCTTATTTTAAAGGAGCGATTGTTAGAAAAGCATCAAAAGAACATGGCTTACGAAGTGAATCAAGCTCTCGTTTTGAAAAAGGTGTGGATCCAGAACGAACTCGTCTTGCAGGAGAACGTGCGGCTGAATTGATGGCTACATATGCAGGTGGAACTATTCTAGAAGGCTCTGTTGAATTCGATGATCTAAAAATGGAACCTGCTGTCGTATCGATTACTCTTGATAAAATTAATACCGCAATTGGTGCCAATATTAGCAGCCAAGAAGTTGTAGATATTTTCAACGCTTTACAATTTGATGTAAAAGTTGAAGGAGATACCTTTATTGTTACTGTACCGACTCGTCGTGGAGATATTACGATTGAAGCGGATTTAGTCGAGGAAGTGGCAAGACTTTATGGCTATGACAATATTCCATCCACATTGCCTGTTGGAACACCAACTGTAGGGGCTTTAACAGATTATCAACAAAAACGTCGTGTTGTTCGCCGTACGTTAGAAGGAGCAGGGCTTTACCAAGCCACAACGTATTCGTTGACAAGCCCAGAAAAGGCAGCTCAATTTACGCGCGAAAAACGTGATTCCATTACACTGGCAATGCCGATGAGTGAAGAGCGAAGCGAACTTCGTTTAAGTATTATTCCACAGCTATTAGAAGTGGTGAAGTACAATAACGCTCGTCAAATGGACTCAGTAGCTCTATATGAAATTGGATCTGTATTCTTCAAAGAGGCGGATCATGTACTTCCTGATGAAAAGGAATATGTAGCAGGTGCGATTACCGGACTTTGGGAAGCGAATCTTTGGCAAGGAGAGAAGAAGCCAGTTGATTTCTATGTAGCAAAAGGAATCATTGAAGCTGTATTTGAATCACTTGGAGTTTTGGATGGGGTAGAATATCGTAAAGCGACGATTCCAAATATGCATCCAGGACGTACAGCAGAAGTGTTATTAAATGGGGATGTGATTGGATTTGTTGGTCAAGTTCACCCATCAACACAAAAAGCCTATGATGTTAAAGAAACGTATGTATTTGAATTATCATTCAAGTCGTTGGCTGAAGCTACAGTAGCTCCAATTGCTTATCAGACGATTCCACGATACCCATCGATTACTCGTGATATTGCGTTAGTGGTTGAAAAGGACATCGCAGCAGGGCAATTACAACAAATCATTGTTGAAGCCGGTGGGGACTTGTTAAAAGAAGTTCATTTATTTGACCTTTACGAAGGGGAGCATATGGAAGAAGGCAAGAAGTCATTAGCGTTCTCCTTAAAATACTTTGACCCTGAACGTACGTTAGTAGAGGAAGATGTATCAAAAGCGCATGATAAAGTATTAGAAGCTGTTAAAGAAAAAGCTGGAGCCGTATTACGCGGTTAATTAAAAAAGCAGATGTGAGGGTATGAGTCCTTGCATCTGTTTTTTTATGATAGGGACTATTGGGAATAAGTTAAAGTAGAAGTTTGGTGAAATGGATAAAAATTGCCAGTACCAGTAAAAATTGGTACACACGGCAGAAATCAGGAGCAAGCGGAAGAACTGCCGAGTAAAAAATAAACACATAGCAGGAATGAGGAGCAAGCGGAAAAACTGCTGTGTAAAATAAAAATACACAGCAGATCAGGAGCAACACAAAAAACTGCTGTGTATAATAAACACACAGCAGAAATCAGGAGCAAGTCGAAAAACTGCTGTGTAAAAAAGAAACACACAGCTGAAACTCCGAAAAACATCCGTGCTTAAATCAAGCAATCATAGCCCTGAAGGATACTCCAACTCCACATAAGAATCCCTATCCTCGTTTCAATAACCGCATGGCCTTCCCCGTATTCGCAAAATGAAGCTTTACAAACGAAGGCAGAACCTCTTTTCCCTTTTCTTTAATTAATCTAGCGGCCGCAACATCAACCTGGGCTCCAGCCCCTTTTGGAATTTTGAAACCGGCTTGTTTACTCAGCTTTTCAAAGTACTGCACAAAGGAATAGCGTGCGATAATCGATGCAGCAGCAACGGCGACATGAATTCCTTCTGCTTTTGTACTAAAATAAACACTTTCTCGATGAATACGATCCTGACCGCGCAAGTGACTATAATAAATTTCTTTTTTAGCAAATTCATCAATCAAAATCGCTTCAGGCTTTTCAGGAGAGATCTTTGTTAAAACATGCCCAATCGCTTGATTATGTAAGAGGGCTTTCATTTTTCCTTGTGACATTCCTGATTGCTGAAGGGTATTATATTTATCATTTTTTAAAATTAACAAGCTATAAGGAATAAAGGTAATTAATTGTTTGGCAATCTCAGAAATTTTATAGTCATTGAGGTTTTTAGAATCTTGGACTCCTATTTCTTTTAACAGTTGGATTTGATCCTTCCGAACATAGGCTGCACAAACGGTAATCGGTCCAAAAAAGTCCCCCGTTCCCACCTCATCTGAACCAATGATCGAGAGCTTACTAAAGCCATCAGGCAGGGCAGAAACTTTTGCTTCTTTTTTCGGTTTTGAAGGCAAGGCATTCCCCCATTTACTTGCTTCAGCATCACAGCCGCCCCCTTGAAAAAGGACCTTGCCAGATTTATATGCCGTAATGGTACAGTTTGCTGTTTTAGCAGAAAATAAACCACCAGGAGGCGTTTTGTCTGTTAACTTTGCTTCATAATACTGTTTCATTTTAAGCACTGCATCCATGCTTACTTTTAAAACCACTTGGCCCATAGGTTCACTCCTCATTATCGTTTGATCTTTTAGCTTTTTCTGTTTCATGGTATTATAGGGAGTAGGATTCACTCGAATGGAGGCAGAAAATCTTGTCACAACCCAGTAAAAACCGGATTACAATAGACATATACGGTGTTGAATATACAATCGTCGGAACAGAAAGCACTCGTCATATTCGACAAGTTGCTTCAATCGTAGATGAAAAAATGCGCGAAATTCATGCTATGAATCCTTCACTCGATACACATAAGTTAGCTGTCTTAACAGCCATTAATACTGTTAATGATTATCTCAAATTACAAGACAGATTGGAACAACTTGAAAAGGAAATTAAAGAGTAAAGGATTGAAATGAATGTTAGACCTTATTCTACTCATTATATTAATTTTTGGATTTTTAATAGGTTTGAAGAGAGGCTTTATTCTTCAAGTGATACACCTTACAGGCTTTATCATTGCATTTATTGTTGCTTATCTTTATTATGACAAGTTAGCGCCGAAATTAACACTTTGGATCCCGTTTCCAAACTTCAGTTCAGACTCGGCACTTTCCCTTGTATTGGACGGTGTAAATTTAGAGGATGCCTATTATCGCGCCATCGCCTTTGTCGTGATCTTTTTTGCTGTAAAAATCCTCCTTCAAATAATTGGAAGTATGCTAGATTTCATTGCGCAAATTCCGATATTAAAACAATTAAATGTTTGGGCTGGAGGAATTTTAGGTTTTATCGAAGTCTATTTAATTATGTTTATCGTATTATTCATTGCAGCAATCCTGCCAATCGAAGGGATTCAATCTGCATTAACCGATTCGTTTCTTTCTAATTTAATCACTTATCATACCCCTATTCTTTCTAATTTAATCCAGGATTGGTGGATTAAATAAATCAGTGATAAAATAACTTCTCTTTCGTAAGAGAAGTTTTATTTTTAGGGGATACTGAAAAAACAATCTATAACTTCATTGGGCAAATGTTTTTGTACAGAAAGCTTGCGACAGCTACAGAACTCCTCTACAACTGTAAGTAGGAGTTCAATTATAAGCTGAATGAAGTTAAGCCTCCGGCGGATGTCTCGGATTTTTAAAGGATTTATCGAGTGAGCTCAGGTATTATATCCGGGCGCAAATTCACGGAGCGAATTTGAACGTGAGAGGGTGGAATTTGTAACAATGGATCGCAAAGATGTTGTTCGGTTATTAGAAACCATTGCCATTTATATGGAAATTAAGGGTGAAAATACATTTAAAGTGTCTGCGTTTCGCAAAGCGGCACAATCGCTTGAAACCAGCCCATATACATTAGAAGAAATAACCGATTTTACGAGCTTGCCAGGAATCGGTAAAGGGACAGCCGCTGTGATTGAAGAGTATATCAATGAAGGACGCTCCACGGTTTTAAATGAATTAAAAGAAGAAGTCCCAAAAGGGTTAATTCCACTTCTACAATTGCAGGGGCTTGGTGGGAAGAAGATTGCTAAACTTTATAAAGAACTCCAAATTGAAAATGCAGCTGATTTAGAGCTGGCTTGTCGAGAACATAAAGTACAAGCATTAAAGGGATTTGGAAAGAAAACAGAAGAAAAAATTCTTGAAGCATTATCAAAAGCAGGGGGAAAACCCGATCGTCTCCCGATAGCTTATATGCTGCCAATTGCTGAAAAAATCGAAGCGGTATTAGCTCAAATGGAGCATGTGCTTCAATACTCAAGAGCAGGTAGTATTCGAAGAGTACGAGAAACGATCAAGGATTTAGACTTTATCATTGCAACGGATGAACCTGCACTCGTGAAGGAACAATTATTAAAAGTAGAGGGCATTCAGGATGTCATTTCTTCAGGTGATACAAAAGTTTCCATTGTGTTGGGTCTTGGATATGAAGTATCGATCGACTTTCGCCTTGTTACACAAAAGGAATTTGCGACAACGCTGCATCATTTTACCGGTTCAAAGGATCATAATGTACGAATGAGGCAACTGGCGAAAAAGCGGGGCGAGAAAATTAGTGAATACGGTGTGGAAAACACTGAAACGGGTGAAGTCACAACCTTCGATTCAGAAAAAGAGTTCTATGCCCACTTTGGACTGCCACTTTTTCCTCCAGAGATGCGTGAAGATGGAACAGAGGTTGAGGAATATCATGAAGAGCTAGAAATTATTACTCTAGAGGATATAAAAGGTGACCTACATATGCACACCACGTGGAGTGATGGAGCTCATTCGATTGAAGAAATGGCTGAAGCCTGCCGAGCAAAAGGCTATCAGTATATGGCGATTACCGATCATTCTCAATATTTGAAAGTAGCAAATGGACTGACACCCGAAAGATTAAGGCAACAACGAGAAGAAATTAGAAAGATCAACGAAAAATATGATGATTTTACCATTTTAGCAGGGGTTGAGATGGATATTCTGCCAGATGGTACACTGGATTTTGATGATGAATTGTTGGAATCCATGGATTTTGTCATTGCGTCCATTCATTCTGCTTTTTCCCAACCGAAAGAGAAAATAATGGAACGATTAAAAACAGCCTTGTATAATGCAAATGTAGATTTAATTGCCCACCCAACCGGAAGAAAGATTGGAAGACGGGATGGTTACGATGTTGATATGGATTTATTAATTCAGTTGGCCAAAGAAACGAACACAGCTTTAGAGCTAAATGCCAATCCAAATCGTCTGGATCTATCCGCTGAAAACATTCGAAAAGCTCAAGAGGCTGGCGTTAAGATTATGATCAATACAGATGCTCATAAAAAGGAAACTCTTGATCATATGAAAATTGGTGTTTCAACCGCTAAAAAGGGTTGGATCAAAAAGTCGACTGTATTAAATACATTAACGAAACAAGAACTGCTGGCTTTTTTACATGATCGTTAAAATGTAAAAACTAGTTAATAAGTAAATGAAGTTAAAACAATTATAGTGGTCTAGCTCCAGCGCCTACCCCCAGCGCCTACCCCCTCGAGGTCACAAGCCAATCCTCTCAGAAAGGTAAAGAACACCTTTCTGAGAGGATTGGCTTGTGCTTGGCCGTACCGGCATAAGGGCAACTACTCCTCTGTCTACGCCTATCGGCTTGACAGTCGGAGAGTTTTCTTTATCGGGGGTGGGCAAGGCGCTTCCGCTTTTCTGAAAAGGGAGGAATAATCTCCGTGCATAAACGCGTTTTAAAAGTATTGGAATTTGATAAAGTAAAGGAACAGCTGCTCCAGCATGTTTCATCCTCATTAGGAAGAGAGCTTGCAGAAAAATTAGAGCCATCAAATGATTTTGATGAAGTTGTAAAAAGACAAGAAGAAACAGACGAAGCAGCAAAAATATTACGGATTAAAGCGAATATCCCTTTAGGTGGAATTTTCGACGTTCGTCCACATATGAAGCGAGCGGTTATTGGTGGAATGCTTAGCGCACAAGAACTCATGCAAGTAGCAAGCACCGTTCATGCGAGCAGACAAATTAAACGATTTGTTGAAGAGTTTGCAGAAGAAGATGAATCGATTCCTCATTTACTTTCACAAGTAGACCAAATTGTCGTGCTTGCAGAGTTGGAAGAGGCAATCAAAAAGGCGGTCGACGATAACGGAGAAGTGTTAGATAGTGCCAGTGACACTCTAAGACACCTAAGAAATCAGCATCGCGCGAAAGAAAGTCGTGTCAGAGAGCGACTTGAAAGCATGATACGCTCCTCAAGTGCGCAGAAAATGCTATCGGATGCAATTGTGACAATCCGAAATGATCGATTTGTTATTCCGGTTAAACAAGAATACCGAGCTCACTATGGCGGGATTATTCATGACCAAAGTTCATCAGGGCAAACTCTGTTTATTGAACCGCAAGCGATTGTTGAATTGAACAACGAGCTGTCCAGCATCCGGATTAAAGAGCAACAGGAAATTGAACGGATTCTTATCATGTTATCCGCGAAAACCGCTGAATACAGTTCTGAAATGGAAGGCATTGTAAAAGTGTTAGCAAATATTGATTTTATGTTTGCAAAAGCTCGTTATGGCAGAACCATTAAGGGTTCTAAGCCAATCATGAATCAAGAAGGACGAATTTCTCTTGTAAAAGCTCGTCACCCGTTTATTCCTATTGATGATGTCGTTGCCAACGACATCACATTGGGTAAGGATTATACAGCGATTGTAATCACGGGTCCAAACACAGGGGGAAAAACCGTAACCATTAAAACAGTCGGACTTTGTACGATAATGGCGCAAGCAGGGTTACAGATTCCAGCGTTAGATGGATCAGAAATGGCTGTATTTGGTTCTGTTTTTGCTGATATTGGGGATGAACAATCAATTGAGCAAAGTTTAAGTACGTTCTCATCTCATATGGTCAATATTGTAGATATATTGGATTCATTAAGTTTTGATAGTCTTGTTTTATTTGATGAATTAGGAGCAGGTACAGACCCACAGGAAGGTGCTGCACTTGCGATTGCGATTTTGGACGAGGTTAACCGCCGCGGTGCAAGGGTCATTGCTACGACCCATTATCCAGAGCTAAAAGCATACGGTTATAATCGTGAAGAGGTAGTCAATGCAAGTGTTGAATTCGATGTTGAAACCTTGAGCCCAACGTATCGTTTATTAATTGGTGTTCCGGGACGAAGCAATGCCTTTGAAATTTCAAAACGATTGGGATTAGATGAGCGTGTAATCGATACGGCCCGTTCCTTTGTTGGTGCCGACACGCATCAAGTTGAAAATATGATTGCTGCACTTGAAGAAAGCAAAAGAGAGGCCGAGAGAGAGTTAGATGAGGCTCATGAACTGTTGCGAAATGCGGAAAGAATGCATAAAGATTTACAACAGCAGATGATGCAATACTATGAAAAGAAAGACACTCTCTATGAAAAAGCGACGAAAGAAGCCCAATCTATCATCGAAAAGGCGAAAAGAGAATCGGAAACGGTCATTCATGATTTACGAAAGATGCAGCAAGAGAAGCACGCAGAAATCAAGGAACATGAATTAATTGACGCACAAAAACGATTAACAGAAGCTGCACCAAAAGAGCTTAAAACAAAACATCCTTCTATAAAGAAAAAAGAAAAGCATGTCTTCCATCCTGGCGATGAAGTAAAAGTACTAAGTTTTGATCAAAAAGGTATTTTGGTTGAAAAAGTAGGTGGAGATGCATGGCAAGTCCAAATGGGTATTTTAAAAATGAAGGTAGATGAAAAAGATTTAGAATTCATCAAAACACCAAAAATGCCTGAAACGAAAGTGATAGCAAGCGTTAAAGGAAAGGACTTTCATGTTAGCCCTGAGCTTGATTTACGTGGTGAACGATATGAAAATGCTCTTATAAGAGTCGAAAAATACATTGATGATGCTTTATTAGCTGGGTATCCACATGTATCGATTATCCACGGAAAAGGCACAGGGGCACTAAGACAAGGGGTACAAGAATATTTACGTAACCACCGATTCGTCAAACACATTCGCTTTGGAAACCAAGCGGAAGGTGGAAGCGGTGTGACAATCGCTGAACTGAAGTAATTGACCCGATAAGAATAAGGGGAGAAATCAAATGGAGAAACTGGCAAAAATACTGATGGTTTGTTGTGTTGTCTTTTTGATTGTTGGGATTATTTATATGGCTTTGTAAAAGAATTGAGGTTACAAAATCCTTCATCATAGTTGATGAAGGATTTTTTTTTATAATAAACACCAAATAAAAGGGAACGAAAGTAAGGAATGAATCTCATAAGGATGGATGAAGACCAAAATTGGGGAAGGACGGATGAGGAAAGGTCTTCATAAGGGTGACGAAGACCAAAATCAAAGAATAGAATATTAGAAATGGTCTTCCTCATGCAACGAAGTCCATTCCTAAGAAAGTCCCCATCAAAAGTGTACAATAACATCAACATCATCATGGTTAATATTTCAGTTCTACTTGAACAAAACGTCACCATATAATATTAGCAATAGGTTTTTCCATGCTAAGGGAGGGTTACCTTATGGATAGTCAGAAACCATGGCTTCAATTTTACCCTGAAGAAATCCCATCACATTTACAATATATTGAAAAACCATTACATGAATACCTGATTAAATCCGCTACTGAGTTCCCTGATAAAATCGCGGTTCATTTTTTAGGAAAAGAATTCACTTTCCAATATATCTACAAGAAAGCAGAACTTCTTGCAGCTTATTTGCAAGGAATTGGACTCGAAAAAGGGGATCGCGTAGCAATCATGCTGCCAAACACGCCCCAAGCCGTTATTAGTTTCTATGGGGTGCTCATTGCCGGTGGAACTGTGGTTCAAACGAATCCCCTTTATACCGAGCGAGAGTTACAATACCAAATGAATGATTGCAGTGCCAAGTTCATCATCACATTAGATATTTTATTTCCTAGAGTGTCAAGAATTAAATCGAAAACAAGCCTTCAACACATTATTGTAACCGCTATCAAAGACTTTCTCCCCTTCCCCAAAAATCTTATCTATCCGTTTATCCAGAAAAAACAATATGGCATTGTTGTTAAAGTGAAGCATGAAGGGCATAATCACTTGCTTACCGAAATATTAAAAATGGAAAAAAGGCCATTATTAAATCATCCTATCGACTTTGAAGAAGATGTTGCCCTTATTCAATATACAGGTGGAACAACAGGTTGGCCCAAAGGAGCGATGCTAACCCATAAAAATCTCGTTGCAAATGGAACAATGTGTTCTTCCTGGTTGTATAAATGTAAAAAAGGAGAAGAAATTATATTAGGGGTCATTCCATTTTTTCACGTTTATGGCGTAACAACCCTTATGGTAATCTCGATTATGCAAGCCTATAAGATGGTCCTACTTCCAAAGTTTGATGCAGAAACCACTTTAAAAACCATTCATAAACAAAAGCCTACATTATTTCCTGGTGCCCCTACAATCTATATCGCACTCCTGAATCATCCTGATCTAAGAAAGTATGATATTTCTTCCATCGACTCCTGTCTTAGTGGCTCAGCCGCTCTCCCCGTTGAAATCCAACAAAAGTTTGAAGACATAACAGGTGGAAAACTAGTAGAAGGATATGGTTTAACCGAAGCATCCCCTGTCACCCATGCGAATTTTCTGTGGGGTCAAAGAGTGAAAGGAAGCATCGGAGTTCCGTGGCCAGATACCGATGCGGTCATATTATCCCTTGAAAACGGCGCCCCCCTTCCTCCTAGAGAAATTGGCGAAATTGCAGTAAAAGGTCCACAAATCATGAAAGGATACTGGAATAACCCGCAGGAAACCGAGCATATTTTTCGTGAAGAGTGGCTGTTAACCGGTGACTTGGGGTATATGGATGAAAAAGGTTACTTTTATGTTGTCGATCGGAAAAAAGATATGATTATAGCAGGTGGGTTTAATATTTATCCCCGTGAAGTGGAAGAAATCTTGTATGTACATCCTGCTATTCAAGAAGTGGTAGTTGCTGGAGTTCCAGATCCGTATCGAGGTGAAACCGTTAAGGCCTATATTGTTTTAAAAGAAGGATTCCAGGTAACCGAAGAGGAATTAGACCAATTCTCAAGGCGCCAGTTAGCCTCTTATAAAGTTCCAAGAATTTATGAATTTCGAAGTGAATTACCGAAAACCGTTATTGGAAAAATACTGCGAAGAGTCTTAATTGATGAAGAGAAAGCCAAAATAGAAAATGAAAATCATAAAGAGTAAAGTCTCTAATAAATGAATGTGTTAAGATTCAAGTTGATTTTGGACGCTTTTGATTGTAGTGGAAGGAAAAAAGACTCCGAGTTGTCTACAGAAAGCAAGGTGCTTAAAAAGGAAGTCCACAATCAAATTAGGACTATGTATAGAAAGAATAAATATAGACGATAAATGGGTATATTACATGTGAAGCTTTTTATTAGCACAATACAGGAATCAGTGTTATACTTTTTCTGAATTCTTAAGTAGCAAGGAGGAGTAAAGAATGGCCATTACACATGCAACAGACCAGACTTTTTCAAATGAAACTGGCTCTGGTTTAGTATTAGTAGACTTTTGGGCACCATGGTGTGGACCTTGTAAGATGATTGCACCTGTTCTAGAAGATCTAGACGCAGAAATCGGCGATAAAGTTAAAATTGTTAAAGTAGATGTTGACGAAAATCCAGAATCTGCTGGTAAATTCGGAATTATGAGCATCCCAACACTTCTAGTTCTTAAAGATGGAGAAGTGGTTGATAAAGTTGTTGGTTTCCAACCAAAAGAAGCGCTTGCTGAGCGTTTACAACAACAATTTTAATTAGAAACAACGGTTTCTAAAATATGGATCCCATAGCTAAAATTTGGCTATGGGATTTTCGTATGTATTTCTTGCTATATGGTCATTGAAGCCTCTAAAATAGATGGATAGGGAGGCTGGTATTTATGAACGATACAATCAAGAATAAACTAACTCTTTTACCTGATCAGCCTGGTTGTTATTTAATGAAGGATCGGCAAGGAACCATTATTTATGTAGGAAAAGCCAAAATTCTTAAGAACCGAGTGCGGTCTTATTTTACAGGATCCCATGATGGTAAAACCTTAAGACTCGTAAATGAAATCGAGGATTTTGAATACATTGTGACCTCGTCTGAGATTGAAGCTCTTATCTTAGAAATTAATTTAATTAAAAAACATGACCCCAAATATAATGTCATGTTAAAAGATGATAAAACGTACCCGTTTATCAAATTAACGGCGGAACGACATCCAAGATTGATTACAACTCGAAAGGTAAAAAAGGACAAGGGGAAATACTTCGGTCCTTACCCCAATGTTCATTCAGCCAACGAAACCAAAAAATTATTAGACCGAATTTATCCTTTACGAAAATGTTCAACCTTACCTGATCGAGTTTGCTTATATTATCATTTAGATCAATGTTTGGCACCCTGTGTCAATGAAGTTAAACAAGAAGAATATGATCGAATGGTTGATGAAATCACCCGTTTTTTAAATGGTGGCTATAAAGAAATTAAAGACGAATTACAAAAAAGAATGACCGCAGCAGCGGAGGAGCTTGATTTTGAACGGGCGAAGGAGTATCGTGATCGAATCGCTCATATCGAAGCCACCATGGAAAAACAAAAAATGACAGCAACTGATTTTACAGACCGAGATGTTTTTGGCTACGCGTATGACAAGGGATGGATGTGTGTACAAGTCTTTTTCATCAGACAGGGCAAGTTGATTGAACGGGATGTTTCGATGTTCCCGCTCTATAAAGAACCGGAAGAAGAAATGCTGACGTTTTTAGGTCAATTTTACACAAAAGAGAATCACTTTAAACCAAAGGAAATCCTTGTTCCTGACCCGATTTCTGTAGAGCTTGCAGAACAACTGTTACAAGTGAAAATATTAAATCCTAAGCGCGGACAAAAAAAGGAGCTTGTCAAATTAGCTGAAAAAAATGCGAGCATTGCGTTAAAAGAGAAGTTCTCCCTCATTGAACGGGATGAAGAGCGGACCATTAAAGCCGTTGAACGTCTTGGGGAAGAAATGGGCATTTATACCCCACACAGGATTGAAGCCTATGATAACTCCAATATTCAAGGAACAGATCCCGTATCAGCGATGATTGTCTTTATTGATGGAAAACCAGCGAAGAAAGAATATCGTAAGTATAAAATTAAAACTGTTAAAGGACCTGATGACTACGAATCCATGCGAGAAGTAGTGAGAAGAAGGTATACTCGAGTGTTAAAAGAAGAGTTACCACTCGCTGATTTAATCATTGTCGATGGTGGGAAGGGTCATATTGAGGCGGTCAGAGATGTATTGGAAAATGAATTAGGGCTAGATGTTCCGATCGCTGGACTTGCAAAAGATGAGAAGCATCGAACCTCTCAATTATTGTTTGGCGTTCCGCTAGATACCGTTCCTCTTGCACGGAATAGTCAAGAATTTTATTTACTGCAAAGAATTCAAGATGAGGTTCACCGCTTTGCCATCACGTTCCATCGTCAATTAAGAGGAAAGTCAGCCTTTCAATCGATTCTTGATGATGTCCCTGGAATTGGAGAAAAACGAAAGAAAATGCTTTTAAAGCATTTTGGTTCCGTTAAAAAGTTAAAAGAAGCGACCTTGGAAGAAATAATTGATGCGGGGCTGCCAAAACCAGTGGCTGAGGAATTAATCAATAAATTGCAGGAATAATATAAAGAAAAAGCTCTAGAGAATTTCTAGAGCTTTACGTTTTTTAACGGTTCTACGGGCAGTTAGACCTGAAAAAGACGAACACAGACTAAATACGCCTACCGTAACGACTCACTGTATTAAGCAAAATCCTTCATGTCCCATTTAACCGTGATTTGTACTTTACCTGAGCGTTTTCTAGGATGTTCGAAAGCCTCGGTAATCGCTTGTTTTTGATTTTCAACTTGCTGGGCTAAAAATCCTGCTTCTAACTGGAAAGTACTCTTGCCATTTTCTTTGATTCGCTTTGTAATCATTTCACTTGACAGCTCCAAGACCAGTTCGCTTTTTGATTCCTTAATAACCTGAAGGTCTCCCCAGCCAGCCTGTTTAAAAAATGGGATAATATCCGAAAGGGACTCTAATGGATATTTACGCGCTACGTTTTTTCCTGCCCAATATAATATTTTAGGAGTTTCCTCTCCTAAAATATCTGGAATCAATACCTCTCTTATTAACTCATATCCAAAGGCTGGAACCACAAACTTTTCTTCTAATACTTCTTCAACTTTAATTTCTTCTTTATCTTCAATTACTTCAATCGTTTGACTCATTGTACTCCCCACTTTCAATAAGTCTATTATATACAATTTTAAACGTGTTACGCACAAAAGTTATTGGAAAGCGGTGGAAAGGGATTTTTTACCTATTTTTAAATAATAATTTAATGATAGATATGATAGAATGCTAATAACAAATATATTTTTTATATTTTGAAAAAATTCACTTAATATTGATAATTAATTGATTCCGTTTTCTTGACGCTCCAAATAGATGAGGGTAAAATGAAATTGTCACATTATTGTAAGAAAAGAGAAAAGTTTTATTTTCTGAAAGTGAGCGGTTGTTCAACTATTATAGGGAGAATGAATTTTTTGCCGGTTTCACTTAAAAAACTAAGGGGGTTTAATGGTAATGGCAGCAAATCGTGAGTATTTTAATCGCAGATTGCATTCATTACTAGGTGTGATTCCAGTAGGGGTATACCTTGTTGTCCATCTAGTCGTGAACCATTTTGCAACACAAGGAGAGGAGGCCTACAATCGGGCAGTTGAATTTATGGGCAATCTTCCATTCCTCATCTTTTTGGAAATTTTTATTATTTATTTGCCAATCTTATATCATGCTATTTATGGTTTTTATATTGCGTTTACTGCGAAAAACAATGTAAGCAGATATGGTACTTTCAGAAATTGGATGTTTGTCATTCAACGCGTAACTGGTGTTATTACATTTATCTTTCTTGTATGGCATGTATGGGAAACAAGAGTTGCCGCCGCTTTTGGAGCAGAAGTGAACTTTGATATGATGGCGAACATTGTGGATAATCCTTTTATTCTTGGATTCTATATCGTTGGGATTGTATCTGCAGTATTCCACTTTGCTAATGGATTATGGTCTTTCTGTGTAAGCTGGGGAATTACAATTACGCCAAGATCGCAACAAATTTCTACTTATGTGACACTAGGTATTTTTGTAATTGTATCTATTATTGGAGTTCGCGCAATTTTAGCATTTGTTTAATGAATAGGTTAGAATAAAAATAGATTATATGACTAGTAGATGCACTATGGATTGAAGACTTAAGGAGTGAGTCACAAAATGGCAAAAGGAAAAGTAATAGTAGTTGGCGGAGGCCTTGCAGGGCTAGCTGCGACAATGAAAATGGCAGAATCGGGTACATCGGTTGATCTTTTTTCACTGGTACCGGTAAAACGTTCTCACTCTGTTTGCGCACAGGGTGGAATTAATGGAGCAGTAAATACAAAAGGTGAAGGTGACTCTCCATGGGAGCACTTTGATGATACGGTATACGGTGGAGACTTCTTAGCGAACCAGCCACCAGTTAAAGCAATGTGTGAAGCAGCACCAGGAATTATTCACTTATTTGACCGTATGGGTGTTATGTTTAATAGAACGCCTGAAGGTTTACTGGACTTCCGTCGTTTTGGTGGAACCCAACACCACAGAACGGCATTTGCAGGAGCAACAACAGGTCAGCAATTGCTTTATGCGTTAGATGAGCAGGTTAGAAGACATGAAGTAGACGGTCTCGTAACGAAATATGAGGGCTGGGAGCTTCTGGGTATTGTTAAAGATGATGATGGAGTATGCCGTGGAATTGTAGCACAAAACCTACAAACGATGGAAATTAAGTCATTTGCATCAGATGCGGTTATTATTGCTTCAGGAGGTCCTGGAATTATCTTTGGAAAGTCTACAAACTCTGTTATTAATACGGGTTCTGCTGCATCGATCGTTTATCAGCAAGGTGCCATTTACGCAAATGGAGAATTTATTCAAATTCACCCGACAGCTATTCCTGGAGATGATAAGCTACGCTTAATGAGTGAATCTGCACGTGGTGAAGGTGGAAGAGTCTGGACTTATAAAGATGGTAAGCCTTGGTATTTCTTAGAAGAAAAATATCCGGCATATGGAAACCTAGTTCCAAGGGATATTGCAACACGTGAAATTTTTGATGTTTGTGTAAACCAAAAGCTAGGGATTAATGGTGAAAACATGGTTTACCTTGATCTTTCTCACAAAGATCCACATGAATTAGACATTAAATTAGGTGGAATTATTGAGATTTATGAGAAGTTCATGGGGGATGATCCTCGCAAGCTTCCAATGAAAATATTCCCTGCGGTTCATTATTCAATGGGTGGATTATGGGTAGATTATGACCAAATGACAAATATTCCTGGACTATTTGCAGCGGGTGAATGTGATTATTCCATGCACGGAGCAAACCGTTTAGGAGCAAACTCCTTACTATCTGCTATTTACGGTGGTATGGTTGCAGGTCCAAGTGCAGTTCGTTACATTAACGGATTAGAAAAGAGTTCGGATGCAATCGCTTCTTCTGTATTTGATCGACAAGTTAAACAAGAAGAAGAGAAATGGAATAACATTATGTCATTGGATGGAACAGAAAATGCTTATGTTCTACATAAAGAACTTGGCGAATGGATGACAGACAATGTGACGGTTGTTCGTTACAACGATAAACTATTAAAAACAGATGAAAAGATTCAAGAATTACTAGAACGCTATCAAAATATTAATATCAATGATACGGCTAAATGGAGTAACCAAGGGGCAACATTTACTCGTCAACTTGAAAATATGCTTCAATTAGCACGTGTAATTACGATAGGCGCTTACAACCGTAATGAAAGCCGTGGAGCACATTACAAACCAGATTTTCCAGATCGTAATGATGAAGAGTTCTTAAAAACAACAATGGCTAAATTTACTGGCAGCAATTCCGCTCCAGAATTCCATTACGAAGATGTTGATGTTTCACTTATCAAGCCTCGTAAACGTGACTATACGAAGAGTAAAGCCAATTAATCGTTAGATTAGGGCCTGGCATTTGCGTTTAGACAAAAACAAAGTTAAAAGAGGGGAAATAGGGATGGCTGATCAAAAGACCGTAACATTTATTATAACCCGGCAAGATGATATGAACTCAGCGCCTTATCAAGAGGAGTTTGAGGTTCCATATCGTCCGAATCTTAATGTTATAGCAGCATTAATGGAAATTCGCCGTAATCCAGTAAATAAAAAAGGGGAAAAGACAACACCGGTTGTATGGGAAATGAACTGTCTTGAGGAAGTTTGTGGTGCATGCTCAATGGTTATCAACGGCAAACCACGTCAATCTTGTTCAGCGATTGTTGACCAACTGGAACAACCAATTCGCCTTGAACCAATGAAGACATTCCCAGTTGTCCGTGACTTACTGATCGATAGAAGTCGTATGTTTGATTCATTGAAGAAAGTTAAAGCGTGGATTCCAATTGATGGTTCATACGATTTAGGTCCTGGACCACGTATGCCTGAGAGAAAACGTCAATGGGCATATGAACTTTCAAAATGTATGACTTGTGGTGTTTGTTTAGAAGCCTGTCCAAATGTAAATAGTAAATCGGATTTCATTGGACCTGCTCCATTATCACAAGTTCGTTTATTTAACGCACATCCAACAGGTGAAATGAATAAAGAAGAACGCCTTGAAGCGATTATGGGGGATGGCGGACTTGCTAACTGTGGTAACTCACAAAACTGTGTTCAAGCATGTCCGAAAGGAATTCCATTAACGACTTCAATTGCTGCATTAAATCGCGATGCAACTATACAATCATTCAAGAATTTCTTTGGTAGTGATCATTAAAACGCACATCAAAAAACCTGCACATCGTCGTGCAGGTTTTCTTGTTCGCTTTACACTTTGGATTCTATTTGGTTTTTACAAATAATCGCTTGAATGACAAAATAGTCTACTTCTCCATTCAACGCTTCCCAAATTGGTTTGAGTCGATCACTATTAATCACTAAAATGGTCTCCAAAACTCTTTTTTCAGTATTCTCATCAAAGAGCTCCTGCCACTTAATCTCGTGACCTTCTTCAGCGCTTCGAATAATATGTTTTTGAACGGTTATTTTCGATAGCTTTCGATCTTTCGCAATGTCATCGATCGGTTTCCCTTGAGAATACATTTCGTATGAAATCAGGTGGCTTGGATGTTCATTTTTTTCCTCGGTTTCTTGCTTACTAGGAATCTGGTTGTCAGAAACACGAATATCATGTCTCGATACAAACTCTCTGATTTTCTCGATAAAGGTCTGTCCATATTTTGTAAACTTTGCTTGACCTATTCCTTTTATCCTAAGCATAGAGTCTTCATCAATCGGAAAATAACGACTCATTTCTTTCAAGGTTGTATCCGAAAAAATGATAAAAGGTGGCACACCTTCATTTGCAGCAATTTCTTTTCGAAGCACCCGGAGCTCTTCAAATAAGTCTTGATTTTCCGCGTCTGATTTTGATTCGAAAACCGGTGTGATTGATTTTTTCATCAGAACGGTCTCTTCCCCTTTTAAAACTGGGACTGCCTTAGGTGTTACTTTAACAACAGGATATTTTCCATCTGTTAATAGCAAATAATCTTCCGTTAGTAAGTAATTAATGGTATCAACAATGTCTTTTTCTTTTTGTGATTTCAATAATCCATAGGTTGTTAATTCATGAAAACCTAGCTCCTTGATTCTCTTTTGGCTAGATCCTTTTAAAACTTGCGCAATTAAGGTAACACCAAAGCGTTCTCCCATACGTTTGTAGCAAGAGAAGATCATTTGGGCTTCACGAGTAATGTCTACTTTCTCTCGTTGATCTTGACAACTACTGCACTTTTCACATTTCATTTCATGGCTGTTTGAGTCAAAATAGCGAATAATATAAGATTGCAGACATTCCTCCGTATGACAGTACATGACCATTTGGTTTAACTTATGATACTCCTGTTCTCGCTTCTCGTAATCTAGATGACTTTCTTCGATCAAAAACTTTTGTAACACAATATCTTGTTTCGAAAACAGTAAATAACATTCGCTTTCTTCTCCATCCCGACCAGCACGACCCGCTTCTTGATAATAGGCTTCAATATTTCTTGGCAAATTATAGTGAATCACAAATCGGACATTGGACTTATCAATTCCCATTCCGAAGGCATTGGTAGCAATCATAATTTCTTTTTCATCATAAACAAATTCATCCTGTGCTTGTTTACGCTCCATTTCTCGGAGACCGGCATGATATTTCGCCACTGAAAAGCCTTGGAGTGATAAGAAGTTATAAAGCCCATCTGTTTCTTTTCGGCTTGACGTATAAATGATTCCTGATTGTTTCGGATGTTGTTGTAGATAGTTCAAAATGAAATCTCGCTTATTTACCCCTTTAATCACATGAAAGGATAGATTTTCACGGGCAAACCCTGTTTTGAATGAATCATCCGCATCAATATCCAATAATGAGCGAATATCTCCAGCCACATTTGCTGTTGCTGTGGCTGTTAGAGCGACAATGACAGGTTGCTGATGTAATTTCTGTAAAGAAGTAACGATTGAGCGGTAGCTTGGTCTAAAGTCATGACCCCATTGTGAAATACAATGTGCTTCATCAAATGCGATTAACGGAATATCAATCGAATTTAAGACATCGACAAAATAATCGGATTCAAATCGTTCGGGTGCTACATACACTAGTTTGTAGGCACCTTGACGAATCAACGATATTCGCTCATTGAATTCTGTTTGTGTGATCGAGCTATTAATAAAAGTAGCTGGAATGTCAGATGCAGAGAGTGCATCCACTTGGTCTTTCATGAGTGATATTAGAGGTGAAATGACGATCGTAGTTCCGGGGAATAGAAGAGCTGGTATTTGAAAGCAAAGCGATTTCCCACCACCTGTTGGCAAAATTCCAAGGGTATTTTTTCTGTTAAGAATGTTTCCGATGATTTCCTCCTGTCCTTTTCTAAAATCGGTAAAGCCATAATACTGTTGTAAGACTTTTTTTGCCTCGTTCAACAAATGAATCACACCTCTCTAGAATTAGTTCTAGTTTATCATTGATGGTGCATCTTGATAAGGTCCATATTTAAATGAATCTCTTTTTGGGCCAGGTAACCATTTTTAATCCAAACCTCTCCAATATAGTCACTATAACGGCTTACCTTACATAAGATATCGTGACTAAATATATACCCATCCCGCAGTTTATCGGCAGAAGGCAAGGAGGGTTACAATACTTGAAGGAGAATGAATATACTCACAAGCCACTACTCACCAAACGTGAAAGAGAAGTTTTTGAACTGTTAGTACAAGATAAGACAACAAAAGAAATCGCGGGTGAACTTTTTATCAGCGAGAAAACAGTTCGAAACCATATTTCTAATGCCATGCAGAAGTTAGGCGTTAAGGGACGCTCTCAAGCAGTGATTGAGCTCCTTCGTATGGGAGAGCTTAAGCTGTAAAATTAACCGGTATCCTATTTTGGGATACCGGTTAAAAACTTTTTAAGACTCCTATAATAATAAATGTCAAATTGTAATACAATTGTATCTTGAATTTTATATAAAAAAGATAGAAAATAGAAATTGCATTTTGTACCAAGTAGCTATAGGAGAAGAAAAACGTTGAAAAGACCAATTGGAGTTATTGATTCGGGTGTTGGTGGGCTAACGGTAGCAAAGGAAATCATGCGTCAACTACCCAATGAGCAAATTATATATATGGGTGACACGGCTCGGTGTCCGTATGGTCCAAGACCGGCAGAAGAAGTTAGAACGTTTACATGGCAGATGACTAAGTTTTTACTAGAAAAAGACATTAAGATGCTTGTGATTGCTTGTAATACAGCTACTGCTGTTGTCCTTGACGAAATCAGGCAGGAGCTTTCAATCCCTGTTCTCGGTGTAATTCATCCAGGAGCAAGGGCCGCGATTAAAGCAACAAGAAATAACCGGATTGGGGTTATTGGCACAATTGGAACGGTAAAAAGCGCGGCGTATGAAAAGGCGTTAAAGCAAATTAATCATCGGACAAAAGTGACGTCCCTTGCTTGTCCTAAATTTGTTCCTCTGGTAGAAAGCGGTGAGTATCGGGGGTCTCTTGCGAAAAAAATTGTTGCAGAAACGCTTAATCCTATTAGAAATAAAGGATTAGATACATTAATTTTAGGATGCACCCACTATCCTTTATTGGAACAATTAATTCAAAATGTGATGGGAAATCGAGTGAAAGTAATTAGTTCTGGTGATGAAACCGCAAGAGAAGTCAGTACCATTCTATTTCATAGCGGGTTATTAAATATCGATGAGAGCGATCCAGAACATGTCTTTTATACAACGGGATCCAAAAAAATGTTCGCTAAAATTGCATCAGATTGGCTCGATAAACCGCTCAAAAATGTAATATCAATTAAATTAGGACAAGAAGAACCTCAAAGTGATTCATGAGGTTTTTTTGTTAGTCTGTGTTAATGATTTTGGAGCACTGTTAATGGGAGTAGAAGGAACAAAGACTTCTGCTGGAAAAAAAGACAGACTAAGGCACGAAGGATCAAGGTGTTTCAGACATAACCGAACTGAAAACGAAATGGCTAAAACGGAAATTAACAATCAAGAGTTTCTTAAGCTCAAGGCACTCTCGCTTTTCAATACTTGTATTAATTTTTTTCTCAAAGACGGTCTAATTTTCAAAAAAGCTCGTATATATGTAGTACAAACTGTCTTTGGGGGGAATTGTAATGCCTAAGTCTAAATATAAGATGACGTTAGCATCAGGTGTTGTAGGAACAGCTTTATTTTTGTCAGGATGCGGGCTTTTAGGTGGAGAAGAAAAAGCAGTTGAAATTGACCCACCTCAAGAGGTCACATATACAGACGAAGAAATTGAAGTTACTGAACAAGCTGCTGAACAAGAAGTGTCAGAAGATAAAGCTGTCGAAGAAACCATTAAAACAGAACTTTATCTCATTGATAAAAACGGTTATGTCGTTCCACAAACATTGGATTTGCCAAAAACGGATTCAGTGGCAACTCAAGCGCTGCAGTACCTTGTCAAAAATGGACCTGTGACAGAAATGCTGCCTAATGGATTCCAAGCGGTTATTCCGGCAGATACAAAGGTGAGTGTAAACGTAAAGGATAAAGTGGCGACGGTTGATTTCTCAAATGAATTTAAAGAGTATCAAGCAGAAGAGGAAATGAAAATTCTTCAGTCTATTACATGGACATTAACTCAATTTGATGGGATCGAAAAAGTAAAATTACAATTGAATGGGCATCCAATCGAAGAAATGCCGGTAAATGGAACACCGATTGGATATGAATTATCAAGAAACGATGGTATTAACCTAGAGACATCCAGTGTAGCGGATGTGATGAATACAAAACCTTTAACAGTTTACTTCGTTGGTGGCGATAAGGACAACTACTATTATGTTCCGGTCACAAAGCGTGTAAGCAATGAAGTAGAAGACAATATTACAGCAGCAGTGAATGAACTTGTAGACGGACCTGGAATGTTTTCAAATCTATTAAACGAATTTAGACCAGAAGTGAAGCTACTAGATAAAGCAAAAGTAGAAGACGGTCTTGTAACCCTTAACTTCAATGAATCGATTTATAATAGCTTTGAAGAAAAAATGATTTCAGAACATGTCCTAAATACACTTGTTCTCTCTCTAACTGAACAACCTGGTATTGAAAGTGTAGCGGTAACGGTAAACGGTAAAGCTGAACTTTTAGATGAGGACGGTAAAAAACTAACTGAGCCTGTTAGTCGACCAGAAAAAGTAAATACAGGTAGTTTTTAAAAGAATATTTTTGTTATACTAAATAAAGAATGTAATGAAAGAGTGGGCTGTGATGCCGACTCTTGTTCTTTTTAGACCCACAGGATGTGGGTCACCCAGGCGAAGGCATACGGACGTGGCGCTTTTAGCCAGTGTTCATTGATATCTATCTTTACAAAGGGGTTTCAACATGGAAAATATAATCATTGCAACGAAAAATGCCGGCAAGGCGAAAGACTTTGAACAAATATTCCAGCCATATGGAGTAAAGGTTAAGACTTTATTAGATTTTCCAAAAATTGAGGATGTGGAAGAAACAGGTGAAACCTTTGAGGAAAATGCCATTTTAAAAGCGGAAGCGATTAGTAAAAAGTTTAATGAGATGGTCATCGCAGACGATTCAGGTGTGATGATTGATGCACTTGATGGTCGACCTGGAGTATATTCTGCTCGATATGCTGGCGAGGAAAAGAATGATGAGGCTAATAATGAAAAGGTATTAAAAGAATTGGCAAATGTCCCAGAAAAGGACCGAGGAGCCCAGTTTTATTGTGCAATCGCTGTAGCACAACCAGGAAAGCCAACCATTACCGTCAATGGAATTTGTGAGGGGTCGATTCTCTTTGAAGGAAAGGGCACAAACGGCTTTGGCTATGATCCCATCTTTTTTGTTACCTCAATGGGAAAATCAATGGCTGAGTTAACGCCAGAAGAAAAGAATACAATTAGTCATCGGGCGTCAGCTATGAAAAAACTTGAGGATCAATTAACTGAGTTTTTTCATAGATCATAATAGAGTTGAGCTCTCTAGAAAGGATATCAAAAGTGAAGGTACTTTTTGTTAGTGATAGTCATGGATTAACAAGTGAACTTGAAAAAATCGTGGAAAAGCATCAAAATGATGTAGATTTATTTATTCACTGTGGGGATTCTGAATTACCCCCAGATCACCCTGCATTGAAAAAATATGTAGTCGTTGCAGGAAATTGTGATTTTGATGAGCGTTACACTGAAGATCTTGTAAAAAAAGCAGGGGATAAGATGATTTTTATTACGCATGGTCACAAGTATTCCGTGAAGTCCAACCTTATGAAAATCTCCTATAAAGCAAGAGAAGTGGGAGCTGATATTGTTTGTTTTGGTCATTCCCACTATTTAGGTGCGGAAATGGATCGGGGAATTTTATTGATTAACCCTGGAAGTATTCGGCTGCCACGCGGAAGAATGGAAAGAACGTATGTGATTTTAGAGATAATGGAAAAGTCCTATGATCTACATGTTTATGATGTGGATAAGGGAGAACTAAAAGAGCTAGCACAAACCTTTCTCTACTGATTCGCGGTAGAGAAAGGGAAATAATCTATTCTAGAAAAAAATTTAAAAAATGGTTGACATTCTATCTTAAAGTTAATATAATAAAAAATGTCCTTGAAAAAATATTGTCCCAGTAGCTCAGCTGGATAGAGCATACGCCTTCTAAGCGTACGGTCGGGAGTTCGAATCTCTCCTGGGACGCCATCTATATACCAATGAAATACATAACTACTACCGATAATAAATAAAACTCATCTTTCTAGAAGATGAGTTATTTTTTTGCGTTTTAGACATTCTGGTGAAATCTTTTTGATCATTGATTCTTTTAACCGTTTGAAACCCATATTTTAAAAAAAATTTAAACGGTCAAACATTGATTAGACCAAGTTGTAACCGAATACAAGATTGTGTGATTTCTGTTAATTTTAAATAATTCTTCGGATTGCTCTTGACTCAATTGCAAATTCAGCGTAAGATAATTTCAACAAACAAGTTAATCATTCTTTCAGAAAGAATAATTGCTTGATTAAGTTTACATTTAAACTTATTTGATTGAAAATTTAAATCATTATTATTCTTTTTGGACATATACTAATGATTAAGAAAAAGTGATGATGAGGACAAGTAATTTTTTACGTTAGATTGCCAAGAGAGCCGGGGGAGCTGGGAGCCGGTGAATCGCGTATTAAATGAACTCACCTCTGAATGTTTATCTGAAAAACAATAGTTGTTTATTAGGATAAGCCGGGTGTACGCCACCCGTTACTAAAAGCGAACAACAATTTGTTGTTCTTGAGTGTACGCTTTATTGCGTAAACGAGGGTGGTACCGTGGAATGGTTCTCAAAGCCTTTTCATCCCTTTGCCATATATTGGCAGATTAGGGATGAAGGGGCTTTTTATATTTTATTATTGGCTAGCTTCAGCGCCTAACCCGCTCGTCTTTTGAAATTTGGGGATGAGCAAGGCGCTTGCGCATTTCAAAATAAGAGGAGGTATAATCCATATGTTGCAGAAAACTGCCTCTACCGACAGTCAGAGTCAACAAAAAGTGGTAAGTGGGGCTGAATTATTTGTTAAATCGTTAGAACGTGAGAATGTTGAAGTTATTTTTGGATATCCGGGTGGAGCTGTTTTACCTATATATGATGCGATCTATGATACTAAGATCCGTCATGTTTTACCGCGACATGAACAAGGTGGAATTCATGCTGCAGAGGGTTATGCGAGAGTTACTGGTAAACCAGGAGTTGTGATTGTTACATCTGGACCAGGAGCAACCAATGTAGTAACTGGTATTGCAGATGCAATGATGGATTCACTGCCAATGGTTATCTTTACGGGGCAGGTAGGAACTAGCTTAATCGGATCAGATGCTTTCCAAGAGGCAGATGTTTTAGGGATCACAACACCAATTACAAAACATAATTACCAAATTCGCAACATTGAGGATATTCCTCGAATCATTAAAGAGGCATTCTATATTGCTTCCACTGGTCGCCCAGGTCCTGTATTAATCGATATTCCAAAAGATATCGCAACAGGTAAGATTGAATATAACGATGTTGATGAAGAAGTGAATTTACCTGGTTATCAGCCTACTCTTCAACCCAATTATTTACAAATACGCAAATTAACAGAGGCTGTAAGCTCTGCGAAAAAACCAGTAATCTTAGCTGGTGCAGGTGTCCTACACTCGAAAGCGACAGAAGAATTAAAAAAATATGTAGAACAGCAAAAAATCCCTGTTGTCCATACTTTACTTGGATTAGGTGGATTCCCAGCTGATAATGAGCTATTCATTGGTTTAGGTGGAATGCACGGATGCTACGCTGCTAACATGGCAATGTATGAAGCGGATCTTCTAATTAATATTGGTGCACGTTTTGATGATCGGTTAACAGGGAATTTAGAGCATTTTGCTCCTAATGCAACAGTAGCCCATATTGATATCGACCCAGCTGAAATCGGGAAAAATGTATCAACTGACATTCCAGTTGTAGCGGATGCGAAAGAAGCGTTAAAACAATTATTTGACCAAGATGGTAAACCACCAGTGCATCAAGAATGGATGAATAAAATAAATAATTGGAAGAAAGAGTATCCTTACTTTTATAAGGAGGATTCTGAATATCTGAAGCCACAAAAAGTCTTTGAGTTGATTTACGAAAAAACAAACGGCGAAGCGATTGTGGTAACCGATGTTGGACAGCACCAAATGTGGGCTGCGCAATTCTATCGTTTTAATAAAGCTGATAAGTGGGTAACATCCGGAGGACTTGGAACAATGGGCTTTGGACTTCCAGCTAGTATCGGTGCTCAAATTGCTTCACCTGATGAAACAGTTGTGATGATTTCAGGAGATGGCGGTTTCCAAATGTGTTTACAAGAGCTTCAAATCATCAGTGAACACAAACTGCCAATCAAAATGGTGATTATCAACAACCAATCACTTGGAATGGTTCGCCAATGGCAAGAACTTTTCTATGAAGAACGTTATTCTCACAGTTTAATTCCAGGTCAGCCAAACTTCATTAAATTAGCGGAAGCGTATGGAATTAAAGGTTACACGATTACGACAAGCGAAGAAGCAGATAAAATTTTAAATGAAGTATTACACAATAATGAACCAGTCCTATTGGATTTTAGAGTAGAACCTAAAGAATGTGTCTATCCAATGATTGCAGCAGGAAAAGGACTACATGAAATGGTAGGTGTCAAACCAAATGATTAAACGAATCATTAGTTTAACTGTTCTTAATCAACCTGGAGTACTAAACCGTATCACTAATTTATTTTCAAAAAGAAATTACAATATTGACAGTATATCCGTTGGTCCTACTGAACAAGAAGGGGTTTCAAGAATCACCTGTGTTGTTGAAGTAGAGAATGAAAGCATCATTGAACAAATTACAAAGCAATTAAACAAACAAATTGATGTTTTAAAAGTTATTGATATTACAGATCAATCGATTGTTTCACGTGAATTGGCATTGATAAAGGTTCAAACATTACCAAACACAAGACATGAAATCTATTCGCTTATTGAACCATTCCGTGCATCAATCATCGATGTAAGTAAAGATAGCATTGTGATTCAAATTACTGGTGAAACAGAAAAAATCGAGGCCTTTATTGAACTTGTCAAACCATTTGGCATCAAGGAAATGGCTAGAACAGGTACAACTGCATTTCCAAGGGGTATGCAATTACAAGGGAAAAAGAAACTTAACATTGTTTAATCAATTGTTTCTTATTAACTATTTGGAAAAGATAAGTAGGTATTAATAAGAAATAATATTAATAATAAAAAAATAATAAAACTATAAATGATGATCAGAGAGGGAGTTTTTTAAAATGGCAAAAATGTACTATAACGGAGATGCAAATGCAGAATTCTTAAATGGAAAAACAGTAGCAGTGATTGGATATGGCTCACAAGGTCATGCTCACTCTTTAAATATGAAAGAAAGCGGAGTAAATGTTATTATCGGTCTTCGTAAAGGTCGTTCTTGGGATCGTGCAGTAGAAGCTGGTTTTGAAGTATTTTCAGTTGGTGAAGCAACGAAAAAAGCTGATGTAGTGATGATCCTTTTACCAGACGAACAACAAGCTAAAGTTTATAAAGAAGAAATTGAACCAAACCTAAACGGTCAAGCATTAATGTTCGCTCATGGTTTCAACATCCACTTTAGCCAAATCGTACCACCTGCAAATAGTGATGTTCTATTAGTAGCACCTAAGGGTCCAGGACACTTAGTAAGAAGAACTTACACTGAAGGTGCTGGTGTACCAGCAATTTTCGCTATTTACCAAGATAATTCAGGAAACGCAAAAGAATTAGCTTTAGCATACGCACAAGCAATCGGTTCATTACGTGCTGGAGCAATTGAAACGACATTCCAAGAGGAAACTGAAACAGATCTATTCGGTGAGCAAGCAGTTCTTTGTGGAGGTTTAACATCTCTAATTAAAGCTGGTTTTGAAACTCTAGTAGAAGCTGGATATCAACCAGAAGTTGCTTACTTCGAATGTTTACACGAAATGAAATTAATCGTTGACTTGATTTACGAAGGAGGAATGGAAAACATGCGTTATTCTATTTCTGATACAGCAGAATGGGGAGACTTCGTAAGCGGTCCACGTGTAGTTGATGCAAAAGTGAAGGAAACAATGAAAGAAGTTCTTAAAGATATTCAAACAGGTGAGTTTGCAAAAGGCTGGATCCTAGAGAACCAAGCAAATCGTCCAAAGTATACAGCAATTAAAAATCGTGAAAACCAACACCAAATTGAAGTAGTTGGTCGTGAACTAAGAAAAATGATGCCATTCGTAAACGACGCTAAACAGAAAGAAGTGGTGGGTAGTGCAAAAAATTAAGATCTATGATACGACACTTCGAGATGGGGAACAAACTCCAGGCGTCAATCTTAATTTTTCTGAAAAACTAGAAATTGCTAAACAACTTGAACGTTTAAATGTAGACATCATTGAGGCGGGCTTCCCAGCCGCCTCAAAAGGTGATGCTGACTCTGTCCGTAAAATTGCTCAAACGATCAAAAACAGTACAGTAACAGGTCTTGCTCGTTGTACACAAAAAGACATGGATATTGCATGGGAATCATTAAAGGAAGGGGTTAATCCAAGACTTCATATTTTCTTGGCTACTTCTCCGATTCACCGTGAATACAAGTTAAAAATGACAAAAGAACAGGTTATCGAAAATTCTGTGGCTGCCGTTAAATATGCAGCAGCAAAGTTTCCTGTTATTCAATGGTCTGCAGAAGATGCAAGTCGAACAGAATTAGACTTTTTAGCTCAAATTGTTGAAGAGGTTATTCAAGCAGGAGCTCATGTGATTAACATCCCAGATACAGTAGGATATGGAACTCCATACGATTATGGTCAAATTTTTAAATACTTAAAAGAAAATGTTCCATCTATTGATAAAGTAGATCTTTCCACACACTGTCATGATGACTTAGGGATGGCAGTTGCAAACTCTTTAGCAGCTATTGAAAATGGGGCCACTCAAGTAGAAGGTACCATCAATGGTATTGGAGAAAGAGCGGGTAATACAGCATTAGAAGAAGTGGCACTAGCGCTACGTATTCGAAATGATTATTACAAAGCAGAAACACGTTTAAACCTACAAGAAATTAGCAGAACTAGTACCGTTGTAAGCAAATTAACGGGCATGGTTGTCCCGGCAAACAAAGCAGTTGTTGGTGCGAACGCCTTCGCTCATGAATCTGGCATCCATCAGGATGGAGTCTTAAAAGAAAAGTCAACGTACGAAATTATTTCTCCTGAATTAGTTGGAGCTTCTTCGAACAACCTAGTTCTTGGAAAACATTCAGGACGACATGCTTTTAAAAATCGTTTAGAAGAAATTGGATTTGTTGTTGAAGATGAAGAAGTAAATGAATTATTCTCTGCTTTTAAAGATCTTGCTGACCGCAAGAAAGAAATGACAGACGATGATTTAGTTGCACTTGTGTTAGAAAACAAAATTTCTAAAGATGACCAGTACTATCAATTAGTGAATGTAGCGGTTCAAAGCAATGAGAGTGAGCATTCTGCAACGATTACCTTAACTAGTAATGGTGAAGAAATTACGAAAACTGGAACGGGTAAAGGGAGCGTTGAAGCCGTTTATAATACATTAGAACAAATGGTAGATGAATCTGTAACATTATTAGATTATCGGATTCAATCTGTTGGCGGGGGACGTGATGCTCTTGCGCAAGTATTTGTAAAACTCCGCTGTTCCAACTTGGAAACAAGTGGGCGTGGTCTTGCTCAAGATGTCATTGAAGCATCTGCAAAAGCGTACTTAAATGCCATTAATCGAGTGATTTATTTAAAAGAAAATGCTCAATCAGAGTTAGTAAACTAATAAAATATAACGGGCTGACTCAGATGGAAAAGTGACTAGATGACCTTAATGGGTGCTATCCTTCTTCTAAAGAGTCAGCCCTGTTTAAAATAATGAATAGTTTTCTGAATTTATAAAAAGTATTAAAAGATATTGGAAAAACGACGGAGGGATTACTATGGAGAAACGAATCGCAGTATTGCCAGGAGATGGAATTGGCAAAGAAGTTATTCAAGGTGCGATTGAAATATTACAAGCGGTAGGGGAGCGATACAACCATCAGTTCTCATTTACATATGGAGAAATCGGAGGATCTGCCGTTGATTCAACTGGAGTACCGTTGCCAGACGAAACCATTCGCCTATGCAAGGAAAGCGATGCCGTTCTTCTAGGAGCAGTAGGTGGACCAAAATGGGAAACATTACCTGTTCATCTTCGTCCGGAACAAGGATTACTAAAAATCCGTAAAGAATTAAATCTTTTTGCGAACTTACGTCCAACGACTTATTATCAAAGTCTTGCCGACTCTTCACCGCTTCGAAAAGAAATTATCGAAGGTGTTGATATGCTAATGGTAAGGGAATTAACGGGTGGAATTTATTTCGGTAAACCAAGTGAAAGAAGAAACGTTGAAGGCAAAGAAGTGGTTGTAGATACCCTATCTTATGAAAGATATGAAATTGAACGAGTGATCAGACAAGCATTTGAATTAGCGAAAACAAGAAGAAAAAAGGTCACTTCTGTTGATAAAGCCAATGTACTAGAATCCAGCCGTGTGTGGAGAGAAATCGCCATCGAAATCAGCAAAGATTATCCAGATGTAACACTTGAGCATATGCTTGTTGACAATGGAGCGATGCAGCTTGTTCGAAACCCTAAGCAATTTGATGTTGTAGTAACGGAAAATATGTTTGGTGATATTTTAAGTGATGAGGCATCTGTATTAACAGGATCTCTAGGAATGTTACCATCCGCAAGTATCTCAGAAAATGGACCATATCTATTTGAACCAATCCATGGCTCTGCACCAGATATTGCGGGGAAAAATATTGCTAACCCACTAGCGACTATTCTATCTGCAGCCATGATGTTGCGCGTTTCATTCAACTTACATGAAGAAGCAGATGCGATTGAAAATGCTGTGAATGCGGTACTAGATGCGGGATATCGCACAGGTGACTTAATGTCAGAAGGCATGACTAGAGTGTCAACAACGGAAATGACTGAGAAAGTAAAAGCTGCTCTCGCATAATTGGAAATGAAAATACATTGTGATGATGTGTATATGAATCTATTATAAATATGAAAAATCTAAAGCAATAGGCTTTATTATAAATATAAAATTTTAACTTTGAAGAATGGATTAGCGTTTCACACTATGCCCTGCGCAATATGTTGATACGCTTCTCGCTTTTCAAAATAGGGGGGATTACGATGGGGAAGTCTATTATTGATAAAATTTGGGACAAGCATATCGTTCATCAAGAAGAAGGGAAACCGGATTTACTTTATGTTGATTTGCATTTAGTTCATGAGGTTACTTCACCGCAAGCTTTTTCAGGATTAAGAATGAAAAATCGTAAGGTAAGAAGACCGGATAAAACCTTCGCTACAATGGATCACAACGTTCCAACTAAAAATCGTCATGTGATTAACGATGAAGTTGCAAAAACTCAAATGACAACATTAGAGAAAAACTGTCAGGAATTTGGTGTTCCATTAGCGGGAATTGACAGCCCTGATCAAGGAATTGTCCATGTTATTGGACCGGAGCTAGGGTTAACGCAACCAGGTAAGACGATAGTCTGTGGAGATAGCCATACATCTACACACGGTGCATTCGGTGCCCTAGCATTTGGGATCGGTACTAGTGAAGTAGAACACGTACTTGCTACACAAACAATTTGGCAATCAAAACCAAGAACGTTAAAGTTAGATATTAAAGGTTCTTTGCAAGAGGGTGTTACTTCAAAAGACGTGATTCTTTACGTCATTGCAAAACACGGCATCGGTTTTGGAACAGGGCATGTCATTGAGTATTGTGGAGAAGCGATTCGCAAACTTTCAATGGAAGAACGTATGACCATTTGTAATATGTCAATAGAAGGTGGAGCGAGAGCTGGATTAGTTTCACCAGATGAAACGACTTTTGCATACTTAAAAGGAAGAAAATATGCACCGAAAAACTTTGATGAAGCGGTAGCTACATGGAAGGAACTTGCTTCAGATGAAGATGCCGTTTATGACAAGGTGATTGAAATTGATGCATCTGATATTGAACCAATGGTAAGTTGGGGAACCAATCCTTCCATGACTTCAAAAGTAAGTGCAAGCATTCCAACACTTGAGGATTGTAAGGATGAAAACGAACGAAAAGCATTAGAGAGTGCACTTCATTACATGGGGTTAAAAGAAGGTCAAAAAATTGAAGACATTCACATTCAACATGTCTTTATTGGTTCTTGTACAAACTCACGTATTGAAGACTTACGTGCAGCAGCTGGGGTGGCAAAAGGCAAAAAGGTACATCCATCTGTTCGCGCATTAGTTGTACCTGGTTCACAACAAGTGAAAAAACAGGCTGAGCAAGAAGGGTTAGATCAAATTTTTGTTGAAGCTGGCTTTGAATGGCGCGATGCAGGCTGTAGTATGTGTTTAAGTATGAATAATGATGTCGTACCGGCTGGTGAACATTGTGCGTCAACCTCAAACCGTAACTTCGAGGGCAGACAAGGAGCAGGAGCGAGAACTCACTTAGTGAGTCCAGCAATGGCAGCTAATGCAGCAATCCATGGGAAATTTGTAGATATCCGAAAAACTTCAGTAGTAGGGTAAGGGGGAAGCATTTATGAGCGGAATTAAAATACACACAGGTAAAGCAGTCGCTTTAGACCGAGTAAATGTAGATACAGACCAAATCATTCCAAAAAACTTTTTAAAGAGAATCGAAAAAACAGGCTTTGGACGTTTCTTATTTAATGATTGGCGATATCTTGAAGACGGAACACCTAACCCAGAGTTTGAATTAAATCGACCTGAAAACCAAGGAGCTTCTATTTTAGTAGCAAATGATAACTTTGGATGCGGATCATCTCGTGAACACGCTCCATGGGCATTACAAGATTACGGTTTTAACGTCGTTATTGCCCCATCTTTCGCAGATATTTTTTATCAAAACTGTTTAAAAAATGGTATGGTGCCAATTAAACTAGAGCAAGAAAAAGTCAACTACCTATTAAATCAAGCAAAAAATCAACCATACGAATTAACTGTAAATGTTGAAGAAGCAACTGTTTCTGATGATAAAGGCTTTAAAGAAATCTTCCCACTATCTGATTACTGGAAAAAGATGCTAGTCAATGGATGGGATGAAATTGAAATCACTCTTCAACTTGATGAACAAATTTCTAAATACGAAGAAGAACATCCTGTTTTAAAATAAAAAAACTCAGGGACAGGTAATTTATCTCTGGGGATTGACCAAGCACTATCTTCAAGACAGATTTCTCTGCTTAAGATAGTGCTTGTTTATTTATTGATCGTTCTGGGACAAGGACCTTCTTTCCCACTTTCATTGTTTTTTTCAATGTGCTACACTTACAAAAGAAAAATGAGTACGAAGGTATAAAAGGGTGTTTTTGTTATGAATAAGGGTCAGACCGTGAACAAAACAAAGGTCATTAAGTTCCCTGGACTTGAAAATAAGTTATTGGAAAAGGGTCTAGAGCATTTACAAGCAAAGAACTATCAAGAAGCTGTCCGTTTGCTTGAACAATGCGTTAACCTGGATCCAACCAATCAGGAGGCTTATATCGGATTATTACTAGCCTATTTCGACTGTGGATTGGTCGAAGAGGCAGTCGCACTTGCTCATCATATGCTACAAGAGGATATAGGAGATGAATTAGAAACGTTAAACATTTATCTCATGTTACTTGTGCAAAGAAACGAGCACGAAAGAGTTGTTGCTGAAATCAATCAGCTTATGAAGGAAAGTCGAATTCCTTTTCATAAGCTAGAGCATTTTGAAAGATTATTGCATTTAAGCGAAAAAATGTTAGAAAACCAGATTGATTCAGAACCAATGGAATTGGACGAAGAGTCATTCAGTCCGCTAAACCTATTCCAATATCAAGATCCACAGGAGCAAATTATGATTGCGGCACAATTAAACAATCGTCCAATCGAACCCTATGAAAAGGAATTGAAAGAATATCTTCAATCTCAGACAGGGGATTCTTTTTTCAAAACTTTGCTTCTTAATGTTTTAAAAGAACAACAATATGACCATCCTGTACTCATTGAGAAATTTGGGAAGAAAATGACGATGAGCCCAGCTCAAATAATCGATCTTCAAGAGAATGAACAATTATCTTCCCTATTAAACGTGATTCGAGAAAGAGTAGCAGACGAAGATCCAATCCTTTTTGAAAATACAAAAGCCTTAATCGAGAGGCATTTCTTCCTCATGTTCCCGTTCCCATTAGAGGATCTAGATATTCAGGCTTGGGGTGCAGCTTATCATTATACTGGTAACGAGTATTATGGTATTCATCAATCGGTAGATGAAATGATAGACCAATATGGAACGAGTTATGAGGATGTAGAGAAAGCTCTATTATTTATAAAAGAATTCGAGGAACTTCTTTAAAACTAGACTGTTGAAACACGCCAAACATGTGCTATAATATAGTGGTTGCTTTTGTGTGAAAATATTTTATCTAAATAGATTATGACTAGATTTTTACATATGTATGTGATTTTACTAGTGATAGCAAATTGAATAGATTGTTGGAGGGAAAATCAAGTATGTCGGCGAAATTTGAAAAATTAGAAGGGAACCAAGGGGTTCTAACAGTAGAAGTAGAAGTAGAGAAAGTAAACGAAAGCCTTGACGCTGCATTCAAAAAAGTTGTCAAGCAAATCAATGTACCAGGATTCCGTAAAGGAAAAATGCCTCGTCCATTATTCGAAAAGCGTTTTGGCGTTGAATCATTATACCAAGATGCAATTGATTTAATGCTTCCAGAAGCATATTCATCAGCAATTGAAGAAACAGGAATTGAGCCTGTTGATCAACCTGAAATTGATGTAGAGCAAATTGAAAAAGGTAAATCATTTATTTTTACAGCTAAAGTAACGGTTAAGCCTGAAGTTAAATTAGGCGAATACAAAGGACTTGAAGTTGAAAAGTTCGATACAACTGTAACGGATGAAGATGTTGATGCTGAAATCAAATCTCTTCAAGAAAGACAAGCTGAACTTGTTGTGAAAGAAGAAGGAAAAGCAGAAATTGGCGATACTGTTGTAATGGATTTCGAAGGTTTTGTTGATGGTGAAGCATTCGAAGGCGGAAAAGCAGATAACTATTCTTTAGAATTAGGTTCTAATTCATTTATCCCAGGTTTCGAAGATCAATTAGTGGGTGTAGCTACTGGTGAATCTAAAGATGTTGAAGTATCCTTCCCAGAAGAATATCATGCTGCTGAATTAGCAGGAAAACCAGCTGTATTTAAAGTAACTGTTCATGAAATCAAAGGAAAAGAACTTCCTGAACTTGATGATGAATTTGCAAAAGATGTGGATGATGAAGTTGAAACATTAGATGCATTGAAAGAAAAAATCAAAAATCGTTTAGAGCATGACAAAAAGCATCAAGAAGAACACCACATGCAAGATTCTGTAGTTGAAAAAGCAACTGCAAATGCTGAAATCGATCTTCCAGAAGTGATGGTTAATAATGAAGTAAATCGTATGCTTCAAGAATTTGAACAACGTCTTCAAATGCAAGGAATGAACCTTGAGTTATACTTCCAATTCTCTGGTCAAAGCGAAGAAGATTTACGCGGCCAAATGAAGGAAGAAGCAGAACAACGCGTACGCGGTAGCTTAACTCTAGAAGCAATTGCTAAAGCAGAAAACATCGAAGCAACTGAAGAAGAAGTAAATGAAGAATTAGAAAAAATGTCTCAAATGTACAATATGACAGTTGAAAATATTCGTGCAGCTTTAGGAAACCTTGATGCTGTTAAAGGTGATGTTCAAGCTAGAAAAACAGTTCAATTCCTTGTTGATAACAGCAAAACAGTAGAAAAGCAAGATTAATTTTTTGTATTTTGACTTTATAAAGGGTATAATAAGTAAAATAAAAACAAGGTGCGATTTTATCGTGCCTTGTTTTATATAACCGGAAAAGCACATATAATAAGGGTAATCACTTATCACATTTTACTTTCAATGGATAGAACAGAGAGACTTACAATTACATAAGGGCAATAACTGGATTTAAATGATGTAAATATCATGGAACTATACATACATAATAAAGGAATGAAATCAAACACATTCTTTTTACAAACCGTACAAAATGCAAGCAATATTATTTCCTGTATATTCATAAAATGTGATACAATTCAGTAAATAAGTGATTCTCTTATCCAGCGTGTGATCCGCATTTCTATAGATCCGATCAACTCATTCAAGGGGTGAAAGCATTGTTTAAATTTAACGACGAAAAAGGCCAATTAAAATGCTCGTTCTGTGGCAAGACCCAAGAACAAGTCCGAAAGCTAGTAGCCGGACCAGGAGTTTATATTTGTGATGAATGTATAGAATTATGTACTGAAATTGTTGAAGAGGAATTAGGAACAGAAGAGGAAATTGAATTTAAAGATGTTCCAAAGCCAGCTGAAATCCGTGAAATATTAGATGACTATGTCATTGGACAAGATCAAGCAAAGAAATCTTTATCTGTAGCCGTTTACAATCATTACAAACGTATTAATTCAAACAGTAAAATTGATGATGTTGAACTTGCGAAAAGTAATATTGCAATGATTGGACCAACTGGTAGTGGTAAAACATTACTGGCTCAGACACTCGCTCGTATTCTAAATGTTCCATTTGCGATTGCTGATGCCACTTCTTTAACAGAAGCTGGGTATGTGGGTGAAGATGTTGAAAACATCCTATTAAAATTGATCCAAGCTGCTGATTATGATGTGGAAAAAGCTGAAAAAGGCATTATCTATATTGATGAAATTGATAAGGTTGCACGTAAATCTGAAAATCCTTCTATTACAAGGGATGTATCAGGTGAAGGCGTTCAGCAAGCCTTGTTAAAAATCTTAGAAGGTACAGTGGCAAGTGTTCCTCCACAAGGTGGCAGAAAGCACCTACATCAAGAATTCATTCAAATTGACACAACCAATATTTTATTTATTTGTGGTGGTGCATTTGATGGAATTGAAACGATTATTAAACGCCGTCTAGGTCAAAAAGTAATTGGTTTCGGTTCTGATATGAAAGAAACTGAAGTGGATAACAAGGATCTTTTAGCAAAAGTATTGCCAGAAGATTTACTACGCTTTGGTTTAATTCCTGAATTTATTGGACGTTTACCAATTATTGCAAGTTTAAATCAACTAGATGAAGAAGCTCTAGTTGAAATTTTAACAAAGCCAAAGAATGCTCTAGTGAAACAATATCAAAAAATGCTTGAAATTGATGATGTTGAATTAGAGTTTGAAGATGGAGCATTACGTGAAATCGCGAAACAGGCAATCGAAAGAAAAACAGGTGCTCGTGGTTTGCGCTCCATTATTGAAGGAATCATGTTAGATGTGATGTATGACCTTCCTTCACGAGATGATATTCAAAAATGTATCATCACAGCAGAAACGGTTATCAATAAAAATGATCCTAAATTAGTTTTAAAAGACGGTACCGTTGTTGAAGAAAAACGTAAAACGTCTGCATAAATTAAAAAAACACAAGAGATTCTTAAATCTCTTGTGTTTTTTTTGTTAAGAAACCTAAAAGAAATTCTGTTTAATCCTGCTTTTATACGGAGATACTAGCATATATCATCTCGTACTAATTAGCAGGAGGGAACAATATGAGTTGGACTGGAATCGTCATCTTTATCCAATTATTTTTTGGTATAGTGATTGGTTTATACTTTTGGAATTTACTCAAAAACCAACGCACACAAAAAGTAACCATAGATCGTGAATCAAAAAAAGAAATGGATCAATTACGAAAAATGCGTGATATCCAATTAAGTGAACCATTATCAGAAAAAGTTCGACCATCCAGCTTTGATGATATTGTCGGTCAAAAGGATGGCATCAAATCATTAAAAGCGGCATTATGTGGACCGAATCCACAGCACGTCATTATATATGGACCTCCAGGTGTCGGAAAAACAGCAGCAGCGCGCCTTGTATTAGAAGAAGCGAAGAAAAATACGAAATCTCCTTTTAAGCCATCCTCAGTGTTTGTGGAATTAGATGCAACCACGGCAAGATTTGATGAACGAGGAATTGCCGATCCACTCATTGGATCTGTACATGATCCCATTTATCAAGGAGCAGGTGCGATGGGACAAGCCGGAATTCCACAACCTAAGCAAGGAGCGGTCACCAATGCCCACGGGGGCGTTTTATTTATCGACGAAATTGGAGAATTGCATCCCATTCAAATGAATAAGCTGTTAAAGGTACTTGAGGACCGTAAAGTCTTTTTAGAAAGTGCTTATTACAGCGAGGAAAATACACAAATCCCGAATCACATTCACGATATTTTCAAAAATGGATTACCTGCTGATTTCCGTTTAATTGGTGCCACCACTCGAACGCCAAGTGAAATTCCGCCTGCAATTAGATCTCGATGTATGGAAGTCTTTTTTAGAGAATTATCCCAAGAAGAAATCTCCATCGTCGCGAAAAAGGCAGCAGACAAGGTAGATCTAACGATTAGTGAAAAAGGGCTTGAGATTTTGGCTTCCTATGCAAGAAATGGTCGCGAAGCCGTGAACATGATTCAATTGGCAACAGGTCTTGCGATTACAGAAGAACGTTCATACATAAAGGAAGAAGATATTGAATGGTTAGTTCATTCAAGTCAACTCACGCCAAGAATGGAACGAAAGGTATCCGGTTTTTCAAAAGTAGGGTTGGTGAATGGTCTTGCCGTTCATGGTCCGAATACGGGCTCTTTACTTGAGATTGAAGTGACCGTCATTCCAGCTAAGGAGAAGGGCTCCATTAATATAACAGGCATTGTCGAAGAGGAAAGTATGGGAAATAGCAGCAAATCCATTCGCCGCAAAAGTATGGCAAAGGGATCGATTGAAAATGTGATTACTGTACTACGGACAATTGGGGTACCAGCACATGATTATGACATTCATGTGAATTTTCCTGGAGGAGTTCCTATTGATGGACCATCCGCAGGGATTGCAATGGCAACAGGCATTTACTCAGCCATTTATCAATTACCTGTTGACAGCAAGGTCGCCATGACTGGAGAAATTAGCATTCATGGAAGTGTCAAACCAATTGGTGGGGTTTATCCAAAAGTGAAGGCGGCCAAAGATGCAGGTGTCAAAAAAGTTATTATTCCAAAGGAAAATATGCAATCAGTATTAAATGAAATCGAAGACATCGAAATCATTCCCGTTACTCATATCAATGAAGTGTTTGACATTGCTCTTAAAAAGACTTATGCAACTGACGAATCCATTTCGGCTTCCATTGATATCGATGTATCCAAAAAAGAAAGTATATAACATAGAAGAAGCTTCGCTTTGTTGCTTTGTGAGGCCCTAGCGAAGTTTCTTTTTGTAATAAATAAGAAGCCATCGTGATTGTCCACCAAATTAGACACGCTCACTTAAATACGATAAAATTGTCTAATATAAAAATGTTTTTATACAGAAAATGAATATGGAGGTGTAGGTTTTGGCTAACAATGAAGAAATCATCGTTCCTTTGTTACCATTGCGAGGATTGTTAGTATATCCCACAATGGTTCTTCATTTAGATGTTGGGCGTGAAAAATCTGTTCAAGCCCTTGAAAAAGCAATGGTTGATAATCATTTAATCTTTTTAACAACCCAAAAGGATCTATCAGTAGATGTCCCAATTGAAGAAGACTTATATGAAGTTGGTACATTAACAAAAGTAAAACAAATGCTTAAGCTTCCGAACGGAACCATTCGTGTTTTGATTGAAGGCTTAAAAAGAGGGAAAATCATTGAGTTTTTAGATGAACCTGATTATTTTTCCGTTAAATTAATGACCTATGAAGACGATCCAACCGTTGATCCAGAAGATCAAGCGTTAATGAGAACAATGTTGGAGTACTTTGAACAATACATAAAAGTATCGAAAAAAATATCTGCAGAAACATTTACATCTGTAAGTGATATAGAAGAACCTGGCCGTATGGCTGATATCATAGCAAGTCATTTGCCCTTAAAATTAAATGAAAAACAAGAGATTTTAGAGTTAACGGATATTAAAGAACGCATGAATCGCGTCATTGAAATCATCCATAATGAAAGAGAAGTACTAAATCTCGAAAAGAAAATTGGCCAGCGTGTCAAAAAATCAATGGAAAGAACGCAAAAGGAATACTATCTGCGTGAACAGATGAAAGCCATTCAAAAAGAACTTGGGGATAAAGATGGTAAGTCAGGTGAAGTCGCTGAGTTAACGGAGAAAATTGAAGAAGCTGGTATGCCTGATCATACAAAAAATGCTGCATTAAAGGAATTAGATCGATATGAAAAGGTTCCATCCAGTTCTGCGGAGAGTGCAGTCATCCGCAATTATATCGATTGGCTCATTAGCCTTCCTTGGTCCAAGTCCACAAATGATGATATTAATATCGAAAAAGCGGAAAAAGTTTTAAACCGCGATCATTTTGGACTAGAAAAGGTGAAAGAACGTGTCCTCGAATATCTAGCGGTTCAAAAATTAACGAACTCTTTAAAGGGACCGATTCTCTGTCTTGCAGGTCCTCCAGGGGTTGGTAAAACAAGCCTTGCTCGTTCTATTGCGACGTCATTAAATCGAAACTTTGTAAGGGTTTCACTTGGTGGCGTACGGGATGAATCTGAGATTCGCGGTCATAGACGGACTTATGTTGGGGCTATGCCGGGTAGAATCATTCAAGGTATGAAAAAAGCGGGTACAATCAATCCTGTCTTTTTACTTGATGAAATTGATAAAATGTCGGGAGATTTCCGTGGTGACCCGTCTGCTGCGTTATTAGAAGTGTTAGATCCAGAACAAAACCATAATTTCAGTGATCATTATATTGAAGAACCCTATGATCTATCTAAGGTTATGTTTATCGCCACAGCCAATGATTTAGCTTCTATTCCAGGACCATTACGTGACCGGATGGAAATTATATCGATTGCTGGATACACAGAAATCGAAAAAATCCATATTGCTAAAGACCATTTATTGCCAAAACAAATTAAAGAGCATGGTTTAACGAAGGCGCAGCTTCAAGTTCGTGAGGATGGCATTAAGCAAATCGTGCGCTATTATACGCGTGAAGCAGGCGTTCGTAGTCTTGAACGGAAACTAGCTAGCATTTGCCGTAAAACAGCTAAAATTATTGTATCAGGCGAGAAAAAACGTATCGTTATCACAGAGCAAAATGTGGAAGAGTATCTTGGAAAAACGATGTTCCACTATGGTCAAGCAGAACAGGAAGATCAAGTCGGTGTGGCGACAGGTCTTGCTTATACAACGGTTGGCGGGGATACGCTACAAATCGAGGTTTCCTTGTCACCTGGTAAAGGGAAATTAGTCCTAACTGGAAAATTAGGCGATGTCATGAAAGAATCGGCGCAGGCCGCATTTAGTTTTATCCGCTCCAAAGCGACAGAGCTTGGAATTGACCCTGAATTTCATGAGAAAAATGATATTCATATCCACGTTCCAGAAGGTGCTGTTCCAAAAGATGGTCCATCTGCAGGAATTACGATGGCAACGGCCTTGGCTTCTGCGTTAACAGGCAGACCTATTCGCAAAGAAATTGGGATGACCGGTGAAATTACGCTTCGTGGTCGGGTATTGCCAATTGGTGGATTAAAAGAGAAGTCATTAGGTGCTCATAGAGCGGGAATTACAAAAATTATTTGTCCTAAGGAAAATGAAAAAGATTTAGATGATATTCCTGAAAGTGTAAGGCAGGAGTTAGAATTTGTTTTTGTTTCTCATGTGGACGAAGTGCTGGCTCAGGCTTTAATAAGTGAGGGATAAGAATGAAAGTAACAAGTGCTGATATTATCATAAGTGCGGTCAAACCAGAGCAATATCCAGAAGGTGGACTACCGGAATTTGCTTTGGCCGGACGTTCAAATGTAGGGAAATCTTCTTTTATCAATAAAATGTTAAATCGAAAAAGTCTTGCACGGACTTCATCTAAACCAGGAAAAACACAGACGTTAAATTTTTTCTTAATAAACGAAAATTTTTACTTTGTGGATGTTCCAGGCTATGGATATGCAAAGGTTTCTAAAACTGAACGAGCTGCATGGGGAAGAATGATTGAAACGTATTTAACTAATCGTGAACCATTAAAGGCTGTCGTATTAATTGTAGATTTACGCCATCCCCCAACAGCTGATGACGTGATGATGTATGATTTCTTAAAGCATTATGGAATTCCGTGTATCATCATTAATACAAAGGCAGATAAAGTACCAAAATCAAAATGGCAAAAACATGTGAAAATCACAAAAGAAACACTCAACCTAGATCCCAATGACCCAATTGTCCTCTTCTCATCCGACACAGGCTACGGAAGAGACGAAGCCTGGTCCGTACTACAGAGTTATATGTGAGTCAGGGGGACAGGTTCCTTAACTCAGATTTAAAAGCACTAGCTTAGTTTTCCTCTAAGCTAGTGCTTTTTTACTTTAGAATGAGACAAGGGGCCTGTCCCCTAGACTCAATGACTTCCTCTACTTCCGCTTAAAAAACAACAAATAAATCCCAACTACAATGAGTAGAATCGGCCAATATTGAATGATTGAATCAACTTTATTTGTTAATAAACCCAGCCAGCCCATAATCTTTTCATAGAATATCATCAATCCGGCTAAGGATAAAAATATAATTCCCTGTCCCAAACCATTACTGGTTTTTTGATAACGAAGAAAGGATCCGAGGGCAATGAATAGGATAAGGGCACCACTCGCATCAGGCCAGATGGATAAGCGATTAACCAAATGAAAATGAAGACCAAATCCGGTTAAAATGACCCCAGGCATGATCGCTTCATAATCTTTTCCTCCGTAGCCTTGAGCTAAAAAGGCGATTCCAACAATGATTAAAAGGGTTGACCATGTCATAAATTCACTTAAAAAAGTAATATTGGCTTGTTTCCAAATAATGTATATTCCAAATCCTAATAAAATGATCCCAGGGAAAAAACGCTGATTTTTCATTCTCTTATTCCTTTCGTACCTGTTTTCTTGAATATTCGCCCATTTTTTGTTACTGTACAGAGGAGATATGATTCTAGAATTTATAAATACTTTCTTAAATATATTACCATATTATTGGAAAAACACTTTTGCATTTTTACAGGAGTTTCCAAAACTGTTCGTTATTTTCAAAAATAGTTAAAGGTTTTCATGATATAATAGGCTCTAGGGATTTATGCTTATTTTTAAGGGGGATAAAAATAACATGCATATCATTGTCGTCGGTATTAACCATAAAACCGCCCCAGTAGAAATCCGCGAACGGTTGACATTTGACCCATCGCAATTAGGGGATGCGATGACTACTTTAAAACAAAAGAAAAGTATTCTTGAAAATGTCATTCTATCAACATGTAATCGGACGGAGATATATGCTGTCGTTGATCAGATTCATACAGGTAGATACTATATTAAAGAATTTTTATCAGAATGGTTCCATATTGAAAAAGAAGAATTTACACCATTTCTATTTATATATGAAGAAGACGGTGCCATGGAGCATCTCTTCAAAGTAACCTGTGGATTGAATTCACTCGTTCTAGGTGAGACTCAAATCCTAGGTCAAGTTCGTACAAGCTTTTTAACCGCACAAGAAGGGCAAACAAGCGGAACGGTTTTCAATCAATTATTCAAGCAAGCAATTACGTTAGCGAAAAAGGCGCATTCTAACACAGATATTGGATCCAATGCGGTATCTGTTAGTTATGCGGCAGTCGAATTAGCGAAGAAAGTGTTTGGGTCGATTGAGAACAAACATGTGATCATTTTAGGTGCCGGAAAAATGGGTGAGTTGGCGATCCAGAATCTTCATGGCAGTGGCGCAACGAAAATCACGGTGTTAAATCGTACGTACGAAAAAGCTGAAAATTTAGCTTCTCGTTTTAACGGGCAAGCAAAAACGATGGATGAGCTTCAAACTGCATTGATGGACGCTGATATTTTGATCAGTTCAACTGGAGCGAAGGATTTTGTCTTAACCAAGAAAATGGTTGAGGAAGTTGAGAAAAAGCGTAAAGGCAAGCCATTATTTATGGTGGACATAGCGGTACCTCGTGATTTGGATCCAACAATTGCTGAACTTGAAGGGGTCTTCCTCTATGATATTGATGATTTAGAGGGTATTGTAGAAGCGAACCTGCAAGAGCGTAAGAAAGCGGCAGAAGCGATTATGTTGATGATCGAGGAAGAAATCGTAGAATACAAGCAGTGGTTAAATATGCTAGGCGTTGTCCCAGTGATCTCTGCTCTTCGTGAAAAAGCATTAAATATCCAAGCGGAAACGATGAAAAGCTTGGAGAGAAAATTACCGAACTTAAGCGAACGTGAAATGAAGGTCTTAAATAAACATACAAAGAGTATTATCAATCAAATGTTGAAGGATCCGATTTTACAAGTGAAGGAATTAGCTGGTTCGAAGGACGCCGATAAAAACTTAATATTCTTTATGAGTATTTTTAATATTGAAGAACAAGTTGAAAAGCAAAAGAATGTAGAATTCGTGAAAGAAACAGCCGTTAATGCTCCATCACCAATAACTGTTTTTCAATCATAGAATGAGGGTATGATATGTTGGATAGCTTAATACCTCGGCTACAAGAGCTAACGGTTATTTTATACGCCATATGCGTATTGTTATATTTTATTGATTTTCTTCACCAAAACCGGAAGGCAAATCGTGTTGCCTTCTGGTTACTTTTATTTGTATGGATCCTTCAATCCTTTTCATTGTATTATTATATGGTTGATACGGGGCGATTTCCGATACTGACGATTTTTGAAGGGCTTTATTTTTATGTGTGGGTGCTCATTACCCTCTCATTAATCATTAATCGTGTCATGAAAGTCGATTTTATCGTGTTTTTCACCAATATTATTGGGTTTATGATTTTGGTTATACATACCTTTACTCCCGATCAAATCGGCTCAACCGTACGAGCTGAGCAGCTTGTTTCAGAGCTTCTTCTGATTCATATCACAACGGCCATCTTGTCGTATGGAGCTTTTTCACTTTCATTTGTTTCTTCGATTCTTTATTTAATTCAATATAATTTGCTGAAACAAAAGAAATGGGGGAAAAGGCTCTGGAGAATAGCGGATCTACAAAAATTAGAGCAGTTTTCATACATTTTGAATATGATTGGAGTCCCAATCCTCATGATCGGAATCATCTTGGGAGTACGATGGGCTTATATTAAATTACCGATTGTCCCATGGTACGATCCAAAAGTTATCGGCTCCATTATCGTTGTTATGATCTATTGTATTTATATTTATTTTCGCATTAAAAAAGGGATGACTGGGAAGTCGCTCGCCTTATTAAATATCGCGGCTTTTCTGATTTTGCTTATCAATTTTTTCTTAATCGGAAACATCTCTTCTTTTCATATTTGGTTATAGTAACTATTCATTTGGAGGCTATCATGAGAAAAATAATCGTTGGCTCTAGACGCAGTAAATTAGCAATGACTCAAACAAAATGGGTGATTGAGCAGTTAAAAAAATTAGATGATTCATTCGAGTTTGAAATCAGAGAAATCGTCACAAAAGGCGATCGGATTTTAGATGTCACCCTGTCAAAAGTTGGAGGAAAAGGGTTATTTGTTAAAGAGATTGAACAAGCTATGCTTGATAAAGAAATCGATATGGCTGTACATAGTATGAAGGACATGCCAGCTGTTCTTCCAGAAGGGCTTGTTATCGGCTGTATTCCAGAAAGAGAAGATCACCGAGATGCCTTTATTTCCAAAGGTCATATTAAATTTAACGATTTAAAGCCAGGAGCTATTGTCGGGACAAGCTCGTTAAGAAGAGGTGCACAGCTGCTTGCCAAGCGTCCTGATATCGAGATTAAATGGATTCGAGGAAATATTGATACAAGACTTGAAAAGTTACAAACAGAAGACTATGACGCCATCATTTTAGCGGCAGCAGGCTTATCAAGAATGGGATGGACATCTGAAACCGTCACTGAATTTTTAGATCCAGATTCTTGTCTTCCTGCAGTGGGTCAAGGAGCGCTTGCGATTGAATGTCGTGCTAGTGACGATGAACTTCTTTCCTTGCTTAAAAAGTTCAATAGCGTTGAAACAAGTCAAACGGTACGTGCGGAGAGAGTCTTTTTAAATAAAATGGAAGGTGGCTGTCAGGTGCCAATTGCTGGCTTTGCCACGCTAAATGATGCTGATGAAATTGTTCTCACTGGTTTAGTTGCTTCCCCTGACGGAAAAACCATTTATAAAGAACAGGCTGTTGGTCAAGACCCAGAACAACTTGGTGAAAAAGTCGCTCAACAATTAATTGGTTTGGGTGCCAAGGACTTAATCAAAGAGGTAACAGAAGAGAATGAGAGTGAATGAACCCCTCTCTTCCTTTGAAAAATAAACAGGTTTTAGTAGCCAGACGAAAAAATCTAGCGAAATCATTTTCAGAGATTGTGAAAGGGATGGGCGGGATTCCTGTTGAAATTCCATTATTGGCGTTTAGACCAAGGGAAATCACGCCTGAGATTCAAAGTAAAATCGATGAAGTATCACGCTATGATTGGATTATTTTTACAAGTAATGTAAGCGTTGAAACCTTTTTATCATATGTTGAGCTGCTACCTTCTCAATTTCCTCAAATTGCAGCGATTGGGAAGAAAACAGCTAAAGTACTAACAGACAGAGGGCTTACGGTTGAGTTCATACCGACTGAGTATGTGGCTGAAGCATTTGTTGAAGAATTCGCTCCCCTCGTCCAAAAGGGGACAAAGATACTGATACCTAAAGGGAATTTGGCCAGAGATTATATTGCGAAAAACTTAATCGAATTAGGGGCAGAAGTAGATGAAGTGATCGTATATGAAACTTACTTTCCACCTGAAAGCAAAGCGGTATTGAAGCAAAAAATAGAGCAGCAAGAGTTAGATATCATTCCCTTCACAAGTCCATCAACCGTGGATTACTTTATGGAAGTGATTCATGATTTTAAATTAGCCGATGAGTTATCTTCCTTTATTTTTGCGTGTATAGGTCCTGTAGCGAAAAAAAGGGCGGAAGAATATGGTCTACCTGTTCATGTCGTTCCATCGGTTTACACAGTTGAGGAAATGATGAAGGAAATTGCCCATTACATATTAAAATTAAAATAGTTGTTGGAGGGGTTTTCGATGGATTTACAGTTTAAGCGCCATCGCCGATTAAGACAAAACGCGACAATGCGTTCATTAGTAAGAGAGAATTTTATTCGATTAGAAGATTTCATTTACCCTATTTTTGTGATTGAAGGCGAAAATATTAAAAATGAAATTTCCTCAATGCCTGGGATTTACCAATTTTCCCTTGATCGTTTAGCCGAGGAAATGGATGAGGTACAATCCCTTGGAATTAAATCCGTCCTACTTTTTGGGATTCCTGCTCAAAAGGATGAATGTGGTACAGGCGCTTTTCATGACCATGGGATTGTTCAAGAAGCGACTCGTTTTATTAAAGAGAAATATCCTGAAATCCTTGTGGTTGCCGATACATGTCTGTGTGAATACACAAGTCATGGCCATTGTGGAATGGTCGAAGGAGATCAGATCCTAAATGACTCTTCCCTAAAAGTTTTAACAGATACTGCGGTTAGCCAAGCTAAAGCAGGTGCTGATATTATTGCTCCCTCCAATATGATGGATGGGTTTGTGGCAGCGATTCGGCAAGGACTCGATGAAGCTGGATTTACCCATATTCCAATTATGTCTTATGCAGTAAAATATGCTTCGTCTTTCTATGGTCCATTCCGCGAAGCCGCTGATGGGGCTCCCCAATTTGGTGACCGCAAAACCTATCAAATGGATCCAGCGAATCGTCATGAGGCGTTCCGTGAAGCCCATTCGGATATCGAAGAAGGTGCCGACTTTTTAATTGTGAAACCGGGTATGCCATACTTGGATATCGTTCGTGATGTAAGAAATGAGTTTCATGTACCTGTTGTGATTTACAATGTCAGTGGAGAATTTTCAATGGTAAAAGCAGCAGCTGCAAACGGATGGATTGAAGAACAAGCAGTTGTCATGGAAATGTTGACTGGAATGAAGCGCGCTGGAGCTGATCTGATCATTACGTATCATGCGAAAGATGCTGCTCGTTGGTTACAAGAAAATTAAAATAATACATAGAGAAGAGGGATTGCATGCGCTCATATAATCGATCAATCGAAGCTTTCCAAGAAGCCAAAAACTTAATGCCAGGTGGCGTAAATAGTCCTGTACGTGCCTTTAAATCTGTAAACATGGATCCAATTTTTATTGAAAGAGGAAAAGGGTCCAAAATCTATGATATTGATGGCAACGAATATATCGACTATGTCCTTTCATGGGGTCCACTTATTTTAGGACATGCAGATGATAGAGTTGTTGAAGCATTGAAAAAGGCAGCTGAAATGGGGGCAAGCTTTGGTGCGCCGACTCTCAGTGAAAATAAATTAGCTAATCTAGTAAAAGAACGTGTTCCATCGATTGAAATGATTCGAATGGTTTCTTCAGGAACAGAAGCCACGATGAGTGCCCTTCGCTTAGCTAGAGGGTATACAGGTAGAAACTTAATATTAAAATTTGAAGGCTGTTACCATGGTGCCTCCGATTCTTTATTAATTAAAGCTGGTTCAGGTGTTGCAACTCTAGGGCTACCTGACAGCCCTGGAGTACCCGAAGGAGTGGCTAAAAATACATTAACGGTTGCGTATAATGACCTTGACGGTGTGAAGTACGCATTTGAGCAATATGGAAAAGACATTGCCGCAGTCATTGTCGAGCCAGTTGCAGGAAATATGGGCGTTGTTCCACCACAACCAGGCTTCTTATCTGGATTACGTGAATTAACAACAAACTATGGTGCTTTGTTAATTTTTGATGAAGTCATGACCGGTTTCCGTGCTGGTTACAACTGTGCCCAAGGCATTTTTGGTATAACTCCTGACTTAACTTGTCTTGGCAAAGTAATCGGTGGGGGACTTCCAGTCGGTGCTTACGGTGGTAAGGCTGAAATTATGGAAAAAGTCGCTCCAAGCGGTTCGATTTACCAAGCAGGAACCTTATCAGGAAATCCACTAGCGATGACAGCTGGGTATGAAACAATTAGTCAGTTGAAGCCAGAGGATTACAAAGAGTTTGAACGTAAAGGAGACAAATTAGAAGCAGGCATAAAAGCAGCTGCGGATAAGTATGGGGTACCCGTTACCTTTAATCGCGCTGGTTCCATGATTGGCTTCTTCTTCACAAACGAAGACGTGATCAATTATGATACAGCGAAAGCTTCTGATCTCAAATTCTTTGCAGATTATTACAAAATTATGGCGGACAATGGTGTTTACCTGCCACCTTCTCAATTCGAAGGATTATTCTTATCAACAAAGCATAGTGATGAAGATATCGATAAAACCCTTCAAGCGGTAGAAGTCGCATTTTCAACGTATAAAAAATAAGGAAAACCAGCCAGTTACTCATTTACGAGTAACTGGCTTTTTTGATTCGATGGGACAGGTCCCGTGACTCATTTTCTGGGGGATAGGGAACCTTTCCTTGTGTCCCTCATAAATCAACGTTTTTTTTAATATGAAAAATCATAAATCCCTTTTTCTGTTCATAAAGTGTAATGACATAGTGATTAACGTGATGGAATAGAAGGGAGGAGTCGCTTTGTCACATGGTAATCAATCCTATTTGCGATTTTCATTAGAGGAATCTGTCTGGTTTCAAAAAGGACAGGAAGTGGATGAATTAATCTCGATCTCACTTGACCCAGATATTACCATTCAAGAGAGCGATCAATATATAACCATAAAAGGGTCGTTAGAGTTAACGGGTGAATATAACCGTGAACCGTCATTTGAAGTAGAGGAAGAGGACAACACGGATTATTTTCACACTAATCCAAGAACCATTCAATCCGTAGAGTATCGGAATGAAGAAGGTCTATGTGCTTTTACCCATCAATTTCCTGTTGAAGTTACGATTCCTAAGAACAGGATTCAAAACTTAGACGATATTGATGTAGCGGTTGAAACTTTTGACTATGCTTTTCCTGAAAAAAGCTGCCTGCGACTGACTGCTGATTTGATGATTGTTGGTTTATATGGAGAGCAGCAACATGAGCTTTATGAGGAAGAAGAGGAACCTGTTGAAATCGAGGTTGAGGAAATTAAGCATGACCAACCAACATTCAGTGATGATTTTAAGGAATTCGATTTATATTCAAAGCCATCTCTACCAGAGATCCATACGGATGACACTTACCGTCCATATCAAGCAGAAAGAAACAACCTAGAGCCTGTAGAAGAGCCTGCTGAAGAACCATTCTCTTATGCAAAACCAGAAATTCCTGAAGAGAACGAGGAGATTTACGTGCCTTTTGAAGTAGAAGCAAGAAAACCACCAGAAGAGGAACAAAAAGTTGAAGAGGTTGTAGGATTTCAATCGTTTGAGGAGAAATACCCGGATATTACTTTAGGAAATGATGAAGAAGAAGACGAGCGAAAAGAAGCTTCTGAAAAGGAACCTGTACTTGAAAAAGCTACAGCAAAGGAACCAGAAGAAGTGGTTCCTGAAATTACATTTATAACCCAGGAAAAAATGAAAGCACCTGTAGAGGAAAGTTCTTCTTCAGAAGAAAGTTCCGCTGAAGAAGAGGAAGTCCTTCATCAGGAAGAAAAACCTGCTCAAGAAAAGAAGAAAAAGAAGAAGTTAAAAAACAAACAGTCGATTACACTTTCTGAATTTTTTGCTCGTAAAGATGACGAGGAGCACACAAAAGTGAAAATGTGCATCGTCCAAAGTGGGGATACCCTTGAAAACGTTGCAGAACGCTATGAGGTTTCTGTTTCTCAAATCCAACGAGTCAATCAAATGGAATTGAATCAAGACATTTACGAAGGGCAAGTGTTATATATCCCGATACCACAAACACAAAGTTAAAACCCCCGATGAGGATTGAGGGATAACATGAGAAACGCTAATAGAGAACAAACAGTGGCTGCCATTTTGAAAAATTACGGACTACAGCCAACCTTTGTAGAACAACAGGGAAAAGTGGATAAAGTGTATACTAATCAAGGGATTTATGCGTTAAAAAAAATCCATCCCCATCAAGGGCTCGATTTTATACGATATGTCCAAAATCTTTATCAACATGGATACAATCGCATTGTTCCGATTTATCCAACGTTAGATGGTCGATATGGGGTTCTTCATGAACAGGATCTTTATTATTTAATGCCATGGCTTCCGAATCAGGAAAAAGGAGATTATGCCAAAATCTTTCGCGAACTAGCACGTCTTCATACGCTGTCAGCACGTGAAGTAAAGGTGAATAAAGAAGATCGCAAGGCTCACTATGAAAAATCCATTGAAGAATTGGACCGAGAAGAAGAATTTATCAATGAATTAATTGAGGAATGTGACAAAAAGGTGTATTTGTCACCATTCGAATTAGCATTTTGTTCGTATTACCATACCATTAAGCATGCCTTGGCTTTCTCGAGAAGAAAACTAACAGAGTGGCACGAAAGTACAGAAGAGAACGACAAGGCACGGATTGTCATCATTCATGGAAAATTATCAAAGGATCATTTTCTCTTTGATGATAAGGGTTATGGTTATTTTAGCAACTTTGAAAAATCAACCATTGGTTCGCCGATCCATGATTTATTGCCATTCACGGTTCAATCGTTACGAGGTTATCCGAAGCAGTTCGAGGATTTAGTGGAATGGCTCTATACGTATTTTAAGTTTTTCCCTTTTAAAGAAGAGGAAATGCAGCTATTTCTTAGTTATTTAGCACAGCCCTCATTAATGATTAAGACCGCTGAGAAGCTTTATCTTGAAGGGAAAAATCGCAATGAGCGCAAGGCGGTTAAAAAGCTCCAAAGAGAATATTGGCTTTTAAAAAATATTGAATACGTCGTTTCTCGTATTGATGAAACGGAAAGACAAAAAAAGCTGCAACAGCAGCAAGAAGAAGCCCAGAACGCAGAATAGGGCTTCTTTTTTTTTATGTCCAGCTCCAGCGCCTACCCCCTCGAGGTCACAAGCTTGTCTAGTGTCGGCTCCTAGGGCCTAGGGTCATAAGTCAAGTAATTCTGAAGGCAAAGAACGCCTTTAGAAATACTCGTCATATGCCCTTCGTCCCTGGGCAGTCGCCTATACTTTTCTGCCAATCCGTCAAGAAGATAAAGAACAATCTTCATGCCGGCTTGTCTTGTGCTTGGTCGTACCGGCATAAGTACAACTACTCCTCTGTCTTCGCCTAAAGGCTAGCCAGTCGGAGAGTTTTTTTTATCGGGGGGGGACAAGGCGCTTGTGCTTTTCTTGTTAATGAACTTCAATAGCGGTTGGTGACTCGATGTTCAATTCGTTCTTTTCCATCCAGTCTTTTCCTTCCACATTTCTGGATACGAGCATGGCCGCTGCATTGTCGCCGGTAGCGTTTAACATCGTGGCTGGTGCGTCAATGATGGTACTGATCGCGGCAATAATCGGTAAAGATTCGATCGGAAATCCGTATAAGCTAATAATGAGCATTTCTGCAATCATGCCTCCGTTTGGAATAGCCCCCATCACTGTTCCTCCAAGTACAGCAATTAACATAGCAAGTCCAATTGTAGTGAAGCCAGAAAACTCCATATCAAATACACTAAACAAGACTGTAATTTTTAAAATAACCCCCATAACCGATCCATCTTTGTGCATCGACGCTCCTAACGGGATGACCGTTTCACGAATATCCTTTGGAATTCGCATTTTTTCAGTTGCTTCGATATTGACTGGAATTGCCGCCATTGAACTACATGTTGCTAAAGCGGTTACAGAAGGAGAAAGCATATTTCCCCAAAAACGACCTACCGCTTTCTTCCCACCAGCGATAAAGGCATAGGCTGTATAAAACACGAAGAAAAACACAATCGTAACACCTAAATAGAGAAGAGTTGTATGAAGATAGGTTCTCAGCATACTAGCTCCAAATGAACCAACTAAATGAGCGAAATAGGCGCCCAATCCGATTGGTGCATAATACATAATTAAATTCACCATTTTCGTAAGTACGACCGAACCTGCATCCATGAAACGAGCTAATGTTTTCGCCTTTTCACCTACGAGCGAAATCGATAACCCGAGCAGCAGTGAAAAGAAAATCAGCGCTAACATATGCTCACGTGTAAAAAGATTGATAAAGTTATCGGTTGTAAAAATCCCAACAATTTGGTCGGCAATCGAAATCTTTTCTACATCTTCAGGTTTCGTCAAAGCGATATTCATATCAGTAGCAGCTGGAAATAACTTAACCGCCGCAACCATTACAAGAGCGGCGACTAACCCCGTTCCGATAAAGACAATAAAAGTAGAACCCATGACTTTTTTGAATCGTCCCGCACTATCCATATTGGCAATTGCTGAGGTGACGGAGAAAAACACTAAGGGAACAACTAGCGTAAACATTAAATTTAAGAAAATATCTCCTAGCGGTTTCAGTAATTCTGCTTTTTCTCCCATCAGGATACCAATGATACTTCCTAAAATGACGGAAGACAGGAGGAGAATAGGGAAACGATAATTTTTCCAGGTCTTGTACAAAACAAAAACCTCCATATTAAGATTATGATTATAGCATTTTAAGTATATTACATTTTTAGGGAAGTCGAGTACGATTTTTTGAAGAATTACTGATTTTTCCATTTAACTTCCTTCAGCAGAAGTCTCCCACTTCAATTAGTTGTGAGATGAATGCAAGCTTTTATCAGTCCAGTTGGGGTTAACCCTAAGCTGAATGAAGTTAAAGCCTCCGGCGGATGTCTCGGATTTTTTAAAGGAAATTTCTCGAGCGGGCTCGAGAAAAATCCGGACGCAAATTCGACGGGCGAATTTGATATATGTAAAAAAGCCGCCTTATGAATGACGGCTTTAATCATTAAATTATATCTAAACGCAAGGCAAGGGCAATTAATACAAAAATAGCTAATAAAAAGACATCAAAGGTGGTAGGTAATAAAAACGTTCGAATTCCTTGAAAGACGCTAAAAGGAATGATAAATTGCTGACATATGCTCCTTGTCTTTTTTAACCATGGCGGCAGTGTATAGGGATTATAACGATTGTAGCGTTTCATGGTCCACTTCCTTTCGGCTATTATAGGCTATTTTATGTTTAAATGGGGGAATAAGTGACTATCATAAGAATGTACAATTCTTTTAAAATGAGGATATTCGACAAAAATCAGATTGCCATATTGACGAACAATCGAATTTTTAGGTAGTATAGGTAGTAGAATCAATTACATAATTAGGCATGGATAGGGAAGAGTACAATGACTTTTGCTTCAAAGAGAGGAAACCATTTGCTGGAAGGTTTCTAAGTAGAACCATTGGAAGTCGCCCTTGAGCTTTTTTTGCGAACGAATGACTATTTCAGTAGTAAAAAACGGATGAACACCGTTACCACAATGAAGTGCCAGCATGGCTTTTTTATGCTGGAAAAAAGGTGGTACCGCGAACTAGAGCTCCATTCGTCCTTTTATGACGATGGGGTTTTTTATTTTGCTTGAAATAAGAGGAGGACAGTATTCATGGAACAAAATGAATTAACAATGCCAACCAAATATGATCCACAGTCGATTGAACAAGGCCGTTACAAATGGTGGTTAGATGGAAAGTTTTTTGAAACAACAGAAGATGAAAGTAAACAGCCATACACAATCGTGATCCCACCTCCGAACGTAACGGGAAAACTTCATTTAGGACATGCTTGGGATACAACGCTTCAAGATATTTTAACAAGAATGAAGCGGATGCAAGGCTATGATGTACTTTGGTTACCAGGAATGGACCATGCGGGAATAGCGACACAAGCAAAAGTAGAAGCCAAGCTTCGTGAAGAGGGCAAAAGCCGTTATGATCTTGGACGAGAAAAGTTCCTAGAACAAACTTGGGCGTGGAAAGAAGAGTATGCTGGATTTATCCGTCAACAATGGGCAAAGCTTGGTCTTGGTCTTGATTACAGACGTGAACGCTTTACGATGGACGAAGGTCTTTCAAAAGCGGTAAACGCAGTGTTTGTTAAGCTTTATGAAAAAGGCTTGATCTACCGCGGGGAATATATTATTAACTGGGACCCTGCAACCAAAACAGCAATCTCAGATATTGAAGTGATCTATAAAGATGTTCAAGGTGCATTCTACCATATGAAATATCCTTTAGCAGATGGCTCTGGCTCGATTGAAATTGCGACTACTCGTCCAGAAACGATGCTTGGTGATACAGCGGTTGCCGTTCACCCTGAAGATGAGCGCTACAAGCATTTAATTGGAAAAACGGTTATTTTACCAATCGTTGGCCGTGAAATTCCAATTGTTGGGGATGATTATGTAGACATGGAATTTGGATCTGGTGCGGTGAAGATTACGCCTGCTCATGACCCGAATGACTTTGAAATAGGAAACCGTCATAACTTAGAGCGTGTCTTAGTGATGAACGAAGATGGAACGATGAACGCAAAAGCGGGTAAATACCAAGGAATGGACCGCTTCGAATGCCGTAAGCAAATCGTGAAGGATCTTCAAGAACAAGGTGTACTTTTCAAAATTGAAGATCATATGCACTCAGTTGGTCACTCTGAAAGAAGTGGAGCGGTTGTTGAACCATATCTATCCACTCAATGGTTTGTAAAAATGCAGCCACTTGCAGACGCATCGATTGAGCTTCAAAAACAAGACGGCAAAGTAAACTTTGTTCCTGATCGTTTCGAAAAGACGTACCTACATTGGATGGAAAACATCCGTGACTGGTGTATTTCTCGTCAGCTTTGGTGGGGACACCGTATTCCGGCTTGGTATCATAAAGAAACTGGCGAGGTTTACGTTGGAACAGAAGCACCTGCAGACAGTGAAAACTGGACTCAAGATAATGATGTACTGGATACATGGTTCAGTTCAGCTCTATGGCCATTCTCAACACTAGGCTGGCCTGATGAAGATAGTGCTGATTTCAAACGTTATTACCCAACTGATGCGCTTGTAACAGGCTATGACATCATTTTCTTCTGGGTATCTCGTATGATTTTCCAAGGAATCGAATTTACTGGCAAACGTCCATTCAAAGACGTTCTGATCCATGGTTTAATTCGTGATGCAGAAGGTCGTAAAATGAGTAAATCACTAGGAAACGGAATTGACCCAATGGATGTGATTGACAAATACGGTGCCGATTCCCTTCGTTACTTCCTAGCAACTGGTTCATCACCAGGTCAAGACTTACGTTTTAGCATGGAAAAAATCGAATCGACTTGGAACTTTGCCAATAAGATTTGGAACGCTTCTCGTTTCGCGTTAATGAATATGGAAGGCTTGAAATATAGGGAGATTGATCTGACTGGTGAAAAATCAGTAGCGGACAAGTGGATTTTAACTCGCTTAAATGAAACAATCGAACATGTAACAAGACTTTCGGATCGTTATGAATTCGGTGAAGTCGGTCGTGTTCTTTACAACTTCATCTGGGATGACTTCTGTGACTGGTACATCGAAATGTCAAAACTACCGTTATATGGGGAAGATGAAGCAGCGAAGAAAACAACTCGCTCAATCTTAGCTTATGTATTAGACAACATCATGCGTCTAATGCATCCGTTCATGCCGTTTATTACGGAAGAAATTTGGCAAAACTTACCACATAGTGGAGAGTCTATTACAGTAGCGAAATGGCCTGTAGCAGATCCTTCATTAACCGATGTAAAAGCAGCAGAAGAAATGAAATTGTTGGTGGAAATCATTCGCTCTGTACGAAATAGCCGTGCAGAAGTGAATACACCATTAAGCAAGAAAATTAAAATGATCGTGAAAGCAAAAGATGCGGAAGTTCTAGCAACTTTAGAGAAAAATAAAGCGTATCTAGAGCGTTTCTGTAATCCTGAAGAATTAGTGCTTGGTACAGACGTAGCAACACCAGACAAAGCGATGACATCAATCGTAACAGGAGCGGAAATCATTCTACCTCTTGAAGGTTTAATCAACTTAGACGAAGAAATCGCCCGTCTTGAAAAAGAATTAGACAAGCTGAATAAAGAGGTAGAACGTGTTCAAAAGAAACTAAGCAACGAAGGCTTTGTTAAAAAAGCTCCAGAAAAAGTTATTAACGAAGAAAGAGCAAAAGAAAAAGATTACACGGAAAAGCGTGCAATTGTAGAAGAACGTTTAAAAGAACTAAAAGGCATGTAATTCAATTTCAAAAGTGGGGGCTTTGCCCCTACTTTTTATGTAAGGAGACGCAACTATGTTTCATACATACGAAGAAGTCATACAGTGGATCGAATCGAGATTAATCGTCGGGGTTAAGCCAGGTTTAGAGCGGATGGAATGGATGCTAGAAAAACTGGATCATCCAGAAAAGAAAATCACCACTGTGCATATCGGTGGAACCAATGGCAAAGGCTCAACCGTGACTTATTTACGATCCATTCTAGAAAATGCCGGCTATAAAACGGGAACTTTTACATCCCCGTATATTGAGCAATTTAACGAACGCATCAGTATAAATGGGCAGCCTATTACGGATGAGAATATCGTAAAGCTAGGAAATATCATTTATCCCCTTTCTGTAGAGTTAGAAGAAACGGAACTCGGTGGTCCATCTGAATTCGAGATTATCACGATCATGGCGATCTATTATTTTGCCGAAATGCATCCGGTTGATCTAGCAATTTTCGAGGTCGGACTAGGTGGACGCTTTGACTCAACGAATGTTATTCAACCCTTACTAGAAATCATTACGAATATTGGTTTGGATCATGTGAAGTTTTTAGGAAATACCCATCAAGAAATTGCATTTGAAAAGGCGGGTATCATTAAGGCGGGAACCAGTTTGATTACAGGCGTTAGTCAACCAGAAGCACAAGAAGTCATACTAAACAAAGCTGATGAATTAAATGTACCTTCGTTTCTATTAAACCGAGATTTTAGTGTTGTCGATCACGAATCGATTCCAAGGGGTGAATCTTTTACTTGGAAGGACGACGAAACGATATTATCTCATTTAGAACTATCAATGTTTGGAAGACATCAAACTGAAAACGCAGCTCTAGCCGTAAAAGCATCTCTTATTTTAGAAAAAGACCATTCTTTTAAAATTGAAGAAAAACATATCCGTGAAGGACTAAAGAATGCTTTCTGGCCTGGACGATTTGAAATCCTTTCCCGTGAACCGTTGGTTGTCATTGATGGTGCTCATAATGAAGAAGGGGTTAATGCGTTAGTAGAAGTCTTGAATAATCGATTTACTTCTAAGAAAAAAGAGATAATCTTCTCGGCACTCTCAGATAAAAAGTTAGATAAAATGATTGCCAACTTGGATAAGGCTGCAGATCAAATTACATTTGTTTCGTTTGATCATCCACGGGCATCGAATGTAGAAGACTTATATGAGATTAGTAATAGCAAGAATAAACATTATAACAAGGATTGGAAGCAAGCGATTGAGGAAGAGTTTCGGTCATTGAATTCGGATGAAATACTGGTCGTGACAGGGTCTCTTTATTTTATATCAGTTGTGAAACCATTTATAATGGATGTTTTATCTTAATAACTTTTCTATATAACCCCTGATTTAGACTAAAAGATAAAATTGCTCAGTTATGACCTTATGACCGTGCAATTTTATCTTATTTTTATTCTTCGGTCTTTTCTTAAATTAATTTTTACCAAAATATCAATGAACATTGTGTGAATTTTTCATTAGTAAAATACTAATTATTAACAAAAATGATTTAGGTAGCAAAAAGGTTATAATAAGATAGGAGTAACACGATATGTAATTTGGGGGAATAAAAATGCATGTGAAAAGGCTAGTGTTTATAGTAGTTATAATGGTCTTTGCAATATTGATAGCAGGATGTCAGCAAGATGAATCTAAAGAAGAAGCAGTTCAACAAAATAATGATACGAAATATGAGGATTATGTTTATAAGAAGTATGATCTTGATGTAAAAGATAAAGTCAAATTAGGGGAAGAGAACGCAGAGAATTCATTTGTTTTAGCTTTTGACTATTCATGTCCATGGTGTCATAAATGGATGGAAGAAGTATTACCAGTCGTGCAGGAGAAATATATCGATACCGGTAAAGCTAACTATGTAGGTCAACCCCTTGTCCTACTAGCTCAGAGATCATTACTATTATCTCATGTCGATTACTATATGGAAAAAAATCAACCGGAAAAGCTTTATGATATCCAGCTTCGTATGACAAAGGAAGCGAATAACGAGGGTTGGGGAACGGAAGAATATGTTCAAACGACATTGAAGGACTATGGAGTCGATATTAGCATAGAAGAACTTGAGGAAAATAATCCCGATCCTATTTCTCTTACTCGAAATTACACAAAAAATCTTGATGTTCAATCCGTTCCAACTTTGTATATCAACGGCATTAAAGTATACAATGCATTTAATGTAGATGAGATCGAGCAAATTCTCAATGGAGAAATTAAAGAGAATGATGTTATAAAAGTTCCAGTCAGTGAATAGAAGTTCTAAGAAATTTAAAATATTACAATATTATCATTTAAAAATAAAGTAATAGTCTATTCAGGCATTTAGTCATGGATAGGCTATTTTTTTGTACAAAACGCCTCTGTAGTAAAATATAAATGTGACAAAAATTTGCCTAATTCGAGTTTAAGTCACAATATATGATAAGTGCAGTACTTAGAAAAATGCTTATTTTTTCAATAAAAACCGGTTCTTAATCCCCAATTATTAGCAACTGTTCAATGAAAGAATATGCTTTCTTCCTGAGAATACACATGGTACAATAATAACAGATACGGATGAGTATCTTTTGTTAAAAATGTAAAATATAGGTAAAAAGTAACGGATAACACTTGCTAATCTTGTCGATAGCAGTGTAGAATTATTCTAAACTAATATTTAATATTGGATGTTATGAAAAATGACTTGTAACTGGGCACCTGAGTCATTTGGAGCAATTGGTGCAACCGGCCTTTGCAGATCGTATACTCATATACATGTGTGAAGGTTATTTTTTTAGTTTAAGAGAGTGAATACTCAAAAAAAGAAATCTAGTAAAACAAGGGGAGGAGAAGTTCAAATGAAATTAATCAAAAAACTTTTGAACTCAAAAATGAAGTTTGCTAAGAATCAAAAAGGTTTAACACTTATTGAGTTGCTTGTAGTAATTGTTATTTTGGGGATTATTGCTGCAATTGCAATTCCTGCAATCGCTAATCAGTCTTCAAAAGCTAGGGAAAGTGCAGTTGAGCAAACTAATTCAATTGTCAAGGATGCTGTTCAACGCTATATTGCTGTTGAAGAAACCTATACTGCAGGCGATGCAGTAACTTTGAAAGACTTAATGGATGAAAAACTTTTGCAAGATATCCCAAGTTGTCCAGAAGGTAGCACCATTAATGTTACAAATACAGAATCAAATGGAAGTGTAACTGCAGATAGTACAACAGATTTACTAGGGGTTAATTATTGTGAATTAAATTAATTCATAAATGAATGATAATAAAAAAGCTGTCGCGTCGTACATGACGGCGACAGCTTTTTTATTACATGGTTTTTAACACACAGAAGGGAAGAATTCTTTTGTTAATAATTGATATTTTTATAATCATATTTGGATTAATATTAGGAAGTTTTTTTAATGTCGTTGCGATTCGCTTATTAAATAAAGAATCCATTGTATTCCCTCCTTCGCATTGTATTTACTGTAAACACCAATTACATGCATTTGATTTAATCCCTGTTTTCAGCTATATATTTTTAAAAGGTAAATGTCGTTACTGTAAAAGTCCTGTCTCTCTCCTATACGCATTGGGTGAGTTATTAACAGCAGTATCTATTTTGTTTGTATATAAAAATGTGGGAGTAAATCTCGAACTAATCCCAGCACTTCTATTAACGATATTATTAGTAATCTCGGTTTTAACTGATATTCGAGAACAACTAATCTTAGATATTGTTACGTTACCTATGGTAGGGTTATTAATCATTTCTCGTTTATTTATTGGTACAGAACCATTTTTGTACTACTTGATCGGTGGTGCGGCAGGATTTTTATTATTACTATTCCTTGCAATTGTCAGTAAAGGAGGCATGGGCGGGGGAGATATTAAATTATACGCTGCCATTGGTGTGGCTTTAGGACCTCTCCTTACTGTGATGAGTCTCGTCCTTGCGTCCTTTGTTGGGGCAATCGCAGGGATTTTCCTGATGATGACAGGAAGAGTCAAAAAGGGTCAGCCCATTGCTTTTGGTCCCTCTATCTTTATTGGAACTTTAGTGGCTTATGTCTATGGTAATGAAATATTGGATTGGTATATAAGCTTTTGGTAGAGGTGAAATCTATGAAAAATGAGAGAGGTATCACTTTAATAGAGCTTTTAGTAGCTGTTGTTATTTCAGGAATTATCATCATTCCTTTGCTTACAATCCTAAGTGGTTCCTATACTCGAACAATAAAACAAGGTGAGGAAACCCAATTAATGTACTTTGCTCAAGAAGTTATTGAGGGAATAAGAAGTGAAGGATTTGTAATTGGAACGACACCGACAAAATATTGGTGTTTAAACAATAGCGGATGTGAATCTAGTGAAAACTCTAGCATTCAATACGATGCAATTGTTGAGGTTAGTTCATTTCCTATAACATTTAATGTAATTTCAAATGATGTAATTGAAGCCTATGAGGTAATAGTAACAGCAAAGTCGTTATCAAATAACCTATCAACTGAATTGGTAACGGTGGTGGTGAATACAAATAATGAATAACCAAAAGGGAATTACTCTAGTAGAGTTATTAGTTGTCATTACAATTATGTCTTTTGCAATATTTGTGCCAATGAGTTTATTTAATTTATCTATAAAGACCGAGAAGGACGTCAGAATAGAAAATGAATTACAAAGAGAGGCAAGGTTTGTTATCGAATATATAACTAAACATGTGCGAGACGGTGCATTTTTTGAAAAAGAACCTACAGTAGGAGGAGACATTTTTTTAAAAGTTGAAAATGAAGATAGTACGATAACAAGTTTACTACAGTATGATTCTAGCGCTAATAAGGTTTACTTAGATCCAGAATATAGTTCGCAAATAATATCACAGCATATAGTTGAGTTTACTTGGGATGATACTAGTAATCTTTTATATTTGAAATTTGTACTGGATAATATAGATTATGAAGTATCTACTGAAATCTCAAAAACAAGAATTAGGGGTATATAGAGAAAGGTGATAAGATGCGGAAAGCAAGCTTAATAATATTATCTAAACTGCGAAATCAAAGTGGCGCGGCCCTTCTATATATATTATTTACTGTTGTATTTATCAGTATTGTAGGGACAGGACTTCTCATGAGTACAACTTATGGTACAAAGTCAGTTGTAATAAATGAAAAAAAACAACAAGAGTTTTATCTTGCAGAAGGAGCTCTTGAGATATTTTTAAATGAATTAGCTACTTTTAATAATCCAGATGTGATTTTAGAAAGTGAAAATAGTATTCCTTATACGATAAATGGTAGAGAAATGTTAGTAGAAATAAGTGGAAATAATCCATATACATTAACTGCAGGATACAAAGAATCTAGTTTAATTAAAAGAAGTGTTGTTATTGAACCTACTGAACAGGTTAATTTTACAATGAATACACCAATTATTACAGGTATAGGAAATGATAAAACATACTTACCGTATGAAAGTGTTGAGGAATTAAATGTTTTTCAATTACTTTATGATTATGTCATAGGTAATAAAGAAGAATTAAATGATATGGGCTTTACTATTAGTGAATATAAGGGGGAAACACTAACAGAAGTACCAGCAAATACTATTATGTATACCAATTTAAATACAAATAGTGAAGTGGAAATTAAAAACGATACTCTAACTATCTCGGGTCTATTGCTCGCAAAGCAAATAAATAAAACCGGAAACAGTGATATAACTTTGAATTTTAATGGAGGAACAATTATCTCAGAAGGTATATGTCAAAGTAATGCAATTACGGGTTCTTGTCCAGAAGGAGAATTTAAGGGTAAAGATCATAATGGAAACATTGATAAATGGGAAATCAATCGCAATGAAGCTCCCAGTTTTACATGTGAAATGTTAGGGGAAGCAGTTAAGGAATCTGCTAATGTTCAAATCAAAGAGCAGATTAATAACGTTTGCCTAAGCTCAGATTCTGATAATGAAATTGATAGATCCTTTAATATATTGAAATATAAAACACAATAGTTATAAACCCTAAGTGCATTTCTTCTAAAGCAGGATTTATCAATATTCAACTTTTAGTTAGATTATTTAAGGTGTGGTGACAACATGTTTCGCAACAAAAAATTCTCAGGAATAGATTTCCACGAAAATTACATCACCTGTGCAACAATCAAACTCGAAAGAGGCATCCCAGTTGTACAAGGTGTTACAAAAATAGATTTCAAATCCCCTATTTTGGCTGGAGGACGAGTAAACCAGCCTGAAGACTTATCGGAATTTTTGGAAGGTGTATTAAAGGACGGTTCCATCTCTAAAGAAGCTCATCTCGCCATTCCAACGCAAAATATACTCATTAGGAAAATTACCTCGTTGCCAGACATTGGGGAAACTGAACTAGCTAAGTTATTGCAGTTTGAGATCGGAGAAAGTATTCACCTGCCATTTGAAAATCCAATTTATGATTTTGTTAAAATTGGATCAATTGTTCCAGAACCTATCGATGGTGATCGAGAAGATGGGATGGAAGAACTCTCTTTAGATGATCTTGCGCAAGGGATTCAACAAACAATGGAAGGTCCTAAAAGTGAAATCTTGCTTTTTGCTACATCACAAGCTTTATCGCAGGATTTAGCAGATGTTTGTCATGAAGCCGGACTTAAACCATTAACAGCTGAAATTCGTGGATTGGCGTTGCAACGATTACTTTCGTATGCCCAACCACGTTGGTTAACCCAAACCGAGATGATAATCGATGTATCGAAGAATTCGTTAGATATTCATATATTTAAAGATGGGATGATTGTTTTCTCAAGAATGATGTCCATTCATACAAATGACATGGTATCAAATGTCTCTCCGACTAGACCAAGTCCAGACGACGATGTTTTGTTATTTGAAGAGGATATCCCTGTCTTTAGAGAAACACAAAGTCAAATTGCCGCAACCATTGAAGAAGTCATGGATCTAAATCAAGAATCTTACGTCAATGAAATCGCGCTTGAAATTGAGAAAGCCCAGAACTTTTTCCGTTATTCTTTAAATGAACGGGATAGTGAGTTTAAAAGAATCATTGTGACTGGAGAAAAGACCGATGGGATATTTCAACCCTTAAAAGAGAGACTGGGAACGGAAGAAATTGTTCGCATTGATTATCGTTCCATCCTCAATCATGACTTTACAAATGAAGATCTATTAGATTCATGTAGTGTGGCTATAGGTCTCGCAATGAGGGCCAATGATATTCAGAAAAAATAAGGAGATCATTGTGCATTGGTGAATGGAGGACAAGCATGGAATTTCGAATTAATTTATTACCTCAAACCTATAGTACAAAAGAAAAAAGTTCAGTGTTTCTAATCCCCATTTTAGGGATTGTGGCTGTCGTCGCTACTGCCTCTATCTTAACGTACACTTATTTTGATAAGAAAGATTCCATTGGAACATTATCAGCTAATATAGAAACACAAACTTTAACAAGAGATACGTTATTAAAAGAATATCAACAGAAAACAACGGGTGTAACAGAGTTTAATTTCGTTGATCAATATAAAGCCATGAACGAAACGTTAAGTACCATTTATGTGGATACCAGTAACATCCTTGAAAGAGTGAAAAGTTTCTTACCAGAAAAGGCTAAGCTTACAAACTATACCTATACAAACAATGGAGAAATAAGCATGACGGTAAACTTTTTTTCAAAAGGGGACTCGGCCGTGTATCTTAATGCATTGTTACATGCACCTTTTGTAAATGAAGCACAACTCACTAGTATTACAATCGATGAAGAAAGTCTAACCTATGATGCCACTTTTGAATTAAAAGTGAAAACGTTAGTGGGTGTTGAACAATGACAAAGTGGTTAGAGGAACATAAAAATTCCGTTTTAATCGTTGTCCTTATTCTATTTATTTTATTGTCTTTATTTTTCTTTTTCCTCATTCGTCCTTTGGCTGCAGAGGAAGAAGCGAAAAAACAGGAATTAAATCGAATACAATCTGACGTGGCATTTTATCAAAACCACTTAGATGAGTTAGCGCCACAAACGTTTACAGAACAAGAAAAAGAAGACTTACTAGGAAAAGTTCCTACTCTACCTAATGTTGAAGAGGTTGTTAAAGAGCTAGAAAAAGCAGAAATCGAGACGGGTGCTGTCATTGATAATATTACCATTAGTGACCATCCCAATGAATTAGGACCAAAAGCACTTCAAGAGAATGAAGATTCTGAGGCCAACAGTGAAACACAAGAGAACACGGAAACCACACAGCAGCCTGGAACAACTATCTGGTCGCATATTTTACCTGAAGAAACTCTTAAATCATTAGAAGAAAAAGAAAAACTAGCCCATGTTAATAAACTAACTGTTTCTTACATTGAATTAGCCATTGACGTTAATGGGGAAGAAGAAGATGTACATCAATTTTTAGAGACCATAGAAAAATTCAAACGAATTATTCATGTTCAAAGTTATGATTACACGATAAATGAAGAGAACGACCGATTAGAAGGAGTTTTAACGATTCGTGCTTTTTACAGCAACGATTTCGAAGAACTAATCAATGGAAAAAACGAATTCAAGTTAGATTACAACTTCGACCCTTCTAAAATTAAGCGATACATTGAACCAGAAACAACTGAAGTTGAAACGGGTACAGTAAATAATAGTGAAACTCCCCTTACTGGAAGCGTAAGTAACAATAATAGCGATGGATATAGCAATCCTAGTGGAAACACTATTCCAAGAGTAGAAGAACTACCGCCAACAAGAACACCGAGTGAAACGAATCCAAGTGGTGGGAAAAAACAAAATAAGTCCAGCATAAATCCTGATACTAAATTATACAGCGCCCCACCAATAAAACGGGAAGGTGAGCCAGTATTTCTTGTCGTTCAAACAGGAGCCTATAATGAAAATGCCAATCTAAATAGTGCTGTACAAGAATTGGTAGACAGCGGAGTTTATCCGAGAATTATTGGTAATGATCTTTTCTATGTATACACGGCAACAGACAGCAGTGACGATTCGGCACAAAAAATTGTTGATCTATTAAAGAGCAAAGGCTTTGATTCCTATGTGAAAACATTGCCGTATCGTTTAACAACTGTTGAAAAAGATGTCCTCTTAGTTGCGGCAGATGAATTAGTAGGAACAACGACTGAAATATTGACAAACAATATCACGAATGGCGATATCATCAAAGATGAACAGTTAGATGCCATCCGTACCAAAATAAAGGTATATGATAGTAAGATTCAAGAATTAATGAACAAGGGTGTTAGTGAAGATCGAAAGAGAGAGCTCCAAGAAACGCTATCGATTTCAACTCAATTGGACCAAGTATTACAGAACAATCAAAAGGACGGAAATCGTGAATCCTTATGGGAAGCAGAAGGATTACTACTTGATTTTATGCTCATTCTAAATCGATATGTTCCAGCTGACATAAATTAGTAGAATACTAGGGTATCTTATTACGGCATAATGCGGGTAAACCCCACTGATGGAAGTTTCACTTTATGAAAAGAAGGGATACTAGATGATTCAAAAGCGAAAACGATTAGGGGATTTGTTAGTAGGAGCCTCCATAATTACTGAAGAACAGCTAATGGAAGCTTTACAAGAGCAAAAACATACAGGACTAAGACTGGGCGATCAGTTAATCGCCATGAATTTAGTAAGTGAGCAGCAAATCATAGAAGTACTAGAGTTTCAGTTAGGCATCCCGCATGTTGACTTGTATAAACAAAAAATTGATCGGAAATTAGTCAACATCATTACCGAGGAACTCGCTCGAAAATATCAAATACTTCCTTTGAAAAAATCGAATAACCGCTTAATGGTGGCGATGTCTGATCCCCTTGATTACTTTGCGCTTGATGATTTACGTCTAAGCACAGGATTTGAGATCGATCCGGCTATTGCTAAAAAGGATGAATTGCGTCTAGCGATTAACCGTTATTATGGGATGCAAAAATCGATCGATCAAATGCTCCAAGAAATTCCAATGTATGAAGATGAGATGGCACTACTTGAAGCGCAGCAAAATGATGATTCTGCTGTTGCGAAAATGGTCAATCAATTAATCAGTCAAGCGAATCAACTGGGGGCCAGTGATATTCACTTTGATCCTCAAGAAACGGAAATGCTTATTAGACTTAGAGTTGACGGGATTCTTCGAACAGAGCGATCCTTGCCAATTAAAATGAACAATGTCCTGGTTTCAAGAATTAAAATCATGTCACGGTTAAATATTGCGGAAAAACGTTTACCACAAGATGGTCGTTTTAAAATGGAGTTTGAGTTAAAAACGATTGATATCCGTGTTTCGATATTGCCAACGGTCTATGGCGAAAAAGTCGTGATGCGTTTACTAGATAATCAAAGTGTTACATTAGGGATCAATCAATTAGGGTTTTCAGAGGATAATGAACAAAACTTCCGTAAAGCCATTAAGCATGCATATGGGCTAATTCTCGTCACAGGTCCAACGGGATCAGGGAAATCGACCACTTTGTATACCGCACTACAAGAGTTAAACAATGATAGTGTCAATATTATTACAGTAGAAGATCCGGTCGAGTATCAAATTAAAGGGATTAACCAAGTCCAAGTAAGGTCCAATATCGGAATGACCTTTGCTGCTGGTTTGCGGTCAATTTTACGACAAGATCCCGATATTATCATGGTTGGGGAAATTCGTGACTCGGAAACAGCAGAAATCGCTTTACGCTCAGCGATGACAGGACATTTAGTATTAAGTACGCTGCATACGAATGATGCTGTCAGTGCGATTAGTCGTTTAATTGATATGGGAGTAGAACCTTTCCTTGTTGCCTCTTCCTTAGTTGGAGTACTGGCGCAAAGGCTTGTAAGAAAAGTGTGTCCTTATTGTGCGACCACTTATAGTTTAACAGATGAGGAGAAAGAGCTTTTTGAATCAAAAGGACTTCCAACGAGTGGAATTGTAAAAGGAGCGGGATGTTCAAACTGCAATAGTACGGGCTATAAAGGCAGAATGGCGATTCATGAAATGGTATTGTTAGATAATCATTTAAGAGAAATGGTCACGAAAAAACACCCTGATTCCATGTATCGTCAATATGTTGAAGAGCTTGGGTTTAAAGGAATGTTTTATGATGGACTCCATAAAGTATCAAAGGGACTTACAACATTAGAGGAAGTGTATCGAGTCATTGTATAAAGCCCCTACTCCAAGCAAAGACGAGATAATGAATGAAGGGAATAAGAGCAATGAACACAACAAATGCGTTGGCCATGGAGAAACTCTTACATTTTGCTTTTAAAAACGAAGCATCTGATTTACACATTACAACTGGAATTACCCCCATTGTACGAATCAATGGGAAATTAAAGAGAATCGGTGTAGAAAAGCTAACACCAGAAGATACACTGCGAATGGCGAAGGAAATTACGACAGAGGTTCAGTTTGAACGCTTCCTAAATGATGGAGAACTAGACTTTTCCTATTCTTTCCAAGGAATCTGCCGTTTTCGTGTCAATATGTACAGACAAAGAGGTTCGATTGGGATTGTTTGCCGTGTGATTAACAGTGAAATTCCGACGATTGAGTCATTGAACCTCCCTCCAATTACAAAGGAGTTTGCCAAATACCCACAAGGGATTATACTAGTCACAGGTCCAACTGGGAGCGGGAAATCTACGACATTGGCGGCAATCATTGATCATATTAATGAAACACAAAGTAAGCATATTTTAACGTTAGAAGATCCGATTGAGTATCTTCATCGCCATAAAAATAGCATTGTCAATCAGCGGGAAATAGGTCAAGATAGTCAATCGTTTTCGATTGGATTACGAGCAGCTCTTCGTCAAGACCCGGATGTCATTTTAGTAGGAGAAATGCGGGATCTAGATACGATTCAAACAGCGATTACTGCGGCTGAAACGGGTCATTTAGTGTTAGCAACCCTCCATACAACTGGAGCTGCACAAACCGTTGATCGGATCATTGATGTTTTCTCTGCTGAGCATCAACAGCAAATTCGTACGCAATTGGCGAGTACATTGGTCGGGGTTATTTCACAAAGACTATTGCCAACAGCAGATGGATCAGGAAGGGTAGCGGCTCTTGAAGTATTAGTGTCTAATTACGCTGTTGCTAACCTGATTCGTTCAAATAAAATTCATCAAATTCAAACCGTATTGGAAACGGGTAAATCTTACGGGATGCAGACGATGAATATGGCTGTTACTCAATTAGTTCAAAAAGGAATTATTACACGTGCAACTGCAGATGAGTTTGTTCCAAACTGGGATCGAAATAAATAAGCAGGTTCTGAGAAAGGAGGTTCACGTTGAATGATATTTCAATATAAAGGAATTGATTCACGAACAGGGAAGGAAGTAAAAGGGAAATTAGATGTCGTTTCAAAGGCAGAGGCGATGGAAGAGTTAAAAAGGAAAGGCTTATATATTTCAGAAATCAAAGAAAGAAAAGAAACCTTCCTAACAAAAGACTTAGATATAACCATTGGCAAGCCTGTAAAAAGCCAGGACTTTGTGATGTTTTGTCGCCAACTAGCAACTCTATTAAATGCAGGTACGCCTATTGCCGATTCGATTCGATTACTTTCTGACCAAGTTTCTTCAAAACCTTTACAAAAAGCGTTGAATGCCATTTACCAAGATATCCGTTCGGGTATCGCTTTTTCAGAAGCCTGTAAAAAATTCCCAAAAATCTTCGATAAAGTTTTTATCAATATGATTCTAGCTGGGGAAACAAGTGGGGACTTAGAAAAAGTCATGGATCAATTAGCGCTTTTCTATGAAAAGGAACATAAAATTCATGGAAAAGTAAAGTCTGCAATGATGTATCCAATCGTTGTTTCCGTTGTTGCTGTTGTGGTCGTTGTGATTTTATTAACACAAGTGCTACCGAGTTTACTCGATAACTTGTTATCAGTAGGTGGAGAGATTCCATTACCTACTAAAATCGTTCTAGCCATTTCTAATTTTATGATTGATTATTGGTATATTTGCGTGTTATTTGTTGTACTACTGATTATTGCTTATATTGCCGTCAAACGGAATCCAAAAGGACAATATATGCTGGATTTAGTGAAATTGAAAATTCCTGTGTTTGGAGTATTAGCGCAAAAGCAAATCATTGCGAGAATTTCGCGAACGATGGCTTCTTTATTCGCCAGCTCTGTTCCGGTTTTACAAATCCTGAGAATGAGTGGCGAAGTTTCAGGAAACAAAGTGTTTGAAAAAGTATTAGATGAATCTCGGGAATCATTACGAATGGGAGCTAGTTTGTCCATGCCCCTAGCGCAAAGTTGGGTTTTTCCAAACTTGGTCAGTCATATGGTGGCAATCGGAGAAGAAACAGGGCAATTGGATACGATGCTTGAAAAAATTGCTGATTTCTATGAGGAAGAAGTAGAACAAATGGCTTCAAGATTAAGCACCGTACTAGAGCCACTCATGATCGCGATTTTAGGTGGGATTGTCGGTCTAATCGTACTAGCAGCCATGATGCCAATGTTCTCAATCTACGAAGGCATATAACCTATTTTTGAAGAAATTACCAAACCGTGCCCAACATCATATTAATTCATACTCTTTTAGGTTTTACATAATTATAAAACCTAAAAAGAGTTTTAATACAATCGGGGTTAACAGCAGAAACGTAAACCAAACTTGGCATAAATACAAGACAAACTAAAATGCTCACCCTTGGAGTATCGACACCCCCACGCGAAGCGAGAAATGTCGAAAGCATTCTCTAACAAGACGACAAAAGTCTTGTTATTTTTTTTTGCCGTTATGATAGGATGTTACCAATGAGTTTTGTAGGGAGGATGCACCTAACATGGACAAGCCTAATGAACGGAAAACAATTACCATCAAAATTAACGGAAAGGAAAGTCCGTTTATCGATAAAACTAAAAAAGAAAATGAAGAAATACAAAAGGTTGAGGCAAATGAAAAGCAATCAACATCAACTGAACCAGTACAGCAGGAAACGGCTGCGGCAGTGGATCAAAACGATGAAAATGATAGCTTTGAGTGGATTTTGCCCAAAAATACAACTCCTCCTGTGATCGAAGAAATTAAACCCCAATCAACATCGAGCAAAAAGAAAAAAAATCTACCTACTAAAAAGTCTAGTTTTAAAACTATGAAACTACCATTTAAAAAGATAAACCTTTCTATGTTTTTTTCGATCTTTTTCGCAGTACTCTTGGGCACTTTCTTTGGATTAATGCTTCTAAAAATTGTTCCAGCTGAGAAGGTAGTTGATCAAGACCAGCCTGTTGTCAATAATGAAGTAGAGGCTCCTCCAGCCGGTGAAAATCAAGGAGGAAGTGGAACATTGACAGCGACAAAACAGACTATCTCCGCAGCTGTTGTTCAAGAAGGCATTTATTCTACCAAGGAATCGGCAGGACAAATAAAAAAAGATTTGAACAATAAAGGCATCCCAGCAGAGGTTTTTGCCTCCGATCAACAATTTGCCTTATATGTAGGACTTTCTGGTACTGTTGAAGATGCTAAGTTAATAGGGAGTAAACTAGGATCGAGTGGAGTGGATACCTATTCAAAACAATGGAGTATTAGTGAAAAACAAATTTCAAAGTTACTTGAAGAAGAAGTAAAGACGCTCGAATTAACTCCACAGCTTTATCAAAGTTTAATGACGAGCATTTCCTCTGTAAATGGGACGAATAAGATTCCTCAAGATGTAATGGATAATGTAAATAAACAAGCCGCTAATTTAGCGAAAATTGATAAGGAAAAGCTACAAAATCAACATATGATTGGAATTTACTCCCAATTAGAGGCGGCCTCAGCTCAATTAAAGGTGTATGATCAGAATCCTAAATCTAGTACCCTAAATATGGTTCAACAGCATCTATTGACTTTTTTAGCACATTATCAAAGTTTATAAAATAGCTTCCATTGCCGTATCCTGACTGATAAAGTCGTATGCACTCGATACCAGTATTTTCTGGGAAATGAATTTACAAAAAGGGGTAAACATTGACTCATTGTTTACCTCTTTTTTAAATTTCCTCATATTGTTTGTCGTAATTAGAAATGATAGTATGTACATGTATCTCCCTAACTAGAAAATAAAGGAAGGTGGCCATATGCAAGACCTCATTTTAGCCTCATCATCTCCACGACGAAAAGAACTTCTAGAAAATCTCCAATTAACGTTTCAAACAGTAAGCAGTGATGTGGATGAGAATTATGACCCAAACTGGAGCCCAGATGAAATCGTGATGGAATTGGCTTATCGAAAGGCGCAGGCAGTCGCACTTAAGTATCCATCCTCTTTTGTGATTGGTTCTGACACCATTGTTGTAAATGATGGAGTTATTTTAGGTAAACCGCAAAACCGTGAAGATGCATTTTCCATGTTAAATAGTTTGTCTGGAAAAACGCATTCTGTATTTACCGGGGTATCCATTGTTACACCAAATGACAAAATCAAATTTTATGAAAAATCAGATGTAGAGTTTTGGGAGTTATCCATTGAAGAAATTAATCAATATCTTGATACCGGAGAACCGTTTGATAAAGCGGGTGCATACGGCATACAAGGGTTCGGTAGTCTCCTTGTGAAAAAAATGGCCGGAGATTACTTTGCTGTTGTAGGGCTCCCGGTTTCTCGGACGATAAGAGAGCTGAAAAAAGCAGGATTTGAGCTGTAATTTCTTCATACTCCCACTCTAAAAGGGAGGAAAAAATAATGACAACCGATTCATTCATGATCCGTGATTTTCCAAAGGATGAACGTCCAAGAGAACGATTCGTCCATTCAGGGCCAGAGAGTTTATCCAACCATGAATTACTGGCCCTTTTACTTCGAACGGGTACAAAAGAAGAATCTGTCCTTCAATTAGCCAATCGTCTACTGACTCAATTTGAAGGCTTACGCTTATTAAAAGATGCCACGCTAGATGAAATAACGGCCATTAAAGGAATTGGTTCAGCGAAAGCTATCCAAGTTCTTGCCGCCATCGAACTAGGCAGAAGGGTCTCCAATTTAAACTACGATGACCGATATGTCATCCGCTCCCCAGAAGATGGAGCCAAATATGTCATGAATGACATGCGATTCCTCACACAAGAACACTTCGTCACCCTTTACTTAAATACAAAAAATCAAGTTATAAACAAGAAAACTGTTTTTATCGGAAGCCTGAATGCCTCGATCGTGCATCCGCGCGAAGTATACAAAGAAGCTTTACGCCGCTCAGCCGCATCGATTATCTGCATTCACAACCATCGTGCGACACGTTCATAACTGAAAAGGTTATGCACGCTGTCTGAAAGTCAAAAGACTGTAAGAGAGTCGTGAACTCTTAACTTGATAGGTAGAATGATAGGGTAACGCCTTGAAATGCCTACTCTAATACTCCGACATGCTTTATTTAAATGTGTACAAGAATAAGGTGTGAAGCTCGGTGAAGTCGGCTGAATGTTGCCGTAGTGCCAATTATTGGTAACCGAAAGCTAACTAGAGGTAGTTAGTGCGATAGATAGGTCGGGAGTCATTAAAAACTTAATATGGTGAGAATGTGGTAAAACACTGACGAACTAGCGAACGAAATGTCTGTAAGTGGAACTATTTAGAAATGAGTAGACTTGATGAAAATTTAAGTGCGTTCCGTGGGCGAGTAAGTATGGTGGTTTCGAAAGCTCCATGCATCGTTACAGGCGATGGAGAGGATGCCAGGCAAGAGCTAGCACCTAAGTTAAGTATTGATAGAGTTAAGGGAACGTGGAAAGCTACCAACATGGAGAGTACACACTTGATGAAATGTTAGGAAGGAAAGGAATAAATCTATAACTTCCTTTTATGGTAGTGAGAGTAGAGGCAGGAGTAATGAAGTTTCCGTAATGGAAATGGAACAATAGCCTCAAGTCGTTTCGACTAAACTATTTCAACTCAATCATCTCAAGGGTTCTCGTATGACTAAAAAGGTCACGAGCCATGATTGGAGCGTGATAGACCTTGAACGAAAACTTTAAGAAAATCCCTAGAATGAAAAATACAAGGTTACGCCATGCAGAGTATTATGGCATGACAGAAACCTTCGATGAACTTTATGCAAAAAGTAAAGATAACCAGAAGTTTAATAATCTTATGGCTATCATTACTTCAGACAACAACATCCTACTAGCCTATCGAAATATTAAACGAAACAATGGAAGTGCCACGGCTGGGGTAGATGGAGTAACAATAAACGATATTGAAAAGCTTGATACGCATGAGTTCGTTAAGATTGTAAAGAAAAGGTTTACACACTATAATCCTCGAAAAGTAAGGCGTGTGGAAATCCCAAAACCGAATGGAAAAACTAGACCTTTAGGTATTCCTTCTATGTGGGATAGAGTTGCACAACAATGTATCTTACAAGTGCTAGAACCTATATGTGAAGCAAAATTCTATAAATATAGCTTTGGATTTAGACCGACAAAATCAGCTGAAAATGCAATATCTGCAAGTGCTGGGAGAATAAACAATAATAAAATGCAATTCGTGGTGGATTTAGACATTAAAGATTTCTTTGATGAAGTGAAACATTCTAAACTAATGCGGCAGATTTGGACAATGGGTATTCGTGACAAACAATTACTTGTCATTATCCGGAAAATGTTAAAAGCCCCTATTGTTCTACCAAATGGTGAAATTTTATATCCTACAAAGGGGACACCCCAAGGCGGAATACTTTCTCCTTTATTAGCGAACATCAATCTAAATGAATTTGATTGGTGGATTGCGAACCAATGGGAAAGTAAAAAGTGTCGAACGATTAATGACTACTTTAACAAGAAAACAGGATTGTATAGTCACCAATATCGCTATAGACAACTTAGAGAAACATCGAAGTTAAAAGAAATGTATATTGTTCGCTATGCTGATGACTTTAAAATTTTTACTACAACTCGGTCAAATGCTGAGAGGATTTACATGGCGAGCAAAATGTGGCTAAAAGAACGGTTAAATCTAACCATTTCTGAGGATAAATCTCAAATTACAAATCTGAAAAAGAAAAGTAGTGAGTTTCTTGGTTTTGAACTGAGAATGGAACGTAAAGGATATGACCGTTTTAGACGCAAAAAATATGTCTGTCAATCACATATAACAGAAAAAGCACGAAAGAGGATTAAGAAACAACTCAAAGATCAAATCAAGCTCATGCAAAGAGTTCCTGACGGAAATGAATTAATTAAGAACGTTCGAATTTATAACAGTATAGTCATTGGCATTCATAATTACTATCAAATCGCAACACAAGTTAACGCTAGTCTAATGCCAATACAATATCAACTAACACAAGTAGAACGTCATCGATTAAAACAATTTTCGTTGAAGAAAACAACCACTTACCCAATTAATGACAAAGGCATTAAACCTTATTTGAAATCTGAGATGACAAGATATATAAATGGATACCCTCTAATTCCTATTGGGTTTATTAAAACGAGAACAGCGTTAATGCCGAAAAACGGTGTCAATAAATTCACCAGAGAAGGACGAAAACTAATGCATAAAGAACAAAAGTCGGTTCGAAACTGGCAAGTTCAATGGATTAGGGAACATCCTGTGATGAGTGAACGAGCAACGATAGAATTTAATGATAATCGGATATCGTTATTTATAGCCCAAAATGGAAAATGTGCAGTAACAGGAGAAGAATTAATTCTAACGGAGATGGATTGCCATCATAAGAGGTTATGGAGTGAAACAAAGGATGATAGATACTCTAACCTAGTCATCATTACTAGAGATATTCATCGACTAATTCATGCCACTAGTACAGAAACAATCCAAACATATCTTGAGTTACTAAAGTTAAATAAGGAACAAATTATGAAAGTAAACAAGCTAAGGTTGTTAATTGGAAATGAAGCAATAATATAGGGATGCAAATTAGATTAAGCAGATTGAGGTAAGTGAAATAGAAGGCAAACGATGGAATGCCGTGTGCAATGAAAGTTGCATGCACGGTGTGGAGCAGGGGAAAAGGTAGAGATTACTTCAAAGCCTTACCTATTGCTATCCTCCGGAGATCCCGCACCAAGCCGCGAAGATATTGAGGTTACCAAGCGTCTCAATGAATGTGGTAAAATACTTGGAGTAGATCTCCTTGATCATTTAATCATCGGCGAAAATAAATTTGTCAGTTTAAAGGAGAAAGGTTACTTATGATACTATGATTTTGGCTTTTGTTGAGATATAATATAGTTTGTGATTTTTTGACGAAACCGGTAGACTTCGTTACAATTTTTATACAGCTATGAAACGAACAAAATTGAAATAAATCAAATCATTTTATAAACAATTGGAAAAAACTGCCAGAAATTGGAGAAGCTTTTTTTCGCTTTACGGGGAAAAATAGGTTGAATGGTATTATGTTTTAGAAGGGGAGATACAACCATGTTTGGAATTGGGACACGGGATTTGGGAATTGATTTAGGAACGGCAAACACACTTGTGTATGTGAAAGGCAAAGGGGTAGTTGTAAGAGAACCTTCTGTTGTTGCTCTGCAAACAGATACGAAGGGGATCGTTGCCGTTGGAAACGATGCGAAAAATATGATAGGTCGTACACCAGGAAATGTTGTTGCACTACGTCCTATGAAAGATGGAGTCATTGCTGATTATGATACAACTGCGGTAATGATGAAGTACTATATTAAAGAAGCAACAAAATCAAAAAGTATTTTTTCTGGTAAACCGTATGTAATGATTTGTGTTCCATCTGGAATTACGGCAGTAGAAGAAAGAGCCGTAATTGATGCCACACGCCAAGCGGGTGCAAGGGATGCTTATACGATTGAAGAACCATTTGCTGCAGCGATTGGTGCCAATCTACCCGTTTGGGAACCAACCGGAAGTATGGTCGTTGATATCGGTGGAGGAACGACCGAAGTTGCGATCATTTCACTAGGTGGAATCGTTACAAGTCAATCCGTTCGAATTGCTGGGGATGAAATGGACGAAGCGATTGTGAATTATATTCGAAAAACCTATAATTTAATGATCGGGGAACGTACCGCAGAAGCGATTAAAATGGAGATTGGCTCTGCAGGAGATCCAGGGGAAATTGAAAACATGGAAATCCGTGGACGTGACTTGTTAACGGGATTACCAAAAACGATTGAAATTACAGCAGAAGAAATTGCACGTGCCTTAAAAGATACAGTAGTTGCAATCGTTGATGGTGTTAAATTAACACTTGAAAGAACGCCACCAGAGCTTGCCGCAGATATTATGGATCGTGGAATTGTATTAACTGGAGGGGGAGCGCTTCTTCATAATTTGGACAAGGTCATTAGCGAAGAAACAAATATGCCTGTTTTAATTGCGGAAAATCCTCTTGATTGCGTTGCGATTGGAACCGGTAAAGCTCTAGAACATATTCATTTATTTAAAAATAAAGCGAAAGACGCTCGCTAACATCAGTAGAGGTGTGTACGTATGCCACAGTTCTTTTTGAACAAACGCCTGATTATTTTGCTTGTTAGCATTATCATTCTCGTGGCATTAATTGGGTTTTCATTAAAACAACGTGAAGAGTTGACCTGGCCGGAACAGTTTGTAAAAGATACTGTCGGCTGGGCTCAAACCCTTGTGTCTAGACCGGCCCATTATCTTGCCGGTTTTTTTGAAAATGTGCAAGACTTGCAAAATACATATGAGGAAAATAAAACATTAAAATCAAAGTTAAATGAATTAGCACAGTTAAAAGCAAATGTACAAAGCTTAGAAGATGAGAATGCTAAACTTAGAGAAATCGTAGATAAACAAGAAGCATTACGGGATTTTGAATCCATTCAAGCTACAGTGATTGGTCGGAACCCAGATCGATGGAATGACCTGATTATTATCAATAAAGGTTCCACAAGTGGAGTCGAAGCCAATATGGCGGTGATCACACCAACCGGTTTAATTGGAAAAGTAAAAAATAGCCGTCAATTAACAGCAACGGTTCAATTATTAAGTTCAAATGACACGACGAATCGGGTATCAGCAGAAATTCTCGGAGATGAGAAAGTCTACGGTCAGATTGAAGGCTTTGATAAAGAAAGTGAAATGCTGCTGTTAAAGAAAATTCCTTATGAAGCGAAAATTGAAAAAGGGCAACTGGTTCAAACGTCTGGGTTAGGTGGGGTTTTCCCTTCAGACCTTATGATTGGAACGGTTGAAGAGGTTGTTCCTGATGAATATGGCTTAACTCAGACCGCTTATGTAAAAACAAGCGCTGATTTTTATGACTTAGAGCATGTGATGGTTGTGAAAAGAACCATGACTCAGCCTAAGTTAAGTGATATGATGGGCGAAGAGGAGGAGAAGGAATAATGAAATTTTTTCTTCCTCTTATCATTAGCCTTTGTTTTATTGGCGAGAGCATTTTTGTTGAACTATTGCCAGAGGCTTTTTCTACAAATGAGAAGATCATCGTGCCACATTTCCTCATTGTGGTCATTATTTTTGCTGCAATTTATGGGGATCGTAAACAAGGGTTGATCTATGGACTCATATTTGGACTTTTATTTGATATTGTTTATACCGAGATAATCGGGATCTACCTGTTTATCATTCCTTTGGTTACGTATATCGCTGCTTGGATGATGAAGCTCCTACAAACCAATATCCTGGTTGTTGGTATTGTTACGCTTATAGGTATTGCTTTGTTAGAATTAGGAGTCTATGAAATGAATTTTCTCATTGGTTTAACCAGGATGGATTTTACGAGTTATCTACAAGTTCGATTGTTACCAACCTTACTATTCAATGGTATTTTTATTGCAATCGTGGCTTTTCCTTTGAAAAAGTTTATGGACTCATATAGACGATCATTAAACGAATAATTTGTCATCAATATTATTTTAATAAAGAAAAATCAATTGTTTAAAAGGAAATCAACAGATTTTTGTCGAAGTTATAAAACGGCTTTCTGTAAAAGGAAAACCATTATTTAGAAAGCATTTTTTAAAAATGGCTTTGTTAAAGGTTAATAATGGATTCGGACTACTGTTGATTTTAGTGGAGGCCATGAATACTCCTGTGCGAGACGGGAAACAGACCAGACATTATAGATACGAAATATCATGGTGGCTCTTGCGTTGCTGAGCGAAAGTGAAGCCCCTGTTTCGGAAATCAACAACCAAGTTTAACAAAGCTTTTAAAATAGAAAGCGATCTTTGTCATGCTTTCCCATTGAAGTGCTCTAGTTGAGGTGAAAATCTTTATAATGAAAAAACTCCAAAATGTAACGATTAAAGGGACTAAAGAGGGGATTATTCTCCATTTAAATGACAATTGTTCCTTTGATGAGTTAAAAAAAGAGCTTCAAATGAAATTGATGGAAAGCTCTCGATCACATGCCGACCATCATCTAATCACTGTAAAGGTCCAATTGAATAATCGCTATTTAACAGAAGAACAAACAGAAGAAATAAAAGAGATCATTAATGAAAATGAAAATTTGACCGTGGATTCGATTACGTCCAATGTATTGACAAAAGAAGAAGCCCAGTTAAAGAAAGAGGAACAAGAAATTGTTTCTGTTTCAAAGATTATTCGTTCAGGTCAAGTCTTAAATGTACCTGGGGACCTGTTGCTAATTGGTGATGTGAATCCAGGTGGAACGGTGATGGCAGGAGGCAATATTTTTGTAATGGGTACCCTAAAGGGAATCGCCCATGCTGGCTGTAACGGTAATCACAATGCGGTTATTGCTGCATCAGTGCTGATACCACAGCAGCTTCGAATTGGTGACCTTATTAATCGAGCGCCTGATCATGTCGTGGATCAAGAACCACGAGAAATGGAATGTGCTTATATCGACGAAAATAATCAAATGATGATTGATAGATTACAAGTTTTAATGAATGTTCGGCCAAATTTAACGAGATTGGAAAGGGGACTCTAGGATGGGAGAAGCAATCGTTATAACATCAGGAAAAGGCGGAGTAGGAAAAACGACAACATCAGCAAACATTGGTACGGCTTTGGCTATCCAAGGTAAGCGTGTTTGTCTAATCGATACAGATATCGGTTTACGTAACCTTGATGTCGTCATGGGTCTTGAAAATAGAATCATCTATGATCTTGTTGATGTGATCGAGGGAAGATGTAAAATTCACCAAGCGCTAGTAAAGGATAAACGATTTGATGATCTCCTTTATCTACTTCCAGCAGCTCAAACAAGTGATAAAACAGCCATACAACCTGAACAAATGAAAACGTTGGTTGACACGTTAAAAGCAGATTACGATTATATTATTATTGATTGCCCGGCGGGTATTGAACAGGGGTACAAGAATGCGGTGGCAGGTGCGGACAAGGCTATTGTTGTCACAACTCCAGAGGTTTCTGCCGTACGAGATGCTGACCGAATCATCGGCTTACTAGAAAAAGAGGAAGGCGTGGAGCCCCCTAAATTGGTGATTAATCGGATTCGTAACCATATGATGAAAAACGGTGAAATGTTAGATGTCGATGAGGTTACCACTCATCTATCGATCGACTTAATTGGAATCGTTGCGGATGACGATGAAGTGATCCGCGCATCTAACAGTGGAGAGCCAATCGTGCTGAATCCAAATAGCAAGGCAAGTATTGCTTATCGAAATATCGCTAGAAGAATTCTAGGAGAATCGATCCCACTTCAGCCGTTAGACTCTGAAAAAAGTGGCGTCTTCTCGAAAATCAAGCGATTTTTTGGTGGGAAGTAAATCGTTAATCAAATTCGCTCGTCGAATTTGTGCCCGGATTTTTCTCCATAAAATACAATTAAAACAATGCATGAGTGATTCTAGAATTATAGAGCAGCTTATGCATTTTTTATTTCCTTAAAAGTCCTTCACACCGATTTTGAAAAAAATAAACCTCGTTTACTATAAGTCATATTTGTCCATTTTCCCTCATAGACTTGTACTACTAAATGTCGTATAAGGAGAATGGTGGAAATTATGCGTTCAAGTAGTGATGAGATTCGTAAAAGAATAGAAAAAAGAAAAAAACAACGAGAACGAATGGCTAAAAAAGTGGAGCCACGGAACAAGGATTTTCGCCGCACTCGTCCTTCGGATGCCGAACAAACAAAAATACCATGGCTCGAAGACGAAGAACGATATGGATTTGATTCATTGACCTCTTATGAAAGTGGTCCAAATGACGGGGACCACCATCCATTGTTTAGCAAGGAAACGTTTATTTTTAAAATATTATCATCCGCCGTCCTTTTCTTAGTGATTGCGATTATGTTTCGAAATTCAACTGCCACGCTCGATCCCGCTCGCGACTTTGTGACAAAGGCGATGAATGAGGAATTTCAATTTGCAGCTGTTTCGGATTGGTATGAAGGGACATTTGGAAAACCGTTAGCCCTGTTTCCTGAAAAAACTGAAGAGCCAACCCAAACCGTTGATGGAGAAGATTCCAAAACCCATTATGCTTTGCCTGCTTCTGGGAAAATTCTAGAAGATTTCGGTGAAAATGGACAAAGGATCACGATTGAAACTGGAAAAGGTGCCGAAGTTGAAGCGATGATCGGCGGGCTGGTCATTGAAGTTGGCGAGAAAGAAGGCTTCGGACAAACCGTTGTCATTCAGCATCCCGATAAAACTAAATCCTGGTACGGCAATTTAAGCGCTGTAGACGTGACCCTTTATCAATATATTGAAAAGGGGACAGTTGTTGGAAAAGCGACAGATTACGAGGATGGAACAAAGGGCTCCTTCTACTTTGCTATTAAAGAAGGTGATGATTTTGTTGATCCGATACAGGTGATCCAATTTGACTAAAATAGTTGACTTACTTAAACAAATTCATATTCACCCTTTGTTATGGCTTGTGATGGCTTTAGCGATAATGACAGGTCATTTTCTTGAACTGTCACTTTTTTTGTTCATTATTTTAATACATGAACTAGGGCATGGTGTAATGGCAGCCCTTTTTTCCTGGAGGATAAAACGAATATCCATGCTCCCCTTTGGAGGGGTAGCAGAGGTTGAAGAACATGGGAATCGTCCGTTACGAGAAGAAACCATAGTCACGTTAGCCGGTCCCTTACAGCATATTTGGATGATGGCTGTGGCTCTTCTATTACATCAATTCTATTTGATTTCAGATGATTTTTATCAAAAGTTTATTGACTTTAATTTAATGGTCCTCGTTTTTAATTTATTACCGATTTGGCCTCTTGATGGCGGGAAATTGATTTATCTCTGGAGATCAAAAACAGAGTCTTTCCCAACGGCTCACCAAAAAACGATCTTTATCTCAATTATTAGTTTAGCAGCATTTTTTATCTGTTTAGTATGGATTCAACCAACCAATATAAATTTATGGGTCATTATGTGTTTTCTTACATTCTCGCTTTATACAGAGTGGAAACAAAGGCATTATGTGTTTGTTCGATTTTTATTGGAACGGTTTTATGGAAAAAAGGTGGAGTTTAAATCATTAATCCCGATACATGTCCAAGAAGATGAGCTGGTGACCAATGTTCTCGAACAGTTTCAGCGTGGCTGTAAGCACCTTATTATTATTGAAAAAGAAGACAACGAAACCGAGCAACTGGACGAAAACGAATTGCTCCATGCTTACTTCGTAGAAAAAAGGCATAGCGCCAAAGTAAGCGAGTTGCTTTATCCTTATTAAAAAGTCATAATAAAGATAGATGAGTGAATGGCTGTATGCTGTTCACTCATTTTTAAATGAGTTGTGTATGAAGATTAGAAACTGGTAGGCAGCCTGCTTCTCAAGGACATTTTGGTTGAAAAAGTCCATGATGAAGGCTCTCAAGGACATTTTGGTTCAAAAAGAGCAGAAAAAGTCCTTGAGAAAAGCCTCTTAACAATAAAGCGAGGAAGTAAAATGAAAAAGCTAATTGTGAATGTTTTAACACGAGAAAAGCGCTTTGCTCTACTAGATGGTTCGAAGGTTGAAAAGCTGGAGATCAAACAACCAAAGCACACTTCTCGTGTAGGAAATATATATCTAGGTACGATCACTAAGGTATTACCAGGAATGAATGCGGCATTCGTTGATATTGGAGAGGAAAAGAACGGATATATTCATCGAGATAAACTAGCAAGTTTTGTGCTAGCAGACGGATCAAAGGAGGAAAAGGAAAAAAAGGGTATTTCCTCTTTCGTCCACCAAGGTGAAAAACTTCTTGTTCAAGTGGAAAAAGATGCAACGGGAACAAAAGGACCAAAGCTCTCTTCGATTATCGAATTATCAGGTGAGCATCTCATTTATATGCCAAAAGGAAAGTACATAGCCGTATCAAAAAAGATTCAAGACTCTCAGAATCTACGTCAATTTGGCTATCATCATAAAACGGAAGAAGAGGGTTTTATTTTTCGGACAAGTAGTGCAAATGCTAATGAAGAGGAGTTAATGATTGAAATCGAACAATTACGATCTCATCATGAGCATCTTGAGAAAAAAGCAAAGACACTAAAAAAGCCAGGATTGGTTTTGGAACATCAACATTTTTTTCATGAGCTTGTAGAAGTGATTAGACCCATTGCCCAAAACCTTGAAGTCGTCATCGATGATCGTTCGTTACTCGAGAAACTTCAAAATGTTTATCCATCACTTCAAATCACTTTACACACAGGATATGAAAATATTTTTTCAGCTTATCATCTCCATGGAGAAACGGAAAAGGCATTGAAGCGAATGGTCTGGCTGTCTAATGGGGCATATTTGGTGATGGATGAAGTCGAGGCTTTAACGATCATCGACGTGAATACTGGGAAATTTTCAGGTAAGCAGGATTTGGCTGATACCGTTTTGAAAACCAATTTGTTAGCGGCCGAAGAAGCAGCACGGCAAATTCGTCTTCGTGATTTAGCGGGGATGATTCTGATTGACTTTATTGACATGAAGAATGAAAAAGAGAGAAATCAAGTTCAAGAGAGAATCACAGAAGAATTAAGGAAAGATGGGCGGCAAACTCGAATTGTAGGATTTACGGCACTTGGAATCCTTCAACTAACACGAAAAAGAACGAAAAATTCATTAGCAGAAAGTCTAATGGAAAAATGTCCAGTCTGTGAAGGGACTGGGAAACTCCCGAGTACCGAAACGGTTGCCTTTCGTCTAGAAAGAGAATTATATGAATATCGAAATCAGGATGTTGAAAAAGTGATCATTGAGAGTACGGAACACGTGAAGAGAGTGTTTTGTGGAGAGCAGAACGAGCATAAGAAAAGATTAGAGGAAATCCTAAAGTTTACGATTGAATTCAAAATAAACGAAAATGTCCAGCCTTTTTACAATATCCTTCAACTAAAATCATAGTAGAAAACTATATTGACAGTGATTTACCTGTGTGTTAATATTTTAATGTTATGTTTGTAGCACCCGTGCTACAACCGCACGGATCAGGTATAAAGTATTTACATATGTAAATCACCTGTGATTGGCGAGTCTGAGTTTATGAGGAGGTGCAAGTCTATGTACGCAATTATCGAAACAGGCGGTAAGCAAGTAAAGGTAGAAGAAGGTCAAGCAATCTACATTGAAAAGCTAAACGCTGAAGCAGGCGAAACAGTTACTTTTGATAAAGTTCTTTTCGTTGGTGGTGACAACGTAAAAGTAGGAAGCCCAGTTGTTGAAGGCGCTACGGTTACAGCTAAAGTTGAAAAAAATGGTAAAGCAAAGAAAATCATTGTTTTCAAATATAAAGCGAAGAAAAACTACCACAAAAAGCAAGGTCATCGTCAGCCATACACTAAAGTTGTTATTGAAAAAATCAACGCTTAAGGTGTAAATGATGATAGACATTACAATCAATCGTAACCATAAAGGTTTCATCAAGTCTTTTACCATGAGCGGACATGCATTATTTGCTAATCATGGGAAAGATATTGTCTGCGCTGGTGCATCGGCTGTGTCCTTTGGAACGATTAATGCCGTTCATGCATTAACCGGAATAGTGCCCCATATTCAACAAGATGATGGGTTTTTGAGATGTCAGATGCCGGATCAACTTCCGTCAGACATTGATGACAAAATTCAAGTTTTGCTTGAAGGAATGGTGGTTTCTTTACAGACGATTGAAGAACAATATGGTGAGCATATAAAAATAACCTTCAAAGAGTGAGGTGAAAATACATGTTACTAAAATTAGATCTTCAGTTTTTCGCATCTAAAAAAGGGGTAGGTTCTACAAAGAACGGTCGTGACTCTATCGCAAAGCGCCTTGGTGCTAAGCGTGCAGATGGTCAGTTCGTAACAGGCGGTAGCATTCTTTATCGTCAACGTGGAACAAAAATCTATCCAGGAGTAAACGTTGGCCGTGGTGGTGACGACACTCTATTCGCAAAAGTTGACGGCGTTGTTAAATTTGAGCGTGTAGGTCGTGACAAGAAACAAGTTAGCGTATACCCAGCTGCTCAAGAAGCATAATCGTTAAAAAACTCTAGCCTTTACGGTTAGAGTTTTTTTAACTTTTTCCACAATTCAGGTCCCACAAATTCTTTTTCCTTCAACTATACTACTTTCTTCCATTTTTTTGGTATACTATCAAAAAGCGGTCTATAGTGGGGTATCAATGATTATGAAAAAAAAGGATTGGAACAAAGTTGAATTACTTCGGCAAGTACGACATGACTGGTTAAATAAATTACAATTAATTAAAGGCAACTTGGATTTAAATAAAATTGACCGGACAAAAGAAATTATTGCTGAAATCGTGATTGAGGCACAAAATGAAACAAAACTTTCGAATTTAAATTTTCCTAATCTTACTTTGTTACTACTTACCCATAATTGGGAACAGCATTCGTTTCAAATTGAATATGAAGTACTCGATCAAATCAAGTGCAAGGGAATTGATGACCAATGGTTAACCGATTGGGTCGCTATGTTTTTCTCAAAAATTAATCATAGTGTGAAGCCATTTGGAAATAATCATTTATCCGTAACGATTGAGCCACATGAGCAAGGAATTCGTTTCTTTTTTGATTTTTGTGGAACAATAGAAAAGAAAGATTCCATCCAGGAGTTTATTGAAGTGCCACATCATGGTGTGCATATTCATCAATTTAATATAAAAGAACAAGAGTTTTCTCTTGAAGTATTTTTTCAACAACCTACATAGAAATGACAAAATTAGATGATTGTAAAGGCTTAACGCTTGCGCAAACAGTCGGGAGGATAAAAAATTATGTTTGTCGATCAAGTTAAAATATATGTGAAAGGCGGAGATGGCGGCAACGGGATGGTCGCTTTTCGACGTGAGAAATATGTACCAAAAGGCGGTCCTGCTGGCGGAGATGGCGGAAAGGGTGCGGATGTTGTATTCGAAGTGGAAGAAGGTCTACGTACATTAATGGACTTTCGCTATCAACGTCATTTTAAAGCAACTCGTGGTGAACACGGCATGTCAAAAAATCAACATGGTCGTGGTGCCAAAGATATGGTTGTTAAAGTACCCCCTGGTACCGTAGTTTCGGATGCAGATACGGGTGCAATCATTGCCGACCTTACTGAGCATGGTCAACGTGCCGTTATTGCAAAAGGTGGAAGAGGGGGCCGTGGGAATTCTCGTTTTGCCACACCGGCAAATCCAGCACCAGAGCTTTCAGAGCACGGGGAACCGGGTCAAGAAAGAGAAGTCATTCTTGAATTAAAACTTTTAGCAGATGTTGGGCTTGTTGGATTTCCTAGTGTAGGTAAATCGACATTATTATCGGTTGTGTCTTCAGCTAAACCGAAAATTGCCGAATATCATTTTACGACGCTTGTTCCAAACCTTGGAATGGTTGAAACTGAGGATGGTAGGAGCTTTGTTATGGCTGACCTGCCAGGGCTTATTGAAGGGGCACATTCTGGAGTCGGCTTAGGACATCAATTTTTACGACATATTGAAAGAACACGAGTGATCGTCCATGTAATTGACATGGCTGCAACAGAGGGACGCGACCCTTATGAAGATTACCTGACCATCAATAAAGAATTAGAGCAATATAATTTACGATTGACAGAAAGACCGCAAATTATTGTTGCTAATAAAATGGATATGCCAGACGCCGAAGAAAACTTAGCCGTATTTAAAAATAAATTAACCGAAGATTACCCTGTTTTTCCTATATCCGCTTTAACAAGAAACGGATTAAGAGAACTACTCTATGCGATTGCTGATAAGATCGAAACAACACCGGAGTTCCCGCTTCATACCGTAGAAGAGGAGCAAGAGGCACATCATGTTCTTTACAAACATGAGCCGAAGCAACAGGAATTTGAAATTTCTAGAGGAGATGATGGTAGCTTTATCTTATCTGGGGATGCCGTTGAGAAGCTATTTAAGATGACGGATTTCTCAAGGGATGAATCTGTCAGACGCTTTGCTCGTCAGCTAAGAGGAATGGGAATCGATGATGCCTTGAGAGAAAGAGGTGCCAAAGACGGGGATATCGTGAAGCTATTAGAATTTGAGTTTGAATTTATCGAGTAGCCTTCCTATAAAATAAAATTGCTATTTAAATACCTATCATTGTCTAGCGCAAGCTGCCAGCCCCTCAAGGTCAAAAGCCGATCCTCTCTGAAAGATCAGAACACCTTTTCGAGAGGCTCGTCTTATGCTGGTAGGGCTGTGCAAGGCGCTTACGCTTTTCTATTGGGGGGAGAGGAATTGCGAGAAAAAAAGCCAGATAAAAAGTTTTATTTGGTCCGAGAAGATGTATTGCCAGAGGCGATGAAAAAAACGATTGATGCGAAAGCACTGATTGATAGAGGCAAGGTAGATTCCGTATGGGAAGCTGTACAGAAAGTAGATTTAAGCCGAAGTGCTTTTTATAAATACCGAGATACCGTTTTTCCGTTTCATACCGTTGTAAAAGAACGCCTCATCACCTTATTTATCTATTTAGAAGATCGTTCGGGGACTCTCTCTAATTTATTAACAACCGTGGCTTCGACTGGCTGTAATGTATTAACGATTAACCAGACGATTCCTTTACAAGGACGAGCCAATATTACACTGGCACTGAATGTAGAGAATATGGAAGTCGATATTGAAGAACTCCTAAAAAGAGTAAGACAATTAGAATTCGTTGAAAAGGTAGAGGTGCTTGGTTCAGGCGTGTAAAAAGCGCTTGGGCTGAGGCCTTTTTTCTAATTATGATTTAAATGGATAGGGGCAAATTGTTCTCAAGGACAAAAATAGTTGAGAAATGGAAAAAAGGTACATGAGTAGGGTCCTCAAGGACAAAAATAGCTGAGAAATAGAAAAAAGGTCCGTGAGCAGGGCTCTCAAGGACAAAAATAGCTAGGAAATGGAAAAAAAGTCCATGAGCAGGGTTCTCAAGGACATTCCAAGCTAAGAATCGGGAAAAAAGTCCATGAGAAGCTTTTTAAAGGACTTAAATAAAAAAATAAGTCCATAAGGGGTCGCTCCAGATAGCTCTTAATAAGATGACAAAGTAATTAATCTTGTACAATTATTTTTTAACATGGTAAAGTATTTGTAAAATACAAAATAGGGAGAAAAGAAATAGTGAAAACAGGTTACTTAGGTCCGAAAGCAACATTTACAGATTTAGCAGTTCGAGAAATGTTTCCAGATTACGAGACAGTTGCCTATACGACCATTCCAGATTGCATTGAAGCAGTTGTGAATGATGAGATAGATATTGCAGTTGTACCGCTTGAAAACGCCCTAGAAGGCTCAGTAAATATCACATTGGACTATTTGATCCATGTTGTCGATCTACCCGTCAGAGGCGAGCTTTCTGCGCCAATTCGACAGCATTTAATGGTGCACCCAAACCAATCAGATAAATGGAAAAATCTAAAAAAGATTTATAGTCATTCCCATGCGATCGCCCAATGCCATAAATTCTTACATACCGAATTAAAGGGAGTACGAGCTGAGAGCTACACTTCTACAGCTGGGGCGGCACAGTATGTGATGGAGCATCCGGACGAGCCAATTGGTGCGATTGCCAATGAACTAGCAGCACAAGAATATGGTCTTGAGATTGTCAAACCGGATATTCATGATTTTGATTATAATCGGACCCGTTTTATCTTTTTATGTAAAAAACCATTAGAATTACCGATTAAACCTCATTATGTGGGTTACAAAACAACTTTAATGATTACTCTGCCAGAGGATCGCTCAGGGGCACTTCATCAAGTCCTATCAGCGTTTGCTTGGCGTCAGCTCAATTTAATAAAAATTGAGTCAAGACCAACGAAAACGGGATTAGGCAATTATTTCTTCATTATTGATATTGATAAAGCTCTTGATGACGTATTAATTCCAGGCGCGATTGCCGAAATTGAAGCAATCGGCTGTCAGGTTAAAATATTGGGAAGTTACCCTTATTACCAACTACAAGCGAAATAATACAAAGAACTCACTCTCTTTATTGGAGTGAGTTCTTTTGTTCTTCTGTATAAAATGGTGAAGACTGAAATCCGGATTATTTCATTAGAAAACGGTCTTCATAAGTCTGATGAAGACCAAAACCCAAAGCATGAACGAAGAAAACGGTCCTCATAAGCGGGATGAAGACCAAACCCAAAAGCATGAACAAGGAAAACGGTCTTCATATCCCCCATGAAGACCGAAATCCTATACAATCACAAAAAAATGGTCTTCATCAAAATAAAATGAAGACCATCACCAAAAAAACAATATAACATGATCTACTTCAATCCCAATCAATCGTTACTAATTCGACCATATCTTCAATCCATCGTATCCATCAAAAATCCTGCATCCTTCAAAGCCAATTCTGCTTCATCCAGCGCTTTTTCCGATGTTGCACTTAATGTATGAAGATGAATCCCATTTGTAAGCTCCAACAAATACGAAGCTTGGGTTTCTCTTACTTTTTTCATAAATTGCTTCACTTCTTTGCGATTGGATACCAAAATGGAAGCCGTTAGGTCACCGTATACAGGATGTTCGATTTTCACATCTTTCACCGTTACCCCATGGTCAACAATCAAGTTTAATTCTTCTTCTGTCCGCCCTGGTGGATGATTGCAGGCAACGGTTCGTTCCACACGGGAGATAGGAGTTTTTGGTTGAATATAAATATAGCCTTGACTGGTTGCAATAATTGGTTCATTTCTCGCCTTCAAGATCGATATATCCCCGACAATGATTTGTCTGCTGACATTGGTTTCAGCTGCTAACTCATTTCCCGTTAATGGGGCATCTGACTCTTTTAACCGTGATAAAATAAAATCTCGTCTCTCATCCGCTGTTACTTTTTTCACTTTTGCATTCCCCCTAAAAACCTTACCTTGCCCCTTCAATAACTCCGATTAAAGCTTGAGCCAATTCGCTCAATTCTTGCTCTGTTGTATGATCTCCAAATGAGATACGAATAAATTCTTTGCCAATCTTTTCAGGAATTTCCATGGCGACCATTGTTTTTGATGCAGACTGCAATCCAGTTGAACAGGCACTTCCTGTCGAGATCGCAAAACCAAGTCGATTGCATTCAAGCATGACCCATTGACCTTCTAGTCCATGTAATCGTAAACCAATCGTATATGGAATCTGCTCATCTCCGCTACCGCCGTAAACCGTAATGGTATCCTTTTCTTTTTCTAAAAGGGATAAAAAGCTCTTCCGCAATTGATTAGCTTCCTCTAAGCTTTCCTTTAGTTCCAAGTGGCAGCGTTGAGCGGCTACCGTCATTGCTGCAATCGCTGGAACATTCACCGTTCCCGGACGAAAGCCATTTTCATGAGACGTTCCTGGATAAAACGGCTTCCACGCTAGTTTTGGGTTTACATAGGCAATGCCGATTCCTTTCGGTCCATAAAATTTATGAGAGGAAATCGAAAGACTATCAATCAATGGAGTGATCGGTTTGAGATCCATTTTGGCAAAAGAATGGACCGTATCACAATGGAAGAGAATTTCCTTTTCTTTACACCATGCTGCGATTTCTTGTACGGGCTGGACTGACCCAATCTCGGAATTAGCATGTTGAATGACAATTAGTACCGTATCTTCCCGTGTGGCGGCCTTTAATTTCTCTACATCAATTCGTCCCTGTTCATTTAATGGTAATAGGGTGACTTCATAATTTTGTTGAGATAAAGAATTCAATGTGCTACGAATTGAGCCATGCTCTGCTACACCTGAAATAATATGAAATCCTTCTTTCTTCTTCGCTGAAAGCAAAGCCTGAATCCCTAGGAAATTACTTTCAGAACCACCACTTGTAAAATAAATTCCACTAGATTCTACCCCTAGCATTCCCGCAAATTCCCTACGGCAGTTCTCTAGTAAATCCTTTGCTTGGGTCCCCATATCATGAAGACTTCCTGTATTTCCAAAATAGGTCGTGGCTGCCTCCATGTAAACCTTCGCTGCTTCCGAATCAAGTGGAGTACTTGCCGCATAATCAAAATAATTCACTAATTTCACCAACTTCTTTTATTTTCACTACTTACAGTATAGACAAATCGATAGATACTTTGCTAATTCAAGCAACCAAATCTATGGAAATTCTAAAAAAGTACTTGTCAATAGTTTAAATCTATGTAAATATAGGTGTCAAGACACCTGTTAACTTCATTCAGCAAAACTTCTCCATATACACATGTGCGAGATGAATATAACAAACCTCTCTGATTCATTGAGGGTACAAACCCGGGCTGAATGTAGTTAGCCTCCGGCGGATGTCTGGATTTTTATCGGGCGAGCTCCATACGGACAGCACATCCATGTCAGGTGATACATTCGGATGTGGCGATTTGAGGCATGATAAAAATTCGGACGCACAGTTGACGGAGCGAATTTGATTCCTAGAGAGGTAGATGATCGTAAAATGAAAGCAAATGTTATCATCATTGGAAGCGGAATTGCAGCCTTACAGTTGGCAAAAAAATTACGTCATGATTTAAATGTGATTATTCTCACAAAATCACAAGTGACGACTAGTAATTCGTATTTAGCTCAAGGGGGCATTTCGGTTGCTTTAGCTGCCCGTGATGACCCATATAAACATTATCAAGATACATTAGAAGCGGGTCGTTACCATAATAACGAAAAAGCTGTAAGAGAAATGACAAAAGAGGCACCTTCTTTAATTAAGGAACTGATAAGTGAAGGAGTTCCTTTTGACCGTGATGAATCAGGAGAAATAAAATTAGGTCTTGAGGGTGCGCATAGTGAAAATAGAATCATTCATAGTGGTGGAGATGCAACAGGTAAAAATGTCATTGACTTTTTACTTTCCCAGACACATCATATCAAAATCGCTGAGAACATGACAGTGTATGACCTATTAATTGAAGATCAGCGCTGTGTTGGCGTGAAAGTCAAAGATTCAAACGGAAAACCCCTTTCAATTTTCGCTGATCATGTTGTCATTGCAACAGGCGGGGTTGGACAGATATATAGTTTTACCTCAAATGCTGATACTGTTACAGGTGATGGAATCGCTCTAGCCTACCGTGCTGGGGCAGAGCTGGCGGATATGGAATTCATTCAATTTCATCCGACACTTCTGTTAGCAGATGGAAAAGGGGCAGGTCTTGTTTCAGAGGCTGTTAGAGGAGAAGGGGCAAGACTTCGAACAGATGATGGAACCTACATTATGGAAGAGGTTCATCCTTATAAGGATTTAGCTCCTAGACATGTCGTTTCACAAACCATCTACCAAACAATCAAAAATGGAAAGTCTGTTTATTTAGATATTTCATCAATTAAAAACTTTGAAACTCGTTTCCCGACTGTTGCTTCGATTTGCAGAGAGAACGGGATTAATATAGATACTGGAAAGATTCCTGTTGTGCCAGGATGCCATTTTTTAATGGGCGGAATCAAAACCGATGTAAATGGTCAAACCACAATACCGGGACTTTATGCAATTGGAGAAGTAGCTTGTACCGGTATACATGGTGCCAATCGATTAGCAAGTAATTCTTTACTCGAGGGCTTATATTTCGGGAAAAGACTAGCGGATTTCATTAATGATACACCGACTGAGGCTCAGTATCGATATATGACATTAAATCATCCGAGAAAGAAACGTTCACAGTACAACTTGCCTGAAATCGTAGATATTAAAAAAAGCATGATGGAACGAACAGGGATTTCACGTCATCAAGAATCACTTGAAAAACAACTGAGCTACTTAGAAAGCTATCAAATCGAAGAGTGGCTAGGTGCAGATTTAGATGATTTACCGTTAGAGGATACTCAAAAAGTATTCATGCTAATTAGTTCATGGCTTGTCACAAAAGCGGCTTTACAACGAACAGAAAGTCGTGGCGGACATTTACGCAGAGATTTCCCTCAAGAGAATCAGGAATGGGAGAAAGCACAAATTATTTTACAGTTAAAGGGTGACCGAGTTGAACCAATTAAAATTAAAATCACAACTTGAGCAATTTTTTATAGAGGATATCGGGGATCGAGATTTATCGAGTGAAACGATTTTTGGAAAAGATGAAAAAGGACAAATTAAATTTGTCGCAAAGGACAACGGGATTTTTTGCGGTGAAGATGTCATACGCACAGGTTTCCCTATGCTTGACCAAGAGGTAGTGGTGGAAATCAGTGTGAAAGATGGAGAACGCATTGAAAAAGGACAAGTCTTTGCTACTGTAAGCGGAAAAGTGTCAAGCCTTCTTCAAGGCGAAAGAGTCGTGTTGAATTTAGTTCAACGAATGAGCGGAATTGCAACTGCAACAAACGAAGCCGTTCGCATTTTAAACAGTCAACATACCAAAATAACGGACACACGAAAAACAACACCAGGATTAAGGATGATGGAAAAATATGCCGTACAATGTGGAGGTGGAGTCAACCATCGTTTTGGTCTATATGATGCCGTTATGATTAAAGACAACCATATCTCCTTTGCGGGTTCCATTACAAAGGCAGTTGAAAAAGTTAGATCCCAAATTGGCCATATGGTCAAGGTGGAAGTGGAAATTGAAACAGAAGATCAAGTAAAAGAAGCGGTTGCGGCAAAAGCAGATGTGATTATGTTTGATAATCGAACACCAGATGAAATCAAAGAGTGGATTGGACTTGTTCCTGAGGGCATTAAAACCGAAGCATCAGGTGGAATTTCTTTAGATAATTTAGCGAGTTATCGTGATACAGGGGTAGATGTCATTTCACTTGGAGCACTTACACATACGGTTAAAGCCCTTGATATAAGTGTGAAAGTTGTAATTGGCTAGATTATAGATTAATGGGGGAGAGCAGAAAATGAGTATTTTACAAACAATGGCGAATAAATTGATTCCAGATATATACAAGAAAATGTCTACAGAAGAGCTAGAAGACCGAGTTCAAGCCGTAAAAACAAGATTAGGCAGCCGTTTATTTATACCTGGCCATCATTATCAAAAAGACGAGGTTATTAAATTTGCAGACGCAAAGGGGGATTCCCTAGTATTAGCCCAGCTATCTGCACAAAATAAAGAGGCCGAGTTTATAGCTTTTTGTGGCGTTCACTTTATGGCAGAAACAGCAGATATTTTAACAACAAACGAACAAAAAGTTTATTTGCCAGATATGCGTGCCGGCTGTTCAATGGCGGATATGGCTGATATTCATCAAACCGAGCGTGCATGGGAAATCTTAATGGATACGTTTGGCGATACGATCTTACCATTAACATACGTCAACTCAACGGCTGCGATTAAGGCGTTTGTCGGAGAACATGGGGGTGCAACGGTTACTTCTTCAAATGCTGAAAAAATGGTATCTTGGGCATTCGAGCAAAAAGAACGTATTCTATTCTTACCGGATCAGCATTTAGGTCGTAATACAGCTTTCAATTTGGGGATTCCATTGGAGCAAATGGCGATTTGGGACCCGATCCAAAACAAACTCGTGTTTGAAGGTAAAGTTGAAGATGTAAAAGTCATTTTGTGGAAGGGACATTGCTCCGTGCATGAAAACTTTACAGTCGCTAATGTGAAGGATGTTAGAGAAAAACACCCTGAAATGAAAATCATCGTTCACCCTGAATGTTCACATGAAGTAGTTGCTTTGAGTGATTTAGCCGGATCTACTAATTATATTATCAATGCTATAGAAAAAGCAGAACCAGGTTCACAATGGGCAATCGGAACAGAACAAAATTTAGTCAACCGAATCATTCAAGAACATCCTGATAAGCATATCATTTCCTTGAACCCATACATGTGTTCATGCTTAACGATGAATCGGATTGACCTTCCGCATTTAGCTTGGAGCTTAGAGTCAATCGAGAAAGGGGAAACTCATAACATCATTAAGGTAGATCATGAAGTGGCACAAAAAGCAAAGCTTGCTTTAGACCGCATGCTACAAAATTAATGTAAGTCGTGATAAAGATAAATTTGAATTTCGAACTACTATTGATTGAAGTGTAAGAACCGAAATCAATCAAACAATCCAGTTTAATAGAGCGGAATAAAAGAGGAACACCCATCGTCAGCTGCATTTTTTGTAGCTGGCATTTTTTTTGAAGATTGTCCGCAACATAATCTAATTGTCCTTTGCATAAGTTGTTATGTAAAAAAGAATAGCAATTTGCCTAATACAACATAGAATGTATGGACTTATGCACAGGAGGGGAAATCAGAGTGAAAATCCATATCGTACAAAAAGGGGATACTCTTTGGAAGATCGCCAAGAAGTACGGCGTGAATTTTGAAGAGCTGAAAAAAATAAATTCCCAGCTCAGCAACCCTGATATGATTATGCCCGGTATGAAAATTAAAGTCCCAACATCTGGTGGAAATATAAAAAAAGAAACGCAGATGGGGGCCGGCGGAGCAAAAATCAATATGGGTTCTCAGAAAGAATCGCCAATTAAAGAACAGCCATTTGTAAAAGAAAAGCAAATCGTAAAAGAACAACCCAAATTTAAAGAAGTACCGATTAAAGAACAACCAAAAGCAAAACCGGTTAAAGAGCAACCTGTTAAAAAGGAAGCACCGATCATTATAGAAACACCGATTGTTAAAGAAGTACCAAAAAAAGAAGCTCCAAAACCCAAAATGCCTCCAGTAGTAGAAAAACCAATGATAGAAAAACCAATAGCAAAGAAGCCTATAGCAGAAAAACCAATAGCAAAGAAACCTGTAGCAGAAAAGCCTGTAGCAGAAAAACCAATAGCAAAGAAACCTATAGCTGAAAAGCCTATGGCTAAGAAACCTGTAGCTGAAAAGCCTATGGCTAAGAAACCTGTAGCTGAAAAGCCAATTGAGCAAGCAAAGAAGCCTTTCGTTCCAAAAATGCCTCATATTCCGAAAATGCCTCAAGCAATTATTCCTGAGGTTGAAATGAACAACTATTTTATGACGAATATGGCTAATATGAATATTCAAGAACAACCAATTATTCCACCAGTGCCGCCAAAACTAGAGAACAAACTTCCAAATATACAACCAATAAGTGAGGAAATCCCACAGCAAAAAATGCCGACTAATAAAATGCCATTTCAAAAGGCGCCTCAAAAGATGCCATCTGATGATTTTGGACCAACAAAAAAAATACCTGGAATGGTAGGGGGGATGACTCAACCAATGAATCCATATATGCCTCAAATGCAACCGTCATTTAATCCGTGTGGACCTATACAACCATATCAAGATCCATGTTATCAAAGTCCACAAGCAATGCCTTATTCACAAGTACCAGGCGGATATATGCAGCCAGTACAAGGACAATCGTTTCCACAGGTGCAAGGGGCTTATATGCCACCAATGCCACCGATGCAAGCAATGCCATATCCGAATGTACAGGAAGAATATATGTCACCACCAATGCAAGGGCAGCCATTTCCGCAAGTTCTAGGTTCCAGTGTACCTGCATCACCAATGCCATATCCAGAAGTACAAGGAAGTTATTCACCAGAGTCACCAATGGAATATCCATTCATGGAAAATCCTTATGCGTCCGTTAGTATGATGCCAGGTGTATGGGATGAAGGATTTGAAGAATCTTCACCATTTATGGGACCTCAACAAACGTTTGCAGGGGGAGATGCTGTTCCAGGACCTTATTACGGGGCACCTGTAAATCCATTTGGAAACCAAGAGGTTCAAGGGGTTAGTATGGGAGCCGCACAACCATTTCCCCCAACTCAAATGCCAGCAGCAACCCATTATCCATACTATCCACAGCAGAAAAAAGATTGTGGCTGCGGAGGACCAAAAGCTCCTCAAGCTAGCGGATATGGAGTTCAACCTGGATTTCAACAACCGATTGCACCAGGATACGGTATGGAAGGGGGATATTTCCCAGCTCCCGGATATGGTACAGGAGGTGGTTATCCCCCAGCACCACAAGGGCTTGGAATGAGTGGAGGATATGCCCCAGCACCACAGGGTTTCGGTGGTTTTAACCCTGAACCATATGGTCAAGGATTTGGGTCAGGACCTATGTCAGGTGGTTATGCTCCAATGCCTCAACAATCATTTGATTACGGTTATGGAGGGCAGCCATACCCGCCGACTTTCACTGGTTATCCGGGCGTTCCAGGAGTTCCAGGAGTTCCAGGAGTTCCAGGAGTACCAGTACAACGAGATGAGAACGATGAATCGATTGAATAAGATTGGAGGAGACGAAGAATTTAATCATCGTCTCCTCTCTTATTTAAAAAAGCAACTTTCGACGAACATTCAACAATTTACACACATTAAGAAGAATGTTTATTTTATAAAAATGGAAGATGGAACACCCATTATCGTAAAAGGTTTTTCCTCAAGGCGCAGTTTGTTAATACAGGATGCATTTACCTCATCCTTAAAAAAGAATCATTTTCACTCCACTTATATGTTTTATCAAGGAATGACTAGTCTACAATTTAATAAAAAATATTATGGACTACTCGAGTATATTAATCCGAGTAAACAGCGCTTTCTATACAATAGTATGGAAAATTGTCAAGAAGCAATGTCGTTGCTTCAAAAGTATCATCAAACATCCAAAAAATTAGTGGGAAGCTATCGACGACTATTACCTAGTTTTGACCTCCAAAATAAATGGGAGGAACGCTTTTTTTTATTTTTAAAAAACGAAGACATTCTTTCTTATTTTATTCCAAGGGAGATCGTTTCCGAGCTGATTTCTTGGGCTGAATGGTCGCTTAAAGGATTGAAAAAAGAAAAAGAATCTCTTTTTCGTCAACCTGTTGTGATTTTGCATGGAGATGTAGCCCATCATAATTTCCTTCGAAAATCAAATGGCGACTTATATTTAATCGATTTTGATTTAATTAGTGTAGGACCAGTTTTTGCGGATTATGTACAATATGCAAATCGAATCCTGCCTTTTTTGAATTGGTCGCTCCCAGCTCTTAATGAATTTCCAATTATACAACCTTATTTTCAGCAAAAACTGTTTTTGTATGCTCTCGCCTATCCAACTGATATCTTTCGAGAATGGAATCGCCTTATTAAAGAACAATCTCACCAAGATTTAAATAAAATTCGGAATACTCTTCAGTTAACCTTTAGTCAATTTGATCAAAGACAGGAGTTTGTTCGTGAACTTATGCGAATAGTTAAATGATGTCGAAATTGGAGGCAACTGACAGGATGAAATGGTTCCATCTGTCATACTCTAAACATGAGCATATATAGATGCTCGAGTTTGATATAGAGAGGTGGAACCTAGTTGCGACAACATCGAAAAACGTGGCTCCTCTGTACCTTATTGAGTATTGGATTGGCTGGTTGTGGCACAAACGACGAAGCGGCCAATAACGGGAATAGACAAGAAAATGATATGATGCGAATTGGTTATTATTCCAATGAATCCCATGATAACAATGGTGGAAATGTAAGGATATTAAATGGTAATGATAATGATGGTCCAGCAACTGAGATGCTAGACCATACATTAGGTCAGGAACGTGGTTCGGAAAAAAATAATAATGGTCGTCGAGGAGCAAACATTCAAACCCAATATGATGACCCTTTAATTGGTGCGAATGATCGTAATTATCACGGTCACTTATCGAATGCGCAGAATCAAACTGGTAAGAAAGTCTATAATCGCGAAAACCAAGGGAACTTGAGCAAAGAAATCACTCAAAAAGTAAGACAAGTAGAAAATGTGAAAGATGCAGAAACGATTATTACCGAGCAGAGGGTATTAATTGGCGTTCTTCTTGAAAAAAATGAACTGGTTGATGAAACAAAGAAAAATATTCAAAATGCGGTTCAACCACAATTAAGGGGAAAACAAGTTCAAGTCTTTACAAATGAAAGTCAGTACAATCGAATCAAAGTCATGAATAATGATTTGAAAAACGGTGGACCAACTAAAGAAATCGAAGCGGAAATAAATAACATATTTAATAGGGATAACCGATAAAAACGGGGGTGAAGTATCCCCGTTTTTTTGTATTTAAATTTTCAAATATATAGTTTTAACGAAAATTAGGATAAGGAAAATAAAAAATGGTCACAATAGGAATGTAATAGAGATGTATAATCTCTAGTGTTTTGATTTTAATAAAAGAGGTGATCGTCTATGCAAACGGAAGGTTTCATTCATACTATTATTCGTACGATTATAATATGGATACTTATATTAGTAGGATTCCAGTTTGGAATACAGCACCATGCGTTTGCGGAAACGGGAACAATTGAGGAAGAGAAAACCCCGATTACAGTTGACGTTCTTTTAAAATGTCTGTATATGGATGGAGAAATCAGTGAAGAGACGGTCACAGAAACAATCTACTCAATGGAGAATTTTTGGGCAAAGTATGAGGACTGGCAATTTATTGGTATGGAAAATAATAAAATGGTCTTTCATAAGAAAGCTGATGACATTTCCCCGTTATTAAAGGCAAATGGATATTTTGGTGTTACGGATGATGGAATTTTAACGATTTTTAATGGCAGACCCTATAAATCTCATATCATTCAATCTTTCTTTCAAATTGATGTAGGTAAATTAGAAAGTAGGAAACGCGAAGAATTAAAAAATGGCATTCGAATCAAAACAAAAGATCGATACGTAGAAGTATTAGAAACCTTTAAAACATACTCAAAAGAAAAACAAGCAAATTAAAAAAGAACCGATCAATCGGTTCTTTTTTGGTTTTGATCAAACGGTTTTCATCCCTGAAAAACTATTGTATGATAAGGTGAAACTTAAATCAGTGGTGGTTTTCCAATGATAGGTAGTTCTTTATTTTAGGACATTACGGGCAGTTATATCCCACTAAGAGTAGAATTTGTGATACTCTTAAATATTAGGGTGGGATTTTACTGCCCATTATGACGTGGTAAAATGATGAACAGTGATTTATGAGGAGAGAAGAGAAATTGTACGAATTTATTAAAGGGAAAGTTCAATATATTCATCCAGAATACATTGTCATTGAGAATAATGGGATTGGTTATCAAATTACCACTCCCAATCCATATTCCTATACGAATGATTTTGGGCAAGAGAAAATTATTTACACGTATACCTATGTTCGTGAGGATATTTTTGCTCTTTATGGTTTTCAATCTAGAGAAGAGAAGCTGCTTTTCACGAAATTATTAAGTGTAACGGGGATCGGTCCTAAAGGAGCTCTAGCCATTCTAGCTTCAGGTGAACCAGGGCAGGTCGTTCAAGCTATTGAAAATGAAGATGAGGCATTTCTCATAAAATTTCCTGGAGTAGGAAAGAAAACAGCAAGACAAATAATTCTTGATTTAAAAGGAAAGCTTCCAAATATACTACCAGATTATTTTCCTAACTTATTTAACGCAGATCAACAAAAAGAGTTAGAGTCTGGGAATGGGGATTTTGATGAGGCAGTTCTAGCCTTACTGGCACTCGGGTATTCAGAAAGAGAAATTAAAAAAGTTTCAACACAATTAAAGAAAGAAAACCTATCAACCGATCAGTATATAAGAAAAGGGTTACAGCTTCTACTTAAATCCTAAGGGGTTTGTTTCGAAAATAAAATTTGGGGGTGCTGCCCAAAATGGATGATAGAATTATTTCAAGTGAAGCCGGCTTTGAAGAAGAATCGTTTGAAACGAGTCTTCGTCCGACCAGCTTAAAACAATATATTGGTCAAGATCAGGTGAAGGAAAACTTGACTGTCTTTATTGAAGCGGCCAAGCTCCGTAGGGAAACCCTAGATCATGTTCTTCTTTACGGTCCACCCGGTCTCGGAAAAACAACCCTCGCCATCATTGTTGCCAACGAAATGGGTGTTAATATTCGCACAACATCTGGTCCAGCTATTGAACGCCCAGGAGATTTAGCGGCTATTTTAACCACACTTGAACCAGGGGATGTTTTGTTTATTGATGAAATCCATCGCCTTCCAAGAGCCATTGAAGAAGTATTATATCCAGCCATGGAAGATTTCTGTCTTGATATTGTCATAGGAAAGGGAGCAGAAGCGAGGTCTGTAAGACTTGATTTGCCGCCCTTTACTTTAATTGGGGCTACAACAAGAGCCGGTTCTCTATCTGCTCCATTGAGAGATCGGTTCGGCGTACATGCCCGCCTTGAATATTACACAAACGACCAATTACAGGATATTGTCATTCGTACTGCTGAGGTATTACAGACTGAAATTAATCCGAGGGCTGCTGCTGAAATTGCAAGCCGTTCTCGCGGAACCCCGAGGATTGCCAATCGCTTGTTAAAGCGAGTCCGTGATTTCGCGCAAGTATTAGGAGATGGCACCATTGATGAAAAAATTTCGAATAAATCATTAGAGCAGCTTCAAGTTGATCGTTTAGGGTTAGACCATATTGACCATAAATTATTAAGAGGGATTATTGAGAAGTTTCGTGGTGGACCTGTTGGACTCGAAACCATCGCGGCAACGATTGGGGAAGAATCACATACGATCGAAGACGTTTATGAGCCATATTTGTTACAAATTGGATTTTTACAACGGACATCTAGAGGAAGAATGGTGACTCATTTAGCTTACCAACATTTAGGAATGGAGGTGCCTGGTAAATGACCGGAATTGGAAAAATGTTAATGCTCCTTGGTGTAGTGATTTTTATTATTGGATTACTGATGCAATTTATTCAAATTGGAAAGCTACCAGGGGACCTTGTATTCAAAAAAGGAAATACAACCTTTTATTTTCCAATTATGACCTCCATTATTTTAAGTGTTGTGCTATCGTTAATCTTTTACTTCTTAGGGAAGTTTCGTTAAACCGTATAGAATTGTGGGTGACAGGATTGAAAGTAGATTTATTTGATTTTGATTTACCGGAAGAATTAATTGCACAGACACCACTTGAAGACCGGTCAAGCAGCCGGTTAATGGTGTTAAATAAAGAAACCGGAGATATCGAACACAATGTTTTTAAAAACATTAAAACGTATTTAAAAGAAGGGGACTGTCTTGTTCTAAATGACACGAAAGTTCTACCTGCTCGACTTTTTGGTGAAAAAGAAGAAACAGGTGCCAAAGTAGAAGTTCTACTATTAACGCAAAAAGAAGGTGACACATGGGAAACCCTTGTTAAACCGGCAAAGCGAATAAAAAAGGGAACAAAAATTCACTTTGGTGAAGGGCTATTAACAGCTGTTTGTATGGAAGAGCTTGACCATGGTGGTAGAATTCTTGAGTTTCATTATGAAGGGATTTTTTATGAAATCCTTGACCGTCTTGGGGAGATGCCCTTACCCCCTTATATCAAAGAACAATTAGACGACCAAGATCGTTATCAAACGGTTTATGCACGGGAGAGAGGTTCAGCAGCTGCACCGACAGCAGGTCTACATTTTACAGAGGAACTGTTGAATGAACTAAAAGAAGCTGGTATCCAGATTGCTTTTATCACCCTTCATGTGGGACTTGGGACATTTAGACCGGTTAGTGTAGATGACATAGACGAACATGAAATGCATTCGGAATTTTATCAAATGACAGAAGAAACGGCTGATATATTAAATGGTGTGAAATCATCGGGTGGTCGAATTATTTCTGTTGGCACAACTTCCACTCGGACCCTCGAGACGATTGCTTCGGCATGTGATGGAAGATTCAAAGCGATGAGTGGATGGACCAATATCTTTATCTACCCGGGATACGAGTTTAAAGCGATTAATGGGTTAATTACAAACTTTCATCTTCCGAAATCGACATTGATTATGCTTGTTAGTTCTTTAGCTGGTCGAGATCATGTATTACATGCTTATAACACCGCTGTAAAGATGCGTTATCGCTTTTTTAGTTTTGGGGATGCTATGCTTATCATCTAGTCTTTTGTGTTTTATTTTGAAAGGAGTATTTTCTTTGGCTGCAATAACATATGAATTAATTAAAACATGTAAACAAACAGGTGCAAGACTCGGTCGTGTTCACACCCCGCATGGCTCATTTGAAACGCCTATTTTTATGCCGGTAGGTACTTTAGCTACGGTTAAAACGATGTCACCGGAAGAACTAAAAGAAATGGGCGCAAAAATTATCTTAAGTAATACATATCATTTGTGGTTACGACCAGGTCATGATATTGTAAAAGAGGCCGGCGGATTGCATAAATTTATGAACTGGGATCGTGCCATTCTTACTGACTCTGGTGGTTTCCAAGTGTTCAGTTTAAGTAAATTTCGTAAAATTGAAGAAGAAGGTGTCCATTTCCGTAATCATTTAAACGGAGATAAACTTTTTCTATCGCCTGAGAAAGCAATGGACATTCAAAATGCCCTTGGGTCCGATATTATGATGGCGTTTGATGAATGCCCGCCATATCCAGCCGAATATGATTATATGAAAAAGTCAGTGGAAAGAACGTCAAGATGGGCGGAGCGTTGCTTAAAAGCACACCAACGACCAGAAGATCAAGGATTATTTGGAATTGTTCAGGGCGGTGAGTACGAAGCCTTACGAAAGCAAAGTGCACAAGATCTTGTATCAATGGATTTTCCGGGTTATGCGATTGGTGGTCTTTCCGTAGGAGAGCCAAAGGATGTTATGAACCGAGTGTTAGAATTTACAACACCATTATTGCCGGCTAACAAGCCGCGCTATTTAATGGGGGTCGGTTCACCAGATTCCCTAATCGACGGAGCTATACGAGGAATCGATATGTTTGATTGCGTATTGCCGACCCGAATTGCCAGAAATGGAACGCTAATGACATCCAATGGTCGATTAGTTGTCAAAAATGCGAAATATGCAAAAGATTTCGGTCCGATTGATGAGAATTGTGATTGTTACACTTGCCGTAATTACAGCCGTGCCTACATTCGCCATTTAATTCGTTGTGATGAAACATTCGGAATTCGATTAACATCTTATCATAACTTACATTTTCTGATAAAATTAATGGAACAAGTCAGACAAGCGATTCGAGAAGATCGTTTGGGAGACTTTAGAGAAGAATTTTTTGAGCAATATGGCTTTAATATGCCAAACGCGAAAAACTTCTAAATTCCTATAAAGTTAACGTGAAAGGAGGAGAAAGATGGAAGGTTTACTGGGTACTTTAGGACCGATTATTTTAATGTTTGTATTATTTTATTTCCTTTTAATTCGCCCACAGCAAAAAAGACAAAAGCAAGTGGTGTCGATGCAAAACAGTTTGCAAAAAGGTGATAAAGTAGTTACAATCGGCGGCCTACATGGAATCGTTGATGCTGTAGATGAGGGTAAAATTGTTATTAAATGTGGAGATGGAAGTCGTCTTACATATGACAAATCAGCAGTACGTGAAGTGGTAGAGTCTGCTCAAGGTTAATACAAATAAAAAACAGAAGGCGGGATAATCGCCTTCTGTTTTTAATTGTTTCTAGATTTGCCACTCATGTTAACGCCAAGAATCCCACCCATCATACAGATTAAAATATAACAAACATGATAGATGATTTGCTCGAAACTAAAGAGCCGATCAAGACCTAAAAATTGATAAAAAAAGACAATCAGCGAAAACGCAAACCCCGTTAAGCCTCCTAACAACCAGCCCTTCTGTTGCCCTTTTCCTCCAGCCATAAAACCACCGGCAAATAAGGCTATAAAAGAGATAGCTGTAATAATGTATTGAACAGATGATTCTTGTAGGGATGTAAATCTTAAAATAAAGGCAAATATAATACTGCTAATGATCGCTATAATAAAAATTGTAAGCATCCCATATAAAATGGCACTTCCTAACTTTTTTGACCCTTCGATCGCAAACCTCTCCCTTCAGATCTTCTTTGTACATGCTTATTCGTCCAACCTCAAATATAGAATCAATACTTTTTGGTTTCATAAAAATCTTAATCCTGCACAAACTAACAGGTGATTATCTTAAGGGGGCAAAGTGAAATGGATAGTCTATTTACGATGTTGTGGCGTACAATCATTATGTATTTGATCATTTTAATTGTGTTTCGTTATATGGGAAAAAGGGATATTGGTGAATTAAGTGTCTTTGACTTAGTCGTCAATATTATGATCGCTGAAATGGCTGTAATGGCGATTGACGATTCAAATACAATGACGATCCATTATATTGTTCCGATAGTAGTATTAATGTTTATTCAAATTTCAACAGCAAGAATGTCTTTAAAAAGTAAAAAGTTTAGAGACTTAATCGATGGCTCCCCAACCATTATCATCAATCATGGTAAAATTGACGAACACGCGATGCGTAAGCAACGATATAATTTTGATGACCTACTTCAGCAACTTCGTGAAAAGGACATTCGCAACATTGCCGATGTGGAATTTGCCATTCTAGAACCCTCTGGAAAATTATCAGTGTTGAAAAAAGAACTAAAGGGTAGAGATTTAACGTTGCCTCTTATTATTGATGGTGTCATTCAAAAGGATCATTTAAAGCGAATTCAAAAGTCTGAGGATTGGCTGTTGCAAAAATTAGAGGAAAAAGGATATAAAAATATTAGTGACATTTCTTTCTGTAGCTATCAGGACAGAGAGTTTTACATTGATGAGAAAAACTTATAAACGTCAAAACGATGACATTTATTTTTGTCATCGTTTTGATGTTGAGTGGGGTTGTCCAAATATCGCAAACTTTGCTAAAGTTGGACCAATCCATGGAATTCTGTTTAATTCATCCTTGTGAAGCAATCCAAGTAGCAAGACAAGGATCAGATAGATCAAACTAACGGCTAATGCCACAACAATAACCTTTATAACGAGTGTTTGATTGTTTGGCAGGATTTGAAATACCCAATGACCAAACCAGCCCGAAGCCAGTATTACCAGGATTGTTTTTACATAGTCACGGATATAAAAAGTAAAGGAAATGGATTTGATAATGGTTGCAAAATGAAGAAACGTGACTAAAACAAAGCCCACTAATAATCCTATTGCCACTCCATTGATCCCAAAAGTAGGCTGACTTGCTAATAGGAAAATCACAGTGGTTTTCGCAACGGCCCCAATTAGACTATTAATCATTGCAGATCTTGCTAGATTTAACGCTTGTAAGGTGGCTTGCAAGGGTGCTTGACAATAATATAATAGGAAAAACGGAGCCATTAGTTTAATAAATTGTGCCCCACTTGTAGAACCATACATGACTTCCATGATCGGATCGGCTAGGATGTATAAAACCACGATAGCTAGTCCACCTGAAATAAAGACAAAACGAAGGGCTTGTTGGAGCCGATACTCTACTAATCGCATATTGTTTTGTGAATTGGCTTCACTAATGGCTGGAACGAGTGATGTCGATAACGAATGTGTCACAAAAGATGGGAGCATAAGCAATGGGAGTGCAAATCCCGTTAGTGCCCCGTACTGCTTTGTTGCCATAGAAGTAGCAACTCCTGCTAAAGCCAGTGCATGGGCAACGACAATCGGTTCGAAAAACCATGAAAGCGAACCAATCATTCGGCTCCCGGTAGTCGGCAGGGCGATACTCATGAGTTCTTTAAAGGTGTTTTTTCCAGATTTAACATAAGAGAAAAAATTCTTTCGTACAGGAAACCTCTTTTTTAATTTAAACGTTGTTACTAAATAAAGAAGGGATGCTAACTCACCAATTACAGATGAAAACATAGCAGCGGCTGCGGCATATTCGATTCCATAGGGCAAAAAGGCTCTTGTTAAAAAAGCAATTAAAGCTATGCGGACAACCTGTTCAATTAATTGGGACAAGGCTGCTGGTTTCATATTTTGTTTGCCTTGGAAATATCCTCTTAAAACAGATGATATCGCAATCACAGGCACAACAGGTGCAATCGCCAGTAAAGGATATAAGGTTCTCTCATCTGTGAAGAGCGTTTGCGCTAACACTGGGGCTAAAAAGAACAAAAGTGGGGTAAAGATCACCGAAAGAGTAAGCGTCGTTGCTAATGAAACGACTAGAATCTTTTTGACTTTGCCTTTATCCCCAATCGCTTCGGCTTCTGCTACGTTTTTCGAAATGGCAACAGGCAATCCAATTTGGGTGATGGTAATGGCTAAAATAAAGGTCGGCATCGCCATCATATAAAGACCAACGCCTTCTTCCCCAATAAAACGGGCGATTACAATGCGATTGATAAAGCCTAGTACTCTTGTGACAAGCCCTGCTGCTAATAAAATCATCGTCCCTTTTAAAAACTTAGACACCTGCATTCTCCTGCCTTCTCAAAAAAGGTAAAATAATATACAATTATTTATATGCTTACAGGTGGACAAAGCATGACTACGAATTTTAACTTACATTCAGTAATGTTTTTTTTACTGAAAGCTTGCGACAGGTACAACGGTTTACCACTTTTTAAAAGTGGTGAGGTAAATGCCAGCTTTTATCAATTTAGTGTGGTTCAAACTCTGGCTTATTGAAATTAAGCCTCCGGCGGATGTCTCGGATTTTTTAATGGTAACTTCTCGAGCAAGATGAGGGATTACATCCGGACGCAAATTCGACGGGCGAATTTGATGATGGGGAGGGGCTAATAATGGACATTAGCCATAAGGATGAAAGCCTTTATGAAAAGGTGAAGCCGGTATTGCAAAGCAAGGTTGAGGAATTTACGTTATTAGGCTATGATTCAGTAACAGAAAAGGATATTTGGGATTACTTAGTCAATAAAACGTGGAAAAAGAAAAAAGAGGTTCCGATGTTATATGAAGTTGTTCAAAGTATTCTCACCCTGAAAATTGGAGATTTTATGAATTACCAGAGAGTTGAAGCATTGAAGGATACAAGTTTTTCTTTGGAAAATGAAGAAGACCGTTTAGAATTACTAAAGTAGTGAAAGTAGTTTAGTTGTTGTTTTTGGTTTCAGCACTAAGGAGGAAAATTACATAATGATAAAAAGAAACAGAATCGTAGCCTTTGTTATTTTTATTGTCGTTATGGGAGCGGTAATGGGAACGACGACAAAGGACATTGTCAATAACATTAAGCTTGGCCTTGATTTGCAGGGTGGGTTCGAAGTTCTATATGAGGTAAGCCCCGCAAAAGAAGGACAAGTTATTGATCAGAATGCGCTCATTGCCACAGCAGAGGCATTGGATCGCCGAATTAATGTACTTGGAGTTAGTGAACCTAACATTCAAGTTGAAGGCGATAATCGGATTCGAGTCCAATTAGCCGGTGTAGAAGACCAAAACGAGGCAAGGGAGATTCTCTCAACTGAAGCCAACTTAACCTTTAGGGATGCCAATGACCGTTTAATGATGGATGGCACAGACCTTGCTGAGGGTGGTGCTCAACAAACCTTTGATGAAAATGGGCAACCGATTGTTTCGCTAAAATTAAAGAGTGCTGAAAAATTCAAAGAGGTGACACAAGAAATCGTTGGAATGGCACCTAATAACTATTTGGTCATTTGGTTGGATTTTGAGGAAGGGGTAGACTCTTTCCAGGAAGAAATTACGAAACCAGCTCCAAAATTTGTTTCAGCTCCGACGGTTAATGAAGTGTTTAGCCAAGATTCGGTATCGATAACAGGGCGTTTCACAGTGGATGAGGCAAAAAGTCTAGCCGATATCTTAAATGCAGGTGCACTGCCCGTCCAGCTTGATGAAATTTATTCGACTTCAGTAGGAGCTCAATTCGGAGAGCATGCGATGCAACAAACCGTTTTTGCGGGATTGATCGGGATTGCTGCCGTATTCTTGTTTATGATTTTCTACTATCGTTTACCAGGTTTTATTGCTACCATTACGTTAACTGTATATTTATTTTTAACATTAACGGTTTTTGATTGGGCGAATGTTGTTTTGACTCTTCCGGGGATTGCGGCATTTATTCTCGGAGTTGGTACTGCCGTTGATGCGAACATTATTACCGCTGAGAGAATTAGAGAAGAAATCAGGGTAGGGAAATCGATTAAGTCTGCCTTTAAGGCTGGAAATTCAAACTCAATCTCTACTGTTACGGACGCCAATCTTACCCTGCTTTTAGCAGCTGCTGTCCTATTCTATTTCGGGACTAGTTCGGTAAAAGGATTTGCGACAAGTTTAATTATTGGAACATTGGGCAGCTTTATTACAAACGTTTATTTGTCTAGATGGCTGTTAAGTTTATTTGTAAATAGTGGTTATTTTGATAACAGACCAGGTTGGTTTGGTGTGAAAAAATCGGCGATTCATGACCTAAAAGAAAATGTAGATACATTAGATCTATCAACTAAATTTGATCGCTTTGATTTTGTTACAAAACGCAAAAGATACTTTGCCATTTCGGGAACATTATTGATTGTTGGAGTAATTGTTTTACTGGTGTTTAAGTTGAATCTATCGATTGATTTCACACAAGGAACCCGTATTGAAATTTTAGCGGACAAAGCCATAACATCTGAAATGATCTCTGAGGACTTGGAACAACTAGGTGTTACAACAGATGATATTGTCATTTCTGGAGAGGATCGAAATATCGGCGTAGCTAGAACATCAGATGTGCTTTCTCAAGAGGATATTTCAGCGTTAAAAGCTCAGCTTAATAAGAAATATGGTACAGACCCGAGTGTTAGCTCTGTAACGCCAATGGTTGGTAAAGAGTTAGCCAAAAATGCGCTAATCGGGTTGCTCATTACATGTCTTGGATTGATTGTGTTCGTGTCGTTTCGATTTGAATGGCGAATGGCCATCCCAGCTGTATGTGGCTTGTTGTTTGCGGCATTTTTTGTTATTCCGTTCTTCAGTCTAACTCGATTAGAGGTAGATTTAAATTTTATTGCAGCCTTGTTAACGGTCGTTGGTTATTCCATTAATGATACCATTGTTACCTTTGATCGAATCAGGGAAAATATGCAACGTCGGAAGAGAATCAAGAACGCACAAGAAATTGTCGATATCGCCAACACGAGTGTTCGTCAAACGTTAGGAAGATCCGTCAATACGGTGTTAATGGTAACCATTACGGTTGTTGCTTTAATGATTTTTGGGAGTGAGTCGATTCGCTCCTTCTCGGTTGCATTAACCGTTGGTTTAGTCGTTGGGACTCTATCTTCTATTTTCATCGCAACACCGCTTTGGGTCGTCATGAAGCAAAAAGAGTTGAAGAATAAAGGTGTTCTAATTACGTATAAAGAGAAAAAGGTTCGAACAGATGAACCAGTTGTATAAGAACAGGAAAGGGCTGCAGGAAATTTCTGCAGTTCTTTTTGTTATTGCGGATTTGAATGAGCCCTGAAACGTAATACAACCATTTTTCCAGGAAACTTTGCCTTTTTAGTAGTATTAAGCCATAATACAACCATTTTTCCTTTAGAAAGTAAAATTATGGTAGTATTCTACTCCCGAATTACAACCACTTTTCCGCCTCAAACCCAATTTTTGTTGTATCTACTTCAAAAAGCAGCCCTCCATTTCCCAATTTCTCTCATTGAAACCCTGTCCCCTCTTTTGTATAATAAGTAGGTTAAGAGGTGAACGTATGTTAAAATCGAAAACTCGTTGGATCGTACGACCGTCAAATCATGAAAAAATGAGTGACTTAGTTGAAGAATTGGGAATCTCACCGTTAGTTGCTTCGCTACTTGTTAACAGGGGATTAGACGATCCTGCTCAGGCAAGGGCTTTTTTATTTAATGAAAATCAAGAATTCCATGATCCTTTTCTTTTAAATGACATGGATAAAGCTGTTCAAAGGGTTCAAGAGGCTATTGCCAATGGAGAACTGATCCTTATCTTTGGAGACTACGATGCAGATGGGGTCACAAGCACAACCATCATGATGAAAACCCTACAGGAACTCGGTGCAAATGTTCAGTTTTACATACCGAACCGATTTACTGAGGGTTATGGACCCAATGAAGGCGCATTTAGATATGCACATCAAATCGGAGTCAAACTCATTATCACCGTCGACACAGGGATTGCAGCGCTCCAGCCAGCACTCGTTGCGAAAGAGCTTGGGATCGATTTGATTATTACGGACCACCATGAACCAGGACCAGAATTACCAGAGGCACTAGCTATTATCCATCCAAAATTGGAAAATGGTCACTATCCATTTCCAGAGCTTGCAGGGGTAGGTGTAGCATTTAAATTCTCCCATGCGTTACTTGGTAGAGTTCCAGAACATTTACTCCAATTTGCGGCAATTGGAACCGTAGCAGACCTCGTTCCACTTAAAGATGAAAATAGATTAATTGTTCAAAAGGGTATCAACGAACTGCGCAAAACCCAAAATGCAGGTGTAAAAGCTCTATTAAAGATAGCAAAAGTGGATCTAGGGCAAATCAACGAAGAAACGATTGGCTTTACACTTGGACCGCGTATCAACGCAGTAGGAAGACTGGAGTCAGCGGACCCAGCGGTTGAGCTTTTACTAGAAGAAGATCCAGACCAAGCTGATATGCTAGCAGAGGAAATCGAACAACTTAATCAAGATCGGAAACAGTTGGTAAATGCTATTACAGAAGAGGCGATCCAGTTGGTCGAAGAGCATTTTCCAATCTCTGAAAATACTTGTATCATCGTTGGAAAGGAAGGCTGGAATTCTGGCGTCATTGGGATTGTAGCTTCTAAGTTAGTTGAAAAATATTACCGCCCTACCATTGTTTTAAGTTATGATCTTGAAAAGGGCTTAGCGAAAGGCTCTGCTCGAAGTATAGAAGGTTTTGATTTATTTAAAAATCTATCAACTTGCCGTGATCTTTTGCCTCACTTCGGTGGACACACGATGGCTGCGGGAATGACGTTAAAGCTTACGGATGTTGATGACTTAAGAAATCGAATGAACATCTTAGCAAATGAGCAACTTAAAGAAGAAGATTTAACCCCAATAACTTATATTGATGCAGAAGTAAACATTGAAGATATCAGCATTGAAGTAGTAGAGGAAATGAATCGGTTAGCCCCTTATGGCACAGACAATCCAAAGCCAAAAGTTCTCATTAAGGATGCTCCGATTGATAGTATCCGAAAAATTGGTTCTGAACAAAATCATTTAAAATTATCTCTAGAACAGAGTGGAGTCACTTTAGATGGGGTCGGATTTGGGCTAGGTCCAGCCTTTGATCATGTTTCTCCACATTCCAATCTTTCTGTGATCGGAGAATTATCCATTAATGAATGGAACAATCGTAGGAAACCACAAATATTCCTGCAAGACCTATCTGTTTTATCATGGCAATTATTTGATTATCGTGGCGGGAAAAAAATTACCCCACTTGCCGAATCCTTACCAAGAGAACAGACGAAATGGATCATTTTCCAACCAGATCTCTATACAAGAGTGAAAAAATCGTTGACTCATTCAGATGTCATTTTGCTTTCTTCAGATGAAGATGCGTTACAATTGGAACTTGATCAATGTCACGTTATTCTAGTTGATTTTCCAACTTCAAAAAGTCGATTGGTCCAATTGCTAGCGGGTAAAAACGTGGCGAGAATCTATGCTCATTTTTATAAAGCCCAGAGTGATTTCTTTTCAACCATCCCAACAAGGGATCATTTTAAATGGTTCTATGCATTTTTAGCGAAAAAAGGACCATTTGATTTGCAAAAAAATAGCGGGGCTTTGGCAAAATATCGTGGGTGGACAAAGGAAACGATTGATTTTATGACACAGGTGTTTTTGGAATTAGAATTTGTTACAATGGAGAATGGATTCGTTACATTAAGGAAAAATGCGAATAAGCATGACTTATCTGACTCAAGCACATATAAACAAAAACAGGAATCTCTATTACTTGAAAAAGAGTTACTATTTTCATCATATGAGCAATTGAAAAACTGGTTTGATCATGTAATTCATACAACAGTGCAACATGAGGAGGAAGTAAAGGAATGGATTTAACACGCTATGTGGAGATTGTACAGGATTATCCAAAGCCAGGCATAAGCTTTAAGGATATCACCCCATTAATGAATAATGGTGAGGCATATAAATATGCTACAGATCAAATTGTTGAGTATGCACAAGAAAAACAAATTGATTTGGTGGTTGGTCCTGAGGCTCGCGGATTTATTATTGGATGTCCGGTTGCCTATTCACTTGGGGTAGGTTTTGCTCCAGTTCGTAAAGAAGGGAAACTTCCTCGTGAAACAGTCAAGGTAAGCTACGGCCTTGAATATGGAAAAGACGTTCTTACCATCCATAAAGATGCGATTAAACCTGGTCAAAGAGTATTAATTACCGACGACCTTTTAGCAACAGGAGGTACGATTGATGCAACCATTCAATTAGTTGAACAACTAGGTGGAGTGGTAGCAGGAACAGCTTTCCTCATTGAGCTAAGTGAATTAGAAGGAAGAAAAAAATTAAAAGGTTACGATATGTTAACGTTAATGACCTTCTAGCAAAGGGAGCGCTTACAACTGAGCGCTCTTTTCGTATATATTTTCGATTCGCGAAATAAGATTTATCAAACGGACTAAATTATTCATAAACATGTCGAAAAATAATATCATTTTCTTTACATCGTGGTCATTTTTATTGATAATAATAACAATCATTAATTTTTTGGTAATAAAAAATACGAAATGAATAAAAAGGTGATTACATGGCGAATGATCAAGTGTTAACCGCCGAACAAGTCATCGAAATAACGAGTAACTACTTAATCGATGAGGATGTAGAGTTCATTAAGAAAGCCTATGAATACGCCCAACATTCTCATCGTTTTCAATATAGAAAATCCGGTGAACCGTATATTATACATCCGATTCAGGTAGCAGGCATTTTAGCTGATCTTGAAATGGACCCGTATACGGTTGCCGCTGGTTTTTTACATGACGTTGTTGAAGATACAGAAGCTACATTAGAAGATATTAAGGAAATCTTTAACGATGAAGTGGCCATGCTCGTCGATGGTGTTACGAAACTCGGTAAAATTAAATATAAGTCCCATGAAGAGCAGCAGGCAGAGAATCATCGGAAAATGTTTGTAGCGATGGCACAGGATATCCGGGTCATTATGATTAAACTGGCCGACCGACTCCATAATATGCGAACATTAAAACATCTTCCAGCAGAAAAACAACGTCGAATTGCAAATGAAACATTAGAAATATTTGCACCACTAGCGAATCGTCTCGGTATATCAGCGATCAAATGGGAGCTAGAAGATACCTCATTACGTTATCTAAATCCTCAACAATATTATCGAATTGTGAACCTAATGAAACGGAAACGAGCCGAACGTGAGGAATATTTAGATGATGTAAAAAACGAATTAAAGAGTCAATTAGATGAAGTTGGCATTGTAGCAGAATTATCGGGTCGCCCAAAGCACATTTATAGCATTTATCGAAAAATGGTTCATCAAAGTAAGCAATTCAATGAAATTTATGATTTGCTTGCTGTACGAATTATTGTGAATTCCATTAAAGATTGCTATGCGGTACTTGGGATCATTCACACCTGTTGGAAACCAATGCCTGGTAGATTTAAAGATTATATCGCAATGCCAAAGCCAAATATGTATCAATCCCTGCATACAACCGTTATTGGTCCGAAAGGGGATCCACTTGAAGTGCAAATTCGAACAAAAGAAATGCATCGAATTGCAGAATATGGGGTGGCTGCACATTGGGCGTATAAAGAAGGAAAAGCTGTTCAGGAAGGTTCTTTTGAGGAAAAACTATCATGGTTCCGTGAAATTCTTGAGTTTGAAGAAGATATCGTGAATGCCCAAGAGTTTATGGAATCATTAAAAGTTGATCTATTTTCGGACATGGTCTTTGTTTTCACACCAAAAGGGGATGTCATCGAGCTTCCAGCTGGATCGGTACCAATTGACTTTGCGTATCGAATTCACTCAGAAATTGGAAATAAGACAATTGGTGCTAAAGTAAATGGGAAAATGGTTCCTCTTGATTATAAATTAAAAACAGGGGATATTTTAGAAATCCTAACATCCAAACATTCCTATGGTCCAAGCCAAGATTGGTTAAAACTTGCGCAAACGTCTCAAGCAAAAAATAAAATTAGAGCCTTTTTCAAGAAACAAATGCGTGAAGAAAATGTAGAAAAAGGCCGTGAGCAAGTCGAAAGAGAAATTCGGGCAATGGAATTCGATTTAAAAGAAATTTTAAATCCTGATAATGTTAAACGAGTAGTGGAGAAGTTCAATTTTGCTAATGAAGATGATATGTATGCAGCTGTTGGGTATAACGGAATCACGGCTTTACAGGTAGCCAATCGATTAACAGAAAAATGGCGTAAAAAGCGCGATCAAGAACAAATTGCAAATATATCCAATGCCGTATCAGAATTAAAAACACTGCCACAAAAAAGAAAACGTGAGTCTGGTGTCCGTGTCGAAGGAATTGATAATCTCCTTATTCGTCTTTCACGTTGTTGTAATCCTGTTCCCGGAGATGATATCGTTGGATTTATCACTAAAGGAAGAGGGGTATCGGTTCATCGGAAAGATTGTCCGAATATCGTGACAGATGATGCGAAAGAAAGATTAATTCCTGTTGAATGGGAAACAGGTCTGAATGATCGGAAAGCATACAACGTAGAAATTGAAATTACCGGATTTGACCGCAGAGGATTGTTAAATGAAGTTCTCCAAGCAGTCAATGAATCCAAAACCGATATTACAGCTGTAGCAGGAAAAACGGATCGCAATAAAATTACGACGATTACGATGACCATTTCGATTTTAAATGTGAGTCATTTGCAGAAGGTTGTCGATCGAATTAAGCAAATACCTGATTTATATGCGGTTCGAAGAGTAATGAGCTAAGGTGATAACATGCGAATAGTTTTACAAAGAAGCAAAAGAGCAAGTGTAACGGTTAATGGGGAAATAGTCGGTGAGATTGAGAGCGGGCTTGTATTACTAGTGGGCATCACTCATGAAGATACGGAAGAGGATGCCCGCTATTTAGCAGACAAAATCGTCAATTTGCGAATTTTTGAGGATGAAAATGATAAAATGAATCATTCGCTCATTGATGTTGGAGGCAGTATCCTTTCGATCTCTCAATTTACTTTATATGGTGATTGTCGTAAAGGCAGAAGACCTAATTTTATGGGGGCGGCAAAACCTGAACAGGCTAAAGCTATTTACGATTATTTTAATCGTCTTTTACAAGAGAAGAATATAAAAGTAGAAACGGGTGAGTTTGGAGCCATGATGGATGTATCCTTAATTAATGACGGTCCCGTTACCCTAATTGTAGACAGTAAATAAAAGCGAGCTGACCGATTGGTCATGCTCGCTTTTATATTGAATTAGCATTAGTACTGGTTTTTAAAATAACGAGCAAGTCCCTCGTAAATTCCAGTAGTAACTAATATTTGATAATGCTGGGATGTGATGAGTAGTTCTTCACTCGGATTGCTTAAAAATCCAAGTTCAACGAGAACCGCATTTTGGCTGTTTTCACGAATGACATAATAGTCTCCTTTACGAACACCACGATTATGTATATTCGTTTGATCGATGATCGATGAATGGATACTTACTGCCAATTCCTTTTGCCAAGGATGATAGAAAAAAGTAGTTGCTCCCTCTGCGCCATCATTAAAACTATCATAGTGAATGGATATAAACGCATCCGCATTCATCCGATCCGACATCGCCACACGTGTAGGCAATGTGATATATTGATCTTTATAACGGGTTAAAGTCACCTCAGCACCTGCATTTTTCAGCTTGTTATATAATCTAGTCGCGGTTTCCATCGTAATGTTTTTTTCTAAAGTACCGCTTGCACCTGTAGTTCCCTTATCTTTTCCCCCATGACCTGGGTCGATGACAATTTTTTTCCCTTGTAAGTAGTTTTCGAGATGGTCATTGCTTGTGGATGATACTTCTACATTTTTTGTTTGGGGAAGATTTTCACTTTTTTCACTTATAAGCCATTCTGCTACATATCCAGTTTGTCCATTTTGAAGTTTAATTTGGTACCAATCATTTTTAAAGTCAACGACTTCGAATGCGTCTCCTTTATTTGCTCTAGCTAAAATGGTTGATAGCGTGTTTGGGTTTTTTCGGATATTGGTCCCGTTATGGGTAATGAAAATTTGATCTAATGTAGAAGAATTAGTTTGATCGTCAGAATCATCTAACTCATTTTCTTGAACGAAAACTAAATAATCAGCAACCCAACCCTCGTCTCCATTTGGAAGGTTTATTTGAATCCAGTCACCGACTTTTTTAACGAAATGATATTTTTCACCCTTATGGATGGTTGTCATATAATCGTCTTGTAAGCTTGGACCACTGCGTACGGTTAAATTATCTGTATTGACGGTAACGGTGTAGTCTGCTGCTTCTGGATGTATCGTCGGAAATACAAACGTTATACAGAGTAACATGAGTAAAGTAAATATGAATTTCCTCTTGCCAGTTTCTACCAGTGTCGTTCCCTCCTTTTCTATTGGACCCATATAACTTCCACCAGAAAATGCTGTGTTGGACAAGCTAATAAAACCCCAATTAAAATACTTCTATTTTTTTCTAACAATTCCTTCTACTTATTTTAATTCTTTAAAAAAGGGTCGATGAAAAACGGTCTGGGTGAAATGAATCGTTTAAATTTGGTTAAACTAAATGAAAACAACTAGGGGGATGAAACATGCGCCACGGAGACAAAGGAAATTCTGTCTTTTCAGGAGAGAATCAATTGTTGGGTGTGGATTTCAGAGATTCGATGCAAAAAGAGCAATCCACTACATCGGTGGAAGCCGCTTCTGAATATGGTTTTGCCAATCAGGATATTAAAAAGTTAAAGAGGCGATTAGAACGAAATTAAAGGAGAACTATTGACAATTTTCGAGTTGATTCGTATGATGATTAAATGAAGTGAAACTTTAATGACAATCAAAAATGAAAGCTGTAGAAGAAGAAAAGTAGTTTAGTTTCAGATGGATAGAGAGGAAACATCTTAGGCTGAAAGTGTTTCCCCATAAATGGCTAGATGAAGAACACTTTGGAGGCTTCTCTCTGAACAAGATCCTTTCTTTATTAGGAGAAGAACGTGACAGGCGTTAACTGGAAAGTGGGAGTGAATTCGTTCACTTCAATTAGGGTGGCACCACGGGAATTTCAGCTCTCGTCCCTTGTATGAGTTTAATCTATACAAGGGACGAGAGCTTTTTTAAATGCGTGAAAATCTTTCGTATTGTACGGGAGGTTCTCAAGGACAATTTTGACTGAAATCAGGCTAATAAGTCCATGAGGGAGGTTTAAGGTCACTTTTACTAGAATCCTACAAAAAAGTCCATAAGATTAAAGCTAAAGGACTTTTTAGTATAAATCTCAGATAAAAAGTCCATAAAGGAGGTTTACATAAAAATGTCTATCCAAATTCCAAGAGGAACACAGGATATTTTGCCAGGTGAAGTAGAGAAATGGCAATACATTGAACAAAAGGCACGAGAGCTTTGCGAAAGATTTCAGTATCATGAAATTCGCACACCCATTTTTGAACATACAGAACTTTTTACAAGAAGTGTTGGGGAAACAACAGATGTTGTCCAAAAAGAAATGTATACCTTTGAAGACCGAGGTGGAAGAAGTATCACATTACGTCCAGAGGGAACGGCTTCTACCGTACGATCTTTTGTTCAGCATAAAATGTACGGAGACCCGAACCAACCGGTTAAACTTTTCTATATGGGACCGATGTTTCGTTATGAAAGACCACAAGCAGGGCGTTTTCGCCAATTCGTCCAGTTTGGGGTGGAAGCGTTAGGGAGTAAAGACCCGGCCATTGATGCGGAGGTCATTGCACTAGCAATCTCGATTTATCATAGCTTAGGGTTAAATAAGTTGAAGTTAGTCATCAATAGTCTTGGTGATAAAGAAAGCCGCCAAGCACACCGGACCGCTTTAATCCAACATTTTCAACCTCGTATTGGTGAGTTCTGTCAGGACTGTCAAAATCGATTAGAGAAAAACCCAATGCGAATTCTTGATTGTAAGCAAGATCGTGATCATGAACTAATGCGAACAGCTCCATCGATCATTGACTATTTAAATGACGAATCGAAAACTTATTTCGATAAAGTACAGCAGTACTTGACGGATTTGGGGATATCCTTTGAAGTGGATCCTAACCTAGTTCGCGGACTAGATTATTATAATCATACAGCTTTTGAGATTATGAGTGATGCCCAAGGGTTTGGGGCGATTACAACTCTTTGTGGTGGTGGTCGCTATAATGGGTTAACACAGGAAATCGGTGGTCCTGAAACACCAGGAATCGGTTTTGCTTTCAGTATTGAACGCTTTATTGCCGCCTTAGAGGCGGAGAATGTCGAACTTCCGATCAACCGTAACATCGATTGTTATCTTGTGTCTTTAGGAGAAGAAGCACAAGATTATACAGTTAAGCTTTTACATCAACTCCGTTTGGCTGGTTTTTCAGCTGAAAGAGATTATTTAAATCGTAAAATCAAAGCGCAAATGAAAGCAGCTGACCGTTTGAACGCAAAATATGTAGCGATTTTAGGAGAAGATGAACTGGCAGCTAATAAGATTAATGTGAAAAAGATGGAAACTGGTGAACAGTGGGAAATCGATTTAGAAAACTTTATTACTGAATTTAAAGATTTGAATTAATAGGAGGAAATATCGTGACTGGAAGAAGTTATTTTTGTGGAGAAGTACCACAAACGGCAATTGGGGAGAAAGTAAAATTAAAAGGATGGGTACAAAGACGTCGTGACCTTGGCGGACTTATTTTCATCCATTTACGTGACCGTACGGGAATTATCCAAATTGTGTTTAATCCAGAGGTTTCGAAAGAAGCGTTAGAAGTAGCAGAAAAGGTTCGAAGTGAGTATGTGGTAGAAGTAGAAGGAACTGTCATTGCTAGAGCGGAAGATACGTACAACCCGAATTTAAGTACAGGTACAATTGAAGTTCAAGTCGAGAACATGACGATCATCAATGAGTCAAAAACACCACCATTTATGATCGAGGATGATGTAGAAGTATCTGAGGATATTCGTTTAAAATACCGTTATCTTGATTTAAGAAGACCAACGATGTTCAATACGTTAAAAATGCGCCACCAAGTAACAAAAGCAATGAGAGATTTTCTTGATGGAGAAGGATTTCTTGATATTGAAACTCCGATCTTGACGAAAAGTACCCCAGAAGGTGCACGTGACTATTTAGTACCAAGTCGTGTACATCCTGGAGAATTCTATGCTCTTCCACAATCACCACAAATCTTTAAACAACTATTAATGGTTAGTGGTATTGAACGTTATTATCAAATTGCTCGTTGTTTCCGTGATGAGGACTTACGTGCCGATCGTCAACCAGAATTTACACAGCTTGATATTGAAACAAGTTTCTTAAGTGCTGAGGAGATTCAAGACCTTACCGAGCGCATGATTGTTAAAATTATGAAGGAAGTTAAGGGCATCGATGTAGTAGCTCCATTCCCTCGTATTCCTTATGACGAAGCGATGGGAAGCTATGGATCAGATAAGCCTGATACTCGTTTTGAGATGAAGTTAGTGGACCTAACTGAAGTATTCAAAAGCTCTAGTTTTAAAGTTTTTGCTGGAGCTATCGCAAACGGTGGCCAAGTAAAAGCGATCAATGTTAAAGGTGGATCCGTACAATATTCACGTAAGGATATTGATGGTTTAACAGAATATGCTGCACGTTATGGTGCTAAAGGTCTAGCATGGCTAAAGGCAGAGGAAGATGGATTAAAAGGACCAATCATTAAATTCTTTACAGATGAAGAGCTTGCCTCATTAAATGAGTTACTAGGAGTCGAAAAAGACGATTTAATTTTATTTGGTGCAGATAAGAAAAAAGTGGTTGCCGATGTACTAGGTAATTTACGTTTAAAAATTGCGAAGGATATGAACCTAATTGATGAAAATAAATTCAATTTCCTTTGGGTAACAGATTGGCCGTTATTAGAGTATGATGAAGATGCTCGTCGTTTTACGGCAGCACACCATCCATTCACAATGCCTGTAAGAGAAGATGTTGATCTTCTTGATACAGAACCAGAAAAAGTACGTGCACAAGCCTATGATATCGTATTAAATGGGTATGAACTTGGTGGAGGATCTCTTCGTATTTATGAAAGAGAAGTGCAAAATAAAATGTTTAAAGCACTCGGTTTCACAGAAGAAAAAGCCAATGAACAATTTGGATTCTTATTAGATGCTTTTGATTATGGTACACCTCCACATGGTGGAATCGCTTTAGGTTTAGACCGCTTCGTTATGCTGTTAGCTGGAAGAACGAATCTTCGTGATACGATTGCATTCCCTAAAACAGCGAGTGCGAGTGATTTATTAACGAATGCACCAAGTGAAGTAAGCCCTGAACAATTAATTGAGCTTAACCTTGCATCAACTGTCATTAAATAATCATTGTCCAAATCTTGATGACTAAATCCAGTTATGCTATTATAAACGTAAGCAAAAAGGAGTCCTGATGTGTTCGTAAGTGAAACCATTCGTTTGACCGAACATTTTACCTTTGGGAGTCCAGAGTTCATTAACAGCGTACATGCCTAACCTATTTAGGACTTACAAAAGTTATGACAGGACACCCACCTGCTCGAGTGCGGGTTCAAACAAGGTATAAAAGCGACGGCATAATTGGGACTCTTTTACATAGCCTTATGATCAAAACCATGTCAATATTGGCATGGTTTTTTATGTTAAGGGAGTAGAAGTTCTTTGAAGTTAGATGAATACCTAGCTCCTAGTGAACAAACAATTGCGTCAAAATCGATTCGAACTAACGTGCTCATCGTGTTTCCTTTATCTCAAGGGGGAACATCAATTAAAATCCGCCACGTCCTGTAGCGAACGTCGATGTATGCACATCCTGTACAGGTAAGTTCATACGGAGCTGAGCACTCAAGGAAAAGCTTCTTTGAGTTTGCTTCACAGGAACAAAAGACTTTTTGTTCCGAAGGCGCTCCGCTTTTCTTTTTACTTACTTTTTTAAAAAAGTATGATATATTCAGTTACAGGAAAAAATGAAGCTTAAGAAGGAATATTGGAGTTGGTAATATTATGTTACATCAGTTTTCGCGGAATGAACTCGCGTTTGGTAAAGAAGGTTTAGATATATTAAAAAATGCTACCGTTGCCGTTTTAGGTGTTGGAGGTGTAGGTACGTTTTCAGCTGAAGCTTTAGCACGTTCTGGGGTAGGAAAATTAGTATTAATTGATAAAGATGATGTGGATATTACAAATGTTAACAGGCAGATCATTGCGCTTCTTTCAACGGTTGGTCAACCAAAGGTTGATTTAATGAAAAAAAGAATTGCGGATATTAACCCGGATTGTGAAGTAGTGGCATTGAAAATGTTTTACACAGAAGAAACATACGAAGAAATCTTTAATTATGATCTAGATTTTGTTATTGATGCATCTGATACGATTTCTTATAAAATACACCTGATGAAAGAATGTTTGAAACGAAACATCCCGATGATTTCAAGTATGGGTGCAGCCAACAAAATGGACCCTACTCGTTTCCAAATTGCAGATATCTCAAAAACCCATACAGACCCCATTGCAAAGGTCATTCGTACAAGATTGAGAAAAGAGGGTATTCGAAAAGGAATCCCAGTTGTCTTTTCTGATGAAAGTCCGATTGTGATCCGTGAAGATGTTCGTAAAGTGGTAGGTAAAGACGATGCGGAAATTCGTAAAGCCAAAATGCCACCATCCTCAAATGCATTTGTTCCATCTGTTGCAGGCTTAATTATGGCCAGTTATGTTGTAAGACAATTATTAAAAGACATTAAAATAGATACAGTGAAAGATGTAAAATCGTCTAACAACTGAGCATACAAAAGAGCGTTGTGGTGGCATTAAACTCAACGCTCTTTTTTTAATTAACTCGCGATTTCAGACTTTTTGTCTTTGACTAACTTGTAATGATTTTCAAAGTAATCATTTGTCTCACTTACAACGACTTTACTAAGTAAGATGAGAGCGACTAGGTTTGGTATCATCATAAGTGCATTTGCCATATCTGCAAATGCCCATACGGTTGTTAGACTGGTAATCGCTCCAATGCCACAAGCGAACACATAAATAACCCGATAACTGTTAATCCCTTTGACGCCAAACAAATACTCGAAACATTTAACCCCATATACATACCATCCAACGATTGTAGAGAAACCAAAGAATATGATCGAAATCGCAACAATGTATTCTCCAAGTTTGCCAAGGTTTGCAGCAAATGCTGCTGTCGTTAAAGCCCCGCCTTCAAGACCAGTCTCGAAAGCAACGCCCGATAATTGTCCACCTGTAGGATCCCAGAATCCTGAGAACATGAGGACAAGCCCAGTCATTGTACAAACAATAATCGTAACAATAAAGGTACCAGTCATCGCAACAAGCGCACCTTTTACCGGATGGTCTGCTTTAGCATTCCCAGCAATAAGGGCTGCAGTTCCTAAGCCTGCTTCATTTGAGAAAATACCACGAGAAACACCACTGCGAATTGCCTCTGATACTAAGATCCCTGAAAAACCACCTACTGCAGACATCGGATTAAAAGCATAATAGAAGATTAATTTAAAAGCGGGAATAATTTGGTCAAAATTCATTCCGATTATGATTAGCGAACTTGCTAGATAAAAGATCGCCATAATGGGAACAAGAAAACCAGCGACATCACTGATTCTTTTCAGCCCGCCCATAATAATGAGACCAACTAATACAACAAGGACAATGCCTGTCATCATTGGAGCTACACCAAAGGAAGTGTTCATTACTTGAGCAATCGTATTCGATTGTACACTATTCCCAATTCCAAGTGCTGCAAAAGCACCAAAGATAGCAAAGGCAACAGCTAAGAATTTGAATTTCTTCCCAAGACCTCTTTCTACGTAATACATAGGGCCACTTGAATATTCTCCGTTTGCATTTTTAACACGAAATTTCATCGCAAGAATTGCTTCAGCATATTTGGTAGCCATGCCAAACAGACCAACGATCCACATCCAGAAAATGGCGCCTGGTCCACCTACTGTGATTGCTGTTGCTACTCCAGCAATATTCCCAATCCCGATAGTCCCAGCAAGAGTTGTCATTAGCGCTTTAAAATTACTCACATCACCTTCAGCGTCTTGTTGCTGACCTTCTTTCGTAAAAGCTAATTTAAATGCATACCCTAACTTTCTAAATTGAAGCCCTTTAAGCATAATGGTTAACAGTATCCCAGTTCCAAATAAAAGGATTAAACTTGGTGTTCCCCATAACACCGCATTTATTTTGTTTAATACTGCAACTATGTCCATGATATGCCTCCCTATTCATTATATGGTAGCGCTTACATTTAAAATTGTAACATGTTCAATCACACAAACCATTATGTTATTTTCACAAAAATGATCGTAAAGTAATATTTTTTATTTGTGGAAATACACAAAGTATAAGTTTTTAATTCGTTAAATTTGACAAAAATGTTATACAAGAAAAAGCGGTAACTGTAAATATGATACGTTTTTACGTTATAATAAAAGAAGGATTAAACAGGGATTTCTTACTGGAGGTGATGGAATTGAACTTAGAACCACTTGCCTATCGTATGCGACCAGCTACCATTGATGAAATCGTAGGGCAAAAAGAAATTATTGGGGTTGGGACCAATTTATATAAGATGGTAAAAAACGGGTATGTACCTTCCATGTTATTGTATGGTGAACCTGGAATCGGAAAAACCTCTCTTGCACATGCAATTGCAGGAACGACGAAACTTCCATTTATCGCACTGAATGCAACAACATCGGGAAAGAAAGACGTAGAGGAAGTCGTTCAAGAATCCAAATTAACGGGAAAACTGATCTTGTTTTTAGATGAGATCCATCGCTTTAATAAGGCACAGCAGGATTATTTACTGCCACATGTTGAAAATGGCAGTATTATTTTAATTGGTGCGACAACCGAAAACCCCTTTCACGATGTGAACCCAGCCATACGTAGTCGGTGTGGACAAATATTGCAATTAACAAGATTATCTCAAGATGATATTAAAGATTTAATCATACGTGCTCTATCCCATAAGGAAAAAGGATTAGGGAATCTGTCTATTAAAATAGATGAGAATCAAATACAGCGGATTTCAGAGGGCGTTAATGGGGACGCGAGAAAGGCATTAACGATGTTAGAATCAATCGTCTATGCTTCTGATATGGACGACGATACGTATATAGTAGAGGATGCCACCATTGAAAAGATGATCTCACGAGTTGGAGTGGGTGGTGACAAAAAAGGGTCTCATTTTTATAATCTTTTATCTGCACTCCAAAAAAGCATTCGTGGAAGTGACGTAAATGCGGCGCTCTATTATTTAGCTCATTTACTTGAGAATGGAGATCTAATTTCTGTAAATAGAAGATTATTAGTGATTGCCTATGAAGATATTGGATTAGCCAATCCCCATGTCGGTAGTCATGTATTCGCTGCCGTTCAAGCAAGTGAAAGACTTGGACTGCCTGAGGCGAGAATTCCACTAGCTGCTGCTGTTGTAGAAATGTGTTTGTCGTCAAAGTCGAACTCTGCTTATCAAGCATTAGATAAAGCGATTGATGATATTCGGAAGGGAAAAGTGGGGGACATTCCAAAACACTTACGGGATAGTCATTATGCTGGGGCTGCTGTTTTAGGTCATGTCGGCTATCAATACCCACATGATCATCCAATTGGAACATTTGGTGGTTGGGTTAAACAAGAGTATTTACCAGAAAACCTCAAAGGAACCGAATACTATCAACCTGTAGAAGCAGGAGAAGAAAAAAGGCTGGGGGCTATTTATAAAAGGCTTCAACAGTTTAAGGAAAAATCATGAAGGAAATGGGAAACCCTCCAAAGACCATGAAATTATGATATAATAACAAAAGTCTATCTCAATACTATGCTTTTTAAGCAGACTGGAAGGGTACAATGTACAAAAAATATACGGGTCAATTAGGTCCAAGATTTTCTATTTTTATCCTTGGGCTACTTGTCATGTCACTAGGAATTGTTCTTGTGATCGTCGCTGACCTTGGACCTGCTTCGTGGGATGTTTTGCATATAGGTTTATTTTACCAATTTGGATTAACCATTGGTACTTGGAATGTTATTATAGGAATTGGAATTGTCCTATTATCCTGTCTTTTGCTTAAATCATTTCCACCAATCGGAACGTTTATAAATATGGTGCTAGTAGGTCTTTTTATGGATATGTTTTTATGGCTTCCTTTTTTACAAACACCAGATACGACCGTTGGTAAAATCGTTATGTTTATTTGTGGGTTATTCATTAATTGTTATGGCATGGGATTATATATTTCCGCACAATTAGGTGCCGGACCTCGGGATAGTTTAATGCTGGCAATTACGACGATTACAAAATGGAAAGTGGGACCTGTTCGTACAACTCTAGAATTAGCAGCGGTTCTGATTGGTTGGCAACTAGGGGGTCCTTTATTTTGGGGAACCATCGTTTATAGTGTATTAATTGGTGTGATCGCTGGTTTTGCATTGCCACAATGCCAAAAGTTGACCGATTTGATTTTAAAGAAAATGAAGAAACAGTCAAAACAAATGATTGAAAAATATAATAGGAGTGTTTAAAATGAAAATCTCTACCAAAGGTCGATATGGCTTAACCATTATGATTGAATTGGCAAAAAAATACGGAGAGGGTCCTGTGTCACTTAAATCGATTGCACAGGCAAACGATCTCTCTGAACATTATTTAGAACAACTGATCTCTCCATTGCGTAATGCTGGTCTAGTAAAAAGTATTCGTGGCGCCTATGGCGGTTACGTGTTAGCAAAAGAGCCATCAGAAATTACATCTGGTGATATTATTCGTGTTCTTGAAGGTCCGATCACACCTGTTGAAGGAATTGAGGATGAAGAACCGGTAAAACGGGCATTATGGATAAGAATCAGAGATGCAGTTAAAGATGTATTAGATAGCACAACCATTCAAGACCTTGCAAACCATACAGACGATGGTGAAGTTGATTCATATATGTTCTATATTTAAGCTTTCTTAAACGGAAAAGCTTATTCTTTTTTGTAAAGTAGGTGAAAGGTTTGGAAAGAATATATGTCGATCACGCGGCTACAACTCCCACAGATCCTGTAGTCATTGAAAAAATGACTGAAACGATGGTAAACAGTTACGGAAATCCATCAAGCATCCATTGGTTTGGTCGTGAGGCAAGAAAAATCATTGATGATGCACGAGCAGGGATCGCCAAAAGTATTGGAGCCACTGAAACAGAAATCATTTTTACGAGCGGTGGAACGGAGGCCGATAATTATGCCATTTTTGGTGTAGCAGAGGCCAATCGTGATAAAGGAAAACACATTATTACAAGTGTGATCGAACACCATGCCGTACTGCATGCTTGTCAGGAACTTGAAAAAAGAGGGTTTGAGGTTACTTATTTACCTGTTGATGAGAACGGGGAGATCTCGCTAACCGATTTTCAACATGCCTTACGTGCTGATACAATTCTTGTTACGATCATGTACGGAAATAATGAAGTAGGTTCTATCCAGCCGATAGCTAAAATGGGAGAAATCCTTGAAGACCACCAAGCAATTTTTCATAGTGATGCTGTTCAGGCGTACGGAATTGAAAAATTGAGTGTAAAAGAATTAAAGGTTGATTTACTCAGTGTATCAGCTCATAAAATCAACGGGCCAAAAGGGATTGGGTTTCTTTATGCGAAAAAAGGAATTCAATTGTCTCCTCGTCTATTTGGTGGAGAGCAGGAACGAAAAAGACGTGCAGGAACAGAAAATGTTCCAGCTATTGCAGGCTTTTTTGAAGCTGTAAAAAAGATTCAAAATGAGCAAGACATGAGATGTGAGCAATATAAAAAATATAAAGAAGTGCTTATTGACACATTAAAAACAAACGATATTACCTTTCATATAAATGGAAAACTGGAGGAATCACTCCCACATATCTTGAATGTAAGTTTTCCAGGAACAAATGTTGAGGCGATGCTTGTTAATTTAGACTTAGCAGGGATTGCGGTTTCAAGTGGTTCTGCTTGTACAGCAGGGACAGTTGATCCTTCGCATGTGCTTGTCGCTATGTTTGGACAAGAATCACCTAGAATTGCAGACTCCATTCGTTTTAGTTTTGGTACAACGAATTCAGTGGAGCAAATTAAAAATGTAGGCGAAGAAGTTTCTAAAATTGTGAATCGATTATTACGTTAATGATCGAAAGGAGGGGCACTGTTGAAAGATCCAAAAGATACTCGTGTTGTGGTTGGGATGTCAGGTGGAGTAGATTCATCTGTAGCAGCCTACCTTTTAAAACAACAAGGATATGATGTCATTGGGATTTTCATGAAGAACTGGGACGATACCGATGAAAATGGCGTTTGTACGGCCACCGAAGATTATGAAGACGTGATTCGAGTATGTAATCAAATTGGCATCCCTTATTATGCCGTAAATTTTGAAAAACAATATTGGGATAAAGTTTTCACTTATTTTCTTGATGAGTACAAAGCAGGAAGAACGCCAAATCCTGATGTTATGTGTAATAAAGAAATTAAATTTAAAGCCTTTTTAGAGCATGCCATGAACTTGGGTGCTGATTATTTAGCAACAGGTCATTACGCAAGAGTTGAGTACCGTGATGGCGAATATAAAATGCTTCGCGGAATCGATGAAAATAAAGATCAAACGTATTTTCTAAATCAACTTTCACAAGAGCAAATTTCAAAAGTCATGTTCCCAATCGGAGATATTAAAAAATCAAGGGTGAGGGAAATTGCTTTAGAGGCAGGTCTTGCTACAGCGACGAAAAAGGACAGCACTGGAATTTGTTTCATTGGAGAAAGGGACTTTAAGACGTTCTTGAGTCAATATTTGCCTGCGCAACCAGGACAAATGGAAACGCTAGATGGGGAAGTAGTCGGGAAACATGACGGTTTGATGTACTATACGATTGGTCAAAGACATGGTCTTGGAATCGGTGGTGCAGGTGAACCTTGGTTTGTGATCGGGAAAGATTTGAAACGAAATGTTCTTTATGTTGGACAAAGCTTCCATAATGAAAAACTGTATTCTACTTCGATTCTAGCTACGGATATTGGCTGGGTTTCCGATCGAGAAAAACAAACAACTTTTGAATGCACAGCTAAATTTAGATATCGTCAACCCGATAATAAAGTAACGGTGGAGTTGTTAGAAGACAATAAAGCCAATGTGATTTTCCATGAACCGATTCGAGCTGTGACCCCTGGACAGGCTGTTGTCTTTTACAAAGATGAAGAATGCCTTGGCGGCGGTACGATTGATGAAGTTTTTAACAATGATATGAAACTTACGTATGTAGGATAATGGCACTTTGGTTTTTCAACCAAAGTGTTTTTTGTTTACGCGGCATCTCTCCTTTCATGTGAAAAATATGCTATACTTTTTTATTAGATAATCTTGAGGTTGGAGTTGGAAATATGGATAAGAATCTATTAGGAATTCAATACATGCAAGAGGGTAAGTGGGAGGAAGCGGTAAAAACATTTACAGAAATGATCGAAGAAAATCCCAAAGACCCGATTGGTTATATTAACTTTGGAAATTTGTTAGCAACATTAGGTGATTCTGAGCGGGCATTGCAATTTTTTCAAAAAGCGATCGAACTCGATGAAAATGCTGCTTCTGCTTATTATAGTATGGGGAATCTTTATTATGAACAGGAGCAGTTTCAACAAGCAGTAAACATGTTTGAAACAGCACTGAAAAAAGGTTTGGAGTCTAGTGATAACTTCTTTATGCTGGGAATGTCTTTCATCGCTATGGAACAACCGAGACTGGCCCTCCCTTATTTACAAAGATGCACAGAATTAAATGAACAGGATGCAGAGGCGTTCTTTCAATATGGGCTTTGTTTAGCAAATGAACAATACATTGAGGAAGCGATCGTTCAATTTCATACATGCGTAAAATTAGATCAATCTCATGCAGATGCTTATTATAACTTAGGTGTAGCCTATGGGTTTAAAGAAGATGGCGAGAAAGCTTTAGACATGTTTAATAAAGCTCTAGAGCTAGATCCAGAGCACATCCTCGCCGGTCATGGTAAAAAATTATTAGAATCATAATCACTCTAAAGTGAGACGGGCAAGGGAGGTGTTATGATTGGAGAAACAAGATTCTCTTGATTTATTTGGAGAACAATCGAAATATATAAAAGGAAGACCGATCGTTACGATTTTCCATAATGAACAAAACTTATATACGGTCTTACGGATTCGAGTAGACGATACAAATATGGATTATGAGGATAAAGAAGCAGTTATAACCGGTTATTTTCCTGCGATCCATGAACAAGAGTATTATATTTTTTATGGTGAAATGAAGGACCATCCAAAGTTTGGTTTACAATTTCAAGCCACGCATTTTCGAAAAGATATTCCGCAGTCTAAACAAGGGGTGGTCAGCTATCTCTCAAGTGAACTGTTTAAAGGAATAGGGAAGAAAACAGCGGAGAAAATTGTTGAGACGCTTGGTGAAAATGCCATCACGAAGATTTTAAATCAACCGTCTTTATTAGATAGTGTACCTAAGTTGCCACCTGAAAAAGCCAAGAGTTTATATGACACGCTGATGGAGCATCAAGGACTTGAACAAGCAATGATTGCATTAAATCAGTACGGATTTGGTCCTCAGTTGTCGATGAGAATCTTTCAAACATACAAAGAAACAACGTTAGATGTGATTCAAACGAATCCCTATAAATTAGTTGAGGATGTGGAGGGAATTGGCTTTGCTCGCGCAGATGAACTCGGATTTCAACAGGGGATTTCAGGAAATCATCCAGATCGGATCAAGGCTGGGTGTCTGTATGTGTTAGAGCAAGAGTCCCTGCAAAATGGACATGTCTATGTAAAAGCAGAAGATCTATTAGTGAGAGTTCAATCCCTGTTAGAGGAAAATCAGCGGGATCGTATTGAGTTTGATGACATTACACTTGAATTAATAAAACTTGGCGAAGAAGGCAAGATTATTGGCGAGGACCAGCGTTTTTACTTGCCCTATCTTTATTTTTCGGAAAAAGGTCTTGTCACAAGTATAGAAAAGCTCCTTTCTCAAACGGAATATGCTGAAGCATTTCCAGAATCTGAGTTTCTTTTGGCTTTAGGGAGTTTAGAAGAACGATTAGGGGTTCAGTATGCACCAACTCAAAGAGAGGCCATTCAAACCGCCTTAATGTCACCGTTATTAATTCTAACTGGGGGTCCTGGAACCGGGAAAACAACGGTTATCAAAGGGATTGTAGAACTTTATGCTGAACTTCACGGTTGTTCATTGAACCCAAATGATTATAAAAAAGAGGAACCATTCCCATTTTTATTAACGGCACCAACTGGAAGAGCAGCCAAACGGATGACAGAATCAACAGGACTTCCTGCGGTCACGATTCATCGCTTATTAGGCTGGAATGGAAATGATGGCTTTGATCACAATGAAGATCATCCCCTAGAAGGGAAAATATTAATTGTTGATGAAAGCTCCATGGTCGACATTTGGTTAGCGAATAAACTATTTAAAGCATTACCCGAGCATATTCAAGTCATTTTAGTAGGAGACGAAGACCAGCTCCCGTCTGTTGGTCCTGGTCAAGTATTAAAGGACTTATTGCGTTCCGAACGGATTCCGACGATAAGGTTGACCGACATTTATCGTCAGGCAGAAGGCTCCTCCATCATTGAGCTTGCTCATGATATTAAAGATGGTCAGCTGCCTGTAAATGTTTCGACAGCTACAAAAGATCGTTCTTTTATAAAATGTTATTCAGGGCAAATTGCAGATGTTGTGCAAAAAGTGGTATTAAATGCTGTGAAAAAAGGGTATCCAGCTCGAGATATTCAAGTATTAGCACCAATGTACAAGGGACCAGCCGGCATTGATCGACTGAATAAGGTGTTACAAGAAGCATTAAATGGCAATCCCGATGGAAAACGTAAAGAAATTGTTTACGGAGATACAACTTTTCGGGTTGGAGACAAAGTTCTCCAGCTCGTCAATCAACCGGATCAACATGTTTTTAACGGCGACATGGGAGAAATTGTTTCCGTGTTTTACGCAAAAGAAAATGTCGAAAAACAGGATATGGTAGTTGTATCATTTGAAGGAACAGAAGTTACGTATACGAAGCAAGACTTGTCGCAAATTACACTTGCCTATTGTTGCTCTGTACATAAAGCCCAAGGAAGTGAATTTCCGATAGTCATTTTGCCGATTGTAAAAAGCTATTATCGAATGTTACGTAGAAATTTGATTTATACAGCCATTACAAGAAGTAAGCAATTTTTAATTCTTTGTGGAGAAGAAGATGCTCTAAAGCAGGGAATTCAACGTGCAGACGAACAGTCACGACAGACCACCTTAGCAGAAAAGTTGAAGGGGTTAGGCGAAGTAGTGAGTGAAGAAGTGAAAGCAACTCCGGTTTCAGAGGATGCTTCTGCCCAGATCCAAGAACTTCCTTATGAGGACATGTTAATGAACGTAGATCCGATGATTGGAATGGAAGGGGTTAGCCCTTATCATTTTATGTAAATAACTTAGACCTGCTCAAAAGTGTGGAGCCAGAGTCCGAAGCTGGTTCTAGTTCGGACGATCTTCCGATTAAAAGCAGTAGCAGAGTCTGAGGCTACTCGAAGGTCAGATTCACCCGGTAAAAGCACCGCAACCTCCGAATAACGCAGGGGAAATATTAAATTCCCCTTGCGTTATTTTTATGAAAAACAGACCTCTTTTTTGTAAATCTTTCTTGTATGGTTAATCCTCAATTTCAGGAGATAATAAAAATGTTCGGGAAGGTGGGGAAACTCTTTGCGAACATTTTCATTGTTAAAAGGCATGCCAGTATTTGAGATCCAAACCGGTTCAAAAATCGGTGAAGTATGTGATTTATCTCTTACAGATAACGGTGTAGTAAAGGGATTGTTGCTAAAAAAAGGCGTAGTCTTGAAAAAAACATATATTATCTACCTTGAACATGTGTCCTCTTTCGGTCAGGATGGGGTAATGATTGAAGATGAAAGTCTGTTAGAACTGGTAAATGAAACAACAGACAGCGAGACAATTGAAGTCGGTTACTCTCTAATCGGGAAAACTCTAATGACAAAGCAAGGGGAACAACTTGGATTACTAGAAGATGTATATTTTCTGGAAGAAGTGGGAAGAATCGTAGGGTATAAATGCTCAGATGGCTTCTTTTCAGATATTTTGGAAGGTAAACGAGTTGTTAAAACGGACGAACCGCCCGCTATTGGGAAGGATGCCATCATAGTGAATGTAAAATAACTGTGAGGTGGAACTCCCATGTTTAGTTGCCCAAATTGTCAAAGCAAAGATATTGGAAAAATTGGAATTAACCAATACTATTGTTGGAATTGCTTCATTGAATTGTCCGTATCACAAGGGGTCATTCATACCCATCAAGTAGAAGAAGATGGCACATTAAGTTCGTTAGATGATTTGTTTGGAGAAGATGATCGCCGATTCATTTTATAAATAAATTGAGGTGAACATTATGAACAAAGTCATCACTTCAATGCTTGCTGTAGGTGCAGGTGTTGCGGCTTATAACTATGCACAGAAAAACAATTTAGTCTCCAATCGCAATATGAGAAAGCTTAAAAAAGGGATTAAAGGAATGTTTTAGTCCATAAGGGGTAACCTATTTAAGGTTATCCCATTTTCATATACAGTAGGAGGAGAGAGAGATGGATATCCGTGTAAAATGGTATTATCGATTAGGATTTCTACTCCTTTTAATGATCGTTTTATTTGTGTTTGTCAAACTGAAACCTTTTTGGCAGCCACTTGTTGAATTAATTATAACCATATTTCTGCCATTTCTGATCGCAGGATTTATCACTTATTTATTGCACCCTATCATCGAAAAAATTCATGAAGCCGGTTTACATAGAGGCGTTGCGGTTTTTTTTATTTACTTTTTATTTTTTGGTGGAATTGGATATGGAGTATATAAAGGACTACCAGAAATCATCAAGCAATTAAAAGATTTAGCTCAGAGTGTCCCCGTTTTTTCTCAACAATATATGGAGTTTATTCATTACATCCAACAGAAAACTGCTGCTTGGCCAGATGGAATTCAAAAAAGAGTATACGAGGGAATATCATCCATTGAAAAAGGGCTGGAACAGAAAATTACCAGCATAATTAATTCAACTTGGGGTATTTTGGGGAATGTCTTTATGATTGCCCTTATTCCTGTCATTTCATTTTATATGTTAAAGGACTATGGAACGATTAAAAAAGCGATTTGGTATATATCCCCGAGAAAGTGGCGGACCGGAGGTAGTATATTACTTCGAGATATTGATAAATCGCTCGGAGGTTATATAAGAGGGCAGATTTTAGTATGTGTTGTCATTGGGGCAATATCGAGCTTAGCTTTTTGGATCTTTGATATGAAGTATCCGCTGTTATTGGGACTCATTATTGGAATTACCAATGTCATTCCGTACTTCGGTCCCGTTTTTGGCGCGATCCCCGCGGTCTTAATTGCTGCGACCATTTCTGTTAAAATGGTGATCATTGTACTTGTCATCGTTTTATTATTACAATTTTTAGAGGGCAATATTTTAGCGCCCATGATTGTCGGGAAAAGTCTACATATGCATCCATTGGTGATTATGTTTGCTTTGTTTGCGGGCGGTGAAATAGGGGGGATCCTTGGGATGATTTTGTCTGTTCCAATAATAGCCGTGTTGAAAGTTAGTTTGCTTCATTTAAAGGTCTATTTAGAGAAGAAACGTGAGGTTTTAGAGCCCGTTCATGATAAATCATAAATCCAACAATCGCTAATTCTAGTAAATGTTGACAAGCCTTTGATTAAATCGCTATAATTTGAGTGAAAAAATAAAATTACTTTAACATGTTGACGGAAAAAGTACGTTATAGTCCATCTAAACGACTGATGCGTAAGAGAGGAGCTTCCCAGGCTGCAAGAAGCTCTAGATGAAGGATAACAGAAAGCTACTCCTGAATGCAGTTAATCACTGCCGTGAGCCGCGTTAAGGCTTTTGAGAGATGAGTATTTCTTTTTGTACTCATAATCAGGGTGGTACCGCGAGTAAAAGCTCCTCGTCCCTGTCTGGGGAAGAGGGGCTTTTTTGTGCAAAAAAATGAATCTTTATATAAATTAGGAGGTTTTATAAATGAAGAATCTAACGGGTTCTGAAATTCGTCGTATGTTTTTAGACTTTTTTAAGGAAAAAGGACATTCCATTGAACCAAGTGCTCCTCTTGTTCCACATGATGATCCGTCATTATTATGGATTAATAGTGGAGTTGCAACGCTCAAGAAATATTTTGATGGACGGGTGGTTCCAGAAAATCCAAGAATCACAAATGCACAGAAATCAATCAGAACCAATGATATTGAAAATGTTGGTAAAACGGCAAGACACCACACATTCTTTGAAATGCTTGGGAATTTTTCCATTGGTGATTATTTTAAAGAAGAAGCGATCCTTTGGGCTTGGGAGTTTTTAACAGATGAAAAATGGATTGGATTCCATCCAGAAAAGCTATCTGTTACGATTCATCCAGAAGATGAAGAGGCATTTTCAATATGGAAAAACAAAGTAGGTATTCCAGAAGAAAGAATTATTCGTCTAGAAGGGAACTTTTGGGATATCGGGGAAGGTCCAAGTGGTCCGAACTCCGAAATTTTCTATGACCGTGGACCTGAACTAGGAAATGATCCGTCAGATCCAGAGCTTTATCCAGGTGGAGAAAATGAACGGTACTTAGAAGTATGGAATCTCGTTTTCTCTGAATTTAATCATAATCCAGATGGAACGTACACACCGCTTCCAAATAAAAACATCGATACGGGTATGGGTCTTGAACGCTTGGCTTCCGTATTACAAAATGTAGACACTAACTTTGATACAGATTTGTTTATGCCAATTATTCGTGCAACAGAAGAAATTGCTCATACAGAATATGGGAAAAACAAACAGGATGATGTTGCTTTTAAAGTCATTGCTGACCATATTAGAACCGTAGCGTTTGCCATTGGGGATGGTGCATTGCCTTCCAATGAGGGACGCGGTTATGTATTAAGAAGATTGCTAAGAAGAGCGGTTCGTTATGCAAAGAATATTAATATCAACCGACCATTTATGTTTGAATTAGTTCCTGTTGTTGGGGAAATTATGGCTGACTTTTACCCAACGGTTAAAGAGAAAACGGATTTTATCCAGAAAGTGATTAAGAATGAAGAAGAACGTTTCCATGAAACTTTACATGAAGGACTAACGATTTTATTTGACGTCATGAAAAAGGAAAAGGAAAAAGGAAACAGCACAATCGCGGGAAGTGATGTGTTTAAATTATATGATACGTATGGATTTCCAGTTGAATTAACGGAAGAATATGCCGAAGAAGAAGGTTTAAAGATTGATCATGATGGCTTCGAATTAGAAATGGAAAAACAGCGTGATCGTGCACGTACGGCAAGACAAGAAGTAGACTCCATGCATGTTCAAAGCGGTGTCTTAAGAGATATTCAGGTTGAAAGTAATTTTGTTGGCTATGATCAACTTCAAACCCAATCTCATGTTGTTGTTCTTCTTAAAGATGGTGAAATGGTTGATAATGTAGCACAAGGGGATGAAATCCAATTTATCCTTGATGAAACACCATTCTATGCTGAAAGCGGCGGTCAAATTGCAGACAAAGGAACATTGACAGCGAAAGGGTTAAAAGTAGAGATTCTTGATGTTCAAAAAGCACCAAATGGTCAAAATCTTCACCGTGCCCTTGTTTCAGAAGGAACATTGAGTGTTGGGACTTCTGTAACTGCAACGATCGATGAAAAGAGTCGTGCTAAAGTTATTAAAAACCATACGGCAACGCATTTACTTCATCAAGCTTTAAAAGATGTTCTCGGAACTCATGTCAATCAAGCAGGTTCTTTAGTAGAACCAGATCGTTTACGCTTTGACTTCTCGCATTTTGGACAGGTTCATGCTGACGAATTGGAAAGAGTTGAAGAAATCGTTAATAGTCAGATTTGGAGAAGTATTGATGTTAAGATTGATTACAAAGGAATCAATGAAGCCAAAGAAATGGGTGCTATGGCGTTATTCGGTGAGAAATACGGGGATATTGTTCGTGTCGTTCAAATTGGGGATTATAGCTTAGAATTATGCGGAGGCTGTCATGTACCGAACAGTTCAGTTATTGGATTGTTTAAAATCGTTTCTGAAAGTGGGATTGGAGCTGGAACCCGTAGAATTGAAGCCGTAACAGGCGAAGCGGCTTATAGCTTAATGAATCATCAAATTGGCATTCTTAATGAAGCTGCTGCAAAGTTAAAAGCTAATGTAAAAGATGTACCTGCTCGAATAGACGGTTTACAGAATGAAATTAAACAATTACATCGTGAAAATGAATCTCTAGCAGCAAAATTGGGCAATATTGAAGCTGGAAGTCTTATTTCAAAAGTAGAAGAGGTTAATGGAGTTTCCGTATTAGCAGCAAAGGTTCAAAATGTAGATATGAATAATCTACGAAATATGGCAGATGACTTAAAACAAAAAATAGGGTCAGGAGTCATTGTACTTGGTAGCGTCGTTGATGGAAAAGTTAATTTAATTGGTGGAGTTACAAAAGACTTGATTGACAAAGGATATCACGCCGGAAAACTGATTAAAGAAGTGTCCACGCGTTGCGGAGGCGGCGGTGGTGGTAGACCAGATATGGCGCAGGCAGGTGGAAAAGACCCAGCTCAATTAGATGCTGCATTAGAATATGTGAAAGAATTGGTGAAATCTGTTTGATATTGTCAATTTTTAGTGTAGAATAAACTTGAAATAGAAAAAATAGACATCACACTAGCAATTGGACTTTACTAATTTTCCTCAAAAAAGTGAGGTGTACGAAGATGAGCTCATTTGATCAAACGATGAGGTTCAATTTCCCTGAGGAACCGATTGAACATAATGTCAAGGAAGTACTTCTTCAAGTATATGATGCATTGCAGGAAAAAGGATATAATCCCATTAATCAAATTGTCGGTTATTTATTATCTGGTGACCCCGCTTATATTCCTAGGCATAAAGATGCGCGCAACTTAATTAGAAAATTAGAGCGTGATGAAATTATGGAGGAATTAATGAAGTCCTATTTAAAAGATCACAAAATGTAGAACGTTGCAAGGCACTTTTGGTTTGCTAAAAGTGCCTTCTTTATTGGATAAGAAGGTTTCTAGCTCCAGCGCCTACCCCCCTCGAGGTCACAAGCGTGTCTAGTGTCGGCTCCTAGGGACTAGGGTCATAAGCCAAGTACTTCTGAAGGCAAAGAACGCCTTAAGAAGTACTCGTCTTACGCCCTTCGTCCCTGGGCAGTCGCCTATACATTTCATACAATCCGTCAAGAAGATTAAAGAACGATCTTCATGCCGGCTCGTCTTGTGCTTGGCCGTACCGGCATAAGTGCAACTACTCCCCTGTCTTCGCCTAAAGGCTTGCCAGTCGGAGAGTTTTCTTTATCGGGGGTGGGCAAGGCGCTTACGCTTTAAGAAGGGGATTATTATGCGAATTATGGGTTTAGATGTTGGTTCAAAGACTGTGGGGATCGCCTTAAGCGATGAACTCGGTTGGACGGCACAGGGCTTAAAAACGATTCAAATAAATGAAACTGAAGGAGAATACGGCTTTGAGGAAATGGGGACGCTGATTAAGGAATATGATGTCAGTAAAATTGTCGTGGGCTTACCTAAAAATATGAATGGTACCATTGGACCACGGGGAGAAGCCAGCCAGTTCTATGGAGAAGAACTGACAAAAAGATTTGGTATTCCGGTTATTCTCTGGGATGAAAGACTGACAACCGTTGCAGCGGAAAGAGTTCTCATTGATGCTGATATGAGCCGAAAAAAAAGAAAAAAAGTCATTGATAAAATGGCGGCGTCTATGATCCTTCAAGGGTATTTAGATAGTCAAAATAAATGAGGTGGAAAACATGCAAGATGAAAAACATATAACAGTTGTAGATGAAGAAGGAAACGAACAATTATGCGAAGTACTATTCACCTTCGATTCGGACGAATTTGGTAAGTCCTATGTATTGTATTATCCAATTAGTTCAGAGGATGACGATGAAGAAATTGAAATTCATGCATCTTCTTTTATCCCTAATGAAGACGGAGAAGATGGTAATTTAATGCCAATCGAAACCGATGAAGAATGGGATTTAATCGAAGAAATGCTCAATACATTCCTTGCAGAAGAAGATGAAGAAGAATAAAAATAAAAACAAAAATAATATGTCTAGCTCCAGCGCCTATCCCCTCGAGGTCACAAGCCAATCCGTCAAGAAGATTAAAGTACAATCTTCATGCCGGCTCGTCTTGTGCTTGTCGGGGATGGGCAAGGCGCTTCCGCTTTTCTTAAAATATCAAGTAGATGTCACAATCTCTACTTGATATTTTTTTTACGCTTTTATAGAAATATAGTATAATGATTCGAGAAATATGTAGAATTTTGTAGTATGGAGGGAAATGATGGAGTCTGGAGAGAAGAGTGACAAAAAAGCAATCTTTAAAGAAAAATTAATCGAGCGTCAAAACGAGGCGAAAGTTGTTCGCAAAATCGTTGCCATAATATCAATATCTATTTTTACCATTGCTGCTGTAGTTATAATAAGTGGTTATTTTTATATTTCGTCTGCTTTGAAACCTGTCGATCCCAATAGCAAAGAAGAAATTGTTGTAAAAGTTCCAATTGGGTCCGGGGTGACCAGTATATCCAAAATTTTGGAAGAAAGTGGAATTATTAAAGATGCCCACGTGTTTAAATACTATGTCAAATTTAAAAATGAGTCATCTGGTTTTATGGCAGGAGATTATGTGCTAAATCCTTCGATGACGTTGGATCAAATTATTAGTAGCCTTAAGACAGGTAAAGTGATGCAGGAAGCTGCTGTTAAACTAACGATACCAGAGGGGACCCAACTGAAGGAAATTGCCGAAATTATTGCGGGAAATACAAATAATACAGCTACCGATGTGATGGAAAAGTTAAATGATCATGAATTTATCGATTCACTTATGAAGCAATATCCTGATCTGTTATCAGAGGAAATTTATGATGCTAGTGTGAAATATCCATTGGAGGGTTATTTGTTCCCTGCAACGTATTCTTTTTCTGAAGAAAATCCTTCAATAGAAGAAATGACCACAGCAATGCTGGATAAAACACAATCGGTCATTGAAAACTATAAAATTCAATTGGAAGAAAAGAAAATGACTGTTCACGAATTATTAACGATGGCTTCATTAATTGAAGAAGAAGCAACAGAGCAGGTCGACCGAGACCAAATTTCTAGTGTGTTCTATAATCGTTTGGATGCAGCCATGCCTTTGCAAACAGATCCGACAGTTCTCTATGCAAAGGAAAAACATCAAGAGAAAGTTTATTACAAAGATTTGGAAATAGACGATCCTTATAATACGTATAAGTATCCGGGACTAACACCAGGACCGATTGCAAATGCAGGAGTTTCTTCCATTGAGGCTGCCCTATCACCAGCGGAAACAAAATATATGTACTTTTTAGCCTCCCCAGATGGTCAAGTGTATTTCTCAACAACACTTGAGGAACATAATGAAAAAAAAGCCGAGTATATAACTGGTAGATAATGGTTTATTTGGTATCTTAGATCTTGTAAATTGGCAATTCTAATCTATTTATGGTAATATAGAAAAAGTGATTTTAGATCTAAACTTATTAGTAGCGTAAACACGGAGGACAAGTAATGGTAGTTAATTAACTCTCATTAACCATTCGTCTCTGTGAAACGCTATTTTTTCTGTTATAAAGGGATGTGGAGTAATTTTGAAAGATTCCGTTTATCAATATATTGAAAGCTTGATACCAGTCCGCTCAGAGTTTTTCAGCAATATGGAAAAATATGCGCAAGATCATGGGATTCCAATTATGGAGTCTGCTGGTATTGAAGCTATGTTACAAATCATGCGTATAAAGAAACCGAATCGAATTCTTGAGATTGGTGCAGCGATAGGTTATTCCGCTTTAAGAATGGCTGATGCTCTTCCAACTTCGCAAATTATTACGATTGAAAGAGATGAAGAAAGAGCGCTTCTGGCTAAGCAGAATATCGAAGAATTTTCGATGAATGAACGTGTTATTCTGTTAAAAGGGGATGCACTCGAAGTTGAGAATGAAGTTTCGGTGTATGGACCCTTTGATGTCATCTTTATTGATGCAGCAAAAGGTCAGTATAAGCGTTTTTTTGATCTGTATAGTCGTTTTTTGGCTGAAGACGGATTGATCATCACGGATAATGTATTATTTAAAGGGCTTGTTGCCGAAGAGAATATCGAGCACAAAAGAACCGCTGGGCTCGTAAAGAAAATAAAACAGTATAATGAGTGGCTGATGAGTCACCCTGACTACCATACTGTTATATTACCTGTCGGCGATGGGGTTGCAATCAGTAAAAAGGGGTGAAGATGATGAATAAGCCAGAATTACTTGTAACACCAACTTCTATTCATGACATCCTTCCACTAATTGAGGCTGGGGCTGATGCTTTATTAGTGGGAGAGCAAAGATTTGGGTTACGATTAGCAGGAGAATTCTCCCGTGAAGATATAAAAAAAACAGTTGAAATCGCACATGAGCACGGAAAAAAGGTGTATGTAGCGATGAATGCATTATTCCATAATGATAAGGTACCTGAATTACCACAATACCTCCAATTTTTAACATCAGTAGGGGTTGATGCGGTGACTTTCGGTGATCCTGCTGTATTGCTTGCAGCAAGAGAAGCAGCACCAAATATGAAATTACATTGGAGTACGGAAACAACAGGGACCAATTGGTATACATGTAATTATTGGGGCAGAAAAGGAGCAAAACGAGCGGTACTTGCTCGAGAAATTAACCTGGATGCCATACTAGAGATAAAAGAAAATGCAGAGGTGGAAATTGAAGTTCAAGTCCATGGAATGCTCAATATGTTTCAATCTAAACGTACTTTACTTGGTAATTACTTCTTATATCAAGGGAAGGATATGGAGATTGAGAAGCGCACTCAAGAAAATCAATTATTCTTACATGATAAAGAGCGAGGCACGAAATATCCGATTTTTGAAGATGAGAATGGAACCCATATTATGAGTCCAAATGATATGTGTGTCATCGATGAATTACGAGAACTCATCGAAGCAGAAGTAGATTCCTTAAAAATTGATGGGATTCTGCATCGTCCCGAGTATATATTGGAAGTAACGAAAGCTTATCGTCAAGCGATAGATGTCTGCTGCGATGATCCTGATGCATATGAAGATCTTAAAAGTGAACTTTTGGAAAAAATCGAAGAACTTCAACCTGAAAATCGACCACTTGACACAGGTTTCTTCTTTAAAGAAACCGTTTATTAATTTCTTTCTGCAAATAATTTTGTACCGAAAGCTTGCGACAGATATTATATCTATGGCGCAAATTCGGTGGGGCGAATTTGATCATATACGAACTAGAGGAAGATGAAAGGAGAAAAAAGATGGCTATCGTAAAAGAACCGATATCAAAGATCGAAAACGGTAAACGAGTAATTGTGAAAAAGCCTGAGTTACTAGCACCAGCTGGGAACCTTGAAAAATTAATAATTGCGGTTCATTACGGAGCTGACGCTGTTTTTCTTGGTGGACAAGAATATGGTTTACGCTCTAACGCGGATAATTTTACTTTCGAGGAAATGAAAGAAGGCGTAGAGTTTGCTAATAAATATGGGGCAAAGATCTATGTAACAACGAATATTTTTGCTCACAACGAGAATATTGATGGATTAGAAGAATATATGCTTGGTTTAAAAGAAGCAGGTGTTCATGGAATCATTGTGGCTGATCCATTAATTATTGAAACATGTAGAAGAGTCGCACCAGAAATTGAAGTCCATATCAGTACACAACAATCCATTACCAATTGGCAAACCGTTCAATTCTGGAAAGAAGAAGGTGCTGAGCGGGTTGTATTGGCTCGTGAAACGGGTGCCGATGAAATTCGTGAAATGAAGGAAAAAGTTGATATTGAAATCGAAACATTTGTGCATGGAGCTATGTGTATTGCTTATTCTGGTCGTTGTACTTTAAGTAATCATATGACAGCAAGGGACTCAAACCGTGGTGGTTGCTGCCAATCTTGCCGCTGGGACTATGATCTTTATCAATTAAATGAAGGCGGAGAGACACCTTTATTTGTTGAGGAAGATGCACCATTTGCCATGAGTCCAAAAGACTTAAATTTAATTCAATCGATTCCTAAAATGATTGAATTAGGTATAGATAGTCTTAAAGTAGAAGGAAGAATGAAATCCATCCATTATATTGCGACAGTATGCAGTGTATATCGTAAAGTTATTGATACGTATTGTGCAGATCCAGATCATTTTGAGATTAAGCAGGAATGGCTCGATGAACTAGATAAATGTGCCAATCGCGATACTGCACCAGCTTTCTTTGAGGGTGTACCAGGCCATTTAGAGCAAATGTTTGGTAATCATGGTAAAAAGACAAGCTATGACTTTGCTGGACTAGTGCTTGATTATAATGATGATACAAAAATCGTTACGTTGCAGCAAAGAAATCATTTTAAACCAGGACAAGAAGTAGAATTCTTTGGTCCAGAAATTGAGAATTTCAAAGTAGTGATTGATAAAATTTGGGACGAAGATGGAAATGAGTTGGATGCAGCACGCCATCCATTACAGATCGTTCAATTTAAGGTTAACCAAAGGCTCTATCCAAATAATATGATGAGAAAAGAGTTATAATTCGATTTTCCATATTGCATAAAAAGCATTTTTATGCAACAATAGCATAAATAATTATTATGATAACGATGCGCGTTCTTGAAAGAACGCGCATGTATATATTATTACACTGATTAATTTGTATAGCACAATCTTGTGGGGGTTGTGAACACTAGAAGGAGTGAATGTTTTGGCTCAGGAAAAAGTTTATCCTATGACACAAGCTGGTAAAGAAAAGCTTGAACAAGAATTAGAACATTTGAAAACGGTTAAGCGTAAAGAAGTTGTAGAGAGAATTAAAATTGCTCGTGGTTTCGGGGATTTATCCGAGAACTCTGAATATGATGCAGCAAAAGATGAACAAGCCTTTGTTGAAGGACGAATTACGACAATTGAAAATATGATTCGTAATGCGAAAATAATTAGCGAAGCTGAATTAAGCAATGATGCAGTTTCTTTAGGTAGTTCTGTTACATTTGTTGAGCTTCCAGATGGTGATGAAGAAACGTATACCATTGTAGGAAGTGCAGAGGCTGACCCGTTCGAAGGTAAAATTTCTAATGATTCACCAATTGCGAAAAGCCTAATTGGGCGTAAAGTTGGAGATGAAGTGACTGTTCAAACTCCAGGTGGAGAGATGAATGTTAAAATAATTGAAATAAAATAAACCATTCTAGTTTATAAAATAAACACCTCGTCAACACTTTTGACGAGGTGTTTATTTTTATGTGGAGAAAAAGAGCCATTTTTATGATCAGTATTTTTGTCTGCTGTCTTTTACTTTTAATTGGAAGATTGATGCAAGTTCAACTTTTTGAAACCGAACACTTTTCAAAGCATGATATTAATTTATTAGAAGCAAGTGTGTCCCAAAGGGCGCAAGAAATCGTGATAGATAGTGGTAGAGGAGGATTTCTTGACCGAAATGGGAATTCTTTAACCTATCAAAATATTCCTGTATTGATCCTCTTTCCATTTTTGAAAAATACAAATTGGGATGTTCAAAAAGTAGCTGATATTATGGATGTTTCTCCTATCTCTTTAAAGAATGCCGTTGAAAAAGCAGATGAGCCATTTGCCTATGGTACAACAGAACCTATGTCACTGACCAAAAAACAAATGGATGAAATTAACCAATTACAAATACCTGGAGTTTTTGCTGTTCAAAAAAAGTTTGAATTGGCTTCCCATCCAGCTGACCATTTCATCGGGATAACCGGTCAAAATCCGAAATTATTAAAAAGTCGCTACCCAGATCGAAAGATTTCTCCAAAAACATCCATTGGCATTACAGGATTAGAAAGAAGTTTTGACGAATTTATATTACCAGAGGGTGAGGCTAAATTAGTTTTTCATGTTGATGCTAGTGGTGGACCTTTATTTGGGGTTAATGTTAAATATGTGGAACCTGGCAATCCTTTTTACCCAATCAATATTCGAACAACCGTTGATACTGAATTACAAAGAATGTCTGAAGATATTCTAGATAAACATGGGGTAAAAAAAGGTGGACTTGTGTTACTCGATATTGAAACCAATTCAGTTTTATCGATGGTTTCACGTCCGAAAATTAATCATAAAGACCCTTATCATGATCAGAATGGTCATATTGATAATTTAATGCTAAATGAACAGATTACAGGATCCGTTTTTAAAACGGTTGTGGCAGCAGCTGCTATTGAGAATGGATTAGTTGATTCCAGTCGATTGTTTAATTGTAGCATTAAAATAAATGGTGATCGCGACGAGGCTCATGATTATGGAAATCTTAACTTTACTGAAAGTTTTGCTAGAAGTTGTAATAATACGTTTGCTACGCTAGCAAAGGAATTACAAGCGATTGATACGAATATGCTAGAGGAGTATGCCGAAAAATTAGCCTTTACAGGTCCATCTGGGTGGCAAGGTGATATCTATCATTATAAAAACTTTAAGCAAGTGCCTGAGGAGGATAAAGGCCGTGTATTTTTAACAGAGGAAGCCAAGAAAGATAGGAATTTTATTGCATTATCAGGTATTGGACAACACGAGGTTCGCGGGACTCCGCTTTCTGTTGCGAATATGATGGCTACGATTGCCAGAGGTGGACAAAAGGAGATGGTAAGATTTGCATCTTCTATAGAGTATAAGAATGGTTCTTCCTTAACAACATTTAAAGAAAAAAGACTAGAAGGGGATACGATCTCACCACAATCAGCAGCCAAACTTCAACAATTACTAAGAGAAGTCGTTACACATGAGGAAGGTACTGGGAAATGGTATCAAAGTCTTCCATATGAAGTTGCGGGGAAATCAGGAACAGGTGAAACAGGGAAGTTTCATGAAGATCAACAACTTTATAATAAATGGTTTGCTGGATATTTCCCTTATAAGAACCCTAAATATGCCTTAGTTGTCGTTAATTTAGATGTTAAGGATAACGAAGGGGCGATAAGTCCTATCTATTCTGAACTTGTTCAATCGATTTATAAGTTTGATCAAAAACACACTCAGTGAAACCTTTGTACCTTTTCATCCGTTTAAAGATATGGTATATTTTTTACGATTTGGCTGTGTGCAAGGTTAATATTAATTTTGGACAACGGTTGATTGTAGTGGAAGGCAGGGGAGAAGCGAGACAAGTATGCCACCTTGAGACATGTTGGGTCAAAATGGGGCAGGAGTATCTGACGGACAGGTGAGGGTCTGAAACGGAAATCAACAACCAATTCTAACAGAGCCTGACGCTAAAGCTAGTGTATATAAAGATAAAATACGATACTTTCTTTTTAAGAGAGGAGAATAAATCTTGAAAAAAGACAGAGATCATTTAACAGACTCATCAAGATCTGAACTAAGAGCAAAAAGAAGAAAAACAAATGTAATCTTAAATTCCTTAATCGTAATTGTTTTATTATTAATTGTCATTGTATCGGTTAATATTTTTGGAAAAGACGATAAGACTGTAGCCAATAATTCGCCTGAACAGACTGTAGCTGGAACGGTTGAGAAATCTGAGCAAGAAGAGCAAAAAGAAAAAGACCAAAGCAAAGAGTCGGCAAATAGAGATGATGAAGAAGAACAAACTGTTGATCAGAATGAGGACTTAAATGAAGATAATGAAGCGAATGAAGCAGATGAAGCTGGCGCACTAGATGAAGAACAGGTAATCGAGGGTGGAAGTAATCCCAATGTGAAGAAAACGATTAAGAATCCAGCATGGGAACCAGTAGAATCTTCGCAAGTAGAACCAGCACAGGATTATAAAAAAAATGGTGTAGACTGGAATGAACAAATCCAAGCGATTTCAAACGCAACAGGGTTTGATCAAAGTAAGGATACACTCATTAAACTCGAAAACAATGGACCTAGAAAGTCGGCTGCAACCATTCTCATTAAAGAAACCAATACAAAATATCGTGTCTATATTGAATGGGCAGAGGGTCAAGGCTGGAAGCCGGTACTCGTTGAAGAAATGGCCAATTAAATAATCATAAAACGGAAGCCCGTTGCTCCGATTCCTATGGAAAAATGAAAACCCTCAAGAAGAAAGTCTTGAGGGTTTTAAATATGAAATTACAGAGTAGTTAATTCTTTTTCTAATGCTTTATCAACTGGAACATATTCATATCCAAGGTCTCTTGCAACTGATTCATAAGTGACTTCGCCATTAGCAGTGTTCAAACCAAGTTTTAAAGCTGGATTTTCTGCAATTGCTTTAGCAAGACCTTTATTCGCAATTTGTACTCCATAAGGTACTGTTACATTGGTTAAAGCCATTGTTGAAGTTCTTGCAACCGCACCAGGCATGTTAGCAACACAATAGTGTACAACATCATGTTTCATAAATGTTGGGTTATCATGAGTTGTTGCAACAGATGTTTCTACAGATCCACCTTGGTCGATAGCAGGGTCAACGATAACAGAGCCTGGTTTCATTGTTTTTATCATTTCCTCAGTAACTAGTTTAGGGGCTTTAGCTCCAGGAATTAAAACAGCACCAACTACTAAGTCTGATTCAGCAACACATTTTGCAAGATTATAAGGATTAGACATTAAAGTTTTGATTTGGAATCCAAAGATATCATCTAATTGACGAAGACGGTCCGCACTAATATCAAGGATGGTTACATCTGCACCAAGACCGATAGCCATTTTAGCTGCGTTCGTACCAACGTTACCGCCACCAACAATCGTTACTTTAGCGCGTTCAACTCCTGGTACCCCTCCTAGGAGGATCCCTTTACCGCCATATGTTTTCTGTAAATAGTGTGCACCTACTTGAGTAGCCATACGTCCAGCCACTTCACTCATTGGAGCAAGTAATGGTAAGGCACGTCCAACTTGGACTGTTTCATAAGCTACACCGAAAACGCCTTTTTCAACTAAAGCTTTCGTTAATGCAGGTTCAGCTGCTAAATGTAAATATGTGAATAGGATTAATCCTTGACGGAAATATTTGTATTCGCTTTCAAGAGGTTCTTTAACTTTCATGATCATATCAGCTTGTGCCCAAACATCAGCTGCATCTTCAATCATTTCTGCACCAGCGCTTACATATTCTTCATCTGTAAAAGCGCTTCCAATTCCAGCCCCAGTTTCTACAATCACCTTGTGACCAGCTTGAACATATGATACGACCCCAGCAGGAGTTAAGGCAACACGATTCTCGTTGTTTTTAATCTCTTTAGGTACACCAATAATCATCTTTATGTCCTCCTTCATTGCAATTATATTTTGTTTCTGAATTAATCATAATCCAATCTATAGATTTTTTCTTTGTTTGGAACAAAGAAAGTGAATGCTTCTTTTTGTGTGTTTTCACAAAATTGTTTAGTGCTGCACAATTTATATCGTGGTGTTAAAGTAAAAGTTCGTCTTTAGTATTTACTGTATGAAATCTTTTATGAAAAAGGGAAGAATATTTTCATCGTCTTTTCTCAGGTAAACTTCCTTAATTTTAGATCCAAAAATAAGGTAACCTTTTGGGTGATATCTTTTAAATCTACTTCACCTATTTCCGAAATTCTCTTCAATCGGTAGCTAAGGGTATTCGGATGAATATTTAATTCTTTTGCTGCACAAATGACATTGCTGTCCTTGTTTAAATACACCTCGAGCGTTTGGACTAAATCATTATTATATTTTACATCGTATTCATGTAGTTTTTGTAAGACATGGTTTTCGTAGTGATTTTCTTTATTTGCTTTTATTAACTCATCTAAATAACGATAATAACCAAGATTTTGATAGCTATTAATATGACCAGCATCAGAAGGGAATTTTTCTTTCATCGATAAAACAAGTAACGCTTCTTTATAGGCTTGTTCCATTTCTAATAAATCACGATGAATCCCACTTATGGCTTGAACAATCGGTTTTACACCGTAGCGTTCATGCATATTCGTGATGAAACTGTGGCAAAATTTATTTAACAGATCAATGGATGATTTGCTATCCTCAAGAGAAGTAAGGCATAACAGTTTATTTTGATCCACAGTATACATAATCACTTTTGGAAATTGAATCGTATTCAATAAATAATTAATATTTTTTTCGGTTTTGTCAGTAATATCTTCATTGAATTGAAAAATCGTAATACTGTAAATAGTAGGAATGGATAATTTTAACTCTTGAAATTTTTCCTGAATTACTTTTTTTGAATGAAAATGTTTGGTTAGGATTTTCCAGAAAAACTCTTGAACATGTTCTTCTTTTTTGCTATTTTTTATTTTATTTTTTAAAAAGATATTTTTAGCTTCTATGGCAGCCTGTTGTAGTATTTCTTTATCTTCTTGTCCAAATGCTTTGTTCATTTCTAGAGCCCAAATAAAACCTAGTACTTCATTATTGTGCCAAATAGAAATGGCCATTCGATTACCTAATCCTACATCATCAATCGTAGGAATATAAAGCGGCTCTGTATGAGAGAGAAGATGTGGGATGGTACCATCTTTCCATAGTCGATTAATTACTTTTTCAGGAACACGTCTTTCAATAATTGTTGATGTTCTGGCTGGGTCTGTAACACCGTGGTGGGTACTGTAAGATAAAAGTTTGTGATTAGCGTCTTCAATGGTAACTGGACAATGTAATAATTGACTAATTACGTCGGCTAATTCCTCTAAATTACTTATATTGGTATGAAATAGGTTTTTAAATACCATCAAATCAACCTTTCAAAAAAATAGATCCCCTACTAGTTTAATTATAGAATATCTTTTCGTCAAAAGTAACAAAAAATGAGGATATATTCATTTGTTTTCACAAAAAATCCTTGATTGACATTAAAGTGATTTGTGTGTGGAGCCTTAATGGTATATGTAAATCATAAAAGGAGCACCTTATAGATGCTCCTCCTGTGATTTAGTTTGCTCTGAAATGAACAACTGCAGAATAATAGGTTCTTCCGTGTTCATCTACATGCATCTGGTGTGAAATGGAGTGAATTCGGAGAAGTAATGCTTTGTTATTTTCAATCTGTTCATTGATTTTCTTCTCTAATGTTTTAATGTCGGTCGCCTCAAAAAACTCAACCTTATCCTTAATCATGTCTAGCTGAAAATCCATTGTCATCCATCCTTTCTATCTACTTCTTTTTAGCAAAAAAATAGCGGCTTTCGCAAGTCCCAACGTCTACTTCCTTCCCTTGAATAAAAAAATATAGTAAGCTATGTAACAATAGTAAGATAAGGAGAATCTAAAAAAATGACAAGTACTTTGTTTTATAATGGAACGATTATTACCTGTAATGAAGAGCGTGAAGTATTCAAAAATGGGGCCATTGTGATTGAAAATGGGCTTATCACCTATGTTGGAGAAACACCAACAGATAAAGATGAATATCATGAAACAATCAATTTAAATGGAGATCTTCTCTTGCCAGGACTTATTAATACTCATGGTCATGTGCAAATGTCGTTACTCCGCGGGTATGGAGATGATTTACCATTAAAGATGTGGTTAGAAGAGAAAATTTGGCCGATTGAAGCAAAATTTAATCCGGAAATCGCCAAATGGGGCTCCTATTTATCGCTAGTGGAAATGATTCGAACAGGGACTACTACATTTGTGGATATGTACGATCATATGGATGAAGTCGCTCAAGCGGTTGAACAAACTGGGATTCGCGGAAAACTCTGCAGAGGAATCGTTGCCTTAGGATCTGAAGAAGAGAAAAAGCTGAAGCTTGAAGAAGCAACAAGATTTGCCAAGGATTGGAATGGAAAGGCAGACGGAAGAATCACAACGATGATGTCCCCGCATGCTCCATATACTTGTGATCCTGACTTTATCGCTAAAATTGTTGATAAATCGATTGAACTAGATGTTCCGATTCATATACATATGTCTGAAACGATTCAAGAAGTTGAGCAAAATGTGGAGCAGTATGGAAACAGACCGGTGAAGCATTTAGAAGAAATCGGGGTTTTTGATCGCCCAACATTAGTGGCACATGCCGTCCATGTAAATGATGAGGAAATTGACATTCTCGCGAGGCATGATGTAAAGGTATCCCATAACATTATTAGTAATCTTAAATTGGGTTCTGGGATCGCCCCTATTCGTAAGATGCTCGATAGTGGAATTACCGTTTCATTAGGTACAGATAGTTCGGCTTCTAATAATAATCTCGACTTATTTGAAGAGTTAAAGCAGGTGGCTATTCTCCATAAAGGTATTGAGTTAGATGCCACTTTAATTCATGCAGAAACGGCATTACAAATGGCAACCAAATACGGTGCTCAAGCCCTTTGGTTAGAAGATAAAGTGGGAAGCTTAGAAGTTGGAAAAGAAGCGGATTTTATTGTAATCGATACAAATTCACCATTTTACCAACCGTCTAGTCATAATCCAATCTCCCATCTCGTCTATTCAGGCTCTGGTAGGGACGTAAAAGACGTGTATGTGCAAGGAAAGCCGATTATGAAAGATAGACAATTGTTAACGATAGATGAAGAAAGAGTTTATTATGAAGTGAATCGTGTAATGAAGTTATTACTTAATGAATAAAGGTTTCGGAGGTAATAGATGAATATAGGGATAATAGGCGCAATGGAAGCCGAAATCTTGCATTATCGCAATCGTATGGAGGTAATCTCTGAGGAAGTGAAAGCAGGAATCACCTTTTATAAAGGAACGATGAATGGTTTTTCGACCGTCATTTGTAAATGTGGGGTAGGGAAAGTAAACGCTAGTGTTTGTACACAAATTTTGATTGAGCACTTTGCAACGACCCATGTTATTTTTACTGGAGTGGCAGGGGCTTTGCATCCGGATCTTCGGATAGGGGATATTGTCGTGTCAACTGAAGCCATGCATCATGATATGGATGCAACTTCCTTAGGGTTTCAGTTAGGACAAATTCCATATAGCAAAGACTACCTATTTCCAGCCGATTCTTTCTTGCAAGACTTAGCTTTAACCGTGAGTGAGGAGGTTCTGGCTAAACAAAAGGTGATGTCAGGGAGAATTCTTTCGGGAGATCAATTTATTGCAAATCGTGAAAAGGTAAACCAGCTTTATCAAGAATTATCAGGGGCTTGTGTTGAAATGGAAGGTGCAGCTGTTGCACAAGTATGTACCATGTTTGCGATTCCATATGTGATTATACGTTCCATTTCCGATCAAGCAGATGGTTCAGCCAAGGTTAATTTCTTAGAATTTACCGATAAAGCGTCCTTACATTCTTATAAAATTGTTGATGGCATGTTAAAAAATTGGCATCAATAAAAGGAAAACAGCTCCAACTACTTTAGTTGGAGCTGTTTTCTTACTAGATAAGCAAGCATATGTCTCAAAGTTAAATTGAAGTCTAGCGCAAGCAGCCATCCCCCTCGAGGTCACAAGCTTGTCTAGTGTGTCGGCTCCTAAGGACTAGGGTCGGGGGTGAGCAAGGCGCTTGCGCTTTTCGTATAATTAAACTTCCCAGCTGCTAAGATATTTCGTTTGTTCTTCCGTTAAGGTATCAATAACAATCTCTTCACTTTGTAGCTTGATTTGGGCTACTTTTTCATCAACTGAACGTGGAACATTTAATATTTGAGGTTTTAGTTCTTGGTAATGATCATTGATGTATTCAAGAGAAAGAGCTTGAAGGGCAAACGTCATGTCCATAATCTCGGCAGGATGACCGTCTGCAGCACCTAAGTTAACGAGCCTACCTTCTGCTAGTAAATATAATTTTCTTCCATCCGTTGTTGTGTATTCTTCAATATTGGCTCTCACTGTTCGTTTGGAAGTAGAAATGGCGTCTAAACCAGGTTTGCTGACTTCAACATCGAAATGTCCCGCATTTGAAAGGATAGCCCCGTCCTTCATCACTTCCATATGTTCTTTGCGAATTACCTCGTAGTTACTAGTTACGGTAATAAAGAAGTCACCGAATTTGGCTGCTTCCATCATTGGGAGTACAGTGAAACCGTCCATATGGGCCTCGATCGCTTTGATGCTGTCAACTTCTGTTACAACAACTTTTGCACCAAGTCCTTTTGCTCTCATGGCAACACCTTTCCCGCACCAGCCGTAACCAACGACAACCACTGTTTTTCCGGCAATTATTAAATTCGTTGTGCGCATAATTCCGTCAAACACAGATTGGCCTGTACCATAACGATTATCAAATAAATATTTACATTGCGCATCATTAACAGCGACCATTGAAAAAGCTAAATTTCCTGTGTTTTCAAGAGCACGGTCACGAATAACACCTGTTGTAGTTTCTTCACAGCCGCCTCGAACATTCACTCGAAGGTCTGGTCTTTCAGAATGCAGAAGTGTTACTAATTCCCCGCCGTCATCAATAATTAAATCTGGCTTGGATTCTACGGATTTAATTAGAAAATCTTGATATTCTTCTTTACTCGGATTGTGTTTAGCATATACAGTTAATCCATCCTCAACTAATGCAGCTGCCACGTCATCCTGTGTGGAAAGGGGGTTACTCCCACAGATCGTCACATTGGCTCCACCGGATTGAACCACTTTTGCTAAGTAAGCCGTTTTTGCTTCTAAGTGAAGGCAAATTGTAACATTTAACCCTTTAAAAGGTTGTTTTTCCTTGAAAGTATTTTCAACACTGTTTAACACAGGCATGTGACTTTTAACCCAATCAATTTTTAAATGACCGCCTGGTGCCAAGGATAAATCTTTTACAATACTTTTATTTTCCATCTTGTTCCTCCTATGATTGTTACAATGAAGTTCATTTATAGGTTTTCCTAAATTTTATAACCATGTGTATTGTAAGTTATCTTTTCCATGTTGTCTAATTATACTAACAGGATTAAGCAATTTAATCATAAGGCTTTGTTAAAATTAGTTGTGTTTTTCTGTTTCAGGCACATTGCTTTCCATTTTAGTTACACCTAATCCACCATGACGCTTTATGTCTACGGTTCTTTCCTGTTTCGTTTTTCCTGCAGGAGTCGGTGTGACTTCCACTCCAATCAACAGTAGTTGGAAATCAAGACTAACCTTTAACACGGGCAAAATCAAAAACAACCAACAATCAAAGTATGACTGAAGGTTGTTTCGAAAATGGCTGTGTTTCTATGATTCTAAATTTTTTCGTTTTTCCTTTTCTTCACGATAAAATTCATGAAACATCTTCATTAAAGCTCTTTTTTCAATTCTAGATACGTAGCTTCTAGATATACCAAGTTCTTTGGCGATTTCACGTTGTGTTTTTTCCTTTTTTAGATCGAGTCCAAATCTCCCAATAATGACTTCTTTTTCACGCTCATCTAAAACATCAATATATTCTTTTACTTTTTCAAGCTCCATATTTAATTGAATGGTATCAAATACATCTTCTGATTCGGATTTTAACACATCGATTAGTGAAATTTCATTCCCTTCCTTATCTTGACCAATGGGGTCATGGAGGGAAACATCTTTCTTCGTTTTTTTCAAGGCTCTTAAGTGCATAAGAATTTCATTTTCAATACATCTTGCTGCATAGGTTGCCAGTTTTGTCCCTTTTCCATCGGAATAACTTTCAATTGCTTTAATTAATCCAATTGTCCCTATTGAAATTAAGTCTTCCGCATCCTCACCGGTATTTTCGAATTTTTTTACGATATGTGCGACAAGTCGTAAATTATGTTCAATTAACATATTCCGAGCGTGAGAATTACCCTCTGCCATCAATTGTAAATATTTACGTTCATCGGAAGCAGATAGTGGTTGGGGAAAGGCGTTGTTCTTAACATAAGAAACAAGAAAAACAATTTCTTTGACCAAAAAGCCCAGTGCAGTAATAATTCCAGACATGACGCCACCTCCGCTAGTCATTTTACTAACTAAAAGATGTTTAACTAATGTCTATGAATGAAGAGAGCAAATTTTGTCTGTCCAAATTGAAATTATTTTGATAAAGTGAAAACTCTCACCTGTGAGGAGTTATTTTATTCCTACTGATGGTTAGGTTTTATGCTGGTCACACTTATGTTGATAGAGCTATCTTTTGTTTGTGTTCATTTTTAGGGCCTTCAAGGCAGTTGATCCCCATCTGGCTTCATCTGTATAAAAATTAGAATTATGTGGGGCGGTAATCATAAAGCATGTTAACGGTAGCTAAAAAATCAAGCCATTCTCTGTAAATGGCTTGATTTCATAGTGCTATTTAAACTTTTTTCAACCGGAAAGTACTGATCATAAGAAAAGAAAGAATGATATTGAGAAAAAGGAAAATGGGTGGAGGTAACAATGGAATGGCTAAAAAACTAAGTGTCATGATGCAGCCAGCAGCGGTAATTGGCAGACCAGTGAAGTAGCCTTTTGTATTTGAAATATTAAAACGCGCCAATCGAAAAGCTCCACAAGCAATGTAAAAAACGGTAAAAAATGCACCAGGGGCTCCAAATTCAGATAAAATTCCCTGATAAATTAGAAGCGCAGGGGCGACTCCAAATGATATAATATCACTCATGGAATCTAATTGCTCACCAAGTTCTGATTCAATATTTAATTTTCTTGCTGTCATGCCATCAAAACGGTCTAAAAGGGCCGCGATAAAGATTAACAATAAACTTAAATTTAAATCCCCATTGATACTGTTAATGATCGCAAAACCGCCTAAAGTTAAATTCGCAAGTGTTAATGCATTCGCACATTGGGCTTTTATTTTTTTGATGGTAGTATCTAAAACACCTGACAAAAACATCTCCTCACTCCTTGTGGAAAGGGAATAACTCCTTAAGTATACTATATAATAATATATAATTTTAAAGTTTTTATGCCTGATAGTAAAGGGACAAATGGGCTTTTTTTGGGGGGAAAACAATGGTTCAAACAATATATAGACTCTTAATTAACGTATTAAATAGGAAGAGTATATCACGTATTCTCGCAGGATTTGCCAGATCAAAAATGAGCAAGGGTTTGATTCCTCTCTATTCTAAAATCTATCAAATTAATATAGATGAAATGGAAAAATCAATGAAGGAATATCAAACCATTCATGAATTTTTTACTAGGAGATTAAAAAAAGAAGCCCGTTCCATTGATCAAAAACCATTCTCTGTCGTGAGTCCTGTTGACGCCATTCTTCAAGAATATGGGAAGGTTCAGTCTAACCATTGTGTAATTGTGAAAGGTAAAAACTATTCGATTTCGGAAATGCTTGGGGGAGATGAAAAAGTCGAAAAATATGTAGATGGCACTTATATGATTTTTTATTTGAGTCCAAGTCATTATCATCGTATTCATAGCCCAGTTTCAGGAGAAATCTCTAATCAATGGACGATTGGGACAAAATCATACCCTGTTAATTCCTTTGGTTTAAAATATGGAAAAAGACCGCTTGCGAAAAATTATCGGATGATTACAGAGGTGGAGCACGAAGAGGGAACCGTCGCAATTGTTAAGGTAGGGGCTATGTATATTAATTCAATTGAAACATTAACAAATGCAAACAAGTTAAATAAAGGCAGTGAAATGGCTTATTTTTCCTTTGGATCTTCAGTTGTCTTGCTTTTCCAAGCAGGGACTTTTATCCAAGAATCTACTTTAACAGTTCCGAGACAAATTAAAGTCGGTGAGTGTATCGGTTATACTCATTCAGGCTTAAAAGAAATGACCTATTGAGACAAAAAAGAAACCCCCTCTTGTGAGGGGATGGTTATTATTTATGAAGATGCTTTGATTTTATGGGTGAGAGATCTTCGGTGAATTTCTGCTTCGATTAAACGAATAAAATCAGGGCTAAGATTTAATTTAATTGCTTTATGATAGGACTCAATGAGTAGTTCATCAGATAGTTTGTACACGTCAGAATTCACCTCCGTCAGAATATGTCGCTATGGTTTGTCCTTTTTTTATTAAAGGAGTTCTATATCCTTTTTTATCTGCATATGTTAATAGGTTTGTTGTTGATTAACTTGTAACTTAACTTTAACAGAATTTAACGCTTAGAACAATCGTTCTCTTATCCACAGAGATCGGTGGATAACTTGTTACTAAGTTGTTTATAAATAAAATAAAGGTAATAGATTAGCTGTTAGTTTTGTGTATAAAGTTATCCACAGAAAAAATATTGCAGAAAGTTGTCGAACGGTTTTTGCGGAAAATAGGACAAAGGTTGTTTCGAAATGATAGAAAAAAGGCATAAGGATAAGGACTGTCATCATTATTCATGTTATAATTTTTTGAACTAATGGCTTAAATTGGGTATGATGATAAAAAGTGGAAAAGATCAAAATTTGTCGGGTTACGAGAAAGAGTTTTTTATTAAAAAATTAAGGTAATTTTTGAAGTTAGATTGATGTCTAGCTCCAGCGCCTAACTCCAAGTGGATTTCCCGTTTCTTCCGCAACGATTGCGTCAACAACGATCGTACTAACGTACTCATCGTGTTTCGTTTATCTCAGTGGGAGGGGAACATCGACTAGAAACCGCCACGACCTGTGGCGAACGTCGATGTCAGCACATCCTGTGCTAGTCAGTCCATACGGAGTTGGACGAGGCGCTTACGCTTTTCGAATGGGGTGCACAGTTTGTTAAAGAATTTTCTACCAGATCAACATGTTAAAAGTATTTTAGATATAAAACCAGAGGATTTAAAAGAAAAGGGAATTAAAGGGATTATTACAGACCTTGATAATACATTAGTTGAATGGGATCGTCCCGAAGCAACGCCGAATGTTATTAAGTGGTTTGAAAAGATGCAACAAAATCAAATACAAGTGACCATAGTATCAAATAATAATGAGGCAAGGGTCAAAGCATTTTCAGATCCAGTAGAGATCCCTTTTATCTTTAGAGCAAGAAAACCATTGTCACATGCTTTTATTCAGGCGGCTGCCAGAATGAACTTAAAAAAAGAAGAAACCGTTGTTATCGGGGATCAACTTTTAACCGATATTTTAGGTGGAAATCGCAGTGGTTTTCATACGATTTTAGTGGTACCCGTTGCTCAAAACGATGGACTAGCTACTAAATTTAATCGTCTTGTTGAAAGACGAATTATGAATTGGTTTAGAAAAAAAGGCTTGTTACAATGGGAGGATAAATAAATTTGAGTGAACAGTATTCTTGTTTTGGGTGTGGAGTCCACATTCAAACCGAAAACCCAAACGACTTGGGCTATGCGCCTGTGTCTGCGCTACAAAAAGAGGAAATTATCTGTCAACGCTGCTTTCGACTAAAGCATTATAATGAAGTCCAAGATGTCAGTTTAACTGATGATGATTTCTTGCGGATATTAAATGGAATTGGGAAAAGTGATGCGTTAATTGTTAAGATTGTAGATATCTTTGACTTTAATGGCAGCTGGCTTCCTGGATTGCATCGTTTTACTGGCAATAATAAGGTTATCCTAATTGGAAATAAAGTAGATCTTTTACCGAAATCGGTTAAGCCAAATAAGCTCATAAATTGGATGAAACATGAAGCAAAACAGCTTGGTTTAAGACCGGTAGATGTGTTTTTAGTAAGTGCGGCAAAGGGTTCTTTCATGCAGGAAGTGACAGAAGCCATTGAGCATTATCGAAATGGGAAAGATGTCTATATTGTAGGTTGTACAAATGTCGGGAAATCAACTTTTGTTAATCGGATTTTAAAGGAAATAACGGGGGAAGGAGATGTGATTACAACCTCACATTTCCCTGGTACTACATTAGATACAATTGAAATTCCACTTTCAGATGGAAAAGCGCTAGTAGATACCCCTGGAATTATTAATCATCATCAAATGGCTCATTATGTCGATAAACGTGATTTGAAGGTCATCACACCGAAAAAAGAAATCAAACCAAAAGTTTATCAACTTAACGAAGAACAGACGCTGTTTTTTGGTGGATTAGCTAGATTTGATTATATAAAAGGTGGACGACGCTCATTTTCATGTTATTTTTCAAATGAGATTACTATTCATCGTACAAAATTAGATAAGGCAGATGACTTATATCAGAATCATGTTGGGGAATTGTTAACACCACCGAGAATGGAAGACGTTGAGTCCTTTCCAGAATTAGTTAGACATACATTCACCATTAAAGAAGGAAAAACCGATATCGTTTTTTCTGGGCTAGGTTGGATTACCGTTAACGAACCAGGTGCACAAGTAGCAGCATATGTACCAAAAGGTGTTTCAGTACTGATTAGAAAATCGTTAATTTAAAGATAGATGTAGAGAAACGAGATTGATGTGTAGCTCTAGCGCTTAACTTTTCAAGGTCATAAGGCTTTTCTTAGGTTTCTCGTCTGATGGTTATCGGAGGTGATCATGGCGCTGGCGCTATTTCGTTTGGGAGGGGAAGAATGATGAAGAAGTTATACGGAGTGATTGGAGATCCTGTTGCTCATTCAATGTCACCGGTCATGCATAATGACTTATTTGAATTATATTCTATTGATGCAACGTATGTGGCTTTTCATGTAAAGCCTGATGATTTGGAAGATGCCGTGAAAGGATTCAAAGCCATTGGGTTATCGGGCTTAAGTGTAACAGTTCCACATAAACAAAGCATTATGTCATTTTTGGATGAAATTGACCCCTTGGCCCAAGCGATTGGGGCTGTTAATACGGTCGTAAACGAAAATGGTCGATTGGTTGGATATAATACAGATGGAAGCGGCTATTTAGAAGGAATCAAAAAGGAAGTTCCTTCATTCGCTGATAAAGAAATACTGTTAATTGGTGCGGGCGGTGCCGCTAGAGGGATCTATTTTACCTTGGCTCAAGCAGGATTAAAAAATATTGATATTGCCAATAGAACCACTCCAAAGGCTGACTATTTAGTTGAAAACTGTCCATACCCAAGAAACTCTCAAGTCCTTAATCTAGAGGAAGCAGAGGAACAATTAGCTAAATATGATCTCATCGTTCAAACAACGTCGATCGGAATGCATCCAGATGTTGAATCCTCGCCTATTTCGGTAGAAAATTTAAGACCAACAGCGTTAGTTAGTGATATTATTTATAGCCCATTAGAAACGAAAATTATGCGTGAAGCAAAACGAAAAGGGGCACGTACCCAAAATGGCATCCCAATGTTTGCTTATCAAGGGGCGCTTCAATTTGAAAAATGGACTGGGATTTTCCCTGATATTGAGCGAATGCAGTCCGTTTGTCTTAAACAATTAGGAGGAAAGAAATGTTAACAGGAAAACAAAAACGTTTTTTACGTTCAAAAGCACATCATTTAAACCCTATCTTTCAAGTTGGTAAAGGCGGGGTTAATGAAAATATGGTGAAGCAGATTAATGATGCGTTAGAAGCCCGTGAACTACTCAAAGTTAGTGTTTTACAAAATTGTGAAGAAGATAAAGGTGATATAGCCGAAGAGTTATCTAAAGCTATAGGTGCCGAACTGGTTCAAATTATTGGGAATACGATTGTTTTGTATAAGGAATCCCAAGAAAATAAACAATTAATATTACCCTAAAGAATCGGTGGTTTACAGATTTATAAAAGTGTAAGTTTTAGAAGTTAGACTAATGTCTAGCTTCAGCGCCTAGCTCCTAGTGAACTTCCCGCTTCTTCCGCAATGATTGCGTCAACATCGATTCGCACGTTCGTGCTCATCGTGTTTCCTTTATCGCAGTGGGAGAAGAACATCGACTAAAAACCGCCACGTCCTGTGGCGAACGTCGATGTCTGCACATCCTGTGCAAGTCAGTTCATACGGAGCTGGTCAAGGCGCTTGCGCTTTTCTAATGAAAGAGGGCGATTTCACTGAAAAAAATTGGGATTTTAGGAGGGACTTTTAATCCTCCTCATTTAGGACATCTAGTGATTGCCAATGAAGTACAAATGGAATTAAAGTTGGATGAAATTTGGTTTATGCCTAATCAAGAGCCTCCTCATAAAGAGAATAAAAGTGGGGTAGGAGGAGCGCATCGGCTTGAGATGGTTCGTCGCGCCATTGCAAATCATCCGCTTTTTAAAACTCAGGCAATTGAATTGGAAAGAGTAGGGAAATCCTATACTTTTGATACGATTCAACTTTTGAAAGAAAGATACGATGATGAATTTTATTTTATTATCGGTGCGGATATGATTGAATACTTACCAAAATGGTACAATATTGATGAACTCGTAAACCTTATCACATTTGTAGGGGTAAATCGTTCCCAATATAGATGTGATACGGACTATCCGATTCTCTATGTAGATGTTCCAAACATAGATATATCTTCAGATATGATTAGAAAAAGAGTACAGGATGGGAAAAGTATTCGATACCTTGTGCCAGATCCAGTGAAAGAGTATATTGAGGAGAATCGGTTATATGAAACGTGATCAAGCATTAGCGATTGTAAAAGAGCAAATTACCCAGCACCGTTACCAGCATACCTTAGGGGTAATGGAGACGGCTATTATATTAGCAGAACGGTATGGGGCTGATGCGAAAAAAGCAGAACTTGCTGCGATCTTTCATGATTATGCAAAATTTCGTGATAAAGATGAAATGAAGGCAATCATTGAGGAGCAGGACATGGATCCTGAATTACTAAAATATAATAGTGAATTATGGCATGCTCCAGTTGGTGCTTATCTCGTAGAAAAAGAAGTGGGGATTAAGGACTCTGATATTATAGATGCCATCCGTTACCATACCTCGGGTAGACCCAATATGACTCTTTTAGAAAAGATTATTTATTTAGCTGATTATATTGAACCAGGTAGGCATTTTCCTGGTGTAGAGGAAGTTCGAGAAATGGCGAAGTCAAATCTAGACAGAGCTTTAATAAAATCAATTAGAAATTCGATTGAATTTCTAATGAAGAAAAATCAACGCATTTTTCCTCTTACTTTTCATACTTATAACGATTTAGTTAAAAAGGAGGCAGATTGAATGGATGTTCGTCAAATGTTAGAGGTGGCTGTAAAGGCTGCTGATGCTAAAAGGGCGGAAGATATTGTAGCTCTAAATATGAAAGGTATTTCACTAGTAGCAGACTATTTTGTGATTTGCCACGGCAACTCAGATAAACAAGTACAAGCGATTGCTCGTGAAATTAAAGAAAAGGTTGAGGAACAAAATATTTCACTTAGGCGCATGGAAGGTTTCGATGAAGCAAGATGGGTCCTAGTTGATATTGGTGATGTCGTTGTACATGTCTTTCATAAGGATGAACGAGGATATTATAATTTAGAACGATTATGGGGAGATGCTCCTCTTGAAAATATTCAGAGTGTGCTAAATCCATGACCTATGAAAATTTTGCCAGCCTCTATGATGAACTCATGCTTGATGTCCCATATGACCAATGGGTTGAGTTTGTCAGACGACAACAAGAAGCATTTGGCGTAAACGGAAGCCGATTTCTTGATTTGGCGTGTGGGACAGGAGAGGTATCTCTTCGCTTAGCGAAAGAGGGTTTTCAAGTTACAGGAGTGGACCTGTCAGCAGAAATGTTAACCGTTGCAAGGGACAAATCTGAAAAATATGGACATTCCTTGTTTTTAGTTCAACAAGATATGTCTGAGATTGAAAATCTTGGTGAATTTGACGTGGTTGGACTTTTTTGTGACTCCCTTAATTATTTACAAAGTGAAGCGGCCATTTACCAAACGTTTGAAAGAGTGCATCATCATTTAACTACAGGTGGACTATTTATATTTGATGTTCACTCCCTTTATAAAATAAATGAGCTGTTCCTCAATCAAACCTATGCCTACAATGGTGAGGAGATCAGTTATATTTGGCAATGCTTTGAAGGTGAAATTCCAAATAGTGTAGAACACGAGTTAACCTTTTTTAAACTAGATGAATATACTGGTCAATACAAACGTTTTGATGAACTTCATTTACAGCAAACTTTTTCAATTGATCGCTACAAAGAATGGCTTGAACAGATTGGTTTTGAGATTCTTTCGATTACGGCAGATTTTACAGACGGTCCTCCAGAAGAAAAATCTGAAAGAATCTTTTTTACCTCGCGCAAAAAAGAGTCATAAACATGAAAATCCCCTGTGAATTTAATATTCAATCACAGGGGATTTTTTTATTGGAAAAAAGAGGATTTAGTCGATTCTTATCGAATTACTTATTAATATAATGACTCCTCAAGCTAGCTAGATCATCTTCAAATTTCAAATGAGTCGCTTGGAATAAATGCTCAAACATATTTCCAATTTCTTTTTCTAATACTTTAATCCCTTCACCTGTAATTCCACCTTTTACACAAACTTTTTCCTGTAATGTAGGCAGTGTATAGTGACCTTGACGAAGTAACTCTCCTAAACCAATTAACATTTCACTTGCTAAAATGGTAGCAGTATCTTGGTCAATTTTAGTTTCTTGTACAGCTGCTTGGATAAAGCGTTGAGTTAGATAACTATAAAACGCCGGACCACAGCTTACAATGTCTGAAGCTACTCTTGTAATGTCTTCCTTTATTTCAAGCGGCCTAGAAATATGTTCCGTCATTTCATTTATCCTATTTTTCCAAGATGTTTTACAATTTTGTCCGAATGATAGTAAAGTGACTCCTGTAAGTGCTCGATTTGTGATACTTGGGATGACTCGTGCGACAGAGCACGGGAGAATTGATTCTAATTGCTCTACACTAATAGGGCTTGTAATCGTAATGACACATTTTTCTTTCGTTAAAAAGGGTAAAAGCTTTCTTGAAACATCAAAAACATCATGGGGTTTTACACAAATAAAGATCAAATCGGCTTTTTTTCCAATCTCCTCTATATTCTGACCGATACGAATTTCTGGATAATTTTGTTGAATGGCAACTGCTTTCGAAAGAGTCCTATTCGTTATGATCATGGAGGATGGGGAAACAGCCTTTCCATCCAGCAACGCTTCTATTAGAATTCTCCCCATATTTCCTGTACCAATAATCCCAACTTCCATTTATCCATCCCTCCTCTAACAAGGCTAAGTCTCCTAACATGGTATGAATACAAAATTTGAATTATGCTCAAAACCCAAAATTGAATAGAATGATATTGAGAAAGGAAAGAAATTTATGAAAAATATCGTAAAACAAAATTTAGTTCCGTTATTGCTTGGAATAGTGGTTTTAGGGGCTATCATCGCTTATTTTTTTATCGGAAAGAATGAAAATGATAACGCAAAACAAGTGTCAAATGAATGGTTTGAAGAGGAGACTATTGCTGAGACCGAAAAGGAAAAGTCCGATTTAATTGAAGTGGAAAGAATCGTGGTGGATGTTAAAGGGGCTATCCGTAACCCAGGTGTTTACGAATTTCAAACGGGGGATAGAGTAACAGATGTCATTGAAAACGCAGGGGGTCTACTAGAAAATGCAGATCGAGATCGCATTAATCAGGCGATGAGGTTAGAGGATGAAATGGTTTTGTATTTTCCTGTGATCGGAGAGGAATCGGTGGACCAGTCAGAAGCAACAATGGCGCAGGAAAAGGATGATGGAAAGGTAAATCTTAACAAAGCATCGCAAACTGAATTGTTAACGCTTACAGGTATTGGTCCATCCAAGGCTGATGCCATTATCCAATACCGCGAAGAAAATGGTTCCTTTGAGAAAATAGAGGATTTAATGGAAATAAGCGGGATTGGTGAGAAGACGTTCGAAAAACTCAAGGATCAAATTTCAATTCGATAATTTCATGAAAAGCAATTGTTTAATGGAGTGATTTTTTATAAGCTATAGTTGAGTTAAATTCAATAAGAATGAAAGGAAATTGGATGGATGAGAAAAAGCTGGGATCATTATTTTTTAGATATTGCAACAGAAGTAGGCACTCGTTCAACATGTCCAAGACTTCACGTAGGATGTGTTATTGTAAAGGACAAGCATATTGTATCAACAGGATATAACGGATCGATACATGGACATGATCATTGTGAAGATGTAGGTTGTTTAATCAATGATCAAGGGCGCTGTATTCGTACCCTTCACGCTGAATTAAACGCAGTTTTACATGCGGATAGAAGCCTTCTTAAGGGTGCAACGGCTTATGTAACACACGAACCATGTGAGAACTGCGCAAAAACTTTGGCACAGTCAGGTATAGCGAGAGTAGTTTTTCGTGATGCCTATCCAAATAAATGGAATGAGCATTTTTTACGAGATATTGAAGTGATTCATTTGCCAAAATAAAATCATTCATCAGGTCAGGTCGGTATATGGATCGTCCTTACCTGATGAAGTTTTAGGAGATAATGCTTCTATGAAAACAAAAGGTGTCGTTATAGCCATTTCAGCACTGATTGGAACGTTAGCAGCAATGGAGAACTCTTTCCTTTTTATCATGATTTATCTTTGTATCTTTCCTTTCTTTATTAAAATGAAAAAAATGAAGGGAAAAGAATTATGGGCAATCCTTTTGATATTTGCTTTGTTTTTTATTCGATCTGAGATTGAAATTCTTCAAAATCAAACGAAACTCTCTGGAAACGAAGAAAAATTTATATTGTTTTTCCAAGATATCGGTAAAATAAATGGTGATGTTTTAACAATGGAAGTGACAGACCAAAAGAGCTCTGAAACATTGCTAATGAAATATAAAATAAAATCTGAAAATGAGAAACAATTTCTGCAAAAAGCGCTGTTCCCAGGCTTGGTTTGTAAAGTAGAAGGAATTTTAGAAGAACCGGAAGTGTCCTCAAATCCCAATGCTTTTAATTATAAAGAATATTTAAGGCGAAACCAGATTCATTGGTTATTAACCCCTTTCGACTTCACTATAAAATCATGTCAAGATTCCCCTACCTTTATTACTTCTATTAAAAGGTTTCGTTCTGAAGGAATCCGCTACTTAGAGCGTCATTTTCCGAAAGATTCGGTTCCGCTTGCGGCGGCCCTATTGTTTGGAAGTGATGATTTAATTTCCCCTGAAACCATGGATGATTATCGTGAATTAGGAATTGTCCATTTATTGGCAATATCAGGTCTTCACATTGCCATTATTGTAGCAATATTTTATCAACTACTTTTAAGAATGGGGATGACGAAAGAAAAGTGTGTCATCGTTTTATTAATTTGTTTGCCCTTGTACGGAATGTTAACAGGTGCATCGCCTTCTGTTAACCGATCGATTATGATGACAATGATTTTATTAATCGCGAGAAGATGGGGCACTTCATTCCATATAAGCCCGTTGGATGGAATAAGTTTCACTTTTTTAATCTATGTTTTTATCTCACCCTATGCCATTTATAATGTTGGCTTTCAACTGTCCTTTCTTGTTACATTTTCACTTCTACTATCACTTCCATTTATTTTAGAAAAATGTGAACATCCCTTATTGGCTATGCTGACTACTTCTTTTATTTCAATGTTATCCTCTGCTCCAATTCTTCTTACCTTCTTTTATGAGTTTTCCGTAATATCCTTATTAGTCAACCTCATTTATGTACCTTTGTTTAATATTGTGATTCTACCACTTGTATTAATAAGTTATCTTTCCCATTTGTTATTAACAGCGGCAGTAGATCCGTTGCTTTATCTATTAAATAAAATGATTCAATGGACGAACGGATTAACAGAATTGATTTCTCAATTTCCCTATAGTGGGGTGTTATTAGGGAAACCAGATCCATTTATCCTGGTTTTGTATATAGGAGGATTTTTTTATTTTTTCGTTCTTTGGGAAAAGCTCAGGAAACCTTTATGGCAGAAAAGTTACTTATTATTGATTCCGGTATGTTTATTCATTAGCCAAGTTGTATTAACAACCTTTTCAAAAGAGGGAGAGGTGACGTTTATAGATGTTGGTCAAGGTGATAGTATTTTTATTAAACTTCCTTACGGGAAAGGAACGTATTTGATTGATACAGGGGGGAATCAAATCTTTGATAGGGAACCGTGGCAAGAGAAGCAACGTTCATATGAGGTTGGGAGAGATACGGTCGTTCCCTTTTTGAAAAGTAAAGGAGTAGCAAAACTCGATAAATTAATTATTACCCATGGAGATCTTGACCATGCAGGAGGTGCTACGGCGATCATGGAGGAGCTGAGGGTTAAAGAATTGGTCTTACCAGACAATAGGAAAAAAAGTGAGCTCGAAACGAAATTACTACAACAGGCCAAAGACAAAGAGATAAATGTACGATTTGTACATGCTGGAAATCAATGGAAAAGCGGAGAACACTCTTTTAAAATCCTATCCCCAAAAGAAGGAAATGATGAAAGTGGAAATAACAGTTCGATTGTTATTTATACAGAGCTGGGAGGCTTGAACTGGTTATTCACGGGAGATTTAGAAGAAGATGGGGAAACGAAATTATTAAACGAAAACCGTCATTTAGCAGTTGATGTACTAAAGGTGGGACATCATGGTAGTAAAACTTCAACTACAGACCTATTATTAGAAACTCTTTCTCCTAAAATTGGGATCATTTCGGTAGGAAGAGACAATCGATTTGGTCATCCAAATAAGGAAGTTTTAGGGAGATTAGAAAAAGGCCAAGTAAACATTTTAAGGACAGACGAATCTGGAGCTATTACCTATTCATTTGTAAAAAAGACAGGCACCTTTTGGGTTTACCGTCCATAAGATATTAAAAAATAAGAGAAGGCAAGAACAAAAAAAGAGGCCTTTTATAAGCCTCTAAATAACTAGGATCCAATAAATTGCACTATGGTTGCAATGACAAATAATGTTGCAAAAAATCCAAATGAAACAACGAAACCGACCCCAGCATCAATGGCATCATTGCGTTTACATTGTACATCTTTCTCGAATTCGTTCATGGAAGATACCCCCCTTTTTATCATGATTATAGTATAAGCTAATATTAAGAAAAAATCTACTATTCAGATAAAACAAAAACACTCTATTCACTAATAAAAACATTCCTAGCCTGTAAACTCTTGACATTCATACTCTGTTGTGATTCGGTCAAAATATAATTACCGTGATCCCGTCACCATTTTTGCTACCTAGGTCTTAAATGAGTGGCGTTCATATAGATTAGGAATTGGTACGATCAACAGTACCGATTCCTTTTAATATTTAAGGTCTTTAATGCAAAATGATACTTGTAAAATTGACTTTGCTTCTTTACGATAGAAAATAGACAGGACTCAAATGGAGTGAGAAGCAATGATTTTTGAATTATGGAAACAAATTAAAAGAAAAGAGATTAGCCCGATTTACTTATTATATGGAACAGAGAGTTTTCTTATAAATGAAACCAAGCAATTATTAGCAGATACAGCTTTAGATAAAGAGGATATGGAATTTAATCTATCGAATTTTGATTTAGCTGATACTCCTATCGAAGTGGCCTTGGAGGATGCAGAAACGCTACCGTTTATGGGAGAGAAAAAATTACTTTTTTTACATAACCCCCACTTCTTAACTGCAGAGAAAACAAAAGAAAAGGTTGAACATAATCTCTCTAGATTAGAGGCGTATTTGAAAGAACCTGCTCCTTATTCAATTGTAGTGTTTGTGGCCCCATACGAAAAACTAGATGAACGGAAAAAGATTACAAAAGAGTTAAAGAAAAAAGCAGCGATCTTTGAAGCGAAAAAACTGACAGAACCTGATTTAAAAAAATGGATCCATGCTCGAGCGGATTATAATGGAGTTACATTTGATCCCGATGCATTAGAATTATTGTTAGCTCTCGCAGGTACAAATCTATTTATGTTAACAAGTGAAATTGACAAAATGGCGCTATATGTAGGTCAAGGTCATGTGATTGATAGTAGAACTGTAGAAGATTTAGTGGCTCGATCTTTAGAGCAGAATATTTTTACACTGGTGGATAAAATTGTTAATCGTAGAATGGAGGATGCATTAAGAATTTATTATGATTTGCTAAAATTAAATGAAGAACCGATTAAAATTTTAGCGGTTATTACGAATCAAATCCGTCTTATTTATCAAGTAAAGGAATTGGCAAATCGAGGTTATGGGCAGAAACAAATTGCTAGTCATTTGAAAGTCCATCCGTTTCGAGTTAAATTAGCTGCAGGTCAAGCTCAAAAATTTAGGGATGAGGAACTCATCAATATTATTAAGCAACTTGCAGATGCTGACTATAAGATGAAAACGGGAGCCATGAATAAAGAGCTGTTAATTGAACTCATTCTATTAAAACTAAATCCAAATTAAAAGAGGCTGGATCCTATGGATCAGCCTCTTTGTCTTACGCGTTTAGAGTGTTTAATTTCTTCATCAAACGAGCTTTCTTTCTAGATGCTGCATTTTTATGAATAAGACCTTTTGCTGCAGCTTTATCTAATTTACGAGCAGCCTCAGCATAAGTGCTAGCTGCCGCAGTAGCATCGTTTAGGACAACTGCTGCTTCAACTTTTTTCACAGAAGTACGCATATCAGATTTAATCGTATTGTTTTGCGCATTTTTCTTTTCAGTCGTTTTTACACGTTTAATTGCAGATTTAATGTTTGGCATTAACGTTCACCTCCTAATATATAAGCATCGAGATTATATGAACTCGATTATACATCCATTACCATTTGTAAGAACAAAAGATATTTTATCAAACGGGAGTGAATATTGCAATACTCCGTTATGTTTTTTAAAGGAATAGATTTCACTTTGTCTACGGAATAGGGGGGGATCTTTTTTTAGTTTCTTAGTCTTGGTAGACCTAAACCTTGTAAATATTTGAATCATTTTCCTTTTTTCCGGAAAGGATAAATAGAAATAGTAGTTTTACTAATCATGGGGGGATTATGTTGAAAGAGGAACTTGATTTAAGTTTATATTCCGTACGAACTGACTTAGCCATTGAAGCGCGTGAGATGGTCCTTAACGAAAAGAGCCATCAATCTGTTGGAGAGCAGGAAGACCTTTCCAAAATTGAAGGGATCATTATCAAGGAAAAGGAAGTTGATGATGTGAAAATCTCCTTTGTCGAAGTGACAAAGGAGGGAGAAAAAGCAATTGGGAAAAAACAAGGTAAATACTTAACCCTTGAAGTGCTCGGAATTAGAGAAAGTGATACTGAATTGCAACATAAGGTAGAAGAAGTATTTGCTGCTGAATTTGCCCATTTCTTAAAACAAAATGGAATCAAAGAGGATGCATCTTGTTTAGTCGTGGGACTTGGGAATTGGAATGTGACACCTGATGCATTAGGACCACAAGTGTGTGAAAATCTGCTTGTGACGCGACATCTATTTGAATTACAGCCGGGAAACGTAGAAGAAGGTTTTCGTCCAGTAAGTGCACTATCTCCCGGTGTGATGGGGCTAACAGGTATTGAAACAAGTGATATTATCTTTGGGGTTGTAGAAAAGTCTAAACCTGATTTTGTCATTGCGATTGATGCTCTTGCTTCCCGTTCCATTGAAAGGGTTAATTCGACGATTCAAATTTCAGATACAGGGATTCATCCTGGTTCTGGTGTAGGAAATAAACGGAAGGAATTAAGTAAAGAAACATTGGGGATTCCAGTTTTCGCCATTGGGGTACCGACCGTAGTGGATGCTGTTTCTATCACAAGTGATACGATTGATTTTATTCTGAAGCATTTTGGCAAAGAACTAAGAGAAGGCAATCGTCCTTCCCGTGCATTAGCTCCTGCTGGCATGACTTTTGGAAAGAAAAAGAAGCTGACCGAAGAAGATTTACCAGATGAACACCATCGTCAAACCTTTTTGGGAATGGTTGGAACATTGGAAGAAGAAGAAAAACGTAAATTAATCTATGAGGTGTTAGCCCCTCTCGGGCATAATTTGATGGTAACACCAAAGGAAGTAGATGTGTTTATTGAAGATATGGCAAATCTGATCGCCAACGGTTTAAATGCCAGTCTCCATCATAGTATAGATCAAGATAATACTGGGTTTTATACAAGATAATATTTCTCTCATGCGTGTAAACAGATGGCTTACACGCATGGTTACATATCTATTTGTTACTAGTTTTCATTAATTGATGTAAAGATAGGTTCTATCTTCTCTATTAAAGTCATATAAATTAGTAGACTTTAAGCTCTAAAGAGGTGGAGAGATGAAATCTGTTAAATCACATCAATTAATGGTCACAGTCAAGGGTACACATTTATTAAAGGGGATTATTGTATTTGTTTGTTTTTTAATTTTAGTTTTTTCGATCAGTGGGGTATTAACGACCTTAGATCCGAAATATAGGCCTGCATCCAATTCAGTTAAATCTGCGGCAACCAATATTACAGGAGATATGCTCTATAATCTGATCGGTCAGGAAAATCATTATTTTCTAGAAGGATTACCAGAATCGACACCTAAACCTGCTCTATCCCAATATTTATTTAAATTATCAACTAACATCAACCTAGATGATCCTCGAAGTCTACTCGGAAGGGAACTGCCTGCCTTTTCATTATTTGATACGGAAATTATCGTTGCAGGTGAGGGGACGAATTATACGAATATGCCAATTGAGTCAGCTCCACCCCTAGAGATCTTACAAGCTGAAAAAGAAGCGGCGCTGCAGAATACGGATGACATTCAAGGAAATGGGGAGGGTGGAAATCCAGAAGCTCCGCCGAATACGACAGGGGATAAGGATGTTGTCTATGTGTATTTTTCTCATAACCGTGAATCCTTTCTTCCCTATTTAAAAGGTGTAACCAATCCAAATCATGCCTACCATTCACAAGTGAACGTGACCAATATTGGGGACAAGCTTAAGGAAGAATTAGAAACTCGAGGTATTGGTACAGTTGTTGATAAAACAGATATTGAAGCCAGATTAAAAGAAAAAGGACTATCATTTGCAAGATCCTATCAAGAATCAAGAGCAGTTGTAGAAGCCGCTGTAACGCAAAATCGAGATTTAACATACTTGATAGACATACATCGTGATTCAAGAAGAAAGAAAGATACAACGGTTGAGATGAATGGCAAGTCATACGCAAAGTTAGCGTTTGTTATTGGCGGAGAGCATGCCAATTATGAGAAAAATCTAGGCTTTGCGAATGAATTACAAAGAAGGTTGGATGAATCTCATAAGGGCTTGAGTCGAGGTGTTTTTACAAAGAAAGGTGCAGGCACGAATGGAAAGTTTAACCAAGACCTTTCTGAAAATGCCATTCTCGTAGAATTTGGTGGAGTAGATAATACGTTCGAAGAATTGTACAACTCAGCAGAAGTGTTAGCAGAAGTGATTAGTGAATATTATTGGCAGGCTGAGCGTGTAGATCAACCATCTGAAAATCCTGCAAATGAAAGTTAGAAAGAGAGTGACGAGCTATGAAAATGTTTATGTTAAAATCCATGTTTCTTGCCATTCTTATGTTCGTTTCTGTATTATTCGGAATGCAGCAGGCGAATGAAGGAATTGTGAAAATGAAGGGTTATGGACATGAACAGTTCCAAGGTGTTTTTATGATCAATAATTCAAGTGAAGGTGAATTAGAGGCATCGATACTTGGAAATGATTTATCAAGCCATGATATCGAAAAGAAAAAAGCAGAACTGGAAGAAATGAAGGCTTTTAACTTTTTTTCTTCAATTGGTAAGGCGATTGCCCAATTTATTTCAAGCATGACAGACTTGATCATCCAATTCATAGCTGGATTACTCACTAAATAATTGTTAGTGAAGAATCACAACCAAGTAAGAGAAAAAATGGCTAACCTGCTTGAACAAGCCGCTTATTCGTTTGAATAGCAAACGCGGTGAAAGTAGGTTTATCCATTTTTTCATCGAAACATATAAAGTGTGTGACGATATGAGGTTGATCTAGCCTCTTGCGCTTTCCTAAATCCTACTGATATAATCAAAAAATAGTGTATCTGTGGATGACTAGTAGGAGTGGACAAACATATGAATAGAGAAGACAGACTAAACAGGCAAGAAAAGATTCGTAATTTTTCCATCATCGCACATATTGATCATGGAAAATCAACGTTAGCTGATCGGATTTTAGAGCAAACCAATTCTTTAACAAAAAGAGAAATGAAAAGTCAGTTACTTGATTCCATGGATTTAGAGCGAGAAAGAGGAATCACGATTAAATTAAATGCGGTCCAATTGAAATATCAAGCAAAAGATGGGGAAATTTATACGTTTCATTTAATTGACACTCCCGGGCATGTCGATTTCACGTATGAGGTTTCCCGAAGCCTTGCTGCATGTGAGGGTGCAATCTTAGTTGTGGATGCTGCACAAGGGATTGAAGCTCAAACTCTTGCAAATGTGTATTTGGCGCTTGATAATGACTTAGAGATCCTTCCAGTAATCAATAAAATTGACTTACCAAGTGCAGATCCGGAACGAGTCAGACAGGAAGTCGAAGATATTATTGGGCTTGATGCGTCAGAAGCCGTTCTTGCATCAGCCAAAGCAGGAATTGGAATTGAAGATATTTTAGAGCAAATTGTTGAAAAAGTCCCAGCTCCAACAGGGGATCCTGATGCTCCGTTACAGGCATTGATTTTTGATTCGTATTACGATGCCTACCGTGGGGTTGTCGTTTCCATTCGAGTGATGGAAGGAACGGTTAAGGCTGGCGATCGGATCCGAATGATGGCAACAGGTAAGGAATTCGAAGTAACTGAAGTTGGAGTTACAAATCCAAAGCCTGTGCCAGTTGATGAATTAACAGTCGGCGATGTTGGATTTTTATCGGCATCCATTAAACATGTTGGAGACACACGGGTTGGGGATACGATTACAAACGCAAAAAATGGGGCGACAGAGCCTCTACCTGGTTATCGTAAATTAAACCCAATGGTATTTTGCGGGTTATATCCGATTGATACGGCCAAATATAATGATCTCCGTGAGGCATTAGAAAAACTTGAGTTGAATGATTCCTCTTTACAATTTGAACCAGAAACTTCACAAGCACTTGGCTTTGGTTTTAGATGTGGATTTTTAGGGCTTCTCCACATGGAAATTATACAAGAAAGAATTGAACGTGAATTCAATATTGATTTAATTACTACAGCCCCTAGTGTTATTTATGAGGTAAAACTGACAGATGGGACGACTGTAAGAGTTGATAATCCAGCAGATATGCCTGAACCTCAAAAAATTGATACAGTTGAAGAACCATATGTAAAGGCAACAATGATGGCACCAAATGATTATGTTGGAGCGATTATGGAAATTTGTCAAAATAAACGTGGGAATTTCATCAACATGGAATACTTAGATGAAACACGCGTTAGTATTATTTATGAAATGCCGCTCTCTGAAATTGTCTATGATTTCTTTGATCAACTAAAATCAAGTACAAAGGGTTATGCATCCTTCGACTACGAATTAATTGGATATAAACCATCTAAGCTTGTTAAAATGGATATTCTTTTAAATGCTGAAAAAGTGGATGCATTGAGTTTTATTGTTCATAAAGATTTTGCTTATGATCGTGGCAAAGTAATTGTAGATAAACTAAAAGAGATCATTCCAAGACAGCAATTTGAAGTTCCAGTTCAAGCTGCGATTGGACAAAAAATTGTTGCTCGTTCTACAATTAAGGCGATCCGTAAAAACGTATTAGCAAAATGTTATGGTGGAGATATTTCTCGTAAGCGGAAGCTGTTAGAAAAGCAAAAAGAAGGCAAAAAACGGATGAAACAAGTGGGTTCTGTAGAAATTCCACAAGAAGCATTCATGGCTGTACTGAAGATGGACGACAACAATCAGTCGAAAAAATAAATGATTGGTAAAAGAGGTTAGCTGCGCTTTTGTGGCAGGATAACCTCTTTTTGTTAGTTTAGAAAGGTTTATTGCGTTAGATAAATGTCAAGCGCAAGCAGCCATCCCCCTCTTTTGTCACAAGCGTGTCAAGTGTCGGTTCCTTGGGAGTCGCCTATACTTGTCTTGTGCAGACTTAAGGGTAAGCAGGCGCTTGCGCTTTTCTAATATAGAAAGAGGAGTATTCAAATGATCCAGGCTGCATATATCCATATCCCATTTTGTGAACACATCTGTCATTATTGTGACTTTAATAAAGTGTATTTAAAGGGTCAGCCCGTTGATGCGTATCTAGAAGCGCTGGGGACCGAAATGAAACAAATCGTTGAGAAAACACCAACAAGTTCATTGAACTCAATTTTTGTTGGCGGGGGTACACCAACCTCATTGAACGAAAGACAGTTAGAAAGACTTTGTGCGATCATTCGAGAATATTTACCTTTTTTTCCTGATATAGAATATACATTTGAAGCAAATCCCGGGGATTTATCTCAGGAGAAGCTTAAAGTGTTATTTGATGGAGGAGTAAATCGGTTAAGTTTTGGTGTTCAAACATTTGATGAGGAATTACTAAAGAAAATTGGTAGAACCCATAATCCGGATGATGTTTATGAGTCAATTGCGAAAGCGAAAAAGGTAGGTTTTCAAAATATCAATATTGATTTGATGTATAGTCTTCCTAATCAATCTATTGACCAATTGAAGCAGACTTTACAACGTTCCTTTGCCTTGGAGGTCACACATTTTTCAGCCTATTCGCTTATAATTGAACCAAAAACAATTTTTTATCAATTAATGAATAAGGGAAAACTGCAAATACCAAATGAAGATGAAGAAGCTGAGATGTATCATTTATTAATGAATGAAATGGAGAAGCATGGCTACCACCAATATGAAATCAGTAATTTTGCAAAATCTGGATATGAAAGTCTCCATAATTTGACATATTGGAATAATGATGAATATTATGGATTTGGTGCAGGAGCTCATTGTTATGTCAATGGGGTGCGCAGTTCAAATTATGGACCCATAAAAAAATATATAAACCCATTAGAGAGCGGTGAACTTCCGATTATGGATGCACATGTATTATCTGAAAAGGAAAAGTGGGAAGAAGAAATGTTCCTTGGGCTGCGAAAAGTTAAAGGGGTATCCATCGAGAGGTTTATAACTAAATTTGGAAAAAGCCCGCTAGACATTTTTCAACAAAAACTAAAGGAACTTAAAGAAAAGGGATTACTCACAATAGAAAATGGGTACATATTTCTAACCCGACATGGTCGGTTTCTTGGAAATGAGGCATTCGAGGCCTTTCTACTTGATGAATGAGGAACCTTAGCGATAGGTTCAGTATTTATTATTGACATCTCCCTATCATATTTGATATTTTAGTATTAGATTTAGCACTCACAATCAATGAGTGCTAACAGAGGTGATGAGCATGTTAACGGATCGTCAATTACTGATTTTACAGGTGATCGTTGATGATTTTATTCAATTTGCCCAGCCCGTTGGCTCTAGAAGTTTAGCCAAAAAGGATGAGATATCTTTGAGTTCCGCTACAATCCGAAATGAAATGGCGGATTTGGAGGAGCTTGGATTTATTGAAAAAACACACACATCATCTGGTAGGATTCCATCGGAGAAAGGATATCGATATTATGTCGATCATTTACTTTCACCACAGAAGTTAGGTAAAAAAGACATTTATACCATTAAATCCATATTCGCAGAACGAATCTACGAAATGGAAAAAATCGTTCAGAAGTCAGCTAAAATTTTGTCGGAACTTACCAATTATACGGCCATTGTCCTTGGTCCAGATGTAAAAGAAAATAAATTAAAAAGGATTCAAATTGTTCCGCTCAATAAAGAAACAGCAGTAGCGATTATCATTACAGATACTGGACATGTAGAAAATAAGTTATTTTCTTTACCAGAATCTACGGAAGCAAGTGATATTGAAAAGCTTGTTAATATCTTAAATGATCGATTAACAGGAGTTCCTCTTGATCACTTGAATAATAAACTCTTAAAAGAAGTGGTTGTCCTTTTGAGAGAACATATACAGAATTATGATTTCCTCCTCTATTCCATTGCGGATACGTTAAAAATTTCGCATTCAGAGAAGTTATTCTTTGGGGGAAAGACGAATATGTTAAGTCAACCTGAGTTTCATGATATTGATAAGGTCCGAGGTCTTCTCAACTTAATTGAACAGGAAAATGACTTTTATGACATTATCCGCAATAATCCAATAGGACTCCATGTGAGAATTGGTCGCGAAAACGATATTTCGGAGATGGAGGATTGTAGTTTTATTACGGCAACTTATTCAGTTGGTGATGAACAATTAGGTTCGATCGCAGTTCTGGGTCCGACTCGTATGGAATATTCCCGTGTAATTAGTCTTATGAAGTTTTTATCGAAGGATTTATCAACGGTATTAACAAATCTGTATGGAATAAAATAGACGTGGAAATATTGATAAGGGTGGGATTAGCCTTTCCACCCCTTTCAATGTGTATATTTTAGAAGACTTTTCTGATCCATCATAATAGGATATACAGTAAAGGTTACTGTTGATTGGAGAGAAGAAGTGATCAGGAAGACCACCTTATAACATGAAGGTGACCTAACTGTTTCTGAGTGGATAGCGAAGTGTTTAGAACGAAAATCACCAATCGAGTGTACATAAATTCATTTTAAGGAGGTGACGTTGGTGACTGAAAAAGAGATGAACATAGAAGAAGCAGCCGTAGAAGCCCAGCAAGTGGAGGATGAGGCGGTTGCACAAACAGCAAATGAAGCAGAGGTCCCAAATCTAGAGGAAAATGAATTGGAACTGATAAAGAAAGAAAACGAAGAATTAAAGGCGAAGCTTGAAGAAGCTGAAAATAGAATGCTTCGTTTACAAGCTGACTTTGAAAATTCCCGTCGCCGTGCAAGATTAGACTTGGAAGCGGCTGAAAAATATAGAGCTCAAAGCCTGATTTCTGGTTTATTGCCGGCAATTGACAATTTTGAAAGAGCATTACAGCTTGATGCCGACAACGAGCAAGCGAAATCGTTGCTTCAAGGAATGGAAATGGTTTATCGTGGCATTCTGGATGCTTTAAAAGCAGAAGGTGCAGAGCAAATCGAGGCTGTTGGAAAAGAGTTTGATCCACACATGCATCAGGCAGTTATGCAAGTTCAAGAGGAAAACTATGATTCTAACGTTGTTGTAGAAGAATTCCAAAAAGGATATATCCTAAAGGACAGAGTGATTCGTCCATCAATGGTAAAAGTAAATCAATAGTATTTACATAAAGATTTTGGAGGGAAGAATATGAGTAAAATAATTGGTATTGACTTAGGGACTACTAACTCCTGCGTTGCAGTATTAGAAGGAGGAGAACCAAAGGTAATCCCAAATCCAGAAGGTAACCGCACAACTCCATCTGTTGTTGCCTTTAAAAATGGGGAACGTCAAGTTGGGGAAGTGGCTAAACGTCAAGCTGTAACAAACCCTAATACGATCATGTCAATCAAAAGACATATGGGAACAAGCTATAAAGTTGAGGTTGAGGGAAAAGAGTATAGTCCTCAAGAAGTTTCAGCTATTATTCTGCAAAATTTAAAAGCTACAGCAGAGGCTTATCTTGGTGAAGAAGTAACAAAGGCTGTCGTTACAGTCCCAGCTTATTTCAACGATGCAGAACGCCAAGCAACAAAAGATGCTGGTAAAATTGCTGGTCTTGAAGTAGAACGTATTATCAATGAGCCGACAGCAGCAGCGCTTGCTTATGGTCTTGATAAAACGGATGAAGATCAAACGATTCTAGTTTATGACCTTGGTGGCGGTACTTTTGACGTTTCGATTCTTGAACTAGGCGATGGTGTATTTGAAGTAAAGGCTACTGCAGGGGATAATAAGCTTGGTGGAGACGATTTTGACCAAGTCATTATTGATTATTTAGTAGATGAGTTCCGTAAAGAAAACGGAATTGACCTTTCAAAAGATAAAATGGCTGTTCAACGTTTAAAAGACGCAGCTGAAAAAGCGAAAAAAGACCTTTCAGGGGTAACAAGCACACAAATTTCTTTACCGTTTATCACAGCAGGTGAAGCAGGTCCATTGCACTTAGAAGTAACATTATCCCGTGCAAAATTTGATGAGCTTTCTGCACATCTTGTAGAACGTACAATGGGACCAACTCGTCAAGCATTAAGTGATGCTGGTTTATCTGCGTCTGAACTTGATAAAGTTATTCTTGTTGGAGGATCGACTCGTATTCCTGCCGTTCAAGAAGCAATCAAAAAAGCAACTGGCAAAGAACCTCATAAAGGAGTAAACCCAGACGAAGTTGTTGCAATGGGTGCAGCAATCCAAGGTGGAGTACTCACTGGTGACGTTAAAGACGTCGTATTACTAGACGTAACACCACTTTCACTTGGTATTGAAACAATGGGTGGCGTATTTACGAAGTTAATTGACCGTAATACGACAATCCCAACTTCAAAATCTCAAGTATTCTCTACAGCTGCTGACAATCAAACAGCTGTTGATATTCACGTATTACAAGGTGAACGTCAAATGGCAGCAGACAATAAAACACTTGGCCGTTTCCAATTAACGGATATTCCACCAGCACCAAGAGGAATTCCTCAGATTGAAGTTTCATTCGATATTGATAAAAACGGTATTGTGAATGTTCGTGCAAAAGACCTTGGTACGAATAAAGAACAGACAATTACAATTAAATCTTCTACAGGTCTTTCAGATGAAGAGATCGAAAGAATGGTTAAAGAAGCGGAAATGAATGCTGAAGCGGATAAACAGCGTAAGGAAGAAGCAGAACTTCGCAATGAAGCTGACCAATTAGTCTTTACTGTTGATAAAACGTTAAAAGATTTAGAAGGAAAAGTGGACGAAGCTGAAGTAACAAAAGCGACTGAAGCAAAAGAAGCATTAAAAGCGGCAATCGAGAAAAACGATTTAGAAGAAATTCGTGCGAAAAAAGATGCTCTTCAAGAAATCGTTCAAAATTTATCTGTTAAGCTATATGAAGAAGCTTCGAAACAAGCACAAGCAGCTCAAGGTGCTGAAGGAGCAGGGGAAAGCAAAGCTAATGACGAAAACGTTGTAGATGCTGAATATGAAGAAGTAAAAGATGACAACAAATAATTAGAAGTTAGAATACAAACTTTTTCTTTTGAAAATAGAAAAGTCAAAGTCAGGTAAACCTTGGCTTTGACTTTTATTTTTTTACCCTGTACAGAGAAAAGATTGCAAGTGGTTATAGGGAAATGTTACAATAAATTTTATGTGAAAAGATTCGGGGAGTGGTAATCATCATGGCTAAAAGGGATTACTATGAGGTACTTGGCGTAAGTAAAAGTGCATCAAAGGATGAAATTAAAAAATCATATCGAAAGCTATCAAAACAATACCATCCAGATATCAACAAAGAACCAGGAGCAGACGAGAAATTTAAAGAAATAAAAGAAGCGTACGAAGTTCTAAGTGATGAGCAAAAACGGGCACACTATGACCAATTTGGTCACACCGATCCAAATCAAGGATTTGGTGGTTTTGATGGTGGCGGTGACTTCGGCGGTTTTGGCGGGTTTGAAGATATATTCAATACTTTCTTTGGTGGCGGCGGTCAAAGACGTCGAGATCCAAATGCACCAAGACAGGGTGCAGACCTGCAATATACAATGACGTTAAATTTTGAGGATGCGGTATTTGGGAAAGAAACAGAAATTGAGATTCCACGGGAAGAAAACTGTGAAACGTGTAATGGAACAGGCGCGAAAAAGGGAACAAAAGCAGAAACTTGCTCGCATTGTCATGGTAGTGGTCAGCTAAATATCGAGCAGAACACGCCATTTGGCAGAATTGTAAATAGACGTGTATGTAATTATTGTAATGGAACTGGACAAGAAATTAAGCATAAATGTGCAACTTGTGGTGGAACGGGTCGTGTGAAAAAACGTCGTAAAATCGCGATTAAAATCCCTGCTGGAATTGATGACGGTCAACAATTACGAGTGGCTGGTCAAGGGGAACCAGGAATAAACGGTGGTCCTGCTGGAGATTTATATGTTGTATTCCATATTCGTTCACATGAATTCTTTGAACGAGATGGAGATGATGTCTACTGTGAAATGCCGCTAACTTTTGTTCAAGTAGCACTTGGAGATGAAATTGAAGTTCCAACGTTACATGGAAAAGTTAAATTAAAAATTCCTGCAGGAACTCAAACGGGGACTAGATTCCGCCTTAGAGGAAAAGGAATTCCAAACGTAAGAGGTCGTGGAACAGGTGACCAGCATATTATTGTGAAAGTCATTACGCCGACGAAATTGACGGAAAAACAAAAACAATTACTTCAAGAATTTGCAGAGGTCAGTGGCCCAATGCCAAAGGAAGAAGAAGGTTTTTTTGAGAAAATGAAAAGAGCTTTCAAAGGTGATTAGTGGTCATATTTAGGATCTTTACAGGCAGTTGATTTCCTACCCAATTGCCTTCTAATACTATAGAATTTTGAGGTAGGAATCATAATGCCCGTTGAGCCGGGATAATTAATAATAGGAGTTGGTAGGGTTGAAATGGTCTGAAATTAGTATCCATACAACAAACGAAGCGGTTGAACCGATCTCGAATATTTTACATGAAGCTGGAGCAAGTGGAGTTGTCATTGAGGATCCATTTGAACTAGTAAAGGAGAGGGAGGATCAATTCGGTGAAATCTACCAACTCAATCCAAATGACTATCCGGAAGAAGGAGTAATTGTAAAAGCCTATTTACCGGTTAATAGTTTTTTGGGTGAAACTGTTGATGAAATAAAAGAAGCGATTAATAATTTAATGCTCTTTAATATCGATATTGGTAAAAACCATGTTTCCTTATCGGAAGTCAATGAAGAAGAATGGGCAACTGCTTGGAAAAAATATTATCATCCTGTGAAAATTTCTGAACGCTTTACAGTTGTTCCAACCTGGGAAGAATATACCCCTGTTAGCAGCGACGAATTAATCATCGAATTAGACCCAGGAATGGCTTTCGGTACGGGGACACATCCCACAACCGTTATGAGCATTCAAGCATTGGAAAGAATCGTTAAAAAGGACGATACGGTCATAGACGTTGGGACCGGGTCAGGTGTATTGAGTATTGCAGCTGCTATGCTTGGGGCTAAGAAAGTGACAGCATTAGATTTAGATGAAGTGGCTGTCCAATCTGCAAGAATCAATATTAAGCTGAATAAAGTCCATCCAGTTGTTGATATTTTCCAAAATAATTTACTAGAGGGTATTCATGAAACCGCGGATGTGATTGTAGCGAATATTTTAGCAGAGGTGATTGTTCGTTTCACCCATGATGCTTACCGATGTTTAAAGCAAGGCGGTTATTTTATTACAGCAGGGATCATTCAGCAGAAGAAGGACGAGGTTAGAGATTCGTTGGAAGCTGCTGGATTCGATATAGAAGAAACATTGCAAATGGAAGATTGGGTTTCCTTTATCGCAAGAAAAAAATAATGAAATTTTCAAGGGTTATGTGTTAGAACACAGCCCTTTTTAATAGGTTAAGAAGTTTTTTGAAATAGATTGTGTCTAGTTCGGACCTTTCTTTTTGAGTTAACTTAACAGGAACCAATTTTTTTATTCCGAAGGCGCTTGCGCTTTTCATATGGGAGGTACATCCATGCAACGGTATTTTGTCCCGTTTTTAGCCTCTAAAGATCAATTTGAAATAACCGAGGAAGACTTTAAGCATATAGTGAAGGTTATGCGAATGAAGGAAGATGACGAAATCATTTGTGTAACAGAAGATCATAAAACGGCTCTTTGCAAAATAACAAACATTTCCACTGAGCAAGTGACGGTCCAAGTAGTACAATGGATGAAGGAATCTGTCGAACTTCCAATCGACGTAACCATTGTGAGCGGCTTGCCTAAAGGGGATAAACTGGACCTGATTATCCAAAAAGGGACAGAACTAGGGGCATATAAGTTTATCCCTTTTATTGCAGCTCGTTCTATCGTAAAATGGGATGAGAAAAAAGCAGATAAAAAAATAAGCAGATGGCAAAAAATTGCGAAGGAAGCCGCAGAACAATCCCATCGCAGTTTGATACCAAGAGTGGAAAATCCTGCTTCTATCCAATCTTTAATTGACATTAGTGAATCCTATGATGTTAAACTGATTGCTTATGAAGAAGATTCAAGGCTGGGTGAAATAAAGAACTTAGTCAAAAGCTTACAATCCTTAAATGAGGGAGGATCCCTTTTAGTTGTCTTTGGACCTGAAGGTGGATTAACCACTGGAGAGGTGGAAAAATTCCTTGATAATGGGTTTGTTAGCTGCGGTCTAGGACCAAGAATATTAAGGACAGAAACCGCACCATTGTATTTATTATCTGCAGTATCCTATCAATTAGAATTATTGAGGTGAAATTAAATGCAAAAAGTTGCATTCCATACATTAGGTTGTAAAGTCAACCATTACGAAACAGAAGGCATTTGGCAATTATTTAAGCAGGAAGGTTATGAACGTGTTGATTTTGACGCGACATCAGATGTCTACGTCATCAATACATGTACGGTAACGAATACAGGGGATAAAAAGAGTCGTCAAATCATTCGAAGAGCGATTCGAAAAAATCCAGATGCAGTGGTTTGTGTAACAGGATGTTATGCCCAAACATCACCAGCAGAGATTCTGGAAATTCCCGGGGTTGATATTATTGTTGGTACACAGGATCGAAAAAAAATGCTAGAGTATATTGATCAATTTAGAGAAGAACGTCAACCGATTAATGCGGTCGGAAATATTATGAAGAACCGTGTTTATGAAGAAATGGACGTGCCAGCTTTTACAGATCGTACTAGAGCATCCTTAAAAATTCAAGAAGGCTGTAACAATTTCTGTACATTCTGTATTATCCCTTGGGCTAGAGGACTCATGCGTTCTCGAGATCCGCAGGAAGTCATCCAACAAGCGCAACAACTTGTTGATGCAGGCTATAAAGAAATTGTATTAACAGGTATTCATACAGGTGGATATGGTGCTGATTTCAAAGATTATAAACTTGCTAATCTCCTTAGCGACATAGAGGCGAATGTAAAGGGATTAAAACGTCTTCGTATTTCCTCAATTGAAGCTAGTCAAATTACTGATGAAGTAATCGAGGTCATTAAAAAGTCTAAAGTGATTGTAAGACATTTGCATATTCCACTTCAATCAGGCTCTGATACTGTCTTAACGAGAATGAGAAGGAAATATACTATGGAATCCTTTGCTGAAAGATTGATGAGGTTGCGCGAAATTATGCCTGATTTAGCGGTAACATCAGATGTCATTGTCGGCTTCCCTGGTGAAACAGAAGTAGAGTTTATGGAAACCTATAATTTTATAAAGGAACATCAATTCTCTGAACTTCATGTATTCCCATATTCAAAACGTACAGGAACTCCTGCAGCAAGAATGGAAGATCAAATTGACGAAGAAGTAAAAAATGAGCGGGTTCACCGTTTAATTGCACTATCAGATCAGCTTGCAAAAGAATATGCTTCTAAGTTTGAAGGTCAAGTCATGGAGGTCATTCCTGAAGAAAGACATGTAGAAGGTCATGCGGAAAACTTATATGTTGGCTATACAGATAATTATTTAAAAGTGGTTTTCCCAGCAACGGAAGATATGGTTGGTCAATTAGTTAAAGTCAAAATTGAAAAGGCTGGCTATCCATACAACGAAGGAAAATTCGTACGAGTACTAGAAGAAGAAAAACTTGCGGATGAAGCTGTTTAAAAAATGGAGGATTAGGAACTGACTTTGTGTTCCTAATCTTTTTTTAATAGAAATGATAGAATATAGGTATATACATATTATTTTGAAAAGGGGCAAATAGATGTCACAAGAAATTGCGAAATTAATGATCATACATTATTAAAAGCTGAGGCGACAAAAGCTCAAATCCAAACACTTTGTGAAGAAGCAAAAGAATATGAATTTGCTTCTGTTTGTATTCATCCAACATGGGTCCTTTTTGCTAGTCAATTGTTGAAAGAAACGACTGTTAAAGTATGTACAGTTATTGGGTTTCCATTAGGTGCGACAACTACTGAGGTGAAAGCATTTGAAACAAAAAATGCCATTGAAAATGGAGCAACAGAAGTAGATATGGTCATCAATATTGGTGCATTAAAGGACAAAGAGTTAAAGCTAGTAGAAAATGACATCGCGGCAGTTGTTCATGCAGCAGGAGAAAAAGCGATTGTAAAAGTAATTATTGAAACATGCTTACTTTCAGATGAGGAAAAAGTTTTGGCCTGTGAAATTGCGGTAAAGGCTGGGGCACATTTTGTAAAAACGTCAACCGGTTTTTCTACTGGTGGTGCCACCACACATGATATTCAATTAATGCGTAAAACAGTAGGTCCCGAAATGTAAAAGCTTCAGGTGGAGTACGAACAGCCGAGGATGCGGCAAAGATGGTACAAGCAGGTGCTTCAAGAATTGGAGCTAGTGCAGGTATTAAAATCGTTCAAGACAGTCTAAACTAGAATAGACTCATATTAACTTAATGTTAAAAACAGCATCTGCCCAATGAAATAGAGTTGACCTTGTTTCTTTGTTATATTATAATTTACAAAGTACATGGGTTTTCTCATGTCTATGGTTAGTGTGTTGTGCTCGGAGGGAGGGAAAGAGAGAATGTCTAATAAAACTGTTGTTCGTAAAAACGAATCGCTTGAAGATGCTCTTCGACGTTTCAAACGTACTGTTTCTAAAGCTGGTACCATTCAAGAGGCTAGAAAGCGCGAATTTTATGAAAAGCCTAGCGTAAAACGTAAGAAAAAGTCTGAGGCTGCAAGAAAACGCAAGTTCTAAGAGAGGGTGTAATTTGTGAGTCTTCTCGAACGTCTAAATTCAGATATGAAGCAAGCGATGAAAAACAAAGAAAAAGATAAGCTTGGTGTCATCCGAATGATCAAAGCTGCTATCCAGAATGAATCCATTAAGGTTAGCCATGACTTATCACAAGAAGAAGAATTAACCGTCCTTTCACGTGAAGTAAAACAACGTAAGGATTCCCTCCATGAATTTGAAAAAGCAGGTCGTGAAGATCTAGTTGAAAAAATTCGTACGGAATTAAAGTACGTAGAGTTATATATGCCTCAGCAGCTATCAGAAGAAGAAGTTTCAGAAATAGTGAAACAGGCTATTGCTGAAACAGGAGCTTCATCCAAAGCTGAAATGGGTAAAGTGATGTCTGTCGTTATGCCTAAAGTAAAAGGGAAAGCAGACGGTTCACTCGTTAATAAACTTGTACAACAACACCTTTCATAATTATATTGATGATAATTTTATTTAAAAGGTCGCATTTTTATGCGACCTTTTTAAATGACACCCCACTTTTTTAGCAAATGTTGAAACTTATTCCCTTTTTAATCGTAATCTGTATTACAATTATGTTAGAAAGGAGGTTTCCCCATGTATCAGGCAATGACCGCAAATTTAAGGAGTTTGACTTTCGCATTCATTCTCTTTTTTATTCCCTTTCATGTTAGCGCTACAGTAGTTGGTGCTGATGACGAAATCCAACAAACCTTCTTTTCTTCTTTTATTGATTTCTTAATCCATCCAATCGTGATCCCGATACTTTTAACCATTGGGTTTTTAGGACTTGTCGTGGAATTGTTTACGCCAAGATTTGGATTGGCAGGAATCGTTGGTATTATTGCATTTCTTTTATACTTTTATGGACATATGGTGGCTGGATTAGCTGGAATAGGGACGTTTCTGTTATTTGTTGGAGGAATTGTCCTGCTTCTTTTGGAGTTAATCTTACCAGGGGGAATTTTAGGGGTTTTTGGTTTTGGTGCGATATTGGCGAGTTTTTTTATGTCTGCAGCAAATTTTGTTCATATTGGAATTTCATTAATAATTGCATTTACGATTTCAATTTTAGCCTGTATGGTTATGATAAAGGTGTTTGATAAGAAAATGAACTTTTTTAAAAAATTTATTTTAACAGATTCAACGAATACTGAAAGTGGATATGTATCCAATCAAAACAGAACAGAATTAATTGGGATGAAAGGGGAGGCCTTTACCGATTTACGTCCATCTGGGACCGTCATCATTGGAGATGAGCGCATTGATGTTGTGACAGAAGGAAGCTTTATCACAAAGGGTACTTCCGTTAAATTTATTAAGGTTGAAGGATCAAGAATTGTTGTAAGAGAATGGAAATATACGGATCACGAATAACTTAATCCAGCAGAAGTCCTCCGCTTATAAGTGGGGGATGAATGCAAAAAGGTTTACTGGTTTAAAGGGTTCAAACTCTTGCTGTATGAAGTTAAGCTCCGGCGAGCCTTGCGATTTTTTACGGTATTTTATCGAACAAGCTCAGGTATTATATCCGGGCGCAATTCGACGGGCAAATTTGATAAGGAGGTAAAGGAATGATTTTAACTGGTGGTACGATTTTTATGTTAATTGCTGTTGTTGTAGCAATCGTTTTGTTAGGTATTTTATTTACATTTGTTCCAGTAATGCTTTGGATTTCGGCTCTTGCCGCAGGTGTAAAGGTAAGTATTTTTACTTTAATTGGGATGAGGTTAAGACGAGTTATCCCAAGTCGAGTAATTAATCCATTAATTAAAGCCCATAAAGCGGGACTTAACGTAACGACGAACCAATTAGAAAGCCATTATTTAGCCGGTGGTAATGTGGATCGTGTAGTGAATGCGTTAATTGCGGCTCACCGTGCAAATATTGAACTTATATTTGAACGTTGTGCAGCGATTGATTTAGCGGGTCGTGATGTATTGGAAGCTGTGCAAATGAGTGTTAATCCTAAAGTTATTGAAACGCCATTTATTGCCGGTATGGCGATGAATGGAATTGAGGTAAAAGCAAAAGCAAGAATTACCGTTCGTGCGAATATCGATCGACTTGTTGGTGGATCAGGTGAGGAAACGATCATTGCCCGGGTTGGAGAAGGGGTTATTTCAACAATCGGTTCTTCTGAACATCATACAAAAGTGCTAGAAAATCCGGATATGATTTCACAAACCGTTCTAGCAAAAGGATTAGATTCTGGTACAGCCTTTGAAATCCTCTCCATCGACATTGCTGATGTTGATATCGGTAAAAATATTGGTGCCCACTTACAAATGGAACAGGCAGAAGCTGATAAGAATATTGCCCAAGCAAAAGCAGAAGAACGCCGAGCAATGGCGGTTGCGAAAGAACAAGAGATGAAAGCTAGAGTAGAAGAAATGAAGGCGAAAGTGGTTGAAGCTGAAGCCGAGGTACCACTTGCGATGGCAGAAGCTTTGCGTGAAGGAAATCTTGGGGTTATGGATTATATGAATATGCAAAATATCGAGGCTGATACAGATATGAGAGATTCTATCGGTAGACTATCTGGAGCAAAGGTTGATCATAAAGACAACAAAAAGAACTAGGGAATTTGTAGTGTAAGAAGATTAAGTTTTTTAAGAAGATAAATGTCTAGTGCAAGCAGCCTTCCCCTTCGAGGTCACAAGCGTGTCTAGTGTTGGCTTCCTGGGCAGTCGCCTATACAAAGATTAAAGTACAATCTTCATGTTGGCTCGTCTTGTCCTTGGTCGTACTGGCATAAGTGCAACTACTTCTCTGAACTCGCCTAAAGGCTTGTTAGTCGGTGAGTTTCTTTATCGGGGTGAGCAAGGTGCTTGCGCATTTCTAATAGGAAATGGAGGTTTCTTTATGGAAATTCTCTTTGAAAATCCGATTGCACTCATTATATTAATCGGGGTCATTTCATCCTTATTTCGTAAAAAGAATAAAGATGAAAAACCAAAGCCTCAACAGACAAGACCTACGCAAAAAAGCAATCGTACCTTTGATGAATTAAAAGAAGTATTTCAAGAAGTTAGTCGTTCGTTTCAGGAAGAAACGAAGCCAATTAGGAAATTTAGAGAAGAACATAGTGAACAAATAAACGAGGCAAAGGAAAAGCTAGAATCGGCATACCTGGATAAGGATGCAGAGCGCGCAATACCACAACATGAAGAAACCAATCGAGTATTGCTGGCATCCAAACCTCAACAACAACTTCAGTTTAAAGTTGACGAATCCAAAATTGTGGATGCGGTGATATGGTCAGAAATATTAGGACCACCTCGAGCAAAGAATCCGAGGCATAGTAATAGAATTTACAAGAAATATTAAACAAAATAATGGTGCTAGAACCCCCTTTTATTTCATACATATGAGATGAAAGGGGGTTCTTTTTTTATGGCAAAAAAGTGGGGGAAATATTTCCGCAACTTAATAACAAAAAACATGGAACTTCCTCAGGATGTCATGATGGACTTACCCCGGATTACGATGATTGGTCATTTACATATTTATATCGAGAACCACCGTGGTCTACTTGCATTCTCTGACAAAGAACTAAGACTGCTTCTAAAACAAGGACAATTATTGATAAAGGGAAAGGCCTTTGTCATTAAAGCCATCTTGCCTGAAGAAATTATTTTAGAAGGAAAAATTGATCAAGTGATATACCTTCATGAGTAAACAAGGAATACATAGCCGTCAAACAATAGAGCGTTTAGCGGCTATCATATCTATTGGCTGGACAAGTTTTAAAACGGAGGTGAATGTCTCCTTTACGATGATGAGGAGGGCAGATTAAATGAAAAATCGTTGGATCACTTTTTTTACTGGAATCATTTCTGTCAGGATTACAGGAAAAGGACTTGAGCGATATATCAATACATTGATAAAAAATGGATTATTGATTTGGAGTGTGAGAAGGAACGGGATTCAATCTCTCACATTTAAAATGAAACTGAATGATCTATCAAAGCTAAGGGAACTCAGTAGAGGAAGCGGAATTAAAATCGAATTTATTAAAAAAGAAGGGCTTCCGTTTTTATTTAAACGATTATTGATGAATAGTGGCTTTTTAGTAGGGGCAATTTCTTTTCTTGTCATTATTACCATTCTTTCTAATATGATTTGGGGAATTCAAATAAAGGGTGCAGAGCCGGCAACTGAGTATAAAATCAATAAAGAATTGGATAAAATGGGAGTTAAAGTAGGAAAACTGCAATTTTTTGTTGATAATGTAGAATCGATCCAACGTCAACTTACCAATAATATTGAGGAGATTACATGGGTGGGGGTTGAATTACAAGGGACAACCTATCATCTTCAAGTAGTGGAAAAGAACGAGCCAGAAAAGCCAAATTATTTGAGTCCACAGCATTTAGTTGCTAAGAAAAAAGCGGTTATCGTCGACATGTTTGTAGAAGAAGGTCAAGCTGTTGTAGATATCTATGATCGAGTAGAACCAGGACAATTACTTGTATCTGGAGTAATCGGAAAAGAAGGACAAAATGTACAAGTACCAGCAAAAGGGGAAATTTGGGGCGAAACATGGTATAAAACCAGTGTAGAAATCCCGATTAAAACGACATTTCAAGTTTATAACGGCAATGAGAAAAGAAAGCATTCACTAAAACTAGGGAATGTTAAAATTCCATTATGGGGCTTTGGGAAAATCGAGTATAAAGAATTTGAAACCGAAACAAATGAAAAACAGATTAAATTCTTAAACTGGACGCTTCCAATTTCCTTGGTAAGTGACACTCATCGTGAAAAGGAGTCAGAAACTCGAATATATTCAAATGAGGAAGCCATTGATGTAGCTAAAAAAATGGCTCGTTTAGATATAAAAAACAACTTACCTGAAGATGCTAAGATTATTGGTGAAAATATTTTGCACCAGGCAGTAGACAATGATAAAGTAACAGTATCCATACATTTTCAAATTGTTGAAAATATAGCCGGTGGTCAACCAATAATTCAAGGAGAGTCGGAATGACAGAAAAGTTAATAACAATGAATGTTCAACTAAATAATTCTAATGAGGCAATCGCCTTAATTGGCAATGCGGATTCAAATTTAAAAGCAATAGAACAGGAACTAGGGGTTTCAATTATTACAAGAGGTGAAACGGTCTATGTTTCTGGAGATTCTGATCAGGTTGAATTAGTTGCCAATATTCTTGATGCGTTGTTATACGTCATCAGAAAAGGAATTAACATTAGCCAAAGAGATGTGATTTATGCGATCCAAATGGCTAAAAAAGGTACACTTGATTATTTTAAAGATTTATTTGAAGAAGAAATTGCAAAAAATGCAAAAGGGAAATCCATTCGTGTAAAAACAATTGGTCAACGTCACTATATTTCTGCTATGAAAAAGAGCGATCTAGTTTTTGGAATCGGTCCCGCTGGAACAGGAAAAACGTATTTGGCGGTTGTCATGGCAGTGAATGCATTAAAAAGCGGTCAAGTGAAAAGAATTATTCTGACGAGACCGGCTGTAGAGGCGGGAGAAAGTTTAGGGTTTTTACCTGGCGATTTAAAAGAAAAGGTAGATCCATATTTAAGACCGTTATATGATGCTTTACATGATGTATTAGGAACGGAACAAACTGGGCGCCTAATTGAACGAGGAGTTATTGAAATTGCTCCACTTGCCTATATGCGTGGAAGAACACTTGATGAGGCCTATGTCATTTTGGATGAGGCACAAAATACAACAATGGCACAAATGAAAATGTTTTTAACACGTCTAGGTTTTGGATCAAAGATGGTGATAACAGGTGATAAAACACAAATCGACCTTCCAAAAGGGGTTACATCCGGCTTAAAGATTGCCGAGGAAGTTCTTACAGATGTAAAGGGAATTCATTTTATTTACCTAGAACAAAGTGATGTTGTCCGTCATCCATTGGTGGCAAGAATTATTTCAGCTTATGAGGCAAAAGAATAGGGAGCCTTTTTATCATTTCACACAGAGGATCTTGCAAATGCCGTTCGACAGCGAACGGCATTTTTCACGAGTTAATAGGCTTATTATAGGAAAAAATTGGATAAACTGAATTAGACACTGTTTACATGTCTTTTTTAGAAAATAGTGAAAGTCACGGAAAAAACTGTTATTATTTTTACATAGCTACAAAAGAGGCGCACACGGTGTTGTTTGAATAAAGAAAGGATTGAAGTTCAGATGCATTTGCATTTAGCGAAGTTGAAAAATCTTCTCGATATAACGGTATTTCGTGTCCTCTTATTTTTGCTTTTAGGTTTAATTCTATATTTATCTATGTTCAATAATGTCAAGCCTGAAAAGTTAAATGCGGATCTTTTTTCGGTAGCACAACAAACGATTCGCTCTCCGATTACCATCGAAGATAAGGAAAGTACGGAAGCGAAGAAAAAAGAGGCTGAGAATGGAGTTAAGGACGTCTATGTCGTTAATAAAGCATTAACGCAAAACCGTATTGATTTAATTACCTCGATTTTTGACGCTACTATTGACGTCAATGAAAAAATGGATGGTAATCATTCCCCAATCATCGCAGGAAGTGATTCGACAACCGTAGAAACGGATAAATTAAAAAATCTTAAAGAACAGTTAACAGAAGATGTAACAAAAGAACTCCCAGATTCTGTTTTTACGAGTTTACTTTCTTCGTCTGTTGACCAACTTGAGATCGCTAGAGATTTGTCTGTTACGGCTATTAATAGTGTCATGAGTAACCGTATTTCAGCGAATGAAGTAGAAAATGCAAAAAAGCAAGTTGAAGAGGCTATGAAATACTCAAGTTTAGCTTCTCCACTCAAGAATGCAGCGATTGAATTAGGGCGTTTTGCTGTGGTTCAAAATGAATTCTATGATCCCGTGGCAACAAAAGAAATGCGTAGACAAGCTATTGAAAGTGTTGAACCAATCATGATCCTTCAAGGTCAAATTATTGTTCAGGAAAACCAGTTAATTAGTAGGGATATTTATCGACAATTAGGATTGGTTGGACTTCTTGATAATGAACGTACTTTCCAACCATTTATTGGTCTATCATTGCTAATATTGATTATACTAGCTGCGTTGTATTATTACTTTTATAATTTGGATAAGAAACCGGAAACAAAACATAATTATTTTATAATGTTTAGTATCATCTTTACACTTTCCATCATCCTTATGAAGATTGTAAGTATGTTTTATGTCTTTGATTATGCCAATATCGCGTTCATTTTTCCAGCTGCATTGGCACCCATGTTAATCAAAGTATTAATTGATGAAAAGCTAGCAATCTTTACAGCCCTTATTACAACGATTTGTGGAAGCATTATGTTTAATGAAGGGGTTACAGGAACCTTTCACATGACAATTGGGGTTTATATCTTATGTAGCGGGATAGCGGGAATTATGTTCTTGCGAAACTATAATAACCGGTCTAACATATTAATGACCGGCTTATATGTTGCTTTCATTAATGTACTTGTCATTTTAGCGATTGTGCTTCTAAGAAATGGGCAGTACAATTTACAGGATTATGGGGGGATAGGTGTGATAGCCCTGATTTCGGGTCTATTATCATCAGTCCTAACCATCGGATTAGTACCATTTTTTGAGGCAGGATTTGGTATTTTATCAACGATGAAATTAATTGAGTTATCGAATCCGAACCATCCTTTATTGAAAAAGTTACTGATTGAAGCACCTGGAACCTATCATCATAGTGTCATGGTAGCGAATTTAGCAGAAGGTGCATGTGAAGCAATTGGTGCTAATGGCTTACTTGCAAGAGTTGGTTGCTATTATCACGATCTTGGTAAAACGAAAAGACCAAACTTTTTCATTGAAAATCAAATGAGTAAAGATAATCCTCATGATGAACTACCACCTGAAACAAGCAAGGAGATTATTCTTGCCCATACAATAGATGGAGTAGATCTGTTAAAGGAATATAAAATGCCTAAGGAAATCATTGATATTGCCGAACAGCATCATGGGACGACTTTATTAAAGTTCTTTTATTTTAAAGCAAAGCAGGATGATTCAGATACGACTGAGGAGGAATATCGATATCCTGGACCAAAAGCACAAACAAAAGAGGCAGCAGTTGTTGGAATTGCGGATAGTGTAGAGGCAGCTGTCAGATCCATGTCGCAACCAACACATGAACAGATTGAAAATCTAGTGCGAAAAATCATCTCCGATCGACTTCAAGATGAACAATTTAATGAATGTGATATTACATTAAAGGAACTAGAAAAAGTGGCAGAAACATTATGTGAAACACTCAAGGGAATTTTCCATTCAAGGATTAAATACCCGGAATTGTCTAAACAGGAGGTTAAACATGCGTGAATATCATCATCGATTTTAATGACGAAACAAATGAACTTTCAGAAGAAGAAATAAATACAATCGAAAAGATTCTTCAACTTGCGGCTAAAATGGAAAAAGTAGAAGATGACAGTGAGTTGTCGGTTACTTTTGTTACAAATGAGCGTATCCAAGAAATTAATAAAGAATATCGTCATAAGGATATGCCAACAGATGTTATTTCGTTTGCGATGGAAGAATTAGGAGAGGGTGAAATTCCATTAACAGGGATGGATATGCCAAGAGTTTTGGGTGACATTATTATCTCGATTGCAAAAGCTAGAGCTCAAGCGGAAGAATATGGACATACTTTTATTCGAGAACTTGGCTTTTTAGCTGTACATGGATTTCTACATTTGCTTGGGTATGATCATGAAATTGAGGAAGATGAAAAGATTATGTTTTCAAGGCAAAAGGATATTCTAGATGAGTTCGGACTTACGCGATAAAAAATCCAAAGGGGTACTGTATTCGTTTAAGTATGCGTTGGAAGGAATCCTTCATGGTGTCATATCTGAACGGAATTTGAAAATTCATACTGTAATTGCCGTGATCGTGATCCTTTTTGGATTCCTATTTAAAATTAGTTCTACAGAATGGATGTTTATTGTTATTGCAATAGGTGGGGTGTATTCATTAGAACTAATGAATACAGCGATCGAACGAATTGTTGATCATGTCTCACCACAATATCATCCATTAGCAAAACAAGCAAAGGATGTTGCTGCAGGCGCTGTTTTGATTTATGCGTGTATGTCTGTTATCATTGGTTGTATAATATTCATACCGAAAATATTATAGTTGATGGGTACGATGAATAAAATCGTACCCATTTTTATGCTCTAACGATATGGTCAAATACCAAATGTTAAAAATTTTAAAATTCGGAAAATTCTATATAATTTCAAAAAAAACACGCTTAGACTAATGAAATTTTAATTTAATTAGGGTAAAATAAGAGGAAGCAAGAGGGTCTTTTAGAAAGGTTGGTCAAACTTGAATATCGAAGAAATGATTGAAGAAGCGATAAAGGCTAGGGAAAAGGCATATGTTCCATACTCAAAATACCCTGTAGGTGCAGCGCTTTTAACAAATGCGGGAAAAGTCTATCATGGTTGTAATATTGAAAACGCTGCTTATAGTATGTGTAATTGTGCTGAACGAACGGCACTTTTTAAAGCTTATTCAGAAGGTGATAGAGAATTTTCAATGTTAGTGGTTGTAGCAGATTCGAATCGTCCTGTGCCGCCATGTGGTGCATGCAGGCAAGTAATCAGCGAACTATGCCCTAAAGATATGAAAATCATTCTTACAAACCTACAAGGCGAAAGAAATCAACTAACAGTAGAAGAATTACTACCAGGAGCATTTTCAGCGGAGGATTTAAATGAATAACGAACAAACACAAAAATCAACTTATAAATCAGGTTTTATCTCAATCATTGGAAGACCTAATGTTGGTAAATCCACATTTCTTAACAGGGTCATTGGACAGAAAATTGCTATTATGAGTGATAAACCACAGACGACAAGAAATAAAGTCCAAGGGGTTTTAACGACCAATGATACACAATTCATTTTCATTGACACCCCAGGAATCCATAAACCAAAAAATAAACTTGGCGACTTTATGATGAATGTCGCACAAAATACGCTAAAAGAAGTCGATTTAATATTATTCATGGTCAATGCCGAAGAAGGGTATGGACGTGGTGAGGAATTTATCATTGAAAAGTTCCAAAACATTAAAACACCAGTCTTTTTAATTATTAATAAAATAGACAAAGTACATCCAGATCAATTAATCACAATGATTGACTCATACCAACAGAAATTTGAATTCACTGAGATTATTCCAATTTCAGCCTTACAAGGAAATAATGTTGATCGACTCTTAGATCAGATAAAGGAATATCTTCCAGAAGGTCCACAATATTATCCAGCAGACCAAGTTACGGATCACCCTGAAAGATTCATTGTTACTGAATTAATACGTGAAAAGGTTCTCCATTTGACTAGGGAAGAAATCCCGCATTCGATCGCAGTTGTTATGGAACAAATGAAGCGTGAAGATGAAAATAAGGATCTGATTCATGTGATGGCTACCATTATTGTGGAGCGTGATTCACAAAAAGGAATCGTCATTGGTAAGCAAGGGAAAATGTTAAAGGAAATTGGAAAACGGGCACGAATCGATATAGAGAATCTTTTAGGATCTAAAGTGTATTTAGAGTTATGGGTAAAAGTTCAAAAAGACTGGCGAAATAAGGCAACTCAACTTCGTGATTACGGATTCCGTGAGGATGAATATTGATCTGACCCTATTTACATTATTAACGTAAAGTGACAAATATGCATAACTTCTTATTAGCAAAAATTACTCCTCATGATTTATTGAGTGACAGGCAACGATAAAGTTAAGGAAAAATTCAATAGCTAGTCCAACAAATGAGAGGTGGGTTTCAAATGTTAGATTTTACTTGGAAAGTTTTTTCGCAAACAGGTAATATTGACACATATCTTCTTTTCAAAGAATTAGAAAAGGAGAATTCAGGAACACCCGAGGGAAAGGACGATGAGCTAGACGAAGTAGATTTTCCTATTATGTAGTCTGTCTCTATTTTAGGGATGGTGTAGGAATGCTACAAAAATGCGAAGGGATTATCCTTCGAACAACAGATTATGGTGAAACAAATAAAATTGTTTCTTTATTTACTCGTGAATGGGGTAAATATGGTGTGATGGCAAGCGGCGCAAAAAAGCCAAAAAGCCGTTTGGCAGCCATCACCCAGCCCTTTACTTATGGAATCTTTTTAATACAAAAAGGCAGTGGTATGGGAAGTATTCAACAGGGAGAGATTATATCCTCTTTTCGATCGATAAAAGAGGATATTTTCTTAACGGCATACGCTGCTCTTTTACTGGAATTAACAGATAGGAGCATTGAGGAAAAGAAAAGTAACCCTTTTTTATTTCAATTATTGCTGCAATCCTTAACGTATTTAGATGAAGGGTATGACCCTGATATTATTAAGAATATCTATGAAATCAAAATGTTAAATGTACTTGGTCTACACCCAGAATTAAATCAATGTGCTTCATGTGGAGGTAGGGAAGGGACCTTTGTTTTTTCTATTAGAGAAGGAGGAATCCTTTGTCATCGTTGTGTACATATCGATCCCTACCACCTAAAAATATCCCGAGCAACAGTTAAGCTTCTACGAATCTTTTATTATATTGATCTAGATCGTTTGGGGAGCATTTCTGTTAAGGATGAAACAAAAGCAGAGTTAAAAAGAGTCATTGATAGCTATTATGAGGAATACTCAGGTTTATATTTAAAATCAAAGAAGTTTTTAGATCAATTAGGTTCGTTGATGTAAGACATTGACAAGAGAATTGGATTTCGTTATTATTCTTTTTAAGTAGATAAAATTTTGTGCTGTGAAGGAAAGGAGTACTTAACCTCCTCTATTTGAAGCGATTCCGGGATGGTGAGAGCCGGATATAGGGTGTTAAGGAAGGGCGTTCTGGAGCATATTTTGTGTCGTATTAGACACAAGAAAAGTGGCTTACCTTACTTTAGGGTTAAGCAAATAGGGTGGAACCGCGGGTAAACTCTCGTCCCTATGCTGTTAAAGCATAGAGATGAGAGTTTTTTATTTTGAGAAAGAAAATTAAAAAAGAGGTGTCGTAGTGAATATTCAAAATATGATATTAACGTTGCAAAAGCACTGGTCCCAGCAAGGATGTATTTTAATGCAGGCATACGATACAGAAAAAGGGGCAGGCACAATGAGTCCTTATACGTTCTTAAGGGCGATCGGACCTGAACCATGGAATGTTGCGTATGTGGAACCATCTCGTCGTCCAGCTGATGGTCGTTACGGTGAAAATCCAAACAGACTTTATCAGCATCATCAATTTCAAGTGATTATGAAGCCTTCTCCTGATAATATTCAGGACCTCTATCTAGATTCCTTAAAGGCGCTCGGAATTGATCCACTTAAGCATGACATTCGCTTTGTTGAGGATAACTGGGAAAACCCGTCACTAGGCTGTGCAGGACTTGGATGGGAAGTATGGTTAGATGGAATGGAAATTACTCAATTTACCTATTTCCAACAAGTAGGTGGACTTGAATGTAAACCCGTTTCAGTTGAAATTACATACGGGATTGAAAGATTAGCTTCGTATATTCAAGATAAAGAAAATGTGTTTGATCTTGAATGGACTGAGGGTTTTACCGTACGTGATATTTTCCTTCAACCTGAATATGAGCATTCTAAATACACGTTTGAAACATCTGATGTTGACATGCTGTTCCAATTATTTAATACGTATGAAAAAGAAGCACACCGACAAATGGATGAAGGTCTTGTACATCCAGCTTATGATTATGTGTTGAAATGCTCTCATACCTTTAACCTACTTGATGCTAGAGGAGCGATATCGGTTACAGAAAGAACAGGATACTTAGCACGTGTCCGAAACTTAGCTCGAAAAGTTGCCAAAACCTTTTATGAAGAACGTGAAAAACTTGGATTCCCAATTTTAAAAGCAAAGGAGGAAAATAACTAATGGCAGCAAAAGATATTTTACTTGAAATCGGCTTAGAAGAGCTACCGGCGCGATTTGTCACAGACTCCATGAATCAGCTTTCGGACAAAATCAAGGATTGGTTACAATCCAAGAAAATTTCCTATCATGACGTTCAAGCATACTCAACCCCTCGCCGTTTAGCTGTACTTGTATCTGATGTAGCACATACTCAAGAAGACGTACACGAAGAGGCAAAAGGACCTGCACGAAAAATTGCCTTAAATGAAAACGGAGAATGGACAAAAGCAGCGATGGGTTTTACTCGTGGACAAGGCATGACGGTAGAAGATATTTATTTCAAAGAAATCAATGGGGTAGAGTATGCCCATGTGAATAAATTTATTCAAGGAAAGAAAACAGTTGATTTGCTTCCAGAACTAAGGGATATTGTGACAAGCATTCATTTTCCAAAAAATATGCGGTGGGCGAACTATGATATGAGATATATTAGACCCATTAAATGGATCACCGCTCTCTATGGTCAAGAGATTATTCCGTTTTCAATCACGGATGTTCACACATCAAATGATAGTTTAGGTCATCGTTTTCTAGGCGGAAAATTTCAAATTACAAACCCAGGAGATTATGAAGAGTTACTAATAAAGCAATATGTGATTGCCGATCCGACAAAACGGAAAACTATGATTCTTGATCAATTAAAACAATTAGAGGAACAAAATAATTGGACAATTCCTGTAGATGAAGACCTACTGGAAGAGGTAAACAATTTAGTTGAATATCCTACTGCTCTATATGGTGGATTTGAAGAGGAATTCTTGGAGCTTCCTGAAGAGGTTTTAATTACTTCCATGAAGGAACATCAACGATATTTCCCTGTTAAATCGAAGGATGGTAAGTTACTTCCTCATTTTGTAACCGTCCGAAATGGCGGATCTGATTACTTAGAAAATGTAGCCAAAGGAAACGAGAAAGTATTAAGAGCCAGACTATCTGATGCGGATTTCTTTTACCGTGAAGACCAAAAACTGGAGATTGACCATTTCTTAAATAAGTTGCAAAGCATTGTCTATCATGAGGAGATCGGGACATTAGCCCAAAAAGTAGAAAGAGTGCGTAACTTAACCAATATCCTGACTGAAAAATTGTCATTTTCTAATGATGACAAACAAGCAGCAGATCGTGCAGCTCAAATCTGTAAATTTGACTTAGTGACGAATATGGTCTATGAATTTCCAGAATTACAGGGATTTATGGGTGAAAAATATGCTCGTCAAAAGGGTGAAAGTGAAGCTGTAGCCGTTGCGATTAATGAACACTATATGCCAAGGAATGCGGAAGATCAAACACCTACATCCGAGGTAGGGGCAATTCTCGCGGTTGCTGAAAAGATGGATACAATCGCATCCTTTTTCGCTATTGATATGATTCCAAGTGGTTCACAGGATCCATATGCATTAAGACGTCAGGCAACGGGAATTGTACAAATTCTTTTACACAAAGATTGGAATATTTATTTTGAGGATTTAATTCATGAATCGATATCGTTATTGCAAGCAGAAGGCAAGCTTAAACAAAGTGTTGAGCATGTAACAAAAGAGCTTGTGGGCTTCTTCAAGTTACGTTTAAAACATTTATTACAAGAAAAATCGATTCGCTATGATTTAATTGATGCTGTTTTAGGAGATGATCTGGGAGATATTCACGGTTTATTCAACCGTGCTGAAGTTTTAGAAGCGAAGAAAGATGAAGCAGATTTCAAAGAAAATATCGAAGCTCTAAGCCGTGTCCTAAATATTGCGAGTAAAGCAGTAGCACAAGGAGAAATTAACGAATCCTTATTTGAGAACGACCATGAGCAACGGTTATATGAAAGATATGGATCCGTGAAACAGCAATTAAGTCATCCGGTTTCAGAAGAAACCTATTATGAGTTACTCGTATCAATGAAGCTAGAGATTAATCAATATTTTGATCATACCATGATCATGGTTGACGATGAAAAAGTAAAGCAAAATCGACTTAATCTTATGTTATTAATAGCAGAGCTGATTAAAAAGTTTGCCAATGTAAATGATATCATTACAAAATCATAATACCCCATTTTTTTCATGTAGGGCTGTATCTACCTGTAGATCAGCCCGAAATGCATGCCCATACGCGTTCTAATATGAAATTATGCTAGTTAATCTTTTCATTTCTGGAAAATAGTATATAATAATTTATGTAATAGTATAACATTATTGAATCTTTAATTGGGCATGATAGGTGGTGTTAACAATAGAACTGAATAAGCGGCAAGAACAAATATTAGAAATTGTAAAAGAAAATGGGCCAATAACAGGTGAACATATTGCAGATCGACTCAATTTAACAAGAGCAACCCTTAGACCGGATTTAGCTATTTTAACAATGGCAGGATTTTTAGATGCTAGACCGCGAGTAGGTTATTTTTATACAGGAAAAACGGGTGTTCAACTCCTTACAGATAATTTGCAAAAATTATATGTTAAAGATTATCAATCCATTCCCGTTGTGGTGAATGAAAATGTTTCTGTGTATGATGCCATTGTTACAATGTTTTTAGAGGATGTAGGTACACTTTTTGTAGTCGATAGCCAATCTCTACTGGTTGGGGTATTATCTAGAAAAGATTTATTAAGAGCAAGTATAGGGAAACAAGAATTGACTACATTACCAGTAAATATCATTATGACAAGGATGCCGAATATTACTTTTTGCTTCAAAAATGATTTGTTAGTGGATATTGCAAAAAAGTTAATTGAAAAACAAATCGATTCCATCCCAGTTGTGAAAGAGTCTGAGTCGACGCAGGGTGGTTATGAGGTAATTGGTCGAATCACGAAGACAAATATAACGAGAGCATTGGTTACATTATCAGAAGATAAATAATGGTAGTTGTAGTTGTGTAAAGGGGATGTTGAATGGATGAGCAAATTGCCGATCATCTATGTTGTTTCTGACTCGTTAGGAGAAACGGCAGAACTCGTCACGAAGGCGGCTATTAGCCAATTTAATCAAACAGATCATTTTATGATCAAACGGTTTCCGTTTGTTGAAGAGATATCAAATGTTGATGAGGTTATTTACTTAACGAAACGAGATCAAGGAATGATTGTTTATACACTCGTAAGACCGGAAATACGAGAATATTTAAAAGAAGCTGCAAAGAGGGAACAAATCATTGCTTATGATGTAATTGGACCGTTGATTAATCATATTCAAACGGTATCGGGAAAACAGCCATTATATGAGCCTGGTATTATGCATAAATTAGATGAAGATTATTTTAAAAAAGTTGAGGCCATTGAATTTGCCGTTAAATATGATGATGGTCGAGATCCACGTGGAGTACTAAAAGCGGATCTTGTTTTAATTGGTGTTTCAAGAACATCAAAAACACCTCTTTCCCAATATTTAGCACATAGAAGGGTCAAGGTAGCCAATGTTCCGATTGTTCCAGAGGTTGATCCACCTGAGGAGCTTTTTTCCATTGATCCTAAAAGATGCATTGGTTTAAAAATAAGTCCAGAAACATTAATCGGAATTAGAACCGAACGTTTACGCTCTTTAGGCTTAAGTGATTCTGCAAACTACGCGAAAATAGAGAGAATTAAGGAAGAACTTTCTTATTTTGAGAAAGTCATTGATCGAATTGGGTGTCCTGTTATTGATGTCACCAATAAAGCGGTAGAGGAAACAGCAAATATCATTCATAGCATGGTTCAAAAAAATTATCTGAAATAGCACATCATTAAAAATGTGCTATTTTCTTTTTTTTATTAGTCCGAATAAAAAAGAATAGTTGGGTATTATTTAACCCTATCCTGATTATAATAAATAGTTAAAATTAAGTATAAAAGGGATGCAAAATACAATTATTTATACTATAATAAAAAATTGTGATAAAAATTTATCATATTAGGTTTAGAGTTTCATTACAAGGAATAAACTATTTATTGTGAGATGTCAAGGGGATTTGAAAAATTCGACAAGATTTTAAGAGAAAAGTCATTTTTGAAAGAGGAATATGTGGAGTGATGTAGAATTATTAGAACATAAGGTAATTCAAATATTTAAATATCACTGATTCATGTTGGCAAAAAGATTTTGTCGAAACAACTATCTTCATAGGTATGGTGAAAAGTGATTTTTGCAATGGTAAATCCATAATAATGAAGACTGGTTGATTTTTTAAAAAAAGAGTTTTAAAAAAATGTCTGTATTTGCAGGATTTTAGGTTTTTTTGACGAATACCTCATAAAGTAAACGGAGGTGTTCACATTGTCAGAGCGTATTGCCGAGGAAACCCTGAATAAAATCCGGCAAGAAACCGATATTGTGGATATCATTAGTGATTTTGTCCAACTAAAGAAACAGGGACGAAACTATCAAGGTCTTTGTCCATTCCATCACGAAAATACCCCGTCATTTTCAGTTTCTCCTGATAAACAGGTCTATCATTGTTTCGGTTGCGGAGCTGGCGGTAATGCTTTTTCATTCCTTATGGAAATTGAAGGACTAAATTTCCAAGAAGCTGCAGTAAAACTTGCAGAAAAAGCGAATATTGATGTTAGTAATAGCATACCTACAATAAGCAAGCCTAAATCTGTACCAGATCATATTAGGCAAATGATTGATGCACACAATCTATTGGGTAAATTTTATCATCATTTGCTTATGAATACAAAAGAGGGTCAGAAAGCTTTAGAATACTTGTTGACGAGAGGTTTTTCAAAACAGTCCATTGAAAAATTTCAAATCGGTTATGCCTTAGATTCTTGGGATTTCGATTATAAATTTTTAATGAATAAGAATTTTAAACCTGAATTAATGGAAAAAGCTGGGCTAATTATTAAACGGGATCAAGATGATAGCTACTTTGATCGATTTCGAGATCGGATTATGTTCCCAATCTTTGACCGGAATCATGATATCATCGCTTTTTCGGGTAGAACATTAGGTGCAGAGCAACCTAAGTATTTAAATAGTCCTGAAACAGCAATTTTTAATAAGAGTAAAGTTTTATATAACTACAATTTAGCAAGACCGACAATTAGGAAACAACAGCATGCCGTTTTATTTGAGGGATTTGCTGATGTCATAGCTGCTGATCGATCAGGAATTGAAAATGGAGTAGCTACAATGGGAACATCGTTAACAAACGAACATGTTTCCATGCTTACAAAAAACGTTCAGTCGATTACGATTTGTTACGATTCGGATTCGGCAGGGATCGAGGCTGCATACCGAGCAGGGAATTTGCTGCAAGATGCAAATTGCCAGGTGAAAGTGGCAGTCATGCCAAAAGGAATGGATCCTGATGATTATGTAAAGAATTATGGTGAGGAGAAATTCCGTAACGATGTAATCAAATCTAGTTTAACCTTCATGGGTTTCAAAATGCAATACTACCGTAAAGGGAAAAACCTACAGGTTGAAGGAGATCGGCTGCTTTATATCGAAGAAGTATTAAAAGAAATTAGTTCACTTGATAATGTTGTTGAGATCGATCTCTATTTACGACAATTATCAGATGAATTTAACCTTTCTCTTGAGGCTTTAAAGGAGCAAGTTAGGCGAAATTCAAAACAATCTGAGAAAAGTGGATCTAATCGTGAAAAAGAACCTCCAGCTCAATTCACAATTGTTCCTAAGTCTGTAGAACGTATAAAACCAGCATATCATAATGCTGAAAGGTTTCTTATTGCACATATGTTGAAAAGTGCAGATGTTACGTACAAAGTACAGGAACTTCTTGAAGGTCATACATTAAATATTGATGAGCATCAAGCTATAATAACTTATTTATATGGATTTTATGAACAGAATCAAGTACCTGATTTAAATAGCTTTCTCAATTATGTTGAGGATGGGGACTTAAGGCGGATCATTGTCGATATCGAAATGACGCAAATTAATGATGAAATATCCGATCAAGAATTGATGGACTATATAAACCAGGTGTTGAAATATAAAAAAGGGTTAAAAATAAAGGAAAAAGAAGCAGAGCTGCAAGAAGCATTTCGCCAAAAGGATTCAGATAAAGCAAGAGTACTTTGGCAAGAAATTCAACAAATGCGTAAAACAATGTAATTGGTTTCTTTGATTTTTTGAAGGAGGGGGACAAATGGCTGAAAAATCAGCTCGTTCTAAAGAGGTTGAATCAGAATTGACCCTGGAGCAGGTAAAAGAGCAGTTAACCTTATTAGGAAAAAAAACAGGCGTCCTTGCCTATGATGATATTGCAGAAAAGTTAGCAACATTTGATCTTGATTCACACCAAATGGATGAATTTTATGAGTACTTAGGTGATCATGGTGTTGAGTTAGTAGGTGAATCGGAGGAAGATGATCCACCGGCAAAGGATTTAGAAAAAAATGAAGAAGAATTTGATTTAAATGATTTAAGTGTTCCCCCTGGTGTTAAAATTAACGACCCTGTTCGTATGTACTTAAAAGAAATTGGACGCGTGAATCTTCTTTCAGCTGAAGAAGAAGTGAATCTTGCGTTAAAGATTGAACAGGGAGATGAGGAAGCTAAAAGACGATTAGCTGAAGCCAATCTCCGTCTAGTCGTTAGTATTGCTAAACGATATGTAGGGCGCGGAATGCTATTTTTGGACCTTATCCAAGAAGGAAATATGGGTCTCATTAAGGCTGTAGAAAAATTTGATTATCGAAAAGGGTTTAAATTCAGTACGTATGCAACATGGTGGATTCGACAAGCCATTACAAGAGCGATTGCTGACCAAGCGAGAACGATTAGAATCCCTGTTCATATGGTTGAAACGATTAATAAGCTCGTACGTGTTCAAAGACAGTTACTTCAGGATTTAGGTCGTGAACCAACACCGGAAGAAATTGGTGAGGATATGGATTTATCTCCTGAAAAGGTAAGAGAAATATTAAAAATAGCTCAAGAGCCTGTTTCCTTAGAAACACCTATTGGTGAAGAAGACGATTCTCATCTTGGTGACTTTATTGAAGATCATGAAGCAACATCACCTTCAGACCATGCAGCATATGAGTTATTAAAAGAACAACTAGAAGATGTTCTTGATACTTTGACTGACAGAGAAGAAAATGTACTGCGTCTTCGTTTCGGGCTTGATGACGGTAGAACACGTACTCTTGAAGAAGTAGGTAAAGTATTTGGTGTTACTCGTGAGCGTATACGTCAAATCGAAGCCAAGGCCTTAAGAAAATTAAGACATCCAAGCAGAAGCAAAAGATTAAAGGACTTTTTAGAATAGGGATGAAAAGAAATAGTTTACTTCTTATAATAGAAGTGAACTATTTTTCTTTTATAAAGGCAATTTTCAATGTTGATTGTAGTGACCGGAACGGATAACAACAACCAAGCTTAACAGTGCCTTTATAGAAAATCTTTAAAACTATAGCATATACATATTAAGGTCGTGATTAGATGCAACAAAACCGAAAACAGATCATTATTCATGAAATTCTTTATTGGAAAGAAAATCAATTACTCCCTACAAAGTATTGTGATTTCTTGCTAGCTCTCTATACAGAGGGTAGTGGATTGCCAGAAAAGCCGTTAGAACGAAAATCACGAAGACATTATTTATTTTATTTATTGTTCATTCCAATTGGTCTATTTTTATTATATTTTACTGAATTATCTCTCACTTTGCAAATCGTCTCAGGAATAATTTTTGTCATGCTTGGCATTTATTTAACCATGATTTCAGCTAAAAAGAAAATGTTCTTTCATATTCCGCTCATTCTAACGGCTATCATTGTATTGTTTATTTCCGTCGAATTAACATTATCACATACATCCAATCAAATCGGTTTATACATCGTGATTGGTTGTAACTGTGTGGTATGGCTCTTGACTGGACTGAAATTTAAACAATTGTATTTTTCCATCTCTGGGATAGCAGGGACAATATTATTGATTTTTTTCATGTTTTTCCCTTTCTAAATCCTCTATTTTGTCTATTTTGTTAACTAAAAGTGACAAAGTTATGTGAAATGCTTTAACTTCTTTCCTTTTTGAAGTAAAATAGAAATTGTTTAAATATACTAATTAATTGAAATGTTTCCACTACATAAGGGGAGGGGTTTTACTTGAAGAAAGGACCATTATTACCATTTGCAATCATTATGGTTTTAGGAGTTTTGACAATGCTTCTGCTATCCTTCAAAGGCTTAGGAGATTCAAAAGATCTCGCTGCAGAAATAGAAGGCGGTGGAGAGGAAACAGAACAAGTAGCAGCAAGCCCTGAGGAAATCTATCAGAGTTCTTGTATTGGCTGTCATGGTGATCAATATCAAGGTAGCGGAAGTGCACCAGCATTAACAGGTGTTGGTGAGAGGTTATCTCCTGAAGAAATAGAAGATGTTGTTGTAAATGGACGAAACGCCATGCCACCAGGATTAGTAGCTCCAGAACAAGCTGGTGAAATGGCAGAATGGTTATCAGGATTATAAGGGATAAATGGAAAGTTCTTTGCATATGCAAAGAACTTTTCTTATACTTAAATAGATTAATGTCTAGCGCAAGCAGCCATCCCCCTCGAGGGCACAAGCGTGTCTAGTGTCGGCTCCCTGGGCAGTCTCCTATACATTTATTACAATCCGTCAAGAAGATTAAAGGACAATCTTCTTGACGGCTCGTCTTGTGCTTGGCCGTACCGGCATAAGTGCAACTACTCCTAATCTCCGCCTTACGGCTTGCCAGTTGGAGAGTTTACTTTATCGGGGGTAAGCACATCAGGGAAGGCTTCCTTGAATTTGCTTCACAGGAACAAAAGACTTTTTGTTCCGAAGGCGCTTGCGCTTTTCTAATTAAATAATACTTAGGTTATGTGGTGAAAGAATGAATAGTGAAAAGTTATCGAAACGATTAGAAACCGTCGCCAAATATGTTCCAGTTGGGGCGCGTCTTGCTGATATTGGTTCAGATCATGCCTATTTGCCGTGCTATTTGGTCAGCAATGGGCTTATTTCTCACGCTATTGCAGGAGAAGTGGTAGAAGGTCCCTACCAGTCTGCTAAACGCCATGTTGAAGAATTAGGCTTATTCCAGAAGATATTAGTCAGAAAAGGAGATGGCCTAGAGGTTATTCAACCAGGAGAAGTTGATATAATTTCGATTGCTGGGATGGGTGGCTCTCTCATTGCAAGCATATTGGAACAAGGCAAGGAAAAATTAGAGCAAGTAAAAAGACTCGTTCTCCAGCCAAATATTAGTGCTATTTCCATTCGTGAGTGGTTGCTAGATAATGGTTGGGGATTAATAATAGAGGAAATCATAGAGGAAGATGATAAGATCTATGAAATACTTGTTGCTGAGAGAGGAAATGAACACGAGCCTTATCAAAATAATCTGGAACAGGGGTTGCTATTAGGACCGTATTTGCTACAAGAAAATAATCCTGTTTTCCGGAAAAAATGGCAAATGGAAAAAGAAACATGGTTAAAAATTCTAAACCAACTCCAACATGCTTCTCCTTCTTCTCAAAACGAGGATAAGAGACAAGAACTCTTGAAAAAAATAAAACTTGTAGAGGAGATACTAGAGAAATGAAAAATATAAATGGACATCAACTTATAGGCATTTTTGAAAGATTTGCACCTAAATATTTGGCAATGGAAGGCGATAAAATTGGGTTACAAATTGGACGTTTAAATAAACCAGTTCAAAAAGTGATGGTTGCCCTTGATGTGCTTGAGGAAGTCGTTGACGAGGCCATTGTAAAAGGGGTAGACCTCATAATTGCTCATCATCCATTAATCTATCGCCCATTAAAAAATATAACAACGGATCAACTTCCAGGAAGAATGATTGAAAAATTAATCAAACACGATATCGCCGTTTATGCGGCACATACGAATTTGGATGTTGCTAAGGGTGGGGTGAATGATTTATTAGCAAGTGCATTAGAATTGACCGATACGGAAGCTCTGGTACCGACTCATGAGGTAAAATTAAAAAAGCTTGTTGTCTTTGTACCTGTAAGTGATAGCCAAAAGGTGAAAGAAGCAATGGGAGATGCTGGAGCAGGAGCGATTGGAAATTACAGTCACTGTCTATTTTCTGTAGAAGGAACAGGTCAATTTTTACCAAATGAGGATAGTAATCCGTATATTGGGCAAGGAGGACAATTAGAGCAGGTAGAAGAAGAAAGAGTGGAAACGATATTTCCAGAGTATCTTGAGAAAAGTGTTCTTCAAGCGATGTTAAAGGCACATCCATACGAAGAAGTGGCTTACGATATTTATTCTCTTGAAAATAAAGGAGAAACACTAGGACTGGGACGAGTTGGAAAGATAGAAGAGATGACATTAGCCGAATTTGCTAATAAAGTGAAAAGGGCTCTTGAGGTGCCAACCGTTCGGGTTGTTGGAGATTTAAACGCTAAAGTGAAAAAGGTAGCGGTTTTAGGCGGAGACGGAAATAAATATATCTCATCAGCAAAATTCAAAGGTGCCGATGTGTACGTAACGGGAGATCTCTATTATCATGTGGCACATGATGCGATGATGATGGGATTGAATGTGATTGATCCAGGGCATAATGTTGAAAAAATTATGAAAAAAGGAATCGCCCATTCTTTAACAAAGGTTTGTTCTGAAAAAGGATACAATGTAGAAATATTTCCATCAGAGGAAAGAACAGAACCTTTCCAATTTCTATAAGAACATAAAAAATAAGCACCCATGAAGGGTGCTTATTTCGCTTTTACTTTTGGAAGTATTTTGGTAAGTGGAACTTTGTTTTCTTTTTTCCATGTATTTGGATCTTCTGGATCATATTGCTCAATGAAAGTAATGACTTCTTTTGTAATTGGAGTTGGAGTCGAAGCACCGGCTGTTACAGCTACGGTCTTAGCTTCTTTAATCCAATCTAAATCAAGTTCAGTGACATCGGCAATACGATACGCTTTTGTATGAGCAATATCCTCTGATACTTGTGCAAGACGATTCGAGTTATTACTTCTCGGATCACCAACAACGATTAAGACATCTGCCTGCCCGGCTTGCTCGGCAACAGCCTCTTGACGAACCTGTGTGGCCATACAAATTTCTCTTTCAAATTCGGCATGAGGATATTTTTCTTTAATTTTGTCCATAATATCTGCTACATCCCATTGACTCATTGTGGTTTGATTCGTCACAAGAATTTTATCTGAGGAGATATTTAAGTCATCAACCTCTTGTTCATTTGACACAAGGTGTACAGCATCTGGAGCAACTCCAACGGCTCCCTCTGGCTCTGGATGATTTTTTTTACCAATATAAATAATAGTATAACCTTCTTTTTCCTTTTCGCGAATTAAATCATGAGTTTTTGTGACATCCGGACATGTAGCATCAATGGCAACAAGTCCTTTTTTTCTTGCAATTTCACGAACTTCAGGCGAAACGCCGTGTGCAGTAAAAATAACCGTTCCTTTGTCAACTTTTTCAATGATTTCTTTCCGATTTTGCCCATCTAATGTGATAATTCCTTCGTCTTCAAAGGCATCCGTAATATGTTTATTATGAACGATCATCCCTAATATATAGATTGGCCGTGGTAATGTTTTATCTAAAGCCGCATTCCGGGCGATTACCATTGCATCAACAACACCATAGCAATAACCACGCGGAGAGATCTTGATTACTTTCATTTTAAAATCCTCCTAAGTATCTACTTTTCCTTCTATACTATTATAGTAAACAATCTCTTTATAATCAAAATCCAAATTCAAACAGGAGGTTTTTAAATAAAAAGGTGGTGAATAAGAGGTTGGTTCAACTCTCTTTCATTTTGGTTCAATTAACTTCAATTTGGAGCAATTAACCTCCTTTTTGTTTCAATCCCTCAATAATTTGGTTCAATCCACTCCATCTCTCAAAAATTCAGGTAAAAACAATAAAAAAAGAATGCTAAGATTAACATTCTTTAAATATATAGCTTCGGTTTTGAGGGAGATGGTTGATTATTTGTATGTTCGACTGTATCTGCTTCGTGATCGGAGCTGCTTGATTCATAGGAAGCTACATCCTTTTTCTCGCTTTTTGATGATGAACTTGATTCATCCTGATTTTTACTAAATTCAGGTGCGTCCTTGAGTCCACGATATAACTTCCACATCATCGGAATATTTTTCACAATTGGACCGTACTGCTGAACCATGGGTCCGACTTGTTGGGCTGTGCTTAATACTTTTTGTGTGTTCGTTAAAAAGCCATTAATGGTGTTCGGGTTTGATAGTGTCTTTAGTAGTCCGCCACCACCCCGAGCCGCTTGTTGACCAAAACCGCTAAAAGGTTGTACGGCTGCGCGATTTCCTGTTTGATTAAAAAGTCTAGATAAAAACCCACCGCCACCACGCTGTTGTGGCAGCCTTGGTCTTGCCATCATAGGGTTGGCAGGTGGCATTCGATTGTATGAATGAAAGCCCTGAGGTGGCATTCTATGCTGCATATGGGGATGTTGATATCTCGGGTACATGTTTCTTCCTCCTTCTAAGTTCGTCTACTTCACATTTTTATATTTCATCATATGCTAGTGAAACCTAAATGGTTTGTGTGGGTAAAGGGGAATTAAAGTAAATTATAAGCTAATGGTGGTGATTCTCTTTAAAATTCTTTATAATATTATAATGGTCTTAAAAGGCTTTATGAACGATACTTTGGCTATACTAATAATTGTTAAAGTGCGTATTAAAAGGAGTATAAATATGAGTGAAACAAAATTTGATCGATTTAACCTAAAGCCATTTATTATAGAAGCTGTTAAGGAATTAGGCTTTTTTGAACCGACTGAAATACAAGAAAGATTAATTCCAATCGTGTTAAAAGGGGAAAGTGTGATCGGTCAGTCCCAAACAGGGACTGGAAAAACCCATTCTTATGTATTGCCGATCCTTGAACAAGTGGAACCTGCGAAAGAACATGTACAAGCTGTTATTACAGCGCCAACAAGAGAGCTTGCGGCACAGATTTATCACGAAATCCTAAAGATTACGAAGCATTCAGACGAAGAAATCGCGGTCCGTTTATATATTGGGGGAACGGATAAGCAGCGAACAATTGAAAAATTAAAACAGCAGCCACATATTGTGGTGGGAACACCGGGACGAATTCATGATCTTATAAAGGAACAAGCTTTATTTGTGCATACTGCTCCTATTTTTGTTGTAGATGAAGCGGATCTTATGCTAGAAATGGGCTTTTTAGAAGATGTGGATCAGATTGCAGCGCGAATGGCAGCTCAATTACAAATGTTAGTTTTCTCTGCAACGATTCCAGAAAAGCTAAAGCCGTTTTTAAAAAAATATATGGAAAATCCGAAATTTATTGCAGTAGCTCCACAACAAGCGACTGCAGCGAATATTGAGCATTATGTATTGCCATCTAGACATCGAAATAAGCTTGGGCTAGTTCACGAGGCACTTATCCATTATAATCCATATCTTGCGATTGTATTTACTAACACAAAGAAAATGGCAGATGAAGTAGCGGATGGGTTAATGGCAAAAGGATTAAAAGTCGGAAGAATTCATGGGGATTTGTCACCTAGAGAACGAAAAAAAATGATGAAGCAAATTCTTGATTTAGAGTATCAATACATTGTTGCGACCGATTTAGCTGCTCGTGGTATTGATATTCAAGGAATCAGTCATGTCATCAACTATGAACTTCCAACTGACCTTGATTTTTATATTCATCGCGTAGGTAGAACGGCTCGTGCTGGTTTCTCAGGAATCGCCTTAACCATTTATGAGGACAAGGATGAAGATGCTTTGAACAAGCTTGAAAAAATGGCGATTGAGTTCAAGCATGTGGATATTGGAAAAGATGGTTGGGTCGATTTAGGAGACCGAAATAAACGAAGAAAACGCCAAAAACAAGTGGATGAAATTGATTTGAAAGTGAAAGCCATGGTGAAAAAACCTAAAAAGGTAAAACCAGGCTATAAAAAGAAGTTACAGCAAGAAACCGAGTCTATTAGAAAAAGACAAAAAAGATTGAAGAGGAAATAGTTAAAACGCAAGGGAGAGGGAGTCATGTTAAAAATAGGTTCACATGTATCAATGAGCGGGAAAAAGATGTTGCTAGCTGCTAGTGAGGAAGCTGTTTCTTACGGATCCAATACATTTATGATTTATACAGGCGCACCGCAAAATACAAGAAGAAAAAAACTGGAAGATTTAAATATTGAAGCGGGTAGAAAACACATGGAAGAGAACGGAATCCATGAAATCATCGTTCATGCTCCGTATATTATTAATATTGGAAATGCTGCGAACCCAGCAACCTTTGAATTAGGAGTTAATTTCTTAAGAACAGAAATTGACCGAACCGAGGCAATTGGAGCAAAGCAAATTGTTTTACATCCAGGCTCACATGTAAAAGAAGGCGCTGAAGTTGGAATCAAAAAGATTATCGAAGGCTTAAATGAAGTTTTATCCCAAGACGATCAGGTGCAGATTGCTCTTGAAACCATGGCGGGTAAGGGTTCTGAATGCGGAAGATCTTTTGAAGAATTAGCGATGATTATTGATGGCGTTACTCACAATGAGAAGCTAAGTGTTTGCTTTGATACCTGTCATACACATGATGCCGGTTATAACATTGTTGAAGATTTTGATGGGGTATTGGAAGAATTTGATCGGATGGTTGGAATTGACCGGATTAAGGTTCTTCATATTAATGACAGTAAAAATGTGCGCGGTGCAGCGAAAGACCGCCATGAAAATATTGGTTTTGGACATATTGGTTTTGATGCTTTAAATTATATTGTTCATCATCCACAACTGATGGATATTCCTAAAATTTTAGAAACTCCTTATGTGGGTGAGGATAAGAACAGCAAAAAGCCACCTTACAAGCATGAAATCCAGATGTTACGAAATCAAAAGTTCAATGAAAATCTTCTAAATGATATCGTGAGTGAATAATAATGGTAAAAAAGATGTCAGGGATATGTCCTGACATCTTTTATCTATTTTGAAGGTAAAGATTTCTGAAATTTGATTAATGTCTAGCTACAACGCATACCCCCTCGAGGTCACAAGCGTGTCTAGTGTCGGCTCCTAGGGACTAGGGTCATAAGCCAAGTAATTCTGAAGGCAAAGAACGCCTGAAAATTACTCGTCTTATGCCCGTCATCCCTGTCGCCTATACATTTCTTTCAATCCGTCAAGAAGATTAAAGAACAATCTTCATGCCGGCTCGTCTTGTGCTTGGCCGTACCGGCATAAGTGCAACTACTCCTCTGACTGCGCCTAAAGGCTTGTCAGTCGGAGAGTTTTCTTTATCGGGGGTGAGCAAGGCGTTTCCGCTTTTCTATTTGGTAAACGATGATAATAAACGATCCACTTCTTTTGCTGTTTGAGGATTTGTGATTCGCTCTAATGCCTTTATTAAACGGGCGCGCTCACTATCATTGAAAATATCCACTTTTTTCCCTTTTAAGAACCCGGTAACTTGGGATGCTTCTTTTCTAGAGATGGATATTTGAAATTGATTTGCATATTTTAATAATTCATCAGTGGTTAGATGATTAATTTTATGATTGATTACTTTTTGGAATATACTCATGCCATCACTCCTTCATAGCATGATATGGAAGGACAAATCAAAAAGTGATGAAAAGGATTCAGATTAGCTGAATACATAGAGGATTATGTTCTTTTATTTACTTTTTCAGTGAATTCCTGTAAAATACTAAATCGGAATGATTTCGGAAATTAGGTGAATGTATGTGTAATGACAAGTCTATTATTAAAATAAAAGGATTGACCTATCGTTACGAAAAAGAACCCGTGTTAGAGGATATTGAGCTTTCGATCCATGAGGGGACTTTTCTTGGGATTGTTGGACCCAATGGTTCAGGAAAATCGACTTTATTAAAGTTAATTCTTGGGTTGTTGAAGGTTCAACAAGGAGAAATTAAACTGTTTGGTGATGATCAATCACAATTTAAACAATGGGAAAGAATTGGTTTTGTATCACAAAAGGCGAATTCTTTTAATACAGGTTTTCCTGCCACCGTTTTTGAAGTGGTTAAAAGCGGATTAACGAAAAAAATTGGTTTATTCCATCGCATGAATAAGAAACAGCAGCAAAAAGTATATGAGGCAATTGAATCCGTTGGTTTGACCCCATTTATTAATAGAAATATTGGGGAACTGTCAGGAGGACAGCAACAACGTGTTTTTATTGCAAGAGCTCTTGTAAGTGATCCAAAATTATTGGTTTTGGATGAACCTACTGTTGGGGTAGATGCATCACATGTACAATCTTTTTATCAAATCTTAGAGCATTTAAATAAAAATCTCGGGATTACACTTGTCTTGGTGACCCATGATATTGGGGCGATGACAGAGAAGGTAAATGAAGTTGTCTATCTTAATAAAAGAATATGGTTTCATGGAAATGCGAAAGAATTTGGCGAGTTACAAACAAATGGGGTCTCCTCATTTGTTAGCCTTGAACCTTTTATGTTCAATCAGGCTCAAAGTATTCTTCAACACAGGGGGACATAACACATGATTTCAAGTATCCTGCAATATGAATTTTTACAAAATGCTTTTCTTACAGGGATGATCATTGGAATTATTGCCCCGTTAATAGGTGTTTTTGTAGTCGTTAGGAGATTATCCCTCATCGCTGATGCGTTAAGTCATGTGACTCTTGCTGGAATCGCAGCCAGTCTTCTTTTAGAAAAAAAATTTTTTTTACCAGGTACGTTAAATCCAACGTATATGGGGATGTTTTTTTCGGTTGCCGGATCTTTGTTAATTGAAAAGCTAAGATCGGTTTATAAGCACTATGAAGAATTGGCGATCCCCATCATTATGTCAGGTGGAGTAGGGTTAAGCGTTCTATTTATTTCACTGGCGGATGGTTTTAATACAGATCTTTTCGGATATTTATTTGGAAGTGTATCGGCTGTAAGTAGACAGGATTTATGGGCAATTCTCATCATTAGTGTTTTTGTGATCTCTCTAGTTATTTTGCTCTATAAGGAGCTTTTTATTATTTCCTTTGATGAAGAACATGCACAGGCTTCCGGTATTCCTGTGAAGAGACTGCATTTGTTGTTTATAATCATGGTGGCTCTTGTTATTGCTTCTTCAATGAGAATTGTCGGTGTTTTATTAGTGTCCTCCTTAATGACATTACCGGTAGCAGCAGCGATAAGACTTGCAAATGGTTTTAAGCAAACCATTATTTATTCGATTATTTTTGGGGAAACCTCTGTACTTGGTGGATTAATCATTTCGTATTATTTAGATCTGGCTCCAGGAGGAACCATTGTCATTATTTCGATTATTTTATTGATTTTAGCCATTCTTGTAAAAAAGTGGTTGTTAAAAAGAAAGGTTTGAGGTGCGTATAATGAATGTTACAGAAGCCATGAACTTGCTAAAGGAGAAGGGGTATAAGCACACAGGAAAAAGGGAAGAGATGTTACAGCTTTTTGCTGACTATAATAAATACTTAACTGCAAAGGATGTTTTAGATCTTTTAAAAGACCAATATCCTGGCTTAAGTTTTGATACGATTTATCGTAATTTATCTTTATTCGTTGATCTTGGAATTGTTGAAATGACAGAGTTATCTGGGGAAAAGCATTTTCGTTTAACATGCTCGCACCATCAGCATCATCATCATTTTATTTGTTTGGATTGTGGGAAAACAAAAGAAATTGAAACCTGTCCAATGAACCAACTATCAGAAAGCCTGAAGGGGTATGAGATTTCAGGACATAAATTTGAGATTTATGGAACATGCCCTGAATGCCATATCCAAAAATAATCAACCTTTGAAGAGTATGTCTGAGCATACAATAATTGCTATTGTAAATGAACCATCTTTCGCACAAAATATGAAGGCCTAACAGATTGGACGATTTAGTTCAAGACGAAGGCAGTTCAATTTAGATTGAACATAACAGCTTATGAGAGCGAGGGATATAGGTGGCAGATCTAGACGAACGCCAACGTTTTGGTCAAGGTCAGAATAATGCAAGCCAAGCTCAAAGTAATGCAAGCCAAGCTCAAAGTAATGCAAACCAAACTTCAAGTAGTATAGGTCAATCTCAAAGTAATACTAATCAGGTTCAAGTTAATGAAAGCCTAGCACAAAATAATGTGAGCCAAAATCAATACTATGTAGGTCCAACTAAAGGAAATGCTAGTCAATCTCAAAGTTATGCGAACCAATATCAAAGTGATACAAGCGACGAACAACTTTATGCAAGCCTGGAACAAAGTAATGTCAGGCAGTTTTCAAATGACGGTTTTAACGGAACAGAAGGCTATCAAGAAGAAACTGCAGCTGAACTAGCACCAACGATGTCAAGCTTCGGACAAGAAGCGAGTACACGTGATCAAGGACAAACAAAAGAAGGCAGCACAGCAATGGGACTGGCTGCACTTGCACTTTCCATTCTTTCATTGTTTGTCTTTCCGGTTCTATTTGGAATAACCGGTATTGTTTTAGGGTTTATCGCTCGTGGCAGAGGGGCTAAAACAGGAACATGGGCGATTACCATTGGTGCGATTTCACTTCTTTTAGGAATATTCATCCTCCCATTTTTTTAATTGGGTGTAAGATAAAAAAACGAAGGCATCATCGCCTTCGTTTTTTTTATGCATTTTGTTTTTGTTTTTCAAAATATTCTTGGGCAATTTGGTCAATTTCTTTTTTCAATTCTTCAACCATAGTTGCCTCAGGCACTTTTCGAACGATCTGTCCTTTACGGAATAATAGTCCTTCTCCACGTGCACCTGCAATTCCGATATCAGCTTCTTTTGCTTCTCCAGGACCGTTTACAGCACAGCCCAGTACAGATACTTTAATCGGTGCCTTAATGGTCGAAATATACTCTTCAACTTCATTGGCGATGCTAATTAAATCAATTTCGATTCTACCGCATGTAGGACATGAAATAAGCGTTGCTGCATTTGAAGAAAGTCCAAATGATTTTAATAATTCACGAGCTACTTTTACCTCTTCAACAGGATCTGCGCTTAAAGAAATACGGAGAGTGTTTCCAATTCCTCTGCTTAAAATAGCACCTAATCCAGCAGCACTTTTCACTGTACCAGAAAACAAAGTTCCCGATTCAGTGATTCCAAGGTGTAGAGGATAATCGAATGTTCTGGCTGCTTTTTCATAGGCCTCAATCGCTAAGTTCACATCAGAAGCCTTCATCGATACAATAATATCGTGGAAATCTAGGTCTTCAAGAATCTTGATGTGATGGAGGGCACTTTCAACCATCCCGTCAGCAGTAGGGTAACCGTATTTATCAAGAATCCGCTTCTCAAGTGAGCCAGCATTAACGCCAATTCGAATCGGAATTCCACGTTCCTTGGCTGCTTTTACAACGGCTTCTACTTTTTCACGTTTTCCAATGTTACCTGGATTGATACGGATTTTATCTGCCCCGCCTTCAATGGCTTTTAAGGCTAATTTATAGTCAAAATGAATATCAACGACAAGTGGAATATTAATTCTTTTCTTAATCTCAGCAATCGCATCTGCAGCTCTTTCGTCAGGGCAAGCAACACGTACGATTTGGCACCCAGCTTCTTCTAATCTTTTGATTTGTTCAACTGTTGCTTCCACATCATGTGTCTTTGTAGTCGTCATACTCTGAATAAACAGTTCGTTACTTCCGCCAATTGTTAAATTGCCAACCTTCACCGGTCTTGTTTTTGTACGATGTATAATCTCACTCAATGGTGGTTCGCTCCTTTTATAAAAAAATCATATTTAATCCACACCATTATTATTGTAGCAATGATGTTAGGAAATTGACAAGGATGTTGACGGAAAGATTATTGCCAATTACTAAAGTTCGTAATGAGGGTATTTATTCTACCCTTTGGTAGTCAGGAAATTTATACTTTTTGCCAGACTGTATTTCCTGAGGTGTAAGGTCTTGATTGAGTGTTTTAAAATCACTAACAACATCAGAAATTGGAACGGGAATGGATCCACCAAGTTGGCCCTCAATAATAGATAAAACTGTATCGCCGTTTTGAACTGTATGCTCAAAATAGGGCATAAGATCGTCAGAGTCATTGTGGTTGGTTTCTTTTACTTGTTGTTGGATCGAAACAGCAGGAAGGGTACCATGATTTAAATCATAATAAATGACATATAGGACTAATACTGTGACTAGGAATAAGATTAGGCGCTTCATAAGGCTCCTCCTGTAACTCATAATCACTTATTTCTATGCTTGTCCTTTTTGAAATAGAACAAAGGTAGAGGTAACAATATGATTGAAATTTAAGAATTGTATAAGATATAATCGGTATGATTGAAGCACAGAGAGAAGGGGAGAACATTGGCAAATAACTGGTCAGAAGAAAATCTTCTTTCAATTCGGGAAAGAGCCTATTTGTATCTAAAGGATTTAATTCTAGAAGGCGAATTAAAAGCTGGAGACCGTTTAGTGGAAAGAGAACTAGCCGAAAAGTTAAATATTAGCCGCACACCAATTCGGGAAGCATTATTTAGATTAGAGTCACAAGGTTTTGTAAAAACAGTACCGAGAAAAGGAGTCATTGTCGCTGAAATTTCTGAAAAGGAAATACTCGAGGTCTTTACCATTTTATCTTCATTAGAAGTATTAGCGGCGAAATTGACAATTGAAAAGCTAGATGGCGATACAATTTCAAAATATAAAGAGTACATTAACAAAGTTGAGGAAAGTTTACAGAATGAAGAAAGTACTGATTATTCAGCCCTGCATAAAGAATTAAATCACTTGATTTATAGTACGGCAAAGAATGCGAAATTGTATGAGATTCTAAGTGGATTATCTGATTATATTCGTGCATTTGCAAAAATTGGCTATAAGAATGAGGGTCGAGCGATACAATCAATGAAAGAACATTTGGATATCATGAAGGCGATTGTTAATAAGGAAATAGAAATGACCGAGTATTTAACAAAAATCCATATCGAAAACTCTAAAAAGGCGTATACAGAGGCCTTGAATAAAGAGTAGTCTAAAAAAAGAGAAGCTTTGCTTTTCTTTTTTTTGTTCGACCTGTTAACTAGGTTGTTGCTTTCCTCTCAACTATCCCGATCCATCTCGACACTTTTTGTCTCCGGTGTCTTGCTTGTTTCGCTTTTCCCGCAAGAGGTATTCGTGCTTTCCACTACTATTAACAACAGATTTAACAGTCTTCTGTTTATTCACAAGTAAAAAATACCTATAAAAATAAAATTATGTAATATTCAAAATTGTTTGGACAATTAAGAATATTGATGGTATATTATTAACATTATCACGATAGTGAAAAAGGGGTGGTTTGTTCGAGAAAATTTAGGTATACAATATACGAAATACAAAAAGAAGTTGGAATGAATCAGTTTTAAAATATTTTAATAATGGAGGGGAAATATGGAATTAACATTTGCACACTGGATCTACGTGTTGGTGACTCTGTCGGTAATTATAACCATGCTTTTTAGAAAAGGCGTTGTATTGCCAGTTCTTATAGGAACCTTTCTTGTTGCTGCATTCTACAAAGGAAGTCTAGTCTCAGGATTTCAAGCTGTATTTAATGCCAATTTAGTGGCTGCAAGAGAATTATTTAGTATTTTCTTGATCATCACGTTAATGATCGCAATGCTAAATGCTTTAAAGGACCTTGGAGCCGACCAAAGAATGGTTGCACCGATTCAAAAAGTAATGGTAAATGGGCATGTTTCATTCTTAATCTTACTTGGAGCAACCTATATCATTTCCCTGTTTTTTTGGCCAACACCAGCCGTTCCTTTAATCTGTGCTCTCCTAGTACCAGCCGCAGTAAGAGCAGGTTTACCTTTAATGACCGCAGCGATGGTTGTTTGTATCGCAGGCCAAGGTATGGCCTTATCCTCAGACTACATTATGCAGGTTGCACCAATGCTAAGTGCAACAGCCGCAGGAATTGAAACAGCACCAGTGACAGATAAAGCGTTAGTTCTATCCCTTATTACTGGATTAAGTGCACTTCTATACGTATATATAAGAAATTATAAAGTCATCAAAGATAATTCACTTTTAAAATCGAATCGAGTATTCAATGCAGAAGAAAAAGCGTATTTCTCCGCATCAGAAGAGCTGGCTGCAGCCATTGAAGAACCTGAGTTAGCGAAAAGAAAACAAAGCTACGGGAAGTTTTTTGCCGTTTTAGTACCTCTATCATTATTAGCGGTTATGATTTATATGTTTACCAATAAATTTACCGGTGGTACGGGTCTTGAAGGAGGAGATGGAGCAGCCTTTATTGGCGGTGTAGCAGTTATTCTCTTAATCTTAGCCACCCTTGCGATGAATCGAATCCATGCCCTTGATAAAGTGAGTGATCATTTAACAGACGGATTTGTTTTTGCCTTTAAAGCAATGGCACCTGTTATTCCGATTGCCGGGTTTTTCTTCATGGGTAGTTCTGATTTTACTGGCGCGATTCTTTCGCTTGGAGAAGATGTAGCAAAACCAGCGTTTCTATTTGATGTCATTCAAGCAGCACAATCCTATATTCCGCAAAATCCATTCTTAGCAGGATTTGGTCTCCTTATTGTTGGGATCGTAACAGGTCTTGACGGTTCAGGTTTTTCTGGGTTACCATTAACAGGTGCATTATCCGGAGCGTTAGCTACTGGCAATGGAATTGATCCTTCTACATTAGCGGCCATTGGACAGATGGGAGCGATTTGGGCAGGTGGAACAATCGTTGCTTGGTCATCACTAGTTGCAATAGCTGGTTTCTTAAAATTATCGCCAATGGAATTAGCACGGAAAAACTTTACTCCAGTCATCATGGGGTTATTCTTATCAACATTAGTAGCCGTTTTGATATGGTAGAGTATTTATTTAATTAACTTAAAATTTATAATAGTGTTTAAATTATAGCATCAGTAAGGAGAGCATTATGAAAGTTGCTTTAGTCGGAATTGGGAGATTAGGAACAGCATTAATGAAACATTGGTGCCTAAATGACATCCGTATTGGGATTTCTCACCCTGATCGAACAAAGGCAGAACAGTTTGTTAAAAAGTATAGTAATGGTTATGTGCTGACGAAAAAAGAATTAAGTGAAATGGATTATATCATACTGGCATTATCAGCAAAAGATATCGCTCCGTTCCTTACTGAGTTTGGTACAAGCCCAAAGAGCGAATTCATTAATATGGCAACAGCCCTTTTGACAAGCGATTTGAAAGAGCAATTTCCGGATTTAACGATTACAGGCATTAAGTATATGGGACATTCAAAAGATTTGTTAGATAATGGAAATGGCTTATTTATTACGGAATCTCCTATACCAAGTGGGGTAGCAGACTTATTCAATTATCAGGGTAAAATAGTTGTAGACTCTGAAGAAACGCTAAATGAAGTGAATAAAATAGCTACTTATTATAGTATTAAAGCCGCGATGAAGATTGAATCGATTATGGAAGAAAAGGGGCTATCTTCAGATTATGTCGGAAGGGCACTGACATCGATTGCACCTCAAGTCATTAAATCTTATTATGAGGGCAATTTAGGTCATTTTGCGAAACGTATTGTAACGGAAATTCAAAATAAATAAGGATAAAAAGGTGCATTGCTAGGGCAATGCACCTTTTTTTATATGGTTTTTGCTTTAGCCAAGAAACATATTTAAAACTAAAAGATAGAGAAGTGAAAATCCAATATATACAGAAGTAAAAGAAAGATTCCAATTGGAAACCTTAAATGAACTCTCTTTTAAAATATTAGACATCAGTCCTAGTGTTGCATTATAAGGACCGACTAAAAAGGAAGAAACGGCACCGATTAACATAGAAACAGTTAGAATATGTGGTGATATACCAATTACACTTGGATCCAAGGATCCAGCGACAAGAGATAGACTAACGGCTGGGTGTAGTCCGATAAACGCTAGGGCTAGTGGGATAAGTGGCAACAGGAGAATAAAAATTTCAGCCCCAATAGCATCCACAAGAGTTAAAACCCAATGATTCAGCACCTCATTACTTTTTGAAAGGTGGATCGTAGAAATAAAAAAACCTGCACATAAAAAAATGAAAAATTGATCCTTCATCGTAATCGATATTCCTTTTAATTGATCAAGCAATTGAACGATATATTCCTTCCCTTTATGAATCATAAGTGACCAGGTTAGTGAAAACGGGATCACTAAAATCGAAACAAGAATAAGGAAAGATAAATCAAATGTTGATTCAAAAAAAGACATGAATAAGTTAAAAATTAAGATAGCAACTAAAATATGAAGTACCCTTTTTGGGGAATGAGTAGGGGATCCCTCGGCAGTTGCAGCTTGCTCATTATGGTTTAGTACTTCTACCTTTTGAGTAGATTTTTTTTGTCCTAGTTGCCAATCAATGAATAGACCCATTACACTTAAAGGAATAACAAATGGTAAAATGGATACCCAGCTTACACCAGTCATCGTTACAACAATTCCAACAATCGGTGTAACCGGTGCCCAAAGTAAAGGCATTGCAAAGCCACGGGTGATTGCTCTACTCATGAAGCGATTTTTCTCTTTGATCGGAAAATGAGGTAACGCTGGTTTCATTGAGTAGTAGGTCATCGGTAAAGTGGCCAAGTTCATAAAAATACTAAAAAAATACGAAATACCTGATGTTAACATATATAGTTGTCCGGTCGTTTTTACCTTTTTTTGAATAATGGTTTTTAAACTTTCGTTATAATCGCCAATTTTAATCGGGATACCTAAAATCGGAACAAGTGAAAAAAGGGTTAGCAGATCGAGCATCGGACCAAATGATAGGATGTATTGCTGCCAACTAGCACCGCTGTGACATAACAACCATCCCCCTAATAGTAAAAAGAAGCAACCTAACACTCTGACTAGTTTTTTCACTTTACCTACAGTCATAATGACTATTACAAAACACATCCCTGATAGGAGCCAACCTATTTTAAAGATTGGAAATAGGGTTGACACTAAATATAAAATAATGACCGATAAAAACAATAAACGTAACATGGCACACCCCCATTTAAAATATAATTGACCGTTTCGTGGTATACCAACACCTGTTTTTCATGTTTAATTTAACTGAAATTTCACTATTTTTAAATTAAATTTGGTATTTGGTATACAATTTGATTGATTTTTGCATAGAATGTAGTAAGATAAAAGTAACAAATGATTAGGGGGTAATCAAGTTGTTTAAATATTTATTCTACTCAAAAAAGGCTGCACAAAAGGCTGAAAAAAAATTGGCCTCATTGAGAAAAACATTAAAGTTTTAATCCATATTTCCCGTCACATGGTGACGGTTCTTTTTTTGTTCATTTTTATCTATAAATAATGAAAACCGGAGTGAAATTCTTCATCTCCGGATAAAAATATCTTCTTATTAAGCAGTTAAGGTAGAATCCTGAACAAGCCTTTTATACAGCAAGATCCTCAGATTTAACTAACTTCGAGTATTTAGAATCTTCTCCGTTACCAGATGCTTTTACAATTTCATTTAATTCTTCTCTAGCTTCTTCAATAGTTGGAAATGTTTCAAAGAACTTTACATGGATGTTGTTAATATATTCTTTTCCTTCATATTTTTCATATAGTTGAATTTTAAAAGAATCCTTTACAATCTTGGCAATGGTATATTTAGATTTTAATTCATTAAAGAAATAAAAATGATAGGTTTCTATAGGCTGGAATCCATCATTATCTAAAACAGTTTGAAAGGAATCCTTATTTGTTAATACAATATACTTTTCCATTACACTCACTCCTATTTTTAGATTTGGATTTAATTTGGTTGTTGATTTCTGTTTCAGGTACATCGTTTTCTGCTCATTTACCCTTGAGCTACCTATCTTGATGTCTTAAGTTGTCTTGCCTTTTTCGCTTCCCCCATAGGAGTCTTTGGGACTTCTACTCCTATCAACAATAGTCAAAATCAACCAAAAACTTTAAAACAGCTTTTATTTTTAATGTTCTAAACATTGATATAAACGCAGTTTTTTAGGTGATTTTAAAATTTCACCTCTCTTTCGGAATTTTGTATACCATTTTCTATTGAATATTGTATACCAAGGTGGTAAAATGTTCAATAAGAATTCAAAATTTTCTAATTTATTTTTATATTTAAACAAATAAAAAAGAAAAGGGGCGGTTTTATGCCAAAAGTGATCCTTCATGTTGACGGTATAACGATTGAACAGGAAGTAAAGGAAAATGCCAATTTAGTCGTTTTAGCAGGCATTCGTCAATTTCCAAAATTAAAGTATGGTTGTGGAATGGGAAGATGTACAAAATGTGTGTGCCAAGTCGTAAATGGGGCTGATACTCTTTCAGCACCAAACTGGAAAGAGGAAAAGATGCTGGGGGATAAAATTAGTGAAGGCTATCGATTAACGTGTCAATTGAACATTCAAAATGATATAGAGATTTCTCAAGAGAATATTACAGTGACCTCACCTAAAAAACAATCATCTTTGTTATCGAAATAATAGATTATATTTTAAAAGAACTGAGGCAGGTGACTTAAAATGGAATATTATGATTTAACATCTATGACATGGGAAGAAGTTAAAGATGCATTAGATACGATCCAATTTGCAATTATTCCTATCGGGGCACACGAACAACATGGACCGCATATGGTAGAAAGTTGTGATGCTGTACTTGCTGAAAGAATGGCTAAGAAGCTTTGTGAAAGAATGCATCCGTATGCAGTCGTGACTCCTGTAATTAATATGGGAGTTTCACAGCATCATTTGAATTTTCCGGGTACGATTGCGTTACAGCCAACCACTTTAATCGCTATTTTAAGAGATATGATAGCGTCTTTACAGTTTCATGGAATTAATAAGTTTTTGTTATTAAATTCCCATGGAGGTAATCAATCTACTTTAAATCTCGCATCGTTAACACTCTCAAAAGAGTTGTCAGTAGAAATTTATTTTGCAAAAACAACGGCTTCTGCAAAACATTCCATTAAAGAATTCATCACTTCACCATTATTCGGTCATAGTTGTGAACGGGAAGTATCAGAAGCTTTATATTTAGCACCAGAGCTTATTCGACCAGACAAAATAACTAAGGGAACTATTCAAGATCAGGGCAGATGGAAACAATTGAGACCAGGCAATGCGATTCAAGGCTATTATTCTTATGATGAAATGACGGAAAATGGATGCATTGGAGACGCGACTAAGGCTAGTAGAGAAATTGGAGAGAGGATCGTGGAAGAAGCATTAGACAATTTGGTTAGAGAACTGTCACAATTACTGAAGATCAGAGTGGATGTTCAGTAACTAGAATTAGAATAGATTAAAAATTTAAAAAATTCATAAAATTGTGTTTACAAATTTAGAAAGATGTTTTATTATATGTTTAACGGTATACCAAATACCTCATAAACACGTTAAAAGTGTAAGGGTTACCTAATTTTCTTAATTCATTTTGGTATACAAAATATAAAATACTATTAATAAAATGGAGGGAATTAATGATGACAGAATTATTATCAAAAGATGAATTTCGTAAAGCTTTAGAGGATGCTATTAAAGGAAATCATAGTCAAAGAGCTCCATTTACCGTTGCTTGGGCAGAAGGAAAACTAGAAAGAAAACATTTTGCAAGATGGGCAGAAAATCACTATCACTACGTAGGACCATTCGCTAACTATTTAGCTTACATTTATCATAACACTCCAGATATCCCAGAATATGAATCTGCAAAAGACTTTATTTTACAAAATATGTATGAAGAAGAAATTGCTGCAGATCGTCATACAGATCTACTTATCCGATTTGCTGAAGCATGTGGAACAACAAGAGAAAGAGTTCAAGATCCAAATAATATGACACCAGTAACAAGAGGACTTCAAAGCTGGTGCTACGCAGTTGCAGCAAGAGAACATTTTGTAGTGGCAACAGCTGCGTTAGTCGTCGGTTTAGAATCACAGGTTCCAGATATTTATCGTAAACAAACTCCAGTATTACGTGAAAAATATGGATTTACAGACGAAGAAATCGAATTCTTTGATTTACACATCGTTTCAGATGAAATCCATGGTGAGCGTGGTTATAAAATTGTTCTAGATCATGCAGATACACCTGAATTACAACAACGTTGCATCGATATCGTTCGCGTTGGTGCTGATATGAGACGTGCTTATACAGACTCTCTATGGAGAGAATACCTACAAGAAGACCTTGGAGATTTAGTAGAAATAAAATAACAAAAGCGGGAGCGTCTTGCTTACCCTTCGAGGGGGTAGGCGATTGAGCTGGACAATAAGAAAACAAAGACCATTCATGGCCGTCAAAAAAGAATCTTGGAATTACGAGGTTTATGTGACGGCCTATTTTTTTACAAAAAAGATAAAAAGGAGTCGTGATAGATGTGCTATCAACAAAAGTTGAAGTATACAGCAACTATATAAATGGAGAATGGAAGGAATCCATTCATAAGAGAACCTTTGAAAATATTAATCCAGCAGATGTTGAGGACGTTGTTGGACTGTTTCAAGCATCCAATGAACAAGATGTAAAAGAAGCCATTGAGGCAGCAAAAGCGGCATTTCCCCAGTGGTCAAAGGTATCCCCTTCTAAACGAGCGGCAATCTTAAATAAAGCGGCTGACATTCTAGAACAGAATGCGGAAAACTATGCAGAAGAGTTAACAAGAGAAGAGGGAAAGCCAGTGACCGATTCCAAAAATGAGGTGCTGCGTTCAGCCCAAACCTTGCGTTTTTATGCGGTTGAAGGTCAAACCTTTACGGGTGAAACATTCCCAAATGATGATCCAAATATGAAGGTTTCAACGGAAAGAGAACCATTAGGAGTTGTGAGTGTCATCACTCCATGGAATTTTCCCATTTCAATTCCTTCTCGTAAAATCGCCCCAGCTTTAATAACTGGTAATACGGTTGTATTCAAACCTTCATCAGATACTCCACTAATTGCAATACGCCTTGTTGAAGCCTTACATAATGCAGGGATTCCAAAAGGTGTCATTAATTTAGTGACAGGTAAAGCTTCTGATGTTGGGGATTTACTTGTAACAGACCCGGCCATAAAGGCGGTTACCTTTACAGGATCAACCTCAGCAGGTGAGGACATATATGCGAAGTCATCCTTTACAACTAGAACACAAATGGAGTTAGGTGGAAAAAATCCAATTATTGTTATGGACGATGCAGACATCGATTTAGCAGCTACTCTTACCATTAATGGAGGATTTTCATTATCAGGTCAGGCCTGTACGGGAACAAGCCGAGTCATTGTATTAAAAGATGTGAAGGATGCATATGTTGAAAAGTTGATCGAAAAAGCCAGTGCGTTAAAGATTGGAAACGGTTTTGAAGCGGGTGCCAAAATAGGACCACTAGCAAATGAGAAACAGCTAAAAAATGTATTGAAATATATTCAGTATGGAAAAGAAGATGGCGCGACAACAGCCTATGGTGGTGAACAAATAACAGAAGGCGACTATAAAAAAGGTTATTATGTTCAACCGACCATTTTTACAAATGTAAAAAGGGATATGAGAATTGCGAAAGAGGAAATCTTTGGTCCTGTTATAGGCGTTATAGAGGTAGATTCTTATGAAGAAGCAATTAAAGTAGCCAATGATGTGGAGTATGGGTTGTCTGCTTCAATCGTGACTAATAATTTGAAAGTGGCCCAAGCATTCACGAAAGATATTCAAGCAGGAACTGTTAAGGTGAACCGAACAACAACCGGAAATTTAATGAATGCTCCGTTCGGAGGTTTAAAAAATTCAAGTACTTCTACGTTTAGAGAATCTGGTCGAGTTGGTTTAGAATTTTTCACACAAGTAAAAACGGTATATATCGGATATTAATAGGGAGGATTTTGAAATGAAAACAGCATTAAAATTAGAACTCGAAGAAGCAAAATTGATGATTGAGGCTGCAAAGAAAAAGTCAGAAGAGGTTAATGCGTTTGAAACGATTGCCATTGTTGATGATGGTGGGAACTTAATTGCTCTTGAAAGGATGAATGGGGCTCGTATAACTGGTCCTGAAATTGCCATTGCGAAGGCTTATACGGCGGGAGGTCATAAGCGTTCTACCCATTTATTCAATAAGGAGCCAAATGGTCCTGCTTTACCAGGAAATGAGGCGTTTGGAATTCAACATATGCTCAATGGCAAGTTTGCTGTTTTTGTTGGTGGATTTCCGATTGTAGTCAATGGAGAAGTAGTTGGAGGGATTGGGATTAGCGGTGGAAACGGTGAGCAAGATACAGCGGTCGGAACAGCCGCACTCGAAGCTTTACAACAGCATCTAGAAGGCTATGAAGTGATTGTTACAGCCGATATCAAAAAATAAAACAGTAATTGGATCTCATTTGCAACGAATATTTTGTAATTGGGATCCTTCTTACCTATAAATCTATTATGCTCAATTTTTACTAGAAGAAAGAAGGAGATTTCCTTTGAATCAATATGTGGAGTTAGCCATTGGCTTTGCACGCACGGGTGTTACCGGATACGGAGGTGGACCGTCCACCATTCCATTAATTGAATATGAAGCAGTGAAGAAATACAAATGGATGAATGAAGATGAATTTGGTGAAATCTTGGCATTGGCCAATACGTTACCAGGCCCGATTGCGACCAAAATGGCCGCTTATATTGGCTATAAAGTAAAAGGTATTTTAGGATCGGTTATTGCCATTGCCACACATATACTCCCTTCGATTATTGCGCTAATTGGGCTATTAGGGGTTCTTTACATGTACAAAAGTTCCCCTATCGTTGCAGGGATGGTATTAGGGGTTTCACCTGTAATCGGGTATATGTTAGCAGAAATGGCATATCGTTTTTATGAAAAAGGACATAAAGGTTTAGGACTTTCAAAAATGTTGATTTTTACGGTTCTGTCTTTTGTTGTCATGCAAATTCTAGGTATTCATCCAGGTATTTTAATTGCCGCTTTTCTCTTATCCGCATTTATTATTGCTTATCGTAAAAAACAGGCTGCGAAAACAACAGAGGTCGTTGTTGGGCAGAAGGAAAGAAGCCTATGATGTATTGGGATCTTTTTTGGTCATTTTTCATTGCGAATATATTGGGGTATGGTGGCGGACCTGCAACGATTCCTTTAATTCAAAATGAAGTGGTCAATAATTATGAGTGGATGACATTATCAGAATTTGGGGATTTATTGGCGATTGCCAATGCTTTACCAGGACCGATTGCCACGAAATTAGCTGGTTATATTGGATTTGAGCTAGGGGGAGTACTCGGTGCAGTCATTGCCTTGTCTGCTACCATTCTTCCATCTGCGATTGCTGTCGTTATTCTCTTTAAGTTTGTAAATCTATTTAAAGATTCTGCTGAAGTTAAATTGATGACAAAATCGGTTCAACCGATTATTGCAGTACTTCTAGGTGTTATGGCGTACCAATTCTTTTTAGCAGCTTTCCAAGACAGTGGAGTCTTTCATCTCTTATTACTAACTGGATTAAGTTATTTAACATTAAGCAGATGGAAGGTACATCCGTCCTTTGTCATTCTTGGTGCTCTATGTTATGGCGGTGTTTTTCTATCCTAATACCTCCATATTTCGTTTAAGGAAGGAGGGATTAGATGGAGATCAAATGGGAAGAAGGACACTTATTATCAGTACGCGACCATGCTTATAAGTATTTAAAAGAATTAATTTTACAAGGAACTTTTAAAGCAGGGGATCGTCTTATCGAAAGAGATCTTGCAGCAAAACTAAATATTAGCCGTACCCCCATTCGGGAAGCTTTGTTTCGGCTAGAATCACAAGGCTATGTAAAAACCGTTCCAAGAAAAGGTGTTATTGTTACTGATATTTCTGAGCAAGAAGTCATTGAAGTTTTTACCATATTGTCTTCTCTTGAGGTTCTTGCCGTCAAACTTGCTGCTGAAAGAATGGAGCCTGCAACCAAAAAGCTATTAGATCAAAAAATCGAGGAATTAAAAAAGATCGAAGCAGAAGATGAAAATGATTTTGATTTACAGCATATTGAAATGAACCAGTTGATTAATCAAGCATCGAAAAGTCCGAAATTATTTGAAATTCTATCAGGTTTACTTGATTTTATTCATATGTCAGCAAATATGGGTTATGAAACACCGGGAAGAAGAAAAGAATCTTTACGCGAACATATTGAAATTATGAAGGCTTTAAGAGATGGAGAAGCAGAAATGGCTCAATATTTAATGAAAATTCATATCGAAAACTCAAAAAAAGCCTTTGTTTTATATATGAAAAATAGAAAGAAGAAAACAACCATTTAATGGGTTAATTTTTTCTTCAAATCTATATGATCCGATATGAGGAGGAGTTTTGATGCCAAAAATTAATTTTATCAATAGTAATAAAGTGATTGATGTTCCAGAGAACTCAAGTGTTTTAAGAATGTCCCTACGCTATGATGGTGAATTGCCAAATCGCTGTGGTGGTGGAATTTGTGGAAACTGTGTGTTTAAAATTGAAGAAGGTGCGGAATACCTAGATCAGGTTAAAACACATGAAAGAAGAAAGCTTGGGGATGAACTAGTAGAAAAGGGATATCGCTTAGGATGTCAAACCTTTGTGATAGATGGTGATATCGCCATTTCTTGGAATGAAGAAACAAGAAAAGAAGTAGTAAAAAGAAAACCAGAAAAACATAGAGTTTCACCGCAAACGATAAAATGATAAAAAGAGCTGTCATCTTGACAGCTCTTTTTATGCTCTATTCTTCTTTAGCTTCTTGGGAAGGAATTTCTTTCAATACGAGAACGAGCATAATGATCGCAACCAACCAATAAATAAGGAATCCACTTGGAACGATGGTTCTTAATGCCTCCATTATCATAAAGAAAATGGTCGGTAATGTGATACTATAGGCTGCAAGTCGCCATAGTCTTCCATATGTAAGGTTTCTTCTTAGCGTATTGTTTAAGATGAGACCAATTAATGCTAAAAAGAATACACCAATAAATTTACCTACAGATGATAAGAGATAAATGATAACAAGGACGATTGGAATAAAGATCGGTAAGAAGGATTCCATTGATGAGGTTAGTTCTACCACGTCTTCTTTCGTTAAATTTATCCCCTCTAGAACGGTGTATGGCAATGATTGAGATTGTCCTGCAAAGGTATAAATTACTTCATTTTTCAATATATAAATCGAATTGTTTGTATTTCCTGCATCATCACTTGTTACGGTACCGGTACTATCGAACATGATGGTGAAATCATCTTTATTAATTGTAATTGGAGCCTTTTCTTCAGAGCTTAACTCGCCATTTTCAATCGTAAACGAAGGTAAATCGTTTTGAACGGTAGTTTGCATCATTTGAAAATCATTCACGACCGTTGTACTGAAAAAATAAAAAGAAGGCAATAAAGAGATGAACGTAAGGAAAAATACGTAAAGAATCGTCTTCCCAATTCCTTGATTTCGAAAAGTTGAGATATCCTTTGGAGAATATAGACTGACAATGAGTTGTTTAAATATATTCATTTCACACATCCTTTAAGATTAATACTTATTTGAGCCTTATCATTGGAATTTAGACCATTCATAATTGTACCGTTTATAAAATAAATTGTACAATAATTAGAGGATTAGCATGATTATAGGAATAAAATGTAGGTAAAACAAGGAGGTAGGGTATGGAATATATCTATTGGGGTCTTATTATTATACTGTTTATTATTGCATTTATTGGTCTTGTGTATCCGATTATTCCGAGTGTACTTTTTATATTTGCGGGATTTCTATTATATGGTTTATTATTTTCATTTGAACCGTTTAATTGGGTGTTCTGGCTCATTCAAGGATTATTAGTTCTTTTATTAACAGGTGCTGATTATGTTTCGAATTTAATCGGTGTCAAAAAATTTGGAGGCACAAAAGCCGGTATTTGGGGAAGTACCATTGGGTTACTGGTAGGACCTTTTATTATTCCTTTTTTAGGGATCATCTTAGGTCCATTTTTAGGGGCATTTCTAGCAGAATGGATTGTTCACCGAACAAGTGTAAATGAAGCATTAAAAATTGGATTTGGTTCTGTCGTAGGGTTTATTAGTAGTATTTTTACAAAAGGAATCATCCAATTGATCATGATTCTCTATTTTATTTGGATTATTTGAGGGATGCTAAAAGCTAGGGATCAAAAATCGGTGAAAATGGTTTTTGATCCCCTTTGGATAATTTAGTTCAATCCACAAATTTGTTTACTACAGTTTTGACAGTCTACTTCATGTCTTAGGTAAGCTAAATTTTTAACCGTAAACCGTTGATGCTCATATGAGATCACATCTTTTTCTCTAAGTTCCTTTAACATTCTTTGAATCACTTCACGGGTACCGAATGTTAAATTAGCCAACTCTTGATGGGTAATAGGTAAATCAATTAAAATGCCATTCTCGGTTACAATACCATAGCTGTTGCATAATCGAATTAATATGGAATATAATCCACCTTTTTTACCGTTCATAATTAAATCTTGGCATTTTATTTGTGATTTTATATATCGAGTACTTAAATGATTAGATAGTGCTGCTAAAATACTTGGTTCATTTAATGCATACTCTTCAAATTGGGTTCTTTTAATCACAAGGATGTCGCAATTCGACATCGTTTTTGCAAAAAAATGATAAGAAGGATGTTGTTTAAATAATTCATACTCTATAATCACTTCTTCGCCACTTAAAATTTTTAAGATAAATTCCTTTCCTTTAACATGAACTCTTCCAATCGAAATGCTCCCATTTAATAGTAGATAGATATTCTCTACTTCTTCCTTTTCTTGAAATAAGAAGGAACCAACAGGTATTTTTTGAATCGGTTCTTTATCAATAAAATGTTGAATTAATAAACTATAGAGGGAAATGTTTAGTTCTTTAATATTTAACATCCGTTACACCCCTTTGGAATTACAATCTCTAATTTGATTTAATCAAAAAGTAGAATCTTGAGCAATATCGGTTCTCACCAATTAAGGATAAAAAGTGAACGGAATATGACTTATATCGTTGACATGACAGCTTTTTGGATATTCATGACAATTTATTGAATTTTAATAATGAAATGACTTTCCTATTCATTGAATAACGTCATCTTATTTGTTCAAACTACCCCTTATAGACAAAGGGGAGTTTTTTTATGAGTAAATTCAAAAAGCATCTGTTCGGAGAAATTGATTTAACGAAAGATTTGATACTTTTACTTTTGATTGGTGGGCTATATTCGCTTAGTATTGCTCTGTCTAATACGTTTGTTAATATCTTTTTATGGAAACAAACAGGGGATCTAATTGATATTGGTTTGTATAATTTAATGTCTGTTATTGCCCAACCATTGACCTTTATTCTGGCAGGAAGAATGGCAAAAAAGATCGACCGTGTTATCGTTCTAAGAATTGGTGTTATCTTTTTAGCCCTGTTTTATTTAAGCGTTTTGGGTTTTGGGTCAGATGCTGCTAAATACTTATTGCTACTAGGGGCTGTCCTTGGAATTGGCTATGGTTTCTACTGGTTAGCATTTAATCTTCTTACTTTTGAAATCACTGAGCCAGAAACAAGGGATTTCTTTAATGGGTTTTTAGGGATCTTAACATCTGCTGGTGGTATGGTTGGTCCGTTTGCAGCTGGTTATATTATTTCAAAAATGACAAAAACGTCTGGGTACTCGGTTGTATTTGGAATTTCATTATCCTTATTTGCTCTAGCTGTCGTACTAAGTTTCTTTTTAAAAAGAAGACCCGCAAGTGGAAAATACGCATTTAAAAGAATTCTAGCAGAGCGAAAAAATAATTATAATTGGAAAATGGTTACCAATGCTCATGTTTGTCAGGGATTAAGAGAAGGTATTTTTGCCTTTATGATTTCTGTTCTCGTCTTTCTATCGACTGGCACAGAAATGGCACTCGGAAAGTACGGATTACTGAATTCAGGTGTTTCGTTTGTTAGTTATTTTGCCGTATCGCGCTTAATCAAAAAAGAGCAGCGATTAAAATCGATATTAATAGGAGGAATTTTGTTATATGCAGCTTTATTCCTCATTGCTTTTGATGTTACTTACATGAAGTTAATGATATATGCAGTTACGATCGCAATTGCATACCCATTACTTCTTGTACCATATTTATCGATTACTTATGATGTAATCGGATCGGGTTGGCAGGCTGCTGAAATGAGAATCGAATATATCGTTGTTAGAGAAGTGTTTTTAAATATAGGAAGAGTTCTTTCGATTCTATTATTCATTATTATGGTAAAATTCATGGATACAAAGCAGAGCCTTCCCATTTTATTCTTGGTACTTGGTGCAGGTCATACGTTCATCTATTATTTTATAAGACGTGTGTCATTCAACACACAAACAAGAGAGGTCTAGTACCTCTCTTTTCCATTGAAAAATATTCATGTAAGGTTTCTGTGGTATTCTAGTACATTTTCTTTTAAAATAGAAATTGAATGGCTAGAGAAGGAAGTGAGAGGTTAGTTGAACAAGAAAAAGAAAAAGAAGAAGACTCATATCCCATTTCGACTAAATATGCTCTTTTTCATTGTATTTTTATTATTTTCAGTTTTAATTCTTCGTCTAGGCGTTGTTCAAATTGTTTACGGGGAAGACTATAAACGTGAGATTGAACGTACAGAAGATGTGACGGTTAATAAACCCGTTCCAAGAGGAAAGATGTATGATACGAACGGAAATATTGTAGTCGATAATTATCCAGAAAGAGCCATAACGTATACCAACAATGGAGTAAGCCAGGAGGAAATGATTGACGTAGCTACTAAGCTTGCGAAACTAATTGAAAAAGACACAAAAAAAGTGACTGAAAGGGATAAAAAAGACTTTTGGATTTTAAATAATAAGGAAAAAGCCGAAAAGAAGGTTTCGGAGAAAGAGCGTAATGAACTCAGCAAAAAATATGAAGATAAAGAAGAATTCAATAGTCAAGTTTATAAACTAACATTAGATCGGATTACAGAAGAGGATTTGAACTCATTATCTGATGAGGAGTTAGAGGTATTAGCCATCTATCGAGAATTTACAAGTGGTTATAAATTCACGCCGCAAATCGTTAAAAATAAAGGGGTAACAGCTAAGGAATTTGCTATTGTAAGTGAAAATCTGCAGCATCTACCTGGCGTTGATACTACAACTGACTGGGGAAGGTCTTATGCATATGGTGATACCTTAAGATCGATTTTAGGTGAAGTATCAAGTTCTGATAAAGGACTACCAGCAGAAGAAATCGACTACTATTTATCAAGAGGTTATAGCCGAAATGATCGAGTTGGTGTCAGTTATTTAGAAAAGCAATACGAAGATGTTCTACAAGGGCAGAAAGCAAAAAAGAAAAATATTACGGACCAATCTGGTGAAGTTGTAAGTTCAGAAGTGATAGCGGAAGGACAGCGAGGGAGAGATCTTGTCTTAACCATTGACATGGACTTACAGCGTGCTGTAGAGGCGATTATCGAAGATGAGCTGCGTTCGGCAAAAGCAATGGGAGGAACTAGACTTTTAGATCGTGCCTACGTTGTTTTAATGGATCCCAATACAGGTGAAATCAAATCTTTAGCCGGTAAAAGAATCGTAAGAGACGAGAAAACAGGCAAGACCGAAATGCAAGATGATGCACTTGGTACTTTTACAACTACATATACAGTAGGGTCGGTTGTAAAAGGTGCAACGATATTAACTGGATTCCAAACAGGTGCGATTTCACCTGGTACGGTGATTTATGATACACCGATTCGAATCAAGGGATCAAATCCATTTAGATCGTGGAAACCTTTAGGTCCTGTTAATGACGTTACAGCGTTAAAGTATTCATCTAATATATATATGGCGCAGACATTCTTTAGAATTGCTAATGCGAACTATGTGCCAAATCGATCTTTAAAATATGATCCTAATGCTTTTGGTACAATCAGACAGCATTTTGCTCAATTTGGATTAGGGGTTCGTACTGGGATTGACTTACCGAATGAACAAAATGGCTATAAGGGAGGACCTACGCTTGCGGGGTTAATGTTCTTGGGAATAGGACAATATGATACGTACTCCACTTTGCAACTTGCGCAATATGTATCCACCATTGCGAATGGGGGATACCGAATGGAACCGCATATGGTGAAGGAAATTCGTGAGCCGCAATTAGATAATGAGCTTGGACCTGTTGTACAGGAGATCCAGCCTAAAGTATTAAATCGTCTAGATCTAAAAGACGGATGGATTGAAAGGGTTCAACTTGGCTTTAAGAAGGTTACGCAAGAAACAGGTGGAACCGGTGCAAGTTACTTTAAAGGAAAACCTTATTCACCTGCTGGAAAAACTGGAACAGCTGAAGCCTTTTATGATGGCCCGTTAAGACAGTACAGAATGGATGAAGTCACGACGTTAAGTTTCGTAGGCTATGCTCCTGCAGAAAACCCTGAAATCGCTATGGCTGTTTTAGTGCCATGGGCATATCAAGGTGGAAATAATCCAAAATCCAACATGAAAATTTCCGAGAGAGTAATGGATACTTACTTTGAATTGAAAAAGCAACGGGCAATGAATGAAACGATTGAACAGAATTCGACAAATGAGCAGAGCAATGGCGATCAAGCAACAGGGGAAGAAGTGCAAGAAGAAAATAGCCCACAAGAATAGAGGAAAATACTGCTACAAATTAATGTAGCAGTATTTTTTTGGTCATTATGTAGAAACTATAATTAGGTTTAAAAACTCCATGAATTTGATTGAAAACATCCAAAATTCGACAAATTTACACAAGATTAAATGAAATTTACACTAGATTTACATTTCTTTTAAACGGAGTTAATAGTAAAGACTTATTCTTGGACATGTAGGACAAAACTAACAAAAAATTGGGGGATTAAGAGAAATGCAGAGTCTTAAAAAATTAAGCTTATTCTTGATTTTAGCAGCATTTATGGTTATTGCTGCAGCATGTGGAGGAAATGATGATTCAGCTGGAAATGCTGATGGTAATGATGATGCTGGTAATGATAATGCAGGAACAGAAGAAACAGCAGAATTAGAAGGTAGCGTTGTGGTTGACGGTTCTGGTACAGTTTTCCCATTCATGTCGAAAATGGCTGAAAACTACATGACAGAAGAACAAGAAAATGTTTCTGTAGAAGTAGGTCGTTCTGGAACTTCTGCTGGTTTCAAAAAATTCTTAGTTGAAGAAAACGGAACAGATTTTAACGATGCTTCACGTCCGATGAAAGATGAAGAAAAAACTCAAGCTGAAGAGTTAGGAATAGACGTACAAGAATTAAAAGTTGCTCTTGATGGTTTAACATTTGTTATCCACCCTGACAACGATTGGGCAAAAGAACTTACTGCTGAACAAGTTAAAAACATTTTCTTAGCAGAAGGAAATATTACAAAATGGTCTGATGTTGATCCAACATTCCCTGACGAAGAAATTAAGCGTATGGGACCAAACGAAAACCACGGAACATATGAATTCTTCTGGGAAAACATTCTTGAAGAAAAAGATTTAGCTGAAACAAATCTTCAACAAGAATACTCAACATTAGTTGACCTTGTATCAAAAGATAAAAATGCAATTGCATTCTTTGGCTATGGTTACTATGAAAGCAACAAAGATAAGCTACAAGCTGTAAGCATTGACTTCGGAAATGGACCTGTTGCACCAAGTGTTGATACAATTGGTGAAAGTGAAGAATTTGGTTATAGCGAATTCACTCGCCCAGTATTTACTTACTTAAACACTGGTAATGCAAAAGAAAAACCACAAGTTTTAGACTATGCTATTTATACAATGGAAAATGCACGTGAAGTAGCAGGTGAAACTGGTTTTGCTCCACTACCAGAAGAAGAAATTCAAGCTTCTCTTGATGCATTAAATGCTTTAAAATAATCCTGGTGATTATTGCCAAGAAGATGAGAAGTCGTTCTCATCTTCTTGCTTTTTTGTGAAAAAATTGGTACTTTTTGGATGATAAGATGAGATTTTTCTCCTTACATAACGCTATTATGGTTAAGGATGAAAGGGGTTATTACTTTGGAAAAGGCTTCTAATGAGAAGATAACAAACGGAACAAATATAAGAGAATTAATTGAAAAAAACAAGAAATCCTTTTCTGTAACGACAGTTACTGAAAAAATTATGCCTATATTACTTCTACTTATTGCCCTCGTTTCAATTTTAACAACTGTAGGGATTGTAGTTACTTTATTGGCTGAAACCATTGAATTCTTTAAGAGAATTCCATTTGTTGAATTTTATACTGGCACGATTTTAAAACCATTAGGGGATAATGCACAGTTTGGAATTTTACCGCTTGTGAGTGGAACCTTAATATCAACTGGAATTGCGATGCTTGTTGCCATCCCAATTGGATTAATGACAGCCATTTACTTAAGTGAATATGCAACCGATCGAGTTCGAAAAGTGTTAAAGCCTATTCTGGAATTATTAGCTGGTATTCCAACAATTGTATATGGATTCTTTGCCCTTACATTTGTTACTCCTTTATTACATGCAATTATACCGTCTTTACAACCAACAAACATTTTAAGTCCTGGGATTGTCATGGGAGTGATGATTATACCGATGGTTGCCTCACTCTCCGAAGATGCGATGAGTGCTGTACCGAATTCGATGAGAGAAGGGGCGCTCGCTTTAGGTGCAACCAAACTAGAAGTGACATGGAAGGTTGTTATACCTGCAGCGACTTCAGGGATTATTGCTTCATTTGTATTAGGTATTTCCCGTGCAATTGGTGAAACGATGATCGTGACAATCGCAAGTGGAAGTAATAAAAACTTCACATTCGATGTCACCCAATCCATGCAAACGATGACTGCTTATATTGTAGAAGTAACAGGTGGAGATGCTCCTGCTGGGTCGACTCTTTACTTTAGTTTATATGCAGTAGCCATGACATTATTTGTCTTTACATTGTTAATGAATTTACTTGCACAGTATATCTCTCGTAAATTCAGGGAGGAATATTAATATGAAATATATCGATTCATCACAAGTCGAGAAGCGAATGGGTTCTCGCTTAGCTAAGAATAATGTTGCAAAAACCATGTTCTTTTTATCAACACTTGTTGGACTAGTTGTACTAGTAGTATTATTTTATAGAGTCATTAGCGGCAGTATCGGTTGGATTGATTTTGAATTTTTAACAAACCGCACATCAACAGATCCTGATAAAGCAGGGATCCTAGGTGCCCTTATGGGATCGTTTTGGTTAATGGTCGTAGTGGCTCCTATAACACTTATATTAGGTGTGGGAACAGCGATTTACTTAGAAGAATATGCGAAAAAAGGGAAATTACAAACCTTTATACAAATGAATATTTCAAATTTAGCCAGTGTCCCGTCCATTGTTTTCGGGTTGTTAGGGATGACTGTCTTTTTAAGAGGAATGGATCTTGGTAATATCGTGCTTACAGGAGGATTAACCATGTCCTTGCTAATCCTTCCGGTAGTGGTTGTGTCTGCACAGGAAGCGATTCGTGCAGTACCGGGATTTCTAAGAGAAGCTTCTTTTGGTATGGGTGCAACTAAGTGGCAAACGATTCGTAATGTCGTATTACCAACAGCACTACCTGGAATTCTTACAGGTGTCATTTTGGCTCTTTCACGTGCAATTGGAGAAACAGCTCCATTAACTGTACTTGGAATACCGGCCCTATTAATGCCAATTCCAGAAGGTATTTTTGATAAATTTACCGTATTACCACTACAAATTTATTATTGGACGATTGATTCAGCATTAGTGGCTGAATATGCAAGCTTGGCTTCTGCTACGATTGTTGTATTGCTAATTTTATTATTCTTGATGAACTCAGTGGCAATCTTAATTAGAAATAAGTTTCAAAAGAGATTCTAACTTCTTTTTGGCTAGAAGTTAAAAATTGATGGAGGGGTATTCAAATGGCTGTAATTGAAAATATAAAGGTAACAGGTAACGATAAAGAGGAAAAGACTAGAAATGAAAAAAATGTTGTGTTTGATACAAAGGGTTTAAATTTATGGTACGGTGAAGATCAGGCACTAAAAAATATTAACCTTGAAATTAAAGAGAATGAGGTTACGGCAATTATTGGACCTTCTGGTTGTGGGAAATCAACGTATATCAAAACGTTAAATCGCATGATTGAGTTAATTCCATCTGTTAAAACATCAGGAGATATCTTGTACAGAGGAAAAAATATTTTAGATAAATCCTATAAAGTTGAAGATTTACGTACAAACGTTGGAATGGTTTTTCAAAAACCAAATCCATTTCCAAAATCAATTTATGAAAATGTGGTATATGGCCCTAAAATCCACGGAATCCGAAATAAAAAGATTCTCGATGAAATTGTGGAGAAAAGTTTACGCGGTGCAGCTATTTGGGATGAAGTGAAGGATCGTTTAAAGGAAAATGCGTATGGACTTTCTGGTGGACAGCAACAAAGACTTTGTATTGCACGTTGTCTAGCCATTGAACCAGATGTTATTTTGATGGATGAGCCGACCTCTGCACTTGACCCGATTTCAACATTAAAAGTAGAAGAACTTGTGCAGGAATTAAAGAAAGAATTTAGTATTATTATTGTTACACATAATATGCAACAAGCTGCGCGTATCTCTGATAAGACAGCTTTCTTCCTAAATGGTGAGGTTGTTGAATTTGATGAAACGGATAAAATCTTCTCTACACCTCAAGATAAACGTACTGAAGATTATATTACAGGTCGATTCGGTTAATAGAACTAAACACAGACGTTGCTTTGAGTAGCGTCTGTGTTTATTTTGACAATACTAGAAATTTGTTCAACAAATAGATATGATATAAATTACATAATATATAAGAAGGAATGTGATGGGTTTATGAAGGAGGACCAAAAGGTGCCAGTACGAGGAAAATTTGAAGATGAACTAAAAGAATTACAAGATAAACTTGTAAAACTTGTTGCAATCGCTGACAATGCCTTAGATTTAGCAATGAAAGCTTTAGAAACTCATGATGTTGATTTAGCTCTAAAAGTAATGGAAGACGATACGGTTGCAAATATGCTGTATGAAGAAATCGATGATTTTGCCATTTTATTAATCGCTAAACAACAGCCAGTTGCGATTGACCTTCGCCGAATTATCGTATCCATTAAAATCGCTTCTGATCTCGAGAGAATTTCTGATTTTGCTAAGAATATAGCTAAATCAACGATCCGCATTGGTCAAGAAGAGCATCTTAAAGAAATTATAAGATTGAAGAAAATGTATCGAATCACTTCAAGTATGCTTAAGGATGCCTTAAAAGCTTATCAAGAAGAGGATCTTGGTTTGGCGAAAAAAGTGGCTGATTTAGATAATGAAGTGGATTCGTTATATGGAGAAGTGATTAAAGATTTATTTGCATTAAATAACGAAAAATCTGAAAACTATGATCAAATCGTTCAAATGTTGTTTATTAATCGCTACTTGGAAAGAGCAGCTGATCATATTACAAATATTGCTGAACATGTATTTTATATGGTTAAGGGAAAACATTACGATCTAAATGAATAAACAAAAAAGGAACAGCTTAATTAGGCTGTTCCTTTTTTGTTTATTCATTTAGATCCTGTACAAGTCATACGGAGCTTACACTTCTCTTATTTATTGCCTTTAAAAGAAAATTCCATAATAATGGCTTGTACGTCTTTAACTTTTAAAGAAGACTGTTTAGCAATTTGTTCGATAGGAATTCCTTGTTTAGACAAAGACCAAACTTGATTTTTGATAATGTCATGAATATCATTTTTCTCTCTAGGAGAAATCGATGACATGGGGGATGGCTGATCTAAGTCTGTAACGAGTAGTTCTTCTTCTAATATTCTTAGTTTCTTTTTAATTTGATACACTTCTTGTAGTTGCTGCATCGAAAATTGATCTAGTTCTTCTCTCAATTCTTTATAAGGATCTTTTATAAAAAAGGAGATAGTAAAGAGTACAATCGCTAACAAGAATAAAATGATTAAAATAATCTCCATGGTTGTCACCTCAATAAATCAACTAATCGCTTCTAAACTATCTTATCATGATCTTTATTAAAATTCGACTGCCTGTCATTTGGGAGCAATAAATGTCGAGAAAAATCGGAAGATATTCGTCGAGTTTTGTCGAATATTAGTGAAAGTAAACAATATCGGGGGTTCAAAAAAATTATTAAACGGTTTAACCACACATTGTGAGAGGATTAGCAGAATACGACAAAATCTGTTTGTTGTAGCACGAATCAATAAATGCTACCATTATATTACAGATTTAAACATATAAATAAGTTGTTAAGAGTACTGTTATTTTTTTAGATAACCCTTGTTAAAGGTTTGTTTATGTTGATTTTTGACTTCTGTTGATTGAAGTGTATGGAACGTAAGTCTCACACAGTATCTAATAGAAAGCAAAGTGCCTAATATGGAAAAACAACATAGTTTAACAGAGCAGCTAGATCAAACGATTACAGGGGTTACGTCAAAGTATGATAAAAAATTTGAAAAGTGAAAATAAAGATAAAATAGGTGTTTATAAATGACAAAAATAATTGAGAATATTATTCCATTTAAACGAAAACAAAAACTATTTGACCAATTAATCTTTACACCAGGCATCTGGATTAACGGTAAGACATATTGGATAAAAAATAAAAATGAAATCTTTCTAATATCAGAAGGAATTTCCGTTAAAGTTCTACAAAAATCAAAACATTCTAAAGTAAATTATTTTGATATTTTTGTTACAAATCATAGTAAACAGGATAAGCAAGTAAAACTATTAATGATGTATCACCATTATAATCAAAGGAAAGAACAGGTTTCCTTTATCTCACCTGTGGAAAATGTCATTTATCATATTTCAGGGGGAATGGTTTATCTTGTAAATGGAATGTATAATGGAAACGGTTTTAATCATTATACGATTCAACCCAAATGGAATATTTCTAGTAACATTTTTTGGGAATGCCCAAAAAAAGGTAAACTTAACTATCTCCCAATGTTAAAGGGTTCTATAGCGAGTATTTATACATTTGACATGAATATTAGTGCAAGAGATGTGCAAAAATGTAGCTCTTGGTCTATATTGGGAAATAATAAGTACGAAATTAGCGAATTAAATAATCGCTTATTAAAAACATACTAGCATTTCGAAAAAAAAAGTGATATTATAGAAAAGTCGTATGAACGAACTAGCTTAGCTTCATTCAGCAGTATCCCTTTACTTCAATGGGAAGGGATAGAAGTTAGAAGGTTCTATTATTCAGTAGGGTTTTCAAACCTGCTGAATGAGGCTAAGCCTCCGGCGGATGTCTCGGATTTTTTACAATCCGAACGTAAATTCGACGGAGCGAATTTGAACATAAGTTTGGAGGGAAATAAACATGCGTGTTAATATTACGTTAGCTTGCACTGAGTGTGGAGACCGTAACTATATTTCTGTAAAGAATAAACGAAATAATCCAGATCGTCTTGAGCTTAAGAAATACTGCCCAAGAGAAAAGCGTACAACTACACACCGTGAAACAAAATAAGTAGCAGGGATTTATCCTGCTGCTTTTTTTGTTATTCTTGCATTCACCTGTAAAAGAGGAGTGACATATATGTTAGAAAAAACGGAACTACGTAAGAAAGTATCAGAAAGACTAAAACAGTTATCAAGCGAATTATACATAAAACAATCGGAAAAGATTGCTGACTATTTATATCAAGAAGAATGCTGGAGGAGTGCGAATACTATCGGGATTACCATTTCTAGACCACCTGAGGTAGATACTTATGCAATAATAAGGAAGGCGTGGGGAGAAGGAAAAAGAGTAGTCGTTCCAAAATGTATTCCAAAAGGAAGAAAAATGGATTTTCGGATTTTGGAGAATTTTGATCAACTCGAATCGGTTTATTTTGGGCTACTTGAGCCAATCGAATCACAAACCATAAAAATTGAACCAGAGCTGATTGATCTCCTTTTTGTTCCAGGATTAGCATACTCAAATGATGGTTATCGACTTGGATTCGGGGGCGGTTACTATGATCGTTTCCTAACCCATTATAAAGGAAATACGATTTCGCTAGCCTTTCACCAGCAAATGGTGTCAGTCCTTCCAATAGAAGACCATGATCTTCCTGTTAAGAAAATGATAACAGACATAGGGAGTTTAAGTATCTAATGTTTTTTTTCATAGTTGTTGTCTTGTTTATATTATTAGGGGTAATTGAGGGGAATCGTTCTCGCCTTTTATCTGTTTCAGGGTCTATTGCAGCGTTTTTTACAGGGGTTATTGTATATGCCGGACTTGGATTAAAAGGATTATTTCTCCTGGGGTTGTTTTTCTTAAGTTCAAGTGCATGGTCTAAAATAAAAAATACGAAAAAACAAAAGGCAGAAGAAATCCTTGTGAAAGGCTCCCAGCGTGATTGGCAGCAAGTACTAGCAAATGGTGGGCTTGCTGTATTCGCAAGTGCTTTATATTTACTCACAAATGACTGGGATTGGCTGCTTATCTTTTGTATCGCCATTGCTTCCAGTAATTCCGATACGTGGGCATCTGAAATCGGGTCTATGAGCAAAGGAATGCCTTATAATATCAAAACCCTAAAAAGAGTCGATAGAGGCACCTCAGGGGCAGTTAGTCCTCTTGGTACGCTAGCTTCGATTGCGGGATCATTTCTTATTGCCTTAGCTGGTTTCTTCCTTTTTCATTTGAATGTCATTGAGTTGGTTTTTATCACCGTTTTAGGGTTTGTTGGCAATGTAGCTGATACGTTCTTAGGAGCCTATATACAAGCAGGCTATCAATGCCCACAATGTGGAATGAAAACGGAAAGAACCCTTCACTGTGATCAAACGACAAAATTAATTAAAGGGTATTCAGTCTTTAATAATGATGTAATAAACTTTGTATCAGGTTTTATTTCTTTCGTTATTGGCTTATTGATTTTGAAAATATTCTAAGCAATTTTTGTTTCAATGGATAATTTAGTGTAGTTTTATCAAACTATTAACAGGAGGGATGATCAATGTCTAGAATTTTATCAATCCTGTTAATGGGAGTCGGCGGATACTTTTTATTTAAAAAACGTTTTCGATTTTTAAATGCGGCTTTAGGAAATCCACTGATTAGAAAAATAGCAGTAAATGCTTTTATGCGTATCCCTGGAATGAGGAACCGCATCATGGGATCTGTTTTTTCTCAAGGACCGAATCCCATTTAAAAGGAAAAATGATGAAAATCTAATCTTTTGGGAAAGGCCCACTATGGGTCTTTTTTGTATTTCCTGTTAAGTTGAGTATTTTGAAGGTAGATTACTGTCTAGCTGTTTTCATTATCGGGGTGAGCACATCAGGGAATGCTGCCTTCACAGGAACAAAAGACTTTTTGTTCCGAAGGTGCTTGAGCTTTTCGGAGTAATTTCTTTACTGAAAGTGAAAAATTGCCTATAGTAAAGTTAAAATGAAACGCTAAATAGAAAGTGGGAACCGTTTTGAGTTTTCGAGAAGAATTTCTCTTTTGGAGGCTGGCGCATTTACTGATCAGTGAAAATGGGTATCGCTTATTACAAATTTCAAAAAGTCAAAAAGAAATTTGGTTAGAAAATACGAATTCTAAGGAACCACAAGTGGTTAGGATTTTATTGCATCCACTTGATTGGAGTACTTGGATGCAACGAGATATTGGATTAACTTTAGTAAATAGTGAAAGAGTGCGTAAACAACTAAGAAAACGCAGTTTACATGTGTTTAATATATATGTGACACCATATCCGCCTGTGGATGATTATGAATTTCGTATTCATAAGCCAGCGGTTCATCCGAAGAAAAAGGCAAAGGTGACTTCGATTATTTGTGATGCACAAAATGGTGTGCAAAATCTAGCGAATCTTTTTTCAACTCCTCTATCTCTTCATGTAAAAGATGAGTATGAGGAATCTGAAGTGGAATGGGAGAAAAACTCTACTTTGTTGGCGATCAAAGAAAAGGTAAAGTCTGAAAAAGCAATATTTAATAATGCGAAGCCGGTTTTTACTTATCTTTTCATGGTTATTCAAATCCTTGTTTTTATTTTGATGGAATTTGCCGGAGGAAGCACCCAGTCTGCCGTGTTAATCGAATTTGGGGCAAAAGTCAATGCGTTAATTCTTCAAGGTGATTGGTGGCGGCTGTTTACCCCTATTTTCATCCATATTGGGATTTTACATTTACTCATGAATACACTGGCCCTATATTATCTCGGAATGACTGTTGAGAGAATATACGGTAACTTTAGGTTTCTTTTTATTTATGTTGCTGCTGGTTTTTTTGGTGCTTTAGCCAGCCTTCTTTTTAGCCCAAGTATTTCTGCTGGTGCGAGTGGAGCCATTTTTGGTTGTTTTGGTGCTTTATTATATTTTGGCACCATCTATCCGACTCTTTTTAAAAGGACGATGGGATTTAATATTTTTATCGTAATTGCGATTAATTTAATCTTCGGTTTTTCCGTATCTGGAATCGATAATGCAGGCCACATCGGTGGTTTAATAGGCGGATACCTCGCAGCAGCTATTGTTCATTTTCCTAAATCGAAGAAGGTTTTGTATCAAGGTACTTCATTGATTTTAAGTCTTATGCTTATAGGAATTGCTTTTCACTACAGTCAAAATAATCCTGGTAAATTAATTGATGAACAATCAGCTCTAATCCTTGGGCAAACTTATATTCAAAATGATGAATTCGATGAAGCCTATACCATTTTGAATAAATATAACGAGTATAATAGCAAAACCGTAAATACCCTTTTCCTTCTTTCTTTTTCAGAGATTAAAACAGGCAGAGTAGAAGAAGCAAAAAATCATTTACATGAAGTGATCCAATTGGAACCAAATTTCCATGAGGCCTATTATAATTTATCGTTGCTTTATTATAGTGAAGAAGATTTTCTGAAAGCAAAGGAATATGCAAGCAAGGCTGTAGAAAAACAACCATCGAATAATGATTATCAAAGTCTATTAGAGGAAATCAAGGAACATGATTCTCCTGAACCCTCTGCTTTAGGAGCATAATCTCACCATCATTCAATTCACTAATGACTAGAAGATGGGTTTGGTCATTTGCTAATAAGATTAACGGGGTGGTACTGCCGATCGGCTCTGTTACGGTACCATCTTGTTTTCTGATTCCAAGAAAATAGTTTTTATAAATTCCTTCCCATAATCGCCCGATAATTTCTTTAGACTCTCTTTCATTGAAGCCTGGAAGAGGATGATCTTCATATTGATAAATAGTAGTTAATGGAAAAATCGTATATTGATTACGTTGGAAGGAATATTGTTTCTCAGCATTTTCAAGAGTATGCACCCATTTTTTATTAATGTAATCGTCTATGAGTTTTTTCCATTCTTCATCCTGTTTGTGTACTGGAATTCGAAAAGAATGCAAGGGATGAAATTTAGAATCTAATACATAGAGAGCATCATGCGAGTGTTTTTGAGAACTTGTAATTTGATCATTCTCATGAATTTCAGCATGGTGAAAACTGATCGCTTCAAAATAGGTGCTCTCGTTGTGAATAGTGGAATCTTCAAGCGTTATTTTATCTTCGTTCCGTTTCCAATCTTTCCCCATAATAGCTATTAATTTTCCATTGCCAAACAACAGACTTATATCTTGTCGTAAGTAGGCTTTACGATCAAGAACGGAGCTTGTCCGCCATAATAACTCATAGCCTTTCTGGGTGTCATTCATAAACGTTAATGTCGTTTCAGCTGACTGGAATAAAGCAGCCTCGTTGGATGGAAAATAAGTGAAGCTCTCTTCTACTTGCTTTTTTGGGTTAAACATCGTAAATATCATTAACGATAGAACAAACATCGTGGTCATTCCAATATATTTTCTCAAGTGTCATTCTCCTTTTCCAGTTTTAGGGTAAAGGGTTGTCCGAGATAAATATATTCATAGATCGGGAAAATATACGTACAGGGACCCAAAGGATATATTGTGAGGGATATTTTTTTCGACTATAATTAATGGGAATTTACTAAAGGGTAGTTTTAAAAATGCATGTTGATTTTAAACTACTGTTGATTGTAGTGGAAGGCGCGGAGACTCCTACGGGAGAAGCGGAACAGGTAAGACAGCTAAGACATGAAGTGTCAAAGTGGCTCAGGCGTAGCTGGGTGGAAAGAAAAGTTCCATGGAAATCAACAACCAAGTTTAACAAAGTTATTAAGAAAAATGAGGAATATAAAATGAAAACAATTTATGACATACAACAATATTTAAAAAAGTTTGGGATTCTTATTTATATTGGAGATCGCATTTCGGACCTTGAACTCATGGAGTCTGAAATACACGAGTTGTATCGAGCACAGTTAATGGATGTCAGAGATTATCAGTCAGCAGTTTTATTGCTACGACATGAAATTCAATTATTAAAGAATCATAAGAAGTAAAGTAGGATTCGTTTCAGAAATTGAACTAGTCATGATTTCTTCTTTCTCATCATAAGTATGTTGTGGTGGGAAGGAGGAAGAAAAATGAAGGTAAAAGTCCGTCAAGGCGACACACTATGGCATTATAGCCGTTTGTTTATGATTCCTATCAATTTAATTTTGGATTCTAATCCAATGGTAAGTGCTGATCAATTACAAATAGGGCAAGAAATTAAGATACCAGGGTTTACGACCCAAACATATACGATTAAAAACGGTGATACTTTTTGGAAGCTTGCTCGATCAAGGAACCTATCGGTAGATGCGTTGCTATTGTTAAATCAATCGATAAATCCCAATCGATTAAATGTTGGTCAATCCATTCAAATTCCCCAACGAGTGATTCATTCCATCATTCAGCGAAATATAAATTATGATTATGCTCAAATGGTAAGAGATATTCGAACCTTAAAAAGTCAATTTCCATTTATTAAGATAACTCAGATCGGAAGTAGTGTACTAGGGAAGCGTCTTTATGAAATTAGGATTGGGAAAGGCACAAAAAAGGTTCATATCGATGCTTCGTTTCATGCAAATGAATGGATTACCACTCCAATCTTAATGGCTCATTTAAATACCTTTTTACTATCATTAACCAATAGTCAGCCAATACGAGGGTTAATGACTAATCCTTTATATCAATCTGTAGATTTATCTATTGTTCCAATGGTAAATCCAGATGGTGTCGATTTAGTATTGAATGGACCTTCTGCCTCTAGTAGAGAAGAGGTATTAAGAATCAATAATGGAAGTACCGATTTTAGCAATTGGAAAGCGAATATACGAGGTGTTGACTTGAACAACCAATTTCCTGCAAATTGGGAAATTGAAAAGGAAAGAAAAGAGCCGAAATCACCTGCACCAAGAGATTATCCTGGTGATGCACCGTTAACAGAACCTGAAGCCCAAGCAATGGCTGAGCTTGCTCAAAATAATAACTTTGATCGATTACTAGCTTATCATACACAAGGGGAAGAATTTTACTGGGGCTATGAAGGGTTGGAGCCGCCTGAGGCAAGTGTAATAGCAGCAGAATTTGAGAGAGTTAGCGGCTATCAAGCGATTCAATATATTGATAGTCATGCTGGATACAAAGATTGGTTTATTCAGGAGTTTAGAAAACCTGGATTTACGCTTGAATTAGGTTCTGGTGTCAATCCGCTGCCAATTTCACAATTTGACGAAATATATGAAGAAGTATTGGGGATTTTCCTTGCGAGTATGTATATGTAGAAACCATGATTCATTAAAAAAGCACCCGAGGGTGCTTTTTTAATGTGTAGCTGGAAATCCACTGTTTAAAAATGTCATAATTGAAAACCAACCAAACACAGCAAAAGTACCAAAAGCAAAGAGGATTCCTAAAATATTTTTACTTTTTAAAGAACGTAAGAGACCAATAGCCGCAAGAATTGCTACTAGTAGAAAAATAATGACAGTACCCATAAAAAAGCCCCCCTATTGTTTGATCTCATTATTAACACATTTTACTTTAGGTTAACTCCTACTATTTTATAATTTTTCTGAAAGTTTGTCGAGATTAAAAAGTAAGACTTTTCTAAATAGTGCATATAAAATCAATCATTTCGCTTTTATTTGTAGTTAGTGTAAAATAATTTTGAATAGTTAAAAGGGGAGGAACTTGTTAAATGGAATGGAAGCAAATTCCACTAGGACCAGTGCAAACGAACTGCTATGTCCTAAAGAGGGAAGATTCATCGTGTTTAATTGTCGATCCAGGAAGTGAAGGAGAAAAGCTGATTCAATATCTTCAGAAAGAAGATTTAAATCCAGTTGCTGTCGTATTAACCCATGCTCATTTTGATCATATTGGGGCGATAGATACAATTCGAAGTGCCTATCATATCCCTGTGTATGTACATGAAAAGGAAAAGGACTGGCTGTCTTCACCAGAGCTTAACCTATCTGAACATATGCAAGTTGGAAAAGTTCAAGTAAATGGAGCAGATGAAATCATCAAGGGAGAGCAAGAATTAACGATCGGTTCATTCACATTCCAAATATATGAAACACCTGGTCATTCACCAGGGAGTATTTCTTTATACTTTGAGAGTGATGGGATTATCTGCAGTGGTGACGCTTTATTTAAAGGTAGCATTGGACGAACGGACTTGCCAGGGGCTAATCATGAACAACTATTGAAAAGCATTCATGAAAAGCTATTAACCTTGCCTGAGGACACGGTTGTTCTATGTGGACATAATGATGTTACAACTATCGGGAATGAAATGAACTCAAATCCATTTCTCAATGGTTTTTAAGAGACGAATCTGTAAAAGGGATTGTTGATTTTTGGATGACTGTTAGAAAGCAGGAAGACTCTTGCGGAAGAAGTAAAACCAGACAAGCCACCTTGGAGAAGAAGCGTCAAGGTGGCTTGGTATAGCTAAGCAGAAAGTAATGTGTCTGAACGGAAAATCAACAACCCATACAGTCTTAAGAAATAAATCTTTTTCTTAAAACCAGAGAAAATAGAAAAACCCTTTCAATAAGAAAGGGTTTTTCTGGGGATATTCGAATTCTAGTAATGGGAGGGTTATTGTTTTGCTATTACATATACAATATAACAAACATAACACTATGTCAATAGTGTTTACTCGATTTGGTGATAAAAATGCAGAAAATTCTTAATGATCTTATTCTCTCTAAATCATCTAAGATGATCACTTACCATGAATATATGAATTTGGTCTTATACGATCCACAATATGGTTACTATATGAAGGAAAAAGAAAAAATCGGTTCTAAAGGGGACTTTATAACATCTAGTAATTACGCAGACATCCTCGGTTACTTATTCGCAAAGTGGTTTGAAAAGAAAATCAAAGAAAACTCGTTAGCCCCTATATTTTGTGAGATTGGGGCAGGGAATGGTCGATTTGCTAAGGCGTTTATGGAAGAATGGTATAGCTGTCCCCGAGAAGAGTTAACGTATATCATTATTGAAAAAAGTCCATATCATAAACAACTTCAACTAGATCAATTTGAAGAAAATTGGAATGTAAGATATGTAAATAGTGTCCAAGACTTAAATCAATTTAAAGGAATGGTTTTTAGCAATGAATTATTTGATGCATTTCCCGTACATGTGATTGAAAAAGATCAGGGACAGTTATATGAGATCATGGTAAGTATTGAAAATAACCTTTTGGTAGAAAAAAAAGTGCCGTTAACAGATGAGGCTATTTTTAATTTTATCGAGGATTACGACATTATCATCACGGACGGACAGCGAATCGAAATTTCGCTTGATATGGAAAATATGATCTCTGATATCAGCTCCGCCTTAGAGGCTGGGTTTGTTGTTACGATTGATTATGGGTATTCCAATGAAGAATGGCAGGTACCTGTTCGGAAAGAGGGAAGCTTGAGGGGATACTATCAACACAAGTTAGTAAAGAATGTGCTAACACATCCTGGAGAAATGGATATGACGAGTCATATTCATTGGGATGCATTGGAGAAGGTTGGTGAAAAATACAATCTTCAGAAAATAAATAGATGGAGACAACATGATTTTTTACTCTCAATTGGCATTTTAGAGGAATTGAAGAATCATGGGGACTTAAACCCGTTTTCTGAAGTAAATAAACGGAATCGTGCCATCCGCAGTTTGATTATGCCGCAGGGAATAAGCGATGCTTTCCATGTGTTGCTGCAGAGAAAGATTTAACATCATTAAGCAGAAGTCTTCCAGTTCTATACGTAGAGGATGATGCTGAAAGGTTCTAATTCAGTGGGGTTCAAACTCTAGCTGAATGAAGTTAAGCCTCAGGCGAGCCTTGCGATTTTTTATGGTATTTTATCGAGCGAGCTCGGTAAAAATTAGGGCGCAAATTTGATTCCACCCATATAAAAAAGTGATGTAGTTCCACATCACTTTTTTATATGGGCTTTTCTAATGTCCAGCTCCAGCGCCTACCCCCTCGAGGTCGCAAGCGTGTCTAGTGTCGGCTCCTAGGGACTGGGGTCATAAGCCAAGTACTTCTGAAGGCAAAGAACGCCTTAAGAATTACTCGTCTAGACCTGAGTCCCTGGACAGTCGCCTATACATTTCTTACAATTCCGTCAAGAAGATTAAGAACAATCTTCATGCCGGCTCGTCTTGCGCTTGGCCTTACAGGCATAAGTGCAACTACTCCTCTGTCTTCGCCTAAAGGCTTGCCAGTCGGAGAGTTTTCTTTATCGGGGGTGAGTGAGCAAGGCGCTTGCGCATTTCTAATGTCCGTTGGCACCAGGGATCATCATAAACGTTGTCCAGTATGTGAACCCGATGAAAAAGACCGTTAAATATGCCCCAAAAATGTAAATATACATACGCTCAGTAAGTTTTAAATAGCTAAGAAGTACGAAGAAACCTGTTTGTACGAGGAAAATTAAAGAAGTTGTATACATATCTCCTACATAAAACATAATGGTAAAGATTCCTGTCCAAAAACCAAGTACTCGAAACATTCGATCCAAGCGTATACCCCCTTTATAAACGTGTGACTTAAATCAGTTCACCACTATTATAATGAAGTATTCTGAAAAAGTAAACAAATCTTTATATTTAAAATAATTCAAAAAGAAGAAGCTGTGTGTTAACTTCTTCTTTTTGAAAATTATTAGATTTTAATTTGTGCTTACATAGTTAATTAATGAGCAAAAACAGCTTGGTATGTACAAGCCTCGCAACCTTTAAGCATGTTCTCGCCTTCTACTAATTCAATATCAGTAAATAGGGCTTGGAACATTCCTTTTAAGAATTGAACATGCATTTCACAAACATTTTCCATATGTTCTTGTGCGACTTCTTTAAATGGACAATTAAAAATCTGGAAATGTACTTTCTTTTTGTCGTCGCTCACTTGAAAATCTGGTGAAAGACCTGCAATCATAGATGCTGTTTTAATAATGTTAATTTTCTCATCAAAAGTTAATTGATCAACGGACTGAAGATTTTTAGCAAGCTCTTGCTCGATCAATTCGAGACCAAATTTTCTGCCTGTATCATAAAGAGCTTTTTGTCCGACTTCACCTAATGAGGCCATCGTTTCAATCGCAATGTTTGATAGCAGCTGATAATCACGATATGGAAAATGTAGCTGAATGACCTCGTTTGAAAGTCGATAGAGTCTACTAGGTCTTCCACCTTTACCTGTTTTTTTTGTTTCCGACACCAACATATTGACATCTTCAAGTTTTGTTAAATGAAGCCGTGCAACATTAGGATGAATGTTAAAGTTATCTGCAATTTCTTGAACCGTAACTTCCTGATGTTTTGTTGTAATGTAATTATAAATATAATATCGCGTTGGATCAGATAAAACATTTGTTATCTTTAGTGTTTGTTCCATGAAGTTCACCTCGGGGTCACTTTACTTTACTCTATTATAATACTGGTTTTAAAGGTTTACACTATATTCATCATAATTTTAGAAAATGTTCACAATTGACGTTTACATTTTGTAATATTTTGTTAATTAGACGGCTAAATGGTTATGAATAATTTGTGAACATTCATCAGAAATAATGTATTTATTTTCTTGAAAAAAGGAGGAAAAGACAAAGAAGAGGAGAATCTATCTTGGTATAATAATAAAAAGGCGGTGTATGTTAGTTGAGTTTAATCGAAACCCTTGCTGACAAAATCATTACAGATGCTGTCAGAAGCCATGCCACTGATGTCCACATTGTCCCACGTCGAAATGATACGCTTGTCCAACTTCGAATCTCCAACAAATTAGTGCCAAAGCTTCATTTACCAAAAGATGAATGCGATCGACTTGTATCCCATTTTAAATTCACAGCTTCCATGGATATAGGAGAACGGAGACGTCCCCAAAGTGGTGCTTGTTCCTATGTAATTGATGGTAAAATGGTAGGTCTTCGCCTATCGACTCTCCCGGCATCTCAAAATGAAAGCCTAGTTATCCGACTACTCCCCTTACATGAACACATTCCAATTTACCAAATTTCACTTTTTCCATCTATGACTAGAAAATTATTAGCATTATTAAAACATTCACATGGTTTGATTATTTTAACAGGTCCTACAGGAAGTGGGAAAACCTCAACCTTGTATTCACTTCTTAATGAAACGTCCCACTTATATAATCGCAATGTAATCACCCTCGAGGACCCCATTGAAAAAGAAAATGAACTTGTCTTGCAAGTCCAAGTAAATGAAAAAGCAGGGTTAACATACACGACAGGCTTAAAGGCCATATTACGGCATGATCCAGATATAATCATGGTTGGGGAAATTCGTGATGCCGAAACAGCTAAAATTGCGATTCGAGCTGCATTAACAGGTCATTTGGTACTAACTACAATGCATACAAGAGATGCAAAGGGGGCGATTTATCGGTTAGTGGAATTTGGAGTCAACTGGCAGGAAATTGAGCAGACGCTGGTCGCCATAACGGCGCAACGACTTGTTGAGTTGACTTGTCCTTATTGTTCAGGAGAATGTTCCCCATTTTGTTTGAGCTACGACAAAGCCAAAAGAGCGAGTGTTTTTGAATTACTTTCAGGCAGATCTCTATCATCTACATTAGGTGAGGTGAGAGGAGTAGGTAGTGGAGACCATTATCAAACATTAAAGGAGGTCATTAGAAAAGGAATTGCTTTAGGGTATGTAAAGGAAAGTGAGTATGATCGATGGGTGTTTTCAGATGAAGAGTAAATGGTCCTTACTTGAACAGTCCAATTTACTTAAAATGACAGGAGAATTATTGTTAAGAGGGTATCCTTTAGCGGAAGCTCTTGAATCCGTCATCTTTCATTTGCCGAATCACCGACGAAGGGAAATCAAAGAGGTTCTTGTTACATTGAAAGAAGGTTATCCCTTTTATCAGATTTTACAAAAGTTGAGATTTGATAAGCATGTTATCGGCTATGTCTTTTTTGCTGGGCAGCACGGCAGTCTAGCGATTGCCTTTATTGAAAGTAGCAAAATGATTCAAAACCGAGCAAATGACTTATTAAAATTAAAAAAATTATTATCTTATCCATTATTTCTTGTAGGGACGACCATTTTATTATTCGTCTTTGTCCAAAAGTATTTATTACCACGGTTTTCTACGCTATTTTCATCCATGAACCTAGAAGTGAATGTTTTTATCAAGCTACTCCATTATGTTGAGCATTTCTTACCTTTCATTTTCGTTCTTTTCCTTTTATTAATAGGGGTCTATGTTTTTTATTATTTGTATCGGTTTCGCAAGCTGTCACCCCTGGAACAAAAAAATATTTTAATGAAAATACCTTTCATTTCTACGTATTTACGCTTATTTTATACCCACTACTTTTCTGCGCAATTGAGTTATCTATTAGCTGGGGGATTAAGCGTCTATGAAGCATTAACGATGTTCGAAAACCATGAGGAGCAACCTTTTTATCAACAATTAGGAGAAGTGGTAAAAGGAAATCTAAGAAGGGGAGATAAATTGGAGAAGATTCTCCTACAATATTCTTTTTTTGAAAAAGAGTTAGCGACGATCGTAAAACACGGTCAAGAAAATGGAAAATTACCAGAAGAACTTATGTTTTTTGCTTCGCAATGTTTGCAGCGTTTAGAGGATAAGACGGAAAAATTAATGAAACAATTACAGCCGATTTTGTATAGTTTTATTGGCATTTTAATTGTGTCCATGTATTTAGCTGTATTGCTGCCGATGTTTCAATTACTAGATGGAATCTAATTTAATTATGGGAGGGCTTAATATGTTAAAAAAACAAGCGGGATTCACGTTGATTGAAATGATGATCGTTTTGATGGTGATTTCTATTCTGCTATTGATTACGGTACCGAATGTAACAAAGAACAATTCTAGTATTAATAAAAAAGGATGTGAGGCCTATTTAAAAATGGTTCAAAGTCAAGTACAGGCCTATCAAATGGAAAATGGAAATCAAACACCTACAGTTGAACTGCTTAAGCAGAATCAATATATTAGTACTACTACGTGTCCATCTGGTGAAACCATTGTGATTGTAGATGGAACTGTACAACTGGAACAATGAAAAATAATCAATTTGGTTTTACTTTAATCGAAACTCTGATTGTCTTAAGTGTTTTTCTGCTAATCGCCTCTCTATCTTTGTTCTTCCTGAAACCTCATTATGATTTTATTGAGAAGGAACGGTTTGTTTCATTATTTACCTCTGACATTCTTTATGCTCAACAGTATGCTATTTCTACACAAAAAGGTTTATATGTCTTTATTGAACCGAATCAACGTATGTACTATGTAGAAGAAAAGTACTCTCAAAACTATGTTGTGAAACGTGAATTACCGGCTTCTATTAAATTAGAACGGGGGTCATTAGGAGTTCGAACGATTAATTTTGAAATATTACCCGATGGCGGGGTTACAGATTTTGGGACATTTTTCTTTATTATTGGAAAGAAACGATATAAAGTGGTTTTTCAAATTGGAGCGGGGAGATTTTATGTTACGAGAGAATAAAGGCTATTTTTTACTTGAACTACTCATTAGTCTTTCCGGATGGATCTTAATCGCAAGTGTATTCGTTCCGATGATGATTGTATTCAATAAGCAATCAGTTGAGACACAAGAGAAATCAGAGGCACTACATATACTTTATGATTATTTGCAAGAAGCAGTCGTTGAAAATTCTGAGAGAAACGATTTTAGTGTGATTCAACATAATAAACGATACGACATTGTTTGGAGTGAAGGAAATGGGATAAAAAGCGAGGTATCCATTCAGTATGAAGATGTGTTCGGTAAAACCGTGCAAATTTCTGAGTCTATTCAGTAATAAAGGTTTTACATTAGTTGAAATGCTAGTTGCCTTTTCTATCTTTTTGATCATTGCCTCTTTTATTCCACTTTCTATTAAGATGATGATCCAAAACGAGATCGTAGATGAAAGATTACAACGGATGGAGTGGGAAGTGTTTATCTCACAAGTAAAAAAGGAAGTGCGAATGAGTGATACGATTACGATCAATCATAATCGATTGCTGTTAAATAGTAATGGGAAAAATATTATCTATGAACAATACGGTCCAAGTATTAGACGGCGGGTTGATTTAAAGGGGCATGAAATTTATTTGCAAAATATTAAAAGTGTTACATTTGAAAAACTGAACCAAGGGGTAAAAATTTCAGTTCAAGATATTTATGACCAAAATGAATCTAAGATCATTCGAACATTATTGAGAAAGGAGGAGGTCCATGCTCCGTAATCAAAAAGGTTTTACCTATCCCGTCACACTAGGTATCATGATTTTGTTATCCACTTTATTAGTCACCCAAATAGAGCAGTTTTTAATAGAAAGAAAAATGTTGAATGCAACAGAAAGCATATTAAAACAAGATTATTATTTATTAAGTGCGGTGGAACAAATACAAACTCAATTAATGAAAGATGAAAATGCAGCCAAGAATGGTACGTTTCATTTTAAAGAAGGTGAAGTTAGGTATCAAATATTGGAAAGATCGGAAGGTGTATGGGAGATAGCAATCAATATCATAATCCATGATAAGGATACGCTTTTTAAGGGGACGGCTGTCTATGACAGAAATCTAAGAAAGATCGTTAAATGGACGGAAATTAACTGAACGCTCGCCATTGTTTTAAAATGGTTCACTTTCGGACATACTCGTACTGATTAAGATGTCTTTATCCATAGGAGGAGGTATGTCTTTTGAAAACCAATGATTATGTTAAATATCTTACCCAGACTGTCGTTCAATATATTGATCAACCGAAAGATGAGCGAAAAAAACTACGCCAAGGAAAAAAGGAAGAAAGAGCCGATTTCCTGTATAGGTGGTTTGGGATTATTCCGTATGCATTAATGTTAAATTTTAAAAGAAAAGAAGAGAGAGAATGAAAGGTTGCTCCGTAAGTGAGCAACCTTTTCTATATTTTAAGAAGCGCCTGGGCTTATCTAACGTACTAAATAAAACAATCCACCATTAATGATTGAAATCACAATTTTAGGCTCGTATTGATCTTTTAATGCTTGTTTTTCGATATCATAATTATCGCCTTTTTCGTCTTGATCCTTATAAAAATGCTCGAGTAAATCCAAGTCCTTTTGCCAACGTATTTTTGCTTCTTCTGCCCAAGATTGATCTTCTTGTTCAATTTTGAATCTTAAATAATTTTCGATTCTTTTTAAACCGCTTTTTGGCATAATTAAAGGAGAAAGGGTAAAGGAGTAATCTGGAATTTTCGGCGTTAAATCTAATTGTAAAAGATTATCATGGAAATCTTCAATAAATTGACCGGTCATTAAGTTAAGACCTATGGAATGAAAAACATCTTTTTTTCGGTCGCATTGATAGGAAACCTTTAAATTTACACCAATCCATGGTTTTAATGGTGTCTGTTTATTTGGTAGAGCCGACGACTTTTCATATAGTCGAATGTAACCTGCTAACTTTTTCGTTGAATTAAAAATTTGATGCAGTCTTGGAGAACCAAAATGAATCGTTTCCCCATTTATTTGATCAGACACCTTATTAGGATCCGTAATAAGGGAGAGTTTCATTGGATTCGGTTCTCCCCCTGTTTTCTCAAGATAATGCCAATAAAAGGGGCGATTCATCAATTCTTTATCTAAATCAATGGTTAATTGAACATTCACATACCCTGGGCTATTTTCGAGAATTTCACATTCGTTTGCTATAAAATAACGTTCCAAAAAATTATGAATTTCCTGCTGCTGCATGATTTTCTTCTCCCTTCAATTCTTGAGCAAATTGGATCATGGAAGTAAGGTTATCCATTTTGATTTTCATTTCACCTTCAGAAGATGAGTGGTTGAAAATGTCCATTAAATGATCTTCGATATTTCCGAATTCTAGTTTGGTTAAAATGTCATCTAGTTCACCGATTACATTTTCAAACAAATTGATCTTTTCATATAATAATTTTAAAATATGATCTTCCACCGTTTCTTTAACTGCAAAATTATAGATTTTTACGTCCTTTTCTTGACCAAGACGGTGGATTCTCCCAATTCTCTGCTCAAGCCGCATTGGGTTCCAAGGCAAATCATAATTGATGATATGGTTACAAAATTGCAAGTTAATTCCTTCTCCACCAGCTTCAGTTGCGATGAGAACTTGGGCATTATTTTTAAATAGCTCTCTCATCCAATCTTTCTTTCCACGTTTAAAGCCGCCACGGAATGGAACGGAAGTAATGCCATGCTGTTTTAAGAACCATTGTAGGAAAAATTGGGTTGCCCGATACTCAGTAAAAATAATGACTTTATCATCGATTTCTTTAATTAATTCCAATGCCTTCTGTGCTTTTGAATTTGAATCCACTGCCTCTATTAGGGAAATTAAATGTTGAATTTTCCCTTTAAACTCTTCTGTAGGATTCTCTGCCTTTTGAAGCATATTTTTAAGTGTATAATAAACGGATTCTCGACTGCTGCAGGCTTCTCTTTGTAAAGTCATGATGGAAAATTGACTTTTATTGATCAGACCGTTCGATTGACCAAATTCTGAAAGTGCTTCATATAAATTCCTTTCTTTCTCCGTAAACTCAATTGTGATTGTTTCTACAATCCGTTTTGTCCATTCAATTCCAGTATCGGCACGCCTATTACGGATCATTACTTTATTCACTAGTTCTTTTAAATGCTCATTATCATCAAGGGAACGGGAATCTTTTTTATATTTATTATAAAAGTCCGATTCACTACCAAGATGCCCAGGCTTTAAAAGAGAAACTAGGTTAAAAATTTCACTAATTCGATTTTGAATTGGAGTAGCTGTTAATAGTAGACAAAATTTCTTTTTTAAGTTCTGCACAAATTCATAGTTTTTGGTTTTATTGTTTTTAAGCTTGTGAGCTTCATCAATAATGATTAAATCGTAATCTTGTTCATAAATGATTTCTCTGTGAGGAGATCTTTTAGCTGTATCAATTGAAGAAATAACGACATCACATTGTTCCCATACATAGCTTTTCCTTTGTGTAACAGCTGGAATAAAAAATTTTGTGTTGAGCTCAGATGCCCATTGAGTAACAAGGGATGCAGGTACAAGGATTAAAACCTTTTTAACGAGTCCACGAATCATATATTCTTTCAGAATTAAACCTGCTTCTATTGTTTTCCCAAGTCCCACTTCATCTGCAAGGATAGCTTTTCCGTTCATGTTTTCAACTACTTGTTTTGCCACTTCTAGTTGGTGTGGGAGTGGAGTTAAATGTGATAAATGTTTAGGTGCCAGAAGTCCTTCGAATTCGGGAATGACGGTATGCTTTTCTACCTCAACAGCTAAGTTAAATAATTCCCAGTTTCCCCAGGGACCATCATGATCCATTCGAGTCATTAATTCCTCTTGCCACGAGTGATCAAATTCAATATGCACCGACATTTATAACACCTCTCAAAATTTATTGACTATAATTTGTTCGACATGGTAGGATGAGGTTAAGAGAATATAAATGATTTAGAAATTTCCTATAATGTCGTTTATTAGCTTAGTATGATCTAAATGTTACAATTTTATGAATGGCGGATGAAAATAAGAGGAGAGACTACATTCGTAGCGCCGAAGGAGCAAGCAACATTTGTGAATCTCTCAGGCAAAAGAACTCTTGTTTGACGCAACTCTGGAGAGAGCTTTCTTTGATTAGGCCACCCAAGAGGAAAACCAATTATTTGGTAAACTTTCAGGTGAAAGGACAGAGACCCTATTGTTAAGGGGGGTCTCTGTCCTTTTTTGGTTCTAATGTAGTGAAAGCTAAAAATTAAAAATTTTCATTCATCTATGAAGGGGGCGTATACATGTCAGAGTTAAAGCGAACACCACTTTTTGACGTATACAAAGAATTTGGGGCTAAGACAATTGATTTTGGAGGATGGGAACTTCCTGTTCAGTTTTCAAGTATTAAAGAAGAACATGAAGCAGTCAGAACGAAAGCTGGATTATTTGATGTTTCACACATGGGAGAAATCACTGTAAGTGGAACTGAAAGTTTAACTTTTTTACAAAAAATGATGACTAATGATATTAGTAAAATAAAAATCGGTACAGCGCAGTACAATACCATGTGTTATGACAATGGGGGTACCGTGGATGATCTACTTGTTTATAAACTAGAAGAAAATTACTATTTGCTTGTTGTCAATGCATCTAATATTGAAAAAGACTACAATTGGTTAAAAGAGCATTGTGAGGGAGATGTAGCTCTTGAAAATATTTCAGATCAATTTGCTCTCCTTGCTTTACAAGGTCCATGTTCACAAGAAATCTTATCAAAATTAGTCGAAATTGACTTATCACAACTGAGTCCTTTCGCATTTGAAAAAGATGTTTTGGTTGCTGGCTATAAAGTTCTTGTTTCTAGAACAGGATATACAGGAGAGGATGGATTTGAACTATACTGTCAGCCATCAGATGCAATTGAATTATGGCGTAAGGTTTTAGAGGCAGGTAGTGAGTTTGGAATCTTACCTGTTGGTCTTGGGGCAAGGGATACTCTTCGTTTTGAAGTAAAGCTTGCTCTTTATGGTCAAGAGCTTTCACCAGAAATTACTCCTCTTGAAGCGGGAATTGGTTTTGCCGTGAAGCTAAATAAAGAAGCTGATTTTATCGGAAAAGCAGCATTAAAACAACAAAAGGAAAATGGAGTTCCAAGGAAATTAGTAGGAATTGAAATGATTGATCGAGGTGTTCCTCGCCATGGATATCCAGTTTTTGTTGGGGATGAGGAAGTCGGAGTTGTCACAACTGGTACACAATCTCCTACATTGAAAAAGAATGTAGGTCTAGTCTTGTTGAAATCAGAGTATGCAAAGTTAGAGCAAGAAGTCTCAGTGGAAATTCGTAACAAACAAATCAAAGCAAAAGTTGTTCCAACTCCTTTTTATAAAAGAGAAAAAAACTAACTGGGAGGTTCAATCATGAAGCATCGCTATTTACCTATGACAGAAGCAGACAAACAGGCAATGCTGCAAACAATCGGTGCAGAATCTGTAGATGAATTATTTAATGATATCCCTGAAAAAGTTCGTTTTAAGGGAGAATATAAGATTAAAAAGGCAAAATCGGAATCAGCGTTGTTAAAAGAATTAACACAATTAGCAGCTAATAATGCTGATTTACGTAGTAATACATCTTTTCTAGGTGCTGGTGTATACGATCACTATATTCCAGTTATCGTTGATCATGTAATTTCACGTTCTGAATTTTATACGGCTTATACTCCATATCAGCCCGAGATTTCCCAAGGAGAATTACAAGCGATTTTTGAATTTCAAACGATGATTTGTGAGCTAACTGGAATGGATGTTGCCAATTCATCCATGTATGATGGAGGCACTGCTTTAGCTGAAGCAGCTATGCTTTCTGCAGGGCATACACGCAGGAAAAAAATTCTCATTTCAAGTACGGTCCATCCGCAATCAAAGGAAGTTTTATACACATATGCACATGGACAGAATCTTGAGGTCGTGGAAATTCCTCATCAAGATGGTATGACAGATATTTCTGCGCTTAAGGAATTAATCGATCAGAATGTAGCATCCGTGATTGTTCAATATCCAAACTTTTTTGGCGGAATTGAACCATTAAAAGAAATTGAAGAATTAACCCATGCGCAAAAGTCCTTATTTGTTGTTTCAAGTAATCCACTTGCTTTAGGCGTTTTGAAACCACCTGGTGAGTTTGGTGCTGATATTGTGGTTGGAGATGCCCAAGTATTTGGAATTCCTACTGCATTTGGTGGACCACACTGTGGTTATTTTGCAACAACAACTAAATTAATGAGGAAGATCCCTGGACGTTTAGTTGGGCAAACAGTCGATGAAGAAGGTCAACGCGGTTTTGTATTAACTTTACAAGCTCGTGAACAGCATATTCGTCGTGATAAAGCTACATCAAATATTTGTTCCAATCAGGCGCTTAATGCATTAGCAGCTTCCGTAGCAATGACAGCTCTTGGTAAAAAAGGAGTTCGTGAAATGGCTGCAGCTAATATTCAGAAAGCGAATTATGCGAAAAAGCTGCTGAAAGATAAAGGTGTTGAGATTGCCTTTGACGGACCAATTTTCAATGAATTTGTTGTGAAATTAAATAAGCCAGTCAAAGAAGTAAATCAAAAATTATTAGAAAAGAAAATCATCGGTGGCTATGATTTGGGTCGTGACTTTTCAGCGTTGACTAATCACATGTTAATCGCAGTTACAGAATTAAGAACCAAGGAAGAAATCGATGCATTCGTGGCAGAATTGGGGGATTATCATGCATAAAGAAAATCAACCGTTAATTTTTGAAAATAGCGTTCCGGGTCGTGTTGGGTATAGTCTTCCTGAATTTGATGTACCGGAAATGGATTTAACAGAGCTTATTCCAAGTGGTTACATTCGTGAACAAGAGCCTGAATTACCAGAAGTATCTGAGCTTGATATTATGCGCCATTATACAGCATTATCAAAACGGAACCATGGTGTGGATTCAGGATTCTATCCACTTGGGTCTTGTACAATGAAATATAATCCTAAAATGAATGAAACAGCAGCACGTATGAATGGGTTTGCTCATTTACACCCATTACAAGAGGAAGATACCGTACAAGGAGCTCTTGAGCTTATGTATGATCTACAAGAACATCTTGTAGAAATTACAGGTATGGATGCTGTAACACTTCAGCCTGCTGCAGGGGCACATGGTGAATGGACTGGACTAATGATGATCCGTGCTTACCATTATGCAAATGGGGATAAGGGTAGAACAAAAGTGATTGTTCCTGACTCGGCACATGGAACCAATCCTGCATCAGCTGTAGTTGCAGGGTTTGAAACGGTCACGGTTAAATCTAATGATCAAGGTCTAGTTGATCTTGAAGACCTAAAACGAGTGGTAGGCCCTGATACGGCAGCACTTATGTTAACCAATCCAAATACGCTTGGCTTATTTGAAGAAAATATTTTGGAAATGGCTGAAATTGTTCATGGTGCTGGCGGTAAATTATATTACGATGGTGCTAATTTAAATGCCGTAATGTCTAAGGCGCGTCCTGGTGATATGGGCTTTGATGTTGTTCACTTAAATCTCCATAAAACATTTACAGGTCCACATGGTGGCGGTGGTCCAGGTTCTGGTCCTGTTGGTGTAAAATCTGATTTAATTCCATACTTGCCAAAGCCTGTTTTAACGAAAGAAAATGATAAATTTGTTCTAGACTATGATCGTCCATCATCTATTGGTCGTGTGAAACCTTATTTTGGAAACTTCGGTATTAATGTTCGTGCCTATACGTACATACGTACAATGGGACCAGATGGATTAAAAGCCGTAACAGAATATGCTGTTTTAAATGCGAATTATATGATGAGAAGATTAGCTCCATATTTTGATTTGCCATATGACAGACATTGTAAACATGAATTTGTTTTAAGTGGTAGTCGTCAGAAGAAATTAGGCGTACGTACATTAGATGTTGCAAAAAGATTGCTTGATTTTGGTTATCATCCACCAACAATTTACTTCCCGCTTAATGTTGAGGAATGTATCATGATTGAACCAACCGAAACAGAATCGAAGGAAACCCTTGATGCCTTTATCGATGCGATGATTCAAATTGCTAAAGAAGCTGAGGAAAATCCGGAAATCGTTCAAGAGGCACCGCATACTACTGTTATTGGTCGATTAGATGAAACATTAGCTGCTCGTAAGCCAGTTCTACGTTACAAAAAAGAAGTTGAAACCCCTCAAGAGGTTTAATTTCCTTGGGCGTATGGCTCAGATTTATTAGTGGAAATTCAACAGGCGAATTTTGATTCAAAAAAAGCTGACTCATTTGAGTCAGCTTTTCTTTGTCTTAATTCTTCCTGTCCATTTTTTAAAGCCACCTTTTAATTGATAAAGGTCTTTATAGCCTTTTTTGTAAAGTAGCTGTGCCGCACGACTTGATCTTTGTGTGTTTTGACAATACAAATAAACGGGCTTGTCTGGACGGATTTCCTGTAAACGCATTTTCATTTGTGATAGAGGGATATTTCTAGCCCCTAGAATATGTCCATTTTCAAATTCATTTGGTTCACGAACATCAATTAACTGTGCTTTTCGATACCCTTCTCGAAATTCCTCTTCGGTTAAGGTTTTTAAAATCCTACGTTGTTGTAACATGTTAAATAAAATATAAATGACCATGACCCCAACGATGATTAATAAAAGATATTCCAACTATAATTACTCCCTTCCAAGCAAAATACGCTAATTATTATTATATAGTTGATTTGCTCAGAGAGTAAAGAGAGATGAACAAAAAACTTTCGTACGAAAACATACTTTGTTTTTTACTATTATTTTGTTAGACTAATATGGTTGAATGAAAAGAAAATGGGGCGATTAAATGGAGAAAGAAACATGGAGGTTTATTGATTCTGGTAATGGTTCACCATCCTTTAATATGGCGTTGGATGAGGCATTATTAGAATGGAACAGCCAAGGAAAATTTCCCCCAGTCATACGTTTTTATGGATGGAATCCAGCCACTCTTTCTATCGGATATTTTCAAAAGGTAGAAAAGGAAATTGATATGGAAGTCGTCAAAGATCAAAATATTGGTTTTGTTCGTCGACCTACTGGTGGTAGGGCTGTTCTACATGAGCACGAGCTCACCTATAGTGTGATTGTGTCAGAAGAACATCCTGATATGCCAAAAACGGTAACAGAAGCATATCGGGTGATTTCAGAGGGAATTTTGAAAGGGTTCCACCAACTTGGTTTGGATGCCTATTTCGCTGTTCCAAAGACAGAAGAGGATAGAGAAGCTTTAAAAAGTCCGCATTCTGCTGTTTGTTTTGATGCTCCAAGCTGGTATGAACTTGTTGTGGAAGGTAGGAAAGTAGCCGGGAGTGCTCAGACTAGACAAAAAGGGGTTATCCTTCAACATGGTTCGATTTTGATTGACTTGGATGAGGATAAGCTTTTTAGTTTGTTTAAATATCCGAATGATCGAGTTAGAGAACGAATGCAACGCGCTTTTAAAAATAAAGCGGTAGCGATTAATGACCTTAGTTCGAAAAAGGTAACGCTGGATGAAGCGAAGCGCGCGTTTAAGGTTGGTTTTGAAGAGGGGCTAAATATTAACCTTGAACCATACCAATTAACAGATGATGAATTAAAAGTCGTTATGGATATTGCTAAAAAACGCTATGAAAGTGATGAATGGAACTTCATGAGATAGAGGAAAACTACTATCAGGTTCTAACATAGTTTAAATAAAGCAGAGAGAAATATTTCTGCTTTATTTTTCTGTGCAACTTCGGAAAAAGAGCGAAATTTATCATTTTCTGCAGATATTCGTATTATTACTCTAGTATTCTCTTATTTCTAGTAATTTTTGTGTTTGACAAATATATGTTTTTTTGATTTTAAATCAACATGTAGTGTCTTTTTAAATATTTATAACACAATATATTGATTTAATAGATTGGGTATGATATTTTAGGAATACATGAAAAGAAACATAGTCAACCATGAATGCTTATTGTTTAAAAATCACACCTAGTGTAGAAAACATGGAAACTATTTGAAGGAGTTGTATATATGTCTGTGGTGCTTGGACAAAATATGAGTTTGGATGTGGAACGATTAAACAAGGATATTGGACTATTTCCTCAGGTTCACCCCATTACTCCAGATATGAATATTACACATAAAGGGGTTTCTCGCCTCGTTATGCTTGATCGTTATACGTTCAAGGATACTGAAAAAATCACCTTGGCTAACGGAGATTTTGTTGTTTTAACAATTAAGGAAGATCCGAAATTTCCGGCGCGTGGTCTTGGATTTATTCTTGATATTGATTGGGAGAAGAAGACGGCTAAAGTATTAGTTGAAGAAGAGTTCAGGGCAGTGTTAGATGACCCAACTGAATCAAAAACAGGTGTCATTACCCGTCCGCTTGATGTCATCGAGAAACCGCTTGAGATCTATTATGAACAAATCGCTAAACGGAATGCAACTGGGCTCGCTTCTGTGGAAGAAACAGAGGAAAAAAGAAAAGAATGGTTTGGAAAGTTTTACCATGAGCTAGTAAGTTTAAACTTTATTCCAGCTGGACGTGTTCTATATGGCGCAGGCGCTGACACAGACGTAACGTATTTTAACTGTTATGTGATGCCTTTTGTCCAAGACTCACGTGAAGGCATATCAGAACACCGTAAGCAAGTTATGGAAATCATGAGCCGTGGCGGTGGGGTTGGAACAAATGGTTCAACATTAAGACCTCGCAACACATTAGCAAAAGGAGTCAACGGTAAATCATCTGGTTCCGTATCATGGTTAGATGATATTGCAAAACTGACTCATTTAGTTGAGCAAGGTGGTTCGCGCAGGGGAGCTCAAATGATTATGCTTAGTGACTGGCACCCTGATATCATTGAATTTATCATCTCAAAAATGCAAAACCCACGCATTTTACGTTTCTTAATCGAAAATACAAACGATGATAGTATTAAAAAATTAGCTAAAGATAAATTAAAATTTACTCCATTAACTGAGCAAGAAAAAGCGATGTATCAAGGAATTATTAATTATAAGCACATTCCTGGATTAGGCGGTTTCAGCGAAGGGATCATTGCTAATGCTGAAGAAACACTAGCAACTGGCGGAACATACTCTGTTCACAATCCAGAGTTCTTAACAGGAGCAAATATTTCTATTTGTTTAACAAAGGACTTTATGGATGCTGTTGAAAATGATGCAGAGTATGAACTTCGATTCCCAGATGTAGAAAGCTATACTCCAGAAGAAATGAAAATTTACAATGAAGAATGGCATAAAGTTGGCGATGTACGTGAATGGGAAAAACTTGGTTATAAAGTACGCACATACAAAAAAATCAAAGCAAAAGAGCTTTGGAATTTAATCAACATCTGTGCAACTTACTCAGCAGAACCAGGGATTTTCTTTATTGATAATGCGAACGACATGACAAACGCAAAAGCGTATGGTCAGAAAGTAGTTGCAACTAACCCATGTGGCGAGCAACCTCTCGCACCATTTTCAGTCTGTAACCTTGCTGCGGTGAACTTAGCTGAAATGGTTGATAAAGAAACAAAAACAGTTAACTTTGAAAAATTAAAGCAAACTGTAGAAGTTGGCGTTCGCATGCAAGATAACGTAATCAACGCGACACCATACTTCTTAGAAGAAAATAAAAAACAAGCACTTGGAGAGCGTCGTGTTGGTTTAGGTGTTATGGGACTACATGACTTACTTATCTATTGTGAAACAGAATACGGTTCAGAAGCAGGAAATAAACTTGTTGACCAAGTATTCGAGGTTATTGCGACAACAGCTTACCGTACATCTGTTGAACTTGGAAAAGAAAAGGGAAGCTTCCCATTCTTAACAGGTAAAACACAAGAAGAAACAAATCGTCTTCGTGAGGCATTCATTAACACTGGTTATATGAAGAAAATGCCTGAAGACATTAGAGAATCAATTCTAGAACATGGAATTCGTAACTCACACCTATTAACTGTTGCACCAACGGGTAAACACGTTGCCCCCTACATTTGTAAAAATGTAGCGTAAACTTGGCTGTATGCGGGAAACTCTGGCGTATCTTTTACTACCTAGCCTTGCCAGCTGATATAAGGTAAAAATGTAAAAGTGATGGTTAAACCTACCAGACAATCCGCAGGGAAGTCGTGGCTGACCCCTCAACGACTACATGCCGAGCAACCGAAATCATTCGGTTGATGATATAGTCTGACCCATATGGCGACATATGGAGCGGGTACTAATAACCCCCGCCCTCTAGAAATAGAGAGTAACAATTGTGAGCACTGGTACAATGGTAGGTGTATCAACAGGACTTGAACCATACTTCTCATTCTCATACTTTAGAAGTGGACGTTTAGGTAAGTTTATTGAAGTAAAAGCAGATATTGTTCAAGAGTATTTAAACCAACATCCTGAAGCAGATTCGGAAAATCTTCCACATTGGTTTGTAACAGCTATGGAATTAAAACCAGAAGCCCATGCAGATACACAATGTGTCATCCAACGTTGGATTGATAGCTCTATTAGTAAAACGGTTAATGCACCAAGAGGCTATAGTGTAGAACAAGTAGAAAAGGTATACGAGCGCCTTTATAAAGGTGGAGCAAAAGGTGGTACAGTCTATGTAGACGGTTCACGTGATACTCAAGTACTAACACTTAAAGCGGAAGAAAATCATATAGAAGAAACATATAGTAAAGAGGATACTCATACACATACAACAGAAAAACCACATGTTGTATTACTTGATACCATCAATGATTTACGTTCAACTTCTGTTACCATTGGTTCAGAAGTAGGCGATACTTGCCCAGTATGTCGCAAAGGGACAGTCGAAGAAATTGGTGGATGTAATACTTGCACAAACTGTAACGCACAATTGAAATGTGGACTTTAATATAGATAGAAAAGATGGAAACGAATTTGTTTCCATCTTTTTTCTTTGTCCTCTGTACTATTTCTTCCATTGCCGGATTAAAAATGTAAAAGTAAATACATCTTTGGGAGTGACTGCTGTGTATGTAGATGGTGTTTTTTCTGGAGGAGGTATTAAAGGAATTGCTTTAATTGGAGCTATCGAAGAAATTGAAAGACGTGGATATCGTTTTGAGCGTGTAGCAGGAGCAAGTGCTGGAGCCATTATTGCTTCTTTAATTGCCGCCCGATATACAAGTAAGGAAATTGATCAGTTGCTTGACGAACTTGATTTAAATATATTACTTGATGAAAGAAAAACCATCCTGCCTTATTCTATTGCAAAATGGATCACACTCTATTTTCGACTAGGTCTATATAAAGGAAATGCACTTGAAAAATGGCTTGCAGAAATTCTAGCAAGAAGGGGTCTTTATACGTTTGCCGATTTACCTCAACAGCATTTAAGATTTGTTGCATCCGACTTAACCAATGGTCGATTGATTGTATTACCTGATGATCTAATTAAATATGGAATTGATCCTCAAAGCTTTCCAATCGCAACAGCCGTCAGAATGAGCTGCAGTCTTCCTTATTTTTTTGAACCCGTCACATTAAAATCAAACGGAGAGAAGAGCATTATTGTCGATGGGGGAGTATTGAGTAATTTTCCACTATGGTTATTTGATGAGGATCATGTTGATCGGGTTAGACCTGTCATTGGCATAAAACTTAGCGCAAACCTAGAAGAATTTCCGAAGAATAAAATTAATAATGCGATTCAGCTATTTGCCGCCTTATTTGAAACCATGAAAGATGCCCATGATGCGCGCTATATCTCGAGAACACATGAAAAGGACATTATCTTCGTTCCAACAGCAGGTGTGGCCACAACAGAGTTTACCCTAACAGAACAAAAAAAGAAGATCTTGCTGCAGCATGGCCGAGATAGCGCTAGAAAATTTTTTGAAACCTGGAGATTTAATAAAAAAGTGATCTAGAATCATATCTAATAACAGGTAATAGGTTCTTTTTACGGTGCAAATAATGGCTTATATCTGAGGTTAGCCCACCTTTGGACGATAGCAGGTAAAAGACAATGTTTAGAGTCTGAAGTAAGCTCACCTTCAGACAATAGCAGGTAAAAGACAATGGTTAAGGTCTGAAGTCACTCCACCTTCGGGACATCTGAAGGCAAGCGGTCATAAGAAATAACTAAAGCCTATAAAAGGAAAAGTGAATCTAAGCTAAAAAACCAAATATTTAACTGCTTAAAAGAAAAAAACGTGTCTCATAGAAATGAGGCACGATTTTTTCTCTTACTTTTTCCTTTTTTTCCTTCAATAACGGTGAGTTGTGGGCGCGCATTTTTCTTCTTAAGTGCACGAGCACTTTTGATGGAAGTTAAATTCGGTTTCTTTTTCATCTGGTTCTTTTTCTGCGTCTTCATCATCATCCGGTTTTGAGGTTTAGCGTCCTTTTGGTTTCTTTTTGCGGATCTTTTAGCAGCTTTTCTAAATGCCTGTTGCTCACGCTTTGCTGGGCTAGGCTTATATAAGAGCTTAAAGAGTAAGAAAACAACTGCTGCAATTCCAATGATAATCGCGATCCCTTTGAAAAAACCGGCTGGATTACTAAATAACTTTGAAAGCAAGCCGATTATGGCTAGACCAATAACACCATATACAATGTAGTTTGTAGTCCGATTTTTCAAGAAAGCCACCTCCCTATTGAGCATAATGAGCAATTTTTATAATTTTTAAACTTGTATACATAAGGAATTAGCAAATTTATTCGTTAAACAACATAATAAAGTTGATTAGAAGAAACATTCTATAAAGAATATTCGGAAAAAAATAGGCGAAATCCTTCTTTTTTTCGAATCTGGGGATAAATTTAAAGTATCTTCATTTAAAATCCATTTGGGCTAAATGTCAAATGTTATTATCTTTCTCACCACTATTTTACTCCAAAAAAACGATTACGGCTATCATCTAGCATCGAAATATTATTATTTTAATAATTATGTATCAATTTTCTGAATAAATCAATAACTAAATATACAATAATTCAAAAATGATTAAAAAGCCTGCAAAATATAGCGGTTATTCAAGAAATCTGTCAAATCATGCAAAGAAAATCAGCAAGAAGGACATACTAGTTTTGGAGGTGTTATTCATGAGTGAAGATATTGCAAGAAAAGAAAAGCTAAAAGAAAAGCCCATGTCATTTTTGACACTTGTAGTGATCACAGGGTTCACTGGTGGGATTTTGTTAAGTGGTTTGGCCTATTTAGCCTATGTGTTTGATTTTACAACCATTTCACCTCGAGTGATTTTAGAACCTTGGACAGTTGGGGATTGGAAGAAAAGTTGGTTAGGTACAGTCATCTCCATTCTTTTAATTGGAGCAATCTCCATCCTTGTAGCACTTATTTATTATGGACTGTTAAGGAAGTTTAAAAGTATGTGGGTCGGAATTGCTTATGGTCTGCTTCTGTTTTTACTTGTATTTTTTGTGTTAAATCCGATATTTCCTGGAATACCGCCTTTTAATGATTTAAATGTTAATACGCTAGTAACATCAATCTGTTTATACGTCCTTTACGGATTATTTGTTGGATATACGATTTCCTATGAGGAATTAGAAATTAATAGCAGAATATCGAAAGAAGATGATGTAAAAGCTTAAAGGCACTTCAAGTGTATAAGTTTTGCTAAAGAATCCCATATGATAAAATAAGGAAAAAAGGCTCTTAGAAGCCTTTTTACGTTTAGGCTGGAAAATATCACTTTTTCATGCCGCTTGAAAAGGAGAGGATGACCTTGGAAAGAATAGAAAAGATCGTTTCTGCATTAGAAGAACAGGGATTAGACGGTATTTTAATTACAAGTCCTTATAATCGACGCTATGCTTCGCATTTTACCGGTACGGCAGGTACTGTTTTGATTAGTCGGAGCAAGGCGGTTTTTATTACGGATTTTCGTTATGTAGAACAAGCGGAAAAACAATGTATCGGTTATGAAATTGTTAGACAAAAGGGGAGCATGACCGAAGAAATTGCCAATAAAATTACTGAACTCGGAATCAAAAAGCTAGGTTTTGAACAAGACTACGTGACCTTTTCCACCTATAAAGAATATGAGTCCTCATTTAAAACAGAATTAATTCCAGTTTCAGGGATCATTGAAAAATTACGCTTGATTAAGAGTGGCTCAGAGATTAAGATATTAAAGGAAGCAGCAAGGATTGCTGATGCTGCCTTTGACCATATTATTAAATTCATTCAGCCCGGTATTACTGAGTTAGAAGTTTCGAATGAATTAGAGTTCTTTATGAGAAAAGCGGGAGCGACTTCATCTTCATTTGATACGATTGTCGCATCTGGTGTTCGTTCTGCGCTCCCACACGGAGTTGCAACAGATAAAGTCATTGAAAATGGGGAGTTTGTTACCCTTGACTTTGGTGCCTATTATCAAGGATATGCATCAGACATTACTCGAACCATTGCAGTCGGGAATCCGAGTGACCAATTGAAGGAAATATATCAAATTGTACTTAATGCACAATTACGTGGATTAAATGGGTTAAAACCAGGCATGAGCGGGAAGGAAGCCGATGATCTTACCAGAGATTACATAAATGAAAAAGGTTATGGTGAGTATTTCGGACATTCAACCGGTCATGGCATCGGGCTTGAGATTCATGAAGGGCCTAATCTTTCCATGAAGTCAGAATATACATTAGAACCTGGAATGGTTGTAACGGTTGAACCTGGAATATATATCGCAGGTTTAGGCGGAGTAAGAATTGAAGATGATACGTTAATCACTGATAAAGGAAATGAGCGCTTAACCTATTCTACAAAAGAACTGATTATACTTTAGGAGGATAAATACATGATTTCTGTTAATGATTTTCGTACAGGTTTAACGATTGAAGTAGATAATGGGATTTGGCGTGTTCTTGATTTCCAACACGTTAAGCCAGGAAAAGGAGCAGCGTTTGTTCGTTCCAAACTTCGTAACCTTCGTACAGGAGCGATTCAAGAAAAAACGTTCCGTGCTGGTGAAAAAGTAGGAAAAGCTCAAATTGATAACCGAAGAATGAATTACTTATATGCAAACGGGGATCAACATGTATTTATGGATAATGAATCCTATGATCAAATTGAATTAGCCGAAACTGCTATTGAGTACGAATTGAAATTTCTGAAAGAAAATATGGAAGTACATATTATGATGTACCATGGCGAAACCATTGGGATCGAACTTCCAAACACGGTTGAATTGGAAGTAACAGAAACAGAACCAGGAATTAAAGGTGATACTGCTTCAGGTGGTACGAAGCCAGCAACTCTTGAAACTGGACTCGTTGTCCAAGTTCCATTCTTCGTAAATCAAGGTGACCGCCTAATTATTAATACAACAGAGGGAAGTTACGTATCTCGAGCATAATAAATGAAAATCAATATACCTTAAAATGCTATTTTTAGATGGATTTACATCTTGCTCTTGATCTAGATTTGAGCTAAAATAAAGTCAAATAAAGCTGCGTTGTTCGCAATCGTATAAAGTTTCAACCTTTAGTAGAATTAAGGGAGTTCAATATGTAAAAATGAACAACATGCCTACACTGTTTAGGACGTTGAACATTTTTCTGAGGACACCCACCTGGTAGAGCAGGTCTTGAAACTCTATACAAATAAAGCGGCAATGGCGGCATAAATCTTCATAATCAAAGAGCAGTAGTGAATATCACTACTGCTTTTTTGCGTTCCCTCGAATTTATCCTTCAAAAAAAATCCTTCATCACTCGTTCCTCCATAATTCAAAGTCATAATGTGGTCAAGCAGGCATACATTTTAAATGAGCGATATTCATATTTGAGTGGAGGAGGAACCAAACAGTGAAATCAGTCTTATCCTATTTACCGAAAACAATATCCGAACAAATAAATAAAATCCCTCCGACTTTACTAAATGAAATTGAAGAGATACGGGTACGAGTGAATCGGCCGCTTGAGGTTTCTTCTAAAGGATTAGTACAGTTTTTTCCCTATACGGTGCAGACTGAGGATGCCCTACATTTGCTGAATAAAATTAGTCATCATTCTATTTATGCCTTAGAGGAGGAATTAAAACGAGGCTATATCACAATTGAGGGAGGGCATCGTATCGGATTGGCTGGGAAGGTCATTCTTGAAGAAGGAAGAGTGAAAGCCATTCGAGATGTATCTTCTTTTAATATTCGAATCGCAAGAGAGAAAATTGGAATTGCCGATAGGGTCATAAAGGATATATATAAAGGAAACTGGCTTCATACCATGATTGTGGGTCCGCCGCAAACAGGTAAAACCACATTGCTTCGGGATATTGCCCGCATCATTTCGGGAGGGGAGATACATTCTCAAAGAAAAGCAATGAAGGTGGGCATTGTCGATGAGCGTTCTGAAATCGCCGGATGTGTATCAGGAGTTCCGCAAATGACTTTCGGACATCGTGTAGATGTATTAGACGCATGTCCCAAAGCAGAAGGCATGATGATGATGATTCGATCCATGAGTCCTGACGTACTTGTTGTCGATGAAATTGGTCGATCGGAGGATTCAGAAGCCATTATGGAAGCACTCAATGCAGGTATTAAGTTAATTATGACCACCCATGGTAACTCATATGATGAAATCAAAAGACGCCCCACTTTAAAAAAATTGTTAGATGAAAAAGTGTTTGAACGATTTATCATTTTAAGCAAAACATCAACACCTGGAACAATTACAAGTATTTTAGATAGTGAAGGGAATAAGGTTACAAATAAAGTGAGTGTGTTATAAATGTTCAAAATTGTAGGAGCTATCTTAATTTTATTCGCTACAACATGGACAGGGTTTGAATTGGCCAAGCAACTATCAGAACGACCTAGGCAATTACGGACACTGAAAACAGCATTACAATCATTGGAAGCTGAAATTATGTATGGTCACACCCCGCTTCATGAGGCATCAAGAAGACTCTCACAACAGTTATCACCACCTATATCAGATTTTTTTACAAGTTTTGGAGATAAATTGACGCAAACTGAAACGACTGTAAGGGATGCATGGGAAGAGAGCTTAAAAGATATATGGGGGAAAACCGCCTTAAAAAAAGGTGAATTTGAAATCATGAAGCAATTTGGAGAAACACTTGGTCGGCATGATCGGGTTTCCCAGCAGAAGCAAATATTGCTTACCTTGACCCATCTAGAAAGAGAGGAGACTGAAGCAAGGGATAAGCAAGTAAAATATGAAAAAATGGTAAAAAGTATTGGTTTTTTATCAGGACTATTATTAATTATTTTACTCATGTAGCGGTAAGGGGGAGCAAGAGATGGGGTTAGAGGTTGATATTATTTTTAAAATCGCTGGGGTTGGGATTGTGGTTGCTTTCTTACATACAATCCTTGATCAAGTTGGGAAAAAAGAATACGCCCAGTGGGTAACGCTATTTGGGTTTATCTATATTTTGTTTATGGTTGCATCCATTGTAGACGATCTCTTTCAAAAAATTAAGTCTGTCTTCTTATTTCAAGGGTAAGGGAGGGATCTCCGATTGAAATTCTTCAAATAATTGGAATCGCCTTCGTTGCTACATTTCTTGCTTTAATTGTAAAAGAACAGAAGCCAAACTTTGCATTTCTAATTATTGTTTTTACTGGCTGTGCGGTTTTTCTGTTTTTAGTTGATCAAATCGCTGCGATTATTTCCATGATTGAAAAGTTGGCGATCAATGCAAATGTTAATTTAATTTATTTAGAAACGATCTTGAAAATCATTGGAATCGCCTATATCGCCGAGTTTGCCTCACAAATTACAAAAGATGCTGGACAAGGATCCATGGCTGCAAAGATTGAATTGGGAGGGAAAATTTTAATATTAGCAATGGCGATTCCGATCATCACCGTCTTAATTGAAACGATTGTTGAGCTCATCCCAAGTTAATTTTGTTTAATTTCATCAACGGACTAACACCTTATGTATTTCTAATTAGAGGTGAAAGAAATGAAGCAACGGTTATCTCTGATTCTTCTATTATTTGCTATATTCACTTTTCTCCTCGTTCCAAGTGTACAAGCTTCACCGCAAACACCACTTGAAAATGATCATGTGGAGTATGGCCTGCAAGATGCGGTCAATTCCCAATTGGAATCATTAAATTTAGACGAATTGAGAGGGTTTTGGGAGGATGTGATGGACGAGTATGGTGGATTCCTACCAGAAAGTCAAAAAGGGAGTTTATATGACTTTTTAAAGGGTGAAAAAGAGTTTTCCTTAAAAGAATGGCTTACAGGTGTTTTAAAGTTTGCCTTTCATGAATTTGTAGCCAATGGAAAGCTACTTGGGGCATTAGTGATTCTAACTGTTTTCAGTATGTTTTTACAATCGTTGCAAAATGCATTTGAAAACGGGGCGATCAGTAAAACAGCCTATGCGGTTGTATTTATGGTGTTATCGATCATCGCTTTGAACAGTTTTTATGTAGCTACGACCTATGCGGTAGAAGCCATTACCACCATGACAAGTTTTATTATGGCGTTGATTCCATTACTATTGGCCTTAATTGCCGCATCAGGTGGGTTAGTATCAGCAGCTTTTTTTCACCCGATTATTCTATTTCTTATGAATATAAGCGGTTTATTTATAAAATCCATTGTTTTACCGCTTTTGTTTCTCGCTACTTTATTAAGTGTGGTTAGTACATTAAGTGAGCAATATAAAGTATCTCAACTAGCTAAATTATTGCGAAATGGAAGTATCTCCCTTTTAGGATTATTTTTTACCGTCTTCCTTGGCGTTATTTCCGTTCAAGGTGCCTCTGCGGCAGTTACAGATGGGATCACGCTTAGGACGGCTAAGTTTATCACAGGAAACTTTATTCCTGTGATTGGTAGGATGTTCTCTGATGCTACCGATACGGTTGTCAGTGCCTCAGTGTTATTAAAAAATACAGTTGGCATTGTTGGGGTAGCGGTTCTTTTAATGATTGTTGCATTCCCGGCAGTGAAAATATTAATGATTGCCTTAATTTATAAATTTTCAGCGGCAATTTTGCAGCCATTAGGTGGGGGACCGATCATCTCATGTCTTGATATTATCGGAAAAAGCATTATCTATGTATTTGCAGCTCTGGCCATTGTGTCATTTATGTTCTTTTTAAGTATCACTGTCATTGTCGCAGCTGGAAACTTAACAGTGATGGTTAGGTAGGTGAGCGAGTAGTGGAATTTATAAAAGAATGGGTCACGAATATCATCTTATTTGTTCTTTTTGCAACATTGATCGATATGCTCCTGCCCAACTCGAAATTTCAGAAGTATACAAAAATGGTGGTAGGGTTACTTTTAATCTCTGTGATTTTAACACCCATTTTTAAGTTACTTTCAACTGATTTTGAGGAATCATTTACGGCTGCGTTGCCTCAATGGGAAGAAAAAAAAGAAAATGAAATAAAAAATTTAATAGATTTGCAGAAAAATGAAATACAAGCCTCCCATGATGCATATATTTTAGAACAGATGGCTGTCCAACTAAAAGAGGACGCAGAAGAGGAGTTGATGGATCAATTTGATGTAGCGATTGCAGACCTTGAAGTAGTAGTAGATGAAGAAGACGTCCGTCCCTTCCCAGAAAATTTGCAAAAGGTAGTGATTCAATTAAATGGGGAAAATGAAGAAGCAGAAACAGAGGCAGTTGAAGTAGTCAAATCAGTAGAGATCAATACAAATGAGCCACTACAGGAGGAAACAAAATTTGAACATAATGATAGGATTATTAAACTCTTAGCTAACAAATGGAGTATTGATGAGGAGATCATTGAACTTCAACTAGAAGGGGGGGACAAGGAACAATAATGGAAAAGGGACCTTTCTCATGGCTGAAAAAGCAATTTTCAAAGGATGATCATCCTTCCGAGCAGAAAAAGGCGAAATATCCTTATTTAATATTGGTTCTTCTATTTGGAACAGGGTTTATGCTTGTTAGCAATCTCATTTCAAATGATTCAACCTCAACAGAAGCCGTTCCAACTTTTAGCAACAAGGATGAGGAAAAACAAGCAGATGAAGAAACATTCGGACAAAAGGGTTCAAGTAAAGATAGTTTAATAGACGATTATGAAAAAGCCTATGAAGCGCAGTTAAAAGAAGCTCTTGACGCCATTGTCGGAGTTGACGATGTGACAGTTGTCGTGAATGTTGATGCAACAGAAAAGAAAGTTTTTGAGAAAAATAGGAATACACAAAATCAATTAACGGATGAAACCGACCGTGAAGGCGGTAAACGAAAGGTGGAAGACCAATCCACAGAAGAACAGCTTGTAATTATTCAAAATGGTGAAAAAGAAGTACCGATTGTCACAGAAACCAAAAAACCAGAAATACGAGGAGTCCTTGTCGTTGCAAAAGGTGCCGATAATATTCAAGTAAAGAAATGGATTATCGAGGCTGTAACAAGGTCACTGGATGTTCCAAGTCATAGAGTGGCTGTCATGCCGAAAAAAACAAAGGAGGAATAAATCAATGCTATTGAAAAAACAAACTGTTTGGTTATTAACAATGTTGAGCTTGGTCGTGGTGTTATCCGTCTATTATATTACTTCTCCGGAGCAACAGCAAAATGAATTAGCAGCAGTGGATCAACAGGAGGAAAAAGAGCAAACCGGTGAAGAAACAGAGGAAACGCCAAAAGACGGTGAAGAAAAAGAAAAAGCTCCAGAAGCAGAAATGGAAGATGCAGGATCAAAGGATGCTGAAATTATCACAAATGCAGCTGGTGATGAAGCATTTGAAACGATGCGTATCCAATTAATGGATGAGCGTAGCCAATTGAAGGAAGAATTAGAGAAAAAGATCGCTTCAACAGACCTTCCTGCTGAGGAGCGTAGCGAAGCAAAAGAACAAATGGATGAATTGAATGAAATTGCGAATAAAGAATTATTGCTTGAAACGTTAATCAAAGCAATGAATTACGAGGATGTTTTAGTACGTGCCGATGACAAACAAGTAAACATTACAGTTAAAGCGGAAAAACAGTCTAAGACTGAAGCGAATAAGATTATTCAAACAGTAAGAAGTGAATTAGGACCATTGCACGCAGTTGTAGAATTTCAAAATGCCCAATAATAAAAATGTGGAGAGGAAAGGTTATTCTTTTCTCTCCATTTTTATTCGTTTTCCGCTTTCCTAATTCCTCCAACAAATTTTTGCGAAATTATACCAAAACCGATTGTTGTAATTGCATTAGGTCTTATCGTATGATATTAGTATCTAGTGTTAAATGAGTTTTTAATGTTAAAATGACTATCTAGTGTTAAATTTTTGTACAGGAGGATTTTAATCCATGTTAAAAGTCCAAGAAATTAGGGAATTGATTGAAGTGATTGATCAATCATCTATAGAGGAATTTACATTTGAACAAGAAGGTTCAAAAATTAAGATTAAAAAGAAATCAGAAGGAAAATCTGTCATCCACTCCATTCAACCAATGGAATCAGTTGCCGTACAACAACCGGTAACGGTTCACCAACCTGTTGAGCAGAAACAAACAACCCCTGCTCCTGCAGTTGCTGTGAGTGAGCAAGTTCAAACGAACACGAATGAGGTAGCACAAGAAAATTTACATAAAATCACATCACCAATGGTGGGAACATTCTATCACTCACAATCCCCTGATGCGGATCCATATGTAAAGGTTGGAGATAAAGTATCAAATGATACCATTGTCTGTATTGTTGAAGCGATGAAATTATTTAATGAAATTGAAGCGGAAGTAAATGGCGAAATCGTAGAAATTCTCGTCAAAAATGGACAACTGGTTGAATTTGGACAACCATTATTTTTAGTAAAACCGGAGTAAAGAGAGGCTTTTCATATGATAAAAAAATTATTAATCGCAAACAGAGGAGAAATAGCCGTAAGGATCATCCGCGCCTGTCGGGAACTGGGCATTGAAACTGTGGCTGTTTATTCAGAAGCCGATAAAGAAGCGCTCCATGTCCAGCTTGCGGATGAGGCCTATTGCATTGGTCCCATTTCTTCGAAAGACAGCTATTTAAACTTTACGAATATTATTAGTGTAGCTACATTAACAGGTTGTAATGCGATTCATCCCGGCTATGGGTTTTTAGCAGAAAATGCCGACTTTGCTGAACTTTGCCGTGATTGCAATATTATTTTTGTTGGTCCATCGCCAGAAGCGATTACGAAAATGGGAACAAAGGATATTGCTCGTGAAACGATGAGAGAAGCAGGCGTTCCGATTGTGCCTGGATCAAGAGGAATTATCGATACCGTTGATGATGCGATTGAGCTAGCGGAACAAATTCAGTATCCTGTCATCATAAAAGCAACAGCTGGTGGTGGCGGTAAAGGAATCCGTGTAGCTCGTAATGAGGCTGAGTTAGTAAAGGGAATCAATATTACTCAACAAGAGGCGTTGACAGCCTTTGGAAATCCTGGCGTCTACATTGAAAAATATATAGAAGATTTCCGTCATGTTGAAATTCAGGTCATGGCAGACAATTACGGGAATTGCATTCACCTGGGTGAGCGTGATTGCTCGATACAAAGACGTTTACAGAAGTTGTTAGAAGAATCTCCGTCCCCGGCATTAGACGGTGAAATGCGTGCGGATATGGGAGAGGCAGCTGTAAAAGCGGCCAAGGCTGTTGAATATACTGGAGCAGGTACGGTAGAATTTATTTATGACTATAACAATCGTCAATTTTATTTTATGGAGATGAACACTCGAATCCAGGTAGAGCATCCTGTAACAGAGATGGTAACAGGTGCCGATCTAGTGAGGGAACAGATCTTAGTGGCTTCAGGTGAAAAATTAAGCTTAACCCAAGAAGAAGTTACGTTTAATGGTTGGTCGATCGAATGCAGAATCAATGCTGAAAACCCGGAGAAGAACTTTTTACCTTCAGCAGGAAAAATTAATATGTATTTAGCTCCGGGTGGTTTAGGCGTTCGTGTAGATTCGGCTGTATATCCAGGCTATTCCATACCTCCTTATTATGATTCGATGATCGCTAAAGTGATCACGCACGGAAAAACACGTGAAGAAGCGATCGCAAAAATGAAAAGGGCGTTGAGTGAATTTGTCATTGAAGGGATTCATACGACCATCCCTTTCCATTTGAAACTTTTAAATCATGAACAATTCGTCAAAGGTGAATTTAATACGAAGTTTTTAGAATTCAATGATGTGATGAAATCCGAATAAATTCTTAGGAGGTACCATGATGACAGTGAATAATATTCTAGAAATGAGTTCAAGTAATAACAACCTTGGGAAAGTGGAAATCGCTCCAGAAGTAATTGAAGTAATTGCAGGTATTGCTGCATCTGAGGTAGAAGGTGTGGCTCAAATGAGAGGAAACTTTGCTTCAGGTGTTGTAGAACGTTTAGGTAAAAAGAATCATGGTAAAGGTGTAAGAGTTGAACTTCTAGAAGAAGGCATTAAAGTGGATGTCTATTGTGTCATGAAATTTGGTGTTTCCATTCCTAATGTAGCACAAGGAATCCAAAACAATATTCGTCAAGCATTACTAGATATGACAGCTTTAGATGCAACAGAAGTTAATATTCATGTTGTGGGAATCCAATTTGAAAATGCAACACCAGAACCTGAAATCGAAGAAGAAATGTAAGCAAAATACCAAAGACAACTGTCTTTGGTATTTTTATTAAGTTCAAAATAGTATTAGTTTTTTGAAAGTAGATTGATGTCTAGCGCAAGCCCATCCCCCTCGAGGTCACAAGCTTGTCTAGTCCCTGGATAGTCGCCTATACATTTCTAACAATCCGTCAAGAAGATTAAAGGACAATCTTCATGCCGGCTCGTCTTGTGCTTGGCCGTACCGGCATAAGTGCAACTACTCCTCTGTCTTCGCCTAAAGGCTTGACAGTCGGAGAGTTTTCTTTATCGGGGGTGAGCAGGCGCTTCCGCTTTTCAAATCATTACTATTTTAATAATAAAAACAGAAAGGAATGTGATTATCCCTTTCATTTATGCTATTATCTTGTTAGGCTAAATTGGATAAGATAGGAATACATATGTGTTATGCAATAATAGCAAACACTTTTTTTAATTAAAGGAGTTAAAAGCATGAAGAGAAGAACTGCAAGAGAAAAGGCGCTACAAGCTATTTTTCAAATTGATATGAATGAAACAACACCAAACGAAGCGATTGAATACGTTTTAGATGGTCAATCATCTGATGAATATTTAGAAAAGCTTGTTGTAGGCGTGATCGAAAAACGGGCTGACATTGATGCCATTTTAAAAGACCACTTAGAAAAATGGACGATTGATCGGTTAGCCAACGTTGATCGAAATATATTAAGAGTAGCCATATACGAAATGACGGAATGTGCTGAAGATGTTCCCGTAAATGTTGCGATCAATGAAGCAATCGAAATCGCAAAGACTTTTGGGGATGACGAGTCAAGTAAATTTATTAATAGTGTTCTTTCTAAAGTCAAACAAACGATGGAAGATTGATCAGTAGAATTCCAAGGATAATGCTATAAATCCATGTCAAAATGATATAATTGTAAAATATAGATTTACATTCGACTTCTACTAAGTGATGAGTGAGCAGATAAGGGAGTTTTTAGAATGGAGAAGCGTTACTTAACCGTTGGGGCCTTAACGAAATACATTAAACGAAAATTTGATGCTGATCCTTACCTAAACGATTGTCTAGTAAAAGGGGAAATCTCTAACTTTAAGCAACATTCTAGCGGACATATGTATTTTACTTTAAAAGATGAAAAAGCAAGAATATTAGCTGTGATGTTTTCAAGTGCTAACCGAAAAATAAAGTTTACTCCTGAAAACGGGATGAAAGTATTAGTTCGTGGGGATATTTCGGTTTACGAAGGAAGTGGTCAATACCAGCTATATGTGCAGGAAATGCAACCTGATGGAATCGGGGATCTTTACTTAGCTTTCGAACAATTAAAAGAAAAGCTAGGGAAAGAAGGTCTTTTCTCAACTGAACATAAACAGCCCATTCCTAAATTCCCAACGACAGTGGGTGTGATTACTTCTCCAACAGGTGCTGCAATACGGGATATTATTACTACGGTCAAGAGACGATATCCGATTGCAAAAATCTTAATCATTCCTGCACTTGTACAAGGAGATCAAGCAGGTCCTTCTGTTGCCGATGCTATTCAAAAGGCAAACGAAAAACAGTATGGAATAGATGTACTAATCGTTGGACGTGGTGGTGGTTCGATCGAAGAGTTATGGGGCTTTAATGAAGAAATCGTGGCAAGGGCGATCTTTCATTCAAGAATCCCCATTATTTCGGCTGTGGGTCATGAAACGGATTTTACCATTGCTGACTTTGTGGCTGATTTACGTGCCCCAACTCCTACAGGTGCAGCAGAACTGGCTGTGCCCCATATCGATGAATGGGTTGAGCGAGTGTTAACAAAACAAACTCGATTAATGAGAGCGATGAAGGAAAAGGTTCATTTTCAAAAAAGCAAACTAGAACGGTTGGAAAAGTCGTATGCCTTTCGTTATCCCCATCGTTTATACGAACAAAAATTGGAACAACTAGATCGAGCAACAGAATCTCTTGTTTCCAATTCAAAGAAACTATTAAGTACAAAAATGAACGAGTGGGAACAAATAGAAAAACGAATGATTCGGAATCACCCAGAAAGCAAAATTCAGAAGGCGTTAGAGGAGCAAAGTAAAGCCAAAAAGGCTTTAGAACGGGCGATGTCCATTATATTATCTAAAAAACAGACGGAATTTACAAATCGTGTAAAAACGCTTGAAGCATTAAGTCCTTTAAAAATAATGGAACGCGGTTATAGTCTAACGTACGACCAAAAAGGCAGTCTAGTAAAGAGTATTCATCAAGTAGAAAAAGATGAAATGGTGAAAATTGTCTTAACAGATGGAGAGTTAAACTGCCAAGTAGTTGAAAAAGAGGAGTGATGAGGATGACAGAGGAAAAGGAAACTGTCACATTCGAGGAGGCAATGGAACAGTTAGAAACGATTATCGAAAGGCTTGAAGAAGGTGACGTACCTTTAGAAGAAGCCATTACGATTTATAAAAAGGGAATGGAGCTTTCAAAGCTCTGTCACGATAAATTGAAAAATGTTGAAGAACAATTGACACAAATCTTAACAGCCGATGGTCAAAAACAAACGTTTTCCATTCAAGAGGAGGAATAAGGATTGTCAAACTCCCAACTAGACTTATTTTCTAATCAATATAAAGAGTTAATTGAAGATCAATTTCAAAAAAGTATTAATGGACTCGAGGCACCGAATATTTTAAAAGAATCGATGCTGTATTCATTAGAAGCAGGTGGAAAACGAATTCGTCCATTACTATTATTCGCTACAATTGATGCGTTCCAAAAGGATCCTAAGATTGGATTACAGGCGGCTTGTGCCATCGAAATGATTCATACCTATTCGTTAATTCATGATGATTTACCAAGCATGGATGACGATGATTTAAGAAGAGGAAAGCCAACCAATCATATTGTTTTTGGAGAGGCCAATGCGATTTTGGCAGGGGATGCTCTTTTAACATATAGCTTCCAGTTAGTAGCAGAAACACCTGAGGAGACTGTTTCTCTAAAAAACAAATTAGATCTAATCAAGTTACTCTCCCATTCCGCAGGAGCTGAAGGGATGGTGGGTGGACAAGTTGCTGATATGATCGGAGAAGAAAAAACGCTAAATCTTGAAGAGCTTCAATACATCCACCTTCATAAAACAGGGAAATTATTATCATGCAGCATCCTATCAGGTGCGATATTAGCAGAGGCTACCCAAGAGCAAAAGTCGAATTTAGAAAAGTTTGCTTATCATTTAGGACTCGCTTTCCAAATTAGAGATGATCTGTTAGATATCAGTGGGGATGCAAGTATTATTGGCAAGCCGGTTGGCAGTGATTCGGAAAACCACAAATCAACCTATCCATCTCTATTAGGCGTTAACGGTGCAGAGGAAGCGTTAAATGAACACTATCAACTCGCTATGGATGCTCTTTATAAAGTAGGGGGAAACACTGGACTATTAGAAGCATTAACCGAGATGATTGTGAAAAGAAACCATTAAGAAAAGTATCTACAATGATTTTTGGAAATTAGTTAAGGAAAGTGAGTGATCCAAAAAATGGATCTTGAAAACATCAAAGACCCATCGTTTTTGAAAGACCTTTCTATTAAAGAATTAGAACTTTTAAGTGATGATATACGAAAATTTTTAGTTCAAAAACTCTCCGTTACGGGTGGTCACATCGGTCCGAACCTAGGAGTGATTGAACTAACAGTTGCCTTACACAAAAGCTTTGATAGTCCACAGGACAAAATTCTTTGGGATGTTGGGCATCAATCCTACGTTCATAAAATCCTAACAGGAAGAGCAGGCGAATTTGATACCCTTCGGCAATATAAAGGCTTAAGTGGGTTTCCGAAAATGGCTGAAAGTGTACATGATGTTTGGGAAACAGGCCATAGTTCGACTTCCTTATCCGCTGCAATGGGCATGGCAATTGCGAGAGACTTAAAAAATGAACATTCCTATATTATTCCTGTTATTGGCGATGGTGCTTTAACAGGTGGAATGGCATTAGAAGCATTAAATCATATTGGTGACGAAAAGAAAAATATGATTGTCGTTTTAAATGATAATGAAATGTCGATTGCGCCAAATGTCGGAGCATTACACGGTGTGTTAGGACGGTTAAGAACAGCTGGTAAATACCAGTGGGCAAAAGATGAACTGGAATATTTAATGAAAAAGGTTCCTGCAGTTGGTGGTAAACTGGCTGCAACGGCCGAACGAATTAAGGACAGTTTAAAATATTTACTCGTTTCCGGAGTTTTCTTTGAAGAAATGGGCTTTACGTATTTAGGTCCGGTTGATGGGCATAACTTTGAAGATTTATTCGAGCAAATCAGCTATGCCAAGAAAACAGAAGGTCCTATCCTTCTACATGTGATTACGAAGAAGGGTAAAGGATATAAACCTGCGGAAAACGATCGAACAGGGAATTGGCATGGTACAGGTCCTTACAAAATTGATACCGGAGACTTCATTAAACCGGTTGAAGCACCTCCAGCTTGGAGTAAAGTTGTCAGCGAAACCGTTAGGGAACTAGCAAGAGAAGATGAGCGTATTGTAGCGATTACTCCAGCCATGCCAGTTGGTTCTAAACTAGAGGGATTCAGAAGTGAATTTCCTGAGCGCATGTACGATGTAGGAATTGCGGAGCAGCATGCTGCAACCGTTGCTGCAGGACTAGCAACGCAGAATATGAAACCTTATTTAGCGATTTATTCAACTTTCCTTCAGCGTGCCTATGATCAAGTAGTACATGATATTTGTAGACAAAATTTAAATGTGTTTATTGGAATTGATCGTGCCGGTTTAGTGGGATCAGATGGGGAAACGCATCATGGGATTTTTGATATCGCCTTTTTACGCCACTTACCGAATATGGTGTTAATGATGCCTAAAGATGAGAATGAAGGGCAGCATATGGTCAATACCGCATTAAAATATGATGATGGTCCAATCGCGATGAGATTTCCACGTGGAAATGGCTTAGGGGTTCCATTAGATGAAACGTTAAGAGAAATTCCTATTGGGACGTGGGAGGTCTTAAAAGAAGGTCGTGATGTAGCAGTAGTAACATTTGGAACGACGATTCCAATGGCTATGAAAGCGGCAGCGATTTTAGAAAAACAAGGCAGATCCGTTAAAGTCATCAATGCTCGCTTTATTAAACCTTTGGATACAAAGATGCTATTATCGCTACTGGATTTAAATATCCCTATTTTAACAATTGAAGAAGCATGCTTGCAAGGTGGTTTTGGTAGTGCAGTTCTTGAATTTGCCCATGATGGAGGCTACCACCATGCAGAAATTTCTCGGATGGGAATCCCAGACTATTTCGTTGAACATGGAAGTGTAAAAGAGCTTTTCTTAGAAATAGGATTGACACCAGAAGAGATCGTGAATCGGATTAATTCGCTCGTCATTAAAAAACAAAAAAGGGCTTGAACAGAATGAAGAAAGAACGTGTAGATGTTTTATTAGTAGAACAAGGACTTTTTGAAACAAGAGAAAAAGCAAAAAGAGCGGTGATGGCTGGTATCGTCTATAGCAATGAAGTGCGCCTAGATAAGCCTGGAGAGAAAATTCCAGCTGATGCGATTCTAACGATAAAAGGAAAAACTCTCCCCTATGTGAGTAGGGGAGGGTTAAAGTTGGAAAAAGCACTTAAGGAATTTGATTTAGATGTGAAAGATAAAATCCTACTTGACATTGGATCATCAACTGGTGGTTTTACCGATTGTGCTTTACAGAATGGTGCAACAATGTCTTATGCCGTAGATGTTGGGTACAATCAGTTAGCTTGGAAGCTTCGTAATGACGAACGCGTTAAGGTAATGGAGAGAACAAATTTTCGTTATGTGACCCCCAGCGATCTAAATGGTCCGATGCCTAATTTTGCCTCTATTGATGTTTCATTTATTTCATTAAAATTAATTCTCCCTGTATTGAAAACTCTATTAGTACCTAATAGTGATGTAGTGGCATTAGTGAAGCCACAGTTTGAGGCAGGAAAAGAACAAGTTGGGAAGAAGGGAATCATTCGAGATGCAAAAGTCCATGAAGAGGTTGTTGAAACCATCATCGACTTTTCATTAGAAACCGGTTTTGATGTGAAAAACGTATCCTATTCCCCGATCACAGGCGGTGACGGTAACATCGAATTCCTGCTTCATCTACATTGGTCTGGAAGAGAAGACAATGAAAAAGGGTTAAATGAATTAACCGTTACACCGAATGAAATCGTTCGAAATGCCCATATAGAATTTCATGCAAAATAGTGAAAAATTATGCAATTTCCGCTTAAATCAGTTATTATTATTTTAGTAAGAAAGGCTTGGGCAGTTGAAGAGGTGAGACGATGTCGAAAGGACAACGACATATTAAAATTAGAGAAATTATTGCGAATAATGACATAGAAACACAAGATGATTTAGTATTTGCATTAAAAAGTGCAGGTTATAATGTGACACAAGCTACCGTTTCTCGAGATATAAAAGAACTACATTTAATTAAGGTGCCACTTTCAGATGGGCGTTATAAATACAGTTTGCCAGCTGACCAACGATTCAATCCATTGCAAAAGCTTAAACGAAGCTTGATGGATGCTTTCGTTCGGATCGATTCAGCCGGACACCTTCTAGTACTCAAAACGTTACCTGGAAATGCCATGGCGATTGCAGCTTTAATTGACCATTTAGATTGGGATGATGTGCTTGGTACGGTTAGTGGGGACGACACCATTTTAGTTATTTGTAGAACAGAAGAAGATACAGAAATCGTGTCAAATCGTTTTCTTGATTTGCTCTAATGGGGAGTGGATTTTTTCATGCTAAGCGAATTATCGATTAAAAACTTTGCGATCATTGAAAAGCTTTCAATTTCATTTGAAAAAGGATTGACCATTCTAACAGGTGAAACAGGTGCAGGAAAGTCCATTATTATTGATGCGATTCATTTACTTGTGGGTGGAAGAGGTTCTTCAGACTTTGTTCGTCACGGGGAAGATCGAGCAGAAATTGAAGGACTCTTTTTACTTGAAAAATCGAGTCATCCCGTTATTCCTAAAGCTCAGGAGTTAGGGATTGAAATTGAAGATGATATGGTCGTTTTACGTCGTGAGATTACAAAAAGCGGTAAAAGTGTTTGTAGAATCAACGGGAAATTAGTAACAATTTCCATTCTTCGTGAAATCGGCGGTACTTTAGTGGATATTCACGGGCAACATGAACATCAAGAATTAATGGATGAAACGAAACACCTTTCACTTCTTGATCAGTACGGAAAAAATAAAATAACAGATGCACTTACTGAATATGGACAAGTCTTCGAAAAGTATGAACAGGCTTTACGAAGATTAAAAAGTCTGAATGAAAATGAACAACAAACTGCTCAAAGAGTGGATTTATATCAATTTCAATTAAATGAAATTGAACAGGCACAATTAAAGCTAAATGAAGATGACTTATTAATAGAAGAGAAAAAGCGCCTATCGAACTTTGAGCGGATCTTTGAAGCCGTACAAGCTAGTTATAGTGCCTTAAAAGATGAACAAAAGGGTCTTGATTGGATTAGTCTTGTAATGGGGCATATGGAGGATGCGGCAGAATTAAGCCCAGAATATAAAGAGCTATCAGAAACGGTTTCAAATAGCTATTATATGCTCGAGGAGGTAGCTGCAACTCTTAGGGGCGAATTGGATAACCTTGAATTTGATCCTGGAAGGCTCAATGAAATTGAAGACCGATTAACGGAAATCAATGGATTAAAACGGAAATATGGTCAATCGATCTCAGGAATTTTAGAATATGGTGCAAAAATTGAAGAAGAATTGGAAACACTATTGAATAAGGAAAGCCACATTGAAAAGTTAAAAAAGGAAATTTCCTCGTTCAAAAAAGACTTATTCATTGAAGGCAACGAGCTGACCACGCTAAGAAAGAAATTAGCGAAAGAATTAACAGATGCCATCCATCGTGAGTTAAAAGAATTGTACATGCAGAAAACCGTATTTGAAGTAAAGATCGACAGCGGTGAAACGCATATCTCTAGAAATGGAATGGATGTAGTTGAATTCTACATTTCCACAAATCCAGGTGAACCTTTAAAGCCTTTGTCAAAGATTGCCTCTGGGGGAGAACTATCCCGAATCATGCTTGCCTTAAAGAGTATTTTCTCGAAACATCAGGAAATTACCTCGATTATATTTGATGAAGTGGACACAGGTGTCAGTGGAAGAGTAGCGCAGGCAATTGCGGAGAAGATATATAATGTATCAACAGATTCTCAAGTCCTGTGTATTTCCCATTTACCACAAGTAGCCGCCATGGCAGATTCTCATCTATTTATTGAAAAAGAAACACTTGATGGACGTACAAAGACAAAAGTTAAAAAGCTTGATGAAGAGGGCAAAATAAAAGAAATCGGACGAATGATCTCAGGTGTAGAGATTACCGATATTACGAAAGAACATGCAAAAGAATTATTGGAAACGGCCAATGACATGAAAACACAAAAATCTCTGTAGCCATTTGGTTTCAGAGATTTTTTAACACTTTTTATGAATGTATCAGTGGTTTTGAGCTCGACTCCAATGTAAATACGCTTCTTTTTCGTTTGGAAGTAAAATGAGTTTTTTACGAGATATTTCCTACTTGTACAGTTTTTTTATAAAAGGTTGAGTTATAAATGTTCACCTTGCAGGCAAAATTAAAGATGTAGCCATTAAGACGGTTTGGACTAGAAGCGAGGAGAGTGAATGTTTTGAATAAAGACTTCTTTAGAAAACTAATTGGTGGAATTCTCCTTGTTTCATTAATTGCTATATGTTTCATTAAACCTATTCAGGAGTATATCAATATTCCTACCCATATTACGTTATTTGAAGGACAGGAATTAAATATAGAGAAATCTGTCCCTGTTTCAGCATCAATAGCAAAAGAATCATCCATTGTTGCCCTTAGCCAAAATGAAAAGTCTGTGTCACTTCAAGCCAATCAATCAGGAAAGAATGAAATGTTTTTAGAACTTGCTGGGTTACCAGTGAAAAAAGTCGATGTGAATGTATTAAAGGATTTTAAAGTGATTCCTGGTGGTCAGTCCATTGGGGTAAAACTAAATACCCTTGGTGTATTAGTCGTCGGACATCACCTTGTTACAACGGATGAAGGAAAAGTCTCTCCTGGAGAGTTAGCCGGCATCCAAGTAGGGGATATTATCACTGAAATTAACGGCAAGAAAATAGAGAAAATGTCAGATGTCGCACCGTTTGTACAAGAAGCAGGACAAAATAATAAACCTTTAAAGCTAATCGTTACAAGAGAGAATGGAAAAATAGAAACTGAATTAATGCCGCAAAAAGAAAAAGGCGATGAAAATTTTAAACTTGGTTTATATATCCGTGATTCAGCAGCTGGAATTGGTACGATGACTTTTTACCATCCAGAATCAAAGAAGTATGGCGCATTAGGTCATGTTATTTCAGATATGGATACGAAAAAACCGATTGTTGTGGATGATGGTCAAATTGTAAAATCCACGGTTACATCAATAGAAAAAGGAAGTAACGGGAATCCAGGAGAAAAATTAGCGCGATTCTCTTCTGATAAAGAGGTTATTGGGAACATTAAGCGTAATAGCCCCTATGGAATCTTCGGGGAACTCAATCGTGACATGCAAAATGGGATTATGGACGAGCCAATGCCAATCGCTCTATCCCATCAAGTAAAAGAAGGACCTGCGCAAATCTTAACGGTAGTAGAAGATGATGAAGTAAAATTATTTGATATTGAAATTGTTAGCACCATTCCACAAAAATTCCCAGCCACAAAAGGAATGGTGATTAAAATAACCGACCCTGAGCTACTCGGGAAAACCGGAGGGATCGTTCAAGGCATGAGCGGAAGTCCGATCATCCAAAATGGAAAAGTGATTGGCGCTGTTACCCATGTTTTTGTCAATGATCCAACAAGTGGTTATGGAGTTCATATCGAGTGGATGCTGGATGAGGCAGGAATAGATATTTATGAAAAACCTCAACAAAAAGCATCGTAAATAGAAAAGCGAAAGCGCCCTGCTCTACTCCGTATGGACTGCCTAGCACAGGATGTCCCCTTTTGAGATAAAGGAAACACGATCAGCACGTATGTGCGAGTCGATGTTGACGTAATCATTTCGGAAGAAGAAGCTGGAAGTCTCACTAGGAGTTAGGTGCTGAAGCTAGACAATCAATCTAACTTCAAAAAAACTTTTATTCTTTTTTAATTAGACGGAGAGATCCGTCTTTTTTTGTCTTTGTGTAATACACTTAATGGTGGTATCATTAAAGTGTATAGAAGTTGAAAATAAAGATTTTTCGACATTAACATGGATTATGTCGAAAATAAGAGAAAATTAAAGAAAACAAAAGATTTTATGGATTTATTCAGAAAAAATAAAAAAAGAAAAGGATTTTTGATACCATTGTCGAATTTCTCTTAAAGATAAGTTGAACAAAATGGGAACTTGCATAAATGCATTTTGTTCCTTTGAATGACATGCATTTACAACAGCGAGAAACTTGGAACGAGGAGGAAATAAGTGGTGAACAAAATTAAGGTATGTGTGGTTGATGATAATCGGGAACTTGTAACCTTATTAGAAGAGTTTATTAATTCCCAAGATGATATGGAAGTTTGCGGAACGGCTCACAACGGTCAGGATTGTTTAACAATGCTTGAAAATGTGAATCCTGATGTTATTGTACTAGACATTATTATGCCTCATTTAGATGGACTCGCAGTTCTTGGGAAAATAAGAGAAATGGGGAAAAATCCAACTCCAAACGTCATCATGTTAACAGCGTTTGGTCAAGAAGATGTAACGAAAAAAGCGGTTGAATTAGGAGCATCCTATTTTATTTTAAAACCATTTGATATGGAACATTTAGCAAGTAATATCCGTCAAGTAAGCGGGAAATCAGCTCCAATTATTAGAAATTCTTCAAATAATGGCAACTACCGTCCACAAACAACAGAACCAGCCAAACCAAAGAATTTAGATGCAAGCATTACAAGTATTATCCATGAAATTGGGGTTCCAGCCCATATTAAAGGCTATATGTATTTACGAGAAGCCATTTCGATGGTTTACAATGATATCGAACTCCTAGGCTCGATCACAAAAGTTCTTTATCCAGACATTGCGAAGAAATTTAACACAACCGCAAGCCGTGTAGAACGTGCGATTCGCCATGCGATCGAGGTTGCTTGGAGCAGAGGAAATATTGAATCCATTTCTTCTTTATTTGGCTACACGGTTTCAATGTCAAAAGCAAAACCAACAAATAGTGAATTTATTGCGATGGTTGCCGATAAGCTTCGTTTGGAGCATCGTGCTTCTTGAAAGGGCGGTACATCAACGTTTTAAGCACTTTTCGAAACGTTATGAACGCACAAACAAAGCGATAAACTAGGTTCGCAAACCCTACAGTAGAATATACGGAGACAAATAAGCGTTTTAATTCGTTTATTTACGTCTATAAGTCGTTTAAGAGCGTCTTCCTTTATTGGAGTATTTAAAAATACTTCGGTAAGGGAGGGCGCTTTTTTTGCGTTTACAGACTAATTTCAACGAAATATTACTGGAATTTGATCGCTATATGATGGATTGCAATAGTCGAGGGTTGTCCGTAAAGACGATGAGGAGCTACGAGCAAACATTACGGTTATTTATCCGTTATTTAGAGGAAAAGCACGAAATAACCGAGCCACAAAAAGTTAAATCGGAGCATATTAAAGCCTATTTTACCTACGTAAGAGAACGTGGAAAATATAAGGCATTAGCCGACGATAGAACGGCAGCCATTAACGGTCCACATAATCGACCGGATTACGGTAAGCCATTAAGTGAAACGACGCTAGCCAATTATCAACGGAATATTAAAGCGTTCTTTAATTATTTGAAAATGGAAAAGATTATTCGTAAAAATCCTTGCGAGGGTATTCCGAATATTAAGCCACAACGAAAAGTTAAGACGTTGCTAACCGAAAATGAACTATCGTTATTTTTTAGGTCGTTCGATGTTTCGAAGTTCCACGACTTTAGAGACTGGATCATAGCGAGAATGATTTTAGATACGGGAGCAAGAATTGGCGAGTTAGTTTCAATCGTTCCTGGCGACATTGACCTACGTAATGGGGCGTTGTTACTTCGAGAAACAAAAAGCGGAAAAGAACGTTTTGTCTACTTCTCGCAGAAAATGGGGCGGAATTTAAAGAGCTGGCTAGAGTATCGCGAGAGATATACAGATAGTCCTTATGTATTTCCGACAACTAGAGGCAATAGGATGGACATTCGAACCGTGGAGAGTTCGTTTAAAAAACATAGTCGTCTAGTCGGACTTGACGTACAACCGCACCAACTACGGAACAACTTCGCAAAGTATTACTTGTTAAATGGCGGAGATTGGGCGACGTTAAGCCGTATTCTCGGACATGCAAACGTAGAAGTAACGCAACAAGCCTATTTAGACTTTAACGATAAGGAAGTCAATCGGAAGTATCAACGACATTCACCGTTAAACAACCTAAATATATAACGAAGTTTTATGGAGATAAAACGAAAAAAAAGACACAAAAAAAGACGTGCATACACCCGAAGGCGATATACAACGTCATACGCTAATGTCAGTATATCAAAAAAATTCGGATATGTAAAATTGGATCAGTCCGTCTATTGAACAGAACATTTGTTCGGTGAATGGATGACCTTTATTTATGCACGCCTTCAAACGGAGGCAACGATAATGAAAGTAATATCAAGCAAGTTATTTAGTCAAATGCAGTCATATAAGACGTTTGAGAGCAGTCAAAAAGAACGCCGACAAATGAAGTATAACTTTATTGATCGGATAAAGGATAACGTCTCTATTCGTTGGAATCGTGCGAAAAAGCTACTAAGTGTTATCGACGAAATCATATATAAGGCGACTGATAGAGGTTATTCTTTTAACGGTAGGGAAACACTAGCAGAACTATGTAAGGTCGGATTATCGACCATAGATAAGGCGATAAGAGTATTAAAAGAGTCAGGCGAGGTAATCGTAGTTTATCGAGAGAATCCGAATAGTAACGGATGTAAGACGCCAGTAATCATTTTAAAAAATCATCCGCATTTTAAGTACTGGAATGAGTTATTAAATCTAGAACAAAACCTAGAGCAAAAAGTAGAAAATGCCAAAATACCAACGGACAGTAGGGACGAGCAACCGCAAAAAGTTTCTACCTATTTATTACCTAAAAAACAAGAAAATAATATAAATAAAGTCGTTAGGTACGTTTCTAATAAAATTATGGACGTAGTTAACAAAGGAATAACGATTAATTACTTATCGTCATACGTTGATACCGTTGTACGATCGGAAGAACGTAAAGCCTTGTATTACGAGAACATGCGACTAGAGAAGGCAAAACAACAACAGGAGCAAGAACGATCACGTTTAGCCGTTAAACTCGGAATAGTTCCGAAACGAGTCAAACTAGAGGACGTTTACTATGATTATTATAAAGAATAAATCTCAATTCTAATATAAAATTTATCTTTTTCATTGGTATAATGTAATTAAATATATTGAGGGAGGTCGATTTCTTGACTTCATTTAAATATGATTCAAGAATTCATTATTTTGAAATTACTTTAGATAATCTTGAAAGTTATGCAGTAAATATAGAGGAATTTCTAAATGATAAATATGAAGAGGCTGTTTCTAACAAAGGTGGTCATGTTAAACCTATTGCTCAGTACGGTGTTGAATTCCCAAACATAATGAGAACTTCTTTATTTTATTCCTGTTTTGCCTATTTAGAAAATTACCTGTTAATTATATGTAAAGAAATTCGACGTTTCAAAAAAATAGAAATTGAAATAAATGATATTAGACATAAAGGGATAGAAAAAGCACAAGTATATCTTAAAAAAATTGCAGGACTAAAATTTCCTGACCAATCTTCAGAATGGAATCATATAAAGAAGTGTAATAAGGTAAGAAATATTTTAATACATAATGGAGGAATCATTGAAAACAATAACAAAAATGTTATCAAAGAAATAGAAACTTTGAACAGTGTATTTATCGTAAATAATTTTAATAGAAACGAAATAAATTTAACGGCGTCTTTTTGTTTCGAATTTATTAATAGTGTTCGCGAAGTTTTAAGGAAAGTATATGAAGAACTAATTTTAATAATTAATCCTATCGGTAAATACCAGTTAATGATAAATAAGTTAATGAAAGATGTAACAGATAATACCTAAATGACAATAACGTCAAGGGTTCGGAGCCTCTTCGCAACCTATTCGAGTTAGCCGGTTTATTCCGAATGTGTAACGGTAATACTTTAACGTATTACCGTGATATATAATAGAAGGAACTCGTCATAAGACGGTTATTTATCGTACACAATTTTACACGTAAAGTAAATTCCCATAGGGGTTACGAAGGCATACGGCAGTATGTACGAGTGATTCGAAACGGTAGTAACGGTATGTCTACCGATGGTAATACCGTATGATATAACGATATTTACTAGGCGACGCCTTCACGGCGGACACACTCCGGAAATATCGAGGGGTAGGGACGTTTTGCAACGAAAAAAGGCAGCCATTATTCAGCTACCTTCTTTTTAGCACGGATTAACGTACTTTTCGATATTCCGGTCATTGATTCGACTTGTTTATAGGAGTTCGTTTCTAACAGTTTTAAGGCGTGTTCAATCTGTTGTTTCCCGTATTTGTTCGGACGGCCTTCTCGAAAGTCCTCTTTTTGTTTAGCGATGGCCTTTCCTTCTTGTGTACGTTCTACGATCATATCCCGTTCAAACTCCGCAAAGGCTAACATAACTGATAATATAAGACGTCCAGTAGGAGTATCCTCGACTAGTCCCATATTTAAGACGTGAACCTTTACACCACGTTCAAACAGTTCCTTTACGGTGTTAATGCCGTCAGCCGTGGTCCTGGCGAAACGGTCTAACTTAGTAACGACGAGGGTATCACCTTCTTTTAATTCGTTCAATAACTTGTTGAAGTTCGGTCTATCCGTCTTTGTACCGGTAAACTTATCCGAGTAGATTTTGTCGCAGTTCTCTTTTTGTAGCGACTGTAATTGCGATTCTAAATCTTGATGTAACGTTGACACGCGAGCATATCCGTATTTCATTATGTACGTCCCCATTTCTCCGTTATATTTATGACACTAAGTTATGACGCCTTCCGATGCCTTGATAATACTACATCGTCAAAACGGTGTCAATACTTTTAAGTTATGACACCGATATAAACGTAAATGACACGGTTAAACGGCTTATATTCGGATATAACACGTAGGGAAAAGGCTACCGACGTCAACAAGCGAGGATCACTCGGAGAGGCTAACCGACTAATCGCGGTCAAAATATCGTTGCATGGGGCGGGGGCGTATCGTAGAAGTCGCTTCGACCGGACGGCTAACAATTTGCTATAAATTCTGATAACTCGATATTAAAACGTCAACCCTACGCAACCTCTCCGTTAAAAACGCGCTCCCCATTCCGCAAAGTCCCAGGAAAAAATTTTCGCAGAATTTTTTAAACTCGGACCTGATCGTCTATTTACGTTAATTTATCGTCTATCGGTCGTTAATTTACGTCAATTTTCGTTCAATTATAAAAATTTTGACGAATAACGAATCTTGTAATATATTTACTAATGTACAACGAAGAATTAACATAAGGGAGAGACGAAAAGTATGACAATAACTTGGATGTTACACGGTGGTAAAGATACGGAACAACTAGCCGAACTATTAGAACGATATGATGCGATTGAAGCGGAGAAAAAGGAAATCGATAAAGAAATAGTAGATTTCTATTTTCGTATACATAACTTACCTAGTTTGATAGTAGAAAAGAACGTAAATTTACGTTGGTCTAACCGAGAATTTAACCTAATGCTAAATCGTTTACGTAAGATAAGAAAATATTAATCATTTCATAGCCGAGGGGTATCCGTACTTCTCGGCTTTTTACGTTAATGCCTCCGGAATCTTTACTAAATAAAAAAAAGACGCAGAACTCACTCCGCGCCTTCCTCGATCACTTCTTCGATGTCGAATAAATCCTCTATACGCTTGCCTAACGCCATACTTACAGATACTAATACGTCTATGTCATAACGCGCTTGTTTGTCAAAACGGCTGATCGTTGCTTCTTTTACGCCAGCTTTTTCAGCAAGTTCTTTTTGCGTATCTAAATTTCCTAATTTAAGCAAGTCCTTCATGTTTTTTGGTGTAGCTTTATATTTCGCCATATACAAACACCTTCTTTCTTATTCCTAATTACATATTACACATTCGTAATATTTTATTCAATAAATACTTGACTTACCGATTACTAATTAGTAATATGGAATTAAATAATTACACATTAGTAATTAGTAAGAAACGGAGGTAATCGAAATGGGATTTATCGCAACGGCAGCTATCTTATTCGTTTCAACTATCGCAGTTATAACCGCATACGAACTCGCACTAACGCAGATCAAAGAGGGAATAGACGAACTACTCGAAAATAATTAGGAGGTTAGGCGATATGCACGTATTAAAGCAAGTAGAAACAGACACCGTTTATTATTTGTCTGTTGAATCGCATTACTTTGATATTAAGGACGCAAAAGGCGAAGACGACGCAGTAATATTCTCGATAGGCAAATTGAACGAACGTATAGAAATCGACGCAGTAATAACGGCTAGTGTAGAAGGGTCCAGGGCGTTTGCTAACGCTATTTTAAAGTTATGTGACGAAATTGAGAACGGAGGGGAATCGGAATGAAACGAGTAGTAACGGTGATGTACAAATTCGACGATCTGATATTAGAGCAGGAAAACGAACGGGGCGTACTTGTCGGAAATCAAGTGTTTGTTTGCGGTAAGGATCGGATGCCAGGACTTTATAACGCTAGTCCAACGGAGCAGAAAGACGTCTATCTAGTCGATTTAGATTCGGATGGGCGCGACTATTTTGAATCAGAGATATTTACGGAATTGATAACGGCTTAGTAACGTTGATTGGAGCGGTTGGCGACGCTCTTTACCGTAATAAAGGAAGGCGCTGGACGCACTCTATAGGCGAGGGTGTGTCTGGTAGATACGATTTAAGGCTATCGTTTGGCGGCGATGGCTTTTTATTTTAAGGTGGTCTTTTTTCGTCCAGTTGTCCCAAAACGGAGGGCGATATGAGGATATTCAATAGTAGAGGAGGTAAAAAGTTTTGTTTTGATATCGAATTTTACACCTTTTAGTTAGGCTATTATTTGAGGAATATAAGATATTACGAACATAACGTTACTTTTTACCACCACAGCTATACTATTATATGAAGGAATGTAATAATTTCGTTTCGGACGTTATATTTTAGCCGTCTATGTATCCTATTTAGAGAAGGAAGTAAAAAAAAGTTTAAAACGGCTACCACCTTTTAACCGTATATGTATCCTATATAGTGAAGGAATGTCGTTGTATTTGCTTTATTCCGCCAATATACGTAGGGCCGGTTTTATATCGGCTCTTTTTTATTTTGGCGTAATAGTAAGAAAATCGAATAAATATCAAGGAGGTTGACGAAATGACACGAAATCAAATGAAGTATTTACGCCTATATCACGGGCTAACACAAGCGGAGTTTAGCCGAGAAACAGGCGTATCTCCGAACTTAATCGCTCTTATCGAGGCAGGACACCGAGACATTAGTACGACAACTAAGGCGAAAATTCTACGTCGATATGACATAGCAGATACGGAATTTTTGACGTTTTGTGAGCGTATGAAAGTAGTCGAAAAGTAACGCCTATTAATAACGGATAATAACGAGAACTGTATATAACGTAGATATTCCGCGGTTTGAAATAACCCCTCAATATCTGCGATAGATATTCACGGTTAAGAGATTCCGATCTATAAGAACGGTTAATAAGGTATTAGACGGTTATCTTGTGAATCTTCGATTCACTCGTGATTCAAAGAATCACGACAGTATGATAATACTAACGATTATAACGAATAAGTAATATCGATGAGTCGCAAGGTCTTAAAGGTTTTATTAAGGACTTATTAAACGCGGAACTATGTTCCTACGGAATAAGTATCGTATTAGTATTACCTTTTCGGCGGTCTTTTCTTATAAAGAGTAGACTGATAAAGATATACAAATGAGAAGGAAAGTTTAAAAAAAGTGGTTGAAAACATTGTTATATAAGGGTTTTTTAGGTGATAGATAGAGAGTTTCTAAGGGACGTCAAAGCAGTATAAAAGGTCAATAATGGGACGTCAAAGCAGTATAATTTTGGGAAATGGGGGAAATGAGATGGTAAATGTAGACAGAATCGAAGAACAAAGAGCATGGGGCGACCTACATCCGAAAGTTAAAAGAGGAGTTCTAGCAATAAAAGAGAGTGTAGAATTTAAAACGGCTGATGGTAGGGACGTATCTCATATGTTTGATGTTTCGTTGCGAACTACAGCAAAACAAGTACGATCATTAAAGGCAATTGACGAAATGACCGAGCATGAAATAGAAAACGGCAAATTTATCTTTGCGTTTTTCCAAAAAGCACAAACAGTGGAAGCGCGATTCCCAATGTTAACGAGCCAAGATACTGCCCGTTTAATGTTCATCGGTACTTACGTAGCATGGGAAACAAATCGGCTACAATCGGATAATGGTAAGAAGGCGTACAACAAGAAGGATTTAGAAAAGCTAGTTGAAATGTCAACGAAACGATTTAATGACTTTTTTAAACGATTAAAAGACGCTTATATTATCCATGAAGCAGATACGGGGGAACTATTCGTTAATCCTACGATATTTTATCGCGGAGACTTGAAAAGCCATGAATACGACATAAGCGACTTACAATATACGCGGTTGTTTAAGAAAACAATTAGGGACCTATACGAGCAATTTAAAGGGCGTAAATTAGGACAGTTAGCGACAATCTACTCCGTATTGCCGTTTTTAAACTTCAATACGAATATAGTTTGTTTTAATCCGGAAGAAACTGACGAAGATTTAATACGACCTATGAATCTAGAAAACTTAGCTGCGTTGTTAGGTTCTCAAGATACGCATAAGCTAAAAACCGCCCTAAATAACATAAAAGTTGAAGGGAAACCGGTATTCACGTTTGTTGAAGATCCATATGACAGACGGCAAAAAAGAATCATCGTTAACCCTAGAGTTGTATATGGAGGTAACGGAGAATCATTGAAAGCAATAAAAGCGTTATTTAATTAAAGGCGCCAAGCCATAACGAGCAAGGCGTTTTTATTATACCTAATTTACATATGAAGGGAGTGTATCGGAATGGACAGAGCGAACATATTGGCGATTTATCTCGTAGGCCTTGCTATTTTACAAGGGAATGGGAAGACCTACGTACACCGCGAGATTGAAACGGCTATGAAAGAGATTCAAAAAGAAATGAACCTAAAAAACTAACAAAATGAATGGAGTGTATTGGAATGATTGAACTAATTGGAGCGAGTATTTACGCATTTATAATTATTGACATTATTAGACGTGGAGAAAAAGCGTTAGGGGGCGGTATTAATGAATAAAAACGCAACCTTAACCGAACTAGAAACGAAACAGTGTCGGAAATGTAACGGAGTATTAAGTATCGAGGGATTTTACGGACCCGAGCGCAGTTATTGTAAGGCGTGTGAAAAGGAGCAGAAAAAGGAATATCATTCTACTTTCCGCGGTAAAGCATACGTAGCTTTAAACGATTCCAGGAAAGCGGTTCGTAAGGTTGAGCAAGAGCACGGCGTCAAAGTCGAGGATACCTTAACGTTACACGAAGTTTTATGGACGTTATCGGAAACGGAGTGTGCCTATTGTGGACGAGAGACACCGGTGAATGAACGCAGCCTCGATCATATAACGCCTATTCGATACTCTCATAAGAACACATTCGATAACGTTTGTATGGCGTGTAGTTCATGCAATAAAAGTAAAAACGATATGCCGGTATTAACATATACGATTCAATCGGTTGCCCCTTACGAGGCGAGAGCATTATTTGACGAAATATCACAACGGGCATTACAGACATTCGAGGAAACTATCGAAGAACATGCCGAATATGCAAAACGGTATTACGAGGCTAAAGCATTAGAAGCCTGGGAGAAGGTGAACACCGATGAGTAACCAACTATGGCGACTTGAAACGGGATACATCGGAGGATATACGGAAGATCGCGATTTGATAAGACGCATTAAACGATACAAGAGCAAAAACGACTGGCGGATCATGGCTGATTACTTCCGAGGTAATCGGCTTATTGGCGTTCAATTTAAAATTCCGATTGAACAGAGGCGCCCAGCCGAGCGTATGTTCAACGTAAAGCTAGAAAAGTAGAATAGCAGATTTTTCGGTCAAATACACGCAACGAGCGCTTTTTTATTCGAGGGTGAACAAACACTCGCGGATAAGTTAAAAGGCGCTTATTTGGCGTGATTATTAACGGAAATCTGTCAAATACACACTTTTTAAAAGAAGTTTACCGAATGGAGGGAGAAAGCATGGAAAAGCAACAAAAACGCAATAAAAACCGCAGAGGTAAGAGAGGTAATAGGGTACCAAAGCGAACCACCTACGCAATTCAAGACATGTTACCGGAGGAAGTCGTTACAAAGTTAGAAGCGATCAAAAAGGCGGTGCAACGAAATGAAAAACATAAGAATAGTCGATAAAGGCGAGCGGCCGCAGTTTATGGATTGGGACTTGTATACGTATTCTAGCGATGTTACTACGTACAACCTATACGAGCAGGATTGGGCGGACCTAGAGGCGGAGGGGTTGACGTATTTATTCGAGGATAGGGACGACTTCGAACGGCGGAAAAAAGAGCGGAGGGGTTAAGGTATGGCGAGTAAAAACAGTAGGCTTCGAACTGAAAAGGATTTACGACAACGGAAGAAAATGAACGGGTCGAGCGCCTGGGAAAATCGATTACTTGCCAGTCTATCCGAGGAAGAGCCGGAGCAGCCGAAAGCAAACGAGCATAAGCGGAAGAGAGGCAAGCGAGATACGGCTAAGAGATTGAGCGCAGATAATTTATAAGGCGGTGAGGATATGGGATTATTCGGAAAACTAAAAGAGTCGGAACTTGTCGAGGAAATGACGGGACTTGTACGTGGTAGAGTCGAGATTAAACGACTTGACCGAAATACGAGGAGCGTTAAAGCGTATCTCGTTTCGTGTGATACTTCAAAAACCATTTACAAAGTGGAATATGAAACGAAAGCGAAAACGGACTTTTTCGCATACAATCACGCATACGAAGAGTTAAAGCGAGTTATAAAACGTGAAGATTATATTCTCTTCGATGATGTATCGACGAACGCAGAACTACCTGGAATCGTAACAACCTCAAAACGGATGCGCTAGGAACGGCGCAAATAAAATAAAAATTAACTAATGAAAAGGATGATTATGAATGGAACAATATTCAAAAATGATCGAAAGCGAAACGGCAAAGTTTAGAAAAAGCGTTGATAAAATCCGCACCAGTGAAAATCCTTACTATGCTGACGTCAAAGTACAAGACTATGAAATTCGTCAATTAAGAGAGCAACTAGAAAAGAACGTCCAAGAAATCAACGCAAAGTTTACCGCAGACATTGACGCTAAAATCGCAGAAATGGAGCCAGTCGCAGCTAAGAGTTATTTCAAGCCAACGGAAACCGATCGTAAGCTAGTTGACGAGTTTATCTCCGAATTTGTAGCGGACGCCAAGCTAGGTTACTCCCAGAAGGATAAACTTGAAGCCGTTGAAAGATTCGAACAGAAACTAGGATACCTAGACGAAAATGGCTTAAGCCTTGTAAGAAAACGACTTCCGGAAATAGCCGATAAGTTAGGCGATGATAAAACCATACAAAGTAAGCTACGTAGCATGAACGCTACTTTTAGGGAGTTACAAACGGCTGAACAAATGAGGCTAGACGAGTTAAAAGAACAGAAAAGTAATGGAGTTGATTATAAATTCCGAACTCTTCGTCTTACTCATCCGGCATATAGCGATTACAGGAACAACCGAGCAAATCTTAAGTAACAACGGTAACACTTGCGATTGAACTACGTTAATCTCGTAGGAGCAAGCGCAGTACGTTCGAGCAATATCTTGAAGGGCGCCTAATTGGCGCTCATTTTTTATGCCTAGATTTCGTTTATATTCCGGAAATAAACGACTGAACGGCACAACAAAGGAGAGGGTGAAAGTGGCAGGAAATAACACGAAAATGAATATTAGCTACACCATTAAGGCGATAGACCGATTTACAGCCGTTCATAAACGGTTGACTAAGCAATTGACGTCTATTGAGCGGATAGCAGAGCGAGTAGAAGGTGTTAAAACGATAGAAATTAACGCGGATACAGCAACCGCAACGGCAAAACTCGAAAAGGTCCAAAAGAAGGTGGACTCTATTCCCAGGCGGATTACTACGCATGTAAAGCTAGAATATAGCAATTGGCGAAAAGGAATGGACAGACTCGCAGACGCCGGCAGAGATTTCGGAGAGATTACGCAGAATCTCGGAAGAGGAGCGCTATTTACAGCTTTACCGGCGATGGTTCCAACGGTAGGAGTATTAGCCGGAGGAGTTGGGGCGTTAGGTTCTGCGTTTACAAGCGCCGGACTAGGTGCCGTAGGGTTTGCCTCGGTGGCTATTCCTTCAATTTCAAAGGTTTTTGAGGCTAACGAGGAACTAGCAAAAGCGCAAGAAAAAGTAGACAAGGCGAGTGATCCAAAGAAAAAGGCGGAGGCACTAGCGGAACTAGAGGCGGTACAAAAGCAGTATAATACAACGCAAATGAAGTCCGTTGAGGCTCTCCGGAAGTTCAATAGTTTCTTCTCGGATTTTAGAAAGAAATTCGAGCCTGGCGTCCTAAACATATTTAATAAGTCGTTAGGTTCGATTCAGTCGGTATTAGTCTTATTAGAGCCGGCAATTCAAGGAACAGTTAAGGCGGTAACAAACCTATTCGACTCTTTTGACCGTAATCTAGAGGCGGATGATATGAAGGTGTTCTTCGATTGGGTCGGACAAACGGCAGGTCCTAATTTAGAGCGATTGGGAAAAGGTGTAGGAAACTTTTTAGCCGGATTCGCTAACATGATGGTTGCCTTTGATCCGTTAGCACAAGGTTTTATTGACGGATTTTTACGCATGTCCGAGCAGTTCCGAATTTGGTCGCAAGGGCTATCCGAAAATCAATCGTTCCAAAACTTCATCGCATTTGTACGAGAGAACACTCCGACGGTATTATCTTTAATCGGAAATATCGTAACCACGTTAGTAAATCTAGGTGTAGCGATGGCGCCAATCGGAACCAAAGTTCTCGAAATGGCGGACAAGTTCTTCGCATGGACTTCCGAACTCATTAAAAATAACGAATGGATTGGGACGGTTATCGGCTCTTTAAGTGTTATTGGCGGAATAGTTACGATGTTAGCGCCTTTAATTATAACTTTGACGAGCGTATTTAAATTCTTATGGCCGGTTATTAAAACGGTATTTGGTTGGGTTACTAAACTATCCGGACTATTCAAAGGGAAGTTTGTATCGACAATACTAAAAGCCGGCACTACTTTGCTACGTTTTTCCAATCCAATAGGTATAATCATTTCTGCCGTTCTATTATTAGCGGATATTATTATATCAAATTGGTCGGAGATTTCCTCTTGGACTAAGGAAAAATGGGGCGAGATTCAAGACTTCTTAGAAGGTATTGATTTATCGTCAATTGGATCGGCAATCATGCAAGGTTTAATTAACGGAATCAAAAGAGTTCCAATCGTAGGAGCGCTAGTAAGTTCGGTACAAACCGCAATAGCTGCGGCAAAAAAGGTACTCGATATTAATTCTCCGAGTAAGGTATTCGAAGAAATCGGCGCTTTTACAGGTGAAGGATTTATCGTCGGTATGGATAAAATGGCGTCAAAGGTTAGCAAAGCATCAGCGAAAATGACCGCAGTATCCATTCCGCAGCAATACAAAGGCGTTACGAATAGTTATCCTAACAAAAGTAACGAAACGGCTCAGCTACTAACCGCCTTAAAGGGATTTCAAGTTCAATCGAGCGGAGGAAATCACGACACAATTAAGCTAGAAATTCCGTTAATAGTAAATGGACGAGAGTTTGCACGGGCAACAGTCGCAGATATTTCGCAAGAACTGGGAAAACAGAAGAAACAAGTACAGCGAGTTCAGGGGGTTAAGGCATAATGAGCGATCAAAAAACAGTAACGCAATTTACAAGGACGGTATACAGTACGGAAGAGTTTAACGACTTGCAACGATATGCCGAGCAAGCTGGCGCCACAATCGTCGGAACAAAGGCGATGAGTGACGGACGGGGCATAACGGTTTACTTAGAGATGGACGGAGATAAAAGGCAGTTCTAACGGGGTGACTTCTTAGCGGAGTTTGTCCCGTCTTTTTTTTGTTTAAGGCGGAGGTAGTACCGGTATTAGCGAACACATGCCTCCTCCCTTCCGTTGGTGTAGCGATGCAAAGATGCGCGAATACGCTTGTCAAATGGGATTACGATTGCAAAGGCGGATTAAAAAGTGGGGAGCGGACATACCAATTAAATACGATGTTGCTACGGAAGGATTAGGCTTAACGAAAATCGTTTTGACGGGTGTTTGTCCGTTTAGTTCGGTTAAATGCCTTGTAATATTCGGATAGATACGGTACAATTACGCTAACAAATAAATATTAATATTCCGATAAAGGAACGTTAAATATAAACTGACAAACACCGTATAAACTACCGTAAACCCTAGCGTTTAGAGGTTCCGAGCCACAACAAATAGTGAATTTATTGCGATGGTTGCCGATAAGCTTCGTTTGGAGCATCGTGCTTCTTGAAAAAATGAATAAGGGTTAGAACATTTAGAAATAAATCATAATAGACTTTTTTTAAGACCAATGAATTTAATTCATTGGTCTTTATTTTTAAACTGTAAGTACTGAGCTTCTATTTGTTTGATATAATAAAAAGAAAATCGGAGGAAAGAAATGACAAAAGAAACGAAAACGTTAACTGGACTTAGCTTTAATATGTGGAAACAAGATGAAAATACAATCCATCTTTCCATTAAAAATCCTCACGAAGGAAAAGATTCATGGCTGACAAGCATTGAACATACGGATAAGCATGAAGGAAATCAAATGGCAAGAACACATAACAACCTATTTAAAGATTTAAAGACCATTTTAGAAGAAAACGGAAAATGGTGAAAATTATAAAAAAGCGACCGATTATTTGGTCGCTTTTTTATTACGTACTCTATCTGCCATTTTTAAATTTAATAAAGTGATGCATATTTCTCAATTCCTCTTTCTTTAATCCATCTTGAATTGCACTCTTAAGAATTTGCGTCCATTCTGGATCCAATGTGATTTGTTCGTCAGGACTAGGCGTATTTGGATTTTGTGCGTTTCCTAATAAATAATCGATACTTGTATCTAAAGCATCCGCCAATTTAATTAAAATTTGATAGGATGGGTTATTTTGCAGATCACGTTCGATATAACTGATATATGACTTTGAGATCCCAGTCAACTTTGAGAGCTTACTGATCGAATATCCCTTCTGGATTCGCAACCTCTTCAATCGTTCCCCAATCATTGAGCACCACCTTATTTATTGAATTTATTTTTGTTCTGTTGTTCATTATATAGAATTATACGTTCTTTATAAAATATAAAATAGTTAGAAAATAAGAGCAATTAGGAGAAAATCACAGCGAATTGTTCGTTATAACGAAAATATGGCTATTTTTGAAGATTTCCAACTGGGACAGCTTACCTTATACTCAAGTTGTGAGTTCGATAAAGAGAATGAAAAACGAAATATTAACGAACAAGTGAATCAATCTTAAAGAGGTGGAGAAATGAAAAAGGTATTAAAAATAACGAGCAATCTAATTACGCTCTTATTATTTGCAGTTCTTGTGTTAATGGCATTTCTAGTGATTTCTACTAAAGCATCTGGAGGTGAACCACAGGCCTTTGGATACCAATTTAAGAGTGTTTTATCAGGTTCAATGGAACCGACCTTTCTAACAGGATCAATTATCGCGGTAGAACCTGTTGAAGGTGAAGATAAAAAGAACCTTAAAGAGGGCGATGTTATTACCTTCGTGGATAGTGAGGAAAGGTTGATTACGCACAGAATTATTGGGATTGAAAAAAGTGGAGAGCATGTTATGTACCAAACAAAAGGCGACAATAACAACACTGCTGATATGGAACCAGTTCTCTCTGATAATGTGCAAGCAGTATACGCAGATATAACTATTCCATATATTGGATATTTTATAGATTTTGCTCAATCTAAAGAAGGAGGAGCACTTCTCCTAATTATTCCGGGATTACTACTATTGGTTTACTCTGGGTTCAGTATTTTTAAAGGACTAAGAGAACTTGATCCAAAAGATAAAAAAACAGATACAAAAGAAACACCCGTTTAAATATGGTTGAATCCCTTGGTAAACAAGGGTCAATATAAAAAATTACATACCCAAAAAGGGGTAGAGGAGGAAATTGAACATGAGCATTAAGAAAAAATTAGGTTTAGGAATTGCATCAGCTGCACTAGGAATGTCATTAGTAGGTGGAGGAACATTTGCTTACTTTAACGATGTAGAAACATCAAATAATAAATTTACAGCTGGGACACTAGATCTTGCTGTAGATCCAATAACAATTATTGATGTAGACAATATTAAACCAGGAGATTGGATGAACCGTACTTTTGAACTTGGAAATAGTGGATCATTAGATATTGCAAATGTATTATTGAAAACAAGTTATAATGTAATTGATGCTAAAGGTGATAACGTTAGTGACTTTGGTGATCATATTCGCGTCAATTTCTTCTTTAATGATGATAAAGCAGTATTACCAGGGTTTTTGCCAGCTGACCAAGTTGTCTACCAAACTACTTTAAGTGATTTACAAAGTATGACACCTGATGCAGTAGCGAATAGAATTTTTATACCTTTCTTTGAAGAAAGAGGAGGTTTAGTAAGTGGAGATACTGATAACCTTTATGTGCAATTTGAATTTGTAAATAATGGTGCAGATCAAAATGAATTCCAAGGGGATGCTTTAGAACTTAAATGGGAATTTGAAGCAGTACAAACTGCAGGACAAAGCAGATAATACTTCAATAATAAAGGTGGGAACTTGTTCCCACCTTTTGTAAAATTAAAAAGTAGTGAGGTATTTATGAGTAATCAAAATCTATCATCAATATCACTAAAATTTTTGATAATATTTTTTCTGTTTTTATCATTTTCAATAACTACCAATGCTGAAGAAAAAGAGGTTGATATTAATACAAACCCTAATGGTTATTTTTTTGAAGTAGATAATTTAAAACCAGGTGACTGGATGCCAAGATATATAACAATAATAAATGATGGTACAAGGGATTTTAAGTATACAGCTATCGTTGGAGAAAAGAAATCAAAAAAAGGTTTGTTAGAGGAACTGGAACTGCTCGTGGAAATGGATTCCAAAGTATTATATGAAGGAAAATTAATTGAGTTTGAAGGATTTAATCCAAGGAATCTTGCAACAGGTACATCTGAAACAATGCTTTTTCAAGTAACTATGCCGTATGATTTAGGAAATGAATTTCAGAAATCTTCCGCAGAAGTTGAAATCCTGTTTATTGCTGAACTAGTAGAAACTCCAGGAGGTGGAAATCCACCTGAAGACAGTGAATCACCAGGAGGCAATACTCCAAGTGATGGGGATTTTCCGGAAAAAGTAAGCGATCATAATAGTAGTTCAGAAGAAGGCATAACTGTTACTCCAGAAATAAGAGAAAATATACTTCCAAATTCAGCTACAAATACATACAACATCATATTTATTGGCGTCTTTTTATTAGGTGCCGGTAGTCTCCTCGTATTTTTCCATAATCGTAGAATGCGTCGTGATCTTTAATAGCGACCTGAGGGAACGCTCTTCAAGGTCGTTTTTTAGATTATATTTAATTCTATGCCTAAAGAGCGTAATAGCTCTAGTGCAAAGTTCTACATTTAATCATTGACAAATATACTCTATAGAATTAATTGTAATTAGTAAAAGGTGTTCTTTATAAAAAATGCATTTGTGAAATTTAGAGATATCAAGAGCATTTTATTGTTATGAGGCTCATTATAATAAAACACAATCGATTTTGAGGTTTTTATTTCGTATAGAAAGTGAATAAACTATAAATAAATAGTTCTTTATAATGAACGAAATGAAACCTAATATAGATTTAACAGATAACCAAACATTACAGACTTTTCCAATATATAGGAGGTGTAGAAAAGGATGAGAAAAAAACGGGCATCAACGCATAGGAAGCCTAAGAATAAAACAAATAAATCTCTTATTCAAGCAGCTAGCTTAGCTTCTATTGCGGCTTTTGGAATGGCACAAGTATTACCATCATCACATGCCGCTTTTACCAATACAGAAACCGTGATAGACGGGGATATTTCATTATCATTTGTTTTCCCGGAAACTATTCAAGAACTGATTAAGGGAATTGAGGAAGAAAACCAAAGTATTTTTAAATCCAAGAATCTAGCTGTTGAACTTTTAAATAGCATGATGGGAGCCGAAAGTTCTGAAATCGCCAGGGGATATGCGGTTGAAATAGACAAACTGTTAGAAAATGCTATTGGTGTTCAAAAAGCCATTTCAGAACAGGTTAATGGACTACATACTCATTATTATGAGAAGGCGCTGAAAGAAGCTAAAAATAATCAATCTACACAACAAGTTCTCGAAATGATTGAAAAAGAGGGATTAAAGCCAGCTGAGAAAATAACTGCAGAATTGGAGAATTCCATAAAGGAAATAAAAGGAATTCAAGAACAGGCAAATAAAAAGGTAAGTAATTTAGAGGATAACGAAAAACTCTTAATAACAGAACTTACCAAGAAGGCGTTAGAAAGCATGAATAATTCTAATAACCAAGCTTTTCAAAGAGTAGATAAATATAAAGGAGACCTCAACATAATTGAACTACAAACTTTAGCTAGGGAGCTTTCAAGCTCACAAAATGATTTACAAGCTTCTATAGCTACCGCCCAACAGAGCATTAAAGATCTAGAGAATTTTATCAATCATCCAGGAAAATATACGGTTGTAGTCATTGAAGAAGCAAAACAAAATCTTGAAAAAATCAAATCTAACCTAAAAACATTAGAAGATAATAAGGCTAAAATTCAAATAACACAAGTAGCTGTTCAAGCAGGTATTTGGCAAGATTCAAATAACGTTGTTTCACAAATGCTAGCCCAATATAAAGAAGGTATGGGGATAAATGAACTTAAAGCTTTCTCTACAGAACTTTCTAAAACTGAAGACCATTTGCAAACGGTTCTAAATGAAGCGGAAGCATACACAAAAGGCTATAATGTATTTATAAACCAAAACAAAAATTCATTTACGGAAGCAAAGCTAAAAGAGGCGAAACAAAGCGAGGAGCATTTACAATCAGTAATTAAAACAGCAAAAGAAAATATCATAAATATTAAAATAACACATGCAAAAGTACAGAGTGATATCTGGAAAAGCTTAAATCTTCAAGCATCCGAACTAATAACGAAGAACAGAGAAAAAATGGATGTAAAAGAGCTTGAAACACTTATTACCGAGCTCAATAAAACACAAAGTCAAATCCAATCGGTTTTAAAGGATGCAGAAAAGTATGAAAAAGAATATGAGAAGTACTTAAATAATAATAAAAAATCTTTCTCTGAACAGATCTTAAATGAGGCAAACAAAAATCATCAGAAAATGCAAACCGAAATAAACAGTCTTAAGATTAATGTTGAAAAAATCCAAATAACAAATGCTGATATTCATGTGTCTATTTGGAAATATAGTAATCAACAGGCTTCTGAATTATTGGCAACCTATAGAGAGGACATGGAACTCAAAGAGTTGGAAACTTTTATAACGAAACTTTTTGAATACCGAGAAGATATGTTTGCTCAATTAAAAGAGGCAGAAAAATACACAACTGATTATTTGCAAAACATAGATGGTAAAGGGACCAATTTTTCTAAAGAATTAATGGAAGTAGCAAAAATAAACTATGAAAAGCTTCAATTGGAGATTGCAAACTTCAAGAAAAATATTGATCAAATGAATAAAATCTATGCAGATATTAAAGTAAAAATAGATCAAAAAAAGCAAAAACAGGAAGCGAAAAAAGTACAAGAAGAAAAGCAAAAACAATCTAACCAACCAAAACAGGAAAACCTAAATCAAAAAGACAAGAGTGAGTCTTCCAACGAAGTACAAGATACAATAGCTCCAGAAGAAACTAAAGTAGAAACAGAAACGATTAAAGAAACAACGCAAACTGAACCATCATCAATTGAAAGTGAAAGTGCAAATGGTGATGAGTAAAAAAGTAATAAAAAGGATTGTGTATACTCTATTTATTGGGTTTCTTTTCATATCTTTCTACCTAACATTCTCTAGTAAGTTAACAGGTGTAACTCCTCAAATCGCTGGTTATCAGTTGATCACGATTTTATCGGGTTCAATGGAACCCACGATAAAACCAGGATCGTTAATTCTTATCAAAGTTATTGACGATCCACACCGTCTTAAAGTAAATGATATTATTACGTTTCATTCACCAAGAAATCACAACGAGCTCATTACACATCGAATTGTAGAAATAGATAAACAAAATTCAGAGATTTATTTTACAACAAAAGGAGATTCCAATAAGACTATCGATACTAAAACGGTAGAAGGGATGAATGTATATGCAAAGTATCAGAATATTCATATCCCTTTCGCTGGTTACCTATTACATTTTTCAAAATCAAAAATAGGATTTATCCTATTCTTCCTTATACCAGTCATAACCTTGATTTTTACTAGTATCGGAAGTTTTCGCTCACCTTTGAAACGTAGACAAGTTAGTGACGTTGAGAGGCAAATATGTTCAGAAGAACAGGTGATGAAATGAAAAAATTAAAAACAGTAAAAAATATAACACTTCTTTTAGTAGGGTGTTTGTTAATTTTAGCTGCTGTCATACCTAGTGGAACCTTTTCGTTTTTTAGCTCAAGCAAAGCTACTTATTCAACTTTAGCTATCGGTTCATGTAAGCAGAATGTGAACTCTGATGTAAACTATCAGTTAAATGATCTAATTCCAGGACAGGAACCTCAAAAATTGAACATTAATATTCAAAATGATGGAACACTCTTGATTAATCATTTAGTATTAACCACCTCAGTTGTAGATGTAAAAAATAAACCTGGAAAAACTGTGCCAGGTCAGCGTCAGCTAGACAGCGAATTTTTATCACATTTTAGTGTTGATATTGTTTCAAATAATCAAACAATAAAAAGTCTACCGTTATCAAAATTAAATGAAGGAATAGATCTTACGCAATTAGAACAATTGAATTTAACGAAAGGCTTGGATGTAGGAGAGAGTTTGAATATCGATTTACTTGTGAAATTTAATAAGAAAAATGAAAATCAAGCAAAATTTGAAAACTGGTCTTTATCAACAAAGTTTTTTATTGAAGGTACTTGTTAAGGAAAGTAGAATGAAAGTATAAATACTTTCTAAGGATGTGATCCAACATAACTATAATCTTTGCCCATCGCGGCTACTCCGTAAAATACCCAGAAAACACGATGCTCGCCTTCCAAGAAGCAGCAAAAGAAGGAGCGGATGGCATTGAACTTGATGTCCAACTTTCAAAAGACGGGGAAGTAGTCGTCATCCACGATGAAAAAGTAAATCGAACGACAAACGGGAAAGGCTACGTAAAAGACTTAACACTCGAAGAGCTTCGAAAATTAGATGCAGGTCACCTTATGAAATCAATCACTAAGAAACAGCCAATTCCATCATTAAGAGAAGTATTAGAATGGATGACCACCAACGAAATCATCTGCAACATTGAACTAAAGAACAATGTTCTTCCGTATGAGGGCATGGAGGAAAAAGTGATTCAAATGGTTCGCGAGTATCATCTTTCTAAGAGAATCATCATCTCATCCTTTAACCATTACAGCATTGTAAAATCCTATCGAATCGCACCTGAGATTGAGATCGCTCCACTGTTGGGGAATGCGGTTTATATGCCGTGGGTCTATGCCCAATCTATCAGGGCAAAGGGAATTCATCCAAAATACACGGCCTATCGATCTGACATTCTCCAATCTACATTAGAAAATGGAATTGAAGTAAGACCATATACGGTTAACAAGGAAAAAGACATGGAGAAACTGTTTGAAAAAGGGAGCTCGGCCATTATCACAGATGATCCTGTTCTTGCTTTAAAAGTAAAACATAAAAGTAGCCTAGGAAAATAATACATCCTAGGCTTATTTCATGTCACTTTCTATTTTTTGAAATCGAGACTGTACTTTATTTCTTTTTCGATCGCGGTGAAGAATGAACCCAGCAATAAATCCAATTCCACCCACAACCATTAATAATCCAATAAAAAATTGTAACCATAAATAAGGAATTGGAGTATGTAAGATGCCAAATACCATATCCCTCATGAACTTAACCCCATACGCAGCAATTACTCCAGGAATCACTAATATCAAAAGTGCTATGATTCTAATCATCTTGATTATCCTCTCGTTAACATATTCTGTTTATATTCAATATTAAAAATTTTCTACTTAATAAAATCATAAATTATTAAAGAGATTTGTCAAGAAAGAACATAATCATTACAATAAGGAGTATGAATTTCTTTTCAGGTTATAGAGTGAAAAAGATTGCACGAAGAGGGTGTGTATTATGCAAAATGTGATGGTCGTTGGAGCGGGAAAAGGTGGTATGGCGATTCTGCAGCTCGTCCAGGATTCTATCGTTTTAAATGTACAAGCTGTAATTGACTTAAAAGCTGATGCCCCTGGAATTCAATGGGCAAAAGAATGTGGAATTGAAACATCCTCGGATTGGCGTCCATTTGTAAACGAAAAAATTGATATGATTATCGAAGTGACAGGAAATGAGGAAGTATACCGTGATTTAAGAAAAGCTTTTTCACGGGAAACCGTACTCATTCCAACGAGTGTTGCTCGTATGCTCATTAAGCTTTTTAAAGATAAGGAAAGATTAATTTCGAAAATTCAGCAGGAAACCTATAAATATAATCTTATTTTTAATTCTGTCGATGATGGAATGATGGTGATTAATAACGACGAGAAGGTCATTCTTCTCAACCATATTGCAGAAAAACTAATCGGGATTCCAAGAGAAGAAGCACTTGGGAAACATATTTCAACGATAGTACCAAAGAGTGAGTTACCAAGGGTGCTTCGAACAAGGACCATTGAAAGTAATAGAGAAGTACAACTTCCCAATGGATTAAGCGTGATATCTACAAGAATTCCTATTATTGATAAAAACGGATTATTAATGGGTGGTTTTTCCGTTTTTAAAGATATATCCCAAGCTGTAAGTATGGCTGAAGAAATTACCGATTTAAAGGAAGTTCAAACAAAGCTTGAGGCGATTTTTTATTGTAGTGATGAAGCGATTTCCGTTGTGGACGAAACTGGAATAGGCATCATGGTAAACCCTGCTTATACAAGAATTACGGGTTTATCCGAGGAACAAGTGATAGGAAAGCCGGCAACAATCGATATCGCGGTTGGTGATAGCGTTCATATGAAAGTATTAAAAACTAGGAGAGCGGTTAAAGGTGTACCGATGTTGGTTGGACCCCATAAACGCGAAGTCGTAGTGAATGGCGCTCCGATTATCGTGGATGGCAAATTAAAAGGTAGCGTCGGAATTATTCGCGATGTATCAGAATTGAAAAACTTGGACCGAGAATTATATCGCGCCAAGCAGATGATCCGCACATTAGAAGCGAAATACTCTTTTGATGATATTATCGGCAGTTCTGATGTCATGAAAATCGCTATCGAACAAGCGAAATTGGCAGCGCAAACGCCTGCAACTATTCTTTTACGCGGAGAATCTGGGACGGGGAAGGAACTATTTGCCCATGCTATTCACAATGCTAGTGACCGCAAATTTAATAAATTCATTCGCGTGAACTGTGCATCCCTAAGTGAATCTTTACTAGAGAGCGAATTGTTTGGTTATGTCGAAGGAGCTTTTACCGGTGCTAAGCGAGGAGGAAAAAAGGGGCTCTTCGAAGAAGCGAATAATGGGAGTATCTTTTTAGACGAAATTGGCGAGTTATCTTTAAATACACAGGTAAAATTGTTGAGAGTTCTTCAAGAAAATGAAATTACAAGGGTTGGTGGGACTGAAGCAATTTCTTTAAATGTTCGAGTGATTGCGGCGACCAATGAAAATTTGGAGAAAGCGATGGCAAATGGAGAATTCCGGGAAGATCTTTATTATCGACTCAATCAAATGCCGATTTTTATCCCGCCATTAAGAAAAAGAAAAGAAGATATCAATTCCCTTTGCATTCGATTAATCGAAAAGATTAATGGAGAATATGGAAGAAATGTAGAAGGCATTACGAAAAGTGCATTGTCCCGTCTTCTTCATTATGAATGGCCCGGAAATATTCGTGAATTAGATAATATCATTCGTAGAGCGATCATTTTCATGAATTATAATGAAAAATTGGTTGATTCTAAACACATTTTTGAATTGGGGAACCAGCCACCAACAGACTCTGAAACGCCAATTGACTTGCATTCAGAAGCTACACTTTCACAGCGTCTTGAGGAGTATGAAAAAATAATCATTAGGAAAACATTGGAAAAGAATAGTGGAAACAAAACAAAAACAGCGAAGGAATTAGGGTTATCTGTAAGGAATTTATATTATAAATTAGAAAAATACAACCTTGCAAATAATAGCATGAAATAAGTTGCGTGGTTTCTGCAATATTTTTCATAGTTAAAATAGTGGAAGTTGGATTTTACTGAGGTTTTAATTTTGGCATAAAACTTGCATGTATTTATGATATTCACTATTTTTTCTATAAATGTACTGAAGTGTTTTTGGGTAAGGGGTCAATTACTTATTGAAAGTATCATTTGGAGGTGTACAAATGCACCAAACAAAGTATCGCATCTTAACAATCAATCCTGGAACCACTTTTACGAAAATCGCTATTTTTGAGAATGAAATATCCATTTGGGAAAAAAAGATTCTCCACGATATTGAAGTGACGGAGTCTTATGTACATATTATCGACCAATTAGAGTTTAGAAAAAATGAAATCTTACAATCCCTTCATTATGAAGGGTTAAATCTATCTAGATTCAATGCGGTTTGTGCCAGAGGTGGATTACTTCGCCCGATTGAAGGGGGAACCTATCTCGTCAATGAAACCATGCTTGCGGATTTACGTGCTGGTTATGCAGGGGAACATGCTTCTAACTTAGGTGGAATTCTAGCTCATGAAATTGCCGCTGGTCTTAATATTCCGGCCTTTATTGTGGACCCTGTTGTCGTAGATGAACTCTCGGAAGTGGCAAGAATTTCAGGTTTGCCATTGATTGAAAGAAAAAGCATTTTTCATGCCTTAAATCAAAAAGCAGTAGCACATCGAGTAGCAAAAGAACTGGGAAGGCGTTATGAAGAGCTGAATTTAATTGTCGCCCATTTAGGAGGAGGCATCACCATTGGTGCCCATCAAAAAGGCAAAGTCGTTGATGTGAATAATGGTCTTGTTGGAGAAGGTCCCATTTGTCCAGAACGTTCTGGCTCAGTACCGGCAGGAGATATCGTTGAACTTTGTTTTTCTGGGGAATTTTCAAAAGAGGAAATTATGAAGTTGCTCGTTGGTAAAGGCGGATTTATCGGTTATTTACATACAAACGATCCTGAGGAAATCGAGAGAATGATGGATCTAGGAAATGAATTGGCCCAATTAGTGTACAAGGCGATGGCGTATCAAATTTCCAAAGAAATTGGTGCAGCCAGTACGGTTTTAGCTGGTGATGTCGATGCGATTATTTTAACAGGTGATCTTGCTTATCGTAAAAAACTAACGGGTGAAATTATGGATCGAGTGAATTGGATCGCAGATGTCTTTGTCCATCCGGGAGAAAATGTATTATTAGCATTAGCTGAAGGGGCATTGCGTGTGCTAAATGGGGAGGAAAAGGCAAAGGAATATCCTCAAACGGCGATTAAATTTGAATAATACTTCCGAAAAAGTTGAAAAGTTCAATTAGCGCTCGATTTGGTCCAATTCCTGCCTATTTTGGTTCAATGACCACTGAATTTGGTTCAATTCCAACATCACAAAGCGGAAACTAACTTTAGTTTGTTCTATACGCCAGCTAATTTTTTTAGATTGTTAGCTCTTTTTATAAAAATAAGCCATGGGAGGGATAACTTTGGCAAAAGAATATGATTTGGTCATTCTTGGCGGGGGAACAGGCGGATATGTAGCTGCGATTCGTGCTGCGCAACTCGGACTAAAGACCGCCATTGTTGAAAAAGAAAAACTGGGAGGAACATGTCTTCACAAAGGCTGCATCCCATCGAAAGTCTTGCTTCGTAGCGCAGAGGTATACGCGACGACGAAACGAGGGGACGAATTTGGAGTTCAGATCGAAGGCGTTTCCTTGAATTTTTCAAAAGTACAAGAACGAAAAGAGAAAATCATTGGGCAACTACATAATGGTGTTCAATACCTTATGAAAAAAGGCAAGATTGATATATACGAGGGGACAGGACGGATTTTGGGACCTTCTATTTTTTCGCCTCTGCCAGGTACGATTTCGGTTGAGATGAATAATGGAACGGAAAATGAAATGTTAATTCCGAAAAATGTCATCATTGCAACAGGTTCAAGACCAAACCCATTAAATTTTCCGATCGATCGACAATATGTCCTCACGTCGGATGAAGCCTTGGAGATGGAGTATCTACCTAAATCGATTCTTATCGTTGGCGGAGGGGTCATTGGTGTAGAGTGGGCTTCGATGTTGGCTGATTTTGATGTGGACGTCACGATTCTAGAGTATGAGGATCGAATTCTCCGAACAGAAGACAAAGAGATTTCAAAGGAAATGCAACGACTGTTTAAAAAGAAAAAAATCAACATTTATACAGGGGCAAAAGTCTTGCCAGAAACCCTACGAAAAGATGACGGCGTATCGATTCAAGCTGAAATTAATGGGGAAGTCCGCTCCTTCCATGCTGAAAAGCTGCTCGTTACGGTTGGAAGGAAAGCAAATATTGAAGGAATTGGCTTGGAAAATACAGCGATACAAATCGATAAAGGTGTTATTAAAACAAACGACTTTTATCAAACAAAAGAAACCCATATGTATGCAATCGGGGACGTCATCGGTGGACTGCAGCTGGCACATGTGGCTTCACATGAAGGCATTATTGCGGTTGAACATATCGCTGGTTTAAAACCACAACCACTTGATTACTCACTTGTGTCGACTTGTATCTATAGCCAGCCAGAAGTAGCAAAGGTCGGCTTAACGGAAGAAGAAGCTAAGGAACAAGGCTATAAAGTTAAAATAGGAAAGTTTTCGTTCCGTTCAATCGGGAAGGCGCTGATTTTTGGAGAAAGTGATGGGTTTGTCAAAATGGTTGTTGATGAAGAAACCGATGATTTACTAGGTGTTCATATGATTGGACCACATGTGACAGAGTTGATCTCTGAAGCTGGACTAGCTCGTGTTCTTGATGCAACACCTTGGGAAATATCCCAGACTATTCATCCGCATCCAAGTTTGTCAGAGGTAATCGGAGAAGCTGCGCTTGCTGTTGATGGCAATGCTCTCCATGGATAATCGTTAATATGTAAAATACAGGAGGTTACATATATGAGTGAAAACCGTCATCATGCTTTAGGTTTGAGTGATGATCAAGTCTTAGAAATGTATGAAACGATGCTTTTAGCTAGAAAAATCGATGAACGGTTGTGGCTATTAAATCGTGCTGGAAAAATATCGTTTGTTGTTTCTTGTCAAGGTCAAGAGGCAGCACAGGTAGGGGCAGCTTTTGCTTTGAATCGTAAGGAAGACTATATTCTCCCTTATTATCGGGATTTAGGTATGGTCCTTGCGTTTGGAATGACGGCAACAGAGTTGATGCTTTCCAATTTTGCTAAGGCGGAGGATCCGAACTCTGGAGGAAGACAAATGCCGGGTCATTTTGGGCAAAAGAAAAATCGGATTGTGACGGGATCTTCTCCTGTAACAACTCAAGTTCCCCATGCGGCAGGCATTGCCCTCGCTGCGAGAATGGCTGGTGAAAACAGTGTTACGTTTGTGACATTTGGTGAAGGGTCATCCAATCAAGGAGATTTTCATGAAGGAGCCAACTTTGCAAGTGTGCATAAGCTTCCGGTTATCTTCATGTGTGAAAATAATCAATATGCGATTTCGGTTCCGCTAAGTAAACAGGTGGCATGTGAACGTATTTCGGATCGGGCGATTGGTTATGGCATGCCAGGAGTAACGGTTGATGGAAATGATCCGTTAGCTGTTTATCAGGTCGTTAAAGAAGCGGCTGATCGCGGTAGACGTGGTGAAGGACCGACTTTAGTTGAGGCACTTGTCCATCGTATGACACCTCACTCCTCTGATGATGATCATCGCAGTTATCGAACAGATGAAGAGATTTCAAAAGCAAAAGCGGAAGATCCGCTGCTTTCTTTTTTAACCTACTTAAAAGAAACGAATGTAATCGATGATCAGAAGGAAATGGATATAAACATCCGGATTAAGAAATTAGTGGATGATGCAACGGATTATGCTGAAAATGCTCCGTATGCGAGTCCTGAACATTTAATGAAATATGTATACGCGGAAGAATAGGGGGGATCAGAGTGGCGAATATTTCTTATATAGAGGCCATAACGATGGCGCTCCGAGAGGAAATGGAAAGAGATTCAAAAGTTTTTATCTTGGGTGAAGATGTTGGAAAAAAAGGTGGAGTATTTAAGGCAACCGTTGGTCTATATGAACAGTTTGGCGAGCAAAGGGTAATTGACACGCCATTAGCTGAATCTGCGATTGCGGGTGTCGGGATTGGTGCGGCGATGTATGGAATGCGACCAGTGGCAGAGATGCAATTTGCTGATTTTATTATGCCTGCTGTCAATCAAATTATTTCAGAGGCGGCTAAAATTCGTTATCGTTCCAATAATGACTGGAACTGTCCGATTGTCATACGTGCTCCATATGGCGGCGGCGTACATGGTGCCCTGTATCATTCACAATCTGTTGAGGCTGTCTTTGCCAATACACCTGGTTTGAAAATTGTCATGCCTTCAACTCCATATGATGTGAAAGGATTACTTAAAGCGGCAATTCGTGATGATGATCCTGTCTTATTTTTTGAACATAAACGAGCTTATCGGTTAATAAAGGGAGAAGTACCGGAAGAAGATTATGTATTACCGATTGGAAAAGCGGCTGTAAAGCGTGAAGGCGATGATATTACGGTTATTACATATGGTCTTTGTGTTCACTTCGCTCTACAGGCTGCAGAAAAATTGGCCGAAGAAGGGATTTCGGCACATGTTTTGGATTTACGAACTGTTTATCCGCTTGATCAAGAGGCGATTATTGAGGCTGCGACCAAAACGGGTAAAGTTTTGTTGGTAACGGAAGATAATAAAGAAGGCAGTATTATTAGTGAAGTGTCGGCCATTATTGCAGAGCATTGTTTATTTGAATTGGATGCTCCGATACAACGTTTGGCGGGTCCAGATGTACCTGCGATGCCGTTTGCACCAACGATGGAAAAGGAATTCATGGTGAATACGGAAAAAGTGGAAAAAGCCATGAGAGAGCTTGCGGAATTTTAAGGAGAGGGGGAGAAATAATTTATGGCAATTGAAAGGATTACGATGCCTCAATTAGGTGAGAGTGTAACGGAAGGATCGATTTCTAAATGGTTGGTCACAGTCGGCACCCCTATTAATAAATATGAACCAATTGCTGAGGTCATCACAGATAAAGTAACGGCAGAAATTCCTTCTTCTTTTTCTGGAAGTATAAAAGAAATTCTTGCCGGAGAAGGCGATACCCTGCAGGTTGGCGAAGCTATTTGTATCGTTGAAACGGATTCAGTACCGGAGGAGGTAAGCCCTGAGGAAGTTGGTGGTAATGTGAGTGAAAATAAACAAGTTCAAGAGGAAGAGTCACAAAAAGCCCGCTATTCTCCCGCAGTTCTCAAATTATCACAAGAACATGGGATTGATTTAAATACTGTAAATGGGACTGGATTAGGTGGACGGATTACGCGAAAAGATTTATTAAAAGTCATTGAATCTGGTACATCCCAGAAGAAGACGGAAGAAACCGTTCCACAGCCAATCCAACAAGGTGCAGAGGTTACTCAACCAGTCAAGCAGGAAGATAACGTTGTACCGGTAAGTACGGGTGATCTTGAAATCCCAGTAAATGGAGTTCGTCGAGCCATTGCGAATCAAATGATTAAAAGCAAGAATGAAATCCCCCATGCGTGGATGATGGTGGAAGTCGATGTGACAAATCTCGTTCAATATCGAAATGAAGTGAAGGACGAATTTAAGAAAAAAGAAGGCTACAATATTACCTATTTTGCTTTCTTTGTTAAAGCTGTTGCCCAAGCTATGACAGATTTCCCAGAGATCAATTCGATGTGGGCAGACGATAAAATTGTGCAGAAAAAGGATATTAATTTAAATATCGCTGTTTCAACCGAGAAGGAACTATTTACACCGGTAATTAGAAATGCGGATGAAAAATCCATTAAAGGGATTGCTCGCGAAATCAATGATTATGCAGTAAAAGTAAGAACTGGAAATTTACAGGTTGAAGACTTACAGGGCGGTACGTTTACTGTTAATAATACAGGTACAATTGGCTCTGTTCAATCGATGGGAATTATCAATCAGCCGCAAGCAGCCATCTTGCAAGTGGAGTCCATCATCAAACGTCCAGTTGTAATCGATAATATGCTTGCCATTAGAGATATGGTCAACCTATGCATTTCACTTGATCATCGCGTGCTCGACGGATTCATCTGTGGAAAATTTATGCATCGAGTCAAAGAAATTCTCGAAAAAACATCAAGAGAGAATACACCAATTTATTAAGAATGTAATGAGGTGACAGGCACCTTCCACAAACTGGAAGGTGCCTGTCACCTCAACTTAGTTACTTTAACTTAATCCTAATGATTGCACTTTATTTAAAAATATTGTTATGATAATAATATATTTAAGTTTTTTACTTTTTTACTTCCTTCAGTAGATTTGTTCTCTTACATGAATGGGTATTTATCTATATTCAGTATGGGGTCAAACCATTGCAGAATGAAGTTAAAAGCCTCCGGCGGATGCCATAGATTTTCAAAGGAAGTTGTCGAGCGAGCTCGACGAAAATCTAGGCGAAAATTCTCCCAGGTGAATTCTATTAAAAGGAGCGAGGAAATGAATATCGATTTTAATTTATTCATGAATGATCATGTTCTTAGAGCAAGACAAGAGATTGTTGAAGCTGGATATACAGAATTAAAAACACCGGAAGAAGTGGACGAAGCATTAAATAAAAAAGGCACGACACTTGTGATGATTAATTCTGTTTGTGGTTGTGCAGGTGGAACCGCTCGTCCGGTTGCAGCTCATGCGCTTCACTATGATAAGCGCCCAGATCAATTGGTGACTGTTTTTGCGGGGCAAGATAAAGAGGCAACGGAAAAAGCTCGTTCATACTTCACAGGTTATCCGCCGTCCTCACCATCTTTTGCACTACTAAAGGATGGGAAGATTCTTAAGATGGTAGAGCGCCATGAAATTGAGGGTCATGAGCCTGCAGCGGTTATGCAAAAATTACAACAATATTTTGATGAATATTGTGAGGAAGTATAAAATATTCATAAGAAATGTCCATTATTATTGATAATAATGGACATTTTTGTGTGAAACATGAAACCTAGCGAAAACGTACTACGAAAGAACTTGTCTGATATTTCATTGAATAACAGCCAATCAGAATTTTAGAATTTTACTTTTTCACCTATTTTTCTGTTGCATATTCATAACAATGTGTTAAAATGCATTTAAGTGAATAAATATTCGTTCCTAATAATATTATAGTACAAGAGGAACACTATCTAATATAACAAGGATTTAGATTTGAGGGGGAAGAACCGTGAAAAAATTAATATCTATTTTATTTATGAGTATCCTAGCGATGGGAATACTGGCTGCGTGTGGTACAGGAGAAAAAGACGCAGGAACAGCTGGTGACAGCGATAAAAAGGTTTTAAAAATGGCAACATCAGCCGATTATGCACCATTTGAATATATTGATACTGAAAAAAGTAGCGACATTGTTGGGATTGATATTGATATTGCAAAAGCCATTACAGAAAAACTTGGATACGAACTTCAAGTACAAGATATGGACTTTGGCGGATTGATTTCTGCGTTACAAAATGGACAAGCTGATTTTGTGATGTCAGCTATGTCAGCAACAGAAGATCGTAAAAAGAATGTAGACTTTAGTGATGTTTACTATACATCCAAGCACGTGATTGTATCGAAAAAAGGCAGCGGGATTGAAACAAAAGAAGATTTAGCTGGTAAAAAAGTAGCAGCACAAATGGGGTCAATTCAGGAAGAAAAAGGGAAAGAATTAGCGGAAGAAGTTGGGTTTTCCATTGAAAACCGTAACCGTATCCCAGAGCTTATTCAAGAAATTATGGCTGGACGCCTTGATGCTGCGATTATTGAAGATACAGTAGCGCAAGGATATCTTGAAGAAAATAAAGATATTGCTGGATTTACGATTGAAGACGCTGACGGTGGTTATGCCATTGCATTCCCTAAAGGTAGTGACCTTACAGACGAATTTAATAATGAATTAAAAGCAATGATAGATAGCGGTGAAATTGATACGATTATTAAAAAGTACTTTGAATAATCGTATTGTAAAACGTTCAGAAAATCGTTTCTGAACGTTTTTCTCCGTTTAATCGAATATAGATTTTTTATTTCAATACATCCTGAGAGGATTGGTACAATGAATTTAGATTTTTCATCCGTTCTCCCGTCATTTCCTTTTATTTTAGATGGAGTTTGGATTACACTTCAAATTGCGTTTTTTGCGGGGATTATCGGATTTGTCGGTGGAATTATTTTATCATTATTTAAAATTAGTAATATTAAGATATTAAATTGGTTTGCGGATGTGTATACGTCCATTTTCCGTGGGACGCCGCTTGTATTACAATTGATGATCATTTACTTTGGTTCTCCGCAAGTACTTGGTTATCAAATTGAACCATTTACAGCAGCGATTGTTTCCTTTGGATTAAATTCGACCGCTTATATTTCTGAAATTATTCGTGGTGGAATTTTAGGAATTGACAAAGGACAAAGTGAAGCAGCCATGGCTTTAGGGGTTCCTTATCGTCCAATGATGATTAACATTGTTTTACCTCAAGCACTTAAAAATATTTTACCTTCATTGATGAACGAATTTATTACGTTAACTAAAGAATCTGCGATTGTCACAACCATCGGTGTAATGGATATTATGCGTCGTGCTTACCAGGTTGGCGCTGATAAATTCCGTTTTATTGAACCGCTTCTTTTAGCAGGGATTATCTATTATCTTTTAGTTATGGCATTAACCTTGATTGGAAAGGCTGTCGAAAGGAGAATGAGAAAAAGTGATTAAGGTAGAGGGGTTAGTCAAACATTTCGGCAAGCTTGAAGTTTTAAAAGGAATTTCAACTACGATTCAAGAAGGTGAAGTAGTCGCGATTATTGGTCCATCTGGATCAGGGAAATCGACATTTCTTCGCTGTTTAAACTTATTAGAAAAACCGACTGGTGGTCATATTTATATTCATGGTTCAGATTTAATGGATAAGAAAACAGACATTATGAAAATCAGGCAAAATGTGGGCATGGTATTCCAACATTTTCATTTATTTCCTCATAAAACCGTCATGGAGAATATAACCTATGCACCGATGAAGGTGAAGAAAATGAGCCGAGAAGATGCTGAAAAAATCGGCATGGATTTATTAACAAAAGTAGGGTTAGCTGAAAAAGCTTCTGAGTATCCGAGTCGTTTATCTGGTGGGCAAAAGCAGCGTGTAGCGATTGCTCGAGCGTTAGCGATGGAACCTAAAGTCATGTTATTTGATGAGCCAACATCAGCCTTAGATCCAGAAATGGTGAAAGAGGTGCTAGATGTTATGAAATCACTAGCAGACTCCGGGATGACAATGGCGATTGTTACACATGAAATGGGATTTGCCCGAGAAGTCGCAGATCGTGTTCTCTTTTTAGAGAATGGTCAATTAGCCGAAGATTCCCCACCAGAAGAATTTTTCGCCAACCCAAAGAGCCAGCGCGCCAAAGACTTTTTAGAAAAAGTATTATAATCTCGATAAAAAGGGGAAAAGATGACGATAATCTTTTCTCCTTTTTATTTTTAAAGGGAAAAACATGTTAAACTGAAGGAAAAAGACAAATAGGGAGAAGTACAATGAAATTTCGAATTGGCCATCGTACGCTAAAAACGGCGGTTGGTGCAGCACTAGCTATTTTGATTGCACAAAGCTTTCATTTAGATAATTACGCTTCTGCTGGAATTTTAACGATATTATGTATTAAGATTACGAAGAAAAAGTCACTAAGAGCATCATGGGACCGAATTCTTGCCTGTTTAATCGCGATTGTCTTTTCAATCGTATTCTTTGAGTTCATCGGTTATCATGCTGCTGTGATCGGGTTATTGCTCCTCTTTTTTATTCCAACGGTGGTAATATTTAAAGCAAGCGATGGTGTTGCTTCTAGTGCTGTTATTATTTTGCATTTCTATTCGGCTGGCGAGGTAACCGTTTCTTTTATCTTTAATGAATTGTTCATCATCTTGATTGGAATTGGAATTGCTTTAATGGCGAACTTATATATGCCAAGCTTAGATCGTCAAATTGAAGAGTATCAACGAAAAATTGAAGGGAATTTTAAAATCATCTTTCAAGAGATTGTCCATTACTTAGGACATGGTGATCATAATTGGGATGGGAAGGAAATCCCTGAAACAATTCAATTGATTAATGAAGCAAAGGCACTTTCATTTCGAGAAATGGAGAATCAATTTTTTCACAATAATGAGGAGCAACTCTATTATACGTATTTTAAAATAAGGGAAAAGCAATTTGAAATTATCGAAAAGGTGCTGCCTAGCATTACTTCCATCTCAAAGACGGTTGAGCAAGGAAAAATGATTGCCGATTTTATAGAGGAGCTTTCAGAACATATTCATGCTGGAAATACGGTAGATATCAATTTAGAAAAGTTAAATAACATGCGACTTTCTTTCGAGAATATGGAACTTCCCAAAACAAGGGAAGAATTTGCTATTCGCGCGGCACTGTTTCACTTTTTGAACGAAATGGAACAATATCTTCTTATAAAGCGCTCTTTTAAAGGAATCTATAAACAAAATGATATGAATAAAACCCCGGTAGGTGAAGGAAACTAAATCAAATGAATAGAGAGGTGATGCTATGGTTAAATTATTATCCACTCTAATCTGTGCTTTATCTCTTTCACCTATATGGCCTCTAGGTGTCAATCCATTGCCAGGCGATCCGTTCTTGATTGTCAATAAGAACACGAATGAGTTAGCGTTTGTTTATGAAAATCGTGTTGAAATGGTCGTTGATGCTGCAACAGGGGTAACCGACGATTTAACCCCAGAGGGCTTATTTACGATCACGGTTAAAGCGGAGAACCCCTATTATATTAAGAAAGATATACCTGGTGGAACGCCGGAAAACCCTCTAGGTTCGCGCTGGATTGGATTTGATGCTAAAGAAACAAACGGGCGTATTTATGGCGTTCATGGAACAAATAACCCTTCTTCTATTGGAAAGAGGGTTTCACAAGGTTGTATCCGTCTACAAAATGAAGTTATTGAATCACTTTATCCGAAAATTCCTCTTGGCAGCAAAATTCTTGTCATCTCCACAACAAAGACATTTGAAGATTTAGCAAGAGAATATGGAGCAATAAAATGAAAAGTGAAAGTGCTTGGCCATCTGCCAAGCACTTTCACTTTCATTTCTATTTATTAAATAAACATTAAGATCCCTGTTAAAATCGTTGAAGCTAACATGGCAAAGATCATTAAATAAACGACGATTTTTTGTGTTTTCTTTCTTTTTTTAGACAACTAAGTTCCCTCCAACATGTGTATTTATTGATTGTCTGCAATCATAAACGAGATTCAATATGTTTATTTTACTAATAAACATTCTTTTGGACAACTATCAAACCAAAGATGGATGATTTTGCTTTTATTCTGGAACTATTACTTTTCGGTACTTCTCTTTCGCGGACGACAAACTACCTTGATACTTGTATTAAGGTGGCTTGTCGGTTTCGCTCTCCCACTTGAATCTTCATGCTTTTCATTCAAATAAACTTAGAACATTGCTTCTATTTATCATGGATATGATCTTAAAACGACTGAAATCAATTTCTTATTTTTTAAGTGAGCGGGTCGTAATTTGAAGCAGGATTATAAAAAGAGGTATACTAGAAGAAAAGAGAGTGTAAGGGGTCGTTAGATAATGGTCAACCAAGAACGTTTATTAAATGAATTTTTAGAACTAGTACAAATTGATTCTGAAACAAAATTCGAAGCAGAAATTGCGAAAGTATTAAAGCAAAAGTTCACGGATTTAGGGGTTGATGTAATAGAGGATGATACAACGGGGATCACAGGTCATGGTGCTGGAAACTTAATTTGTACATTAAAAGGGACAAAAGAGGGAGTGGATACCATTTATTTCACTTCACATATGGATACAGTTGTTCCGGCAAAAGGTGTCAAGCCATCCATTAAAGACGGTTATGTTGTGACAGACGGTACAACGATCCTAGGTGCAGACGACAAAACGGGCTTATCGGTTATGTTGGAAACGATTCGAGTCCTCAAAGAACAAAAGATTCCACATGGTGATATTCAATTTATTATTACTGTTGGAGAAGAATCGGGGTTAGTTGGCGCTAAAGCTCTTGATCCAACGTTAATCAAAGCAAAATATGGGTATGCACTTGATAGTGATGGCAAAGTAGGAAATATCATTGTTGCAGCTCCAACACAAGCACATATTAAAGCCACTATTCTTGGAAAAACGGCACATGCCGGTGTAGCCCCTGAAAAAGGAGTATCGGCGATTACAATGGCGGCAAAAGCAATTGCCAAAATGCCACTTGGTCGGATCGATGAGGAAACAACTGCCAATATTGGTCGATTTGCAGGTGGTCAAGCAACAAATATCGTTTGTGATCATGTGGAAATTTTGGCTGAAGCTCGTTCGCTCATCCCAGAGAAAATGGAAGCTCAAGTAAAAAAAATGAAAGATGCTTTTGAAAGTACCGCACAAGAAATGGGTGGAAAAGCAGAAGTAGAAGTGCAAGTAATGTATCCTGGTTTCAAGTTTGGGGATGGGGACCATGTAGTGGAAGTGGCGAAAAAGGCTGCCGCTAAAATTGGTCGAGGTTGTGAGTTATTACATAGTGGCGGTGGTAGTGATGCCAATGTCATTGCTGGATTTGATATCCCAACCGTTAATTTAGCAGTGGGATACGAAGAAATTCACACAACCAATGAAAGAATGCCGATTGAAGAATTATATAAGCTAGCAGAAATGACAATTGCCATTATTCAAGAAGTTGCTGGGGAATAAAACTGTTGTTCTAAAAGGCTCGTGGGTATAGCGAGTCTTTTTGCCATTTCGTGTTACAATAAGCTTAGTGAAATTGTATAGAAGGTGTTCGGTTATGAAGGAGATGTATCCTAAGAATGGGAAAGTGATCCTCCATGTAGATATGAATAGTTTTTATGCCTCTGTTGAAATGGCGTTTGATCCAACATTAAAGGGAAAGCCTTTAGCCATTGCGGGAAATCCAGAAGAAAGACGGGGAATAATTATTACATGCAGCTATGAGGCACGAAAATTTGGGGTTAAAACAACGATGCCTCTGTGGGAAGCGAAAAAGCTTTGTCCGCAGCTGATTGTCATGACTCCTAACTTTGAACGTTATCGTGCGGCCTCATTTGGGATGTTTAACATTCTTAGACAATATTCCGAACTTGTGGAACCTGTTTCAATAGATGAGGGCTATATGGATATTACGGAAAGTTTTGAATTAGGAACTCCTCTAGAAATTGCTGAAAATATCCAAAAACAAGTATTAAATGAATTGGATTTGCCATGTAGCATTGGAGTGGCACCTAATCGTTTTTTAGCAAAAATGGCTTCAGATATGAAAAAGCCCCTCGGTATTACGGTATTACGTAAACGAGATGTTAAAAATGTTCTATGGCCTCTTCCAGTTGGAGAAATGCATGGTGTCGGGAAGAAAACTTCTGAAAAGTTGAATGGCATCGGGATTATGACGATCAAGGATTTGGCAGAGGCGAACAAAATGCAATTAGAAGGTCTTCTTGGTATCAATGGGGTTCGTTTGAAGGAAAGAGCAAATGGGATAGATGAAAGACCGGTTGACCCAAATGCAGCAGCAGAGATTAAAAGTATTGGAAATTCTACGACTCTGCCAAAGGATGTTACCAATCAACAAGAACTCCTTCATGTTCTCGAAGGATTATCTGAGAAGGTAGCAGCCCGTATGAATCGTAAAAAGGTACTAGCAGCCTCCGCTGGCATTACGATTCGTTACAAGAATCGCAAAACGATTAATCGAAGTAAAAAGCTATTAAATCCAACAGCACAATACCAAGAGTTGTTAAAAGAAGCAAAGGAACTATTTTTAAAGCATTGGAATGGAGAACCTGTCCGTTTACTCGGTGTAACAGGGTCTGATCTTGTTGAAAAGAAGCGAGCTGTAAAGCAGCTGGATCTTTTTACTTATGAAAATGAAGCAAAAAAAGAACCTTTACTAAAAACAGTTGAAGGACTGCGTGCAAAATTTGGTGATAAGATTATTGAAAAAGCACAAGATAAAGTAACGGAAAAAAAAAGTTCGAAAAACACAGCTCAAACAAGTTTTAGTAAAGATTTTCTCGACTTTTTTCCAAAGGATTAAAATGATCACTTCATTCAGCTGAAGTCCTCTTTATTGCTAAAGTTAAGGTATCAAAACTACTTTTGTTGATTTAGTAGGCGGTCAAACCCTGCTGAGTGAAGTTAAGCCACGGCAGATGCCTCGGATTTTTAAAGGTATATTATCGAGTGAGCTCGATAATAATCCGGACGCAAATTCAACAGACGAATTTGATTGTAATTAGTTTGGTATACTATACGTGAATCAGATTTTTTGCTAATTTCGACAAATATTGCTAAAGTAAAATGGTTATACATAGTTTTGCAAGAAAGGATGTAAAAACATGACAAAACAACAGTTTGGTGTAGTAGGAATGGCTGTAATGGGAAGAAATTTAGCCATGAATATTGAGTCACGAGGGTATTCAGTAGCAATCTACAATCGTTCTCGTGAAAAAACAGATGAAGTCCTAGCTGAAACCAAGGGTAGAAACTTCAAGGGTACTTATTCAATTGAAGAATTTGTGAATTCCTTAGAAAGCCCTAGAAAAATTATGCTGATGGTCAAAGCAGGTCCAGCCACAGATGCAACGATTGATCAATTAATCCCGTATCTGGACAAAGGGGATATTCTCATAGATGGTGGAAATACGTTCTTTAAAGACACGCAACGCCGAAATCAAAGACTAAGTGATCTTGGTATTCACTTTATTGGTACTGGCGTTTCTGGTGGGGAAGAGGGCGCTTTAAAAGGACCTTCAATTATGCCAGGAGGACAGAAGGAAGCGTATGAATTAGTTGCACCTATTTTTAAAGATATTGCTGCAAAAGTAGATAATGATCCATGTACAACTTATATTGGTCCAGATGGAGCGGGGCACTATGTAAAAATGGTTCACAATGGGATTGAATATGGGGATATGCAGCTTATTTGTGAAGCTTACTTCCTCATGAAACATGTCCTTGGTCTAAATGCAAATGAGCTTCATGAGGTCTTTGCAGAGTGGAATAAGGGTGAACTTGACAGCTATTTAATTGAAATTACGGCTGACATTTTTACGAAGCTGGATGAAGAAACAGGAAAACCTCTTGTTGATGTGATCCTTGATACTGCAGGTCAAAAAGGGACTGGAAAATGGACAAGCCAAAACTCTCTTGATTTAGGTGTTCCACTTCCAATTATTACAGAATCCGTATATGCTCGATTCATTTCTGCGATGAAAGAAGAACGTGTTGCGGCAAGTAAGATTCTAAAAGGACCAGATGCAAAAGAATTTTCTGGGGATAAACAAGCTTTCATTGAATCTGTTCGTAAAGCCTTATACATGAGTAAAATTTGTTCTTATGCCCAAGGGTTTGCGCAAATGAGGGCCGCTTCTGAGGAATATAATTGGGATCTTCAATATGGCGATATTGCGATGATTTTCCGTGGAGGATGTATCATTCGAGCGCAATTCTTACAAAAAATTAAGGATGCTTATGATCAGGATCCAGGTCTAAAAAATCTTCTCCTTGATCCATACTTTAAAGAGATCGTTGAAAGCTATCAATATGCTTTACGTGATATTGTTGCACAGGCGGTTCAATTTGGAATTCCAGCTCCATGTTTCTCTTCTGCACTTGCTTATTACGATAGCTATCGAACAGAAACATTACCAGCTAACCTATTGCAAGCTCAGCGTGATTACTTTGGTGCACATACGTACCAACGTATTGATCGTGAAGGTATTTTCCATACACAATGGTTCCAAGAAGAAAATTAATACAAAAACCTCTTTGCACATGCAAAGAGGTTTTTGTATTAACTAAGAAGTATAAGTGTTTAAAGTTAGATTGATTTCCAGCTCAAGCGCCTACCCCCTCGAGGTCACAAGCTTGTCTAGACCTGAGTCCCTGGACAGTCGCCTATACATTTCTAACAAGCCGTCAAGAAGATTAAAGAACAATCTTCTTGACGGCTCGTCTTGTGCTTGGCCGAACCGGCATAAGTGCAACTACTCCTCTGTCATCGCCTAAAGGCTTGCCAGTCGGAGAGTTTTCTTTATCGGGGTGAGCAAGGCGCTTGCGCTTTTTTATTAACAATTGTCAACTTCTAGATTGGTAATCGGCCACCAGAAAAAGCCATCTCTTGCAAGGAGAATATCACTTTCTTTTGGACCTGATGAACCTGATTCATAGTTTGGAAAGTTGGCATAGGTATTTTGCCAAACATCCGAAATATTATCAACAAAGCTCCATGAAAAGGCGACTTCATCCCAGTGAGTAAAGTTCGTTGCATCACCCTTCATGCAATCAAATAATAACCTTTCATATGCCTCAGGTGTATTAATTCCATCTACCCCTTTATTGGCATAGCTTAATTTGACAGTTTGGGCATCCATGCCTTGTCCTGCTTTTTTAGCGTTTAAATGAAGAGTGATCCCTTCTTCTGGTTGGATATGAATCACCAATAGATTTGGATTTAGGGTTTGTTCTGTTTTATAATACAAATTCATTGGGATATCCTTAAATTGGACAACAATTTTCGTTGATTTCATTTTCATTCTTTTACCGGTACGTATGTAAAAAGGAACTCCAGCCCAACGGAAATTATCAATCATTAGTTTTCCTGCTACATAGGTTTCTGTGTTTGATTCAGGATTGACCATTTGCTCGTTTCGATATCCTGGAACTAATTCTCCATTCACATACCCTGGTCCATACTGACCGCGCACAAAATATTGCTTCACTTCGTCACCTTTTATTGGTCTCATGGCACGGAATACTTTTACTTTTTCTGAACGAATTTCATCCGTGTTTAATCGAATAGGTGGTTCCATTGCGAGTAGTGCAACCATTTGCAGCATATGGTTTTGAACCATGTCGCGAAGGGCACCACTGTTTTCGTAATAGCGACCGCGCTCTTCTACACCGAGTGTTTCACTTGAAGTGATTTGGATATTGGAAATATAACGGTTATTCCATAATGGTTCAAAGATCGCATTGGCAAAACGGATAACCTCAATGTTTTGGACCATTTCTTTACCTAAGTAATGATCGATTCGGTAAATCTCTTCTTCATCAAAAGCGGTTCTAATTTGATCATTTAATTCTCTTGCTGATTTAAGATCATGACCAAATGGTTTTTCAATGACAAGTCTCTTAAATCCTTGTACATCGGTTAGTCCATCTTCCTTTAAGTGTATGGCGATGGTTCCAAAGAATTCTGGAGCCATGGCTAAATAAAAGATTCGATTGCCTTTTGTTTGGTAATGATCATCTAAATCATTGATAAGTTCTTTTAATGCAGTATAGGAAGCTGAGTCTGTAACATCATGGGAATGATAATAAAAATGGGATGCAAACTCATTCACCTTCTCCTGATCGTTTGAAACAGTTCCAACGGATTTTATAATATTTTGTTTAAATTCATCATTTGAAAGGGATCTTCTCGCGACACCGACAACAGCGAAATTTTTAGATAGATTTCCCTTGCTAAATAAATTATATAGTGATGGGTATAATTTTCGATTGGCCAAATCCCCTGTAGCACCAAAGATGACAATTAAAGATGCCGGATTTTCGTTTTGAGTCATGATGTAAACCTCTTTTCATTTTAAAAATAGTCGCTTTACGGACAAAAAAATAAATACTGCTATCGTCAAATTTTAACGATATCTGTCTAAATATGCAAATTCTTTGTCTTTCGATATAATAACTTTAATGACTATGGATAAGGAGAGTGACCTATGGAAGTCTTTTTTCTAGGAACGGGTGCAGGGATTCCTGCAAAATTACGAAACGTAACATCCATTGCGTTAAAACTTTTGGAAGAACGTGGAACGATTTGGTTATTTGATTGTGGGGAGGCCACCCAGCATCAAATTTTACATACATCCATTAAACCTTCAAGAATGGAAAAAATATTTATTACCCATTTACACGGTGATCATATATATGGATTGCCAGGTTTACTTTCCAGCCGTTCGTTTCAAGGTGGTGAAACAGAATTGACTGTATATGGACCTAAGGGATTAAAGGATTATATCCAAATTAGTTTAAAGGTCAGCGGAACCTATTTAAAGTATGCGCTAAATATTGTGGAAATAGAAGAAGGCATTATATTTGAAGATGACCAATTTATGGTTGAAGCAAAGCTGCTTGATCATGGAATTCCTTCCTATGGATTCCGAATTGTAGAAAAAGATCTACCAGGGACGTTGCTCGTTGATAAATTACAGGAAATCGGGGTCCAACCAGGTCCGATTTATAAACGGATAAAGGCTGGGGAATCTGTTACTTTAGAAGGTGGGACTGTGATAAACCCTGAACACTATGTTGGTCCAAGGCAGAAGGGAAGAGTGGTGACCATTCTTGGGGATACGAGAATGTGTGAAGCGGCCATTACGCTTGCAGAGAATGCAAATTTACTCATACATGAGGCAACCTTTTCACAAGGGCAAGAAGAGTTGGCAAAGGATTATTTTCATTCAACCACCTATCAGGCTGCTCAAACGGCAAAAGGTGCGGGAGCCAAAAAGCTTTGTCTTACCCATATTAGTTCCCGCTATGATCGCGATGCGTCTGATGAATTAGTCAAGGAAGCCCGTGAGATTTTCGTTGAAACCGAAATCGCCCATGATTTTAAATCCATTGAAATTCCGAGATAATTATATAAAAATAATGATTTTTAAGTAAAATAGGATTGATTTATTGTGTTAAAGAGCTTATAATTCGTCTATGAATATTATTGTAATATGGCTTTGAAGAGTGTTTATTAAGCTATAAACTCCCTGTAAGAGAGAGTCAGCGGATGGTGCAAACTGATACAAAGGTTATAGTGAATTTCAGCTTGGAGCTTATTTCTTTGTACAAAGGAATCGGTCATTTACCGTTATTAAATTTTGAGTGGAAAGTCACAAGCTTTCAATAAGGGTGGTACCGCGTGTTCTTCACGTCCCTTATCAGAGCTTGTGACTTTTTTGTTTGTTAAAAATGAATGAAGGATGAGGATTCTAACTGGTTTTTTGAAAATGTTCTAATCAGTATGGGTATAGAAATGGGATATAAGAATAAGGAGGTATAAATGGTGGAGAAGACAGAGCAATGGTCATCAAAACTTGGTTTCATCTTGGCATCAGCTGGTTCTGCAATTGGAATTGGAGCCATTTGGAAACTGCCATATGTAACAGGAACGAGTGGCGGAGGAGCCTTTATTCTCATATTGGTAATTTTTTCACTTTTAATTGGGCTTCCCCTCTTACTAGCTGAATTTGTCATTGGGCGAAGTACACAAAAGGACGCAATCACTGCTTATAAAACAATTGCTCCCGGTACAAAATGGCATTGGATCGGTTATCTAGGGATCATCACATGTTTTATTTTGCTTTCATTTTATAGTGTGATTGGTGGATGGATCCTGCAATATATTCTCTACAGTGTAACTGGACAAGTGGGGCAAGGCAACGTCAATTATGAGGTTCTATTTAATGAAGCTGTTTCAAATCCAGTGATTGCTGTTGGGATGCAAGCGGCGTTTCTTATGATTACCATATTCGTTGTAGGTAAAGGAGTTCAATCTGGGATTGAAAAGGCAAGCAAATTCATGATGCCCGCCCTATTTATTTTGTTTGTTGTTTTAATGGTCCGTTCGCTTACTCTTGACAATGCAATGGCGGGTGTAGAATTCTTCTTAACCCCTGATTTTACAAAGTTAAACTCTCAAAGTATTTTATTTGCGCTTGGTCAATCCTTCTTTTTATTGAGTGTCGGGGTTTCTGTCATGGTCACGTACAGTTCATATTTATCTAAAGAGGCAAGTATCGTACAACCTGCCCTATCGATTGTGGCAATGAATTTACTGATTTCGCTTTTTGCAGGATTAGCCATTTTCCCTGCGGTCTTTTCATTAGGTTTCGAACCAACTGCAGGTCCTGGTTTACTTTTTATTATTTTACCGTCTGTTTTTGAAAAAATGATATTTGGGAATTTGTTCTTATTGATTTTCCTTGTGTTATTTCTCTTTGCAACGCTGACTTCAGCCTTTTCTCTACTCGAAATTGTTGTAGCGTCTATTTCAAAGGGAAGAGGAGGTAGAAATCGATTATCTTGGATAATCGGGACTCTTGTATTTATTGTGGGAATTCCTTCTGCTTTATCCTTTGGAGTTTTATCAGATATCGCCATTTTTAATAAAAGTATCTTTGATGCGGCTGACTTTCTTGTCAGTAATATTTTAATGCCAATTGGGGTATTTCTTATTTCAATCTTTGTTTCTTATAAAATGAAAAAGGATGTTTTGAAAAACGAATTGATTCAAAACTCGAAATATCAGGGATTATTTCAGGTTTGGTATTTCTTATTACGTTATGTGGTCCCGCTTGTGATTATTATTGTCTTCCTCGATATCATTGAGGTGATCTAGCAGGAGGCGGTTGGAGATACCCGTCTCGTCTTCTATATTTTAATGGATGAGTGATGGTCAAAAGGACTTTATGGGATTAGTCTAAGTGATAAAATCCGTGAGCGAGGCCCTAAAGAACAAAATTGATAGCATCCAATAAAGAAAGTCCATGAGACTAGAATCTCATGGACTTTTTTCTATTTATCTCCAACCTCTTTCATATTGGACAGGACTTTCAATGCTCACTCGAAGTTCCTCTGCTGCGCTTCTTGGCCAGTAAGGATCACGTAATAGAGCACGAGCGATGAAAACGAGATCAGCTCGCTCACTTTGAATAATTTCTTCTGCTTGCAGACCAGATGTAATCAGTCCAACCGCACCTGTTGGAATATCGGAACCATGCTTAATTTTTTCTGATAGAGGGACTTGATAGCCTGGATAAATATTGATTCTAGCTTGAACAACTCCACCCGAACTTACATCAATGAGGTCAACGCCTTGTTCTTTCATCAGCGTACAGTAGGTAATATAATCGTCTGCAGTTAAACCATCTTGATGGTACTCATTAGCAGACACTCGAACAAATAAAGGTCCATTCCAAACCGGTTTAACGGCTTCAATAATTTCTTGTAAAAACCGATAACGATTGGTAGCATTGCCACCATATTCATCTTGTCTCTGATTGCATAGAGGTGATAAAAATTGATTGATTAAATATCCATGTGCTCCGTGAAGTTCAATTACTTCATAACCAGCTTCTTTTGCTCGCTCTGCTGCTGTCTTAAAGGCTTGGATGGTTTCTTGGATCTGTGCTACTGACATTTCATTCGGTACTTTTGAATGCTCATTAAAGGCAATTGCCGAAGGAGCAATAATGTCACCCTCAATTTCTGCCTTTCTCCCTGCATGACCAAGTTGAATTCCCGGAACAGCCCCATTTTCTTTGATTTCATTTGTTAATTTTTTGAGTCCTTCAATATGTACATCATCCCAAATTCCCAAATCTCTTTGTGAAATTCTCCCCTGTGGGGTAACAGCTGTTGCTTCTTGAATAATTAATCCAACGCCACCGACAGCTCTGCTAACATAATGAGTAAAATGCCAAGGAGTGACCATGCCATCTTCTTTCTCGCATGAATACATACACATTGGGGACATAACAATTCGATTATTTAACGTAACGTTTTTAATTGTTAATGGTGAAAATAGTTTTGAGTTCATGTTCATCAACCTCCTTGTTTAAGTATAACAAGAATCCAAAACAGAAAAGAAATAATCTGTTTATCGTTTTACGACTTTACTTTCCATTTCATGACTAATCGCCTCACCAAGTCGCTTTGATTGAGCGGCTGCTTCCTTGATACAACTGATGAGCGCCTGTTCAACCCCGTGATCGGCAAGAGTCTGTAATCCAGCCTCCGTTGTACCGCCTGGGCTTGTCACTTCCTTACGAAGCTGTCCAGCTGATTTTGTTGTCGTTGACAACATTTCAGCGGCACCTAAAAAGGTTTGAATGATTAAATCTTTTACTAACTCCTTTTCCAGACCGAGTTCAATGGCACTTTTCTCCATGGCTTCAAAAATATAATAAACATAAGCGGGACCACTTCCTGACAGACCTGTAACCGCATCTAGTTGTTCTTCTTTTACAAATTTACTTAATCCCACCGTTTGAAAGATTTGTTCTACCATAACCGATTGATTGGTTGAAACGTGTTCATTGCATGCTAAAGCCGTTGCCGATTTTCCGATGGTAGCAGATGTATTTGGCATCGCACGAACAATAGCCATCGGTTTTGTTAAAATACGCTCAATAGAGTTAATAGAAACCCCTGCTAAAACGGAAATAATGACAGTCTGTGATTGCAGAAGGTCTTTAATCGTTACGAGCGCATTCAATGCATCTTTAGGTTTCATCGCTAAAATAATGGCATCTGCATCTTGACATAGCTCTTGTAATTGATAGGATGTTGACACACCGTATGTATTTTTTAATTCCTGAAGCTTTTCTTGGTTGCTTCTATTTGTAACCCAAATATTACTTGGTTCAAGAAGTTGATTTTTTACCATTCCTGAAATTAAGGCCTCTGCCATTGAGCCGGCACCAATCATTGCTATTTTTTTCATTAAAGTTCCCCCTCATACTTGACTTCATATCATTCATAGTAGAAATTAAAGATATTGGTTATACATAAACGCTAGTAGGTGAAAATGATGAAAAATGAACGTTTGCGTCATAAAAATATTATCATAACAGGAGCTTCAAGTGGAGTTGGACTTTCGATTGCAGAAAAATGTGCCACAAGCGGAGCTAACGTGATCCTCCTTGCAAGAAGATTAGATGTATTAAAAGAAATTCAGGAAGATTTACAAAATCGTTACTCTGTTCGAGTTATGATATTCAAATTAGATGTGTCCGATACAGATGAAGTGAAAAATGTTTTTCAACAAATTTTTCAAGAAATTGGTGAAATTGATATTCTCGTCAATAATGCGGGGTTTGGAATTTTCCGTTCTGCCCATGAACTGTCGATCGAAGAGATTAAAGGAATGTTTTCAGTAAATGTGATGGGGTTAATTGCTTGTACAAACATGGTGCTTCCGATCATGTTAAAACAAGGAAAGGGGCATATTATCAATATTGCTTCCCAAGCAGGGAAAATTGCAACGCCAAAATCAAGTGCATATGCCGCTACTAAACATGCAGTCTTAGGATTTACGAATAGTCTAAGAATGGAAGTTTCGGACCGGAATATTTTTGTGACTGCTGTTAATCCAGGACCGATTGAAACGAACTTTTTTAAAAGGGCCGATGAAACAGGGAACTATGAAAAAAGTGTTAAAAGAGTGATGATTACTCCAGATTATGTGGCTAGCAAGGTAGTAGGCGCCATGTTAACAAAGAGAAGAGAAATTAATCTTCCGGGATGGATGAATGCAGGAAGTATCCTCTTCGCCTTATTTCCAGGATTGTTTGAAAAAGCGGGGAAACCATTTTTAAATAAAAAATAACCTCATGAAAATAACTTTTTCATGAGGTCTTCTTTTAGCGTAATCCAGGTGTATGTACCTTTGAAACTTGAACTTTATAGACAAAGTAGAGAGCCAAAGCGACAAATGATAGAATGATTCCAGAAATATAAGGGAGGTTGATTGAAATTTCATAGAGCCATCCTCCAACAACAGGTCCAATAATTCTTCCTAACGAATCAAAGGAAGAGAGGAGACCAGTTTTACTTCCGTGTCCACTGCCGCTACTTTTCGTTAATAACGCGGATACTGTTGGTCGAATTACACCATTCCCAATCCCAAAAATGGTAATGAAAACAGCAGCTGTTAAGAAGTTATAGGTGTATAAAATAAGGAAGAAACCAAGAGCTGATACGATAATTCCTCCTGCTATGACTGCACCTTCACCAAATTTCTTTGTTAACTTTCCAATCAATCCACCTTGAACCACTGCACTAGCTAGTCCCATAATCATGAAGGTGTAACCTAGTTCAACTGTACCGATATTTGCTTTAACGGCTGCAAAATAGGCGAAAGTTGATTCAAGACCTGAAAGAGAAAGAGAAATAAAGAGCTGTAGAAAAAATAAAAACGATTGTGCTCCGTTAAACTCTGACAGAACGGATTTCTTTTCTACATGTGACTGGTTTCGTTTTTCCGCTGTTAATGATTCTTTTAATAGGAACCAAACAAGGAAAAACGTTAATAATGATAGACCCCCGGCAACAAAAAACGGGGTATTCAAACTTACTTTTGAAAAAATACCCCCGATCGCTGGACCAAATACAAACCCTAATCCAGTTGCGGCTCCAATAATTCCCATGCCTTTTCCACGATCTTCAGCACTCGTAATATCAGCTACATAGGCCATGGCAGTCGGCATATTGGCAGAAGACAGCGTACCACCAATAATTCTCGCAACAAATAGCATCCAAAGCTCAGTCGATATTCCTGTTAAGAAAAAGGAAATCGTTAACCCTAAAATCCCAACCATAATCACGGGTTTGCGACCAATACGATCGGAAATTCGTCCCCACATCGGAGCAAATATTAATTGGGTGAGCGAATATACGGCCATTAGCAACCCTAATTGTGTAGGTGATGCGCCGACCTCTTCTGCGTAAAAGGGCAGCACTGGAATGATAATTCCAAAGCCGGCCATAACTAAGAACATAACGGCAAATAGAATCGGTAATGCTTTTTTATTCTGATTCATTCATTGTTCACTCCATTTCTCGACTATTATAATGATTTCATAGTCGCACAGTCAATTTATCCCGTCATAACTGGTAGTAAGTCCCTACCTCTAGATACTGAGAAATTGTTATACTTGCTAGGTATGGGGATCAATTGCTAGTAAAGATCCGGAAAATAAACACAGACTAAAAACGCCTGCGGCAACGTTTGTGTGACCAGCGTTCTGCATGCCTCAACTAACCAACAGTAGAGAGGAGAGAAACTAGTAACGTAAGTATGTCACTACGTCTGCACTAACAAATTATTTTATCTATAAACACACTGTTGGAAATTTCACTTTATGATAATAGAAAATGATAATATAAAAAGTGAAGTAGAGCACAACTAATGTTAAATATAGCAGAATCAATCGATAAATTCAGTTGTTTTTTTGCAATATTAAAATAACATTTTAGGGGTATATCTCCTACATGTTTTATGTTAATCTAATATAGTAACGTACTAAAGGATTTATCATTTAATTATTAATTTTATTATAAGGGTGGTTTTTATGAAAAAACGCATAGTAAGTGTTGGTTTATTGATTGCCGCATTATTTGCTATTTTAGTTGGATGTTCAAATGAAGATAATACGAAACAAGCAGGAGATTCAAAAGAGCAGTTAATCGTTGGAATTGATGATACATTTGCTCCAATGGGATTCCGTGATGAAAATAATGAAATCGTAGGTTTTGATATTGATTTAGCTAGAGCAACCGGTGAAAAAATGGGAAGAGAAGTTGTATTTCAGCCAATCGATTGGAGCTCAAAAGAATCTGAATTAAGCAGTGGAAGAATTGATTTGATTTGGAATGGTTATACCATTACAGAAGAAAGAGCACAAAAAGTTTTATTGACAAAGCCATATTTAGCAAATAATCAGGTTGTTGTTACGTTAAAAGACTCTGAAATTGAAAAATTAGATGATTTAAAAGGGAAAGAAATTGGAATTCAAGCCCAATCTTCCGCAATTGATGCTTGGAATGGAACACCAATCAGCAAAGAAGTTGCTGGATTACATGAGTATAAAACAAATGATCTTGCATTAATGGACTTAGAGAACAATCGCGTAGAAGCGGTTGTGATTGATGAAGTGGTTATGGATTATAAAATGACAAAGAAACCTGATACATTTAAGGTTTTAGGTGAAAAATTAGCTCCGGAAGAATATGCTGTTGGTGTTGCCAAAGGCAATGAAGAGTTGTTAAATGAACTTCAAGAGGCAATTGATGCCATCATTGCTGATGGAAAAGCAGCTGAAATTTCTGAAAAGTGGTTTGGCGAAGATAAAGTGTTAAAATAAAATCATGCAAAAATAGGACAAACAGGATTTCCTAAGGAAACCCTGTTTTGTTTTGGAGGAATTTTTTATGTCTGTTGATTATTTAATAACAATCCTGAGGCCGATGCTTGAAGGTGCCCAAACGACCATCCTATTATTTTTCATCGCCATCATCGTATCGATCCCATTAGGATTTATTTTAACGCTCGCTGTGAGAAGCAGGTTTAAGCTACTGTCATGGCTGGCACAGGCCTATATTTATGTCATGCGTGGAACACCGCTTTTGCTACAATTATTGATTATCACATTTGGATTACCAATGATTCCGGTCATTGGTCAGTATTTAATTCTAGATCGTTTTGTTGCAGCAAGTCTTGGATTTATTTTAAATTATGCGGCTTATTTTGCAGAAATTTTTCGTGGCGGATTACTTGCCATTGATAAAGGGCAATATGAGGCAGCAAAAGTACTTGGTTTAAGTAAATGGCAGACGATGATTAAAGTCGTTTTACCACAAATGTTTCGGATTGCCCTTCCTTCTGTTGCGAATGAATCGGTTACATTGGTGAAGGATACTGCGCTTCTGTATGCTGTTGCCGTTCCAGAATTATTACACTATGCACAAACAGCGGTTAACCGTGACTTTACGATTTTTCCTTTCTTTGTAGCAGGTGTGATTTATTTACTTATGACAATCGTGTTAACCATGTTCTTTAAGTGGCTTGAAAAGCGATTTAAATTTGAATAAAAGGAGTAGTTATTTGTGGCTTTCATTGAGGTAACTGGGCTCAAAAAATCTTATGGCGACTTAGAAGTATTAAAAAGAATTACTTTTGATGTCGAGAAAAATGATGTGGTCGCAGTCATTGGTCCATCTGGATCGGGAAAAAGCACGATGCTGCGCGGGTTAATTCATTTAGAGGAAATTGACGGGGGAAGTATTTGTGTTTCCGGTGATTATTTGGTTAAGGACGGCGTTTATTCAAAACCACAGGAAATGAAAAAAGTAACCTCCAAGATGGGTATGGTTTTTCAACATTTTAATCTTTTTCCTCATTTAACGGTTAAGGAAAATCTTGAACTTGCACCCAAAATGGTCAAAAAAGAACTACAGGATGTCATTGATCAACGAAGTAAAGCTTTGATGGATAAAATTGGTTTGCTTCAACATGCCAATAAATTTCCGAGCAATCTATCTGGAGGACAGAAACAAAGGGTTGCGATTGCAAGAGCCCTAATGATGAATCCAGATATTTTGCTTTTTGATGAACCTACTTCAGCATTAGATCCAGAATTAACAGGGGAAGTGCTACAAGTCATGAAAGATCTGGCAAGAGAACATATGACCATGGTTGTGGTGACACATGAAATGGAATTTGCCAGAGAAGTGGCTAATAAGGCCATCTTTATGGACCAAGGTGAAATCGTTGAATCAGGAAACCCACAGGATTTATTCTTTAATCCTAAATTTGATCGGACAAAAGCATTCTTGAATCGTAGTCTTAAATAAAAAAGTGTACACTTTGAAAAGGGGAATCTTCCAGTACTTGGAATATTCCCCTTTTATTCTTTTTAAAATCACTTGTATACATGTTCACTTTTTAACAAATTTATGTATAATATTAATTGTAAAGCACTTGTAAATGATAAATATCACTTTATAGGGCGGTTTGTGAAAAGTGACACAAAAAATTCAATTTTATGGCAAAGGGGAATGAAATATGTCAGAAACTAGTACACTAGATAACTTTTCTGAACAACAAAACTTGTCTAAAAGACAAGAACAGCTGGATATTCTAGAACAGCTATTAAAGCCAGAAGTACAGGACTCGTTAACTATATTGGTAGAGCAGCTTCCTAAACTTACTGAAATGGCTCAAGCTTTAACGAAGTATTACGATGTTGCTCAATCGCTTGCAACAGATGAAACGCTTAAAAATGATACGATTAGTGCTGTATCAGAAATTGCGGCTCCAATCGTTGGAACGGTTAAAAACGTGGCGGCAACAGCAATTGAAGCTAAAGATCGTGCGGAAGGAAACCATGACGTTATTGGTCTTTTTGGTATGTTAAGAATGCTCAAAGATCCACAAGTTCAAAAGATGTTTCGCTTTGTAAACGCATACCTTGAAGTTGTTTCAGAACGTGAAAGTGAAAAGAAGTACTAATTAAGTTTTAGGACGGGGGATTTTTTTATGTCAAAACATATTGTTATTTTAGGCGCTGGTTACGGCGGTGTGCTTACGGCTTTAACTCTACGAAAATATTTAAATAGTAATGAGGCATATGTAACTGTAGTTAATCAGTTTCCTACCCATCAAATTATTACAGAATTGCATCGCTTGGCAGGTGGTACTGCATCTGAAGGAGCTGTTGCACTACCATTAAATAAGCTTTTCAAAGGGAAGGACATCGACCTTAAAATCGCAAAGGTTAATAACTTCTCAGTTGATAAAAAACAAGTTTCATTATCTGATGGTTCTACTTTATCTTACGATGCACTAGTTGTTGCATTAGGAAGTAAAACTGCTTACTTCGGCATTCCAGGGCTTGAAGAAAACAGCATGGTCTTAAAATCGGTTGAAGATGCGAATCAAATTTATAATCATATTGTTGGACGTATTCGTGAATATGCACAAACGAAAAATGAAACAGATGCTACGATCCTAATCGGTGGCGGTGGTTTAACAGGTGTTGAACTAGTAGGTGAAATCGTTGACAATATGCCGAAAATTGCGAAACAATATGGTGTCGATCCAAAAGAATTAAAAATTAAATTAGTGGAAGCAGGTCCGAAGATTCTTCCAGTATTACCAGACCATTTAATCCAACGTGCACAGGAAAGTTTAGAAGCTCGTGGGGTTGAATTCCTAATTGGTCTTCCCGTAACCGGTGTAGAAGGAAATGAAATTTCATTAAAGAATGGCAGCAAAATTGTTGCAAATACGTTCGTATGGACAGGTGGAGTTCAAGCTCTTCCAGTTGTTGCTGAGTCTGGTCTTGAAGTAGATCGTGGTAAAGCAACGGTTAATGAATTCCTACAATCAAAATCACATGAAGATGTATTTGTTGTTGGGGATAGTGCGGTTGCATTCCCTCCAGAAGGCGGACGACCATATGCACCAACAGCACAAAATGCATGGCAAATGGGTGAACTTGTTGGCTATAACTTATTCGCTTATTTAAATGGCAAATCAATGGAAAAATTCGCTCCAGTAAACTCTGGTACACTTGCTAGTCTTGGTCGTAAAGATGCTGTTGCAGAGGTTGGTGGAAACTCAACTCCACTTAAAGGAATTCCTGCATCTCTTATGAAAGAAGCAAGTAATGTTCGTTATTTATCACATATTAAAGGCTTATTTGCACTAGCTTATTAATTTCATAACACAATTTAACTGCCGTTAAAAGACCCAGCCAATCTTTTTCAGGCAGTTTTTTTTATGGTACAATGAGGTTAATAAAATAATCAAGGGGTGGATAAGGATGGATAAAGAACGTATGAAACCGATTGAAATAACCATTAAGCATAAGAAAAATCAATTAATCGGAAGGATTGCACAAGTTGCTATTTTTTTACCATTTAAAGTTGTTGAAGTGAATATGCTATTAACCGATGACACATATTTTCTCATTTTTTACAAAGATGATTTTGTTTACGGAGATCGATTAGAAAAAGTTTCGGCAGGTTCTTTTATTGATTTGGCTTTTCAAAAAGGTATTGTTTTACCCTCACACCATCCATTTTTACCTGTAATGATTCCTCACAAATCAACCACGATTCCCAATGGGCAAACCTTATTTTCCAAACTACAAGCCCGCTATAGCCTTTTAGAAATGGCTTACCTCGCAACAACATTTGATTCCTTTATTACAAAAGATCAACTGATCAAGACAATGGATAAAATTTACTTCCATTACCGAAGAAACGGCAGCTTTTTTAAGGCTTATCAAATTTTAAGAGTATTGATGAACTTTTCCCCAGAATATCATTCAGCACACGAGCGTCTCCAGGCACAAAAATTTTCTTCTTATATGAAGTGGTATCACACCAGCCCTCTTTCACTTATCTATGAGAAAGATCCTCTTTTCGTTGAGCTATATAACTTCAACAATCGAATGAATCCAGAAGTATACGAGCCGTATATACACCTATTGAATGAACACGGCCGGTCCGTCGAGTTATTGCTACTTTGGATGGAAAAGGTTGCAATGGGGCAAGAAACAGATTCTTTTGACCACTACACAAGCTTGGCACTACAGTTTGTTTCCATGGAAGGGTGGATGGCTGTTTTAACCGATATAAATGTAAATCCATTTCAGCGATTTCCAGAAGCCAAAAAGGTCATTCAAAAAATGATGTCTGAGAAACGATATGAAAGTGCGGCATCTTATTTGTTTCGCTTTATAGATGACTTGCCGGCTTCCTACGAGGATTTACTAAATGATCTTTGGCTTCATCTCGATCCTGAATTTGCTGCGGCTCATTTAGATGATGTGCTATCCGTATTGCAAAAACTTGCCTCGAGGGCTGAACTGGGGTCTTTTGAACAAACATTATTGCTACTGACACGAAAGTTGCTACAATCAAATTCACTTCCAGCTGTATATGAAAAACTAAAGCCGATTCACGAGCTTATACCTAATTCTCCTGTCTTGAAAAAGCTAAAGCGGATGATGCTATTAATCGAGGACCCTGATCACATGATGGAACTAGGACAATATTATGCAGAGTTCAAACAATTTGATGAGGCGATTGAATGTTTTGCTTGGGAAATGGAATTACACCCTGAGGATTCTGCTCCTGTACGAGAGCTTAGTAAAATGTATCATTTTAAAGGAATGGATGAGGAAGCATCGGCTTACCAACAGATTTATACGCAAATAAAAAAGGATCAAGGAGTTGGATAAGTGCTTGGAAGAAAATTCTATTGAATAAGAACGTATATTCGTTTAAAATAGAAATAGAATATAGAACAGACGTTCTTAAGAAGAGCACTTGAATATTTCTTGGAGGCTGCGGTTGATGTTTGATTATAGTAAAATGCCGCAACAACATATTTTATGTGTGGACATGAAAAGCTTTTACGCAAGTTGTTCTGCTGTGATGGAAGGGTTGGATCCACTGCAATGCTATTTAGCTGTAGTAGGGGATAAGGAGCGGGAAGGTAGCATTGTGCTAGCAGCTTCTCCTAAAATGAAAAAGGAATTTGGGATTAAAACAGGATCTCGAAAGTTCGAAATCCCCGATGATCCACGGATTGTCGTCGTTGAACCGAAAATGGCTACCTATGTTCGAGTTTCCATGGAAATCTTACGAGTATTTAATCGCTACGTACCAAAAGAAGCGATTCACGCTTACAGTGTGGATGAAAGTTTTCTCAAAGTAGATGGAGCGGGTAAGCTTTGGGGAGATCCTCTCACGATCGCTCAAAAGATAAAAGACGATATTGAACGGGAATTTCAACTAACATGTGCAATTGGCATCGGTCCTAATTTGCTGATGGCGAAGCTTTGTCTTGATTTAGAAGCAAAGAAAAAAGGAATTGCGCATTGGACTTATGACGATATTCCTGAAAAACTTTGGCCAGTTTCTCCATTGCGTGACATGTGGGGCATTGGAAGAAGGGTAGAAAAAACATTAAATGGCATGGGGATTTTCACAGTCGGTCAGTTGGCCCAATACGACTTAAAAACGCTTGAACATAAATTTGGCATTATGGGAAATCAATTGTATCACCATGCCTGGGGGATTGATTTATCGGAAATAGGCGCTCCCATTATGGAAGGACAGATCAGCTTTGGTAAAGGTCAAGTGTTGCTGCGAGATTATAAAGATGAGGAAGAAATTAAGCATGTGATTCTCGAGATGTGTGAAGAAGTGGCAAAAAGGGCTCGGAACCACCGGAAAGCAGGAAGGACGATTAGCTTTGGTCTGAGTTATAGCCAGGATGAATTAGGAGGCGGATTTTACCGTTCAAGAACGATTGAGAATCCGACCAATGTTACGATGGACATTTATCATGTTTGTCTGGAACTTTTTCATGAGCATTATGAAGGGAAAACGGTAAGAAAAATTTCCATGTCATTAAGTAATATCGTTGAGGATACAGCCTTTCAATTAGATCTCTTTGATCCGGGGGGATGGAAAAAACATGCGTTGGGATATACGGTTGACCAGATTCGGAATCGGTATGGATCAGATTCTCTTCTGCGGGCCGTTTCTTATACAAAGGCCGGTACAGCAAGACAGCGTTCCAAACTTGTTGGAGGGCATAAAATGTAAAAACCCTATAACCTGTTAGATTCAAAGGAAGGAAAGAACAAAATGATACGAGATCGCGGACGGATTAAATGGGTATCGATGATGCTTCCTGAACATGTTCATATTTTGCGAGAATGGGCGGAAGAAGATACGTATAAAACCAAGAAAATATTAGATGAGCAACAGTTGGAAATCTTAAATGGTGTGATTTGTGAAGCGATGGAGTTTGACTATCCTGTGACAATTGTCCACTATCGCGATAAAAAATATGAACTGTTAGTGGGGAATGTTCGTCGCTGGGATCCGCTAGAGCATAAGCTATCTGTGATGGATCACTTTGGCGAAGAGCACCGAATTGCACTTCACGACATTATGGATGTTCAAATCAATAAATAAGCAAGCATGTTCGTAAGCAATGGAATAAATAAAAAAACGATTGTGTGCTACAATGAAAGGAATCCATAATGTTAGATGAAAGGATAATAAATTCATGGAAATTTTGATTACTGATCGTGCACAGAAAGAAATCAACGAAAGAATGAGTGATAAAAAAGGGTATATCAAGCTTAAATATGACACAGATGAATGTGGTTGTGTCATGTGTGGAGTGTCCAATTTATGGCTGGTATCCCAATTAGATAGCGATGATTATGAAGTAAAAACGAATCAAGACAGTATCTATATGGAGAAATCAAAAGATGTTTTTTTCGATGAAAGCTTGACGATTGATTTTAACGAGAAAAGCTACTGCTTTGTATTGAAAAGTCCTAATCAATATTTAAATCCACGAATGAGCTTTATTGATAAAACAGCAAAAAGATAAGGAAACTACGAAAAAGATTCGTGGTTTCTTTTTAGATTCATCCATAAAATGCTAAACAAGGAGGGAAATTGCTGTGATCGTTTGGAAAGATGAACATGTAACTCTTTTTCGTAGTGTTTTATACGAAACCATCTCATCTGTGATTGTTACGGAAGACTGTGTCATTGTTGTGGATCCATGCTGGCTTCCGCATGAAGTGGAGGAAATCAAACAGTATGTTGAAACCGTTAAGGAAAATCGCCCACTTTATTTACTATTTACCCATTCCGATTATGACCATATTATCGGTTATGGGGCGTTTCCAGAAGCGAAAGTGATTGCAAGTGCAAGCTTTGCGAACAAAAAGTTGGAGGAGAAGGAAGCGATTGTCGAAGAAATCAAGGCTTTTGATGACGAATATTACATAACTAGAAACTATAACATCGTTTATCCCAAAGTCGACCTTCCCATTAAGAGTGAAGAAGAAAGTCTTTTGCTCGGAAACACAACCTTAACATTTTTCCAAGCTCCAGGACATAATGATGATGGAATGTTTACCCTTATACAGCCTTTAGGAATTTTGATCGCAGGGGATTATTTTTCAGATATTGAATTTCCTTATATTTACTTTAATAGCAAAAGGTACGAGGAGAGTATTTTAAAGCTCGACTATATGTTAAACAACTATCGGATAAAAATCTTAGTAACAGGGCATGGAAATCCGACAAGACATGTATCCAACATGAAGAAACGACAACAAGATTCACTCCAATATATTGAACAGATGAGAAAATGGGTAAGAGAGGAAAACGAGGAAGAAATTAAGAGGATCATTGCAGGTTGTCGATTTCCGAGAAATATGAAAAAATCCCATCAACAGAATAAACGATTATTCCAGCGAGAATTAGGAACAGAAACCACGTAAAAATAACCGTGGTTTCTATTCATTTGAAGGTTTTTTTGAAAAAATAAATTCCTGTAAAAACGAATCAATGGCTGCTTCGTAATCTTCTTTATTTTCATTTAATGATTGGGCATGAGCCCCGTTTTCAGCAAGAAATAGTTTCTTGGGTCCTTTTTTCTTTTCGTATAATGCTTCTGTCATGGCTGGTAAAATATAATCATCTTTTTTGCTGTGAATAAAAAGTACTGGGTGTTTAATGTTATGAACAAATGAAATCGGTGAAATATCATGGAGCGAATACCTTTCGCGAATCCGTAAAAAAGTATTCGTAAGTGGCAAGACAAGCTTAGGTGGTACTTTTATGTCTTTTTTTAATAAATAGGATATTTGTTCGCTGAAATCGGAAAAAGCGCAATCGGAAATGTAAAAGTCAGCCCCATCTTCAACCGCTCCAGCGTATAACAGCATGGTTGCTGCGCCCATCGACTCTCCGTGAATTCCTAAGAGAATATCAGAACCTTTTTCATTTTTTAACCAATGAACAATAGCCTTTAAATCAAATTTCTCATAGTATCCATAGCTAGTCGTTTTCCCGCCTGATTCCCCGTGGCGCCTGTGGTCATAAATCGCCACATTAAAACCTCTCTCAAGAAAAAGCTTCATATATTTAATTGAATTTACTTTATTCTCTGTAACCCCATGGGAAATGACCATATAACGGTTTGTTTGATGAGGCTCTACAAGAATGACCTTTAAATGATACCCAAATGGAGAAGGGACTGTGACATCTTTTCTAGGTACATCTTGAAAGTCTTCTGGACGGAAGCGACCTGAAGATGTTTCTCGATTCAGAATCGTTTCATCATCTTTTTTCTTAATGTACATCATACGATTTGTAATGAAGACCCCAAACGAAGACAGAAACAAGAGGAAGGAAAAAAGAAAACGTACTATCTTTGCGAATTTTTTCATCGTATACCTCCCGTTATCTAGGTTCCTATTTATATTATAGTACCATAAGTAAAAAAGTGCCTATGCTAAAGAGAGGTGAAAGTGAAGAAAAGCACCCAAGGAACTTTTTAAGGGTTCCGCTTTGAAGTGCTTTCTTAAATACGTGCTGAATTGACAGTCGTATGGGGTATATAAAGCTAGTCCTCAAAACGGCACCCTTTAAAAAGATTTGAATGCTTTTTAATTTGCTTGTTGCTCAATCGTATTAAAGACATACCGATTTAAAAAGTCATCGACCGTTGCTTCATAAGATTCTTTATTTTCATTATAAGAGCAGGCATGAAAACCGTTTTCTGCAAGAAATAATTGTTTGGGTCCTTTTTTTCGTTTAAAAAGTTCTTCCGTCATTGAAGGTAGAATGAAATCATCTTGTTTTGTATGAATAAATAGAATTGGTTTTTTAATTTTATCAATCACTGAGATAGGCGAAATGTCTTGAAGTGTATAGCGATCACGTAACCGTAAGAAAAAATTAGAAACAGGTAGAACAAGATTTGGAGGCAATTTAACCTCTTTTTTGATGACGTAGGTAACTAGTTCCTTAAGGTCCGAAAAAGGGCAATCAGCAATATAAAAGTCTGCTCCGTCTTCCAACATCCCAGCATAAAGGAGGAGTGTAGCCGCTCCCATGGATTCACCGTGAATACCGAGTAGAAGATCCTGACCGACTTCTTGCTTTAGCCAACGAACAATCGCTTGAAGATCATATTTCTCATAATACCCATAGCTGGTTGTTTTTCCCCCTGATTCTCCGTGTCGTCGATGATCATACATCAAGACGTTAAATCCCCGGTCTAAGAAGAACTTCACATATTTAATCGAGCTCAGTTTATTCTCCGTGACCCCATGAGAAATAATGATATAACGATTCGTAACAAGTGGTTCAACAATAATCATTTTAATACAATAACCAAATGGGGAAGAGATCGTTACTTTTCTTTTCTTTAAAGCGTTAAATTCGTCCGGATTCATGCGACCTGCGTTTTTTTCACGGCGGATAATCACATCATCATTTTTTGTTTTCATATACATAAGCCGGTTTGTCGCATAAATCCCAATGGATGAAAGAAACAGTGCGGCTGATAAAGACAATTGAATCACTTTTTTCTTCTTCATCATGTTGCCTCCGATTTTTAATAGAATCTTTATTAGTATGAAAAAAAGGAAAAGTTTCATTCAAAAAAACCGCTTATAGAAGCGGTTTATGATTCTGCGTTATGTCTTTTTGTTGGATGGATCGCGGTTTCTAAATCCTCTGCAGCAATTGTTTTCTTCACTGTATCGCTATTTGGCTTTCCTTTTTGGCTAGCACCTTTTTCACGTTTTTGGCTCACGTTTCCTCATCTCCTAACTATAAGAATCAAAATCATTCTTTAACATGGATGAAACAGGATGAAATTATACGGCTAATCGTTACAGAACAGAAAGTAATGTTATAATAGGTTCGAATATCTGATATTAAAGAGGGATTTGACATGAGAAAAAAACAACAGAAAAAAATAGTAGAAAAACCTGCAACATTAGGGGATCTTTTAAATGCTGAGTTAGTAAAGGAATTAAAGGATACGAAAAAGGAATTAGAAATGAAGGAAGAACAAAAAAAGAAGGCGGAAGAAGAGAAGAAAAGAGAGGAACGCCGCTTAAAGGAGAAAAATAAATCCTTTGAAGAACTACTGAATGAAAGTGACTTTAATTGGAAGGATTTTAAGTGACAAGCACCTTCCATTTTATGGAAGGTGCTTGTCACCTATGGTCTTGGTAAATAGTTGATTTTGTAAGGGATCGGAGTTGATTGATTTCATCGGTTGTTAGTTCATTGCTTTTGATGGCTTGTACATTTTGCTTCAATTGTTGTACGGAGCTTGCTCCAACTACGACTGAGGCGACAGCAGGATTTGCCAAGTTATAGTGTAAGGCAATTTCATTCAGTGGGCGATGAAAAGCTACTTTTAGTTTTTCGACTAAAGCGGACACCTCTGAAAAGGAATAATCCAAGTATCCTTTTTCCCCAATGGAAGGAGAGGTTTTCTCTAACATGCGGTCGCTTAATAACCCTTTTGCCAAGGAACCTCTCGTAATGACACTAATTCCATTCTGATGTAAAAGAGGCAGAGCCTCTTCTTCTGGTCTTCGATCAAGAAGACTATATTGCATCATGACTGATACCATGTTTGATTTCTGTACATATTCCCGAATTACATTCGGTCGAATGGAGGAAATGCCATAATAGCGAATAAACCCTTCAGCTTTTAATTCTTCAAAGGCTTCAATCGTTTCGTCAATCCGGTCTTCAATCGTTCCGCCATGAAGTTGATATAAATCGATATAATCAGTGTTTAATCTTTTTAAACTATTCTTTACAGCTTCTTTTATATAGGTTTTTGATGGATCCCACTGCCAACCATCTTCACCTTCATTCCAGCGATTTCCCACTTTTGTCGCTAGAATCACTTTGTCTCGAAAAGGCTGCAAAACGCTACCAATAATTTTTTCATTTTCACCAAAATCATATAAATCAGCAGTATCAAAAAAATTAATGCCTTCTTCAATCGCAGTTTTAATAATAGATTCAGCTTGGCCTTTGTCAGTACCTAAAGACATGCACCCTAAACTAAGTTCTGAAACCTCTAAATCAGACGTTCCTAATCGTCGTTTCTTTAACAAATTCGACACCTCCTTCCTTATTTATAACACTTCATCATTGCCATTTTCCAGAAAAAGCCTCATTTGATATTGTAGACTCAAGTCGAATCATTCTTTTTCTTATAGTTCATGATTAAAGCAGGCTTGTGATAAGCTATATGGGAAGTATTCGTGGACAGAGCTTCAACCCAATCTGAAACAAGCTCAAAGCTTTTACGATACTCTTTTAATTTCTGGCGTACTTCCCAAGCTTTTCCTGTTAGGGTGATTCCTTTTTCGTGTACATAGATTTTCATCACATTTCCTCCTAAACTGAGTATGGTAAAATGTATGAGAGAATTAATTTGATAGAACTGAGGGGTAGAAAATGAAGAGTCTTGAAGAAAAAACATTATCGACACAACCAATCTTTAAGGGAAAAGTGGTTTCTTTACAGGTTGATGAAGTAGAGCTTCCAAACGGAAAAAAGGCAAAACGTGAAATAATTAAACACCCAGGTGCAGTGGCTATCATTGCGATCACCGAGGAGAATAAACTAGTGTTGGTAGAGCAATATCGAAAAGCCTTAGAGCGTACGATTGTTGAAATTCCAGCTGGTAAGCTCGAAAAAGGTGAGGCTCCTGCAGAATGCGCCAAACGTGAGTTAGAAGAGGAAACCGGATATGAATGTCAGACCCTTGAACTTGTAAACTCTTTCTATACATCACCTGGTTTTGCTGACGAAATTGTCCATGTATATTTAGCGAAAGGGCTGACGAAAAAGGCGAATGCGGCAGAACTGGATGAAGACGAATTTGTCAACTTATTAGAGTGGAGTCTTGAAGAAGCTCTACAAGCCATCGAAGAAAAACAAATTTATGATGCCAAAACGGTATTTGCTGTCCAATATTTACAATTACAAGAGGGATTAAAATAAAGATGAATCAATATTTTGCTGATTTACATATTCACATTGGGAGAACTAAATATGGCAGAGCTGTTAAAATAACAGGTGCAAAGACGTTAACCTTTTCAAACATTATCGCTCACGCAAGGGATGAAAAGGGTCTAAATATGATCGGCATCATAGATTGTCATTCTCCCGAAGTCATCATTGAAATGGAAGAGTTAATGAATGAAGGGGAATTAATCCAGTTAGTAGAGGGTGGGTTAAGTTATGGTGGCTTGACGATCATCCCAGGGTCAGAGTTGGAAATCTATGATGAAAACTGTCATGGTCCTATTCATGTTCTATGTTTTTTACCAACCATTGAAGCATTAAAGGTCTTTTCTAACTGGCTGAGTGGGCATTTAAAAAATATTCATTTAAGCTCACAAAGAATTTATGTTAGTGGGAAGGAATTACAACAAAAGGTAAAGGAATTACAAGGTCTATTTATTCCGGCACATGTCTTCACACCCTTTAAAAGCTTATATGGGAAAGGTGTGCGTTCAAGTTTACAGGAGGTGTTCATCCCTGAGTGGATTGATGGGATTGAACTTGGCTTAAGTTCGGATACCTATATGGCCGATGGTATTGCTGAACTGCATTCATATCCATTTCTATCGAATTCAGATGCTCATTCACTAGGGAAAATTGCTCGCGAATATCAGATAATTGAAATGGTAGAGCCTACATTTAATGAATTTGGAAAAGCACTACGAAACGAAGATGGAAGAGGGATTGTTGCCAACTATGGTTTGGATCCACTACTTGGAAAATACCATCAAACGGTTTGTGAAAAATGCCTGCATCCTTTTCTTCCAGAGGTAGAAGGTGTTTGTGAGAATTGTGGACATTCTAAGTATGTAAAGGGAGTAGCTGAGCGAATCGCTGAACTATCTGTGGAAAATGGTCATAAACCAAAACGGCCGCCCTATATTCATCAAATTCCACTAGAGTTCATCCCAGGGCTTGGACCAAAAATACGAGAAAAACTATTGAATCATTTTGGAACGGAAATGGCGATTTTGCATGAAGTATCTTTTGAGCACTTGAAAGAAGTGGTGCCTGAGAAAATGGCACAAATGATTGTCCTCGCAAGAACAGGCAAATTATCGTTATCTGCCGGTGGAGGCGGAAAATATGGAAAAATCTCGATGAGGGATTAATTCTATTATTAAAAAAGTCAGCGTCATAGTTTTCTACCTCCTGCATAAAATGTAGTAACTGATTAGCAGGAGGAAGAGCACATGAAGAAAAAAATGTACCAGAACATTGTAGCCACCCATTTTCGCGAGCATTCCTCAATCTATTTATTTGTGGTCGTCTTATTTCTAATGGGGGTTATTTTTGGAGCAGTCGTCGTAAACAGCTTAACGTTTAGTCAAAAGGAAGATTTAGCGTATTATTTATCCCAGTTTTTTGGACAAGTTTCGGACGGGAAAATCGCAGGAGCAAAAGATGTATTCTCACAAAGTTTTTTTGATAATGGAAAGTTTATTGGAATGATGGGAATATTAGGGATATCCATTATTGGATTGCCAATCATTTTAATTGTTTTATTTATGAAAGGACTAGTTATTGGTTTTACGGTAGGATTTCTCGTAAATCAAATGGGGTGGAATGGTTTTCTATTATCATTTGTTTCGGTTCTACCGCAAAATTTTATCATCATTCCCGTCTTTATTATCACCGCAACTGTAGCGATTAATATCTCTTTGAAAATGTTCAGAAGACAATTTATGAAGAAAATAAGCGAACCGATCTTGCCATTATTAGGAAGATATGCTTTAGTATTTGTGATGGCTGGATTATTTCTGGCTCTTGCAGCCTTATTTGAGGCTTATGTATCTCCCTCGTTAATGAAAACTGTAATTGATACAGTGTATTAAATAATAATTATTATCAACTGTAGATTGTAATAATTTTAATTGACTCCTTCTCCTCATTTGTTATAATTGAGAATGGGAGGAAGAGGAGGAACTTTTCGTTATGGAAACAAGAATTGAAAGAATTAAGAAGCAATTACACTCATCAAGTTATAAGCTAACACCACAACGTGAAGCGACTGTGTCGGTATTATTAGAACATGAAGAAGATCATTTAAGCGCAGAAGATGTATACCTCCTTGTGAAAGAAAAGTCGCCAGAGATCGGTCTTGCTACAGTATACCGGACATTAGAATTACTAACAGAATTAAAAATAGTTGATAAAATAAATTTTGGTGATGGTGTTTCAAGGTATGATCTTCGCACAGAGGGAGCCGCACATTTTCATCATCATTTGGTGTGTATCGAATGTGGAACTGTTGATGAAATTCAACAAGATTTATTGGATGAAGTAGAAGAAGTAGTAGAACGTGAGTGGAAATTTAAAATTAAAGATCACCGACTTACATTCCATGGGATCTGTCATCGTTGCCAGGATAAAAGCAAAGAGAAAAATAAGTAAGGAATCAGCCTTTTCTATTCAGTAGAAGAGGTTTTTCTTTTTTATGAGGAGAAATTTCCTACTCGATCACTTAAAACGTATAAAACCTGTCCATCTTGGCATAAGTATAAAATAGGAAATATTTGGCCGGAGGTATGGTTAAAATGGGAAAATGGTTTAGAATGATGTTTCATACCCTCAAGGTGTTTATTTTGTTCACTGGATGCACAATCCTCTTTTATTATGGTATCATGTGGTTAAATGAAGAATACACAGAATACCACCGATATGATGAACCTCAGGGATCTGCGATCAAGGTGACAGCATCAGGGCATGATGAAAATTCCAATTGGTTTGATCGGTTGTTATTGTTTTATTTAAATGGGGAGTAATGAGAATGGAAGCAGAGTTAGAAAAGTTTACCCATTTTTTAAGAGGTGAAAAAGGGTTAGCAGAAAATACAATCATTTCGTATATAAGAGATTTAAAAAGTTATACGAAGTATTTAACGAGTGTAAAGAAGTTAAGGAATTTTACTGAAGTCCAAAGAGTTCATATTACTGGATTCTTAGGCTATTTACAGGAACAAGGGAAATCTTCACGTACCATAGCGAGACATATTGCCTCGATAAGAGCAATGCACCAATTTTTACTTCGTGAGCAATTATCAGATCATGATCCGTCCGTTTTAATTCAGCCACCTCAACTAGAACGATCCATACCGAAAGTTATGAGCGTAGAAGAAGTTGAAACGTTATTAAGCTCTCCTAATACATCTGATCATTATGGCCTTCGAGATAAAGCGATGTTAGAATTATTATATGCAACGGGAATTCGAGTGAGTGAGTTAATTTCGTTACAAGTGACAGACGTTCATTTAATGTTGGGATTTGTTCGTTGTACCGGGAAAAACCATAAAGAACGAATTATTCCGATTGGTAAAACAGCTATCCAGGCTTTAAAAGAATATTTAGAAAAGGGTAGACCGGATTTCATCTCGCCCAAAGTTCAAGATGATTCTTTATTTTTAAACCACCATGGCAAACAATTATCAAGACAGGGATTTTGGAAAATTTTAAAAAGATTAGCACTAGAAGCAGGGATTAGCAAGGATTTAACACCACATACATTAAGGCATTCTTTTGCTACGCATCTTTTACAAAATGGAGCGGATATCCGTGCTGTACAAGAAATGCTTGGACATGTCGACCTTTCCACTACTCAAGTTTATACAAATGTATCAAAGACAAGATTAAAGGATGAATATAGTCGGTTCCATCCACGAGCCTAATTGATTGTATGCTGCCAAGTTAAATGGTGGCTTTTTTCTTAATTTAAACAAGTATAGGTTTTGTAAAGTTAGATTAATGTCTAGCTCCTAATGGAACTTCCTGTTTCTTCCTCAACAATTGCTTCAACATCGATTCACACTAACGGCTCAACGTATTTCATTTATCTCAGGGAAAGAACATCGACTAAAGACCGCCAAGGGCAGTCCATACGGAGCTGAGCACTCAAAGAAGAACTACTTTGAGTATACCTCTAAGGAACCAAAGACTTTTTGTTCTGAAGGCGCTTCCGCTTTTTTTTCATGAAAGCATAAAATGAAGGAAATGATAGAGTTGTATTGCTACAATGAAGAACAAGATGAAAAGCTGGAGGGATTTTATGAATACTGGAACATTTCCATTTAAACGTATCTTTCTGATTGTGATGGATTCAGTGGGAATTGGTGAAGCTCCTGACGCAGAAAAATTTGGTGACAGAGGAGCCCATACATTAGGTCATATCGCTGAAAAAATGAATGGAATACATATGCCGAATATGGCGAAGTTAGGACTTGGTGTCATAGAAGAAATCAAAGGAATTCCTGTAGTGCAAAATCCTCTTGCCTCCTATACGAAAATGAAAGAAGCTTCTAATGGAAAAGACACAATGACAGGGCATTGGGAGATTATGGGATTGAATATCAAAACCCCTTTCAAAACCTTTCCAGATGGCTTTCCTAGTGAATTAATAGATGAACTAGAGAAGAAAACAGGTCGCAAAATCATTGGGAACAAACCAGCTAGTGGTACCGAAATCCTCGTAGAACTAGGCGAAGAACATATGAAGTCCGGAGCCTTAATCGTGTATACTTCAGCTGATTCCGTATTGCAAATTGCTGCACACGAGGAAGTAGTTCCCCTTGATGAACTTTATGAAATCTGTAAAATTGCGAGAGAACTAACCCTTGATGAGAAATACATGGTAGGGAGGATTATCGCCCGACCATTTATCGGCACACCAGGGAATTTTAAGAGAACCTCGAACCGACATGACTATGCGTTAAAGCCTTTTGGCAGAACGACAATGAATGAATTGCATGATGCTGGTTTTGACGTGATCGCGATTGGAAAAATCCATGATATTTATGATGGGGAAGGAATCACGAAAAGCTTAAGAACCGTTTCCAATATGGATGGCATGGATAAATTGCTGCAAACCTTTGAGATGAATTTTACCGGTTTAAGTTTTGTGAATCTTGTTGACTTCGATGCGTTATATGGTCATCGTCGTGACCCAATAGGATACGGGAAGGCGCTTGAAGAATTTGATCTCCGCTTATCAGAGGTTTTTAACAAAATGGACGAAAAAGATTTGCTAATCATTACCGCAGATCATGGAAATGACCCTGTCCATCATGGGACTGATCATACGCGTGAATACGTGCCCCTTTTAGTGTATACACCGAAAATTAAACTGGGGAATCCGTTATCACTTCGAGAAACGTTTGCCGATATTGGGGCTACCATCGCTGAAAACTTTTCCGTTCAAATGCCACCTTATGGAAAAAGTTTTTTAAATGAATTGATTAATAAGAGGTGAGTTATAGATGAGGATGGTAGATTTAATTGAAAAAAAACGGGACGGATATGAACTTTCAACCGAGGAAATTCAATTTATTATTCAAGGCTATACAGAAGGAGATATTCCAGATTACCAGATGAGCGCATGGGCGATGGCTGTTTTATTTCAAGGAATGACTCCCAACGAACAGGCAGATTTAACGATGGCGATGGTCCAATCCGGAGATGAAATCGATTTAAGTGAAATACAAGGAATAAAAGTGGATAAACATTCAACAGGTGGTGTTGGAGATACAACCACACTTATCCTAGGTCCACTTGTGGCCTCTGTTGGGGTACCTGTCGCTAAAATGTCTGGTCGTGGATTAGGGCATACTGGAGGAACAATTGATAAGCTAGAATCGATTAACGGATTCCATACGGAAATTGAAAAGGAACAATTTATCGATTTAGTAAATAAAAATAAACTTGCGATTATGGGGCAAAGCGGGAATCTAACACCGGCTGATAAAAAGCTTTATGCGCTAAGGGATGTTACAGCGACCGTCAATAGCATCCCATTGATTGCAAGCTCAATTATGAGTAAAAAGATTGCTGCAGGTGCCGATGCCATATGTTTAGACGTTAAGACTGGAGCAGGAGCTTTTATGAAGACCCTTGAAGGTTCGAAAGAATTGGCACAGGCAATGGTACGGATTGGTCAAAAGGTCGGACGAAAAACAATGGCTGTGATTTCGGATATGAGTCAGCCGCTCGGAAATGCCATAGGCAATGCTCTTGAAGTGCAAGAAGCTATTGATACATTAAAGGGTAAAGGGCCTGAGGACTTAACGGAGTTATGCTTAACATTAGGAAGTCAAATGGTTGTTCTCGCTGAAAAAGCTGACTCGCTTCATGATGCAAGGGAAATGCTTGAAAAAGCAATTGAGAACGGGAGTGCCCTAGACCAGTTTAAAATCTTTATCGCTTCTCAAGGTGGAGATCCTACTATCGTGGACCATCCTGAAAATCTTCCGCAGGCAACATTTCAATTTGAATTAGAGTCAAAAGAAGCAGGATATATTGCGGAAATGGTTGCAAATGAAATTGGAACGGCTGCAATGTTATTAGGTGCTGGCAGGGAAACAAAAGAATCAGTGATTGATCATTCTGTAGGTCTTGTTCTCAGGAAGAAGATTGGTGATTATGTCCAACAAGGAGAATCTATTGCAACGATTTATAGTAATAGAGAAAACGTAAATTCAATTAAAAAATGGCTTCATGAAAACATTAAAATTTCTAATGAGAAGGTAGAAGCTCCACCTCTAATTTATGAGATTTTTACGAATGAATAAAAAAACACGGAGAAGAATTCTTGTTCGCTATTTGCAAACGGAAATTCGTCTCCGTGTTTTTTTTTACTGCATTCAACAGGAAACCTGCACTACTAAAGTGAAGGGATGGATGCTAGGTGGTTTTTTGATTCAGTTGGGGGTTAAACCTCACCCATTGAAGGTAAGCCTCCAGCGAGCGTTGCGATATTATTATGTATTTTATCGAGCAAGCCCAAGTATTAAATCACGGTACAAATTCGGAGGACCAATTTAATTATGGCTGTATAAATTTGGTATTTATGGAAAAAATGGAAACGAAGAAAGAATGGAGGGATTTTGTGATGAAACGAGTCGTTTCAGTCATGCTCACGGTCTTATTATCGCTATCAATCATTGCTCCAATAGCATCTGCTGAGGAAAAAACAGGAGTTGAATTAGCTGATAACGTAAGATCTGCCATATTAATTGAGCGTGATACAGGTAAAGTATTATATGAAAATAACAGCAAAGAACAGTTACCACCCGCTAGTATGACAAAAATCATGACGATGCTCTTAATTATGGAAGCACTCGACAAAGGAAAAATTTCTTACGATGAAAAAGTGCGTGCCAGTGAGTATGCAGCCTCCATGGGAGGATCACAAATCTTTTTAGAACCAGGAGAAGAAATGACGGTTGAAGAACTGTTAAAAGGAATTGCCATTGGTTCTGGGAATGACGCTTCTGTAGCAATGGCCGAAAGAATTGCCGGTTCAGAAGAAGGATTCGTCGAGATGATGAATAAAAAAGCAAAAGAATTAGGTTTAAAAGATACAAAGTTTCAAAATACAACAGGATTACCTGTGGATGAACATTACAGCTCCGCCTATGATATGGCAATTATGGCGAAAGAATTACTAAAGTATGAAGGCATCACAAAGTTTACAGGTCAGTATGAAGACTACTTACGTGAAAATACCGATAAAAAATTCTGGCTTGTTAATACCAATAAATTAGTTCGTTTTTATCCAGGGGTAGACGGCTTAAAAACCGGTTTCACAAGGGAAGCCATGTATTGTTTGACCGCAACCGCCGAGAAGGATGGGATGAGAGTCATTGCCGTCGTATTTGGCGCACCGACTCCGAAAGATCGGAATGCACAAGTAACAAAAATGCTTGACTATGCTTTTAGCCAATATAAAACGCACCCAATGTTTGAACGAAATCATGTAATGGGTTCTGTAAAGATAAGTAAAGGAAAAGAAAAAGCAGTGGAAGTTGTAACAAGTGAACCGATTTCGTTATTAACGAAAAAAGGTGAAAACATTGAGGATGTAAGTCAAAAGGTTACCGTTAAAAAGGACTTAAAAGCTCCAATTAATAAAGGAGATCAAGTTGGAACCCTTATTATTGAAAAAGATGGGGAAACATTAGTAGAAAGTCCATTAGTAGCAAAAGAGGATATTGAAAAAGCAAGCTTGTGGGATTTATTCAAACGATCCTTTGGAATTTTTACGAAAACGGATTGACAAATCAAGTAATTTTTTAGCGAATTACCACTAGTTTTGTTTTTAAGAAGGAAATAAAAAAGGTTATATAGAATTGACTCACTATTAGGTGCCATTTATGTATGTAGGATATGTAGGAAAGGGGCAACGAAAAAGTGAGTCTGAATATTGAATTACAAGTCAAACAAGATGTTTTATGCATTCGTTTAGCAGGAGAGTTGGATCACCATACAGCCGATGAACTCCGCAGTAAAGCCGTTCATGCCATTGAAAGTCACGACATCCGCCATATCGTCCTAAACTTGGAACATTTATCCTTTATGGATAGTTCTGGCTTAGGGGTTATTTTAGGCCGTTACAAGCAAATTAAACAGGTTGACGGTGAGATGGTCGTATGTGCAATCTCCCCTTCTGTTCAAAGATTATTTGATATGTCAGGCTTATTTAAAATTATTCGTCTTGAGCCTACAGAAGAAAATGCTTTGCAAAGACTGGGGGTTGCCTAAGCGATGAAAAATGAGATGAAGCTTCAATTTAGTGCATTGAGTCAAAATGAATCTTTTGCGCGCGTTACCGTTGCGGCCTTTATTTCGCAATTGGACCCAACCATGGATGAATTAACGGAAATTAAAACCGTTGTATCAGAAGCTGTAACAAATGCAATTATTCACGGATATAATAGTGATCCAAATGGGATTGTCTACATTTCTGTTTCTCTTGAAAACGGGTTTGTTGAACTGACCGTTAAGGATGAAGGAATTGGAATTCTAGATGTAGAAGAGGCTAGACAACCTCTTTTTACAACAAAGCCTGAATTAGAAAGGTCTGGAATGGGATTTACAATCATGGAAAATTTTATGGATGACATCGAAGTTCAATCGCAGCCAGGTAAAGGTACCGAGATCCGACTAAGAAAGCATTTGTCACCAAGTAAAATGCTATGCAATTAAGGAGTCTTGCCGATGGATGTGGAGGTTAAAACAGAAAAAACTCAACCTTATTTGAAAGATAATGAGGTAAAAAAATTAATTAAGCTAAGTCAAGAAGGCGATCAAAGTGCGAGAGATTTGATCGTTCAGAAAAACATGCGATTAGTTTGGTCTGTTGTCCAACGTTTTTTAAATCGTGGTTATGAACCAGATGACCTTTTTCAAATCGGGTCGATCGGTTTATTAAAGTCGGTGGATAAATTCGATTTATCTTATGATGTCAAATTTTCTACGTATGCCGTCCCTATGATCATTGGTGAAATTCAACGTTTTATTCGCGATGATGGAACGGTGAAGGTCAGTCGTTCGTTAAAGGAATTAGGAAATAAAATTCGAAAGGCGAAAGACGAATTATCCAAGAAATTAGGTAGAATCCCGACTGTTAATGAACTGTCTGAGTATATGGAGATTTCTACGGAAGATATCATCATGGCGCAGGAAGCGAGCAGAACGCCTTCCTCTATTCATGAAACCGTATATGAGAATGATGGGGACCCTATCACTCTTCTTGATCAGATTGATGATGGAAATGAAGGGAAATGGTTTGATAAGATAGCCTTGAAAGAAGCCATCTTGGAACTTGATGAACGCGAAAGATTAATTGTCTATCTCAGATATTATAAAGATCAGACACAATCAGAAGTAGCGGCAAGACTAGGCATCTCACAAGTACAAGTATCTCGATTAGAAAAGAAAATATTGCAACAAATGAAAGACCGTATGGATATTTAAATCCATGCGGTCTATTTTTGTTGGAAAAATCAGGGTTGGTTCAATTCATGTGTATTTTGGATCAATTAAAACTTGTCTTGGTTCAATTCAGATCCCTTTTTGGTTCAATATTCCCTAACTTTGGTTCCGTTAATAAATTTTCACGAATTAAAGTATTCCAAATCCAACCCAGATATCCATTTATTGGGGTTCATGTTCATTCTTAAGTAAGAAATACTATGTTGTAAGAGGAAAATGCGATTGTGGGGTGTGAACATGTTGGAAAAAACGGTTTATATTCGTTTACGTCACCGCGTTTTTGTTCAACCAAACGATAAAATTCTAGTAAAAGATATTGCACAGATCATCGCAGAAGAATCTATATATAATCAGATAAAAGAAATCGTCCTTTATCAAGTAAAGCCTGAGGATCGTAATATTGTGATCATCGATATTATGCAGATTGTCGAAAAGATAAAAGAATTGGATCCAGCCATTGAAGTCCAGTTAATCGGGCAATCGCAAACTATTATTGAAGTCGTTTTTAAAAAAAGAAAGGTTTCACCGGTTCTTTTTCTATTAATTTGGTTTTTACTATTCTTTGGTTCGATGTTAACGATTATGAACTTTCATGAAGATGTCAGCATGCAGGATGCCCATCAAAGACTTTACAAAATTATAACGGGAGAAAATGTTGAAAAACCATTGTTGTTTCAAATTCCCTATTCACTTGGATTAGGTTTAGGAATGATTATCTTTTTTAACCATGTTTTTAAGAAAAGACTTAATGAGGAGCCAAGTCCACTCGAAGTAGAAATGTTTAACTATCAACAAGATCTCGATCGCTATGTGGTCATGCATGAAAATAAAGAAAGAATGTCAAAGAAAAAATGATGTTAAAATTTTTATTTGTCATTTTTATTGGTTTAGCAGGTGGTCTTTCAGTGGGGGCTGGGTATGTGGCCTTTTTAACTGTATTGGGGATTATCCCGAGATTAACACAACTATCTAAAACCATGAAAATGATTCAAGCCTATGAATGGGCAGTTGTCATGGGTGCGGTAGTTGGAACATTTGCTTTTTTACAAGAACCACATATGCATCTTCCACGTGTCATCTTGATTGGACTTGGCCTTGCAGGTGGCATCTTTGTTGGAATGATGGCTGCAGCATTAACAGAAGTATTAAATGTATGGCCCATCTTAGCCAAACGGATTGGAATCGAAGACAAAATTGTAATTCTCATGATGGCCTTAGTCATTGGAAAAATAGTGGGTTCACTATTTCAGTGGATGTTTTTTGTGGACCATTAATAAATTCCCGACTCAACTGTGTAGGGTCATAGGAAATTAGGGGACTTTGAGTGTAGTGTCTGAAGCGGAGATTAACAATCAAATGTATTAGAGTCAAATTATAATAAAGAAAGGAAAACGTATATGGATCGTAAAAGAAAAGTGATTCTTGTTACAGATGGAGATGACTATGCACGTAGATCACTCGAAATCGTTGCAAAGGAAATAGGAGGGCGATGTATCTCCATGTCACATGGAAATCCATCTGTTTTAAGCGGTCCAGAAATTGTTAAACACATAAAAAAGGCAAAAGGAGAGCCTGTTTTAGTGATGTTTGATGATAGTGGGATTATGGGGGAAGGAGCAGGTGAAACAGCCCTTAAATATGTCGCAAACCATGAGGAACTAGAAGTTCTTGGAGTCATTGCGGTAGCTTCGAAAACGAGGAAAGAAGAATGGACAAGGATTACAGTAAGTATTGATCGTGAGGGCAATTTGACAGAGAAAGGGGTTGATAAATTTGGGATTCAGGAAATGGAAGATGGGAGATTGTATGGGGATACGGTTTATTGTGTAGACCAATTAACAGTACCAATCGTTGTAGGAATTGGCGATATTGGAAAAATGGCTGGAAAAGACCATTATGAAATCGGATCTCCGATTACCAAACAAGCTGTACAACTTATTTTAGAAAGGAGTGGTTTTTATGACGAACGAAGTGAAGGAGAAAACACCGATTCCTAAATCTCCTAATGAAGTAGAAAAGTTTATGAAAGAAAAAATAGGATTAGGGAAAAGCTTTGATACTGGAGTTAGAAAACTAAAAATTATAAATAAAGATGTTCATTTTTATTATATCAATGGACTCTGTGATGCTGCATTTATAATTGAATTAACTGAGGAATTAGTACAAATAAACGACCACGAAGAGGATTCTAATCGCTTATTTGATATTGTTCATAATCGCCTAGTTCATCAGTCTGTAAAACCCATCAAATCACTAGATGAAATGGTAGATGAGGTTCTTTCTGGTTTAATAGTTGTGGTGGTAGAAGGCGAGCCCCAAGGCTTGGTTGTCGATGTTAGAAGCTACCCAGGTAGAACCCCAATGGAACCTGACACGGAAAAAGTCATTCGTGGTTCAAGAGATGGGTTTGTTGAGAATATTATTATAAATACCGCCGTAACAAGAAGAAGAATTCGGGATGAGAACTTACGCTTTGAGATTATGCGTGTGAGTGAAAGGGGTAAGACGGATATTGCGATCGGATATATTGAGGGGGTCGCCAATCCTGATTTAATTGAAATAGTAAAAAAGGAATTGAATAATATTGCAATTGATGGGATTCCATTAGCAGATAAAACGGTAGAAGAGTTTTTACTAAAACAAGGCTATAATCCATATCCATTAGTCCGCTATACCGAAAGAGCCGATATTGCGGCTAGCCATTTATTAGAGGGTCATGTCCTTATTTATGTCGATACCTCTCCAAGTGTTATTATTACACCAACGACGATTTTTCACCATATGCAGCATGTGGAAGAGTATCGGCAATCACCAGGAGTTGGAACGTTTGTAAGATGGGTCCGTTTTCTTGGAATTTTTGCTTCTCTTTTTTTATTGCCATTATGGTTTTTATTTGTATTAGAACCTCATCACTTACCTGAAAGAATTGCATTTGTTGGTCCAAATGAATTAACCCATATCCCAGTTGTTGTCCAAATATTTTTAGCCGATATAGGAATTGAATTTCTGCGAATGGCTGCCATCCATACCCCCACTGCTTTATCCAATGCGATGGGTCTAGTGGCAGCGGTATTGATCGGGCAAATTGCAATAGATGTCGGTTTATTTGTTCCAGAAGTCATTTTATATAGTTCAATTGCGGCAATAGGGAATTTTGTTACTCCAAGCTATGAACTGGGCATTGCGAATAAACTGGCTCGACTAGGCTTATTAATCATCGTGGCGATTTTCCATACACCGGGATTAATTGTAGGGATTACGATTTACATTATTTTATTAGCAAGAATTCATTCATTTAATACCCCTTATTTATGGCCATTAATCCCATTTCAACCGAAGGCATTAATACAAATCCTAATCCGTAGAGCCGTACCTGGGTCGCAAATTAGACCAAGTATTGTACACACAACGAATCGAATCAGGCAACCGAAACAGTAGATAGCCAAAAGAGCTTGCGAAGTTGATGATGGCAGGCTCTTTTGGAATGTTTTCATATTGCGATATGCATTTTGATGTGATAAAGTAAATTTTAAACAAGTAGTCAGGTGCATGCCGTAAAAAGCCATTTAAAAACAGGCTGTATGAATAGGTAAATATTAATTTTGAACTACTGTTGATGGTAGTGGAAGGCACGAAAACTTCGGAGGTCACCTGTGGTTCGCGAAGTGCTTGAAACGATAATCAACCACTCAATTTTACAGAGCCCATATATAATGGTATTTTGACGGGCAAATTTTTATTTAAGGAACGAGGGAAGATATGTATTATTATGGAACAACCACAGTAAATGATAAGGGTCATTTAGAAGTTGGCGGAGTAGATACGGTAGAATTAGTGAAGGAATATGGAACTCCCCTTTATGTGTATGACGTTGCTTTAATTAGGCAAAGAGCCCAAAGTTTTATCGAAGCATTTAGTAAAAATGGTGTAAAAGCCCAAGTTTCTTTTGCTAGTAAGGCTTTTTCATCTATTGCCATGTTGCAATTAGCAGAAGAGGAAGGACTATCACTTGATGTTGTTTCAGGTGGAGAATTATATACAGCAGTTGCCGCTGACTTTCCAATGGAAAAAGTTCATTTCCATGGCAATAATAAAAGCAGAGAAGAGTTATCCATGGCTTTAGATTATAAAATAGGCTATGTGGTTGTTGATAATTTTTATGAAATAGATTTATTAGAAGAGTTATGTGCTCAGAGAGAACAAAAAATGTCTGTTGTTATTCGTGTTACCCCTGGAATAGAGGCACATACACATGATTATATTATGACAGGGCAAGAAGACTCTAAATTTGGATTTGGTTTAACGAATGGTCAAGCAGAGGAAGCATTGTCAAAAATTATAGAGTCGTCTTGGTTGGTTCCATCTGGATTACACTGTCATATTGGATCGCAAATTTTTGAAACAACAGGCTTTATTTTAGCGGTTCAAAAGATTTTTCAAAAATTATCAGATTGGAAAGCGAAATTTTCATATGAACCAGAGATTCTTAATCTTGGTGGTGGCTTTGGAATTCGTTATACAGATGAAGATGATCCGAAACCAGCTGATCAATATGTGGATGATATTATTAAAGAAGTAAAGAAACAAGCACAAGAACATTCCATGAAAGTCCCTGAATTAGGAATTGAGCCTGGTCGTTCTTTAGTGGGAGATGCAGGGATTACGCTATATAAAATCGGTTCAAGTAAAGAAGTTCCTGATGTACGCAAATACATTGCGATTGATGGGGGAATGACCGATAATATAAGACCAGCACTTTATGGCGCGAAATATGAGGCTGTACTTGCGAATAAACCTTTAGAAAAACCAACAGAAGTTGTTTCCATTGCAGGTAAATGCTGTGAATCAGGAGATATGTTAATCTGGGATTTACCTTTACCAGAACCAGGTCAGGAGGATATTTTAGCTGTATTTTGTACCGGAGCTTACGGTTATTCTATGGCGAATAACTATAACCGAATCCCACGTCCGCCTGTTGTCTTTGTTGAAAATGGGAAAACAACATTGGTCATAAAAAGAGAAACATATGAAGATCTTATTCGACTTGATTTATCGATCAATCAAAAAGCTAAGCATTTATAATGCTTAGCTTTTGTGCGCTTGGCAGCGCATTGGACTAACGGGTGAAAGTCCCGAACACGCCGTGGTGGCGGAAGTGTATAGCTGACAGGTAGTGCATTGCCGTGAGGAAATGTGCGGAGGACTTGAAGGCAAAACCTGGAACAGGCGACAATTTAACCATGTTGGCTGGCGGAGTCGGATAACCCTGCAAAAGAAGGGAATGTCCAAAGCCACAAGAGGGCTCTGTTAGTTAGGAGGACTGGATTCAGGGGAAAGTCCGATGGCGTGACCCAAGGAGGTCTCATCGCCTCCATACATACTATGGTAAACCTTAAACAAGTCAGTGATTGACAAGTAAAGGCTATGGGTGGTGAGAAGTCAGAGCAGGGGATAGTAGTGAATAAACTTACTGGAAAGGTCGCAAAGGTAAGTGACTCAATACCTAGTTATTGAGAGGAGCCATAACCCAAAAGGTATGTACTCTATGCGAAGCCCGTCTGTCCATGGAAGAGAAACTGAGTTATCTTATAATACGTCATGTCCATACAGAAACCGAGAGGATAAATCCATAGAATCGGGGTCGAACAGAAGGGTAGACCGTATGGGGCGTAGTACTTTATGAATCTGTTGATATTGCCGAGGTTGGGCTAGTCAATCATCAGACTGAAAGGAAAGAAACGGAACATGAACGAAAAAGAAGACAAACAAGGTTTTCGTGAGGGAGTAAAGACCCCACAAAAGAGGAAATGGTATAGTCTCATAGATAAAATATGGGCAATGCCTAACATGGAGGAAGCCTTTAAAGAGGTAAAAAGGAATCGTGGAGCTGCAGGGATAGATGGAGTAACAATTAAGGCTTTTGAATTTGGTGTGGAGGATAATGTACAAATCCTTCAACGTGAATTACAAGAAAAGACATACAAGCCGAGACCTGTGAAACGTGTATATATTCCAAAGGCTGATGGTTCAAAAAGGCCTCTAGGTATCCCAACCGTGAGAGACCGAGTAGTGCAGGCTTCTGTGCGTAGAATAATAGAACCAATATTTGAAGCTAAATTTCTTGATTGCAGTTTTGGCTTTCGACCGAACCGAAGTGCACATATGGCGTTGGAGAAAATTCGAAAGGATTTAATGGATGGTTATGTGTATGTAATTGATGCAGACTTAAAATCATACTTTGATACAATTCCACACAACAAACTTATGTCTTTGGTTAGAGAAGAAGTAGTGGATGGAAGTGTCATTCGACTACTTGAAAGTTTTCTCCAAGCAGGAATTATGGAAGGTGGCAGTTTCCATTTAAATGAAAAAGGCACCCCACAGGGTGGAGTCATTAGTCCATTGCTTGCGAACATTTACTTGCATCCGTTGGATGAGCTTATGACAGAGAGAGGACATCGCATTACAAGATATGCGGATGACTTTGTTATTTGTTGTAAGTCACAAAAAGGTGCTGAAAGAGTACTTAAATCAGTTACTCGAATCCTTGAACAAAAACTTGGATTAATCGTACATCCTGAGAAGACTAAGATTGTTAATAATATGAATGAATCATTTGTTTTTCTGGGTTATGAATTTAAACAAGCTTATTGGATTAAACCTTCTGAGAAATCTATAAAGAAGTTTAAAAGTAAGGTCAAGGAAATAACAAAGCGAAATCAAACGGTAAACATTGAAAATCTGATTAAAGAAGGATGGGGAAATTATTTTGGATATTGGCACACGAAGTCACTAATGTCTATGTTTGATAAATGGATTAGGAGAAGATTACGGTCTGTCCAATTAAGAAGTTGGAGGAAAATAAGGAAACTACATAGGGAGTTACGCAGAAGAAAATGGAAAGGGGAACTTCCTCAGCTTCGGATGTATGCATGGAGAAGTTCAAAGTGTAAACCCGTAAATGTAGCCCTCCCAAATAAATGGTTTTATAAAAAGAAAGGTCTTGTTTCTCTTGTGGACATTTACAATGAACATCATCCCCAACGGGGATAATCATGGAGGAGCCGTATGCGATGACCCGCACGTACGGATCTGTGAGAGGCGCATGAATAATTCATGCGCCTACTCTATTTGTCGTATTGCCTAGCCCTAGCGCCTATCCTCTCAATGTCATAAGGTTTTATTAGTCCTCTTTAGACCTAAAGAATTGTTCAATCTCGCTCTGCGTGACAAGCTTGTCTAGCGTTGTCATGCGGACAGTCGCCTATACATTTCTTCCAAGCCGTCAAGATGATTATAGAAATCTTCTTGACGACTCGTCTTGTGCAGACTTTAGGGTGAACAGGAGATTGCGCTTTTCTTCTAGGAGAACATAGCCTTAATGGCGTCGATTAAACTAATGAAAAATTGTTTTAATTTCTCTAAAAAGCCTTGTCCTTCTTCACTTTCAAGGAAATTCGTTATTTTATCTTTGGCAATATTAATTTGCTCTCCTACTTGATTCCAATCTATATTTAAATCCTTTAATTTATTAAAAAGATCAATTAAACTTTGAATTTGTTCTTCTGTTAACGTAATTCCTAATTCCTTTGCAGCTTGCTCAATAAGAGCTCTAATATCAGCCTCTGTTTTCGGTGGATTCTTTGCGATTTCTTCTTTTACTTTTGCAATCAAAGCGGAAGCATTGTCTGCTCCAATGGAATCTCCAAGCTCAGCTGTTTTTACTAATTCTTCATTAGCTGCTTGTTTCACATCCTCTGGAATGGTTTTTTCAGCGGAAACCTCATAGGCCTTGATCAAACCTGTTAAAGCACCTGTTCCAGAAACTTCAAATGGTGCAGTGACATAAATTTCGGCATCTTTTACACCAGCGGTAATGAGGGCATTTAAGTACATCTCATCTGTAACCCAATTGATATTTTTCGTTTCAACTTCAAGTCCTGAATTTTTTTCACTTATGGTAATCGCTGAAGAAGAAATGGCTCTTGTTCCAATAAGTGATTTTGCAATATAATTCCCTAAATATTTATGCTCCTCTTCGTTTGAAACGGTGATAATTTGTGCATCTTGGGGTGCATTCATTTCTGCAAGGACGGCACTCTTTTGTTCCTTAGTTAAGTCTTCTCCTAAAGTAATAATCATGTCACCTACAGCAACATCAGCATAACTATGTATAGGGAGTATAAGCAGCATACAAAGTAATAAGATCACATTTTTTAAGAATTTCATTTAGTCACCTCAAACTATTCTAAAGAATCTTTTCTAACCATATTTCACACTTACAAAAATATCATTATATGGTTATAATATCCGTAAAAGCTACACAAATTCATCATACTAAATTTTTTCTAGAAAGAGAAGTCCATATTATTTCTACCTCCTGAAATATATTTGAGATTGAAAGATGTTCATGAATTATGTATCATGAAAAGTATGATGCTAACGAATGAATAGGTCATAATGTTTAACTTCATTCAGCGGAAGTCCTTTACAACGGTGCAATTGGGTATATACAAAAGGAAAACTGAAAGAGTAGGGTTTAAAACCCTGCTGAATAAAGTTAAGCCTCCGGCAGATGCCTCGGATTTTAAAAAGAAATTAATTAAGCGACGACGATGGACAGGATGTCCTAGTCAGGCGAGTCATGCGGCTGTGGTGTTATGAAGTGTGATAAAATCTGGGTGCAATGTCAGCAGGCGAATTTGATAATATTTTTTAAAAAAGCTAAAACTAGTTTTTTTGGTTTTTAAAAAAGAGGGATTAATGATGCTTATTCGTTATAAAAAAAGTTTTGAAAAAATCGCTATGGGTTTATTATCTTATATGCCAAGTGAAAAAGATTTGAAAAAATTGCAACAAACCATTAAGCAGTATGAGTCTGAAAAGGATTGGCAATTATTTCTATGGAAAGTAGGCGAAGATATTATTGGTCTACTTGGTGGTGTATGGAAGAATGAAGAAACATTTGAGATCTATCATATTTCACTAAATCCATCCCACCGTGGTCAAGGTATTGGTTCAAGTATGGTAAAAGCATTAAAGGATTTGTACCCCGAAAAGCAAATCCTGCCTACTGAGGTAACTAGTGCATTTATTAATAAATGTATACAAGAAGGTAGAGAGTAGTCCTCACTGCCTTCTATTTCTTTTGTTCTTTAGTGCTTGTTGTCTTTCTTCTATAACCGGAGAGCGATCTCTTCTCATATGTCGATGGACGACGTCATGATCTTCCATATTACTGTTACTACCCCAAGCTAGTCCTAGTTCTTTAGAACGTCGGGCACACAGTGAAACTAATTCATGAGAAAGTGGTAATGAATAACTGTTGTAGGGCTTGAGGCTATCGATACGAGCAAGATGATCATCGATTTCTTGAAGTAGTATTGTTGCTTCAATACCAAGTTCTTCAAGTTTTTCTTTATTCTTAGAAAGAATGTAGGCTGATTTTTCTAGTGTTCTTTTAGCGCCAGCAAAATTTCCGCGCCTATGATGATAGTTGGACACCGCTAGTTGAATCAGACCAACCCATATGGACTCTTTATTGCCGCTATCTACCTTTTTCCAATAATCTTCTAATATCTCATGACATTCAAAATAGTCGCGATCCCCATGGAAATGGACTAAAAAATGGATATATTCCTGTGGAAAATTCATTCTTCAAAACTCCTTTTTTCATCTCTTTTAACCTTACTAGGTATTTTATAAAAATATGCTTCTCATTTTTCTGCGTAAAAAAATCCATACTTCTGTACTTCGAAGTTTTCATAAATATTTTATTGGATAAATTGAATCAATCTACTATACTAATTATAGCTTATTTTCAAAAGAAGTAGATATTCAACATAAGACTGAACAACAATTAATGGAAAAGTATTGGTGGAAAAGATGCAATATAAAGTAAAGATTGATGCTTTTGAAGGTCCACTTGATTTGCTCCTTCATTTGATCAATCATTTAGAAATCGATATATATGATATTCCCGTTGCTGAAATAACTGAACAATATATGACATTCATTCATACAATGAAAGAATTGCAGCTTGACGTGGCAAGTGAATATCTTGTTATGGCTGCGACATTATTAGAGATTAAGAGTAAAATGCTTCTGCCTAACCATAATAATCATGGTGATGATGAACTGATGATTGAGATTGAAGAAGACCCCCGTGAAGAATTAGTGGAAAAGTTACTTGAATATCGCAAGTATAAAGAGATTGCTGGTGATTTACGCTCACTTGAGGAGGAAAGAGGGTTAATGTTTACGAAACCTCCTAGTGATTTAACAGAATATGCTGCACAAGTACAGATAGAGAAACAACCAGTCGGAAATGTTTCTCTCTACGACATGCTTGGTGCCCTACAAAAACTACTAAGAAGAAAAAAACTGCAAAGGCCATTATTAACGAAAATTACTCGGCAAGAAATTTCAATTGAAAAAAGGATGCAAGAAATTCTACATGATTTAAAAGGAATAAAAGGACGCACTCATTTCTTTGATCTATTTCCTGCACATGATAAAGAGCATATCGTCGTGACCTTTTTAGCGGTACTGGAACTTATGAAACAAAATGAAATAATGATTGAACAAGAAAAAAACTTTGCTGACATATATGTTTTTGCTATGGAAGGAGCAAGGTAGATGGAGATTATCCACTGGAAAGGAATTGTTGAAAGCTTATTATTTGCTGCTGGTGATGAAGGTCTAACGCAGAAACAAATTTGTGAGGTACTTGAATTGGACGAGACCATCGCCATGCAGGTCATCCAAGAGTTGCAGGCAGAGTATAATGAGAATGCCAATCGAGGGATTACCCTTGTACAATTGGCTGGTGTTTTTCAACTTGTAACGAAGAAGGAATACTCTCCTTATTTAAAAAAATTAGTTGAATCACCCAATACATCTACCCTATCACAAGCTGCACTTGAAACGCTTGCGATTATTGCTTATAAACAGCCGATCACAAGAATTGAAATTGAAGAGATTAGGGGCGTCAAAGTTGAAAGAGCTCTTCACAATTTAACGGCAAAAGCGCTGATTAAAGAGGTTGGTAGAGCGGAAGGACCAGGTAGAGCGTATTTATATGGTACGACTAAGGAATTTCTTGATTATTTTGGATTAAAAAATATTGAAGAGCTCCCTCCGTTACCAGTTAGTGTTGATGAGGAGTATGTGCAAGAAGAAGCAGATCTCTTTTTTGATCGGTTTGAAGAAGAGTAGTCTAATGATGAGTCTCAAATAAAAGGTATTTTTATGGTTTCTATGTTAAAATAAAAAAAGATAGACACAATTCAAACTATTATAAAAATGAAAGTTAGGGTGAAGCGTAATTTTAACTTCCTTCAGCAAATGCTTTTGTACCGAAAGCTTACGACAGGTACAGAAGTCTTTAGTGATTATAAGTGACGAGAAAGCTTTTATCAATTCAGTGGGGGGCAAGCCCAGGCTGAATGGAGTTAAATCCCCCGGCGGATGTCTCGGATTTTTTTAAGGAAATTTCTTGAGCGAGCTCAAGAGAAGTATCCGCACGTAAATGCGACGGGCGAATTTGATTAGGGGTGAAATCATGGGAAATACACTTGTGCAAACTCAAATGAACGAAGTGAAAACTTTTTTAGAGACAACTGTAAATGAATTCGAAACGTTTTTAAACACTACCACTTTAAATGATTTGTTGCAAGAACAAGAAGCTGATCCAGCCTATTATAAAAGCATTCTTTCTAATCTTCGCAGACTGCTTGTCTTTTGTGAGGAAGGATTGGACGCGTGTAATATCATCCTGAAAAATGAACCTTTTTCCAAACAAGCTGCAGAAAAGAGTCTATATCGAATCTACCATCAATGCATTGATGAGTTCTTTTCTCCAAAAAGTGACACATGGTTTGAGGACAGTCGTTCGGCATACACCGGTCATCATTCCATTAAATTTAGGGCTGATATACCCGAAAAGATCAAGAGAGTGTTCCGAGATTTAGAAAGTTCTTTCCAAAAAATTCGTGAAGAACTTGAATATTACGAAACAAACTATAGAACAAAAATGCTTCAAACCAAATAAGAATTCCTACAAAAAAGTGATCGAATTTTCGGTGGCTTTTTTTGTTCCGCCTTTCTTCAGTAGTCAAGCAATTATCGCGTTTTTCATCCATATGATAGTAATGGATGAAAATTTGACAACGGGGGCCTAAACGATGACTGCCAATCAGAAATATCTTAATCATGTAGTGAAATGGAATGAAGAGGTGATTGACTTTTTAAAAGCTGAAAAAGTAGAGGAAGATGAGAATATTTATTTGCGAGTACACGATTTTTCGGAGCAATTATTAAAGGTAACAGATGAAGATGTGACGACTGCGGAGTTATCAGTCATCGAAAAGGAAGCGGTGGAGCTTCATCACGAAATTCAGGAATATTTTAAAAATCGCCAAAGCAATGGAACTATTTTTCTGAATGAAACCTATATTGGAGCTGGAAAACATCAGTTACCCCCATTACCTTATGAATACAACGCTCTAGAGCCTTATATTTCAGAGGAAATTATGAAATTACATCATCAAAAACATCACCAGTCCTATGTTGATGGTTTAAATAAAGCGGAAACCAACCTTGAAATGGCAAGAAAAGCCGGTGATTTTTCCCTAGTAAAACATTGGTCAAGAGAACTGGCTTTCCATGGTTCAGGGCATTATTTGCATACCATTTTTTGGAATAATATGAGACCAAATGGCGGAGGGCAACCGAGTCGGATTTTATTAAGAGAAATGGATAAGTATTTTGGCAGCTTTGAAGCTTTTAAGAAACATTTTTCTGAGGCTGCGAAAGCGGTTGAAGGTGTTGGGTGGGCAATCCTTGTATGGTCCCCACGTTCCCGTCACTTAGAAATTCTTCAATCTGAAAGGCATATGCTTCTAACCCAATGGGACACCATTCCTTTGCTCGCCCTGGATGTTTGGGAACACGCTTACTATTTGCAATACAAAAATAATAGAGCTCAATACGTAGATAATTGGTGGAATCTTGTAAATTGGAAAGATGTAGAGGAGCGCTTTTTAAAGGCTAGACAAATAAAATGGAAACCATTTTAATCCATGGATCGAACTGGATTTCACAAGAAAAAGAACTCAATGTATCTAAAAAGATGATTGAGTTCTTTTTGTCATAATGGGACAAGTGTGGCATAAACTTGTACAAACCGATAAAGGAGAAGAGGGATAATCGAATGAAGCTTTTCAGGTACTTATTGATTTTCTCATTAATCACTTCATCCGTCTTACTGTATGCTCCCTTTAAAGCATTAGGCTCTGCCTCGGTTAGTGCAAGCAGTGCTATTTTAATGGAACAACAGTCAGGCAGGATTTTATACGAAAAAGATGCTCATCAGAAAAAGAGAATCGCAAGCATCACGAAAATTATGACGGCCATTTTGGCAATTGAGTCAGGAAAATTAGATGAAACGGTAAAAGTAAGTAACAATGCGGTCGGCACAGAAGGTTCATCCATATATTTAAAACCTGGTGAGAAGATTAAGCTAGAGGATCTTGTGTATGGTCTCATGCTTCGCTCTGGAAATGATGCTGCTGTGGCGATTGCAGAACATGTCGGTGGAAGTTTGGATGGATTTGTTTTTTTAATGAATCAAAAGGCGGAAGAAATCGGAATGGAAAATACTCATTTTGCAAACCCTCATGGATTAGATGATCATGAAAATCATTACTCAACAGCGTATGATATGGCATTACTTACCCAATATGCGATGGGAAATGATACATATAAGAAAATATCAGGAACTAAAGTTCATCGAGCGCCTGACCCATCTGGGGATTGGGATCGTGTCTGGAAAAATAAAAACCGATTATTAACAGGTTTGTATGAGTATACAACAGGTGGTAAAACAGGATACACAAAACGAGCAAAAAGAACGCTTGTTACAACGGCTTCAAAAGAAAATCTTGATTTAATTGCCGTGACCTTAAATGGTCCTGATGATTGGAATGATCATATTAATATGTATGAGCATGGTTTTAATCACTATACATTAGTAACCATCATGAAAGAAGGAACGCTCAAAAAAATCGATGATCCTTTTTACAAAAACAAAGTATATGTAGATCATGATATTGTTTATCCTGTCACAGATAAAGAACGTGAATTATTTCAAATTAAAATCACCTTACAAAAGCCAAAAGAAGAATGGCGGGATAAAGACAATGAACCAGATCTAGTTGGAAAAGCGGCGATTTATTTGGATGATAAACCGTTAAGAGAAGTTCCTCTCTATTATAAACAGTCTGTACAACAGGAAGAAGAATCGTTTTTCGAGAATGTTAAAAATATGCTATCTCTACATTTAGGTGTTCAAGAATGATTAACATTATTTGGGTATTATTAAGCGTAATTGGAATCGTATTTGCGATGTTTAATGGAACGATGGAGGAAGTAAATGAAGCCGTTTTTAAAGGTGCACAAGAGGCGGTAACCCTTTGTATCGGGCTCATTAGTGTATTAGTTTTTTGGCTTGGAATGATGAAAATCGCTGAACACGCTGGATTACTGGACAAACTTTCTAAGCTTTTCCGTCCACTAGTCAAACGTCTTTTTCCTGAAGTCCCGAATCAACATCCAGCAATGGGCTATATCTTATCGAATATGATGGCAAATTTATTTGGGCTTGGAAATGCAGCTACACCACTTGGAATAAAAGCAATGGAACAACTGAAGGAATTAAATGGTGGCAAAAATGAAGCAAGCCGTTCAATGATTACATTCCTCGTGATTAATACAGCCAGTGTGACTCTCATTCCGACAACTGTTATTGCGATACGAATGAATTATAATGCCACGTCCCCTACAGATATTGTAGGTCCGACATTAATAGCTACCTGTTTATCCGCCTTTGTAGCGGTCGTCATTGATCGCTTATTCTATTATCGAAGATCCCGAAAACGTAAAGGGTGATAGGATTGGGAATTGTTTCGATTATTTCTTTATGGTTTATTCCTGTTCTAATTGGGTTTATCTTACTATATGGAACATTTAAAAGAGTACCGACGTATGAAAGTTTTGTTGAGGGAGGGAAAGAAGGAATCAAAATAGCCATCTCTATTATTCCTTTTCTGATTGGGATGTTAGTGGCTATTTCCATCTTTCGCGCGTCAGGAGCACTTGACTTTTTTATGAATTTAATAAGGCCATTAATGGAAGCCGTCGGAATTCCAACAGAAATTATTCCGCTTTCAATTATTCGCCCCTTATCAGGAACAGCAGCACTCGGGATGACCAGTGATTTAATTGCGACACATGGACCGGATTCTTATATTGGTCGTATAGCTGCTGTATTACAAGGAAGTACAGATACGACTTTTTATATCTTGACTGTCTATTTTGGTGCAGTTGGCATCAAAAAAATGGGGGATGCATTAAAAGTAGGATTACTAGCCGATTTTTTTGGTATTATTATTGCGATTGTGATTGTTTCACTTGTATGGTAAAAAACACGGGAACAAGTACTCTGATTTTTTGAATCGAGCATAGTTCCCGTGTTTTTTTTATTTTGAAAAACGACTAGAATATGGCATAATTCAAGTTGATACAAATAAGGAAGCTAAATTAGAGGTGGCTAAATAGATGGAAAGACTTCAAAAGGTGATTGCGCATGCAGGTATTGCTTCAAGAAGGAAAGCAGAAGCATTGATTCTTGAAGGAAAAGTGAAGGTAAATGGGAAAGTGGTAAAAGAGTTAGGGGTTAAAGTTTCAAACACAGATAGGGTAGAGGTTGAAGGAGTTCCACTTGAAAAAGAACAGCCCGTTTATTTTCTTTTTTATAAACCACGGGGAGTGATCTCCAGTGTAAGTGATGAAAAAGGACGTAAAACCGTAATGGATTTTTTTCCACAGATAAAGGAACGAATTTATCCAGTCGGTCGTCTTGATTATGATACATCAGGTTTACTTTTATTAACGAATGATGGGGAATTTGCCAATTTATTGATGCATCCACGGAATGAAATCGAAAAAGAATATATTGCCAAAGTGAAAGGTATTCCGCTTAGAGAAAATTTAAGATCCCTTGAAAAAGGAATGATGCTTGAAGATGGAAAAACGGCTCCTGCTCGAACAAAAGTGATATCAGTCGATAAAAAGAAAGGCACCGCAATTGTCCAATTAACCATTCATGAAGGTAAAAATCGTCAAGTTAGGAGAATGTTTGAGGCCATTGGACATCCAGTATTAAAACTTCGTAGAGAAAGATATGCCTTTTTAACATTACGAGGATTAAAAGCAGGGGAGACGCGTGAACTTACAGGTCATGAAGTGAAACAACTTCGATTTTTAGCAGAGAGCAATTAGAAATTTTATGATTATTTTAGCAAAAAACTAATACAGAGATGTTAATAATGATATAATATTGGAATAGTAAATATTTTCTAAAAAGTCGTGTGATAGATCATCATGAAATCCTAATGGTGATCTAACATTCGAGTATAAGGTACACGGGGGGAGAGGCCATGATGAAGAAGCGACGATTATGGATTAGAACGATAATTTTAAGTGTGTTGGTTTTAGCCGTTGGTTATTCATTGTACGCTAATTTCACAAAAGATAAAGTACAAAAAGTGGCGATTGGTGAAATGGCACCTGACTTTGTATTAGTCGATTTAAATGGTCAAAAACATCAACTATCAGATTATGAAGGGCAAGGGGTATTTTTAAACTTTTGGGGGACTTTTTGTAAGCCTTGTGAAGAAGAATTTCCTTATATAGACAATCAATACCAGCATTTTAAGGATAAAGGGGTACAAGTATTGGCTGTGGATGTAGGAGAAACAGAATTTGCTGTACGACAATTTGTAGAACGGCATAAGTTAACTTTTCCAGTTGTAATTGATCAAGGAGATGTACAGGCTGCTTATGGAATTAATCCGTTGCCGATTACCTTTTTAATCGATAAAAACGGTACGGTCATTAAGTCGCATACGGGTCAGTTAACAGAGGCAATGGTCCATGATTTTATGAAGCAAATTCAACCATAGCTTAAGGGGAGTTATCAATGAATGAAGTGAAATGCGAATGTGGCCATGTAAACCCACATGGAACGATTCTTTGTGAAGCATGCGGAAATATATTAAATGAGAATGATAAAGATCAAAAATTAGTAGACATGAGATACGAAGGTAGTGCCCGACGTTCTCAAACGTATAACAAGACGCTTGTCGACAAAATTTGGAATTTTTTCTCTTCTGTAAAAATTGGCGTTATTTTGATTGTTATTACATTAATTACATCCGCTTTAGGTACGATTTTGCCGCAAGAAATGTATATTCCGCCGCTAATCCCACCATCAGAATTTTATCGAGAACAATATGGGTGGTTCGGTCAATTATATTATGAACTCGGATTTCATAATTTATACAGTTCATGGTGGTATTTATTAATGATTGCATCAATTGGGGTATCCCTAGTCATTTGTAGCTTGGATCGTGTTATTCCATTACACAGAGCATTGAAAAAACAAAAAGTTACAAGAAATGAAGGTTTTTTGAAAAGACAACGTTATTTTAGTGAGACAAAAGTAGAACTTACTGATGAAAAATATCATAGTTTGAAAGAAAAATTAAAAACAAAGCGGTACCGTATTCGGGAGGAAAATGGAAATATTCTCGCTGAAAAGGGTCGTTTTTCAAGATGGGGTCCCTATGTCAATCATATTGGATTAATCATCTTTTTAATCGGGGCTATGCTTCGATTTGTGCCTGGAATGTATGTTGATAAAGTACTATGGGTTCGTGAAGGAGAAACAAAACTGATCCCAGAAACAAATGGAGAATATTATTTAGAAAATAAACAGTTTATTCTTGAAACTTATGATAGTGAAAAAGATGGAGAGGTTTTTGCAGAAGCCATTGATCGAGCAGGAGCAGTCGCCAAAAATTATCAGTCCAATGTTACGCTTTATAAGAAGGAAGGAAACACCCTTCCAGGTGAGGAGCCGGAGTTAGAAAAGGTAAAGGATGGCGAAATTAAAGTAAACGAACCATTAAAGTTTGAAGACTATGCTCTTTACCAAACGGAATTTAAATTGAATGAACTAAGTAAGATGACGTTTGCTTTAAGTCATAAGGAAAGTGCTGAAGAGTATGGGACTTTAACAATTGATTTAAATAACCCTAAAACAGAATATCGTTTATCAGATGGTTATGAAGTTGAGATGCTAAGTTATTTTCCCGATTTTGAGTTTAATGAGGATGGGGAGCCTTCTACTAAATCAAAGATTCCGAATAATCCGGGTTTTATCTTTAAAATGTTTACGCCAGATAAACCAGAAGGCGAAATTAGTTTTGTTGCAATCAGGCAAACGATTGAACCAAGTGGTGATAATCAATACAAAATGACCTTTAAGGGTGTTGAAACGAAAAATGTTTCAGGTCTTACTGTTCGTAAAGATTTAACTCTATGGATTTTAGCGCTTGGTGGAGCTATTTTTATGATTGGAGTCTGTCAAGGGTCATTCTGGTATCACAGACGTATATGGATTTATCGCAAGAACGATGAAGTATGGATCGCAGCGCATACCAATAAAAATTGGTACGGATTAAATCAGGAAATATCTTTTGTGTTAGAAGGTACGGGAATAAACGAACCAGTCGATCAATTAGATACAGCCAGACAAGGATAGGGGGAGTTAGGTTGGCGAGCCTAAGTAGTAATTTATTATTTACAGCATTTATACTCTATTTAGTTGCTACTCTCTTTTTTGGAGGAGCCATTAAAGATAAAAGATCTACACAAGAATCGAAGAAAATGAATAAATGGTCTAAATTGGCCATCAGTATTACGATTATTGGATTTCTTGCCCAATTAGGTTATTTTATAACGCGCTGGATCGCTGCAGGACATGCACCTGTCAGTAATCTATTTGAGTTTACGACCTTTTTTGGAATGTGTTTAGTTGGGGTCTTTATTGCCATCTTTTTTGTGTACAAAACCTCACTATTAGGTCTGTTTACACTACCGGTTGCCATTTTAATTATTGCTTATGCTAGCATGTTTCCAAGAGACATTTCTCCACTTATTCCAGCATTACAAAGTCATTGGCTGCAGATTCATGTAATCACAGCGGCTTTAGGGGAAGCGATTTTAGCGATTAGTTTCGCAGCAGGACTGATTTACCTAATTAAGTCCATCGATCAGTCGAAAAAAAGCAAAAAAACATTTTGGTTGGAAACGATTATGTTTGGATTAATTTGTGTTGTTGGTTTTATCGTAGCTACTAGCACCTTTTCAGGATTAAATTATGGGACAAGCTTCAACTGGATTGATAAAAATGGAGTAGAATCAGAGTTTGAATATACAATGCCAGCCCTGATTGGTCCGCATGAAGGGGAACAACTAACAACCGACAAACTCTCACCTTTTATTGATGTGCCTGCGATCATCAATGCAAAAAAACTAAACACAGTTATTTGGTCTATGTTCATGGGTACCATTCTCTATTTACTCGTCCGCATACTGGCAAGAAAGAGATTAGGGGAGCTTCTGCAGCCGCTTGTTAAAAATATAAATTTAAATTTAGTAGATGAAATTAGTTATCGAGCTGTGTTAATTGGATTTCCAGTCTTTACTTTAGGGGCCTTAATATTTGCGATGATTTGGGCTCAGATTGCATGGACAAGGTTTTGGGGTTGGGATCCAAAAGAAGTCTGGGCTTTAATTACATGGTTGTTTTATGCAGCCTTCTTACATTTAAGACTATCGAAAGGATGGCATGGAGAAAAATCGGCATGGCTAGCCGTTATTGGCTTTGTGATTATTATGTTTAATTTAGTAGCCGTTAACTTGGTCATTGCTGGGCTTCATTCATATGCTTAATACGTTTTTGCGCAACGATTGCTGGCCTTCCTATCATTGTGAAGGCCTTTTTATGGTAAAATAGTTGGAAAGGGATAGCAAAAATCCGGTCCTTTTTGTACAATAGATGTGCTAGGAGGGTATCTTTTGGATAAAAATATTAAAATATTAGTTGTAGATGATGAAGAAAGAATTCGACGTTTATTAAAAATGTATTTAGAAAGAGAAGAGTATGAAATTGAAGAAGCAGAAGATGGGAACGAAGCACTTACAAAAGCGCTTGCAAATGATTATGATGTCATCTTGCTTGACTTAATGATGCCTGGTAAGGATGGAATTGAAGTATGTAGGGAATTAAGAGAGAAAAAATCGACACCAGTCATCATGTTAACGGCCAAGGGTGAAGAAGTAAATCGAGTCCAAGGCTTTGAAGTGGGTACAGATGATTACATTGTCAAGCCATTTAGTCCGAGAGAAGTTGTATTACGTGTCAAAGCATTGCTTAGACGATCGTCACAAACCACAACATTTGTTCAAGCTGAACCACAATCAAAGGATGTTATTGTGTTCCCTCATTTAACGATTGATAATGATGCGCACCGTGTGTTAGCAGATGGTCAGGAAGTCAGCTTAACTCCAAAAGAATATGAGTTATTATTCTTCTTAGCTAAATCACCTGATAAGGTATATGATCGTGAACAGTTATTAAAAGAAGTATGGCACTATGAATTCTTTGGAGACTTGAGAACAGTCGATACACATGTTAAGCGCTTGCGTGAAAAGTTAAATAAAGTATCAGAACAAGCAGCCAAAATGATTATTACCGTCTGGGGTGTTGGTTACAAATTTGAGGTAATAAATGAATGAAATTTTGGCGTAGTGTAGTTGTTAAGCTTTGGGCAACGATCCTTTTACTTGTTTCGTTTGTACTGTTTTTTGTATCGATTATGACGATGCAGTTTTTACAAAACTATACAGCCTCAGAAAATGAAAAGAACTTAAAAGCACAAGCGGAAAAAATTGCGGAAATCTTTGAAACTCATGAATTAGATAGTGCACTAGAAATCTCTTGGGAATTAATCAATCAGGTCACAGGTCTGACCATTGTACTAAGTCCTACTGAATCTTACACAGCTCCCTATGAGGGGAAAACCCTTAAAATTCCTTTATCTTACTTTTTAGAGGATAAAAGCCTATCGCAAGTTTTGGAAAAGCAAGAACCTACAAGAGTGGTTACTTCATTTTCAGAGCAACATACAGGGGAGAGCCCCTTACAATATATTATTATTGGGGTACCTTTGACTGGAAAAGATGGTCAAAATGGGGCTGTCTATATTTATCAATCGGTTGAAGTAGTAGAGGAAATGGCCCGTGAAACAACAGAATATATTTTGTTAGCTGCGGGTATTGCGATTATTCTTACGACTTTCTTTGCTTTCTTCTTATCTACTCGAATTAATGCTCCGCTTCGAAAAATGAAACAAGCGGCTTTTGAAGTGGCTAGAGGAAAGTTCGATACAAAGGTTCCGATTGTAACAAATGATGAAATCGGTGAACTAGCGACAGCCTTTAATCAAATGGGGCGGCAATTGAAGTTTAATTTGAATGCATTAAGTCAAGAAAAAGAGTTATTGTCTAGTATTTTAAGTGGTATGGCAGATGGTGTTATTACATTTAACCGTGATGGGACGATTTTGATGACCAATCCACCAGCTGAATTATTTTTACAAAATTGGTATTCTGAAAAGAGAAACCAGCAAAATCCTGCTGCAGAGGTTCCAACAAAAGTCATGGAATTATTTCAACAAGCTGTAAATACGGAAAAAGAGCAAATGGGAGAAATCTCTCTAGGGGGACATTACTGGGGCATTATTGTCAGCCCATTGTATAGTCATCAAAGCATCCGTGGAGCGGTTGCAGTTGTCAGAGATATGACTGAGGAACGCAAACTAGATAAAATGAGATCTGACTTTATTGCCAATGTATCACATGAATTACGTACACCTATTGCGATGATGCAGGGGTACAGTGAAGCAATTGTAGATGACATTGCTCAAACAGATGAAGAGAAAAAAGATATGGCAAAAGTAATCTATGATGAATCATTAAGAATGGGTCGGTTAGTTAATGAGTTACTTGATTTAGCAAAAATGGAATCTGGTCATTTTAATTTGACGATCGATGAGGTTGAGCTCGAACCATTTTTAAGTCGAATTCATCGGAAGTTCCAAGGGTTAGCAAAGGAAAAAAATATATCGTTACAGTTTAAACGTGAGAGTAATGAACAGTTCTTTTCATTTGATTCTGATCGAATCGAGCAAGTATTAACGAATTTAGTTGATAATGCAATCCGACATACAGGAGATGGTGGAACTGTATCCATACATGAGCGAAGGGATGATAGAGGTATCTTAATTGAGGTAGAGGATAATGGGGCCGGAATTCCTGATGAGGATCTGCCATTCGTTTTTGAACGGTTTTATAAAGCGGATAAGGCGAGAACACGTGGGAAATCAGGCACAGGTCTTGGACTGGCTATCGCAAAGAATATTATAGAAGCTCATAATGGCTTTATTACTGTTCACAGCAAGCAAGGACAAGGTACGACATTTTCCTTCTTGTTACCAAGAAATATGCAGTAACTTGCCGACATATCTTGATTCACAAGAAACAATGACTTTTAAAAAAAGGAGGGTGAATATCCTTCTTTTTTTTATGAATCAGATTTGTTTTTTACTTTGTTCTAATTTGGGACAGGCATTCATAGTGTGAAATGGGAGATTAAATAAGGAGGATTTGATGGAAGTGAGAGATTACATAAGAAGGTTTTTAATTGCTGGGGCAATGGGCTTTTGTGTAAGTTTATTATTTTTAGGCATTTAACTTCATTTAGCAGGAAGTTGTGGGACTTCTCCTAAATAATAGTTAAGCCCTGATTCTTATTTTTAAAGGTAATTTATCGAGCAGGACCAAAGGACTGATAAGATGTCCGAGTTACCCGAAAGCAACAGGTCATCGGCTTTGAAGCGTGATAATAATCCGCGCGTAAAATCGATAAGCGAGTATGATACTTTTGACATATCTTTGGACAAACTGTTACGAAATTGGTACAGATATTTTATTACTAAATCATTTCGAGTTTTTCTTCTTCACAGAAATAGGACCTTTATGTATAATAGAGATATAAAAACAAATACGATCTATCTTCGGGGCAGGGTGAAATTCCCGACCGACGGTGTTGAAACTTAGGTTTCTAAGCCCGTGAGCCTTTTATAAGGCAGGATTTGGTGAGATTCCAAAGCCGACAGTACAGTCTGGATGGGAGAAGATGGAGGTTTGGCAACATTCAAAAAATAAACATGTTTGAATGTTTATTAAATCTGCCTTCTAACATTCTCCCTCAAGTTAAGATCTTGAGGGTTTTTTATTTAGGATGTTTAAAAGGTTGCCTAGCTAAACCTTCTTTCTACGGAACCGATGGATCCTAGTAAAGGAGAAGAGAAACATGAAAAGAAACAAAATTAGAGTAATGGTGTCGATTGCAATGTTAAGTAGTATTGCGTATGTATTAATGCTTTTAAATTTTCCAATACCACCATTTCCGAGCTTTTTGAAAATTGATTTTAGTGATCTACCTGCTTTAATTGGAGCATTAGTTTTTGGTCCGATGGCGGGGATCATTATCGAGTTATTAAAGAATATTCTTGATTACTTTATGACAGGAAGCGAAACAGGTATTCCAGTAGGACATTTTGCTAACTTTGTATCAGGAATCATCTTTATTTTACCAACTTACTATATTTATAATAAAATTAAAACCAAAAAAGGCATGACCTTTGGCTTAATTATCGGATCATTCCTAATGGCTGTGATCATGAGTGTCCTTAATTATTTTGTCTTGCTTCCAGCCTATACATTTTTCCTTAATATGCCAGCAATGAGTGGTCCGGAAATTCGTTCCTATATTGTTGCAGGGGTATTGCCTTTTAACATAATCAAAGGTATTGTGATGTCACTTGTGTTCCTGTTACTTTTCTCAAAAATGGGAACTTGGATTCAAAAGCAACAATCTTCGTACAAAATGAGTCATTAATATAAAATAAAAAGCACCTGTTAGGTGCTTTTTATTTTATATACTGTATTAAAGGTTTGTTTTTTTTAGATTATTGTTGATTCAAGTGTGAAGTACGATGACTTCTTGGGGAGAAGCGATACAAGCGAAACACCTCAAACGTGAAATGTCAGGGCGGTCAGCCGTAGCTGAGGGGAAATGAAGTGCCTGAAACGGTAAATACCTAAGTGTTACAGAGCCACTAAGATAATATTTTAATTAAAAAGTCAGGCACAATTGTGCCTGACTTTTTAATTTTAAAGTTTCCTAGAAGAAGGACTATTCAAATTTTAAAGCGTCGCCGTCAAATGGTTCTTCAGCGATTTTAATTGAATCTGTAGGACAGCCTTCAAATGCATCCATCATGTCGTCAATTAAAACATCTGGAATTTCAACTGTTCCTTGGTTTTCGTCTAATGTTACGAAAGCGATGCCATCATCATCGTAATCATAAATATCTGGTGCTGCTGCTCCACAAGCACCACAAGCGATGCAAGTTTCTTTGTCTACAATTGTATATTTTGCCATTGAAAAAAACCTCCTGAGTATATATGCTTTATTTTTATCGTTTTTACGATGTTTGAACGATAAACTCATTTCTTAATCTCTATTTTAAAACGGTATCGATAACTTTTCAATAGAAAAAATATTTTGATAAACAATTTTAAGTATTTATAAGCAAAAAAAATAATAAAACAGTTATGAAAACCCTTTCATTTTGGCGTTTCATGATATGATAGAAACAGGTTTTGCTTATTAGAGTTCATTTTTAAAATAGTATTCAAAATGGAATGGTGATAAAGTGGAATTCACATTTTTACAAATGCTCGTTTTATATTGTTTACAAAAATTAAAGGGCGAACGCACCATTTTCTCCATTTTCCATTTATTACATGGAAAACAATCTTCGCAAACAATTCAAGATGCCTATTTGTTTCATCTTACAGCTTTTTTTAATACGTTCCCCGCCCTTAGTAGAAACGATTTAGAAAAGATCATCACGCTTTTTACAGCAAATGGATGGGTGCAAATGATTTCGGACGATTCATATATTCTAACTGAAGAAGGGAATAAGTTTTTGATAGAAAAGGTGAATGAAATGCCTATTCCCAAACATCTGGATGGAATGAATATTCAAAAACAAAGTATTCTTTTTTGGGAAAGGTTAACACTTTTGGTCCAAGTGGTCTCGTATCTTCAAAAACATGATTCTCGATATATACCGATTCAAAAAAGTCCAGAAACCATTTTCTCGATAAAAACTTTTTTAAAACAAAATACATTAGACAGAGATACTTTAAGTGTTAGCTTATATAATGAATTCATCTCCTGTTTAGATGAGGAACCGTCCATTAATCCTGATTTGTTGGTCGTCCGTTTAAGCGGGTATCATTCAGTTGGTTTAACGGTTGAGCAAGCAGCTCAAACCTTTCGTTTAGAAGTTACACATTATTATTACGAATTTATCAATATTCTTCACTATATGGTGAATCGAATTGAACATGACCGTGAACGCTATCCGATTTTGAGCTGTTTGATTGAGCCATCTCAAAGTATAAATCTTACTCAATCCACAGAAAAAACATTAGATTTATTAAGTAAAGGGTATTCGGTTTCAGCAATAATGGAGATTCGGCATTTGAAAAAAGGTACGATTGAAGACCATATCGTTGAATTGGCTTTAAAAAATAAAAACTTTTCTATTGACCCCTTTGTTACGCAAGAAAAACAAAATCAAATTATACAAGTGGCTAATGGGTTGAATACAAAGCAACTCAAAATGATTCGAAATCGAATTGAAGGAGCCACTTATTTTGAAATTAGACTAGTATTAGCAAAATATGGAGATCAATTATGTTAGAAAATGAGTTAAAGCGGTATTTTAACTATGATTCTTTTCGTCCAGGACAAAAAGAAGTTATTTCGTCAGTTCTAGAAGGTCAACATACCATTGCGATGTTACCTACAGGAACAGGTAAATCTCTTTGTTATCAACTTTCAGGATATTTATTAAATGGACCAGTTCTCGTTGTTTCGCCATTGTTATCTTTAATGCAAGATCAAGTCGAACAAATGAGGATGAACGGTGAAAAAAGGGTAGTGGCTATTAATTCTTTCTTATCTGGGGATGAAAGGAAAAGAACTCTTGCTAATTTAAAGCATTATAAATTTATATTTATCTCACCAGAAACATTAACAAATACAAGACTGATGGAGCAGATCCAACGATTAAAGATATCCCTTTTTGTTATAGACGAGGCCCACTGTATTTCTCAATGGGGCTATGATTTTCGTCCAGACTATATGAAACTCGGTGAAGTAAGAAAGAATTTAGGTGATCCCCTAACGTTAGCTTTAACAGCTACAGCAACTAAAGAGGTCCTGCGTGATATCATTCAATCGCTACGTTTAGAACAGTATCAGCAAATTATTTTCTCTGTAGATCGACCAAATATTGCTATATCTGTTACTCATATTGAGAGTTATCGAGAAAAATGGGACTGTTTGTACAGATATGTTCAAACTTTAAAGGGTGCAGGGATTATCTATTTTTCAAGTAAAAAGGTTGCGGAGCAGGCTGCAAAGCTCTTGCAAGAGAAAGGAATAGGGAGAGTAGCTGCTTATCATGGTGGGATGGATCAAGAATCCCGCATTTTGATTCAACAGCAGTTTCTCATGAATCAGCTTGATATTATTTGTGCTACAAGCGCTTTTGGGATGGGAGTGAATAAGGAGAATATAAGATATGTCATTCATTTTCACATGCCCGGGCAAATGGAATCTTATTTACAAGAAATTGGACGTGCTGGTAGGGATGGGAAATCGAGCGTGGCTATTTTATTATATTCACCAGGGGACGAACAACTAGCCTATCAATTATCAGAAGCAGAAATTCCCTCGGAACAGCAATTCGATTGGTTGGCTAAAATGGTTAATGATCGTAGTGAAGGTTGGACGAACGAACCAGAAACACTTCAACAAATGGGAGGATTTACGGACACAAGCTGGAGAATGATAGCTGAAATTCTCTTCAAATCAAGTCTCAATAAATCAATGATTTTAGCGAATCTATTAGAATATAAACAACATTGTGAGTCAAGGCGCAAAGTGAAGCAGGAGAAAATAGCCTTTATGACTCGCTGGGTATTTTCGAAAACATGTAGAAGAAAGCAAATTTTACAATACTTTCAAGAAAAATGGGAACGAGAGGATTCTGATTCTTGTTGTGATCAATGTGGATTTGATCCGTTGACACTACATTATGTTGAAGAAAAAGAAGAGGGAAAAAAAGTCGAAATTAGTTGGAAACAGAGACTCGCTGATATATTATTAAACTAATAGAGTGTTCTTAATCCTTAGAAAAATGGATTATTCATTCGGAACAAGCCGAGAAGAAACTCTAGCGCTATGAAAATAGTTGATTCTTCACTTCGCATTAAAGAATAAATTAGTGAGTGTAAAAATGAGAAAAAATGATCGTGAATTATTAAAAACAATATCTGACAAGGAATTACTTCACTCCTTATATCTAACCCAGTTATTAATTGTCATCATCTCTATCATTCTTGGAATTTTTTTATTTAACGATTTTGATGATTTTGTTGAACTGTTTGTATGGGATTTTAAACAAATCCTGTTATGGGGTGGCATTGCAGGAGTGACTGTATTTCTATTTGATCTAACTTTAATGAAGGTTCTTCCGCCAAATTATTATGATGATGGCGGTTTGAATGAACGAATTTTTCAAGGTCGTTCTATTTTTCAAATTGCATGGATTGCAGCGCTTGTATCGATAGCGGAGGAAATCTTATTCCGAGGAGTTATCCAAACCCATGTTGGACTGGTGATTTCGAGCATGATCTTTGCGGTAGTCCACTTTCGCTATCTATTTAATTGGTATTTATTTTTAAATGTAATAGGACTTAGCTTTCTAATTGGCTTTATTTATGGGCAGACCGAAAATCTCCTCGTGACGATTTTTATGCACTTTTTAATTGATTTTCTACTTGGCTGTGCCATTACATTTAATTTTCCAAAAAAAGAACAAAAGAAGGGATTATAAATGAATAAAGAACGCCCTTACAGAGATCAAGCAGAAAGGCTTAGACAAAAATTAGATAAAAGCAGCTTTGAAAAGGGGCAAATTGTTGAAAGAGAAGAATTACCCCCTAGAAGTCGTGTGCACCAAAAAAATAGGAAAAAAAATAAGTGGAAACTTAAATATCCAATCATTCGATTACTCGTTTTATTTTTTATTTTATTACCTATTACGATTTTTAGTATTTATTCCTCTCTTTTGAAAGAGCCTGTTGGTAACGTTAAAGAAACATTTGGAGAAACCTCAAGTGGTTTTGAAGTGATTGATATTGAATCATCCGAACCCCAAGAAGATATAAGACAGGAAGAACAGGACCCGAATAGAGGAAATCAAGATGATACTTCAGAGATTGAAATAGAGGAGGGTCAAAGTCAATCCAATGACTCTGATCGTTCTTCTATTACAATTGATTCGATTGTGAATGAAACAAAGTCTGAAACGAATGATATTATTCATCATAAAGTCAAACCGGGTGAAACCATCTATCGAATTTCGCTGAAATACTATCATTCTAAAGCTGGGATTGAAACAATTAAAAGGGCAAATCAATTAATGGACAATAGAATCATTTCAGGTCAGGTATTAATTATCCCATTAACAAAGTAAACTCGGCGAATTGCTGAGTTTTTTTATTAGATTGGTTTCTAGCTCCTAGTGGACTTTACGATTATGTCAACATCGATTCGCTCTATCGACTAAAAATTGTAACATACTATGGCGAACGTCGATGTCAGTGCGTCCTGTGCAAGGCAGTCCATACGGAATTAAGCAAGACGCTTGCGCTTTCTTTTTCGTCATACTTTTGAGGACAAGTTCATAAATTGGAGGTAAGGGAGGGATGCGAATGGAGTCTCCGATTATGATGCTTGATGAAAAAACCGACCAAGCTACAAGGAAGATGTTACAAAAGGTTGTAGAGAGAAAACGAAAATTTGACAAATTAACCTTTTGGCATTTAATCATCATGTGGAGTGCGATTTTGGTTTCCTTTGGATATTTTCTATATTTATACTATAATATCTTTCAACCTTATTCCTATTCATTTGCAACGGTTTTTTCAGTATATATTCAGGATTCTAAACATCTGTATATGCTAATGGTGGTCATAGGTTTATTTGGATTAATGAATGTGTATCGGCAAAAACGGGATAAAGCAGAAAAGGAATTTCATTTATTACGATGTGAAATCATTGATAAAAGTAAAGATTTATGGAGTAAAGAGGATGAGTGGAAAAATCGCCATATTGTTTTTGAAATGATGAAAAAAAACTATGATATCAATTTATATCATGAAAACAAATAATAGCTCCCTTACTCTTATTTGTTCTCACATGGTATAATGAAACGAAACTTCCATCAGAGGGAAAAGAATATCCCCTACTGATGGAAGTTTCGCTTTATTATCACGACATAACAAGTAATAGACCCCTACCTCAAGATTAACAGCAAGAATCATTCAGGATACTTAAAACGCCTACAGCAGTGTCTGTGTAACCAGTCGCATGCTTCCTGTTGGTCTAAACTAACCATCAGTGATAAAAAAACACCGATAGAAGTTTCACTTAATCGTTGGAGGAATAAGAATGGAAATAATGATCATATTTTTTACAGTTTGTATTGTGTCTGCTATTGGTTTGCTTTTCTATATGTATAAGTTGGCATTTGAAGATCGGGTCGTCTACCATACACTTGAATTTCCATCCTTTTCACCAAGTTTTGGAACGATCCATCTATTCTTTATTTCAGATATCCATCGTCGAAGGATCTCTGATTCGATTATTGAAGAGGTGAAGGGAAAGGTTGATGTCGTCATCATTGGCGGCGATCTACTTGAAAAAGGAGTACCGCTAGATAGAGTGGAGGAGAATATTCTTAAATTAAAAACGTTAGGGCCTGTGTTGTTTGTGTGGGGAAATAATGACTACGAAATGGACGCACAAGTATTAGATGCCATGCTCCATAATCTTGACGTAAAAGTATTAGCGAATCGATCGATTCTTTTTCAATCAGATGCCGGAGACCCGCTTTACGTAATTGGATTGGATGAATTAAGTTTAGAAAGGGATCATCTTGAAACAGCAATGGAAGGAATCGAACCCAATAGTTTTAAAATATTAGTTTGCCATAATCCAGAAATCAGCAGGAAAATCGAACCTCAGTATGGAATTAATTTATTGCTGTCAGGGCATACACATGGAGGACAAATCCGATTCTTTGGTTTTGGTCCATATGAAAAAGGTCGGATAAAGCGAGAGAAAGAATTAACCATCTTAATAAGTAATGGATATGGTACTACAGGGGTCCCACTTCGATTAGGTGCAAAGTCTGAAATTCACTATATTTCGATCAAGCACCGCTCTAGATGATCGTTTTTGTTACATATACTAGGGTTTTTATGATTCACCAATCTAGCTTTTTTTCATAAACTAAATAAAGAGTTTGTTCACAGTAGGGGGCATCATTATGCGCTTAGAACGATTGAATTATAATAAAATTAAAATATTCCTTACTCTGGATGATTTGTTTGACAGAGGGTTGACGAAAGAGGATATCGAGAAAGATTCATTAAAGTGGCATCAACTTTTTCATGATATGCTTGAAGAAGCGAGTGAAACGTTTAAAGTAGACATAAATGGCTCGGTGGCAGTGGAGATTTTCTCCATGCAAGCACAAGGAATGGTTATGATTGTTACGATGGAAGAACAAGAAGACGATCTGTTTAATGATCAATTTATTGATATGTCGATCACAGTGGAAGGAAATGTGGAGATTTTATTTGAAATTGAGGATTTTGAAGATGTTATTCAACTCTCGAAACGACTTGCTTCTATTGGTTTTTCGGGAGGAACGATTTACGCCATGAATCATGCTTATTATTTTTTGATTGATAATGTCTGTCATGATATCCAAAATCAAATTGCGGCAATCATGGCTGAGTATGGTAATCCATCCTTTATCAGTATCCATGTTTTAGAAGAATATGGAACCACAGTCACAAAGGATAAAGCCGTAAGTGAATTGATGACTTATTTTTGGTAATCCCATCACCTATATTGAAACTTTATTCAAAAACTTCTATCATAAAAGGATAGGAGTTTTTTGCTGTGTTAACTGGTTTGTTGATTTCTGTTTCAGGCACTTAGCTTTCCGCTCAGCTATGCCTGAGTCACCAAGACATTTCGTGTATACGGTGTCATGCCTGTTTTGCTTCTTCTGTCTTGTGACATCCAATACAATCAGCTGTAGTTCCAAAATGAACATGAACACTAAACACGTCTATCTTTTTATTTAAAAATTAAGATATGTCGAATCAACAACAAAGTTTATAAAAAGTATTATTAATCAGGGGGAAATACATATGAAACAAGAAGAAGTCATTATTGTCGGCGGTGGTCCATGCGGACTTGCAGCTGCAATTGCATTACAAGAGGTTGGAATTAATCCACTTGTCATTGAAAAGGGAAATATAGTAAATGCTATCTATCATTATCCAACACATCAAACTTTTTTTAGTTCAAGTGATAAGCTTGAAATTGGCGATGTTGCATTTATAACAGAAACACGAAAAGCCAATCGTAGTCAAGCACTCGCATATTACCGAGAAGTAGTCGTCAGAAAAAATATACGCGTAAATGCATTTGAAAAGGTTCTTGGAGTTCAAAAAGAAGGATCCCAGTTTTTGATTAAAACAGATAAAGAAGAATATATAGCGGGCGATATTGTCCTAGCTACCGGTTATTATGATCAACCAAATTTAATGGATGTTCCAGGAGAAGACTTACCAAAAGTCTTTCATTACTTTAAAGAGGCACATCCTTATTTCGATAAAGATGTAGTCGTAGTCGGCTTAAAGAATTCTGGTGTAGATACAACATTGGAATTGGTTAAAGCAGGAGCTCGTGTAACCGTCTTATATCGCGGCTATGAGTACTCTCCAAAAATAAAACCATGGATCTTGCCTGAATTTGAAGGGCATGTTCGTAATGAGCGCATTAAGATGGAATGGGGAGCTGTCGTTAAGGAAATCACGGAAGACTCTGTTGTTTATGTGAAAGAAGGAGAAGAATTTAAAATTGATAATGATTTTGTTTTTGCGATGACTGGATACCATCCTGATAAAGGATTTTTGGAAAAAATAGGTATAAATATTGATGAATTAACAGGTAGACCTGTTTATGATGAGGAAACAATGGAAACAAATGTGGAAGGAATCTATATTGCAGGCGTATTAGCAGCTGGTAATGAGGCAAATGAGATATTTATTGAAAATGGACGATTTCATGGCGGAAAAATTGCAACATCAATCTCTAATAAGAAATTAAAGGGTGGAACAATTTGAGAAAAAAAGTTGCTCTTATTACGACGGGCGGAACCATCGCAAGTAAAGAAATTTCAAAAGGATTGTTAAATTCAGGGGCCTTGACAGGAAGTGAATTGGCGGATTTATGTCAATTACCTGATGATATAGAAGTAAAAGTTGTAGATGTGATGCAAAAGCCAAGTATGCATATTGATTTTGATTCTATGCTTGAAATACGTGAAGCGATTCTAACGCAATTAAAAGATCCTTCCATCTGTGGTATTGTGTTAACACATGGAACCGATACATTAGAAGAAACAGCTTATTTTTTAGATTTAACGATCAATGACAAAAGACCGATTGTTGTTACTGGTTCACAACGTTCCCCGCAAGACGTAGGAACGGATGTCTACTCAAATATGCGTAACTCAATCTATGTAGCGGTAAATAACATCGTAAATGATATAGGTGTTGTGGTGGTATTTAATGAAAGAATTTATTCGGCGAAGTACGTAAAAAAAGTACATGCTTCTAATGTACAAGGATTCGAATCCTTTGGATATGGTTATTTAGGTATCATTGATAATGATCATGTTAGTATTTATCAAAAGCCCGTTTCTAAGGATTTCTACAATATTAAAAACCAAATTCCACGTGTAGATATTGTGAAGTGTTATAGTAGTGCAGATGGGGTTTTTATTGATGCTGCTGTTAGCGCTGGAGCAAAAGGCATTGTATTAGAAGGTGTAGGTCGGGGACAAGTTTCCCCTTATATGATGGATTCGATCAAAAAAGCCATAGAAAAAGAGATTGTTTTGGTGGTCACGACAAGTGCAGAAGAAGGAAAGGTCTATCCATCTTATGGTTATTATGGCAGCACCTTTGATCTGCAACAAAATGGTGTGCTTTTAGGTGAAGACTATGATAGCAAAAAAGCAAGAATCAAATTGGCAGTATTATTAGCATCTAGTCATGAAGTAAAACAAACTGATTTTTGACAAGGATCAACAGTAACGAAATAGAAAAATTATCCATTTTCATTACATACATAACATGGTAGGATTAAAGTAAATTGTTTGAAAAGAGGACGGCGAATGCTGGGAATTCTGTCAGCCGGAATAGCACCTGGTTTGGCGTTGCTATGTTATTTTTATCTAAAAGATCAATTTGGAGTAGAACCGATCGCTTTAGTGATTAGAACTTTTTTCTTTGGTGCTTTAATTGTGTTTCCAATCATGTTTATTCAATATGTATTAGAAACAGAAAATATCTTTAATTCAAATATGGCAGATGCTTTTTTATCGACTAGTTTACTGGAAGAATTTTTTAAATGGTTTCTAGTTTATTACATAGCATATCTGCATTTTCACTTTGATGAGCCGTATGATGGAATTGTCTATGGAGCTTCTGTTTCTCTTGGATTTGCGACTACAGAAAATATTTTGTATTTGATTGGAAACGGGCTGGAATTTGCTATAGGGCGAGCGCTATTGCCTGTATCAAGCCATGCTATGTTCGGTGTGATTATGGGCTATTATTTAGGAAAGGCTAAATTTTCTTCCACTGTTAAAGGGAAATGGCTTTTTCTCTCTTTATTTATTCCATTTTTATTACATGGAATTTATGATTATATTCTTTATATGCAAACCACTTGGATCTATATCATGCTACCATTTATGATTTTCCTATGGTGGTTGGGCTTACGCAAAGTAAAAAAAGCACATACGTTAAGTGCGCAACACTTAGAAGAAATTAAGACCCTACACTCTTAGAGTGGGGGGTTTTTGTTGTTTCAAACTTATAAATTAAATTTATTTTGCATAATTGAACCAGTTGTGACAAAAAATACGGTTAATGTGAAAATGATTTACAACTGGGGGTAGTAAACCATGAAAGGAAAAATTTTTTTCTCGGCACTAATCATCATTTTCTCTATTTCTTTATGTTTCATTCCAGAAAGAGATCAAGTAGATGCCTTTTCAAATCAAGTCATCCAACAAGGTGCAGTTGGTGAAGATGTGATTGAACTTCAATCTCGTCTTCAATATCTAGGATTTTATAATGGAAATATTGACGGGGTGTTTGGTTGGAGGACGTATTGGGCGTTACGGAATTTTCAGTATGAATTTGGTATGAAAGTAGATGGCTTAGCGGGATCTAAAACAAAAGAAAAACTCGTTAAGGCTTCAAAATACAATGAACAACATGTAAAAGAAAATATTAATAAGGGGAATAAGTTCACCCATTACGGTGGAACAGATTTAGATAAGCAGTCTGCTCCAAAAAAACAAACACCAGCAAAACAACAAACACCAGCAAAACAACCAGCAAAACAACAAACACCTACGGAACAACAAAAGCAGCCACAAGCCTCACCACAGCCAAAGGCAGGAGCGGGGCAAAAACAGGGAAATCAACAAGGGCAGAAAGCACAACAAGGGAATCAGGCTAACCAAACTCAACAAGCACCACAACAAGCGCCTAAAGGTCCGACTGCTACAAATGTTCCAAATGGTTTTTCGCAAAATGATATTCAACTAATGGCTAATGCGGTATATGGTGAAGCAAGAGGTGAACCATATATTGGTCAAGTAGCGGTTGCAGCAGTTATCTTGAATCGCGTTGAAAGTGCTACATTCCCAAATACAGTTTCAGGAGTTATCTTTGAGCCAAGAGCCTTCACAGCTGTTGCTGACGGACAAATTTGGCTGACACCAAATGAAACGGCGAAAAAAGCAGTATTAGATGCCATTAATGGCTGGGATCCAACGGGCGAAGCGGTATATTATTTTAATCCTGATACAGCAACAAGTGGTTGGATTTGGGGTAGACCACAAATTAAACAAATTGGGAAACATATATTCTGTAAATAAAAGAGGTGAGGTACATTGTTTAGAGGAATTTTAATTGGCGTTTTATCATTAGCGGTTGCGGGAACAGCTCTATGGGGCTATCAAGAACATCGAGAAAAAAATGCTGTATTGATTAACGCAGAAAATAACTATCAAAGGGCTTTCCATGAATTAACCTATCAAATTGATTTATTACATGACAAGATCGGTACAACTCTCGCAATGAATTCTCGTCAATCTCTTTCACCAACTTTAGCAGAGGTCTGGAGAATTACCTCTGCTGCACATAATGATGTAGGACAATTGCCATTAACGCTTTTACCATTTAATAAAACCGAAGAGTTTCTTGCTCAAGTTGGGGATTTCAGTTATCGGACGGCTGTACGTGATTTAGACAAAGATCCATTAACCGATAAAGAGTACGCAACGTTAAAAAAATTATATGGACAATCAAAGGAAATCCAAGATGAACTAAGAAATGTGCAACATGTAGCAATGAAAAATAACTTAAGATGGATGGATGTAGAACTGGCCCTGGCTACAGGCAAGGAACAAGCAGACAATACCATTATTGACGGTTTCAAAACTGTGGAAAAAACAGTTGAAGGGTATGCTGCCGACACCGATCTTGGTCCTGCATTTGTAAATATGAAAGTGAACGATAATAGTTATAATCATTTAAAAGGCAAGGAAATTACTAAGGAAGAGGCCATACAAAAAGCTAAAAAGTACATCGGATTAGGAAATGAGGCAAAAGTACAAGTTACCGAGAATGGAAAAGGTTCAGATTTTGGGTTTTATAGCATCTCTTTTGAAGATAAAAAGACGAATCAAATCGCCAATATGGATATGACCAAAAAAGGTGGGCATCCGCTTTGGTATATGGTTTCAAGAGATGTTAAGGATCAAAAAATCAGCCTCAATGATGCTGCAAATAAAGCGGTAAAGTTTTTAACAGAAAATGGATTTAAAGAGCTTGAGGTATTTGAAAGTGCACAATATGATAATTTGGGAGTCTTCACAATTATTAAATCAATGGATGGAGTAAGAATTTATCCTAAATCTATAACAGTTAAAGTAGCGTTAGATAATGGTCAAATTGTTGGTTTCACAAATGAGGATTATTTAAAATCGGTTACATCAGAAACCGAAATTCAAAAACCGTCGATTACAATTGAAGAAGCTAGAAAGAAAATTAATCCGCAAGTGAAAGTGATGGAAGAACGTCAAGCGGTCATTATCAATGATTTAAATGATGCTGTATTATGCTATGAATTCATGGGAATACTTGACAATGATACGTATCGAATTTTTATCAATGCAGAAACAGGTCATGAAGAAAAAGTAGAAAAAATGAAAAATGCAGAGCCTATTTATCAAGATTTAGTGTAAAGAGTAGGCTGTGTTAAAGGTTGAAGGTAGACTCTTGCTTGAGAAAGCAAAACAGGTAAGCCCCGTCATGGTGGTCCAGTCGTAGCCCAACGGAAGGTCAAACAAGCGTTTAACAGATCCAAGAACTAAAATGTCTGTGTGAGTTTAAATCACACAGACATTTTTATTATTTAAAATTAATCCTATTGCTCATTTTATCATTTAGTTGCATAATTTAATTAGTTATCACAAAAGGAAATTAAAGGAATGTGTCATATGTTAACTATTGGAGAAACCTTAATTTTGGAACCAAGAGATAATGAGCAATCGGAAAAGTATAGATGTCGGCTTGTTGAAAAAAGTGAAAATGTTATTTTTATTGATTACCCAATAAACCTGAAAACAAATCGAACGACATTTCTTGTAGATGGAACGCAGTTAAAGGTATCTTTTGTTTCAGGTAATTCGGCATATCTATTTAATACAGAGGTTTTGGGCAGAGTGTTACAGGGAATCCCGATGATCAAGTTAAGCTTTCCTGGAAATCAATATGTCATGAAAGTTCAACGACGTCAATTTGTTCGGATTTCAACTGCTGTTGATGTTGCAATACACTCGCTTCAAAATGAATTTCCTCCTTTTACTACGGTTACAGAAGATATAAGTGCAGGAGGTTCTTTGTTATTTTTGAATCAAGATAATATTAATATGAAACCCGGAATGATTGTGATGGCTTTATTTGTGCTGCCAATGCAGGATGGGGAATATCATTATTTAAAGTTAAAAAGTAAAGTTATTAGAAAGCTTAAGCATGAAGAAATGGGAAAGACATTGTTTTCTTTACAATTTATGAATGTTTCAGCAATTGATAGACAAACGCTCCTTAGATTCACTTTTGATAGAGAATTAGCCCTGAAGAAAAAGGAATTAATTGAATAAATTTCTTTTTACTACCTCATAATAGGAATAAATGATAAATAATGGGGTATTGGAATGAAATTGATTGAAAGAGTGTTAATGAAAATCATATTGATTCAGCTTGTTTTATTACTCATGACACAGCTATTCTTTCATGAGTGGAACTCTTTCCCAGAATTACAACAAATTACACAATATGAAGGTGTATCGGAAAATAGTATAACAGAGATTATTGAAACGTTTAATCGTAAATAAGGCAGAGATTCCTCTGCCTTATTTGTTTTTTGTTGTGTTAGGGGGATATGTTGATTGTTAAATGTATTGGAAGACAAAAAGACTTATTAGGGAGGAACGAAAAGGATAAAACACCGTAGACTTAAAGTGCCTGAAACGGAGATCAACCTCCGTCCTACCAAGCCTATTTTTAAAGGCTGAATCATTTTTTCATCGATCAATAAGTTTAAAAGAAAGGGAATAATAATCTTATTCCTTGAAAGATTGATAAGGGCTTATCCATCTATCTTATGTTAAAATAGAAGTTAGCCTTAAACTATTTAGAATTTTTACCGCACATACAGGAGGAATTATGGAAAAAAAGATATCAATAGCGATTGATGGTCCTGCAGCAGCTGGAAAAAGCACTGTAGCGAAGATAGTAGCTGAAAAACTTTCTTATATTTATATCGACACAGGAGCCATGTATCGAGCATTAACGTATAAAGCTCTCAAGCGAGATATCGACCTCGATCATGAGTCTAGTTTATATATGCTTTTATCGGAAACAAAAATCGAGTTAGTGCCTGAAAATGGGAAACAGTTTGTTTATTTAGACGGTAAAGACGTGACAAATGACATTCGGTCGACAGAAGTTACCAACTCAGTATCCATTGTTTCTCGTCATCCATTAGTGAGAGAGGAAATGGTAAAACGTCAACAACTATTAGCCCAAGGAGGCGGGGTTGTGATGGATGGTCGTGATATTGGTACGTTTGTATTACCAAATGCAGAAGTAAAAGTTTTTTTAATTGCTTCTGTGGAGGAGCGCGCAAATAGAAGGCATGTAGAAAACCTTCAAAAAGGATTTTCATCAGACTTGCAACAGCTCCAAGAAGAAATTGCCAAGCGTGACAAGCTAGATTCAGAGAGAGCAGTTGCTCCATTAAAGAAAGCTAAAGATGCCATCGAAATTGATACCACTTCATTATCCATTAATGAAGTAGCAGAGCGGATATTGGATTTAGCGAGAGAAAGGATTTGATTGCAGTTGAATTTATATCCTTTAGGTAAAGCTCTTTGTGCAGGACTTTTATATCCCTTCTATCAATATCAAGTGATTGGGAAAGAGAACTTCCCAAAGGATGGGGGAGTTCTGCTTTGTTCAAATCATATTAGTAATTTAGATCCCCCAACAGTGGGAGTGGCTGCGCCAAGACAGGTTCATTTTATGGCAAAAGAGGAATTGTTCTCAGCCCCTGTTTTAGGGAAAATCCTTCCTCATATTAATGCATTTCCCGTTAAACGAGGAATGAGTGATCGGGAAGCGTTAAGAAAGGGTCTAAGTATCTTAAAAGAAGAAAAGGTATTAGGACTTTTTCCAGAAGGAACAAGAAGTAAAACAGGTGAATTAGGTAAAGGTCTAGCAGGTGCAGGTTTTTTTGCTTTGCGATCAAAGGCTCATGTGGTTCCGTGTGCAATTATCGGCTCCTATAAGCCTTTTAGAAGAATAAAAGTTGTGTTTGGTCGTCCGATTCCATTCGATGAATATCGTAAAAATAAAATTTCAGCGGAAGAGGCAACCGACATTATTATGAATGAAATAGGCCAATTAATCCGATCTTATAAATAGAACATCTCACTTGACAAAACGAGTCATTTATAAGAAGTTAATAAAAAGGGGTTTCTTTTTTTAAAAAGTATTTTTAATGATTTTTGGTTTCATTTGTGATGAAAATCTCGTTATTTAAAAACTTCATTCAGCAAATACCTTTGTACCGAAAGCTTGTGACAGGTACAGGATTCTCTCGCTTCTAAGGTAGGGGATGAATACCAAAAGCTTTTCTAATTCATGGGTTTTAAACCCAGGCTGAATGTAGTTTTGCTTCCGGCGAGCCTTGTGATTTTTCACGGTTTTTTATCGAGCTCGATAAAAGTCCGGGCGCAAATTCGACGGAGCGAATTTGATTGTAGTAAGCTTGTGGAATTAAGGAGGAGTACATATGTCAGAGGAAATGGACCAAGTAGAGGTTAAAAATTTCGAGGTAGGAGATCATGTTTTAGGTGTCGTATCTAAAGTTGAAGAAAAACAAGTGGTCGTTGAAATTGCAGAAAGTAAGCTTGATGGAATTATCCCAATCAGTGAATTATCAAGTCTTCATATTGAAAAAGCAAGCGATGTAGTAGCTGCTGGTGATGAATTACAACTACAAGTCATAAAAGTTGAAGAAGATGCTTTAGTTCTTTCTAAGCGTAAAGTAGACGCTGAAAAGGCTTGGGATCAACTTGTTGTTAAATTCGAAAACAATGAAACTTTCGAAGCTGAAATTAAAGATGTAGTTAAAGGCGGACTTGTAGTAGATTTAGGAGTTCGTGGATTCGTTCCGGCATCATTAGTTGAGTCTCATTTTGTTGAAGATTTTAGTGATTATAAAGGAAAAACCTTAACGTTTAAAATCGTTGAGCTTGATAAAGAGAAGAACCGTATTATTCTCTCTCATAAGGCTGTTCAAGAAGAAGAGAAGGTAAAACAGAAGCAACAACTATTATCTTCTTTACAACCAGGGCAAGTCATTGAGGGAACTGTACAAAGACTAACCGATTTTGGTGCATTTGTTGATATTGGTGGCATGGATGGACTTGTTCATATTTCACAATTATCACACCAACATATTGAAAAAGCCTCTGACGTAGTAGAAGAAGGACAAAAAGTTCAGGTTAAAGTGCTAAGTGTTGATCTTGATAATGAGAGAATTTCACTTTCCATTAAAGAAACATTACCTGGACCATGGGCAAATATTGCTGAAAAAGCACCAAAGGGTTCTGTTCTAGATGGAACTGTTAAACGAATCGTTTCGTATGGGGCTTTTGTAGAAGTATTTCCTGGTGTTGAAGGGCTTGTTCATATTTCACAAATCTCGCATAAACATATCGGCACACCGCATGAAGTCTTAAGCGAAGGTGACCATATTAAAGTAAAAGTTCTTGATGTAAATGAAGCAGAACAACGTCTATCATTAAGCATTAAAGAATTAGAAGAAAATGTTCCTGAGGATACTGAATATGAATTACCAGAAGAAACAAAAGGTTTCTCGCTTGGGGATGTTATTGGTGAACAACTAAAGAATTTGAAAAAATAATGGTGATATAATTTGTCTAGATCAAAAAGAAAATGGGATCATATCCAATATGCACTTTCGACAGGTCAGGATCGTACAACTGGTTTAGACGATATTATGTTCGTACACCAAAGTTTACCAAATATTGGAGTAAAAGACATTTCATTAGATACAAAGATTGGCGGACTTTCTTTAAGTTCGCCAATTTTTATCAATGCGATGACTGGCGGCGGTGGAGAAAGAACAAAAAGAATAAATCAGGAACTGGCTATTGTAGCTAAGGAATTCGGTATGGCTATGGCTGTTGGTTCACAAATGTCTGCTATCCGAGATTCTGCGGAAGAGGAAACATATCGAATTGTTAGAAGAGAAAACCCTAATGGGATCATCATTGGCAATCTTGGAAGTGAAGCAAGCCTTGAAGATGCCAAAAGAGCGATTGACATGGTGGAGGCAGATTTCCTGCAAATTCATTTAAATGTGATTCAAGAGTTAACCATGCCAGAAGGGGATCGTGATTTTACAGATGCCTTAAAACGGATTGAAACCATTTTAAATGGCATTCAAATCCCAGTCATTGTGAAAGAAGTTGGCTTCGGCATGAATGGAGAAACTGTTAAAAAACTTTCTTCCATTGGTATTAGCATCGTGGATGTCGGTGGTTTTGGTGGGACCAATTTTGCGAAAATTGAAAACAATAGGCGTGAAGGATTACTGGATTTCTTTAACCAATGGGGAATTCCAACTGCAGCGTCGATTGTTGAAGCCAAGAATAGCGGCAACACCGTAGAAATTATGGCCTCAGGTGGAATTCAAAGCAGTTTAGATGTGGCAAAGTCCATAGCTTTAGGGGCTAATGTATCTGGAATATCTGGTTCCTTCTTAAAGGTCCTCGTCAAAGAGGGAATCGAGGGCTTGATGAGGGAGGTAAGCTTCATGCATGAGGAGTTGATCTTTATCATGACCGCACTTGGTGCAGGAACCATCTCAAGCTTACAGCAATCTCCCCTTGTAATCAGTGGCAGCACCCATCATTGGCTAAAAGAACGAAAAATTGACACAATGAAATATAGCTTAAGAAAAGACTCCTAGTTACTGGGAGTCTTTTTTTTCTTCCAAATACTGTAAGGTGCCTGGCACCTGTCACTATTTTCCATCGTTAAGTTTTCTTGCCTCTTCTGGACTTTGTAGCTTGGTTGCTCCAGGGTAGTGTAGAGCTTGGTCTCTGTCGGATTCTACTCGGTTACTTTTCTTTAATTTTCTTTCTTGGCGATCGTTTCCCAATCTTATCACCTCCACTTTTTTAACATGCAACATAGCCAATAGATTATTCATTCTTCAAAAACGATGTATTTGATTTCATGACGATTAATTTACATAAATTATAGCCATACTGGAAAAGATAGGAGGTGAAGACGGAGTGGAAGGACTTACTTTTTATTGGATCTTTTGGATGGGATGGATAATCACAACCTTTTTTTATCCAAGATTTCATCCCGATCGACTCTATGTTTCAGCATGGATTTTGATTTCTATCATGCTATCAACCACTTTTATTCCATTAGGATTAGTTGAAATAAGCGGAACAGGTTTTTTTATGCTGCTGTCAGCGTATTGGTTTATTTCTCGGCTCCATATAAAACAGTTATTATATATCCTATTATCTACCTTTATCTTAATGTTAGTGACGGCCTGCTTTCTTGTATACGAATTATACGACCCTGTTTGGGTTGTGATGAAAAGAGAATGGATGATCGCTATTATTGTCACTTGTATAACGTTACTCCTATTAAAAAATCAAAAGCAACGAATTGTGGCTATGTTTTTAGGAACTATTCAGGGAGAAATATTATATAGTTTGATTTTAACGAAATATTCATTTTCCTATCCTGTTGCCACATTATTTTCACTCGATTCCTATGCTTTGTCTTTATCTTTAGTAGTTGGGTGGAACTTTTTAGAATTGATTGCCGCTTATTTTGATAAACAGTTCCAAATAACAGTAAAGGAGAAACAAAAATTATTATGAATGAATATACTTTACCGGTTACTTTTGGGGTAGCGGTAGGAACTTTGGCTAGAGTGTATATGTTAAAAACTGATTATCGCCAATATCCTACGTATTTACATGGAAAAATTATTCATATTGCTTTAGGGTTTATTGCTGCTGGGCTTGGTACACTGGCCGTTCCTTCCCTAATGGAGGAGGATTTTACAGCGATTACGTTTTTAACTGTTGCAGCATCCCAATTTAGAGAAGTTAGAAACATGGAACGTAATACATTGACTGAATTGGATGGTTTTGAACTAGTACCTCGGGGCAAGACTTATATCGAAGGAATTGCGGTTGTATTTGAGAGCAGAAATTATTTAGTCATGTTCACATCATTAATCACTACCCTTTTCTATTTGTTATTTAATTTTTGGGCGGGTTTAATTGCGGCGATTATTAGTATGTTAATTTCAAAGAAATTGATGACGGGTGGAAAATTAAGAGAAATCGTTGATATTAAGTATGTTGAACCTCATTTTGAGGGGGCTGGTTTACTGGTGGATAATATTTATATCATGAACATTGGGATTCCTGCTCGTCAACAAGAGATTCTTCGATATGGAATGGGCTTTGTTTTAAGTCCGAAAAATTTTGATGCTCGTTCAACGATTGCCAATCTTGGTCAAAGACAAGCGATTCTGCATGATGTTTCGACTGCATTAGGAATTTACCGTGACTCTGGTACACCTGCTCTGGCACCGCTGGCTAAACGGGATCTAGAGGATGGTCGAGTGGCCGTGTTTGTTTTACCTCAAAATCGCGATATACAAAAAGCTATCGAAACGATTGGAGCCGTTCCAACATTGGAAAATGCGATACGTATGCCAAAGGAAAGAAGAGTTGAAACGGAAGGAAGTATTGAAGAATGAATCTAGGTAAATTTATTTTAGCTGCTATAACGACAAATCCAAATCGTGTTCCGAGTGGGACGACAGTGTTTGTCTGTGATAATAAAGAACAAATGGATTTATTTGCTACAAATTTAGAAGCGATATTAGATGGAATTGCTCATGCCATTACTGATGAAGTCTATATCATTGTAAAACATTGATATTATGTCAACCTTTTGATAAACTAATACAGTTAAGCCCTTCTAAAGTATAGAAGGGTTTTCTTATCTTTGTAAAAGTCGCATTTAACAATCTAATATGGTAGATTTTATTTGAGAATAAAGGAAAAGAATACATAACAAACAGCTTGTAATATATAAGGAGGGTGATGATAATGGCAAAACCAGTAATTGCCATTGTGGGTCGGCCTAATGTTGGAAAATCAACGATCTTTAATCGAATTGTTGGAGAAAGAATCTCAATTGTAGAAGACATTCCAGGGGTGACAAGGGATCGTATTTATAGTTCTGCAGAATGGTTGAACCATGATTTTAATATTATCGATACAGGTGGTATTGATATAGGCGATGAGCCGTTTCTAGAACAAATTCGGCAACAAGCAGAAATCGCCATTGATGAAGCAGATGTGATTATTTTTCTAACCAATGGTCGAGAAGGTGTAACTGCAGCAGATGAGGAAGTCGCAAAAATTTTATTTAAAGCGAAAAAACCTGTTGTGTTAGCAGTTAATAAAATTGACAACCCAGAAATGCGCGATCAAATATATGATTTCTACGCATTGGGATTTGGTGAACCCTTCCCGATTTCTGGCTCCCATGGATTAGGGTTAGGAGATTTACTTGATGAAGCAGCGAAACATTTTCCAAAAAGGGACACAAAGGATTATGATGATGATGTTATCTGTTTTTCTTTAATTGGTCGTCCTAATGTGGGGAAATCTTCATTAGTCAATGCTATTTTAGGTGAGGAACGTGTCATCGTTAGTGATATATCAGGTACAACTCGTGATGCGATCGATTCGAGCTTAACCTACAATGGACAAGAATACGTTATCATTGATACGGCAGGGATGCGAAAAAGAGGAAAAGTGTACGAAACGACGGAGAAATACAGTGTTTTAAGAGCTCTTCGGGCTATCGAACGCTCAGATGTGGTGTTAGTCGTTATTAATGGAGAAGAGGGAATCATTGAGCAAGATAAAAAAATTGCAGGCTATGCTCATGAAGCAGGACGAGCTATAGTGATTGTGGTTAATAAATGGGATGCTGTAGAAAAAGATGAAAAGACGATGAAGGAATTTGAAGAGAATATACGTGATAACTTCCAATTTCTTGATTATGCACCGATTGTTTTTCTATCGGCAAAAACGAAAAAAAGAATCCATACTTTAATGCCAATGATTAATACGGCGAGTGAAAACCACGCGCGCCGCGTAGATACAAGTATTTTAAATGATGTCATTATGGATGCAGTGGCCATGAACCCGACGCCAACGGATAAAGGAAGACGATTAAAAATTTATTACACAACGCAAGTTTCTGTGAAACCACCAACATTTGTTGTTTTTGTGAATGAACCTGAATTGCTTCACTTTTCCTATGAGCGATTTTTAGAAAATAGGATTAGAGATGCATTTGGGTTTGAGGGAACTCCTATCAAAATTTTCCCAAGAGCAAGAAAGTAAGAGAAAAAGGGTGTGATGTAATGCACAGTCAGGAGAGTGTTACAGTAATTGGTGCTGGGAGCTGGGGAACAGCTTTATCCATTGTCTTAGCAGATAATGGGCATTATGTACGTTTATGGAGTCATAATCCAGACCAGATTGAGGAGATCAACAAAAAGCATACAAATAAAAAGTATCTGCCAAATATTCATTTATCGGATGGGATTATCGGCTATTCTTCACTTGAAGAAGCGATCTCAGGAGTAGAAACGATCGTTTTAGCTGTACCAACAAAAGCGATTCGGGAAGTGTTGGGGAAAATTAGAACATTCCAAAAAGAACCTTTAACGATTGTCCATGTTAGTAAGGGGATTGAACCAGATACTTTAATGACTATTTCTGAAATGATTGAAGAGGAAATGCCTACAGATTTATATGATAGTATTGTTGTCCTCTCAGGACCTAGCCATGCTGAGGAGGTTAGTTTGCGACAGCCAACAACGGTAACTGTTTCATCAAAAATTATGGCTGCAGCAGAAAAAATACAGGATCTCTTTATCAATCAACATTTTCGTGTTTATACCAATCCTGACATTATTGGTGTCGAAATTGGTGGGGCACTAAAAAATATTATTGCCCTTGCAGCGGGAATTTCAGATGGACTCGGTTATGGAGATAATGCGAAAGCTGCGTTAATGACAAGGGGACTAGCAGAGATATCACGTCTTGGCGTGAAAATGGGTGCCAACCCTCTAACATTTGCAGGATTAACAGGAATCGGGGATTTAATCGTCACTTGTACAAGTGTGCATTCCCGAAATTGGCGAGCTGGGAATTTACTTGGTAAAGGCAAAACATTACAGGAAGTATTAGATAATATGGGAATGGTTGTTGAGGGGGTAAGAACAACGAAAGCCGCTTGGCAGTTAGCTGAAAAACACGATGTTCAAATGCCCATTACCAACGCTCTTTATCAAGTATTATTTAATGGTGGAAATCCAAAAGCTGCAGTAGACAAATTAATGAGCAGGATGAAAACACATGAAATGGAAGATCTAACCATTTAACTTTCTACATCAGAAGTCTCTAACGAATATAAGTGTCGAGATAAATGCGAGCTTTTATCAATTCGGTAGGGGGTCAAACCCCGGCTGAAAGAACTTAAGGAAATTTCTCGATATCAGGGATTATATCCGGACGCAAATTCGATGGGCCATTTTGATTAGGAAGCAAACTGTAAAAAAACTTTTCATTTATAGGCATTTGAGGATGCGATTTCAATAGAGTGTGCATACAATGCATACGAAGGAAACTGGTTTATTAAACTGAGTGTATGGGTTATTTAGTCAATTGGAAGTCAGAATAAAGAGCGGAACCTCGTTCATTATTCTGACCTTTTTTGTTGTTCGTATATAAATGGATGAACAAACTCTAAAATAGTAATAAAATAAATAATCAAAACATTATAAAAATATTTACGATTGTGATATAATACTTCTCAAATAAGGGGAGGAAGAAACATGTCAGAAGCATTAATGAAAATGTGGATATCGCTTGCATCAATGGGCTTTTTGTTTATATCTATGGTGTTAATTTATTTGAGCAGATTCAAAATAAAACAAAAACTGATTAAGTTCATTTCCGCTAGTTTTGCTTATCTGCTTTTATTAATATCTGGAATTATTATATTTTTAGTTGTTTTTAGTGGACCAACCAATTCATAGTAATTTAGTAGATTAAAAGGATTGATTAGTTTGAAAAAATCAATACAAATAATGTTGATAATGATTTTACTATCATTAACAGGATGTAAGTACCCTGAAGATCGTTTAGCACAAAATACAATTCCCTATCAGGATCAATTACAATTGGTACAATCAGCGGTAGAGCAATTTCAACAGGATCAAGGTGGAATTCTACCGATTAAAACATTAGATCAAGATACTCCTATTTACCATAAATATCCGATTGATTTCAAACGATTAGTACCAAAGTATATGGCAGAGCCACCAGGTAATGCCTATGAAAGTGGCGGAGTCTATCAATATGTGATTGTTAACGCTGAAAACAATCCATCCGTAAAAATTTATGACTTGCGTATAGCTGATTTAATTAGTGAGATTAATTTACGGATTAACGTCCAAGGGTATCCTCCCTATAAAGAAAAGCTTGCTGAAAATATTTACAGCATTGATTATGAACTGCTAGGACTCAAGGAAGAACCGTATGTTGTAAGTCCATTTACAAATCAACCGCTCCCTATTGTCATTAATCATAAAGCGGAAATATATGTAGATTACAGCAGTGATTTATATTTAGCCCTACAAAAGGAAAAGGGTGAAATTCAAACTGGAGATGATATTCGCGATATTTTAGTAAAGGATTCACCGTTTGTTCCTGCCTATTCTTTGCCATATACAGTTGATTCGGAAACAAAAGAACCAATCTTTTTAACGAATTAGTCATAACCCTTTTTTTACAAAATATATTGTAAAAGAAGGGTTTTTTATGTGAAAGGGAAATGTCTAGCTTCAGCGCCTCTCCCTTAAGGCAACGACTCCTCTGTCTTCGCCTTCGGCTTGCCAGTTGGAGAGTTATCTTTATCAGGGGTGGGCAAGGCGCTTTCGCATTTCTTCCTCACATGCGATTCTTCCTGCAAGGAGGTTAAAAATATAGAAAACTGTCATAACGATGTAGGACAACATCATAAACATATATTGTATAAAACAATCGATGGGTACTTTCTATACACTACTATAGGGATTTTAGGAGGCGATCACTTGGAAAAGATAGATGTTTTTAAAGATATAGCCGAAAGAACTGGCGGAGATATATATCTAGGTGTAGTAGGTGCAGTCCGAACGGGTAAATCAACTTTTATAAAAAAATTCATGGAATTAGTTGTATTGCCAAACATCAATAATGAAGCAGAGCGAGCGCGTACCCAAGATGAATTGCCTCAGAGTGCTGCTGGAAAAACGATTATGACTACAGAACCTAAGTTTGTGCCAAACCAAGCAGCAAGCATTCATGTGGCTGAGGGATTGGATGTGAATATTCGCTTGGTTGATTGTGTGGGTTATACAGTACCAGGAGCAAAAGGATATGAAGATGAAAATGGTCCTAGAATGATTTCAACCCCTTGGTATGAAGAACCGATTCCATTTCACGAAGCAGCTGAAATTGGAACAAGAAAAGTCATTCAAGAACATTCCACCATTGGTGTAGTTATTACGACTGATGGTACAATTGGGGATATTCCTCGCAGTGATTATATTGAGGCGGAAGAAAGAGTCATAGAAGAATTAAAAGAAGTTGGAAAACCATTTATTATGGTAATCAATAGCGTTCAACCACAACACCCAAATACAGCTGCGCTTCGAGAAGAACTTTCAGAAAAGTACGATATCCCAGTGTTGGCGATGAGTGTTGAAGGAATGCGTGAATCAGATGTTCTAAGTGTGATGAGAGAAGCTTTATATGAGTTCCCAGTATTAGAGGTCAATGTAAATCTTCCTAGCTGGGTAATGGTACTTAAAGAAAATCATTGGTTACGTGAAAGTTACCAAGAGGCTGTAAAAGAAACAGTAAAAGATATTAAAAGGCTTCGTGATGTAGATAGAGTCGTACAACAATTTTCTGAGTTCGAGTTTATTGATCAGGCTGGTTTAGCTGGAATTGAAATGGGGCAAGGAGTAGCGGAAATTGATTTATTCGCACCTGATGATTTATATGATGATATCTTAAAAGAAATTGTCGGTGTGGAAATCCGTGGAAAGGATCACCTTCTTGAGTTGATGCAGGACTTTGCTCATGCAAAAACTGAATATGATCAAGTAGCTGACGCTCTGAAAATGGTAAAACAAACGGGATATGGAATTGCCTCACCAGCTCTTGCTGATATGAGCTTGGAAGAACCCGAAATTATACGGCAAGGCTCTCGTTTTGGAGTACGCTTAAAAGCGGTAGCCCCATCAATTCATATGATAAAAGTAGATGTTGAAAGTGAATTTGCTCCAATTATCGGTACTGAAAAACAAAGTGAAGAGCTTGTACGATATTTAATGCAGGACTTTGAAGATGATCCGTTATCCATTTGGAATTCAGATATTTTTGGAAGAAGCTTAAGTTCGATTGTACGTGAAGGAATTCAAGCGAAACTTTCATTAATGCCAGAAAATGCGCGATATAAATTAAAAGAAACATTAGAAAGAATAATTAATGAAGGCTCAGGTGGACTTATTGCCATTATTTTATAAGAACTCTCTTTTTGAGAGTTCTTTTTTTGTATAGAAACTTTGAGAAAAGTTACCATTGTTGTTAAAATTCTCTTGCGAATCGTATTTGGTTATGATACTCTTTTAAAGGAATTGGTAAGGAAATGAATAAACCCTTGAAAATAGAGGACTTTCTTCAAAAAAATATTGAAATAATTGTTTCTATGTTTTAAGATAATCCTTGTTATCATAAAAAAATGGTAATGATGTATAGAATTTCCTATTTTTGTTTACAAATGTAAATAAGAATCAGTGTTTCCAAGGTTTTTTACTAATCGGGAGGAGGTGACTGTCATGAACAAAACAGAATTAATTAACGCAGTTGCTGAGGCAAGTGAACTTTCTAAAAAGGATGCTACAAAAGCAGTAGACGCTACTTTTGATGCAATCTTAAATGCCTTAAAAGATGGAGATAAAGTACAACTGATTGGCTTCGGAAACTTTGAGGTACGCGAACGTGCTGCACGTAAAGGACGTAATCCTCAAACTGGAGAAGAAATTGAAATTGCTGCAAGTAAAGTTCCTGCATTTAAACCAGGTAAAGCGCTTAAAGATGCAGTAAAATAATTACATAAAAGTGCTAAAAAAACCGCGAGCATTCGCGGTTTTTTATTAATCTTATCCCTACATGTTTTACAGGCAGTAAGACTCCTCTCTAAAGATACTGAGGGAATAGCGAAAGTCGATAAAAAAATCAACTACCAGTATAGTCCATGAAGAACGAAGACTAAATGAAGCCCGTGGCAAGGTCTGTATGACCAGTGAGCTGGTCACAAACGATCAGTAGGGGATGAAGCAGGCTTAAAAAACGGCGTTCTGTTACGCGGATTCCGATTGCTTTTTCTAAGGGCTAATGCCGAAAAAAACTTATCGCGACGCCTGCACTAGTACATCCTGTACGTTGAAATACCTCGCTGATGGAAATTTTATTTTTTAATTTTATGAATACCTTATCCCCGTATTTTCCACCTAATAATTATTCATAAAGTATGCTACTATAAATAGTAAATAATTAATGAATGAATACATTAAATTCTTGAGATTTCTTTTCATATTTAACTCATCTATAGAGAACTTTAGGAGGAAATCAGATGTCAGAGTTCAATCGTACCCAAATTGAAGAAGCGGTACGTTTAATATTAGAAGCGATCGGAGAGGACCCGAATCGAGAGGGTTTAATCGAAACTCCAAAGAGAGTAGCGAAAATGTATGAAGAAGTATTTAGTGGAATGGGTCAGGATCCAAAAGAATACTTTGAAACTATTTTTAGCGAAGATCATGAAGAATTAGTTTTAGTTAAGGATATTCCGTTTTATTCTATGTGCGAGCATCATCTCGTACCTTTTTTTGGAAAGGCACACATTGCTTATTTACCTAAAGATGGAAGAGTAACTGGCTTAAGTAAACTTGCTAGAGCAGTGGAAGCTGTTGCGAGAAGACCTCAATTACAGGAACGTATTACTACTGTACTGGCGGAGAATATATATGAAACACTAAACCCCCATGGCGTGATGGTGTTGATTGAAGCTGAGCATATGTGTATGTCGATGAGAGGTGTGAATAAGCCAGGGACTAAAACGCTTACAACCTCAACAAGAGGTGTATTTGCTGAAGACAGTACATTAAGGTCAGAGGTATTATCACTAATCAAAGATGCATAAAAATTGAACGAAAGAGGGTACGAGTCTTATGTCAACGAAACCTACTCCGAATGAGTATGTAATCATCAAAGCAAAAGAAGATGGTGTAAACGTAATTGGGCTTACGAGAGGATCAGATACAAAGTTTCATCACTCTGAAAAATTGGACAAGGGTGAAGTGTTGATTGCTCAATTTACGGAACATACTTCTGCAATTAAAATCCGTGGCTCAGCGTTAATCAAAACTCAATATGGAGACCTTGAGAGCGAAGGAAAAAAAGAACAATCTCATTGATTATTAGTGAAATAATAGAAATCGGACATTTTAAGATTATAGGTCCCAATATACCTCCTTTTGTGGTATAATTGGGTCTGCTTGTCCGAGATATTATCGGATATTTTTATTAATTTTAATTAGGGGAATAAGGGTGTGATATCATGAGTGATATTGAAATAAGATTAGCACAAATGAAAGAAGTCATCGAAAGATATGTTTTACATCCTTATTTACGTAAATATATCAACTTGCCCAAAATTGATGAAGATAAATTACTGATTCTTATTTCAATCGCAGATCAGTTAGATCTATCCCCAAAGGAAAAAAATTCATTTATTATCGCGATCATGCTAATGAATATTGCCTTAGATACCCATGATCACGTATCGAACACTTTAAATGGTGAAAAAAGTTTAAAAGCTAGACAACTCACGATATTAGCTGGGGATTATTATAGCGGTTTATATTATAAATGTTTGGCAAAAGTAGAAAACATAGAAATGATACAAAAGTTATCCCAAGGTGTTAAAAGGATTAATGAGCATAAGGTAAACATTTACAGTAAAAATCAAAATACTGTAAGTGAGGTTATGGAGAGTGTGAAAATTATTGAATTCGCTTTAGTTGAGGAATTCACGCAATCATCGAACTTTACAAACTGGAATAAAATGACATCCAATTTTCTTTTGTTAAAACGGCTAATTGAAGAAAAGGAACAATTTGAGAATACCGGGGAATCTGTCGTTCTTCGTGCTATGAATCGATCGACCTCTGAAGGTCATCAAAATGCCCGAATCAGTTCTATACAGCAAAAAATAGTTGAGCAGTGTGAGGACTATATTGAACGAACTAGAAGGCGACTTGTGAACGAAATGGAAAATCTATTCCCGCAAATAAATTCTTCCTTAAAACAGCGATTAATTGAAATAACTAGATTACATGATCTAGTAGAAAAAACATATGTGGAAGAAGGGTAAAGAATGCAGGAACAAACAAAAGAAGAAAAAGTCCACCGTGTTTTTGAGAATATATATCAACAGTATGACAAGATGAATTCCGTTATTAGCTTCAAACAGCATGTGAAATGGCGTGCAGACATTATGAAACGCATGAACGTACAGAATGGATCAAGAGCGCTTGATTTATGTTGTGGTACAGGTGACTGGACCATTTCGTTAGCTGAAGCGGTTGGAACAAATGGAGAAGTAACGGGTCTTGACTTTAGTAAAAATATGCTCAAGATTGGTAAGGAAAAATTGAAAAATTATAGAAATGTTACCCTTATACATGGCAATGCGATGGAGCTTCCTTTTCCTGATAACTCTTTTGATTATGTAACAATTGGGTTTGGATTACGAAATGTTCCGGATATTGAGAAAGTATTAAACGAAATGTATCGTGTTGTGAAACCTGGAGGAATGGTCGTTTCATTGGACACTTCTCATCCAACCATGATTGGTTTTAAGCAATTATATTACTTTTATTTTCGATTTATCATGCCGCTTTTTGGAAAATTATTTGCAAAAAGCTATCAGGAATACTCATGGCTAAATGAATCGACCCGTCATTTTCCAGGTATGAAAAAACTAGCAGGGATGTTTGAACAGGTCGGTTTTACAAATGTAACCTATAAACCTTATACGGGTGGCGTTGCAGCAGCACACTTTGGATTTAAACGATAGAAAATAAATGGATGTTCTGTTTGCTTATCTATAGCAAGCAGGGGTTATAGCAAGGTGGATACGGATATGAAATTTAAAATGATGTATTCATTTTTAAATTCAGATATAGATATTGTAGAGAAAGCATTAGAAGAGGCGGTGCATGCAGATTCAGCATTGTTGCGTGAAGCCTCACTACACTTGCTACAAGCAGGAGGCAAGCGGATTCGGCCTCTATTTGTTTTGCTAGCAGCAAAATTTGGTGATTATGATATCCATAAAATCAAGAAGGTTGCTGTTTCTTTGGAATTAATCCATGCCGCTTCACTCATTCATGATGATGTGATTGATGATGCAGAGATAAGGCGTGGAAAGCCAACCGTTAAGGCAAAATGGGACAATCGCTTTGCTACTTATACAGGTGATTATATTTTTGCATGTGCCTTGGAGTTAATGGCTGAAATAGAAAAACCTGAAGCACATACGATCCTTTCAAATACAATGGTAGAGCTTGTTATTGGTGAATTAGAGCAAATGAAGGATAAATATCGATTCGACCAGAATTTGAGAAATTATTTACGGAGAATTAAACGAAAAACAGCTCTATTAATTGAATCCAGCTGTCAGTTGGGCGCTATTAGTGCGAACGCAGATAAAGAGGTTGCTTGGAAACTTGCGAAATATGGATACTATGTCGGCATGTCCTATCAAATTATTGACGATATTCTTGATTTTACAGCAACAGAAAAAGAATTAGGGAAACCGTCTGGTGGAGATTTATTACAAGGAAATATTACACTTCCAGTATTATATGCCATGGAAGATGAAGCAACTGCATTAAAGATTAGTAAGGTTCATGAAGATATGCCTAAAGATGAGATGGATCAAATAATCAAAATGATAGTTCAGTCTGATGCGATTGAAAAAGCCAGAAGGATTAGTAATCTCTACTTAGATAAAGCGCTTCAAATGGTGGAACAATTACCTGATAACCCATCGAAAACGGCCTTAAGGAATATAGCTAAATACATTGGAAGACGTAAGTTTTAGAAAATTTTAACTTGTTTCCGTTCAGAAGATGGAGAAAGTTGTAAAATATTCAAAAAAATGGTATTATTTCCATGGGTAGCCTTCCTATTTTTGGAAGATGTCCACTATACATATTGTAATAGGGGCTGAAGTCATTTATGGAAAAAACATTTCTAATGGTAAAACCAGATGGAGTACAACGCAATTTAATTGGTGAAATCGTTTCGCGTTTTGAGAAAAAAGGTTTTCAACTGGTTGGTGGGAAATTAATGAATATCCCAAAAGAACTAGCTGAAGAACACTACGGTGAGCACAAAGAGCGACCTTTCTTTGGTGAGTTAGTTGACTTTATCACATCTGGACCAGTATTTGCGATGATCTGGGAAGGAGAGAATGTGATTGCGAATGCACGTCAAATGATGGGTGCGACTAATCCAAAAGATGCAGCACCTGGTACCATTCGCGGAGATTTTGGTGTAACAGTCGGGAAAAATGTCATTCATGGTTCTGACTCACCAGAAAGTGCGGTTCGTGAAATCGGTTTATTTTTTAAAGAGGAAGAATTAGTTCAATATAATAAATTGATGAGCCAATGGATTTATTAATATGAAACGGCACTTGATACATTCAAGTGCCGTTTTTATATAAAGTGAAACTTCCATCGGGGGGACTATTTCTCCCAATTGGGTAATTGAGACCTGTGTGTTGTACGCACAGACGTTGCCACAGGGACATTTAGTTTACGGTTATTCCTTTGGTCTATATGGAGTTGATCTCCCACCTGACTTCTATTTCTACATATGTATTATCTAAAGTGAAGTTACTACCCGTTATTGTGGATAATTAGACATTTTAATAAATGGATGGAAAAGAGCATCCCTTTTGTACTATACTAAAGTTATCCTAATAAGGGAGTAGAGAAATGTCTAATGATTATCAACAGTTCATTATGCAAATTAAATCGAAAACAGGAATTGATTTAGCTTTATATAAAGAGGCGCAGATGAAGAGGCGATTAACTTCTTTATATGAAAAAAAGGGGTTTTCCTCCTTTCAAGCTTATTTTCAGGCATTGAATCGAGATTCGGAATTGTTATATGAATTTTTAGATCGAATGACGATTAATGTCTCTGAGTTTTATCGAAATTATAAACGTTGGGAGGTTTTAGAAAAAGAAATATTACCAAGAATGTTGAAGCGCGTCGGAAATCCAAAAATTTGGAGTGCAGCATGTTCCACAGGCGAGGAGCCTTATACAGTTGCGATGGTTTTGTCAAAATACCTACCACTACATAAAATCAATATATTAGCGACTGATATTGATGAAAAGGCGATAGCGCGTGCAAAGTTGGGAATTTATCCAGAGCGTTCTCTCCATGAAACCCCTGAGGAAATGAAGAAAAAATTTTTTATCCGTGATGGTAATCAATACCGGATTTCAGATCAAATTAAAAGTGCCGTCCATTTTAAAAAGCATAACCTATTAGCAGACTCATATGGTTCTTCGTTTGATTTAATTATATGTCGAAATGTCCTTATATATTTTACAGAAGAGGCAAAAGACCACATCTATCATAAGTTTTCAAAATCGTTAAACAAAGATGGGATTCTGTTTGTTGGTAGTACTGAACAAATTTTTAACGTAAACAAATATGGATTGGAAGTGGAAGATACTTTTTTCTATAAAAAGTTATAATGAACAACCATATTTGCTTTTCTAAAAAAATATAGGAATATTTTTAAAAACTTACTATTCTAATTTTGTTGGATATGTTATATTGATACATAATCCTTTAATGATGTGAAGGGGGAAAGAAAAATGAGATATTTGACAGCGGGGGAATCACACGGCCCGAAATTAACAACCATTATAGAGGGACTACCAGCAGGGATGCCTCTATTACAAGAAGATATAAATGAACAATTAGCGAGAAGACAAAAAGGATATGGTCGCGGTCGAAGAATGCAAATTGAAAAGGATACGGCTGAAATTACAAGTGGTGTGAGACATGGCTTGACATTAGGATCACCTGTCGCGTTAGTTGTTGAAAATAATGACTGGAAGCATTGGGTTAAAATTATGGGCGCTGAGCCCTTTGAAGGAAATGAAGAGGATATTAAGCGTAAAGTCACAAGACCACGACCAGGTCATGCTGACTTAAATGGTGCTTTGAAATATGGACACCAAGATATGCGTAATGTACTAGAACGTTCATCTGCTAGAGAAACAACGATTAGAGTAGCTGCTGGTGCAGTTGCTAAGAAACTGCTTTCCCTTCTCGGAATTGAAGTAGCATCACATGTCGTTGAAATTGGTGGAGTAAAGTCAAACGTTTCTTCATATGAATCGATTCAAAGTTTAAGAGAAATCACTGAAGAATCTCCTGTTCGTTGTTTAGATGCAAAAGCTGGAGAAGATATGATGAAAGCGATCGATTCAGCGAAAGAAAATGGCGATTCCATTGGTGGGATTGTTGAGGTAATCGTTGAAGGGATGCCTGCAGGTGTAGGCAGCTACGTTCATTATGACCGAAAAATTGACGCAAAATTAGCATATGCGATTTGTAGTATTAATGCTTTTAAAGGGGTTGAATTTGGCATTGGTTTTGATGCAGCCCATATCCCTGGAAGCCAAGTGCATGATGAAATTATCTGGTCTGAAGAAAGAGGATTCTACCGTAAATCTAACCGCTTAGGTGGATTAGAGGGTGGAATGACAAATGGGATGCCTCTAGTGATAAGAGGGGTTATGAAGCCAATTCCTACATTGTATAAACCTCTTCAAAGTGTTGACATTGAATCAAAAGAGGTTTTTAGTGCAAGTGTTGAACGTTCGGATAGTTGTGCGGTTCCAGCTGCAGCTGTCGTTGCAGAAAATGTTGTTGCATGGGAGCTTGCTGCTGCGATCGTAGATCAATTCTACAGTGATCGTTTTGAAACGTTGAAAGAAGTGGTGGATCAACAACGTAAATATGCGAGGGAATTTTAATGATTAAAAGTGTGGTAAAAACGCCATTGAAATCCTACCCAGTTTTTATTGGTCCTGGGGCAATTGCTGAACTACCCGTTTTTATTCGTAGCCACTTTCAACAATTAACCAAAATCATGATTATTACAGATGAAAAGGTTGGCGAACTATATCTTTCAGACGTGGTTTCATTACTAGCTGACTTTCAAATTGAAACGATGATTGTACCAACTGGTGAAAAAGCCAAAACCTTTGACGTGTACTATGAGTGTCAAGGGGCGGCATTAAATGCCGGGCTTGACCGCCATTCTTTAATACTTGCTTTAGGTGGAGGAGCAGTTGGCGATTTGGCAGGTTTTGTGGCAGCTACATTTATGCGTGGAATCCCATTTATCCAATTGCCCACAACCATTTTGGCACATGATAGTGCAGTAGGTGGTAAGGTCGCCATTAATCATCCGATGGGTAAAAATATGATCGGCGCCTTTTATCAACCAGAGGCTGTCATTTATGATACTCAGTTTTTAGAAAGTTTACCGCAGCATGAAAAACGGTCTGGCTTTGCTGAAGTGATCAAGCACGGTCTAATTCAGGACATATCCTTCTATCATTGGTTGAAGGAACATATTACGACATTAGACCATATCGAAGAAGAAGATCTTGTGACTTTTTTAGCTAGAGGAATCGAAATTAAAAGTGCGATTGTTGGTGAGGATGAAAAAGAAACCGGTGTTAGGGCCTATTTGAATTTTGGTCATACACTAGCTCATGCTATTGAAGCGGAATTGGGCTATGGCAAGCTTACACATGGTGAAGCAGTTGTTATCGGTATGCTATATGCCTTGCAATTAAGTGATAAATTTGCCGGTCTAAATATGAAAACGGAAGAATTATATTCATGGCTTCATCAGCTCGGCTATCAAACGGAGTTACCAAACGGATTATCTTTTGAGGCATTAATAAAACGAATGAAAAGCGATAAAAAATCAATACATGGTCAAATCAGGTTTGTTTTATTAAACGAAATAGGGATACCACAAATTTATGAATTAACAGAAGAAATAATTTTAGAAGAGCTCAAGCAATTTAGTAGTTAAGCAAAACGCTTGTGCTATTCTAATGGGAGGGGATTTTTTGCAGTTTCGAGGAGTCCGTGGAGCAATTACCATAAAAGAAGATACAGAAACAGAAGTATTACAGGCTACGGATCGATTATTTCGAGAAATGATTGAAGCAAATGAGATCGAGCCAGAACAGGTGGCCTCTGTGTTTATTTCTGTAACAGATGATGTTACAAATGCATTCCCAGCCAGAGCAATGCGAGCTATTGATGGATGGAGCTATGTACCTGTTATGTGTATGAAAGAAATGTCGGTTCCAAATGCTTTGCAAAAATGTATCCGCGTGATGATGCATGTTAATACCAGAAAAGGTCAACGGGAAATTCAACATATTTATTTAGAAAAAGCAGTTTCTTTACGACCAGATTTAGTAAAAAAAACTAATCATGACTAATGAAAGTTGAGGTGGATGATGATGCAATGGAAGGAACAATTATTGACTTTAACTCCATATCAGCCAGGAAGACCGATTGAATCGGTAAAACGTGAATATGGTCTTGAGCATATTGTAAAACTGGCTTCTAACGAGAATCCTTTCGGTGCATCACCAAAGGCTGTTTCAGCTTTAAAGGATGCTGCCGTTAATTTTGCAATATATCCAGATGGATATGCTACTAGATTGCGAGAGGCTATGTGTGAATTTTTGAATGTGGACGAAAATCAGTTGATTTTCGGGAATGGCGCCGACAATCTGATTCAGATTGTCTCTCGTTCCTTTTTGGTTCCAGGAAAAAATACAGTAATGGCAAATCCAACTTTTTCACAATATAAACACAATGCCATTATTGAAGGAGCAGAAATCAGAGAAGTACCGTTAGTAGATGGTCAACACGACTTAGATTCTATGCGTTCGGCTATCGATGAGAACACGGCAGTTGTATGGGTATGTAGTCCAAATAACCCTACAGGCATACATATTTCAAGAGATAAGCTCGTGTCGTTTCTAGACAATGTTCCAAAAGAAACACTAGTGGTCATTGATGATGCCTATCATGATTATGTGGTGGCTGATGATTTTTATGATGCCGTTGAATTTGCAAAAAAACATTCGAATGTGATTGTGTTAAGAACATTTTCTAAAATTTATGGACTTTCAAGTCTTCGAGTCGGTTATGGTGTAGCGCACCAAGATATTATACGGGCGTTAGAGCCTGTAAGAGAGCCGTTTAATGTAAATACATTTGGACAAATCGCTGCAATGGCTGCATTAGAGGATGGAGCCTATGTAGAAGAATGTCGACAAAAGAATCGAGACGGTATTGCTCAGTTTGAACAGTTTTGTAAGGAAAAACAATTAGGTTATTATCCGTCACAAGCAAACTTTATTTTGATCGATTTTGGAACAAGTGGAGATGAAGTATTCCAATATTTACTTCAACGAGGATATATTGTTCGTTCTGGGAATGCACTTGGTTTTCCAACATCTGTAAGGGTTACCGTTGGATCTACTGAAGAAAATAATGGAGTTATTGAAGTTATGAAGCAATATTTACAAGAAAAAGCATCAATCTCTCAATAAAAACCATTCCGTTATAAATGAATATAGTTTAAGTTTTGAAGTTAGATTAGTGTTTAGCTCCTGTGCCTAGCTCCTAGTGGACTTCCCATTTCTTCCGCAACGATTGCGTCAACATCGATTCGCACTTTCGTGTTCATCGTGATTTCTTTATCCCAAGGGGGGCATCGACTAAATCCGCCACGTCCTATGGCGAACGTAGATGTCTACACATCTAGTGCAAGTCAGTCCATACAAAGCTGGGCAAGGCGCTTCCGCTATTCTAATAACAATGCGAAAAGGTGGTGACCGATGTTTTGAGGGGCCGAGTTTTTGTAATTGGGTTAGGCCTGATAGGTGGTTCGCTCGCATTGTGTATCAAAAGGGAGCATGGGGACTGTCAAATAACCGGGTATGATATTTATAAAGAACAAGGAAAAATAGCAAAAATGCTCGGTGTTGTAGATGAATTGGTGGATAGTATAGAAGAAGGGGCAAAAAATGCTGATCTTATACTAATTACAACACCTGTAGTGGAAACTGAGCGTATACTGGATTTACTTTATGAAATACCTTTAAAAGACAAAGTACTGATAACGGATGCGGGAAGTACGAAGGCTGAGATCGTTAAAAAAGCAGAAAAATTAGCAACAAAAGGAATAACGTTTATTGGAGGACATCCAATGGCGGGTTCTCATAAAAGTGGTGTTTCTGCCGCAAGAGCCATTCTATTTGAGAATGCGTTTTATTTATTGACACCAGATAAAAATGTAAAAGAGGAAAAACTGATCCAACTGAAAGAATGGTTAAAGGGAACAAAGGCTAAATTCCTTGTTGTATCCCCCTATGATCATGATTTGTTGACAGGGGTCATTAGCCATTTTCCTCATATTATTGCCGCCTCTCTTGTCCATCAGGCTAAAAAAACGAGTAATGAGCAAAGTTTAGTTCCTCGATTGGCAGCTGGTGGATTTAAGGATATCACAAGAATTGCTTCAAGCAGTCCAGGAATGTGGAGAGATATTCTCTTACATAATAAAGAGGTATTATTAGAGCAATTGAAACAATGGCAATTGGAAATGCAAACCGTTGTTAGTCTTCTTCAATCAGAGGATGGAGATAAAATCTATCAGTACTTTGAAGAAGCGAAGAGATTCAGGGATGAACTTCCGCAACAACAAAAAGGTGCAATTCCAGCATTTTATGATTTATTTGTCGATGTGCCAGATTATCCTGGTGTTGTATCAGAAGTTACGGGCTACTTGGCTAAAGAAGAAATTAGTATCACGAATATCCAAATTAGAGAAACAAGAGAAGATATCATTGGAGTACTTGTAATTAGTTTCCAAACAGAAGAAGATCGTACCCGTGCAAAAAAATGTATTGAGCATTATACAAACTTCGAAACATCAGTTGGACCATGACATTTTGCCTATGCAAAGAAAGGTGGAACATATGGGTACACAAGCCTTAAAATATAACCAAAATTCATTAAATGGAGAAATTGTTGTCCCAGGTGATAAATCAATCTCTCATCGCTCAGTTATGTTTGGTGCCATTGCTGAAGGGCAAACCACTGTAACTGGTTTTTTATTGGGAGAAGATTGTTTAAGTACGGTTTCATGCTTTAGACAGCTTGGAATTGAGATTGAATTAGATAAAGACAAATTACTGATCCATGGGAAAGGTTTCAAGGGACTTAAGGAGCCAAATGAAGTATTAAACGTTGGCAATTCAGGAACCACCATTCGCTTATTAATGGGAATTTTAGCGGGACGCCCTTTTCATTCTACCTTGATAGGAGATGAATCGATCGGAAAAAGACCTATGACAAGGGTGACAAATCCTCTCTCTCAAATGGGGGCTAGAATTGATGGGAGACAAAATGGAGAATACACTCCGTTATCAATTAGAGGTGGAGAAACGAAAGGGATTACCTACCATCCCCCTGTTGCAAGTGCGCAGGTAAAGTCATCCATTCTTTTGGCCGGGTTACAGGCTGAGGGAACAACTACAGTAATAGAACCGGAGAAATCCCGGGATCATACAGAACGAATGATTCGTCAATTTGGCGGTAAAGTGGAAGAAGATGGTTTGCGTGTTTCTGTTATAGGTGGTCAAACATTAAAGGGAACCACCATCCATGTGCCAGGAGATATTTCATCTGCGGCTTTTTTCCTTGTAGCAGGTGCCATTGTCCCAAATAGTTGTATTACACTAAAAAATGTTGGTTTAAATCCTACTCGAACTGGGATTATTGATGTCATGCAGGAAATGGGTGCTGATTTAACGATAGATGTTAAATCTGAAGATCCAAATGTTGAACCGGTTGGAGATATTACGATTAAAACCTCAAATCTAAAAGGAACAACCATTGGTGGGGACATCATCCCACGTTTAATCGATGAAATCCCGATTATTGCTTTGCTTGCTACTCAGGCTCAAGGGGAAACGGTTATTCAGGATGCACATGAGCTAAAAGTAAAAGAGACGAACCGGATTGATACTGTTGTAAATGAATTATCAAAACTAGGTGCAAAGATCTCAGCCACAGAGGATGGAATGATTATTCAAAGTAGTGGTACCTTGTCTGGTGGAACTGTTTCTAGCCATGGAGACCATCGTATTGGAATGATGCTTGCCATTGCTGCATTACTAAGTGATCAGGAGGTTTTCCTAGAAGATAAAGAAGCAATCTCTGTTTCATACCCTCAATTTTTTGAACACTTAAATCAATTATTAATAAACGAATAAATAAAACTGCATTTTATGCAGTTTTATTTTTTTGGGTTTTGCTAAAGGGATCATAGTAGAAGGGACAAAGACTCACGGGAGTAGCAGACAAACTAAGATATCGTTGCAACGAAATGTCATGGTGTCATAGAATGAGCAGAGCGGAAAGCAAAGTGTTGAATCGAAATCAACAAAAATGTCTGATGAGGCTGTTTTTTTAATTATATAGATTGTTTTTGTTATAATGGAACATACACAAGTTTGGATCTATGGAAATCCTCAAACCTTAAATAGTGAATTGGAAAGAAAGGGTCTTAAATATGGATATCGTGAATAAAATAGTCACACAATTAGAAAATGGTTTATATGAACAAGCATTAGAAGAGGTTCAAAAAATATTGAAATCTGGATCAAATGAGGAAAAGTTTTTAGTAGCTGAACAAATATATAAATTTGGTTTTATTTCAGAAACGAAAGAATTAATAAAGCAACTCTTAATGGATTATCCGAATGAAGGTGAACTCATCATCTTGCTTGCCGAAATTTTAATGGAGGAAGGTGATGAAGAAGCAGCTATCCTTGAATTAGAAAAAATTTCAGTGGCTGACCCAAGTTACCCTGAAGCTCTTCTCCTCCTTGCAGACCTTTTTCAAATGGAAGGACTTTACGAAGTAAGTGAACAGAAAATATTAAAAGCAAAGGAACTTTTACCGAATGAAGTGGTAATTGATTTTGCATTAGGGGAATTATATTCAGAAGAAGGGAAATTTATCGAAGCCATTCGTTGTTATGAAAAAGTTCTTGAAAAGGAAGAGACGGTGGCAGGGGTTAATGTGAATCAAAGAATTGCAGATGCGATGAGTGCTGGCGGTGCTTTTGAAGAGGCTTTACGTTATTACGAAAAAGCGATTAAAGAAAGAGTGGAACTGAATACATTATTTAACTATGGTTTTACAGCATTGCAAGCTGGTTTTAATCAAAAAGCAATTGAGCAATTTCTCCAATTAAAAGAGCTTGATCCAGAATATTTCTCCTTATATATGAATTTAGCTCGAGCCTATGAACGAGAAGAAGACTTAGTTAAAGCCTATGGAGTCATAAAAGACGGAATCAAATATGATGAATTTAATAAGGATCTTTATTTTTATGGTGGGAAACTAGCCTTAAAAACGGGTAACGAGGATGAGGCTGAAACGATGCTGAGGGAAGCTCTTGCATTAGATCCCGAATTAATCGAAGCTGCACGTACTTTAAATAGCTTATTTATTCTTCAAGAAAGATATGGAGATGTGCTAGAAATCATTAGTTTTGTCGGAGTGGAAGAAGATCCTCAATTTTTATGGGATGAAGCTTTAGCTTATCAAAATCTTGAGGAATATTCACAGGCATTAAATAGCTATGAAAGAGCATATACATTCTTTAAAGATACTTCAGATTTTTTAGCGCATTATGGATATTTTTTAATGGAGGAAGGGAATCGAGAGAAAGCCGTCGAAGTGTTTAGTAAGCTGATTAAATTGGAACCTGATAATGAAGAATTTTTTAGTGTTTGGCAAAGGCTGTCAGAAGACATTAGTTCCTATTAAAAGACATAAAGATTGTTCAATCCAGTGTTCTTAATATTCATGATTTGTCAAAGTGTAAAAAATTACTTGCTAAATAGCAGAGGAGGGTAACCTATAGATGAACGCCCCTGTATCTGTCAATGAGAAAAAAGACTTTATTCGCTGGTTTTTAAATCATTACCAATTGAAAAGACGCGAGTGTGTTTGGATTTTGAACTATTTAATGAGTCATGATCAATTAATGGAAAAAGTTCATTTTGTTGAGCAAGCTCAATACTGTCCAAGAGGGATCATTATGTCCGCACATTGTGTAGATGAAGTTCCATTCCGCTTTTATAAGGAAAATGTGATGACAACAGATGCGGAGAAATCTTTTCACGACATTCGTTTAAATCGGGAGGAAGATATTTATATTCAATTAAACTTCCGCGCTTCTAATAAAGCCCCACAGTTTGCGGCTGTCTTAGAAGAGAATCCGTTTATGCCAAGAAATCTCCGAATAAGTGATAAGGAACGCCAATTAGCTGAGAAGTTCTTAATCAGTAGTATTGAAAAATTTCAAAAAGATAAGCTTCTAAAACAAATTGACGAAGCGTTAGATAATAAAGACCAAGAGTCCTTTAACAGATTGACAGCTCAATTAAAAGAACTCATGAATGGTTAAATGACCTGTTATGATGACAGGTCTGTTTTTTTGCTCTAATGCTGAAAAAGATTCAGTATAATTGTTTTTTACGAAAAATATGTTAGAATATAAAGAAAATACAGAAAAGAGGAAGCGGCTTTGAAGTGGACAGGCGAAGATATGGACATGTTTACAAGGGCGAAAGAATATATTGATACAGTGATTTTACCTTTATGTCCAGTATCCTTTCAGGAAAACCTGGATAGAACCGTTGAAATGACCGATTATATTTCCTTTTTAGTACATCCGCTCGAGAAGCAATTTAAAGGGCGACTGTTATTACTTCCCAGTTTTACATACTTAAAACCTAAAGAAGGGGATCTTCCTATAGAGTTATTATTGAACTGGGAAGAGGAACTACGAGCTAGCGGATTTAACTATATTTTTTACTTAACAAGTGATCAGGAATGGCAAACAAAAGAATCGGCTTTAAATGGTTCCATCGTATGTATGCCTTCAGTACCTATTAGAAAGCATGATCTAAACGATCGAAATACTATACTAGAAGATCAAGTGAAACAAATTCGGTCGTTATTCACAGAAAAATGGCAACAAAGCAAACAGGTGTGATAAAAATAACTATAATTTTCTGATTTTATTGACCTTACTGAAATATTGATATATTATTGAAATTGTCCTAGTAAGAAAATTTTGTTAATTACAAATTGTTTTAGGGGGGAGATGTATGAGCAAAAAACGTGTCTCTAGACGTCAATTTCTAAATTATACGTTAACAGGCGTAGGCGGATTTATGGCTGCTGGGATCTTAATGCCAATGGTTCGTTTTGCCGTTGATCCAGTACTACAACATTCTGGAACGAGTGATTTTATTGCTACACCACAAAAGATAAGTGATATTACAAATGTTCCAACACGAGTTGATTTTACTTTTGAACAAAAAGATGCTTGGTATGAATCCGAAGTATCTAATTCAGCATGGGTTTACAAGGATGAAAATGGTGAAATTGTAGCGCTCTCACCAGTATGTAAGCATCTAGGATGTACGGTTGACTGGAATACGGACAAAGCTGAACATTTTTATTGTCCATGTCATGGAGGTCTATATACGAAGGATGGTACAAATGTAAAAGGTACACCACCGATTGCTCCACTAGATGTTTATCCGATTCAAGAAAAAGACGGATACCTTTATTTAGGTAAAGCAGAACCACGAGGGGGTGCTTAAACATGTTAAATAAAGTATATGATTGGGTGGATGAACGTTTGGATATAACTCCGTTATGGAGAGATATTGCCGATCATGAGGTTCCAGAGCATGTAAACCCTGCGCACCATTTCTCAGCATTTGTTTATTGTTTTGGGGGACTTACTTTCTTTATAACCGTTATACAAATTCTATCCGGTATGTTTTTAACGATGTACTATGTACCAGATATTAAAAATGCATGGGAATCCGTTTACTATTTACAAAATGAAGTGGCATTTGGACAAATTGTACGTGGGATGCACCACTGGGGCGCGAGTTTGGTAATCGTTATGATGTTTTTACATACATTGCGGGTATTTTTCCAAGGCGCCTATAAAAAACCAAGAGAATTAAACTGGATCGTCGGTGTTCTTATATTCTTCGTCATGCTGGGACTAGGACTAACTGGATACTTGCTTCCATGGGATATGAAAGCGTTGTTTGCAACAAAGGTTACGATTCAAATTGTTGAATCCGTTCCATTTATTGGGGAGTATCTTAAAATACTCTTAGCAGGTAGTTCTGATATTGTCGGGGCACAAACGATTACTCGCTTCTTTGCGATTCATGTGTTCTTCTTGCCGGCAGCACTATTTGGTTTAATGGCTGCTCACTTCTTAATGATTAGAAAGCAAGGAATCTCTGGACCACTATAATATGAAAATATGAATCTATGTTCTCTAAAGGGGAGGGAGAATATTCATGCATCGCGGAAAAGGAATGAAGTTTGTTGGCGATTCACGAGTCGCTGAAAATAAAAAACCGAATATTCCGAAAGATTATTCGGAATATCCAGGAAAAACAGAGGCGTTTTGGCCAAACTATTTACTGAAAGAATGGATGGTTGGCGCTGTATTCCTAATTGGCTTTTTATGTCTTACAGTAGCGCATCCATCTCCGCTAGAAAAAATTGCAGACCCAAGTGATACTGCTTATATACCAATGCCTGACTGGTATTTTTTATTCTTATATCAATTATTAAAATACAGTTATGCATCAGGTCCATATAATGTTATTGGTGCACTAGTCATTCCAGGTTTGGCATTTGGAGCTCTTTTGCTTGCTCCATTTATTGATCGAGGACCTGAAAGACGACCAACCAAAAGACCTCTAGCAACAGGATTCATGCTATTAGCTGTTGCCGGCATTACCTATTTAACTTGGGAAGCTGTAGATAATCATGACTGGGAGGCTGCAGCAGAGCAAGGGAAAATCGTTGCAGAAGCAGAAATTGATACGACTGCAGAAGGCTATCAAATTTTTGAAGCAAATGGATGTATCAGCTGTCATGGTAATCAACTTGAGGGGTCTGCCGCCGCACCCCCACTGATTGATACGGGATTGACACCAGCGGAAATTGCTGATATCGCTAAGAATGGAACAGAAAGCGGTAAAATGCCAGCAGGTTTATTTACAGGTACAGATGAGGAATTAGTAAAACTATCTGAATTTATTTCTAGTATTGAAAGTAAATAATTCAAAGAAAGAAGCTGAATTTCTGTCTCAGCTTCTTTCTTTTTGTTTGAGGGAATATGATATGATAGTATCATGTAATTTGAGATAGAGATGAGGAATTTAGCTATGAAACAAATTTATCCTTTACTTGGGAACCGTACCTTTTTATGGCTGTTATTAATCATTAATACCTTTGGAACCATTTATGGTTATGAATGGTATGGATGGCAACTAGAAGATACCCCAACCATCTTTTTACCATTTGTCCCCGATAGTCCAACAGCAAGTTTATTTTTTGTATTCGTATTAATTGCCTTTTTAATGAAGAAAAATTGGGCGCTTATGGAAGCCCTGGCAATCGTTACGCTCTTTAAGTACGGAGTTTGGGCGGTTGTTATGAACTTTCTCGTGTTTATTGAAACAGGGCAAATGAGTTTGTCTGCATGGATGCTAATTTTTTCACATGCTGGTATGGCGGTCCAAGGTCTTTTATATGCACCTTTTTATCGATTTAAGGTATGGCATCTTTTAGTTGCTGGGGTTTGGACCTTACATAATGACGTGATTGATTATGTCTTTTTTATGATGCCACGTTATAGTGTGCTTGATCAATTTACCCCGCAAATTGGTTATTTTACATTTTGGTTAAGCATCTGCTCCTTACTTTTAGCTTATTATTTTTGTATTAGAAAAAATCGATATCAATTACATATACCAGCCATATCAGGCAATAACATTTCAACCAAGCACAAATAAATTAGGATGTGTATAGGTTGGAGCTCAAGTTTATGAACAAAGACGAATACGACTTCAAAAGTTTGGTGTGACCAGCAACTCATTGGTCTCAACTAAACATAAGAGCGTATGTCGACTACTCTACAGTTGGAAGTTTTACTTTATTGGTCTAACCTTGTCCAATCTCTCATACATTGGTAATAAATGAGGGGGGACAAGCATGAGATCCAAAAGCTGGATTGTCTTTTTGATGTTTTTCTTACTATTACCTAATCTAGTATTTGCAAATGAGCCAGCAACGCAGATTGATCAATTAAATGAATTGTCTGATGAGGCGCTTCAATTAACGAAATCACATAGATACGAGGATGCAAAAGTCATCTTAGAAGCTTTCTCCGAAAAGTTTTCATCCGTAACCATTAAGGAACAGACCTTTTCGATGGATGAATTAAGAATTGTGACGATTGCTCATAATGAGGCAGTTGAAGCTACTACCAATGCAACAATGGATCCGGAAGAAAGAATTAATGTGGTCACGAAATTCAGACTCGTTATTGATGCGATATCTGGCTCAAGTGAGCCGCTGTGGACTCAAATGGAAGCACCTGTGATGGCTGCATATGATGAAGTGAAAAAAGCAGCCATCAATGGAGAAAAAGAAGATTTTCATCATCATTTAAACTCATTTTTAGCTTTATATGAAATGATTCACCCTAGTATGACGGTCGATGTTCCTATTGAAAAAATACAGCAGTTGGATACAAGAATTCAATTTATTGATCAATACCGGATGGATGTCTTAAACAAAGATCAGTCAAAACAAGAGCTGTTTCACATTGAATCGGAATTATTATCTGTTTTTAATTATTTAGCAACGGAAGATGAAACGGATCCTTCATTGTGGTGGGTGATCATTTCAACAGGAAGTATTATTGTATTGACGTTATCCTATGTCGGTTGGCGAAAATACAAAGGTGAAAGGGATAAAAGTAAAAATCATTCCAGACAATAATAAACGACCGTTTATAACCTCAAATTCATCTTTTTATTTGACAGCGGTAATCGCTACCTTCTAAAATGAAATTATGATGATAATAAGTTGAATGGAGGAAACTATAATTGTATTTAATTTATTTTGCGATTGTCTTGATCATTCCGATTTGGGCTCAATTGCGTGTGAAGAAGGCCTATAAAAAGTATTCACAGGTACCTTCGTCTTCTCAAATGAGGGGTGCAGAGGTTGCTAGACGAATCCTTGATGAGAATGGTCTTTACCATGTAAACATTGAAGAAGTAGGTGGAGTGTTATCTGATCATTATGATCCTAGATCAAAAACAGTTCGTCTTTCCTCTGATAACTATCACGGTCATTCGGTAGCTGCAGCTGCTGTTGCAGCACATGAAGTGGGTCATGCGATTCAGGACCAAGAAGCGTATAGCTTCTTAAGACTTCGACATACCCTTGTTCCAGTAGCTAATATTGGTTCCAACTTTTCATGGATCTTAATTATCATTGGTTTTATATTAGGTGCAAGTAACTTTGTACTTTTAGGGATTTTATTTATGTTAGCGGCCGTTCTATTCCAACTCGTTACATTACCAGTGGAATTTAACGCTTCTAGTCGTGCAATGGATCAAGTTGTTGCACTTGGTGTCATCAGAAACGACGAAGAAAGAGAAACTAAGAAAGTATTAAATGCTGCAGCTTTAACCTATGTAGCTGCTGCTGCAATAGCTGTATTAGAATTGCTTCGCTTAGTGATGATCTATACAGGAATGCAAAGCGACGATTAAAAAAAGGATAGACGATGTCTATCCTTTTTTGTTTTTCTTACAATGTATGAGTTTTCAGGAGTCGCGCGAACACTTCGGCTTTTCTAGAAAAAAGTTGTAAAATTGGATGAGTTTAGCTAACATGAAAGAAGTAAATGTACTTTGATTTTCATCATTAGAGGTGAATAAGATTGTCAAATGATAAAACCGTAAAGGAATTGCAAAAAGAAGTAGATGCGTACATAAGTCAGTTTAAAGAAGGGTATTTTAGTCCCCTAGCGATGACAGCTAGATTGACTGAAGAATTAGGGGAGTTAGCTCGCGAAGTTAATCATTACTATGGCGAAAAACCTAAAAAACTTTCGGAAGAAGCAAAAACAATTGAGGAGGAAATGGGTGATTTATTATTTGTCCTCATTTGTTTTGCTAACTCCTTACATATTGATTTGGAAGAAGCCCATAATGTAGTTATGAGAAAATTTGCAACAAGGGATAAAGACCGATGGACAAAAGTGGAAGAAAAGTGAGGAATTGACCATGGAAAAAACAAAAATTGTAGTAGCAGGACCAAGAGGTAGAATGGGTTCTGAAGCGGTTAAATTAGTTGAAAGAACAGAAGGATATGAACTCGTTGCAGTAGTTGATCATAAACATGGTGGTAAAAAGCTAAATGAGCTTGAAGGGTTTTCTACATCATCTGTTCCGATTTATGACAATATGACTGTTTGCCTTACAGAGGTAAAGGCGGATGTTCTAATTGATTTAACAACACCAGAAGTTGGGATGGTTCATACGAGAACCGCTTTAGAATTAGGTGTTCGACCTGTTGTTGGAACAACTGGTTTCACTCAAGAAAACCTAAAGGAACTTGAAGAGTTATGCCGTGAAAAAGAAGTAGGCTGTATTATTGCACCTAACTTTGCAGTTGGTGCTGTCTTAATGATGAAGTTCTCGCAATTAGCTGCAAAATATTTTCCTGATGTGGAAATCATCGAATTGCATCATGATCAAAAATTAGATGCTCCATCTGGTACTGCTGTTAAAACCGCTCAGATGATCTCACAAGTAAGAGAAGAAAAAGTACAAGGGCATCCAAATGAGAAAGAAACGCTGCAAGGAGCAAGAGGTGCCAATTATAATGGAATGCATATCCACTCTGTAAGATTACCAGGACTCATTGCTCATCAACAGGTTATGTTTGGTGCAGATGGACAAGCCTTAACCATTCGTCATGATTCTTATAATCGTGCATCCTTTATGTCCGGAGTTAAGCTTGCTGTTGATACGGTAAAAAATGTTGATACACTTATTTATGGTCTTGAAAATATTATCGACTAATGGAGGACGACTCTAATGAATATTGCTTTAATTGCTCATGATAAGAAAAAAGATGATATGATTCGTTTCACTACTGCTTATACACATATTTTTAAAGAGCATTCACTTTTTGCTACAGGGACAACAGGTCTAAGAATTATGGAGGCCACAGGCTTAGAAGTACACCGATTTCAATCAGGTCCTCTAGGAGGGGACCAAGAAATTGGGGCATTTATTGCGAATAATAAGATGGATATGGTCTTCTTTTTCCGTGATCCGTTAACTGCACAACCGCATGAGCCAGATGTAACTGCTTTAATTCGTCTTTGTGATGTTTACGAAGTTCCACTTGCAACGAATATGGGAACAGGCGAAGTATTAGTTAGAGGACTTGAGCGTGGAGATGTTTCATGGCGGAACATTGTTAGAGGAATTACTGAAAATTAACAACCAGTTATTTTACAATGGAAAAATGGGGAATCTATGAAGAGCATACATGTTGATGAAAATACAAAATGTATGGATTGGGAGTTTTAACAATGAAGAAGAAACTAAAAATAGGCATCACCTGTTATCCTACCGTTGGAGGGTCAGGAGTGATTGCAACAGAATTAGGAAAAATGTTGGCTGAAAAAGGTCATGAAATTCACTTTATATCATCTAGTATGCCATTCAGATTAAAGAAAATGTATCGAAATATATACTATCATCAAGTAGAGGTCAATCAATACTCAGTTTTTCAATATCCCCCGTATGATATTCAACTTGCAAGTAAGATGGCAGAAGTCATTAAAAGGGAAGATCTTGATTTACTGCATGTTCATTATGCAGTACCACATGCGATATGTGCGATTTTAGCTAAACAAATGTCAAAAAAAGATGTGAAAATAGTCACGACCTTACATGGGACAGATATTACTGTCCTTGGTTATGATGCATCCTTAGCCGATGCCATACGATTTGGAATAGAAGAATCAGATGTCGTAACAGCTGTATCTCATTCCTTAATGGCCGAAACCTATGATTTAATCAATCCAAATAAAAAAATCATACCCGTTTATAATTTTATCGATGAAAGAGTCTATCATAAAGTTCAATCTCAGCATTTAAAACAAGAATATGGAATTCCATCTAATGAAAAAGTCATTATTCATGTTTCTAATTTTCGCAGTGTAAAACGAGTTCCTGATGTGGTGAAGGCATTTTCGCTTATTGTAAAAAAAACACCTGCAAAGTTATTACTAGTAGGTGATGGTCCAGATATTTCTCTCGTTAGTGGGCTAGTTGACCAATTAGATTTACATGACGATGTGTTATTTCTCGGGAAACAAGAAAATTTGGAAGAATTGTATTCTTTTAGTGACTTAATGCTTCTGCTATCAGAAAAAGAAAGCTTTGGTCTTGTTGCACTTGAAGCGATGGCTTGTGGAGTACCATGTATTGGAACCAATATTGGCGGGATTCCTGAGGTTATCACAGATGGAGAAAATGGATTTATTTGTGAATTAGGAGATATAGACGATATTGCTGCAAAATCGATTCAACTTTTAAGTAATGATACTTTACATAAAAGGTTCTCAAAAAACGGAATAAAAGTGGTATGCGAGAAGTTTAAAGGGGAAAAAATTGTTCAAGAATATGAAGATATATACGAACAATTAACTTCATATAGTAGAAGCCCTTTACCTCAAATGTTAGAGGATGAATAAAATAGCACTCTAATTCAGTGGTGGTCTAAACTCTGCAAAGTGAAGGTAAGCCTCCAACTGATGCCACGTTTTTTTAGGGAAGCCTATCTAGCCAGCTCAGGTATTGTATCGTATCCAGGGGCAAATTGACAGGCGAATTAATTTAAAAGTGGTGAATAGAAATGATTCCGGTTTTTGAAAAGGCCATCCCAGTTTTAGATCATATTGAAAAAGCTGGGTATGAGGCCTATTTTGTTGGTGGGTGTGTCCGTGATAATATTTTAGGAAGAGAAATTTCTGATATTGATATCGCTACATCGGCTACACCTAATGAGATAAAAAAACTTTTTTCGAAGACGGTAGACGTTGGTATCCAACATGGTACAGTCGTCGTTCTTTGGGAAAAGGAAGCTTATGAGTTGACGACATTTCGTTCTGATGGAGAATATGTAGATTTCCGCCGACCTTCAGAAGTAACCTTTATTCGAAATTTACATGATGACTTACAGCGTCGTGATTTTACGATGAATAGTATAGCAATGGATAAAAAAGGAAACTTGATTGATCCATTTAAGGGATTCCATGCTATCAAAAATAAAACCATTGAAACCGTTGGAGATGCGTCAGAAAGATTTCATGAAGATGCGTTACGAATGATGAGGGCTGTTCGTTTTGTCAGTCAGTTACAATTTTCACTCGAACAAAATACATATCAAGCTTTAATAAAATACGGTCCTCTCTTAGAAAAAGTCGCTATAGAACGAAAAACCGTTGAATTTGAAAAATTATTACGTGGTAAAGGAAAAAGACATGCGATTCAAATTTTAGTCGATACAGGCTTATTTAAGTATTTACCAGGACTTTTACACGATCAAAGAGCACTTTGCAATTTGACTTTACTAGAAATCGACTCTTTAACAGAGGATGAAATATGGACATTATTATTATATTTAATGGAGATTCCTATCAATAGTTGCGATGGATTTTTAAGGCAATGGAAACTTCCGGTAAAAAAAATGAAACAAATCTCTTCTGTCTTACAACTTTTACATAATCGTTTTTACCATAACTGGACTATTGAGCGCTTATATCATTCAGGACTTGAAGAGGCGATTCATACGGAAAAGGTTTTTAATGTCATTCAACATCAACCTGTATTAAAAGAAATATCAACGATCGAAAAGCTTTATAGCGATCTTATTATTAAAGACCGTCAGGAACTTGCGGTTACGGGGAATGACTTGATGAAGTGGAACAACGAAGACGGCGGACCTTGGATAAAAGAGCAACTTCAATTTATTGAAGAGGCAGTATTATCAGGTAGGGTTGATAATGACAAAGATAAGATAAGGGAGTGGCTAGTAGAATGCAATCAGATGTAAGAAAAAGATTGCTAGACGCCTTTACAAAAAGCAGTGAGGAGTTCTTATCAGGACAGTATCTAGCAGAATTAATTGGCTGTTCAAGAACGGCTGTTTGGAAGCATATGGAAGACCTTAGAAATGAAGGATTTGAACTTGAAGCAGTAAGACGTAAAGGATATCGGATTGTGAAAGTTCCTGATAAAATATCAGAAAATGAAATTCGTCTAGGCTTAAAAACAAAAAGATTAGGTCAACATATCCATTACAAGGAGTCTGTCGACTCGACGCAAAAAAAAGCACTTCAATTGAGCTTAGAAGGTGCACCAGATGGTACGATTGTGATAGCAGAAGAACAAACTTTAGGACGCGGAAGAATGAATCGAGAGTGGTATTCAGCCAAATATACAGGGGTTTGGATGAGCATCCTTCTTCGTCCTAATTTATTACCTCAAAAAGCCCCGCAGCTTACGCTAATAACGGCCGTTGCAGTAGCGCAGGCGATTGAGGAACTAACTCCATTACTGCCAGAAATTAAATGGCCAAATGATTTATTAATTAATGGCAAAAAGGTGACAGGAATTTTAACAGAATTGCAAGCTGAGAGTGATCAAATTAATTCCGTTATTATTGGGATTGGTATGAATGTTAACCAAGAATCATTCCCCCCAGATCTTCAATCAATTGCTACATCCTTGCACATCGAGGGCGGTGTGAAAGTGAATCGTGCTAAATTAATTCAAGCTGTTTTAACTCGGCTTGAAAATCTGTACGATCTATATGTACAAGAAGGTTTTTATCCGATTAAATTATTATGGGAGGGCTATGCGGTGAGTATCGGAAAAAATATAACCGCTAGAACGTTAAAAGAAACGTTTCATGGAAAGGCATTAGGAATAACAGATGATGGAGTTTTAATGCTAGAGGATAACAGTGGGAAAATCCATTATATTTATTCAGCAGATATCGAAATGCAAAATTAAATAAAAAATGAAAAAATTTTAATAGCCAAGATTCATGCATATTTGTTATAATCATCATGGTTGGGCGGTATCCTTGTTGTGAACTGCACCTTACTTGATGGTTTTATGAATAGAACAATAAGATCTGCCTAGATCCAAATATCGGACCAGGACAGAGGGATATGCGTGAATAAATGTGAAATAACAATCCTTCTGCTTTTGTAGTAGAAGGATTTTTTATATCTAATACCATGCATGTTATGCCTCTTTCCATTACTTACTTGGGAGGTAATTTGAAATGAAGCAAACAACGGAGTTTATGAGAATGAAGGAAAAAGGTGAGACAATTGCGATGCTAACAGCTTATGATTATCCATCAGCAAAGCATGCAGAGCTTGCAGATACGGATATCATCCTTGTTGGGGATTCTCTTGGGATGGTCGTTTTAGGATATGATTCAACCATACCTGTGACCGTTGAGGACATGCTCCATCATACAAAGGCCGTTAAACGCGGGGCAAGGGATACCTTTATCATTACAGATCTTCCTTTCATGAGTTATCATTTATCCATTCGCGATACATTACTAGCTGGTGCAAAATTGATGCAAGAGGGTGGGGCAAATGCGGTTAAGCTTGAAGGAGCGGATGGTGTTTTAGACCATATTAAAGCTTTGACACAAGCTGGGGTACCCGTTTGTTCACATCTTGGTTTAACACCTCAATCAGTGGCCGTGTTAGGTGGCTATAAAGTTCAAGGAAAACAGGCCGAATCAGCAAGAAAGTTAATAGAAGACGCAATTAAATGCCAAGAAGCTGGCGCCTTTATGATTGTGTTGGAATGCGTACCGAAACAATTAGCACAAGAAATCAGCAATGTATTATCGATTCCCACCATCGGAATTGGGGCCGGTAATGGAACAGATGGACAGGTCATCGTTTATCACGATGTTCTCGGATACGGAGTTGAAAAGGTAGCGAAATTTGTGAAACAATTTGGGTCAATAGATGATATCGCAGTAAAGGGTATAAAAGATTATGTAGCAGAAGTGAAATCTAGAGAGTTCCCTGACGCTGACCACAGCTATTCGATGAAAGAAGAAGAACTTGTTTCTCTTTATGGTGGTAAACGATGAACGTGATTACATCCATTATAGACCTGCAAAAAACAATCAGAAGATTAAAAAACAATCAAAAGATGATCGGATTTGTCCCAACAATGGGGTATCTTCATGAAGGGCATCGTGCTCTTTTAAAGAGGGCTCGAAAAGAGACAGATATCGTTGTTTTAAGTATATTTGTCAATCCATTACAATTTGGAGCTAACGAAGATTTAGATCAATATCCACGTGACTTTGATCGAGATCATAAAATTGCTGAGACTGAAGGGGTAGATATTTTATTTTACCCATCAGTTGAAGAAATGTATCCTAATGAATTATCTGTTTCAATCAAGGTCACTAAAAGAACGGATGTATTATGCGGAATGAATCGACCAGGTCACTTTGACGGTGTTGCCACTGTATTGACAAAACTTTTTCATTTAGTTCAACCCGATCAGGCATATTTTGGAAAAAAGGATGCCCAGCAAGTAGCGGTTGTTGATGGTCTTGTAAAAGACTTTAATTTTCCACTAGAAATTATTTCTGTTGATACGGTTCGTGAAGAGGATGGATTGGCAAAAAGCTCTCGTAATGTGTATTTAACAGAGCAGGAACGTTTAGAAGCACCTATATTATATAAGAGTTTAAAAATGGGACTTGAAATGGTCCAATCCGGGGAAACAAGCCCTGAAAGAATTATTAGCAGCATTGAGAACATAATCCATACTGAAACAACAGGTGAAATCGATTATGTTAGCCTGTTATCTTATCCAGAATTAGAAGAACTTGAAACCGTTAAGGGAAATTATATCATTGCGCTTGCTGTGAAATTCTCTAAGGCACGGTTAATCGATAATATCATTGAAACTAGAGAATAGGGGGAAATATTATGTTTCGTACCATGATGAATAGTAAAATCCATCGAGCGACCGTAACGGAGGCTAATTTAAATTACGTCGGCAGCATTACAATCGATGCAGCAATTCTTGATACGGTAGGTATGGTAGAGAATGAAAAGGTACAAATTGTCAATAATCATAATGGAGCTCGTTTTGAAACCTATATCATCTCAGGTGAAAGAAACTCAGGGACCATATGTTTAAATGGGGCAGCAGCACGTTTAGTACAACCTGGTGACACCGTTATTATTATCTCGTATGCTCTTGTACCAGAAGAAAAAATCGCTGAACATGAACCAAAAATAGCGATTATGGGTGAAGGGAATATCATTGAAGAGATCATTCATGCTGAATTAGAGAAAACGATTCTATAATATAGTAAAAAAGCTGACTTTTATAGTCAGCTTTTCCATTATTTTTCAAGAGGACTTTTCCTTTTATTCAAAATATGGTACGGTGAAAATCAGGTATTGTTAAACCACATTACCAAAAATGGCTTGTGGTGTAAGAGGTGTTAAACCATGTGTAATCGATATGTAGTAGTAGATTTAGAAACAACTGGGAATTCGGTGAAAAAAGGCGATCGTATTATACAATTTGCCGCCGTCGTCGTTGAAAACGGATCAATAATAGACTGTTTTTCTACGATTATAAACCCCGAACAGCCCATTCCTATTTTTATAGAAGAATTAACTGGAATAAATGATGAAATGGTAAAGGATGCTCCTGTATTTTCCGAAGTAGCGCCTAGAATTGTGGAGTTGCTTCAAGGAGCTTATTTTGTTGCCCATAATGTTTTATTTGATATATCTTTTTTACAGGATGAGTTAATCATGGCCGGGTATGATGGCTTCTACGGCTCTGTTCTGGATACTGTAGAAATGGCGAGAATCCTATTACCAACAAGTGATAGTTTTAAATTATCAGATTTGGCTTTACAAGAAGGTTTGCAACATGAGCGTCCACATCAAGCAGACAGTGATGCGTATGTAACTGCAGAGTTATTAATTATTCTGTTCAATCATTTAAGATGTTTGCCATTAGCAACCTTAAAGCAGCTTTATCCATTATCCCATGGATTAAAAAGTGATTTAAATGAGATCATTGAGGAACTCATTATTAAAAAAGAGAGTTCAATTGAAAAAATGCCTTACGATCTTGAGAAATACAACGGACTTTATATTCGTAAAATAGAGCAAGAAGATGTCAAAGAAGAAAGTTTGGAGATTCAGTATCCTTTTGATGAAGAAATAAAGGAACAGTTATTATCTAAGCTTTTTCCTTCCTATGAGAAACGAAGCGGTCAATTTCAAATGATGGATCTCATTTTTCAGTCATTTCAGGATGAACAGCATGCTTTAATTGAAGCAGGTACAGGGGTAGGGAAATCCCTTGGATATTTAATCCCTGCCATTTTTCACGCAAAATTAAAAAGAAAGCCTGTTATTATTAGTACTTATACAACTCAACTCCAAGAGCAGTTATTAACGAAAGAAATCCCGTTATTAAATCGGGTCCTGCCATTCTCATTTAAAACAGTGATCATGAAAGGGAAAAGTCACTATCTGAACTTGGATCGGTTCGCTCTCTCCTTACAAGATTTCGATGATAACTATGATACCACTTTAACGAAAATGCAAATTCTTGTCTGGTTAACAAGAACCATTGCTGGAGATAAAGATGAACTTAATTTATCAAGTGGCGGTCAATTGTTTTGGCAAAGAATCCAATTTGTCGACCGTCCCTTTGTAAATAATAAGGGTAGGAATCAATTCGATTTTTATTTAAAGTCAAGAAGATCCGCTTTGAATGCAGATATTATTATTGTGAATCATAGCTTATTATTAACGGACATGAGGGCAGATGAAAAAATGCTTCCAGCATCAGACTATTTCATCATTGATGAGGGGCATCATTTAGAAAAAACAGCAGGGAAATATTTTGGTCTTCAATTTGATTATGCAACGGTTCGATACTTACTACAACAATTAGGTCTATTTGAACAAAAGCAGCTGTTGTTTAAAATAGAACAAATAGTGGGTAACTCACAGAAAAAAGACTTTGTGAGTCAAACCAAATTAAACGAGAAAGTATCCCAATTATTGTTTGAGATGGATCAATTATTTAATCTTATTTCAATGTATGCAAAGAAAAGAAGGCAACAGAAAAGTCATACGTATCCAAGTTCTATTCAATGCCTATTAACATTCGATCATACAAAGGAAAGTCAAGCTGTAATCGGCGAAGCTGAAAGATTCTTATTTTTATTACTAGATGTTACCAATGCTTTAAAAAAACGCTATGAATGGTTAGTCGAAAAGGAACATAAAACAGTAAACCAAAAAGCTATACTAGATGAATTAACTCTTTGGATTCAAAAGGCTGAGAAGATCATTTACAGCATCCGAATGTTATTCATACAACCTAGTTCAGAAAATGTTTCCTGGATAGAAATTGATACGAGATCAAGACAAAACAGGACAACCGTGTTTACTCAACCTATTCATGCTTCTACAGGCTTGAAGGAACATTTTTTTGAAAAGAAAAAAAGTGTCATCGTTACTTCCGCTACTTTATCAATAAAAGGATCGTTAAAGTATATGATGGAAAGACTAGGACTGGATTCAACAACCTGTTCTCAGGCGATTATTCCGACTTCGTTTGATTATCAAAAACAGCTACAATTGATTGTTTCAAAAGATTTACCGGAAGTAAATGCTGTGTCATTAGAGGAGTATGTTTCTGCAATCGGGGAACATATTATATCGATTGCAGAAGCAACGAAAGGGCGTCTTCTTATTTTATTCACCTCATACGAGATGCTGAAACAAACTCATGACCTTATTAAAGAAAGTGGATTTTTGCAGGACTATTCTATTCTAGCCCACGGGATATCAAGTGGAAGCAGGGAAAGGTTAATTCGAAATTTTCAGCGCTTTGATAAAGCGATCCTATTTGGTACGAGTAGTTTTTGGGAAGGTATTGATATTCCAGGGGACGATTTATCCGGTTTAATTATCGTAAGACTCCCATTTTCCCCCCCGGATGACCCCATTACAGCTGTTCGTAGTCAACAAATCAAAGCAAATGGAGGAAATTCTTTTTATGAATATTCTTTGCCAGAAGCAGTGATTCGGTTTAAACAAGGTTTTGGAAGATTGATTCGTTCTAATCAGGATAAAGGCGTAATGATTATCTTTGATCAACGGATTATTTCGACACAATATGGGAAAGTTTTTCTTCAATCTCTCCCAGTGGTTCGAACGAATGCCTTAACGATTGACGAAACAGTAAGAACCATCGAACAATGGTTAAAATAAATCATACAAGGCTATTTACATTAAAAAGGGCTGCCGAATGAGCAGCCTAATAGGACGGTTTGGACTAGAATATATTTTAGATAAAATTTTTGAACTAATTTTTAAATATCCTGTTATAATGATTCGTATAACTATCTTGTTACGTTATTATAACCTGTCTCGGAATCCAGTATAAGAAGAAAATAATACCTTCCCTACATAAATGAAAGATAGTAAAGAGTGATGGACATGAAAAAATGGTTTTTCATAATTGGTTTTGTTGTATTAATGATAGTCGCTTCAAGTACCATGATTTATTTAAAGGCTGTAGATCCATTAAAAACGGTACAGGAAAAAGCGGTTAAAATCGCAATGGATGAAACAAGTTTATCCCAGGTAGATGATTTTCATCTATATAATGGTGAAGAATCTTATTTCATCATTCAAGGAAAAGATCAAAAGGGAACAAATCTAATCGTCTGGGTGCCAGAAAAAAAAGGTAAAGTATTCGTAAAAAAAGCATCTGATGGAATTACTCGACAGGAAGCAATCAATACGGTTGCAAATGAAATTGGCGACGATACGATTATTTCAGTAAAACTTGGGATGGAAAAAGGAATTCCGTTATGGGAAATCCATTCGCGTACAAATGGAGATTTATTAAATTATTATTCCGTTGAATTTGAAACAGGAGAATGGTTGAAAAAAATAGAAAATTTATAAGTGCAACATATATTTTAATAAAGTAAAACTGAATATTCTTTGAGGTGATGGAAAAATGGTATTGAGATTAGCAAATAGAGTGAAAGCATTAACCCCTTCAGCAACATTGGCAATTACTGCTAAAGCGAAGGAATTAAAAGCAGCTGGTCATGATGTAATTGGTCTTGGAGCAGGTGAACCTGATTTTAATACCCCACAGCATATCATTGATGCGGCAACAAAATCAATGAATGAAGGACAAACAAAATATACTCCATCTGCTGGTTTACCAGCATTAAAAGAGGAGATTATCAAGAAATTTAAAAAAGATCAAAATATTTCTTATGAAGCATCTGAAATTATGGTAGCAAGTGGTGCTAAGCATGCTCTGTACACTTTATTTCAAGTAATCCTTAACGATGGAGACGAAGTGGTAATTCCGACTCCATATTGGGTTAGTTATCCTGAGCAAGTGAAATTAGCGGGAGGCGTACCCGTATATGTGGAAGGATATGAAAGTAATCAATTCAAAATTACGCCTGAGCAATTAGAAGCTGTTATTACAGATAAAACGAAAGCTGTAATCATTAATTCACCAAGTAATCCAACAGGAATGATTTACACAAAAGAAGAGCTAACAAAACTGGGCGAAATTTGCTTGGCAAAAGATATTGTTATCGTTTCTGATGAAATATATGAAAAATTAGTTTATGACGGAAATCAACATATTTCTATTGCGCAAATTTCACCAGAATTAAAAGAGCACACCATTATTATAAATGGGGTTTCAAAATCACATTCCATGACGGGATGGAGAATAGGTTATGCAGCAGGAAACAAAGAGATTATAAAAGCGATGACGAATCTTGCTAGTCACAGTACCTCAAACCCTACTACAACGGCACAATATGGCGCGATTGCTGCATATAGTGGTTCACAAAATGAAGTTGAGAAGATGAGACAGGCTTTTGAAGTGCGATTAAACACGATTTATGATCAATTAATTTCCATTCCTGGTGTTTCTTGTATCAAACCGCAAGGGGCTTTTTATCTTTTTCCAAATGTACAAAAAGCGGCACTTCAATCAGGCTTTTCGAATGTAGATGAATTTGCGACCGCATTACTCCAAGAGGCAAAAGTAGCGGTAGTTCCTGGAACTGGATTTGGCGCACCTGAAAATATGCGAATCTCCTACGCGACTTCATTAGAATTATTGGAGAATGCAGTTGCTCGAATAAAGGAATTTGTAGAGAATAAAATAAAGTAATTAAGAAAAGCAGAAGATCCCAAAGGAGCTAGGGAGACATCCATCTAACTTTATAAATTTACATCATCTTTTAAAAGGCGAAAATCTCAGAGGTTTTCGTCTTTTTTATTAGGATAAATATGAGTTTTCTTTTTTGTCTTCATTAGTGGTATAATCAGTCATTATACATAGTAAATTGAATTTTATTTTGGAGGGAACTAAAGCATGGTAAAAACAACGATTGCTGAAGTACCTAAACATGTAGATCAGGAAGTTACTATTGGTGTTTGGGTTGCGAATAAACGCTCCAGCGGAAAAATTGCATTTTTACAATTAAGAGATGGAACTGGATTTATACAGGGGGTTATCGTCAAAGCGGAGGTTTCAGAAGAAGTTTTTCAAAAGGCAAAGTCAATTACACAGGAATCCTCTCTTTATGTAACTGGAATTATACAAAAGGATGAGCGTTCTCCATTTGGGTATGAAATGCAGGTAAAAGACATTGAGGTTATTCATCATTCCATCGATTACCCCATTACGCCAAAAGAACATGGCACAGAATTTTTAATGGACCATCGTCATCTATGGCTTCGTTCTCGTCGTCAACATGCAGTAATGAAAATACGCAATGAAATTATCCGAGCTACCTATGAGTTTTTTAATCAAAATGGTTTTGTTAAAATTGATCCACCGATTTTAACTGGTAGTGCACCAGAAGGAACAACGGAATTATTTGCTACTAAATATTTTGATGAAGATGCTTATCTTTCTCAAAGTGGGCAATTATATATGGAAGCAGCAGCGATGGCACTAGGAAAGGTTTTTTCATTTGGGCCAACTTTTAGAGCTGAAAAATCTAAAACTCGCCGTCACTTAATTGAGTTTTGGATGATTGAACCTGAAATGGCCTTTGTGCAATTTGAAGAGAATTTACAAGTTCAAGAAGAGTATGTCACTTATCTTGTTCAATGCGTCCTAAAAAATTGTGCGTTAGAATTAAATACACTTGGACGAGATCTATCGAAATTAGAAAAAATATCAGTACCCTTTCCTAGAATAACCTATGATGAAGCCATTGAATTCTTACATGAGAATGGATTTGATGATATCCAGTGGGGAGACGATTTTGGTGCGCCACATGAAACCGCCATTGCTGATAGCTATGATATGCCAGTCTTTATCACTCATTATCCAACATCATTAAAGCCATTTTATATGGAACCCGATCCAAATCGTCAAGATGTTGTCCTTTGTGCGGATTTAATAGCACCAGAGGGTTATGGTGAAATTATTGGTGGTTCTGAGCGTATTCATGATTATGAATTCCTTAAAAAGAGATTGGAAGAACATCAATTAGATTTGGATGCATATAAATGGTACTTAGAGCTTAGACAATATGGTTCTGTACCACATTCAGGTTTTGGACTAGGACTCGAGAGAACGGTTGCTTGGTTAAGTGGAGTAGAGCATGTTCGTGAAACGATTCCATTCCCTAGATTGTTAAATAGACTTTATCCATAATCATGTAAAGGCGTCAGAAATCTCTAATTAGGTATTTATTGGAATTAAATATCAATGGAGAGCTCTGAGGTCTTTTTTATATTTTGATTTGTCTAGCTCCAGCCCTAGAATCTAATGAATGTCGGTGTTTGCAAACAACTGTGCAAGTCAGTCCATACTTAGTGGGCAAGGGGGTCGCTTTTCATGTTACGAACATTCTTTCTTCATGTTATACTAATTAGGAGGTGTTCAAATTGAGTAAAACAATGTTGTTAAAATGGATGAAAGAAGGGCAAATCACGATTCCAACCACTTTATTATCACAGTATAAACAAATGAAATTAAATGAAAATGAACTTGTACTTCTACTACAGCTCATTTCACATATCGATAAAGGGAATGAATTTCCTACTCCTGTTGAACTTGCCTCTACGATGACGATCTCTGCATCAGAATGCTCAGACTTGCTTCGAAGATTAATTCAAAAGGGTATGATCGACATTATTGATGGCTCTACAAAAGATGGAATTAGATTTGAAAAATACTCATTAGATTCTCTATGGGAAAAATTAATTGATTCTTACTTAATGGATGAAAAACAAAAAGAAGCCAATTTGAGTAAACAAGAGGAAACCAATTTATATACTTGTTTTGAACAAGAATTCGGTAGACCGCTATCTCCTTTTGAATGTGAAACACTCTCTATGTGGATGGATGATGATCAACACGATCCAGTTATCATAAAATCAGCCCTAAGAGAAGCGGTTATATCCGGAAAGTTAAATTTCCGGTATATTGATCGAATTCTTTTTGATTGGAAGAGAAATGGAATTAAAACGATCGAGCAGGCTAAAAGCTATGGTCGAAAGGTGCGGCAGCATCAACAACCTAAATTGAAGACAAAGAATGAAAATATAAATAAAGAGCCACTTCCTTTTTATAACTGGTTAGAAAATTAATAGATCTATTGATGTTTAGAAAGGTATGAACATGTTAAAAAAGAACGAAATTAGATATTGTTTAGATAAAATGGGGGAAATGTTTCCTGATGCACATTGTGAATTAAACCATCGAAATCCATTTGAATTGGTCATAGCTGTATCCTTATCAGCACAATGTACAGATGTGTTAGTAAATAAAGTCACAAAAGATCTTTTTGAAAAATATCGATCTCCAGAAGATTATTTGAACGTTTCTCTCGAAGAACTTCAACAAGATATTCGCTCAATTGGATTATATCGAAATAAAGCAAAAAATATCCAAAAGCTATGTAGAATCCTATTAGACGAATATAACGGTGAAGTACCGAATACTCGAGATGAATTAGTTAAATTACCTGGTGTAGGAAGAAAAACGGCCAATGTCGTTGTTTCTGTTGCTTTTGGGGTTCCCGCTATCGCAGTAGATACCCATGTAGAGCGGGTCAGTAAACGGCTAGGTTTTTGTCGCTGGAAAGATACTGTTCTAGAAGTAGAACAAACATTAATGAAAAAGGTACCCGAAGATGAGTGGTCAGTCACTCATCATCGAATGATCTTTTTTGGACGATATCATTGTAAGGCACAAAACCCTCAGTGCCCGACTTGTCCTTTATTGGAACTTTGTCGAGAAGGAAAGAAAAGGATGAAGGGGGAGAAGAGGAAGTGAATCGTGATCAACCTTGGACTCTCCCAAATGAAACAGTTCCATTTTTATTTTCAGAATGGAACCATCTGAAAATGGAATTACAAGAGGGTTTTACAAAACGGGATTTATCTCGAACTGAGATCCCTATGAAAAAGGGGATAGAGCTATTTCTTAAGGCTTTATATTGGTCAAACCTTCAATCGGTTAACGATAATATGGATAGTATGGATCGTTTAACGGTAAAACCAATCAATATTCGAGAGAGATTAGCTTATATCATTAAAACCCCAAATAAATTTCACTCTTTTATTCAATTATCAGAGCTTTTTGTTGAGATGGAAAAATTATTTAGAAAACAACAAGCATTAATGGATGCTAAGCAATATAATAAAAAATAGCAAATTAACATGAAGAAAGCGCCTAGAGCTTAATGCTCCTAGACGCTTTCTTCATTTTTATTGTTGTGGTTGTTGCTCTTGCTGCTGTTCTTGTGGAGTTACCGGTTGCTCTGCCGGTTCTTCCTCCTTTTCAACCTCATCTAATTGATCAGCCTCATCTCGTTTAGCATCTGGCTTTTCATCTTTGGGTTTTCCATTGTTTTGACCATTATTTCCGTTATTCGGCTTTTTGTTTTCACCGTTATTCTCATTATTATTACCATTGTTGTTTTCTTCTGGATTTTCGTTTTGCTCTTCATTTTCTTCTTCTTCGGTGTTTTCAGGACCAGGAATAACAACCGTTGCTGTAACAGAATCGCTATGTCGTCCATCCCTCGATGCACTTACTTTAAAGCTGTAAGATGCCCCAGGTTGAGGATTTGCAACTCTATAGCCTTTTTCCGATGTGGAAGGTAAAGCCTGCTCTGCGCCACCATTAATAGACATTGAGATATTAAATGGACCATCACCACTATGCTGCCAAGCTAGACTGATTTCATTTGTAGCCGGATCGTAGTTTGCGGAAAGACCACTTGGTGCTTCTAGTTTCTTGAATTTCTCAGAAACTTCATTTGGTACATTTCCTTTTACCGCATATTCATAAGAAACATAGTTGTTTGGTGTATAGTCACTTGCGAGTTTAGCTGAACCTTTTTCAACTTTAACCCTTTGCACTGAATTTGGCATCGTAAAATCGGCGGTTTCTTTCCCTTCAGAAACGTGAGTCATTAATTTTTTAAAGATTTGTTTGGCTAATTGTTGCTGGCTGCCGATAAGTGGCTCATGCCGCTTTTCATAACCAGTCCAAACAGAAATGGTATAGTTGGTGTTGTAGCCAACAAACCAAATATCGGGTACACCGCCTCCCGGAATGTTATATTTTCTTTTATCTTCAGCGGAGTAGTTGGATGTTCCAGTTTTTCCAGCAATATGAAGTCCAGGAACATTAGCTGCACGTCCAGTTCCATAAGGCTTATCTACAACACTTTTTAGCATATCGGTGACGATAAACGCCGTATAGTCACTCATGACGACTTCGGTTTCAGGCTTCATATTAATTTTCGTTCCATCTCGGAAAACAATCTCTTTTACAGCATGTGGTTTCGTATAATAGCCATTATTCCCAAATGCACTATAAGCACCAGCCATTTGAAGCGAGGTAACTTCATCTTTAAGACCACCTAAGGCACTTGCTTCATGGATCTCTGATTGGTTTAAGCCAAGTCGATTCACGAATTCTTTTGCTCTATCTAAGCCCGCTTCTTTTAATGCTTTAACAGCAGGAATGTTACGCGATCTCGCTAGAGCTTCACGGATTGACATTGTTCCCATATGTTTTCGATCCCAGTTATTGACGGTCTGACCGGTAGAATATTTATACGGCTCATCCGCAATCGGTTGATAAGTTCCCCATTTTAAATACTCTACAGCTGGACCGTAATCTAGGACTGGTTTAATCGTTGATCCAGGACTACGTGGCAAGGAAGTGGCATAATTTAAACCAAAATCAAGTTCTTTGTCACGGCTACCGCCAAGTGCTCGAATTTCTCCAGTTTTTGTATCTAGAATCGTAATCCCGGCTTGGAATTTATCGTTAGGGAATTCAACAACTTCATTGTTATACATCATTTTATCAACATAATCTTGAGCGTTTTGATCAAGGGTTGTATAAATTTTTAAGCCATCCGTGTAAACATTAATTTCCGGGTATTTTTCTTCAATTTCTTTAATGGCTTGACCGATAAATGGGTCATAAGGAATGTCTGTTTGTTGTTGACGTTCTTCTTCTTTAACAATTAAATCTGAAATGGATATTGCTTGAGCTTCCTTCATTTCAGCCTCTGAAATATAGCCATGCTGATGCATTAGCGATAAAACGACATTTTTTCTTTTGTCTGCACGATCAGGGTGATTAAAAGGATTATAGTTATTTGGACTTTGTGGCATCCCAGCAATAAGGGCTGCCTCAGGTAATGTTAGATCTTTTAGTTCTTTTCCAAAATAGTGTTTTGAAGCTGTGGCAATCCCAGTTGCTCGATCAGACATAAAGACTTTATTGACATACAACTCAAAGATTTCTTCTTTTGTATAATTTCGCTCTAGTTGAATGGCTAACCATGCTTCTTGTGCCTTACGGGATAGGGTTTTATCAAAGGTAAGGAAGTGCATTTTTGCTACTTGTTGGGTGATTGTACTTCCACCTTCAGCTCCATAACCGTCTGTAAGATTAGCAATAACCGCACCGCCTAGCCGAATTGGATCGATTCCATGATGTTTAAAGAATCTAGAATCTTCGGTTGCAATAACAGCGTTTCTTACGAGTTCAGGTATGTTTTCATAATCAACATAATCCAGCTTCTGCGTTCCTATTTCTGTTATGAGCGTTCCATCCATGCTGTAGATTTCTGATGGAATGGCTGCTTTTAATGAAGCAGCATCTAATTTAGGCGTATCTTTTATCATAAAAGCAAAGGTTGCTGCGCCTCCAATAATAGCAATAATGCCAAGTGCCACAATTACAAGTAAAAATGTTTTTAAGAAGGAGCCTTTTGATTTCTTTTTGGTCTTTCCCTTTTGTTTTTGTTTAGTGGCTTCTTGCTGTTTTCGACGCTCCTCCCTTGAAGAGTAATTTTCTGTCATCGTCAATTCCTTCCTTTCTTAATTTAACAAAGGTGGATAAGTTTTTTATGAGTTGTGTTCTTTATTCTACCATTATATTAAAAATGGTAAAGTTTATCGATTATTTTAATATAATCCAGTCTTGGTTGAAATCCAATCGGTATGTAAAGACCACTTTGATTGATTTCTTCTTTCGTTATCGACTTTCTACCTCCACTTTTCATTCGATCCCAAAACGTAAGAAGATGCTTTGCTTCGAAAAAATAGACCTCATCTGTACTTGAAAAACGGATGATAACAAAACATATCCCATCTTGATCTAATACTTTTCTCATATGGTCAATTTGATGATCATGAAAATTTTTCAGTGGAAAGGATGTAGTCAACTTTGTCTCCTTCGCCTCAAAATCAATATATTTTCCTCGATAGACTCCATTATAATCGGTCGTAGACGCTTGTTTGAAATAAGCTTCTTTGATTACAGCAGCACTTCTCTTTGGATAATCGACATTGACGATTTGAATTGGCGTAGGCTTCTTATGAATGACTGCTATTCCAGCATTTAAGTAATATTGATTGGATTCATTTAAATCTTCTTCAAGAGTCATTCCCCTTTTCCCATACGAAACGTCTTTTATTTCCTTAGGCTTAATTTGGGTTAGATTGTGTGAATAATATCGTTTCCCATTTGGATAGTTGAAATGCATCTATTTCACCTCTCACATGCTACTACTAATAATAACAAATATCAGGGCAAACATGTTGAATAAAAAGTCCCATTTGACAAACGATATGGGGAGGAAGGTTAAAAGGTGTGATATCGTATGCTAGATTCTTTAACATCTTTAACAAAGGTAGAAAGGCAGCTTGTTCAACATATTAAAGCCGAAACAAAAAAACGAAATGTTGACAATATATCACGGACAGAAGCATATTTAGAATTCTATCAAGCATTTCAAGAAATAGACTGGTCTTTTTTAGCCCATATGGTTTCTAGAAATGCTGGTTATAATATTTGTGATCTAGAAGGACGATGGTTCCCGCATCTTTTAGATGCAAAAACAAGAAGAACACTATTTTTAACTTATGAAAAAGCAAATTGGTTAATCTTCCAGGATGCGTATCCGCAGCTTTTGCTCTATCGGTATTCGATTGAGAAGGAGAAACCTTTGTTTCACCTTTTAAAATACTTCCACGTTTCCTTATTTATGGAAAAGGAGTGGAACCGATTCTGGATAAATAAAGGTCGAAAAAGATTGCTTTATTCACTAATCATCAATGAGCAAAATGTCGTTCAACATCCTGTGATTCATCATCCTTTCTATCAGAGAAATGTATTTCGATCCGCTCGTTTTTGTTTTCAGGATTGGTTCCATTTTAGTTCGGTTCTATTACCAACCTGTAACGGAATGTTATTTGGTGCAAGTGTAAGTGGTTTTAAATATGTGAATAAGCGGATCGAGCTTGGTAAGAAAATAGCAAAAATCTTATTTGATCATTCTGTCTTTCCTCTTGTATATGAATTTGCCATAAAGACGGTTCATACAGGTTCAAGATATGATTATGAACGCTATTTTATGAGAAGAAAAAGTAGAGATACGCCATTATTAAGAATGAGTTTTCCAATTGTCCGTCACCATATCCATCACTTTGAGGATTGGTCTTTGAAAATACGAATCCGTAGAAAATGGTTTGATGAACCAAGCTTAAAAGAACCTATTATTTTAAAGGATTGGTTTGAAAAGAAACAGAAGCAACTTCATAAAATTATACAAGTTAAACAGATTCTTTTAGAGTAAGGATAGGAAAAAGATTGAAATTGACTATTGTTGATTGGAGTGGGAGGCACAGGAAGATTTCTGCGGGAGAAGCGAAACAGGTCAGACACCGTAAACATGAAATGCTAGAAGCAGAAATCAACAACTAAGTTTACACAGAGTCTGATAAATAAAGCTGAGTGAGGATTCCCCCACTCAGCTTTATTTTATCTCGTCTTCACTTGCAGTAAGACCCCTCTTAAGATACTGGAATTCCCGAAAGTAGATGGGTGGGGGATCAACTGCCAATAAAGATCTGAGCGATGTACACAGACTAAAAACGCCTGTGGTAACGTCTGAATGACCAGCACCCTGTTGACCTCAACTAACCATTAAGTGGCGATAAAGAAGCGCCCCACTGATGGAAGTTTCAATTTATGTAGAAGGGCGATCAGGACCTTCTAACTTTTTATCTCCAAATCCTGGTTTTGTTTCTTCTTGCTTTTTAGGTTGACCATTATTTTGTTTTTGTTTTGGTTTCATTGATTAACACCTCCAATCGTATTTTGTTCAAGTAGATTGGCTTTTATCCCATCTTTGTCGAATGTAATCACAAGGCAATAAATAATTCTTCTTTCTTTGACGAATTCCTTCTAGTTTTGTCAAGTAGGAAGGAGGTTTTAAAAAAAGAAAGAATTCTTTAGTAAAATAATAAGGGAGGTATATGTAGTGGAAACGACTGTTCTTAGAAGAGAGGATTTAATCGAAATGCTAAGCCAACTGGATTTTCAGCTTGATCAATTAAATGATTCTTTGGAATTTCATATATCTGAGCAAAAACAATCGTGGGAAAGAGAACAAGAGGTACGTTTGAATTCTTGTGTAAGGCAGTTGGAATCTTTAGAAAGAAAAATAACCTCCAATTGGAAACAAAGTGATTTAAATTCTAAAGCTTTACGTCTGAAACTTAGTTGCTGATTACAAAATGGGAAATGATTTAAATATAATCTATCTATCAAGAAGGGATTGACTCATGGGGTATTAATGTTTATTCGATACCTTATGAATCAATTCTTTTTTTGAATGACTACAGATGGTTACATAATGGATAAGACAAGTCCTCATACAAATGGAACATTGCACCATCTAGGCGAAATGACATATTGTATAATATCGAATTTCTGAGGAGGTATAATCGATGTATTCTCCTATATCTGGAATATACTACAAAAGTCCATCCATACAGGGTGGATGGAATGGTTATTTACAACAAAATTATTCTCAACGTAATGCTCGAAGAGATCAACCTGTTTATAGGGTTCAGCCACAGTATTGGAATTCATACTATAGCCCCAATAATTTACAAGGAGCATCGTTACACTTTGGGAATCCCTATCCTATACAGCCTTCGCAAGGGTACCCACAGCCGTTTGGGAATCAGCAAATACAACAGCCATCAACCAATCATTCATCCTATTCAAACATTGTTTTTCAAAACCCATTGCTAGCATCCGAAGAAAATCAGGCAACCCATACAAATCCAGGCTATTCAAATCAGGAACCTTATTTTCACCCATATCCTAAGGCCTCTTTTCTAGCTAGACCACCATCTGGTGTATCGAGTGTATTAAATTCATTTAAATCACAAGATGGGAAACTTGATATTAATAAAATGGTTGATACAGCTGGACAAATGATTAATGCGGTTTCCCAAGTATCCACAGTTGTAAAAGGTTTAGGTGGAATGTTTAAAGTATAACCATGTTCGTGCCAGGACCTTTCAAATTATGAAAGGTCCTGGCACCTTTTTAATGAACTTTTTATGACAATAACAAAATAGTGATTTAAATCACTTTTATAAACATGGAAATTGTTACTATGATAGTAAGCATATTTGGAAAGGGTTGATAAAACATGTTTTGCTATCAGTGTGAACAAACGCCAAGTGGGGGATGTAAAGTAGTTGGTGTTTGTGGAAAAGATGAAACGATTGCAAGTTTACAAGATACAATGATTTTTGGATTAAAAGGAATTGCGGCTTATCGTACACACGCCAATCAATTAGGTGCGACCGATCCGTTTGTGGATGCGACTACACATGAAGCTTTGTATATGACGCTGACAAATTCAAACTTTAATGTACAAGAGCACATCGAAATGCTGATGAAAGTAGGGAAATCAGCGGTACGTATCATGGAAGTGCTAGATGAAGCACATACAAATTTACTTGGTATTCCTGAACCTGTAACGGTTACACAGAATAAAATTGAAGGAAAATGTATTGTTGTTACAGGACATAATCTATTTGCTTTAGAACAATTATTAAAACAAACAGAAGGTAAAGGGATCAATATTTATACACACTCAGAAATGCTTCCAGCTCATGGATATCCGGCATTAAAGAAATATTCACATTTAAAAGGGAATATTGGTAAAGCATGGTATGATCAACGTCGTTTATTTGAAAAATTCCCTGGAGCCATTTTAGCAACAACAAACTGTGTCATGCCAATTAAAGGGACATATGCGGATCGCATGTTCTCATATGAAGTAGCAGGTTTAGAAAATGTTCAGAAAATCGAAAATGATGACTTTAGTCCGCTTATTAACCGTGCATTAGAACTTCCTGAGGCTAATATTGAATCAGATGAAACGTTAATTACTGGTTTCCACCATGAAACCGTTCTAGGGATTGCACCAGAAGTCATCCAGGCTGTTAAAGATGGAAAAATCAAACGCTTCTTTGTTATTGCAGGATGCGATGCCCCAGGAAAGGGTGGAGAATATTATCGTGAATTAGCAACTTCCCTACCTCCTGAAGCGGTTATTTTAACAACTTCTTGTGGTAAATTCCGTTTTAATGATGTAGATTATGGAACAGTTCCTGGAACTGACATTCCTCGCTATATCGATTTAGGTCAATGTAATAACTCTGGTTCTACCATTAAGATCGCCAAAGCACTTGCAGAAGCTTTCCAATGTGAAATCAATGAACTTCCATTAAGTATTGTCCTTTCATGGTTCGAACAAAAAGCGGTTGCCATTTTATTAGGATTATTCAGCCTTGGGATTAAAGATGTTCGAATTGGACCAAAACCACCTGAATTTATTTCAGAAGGGGTTATGAACGTATTGCAAGAAACGTTCAATTTACAATTAATTGGTACAGCAGAAGAAGATATGAAAGACATGCTGCAATTAAGCTAAACCAAATGAAAAAGCGGATGAATAATATGGATTCATCCGCTTATTGCTTTTATGAAGGCTATGTTAAAGAGTGGTGTTGATTTTTGACCATTGTTGATTTTCGTTTCCAACACGAAGACTCCTGCGAGAGAAGCGCAGTCGAGTCACTGTAGGCAAGGTGCCATAGTGACTCGATGATCGCACGCGGAAAGCGAAGTGACGAGAACGAAAATCAATATTCAAGTTTAACAGGACTTTAGGAAAAAAGCTCTTCTTCCAATAGATCAGGGTCAAAAATAATATCGTGAACAGAATCTGTTTCAATATGCTGTTCTTTTTTTAGTTTGGTAAGGGTTCTACTTACGGTTTCTCTTGTTGTCCCAATCATATTGGCAAGATCTCGATTCGTGAACTCTGCTTTTAAAAGAATTCGCCCATCGTCTAATTCCTGACCATGTTCTTTACCAAGTCGAATGAGCAACTTAATAATTTGTTGATAGGTATTATTAAGAATTTGTGACTCTAATCGTTCTTGTAAATCAACTATTTTTTCCCCTAGTACTTTAAAAACTTTGATACAAAGTTCAGGATTTTCGATTAAAACTTTCTCAAACTGTGAGATTGGAACGACAACAAGGGTAGCGTTTTCAATCACTTCAGAAAAGGCTGGGTAATTCCCTTTGCGAAAGAATCCAACATGGGGAAACATATCCCCTTTTTTTAGAATCGAAACAATTTGCTCTTTCCCATTCATATCCGTTTTATAGATTTTTACTTTTCCTTTATATATAAAATAGACATTTTCAAGAGGTTCCTCCTGTAAAAAGACATGACTGCCTTTATTCCATTCTCTTGAAATTGATATGTCCACGATTTTATAAATTTCATAATCGCTAAGACTCCGAAATAACGAAAACTCTGATAATACCTCTTTGATTTGCACTTTATCCATTACGTCACCTCAAATTCATCTAACAATACTATTTTAACAAAAAAGGATCAAAAGGTCTTATAATAACAAAAGAAAATACCTCTTTATAAACGAACGTTTATTCGCTACAATAAGAACATGGGGGTGAGTGATTTGAATGTACGTAAAACATTACAAGAAATCATGAATCAATTAAAAATTTCCGAGGATTTTAAAAAAAATATTGTTTATTGGCAGACCATTGAAGCTAAAGAGGCAAAAGTGGTTGATTTTCCTGAATCTATTCATCCCTCTCTTAAAAAGGCGTTGCAAGAACGTGGAATATCATACTTGTATACCCATCAAAGAGAGGCATTTGATGCGGTGATGGAAAATAAAAGTATCGTAGCGGTTACACCTACAGCATCAGGGAAAACCCTATGCTATAACCTCCCAGTCATTCAAACGATCATCCACCAGCCAAATGCAAGGGCACTTTATATGTTTCCAACAAAAGCACTTGCTCAAGATCAAAAAAGTGAGATCAATGAATTAATTGCTGAGGCTGGTTTGAATATTAATAGTTATACTTACGATGGAGACACCCCTGCAAACATTCGTCAAAAGGTACGAAAAGCAGGACATATCGTGATTACCAATCCGGATATGCTCCATTCAGGAATTCTACCGCATCATACAAAATGGGTATCTCTTTTTGAAAACTTAAAATACATTATTATTGATGAGCTTCATATATATAGAGGTGTTTTTGGCAGCCATGTGGCAAATGTGTTGAGACGGTTGCAGAGAATCTGTCGTTTTTATGGTAGTGATCCCATTTTTATATGCACGTCTGCAACGATAGCCAATCCACTAGAATTAGCAGAAACATTAACGGAGAAAAAGATGCATTTAATCGAGCGAAATGGTGCACCAAGTGGGACCAAACATTTTTTATTTTATAACCCACCGATTGTCAACAAACCTTTAAATATACGGCGAAGTGCAACGTTAGAAGCTCGAAATCTTGCAAGTGAGCTTTTGAAGAATAAAATTCAAACAATCGTTTTTGCTAGAAGTCGGGTAAGGGTTGAAATTCTTCTCACTTATCTAAAAGAACTAGTGAAACACCAATTAGGAACAAAAGCAATTCGTGGATATCGAGGTGGATATTTACCTACTGAAAGACGTGAGATTGAAAAAGGCCTTCGAACTGGTGATATATACGGAGTAGTGAGTACGAATGCTTTGGAGTTAGGGGTAGATATTGGACAGTTGCAAGTCTGCATTATGACCGGATATCCAGGAAGTATTGCAAGTGCTTGGCAGCAAGCAGGCAGAGCAGGGAGAAGGCATGGGGAGTCATTAGTGATCATGGTGGCTAGCTCTAGTCCGCTTGATCAATATATCATTCAACATCCCGACTATTTCTTTAAGAGGAGTCCTGAAACCGCAAGAATCAATCCGGACAACTTGATTATCTTAATTGATCACATGAAATGCGCAGCATATGAACTCCCATTTAAAGAAGGAGATTCATTTGGTAACGTTGAAATAGGTGAAATTCTTGAATATCTTAGTGAAGAGCGGATCCTTTATAAAAACGGGGATAAATGGTATTGGATGAATGATTCTTTTCCTGCTCATAATATTTCTTTACGATCAGCCTCCCAGGAAAACGTCGTGATTATCGATTATTCCGATGTGGCCAATGTAAAGGTGATTGGAGAAATGGATCGGTTTTCGGCAATGACTCTTCTGCATGAAGAAGCGGTTTATCTTCATCAAGGAATTCAATACCAAGTTGAAAAATTGGATTGGGAAGAGAAAAAAGCTTTTGTTCGAGAAGTGTCTGTTGATTACTATACAGATGCTAATCTAGCCGTTGAGTTAAAGGTGCTTGAAATGGATAAACTTCGAAAAGACCATCGGGTTGAGATTGGCTTTGGTGATGTAAGTGTTCTCGCGATGGCTACGATTTTCAAGAAAATTAAATTTGAAACTCACGAAAATATCGGATCAGGTCCAATCTCGCTTCCTGAAGAGGAACTCCATACCCAGTCAGCATGGATCTCATTAGATCATGAAACGATTGACGTTGGAAAGGAAAGATTAGACCAAGGGATGATCGGTGTTTCTCATGCATTGAAACATATTGCCCCTTTGTTTGTTATGTGTGACCCTCAAGATGTTCATGTTGTTCCGCAAGTGAAGGCTGCACATAATGAAAAGCCAACAATCTTTTTCTATGATCGCTATCCAGGAGGAATTGGCTTAAGTGAAAAAATTTATGATGGAATGAATACGATTATACAAGAAGCAAAAAACATGGTTTCAAACTGTCCGTGTGAGCAGGGGTGTCCGTCCTGTATCGGGGCAGATACAACTTCAGAAACCGTTAAGCAAGATACATTACGTTTATTATCGATGTTGCAGTCAACTCCTATTTCACAGGTGAAAAGTTAATGTCTTTAAAAAATAAGCTAAATCGATTAAAACCATATTTAAATCAGGAAAAAGAAATAAAGAAGGACTGTAATCTAAATCCCGAGAAGGAAATCCCTTATCTCGATATTTGGAAGGGGTCGGGGGTCACTCCATACTATGTAGACCAAGATTATTGCTTAGTCAGAGAAGTTGTCTATCCATTAGATTCTTATCATGGTAAATATCGCTTTCGTGATTTCCTTCATGCCGTTGAAAAATGGAATAATAGTGAATTAAAGCATCCACTTTCAGCCTCTGGATATGGAGTGGAAGATTTATTTTTCTTCGATACGGAAACGACAGGTCTTGGTGGAGGAACAGGAAATGTGATATTCCTTTTAGGGCATGCAAGTGTTAAGGGTGAGAGTATTGTTCTCAAACAGCATATTTTACCGAATCCTGGTGCTGAGGTTCCGTTGTATAAAAGCTTTTTGGAGAGTATCGATTATACAAGTATGGTCACGTATAACGGAAAAGCATTTGATTGGCCACAGGTTAAAACTAGGCATACGCTCGTTCGAGAGCATGTACCAAAACTCCCTGAATACGGGCATTTTGATTTATATCATGCGGCAAGGAGAATCTGGAAACATCGACTTGATAAAGTAAAGCTTTCTGTTGTTGAAAAGGAAATATTAGATTTTGAACGTAAAGAGGATATTCCAGGATTTTTAGCACCCATGATTTATTTCGATTTTATAGAGCAAAAAAATCCTGAAGGTATGTTAGGCGTTATTAAACATAATGAGTTTGATATCTTATCATTAATCTCACTTTACACACATCTCTCATTTCAACTACTGGGTCTTGATAATGGGCAAACGAGTAAAGAGTATTTTGAAGTAGGGCGCTGGTTTTCATATATTGGTGAAAAGGCGGCAGCTGAAGAGGTGTATACTCATTTAGCAAATAGAGATGAAGAAGAATCCATAAAGGCCAAACAAGAGCTTGCTTTTCAGCTAAAAAAGCGTAAGGAATGGGAGCAAGCAGTTGGATTATGGAAAGAGGTAGCAGATAAGGGAGATGCCTCTTTGCAAATTTCAGCATGCGTGGAATTAGCGAAAATCTTTGAACATCAATATAAAGAGATCGACCAAGCGATTCAATACACAGAAAAGGCAATTTCGAAAAAATTAGAGTCAACAAATGAAATAGATGATAATCTTTCAAAACGAATTTCCCGTTTGAAACGTAAAAAAATGGCTAAAATGTGACGAATATATGTCTTTTTAAGTTTTATTCGTGTTTCTTTACATTTTTTATTGTTTCTATGATTAGATGATTGTAAAATAAATAAATGTGTGGAATTTCACACTCAGTATTTAATGATAGGACGGGAAATCATGTATAAAGCCATTTTGTATCTCTTTTTTGTTGTCATAGGTTTGACTGCGATTGTATTTACAAGCTTTAAAGATAGCTTGTATACGTTATTTTAAGATATGAATGATAGATAAACTTACTAAATTTAGGTATTTTCATTAGTACAAGATATATCCTTTTATCATATGTTGTTAATGTATAACAGACCATGATGAAAGGAGAGATAGGTTATGTATTGTAGACCAAGACCAACTGCAGTTTTACCAGCTGTTGTTCATCCAACACAATGCTGTGTAAATCATAATTTTGCTAATGTGATCGTTCCACATGTTCATCCTTCCCATACAACAACTGTTAACCATACTAACTATCAACATCAACATCATTTTCCACATTCGCAATCTGTTGTGAATGAGGTGACAAGTTCTGATATTGGTCCTGTACCAGGCCCGCCGCCGCCTCCTACAACAGGATTTGGCCCAGGATTTGGCCCAGGGTTCGGCCCAGGAGTTCGACCAAGACCAGGATTTTATTGATAGTATTAACAACAAGGGCTTTACGTTTAAGCCCTTGTTTCTTTATAAAAAAAGCTGTGTGAATGGTTCATATTGTTTTTGGACTACTGTTGAATATAATTGGTGGAACAGTGCCTCCTAACTCTTATGGGAGAAATGCGAAGATAAGATTCTCGTAGACATAAAGTGACAGGTTGGCTTGGCAAAGCTCAGCGGAAGAAAGTGTCTGAAACCAGAACACCAAAGTTTAACAGCCATAAAGAAAAAGGAGGGAAGGTATGGTTAAAATAGCTGCAATATCTGGATATAAACCATACGAACTCGGGATCTTTAAACAAGACCATCCGGCTGTAACCTATATAAAGAAAGCGATTAAAGAACAATTATTGGCATTACTAGAAGATGGACTTCAGTGGGTAATCATTAGCGGTCAGCTCGGGACAGAATTATGGGCAGCCGAGGTCGTGTATGAATTACGTGAACAAGAGTATGATTATTTACAATTAGCAGTCATCACACCATTTCTTGAACAAGAGAATTCATGGAGTGAACAAAATAAGGAATGGTATGAATCTATTTTATTAGAAGCTGATTTTATTGATTCGGTATCTCGAAAACCGTACGAAAAACCGTGGCAATTTCGATTAAAAAATCAATTTTTTGTTCAAAAAAGTGATGTGCTCATCTTGTTTTATGATGCTGAAAAAGAAGGTAGTCCAAAATACCTGTATGATACAGCAATTCGTTACCAGGAACAACAGGATTATGAGATCCGTTTAATTCAGTTTGATGATTTACAGTTTCTCGTTGAACAAGATCAATGGGAATAACTCAAATAATTGGATGATTGATGTAAAGAAAAATTGACAAAAGAGGATATTTTTGAAAAAATATACATAATAAGGGGCAATGGTTGAGGTGAGAAAAAAATGCTTGCAGATAAAATAAAATTAACCGCGAAAGACATCTTAGAAAAAGAGTTTAAATCAGCCATGAGGGGCTATAAGCCAGAAGATGTTGACAAATTTCTTGATTATATTATTAAAGATTATGAAACTTTTCATCAGGAAATTGAGGAATTACAACAAGAAAATATGCGATTACGAAAGCAATTAGAAGAAGCTTCAAAACGTCCTGCTACCCAAACAGCTGGTACGACTAATTTTGATATTTTAAAACGATTATCTAATTTAGAAAAACATGTGTTTGGTAGCAAATTGTATGAGTAGAAATAATTGCTATTGATATTATTCATCGATTTCAATTATAATAAGTCTGTTACCATTAATAGCGTTCGGGTAATCGCTGCAATATTCTTTGCAGAGGAAAGTCCATGCTCGCACAGACTGAGATGTCTGTAGTGTTCGTGCCTGGTCAAGACATAAGCCAGGGCAGGGAGGATTTTAGCTTCCCTGACGGCAGGGAAAACACCTAAGTCCTATTCGGATATGGTGTGACTACCTTGAAAGTGCCACAGTGACGTAGCCTTTTTAGAAATAAAAAGGGTGGAACGAGGTAAACCCCGCGAGCGAGAAACCCAAATTATGGTAGGGGCGCTTTCTCGGAGGAAATGAACGAAGAGAAGGACAGATGATATTTCGTCTGTAGATAGATGATTACCACCTGAGTACGAGATGAAGATCGTTTGTAGTACAATGGTACAAAACATGGCTTACAGAACGTTATTAATGAACAATATGAAAATTTTAATTTAAGCTCTCCAAAGAAGGAGAGCTTTTATACATATATAGGTAGCTCTTATTGGAGATAATTAAGAGATAGAGCTACTTTTACATAACAAGGTACTTAACATTAGTGGTATGGATAAGGGTGAAAATATGACAAAGTATGAACTGATTGCAACTTCAGCCATGGGGTTAGAGGCATTGGTTGCGAAAGAAATACGATCACTTGGATATGATTGTCAAGTGGAAAACGGACGCATTACATATCAAGGCGATGAAAGGGCGATCGCAAAAAGTAATCTTTGGTTACGAACAGCAGACCGAGTAAGATTGAAGGTCGGAGAGTTTAAGGCGACAACGTTTGATGAATTATTTGAAAAAACAAAAGCATTACCGTGGGAAAGGTTTCTTCCAGAGAGTGCAGAGTTTCCCGTTTCAGGAAAATCTGTAAAGTCAAAGCTTTTTAGTGTTTCCGACTGTCAAGCGATTGTAAAAAAAGCAATTGTGGAACGCATGAAAAAGCACTATAAAAAGACTAGCTGGTTTGAAGAAAATGGTCCTCTCTTTAAAATTGAAGTGGCTTTGCATAAAGATGTAGCGCTACTCACGATCGATACGAGTGGGAGCGGACTCCATAAAAGAGGATACCGCGTAGGTCAGGGGGAAGCGCCGATTAAAGAAACGTTAGCGGCAGCTCTCATTATGTTAACCAATTGGACACCAGATCGACCATTAGTCGATCCGTTCTGTGGCTCTGGAACGCTTCCTATTGAGGCAGCGCTAATCGGGCAGAATATTGCTCCGGGATTTAATCGGGAATTTGTTTCTGAGAATTGGAACTGGATCTCATCAAAAGTCTGGGATGAGGTTAGGATAGAAGCGGAAGATTTGGCTAATTATGATCAGATACTTGATATTACAGGCTCTGATGTTGACCATCGACTTGTAAAAATCTCTGAGGAAAATGCTTTTGAGGCAGGTCTAGGAGATTTGATTACTTTCAAACAAATGCGGGTCCAAGATTTTACGACAACGAAACAATACGGCGTCATTGTTGGGAACCCACCGTATGGGGAGCGACTTGGTGAGAAAAAGGCCGTTCAAAAAATGTATAGTGAAATGGGGCAAACCTTTGCTAATTTAGATACTTGGTCCATCTATATGTTAACTTCAGATGAAGAGTTTGAAACTCATTATGGAAAACCAGCTACAAAAAAGCGTAAACTCTTTAATGGTTTTATTAAAACGGACTATTATCAATACTGGGGAAAGCGACCACCACGAGTCAAAGAATAGTTCGATATCAATGTAACCCTCCTATTCTTACATTCATATGATGTTAATCATCATATTTGAATGGGAGGAATTTTCATGTTAGATTACTTTCAGTTAGTTATTATCCCTATTATTATTGGATTAGTAGAAGTATTGAAAAGAGCTGGATTATCGAATACATTTTCACCACTTGTTTCAGTTTTCTTAGGGTTAGTGTTTGGAATACTGTATATAGATCCTTTCCTCGATGGAATCGTTGTCGGGTTAGTCATTGGACTTTCAGCGACTGGTTTGTACAGCGGAAGCAAAAATATGTTTAGAAAAAGTTCGAAAAAGACAGAAGACAAAATGTGATCCATTTAAGTGTATAAATCGATTGTTATTTGATATAATATAACAGTTTGAGTTCGCGTCTTTCAACGAAAGGCGCTTTATTATTTAAGGGAAAGGAAATACATATGCAAAGTAGCTTGCCGTTTGAAATAAATAAATCTGAATCTTTTTTTGATGTTTTAGGAGACTGGATTGGCGATGTTTTCTATGATATCCTTCCAGAATCCGGTTTTGAATTGCGCGATGAACAAATATATATGGCGTTTCAGCTAGAAAAGGCGTTTAAAGAGAAAAAGGTGATCTTTGCCGAAGCTGGAGTGGGAACAGGGAAAACGATCGTTTATCTTTTATATGCGATTTGTTATGCGCGTTATACCAATCGCCCAGCCATTATTGCATGTGCGGATGAAACATTAATTGAACAACTTGTTAAAAAAGAAGGGGATATTGCCAAGCTTGAGAAAGCCCTTCATCTAAATATGGATGTACGATTAGCGAAATCAAGGGATCAATACCTGTGCTTAAATAAGTTGGATAAGGCTATCGTACAAGAGGATGATGCTCATTATTTAGACATCCATGATCGTCTTCCTGATTTTATCCATGATGGAGGTTCCATGCAGAAATTTACTCGTTATGGCGATCGGAAGGATTATCCGGAACTGACAAATGAACAATGGGGAAAAATCGGATGGGATTCTCTACAGGATTGTTTTACATGTGAGAACCGTCATCGCTGTGGACAAACATTAAACCGTGATTGGTATCGGCATGCACGTGACGTGATTATCTGTTCCCATGACTTTTATATGGAACATATTTGGACAAAAGAATCGAGAAAAAGAGAAGGGCAACTTGCTTTATTACCAGATCATTCATGTGTCGTGTTTGATGAAGGTCATTTATTAGAATATGCAAGCCAAAAGGCTCTTACTTATCGATTTAGTGAGCATGTGCTTGAAAGTCTATTGACTCGATTAATGGCTAATGATGTTAGAGAAAAAACGTTATATACAATTGAAGATTGCATTGCATTAAATGAACTATTTTTCTATGAATTAGAAAAAGTTTCTTGTGAAAATGATGGATCAGAAAAAAGAACGATTGATAAATCGCCTTTTGTTATGAAAGTAGCAAGAGACTTGCTTCAGCAAATCTCGAATCTTGAAGAAGAGCTTGTTTTTGAAAGTGAAATGTTTACAATAAATGAATATGATTTAAAAATTGTTGAGGAATATCTAGAGCAGATCAGTTATTCATTATCCTTATTCTTGCAGGAAACAAAAGGAATAATATGGTTCGAGGAATCAGAAGAAGAACGAACATTAGTCATTATGCCTCGACTTGTTCAAGAAATTATGAGGAAAGAAGTTTTTTCACAAAAGAAACCCTATATTTTTTCATCAGCTACATTATCAGAGAATGGATCATTTGAATATGTCGCACGTTCATTAGGGATTGATCAATTTTTATCTTTCACGGTCGCTTCCCCATTTGATTATGAAGAACATATGAAGATTAGAATGCCTGCTTTTCCTGAAAATGGGGATGAAGAGAAAGCGAAGTACATTCTCCAGCAGTTAATCGAAAACAACGGGAGGACTCTTGTACTATTTAATTCAGAAACAGAACTTGCCAAGTTTAAAACGTATATTGAAAATAAACTTCCGTTCCCAATCTATTTTGAAGGCGATGCAGAAATTAGCACGCTCGTATCTAAGTTTCAAAATAATATTGAGTCTGTGTTATGCTCTGTTCATTTATGGGAAGGACTTGATATCCCTGGTGAAGCCTTGCAAAACGTAATCATTACGTCACTACCATTCCCACCAAATGATCCTGTTTTTTCTGCAAAGCGTGAAAGTACTGAAGATCCTTTTTCAGAAGTGGATTTACCTTACATGCTCCTTCGATTGCGTCAAGGGATTGGAAGGTTAATTCGTACACATGAAGATAAAGGGAATGTATTTATTCTAGTTAGCGAGAGGGAGAATAAGGACGTAATTCAATCGGTCCTTTCCATTTTACCTACAAAAGTTAGCTAAATAGTTATTTAAATGTGAGGGTAATCACTTTATTCATGGATTAGACCGTGTAAACTGATATACGAAAAGGAGGTCTAATGAATATGACTACATTTACAAAAACAATTAATGTACCAGATTATCCACCACGTGAGAAACATCCTACTATTTTTAATACATTTGATTCATTAAAATCAGGGGAAATCATGCAGATCATCAACGACCATGATCCTAAACCATTATATTATCAATTTATGATGGAACGTACAGATCAATTTACGTGGGAATACCTTGAAGAAGGACCAGAAAAATGGAAAGTTGCAATTGCTAAAAAGTAAACAAATTTGAACGTTAAACTCATTTCTTATTACACTGACAACAGGTTTTTTTGTTGTCGTTTTTTGTCGAAAGCGAACAATGGATAAATTTATGGTAATATAATTCGGATTCGTGTTGAAAAAATTTCGAATGGTGATATAATGTTACTATCTTAATCGCAAACACTCATATAATCGCGGGGATAGGGCCTGCAAGTTTCTACCAGATAACCGTAAATTATCTGACTATGAGTGAGCAGTTGACATCATATGATCGAATAATGGTGATGATCATTATTCAGATACCTGAGTCATTGCTTCACTCATTTTTTATTGATGGTGGAGGAATGGCTTAGGTTTTTTTTTTCCTGAGATTTTCTTCCGCAAGTAAGGGGGAATACAGAATGGATATGTTAAAAGATAAAATTAAAGAAGAGGGTATTGTCTTATCTGACTCCGTGTTAAAGGTGGATTCATTTTTAAACCATCAAGTGGATCCACAACTGATGGTTGAAATAGGGAAGGAATTTTCAAAACGTTTTGCGGATAAGGGAATTACAAAAATCTTAACGATTGAATCCTCAGGAATTGCGCCTTCCGTTTTAACCGGATTGCAATTAGGAGTTCCTGTTGTCTTTGCTAGAAAAAGAAAATCATTAACTTTAACCAATGATTTATTAACAGCAAGTGTTCACTCTTTTACAAAAGGAGAAACAAATGAAATCTCTGTTTCTAATAAATATGTAAATGAAAATGATGTCGTCCTTATTATTGATGATTTCCTTGCGAATGGTCAAGCTGCTCTAGGTTTAGTCGATATTGTTCAGCAAGCACAAGCAAAAATTGCAGGAATTGGAATTGTTATTGAAAAAGGATTCCAAGAGGGTGGCAAAATTTTACGAGATAAAGGGTTACAAGTTGAATCATTGGCGATTGTTTCTTCACTAGAAAATGGGATTGTATCTTTCGCAACAGATAACAATGAGGAGGTTGTCAAATGAGTCAAAAACAGAGCAAGCTTAAATTGACTTCTTTAGGGCTTCAACATGTACTGGCTATGTATGCTGGTGCTGTAGTGGTACCATTAATTATAGGTGGGGCAATTGGACTAACAGGAGAACAATTAACATATCTTGTTTCAATTGATATTTTCATGTGTGGGGTAGCAACTCTTTTGCAAGTGTTAAGTAACCGTTTCTTTGGAATTGGTTTACCGGTTGTACTTGGATGTACATTTACAGCTGTTGCTCCAATTATCGCAATCGGTACTGAGCATGGCATATCAGCGATATACGGAGCCATTATTGTATCCGGTATATTTGTAATAGTAGTATCCAAGTATTTTGGGAAATTAGTAAAATATTTTCCTCCAGTTGTCACAGGATGTGTAGTGACCATTATTGGAGTTACGTTAATGCCTGTTGCCATGAATGACTCGGCAGGTGGTGTAGGAAGTCCTGATTTCGGGAGCTTTTCAAATCTTACACTTGCATTTGGAACATTATTAGTTATTCTATTAATCAATCGCTTTTTTAAAGGTTTTATTCGCTCTATTAGTATTTTAGTTGGAATTGTAGTTGGAACTGTTGTTGCATATTTTATGGGAAAAGTTGATTTTACGCCTGTTTCTGATGCTTCTTGGTTCCATATGATCCAGCCTTTTTACTTCGGTTTACCAACTTTTGAGATTTCATCTATCATCACGATGATCATGGTTGCCTTAGTTGGTTTAATGGAAGCTGCAGGCGTATACTTTGCTCTTGGTGAAATATGTGAGAGAGAAGTAACGGAAAAAGATATTGCAAAAGGGTATCGTGCAGAGGGGATTGCGATTATCCTCGGAGGCTTGTTTAATTCATTCCCATATACTACTTATTCTCAAAACGTAGGGTTAGTTCAGCTCACAGGGGTGAAAGAAAAAAAGGTGATCGTCATCATGGGATGTATGTTAATGGGTTTAGGATTACTTCCTAAAATTGGTGCGATTACAACTGTTATTCCAACCTCTGTTCTTGGTGGGGCTATGATTGCCATGTTTGGAATGGTATTAGCAAATGGAATTAAACTCTTAAGTAAAGTAGATTTTACTTCACAAGCCAATTTATTAATTATTGCTTGCTCAATTGGAATGGGGATTGGGGTAACAACTGTTCCTGAAATGTTTGCTCAGTTACCATCAAGCATTAGCATTTTAACACAAAATGGTATTATTGCAGGAAGTCTAACAGCTATTATTTTGAACTTTATTTTAACAGTAAAAGATTCTAAGAAATCATCAACTTCATCCGTTGTTACACAAAATTCAAGTTCATCTTAATCTAATAGTGCCAGGCATCTGGTACCGCCCCCAAAAAGTTAGATTTATTACTCTAACTTTTTGAGGGCGGTACCCAACATGCTAGGCGCTTTTTTAATTTTCATAATAATTGGAATCTAGCTTCAGCGCATACTCTTTTCAGATTGTTTACTGTTCAATCATTAATAGAATGTTCAAGTTCCCAACATGATTCATAGTTACAGGTAAACAGAATGCTTTTTCAAAACCAAAGATTTTCGTTTCACCAACTAAAACGGTCGGTGGAGTAATATCCATTTCCATTTTATGCTTTGAAATTACTGTAGATAAGGTACCAGCGATCATGTTTCCGAGTTCTCCAGCAAAGGATTGAAGCATTTCTCCTTCTACCTTCATCCCAAACATCCCCTCGCCAATGGAACCAAATATCGTTTCATCTCCATCTATAATGAGTCGACCACGGACATCTCCTGTCATTCCTATTAAAACCCCAATAGAATGTTGTGTGTATGGTTGTTTAAATAAATACGGTTTATCTATTGAAAGGTCAAAAGGTATGACATTTTTCACAGAGTCGATTGTACTATTTAAAATATCCGTTACATGTTTTGTTATAGTCACTTTTATTCCCCCAGAACTCATCCATTAATCCTAATTTTATCATATTCTGAATGGGGATTTAGTATCAAATTATGAAGAATTTGATAAAAAAATGTAAAAAAGTTGCAAAAGGCTGTCTATTTGTGTTCTTATCCATGAACGATTGGTTATTGTTTTAATCTAAGGCTATGTTAAAGGTTCATGTTGATTTTAGACTCCTTCCGAATGGAGTGGAAGACACAAAGGCTCCTATAGGAGGAAAAGAGACAGTAAGATGCATTAAGACACGAAGTATCAAGATAGATTAGGCGTAGCAGAGCGGAAAGAGAAGAGTCTAGAACGGAAATCAACGACTACGTTTAACAGCTCCAAATTAAAAAAAGTGTGACAATTCTTTAATTGTTTTATTGAAAATGGTTATCAGTCATGATAAAATACAACTATAAATGAAATTCATTATCATTAAAAGGGTGGTGGTACTAAATGACAGCAGTATTAATCGGAGCGACTGTAGGGGTTTATGCGATCATCATGAAACATGTTTTGAATCATACAACAAAATCACATTCACTTCACAAATAATATTTTTCCACTTATAGGAAAACGTTTACAAAACGTTTGGAAGGGTGATGTCTAGTTGCTTAAAAATCAAAAACCATAAAAAAGCCGAGGCTTCTTTTAAAAAGAACTCGGCTTTTTACTATGAAACGGCACATTTTATGAATCACTTTTTATGGATTTCGTGTGAGGAGATTCCTGTGCTAAATAAGCTTTTAATTCATCTTGAACACTTATTTCAGCTAGCTTTACATTTGAGCGATAGGCTGAACGGCAGATCATATGTCCAGCAACAGGTGCTGTTAAAAATACGAAGAAGATCCCTAGTAAAAGGCGTATACTAATGTATTGATCCGTTATTAAAAAATAAATAAGGGTACCTACCAGCGTACATAAGACACCAAGAGTTGTACTTTTTGAAGTAGCGTGTGAACGAGTATACACATCTGGAAGACGAATAAGTCCAATTGCACTTAAGAAACTAAAAATCGTTCCAATTAAAATTAGAATGGCTGCAATTCCTTCACTTATTGTTACGCTCAATGACAACACCTCTTTCAACGTATCTAGCAAATGCAATGGTGCCTACAAATGACAAAATACCGATTAGTAAAATAACATCAAAGAATGCATGTGTATGGAGGATAATGGAAAATATGGCTATACTTGCAATTATGTTCGTGCCAATAAAGTCCAATGCCTGGACACGATCAGCAGTCGAAGGACCTTTTACGGCACGGTAAATGGCGGCTAGGATTGATAAAGTTATCATAACAAGAGAAGTAATTAAGATCATTTTAAACATATCGTGTCACATCCTTTATCGCCTTTTCAAATAATTTTGTTGATTTAATAACTGCGTCACTGGATTCAGGAATATCTAGCGCATGAATATATAATGTTTTATTATCTGGTGTAATCTCCATCACTACTGAACCAGGAGTTAAGGTTAACAACAATGAAAGTAGAGCTACTTCTGTGTTTGTTTCCAGGCTTGTTTCCATTTTGAATATCCCTGGTGTGATCGTCAGTTTCGGTTTCATGATTTGTCGTACAACGAGAACACTAGAGGAGATCAGTTCATGAATAAAAACAATCAGCAATTTAAGAATTGCGAAAATGGTAATTAAATAGAATCGCCCTTTGAAAAAGCGCCGCATACTAAATAGTACAAATAGTCCTACGATAAATCCACCCAAAAAAGAGATAAAGCTCCATGAATCTTGTAAAAACATCCATAAAAAGGCAATGAGTAGATTAATTAATAATTGTACGGGCAATAGAATCCGCCCCTTTCAACAAAATAAATATTATGGTGTGATTTCTGTACCAAATACAGCATGGATATAAGCATTAGGATCTAATAAATCTTGAGCAGCAATTTGAATATATTCAATAACGCCTTCAGCACCCAACCCTAGTATAATGGTTGCTGCTGTCAAAAGTACTATAGATAACATTACCCCTTTTGTTGTTCCGCGTTCCATATCGGTACTTATGGTCGTTTCACCCCAAAAAACATTCATGAAGATTTTCATAACTGAATATAAGACCATTAAGCTGGATAGAATCCCAATCACACCTAGCCAGAAGTACTCAGCCTCGAAGGTTCCTTTTGTAATGAACGTCTTCCCAAGGAAACCACTTAACGGGGGAATCCCTGATAACGATAGTACTGCCACAAAGAACATCCAACCTAAATACGGATGATTCCGTATCAATCCACTTATTTCACTTAATTTACTTGTACCGGTTAAATAAATAATGGTTCCGCCAATAAGAAAGAGCAAAGCTTTAATGATCATATCGTGCATCATGTAAAAAATTGAACCTAGATAACCATTAAATGTAAAAGAAGCTAACCCAGCAAGCATTAAGCCTGCTCCGATAATGACATTATAGGTAAGAATTTTTTTAATATCCCAAAATGCCACAGCTCCAATTGCCCCAAGTATCATCGTTAATGCAGCCAAAATTCCAATAAACAAATGGGTGATCTCTGGTTTGTGATAGAACACAAGTGTAAACATCCGGAAAATCGCATAAATCCCAACCTTTGTGAGTAGTGCTGCAAAGATAGCCGCAATGGCTGTTGGCGGCGCACTATAAGACCCTGGCAACCATTGAAATAGGAAAAGGCCTGCTTTAATCCCAAATACGATTAAAAAGAGTAAAGCAACGGTTGTAAGTAAGCCGTTTTGTCCTACTTCGGCAACACGGATTGAAAGATGTGCTAAGTTCAATGTACCTGTAATGGAGTACAAATAAGCAATGGCAACAAGGAAAAAAAACGATGATACAACGTTAACGAGTACGTATTTAATGGATTCGCGTAATTGAATTTTTGTGCTTCCAAGTGTGATTAATACATAGGAAGAAATTAACATCAATTCAAAGCTTACATACAGATTAAAAAGGTCACCGGTTAGGAAGGAGCTGTTTACTCCTGAAATTAGAAAGAGAAATAAAGGATAGAAATAAAATAACTCTCGTTCACGACCTATTGTACGGAAAGCGTAGAGCACACAACATAGTGCAATAAAACTTGTCGTTAACAATAATAAAGCAGAAAACATATCCACTACCAGTATAATTCCATAGGGAGCTTCCCATCCGCCTAATTCCAGTGTTTGTGCGCCTTGAGATTTAATTTGTTTGATTAAAAATATAGACACAATACCAGTTGCGATAAAAGCTGCGCTGGTAAGAATTCTTTGTAATGTAATGTTCTTTCGAAATAAAATTAAAATCATGCCCACAGCAAGTGGGATTAATAACGGCATCAATACTAAATTATTCATCTTCATTTCCCCTTAATAGTTCCAAATCATCTGTGCCATATACCTTATAAATTTTATAACTTAGAACTAATAAAAAGGCTGTTACGGCAAAATTAATAACAATCGCGGTTAAAATTAATGCCTGTGGGACTGGATCTGTAAAAATATGAATTTTTTCACTTAATAAAGGGGGAGAACCTGTTTTTAGACCTCCCATTGTCATAATTAGCAAATTAATCCCATGGCTAATAATAGAAGAACCGAATATAATCCGCAGTAAATTTTTCGATAACATTAAATAGGTTCCAATTGTAAATAGGATACCGACAACAATAGACATTACTGTTTCCATCATGGGCGATCATCACTTATCGATAGAATAATGGTCGCGGCAGTACCAATAACCGCTAGCGCAACACCTGTATCAAAGATGAGGGCTGTTGCGAGTTCAGTTTTTCCGAAAATCGGAATGTTAAAATAACCAAATGTCTGACTTAAAAAAGGCTGATCAAACACAAAACTACCCATACCCGTTAAAATGGCAATGATAACCCCAATTGCTGCCACATTTTTAAAATCAAAAGGGATGTTTTTTCGAATCGTTTCAATATCAAAAGCTAGAAATAGTAGCGTAATCCCAGAAGCCGCGCTTAATCCCCCAATAAATCCTCCGCCCGGATTATGGTGCCCACCATAAAATAAATAAATGGCAAAGGTAAAAATGATAACTGCTGCTAATTTGACAACCGTGTGCAAAATGACATCATTTGGTTTCATCCTTATCCCTCCCTGAAAGTTGTAACTTGATTAATGTATATACCCCGAGCCCGGCGATGGTTAACACAGAGATTTCGAGCATTGTATCAAATCCCCGGAAATCAACTAAAATGGCATTAACAATATTTTTGGCACCGGCAAGCTCATAGGCATTTTCAAAATAACCACCGATGGATTCAAATAATTTAAATCCATTTGCAGATAGTGCGATTAATGTGACGGTCAAACCAACACCAATTGAAACAATTAAATTAGTCAGTTTGAAACGAATGGTACCTAAATATTTACCAAAACGTGGTAAATGGTAGAAGCAAAGTAAAAATAAAGCGGTCGTAACAGTTTCGACAACAAACTGTGTCAGTGCTAAATCAGGTGCACGGAAAATGACAAAGAACATAGAAACAAGATACCCGAGAGTTCCAACTCCAATTAACGAAATCATTCTTGATTTTGAGAAGAGAACTGTAAAAGCTGCGAAGAGAGCAGCTATAATTAATCCCCATTCATAGAAGGAAATCGGTGCATCTTTTGAAGCATCAAAAACCAATGCATTTAAAAGTACACTAGAGCTCATCAAGGTAATAACGATAAATACTAAAATATAAATTAAATAACTACGTAGTGAGCCATTCATATATTTATTCGTCATTTTTCTAAAGAAGGATTCCGATTTATCAAGTCCTTCATTATATAGATTATTTAATGTGATGGATTGTGGATAAAAACGATAGATCCCAATCCACTTATGCAGAAAATAATACATGAGCGAGCCAATTATAATGACGCCTAATGTCATCATTAATTCCGGTGTCCACCATCCATGCCATGCGCTTATTTTGATATTCGGATCAGTTATGGATGGCAAGATAGAGTGATAAGCAGGAGCGATTAAATATTTCCCTAGAAGATTTGGGAAGAAAAAGATAAAAATGACAAGCCCTGCTAAAATAATCGGCGGAACTAGCATCCCGATCGGTGGCTCATGAGCTATTTTTTCCAATTTAGCTAATTCGGGTCTACCAGTAAAAGGTTTTAAAACGAGAATCATACAGTAAATAAAGGTAAATACACTAGCAATCCACGCAATGATTGGAAATAATAGCCCAAATGTTTCCATATTAAACACACTTAAATTTGAAATGTTTATCATAGCAGTAAAAAACATCTCCTTACTTAAAAAACCATTGAAAGGTGGGAGACCTGCCATAGAAAAGCTTCCGATTAACGCGAGCGTAAAGGTAATTGGCATCACTTGAATAAGACCACGTAACTTTCGAATATCCCGTGTACCTGTTTCATGGTCAATGATTCCTACCACCATGAAAAGCGCACCTTTAAACGTTGAGTGATTGAATAAATGAAAAATGGCTGTGAAAACGGCTGCGCCATATACTGCTGATTGTTCTAATGTCTCAAAATACATAGCGGCTGAACCAACGCCAAGTAAACTCATAATCAACCCGAGCTGACTGATGGTTGAATAGGCAAGTAAAGCCTTTAGATCTGTCTGCCTTACAGCATTAATCGAACCATACAATAAGGTAATTAAGCCAATCCCGGATACGAGCCAAAACCATACTTCATTTCCGCCAAATAATGGAGTAAAGCGTGAAACTAAATAGATTCCAGCCTTTACCATTGTAGCAGAGTGAAGGTAGGCACTAATAGGAGTAGGAGCCTCCATTGCATCTGGTAACCAGATACTAAAAGGAAACTGTGCTGACTTCGTAAAAGCCCCTAAAAGAATTAATACCATTGCAGGTATAAACAGGGATTGAGTATTTAGTTGGTCGACTAAGGTTAGCATCTCGCGAATACTGTATGTACCGCTCATCATGGAGAGCATGATAAAACCCATTAACATTGCTAGACCACCAAATACTGTAATAAGGAGTGCCTTTTGGGCACCATAGCGAGATTGTTTACGTTGAAACCAATATGCGATAAGTAAAAACGATGAAATACTTGTTAATTCCCAAAATACATAGAGCACTAAAACATGATCAGAGAAAACGACCCCAAGCATGGCACCCATGAATAAACATAAGTACACATAAAAATTATGCAATGCCTCACGTTCTTTAGACATATAGTAGATGGAATAGAGGATGACAAGTGCTCCGATCCCAGTAATGATTAACCCGAAAATCAATGATAACCCGTCTAAATAAGCGGTAAAATTTATATTAAGGGATGGAATCCATGATAACGTGTATGAAAGGACCTCCCCATTGGAAATAGTGGTAATATAAGAGGATAAATAAATAAAAATGAGAATCGGGATAGGAATTACAAGCCAACCTGTGTGAAATTTATGGTTAAAAAGCTTGTAAAGAAAAGGTATGATAATAGCATAAATAAATGGAATGAAAATCATGATATGCAACCAAGACATTCGTTTCCCTCCTTTTAAAATCTTTTAAAGCAATTTTGATAGTGCTTAAATAGAGTATTCCCTAATAAAGAGTAAAAATTGAAATATTGTTCAAAACCATTGACGGAAAAAGTGGCATAAGTTATATTCATACATAGCTTGATAGAGTAAATCTCTTTCTTAATACTAATGAGGTGACCTACAAAATGAAAAAAGTAAAAGGGCGTATGGACGAAAGCATCCTCGTCTGTGTGTACTATGGACCTAATGGAGAAAGATTAATAAAGCGTGGCTGTAAAATTGCCAATATGTTAGATTGTCCCCTTTATATTTTAACCATTGATCCAAAGCCTTTTGATGAATTGGATGCAGAAAAATCTTTTTATATTAGCAGTTGGAAAGAGCTTGCTGAACAACACGGTGCAGAAGCATTTATTTTGAAGGATAATGAAAAAAGACCTGTCTCAAAAGTAATTGCGGAGGTAGCTCGAGAAAAGCATATTACGCAAATTGTACTTGGCCAAACGGCTCAAAGTCGTTGGGAACAAATGACAAAAGGGTCAATCATAAATACATTGCTTCAAGAAATACCGTTTGTTGATCTTCATATTATCTCAGTATCAAGATCGGTTAGAAATCAAGAAGGATTGTTTGAAAAAGGTTGCCGTGCATACTTAGTTAAAGAAAATAATCAATATCGTATACAATTCACTCATTCAAAAGCGGCAAAATACGAGGGTATTTTCTTTAAAGAGCAAGGTACAGACTTTAATAATGGACTATTTAAGTTTATGGAAAATAAAGAAACTCATTATGTTCAAGTAGTTGAAGACTATGTTAAAGATTTTACGAATGTAGACATTACTGAAACAATTGATGAATCGATTCAATGAGAAATAAACAGCTTAAATGGAACCTCCTGTGGAAAACATGGGAGGTTTCTTTTTTATAGATTCACATCGACTCGGATTAAATTCTCTTCATTCTTATTAATACCAATATAACGTAACGTTTCGGTAGGTGATTGATGATGAAGGATTTTCATAATAATAGAAACGGCAATTCCTTTTCGGTATGCATGATAGCCAAATGTCTTACGGAGTGTATGTGTCCCAATTCTTCCAGAAATACCCGCTAATTTTGCTGCCTGATTAATAATTCGATAGGCTTGTTGACGTGTAATCGGCAAATTATTTTTTTTAGACTTAAATAAATAGTCGGTGTCAATTAATTCAGAAAAAGCTAAGTAGTTTTCTAAAACCTGTTTAACTTGATGATTTAAATAAAATTCTTGTGTTTCTCCATTTCTTTTATTGGTTAAAATTAAAAAGTCTTTCATTTTTCCATCAGACCATACATCTTCTACTTTTAAATAAAGCAAATCATTTAAACTTATGCCTGTATTGATTCCTAAACTAAAAAGGAGTAAATCCCGATACGATTGCTTTTGCAAAATAAGCTTAATGGCATTGATTTGTTCAATATCCTTTATGGGATCTACATATTCCATTTGGAATATCCTCCTTTTCTTTAATGTAACATAAATACATTTTAACAAACTTTATGTAACATGACAACTTACAAGTTTTAATTTTTTTAAAAAATGGCAGAAATTGAACAAGAAATTTTATAAAAAAAATTTTTTTTGTCATACGGAGTTTTTAAAAGTAGGCAATATCTACAAAATCATTTAAAATATTTGTATATTGAAAAAACAAGGGGATAATGTTTATGGTTAAAGTCGATTTGCAACAAAATGCAGCAATCTTGAGGGGACAGATCGCTGCATTATATGAAATGTTCAGCAAGCATGAAAATAGTCAGAGTGCCCAGCGCGTGAAGGATCTTGCTATCAAACTAGAAAAACAGGAATATGCGATTGCCTTTTGTGGGCATTTTTCTGCTGGGAAATCAAGTATGATTAATACGTTAATGGGAGAGAACATTCTGCCATCGAGTCCTATTCCTACAAGTGCAAATTTAGTCAAAATTAAATCTGGGGATGATTATGCTAAGGTCTTTTTTAAGGAAGATACGCCACATGTTTACCCTGCACCATATGATTTTGAAAAAGTAAAATCGTATTGCAAAGATGGTGATCAAATTCAGTCCATTGAAATTAGTTATTCAAAAACAACAATTCCAAAAGATGTTCTCATTATGGATACTCCAGGAATTGACTCAACTGATGATGCCCATCGAATCGCCACGGAGTCGGCCTTACATTTAGCGGATCTTGTTTTTTATGTAATGGATTATAATCACGTCCAAAGTGAATTGAATTTCTTATTTACAAAGGAACTGACAGAGGCGGGTAAAGAGGTTTATTTAGTAATCAATCAAATTGATAAACACCGGGAAGAGGAGTTAAGTTTTAGAGATTTCCAAAATAGTGTTGTAGATTCCTTCGCTTCTTGGGGTGTTACCCCTGCAAGAAACTTCTATACTTCTTTAAAACAAGAGGATCATCCAAGTAATCAATTTTTATCTTTAAAACAATTTATTCAAGAAAAAATTAACCAACGACTTGAAACTTTACCAGATTCAATCTACCAGTCGCTAACCAAGTTATGTGAAGAACATAGCCATTTTCTAGCAGATCAAGATGAAGTTAAATTACAGGAGTTAAGAACGGTATTAGAGGAGCTTTCTGTAGAAGAGAGAAATAGACTCAATGCTAAAGTTGAAGATTTAAATCAAGAGCTTCACGGAATCCAACTGGAAATGCAACAAACTGAAAAGGAATTATATGAAAGAATTGATACATTATTAGATAGTGCTTATTTAATGCCATTTGAAACCCGTGATTTGGCACAAGCCTATTTAGCCTCAAGACAACCGGATTTTAAAGTTGGATTGCTTTTTGCAAAACAAAAAACGGAACAAGAACGTGATAAACGATTGGATCAATTTTTTATTGATTTTCAAGAAAAGGTTACCTCTCAAATTGATTGGCATATTAGAGAGTTATTCCAAACGTTACTAAAGGAAAATGAACTTCAAGATCAGCAATTGATTGCAGAGATTGGCAAGTTTAAGGTGATGTTTGATAAAGATTTACTTGTTTCTGAAGTTAAGTCAGGAGCCCGTTTAACAGGTGATTATGTGCTAAAGTATACAAATGATGTATCAGAAGCCATTAAAAGAAAGACGAAGGAACAAGTAAGATCGATTCAAGATGCTTATTTTGATTTATTTATGCAAAAGCAAAGTAAACGAATGAACACCATTAAAAGCCAGTTATCTTATTACATGAAATTTTTGCAAGCAGCAAAAGAAATAGAAAAGATGAGAGAAAAGCATGAAACGGTTTCAAATGAAATGAAACAATTACTGTTAGGTCAAATTAATTTTGAGTCTTATCAAGAAAAAGCGAGGGAATTAGCGTCTGAAGAAACTGTAGAAGTGCAAATTGTACATCATGATTTGTCAGTAGATGAGCCAGTAGAACCAATAAAGGAGAGAACCACACCTTCTTTTACTCATGAAGAGAATTCATATAAACATGATGTAAACGAGTTAATCTCTACATTGCGTTATAGTGCCCGTCAGGTTGAAAATGTCCCTGGATTTAAAAAGCTTTCGATAGAGCTAATCCAGAAAGCGGAAAGATTGCAAAATCAATCCTTTACGGTTGCGCTATTTGGTGCATTTAGTGCGGGGAAATCATCTTTTGCTAATGCATTAATTGGAGATCGTCTATTACCTGTTTCACCCAATCCGACTACAGCAGCCATCAATAAAATTATGCCTGTGGATGCCAACCACCCTCATGGAATGGTATTAGTGAAGCTGAAATCCTATGATACCTTAATGGTTGATGTAAACCGTTCTTTAGGGGCTTTTGATCGCAGTGCTGATTCGCTCGAACGTGCAAGTGAATCTGCTGTACAAATTTTATCTACAAATGTTCATGTAGATGCATATGAAAAGACTCATTTAGCCTTTTTGCAAGCTTTTGTAAAAGGAATTTCGGTGTATCAAAGTAGGTTAGGGGAAACGATAAAAACGAATTTAGAAGAGTTTTCTAGTTTTGTAGCAAATGAAGAAAAATCATGCTTAGTTGAATGGATTGAAGTCTATTATGATTGCGATTTAACGCGAAAAGGAATCACTCTTGTTGACACTCCTGGAGCTGATTCTATTAATGCCAGACATACAGGTGTAGCTTTTGAATATATTAAAAACTCTGATGCGATTCTTTTTGTCACGTATTATAATCATGCTTTTTCAAAAGCAGATCGTGAATTTTTAATTCAATTAGGAAGGGTTAAAGATACCTTTGCTCTCGACAAAATGTTCTTTATTGTCAATGCGATCGATTTAGCTAATAATGAGGCCGAAATGCATGCAGTCCTTGACTATGTTGAAGAACAATTAATTACGTACGGAATCCGTAAGCCTCATTTATATCCTGTATCAAGTATGATGGCCTTAAAAGAGAAACTTGCGCAAGTAAGCCCTGTTTCATCTAGAATGCAAACGTTTGAAGAATCATTTTATGCATTTATTGATCACGGCTTACGTGAAATTGCGATGAATTCAGCAAAAGCTGAGTTAGAGAGGATGATGAAACAACTGCAGAGCTTTATTGATTCAGCTGCTGCAGACGAGGAAACAAAAGAGAAAAAGAGAAGTCACTTGATGACTGAAAGGGATCTCGTTCTTGAGTTTATTAAAGACCAAAATGATTCAGTCCTCAAACAACGGCTATCTCAAGAATCTCAAGAGTTGGTCTATTATATTAAACAACGTGTATTCTTGCGTTTTGGGGACTTCTTAAAAGAATCCTTTAACCCAAGTTTGTTGAAGGACGATGGCAGGAACTTAAAGAAGGCTCTGCAAACCGCATTAGATAGCTTTCTAGAAGACTTTGGTTATGATTTTGCTCAGGAATTAAGGGCAACCGCATTACGATTAGAAGCTTTTATCGGTAAATTGAAAGTCGAGGCAGAACGTTCGATGGAAAGCAGTCTAAAAGAATGGAACAAGGAGCTGGTTTTAAGCCCATTAGAAATCGGGAGACTTGAGAGCATTGACTTTGATATCGCGTTTACATCTTTAGAATCATCCTATTTTAAAAAGGCAATGTCCTACTTTAAAAACCCTAAATCATTCTTTGAAAAAAATGAGCGTAAATATTTGGGTGATGAATTAGAGGCTATTCTTCAAGAACCAGCCGATCAATATTTAGCAAAGGGAAAAGGGGAGTTAGTTGAACATTATAGCAGTCAATTGGAAATCGTTTTTCGGGAGTTACAAAAGCATATTTTGACCGAAGTGGAAGAATATTACAAAGGTGCATTAGCATCTATTTCAAATGAATTTCCACTCGATGAATTAAAGACGATCCAACAAAATCTATTAGAGTGTAATAGCTAGAAACCATAGATTACCAAAACAACAGGTGATTCCCACTCCTTTACGGAACTATTAATGTTATAATAATGGTTATGTTAATAGTGAACTTGAGGAGTGAAAATATGGAACTTAAAACTAAACCATCGTTAATGTTGGTTGATGGAATGGCATTATTGTTCAGAGCGTTTTATGCTACAGCCGTTACAGGTCAATTCATGATTAATTCTAACGGGGTTCCGACTAATGCAGTGAACGGATTCGTGAAGCACTTTTTTACGGCGATATCTAGCTTTAGACCTACTCATGTTACCGTTTGTTGGGATATGGGCAGCCAAACATTTCGAAATGAATTATTCCCAGATTATAAGGCCAACCGTGGGGAGGCTCCAGTAGAGTTAATTCCACAATTTGATTTAGTCAAAGAGGTTGTTCAATCTTTCGATGTTCCTAATATTGGTGTTAAAGGCTTTGAAGCGGACGATTGTATTGGTACGATTGCTAAACAAGCCCAGAATGCAGCGAATGTATACATTTTAACTGGTGACCAAGATATTCTTCAGCTAATTGATGAACAAATATCTGTTATTCTGATGAAAAAGGGCTTTGGTAATTATCTTGTTCATAATAATGAAAGTTTTTTCCAAGAAAAAGGGATTTTACCAAATCAAATGATCGATCTTAAAGCTTTTATGGGTGATGCTAGTGATAATTATCCGGGTGTAAAAGGGATTGGTGAAAAAACGGCGTTAAAGCTTCTTCAGCAGTATGAACATGTTGATGGAGTAGTAGCTAATTTAAACCAATTGACAAAATCACAAAGAGCAAAAATCGAAGATGACCTTGAAATGCTATATTTAAGCCGTCAATTAGCTGAGATAAAATGCGATGTCCCTCTTCAGTTTGATTTAGATCAAGCAGCTTTTCAAGTAAATCGGAATAAAGTGCTTGAAAAATTTGATGAAGTGGGGATGAAGGGACTTCAACGCTTTATTGAAGTAGAACAAGAACTTGCATAATAATGAAAAAAACCCAATTTCAATGAGAAATTGGGTTTTTTGAGCATTAGGTAAAAAAGACTAACTGAACGATAAACAGAACAGCGAAAACATATAGAATAGGATGTACTTCTTTCGCCTTGCCACCTACAAGCTTGAGAATGGGATACGTTATAAATCCAACGGCAATTCCCGTTGAAATACTCGCTGTTAAAGGCATCGTTAAAATAACTAAGAAAGCTGGCAATGCCTCATCAAACGCCGACCAATTGATTTTGGCCAGTCCTCCCATCATATAACTTCCTACTATGATTAATGCTGGAGCCGTTATCGCTGAAAGGGATGAAATAGCAGCAACTAACGGCGAGAAAAACATCGCCACTAAGAATAGAATGGCTACCGTTAGAGTAGTCAATCCAGAGCGTCCACCAGCGGCTACTCCTGAAGAAGATTCAATATATGCAGTAGAGGGAGTTGTACCAATAGTTGCCCCAACTGTCGTTGCGAGAGCATCTGCAGTAAGTGCGGCTTTGGCTCTTGGTAATTTCCCGTTTTTCATCAAACCTGCCTGCTCTGTGACGCCAATAATGGTTCCGGTCGTATCAAAAAGAGTTACGAGCAAGAAGGCAAATACAACTCCGTATAATCCATTTGAGAAGACTCCGGTGATGTCTAAATCAAAAAATACAGGTTTGGGTGGAGCAGCGATAATTCCCTCAATTTGTAGCATTCCCATAAAATAACCAATAATCGCTGTCAAAAACATACCAATAAATAAGGCTCCGTTTATTTTGCGAGTTGTCAATATTAAGGTGATAAAAAGACCTATGATCGATAAGGTTGTAACAGGGTTACGTAAATCACCGAAAGCCACGTATGTTTCAGGATTTTGCACCACAATTCCAGACATTTTTAACCCTTGAAACGCAATAAAAAGACCGATTCCAGCTGTAATCCCATACTTTAATGGTGCAGGAATCGATTCGATAATCAATTCACGAAGGTTTGTAAAGGTTAATAATAGAAATAAAAGTCCAGCTAAAAAGACGGTGCCAAATACAACTTGATAAGTGACTCCATGCGTTGCTACAACACTTGCAAAGTATGCATTTACACCCATCCCTGGGGCGATTGCAATCGGATAATTAGCGAATAATGCCATAATCAGTGTGCCAATAACAGCTGCAATAATCGTTGCGATAAAAACTTGATTAAAAGGAACACCTGCAGCTGAAAGAATGGCTGGGTTGACAACAATAATATAGGCCATTGTTAAAAACGTTGTGAAACCAGCAATAATCTCTGTTTTTACATTGGTTCCTAATTTGTTTAAATGAAATAATCGTTCCATATTTCCTCCTTGTTTCTAAAAATAAAAAAATCCTAACTACAAATGGGTAAACTTAATTTCCCCATTCGTAGTTAGGAAATACCGGATCCTAGTAGAAACTCTCAGACCATATTACTGAGATATACGAATATCTGATTAATAATTATACTGTGTCCGTTGATAATAGTATATGAAATATAATTGTTCGTCAATCATAATTGTTCGTTTATTTAGTGGATGTTGGTAAGCTGATGATTAAAAAGAAGAAAAAAATACAATAAAGACGAACGAAGACAAAAGGAAACGTCGTTTTAAGAAAGAAATGCTGAGGGTGTATTTATGGAGATAAAAGTCCCCCAACGCTCATGAAATTGGAGGACAGGTAAAGTCATTTTGTATTTTTCTTCTTTGCTGCATTTTCAAGTTTTGTTTTAGGCTCTTCTGCAAATTCAGCATCTTGACCGTATCCTTGAGGATTGACACCAGGGGCTTTTGTACCACGGTTCTTTGAACTCTTATTACCCATCTCTTTCACCTCCACATGTTAGTATTTCCGCTAAGAATAAATTCACTCTTATTTAGATGCATGAATAAAAAGATTTAATTGATATTTTTTGAAAAAAGGATAGAAATTTGTCGATAAATCTAGTAAGATGGAGAAAGTGAAAAAATAGGGAAGGAATGGAAATGCTTTGAAAACAGTAGCACAGTATATCGACTTTCTAGATAGTAAAGGATTTCATTTGAAAGACGATGCGATTGGTTTTATCCATTTTGGAAAGCAATATACAAATGCATCCGATGAATTAACGAACACGGCGATTGAATTAACGATAAAGGCTCAAAAAGAGTTTGATGGAAGTTTCTATCTTTCATTATTAGAAACGTTAGTAAGAGGTAAAGTTAAAACTCGTGGTGCAGCTATACGCTATGTGAAAGACTATGAACTAATAGCGATCTAGTACTACCCTTATTTGCTCTAATAACATAACGACTTAGCTTCATGCATGATTTATAGAAAAAGAAAAGAAGTTGATACCTTTGGGGAGGTTTTCAACTTCTTTTCTTTTACATTGCACTTTTTTTGCTATCTTTTGGATCCTGTTTGAATCGAAATGATAATCTTTTAACTGGCAACTCAGCAAAGATCATACCTGCAAAAATGAGAACGCAGCCTACGATTGCACTATAGGATAATCGATCATTGGCCCCAATATAACCTGTAATGGCAGCAAAAACTGGCTCCATCGCGAATATTAAGGCCACTCTAGTAGAAGTTGTAAATTTTTGTACAGCTGTTTGGGCTAAAAAGGCGAGGGCTGTAGCAAACACAGATGTAATGAATAATGCCACGATCACTTCATTGTCAAAAATGATGCTAGGCTCCAATGCAAGCTGCCAATCTTCAAACAAAAACGCGCCGATTATAGATAAAATAGTGACCGTTGCAATTTGGACAATCGTTAATAATAAGGTAGGGAATTTTGAACTATATTTACCTGTATAGACAATTTGAAGTGCAAATCCAATTGCACAAATAAACACGAGTCCGTCTCCGACGTTTAGGGAAACGGAGTCGGTCATTGTAAGTAAGTACAGTCCAATCGTTGCGATTAAAATGCCAAGCACGGCTCCTTTGCTTGGTTTATACTTAAATAATATAAAAGATAATAACGGCACTAATACAACGCTTAATCCAGTAATAAATCCTGCCTTGGATGAGGTTGTGAATAATAATCCAAGAGTTTGCGTAGCATAACCGACAAATAACCAAAATCCGATTAATATTCCAGCTATAATCAGTTTGTAACTACATGTTTTTAGCTGGTTACGCTGGAAAATAAGCAACCAGCTTAATAATAAGATGGTCGCAATACTAAATCTAACCGCATTAAAGGTGATTGGTTCCAAAAAGGCAATGGCATTTTGAACGACAACGAAAGTAGTTCCCCAAATGAGAGCAACGAATAATAAAGTAATATCTGCTAGTAAAGATGTCTTGCGCAAAATAATCAACCAAACCTTTCAAATTCTGTTATTTTTACTGTGCACGTTGAATAGCCTTCCTTGCTAATTCATCAGCATTTTTATTTTCACTGCTAGGGATCCATTTTAAAAAGAATAAATCAAATTGTTGACTCAAGGTTAAAGCTTTTTCGAGAAGTGGTTTGTACTGATTGTTTTTTACAAATTCCTTTTCAACAGAGCGGTTAACTAATTCAGAATCCGTTCGAAAAGAAACGATTTTAAATTCGTTTTTAAGGCATATTTCCAGGGCGAGGATAAATGCATGAAATTCAGCTTCATGATTGCTCATAGAAGCCAATGGAATCGAAAACCCTTCAGCCTTCCCGTTTCCTTTTATAAAAATACCTGCACCACTTGGTCCAGGATTTCCTGCGCTTGCACCGTCAAAATACACTTCTATCATGAAGGTCCTCCAGAAGAAATAGAATATTTATGATATTACTAGCATTTAGTCAATGAAAAAAGTATAAACTAAATATCATAATCGTGAAAGTCTTAAATACTAAAAATGAGTGTTACATAAGATTTATTCAAGCGTTTGCTTAGATTTACAATGGAAAGGTGTAGATCAAGATGAAATATAAAATAGAATGGGCCTATAAAATAAAAGGGCAAGATTCGATTAATTTCACTTCTGATTGGATTGATCAAGAAAAGGCTATTTTGGTTGGAGACGATATTGAGAAAACAGGGAAATCGACGGGGTTAACATTTTATGATGAAATGGGGCAGACATGGAATTTAAAAGAAATGAAAAAATTGATTGCTGAAGTGGAAGAGGAACCACATGATGTCATGGTCTATTTTGATGGTGGCTTTTACGCTGAAACGAATCAAGCAGGGTTAGGAATTGTTGTCTATTATAGACAGGGTAAAAAGAAATATCGTTTACGTGCAAATGAGTTAATTGACCAAATGGAAACGAATAATGAGGCAGAATATGCTGCTTTACATTATGCTTTAAATATTTTAGAAGAGATTGGGGTCCACCATGTTCCATGTGATATAAAAGGAGATTCCCAAGTAGTATTAAAACAGCTTGAAGGAGAATGGCCTTGCTATGAAGAAAATTTAAACAAGTGGTTAGATCGAATTGAAGAGAAAATCAAAAAATTAGGTTTGAAACCTAGATATCAGCCTATACCAAGAAATGAAAATAAAGAAGCAGATAAACTTGCCGACCAAGCATTGGAAGGGAAAGCCATACATAGTAAAATGCAATTATTGTAAGCAAATAGCGAGCATTAGGGATGGTGAAAGGATGAATCGAAAGGAAATTTTTCAAGAAATGGAAGCAATCATGGATTATTATTGTCAAGATTGCTTCCTTTATAAAAATAATCGTAAAGAAAACGGAAGAAATTATGCACATAAATTTTGTATCACAAAATGTACGGTAGGGGAAAAAATAAAAGATTATGGAAAAAAACTATTACCATAGAAATAAAGAGGCTACCTTTAAAAAGGTAGCCTCGAAAGTTTCATTTATGATTATGAATAATTACAGTTTAACTACGTTGGAAGCTTGTGGTCCGCGGTTTCCTTCAACGATTTCAAAAGAAACTTCTTGGCCTTCTTCTAAAGATTTGAATCCATCGCCTTGGATTGCTGTGAAGTGTACGAATACATCGTCTCCACCTTCAACTTCGATAAAACCAAAGCCTTTTTCATTGTTAAACCATTTTACTTTACCGTTTTGCATGTTTACTTTTCCTCCTAAGCCTTTCAAGACACATGTGCGTCTAAAAAAATAAATATTATCATTGCACAAAATATAAATAGACCAAAGGTAGTGCTAGTGGAAATATATTCTGTTAAATGATGTCTATAATATACATGAAGAAACGCTTTCAGTCAAGGTTCTAAAAGGGAAAAAGCGGTAAGGAAATTAAGACAAAATTCGTCAAAAATTAAAAAAGCCATTTTACAGAGTCGGAATAATCATATAATTTTTATCATCATCTTTTTTGGACTGCTTCGTGTATAATGGAGGTTGGATCAACTAATACAATCAATGAGGAGTACGGCTATGAAGCTTATTATTGCGGAAAAACCTGACCAAGGGATGACGCTCGCTTCCATTTTTAAAATAAAGAAATTCCAAGGATATTTAGAAATTCTACCAAATGATTTATTTCCGGACGGGGCATATGTGACATGGGCAGTTGGACATGTCTGCCAGCTAGTTGCTCCTGAGAAATATGACTCTGCTTGGAAGAGGTGGTCTCTAGATACGCTGCCGATGATTCCTGATCAATTTCAATATGAAATCTCAAAGGATAAGGCTAAACAATTTGCCATCATAAAAAATCTTATATCAAATCCACAAGTTTCAGAAATTATTCATGCGGGCGATGCTGGAAGAGAAGGAGAGTTAATTGTACGGAATATCATTCGACTAACAAAAGCGCGCCAACCTATGAAAAGACTGTGGATTTCCTCCTTAACCCCCAAATCGATTAAAGAAGGTTTTCAATCTCTATTAAATGAATCCGATACAAGAAACCTTTATTTTGAGGCCTATACAAGGGCATGTGCAGATTGGGTAGTGGGCATGAATGCCTCAAGACTCTACAGCCTGTTACTACAACAAAGGGGTTTTTCAGATGTATTCTCCGTTGGCCGTGTTCAAACGCCTACACTTGCCCTTATTGTGAAAAGAGAACGAGAGATACAAAAATTTGTTTCAGAACCTTTTTGGGAAGTACAAGCAGAGTTTAAAATCGAAGGGAAGAAGTATAAAGGGAAATGGGAGCAAGACGGTGAATCTAGAATAAAGCAAAAGGAATTGGCTGAGAAAATTGCTCAATTTTGTGAACAAAAACCAGCCGAAGTGACAGAAGTATCTGCAGAAAAAAAGGACTACTTACCACCATTATTGTACAATCTATCAGCTCTTCAGGCCGATGCAAACCGAATATTTAAATTTCCACCGAAAAAAACGTTAGATGTGCTACAGAAACTCTATCAAAAGGGGATTGTATCCTATCCAAGGTCGGACTCAAGGTATGTGACAGAGGGTGAAGCGGAGATGTTTCCAGAGATTTTACGGAAGATCTCTGCGATTCCACAATATGGAAATTTCTTCCCGTTGCCAATGGATTCTCTTCAAAAGAACAAACGCTACGTCGATGCTAAAAAAGTAACGGATCACTATGCGATAATCCCTACGGAACAAGTTCCTAATGTTGCGTCATTAAGTGCGGATGAGCAAAAACTTTATGATTTAGTGGTGAAAAGTTTAATTGCAGCCCATTATGATAAATCAATCATTGAATATACAACGGTGACTACAATAGTTGATGGCAGAGCTATGTTTCTTTCAAAAGGAAAGGTTGTTCTGCAGGAAGGGTGGAGAAAAGTAATTCCAGCTTCTGAAAAGGACAAAGATGCTGTTTTACCAAATTTAATCACAGGGGAAACAGGAACCGTCCTAAAAACAACCGTTAAAGAAAGTAAAACGCAACCGCCTAAGCGATATACGGAAGGTCAGTTAATTACATTAATGAAGACGGCTGGAAAGCATATAGAAGATAAAGAGTTGGAGAAAGTATTAATGAAAACAGAGGGCCTTGGGACAGAAGCAACCCGGGCCGGCATCCTTACGATGTTAAAGGATCGAAAATATATTGAAATCAAGAAGAACCTTGTGTACGCCACTGCAAAAGCGCATATTTTAATAGATGCAGTTGGGAATGAACTATTGGCATCTGCGGAAATGACGGCAAAATGGGAACAGCGTTTAAAAGAGATCTCAGAGGGAGCTGCATCACCTAAGGCATTTATGGATAATACCAATAAAATGATTTCTCATCTTATTTCAGTAACGGTTCAAGATTCGGACAAATGGGTATTCGATGAGGAAGTACAAGAATCATTTGTCCCAAGAGAATTTAAGAAGAACACACCTACAAAGCTAGGGACTTGTAAATTATGCGGTGGATCTATCGTTGACAAAGGAAATTTCTACGGATGCTCCAATTATCAAAAAACAGGCTGTCGATTTACTATGTCAAAAAAGATTAAAGGGAAGTCGATTACACAGAAACAAATGAAAAAGCTGCTTAAAGAAGGAGAAACAGATATAATTGAGGGATTCCATGGAAAAGAGGATAAAGAATTTGCGGCAAAAATTAAATGGGATGATAAGGAACAACGAATTCAATTTGTGTTTTCATAACTTTAGAGCCGAAATATATGACAAGTTACATGCAATTTAGGTAAAATAAAAGTGAAATTAAATTTCATGAAATATACATTGTTTAATCGTATAAGATTTTCCTGTTGGAGGCTAAATAATGAGTTCGCTGCTATTAAGAATAGAGCAAAATTTACCTAGATTGTCTGAGGCTGAAAAGAAAATAGGAGAGTATGTCCTAAAGCATTCAGAATTAGTTCCAAATATGACAACAAAGGATTTGTCCAAAAATAGTGGTGTTAGCGAGTCTAGTATTGTTCGATTCTGCAAATCGATAGGAATAGGGAGTTATAAATCATTCAAGCTAGAGTTAGTAAAGGATCTAGCATTAACGGATGTAGATTTAACTGACTTTTCCATTCTTCAAAAAAAAGATGAACCCTACGATTTGTTTCAAAAGGTGACTTATGTTAATAAGTCTGCCATTGAAGCGATCCCAGCTTCTTTAGATCGAAAGGAATTCGAAAATGCAGTAGATACCTTAATAAAAGCCAAGAAAATTATATTTTACGGAGTGGGTGGTTCCTCAACGGCGGCATTTGATGGATATTATAAATTTGCCAAATTAGGGTATCAATGCACAAAAGAACATGATTTCCATTTTCTGTTATCGATGCTCCCTTTTTTAAGCACGACCGATGTTTTTGTCGCAATAAGTATGTCTGGAAAAACGAAAGATGTATTAGAATTGGTAAAAGTGGCTAAAAAGCGTGGTATTAACGTTATTGCCATAACGAATATTGATAAGTCCCCTTTATATAAGGAGGCTGATATTCGTTTATGTACACCGATTGTAGAGCACGATTATCGAGTTGGGAGTATCTCTTCAAAAATGACTCAATTAACCATTATTGATGCTTTGTATTTAAGTGTTTTTCATTATAAAGGTGAAACAATTATTAATCAGTTTCATGATGCAAGGGATGAAGTCATGCGATTACGCAGGTAACAGTACAGTGGAAAATGGTTAAAACAAAGTAATGTGTTTTAACCATTTTTTTGATGAATATGAAATTAAATTTCACGTTTTTTATAAAAAATACTTGATTTTATATTTCTCTATTATAAAATAAAGGTGTGAAAGATAATTTCAAAAGAGGGTGAATACATGCTAGAAAAGTTAACTACAGAATTAAGAAACCCAAATAGCACAGATCTAGATACAAAATCAATAAATGAGATTTTGAACGTAATGAATAACGAGGATAAATCAGTTCCATTAGCAGTTGAACAAGAAATTCAACAAATTGAAAGCGCTGTAAAGTACGCCATTGATTCCTTTTTGCAGGGTGGAAGATTAATCTATATTGGTGCTGGTACAAGCGGAAGACTTGGTATTTTAGATGCATCTGAATGCCCTCCTACATTTGGTGTTGATCCAAAAATGGTACAAGGTATTATGGCGGGAGGTTTGAAAGCGATTACAGATGCAGTTGAAGGAGCTGAAGATGATGAACTTCAGGGAGGTAATGATCTAAAATCCATTTCATTAACGGATAAAGATACGGTTGTTGGAATTGCGGCAAGTGGAAGAACTCCATATGTAATTGGTGCATTACGATATGCAAAAAGCATTGGAGCCAAAACAGTTAGCCTTAGCAATAATAAACATTCTGTTATAGGAGAAATCGCGGATGTGGCGATTGAAGTGGTAACAGGAGCAGAAGTGGTAACGGGATCAACTAGATTAAAAGCTGGAACAGCACAAAAACTAGTGTTAAATATGATTTCGACGACATCCATGATTGGGATGGGGAAAGTTTACGAGAACTTAATGGTAGATGTGCAGCCGACAAATGAAAAATTAGTAGAAAGATCGAAAAAAATCATTATGGAGGCAACAGGGGTTCATTACGAAGCTGCTTCCGATTATTTTGAAAAGGCGAACAGAAAAGTAAAAGTAGCCATTGTCATGATTTTAATGAATTGTGATTATGAAAAGGCAATAGAGAGACTAGAGAAATCAAACGGATTTATTCGCAAAACAAATAAGTAATTGGGAGGGAGTACAATGAAAAAAGAGGAAAAATTAGCTAGAGACATATTAGACCAGATTGGTGGCGGAGAAAATATCCGTTCATTTACCCACTGCATGACAAGAGTTCGTTTAAACCTTAAAAATAATGGAAAGGCGGACGTTAAAACCATTAAAGAGATTGATGGTGTTATAGGGGTAATTGAAGATGATACCTTACAAATTGTTGTAGGACCCGGCACTGTAAATAAAGTGTCTGATCACATTACACGAATAACAGGTGTAAAAATGGGTGAGGTGATCGATGAGAATGAAGACAATATAGCCAAATTAACAAAGGATGGAATTAAAAAGAAAAATAACACTCCTTTAAAAAATGTATTAAGAAAGATTGGTAGTATCTTTATTCCGCTCATTCCGGGATTAGTTGCGTCAGGTATTATTAATGGAAGTGCAGGATTCTTGAAAAATGCTGGTGTAGCCCCAGATCTTGTCTGGATGCAGATTCTTACACTTCTTGGCGGCAGTATCTTTGGTTATTTAGCCCTTGTAGTTGGTTGGAATACAGCGAAGGAATTTGGAGGAACACCGGTTTTAGGTGCAATTGCCGGTATTATTACGATGCACCCTGGTCTAGCGGATATCGTGTTATTTGGCAGTAATTTAGTTCCTGGACGCGGTGGATTAATTGGAGCTATGTTTGCTGCTTGGTTAATGGTTGTATTTGAGAAACAATACAGAAAAATTGTACCAAATGTTGTTGATATTATTATTACTCCTTTATTAACGGTTTTAACGGTAGGACTTTTAACGATTGTAGCAGTTCAACCGTTAGCGGGTTTACTTTCTGACGGAATAACATCTGGAATTCATTGGGTTTTAAGTGTTGGTGGCGGTTTTGCAGGAGCAATTCTTGCGGGATTCTTCTTACCACTTGTTATGGTAGGTCTACACCACGGATTAACACCAATCCATATGGAATTAATTAATTCAGTTGGTTCTACTGCCTTGCTTCCAATTTTAGCAATGGCTGGTGCTGGTCAAGTCGGTGCCTCTATTGCCATTCTTGTCAAAACAAAAAACAAACGTCTTCGTAATTTAATTAAAGGTGGGCTTCCAACAGGATTCTTAGGAATTGGCGAACCATTATTATACGGGGTAACATTACCACTGGGCAAACCTTTCGTTACCGCATGTTTAGGTGCTGCAGTAGGTGGAGCTTTTCAAGCGATTATGAAAACAGCTGCAGGCGGTATTGGGGTTTCTGGGATCCCGTTAATTCCACTAATTGTAGACAATAAATACATTGTCTATTTCTTAGGACTTCTCATCACATACGCAGCAGGATTCCTATTTACTTATCTTTTCGGATTTAAAGATGAAATGGCAGAAAACCTATAAAGTGAAACAAAAGGGGGGATGAACAATCTCCCTTTTGTTATCAAAAAGATGAAAGGAGAGATATATATGTTAGGATTTTCTATTTTTCTCACAAATGCTTTAACAGATAAACAAATACAATATATAGACAAGATGAGTAAATGTGGTTTCAAAAGTATTTTCACATCACTTCATATTCCAGAAGAGGATCCGTCTGTTTATAAAGAACGACTTAAAGAGTTAGGCGGGCTGGCTAAAACATACAACCTAGAATTAATGGCTGATATTTCCCCCAAATCATTAGGTCATTTAGGGTTTAACTGGGAAAATGCTGAAGGGTTGCTTCATTGGGGAGTAACAGGGTTAAGGGTTGATTACGGTGTGTCAGAAAGAACAATTGCCCAATTGTCGCACAAGATGAAGATTGCCCTTAATGCAAGTACATTGACGAAAGAGAGTATCATAAATTTAAAGCAATATGGAATAAATACGGAAATGATAGAAGCCTGGCATAATTATTATCCTCGACCTGAAACAGGTCTTGGTCTAGAAAATTTTAACGAAATAAATAGGTGGTTGAAAGAAGAGGGTCTTTCAATCATGGCTTTTATTCCAGGTGATGGTGAAAAAAGAGGTCCTCTTTATCAAGGATTACCGACATTAGAAGATCATCGGGACCAAACTTCTTTCGCAGCTTACTTAGACCTCCAAGACAATCCCTGGGTTGATAAGGTTTTAATTGGCGACCCCTCTCTTAGTCATAAGTCATTAGAACAATTTCTTTCCTATCAAAATGGGATTTTCCAACTTAGATCATTTTGTTTAACAAAGGATCTTTCATTAAAAGAACAATTCTCGGATGTACAAACCAATCGTCAGGATGAGGCACGCGATGTGATTCGCTCAGCAGAATCAAGATTGTATGGATTACCTGGCAATCATTCTATTTGTGCGAATAACACCGTTGAACGATCTATTGGATCCATCACAATTGATAATGAACAATATGGACGCTACCAAGGAGAAATGCAAATTACAAAAGTCTCTTTAAAAGCTGATGAAAAAGTCAATGTCATCGGAAAAGTAATTGATGAAGATCTACCACTCTTAAACTATATAAAAGGTGGGGATAAATTCCAGATTAAATGGGTGGATGTGCAGTAGATCAAAAGTGGGACATAAAAAAGTACTCCTAGAGACTTGAGGAGTACTTTTATTGCTTACATTTAGTTTTTACGTCTCAATTGGATCGCAAATTTATAACGATCAGCTCGGTAAGTAGATTTTACGAGTTCTACAGGCGTGCCATCTTGTAAAAAAGTATTTCTTTGGATTAGCATAATAGGAGCACCTGGTTTAATTTCCAACATTTTTGCCTCTGTTTCATTTGCAACTGACGATTCAATTGTTTGAGTAGCGTGTTCAATCTTTAAACCCAGTTGTTCTTCCATATAAGCATAAATGGATTGATTCACAATATCTTCTGTGAATCCTTTAATCAAATTAGCAGATATGTAGTTCGTTTCTAATGCCATTGGAACATGATCGGCTAGGCGAATTCTTTTTATTTCATATACAGGACCATACTCACTTATACGGAGCATTTTTGCTATTTGCTCGGTAGCTGGAATAATTTCAAAATGTAAAAGGTGACTTCCAGGTTTTAATCCTCTAGCTGTCATATCCTCTGTGAAACTAGTTAATCCCGGCAAGGTTTGTTCAATTTTGTGTTCAGAAATAAAGGTTCCTTTTCCTCGAATTCGATAGATGTAGCCATCATTTTCAAGTTGGGTTAATGCCTGTCTGACAGTCATTCTACTTATATGGTATTTCTCAGCAAATTCTCTTTCAGAAGGAAGGGCATCGCCTGGTTGTAAATCACCATTAGCGATTTGTTTTTGTATACGTTCTACGATTTGATAATAAATCGGAATAGGAGAGTTTTTCTTTATCATCTATATTCACCCGTTTTTATATTTAAAGATAGCCTATTTAATGAGTAGTATCCTATTAATAAACAGTTCCTTTTCATCATGCAGATTCGTCTGCGATGATTGTAACTTATGGATATTTCCTTAATATACTTTGACATGGTTCATCCTATTTCTCCCTTTGCCTAAAAGCTATTTTTCCACGACAAATGGTCATAGTCACCTTATTATGCTCATCCAACAATACAATATCTGCATCTTTACCGGTTGCAATCGTTCCTTTTCGGTCGATTATATTCAATTGTTTGGCAGGATTCACTGAGGCCATTTCAATAATATCTTCGAGCGTGCAGTCTGTGAAATGTAACATATTTTTTATGCCATCTCCTAGTTTAAGGATGCTTCCTGCAAGTGTTCCCCCCTCTAACAAGGCTTTGCCATCTTTAACCGTTACGGACTGCCCTCCAAGATCGTAAATTCCACTTTTTAAACATTTTGCCCTCATTGCATCTGTAATGAGAATGATTCCGTGTTTTCCTTTTTGTTGAAAAGCTAGCTTGACCATTTCAGGTCGAACATGAACTCCATCCACAATCATCTCTGCCTTAATTTCGTTGTGCAATAAGGCAGCTCCAACAACTCCTGGCTCACGATGGTGTAAACCGCGCATTTGATTAAATAAATGGGTTACCTGATTTGCTCCAGCGTTTATCGCTTCAACCATTTCCTCATAAGTCGCATCAGAATGGCCTACAGAGGCTATAATGCCATTTTCTTTCAGATGTTTTACAAACTCTATACCACCAGGTCGTTCTGGAGCCAATGTCACGACTTTGATGGTGTTTTTGGCTAATGTATTCCAACTTTTAAATTGTTCAATATTTGAATCGATAATAAAATCAGCGGGTTGTGCGCCTGCTCTCACTTTATTCACAAAAGGTCCCTCAAGGTGGATACCAAGAATTTCAGCTTGTCCTGGTTGTTGAGGTTGGCTTATATAATCCCCGGCATTGATAATTGCTTTTTCAATCGCATCGAGGCTTTGAGTGATTGTTGTAGCTAAAAAGCTGGTTGTTCCTTCTTTAGGTAGGGCTAGTGCCATTGTATGTAATGAATCGGTTGTAGCATCCATTACATCAGCGCCATTTACACCATGAATATGGTTATCGATAAAACCAGGAACAGCTTTATAGGTAGTAGCACACTCGATAACCTCATAGTCATCTATATGAGTTAAATGGTCTAAATGACCGTATTCAACTATTTTCTGGTTTTTTATTTTTATATACCCGTTTTTTAGTAGGTGATCTTCAGCATAGATTTGCATTCCTTTTAGCAAAATAGGACTAATTGTATTCATTTAAATCCAACCTTTCTGTTGTTAAGCATATAGTAACACGCATAAAGTATAGTTGTCTAGACCAGTTAATTGTGGTCTAATAGTAGATAGAAAGTATTCTTAATAAAATAAATGAGCTAAAATTAATATGTGGTATAGACAACTAGCCTTTGCTAATGATATTTTGTAACCATATACTTAGTTTTGCTCAAAAGGAGATATAATACTATGTTTGGATTTTTTAAAAAGAAAAATAAAAAAGTAAACCAACCGAATAAAAATACTAGTCAAAGTGGTCCGGATTTTGTTATGCCAATAGATGGAGAAATTATTCCGATTACAGATATTGAAGATCCGGTATTCTCTCAGAAAATGATGGGAGATGGTTTTGGGATCATACCCGAAAATGGGTCAGTTGTTTCACCTGTTGATGGGGAAATTGTCAACGTGTTTCAAACTAAACATGCCATTGGAATAAAATCGAATCAAGGAAGCGAGATTCTTATTCATGTTGGTTTAGATACGGTAAATTTAAAGGGGAAAGGTTTTACTGTACTTGTGACAGATGGAGATAAAGTTAGTAAAGGACAAGAAATCTTAAAGTTTGATTTAGAATTTATTAAGGAAAATGCCCCCTCTTCTGTAGTCCCTGTTGTTTTTACTGACAATACAAAAATTAATTTAATAAGGACAGGTCATACAAAGCAGGGGGAGAGTAATATACTATCTTTTGAATCAAATCAATAGATATCTTGTGGCGTAAATCATCTTGTTTCACTTTCTCTTCTATAGTAATATTTATATATATAGAAGAATTTGGACATAATAAAGCGTTTGTAGAAGTGGAGGGAAACAGGTGCCAACACCAAGTATGGAAGATTATATAGAACAAATCTATATTTTAATTGAACAAAAAGGATACGCAAGAGTATCAGATATTGCGGAAAACTTGTCTGTTCATCCCTCTTCAGTAACTAAAATGGTTCAAAAATTAGATAAAGATAAGTACTTAGTTTACGAAAAATATAGAGGACTATCACTGACCCCAAAGGGAAAGAAAATAGGGCAACGTTTAGTTTATCGACATGAACTATTAGAGCAATTCTTAAGAGTAATTGGAGTAAAAGAAGAGCTGATTTATGAAGATGTAGAAGGCATTGAACATCACCTAAGTTGGGATTCAATTGATCGAATTGTTGATTTAGTACAGTTTTTCGAAGAAGATGAAACTCGTATCGATGAATTAAAAAAGATTCAACAGCGAAATATTGAACAACAGTAATTAGAAATGCGATAAAAAAATCCACCTTTCATTTTGTGATAGGTGGATTTTTTTCTTTGGCTATGTTAAAGGGTGTGTTGATTTTTGACCACTATTGATTTTCGTTCCCTGCACGAAGACTCCTGCTGGAGAAGCGAGGCACAGGTCGCCCGCGGAAAGCGAAGTGACGGGAACGAAAATCAACATTCAAGTTTAACAGAGCCTTTTCTTTAAAAAACAGGAAATTCATTAAAGTTAGAGTGTGAGCTGGGTGAAAGGAATGCACCATGATGTCCTTCTTCAAGTGATACCCCTTGAATCATACCTTCTTCTACCTCTTGGATGGCTTTACGATAAGAAATAACTCTTCCGCCGGATGTTTGAAAACTGATAATATCCCCGAAATGATTTCTTTGCACCGCAATTAACTGTTCGACCATTAAACTCCCTCTTTCATTTGTTCTGTTACTATATTTTAGTCAACATTATCTTGGTTCATTCGAAAAAAACTAAAAAGAGGGGAGTAAAATCATTTCATCATTAATAATTGATCTCTGACCATTTTTTATTGATATCCGTCCTTTTTAAATGTTTAATCACTTTTCTTAATTGTTTTAATGAGTAGAGCCAACCGGAATAGGCCGAATAAATTTCCTTTCCATCTGCAGAAACATATAGAATCGAAGAATAAGGAAAAAATTTTTTTTGGCGAAATCTTAAGTCTTTCCAGATAATAAAATACCCTTTTTTTCTTTTTTCTACAAAAGGAAAGGCAAAGTTTGTGCTTGATAGGAAGTCATGAACGAGTGGATGTTTCGTACTCTTTTTAATTAAATCAGGATATTCTAAAATCTTTGATGAAACATGTTCGACTGTAAAGGCGTTAAGAAAATACGATCCAAATAAAAAGTCTTCTTTTGTCTCGATTAAGATACCCCAATGAAGTGGGGATGTTTTTGGAATGAGTTTGATTCTTGTGGCTTGTTGAAAATGGTTTTTCAATTGTTGTTTAATCCATTGTTGATAGCAGAAACGGAATAAGATATAAATACAAATAATAAGATAGACGATTAAAAATACGATTCCGGTATTAAAAAAGATCGTACAAAAAAATCCCCCTAAATGTAAAATCATGATAAAGGTATCGAATAATGGAATGGTGTCAAAAGAAATCCAAGATTTATTGAAAGGTAAAAGGATTTGAGTTCCGTGGACATTCAATAAATCGGTTAAGACATGGACAATCACTGATATAAATGTCCACCAAAATACATGGAAGAAGGAAATGCTAGGGAAAAAGGCGATGATCGTTAATGAGATGAGAATTGCCCATATAGGTAAAATTGGTAATGAATGTGAATAAGAGCGGTGATTCTTAATATAGCTGCTCTGTCCTTTTAATTTATACAAGATATCAAAATCTGGAGCATTTGAACCAATTACTGTACCAAGTAAAACAGCTTGTGTTAAGACAGGATTTTCGCTGATAACAGGATCGATTTGGGCCAAAGAGGCCAAACCAATCCCCATGATAATATGTGTAGAAGTATCCATTTAGTTTCCCCCTTTTGACATCATTGGTTTTAGACTTTGATGTAAAATATGGTCAATAATGATAGTGGAAGCGTTTGGATAATATAGATTACGAAGGTTAAGTTTCATGTTTGTTGCAATGCTTGGTGTTTCAATGATTTGCTTAGTTATTTTAATGGTTTCAGTTGAAGAGTAAGTAATATAAGCAGCCTGATGTTTTTTGAAATAGTGAGCATTTTCCAATTCCTGACCAGGAATAGGTCGATACAGGATCATCGGAATATGTAAGGCACAAGCCTCTGTGAGAGTAATTCCACCCGGTTTTGTAATTAAACAAGATGAAATAGAAAATAATTCATGGATTTTTTCTACATATGAATACAACCGGAGAGTATTCTGATCGTTCTTTGTTAACGAAAATAATTTAGTATATAAATCTTTATTTTTACCGCAGATAATAATGATTTGAATGTTTTCCATTTCTAGAAGTCCGGTTGCTAATTCTTTTACCCCTTTTAAGACGCCATAAGCACCAGCAAAAATGGTAATGATCGGCTTTGATTCGTCAAGATTATATTTTTGATAAAGTGTAAGGTGATTCACGTCTTTTTCAAAATCTCTTCTTATCGGAATTCCACTAACGGTAATTCTCTTTTCATCTACGCCTAATTGCATCACTGCATTTTTAACTTCATCGCTTGCAACAAAGTAATGGTCAATAAGAGAGTTTATCCAGTAAGGATGAACACAGTAGTCTGTAATGACTGTATAGACGGGTATTGAAAGTCTGCCTTTTTTAACAAGTGCTGGTGCAACATGGATTGGAAAGGTTGTTACGATAAATGAAGGCTTGTATTGTTGAATCAGATGAAGCAATCTTTTTTTTCCTAAGTATTGGGAAAATTGTATGAGCCCTTTATGATTTAGTTTGTTTGTACCATAATAAAACCACTTATAAAATGTTTGCCCGTAAATATAGCTTTTAATTAATAATTGCTGGGTCATTTGACTAAAAGAAGGATAGGATTCTTCAAATAAGTCTGAAATGATAATAGAATATCCCCTTTTATTTAGTTCGTTTGCTAATACCTGTGCTGCTTGCATATGACCGCTGCCGTATTTAGCGGTTAAAATCAAAACAGTTGGTTTTTCATTCACAATCGAGAATCCCCCTTGTGTATGCTAAAGATAAGGTAAAAGCAATATAGACGGATGAATATAAACGATGATTACTTCAATCATAACAATGGAATGTTAGGGGAATATGAAGGGACAAGCAAGTTTTGTAAAGATATATTAAATAAATAAAAAAAAGCTTGGTAGTACCAAGCTGTTCTTAATCCCAATCATATGGCGTGGCTTGATATACATAGTAATTAAGCCAGTTTGAAAAAAGTAAGTGGGCATGTGAGCGCCAACGATTAAGAGGTTGATTTTCTGGATTATCATTTGGAAAATAATTTTCTGGAATCTCTATATCTAACCCTTTATTACAATCACGAGCGTATTCTTCAGCTAATGTTTGAGCTTCATATTCTAGATGTCCAGTTATCATAATCTGCTTACCGCCGTCAGCACACATGATAAATGGTCCAGCTTGAGGTGAAACCGATAGAATTTTAATCTCAGGATGTTTCTCTAATTCTTCCATTGCGACATCTGTATTTCTTGAATGTGGTGCAAGGAATACATCATCAAAACCACGTAATAACTTTTCGGAATGGTCGTTGATGATATGTGAGTATATTCCAGAACACTTTTTAGGGAGTTCAAATTTATTAATATCGAAATGATAATACAATGCGGCTTGAGCACCCCAGCAAATGTGTAGTGTTGAAGTCACATTTGTTTTTGTCCAATTCATAATCGAGACTAACTCGTCCCAATACTCAACTTCTTCGAACGCCATCATTTCAACAGGAGCCCCAGTAATAATCATCCCGTCATATTTCCGATGCTTGATCTCAGAAAAAGTTGTATAAAACTGTTCTAAGTGATGCGCACTGGTCGTTTTCGCTTCATATGTCGCTGTTTTTAAGAATGATATATTTACTTGTAGGGGAGTATTTCCCAATAATCTAAGTATGTGAGTCTCCGTTTTTTCCTTCTCAGGCATTAAATTCAGAATGACAATATTTAATGGACGGATGTCCTGCTGGCTGGCACGCTCTTCATCCATGATAAATATATTTTCTTTTTCAAGTATTTCTCGTGCCGGAAGTAATTTGGGTAGTTTAATAGGCAAAAGAACATCCCCCTTTTCCTTTTTTTCAATAAATCCATTATAATAACCTTTATGAGTTGGTGCAAACGTAATAGTAGATATTTTTCATATTAAAAGAACAGAAGACAAGAAGGAGAGGAATCCATGTTTGATCCAACAGCTTTTGAAAACATTAGAGTCGTGTTAGAAGGAACTTTTTATGATATGGATTTAGCCGGAAACCTCATCATTATAGATCGGAATGACCTTATCAATACAGCAAAGTTATCCCGTACATATGATTTTTCTTTTCGATTAACCGCATCCCAACAGGTTATAGAACCTAAAATAACTTGTAAAGTAACCCTATCGGCAAGTTTAGAAAATCTTGCTGCTGAACTATTGTCAAATCCACTGTTAATGAGAGAAGCAGGATGTGTAATGCAGATTGAATATATGTTCGAATATGAAGAAGACGAATTTACTCTTAAACAAATTGAAAAAATCCTAAGAACTTGGAAAAATACAACGTACAAACAAATGATTACTTATGAGCCATTAAAAAAGAGAAGAAAAATAAAACATCATGAGCTGATTAGCTGTGACCATATTCTTAAAGAAGAAGATATGAACGAGCTGCCAGATATTGCAAATCAAATTATGTCAACTTTGTTACAAATAGAAAAAGTTATAAATCGATAAAATAATTATAAAAAACGGCTTGAGAACAATGTTCTCGGCTTTTTTTATGATATTTTTGTCGAAAACTGTAGTATTTGAAATATAATTGTAATATTTCTATTACACTTCTGACAAATTTCGATGCTATACTTTCAGTTGTGATTGGAAAGAATTAGCAAGTTTTATTTTGCCAGAATCTAATCTTACATAACGAAAACAAAAATACATACATAATTTGTCGAATTTCTATATAGAAAAACATACTTTATTTTACATCGATTGGTTCGACCCACAGAAGCAGGGAGGATAACACATTGAAAAAGAAATTTATTACACTTAGTACAACAGTAATGATCGGGATGGGAAGTCTTTTAACTGTTCCAGCTGTAAAGGCTGATAATATTGATACACAGCGTTCGCAAATTCAACAAAGCATCGAGGCTGCACAAAGCCAATTAAGTGATTTACAAGCAGAACGTGCGAAAATTGAAGCTCAAATCAATAACATTGAGAATGCTATTGGAGAAAACACGGGAAAAATAAATGAAACAAATGAGCAAATGAAAGCTGCACAAGCAGAAGTAGATGCTTTAAATGAGGAAATTGATGCAATTCAAAAACGAATCGACATAAGAAATGATATTTTAAAAGAACGCGCTGTTTCATTCCAAGAAAATGGTGGAAAAATTGCCTATATCGATGTTCTTCTAGGATCTTCAAGTTTTAAGGAATTTATTGAACGTGTTGAAGCTGTTGCAACCATCATGGAAGCAGATACGAGCATGATAAAAGAACACGAAGCCGATCAAGAGAGCATTGAGGAAAAGAAACAATCTGTTACAAGTAAATTATCTGATCTAAACGATTTAAAAGTTGAACTTGAAGGTATGAGCATGCATATTCATGAACAAAAAGCTCAGGCTGAAGGATTAAAACAGGAACTAGTTCAGAGAGCAAATGCTAGTGAAGAAGAAATCGCTAATTTACGAAACAAAGATGAGGAGTTAGCGGCAGAAGCTAGAGCAGCACTTGAAGCTGCAGCAAGTAGTACTGAATCAACAACTGCGGCGACAAAGGAAGAAACTTCTAACAACAATACAGTTACTTCAAAGTCAGACAATGAATCAAAAACGATTGTTCAGACTTCAAATTCAGTAGCTCCTACATCTGGAGGTTTAGCTACCGTTATTAAAGCGGGCTATAAATACATTGGAAATTCTACTTATAAATTTGGGGCAGGAAGAACAGCATCTGATATTGCCAATGGGTACTTTGATTGTTCAGGCTTTGTATCATGGGCATTTAGACAAGGTGGATATAGCATTGGTGCTAGCACATCGGTATTAAGAAATACAGGTACAAAAATTTCAATCAATGAAGCTAGACCTGGTGATTTAGTCTTCTTTGATACGTATAAGAAGGACGGACATGTTGGGATTTATTTAGGCGGAGGTAAGTTTATCGGCTCTCAAAGCTCAACAGGTGTAGCGATTGCTAATATGAATAGTGGATATTATAAGGATACCTTTAATGGGCATGTTAGAAGAGTCGTAAATTAATAGAATGACAAAAAGGGCAGAAGCTATTTCTGCCCTTTTGTTATAGACTTCGAGTAAATCATAATCAATGGTATAATAGGTAAATGTGATAACTTTAACTTCCTTCGGCTGAAATCTCTAACGATTATTATAGGCGAGATGAATGAAACGTTTGTCAATTCAATGGGTGTTCAAATCTAAGCTGAATGAAGTCAAAACTTCCGGCGGATATCTCTGATTTTTTTAGGAAATCCAACGGGAGAATTTGAAAGTAATTTTAATGAATGGAATGGTCTTTATGAAAACAATCTCAATTGAACATGTATCAAAAACATATGGTGAAAAGACGCTATTTCAAGATATTTCCTTTACGATCACTGAAAAGGAGCGGGTTGGCTTAATCGGTGTCAACGGTACAGGTAAATCTTCGCTTTTGAAATTAATAGCAGGGATCGATGTTCCTGATGAAGGGGAGTTGGTTTACGCTAAAGATTATAAGATTTCGTACTTAGCTCAACAGCCTGATCTAAATTCAGAATTTACTATTCTGGAACAAATCTTTGCAGGAGATGCGCCAATCTTTCAATTGCTCCGTGACTATGAAAAAACATTAATGATATTAAACGAGGAGCCCGAGAGTGAGAAGATACAAGAAAAGCTTTTCCAATTGCAAAAAGAAATGGATGCCTTAAATGGTTGGGATGTTAGTACAAATGCAAAAACTATCCTTACGAAGTTAGGTATTGAAGATTTTAATAAAAAAATCGGTTCTCTGTCAGGTGGTCAAAAGAAACGTGTTGCTCTTGCCCAAGTTCTCATACAATCTCCTGATTTGTTGATTTTGGATGAACCGACTAACCATTTAGATTTTGAATCTGTTAAATGGCTAGAAGATTACTTAGGTCGGTATCAAGGAGCTATTTTACTAGTGACGCATGATCGTTATTTCCTTGATCGTGTAACCAACCGAATTTTTGAACTACATGGTGGAAAAATTTACACTTATAAGGGTAATTATGGTGCTTTTCTCGAAGCTAAAGCAATCCGCGAGGAAAATGAAGCTGCAACGATCCTAAAGCAAAAGAATTTATTTAGACGGGAGCTCGAATGGATTAGAAGGGGTGCAAAAGCTCGTTCAACCAAACAAAAGGCAAGGATTCAGCGTTTTGACAAATTAGACGAAGAATTGTCTTCTATCACATCAAACGAAAAATTAGATATCTCATTGAAGGGCAGTCGTCTAGGTAAGCAAGTATTCGAATTGAAAGATGCCACCAAACAATTTCCCGATAAAATGATTATGGAGCATTTTGATTTATTAGTGAAACCTGGAGATCGTATTGGCATTATCGGGAAGAATGGGACGGGTAAATCCACCTTATTAAATATATTAGCTGGTAAAATCCCACTTGATTCAGGAGAAAGAATCATTGGACAGACAGTTAAAATCGCTTATTATACCCAGGAAAGTGAAGATATGGATGAGAATAAGCGAATGATTGAATATTTAAAGGAAACGGCGCAAGTGATTGAAACATCAGATGGAAAAACCATTTCTGCAGCACAAATGCTTGAAAGGTTCTTATTCCCACCCCATACACATGGTACGCCGATTCGAAAACTTTCAGGTGGAGAAAAAAGAAGGTTATATTTGCTAAAGATTTTAATGCTAGAACCAAATGTCTTATTATTAGATGAACCAACAAATGATTTGGATACACAGACACTTACGGTTCTTGAGGATTATTTAGAAGAATTTCCTGGAGTCGTAATTACCGTTTCCCACGATCGCTATTTTTTAGATAAAGTCGTTGGGCAGCTACTTGTATTACAAGGTGATGGAGTGATCCATTCTTATTATGGGAATTATTCTGAGTTTCTTGAGCAAGAAACGAAATCACCAGAAATGAAGAAAGAAGAATTGAAAGAAGAAGTACCACTCAAAGAAAAACCAAAGAAAAAACGAATGTCTTACAATGAACAACGAGAATTTTCAACGATTGAAGATGATATTGCAGCAGTAGAGGATAGATTAGAAGAGGTCAAAGAAGAGATGAATCATATTGGAAGCGACTTTGAAAAGGCGCAAAAATTAATGGAGGAAGAAACCCAGTTAAATGAACGGTTAGAGTATTTAATTGATCGTTGGACGTATTTGACAGAGCTTTCAGAGCAGGGATAACATTCATAATGAAGGAATACAGCAAAGAAGTGCCAGACACTACAGTAGTAATAGTGTCTGGCACCTCTTTATCAAAATCACTATGCTTTAATCAATCACGTTCTAACAGTAAAGCACCTGCAATCCCTGGATTAGTCATTTCATAAGGGTTTAAGATTAGATCGAGTTCCTCCTCTGTTAATACATCGTACAATAGACAAAGCTCCCTAACAGAACGTCCATTTACAATCGCTTCCCTCGCGATTCGAGCAGCAACCTCATAACCAATATGGGGATTTACAGCAGTAATGAGACCTACGCTTTTATCGACAAATTCTTTTAAACGCGCTTCATTGGCTTCAATACTAATTAAGCATCGGTCCGTAAAGGTCTTAAAGGCATTGTTCATGATCGTTATCGATTGATGAAGGTTAAAAACAAGGACCGGACCCATCACATTTAACTCTAATTGTCCAGCTTCAGATGCTAGGCTAATCGTATGATCATTTCCAATGACTTGGAAAGCGACTTGATTGATCATTTCAGGCATAACTGGATTTACTTTCCCAGGCATAATCGAAGAACCAGGCTGTCTTGGGACTAGCGAGATTTCTCCTAAGCCAGCACGAGGCCCAGAAGCCATTAATCGTAAGTCATTGGCAATTTTAGACATGTTCACCATACATATTTTTAAAGCTGAGGAAACTTCTGTATACGCGTCCGTATTTTGTGTAGCATCAACTAAATGATTTGCTTTCTTAAGTGGTAGTTCAGTAATCTCTTCCAAGTATTCAACAACGTATTCAATATACTTAGGGTCTGCATTTAACCCAGTTCCAACTGCGGTTGCGCCCATATTAACTTCGTATAGATTTTCTCGAGTATTCTTAATCCTCTTTATATCTCGCTTCAAAACACGTGCATAAGCTTCAAATTCCTGCCCTAAGCGTATCGGAACCGCATCCTGCAAATGAGTTCTTCCCATTTTTATGACGGAGTCGAATTGGGTAGCTTTTTCATGAAAAGCTTTGTGCATTTCATCCATCGTAACCAACAAAGTATTTAATAAATGTAAAGTTGAAATATGAATGGCTGTAGGAACCGCATCATTGGTCGATTGAGACATATTGACATGTGTGTTTGGACTTAATTTCGTGTATTCTCCTTTTTCGTGACCTAAAATTTCAAGTGCGCGATTGGCAATCACTTCATTAGCGTTCATATTAATAGAAGTTCCAGCCCCGCCTTGGATGGGATCCACAATAAATTGATCATGGAATTTTCCTTCGATGATTTCATTTGCTGCTTGTACAATAGCGAGCCCTAATCCTTCATATAGACCTTTCGTTTTCATATTTGCTAATGATGCAGCTTTTTTGACCATTGCCAACGCTCGAATTAACTCTGAATTTAGCGAATAATGAGTAATAGGGAAGTTTTCGGCAGCACGTAACGTTTGAATTCCATAATAAGCATCATGGGGTATTTCTTTTTCACCTAAGAAGTCCTTTTCGATGCGTTTCTTTACTTGTTTATTTAGTGACAACATGGCTCTCTCCTTTAAGTCAGAAAATTTTAAATATTATAATCTTGCTATTATCCTAACGTAAAAATACTTAAATGGAAAGTTAAAACCTTCGATTAGAGTATAAATTATTTTAGATAGAGAAACTTAATGGAAAAAAGAAGGAATGGGTTATGAAAGAGAAAATTAGTAGAGACAATCTCATCCATTTAATTATTATTGTTGTCGGTTCACTCATGATTAGTGCAGGTTTTAATTTATTTTTTATTCCACATAGCATTCTTAGTAGTGGTCTAAGCGGAATTGCCATTCTGCTAGGTTTAATTACTCCTTTTGATACAGGACTATTAAATTTCGTCCTAAATCTTCCATTACTTATTATTGGGATGTTTAAGTTAGGGAAAAGATTTATTATTTTTACGATTATATCGGTTGTGGTCACTTCTATGGCTTTGTATATCATCCCAGTCATCAAGGTTGCTAGTGATCCTTTATTATCCTCCATTTTTGGAGGGGTCATAGGGGGAGTTGGAGTGGGAATTATTCTAAGAGCTTCTGGGTCCTCTGGGGGATTTGATATCGTGGCTGTATTATTAACGTTGAAAAGAGATATTCCGTTAGGAGCCATTCTGTCAGGGTTAAATGCAGTGGTCGTTATTTTTTCTGGGTTTATTTTTGGTTGGGACTCGGCCTTAAATACATTAATTGGAATCTATGCATCCGGAAAGGTGATCGACACGATCCATACTAGACATATCAAATTAACGCTTATGATTATAACGCAAAAGGGAGATGAGATTCAGAAGAGATTACTTGAAAACTTCTATCGTGGTATTACGATTATGGAAGGTTATGGCGCCTATACTGGGGAGAAGAAGAAAATCTTAATGACCGTTATTACAAGGTATCAATTAACAGACATAAAACAATTAATTAACCAATATGACCCAAAAGCCTTTGTCAATATAACTGAAACAAAAGAAGTCATGGGTTTGTTTGAGCGAAATAGATAGAAAGAAAAAAATTAAAGGAAGAATCAAAGGTGTCAGTATGTTTTTTATGTCATTTTCATGGGTACTGAACACCTTTGTATTCGAATGCACTCCATCCATTTATTCCCATTCTTGATAAACAACAACTCCTCCGCTTAAATCAAGCGTACTATTTTCACCTTTATATAAAAGTTTACCGTCTTCTTCAACAATTAAATTTTCGTATGTATAGATGGTTTTACCAGCAGGAAGTGTAACAATTACCTTTTCTCCTAAGTCAGGATTTGGGGTCTTAACTTGGATTAATGCTTGTGAATAGAAATAAAGTCCAATTAACACAGCAAGTAAAGCGACTAAAATATATAAAGATCCAAATTTATATAATGGTTTCACTTCATGATTATTGTGCTGAATTTGTCCCATTGTTTCCTCCTAATAAATAGAAATTATTTCATTATTACCATATGCTCATGTATTTTCTGTCATGACATATTCCAATAAATATTTGACTAATAGGACAAGGGATAGGATATAAACCTATAAAAAGTGCATTTGCCTATCGCACAGGTGGAGGTAAAAATGAATAGGATATATGGAAAACAGAAAAGGAGGTTTTTTAAAATGTCAGCTGGAGCTTACGGCGGAGGTTTCGCTTTACTTGTTGTGTTGTTTATTTTGTTAATCATTATCGGTGCTTCATGGGGATGGGGCTACGGTTACTAATAGAAAACCACTTAGATAACGGAAAGGGGGTATTTTGATGTACGGATACGGACCTGGATGCTGCGGATATGGTTACGGCGGTGGCTTTGGTTACGGTGGTTTTGCGTTAATCGTAGTATTGTTTATCTTGTTAATCATTGTAGGTGCTGCTTGCTTTAAGTGGTAATCTCATCATTAAAATGAAAGGAGACAGAGATTCTGTCTCCTTTCATTTTTAACTGTTTTTAAAGGATTTGTGAATATTTCTTTTCCAATCTAGAAATTCATTAGTTAATAAAATTTCTTCATGTCGTGGTCTCTTAAATGGGAGGATAAATTCATCCATAATACTTGCTGGTCCTGAAGACAAAAGAACGATCCGATCCGACAGAAAAAGGGCTTCATCAATATTATGGGTGACAAATAGAATCGTCTTACGGTACTCATCCCAAATCGAGAGAAGCCATTTTTGCATGTCTAATCTTGTTAGTTCATCCAATGCTGAAAAAGGTTCATCCAGGCATATAACAGGCTGAGGACTGAGTAAGGCACGAATAAATGATACTCTCTGTTTCATTCCTCCTGAAAGCTGTGATGGATAGGAATGGATATATTCCTTTAAGCCTGCTTTTTCAATCATTTGTACAGCCTTTTCCGTATCTTTATGCCCTTGTAACTCTTGCCCAAGTAGTACATTTTGTAAGATGGTTCTCCAAGGGAGTAGTGATGGAGCTTGAGGCATATAACTGATCGAACCTCTTTGACCATTAATTGTCCTTCCGTTTAGTTCAATCCTCCCTTCATCTGGAGAAATAATGCCTCCAATTAAATGGAATAATGTGCTTTTTCCGCTTCCAGAAGGACCGATGATGGATACAAATTCTCCTTCTTCTACAGTTAAGGACAACCCTTCAATGATTTTTTTGTTTGAAAAAGATTTAGACACGTTTTTTATGGATAATAAGGTCACTTCATATCTTCTCCTTGATGATGCCAGCGAACCGTGATTCTTTCTAATCCTTGGATAATGGCAAATAATAATAAACTAAGAATCATAATGGTAAAAATGGCGACAAACACTCGATCCGTGCGAAAAGAAGATGAGGCGAGGGTCATGTAAACGCCGATTCCTTCCTTTGCACCTAACCATTCAGATATGACCGCTCCCATTACACTGTACGTAGCAGAGATTTTAATGCCTGAGAAGATTGCCGGTAATGCATAGGGAAATTCCAATTTCCAAAATAATTGTTGTTTGTTTGCACCAGCCATGGCTAAATAATGTTTAAGTTCAGCAGGAGTTTGTTTAAATCCATCCAAGGCGGCAACCGTTACTGGGAAAAAGCATACTAATGAGATTACAATAATCTTTGGCAATAAACCAAATCCAAACCAAATGACTAAAAGAGGTGCAAGAACAATGGTTGGAATATTTTGAGATAAAATAAGTAAGGGATAAACAGCTTCTTTTACTTTAGGAAGTAAGTATAAAAAAATGGCGGTGATCAACCCTATACATGTGCCAATGGAAAAACCCGTTAGTGTTAACTTCAAAGTGGAAATAAGGTGGACAAGCAAATCATCCCCATTCACTGTAGCTTCTAAAAAGATTTCGTTTGGAGCAGGGAGAAGCCAGTTAGGTATATCCAATATGATTACCGCTGTTTCCCATAAAATGAACAAAAGAAGGAGAACCAAAAGTGGTCTCCAACTTTTTGATAAAAGTGATTTCATTAGCGATACTTCCCTGTTAAATCTTCCATTTGTATTCCTGCTGGTTGATAAAGGATTTTTACTTGTGTAATGACATTAGAGCTGCCAATTTCAATCATTTTTTCATTCATCTTCGTAATTAAATGTAAAATAGTTGATAACTCTCCTTCTATTGTCGTTTCAAGAGGGTGCACTTCAAATTTCAACCCAGACTCCATAATGAGTTTTATTGCTTCATCTACAAATGGAATGGTGTCTTCACCATTTTTAGTTTTTGGAATAATTTGAACGCTAACTAATGAGTTTGCCATCTTTCTTCACTCCTATTCTGGTAAAAATTCATTTGTGAATGCTTTATTTGCATCCAATTGTTTTTCTAATAAGTTATTTTCATACATCCAATTAGAATAGTTCTCCCAGACTTCTAGTTTTTGTTCGCCCCATCTAGCTGCATCGTCTTGATATCGTGGAGATAGCCATTCTTGGCTCTTTTTCACTAGTTCTGGATCAAGGTCAGGTACAGCCTCAATTAAAATATCAGCAGCCTCAGCTGGCTGATCAATGGCAAATTGATAACCTTTTGTTGTTGCCTTTAAAAAGGCTTTCACGGTATCAGGATTATTTTCAATCATGTCCTCATTGGTTGCCAAAACGGGTGTATAATAATCAAGTTTTTCACTATAATCGGTTAAATAAATCATATTGATATCTTTTCCGCGTAATTTCGCCTCTACACCTGTCCAAGCATAATAGATCCACGCAAAGTCAACATCTCGTTCCACAGCCGTAAAAAAGTCAGTATCACCGATATTGATAATATCGACTTCGTCAGGATTTGCATTTTCTTGTTTCATGAGGGAAGAAATGACGGATTCTTCAATAGGTGACCCCCAACCGCCATATTTTTTTCCCTCAAAGTCCTTTGGCGTTTTAATGTTTTTTTCGCTGAGTGATGCAAAACCAGATGTATTATGCTGAATCACAGCTGCAATTGAAACGATTGGAATGTCTTGAATTCTAGCTTGTGTGATACTTTCTTGATAGCTAACCCCAAACTCTGCTTTTCCCGAAGCGACTAACTGGTCAGCGCCTGCTTCACCTGGCATGATAATATCAACATCAAGACCTTCTTCTTCATAAAAACCTTGGTCCTTTGCAACATATAATCCAGTATGGTTTGTATTTGGAGTCCAGTCCAATACAACCGTAATCTTCTCCAGCTCATTGGATGAAGAACTGTTATTTCTTTCATTGGCTTCGTCATTACCGCAAGCTGATAATAATAGTACGGTAAAAAGGGACAAAAGAGCTTTTTTCATCATAATGACCTCCTCAAAAAATTCATAAAACACAAATAAAGCACCTAGTTAATAACTAGGTGCCCGCATATGAAAACAATTGTTTCTTGTTTAGATATGTTTCCTCCGCCGGTATTAACCAGATCAGGTTCAAGGGTCAGTATCTATTACGGATACTTTCTCAACTAGCTTAACCAGTTCCCCTACATTTCTATTTTATATTTTTTTCTACCTTATTATAACAGATTTCGACAAATTGAAAAGGAATACAATTTTAACCATTGGAAAATATTCCTTAACTGTTAACGATATTTTTTATTGCAAACTCGTTTTGATAGAGATATGATTTTACTTATGAATGAAATTGAACTGTTTAAAGTGAGGAATTTGGATGGAAAATACATTTATAGATCAAGTCAAATCCCGTCGGACATTTGCCATTATATCCCACCCAGACGCTGGGAAGACAACATTGACAGAGAAATTGTTGCTCTTTGGTGGTGCGATACGTGATGCTGGAACGGTAAAAGGAAAAAAAACAGGCAAATACGCCACAAGTGACTGGATGGAAATTGAAAAGCAAAGAGGTATCTCGGTAACATCTAGTGTGATGCAATTCGATTATCATGGGTCACGAATTAATATTTTAGATACCCCTGGACACCAAGATTTTAGTGAAGATACTTACCGGACATTAATGGCAGTTGATAGTGCGGTCATGATTATTGATTCTGCAAAAGGAATTGAAGAACAGACCTTAAAGTTATTTAAAGTCTGCCGCATGAGAGGGATTCCGATATTTACGTTTATTAATAAATTAGATCGTGATGGAAGAATGCCACTAGAGCTATTAGCAGAGTTAGAAGAGGTCATGGGGATTGAGTCATACCCGATGAATTGGCCAATTGGAATGGGGAAAGAGTTTCTTGGGATTTATGATCGTTTTCATAACCGAATCGAACAATTTCGAGTTGAGGACTCTGATCGTTTTTTAGAGTTGAATGAAGAGGGAGAATTGGACGGAGATCATCCTATCAAACAAAATGCATTGTATGATCAAACGTTAGAAGAGGTTCTTCTTTTAAATGAGGCTGGAAATGAGTTTTCTAGAGAAAAAATAGCCGATGGATCTTTAACACCCGTATTTTTTGGAAGTGCTCTAACAAATTTTGGAGTACAAACATTTTTAGAAACCTATTTACAATTTGCTCCATCCCCACAACCTCGAGAATCAACGGCAGGGAAAATTGATCCATTATCTGAAAATTTCTCAGGCTTTATCTTTAAAATTCAAGCGAATATGAACCCAGCTCACCGTGACCGGATCGCTTTCTTACGAATTTGTTCTGGGAAATTTGAAAGAGGGATGAGTGTTAATCTTCCTCGGACAGGGAAACAACTAAAGCTTTCCCAATCAACGCAGTTTATGGCCGATGATCGAAGCACAGTAGATGAAGCGGTTAGCGGAGATATTATTGGCTTATATGACACCGGTACTTATCAAATTGGGGATACATTAACAACAGGAAAAGATCAATTTCAATTTGAAAAATTACCACAGTTTACACCAGAATTATTTGTCCGAGTTACAGCAAAGAATGTAATGAAACAAAAACATTTTCACAAAGGTATCGGGCAGTTAGTACAAGAAGGGGCCATTCAATTATATAAAACGGTAAAAACGGAAGAATATTTACTTGGAGCAGTGGGTCAACTACAGTTTGAAGTGTTTGAACATCGCATGAAAAATGAATATAATGTTGATGTTTTGATGGAAGGTCAAGGTTCTAAAATTGCACGTTGGATTGAAGATGATAAGGTGAATGACCAACTATCCAATTCAAGAAGTCTTCTAGTCACAGATCGCTATAATCAAAAGGTCTTTTTATTTGAAAACGATTTTGCTTTAAGATGGTTTCAAGAGAAAAACCCTGAAGTCAAGTTATTTAATCCGATGGATCAATAAAAAAACAGAGGGAAACCTCTGTTTTTTTATCTTTTATTTACCTGAAAGATGTGCTTGTGCTTGTTGTACCAATCTTTTGGTGATTTCTCCACCAACAGATCCATTTGCACGAGAAACGGTATCTGAACCTAACTGTACGCCAAATTCCTGAGCAATTTCATATTTCACTTGATCAAGATATTGTTCAATGCCAGGAACAAGTAGTTTATTACTGCTTCTAGCCATATTTTTCATCTCCTTAAATCATGCAGAGTAAAATTTCTCTGTACTACTAGTATGGATAGTAGAAAACATTTAATGAATGGAAAGTTATGCGAAATACACTAAAGTTATCTTGAATTTCCTTATATTACTTTCAAAATGAGGATATATTCATTAAGATAGAATTAGTTTAAGAATGAAAGGACGCATCATATGTCAAATACATTCAAAAATGTACTCGATCACATTACACCGTCGAGAGCTATTTTTAGTTTCTATTTTATTGCTGTAACGGTTTCAGTATTGTTATTAAGTCTTCCGGGTGTACATAAAGAAGGTGTAGAGATTTCTTTATTGGATACGATCTTTACTGCAATTAGTTCTGTTAGTGTTACAGGACTAACTGTTATCGATATTTCTCAAACCTATAGTACATTTGGACTTTTTGTCCTTATGTTTGTTTTCCAGTTTGGTGGGATTGGCGTTATGTCACTAGGTACATTTATATGGTTGTTAATGGGGAAAAAAATTGGCTTAAGAGGTAGACAATTGATCATGGTGGATCATAATCAAACAAGTCTTTCTGGGTTAGTTGCATTAATGATTGAAATATTAAAATTGATTTTGATCATTGAAGCGATCGGAGCGATCATTTTGGGTTTCCTTTTCATGGACTATTATCCCGACGTACAGGAAGCTTTCCTACACGGTCTCTTTACTTCAATTAGTGCAACTACAAATGCTGGACTTGATATTACAACAGCTTCGATGAAACCTTATGCGAATGATTATGTTATCCAAATCATTATCATTCTTTTATTAACACTTGGAGCGATCGGTTTTCCTGTATTAATTGAATTAAAAGGGTATTTATTCCATCGAAAACAAATGTCGTTACCATTTAGATTTTCACTATTTACGAAAATTACAACGATTACCTTTGCAGCACTATTAGTTTTTGGAACAGTCATTATTATTTTGCTTGAATTCCAGCATAGTTTTAAAGGGATGGAGTGGCATGAGGGGTTTTTCTATGCTTTTTTCCAATCTGCAACAACAAGAAGTGGTGGATTGTCCACGATGGATGTAAATCTTTTCGCCGAGCCAACATTACTTGTGATTAGCTTCCTTATGTTTATTGGAGCCTCCCCGAGTTCGGTCGGAGGGGGAATTAGGACCACTACTTTTGCTCTAAACATTTTGTTTTTGTATCATTTTGCAAAAGGAAGGAAGGATATTAAAGTTTTTAAAAGAGAAATCCATGGGGATGATGTGAGAAAGGCATTTGCGGTCACGATTCTTGCAATGATTATTTGTTTTGTTGCGATTATTCTCCTATCAATTACTGAAAACCAACCATTATTGGCGATTATATTTGAAGTTTGTTCAGCGTTCGGGACGACCGGCCTATCAATGGGAATTACTACAGACTTAACAACTTTTGGTAAATGGGTAATCATGATACTAATGTTTATTGGTCGAATTGGTCTTGTTTCATTCTTTTTATTGCTTCGCGGAAAAGAAACTGAACTGCATTATCATTATCCAAAAGAAAGAATTATTATCGGTTAAAAGGCTGACGCATGTCAGCCTTTTTAATCTGCATCTTTGCCGGTATTTATCGTGGGGTGCATAAAATGTTTTGTAGTCGGTTGTCTTAAATTTTCCAGTAGTTCTTGGTTTTCAGTTGTATTCCAGCCGATGTCATTAGTTGGATGAACCCATTCACTGCCTGCCATAATAGCTGGGTCGGTTTCATCACTCCAATTTTCTAACGGTGATTCTTTTGATGTGTAATAACTATCTCCAATTGTAACACCGAAGGAATTAATAAAAGGGGGCTTCATCTTAATTGATGTCCCTTTAAAGCTAGGTGCATGAATTTGATGTGGGAGGGTTTCATCAATATCCATTCGTTTTTTCTTTTTCAACGAGTAGACCTCCTTTTAACAGTATTTTTTGCAGTTCTCTTTAAGACTATTTGTTGTAAAAAAAGGAAGATCGATAAGAGAATGAAAAACTTATTCACGCGAAAAATACAGTTGAAAGGGAGGAATGCAAAATGGCAAAACGTAAAGCAGAATTCAATGCAGTAGAAAAATATAGCAAAACACCGAAAAAAAATCTCCAAGAAACAGAGTTTTCAGCTGAGTTTAGTGCCGGTGAAAACCCAATGAAAGGTGCTAATCGTAACTCAAAACAAGGGAGAAAAGGAAGAGGTTTATAATGAGTAAAAAAAAGAATGCGAAGATCAAAAACCAACAAAATACAAATGTTGAATTTGGAATGGAATTTGGAGATATGAACGCAAGCAAACTATATGAAATTCCAGCGATGAATCAAGATAAAGCAAAAAGAAATAAGAAATAAAAAAACAGGCTGTGTAAAAAAATACACAGCCTTAAATCCGTTCATTTTAATGGATCAAGGTAATATCCTTTATTGAAAGAAGCGTAGGCTTTTCACTTTTTGGATTATAATATATAAATAGAAGACATGGTTGTTGTACAATTCTGTTATGCTCTAAGTACTGTTCGATATCAATTGACATTGGTTCAAGCAGTGTATGTTTATATAAATCTTTTTCATCAAGCATTAAACCTTCGATTAATTCTGGATTGCTGAGAATCGCTTGATAGTACTTAGAACGTTCGTTTTTGGTCAGGGTTCCTTCCCACCAAGACTTGCGTGGTTTATAACGTTGGCGGGAAAGATAGTCATATTTCATTAAATCAGTGACAATGTCCAATTGTTTTGTCCCGGAATTAAGCAGAAAAGAATGCAGTCTTTTGAATAGATCCTCTAATTGGTGTCCAATCCTAGACCAACCTTTTTCTTCCCAATAGGTCCCGAAGTCTTGGAAAAAATCAAATGGTGTTGAAAAGACTTCTGTAACCAAATACTCAATTGTATAATCCATTCTATGGTCATTCCAATATTTTTCCAAAACATCTTCTACTTGTTTAATCCGAATAATATCATCAAAGGATAAAACGGAATTTCCTAAAATTTCATAGGGTGGATGATCACTATAAATATACTGATGTTCCTCTGCTCTTAAACGTAAGCCTGTGCCACGGAGCATCTTTAGAAAACCGAGTTGTAACTCTTCAGGTCTAAACGCAAAGACATCGTTAAATGTTTTACGGAATGAATGATAATCTTCTTCAGGCAGCCCCGCAATTAAGTCTAAATGCTGATCAATTTTACGACCTTCTTTTACCAGTGTAACGGTTCGGGCTAGCTTTTCAAAGTTTTGTTTTCTCATAACCAACTCATTCGTATAATCATTTGTAGATTGAACACCGATTTCAAAACGGAATAATCCTGGGGGTGCATCCTCGTTTAAAAATTCGATGACTTCTGGACGCATAATGTCCGCAGTAATTTCAAATTGAAATACGGTACCTGGGACATGTTCATCAATAATAAAACGAAACATTTCCATCGCATAGCTTCGACTAATATTAAAAGTACGATCAACAAATTTAATTGTTTTAGCACCGTTAGCCATCAAATAGCGTATATCCTCTTTAATTTTATCTCGATCAAAATACCGAACACCTACCTCGATAGATGACAAACAAAATTGACAGCTAAAGGGACAACCGCGACTCGTTTCTATGTATGTCACTCTTTTACTTAAATGTGAGAGGTCCTCCTCAAAACGATAAGGGGATGGGAGCTGTCGCAAATCTAATTTATGCATCGGATGGTTGATGATGATCTCACCCTCTTTTCGGAAGGAGATTCCAGGGATTGTAGAAAAATCATGATGATCTTTTAATGCTTGAAGTAATCGTTTAAAGGTTTCTTCCCCTTCACCAATAACAATAAAATCAAATTCGTTCACCTTTGTCATCCATTCTTGAACATCATAGGAAACCTCTGGACCTCCTACTACGATCGTAATAGATGGATTAATTTTTTTGATCGTTTCAATTACTTTGATCGTTTCTTCGATATTCCAAATATAACAGCTAAACCCAATAACATCAGGCTTTTTTTGGAATAAGTCGGTCACGATGTTCAGAATTGGATCTTTTATCGTATACTCAGCTAGTTCTACTTGAAATTCTGGACTAGCATAGGCCTTTAAATAACGAATCGCCAAATTCGTATGAATGTATTTTGCATTTAATGTGGCAGCGATAATTTTCATATTTGATACTCCTTAAATCAAGAATTCTTCCTTCATATTGTATATGAAAGCAACAAAAATAAAAACCCGCTTTAACTTTTAGCGAGTTTTTCAAAGAGCTCTGTTAAACTAAGGGTAAAATTACGTATCAGGAACTTCACTTTTCGCTAAGCAACGCCTGAGCCAGCCTAACACTTCGTGTCTACTGTGTCTTGTAACTCACGCAGGGTGTTAGTTCTATCCACTACATTTAACAGTAGCCCCAAATCAACATTTAACTTCTAAGACAGCCTACTTAAAAAACTTTAATTACTTACCCATTTTCTCCAATAGAATTTCATATATACCCAGATCCTTTTAAAAAGCTCCTTCGTTTTCGATATTCTAAGTTCAATTAATGGTTGAGCAAATGAAGTCACAGTCCTACTTGAAAGAACAAAGGTTAAGATTAATGAAATGGCAGCGAGCAATAATATACTTTCTGCATCATGAAAGTAAGTCTTCATTTCACTAACACGGAATATCCGGATGAAAAATCCATGTAATAAATAAACATAGAGCGAATTTCTACCAAGGTTTGAGAAAAAAGTTTGTTCTTTTGGAACAAGCGCAAAAAAGCTAGCCATCATGATTAGACTTAATGGATAAACCCCAAGCCTGATTAACATAGCGAAAAATGGTTCGACCCCCATTTCGTCATAGGATTTGGAGCCTAATAACCATTCATAGTTTAGATTTGGAAAAAAGTAAAATAAACCAAAAACGGTTAAAAAGATTAGGATTGAGATCATTTTTAACTTGTTTGATAATAATCGATAAAAATGCTCTTTCTTTAAAAAATATCCCAGTAAAAATAGTGGAAAGAAGACAAAGGTTCGACTCAAACTCAAATATCCAGAAACAAAGTCGAAAAAGCCAATCACTAAAGCAATGAGAAATGACAGAGTGAGAGCATGTACACTTTTGAAACGAGCAAACATGTATAACATAACATTCCAGAAAAACAAACTGATTAAGAACCATAATGACCAATGTGGATCAAGCGGGTCGATCGTTAATTCTGGTTTTTGGTACAAGAAATAATAAAAGAAAGAATAAATCGTTTGAAAAAGTAAATAAGGTATAATTAATTTTTTTGCCGTTTTTTTAATATAGCCTTTCTTTTTAAAGCCTTTTGCAAAATAACCTGAGATTAAGATAAAGGCGGGCATATGAAAAGTATAGATCACTTTATAAAGGGAATAGATTAGCTCATTATCATGAATAAAGGTCCGCAAAAAATGTCCAAATACTACTAGAAAGATTAAAATAAATTTAGCGTTGTCAAAAAAATAATCGCGTTGTTTCATAATGCCTCCACAAATGTTGATTTTCCTCCATATCCATAATAGTCAATTTTACAAGAAAGTATGTATGGTAATAGTTGGAATGCGATCACTCTTTTAAAAATTAAACTGTTATACACTTTATAAACATACTGTTGCATAATACTTTAATGGTTGAGATCATTTTAACCTGTAAAGCTGATTTTACCAAATAAAGCAATCAATTGCATATTAAAATAAAATATGTATTGATTTTTATCACAGCATAGTCAAAACCTTTGACCTAGAATGTTATTAAAAATACAAAGAAGTTTTAATCTATTAATAACTTTATAAAGTTTATAAGGATACTTCGTTGCATATTTCTAGGAGGGAGAAGGAAATGTCTATATTACCGAAAAAAAATGACCTAGGTTTTTTTGAAATTCGCCTAGAATCAATTGGGGGATTAGGGGCTAATTTAGCAGGAAAAATGCTAGCAGAAGCAGGAGTTCTAGGGTTGGGTTTGAATGGTTCAAATTTTGCTTCATATGGTTCTGAAAAGAAAGGCTCACCAGTCAAAAGTTTCATTCGATTCTGCGACCAAGGTGTAGAGATTCGTGCCCATAGTCCAATTGAAGAACCTCATGTTGTAGGTGTCTTTCATGAAGCTTTATATAAAACGATTGATGTAGTTAGCGGGTTAGACCCTGAAGGAATTGTTCTCGTTAATTCGATAAGAACCTTTGATGATGTTAAAAACGACTTAAAGCTAGAATATGGAACGCTTGCGATTGTAGACGCTTTAGGAATCGCAGTTGAAGAAAAAACAAAAGTAAACACAGCGATGCTTGGTGCTCTATTTAAAATTTGTGATTTCTTAAATCCTGAAGATATGAGAACAGTCATTAGAAAAACATTTGAAAAGAAATACCCTCATCTAGTAGAGCCAAATATACGCACTTTTGATAGAGGCTATAACGAGGTTCAATTTAAGTCAATTGAAACACCAGAAGATGCTACAAATAAAGCATTCACTCGTCCAAAACCAGCGCTTGGGTATTTAACTCAAGAAATTGGCGGAACAATAAGTGCACAAGGGAATAGTATTTTAAAAGATTTAAGTGGCTCTAGACAAGGATTTTTACCACAGTTTACCCAGGAAGAATGTATTAATTGTGCACAATGTGATAGTGTTTGCCCTGATTATTGCTTTGTTTGGGAAGCGGGAGAAGACAAGAGAGGTCGCAAGCAGATGTTCTTACGAGGAATAGATTATCAATACTGTAAAGGCTGTTTAAAATGTGTAGAAGCGTGCCCAACTACTGCGCTTAAGGATATCCGTGAAACCATTGGGTTTGCTGAAGAAAATCAAGTTAAACATAACTTTCCATTAGTTACAGGAGGGGTAATGTAATCATGGCAATCGTAGAAGAAGAATTACAGACGAAACAAAATGTAGACCAAACGACAACATTTGAATCTGGAAATGAAATGGCAGCGATGGCAGCTGCACAAATCAACTACCATATTATGGGGTATTTCCCAATCACTCCTTCAACAGAGGTCGCACAATATTTGGATCAAATGAAGGCTAGAGGCGAGCATGATATTCAATTAATTGCAGCTGACGGTGAGCATGGTTCAGCAGGTATTTGTTATGGTGCAGCGGCAACTGGAGCACGTGTATTTAACGCAACAAGTGCAAATGGTTTTATGTACATGCTTGAGCAACTACCTGTTCAATCAGGTACAAGATTCCCGATGGTGTTAAACCTTGTTACAAGAGCCATTAGTGGTCCACTTGATATTCGTGGAGATCATTCCGATTTATATTTTGCGCTTAATACTGGCTGGGTAATTTTAACAGCGAAAACACCACAGGCTGTATATGATATGAATATTATGGCATTAAAAATTGCTGAGCATTCAAAAGTTAGACTACCGGTTATCGTGGCTTATGATGGATTCTGGACATCTCATCAAAAACGAAAAGTGAATTATTTCACAGACCGAAAAGTTGTCCAAGAGTTTGTTGGGGAATGTCCAAGAGATTATCACTTTGCAAACGATCCAAAAAATCCTGTGACGATTGGTGCCCACATGGACGGTCCGAACTTAATGAACAATCATTATCAACAGTCTGAGGCGATGTATGCAGCAGGAGAAGTATTCAAAGAAGTTGCAGCAGAGTATGCAAAAATTTCTGGACGTGAATACCCAGTACTTGATTTATATGGCATGGAAGATGCAGAAGTAGCTCTTTTCTTATTAAATTCAGCTGAGGAGTCTGCTAAAGATGTTGTCGATAAGTTAAGAGCACAAGGGATTAAAGCAGGGGTTATTAGTCCAAACATTCTCCGACCTTTCCCAGAAAAGGAAATTCGTGCAGCCTTAAAAAATGTTAAAGGATTATTAGTTGGAGAACGTGCAGATTCATACGGCGCACATGGCCCTAACTTAACTCATGAAATCAAATCTGCTCTTCAATCTGATCGTGAGAATAAAACACTAGTTTTAAGCAGAGTATTTGGTTTAGGTGGAACCGATTTTTATGCAGATGATGCAGAAGCATTTTTCAATGTGGTGATGGATGCAGTAGAAAAGGGTTATGCTGAAAAGCCATTTGACTATTACGGAGTTGTACCAGGCGATCTTGAAAAAACACAAAAGCCTGTGATTGAACCACAACATGGTGATGTATTTAATTCTGGATTAATTCAAGTCACTCAAGATGAAGAAACAAAAAAATTAAAGGTGAAAATCTCACCATTACGTGCACTTACTGAAAAGCCAAAGCGGCTAGCATCAGGCCACGGTGCCTGTCCTGGCTGTGGTATTTTTGGCGGATTGGAAATGTTCTTCAAGGGGATTGAAGGGGATGTAGTTGTTCTTTACCAAACAGGATGTGCGTATGTAACAACAACAGCTTATCCTTATACATCCCATAAGCAAACGATGATCCATAACTTGTTTCAAAATGGGGCAGCAACTCTTTCTGGTACTGTTGAGGCGTTTCTTGAGATGAAAAGCAGAGGCGAAATTGAGGTATCAAATGATGCTACATTTGTAATGATCACAGGTGACGGTGGAATGGATATCGGGATGGGTTCTGCGATAGGTACAGCACTTCGCGGTCATAAGCTAATTATGCTTGAATACGATAATGAAGGTTATATGAATACAGGTTCGCAAATGTCTTATTCCACACCATTTGGTCATATGACAAGTACGTCAAATGTTGGAAAAGCCCAAAAAGGAAAAACATTCCATCATAAAGATACTGCTCAAATTATGGCAGCAACAAATATTCCATACGTCTTTACAGGTACAGAAGCATTTCCACAAGACCTTGTGAAAAAGGCTGCAAAGGCACAATGGTATGCACAAAACGTTGGTCCTGTATATGGTAAAATTTTAATTGCTTGTCCATTAAACTGGAAATCAGATGATCGTTACGGTGAAGTAATCGTTGGGGCAGCAGTTAACTCTTGTTTCTTCCCTCTTTATGAAGTAGAGAAAGGAGAAACAACCATAACGTACGATCCTGAAGCGAAAAAGAAACGGATACCAGTATCAGATTGGTTAAAATATATGGGCAAAACAAAACATTTATTAAAAGAAGAAAATAAAGAGTTACTTGCTACTTTTGAAGCTGAGGTAGAAAGAAGATGGCAAATACTTAAAGCCAAACACGAAAATCCATTGCTTTAAGATCAACATAGAAAAGTCGGGATTCCCTTTGCGGATCTCGACTTTTTACTAAACTATAGGTTAAAAGTTTCTAGTGAACCATTTTAATTCGATTATTTGAGGTGTAATAGATAAAGTTTAATTTATTTTTTTGATGATCAACTTTTGTCGGTTTTCGATGAAAAAAAACTTGATACTGATAGAGTAATTGATCTAGCTCCTGACTGCACTTTACTGTATCGTCATTTGTTAACCCTCTTTTTTGGGCTAAATCAATCATCAACTCTCTTTTTTTTTGAATTTCTACTAAAATGGACTCCCGGTGATCCAACAATAACGTTTCCCCCTGACAATGACCCTTTACTTCATATAACTAGGGCCTTCAATTGAACACTCCCCTTGAAGCATTATGACAATATTTCCAAATAAAGTAAATAGTTTCGCAATTTTAGACAAAAAATTCGATTGAAAAATGTTCGACATTTACAACGGGAATTCGACAAACAGTAAAATATTTATTCGTATCTTTGAGATAGTTTTCGGTCAGAAGGGAGTAGAAATCCTAAAGCCCCTAAAATAGGTAAGAAGCCAGTAAAGGTTAGAGTTGTGAACAAGCCTAGATGATCGGCCATCACACCTAAAATAATCGAGCCGATTGCCCCCATTCCAAAGGCAAGCCCAACTGTTAGTCCTGCCATCGTTCCAATTTTTCCAGGGACCAAATCTTGAGCATAAATAACTGTTACGGAAAAGCTAGACATAAGAATGAATCCAGTTAATAGTAATAAAATAAACGAAATAGATGCAGGTACAAACGGAATCAAGATTGATAAAGGAGCAGATCCAAGAATCGAAACAATGATGATATTTCGCTTGCCAAATTTATCTGCAAGTGGACCTCCAAAAAATGTCCCTAATGCTCCAGCAACTAAAAAGGCGAATAAGAAAACCTGAGCTCTTTGAATGCTGAATTGATATTGTTCAATGGCAAAAAAAGCATAATAGTTTGTAATTCCTGCTACATACCAAGAGCGAGCGAATATTAAAAATAAAATTAAAACAAGAGTCAGGATAATCCCTTTAGAAATTTTGCCTGAATCTTGAGAAGCTGTAACCTTTGAAAAAGGGACTTGCGCATTTAACTCTTTTAATCTTCCAGAGTACCAAAAAGCAATATAAGAAAGGAGCATTACCGCAATCCCAGCTACAACTGAAAACCATGCAGCCCCAATTTGACCGAGGGGGACAAGGATTAATGCTGTAATTAAGGGCGCCAAGGCTTGACCTGAATTACCGCCAACTTGGTATATCGATTGTGCTAAACCTTTTCTAGATCCTGCTGCCATATGTGCTACTCTCGAACCTTCAGGGTGAAAGATGGCCGAGCCTAAGCCAATAAAAAGGACTGAAAGAAGGACAAGACTATAGTTGGGTGCTAATGCTAAACCGATTACTCCTAATAAAGTAGATGTCATTCCAATTGGAAGGGCATAGGGCATAGGTTTTTTATCGGAGAGGGCTCCGATAAAGGGCTGCATAACGGAAGAAACCATGTTTAAAGAAAATGCTATAAACCCTAATTGTGTAAAACTCAACCCCATTGATTTTCCTAAAACAGGAAACATGGCTGGGATGACGGATTGAATGGAATCATTTAATAAATGACAGAATCCCATAATAATTAAAATTTTATAGGTAGTTTGGTTTTGATAGGCTACCTGTTTTTCAGTAATGACTGTTTGTGTCAACGTGTTATCCCCCTGTCATAAGCTTTCGTTAAATAAAGTGTAATATATGGTATAGAACTGATCTTCATCTATTTTACACGAGAGTTGATTTAAAATTCAAAAAATAGGATTTGTTTATCTTCTATTTTAACAGTTATGTTAATTTGGGGTTATTGTTGATCGCAGTGGTGGTCATGAAGACTTGTATGGGAGAAGAGAGATAGGCAAGATGCCTTATGAGGTCGAAGTGTCAAGGTAGTCCAGGCGTAACTGAGCGGAAAGCAAATGGTTTGAATCGGAAAACAACAAAAAATATAACAAAATTATAATAAAAAGAAGCTTCAAGTTCGTTTGACAAGGGTATTTCCATTTTTTATAATAAAAATTTGATTGATGAAAATACTATTTTTATTTATGATAAATAATAGAGATAGCGATAAGCAATTATTATTATGTTAAAGGGTTTGGTAAAAATGATGGAATTCGAACAAAATGAACAATCATTAAAATTATTTATTGTTCTATCACGAGCATATCGCGCGGTAAATGAACATGTAAATAAACGAATACAACGCTATGGTTTAAATCCGACAGAATTTGCTGTTCTAGAATTGTTATACCATAAAGGAGATCAACCTCTTCAGCAGATTGGAGGGAAAATTCTCCTGGCGAGCGGGAGTATGACCTATGTGATTGATAAACTAGAAAAGAAGGAATACATAAGACGTGTTCCGTGTCCTGATGACAGAAGGGTGACCTTTGCTCAAATCACAGATAAGGGAATAAAATTAATACAACAGGTTTTTCCGTCCCATCGCAATGAAATTGACAGGATTATGTCCGTTCTAACAGATGAAGAGAAAGAAACCGCGATTGAACTATTGAAAAGAATTGGCTTATCTATTAAGCAATATTAATAAAAGAACCGCTGTGGAAACAGCGGTTCTTTTATCGGATTTATTTTGTCTTAATAACCACTTGATCATCTTCAAGGTCGGCTAATAAGTTTGCAGATGTTCCGTTTTCTAAGATATAGTCGGCAATTTTATCTTCTAATTGCTCTTGGATGACTCTTCGAAGTGGGCGAGCTCCAAATGTTTGATTATAACCTAAATCCACTAGTTTTTCCTTTGCTTCAATTGAAACCGTTAATGTGTAATGTTGTTCTTGCAAACTCTTATTTAATTCATGAAGCATAAGATCGATAATTTCTAGAAGATGCGTTTTTTCTAATGGGTTAAACTCAATAATGCTGTCAAAACGGTTTAAAAACTCAGGCTTAAAATACTGTCCAAGTGATTGAAGGATATTGGATTCTTTCACAGCATTGCTTCTCTCAAACCCAACCTGTATTTTTCGATCCCCCACACCTGCATTACTTGTCATGATGATCACGGATTCTTTAAAACTTACCGTTCTTCCTTGACTATCCGTTAAGCGTCCATCTTCGAGAATTTGTAGGAACATATGCAGGACGTCAGGGTGAGCTTTTTCAATTTCATCAAGTAAGATAATGCAGTAAGGGTTCCGGCGAACTTTTTCGGTCAACTGCCCCGCTTCCTCATGTCCAACATATCCTGGAGGAGAGCCGATAATTTTTGACACACTATGCTTCTCCATATACTCACTCATATCGAGTCTTACCATGGCATCTTTTGTGCCGAACAATTCTTGTGCTAATGTTCTAGCCAATTCTGTTTTCCCAACTCCTGTTGGTCCAACAAATAGAAAAGAACCAATTGGTCGATGTTTTGACTTTAACCCAGCACGACTGCGGCGTATTGCTTTAGCTACTTTTTCAACCGCCTCATTTTGACCAATTACTTTTGCAGCAAGGTTTTGTTGTAACTCTCTCATTTGAATTTTTTCATCTTGATGTAATTGACCAATTGGAATTCCTGTTTTCTTTTCCAGAATTTCATGAATTAGTTCAACTCCTACAATAGGTCGCTCAGAGGTATCTGAATGATTCAAGGCTTGTTCAAGCTGTTTTTCTTCTTCACGAAGTTTTGCTGCTTTTTCATATTCCTCATTTTTTAAGACAGCTTCCTTTTCGCTCGCGATTTCTTTTAATCTTTTCTCAATTTCATCTGTTGATGTATAGCTTGATGATAGATTCATTTTCGAACCTGCTTCATCAAGTAAATCAATCGCTTTATCAGGTAAGAATCGATCTTGAATATAGCGTTGCGATAATTTAACACATGCTTCTATAGCATCATCAGTGTAGCTTACATGATGGAAGGCTTCATACTTTGATTGAAGTCCTTTCAAAATTTTAACTGTTGCCTCCACTGATGGTTCGGAAACTTGAACGGGCTGGAACCTGCGTTCAAGTGCAGCGTCTTTTTCAATTTTTCGATATTCATTTAAGGTGGTTGCTCCGACTAATTGAAGTTCACCACGAGCAAGTGCAGGTTTGAGAATATTCCCTGCGTCCATTGAGCCTTCGGCAGAACCTGCACCTACAAGTAAGTGTATTTCATCAACAAATAAAATAATATTTTTACGACTTTGTAAATTGTTGATTAATTGTTTCATTCGCTCTTCAAATTGACCACGAATTCCTGTGTTCGCAACTAAAGAGGCAACATCTAATAAATAAACCTGTTTATTTTTTAATTTAGTAGGTACACTGCCTTCTTCTATTTTTAAAGCAAGACCCTCAGCAATCGCTGTTTTTCCTACACCAGGTTCACCAATTAAAACTGGATTATTTTTATTGCGACGGTTTAAAATCTCAATAACTCGTGAAATTTCTTTATCTCTTCCGATGACAGGATCAATAAGTCCCGCCTTTGCCATACTATTTAAATTACGTCCAAATTGATCTAAAAATCCTCCACCATTACCTTGGAATTTTAAATTTGGTTGCTGTGAGTTTGTCCCTTGTTGTTGATTCATTTGCTTGAACAAATCATCTATTGGGAATGAATGCATCCCACCAAATCCACCAAGATTCATACTAGGTCCAAACTTATTCTTTAAATTTTGTTTATTCGATTGGTAGCATGTTTGACATAGATGAAATTGTTTTTCTTGACCATTCAATACGAATCTCATCGTTACATTTGCATTTCTTTGTTGGCAATTTTGACAAAGCATATACATTCCCCTTTCCTTTTTTTTGTTTGACTTTGACCTTGACTATATTTGACCTTTTGTACTTTGATTATACTCTGACCATTTTTGACTTTCAAGTGATTTGTAATAGAAATTTGTGGAAAAACGAGAGATTTTTGTATTTCTTGTTCTATATTAAAGATTTTTAAAGGAAAAAAGCTCGTCTACCTTTGTCCTAATGATCATATAGTGAGTTAGGAGGGGAAAGCAGTTGAAATCAAATTGGAGTTCTGCTTTTCAAATAGCTGCAGTCTATGTAGGAACAGTTGTTGGAGCAGGGTTTGCAACGGGAAGAGAGATCGTTGAATTTTTCTCAAGGTTTGGGTTTATCGGGCTAGTCGGGATGTTAATGGCAGGATATATCTTCATTTTTTTAGGAACGAAAATCATGGTCATATCAGCTGACATTAATGCAAGATCCTATGAGGAATTTAATGAGTATTTATTTGGAAAATCAATTGGGAAAATCATTAATATAGTAACTTTACTGATGCTAATTGGAGTTAGTGCCGTCATGCTTGCAGGGGCAGGGGCAGTATTTCAGGAACAATTAGGGTTGTCAAGAATGATAGGGATAATGTTAACTATCGTCCTTTCGTTTATTGTCATGATTGTTGGGACAAGAGCTTTATTTGCTGTAAATACATTTGTAGTGCCCTTAATGATTGGATTTAGCTTTATTTTATTTTTATTATCAATCCGACAGCCCTATTTCTTAGAGCACGTTTTATATATTCCTTATGTGAAGGACGGCTGGTCTTCTGTTGTTTCACCATTTTCCTATACAGCATTTAATTTATCTCTAGCACAAGCTGTTCTTGTTCCAATTGCTTCTGAAATCAAAGATATTAAAACGATTAGAAGGGGAGGAATGATAGGGGGAGCGGTTTTAACGATTATTCTTTTTGCAAGCCATATGACACTTGTTATGCTCCCCAACTTTTCAGCTTATGAAATACCAATGGCTATTATAATGAAAAACCTAGCCCCAGGGTTATTATGGATTTATGTGCTGATCATTTATGGAGAGATCTTCACTTCAATTATTGGCAATGTATATGGACTTGAGAAACAAATCAAACAATATATTAATATTCCAACGATGTTTATTGTAACTGGCATATTTTCGATTTGCCTTTTACTAAGCCAATTTGATTACAGTCAACTTCTTTCATACTTATATCCGCTATTTGGATATATCAGTTTATTATTTATTGTTCTTTTGTGGATGAAACGAGAAAATAAAAAATGAGGTGTTACTGTTTACACCTCATTTTTTATTCGTATTAATCAACTTGTATATGTTTAGCCATTTGGATAAATGCATCCAGGTGATTATCTTGTTCCTTTGTAGATATCATTAATTTAATCAAATGTTTGTCTTGTGGAATTAAATAAGCAGTGACCAATTCGTTATTTAATTTTGTCTGCATAACGGTTGCGTTCTTGTAAAATTCATCTTCTGGAGGATTTAATGTTTGGACATCTTCATTTACTGCTTGTAACTGTGCAAGCGTATTTTCTTTTTGTTCTTCAAAATTTATATCCCCTGTTAAAATACTAATTCTCATATAATGGGAGCCGTCTTCACTAAAATATACTTGGTCCATCCGAGGTTCTTCAGCCGTTAATACATATGATGGCAGTACATAAAGACCAAATGGTTGATTGTCACTTTTCTTCCACATAGCTGTTTCTTCTATAGATTCTCCGTTACGTGAATATTTTAATTTCATTTCTGTTGGAGGCGAAACCTTTTGATCATCATTATTTTTTTGATCAGGAGCAATATTTTCACCTTCTGTATTAGGTTTTGTGTCGTCTTCTTTTTCTTCTTGGGTTTCTTTTGTTTGTTCTTGTTGAAGTTGTTGGGCTTCATTAGCGGTTTCATCAGTGTCAGTGCTTGTCCCACAAGCGACTAGAAATACGGATAAAATCATGAATGTAAAAAGATATTTTAAAAATCTAGGCATAAAAATTCCTCCTTATAATTGATAATTCACATTATCTTAATGGAAATAAAATAAACAGACAGAAATCAAAAACGACATGGGAAATGATGTTAAGTGTAATATTCTTTTTCCATGCATAAAGAATTCCCCAATAGATTCCCCCTACGAGGGCTGCAACCATATGAATGTAGTAGCCTGAGTATAATTGTACAGATGCGTAGGCTAAGGTTGCAAGGGTAATGGAAAGAGGCAGACTAACTTTGCTTGCTAATTTTTTCTGAATAAAACCTCTCCAAAATATTTCTTCACCAGGAACGATGATGAATAACAATGTTAAATAATGCCAAAAATTCGACGGAGAATAATATTTATATAATGCAGTAATCTCCTTTTTAAATGGCATATGAAAGAAATCAATGATATAATCACCTAGCCAAAAGAGGGTAAACAGAAGAAAACCTGAGAGAACACCATAAATGAAATTTTGAATATAGGATGATTGCGAATCTGCTTTTTCATTAAAAATGGAATAGCTAATTAATATTAACATGGAAGCTGTAAACATATGCCAAAAAATATTTTTATCTTGAAAAGTAAAATATATAAGGATATGGGCAATGATGATGCCGATAACGATTCGTAAGTCAAATCTAGTGTTTTTCACTACTATACTCCTCCATTCCTCCTTATTTTACCAAAAAAAGAAGAATCACGGTAGAAATGGCGAGGAATACTAATGGATTTAATTATTATTACTATTTACCAAATTTATTCTTTCTATGTAATCGGATTATAAAAATTAGAAAAATGCACAGGATAAGCAAGAACGACGATTCTTAAAGGAAGGGGGATTTCTGTATGACTAGATCTAAGAGTCAGAAAGAAAGACAGTGGACTGTTCGAAAACAAGACCAAAATCCTCATGGAAAAGTGAAGTCGCTCAAAGAACTAGCTAATGAGGGGAAAGAATAGAAGAACTTATGCGATACTTGTATAGTAAGGCTATGTAAAAGGTTAATGATGATTTTAAACTCCTGTTGATTGTAGCGGAAGGTACGAAGAACCCTACGGAAAAAGCGAAACAAAATCCCTTAAGACACGAAGATTAAGGTGGCGGGCGTAATCGGCAAGCGAAGTGCCTGAAAAGCAACAACAATCAAGTTTAACAGAGCCTACAGAAAAGGAGTTAGACACCACTAGATAAGACTATGTTCTAAAGTGGTGTCTGACTCCTTATTAAAGTACCTCTTTGACAATTTTATAGTTTTTATGATTGACGACTGTTCGAGCTTCTAAATCTAATTTCATGAAATCTTCCATATACGTAAGGTCAACGATTACAGAGTTTTCGTTTACTTTTTCAACGATTCCTTGTAAGCCATTTCTAAATTCAATTACACTGCCTACCTCAGCTATTTTCAAAAGCCCTCTCTCCTCTGTATTTATATTTTTAATATTTTTTATATTAGTAATATTTTGCACTATATTCCTTTATTCGTAAAGAGTTTTTTGAAACTTTACTACTTATCAAACAACCCTTACTATAAATGTATAGTAAGGAGTGATTTTTATGACAGAGGAAATGGCTATTAACATTTTGGAAAAGCTTAGAAATGGAGAAATGGAAGAATATTTAATTGCGAAGGATGAATTTTTATCTTTCCGCCAAGTCCTAATAAAACAAGAGGATTTTAAGCATTTTCGTGGGATTGCCCAAATAGGTGGAGACGTTCTATATCAATATTTTAAAGAACCAATTAGTTAAAAGAAGGGTGAACGAAAATATTCACCCTTTCTTTTTTTATGCGCGTGCCCAGCAAGCCGTTAATTGCTAGTTGGTGAAAGTCCAACCTGAGTAAGTACCAAGACGCTCAGTAGCTGACAGGCAACTGGTGAAGAAATTCTAAGGTTGAAGCCCTGTGACAAAGTAACTCCCTAGCGGAGTGCGAGCAAACTAACAGGTTGTAACATAAAGTGAATCCTGCCGTCTCGTCAAAAGAACCTACCTACGGTAGCCAAAGAGAAGTCGAGCCTTGGGATAATGGGCGAAGACCATGGAAGGTGTGAAGATCTTGGAATAGCAGCACCGATGAATCTCTCGGGGTATGGGGAGCGACATGTTAGTAAAGTAGTTAGCGGAACTGGGGATACCCTCCTTGTCACTTTCTAACGAAAGTAAAGCAGAAACCTATAAGTGCAAACGAAGTGGTGGATGGATGAGAGGGAGTCGGAGGGGGTCATAGTACCATTAATGACAATGACAACACAACATTGTCTAGGGAAGGACGGCGCAAGCCATTACCCTACTTCGTTCATATGTCAGAAGGAGGTAAGAGTCAGTGAATGTCAGGAAAATGACTAACTACACCAATAAAGTAAAAGCTCAAGAACTCTGGAAGACGTTATATCTTTGTGCCAAGGAATGTCCAACTCGAAGATTTCACGCTTTATATGACAAAATCTATCGTCCTGATATTCTATGGGAGGCATGGCAACGTGTGAAGCGAAAGAAAGGAAGTGGAGGTGTCGATGGACAGACGATTGAACAAATCGTCTTGGAGTACGGGGAAAAGAAATTTATGAACGAGCTCTATTTGGAACTAAAGGAGAAGCGTTATCACCCTAGTCCAGTCCTAAGAACCTATATTCCAAAGGATGATGGAAAGAAACGTCCATTAGGAATTCCAACTATTAAAGATCGGGTCGTACAGATGGCAACGAAAATGGTTATTGAACCAATATTCGAGGCTGACTTTCATGACTGTTCGTTTGGTTTTCGTCCAAAGCGAAATGCCCATCAAGCGATGGCAAAGATAAGAAAAGCCAGTAAGAAATGTTTTTGGGTAGTAGACGTCGATATCCAAGGATATTTCGATAATATTAATCAATACAAGTTGATGAAAATATTAGAACAAAGGATTAGTGATCGACGGGTTTTAAAGCTTGTTCGAAAATGGCTAGAGTCAGGCATAATGGAGGAAGGCAAAATAAGAAATCCAATTACTGGTACACCGCAAGGTGGTGTAATTTCACCTCTTTTAGCTAATATCTACCTAAATACAATGGATATGCTTTGGGAGAAGAAGTTCAAAGACTTGGGTGAACTCATAAGGTATGCGGATGACTTCGTCATTATGTGTAAAACCAAACAACAAGCACTTGAAAGTATAAAGGTCATCCAATCAATAATGAGGAAACTTGACCTTACTATTAATAGAAATAAATCGAGACTAGTTAATCTGTGGAATGACATAGATGGTTTCGATTTTCTAGGATTTCATAATCGGAAGTTTCCAATCAGACGAAAAGGTGGAAACACGTTATATGTCATGTCACATATACCTAAGAGGAATGCGATGAAGAAAATGCGTTCTAAGATTAAAGCCTATACAGAACCAAGGAATAAATTATACTTGGATATCAGAGAGTTAGTAAAAGGGCTAAATAGGAAACTGCAAGGTTTCAAGAATTACTATCTTATCTCGGCTCACGCAAAGAAATGGCTAAATAGAATCGACTGGTATGTATTAGAACGACTTACCTTATTTCATAACAAAAAGAGAAATAATCGTAAGAAACATGGAAATTTAAAGGATGTAAGAAAAGAAGTGAAACATATATTAGTGAAAATTAGCTAGTTAGACGCTGTAAAGCCAAGGAAAGAAGAACGTCGGAAAGCCGTATGAAGGAAAACTTCACGTACGGTTTGATGAGGAGGAGCTGAAAGTAAAAGAGATAGCAAAAGCTATCCCTTTGAAATCAGTTTCTTACTCTACGACTAAGTTATGTCAATATAGTAAAACATGTAAATATATTGAGATGTAAACGGATACCTTACTGAAAATTAGAACTTAATTTATTTATGTATATAAGAATTGTCGTACTATAACGAAAATGATATCCTTTTATAGGATACTGTCGAAAAATAGGAGGGTTTTTGGTATGGTTGAAAAGAATTTTAATGTAATCGCGACTACAGGTATACATGCTCGTCCAGCAACCATGTTGGTACAACTGGCAAGTAAATTTAATTCAGAGATAAGTCTTGAATATAAGGGTAAAAAAGTGAACTTAAAGTCAATTATGGGAGTCATGTCTTTAGGTATAGGTCAAGGTGCTGACATCAAAATAATGGTGGATGGTAAAGACGAAGTTGAAGCACTAAATGCTTTAGAGGAAACATTAATTAAAGAAGGGTTGGCAGAATAAATGACAGTACTAAAAGGAATTGCGGCTTCAAGCGGAATTGCTATAGCAAAAGCATATCGATTAGTAGAACCTGATCTTTCATTTACTAAAAAAGAAATAACTGATATTGAACAAGAAATTAAGCGTTTTAATGACGCCTTAGAAATCTCGAAAACAGAATTAGAAGCAATACGTGAAAAAGCGAATATCGAACTTGGTGCAGATAAGGCAGCTATTTTTGAAGCACATCTATTAATTGCGAATGATCCCGAAATGATATCTCCGATTGAGGATAAAATGAAAACGGAAAAGGTTAATGCGGAACAGGCGCTTTCAGAAGTAACTGACATGTTTATTGCAATGTTTGAACAAATGGATAATGAATATATGCGAGAAAGAGCTGCTGATATTCGAGATGTAAGAAAGCGCATTCTTTCTCATCTATTAGGTGTTAAAATTGTCAATCCAAGTATGATTTCGGAAGAGGCCATTATTGTTGCAGAAGATCTAACCCCTTCTGATACAGCTCAATTAAATCGCAACTATGTAAAAGCGTTTACGACTAATATTGGTGGTAGAACTTCGCATTCAGCAATTATGGCTCGTTCTATGGAAATTCCTGCCGTTGTAGGAACAAAAACAGCAACAAAGGAAATTCAAAATGGTGACATTATCATTGTCGATGGATTAAAAGGTGAAGTTCATATAAACCCTACCGAAGAAATCATCCAACAATATAAGCAAGAACATGCTCAATATGAAGCACAAAAAGCAGAGTGGGCAAAACTATTAAACGAAAAAACCATTTCTGCTGATGGGCATCAAGTGGAATTGGTTGCTAATATTGGCACTCCTAATGATTTAGAAGGCGTAATCAACAACGGTGGTGAGGGTGTTGGTTTATACAGAACTGAATTCCTTTACATGGGAAGAAATGAACTTCCATCAGAAGAAGAGCAATTCGAATCATATAAAGCAGTCCTTGAAGGTTTAAACGGCAAGCCAGTCGTTGTTCGGACCCTTGATATTGGTGGAGATAAAGAACTCCCATACTTAGATTTACCGAAGGAAATGAACCCATTTCTTGGATTCCGTGCGATTCGTCTTTGTCTAGAAGAACAAGACATTTTTAGAACACAACTTCGAGCATTACTTCGTGCAAGCTCATATGGTAACTTAAAAATTATGTTCCCAATGATAGCAAATCTTGATGAATTCCGAGCAGCGAAAGCCATCTTAGAGGAAGAAAAGCAAAAGCTGGTCAGTGAAGGAGTTCAAGTTTCTGATTCAATCGAGATCGGAATTATGGTGGAAATTCCTTCAACAGCAGTAATGGCTGACCAATTTGCAAAAGAAGTTGATTTCTTCAGTATTGGGACTAATGATCTTATTCAATATACAATGGCGGCAGATCGTATGAATGAACGCGTTTCATATCTCTATCAACCATACAGCCCAGCTATTTTACGACTTGTAAAAATGGTCATTGATGCAGCTCATAAAGAAGGTAAATGGGCAGGAATGTGTGGGGAAATGGCTGGAGATGAAACGGCTATTCCACTGTTACTAGGTCTAGGTCTTGATGAATTTTCAATGAGTGCTACTTCTATCTTAAAGGCGCGCTCACAAATCTTACGACTTTCTAAAAAGGAAATGGAAGAGCTGGCCGAGAAAGCCTTACAAATGAGTACAACTTCAGAAGTTATTGATGCAGTAAATGCTAGCATTCAAAAATAAGAAATTTAAAAAACCGGCTGATAATTCAGTCGGTTTTTTAAATTTTGACTGTGTTAAAGCTTCTTTTGAAAAGAGATTCCTGCGGCATAAAAGAAATAGTCGATCGTTGAAACGAAGTCTTAAGGCGGATCAGGTATAGAACAGAGGAAAATGAATTACCTGAAACGGAAATCAACAAGCAAGTTTAACTTATGCCTTAATTTTAATCATGCTTCTGTTTAATGATGTTAGTTATTGGCTAAGGTGTTAAAAGAGGAGTGATGAATTTGAGGTTGAGCAAAAAAATTGTAGTGAGTCTTATGATTTTGATTGTATTACTTGTTGGTTGTTCACAAAATGAACCATCAATCATCAATCGTTATGCCGAAGCCCATTTAAACAATAAAAATGAATTACAGTTTCGTTTCAAAGTAAACGATAAAATATTTACGGACGAAAAAATGTATAAAGTAAAAGTGAAGATTCATGATGAAGAATTAGCTATTGCCTTGGGAGATGATGAGATTATTTATGGCTCTAGAGAAGTGCCTAATGGCAAAACGTTAGACGTTTCAGATGGAAACTTTATTTATATGGAGCCGATTCCACTGTTAATGGATCTCCACGTTTATGAAATTGAAAAGATGATAAAGGATGAAAAAGCAATTTCAGTTGAAATCATTAGTAATGATGAAGTCATTGCAAAAGCATTTTTAACGAATTTTACATCTCAAATTTAATAGTCGATAAATTGGTTTTCTCACTGCCAATCTTGTAGTGTTACAATAATGTTGTAGACGGCTCGAGAGGAGAGAAAAATATGTTGAGTAAAGAAGATACTGTTATCGGATTCATTGGTACGGGAGTGATGGGGAAAAGCATGGCTATGCATTTTCTTCAAGCGGGCTTTTCAGTTATCGCTTATAACCGTACAAAGGAAAAAGCCAACGAATTATTTGAAAAAGGTGCATCGTGGGCATCTACTCCGAAAGAAGTTGCACAACAATCAAATGTGATCATTACAATGGTTGGTTTTCCAAAAGATGTGGAAGAGGTCTATTTTGGGGAACAAGGAATTATTGAACATGCAAAACGAGGATCATATGTTATTGATATGACCACATCGAATCCTACTTTAGCCAAAAAAATATATGATGTGGCCAAAAAAAAGGGGATTTATGCGCTTGATGCTCCCGTTTCAGGTGGCGATATTGGAGCAAAAGAAGCTCGTTTATCCATCATGGTCGGTGGTGATGTAGAAGCATTTCAGAAAATAGAGCCACTCTTTCAGATACTAGGAACAAATACTGTGTATCAAGGAAATGCAGGTGCAGGACAGCATACGAAAATGTGTAATCAAATTGCGATTGCCTCCAATATGATCGGTGTTTGTGAAGCGATTGTTTATGCTGAAAAAGCAGGGCTCGATCCAGAAAAAGTGTTGGAGAGTATTTCGTCTGGAGCAGCAGGGAGTTGGTCGTTATCTAATCTCGCTCCAAGAATGTTAGCAGGAAACTTTGAACCTGGTTTTTATATAAAACATTTTATTAAGGATATGAATATTGCACTCCAAGAAGCAGAAGCAATGGGGATGGATACCCCTGGACTAGCACTAGCGAAAAACATGTATGATCGCCTTGCCCAAAGTGGTGAAGAAAATAGCGGTACTCAAGCATTGTATAAATATTGGAAAGATTAAATCTGTATAAAAAAAAGCCTCCGAAACACACTAGCATTAGAGTAAAGGAGGTTTTTTTATGGCTAAACGTAATAAAAAGAATGATCCACAGCAAAAAAATAAAAAAGGTTTTGATTCAAGCGTCATAGACTCCGAATTTGCCCACGAATTGGGAAGTACGGATACTAACAAAATCCACAAAGATAAAGCAAAGAAAGAGAAAGCCCCAAAAAATGATGGGAAATATAAAGGTGGTTTATAAGTAGGAACGTGCAGGTTTTAAACCTGCACGTTTTTGAGATAGTGGTGGATTCGATTCAAACCTTCTTCTAATAATTCCATTGAACAAGAGAATGAGAGTCTAAAATAGCCTTCCCCGAAATTTGAAAAAGCACTACCAGGTACAACAGCCACTTTTTCCTTTTTCGCTAAATCTACACAAAAATCAAAAGAAGGAATTTGATAAGGGATTTTCACGAAGAAATAAAAGGCTCCATCAGGCTTATGTACTTCAAGACCCATTCTTGTTAAACGATGATACACATAGTTCCTTCGTTCTAAATATTCCTTTTTCATCTTCCATGCATCATTTTTACCATTTGTAAGAGCTTCGATAGCTGCCATTTGCGAGATCGAAGTGGCACAAGAAACATTATATTGATGGACTTTTAAGATATGTTTGACAATATTTTCTGGCGCAAATAAAAATCCAATTCTCCATCCAGTCATTGAATGGGATTTAGATAAGCCATTAATGATAATGGTTTTCTCTTTTATAAAGGTTGCAATGGAAGTATGGAACCTGTCAAAAACTAATTCACTGTAAATTTCATCAGCTAAAATAAAAACCTCTTTTTCTTCAACGAGATTTGCAATATCCTTTAATTCTGCTTCTGTTAAGCTGATTCCTGTTGGATTAGATGGATAAGGCAGTACTATACATCTTGTGGATTCATTTATGTATGGCATGATCATCTCGGCTGTAAATCGAAAGTCATTTTCTCTTATGTCAACATAAATCGGTTTTGCGCCACACATTTTTATGAGCGGTTCATAACCCGGATAAACCGGACCTGGCAAAATTACCTCAGAGCCTTCTTCTAATATCGTGCGAAAAGCGATATCAATTGCTTCACTTGCACCTACGGTTACGATAATTTCTGTTTCTGGCTTATAGTTTAATTTGTATTTTTCTTTTACATACTGACTTGCAGCCTGACGGAGTTTGATATCACCTGCATTATGTGTATAAGAGGTCATATTTGCATCAATGGCCCGCTTACCAGCCTCTTTCACGTGTTCCGGTGTAGGAAAGTCGGGTTGACCAATTGTTAGTGATATCATCCCTTCAGTTTCAGAGACCATATTTGAAAATTTTCGGATACCAGAGATCTCAATTTCCCTTACCCTTTTATTAACTAAATGTTCCATTTACCTTCACCACCTAAATGATTACTTATTTTATCATGTGAAACTTTGTAAAAAAACAGCTTGTTGAAAATAATGGTCTAAAAAAATATCCCTAGCATAATGTTAATTTTGTAAGGTTTGCTTTATCTCTGAAAAAAGAATGGGGGCCAATGATGAACACAACTTTAGAAAATCATTCTAATGAAGGGGCAACACGTTTTGCCGGCTTTTGGATTCGGGTAGGAGCCTATTTAATTGATTCTGTTATTTTGTCTATACCAATATGGATCGTGTCGTCTATTATCTTTTTTCTTTTCCTAGGTACATCGGATATCTTTTATTACATGATGTATGATAGTACTTATATGTATAGCGAGATTAGTGATGCAGAAGTTTTTTCATTCATGGCTTCTTATTATACAGCATTAATCATTACCATTATCCTTAATTTTATTATTGCGGTTGCTTACTTTGCCGGGCTTCATGCATCAAAATGGCAGGCAACCATTGGGAAAAAACTATTAGGATTAAAAGTGACGGATCTAAACGGTAGACGTATTTCATTCTGGAGGGGATTCGGTAGATATGCAGCCATGTCATTTTTATCTGGAATCTTTTTTATTGGATATATTATGGTTGCGTTTACAGAAAAGAAACAAGGGTTACATGATATGATTGCTAGTACAATCGTCAGTAAATAGCTATGACAAAAATGTATCTGGAAATGATTTTCAGATACATTTTTTGTATAAAAAAGAAAAAATGGTCTAACTTTCCTACTCGTTCATGGTATAGTTAAAAGTAATAGAGAAGACTAAAAAACAGGCAGGTTGAAGACTATTGGAAAATAATAAAGGGATATTGCTAGAATCTGGAACAAATGAATTAGAGATTGTTGAGTTTGGAATTGGTAAAAATCATTTTGGGATTAATGTGATTAAAGTACGAGAAATTATTAACCCCGTACCTGTTACAATTGTACCGAATTCCCATCCACATGTTGAGGGGATTATCGAGTTAAGAGGTGAAGTACTTCCGGTTGTGGATGTAGCCAAGGCTATTGGATTCCCTGATTCAGAGACACCTGAAAAAGATAAATTTATTGTAACTGAATTTAATCAGCAAAAAATTGTTTTTCATGTACATAGTGTTTCACAAATTCATCGTATCTCTTGGCAACAAATTGAAAAACCATCCCAGATGTATAAAGGCGCAGAAAGTCAAATCATCGGAGTGATTAAATTAAATGGTCAAATGATTTTCTTACTTGATTTTGAAAAAATTGTGGTGGAGATTAATCCAGAATCTGGTATTAATATGGAGCGTGTTCAAAAATTAGGAAAAAGAGAACGTTCAAACAAGCATTTAGTCGTAGCGGAAGACTCTCCACTTTTACGAAAACTGCTTCATGATACGCTAGAAGAAGCGGGTTATCATTATATAGAATTCTTTGAAAATGGGAATGAGGCTTACCAATATTTAGAGAATATGGTCAATAAAGGGAGCAATATTGAACAAGAGGTGCAATTGGTTATTACCGATATTGAAATGCCGCAAATGGATGGCCATCATTTGACGAAAAAAATTAAAGAGAATAACCATTTATCCAAGCTGCCGGTCATTATTTTCTCCTCTCTTATAACAGATGATTTACGACATAAAGGTCAGATGGTTGGAGCCAATGCCCAAGTGAGTAAACCAGAAATTGAGGAGCTCGTGCGCTTAATCGATCAACACGCCTTGTAAAAACATAAAAAACTTCTATTAGTGGTTTAAGGGAACCATTAATAGAAGTTTTTTTATGTCTAGCTTTAGCACTTCCGTTTTTTCTAATAATAACTTTCCCCGAGTCTTTTAAAGACAGGTTTGTTATATTTTTTTCGGGTTGGTTTTGTTGGGACTTTATTTTGTTCAACTTCAGATAAGCCTGTATATGTTAAGAGAATTTTTTTTGCTTGGTTTAACGAAAGGGTTGCTTTAGGATTACGCACATTCTGATCCAATTTACCAAGGTGAGGTAATTCTTCAAAATCGCTTTTAGAAGGAGGAAGATGGAATGTGTATTTCCCACATTGGATCAATACATCCGACTGCTGCTGACTATATTTTGGATTATTTGAAAAATGTAATCCGATTTTTTTTGCTTTTCCTTCACGAATGAGTTTATGAAGAGCCGAAAATTTAAGTTTATATAAGAATTTAGGGTTAGGAGCAGTTTTCGCATGTCTATTAACAATGAAGATCGCTTGTGAGAGGTTTTCAATTGTTGGTTGTATTTGAGGTTTAGATGTGTCGTCACTATATGAGGACAATGTTAGGACTCCTTTCAATATGTTAAGAAAAAATAGGTGAAAATAATATTTATAGTATGAGTAATCATATTCATTATACCCTTTTTGTTTCTAAAAGAAAATAAGTTCTCAAAAATTAACGAACATTTGAATATAAACTTATCCAATCACACTTTTTACGAATGAAAGTTCATTGAATTGTAACAGAGGTTCCATTAGGAACTTGTCTAGAAAGTTCAAGTACATCTAGATTATACATGCGAATACAACCGTGTGATACATCTTTACCAATAGAGGATGGATTGTTAGTGCCGTGTATTCCATAGCCCGCCTTTGAAAGAGAAAGCCACATGGCTCCATATGGACCCCCAGGGTTCGGTTCGCGATTTACGATGACAAATGACCCTACAGGCGTTTGAGTTAACATTTTTCCAACTGCAATTGGATACCTTTTAACTAATGTTTGATTGCGAAGCAGTTGAAGGGTTCGATTTCCTTTTGAAACAACAATTTTATAAGGGATTGTTCTAGGGTCTGGTAAACCAGGAATTAGAATAGACCAGCCAGCTTGTATCATATTGACATTTGTTATATGGGGATTTGCCACAAGTAATGCCGGAATTGAAACTCGATAATCCCTTGAAATTGAATATAAAGTTTCCCCTGTTTTAATGATGTGTTGCAATGTTATCACTCCATCCATTTTTATAGCAAATTTTTTATGATAAAATAGCCTATGAAAAATGAATGTAACTGCTACTCTTTTTTTGATAACTAAATTGCAAAAGAAAAAAGTATTTGTTCACGGGGATACAGGTATTCCTAAAATAAGGAGTGATGAAGTTGGAACAGGATAAATGGGGGGTCATTGACATTGGGTCAAATACCATTCGGCTTGTTATATATGAAAAAAAACGGGGTGGAAGTTATAAAGAAACGGAGAATATAAAGACAGTAGCGCGGCTCCGTCAGTACTTAGATGACGATAAGGTTTTAATAGATGAAGGAATCAAAAAGCTCATACATATTTTACAAGGGTTTAAAGAAGTTATTCTATATCATCATGTTTCAGTTGTTTATTGTGTAGCAACAGCAACGATTAGACAATCTAAGAATCATCAAGATATACTCTCGATTGTAAAAGAAAAAACTGGATTTGATATTGACATCTATTCTGAAAAAGATGAAGCCTTTACAGGATACTATGCTGTAACGCGTTCAACACCAATCGAATCAGGCGTTACCATTGATATGGGTGGAGGAAGTACAGAGGTTACCTATTTTGAAAACAGAAAATTGATTTATTATCATAGTTTTCCTTTTGGGTCGGTTTCACTGAAGGAACAGTTTATGAAGCAGGAGAAAATGACCGATCAGGAAAAAAAAGAACTTAATGCCTATCTGTTAAACGCATTTAATGAGCTTCCATGGTTAAGGCATATTAATAAGCCGATTATTGCAATCGGGGGAAGTGCCAGAAATATTGCTCAAATTGATCAGAACTTAAAAAAGTACCCGATTGCTGGTATTCACCAATATACAATGAGCTCCTCAGATTTAATGTTAGTCCAAACTTATCTGGGGCAATTCTCGGTTCCACAATTAGAAAAAGTGGAAGGCCTTTCAAATGACCGCGCCGATATTATTATTCCAGCACTAGAAGCATTTGTGAAGTTTTTCGAATATACGAAAGCACCTTTTTTTATGTTCAGTAGAAGGGGGCTTCGAGACGGCATTTCAATGAAGAATAATCAACTGTACAGTGATTTTCCAACAACAGATGAAATTATTTCTTATAGTATTAAAGAATTATTAGTAGATTATGATGTTCATTTGGAACATGCTGAGCACAGGGCATATCTAGCCCAAAACCTCTTTGAACAGTTAACACCTTATTATTCGTTTTATCATAAAGATTTTTATCAAAAAATGGTAATCATTGGAGCCAAACTTTATTATTTAGGAATTTATATTGATGATGACTCAAGTAGTCAGCATACTTTTTATCTGCTTGCCAACCAGTCAATCAATGGATTGTTTCATCAAGATCGGGTAAGACTAGCATTTATTGCTTCTTTTAAAAATAACACGTTGTTAAAACAATATTATACTTCATTCACAGACTGGTTCTCGAAAGAGGAAATGGCAACCATTCGCGTAGTAGGCGCGATTGCAAAACTAGCCTCATCACTAGATTCATCAAAACGCTCGATTATAAAAAATATTTCAGTAACGAGAGCATCAAAAGATGCTTTACAGCTAAATGTTAATTATAGTGGTAATGCTTTTGTTGAGAGATATGAATTAGAAAAGCATCTTCGTCAATTAGAAAAAGCTCTTCGAATATCGATTGTCGTACAGTTTTTACAGGTTAGTTATTAAATTTACAATTTCTTAACAATTTATTAAATATTTTTTTGATATGCTATTATTGTCGAATTATGCTGAAAAAAGGTGTGTTAGTTATGGACAATAACAATAGAGAACAGTTTAATCATCCATCCTATTACAATAATCGTGAATTAAGTTGGCTCGCATTTAATGAACGAGTTCTACAGGAAGCTGTGGATATACGGAATCCATTATTAGAAAGACTCAAATTTTTGGCCATTTTTAGTTCTAATTTAGATGAATTTTTTATGGTGAGGGTGGCTGGATTAAAAGATCAAGTAAAAGTTGGGTTTGATAAACCAGAAAATAAAGCGGGCTTAACGCCAAAACAACAATTAAGGAAAATATCTGAAAAAACTCATGCTTTAGTCCATCTTCAAGATCAAACATTTGCAAAACAAATTCTTCCTAGTCTAAAAGAAGAGGATATTTATTTATTAAATGTTGAGGATTTAACAGAGGATCAAAAGGGATATCTTGAATCCTATTTTGATGAACAAATCTTTCCGGTATTAACACCAATGGCAGTTGATGCCTATCGACCTTTTCCGATGCTTTTGAATAAAAGTATTAATTTAGCTGTTTCCATTGAAGTTGCTGCAACGGACCCAAGAGAAAGACATTTGGCAATTGTTCAAGTACCTTCATTATTAGAAAGGTTTGTTGGGGTACCTTCAAATGATGGAACCGTTTGCTATGTTTTATTAGAAGATGTGATTTGCTATTTTGTGTCGAAATTATTTACAGGATATACGATTCGTTCGGTTACCCAATTTAGAATTACGAGAAATGCGGATTTAGAGATTCATGAAGAAGGAGCAAGGGACCTTCTGAAAGTAATTGAAAAAGAATTAAAAAAGCGTAAATGGGGAGCGGCTGTCCGTCTCGAAATTAAATCTGAAAAGTTAGATAAGCAGATTTTACATTATTTACTTAATGAATTAGAGATTCACGAGGACGATACTTATTATATTTCAGGACCTCTTGATAAAACCTTTTTATTTTCATTTTATAAAGTTTTTGCTAAATCTAGAACAGATCTCGTTTATGAGCCGTTCATTCCAAAACCATCTAAAGAAATTAATCCAGACAAGGATATCTTTGAAAATGCGATTGATCATGATATGTTATTTCATCATCCGTACGAATCCTTTCAACCCATTGTTGATTTTATGTCAGAAGCAGCATGCGACCCGAATGTTTTAGCGATTAAACAAACTTTGTACCGCGTGAGTGGTGATTCTCCGATTATCGAATCTTTAAAAAAGGCTGCGGAGAATGGAAAGCAAGTAACCGTGTTAGTTGAATTAAAGGCAAGGTTTGATGAAGAAAATAATGTACAGTGGGCAAAGGAGCTTGAAAAGGCAGGCTGTCATGTTATATATGGAATGACCCACCTAAAAACGCATAGTAAAATAACGCTGGTCGTTCGTCGGAAAAAAGGTGTAATTGAGCGATTTGTTCATCTTGGTACAGGGAATTATAATGATCAAACTGCAAAAGCATATACCGATTATGGATATATTACCACGAAACGAAAGTTTGGTATTGATGCAACCAACTTTTTTAATTATTTAAGCGGGTATACAGAAAAACCTGAATATCATCATCTTGCTGTAGCTCCTCACGACATTAGAGGTGAACTCATTAAATTAATCGATCAAGAAATCCAGTATCACCAACAATATCAAAATGGGCATATCATAGCAAAGATGAATTCCTTAACAGATAAAAAGTTAATCATGAAATTGTACGAAGCTTCAACTGCAGGTGTCAAAATTGAATTAATTGTTCGTGGAATTTGCTGCTTAAAACCAGGAATTGAAAAGGTAAGTGAAAATATTCGGGTTGTTAGCATTGTCGGAAGATTTCTCGAACATAGTCGAATTTACTTTTTTCATCATAACGGGGAAGAGAAAATCTATTTATCGTCAGCAGATTTAATGACGAGAAATATGGAGAAGCGAGTAGAAATTTTATTCCCAATATTTGAAGGACGATTGAAAAAAAAGTTGAAGAATTTCTTAGCGCTAGAGCTTTCTGATAATGTTAAGGGCAGGGAGCAGGATAGGAATGGCGATTATCATTATGTAGAAAGAAGAGAGACTGAACCGGAAATAGATAGTCAAGGTTGTTTAATTTTAGAGTCTAATTATTATATTGAGGAAGTTGAAGAATAAAAGAATGCGGAGAGGATGTCCAAAGGTCAATTTTAATAATCTTTAAGCTTTAAATAAGATCATTAAAGAACCTTTGAGAATGACAGCCTCTCTTTTAATGTTTTCCTGCAGATAGTGTAAACAGTGTTAATTCAGGTTTTGATAAAAATCGAAAAGGTAGTCTAGTTGTACCAATTCCACGATTCACATATAAAGTTAAAGCATTTTGTACATCTTTTAATTCATAGAATCCTTCATAATATCGTTCACTATAAGGTGGTGTTATTAAAGGGCCGATAAATGGAATTTTTACTTGTCCACCATGGCTGTGTCCGCTAATTTGTAGTTGAATTCCAAAAGGAACCGCCGCGGTTGCTAAGTCTGGCTCGTGAGCTAAAAGGACTTTATAGGATTCTTCAGGAATCCCCGAAACAGCCTCTTTTAAATCTGGTTTACCAAGCATTGCATCGTCAAGACCAACAATATAAATCGAACTGCCGTTTAATAATTGTATTTCTTGGCTATTATTCTGCAATAAAGTAAAGCCACTGTTAATCATAATATCATGGTACAAATCTGTCCCATACCCGCCGTGATCATGATTTCCATAAATTGAAAATTTACCAAATCTAGTTTGGATGTTAGAAAGTATCGGTATAATTTCTTCACTATTTTTATATTTGTTAGGCTCATCCATTAAATCACCTGTGAAAAAAACGACATCTGGATTCAGTTTGTTGATCTTATTTACAATCTTGGCTAATTGATCTAAATGATAATGAAAGCCTAGGTGTGTATCACTAAATTGAACCATTTTAAACTGGTCAAATTCAATTGGAATGTTAGGGTGATATATTTCATACTTATTAATTTCTAGTAATCTCGTTTCTATTTCTTTTGCATAGTAATAACCACCAGCTGAAGCAGCCGTCATAGCAAAAATAGAACCAAAAGTTCTTCTAATAAATGTTCTCCTCGATATTTTCTTTGGCATAGCAAAACCAACCTATCATATTTTAAAAGTCCTTATTATACTATCAAAGGATACAAAAAATTAGAAGATAAATATATGAAGTATTAAAAATTACATCATTTTACTTAGTTGAAGAATGAAAGGCCATTTAATCTTTATGGTATAATTGGGCATAGTGAAGGAGGGTCAAAATGGACGCATTGGACATTATGTCTGATTTAGATCATGTAATTCCATATTTTCAACCGATTTTCAGTGCTGATGAACATCGTATCATTGGCTATGAAATATTAGGAAGGTATCAAGATTCAGAGAAGGTTATTAGTCTTGGTCCTTTTTTTCGTGATCGTAGTATCCCTGATGAATTTCGGATAGAAGTTGATAATGTTGTGCTTAAAAAAGCCATGGAAAAGGCTCTAACGTTGGATAATGATGTACTCCTTTTCATAAATAGAAGTGAGGAGTTGCTTATGAATGATAGCGGGGAAGATTTATTGCAGCTACTGCTTAAATACCAAGAAAAGGGTATTTCCTTGAATCGAATTGTATTAGAAATTTCAAATGAAGACCCTCACCATCAGATTGATCATTTATTAAATTATTATCGAACATTTGGGATAAAAATTGCGATTGATAAAATGAAAAATACAAGCAGTTTATTGGATCGTATAGGCGATTTAAAACCTGATATTGTAAAGGTTGACTTAGTTCCATTAAGGTCAATGAATCCTCCGCAAGCCTTTCATGAAATCCTTTATTCACTATCCCTTTTAGCAAGAAAAATTGGTGCCGCATTATTATTTAAAAATATTGAAATGGTTTATCAGCTTCAATTTGCATGGAAAAATGGTGGGCGTTATTATCAAGGTTACTACCTAGAAGGTCCTTCAGGCCAATTTGTCCCTCGAGATTCATTAAAAAATAAACTAAAAACTGAATTCCATGAATTTATTATATATGAAAAGAGAAAACTAGAAGCCATCGTGACTATTACAGATGAGTTTCAATCAAGGCTTCAGGTAATTCTTAATAAAACACGTAAATATAATGAATATGAGGATTTATTAGGAGCTCTTGCAAAAGATTTAGAAGGAATAGCTTTTAGAATATACATTTGTGATGAAGATGGATTTCAAAAGTCACCTAATTTAATAAAAATGGAAAAAGGGTGGGACATCCAACCAGAGTATATTCAAAAGAACTGGAGTTGGCGTCCTTACTTTTTGGAAAATATTGTTAAAATGAGAAAGGAAAAAAAAGGCATTTTATCCGATTTATATCATGATATTGAAACGGGCGATGCAACTAGGACCTTCTCATTTCCTTTAAATGGGTATGACTATTTATTTATCGATCTTTCCTATGATTTCCTGTATAAACATAATCAATTACTGTAATGGTTCAGCTTTTGATGAATACTAAAGGCGCGTATCGCTAATTTTGTAAAAAAAACTCGATTTTTTTCGACTAATACTTGTACAATTACATGTTTTTCTTTATGCTGATTATGTTAGGAAAATTATCTTGAAACGTATTAAATTAGAATTAATTTTCTGGTTTAGAAGGAGAGCATTTGAGAAACCTAAACATAAGCAGCTTTTGTTGAAAGGAGAGGAAATATGTCACAACTTCAGGGTATCTTAACTCGTTTAAAAAATCTTCAAGAGCAATCAGCAAATGGAGAGCCATCACAACGCTTTTTTGAGGTAAATGGTGAGCGAAAGTGTCAGGTAACGTATCAACCTAAGTCATCCACATTTGAATTGGAAGTGTACTTCGATAAAGAGAAACCAAAGCGGTATCAATTTGATAATATTGATATGATTACAATTGAAATTTTTGATCTAATTCAATAAGCTAATCTACTGACATAAACAAAGGAACCCATTAAGGTTCCTTTTTTATGAAGAAATTTCCACATTTTGATGATGAATAGGGCAGAAAATTCTAAACTGTGCTAAAATAATAGGACATAATTTATTTTCTGAGGTGAATTCATCATGTTAAATCCCGAAAATTTCCTCACCATTGATATGCGTCTGTTAATGATCCCATCCGAGAAGGTTGCGCATGTACAAGTGGGAAATAGCCTTGAGCATGCTTTGTTAGTATTGACAAAAAGCGGTTATAGTGCGATCCCTGTACTCGATCCTCTTTATAAACTTCATGGTCTTATATCAACTCCTATTATTATGGAATCCATACTTGGGTTGGAAAGAATTGAGTATGAAAAATTGGAAACCACTCGGGTTGAGGAAGTCATGAATAAACAAATTCCACATGTGAAAATTGATGCGAATGTACAGGACATGATACAGTTGTTAGTAGATTATCCTTTTCTTTGTGTTGAAAATAATGAAGGATACTTTGAAGGAATTCTTACGAGAAGGGCTATTTTGAATTTAATCAATGAAGTTTTTCATACTAAATAGAATAATAGCTTCCCTGTATCTAGGGGGCTTTGTTTTTTTATAGAGGGATTATTAGGATTAGAAAGGATTATATCAAATGGAAAGTGTATTGCATACAAAACAATCAAAACGGAAAACCAATCGCCCTATTGTCCTCGCTTCAATTATGCTTGCCATGTTCATGGGGGCTATTGAGGGAACGATTGTTTCGACAGCCATGCCTGCGATAGTTGGTGAGTTGGGGGATTTTTCATTATACAGCTGGGTTTTTTCATCTTATTTATTAATGAATACTGTAACCGTTTTAATTTATGGGAAACTGTCAGATTTGTTTGGGCGTAAACCAGTCATTAATTTTGGGATTATCATTTTTTTAATTGGTTCCATTTTGTGTGGGCTAGCACAATCGATGACAGAACTAATTATTTTTCGATTTATTCAAGGATTTGGTGCAGGAGCCATTACCCCTATTGCAACGACGATTGTAGGTGATATTTATACAAAAGAGGAAAGAGCAAAAATACAAGGATACTTATCAAGTGTTTGGGGCATCTCTGCTGTTCTTGGACCTGCTATCGGCGGTTTATTTGTTCAATTTGTTAGTTGGAGATTCGTCTTTTGGGTTAATATCCCACTTGGAATTTTAGCCATGATTGGAATTGGATTTTTCTTACATGAAAACATCGAAAAAAACAAAAAGCCAATCGATTATGGAGGAGCTATTTTAACGACCATTTTTACTTCAATATTAATGTTTGTACTTGTGGAAGGTGGGAATCGTTGGGATTGGTTATCCTTTCAAATAATAGGATTGCTCGTAGTGGCCTTAATTGCTTTCTTTTTATTTTATAAACATGAACAAAAAGCAGTTGAACCGATTATGCCATTTTCAATTTGGAAGGATCGTACAATTTTATTGGCGAATTTGACATCTTTAACGACTGGAATTATGTTAATCGGGATTTCAAGCTTTTTGCCGACATTTGTACAAGGGGTAATGGAAAAATCACCGCTTATTGCAGGTTTTACATTAACAACCATGTCTATTGGTTGGCCCATTGCATCAACGGTAGCAGGTACGTTATTGCTAAAAATTGGCGTGCGGACAACTTCTTTTATTGGTGGAATTGCTCTTATTTTAGGTAGCGTTATGTTTGTTATGTTAACACCTGAAGCTGGACCATTATGGGCTGCAATAGGTTCTTTTATTATTGGACTCGGGATGGGGTTAACAACTACGACCTTTATTGTTTCGATACAAAGTGCTGTTAGTTGGGAGCAGAGAGGGATTGCAACCGCATCAAACTCCTTTATGAGAAACCTCGGGAATACAATAGGTGCAGCATTTCTTGGCGGAGTTTTAAATAGCAGATTGATGAGTTATTTTAATCAATATGGTAATGAGCATACCTCTCATTTAAACGTTGACTCAACAAACCTTCTGTTAAATAAGGAGGAGAGAAATCGATTGTCCGAGGATGTTTTACAAATTCTTCAAGACGGATTAACGCACTCCTTACATACCGTTTATTATGTTGTCCTTTTTCTAGCGATTCTTAGTATGATTCTTATTTGGTTTTTACCAAAAGAACCAAAAAATTCAAGATAAATTACCAATTGAAACTTCTCATACTTCTATTAGAGATTAACAAACTAATGGAAGAAAGGAGTTGAAATAGTCTTGAAAAAAATTTTTAGCTGTATACTTGTATTGATCATGAGCGTAAGTTGGTATTTTCCGACTACAACTAATGCTCAAACTATTTCCATGTTCAAAGAACCACCCTTTGAGTTTTATAAAATTTCAAAGGGGGATACGTTCTGGTTTATTGCAAAAAGATATGGATTAGATTACAAAAGATTAATGGAATTGAATCCAACTGTCGATCCGTATAATATGCAGGTTGGCGGTGTGATTCGCTTAAAATCGACAGCAACCAATGTTTCGTCTTTCGAGGAAGAAGTGGCTCGTTTGGTGAATGCTGAACGTGCTAAGAATGGATTACGCCCGCTTACCCATCGAGCAGATGTTAAGAATGTTGCTGAGAAAAAGGCTATGGATATGATCAATAGTAACTATTTTTCCCATACCAGCCCCAATTACGGAAGTCCTTTTGATATGCTAAAAACGTTCGGTATATCTTATCGATCTGCTGGGGAAAATATTGCAAAAGGTCAAAGGTCGCCTCAAGAAGTAATGAATGCATGGATGAATTCTTCAGGACATAAAGCCAATATTCTGAATGGTCGCTATAATGGCATTGGTGTTGGCTATTATAATGGTGCATGGGTACAATTATTTGTTGAGTCTTAAAACTCAAAACCTGCTATCAATAATAGAGATATATTTCATCTATTGTTGATAGCTTTTTTCTTGTTTTCACTGCTTTTGTTTGTTAAAGTATTAAGGAATCTACTGTATTTGACTATCTTTAATGGAGGGGATGGACTCGGATGAATGCAAACGAAATTATTTCATTTATAGCTAACAGTAAAAAGTCAACACCTATTAAACTATACATAAAAGGTCAATTAGATCAAATCAATTTTGGTCCAAATAGTAAATCATTTATAACAGGAAACAATGGGGTAGTTTTCGGAGAGTGGGATGAAATAAAAGTCGCTCTTGAAGAAAATAAAGAAGTGATCGAAGACTATGTCATTGAAAATGACCGAAGAAATTCCGCTATTCCATTACTAGAAATGAAAAATATTAATGCAAGAATTGAACCTGGCGTGATCATTCGTGACGGAGTGGAGATTGGAAATCAAGCCGTGATCATGATGGGGGCCTCTATTAATATTGGAGCTGTTATTGGTGAAAAAACCATGATTGATATGAATGTGGTCCTCGGAGGAAGAGCAACGGTTGGTAAAAATTGCCATATTGGTGCAGGTTCAGTATTAGCAGGGGTAATTGAACCACCTTCAGCAAAACCGGTGATTGTAGAAGATGATGTCGTCATTGGTGCTAATTGCGTGGTATTAGAAGGTATAACCATTGGAAAGGGTTCAGTTGTTGCGGCAGGTGCAGTTGTAACAAAAGATGTACCTCCATATACGGTAGTAGCTGGAATTCCAGCAAAAGTGATTAAAGAAATTGATGCTAAGACGAAATCAAAAACAGAAATTATGCAGGATCTTCGTCATTTATAATAGAAGCGAGCGTGGACGTATTGTCCACGCTTAACTTGTAAAGAGGTTTAAATTGTTTTAGGAGAAAGAGGGGGAAAGTATGAATTCATTTGTACAGATTCGACGTGAACTTCATCAAATTCCAGAACTAGGATTTAAAGAATTTAAAACTCAAGCTTATTTATTATCTTATATTCACTCATTGCCACAAGAAAGAATCCAAATTAAAAAATGGGAAACGGGCATTTTTGTTAAGGTTAATGGATTGCAGCCCACTAAGATGATCGGTTACCGTGCAGATATTGATGGACTACCAATTGTGGAAGAAACAGAATTACCATTTAAATCTCTACACGAAACAGAAATGCATGCATGTGGACATGATTTTCATATGTCCATTGCGTTAGGTGTCCTTACTCATTTTGTTAATCATCCGATTAAAGACGATCTATTATTTATTTTCCAGCCTGCTGAAGAGGCCCCAGGCGGAGCAGAACCCATGTTGAAATCAGCTGTTATGAAAGAATGGTGGCCGGATATGATCATGGCTTTGCATATAGCACCAGAATATCCGGTCGGAACGATTGCTGTCAAAGAAGGACTTCTATTTGCTAATACATCTGAATTATTTATTGATTTTAAAGGTAAAGGTGGACATGCTGCAAGACCTCATTTGGCAAATGATATGACGGTTGCTGCTTGTACATTTGTTACCCAATTACAGTCAATTGTATCGCGAAATATTGATCCATTAGATAGTGTTGTGATTACAGTGGGAAAAATTGCCAGTGGAACCGTTCAAAATATTATTTCAGAAACGGCAAGATTAGAGGGGACGATACGGACATTTTCTGAGGAGACAATGGAACAAGTACAACAGCGTATCTATGATATGGCAAAAGGAATTGAACTGGGATTCCAATGTGAGGTAAAAGTAGATTTTGGTGCGATGTATCATCAAGTTGTGAATGACTCTGTATTAACGAGGGAATTTATGGAATTTGTCGAGCATCATACGGATATAAATGTTATCGAATGCAAAGAAGCGATGACGGGTGAAGATTTTGGTTTTATGTTGAAAGAAATTCGGGGATTTATGTTTTGGTTGGGAGTTGAATCAGATTATGGATTACATCATGCTAAACTATTACCCAACGAAAAGGCAATTGAGGTTGCGATTAAGATGATAACAAAGTATATTGCATATAAAGGGGACTAACTTTTAAAGTTCTCTATGATTGTTGGAGGGTTTGAACGGTGAAGAAGGAATTTGCAGTAATAGGCTTAGGTCGCTTTGGGGGCAGTATATGCCTCACATTAGCAGAGCAAGGAATCGAAGTAATGGGAATTGATATAGATGAGGATCGAGTAAATGAATTCTCATCTATTGCTTCACATGCAGTTGTTGGCGATACAACGGATGAAAAAGTGTTAAAAAGCATTGGAATTCGGAATTTTGATCATGTCATCGTAGCCATCGGGGATGATATTCAAGCAAGCATTCTTACTACGATTATGTTAAAAGAACTCGGAGTAAAAAAAGTAACCGTCAAAGCACAAAATGATTATCATGAAAAAGTATTGGTAAAAATTGGGGCTGATCATGTAGTTCATCCTGAACGAGATATGGGTAGACGGATTGCAAATAATATCACTTCAAATAGTGTCCTTGATTATTTGGAATTATCTGACGAACATAGTATCGTAGAGATTGTTGCAAGTAGGAAAATTGATGGGAATTCTATTATTGACTTAGACGTAAGGGCAAAATATGGAATTAATATTGTTGCAATTAAAAGACGTGATGAGATTATCGTATCTCCACAGGCAAATGAAACCATTTTTGAAAATGACATTCTAATCGTCATTGGAGCAGATGTAGATATTAATCGTTTTGAAAAAAAAGTATTATCATAAAATGTATAAAAAAAGCACCTTTTGGTGCTTTTTTTATGCTTTCAATATCATACTTCCATAATAATCGGCAGGATCATTGGTCGACGTTTTGTTTTTTCATAAAGGTATGGTTGAAGAGTATCCGTAATTTCATTTTTAATTTCTGACCATTGTGTTGTCTTGCGCTCCATCACTTTGTCTAGATGCTTTGCAATTAAACTTTGAGCGTCATTAATCAAATCGCTTGATTCTCTCATATATACAAATCCTCGTGAAATAATATCTGGACCGGCAGCAATTTTGAATTCTTTCATATTAATGCTTACAACGATTACAACAAGTCCTTCTTCAGATAGTATTCGACGATCACGTAAAACGATATTTCCGATATCGCCGATTCCGTTTCCATCGATATAGACGCTTCCGGATGGAATTTTACCAGCGACTCTGGCTTCATCGGAACCAAGTGCAAGAACTTCACCGTTGTCCATAATAAAGCAGTTTTCGTCCTTTACTCCACAGTCTACCGCAAGTTTCGAATGAGTAACGAGCATACGATATTCACCATGGATGGGCATAAAATACTTCGGTTTAATTAATCGTAACATTAATTTTTGTTCTTCTTGCCCACCATGACCAGAAGTGTGTATATCATTAAGTTTTCCATGAATAACATCAGCGCCCGCACGATACAGCATATTAATGATTCGATTCACACTCGTAGTATTCCCTGGAATTGGTGACGATGAAAAGACTACTGTATCTCCAGGAATAATTTGAATTTGTCTATGTGTGCCGTTTGCAATTCTAGACAATGCGGCCATGGGTTCTCCCTGGCTACCTGTACAAAGAATCGTAACTTGATTTGCCGGAAGGCGATTCACCTGTGCTGCATCAATAAACGTATCTTTTGGTGCATGGATATAACCTAAATCTTGTCCAATTTGAATAGCTGCTTCCATACTTCTACCGAAGACAGCAATTTTTCGATCGTTGGCAACGGCAGCCTCCGTAACCTGTTGTAATCGATGGATATTTGAAGCAAAGGTGGCAAATATAATTCTTCCGTCAACTTTTCTAAAAATATCATGGATTGTATCGCCTACACGTCTCTCTGACATCGTAAAATCTGGAATTTCACTATTGGTACTATCTGATAGTAAGCAAAGCACACCTTCTTTCCCGATCTCAGCCATTTTTGTTAAGTTAGCAGGCTCCCCAACAGGTGTAAAATCAAATTTAAAATCACCTGTATGGACAATTTGACCTGGAGGTGTTTTTACAACGATTCCATAGGAATCAGGAATACTATGGGTTGTTCTAAAAAAGGAAACCGAAGTTTTTCGGAACTTTATCACGTCTTCTTCCTTAATTTCGTGAAAGGTCGTCTGTCTAAGTAATCCATGCTCTTCTAATTTATTTCGGATTAACCCAAGTGCTAGCTTTCCTCCATAAATAGGAACATTGATTTGTCGTAGAAGATAAGGAATTCCACCAATATGGTCTTCATGTCCATGAGTGATGAATAACCCTTTAATTTTATCTACATTTTTGACTAAATAAGAGTAATCCGGTATCACATAATCAATCCCTAATAACTCATCTTCAGGGAATTTTATTCCTGCATCAATAAGGATGATTTCATCTTGGAATTGTACTGCATATGTGTTTTTTCCGATTTCGCCGAGTCCACCTAAGGCAAAAACGGCTGTCTGATCATTTTTTACAAATTTCATATTTATATCTCCAATACTTTAAAATCTTCTTTTTGTTTTTCGAATTCTAAAAAGGCACCTTCGATTGGGCTGATGAATTCGATATTATAAGGAAACTGCGCTAATTTTTTTCTTACCTCACGAACAGATTCACCCTCAATGTATAATGACTTAGTCATTTCACGAACGGGTACTTGTGTTTTTGATTCTTGATAAAAAACTTTAAAAACCATTTTGATCTCTCCTCATTTTTATCTTTATGATGGCTCTGTTAAACGTAGTTGTTGATTTTCGTTTAGGCACTTCGCGTTCCTCTTCGCTCTGCATCAGTCACCCTTCATGACTCCGTTGTCTTGCCTGTTTCGCTTCTGTCGCAGGAGTTTGAGTGCCTTTCACTTCCATCAACAGGAGTCCAAAAATCAACATGAACCTTTAAATTTATTAAAAAAACAAAATTTATCTGTTTTTTATATTTTATTGCCTGATAATGAATGAGCCCTTCTTAAGAGTGAAGGGCTCAAAAAATAATTAGGCCATTGATTTTTTTCGCAACATGTCGTTCCACTGTTTTAAAAGCTTCTTTTTTAGCTTCTTTAACATTTGTGGTCATCTCCTTACTCTCTATTTTAATCATTCCTTGTTCAAAGTAAAGTGAATTCAGGATTTTTCTGCCATTTCTCATTCTTTTTGTTTTTATTATTCGTAGGACTGCCACAATTTATTTACTTATTTTTTAAAAATGCTTGGTAACATGACCCACGAATGAATATCACTTTATTATGGAATTATTAGAGAGAGAAGTTGCCAAAAGATAGATGAAAGTAAAGGATATCATCGTCATATGTCCTTTACTTTTTTGACTTTGTATTATATTGCTATTGCGTTTTCTGGCTTTTCCATCGGATTTTCTGTATTAATGTGATCATAAAACATAATTCCATTTAAATGATCAATCTCATGCTGAAAACAAATGGCTGGAAGTCCTTTTAATCGAATTTTTACTTCCTTTCCTTCAGAATCAAATCCTTTGACGGTAATTCTAGCATATCTTGGAACAAACCCAGGATGTGGATCATCTACTGATAAGCAACCTTCTCCAGAAATTAAGTAAGCTTTTTCTACTGAGTGACTGATAATCCTTGGGTTGATTAGAGAATAACTATATAATTTCCCGCTTTCATCCGTTACGTGTACGGCAATCATTCGTTTTGAAACATTAATTTGAGGTGCAGCTAAACCGATACCGGGACGTAATCCATATCTTTCAGCGATTTCTGGATTTTGACTGTTTTGAACATATTCCATTAATTGATGAAGAATTTGTTTATCCTCATCTGAGGGTGGTAAAGCAACCTCAGATGCCACTTTTCTTAGAACCGGATGTCCGTCGCGTACAATATCATCCATTGTTAACATGTTAAGTAACACTTCCTTTAAACATCATGTAGACCAATTTTATCAAAAAGTAGTGAAAAAGTTAATCTAAATCCATTTATATCATTAATATAGAAAAAAACATTTCTAATTTAAGCTAACAAAACCCCTAATGATTATCATTATTATAAAATAGTATTAATTAAAATCTTTCATATAACACAACAAAAAAAGATATTTTTTTATAGTACAGATAAAATTCAGATAATATAACAGGTTTTGTTAATGTGAAGAATTCGTGAACTTTTTTTGAAATAATTGAGTCATTTTCATTGACTGTGGAGATATTAATCGTTAAGATATACATGTGAATGAAAGGTGTTTCACTTTTTTACAAAATAATAATAATACAGTTTAAGGTGAAATGATCATTTGTGATAAAAAGTAAAATAATAGAGTAACTATAGTGTAATAATAAAATGGAAGAGAAAAGATAGAATGAAATTAAGGTTCTTCCTTAAAAAAATTCATGCTTTAGTTATACATTTTTGGATACTCTATTAAAGACTATTCTAATGACTTGAAAGGGTGATTTGTATGGCATCTAACACGCAAAAATTAACAGTCGATGCAAAGGCTCAAGAAAACGTAATAACAGAACAATTTCAAATGTTACAGATATTAAATGAAGAAGGTCAAATTGTTAATGAATCTGCAATGCCTGATTTAAGTAATGAGCAACTACAAGAATTAATGAGACGAATGGTTTATACACGAATTTTAGACCAACGTTCTATTTCATTAAACAGACAAGGGCGTCTAGGCTTCTATGCTCCAACTGCAGGTCAAGAAGCGTCTCAATTAGCTTCACAATTTGCTTTAGAAAAAGAGGATTTTGTTTTACCAGGATATCGTGATGTTCCTCAAATCGTATGGCACGGATTACCACTATATCAAGCTTTCTTATGGTCAAGAGGTCATTTTGAAGGTGGGCAAATTCCTGAAGGTGTAAATGTATATATTCCGCAAATTATTATCGGTGCGCAATATGTTCAAACTGCTGGTGTGGCACTTGGATTAAAGAAACGCGGTCAAAAAGCCGTTGCCATTACATACACAGGTGATGGTGGTACTTCACAAGGTGATTTCTATGAAGGAATGAACTTTGCAGGCGCATATAAAGCTCCAGCGATCTTTGTGGTGCAAAACAACCAATTTGCTATTTCAACACCTCGTGATAAGCAAACCGCTGCACCAACATTAGCCCAAAAAGCAGTCGCTGCAGGTATCCCAGGGATTTTAGTTGACGGAATGGATCCATTAGCTGTTTATGCGGCAACACGTGAAGCTCGTGAACGTGCTGTAAATGGAGAAGGACCTACTCTAATTGAGACGATGACCTACCGTTATGGCCCACATACAATGGCAGGGGATGACCCAACTCGTTACCGTACAGCAGACCTTGATAACGAATGGGAAAAGAAAGATCCACTTGTTCGTTTCCGTAAATTCTTAGAAGCAAAAGGTTTATGGAGTGAAGAAAAAGAAAATGAAGTAATCGAACAAGCGAAAGAAGAAATTAAAGAGGCAATTAAAAAGGCCGATAGTGCTCCAAAACAAAAAGTAACGGACCTTATCAACATTATGTATGAAGAATTACCACAAAACTTAAAAGAACAAAAAGAAATTTATTTAGCAAAGGAGTCGAAATAAGCCATGGCGCAAATGACAATGATTCAGGCAATCACTGATGCGTTACGCGTTGAATTAAAAAATGATCCAAATGTATTAATATTTGGAGAAGACGTAGGCGTTAACGGTGGCGTATTCCGTGCAACTGAAGGATTACAAAAAGAATTTGGGGAAGATCGTGTTTTTGATACACCACTTGCAGAATCAGGAATTGGTGGTTTAGCATTTGGTTTAAGTTTACAAGGATATCGTCCAGTACCTGAAATTCAATTCTTCGGCTTTGTATTTGAAGTTTTTGATCAAATTGCTGGACAAATGGCTCGTCTACGTTATCGTACTGGCGGAAAAATGAATGCACCTGTAACAATTCGTTCTCCTTTTGGCGGAGGTGTACATACACCTGATATGCACGCTGATAGCTTAGAGGGACTAATGGCTCAAACTCCAGGTGTTAAGGTTGTTATCCCTTCAACTCCATATGATGCAAAGGGATTATTAATTTCAGCAATCCGTGATAATGATCCAGTCGTATTCTTAGAGCATATGAAATTATATCGTTCATTCCGTCAGGATGTTCCTGAAGGTGAATATACAATTCCTCTAGGTAAAGCAGATGTAAAACGTGAAGGAACGGATCTATCGATTATTACGTATGGAGCAATGGTTCACGATTCATTGAAAGCAGCTGAAGAATTAGAAAAAGAAGGTTACTCTGTAGAAGTAATTGATTTACGTACAGTAAGTCCACTTGATATTGAAACAATTATTGCTTCTGTTGAAAAAACAGGTCGCGCAATCGTTGTCCAAGAAGCACAAAAACAAGCAGGAGTTGCAGCGCAAGTGGTAGCTGAAATTAATGATCGTGCAATCCTAAGTCTTGATGCACCAGTGTTACGTGTTGCTGCACCAGATACAGTATTTGCATTCCCACAAGCTGAGTCTGTTTGGTTACCAAATCATAAAGACATCATCGAAACAGCTAAAAAGGTATTAACTTTCTAAACCAATAAGTCAGTATGCCCTGCATATAGTTGATTACTTTTTTGAAAAATAAGAAGACTAGTCTATAAGCAGGGCTAAAACAATGTAATAATATAAATGGGTTATTCATGGCAATAATTCTTTATTACATAGGAAAATTAATTAGGAGGGCTCTTAATGTCATTTCAATTTAAAATGCCTGATATCGGTGAAGGTATTCATGAAGGCGAGATTGTAAAATGGTTTGTAAAACCAGGAGATAAAGTTCAAGAAGACGATGTATTATGTGAAGTTCAAAATGATAAAGCAGTTGTTGAAATTCCATCCCCAGTTGAAGGTACGGTAGAAGAAGTGTTAGTTGGGGAAGGCACTGTTGCAACTGTTGGACAAGTATTAATTAAATTTGATGCTCCAGGATACGAGGATTTAGTATTTAAAGGTGACGAAGCTGAAGAAGAGGCACCTGCTGAAGCGAAAGCAGAAACAGCTCAACCAGAAACTGCGAATGCTGCACCGGCAGCTCAAGCTGAAGTGGATCCAAATCGTCGTATTATCGCTATGCCTTCAGTACGTAAATATGCACGTGAAAAAGGTGTGGATATTCGTCAAGTATCTGGATCTGGAGACAATGGTCGTGTATTAAAGACTGATATTGATGCATTCTTAAACGGTGGAGCCGCAGTTGCTTCAGAAGCTCCTCAAGCTCAAGCACAGGAAGCTACACCAGCTGAAACTACAGCAGCACCAACACCAATTCCAGCTGGTCAATATCCAGAAACTCGTGAAAAAATGAGCGGCATTCGTAAAGCTATTTCTAAAGCAATGGTTAACTCAAAACACACAGCACCTCACGTGACATTAATGGATGAAGTGGATGTTACAAAACTTGTTGCACACCGCAAGAAATTCAAAGAAGTGGCAGCAAATAAAGGTATTAAACTAACTTTCTTACCTTATGTAGTTAAGGCTTTAACAAGTGCTTTACGTGAATTCCCAGCACTTAATACATCACTCGATGATGCGACTCAAGAAATCGTTCATAAGCATTATTACAATATCGGTATCGCTGCAGATACAGATAAAGGTTTATTAGTACCTGTAGTAAAAGATGCAGATCGTAAATCCATTTTCAACATTTCTAATGAAATTAATGAATTAGCTGGAAAAGCCCGTGACGGAAAACTAGCTCCAGATGAAATGAAGGGTGCTTCTTGTACGATTTCAAACATCGGATCTGCAGGTGGCCAATGGTTTACTCCTGTTATTAACCATCCAGAGGTAGCGATCCTTGGAATTGGTCGTATTGCCGAAAAGCCAATTGTAAAAGACGGTGAAATTGTTGCAGCGCCTGTTTTAGCATTATCATTAAGTTTCGATCATCGTATGATAGACGGAGCAACAGGTCAAAACGCATTAAATCACATTAAACGTTTATTAAATGATCCTGAACTATTATTAATGGAGGCGTAAAACATGGTAGTAGGTGATTTCCCAATTGATACAGATACAATCGTTATAGGAGCTGGTCCAGGTGGATATGTAGCAGCTATTCGTGCTGCTCAATTAGGGCAAAAAGTAACGATTGTAGAGAAAGAATATGTTGGTGGTGTTTGTCTTAACGTTGGATGTATTCCATCTAAAGCGTTAATCTCTGCTGGTCATCGATATGAAACAGCAAAGCATTCAGATAAATATGGTATTCATGCTGAAAATGTGACAGTTGATTTTTCTAAAGTTCAAGAATTCAAAGCTGGTGTTGTTCAGAAGTTAACTGGCGGTGTTGAAGGACTATTAAAAGGAAACAAAGTTGATATTGTTCGTGGAGAAGCTTTCTTTGTTGATAGTAACTCATTAAAAGTAATGACAGAAACATCTTCTCAAACGTATAATTTCAAAAATGCAATCATTGCAACAGGTTCACGACCAATTGAACTTCCTACATTTAAATTTTCAAAGCGAGTTTTAAGTTCAACTGGTGCTTTGAATTTACAAGAAGTTCCTGAAAAAATTGTCGTAATCGGCGGTGGAGTTATTGGTATTGAATTAGGTACTGCTTATGCTAACTTTGGTTCACAAGTAACGGTTTTAGAAGGTGCTGATGAAATTTTAGGCGTTGGTTTTGAAAAACAAATGTCAGCATTAGTTAAAAGAACTTTAAAGAGCAAAGGTGCTGAAATTTATACAAAAGCACTTGCTAAAGGTGTAGAAGAAACAGAAAATGGTGTAGTTGTTACTGCTGAAATTAAGGGCGAAGAAAAGAAATTTGAAGCTGATTATGTGTTTGTAATGGTTGGACGTCGTCCAAATACAGATGAAATGGGATTGGAACAGGCCGGCGTTAAAATGAACGAACGCGGAATTATTGAAATTGACAAACAGTGCCGTACAAATGTAAGCAATATTTATGCAATCGGTGATGTTGTCCCAGGACCACAATTAGCTCATAAAGCATCTTATGAGGCGAAAATCGCAGCAGAAGCAATTGCAGGGCAAACTTCTGAAATTGATTACATTGGAATCCCAGCAGTGGTATTCTCTGATCCTGAATTGGCAACAGTTGGATATAATGAAGCTGATGCGAAAAAAGAAGGAATTGAAGTTGTAGCTGCTAAATTCCCATACGCTGCAAATGGTCGTGCGTTATCTCTTGATAGTACAGATGGATTTGTAAAACTAATTACTCGTAAAGAAGATGGCGTATTGATTGGAGCACAAATTGCTGGTGCAAACGCATCTGATATTGTCTCTGAATTAGGTCTTGCTATAGAATCTGGTATGACTGCAGAAGATATTGCATTAACGATTCATGCTCATCCAACACTAGGTGAAATGACAATGGAAGCTGCTGAAGTTGCTCTTGGAGCACCAATTCACGTTTTAAAATAAATAATTTTGCTGCCTATTAGCTTATAATAGGCAGCTTTTTTGTTTCAGTTAAAAAAGAAAAATATCTATGATCTTTTGGACATATATATAATAAAAAGCGCAGTGTTGATTTTATTTTCTGTTGAATTGTAGTGGAAGACCGAGGTTCTCCTGCCTCAGAAGCGAGACCAGTAAGTCACTAGACACGAAATGTCACGATGGCTATGGTGTAGTTGAGAAGCAAACATAGTGCCGTGCCCGTAACGGAACCCCAACGAAGTTATATTGAGTCAATAAAAATACTATTATGGAATTATTGGTGATTGTTCATGAGACTCTATACAGTAATCATTATCCAATTGATGATATGGAGTGGTTTTACTCTAGCGGAATGGCTTTCAAAAAAGGATTTGCTTGTCTATAAAGTCATAATGTTTATGATCTTTTTTAATCTGGCGATTTTGATCGGGAATTACTTTATTCGTTCGACTAAGAAAACGTTTTATACAACAATATCCAGCTTAGGGTTATATGGATTTCTTCATTTTATGTTCTTTCATATTGGTTAAGTAAAAAGGGGAATGTTGATTTTTGATTAAAAGTTATCAATAGGTATGTCAGCGTAGACCTTTCTGATTACAAGAATAAATGAAATTTTTTAGCAGCTTTGTAATAAATTATTGACAAATTTTAGAACATTTGTAAAACTCGTTGCATTATAGTAAACTCTTAAAATATAATTATATTCTAGATAGAATGAAAATTTAGTAAAAAGGGGAGGAGAAAACATGGAACTATTTGAAAAATTATATGAAGAAGAAGAAAACGTAAAAGTTCGTTTTATTGGATTTACTACCGATTTGGCTCGATATGATTTTGGTTTAATCTACACGAACTTATTTTTTGGAAAACCTCTAGTTGTCTGTATGCAAACTGGCCGTTCAGCAATCCTCGACCCAGAAGATCTCCATGATATAGAATATTTAATGACCATATTTAAGATTACTGATTATCAACAAGCAGTTGAATTAGCGGAATTTTTCAATGAAGCATTGCCAATGACTACCCTTCAAACTCAGTATGTATAATAGATAGGACGTTAATCTATTAAAATCACAAAAAGCGTTATCCTATTGGAGATGAACCTCCATTTGGGTAATGCTTTTTTTATTTGGTTGTGTTAAAGGTTGCTTTTGATTTTGATTATTGTGAAGTAGAAGAGCCAAATGCTCTTCTGGGGAATGTGAGATGGGCAAGACAACGTTGAACTATAGTATTAAGGGATTATAGACTTACCTGAGCAAAAAACGAAGTGGGAGTGACTGAAAAGGAAATAAACAAATAAGTTTAACTATTAAACACTCAAAATTTAAGCAACAAACCAAATAGGATGAAAAAACAGTTAGCCGTAGTTATTTAGGAGTGATTCTTCAAATTAAATTTTATCAATGATTTATTGTGCTGATGGACTTATTTTGTCCCAGTTGGCTTTAAATAGTCCAACACATTTAATTTAATGTGTTATACTTTAGTACTTGATTTTTTAATAGTGTTATATTATTATATGATTAAAGAAAAAAGAAAAAGCGCTTTCTTATTAAAGGGAATCTAAGATAAGGGGATGGAAAAAATGGGCACAATCGTATGTCAAGAATGCAATGCAACAATTGATTACTTCGAAGATGAAAAGGTGACTGTGCTTTATTCATCTAAATGCAACTGCAAACGCCACGAGCATAAAAAAGAAGAAAATTAATAGTTAAATTGATAAATGTAAAAGCATGCAACGGCATGCTTTTTTTGTTGATAAAAAAAAGAAGCTGTCGCAAATGACAGCTTCTAAGTTATTTAATCGCTCTATGTTCTTTGATAACACGCAACATTCTAAAGTCAAAATCTTCGGGTCCTTGCACAGGAAGTCCTGCATCGCGATTTTTTTTAATATAAACTAAATTATCTTCTGTAATGATTTCACCTGGGATAAAAATCGGGATTCCAGGTGGATATACCATGATAAATTCTGCAATAATCCTTCCTTCAGATTCATCGAATGGTACAAGCTCTGTTTCAGAATAAAAAGCATCTCTTGGTGATACCGCTAGAATAGGTATCTCAGGTAAAATCACTTTAGAATGAATTTTAGCGGCAAGCGCATGTCTTTCATTAGATAAACGTGATAATGCTTGAATAAACGTATTAGCATCCTCTTCTGAGTCGCCAGGAGTGATTATACAGAGAATATTATATAAATCGGACATCTCAACCTCAATGTTATAATTCTCTCTTAACCATATTTCCACATCAAAGCCAGATAACCCTAGATCCTTTACTGAAATGATTAGTTTTGTTGGATCAAAATCAAAAGCGGCATCTCTTTCAAGGATTTCATCGCCAACACAATACATGTGTTCAATTTGATTGATTCTTTTTCGAATCGAGTTAGCGAGTTCGATCGTACGATCAAGCATTTTTTTTCCGGAAATGACCAATTCTTTCCTCGCTACGTCTAATGATGATAATAATAAATAAGATGTTGATGTGGTTGTCAGCATACTTAATACGGATTGGACTCGTTTATAGGAAACACGATTTCCTTTTACATTCAAAATCGAGCTTTGTGTCATGGAACCGCCTAATTTATGTACACTTGTAGCAGCCATGTCAGCTCCAGCCTGCATTGCAGATAAGGGCAATTCATCATGGAAATGAATATGGACTCCGTGGGCTTCATCAACTAGTACAGGAATATCATAAGAATGTACGATTTCTACAATACTTTTTAAGTCAGCCGCAATCCCAAAGTAAGTAGGATTGATAACAAGTACAGCCTTTGCATCAGGATATTCAACAAGAGCCCGCTTCAGTGATTCCGTTGTAATTCCGTGAGAGATTCCAAGGTGTTCATCAACTTCAGGATGGATAAAAATTGGGATAGCACCTGAGAAAATGATCGCAGACATAACGGATTTATGAACATTCCTAGGAACAATAATTTTATCACCGGGACCACAAACAGACATAATCATAGCCATTATTGCACCGCTTGTCCCTTGAACGGAGAAAAATGTATGATCGGCTCCGAATGCTTCTGCAGCTAAATCTTGCGCCTCTTTAATGATTCCTTTTGGCTGGTGCAAGTCATCAAGTGGTCCAATATTAATTAAGTCGATGGAAAGTGCATTATCGCCAACGAATTCTCTAAATTCTGGAGCCATACCTCTGCCTTTTTTATGTCCAGGTATATGAAATTGAATCGGGTTTTTTTGAGCATGTTTAATTACTCCGCTAAATAGTGGTGTATGAGATTGATTCAATGGAATTAACACCTCTTTTATATAGTTATTCGTTTCAATGAAAAATAAAACAAATGAATTATAGCATTATTGTGCCCAGTTGCCTAGAATAATTTGTGAATAATTAATGTTCATGGTTTAATTACAATAACGAGGTATTCGCAGGTAAAGAAAAATGTAAAGGATGTTTGAAGTGGACTATCAATACCCTATCGATCACGATTGGTCAACAGACGAGATTATTGATGTAATTCATTTTTATGAAAGTATTGAACAAGCATACGAAAGGGGAATAGACAGAGATAAACTCTTACATATCTATAATCGTTTTAAAGAAATTGTACCAAGTAAAGCCCAGGAAAAAACGCTATGTAGAGAGTTTGAGGAGGTTAGTGGATATTCCTCATATCGAGCGATAAAAAAGGCAAGAGAGGCTTCTGGTTCAATTATAAGAATGTAATCGACCCTGAATGCATATATTAGAAAACAAGCTAAAACCTCCTAATCCTGTTTAATGATTAGGAGGTTTGTTCCCAAATTTATCATATTATGTTAAAAAGGGAAGTATTCCCATTTTAACCTGTTTTTACTGGCAGAAAACCTACTAGCCGAGACAATGAGGAAAAAACCAAAAGTAGATAGGTAGAGGGTCAACTCCAATAAAGATTCGAAAAAGATGACATGAACTTAATTATGCCTTCGAGAACGTATGTGGGACCAGCATGCTGCTGGTAACAACTAACTATTCGTGAGGCTGCAGCATGTTAATAACGCGACGTCCTGTCACGGAAAGCCTGATTAAACAATTTTTTTAGGGCTGAAGCCCAAAGAAAAACCTTATCTCAACGTGTGCACTAACCCATCTTGTGCATCGAAAAACTACACTTATAGAAGTTTCACTTTATAGCATTTTATAAAGTGAAGATACGGTGTTAAAAACGGTATCGATTTTATCAAGAAGTTGTTGACCAGATAGTTGAACAGCTTGGTTTCTAGGGATTTGGTATCCACATAGAATTTCAGCTTTTTTCACCGTTTGCAAGCGGACAAACATGTTAGTCAAGTCTTCTATAGATAATTCGTTATGTTTTAGAACTTCTGGTTTCATATGATCAAGTGACCATACAAAATCCTCAGGAATATCATCATAAATCGTATTGATATTTTTTTCTAGTGTCTTGCCAAATTCTAATTTATTAGGTGCTTCGTAAATAATGGCGAACCAGATAAACAGATGGGTTCCCCACAGTCCAATTTGAAAATGGGGTAGCATTTTGTAACCTCTAGGATTATTAGCAAAGGCAACCCAAGTGTCATTTGGCGGGTTAATCGTTCTTCTTGCATGCTTGGCAACATGTGGAAAGATTTCTTCACCTAGCATGGTAGCTAATGTTGGGGCAAAGTGATTTCCAAGAAATTCTAGTTTAGGTCGTACATTAGTTTTTAAGGCCTCCATACGCTGTTCTAAACCATCTATTGAAAAAACATCAAAATCATCATTTGTAAAACCATTAAAAGCCACTTTGAAAACCTCCTTATTTTATTAAATATTTTATCACAATCATATTTAAACAAGAAGAATTATGAATGTCGAATAGATTGATGAATAATGATCAATTTCCTTTCATAGAGGGGTAAGGTGAATAGGCAAATGTGCAAATTTGTTGCAAGAATAGCAATTTAAACATAATATATGATTACAACCACAAAATAGTCAGATTATTTAAAAAGTAGAAAGGGTAACTACTTTGGAAGGGGTGTATCAATTATGAAACAGGTGATGAATTCAATTAAAGGGAAATCAATCGAAAACGAAAGAAAAGCGATTTTAAAAATGGAAATGGATTATGAATTGGCCGTTTTATTTGAGGCAATGGGAGAAAATAATGAAATCAAGAAAACCAAAAGTAAAGAAAAACTTGAGGAGATTAGGCAGGAACTACTAACATTAAAAGCTCTGTAATGGATTAAAGGAGAAACATATCAAAATGAAAATGGTGGGATTTGATTAGAAACGAACTCTGTGAATGGAAAGAGTTCGTTTTTTATTTAGTGCCGTTGGTTTAGAATGATAAATAAGATAAAATATCATGTACAATATATTTGATCATGGAGGTAAGGAAATGGCAAACTGGGAACAAATTGATGCGCATGCAAAAGCTTGGATTAAGGCTGCGGGTTCTATGATAAGGGACTCTTTTACAGAAGAATTAGTGATTCAGACTAAATCGAATCAAAATGACTTAGTAACAGAAATCGACCGTAATACAGAAAGGTTCTTTATTAATAAAATTCGAGAAACCTACCCAGACCATAAAATTTTAGGGGAAGAGGGTCTAGGAGATCAGATAACGTCCACAGATGGAATTGTATGGATTATTGACCCAATAGATGGAACGATGAATTTTGTACATATGCAGAGAAATTTTGCTATTTCAATTGGGATTTTTGAAAATGGGGTTGGGAAAATAGGGCTTGTATATGATGTTGTTCATGATGAATTATACCACGCTTTAAAGGGGCACGGTGTATTCATGAATGATACAGCTCTAAAACCATTGCCTCCTGCAACTGTCTCAAAAGCAATCCTTGGAATAAACCCAATATGGATTATTCCAAATAAAAGAATAGACCCTTCCATTTTAACTCCACTTGTCAAGAGTACTCGAGGAACGAGAAACTATGGTAGTGCCGCACTTGAAATTGCTTATGTTGCTGCTGGTCGATTAGATGGTTATATTTCCCTGCGTTTATCTCCATGGGATTATGCAGCGGGGAAAATACTTGTTGAAGAATTGGGAGGACGCGCTACTGATTTAAGAGGCAAACCATTGGATTTATTGAATCAAACCGCCGTATTCATTTCGAAACCGGGATTGCATGATGAAGTAATGAATCAGTATTTACAAAATGGAGACTGGACTTGACATGTATTTAAAATAACAAGGATTATTCAAAAAAGGGAACTGCTTTTAAACTGTAGTTCTGATAATGTGAAGAAGATGTAAGATACATTAGAAATCAAAGTCAAAAATTAATGGAAATGGTAAAGTAAAACACATGGATAACAGTGTATCCATGTGTTTTACTTGTATGAATTAATCCCGCTAATTTTATTAACTATTTCCGGTCGTTGCAACTTATTTAAGGACATTGAGTACGTCGTTATAATCAATCATTCTATTTTGGAGAGCCTTCGATACTGAGTACGTATTTGCCAACCTTTAGATAAATAGCTGAACCTATGTCCGATAAAATGAGAAATCATAGTGATTGTCGGACAACGGAACATGTGTATCCTGTTAATTACTCCAAAAAATAGTTATTGTATTGGTTACTATTTTTAATAGGCTTAAATTCCGTATTTTGAGTAACAAGGATTATAGGAACTGAACTACTTCCCTTTAAACAGTCTCCTTTTCTTGAAATTTTTTTTTTTGAGAAAATCCGAGCCCCATAGTAAAAAGAAGAATAACGATACTCACCAATCCCCCAATTAAGCTGCCTTCTGCGATCGAAATACTTAATCCAGATAAACAAAGCGTTCCCAAAAAGGCTAAAAGCAAAAAGAAACCCTTTGTCTGTTTAACATTTTTTTCCATGAATAAATTTCCCCTTTTTCTAAAGTTTTGCAATTATAAAAATCCTCTTACCTTTATTTTACAAAAAAAAATTATTAGTTTCTACTGCAATTGTGATATAATATCTCAGTTAAGTGAATGACTATCATGTTCGCTTATAGATGATCATGATTTATATATATTTTTTTGATAAACCTTATTATAAGGCAGGAGGACACTTATTTGAAAAGCAGAGAAGATATTAGAAATATTGCAATTATTGCCCACGTTGACCATGGTAAAACGACATTAGTTGATCAATTGTTAAAACAAGCTGGTACATTCCGTTCAAATGAACATGTAGAAGAACGTGCAATGGATTCAGGTGATATCGAAAGAGAACGAGGAATTACGATTTTAGCAAAAAATACTGCTATCCAATATAAGGATAAAAAAATCAATATTCTTGATACGCCAGGACACGCAGACTTTGGCGGTGAAGTAGAACGGATCATGAAAATGGTTGATGGCGTTCTATTAGTTGTTGATGCTTACGAAGGAACAATGCCACAGACAAGATTCGTATTAAAAAAGGCATTAGAGCAAAACTTAACACCGATCGTTGTCGTAAATAAAATTGACCGTGATTTTGCTCGTCCTGCAGAAGTAGTAGATGAAGTGCTTGACTTATTCATTGAACTTGATGCAAATGAAGATCAACTTGATTTTCCAGTAGTATATGCATCTGGAATTAATGGAACTGCTAGTATCAATCCAGAGAAACAAGATGAAAACATGCAAGTTCTTTATGATATGATTATCGACCATATTCCTGCACCTGTTGATAATCGCGAAGAACCACTTCAATTTCAAGTTGCTCTCTTAGATTATAACGAATTTGTTGGAAGAATTGGGATTGGACGTGTATTCCGCGGAACAATTAAGGTCGGTCAGCAAGTCGCATTAATGAAACTTGATGGAAGTGTGAAATCATTTAGGGTTTCGAAGTTAATGGGATTCTCTGGTTTAAAACGATTGGAAATCCAAGAAGCGTATGCAGGTGACTTAATCGCCGTTTCCGGTATGGAAGACATTAATGTTGGGGAAACGGTTTGTCCGATTGAACATCAAGAGGCATTACCAATTTTACGTATTGATGAGCCTACTTTGCAGATGGAATTTGTTGTGAATAATAGTCCATTTGCTGGTCGTGAAGGTAAATATGTCACTTCTAGAAAAATTGAAGAAAGACTTCGCGAACAACTTCATACAGATGTTAGCTTACGAGTAGAAAACACTGACTCACCAGATGCATGGATTGTTTCTGGTCGTGGGGAGCTACATTTATCAATTTTAATTGAAAATATGCGACGTGAAGGCTATGAACTACAGGTTTCTAAACCAAAAGTCATTGTAAGGGAAATTGACGGTGTTCGTTGTGAACCTGTTGAGCGAGTTCAAATTGATGTTCCTGAAGAACATACTGGAGCCGTTATGGAATCGATGGGTTCACGTAAAGGCGAATTATTAGATATGATTAATAACGGAAATGGGCAAGTTCGTCTTATCTTTAATGTACCAGCAAGAGGGTTAATTGGATATTCAACAGAATTCCTAACGCTAACTCATGGATATGGGATTCTCAACCATACCTTTGATAGTTACCAACCGATGCAGCAAGGACAAGTAGGTGGAAGACGTCAAGGTGTACTTGTTTCAATGGAAAGCGGAAAAGCATCAACATATGGAATTATGCAAGTAGAAGATCGTGGTGTCATTTTCGTTGAACCTGGTACTGAGATTTATGAAGGAATGATCGTAGGAGAACATTCAAGAGAAAACGACCTTGCTGTTAATATAACAAAGATGAAACAACAAACAAACGTTAGGTCTGCCACTAAGGATCAAACGTCAACTATTAAAAAACCGCGTATTTTAACATTAGAGGAATCACTAGAGTATCTTAATGAAGATGAGTATTGTGAAGTAACTCCACAATCCATTCGCTTACGGAAAAAGATTCTTAATAAAAATGAGCGGGAAAAAGCAGCGAAGAAGAAGAAAAGTGCGGAAGTGGAAGCGTAATATCGAAAAAGGGAGACATATAAGATGTTTCCCTTTTTTAATTATGAAAGATGAGTTTTTTAGAAGTTAGATTAATGTCTAGCTCAAGTGGCCACCTCGAGGTCATAAAGGTTTTTTTGTACTTCAGCCTCTTAAAAATTGTTAAAAAACTCTGCATAGCAGGCAAATCAGTCAATAAGAAAACTCTTTATGTGCTCGTCTTGTGCTGGGTGTAATGAATAAGTTCGACTATTCCACTTACTTCACCTAAAGGCTTACCAATAGGAGAGAGTGATCTTTATCGGGGGGAGAAAGGCGCTTACGTATTCCGTTTATAATATTTGAAATAATTAGTCTTTTTGTAGTATAGTAGATTCAAAGGAATAGGGGAGGGACATACAGACAATGGATATTACAGACAGGCTATCTTTTTTTGCGGCTTTATATAAGGTGGATGAAAATTCAGACTTAGGTATGTGGTTGTTGTATATTACTATTTTGCTATTATGTATTCTTGTGTTTAAATTAGGCTTTTCACAAAAATTACCATTGCTTAAATCTGTCATTATATATTTATTTCTCATATTTGGCTGTACGTTTTTAAGTTTTTTAGGTATTTTTCTTCCAATTACAGAAGGATTAGTGGTTGCTGCTATGATTTTGATTATTTACAAAATTCGTCTACATCGACATAAAATGCAATAGAGAATGGGGATGCGGTTATGAGTTCGATACATGATAGTCTGTATAATTGGTTGACGATAAAAGTGGTTTGTGATGCAAGACCTGAAGATACAGCAGCTCTAGAAACGGAGGAAATGTTTCGCGATATTTTAAAGGAAGAACATGAAATCGTGGACATTCATATTACGGTGGATGAAGATTTTTATTATCTATCATATGTATTGAATGATAAGGAAAGTCAAACTCGTTTTCCAAGAGAATTAATTGAGGTTATGTTAAATCAAATAAATGAAAGCCCCGATCGATATAAAATATTTCCGAAGTAAACTAAGAAAAACCCTAAAATTTTAGGGTTTTTTATTACGTGTTAATGCCTAGCTCCCGTGTCTACCCTCCACAAGGTCAAAAGTTTGTCTAGTGTTGGATTCTTAGAACTGGTTATTAGCTATACATTGCGTTCAATTTGTCAAAAACAATAAAGTACGACTTTCGTGCCGGTTGTGTTGTGTAGGCTTAAGGGAGAACAGATATTTCCGCTTTTCATCAATCCCAATCATCTGGTTGTATTTTACTTCGGTATAGGTGAAAGTTTCCAGTTGCTATTCTTTCATTTGTTTTTTCTGTAATTCGATCATTACAGGTTTGACACATATAGGTGTAAATCGGTCTGTTTCGTAACCGTTTTGCTTGGAAAGAATCATTTTCGATGTTCTCTATTTTATCGCAAATCACGCATTTTACTCTCATACTAGCACCTCGGTAGAATTTTCAATTATTATTAATACCAATTTAACAGAGAATATATATAATTGACATATCTAAGTATATTTCGCATAATTTGATATCACTTCTATTATAGTATAACTTATTCTCTGTTTCGAATTTTTTTATTACACTTATAATGATTAAAGGTGGTTAACATTGAAAGGGAGGAGTTTTAATTATATGATAATAATGAAAAGGAGGATTTTTAGATGGCTAATCTGATTGAACCTGAACTAACCGAACCGTTACTACATTCCTTACAATCAGAACAATTTGCACTGTTGTCAACGATTGATCATGAAACGGGAAGCCCGATGGTAAATGCGATTTCGTGGGTTTTCGCGAAAGATCCAAATACGATATTTTTGGCTATTAATAATCGTTCCAGAATTGTTCGAAATATTCAAGGGAATGCACAGGTCGTTCTTAACGTAGTGGCTCTTGAATCTACATATTCTATAATTGGTGAGGCAATTATTAGACAGGAATATGTCGAAGGTATTCCATTAAAACTCGCACTTATCGAATTAAACATAAAAGAAGTAAGAGATGTTATGTTTTATGGCGCAAAAATGACGAACGTTCCTACGTACGATAAGACATATGATTTAGAAGCAGCCAAAAGGCTAGACCAACAAGTTATGGAAGCCTTGAAAAAAGCTTAGTCAATGGACTAAGCTTTTTTTAAATATGGTTCTTATTGTTTATGATGGTTTGATTGTTCTTGTTGTTGCTTATCTAAATTTTGTCGATCGGATTTATTTAATGTCTTTTTTATATCTTCAGTTGGTTCGGACTTTTTAGGGTCCTCAAGGTCGGCTGGTATTTCTGGGATTAAACGTCCAGCAACATCAGATAATTCATTCATAATTCCTTCAATAGGCTCTCCTTTTCTAATGTCCTCTGCGATCTCCCTTAAACGAGCGTTAATATCCGGATCTGCAACGACAATTGCTCTAGCTCCATGGGGATCCTTCTTTAAACTTTCAGCTACTGAATATTTAATTGCTCCAACTTCAGAACGATCAAGATCTGCATTTACATCGATTCCAACAATTGCATAATTACCTAGAACCACACTTGTTGCGTCATTAACCTTTGGTAGGCTAGTGGCTAAATCCGTTAAGTGTTTTGAAATTTGTTGTCCTGTTTTTTTATCTACATGCTGAATCGTACTATTTTTCACGTTAATGGCTTGGTTGTTTTCATTTTGAGCGGTTTGATCATCTTTTCCTGCACAGCCAAATAAGACGAATAAACTAATGAAGAGCATTAGATAAATTTTCATGTTAACCATCTCCTTAACTTTTTCTACACCTGTATTGGCACGGAAGTCCAATATTTCCTTGGAAAATAAAATCATTATTAGATATTGTGCGAAATATCTTCTATCTTTATGCGGGAAAACATATATTTTACCAAAGCTCAAACTAACATTAGTTAGTCTATAAATGAAGGGATGTGACATCCTGAAGAAACTAACTTCATTTAGAAAGCTCTAATCGGAATAATAGTACAACTCTGCGTAAGGAAGACAGTTTTGGGTATTTAGGATTATAAAGAATGATCCAAATCCTCGCTGAATTCCGATAGAGAAGTAAGAAAAAACGCAACATAGCAAATAAAACACATAGGAGCAGGAGGCATCTACTTGAGTAAAATATATGTGTTAGATACTAATGTGTTGTTACAAGATCCATACTCCATTTATTCTTTTGAAGATAATGAAGTCATTATCCCAGCTGTTGTGTTAGAGGAAATTGATTCAAAGAAAAGATATATGGATGAAATAGGAAGAAATGCAAGACAAGTTGCCCGAATGATTGATGGAATGAGGGAAACTGGTAGATTACATGAAGGAATTCCCCTTGAAAATGGTGGGGATATTCGAATTGAATTAAATCATCGTTCCTTTCATCAATTACAAGAAATATTTGTTGAAAAAACAAATGATAATCGAATTTTAGCTGTTGCCAAGAACCTTTCATTAGAGGAAGAAACAAAAGAAAATGGAAAACAAGTTATTTTAGTGAGTAAAGATGCCTTAGTTAGAGTTAAGGCAGATGCGATTGGATTATTATCAGAAGATTTTCTGAGTGATCGAGTCATAGAAAATGATCATATTTACACAGGGTTTTTAAATATATTTATCAGTTCAGAATTTTTGAATCGATTTTATGAAAAAGGAGAGCTTTTATTAGCGGATATAGCAAATCATCCTTTTTATCCAAATCAATTTGTCATATTAAGGGATGCTCTCGGATCTTCATCTTCAGCGATCGGAATGGTTGATCAACAAAGCTTAAAATTAAAGAAATTAGTATTTGATCATGATCACATATGGGGGATAAAGCCTAGGAATGTGCAACAAACGATGGCAGTAGAGCTATTATTGAGAAGTGATATTCCACTTGTAACACTTATAGGAAAAGCGGGTACAGGAAAAACATTATTGGCTTTAGCGGCTGGACTAATGCAAACAGAAGATCTTGGAGACTATAAAAAACTACTGGTTGCGCGCCCGATTGTTCCAGTAGGCAAAGATTTAGGGTATCTTCCGGGTGAAAAGCAAGAAAAATTAAGACCTTGGATGCAACCTATATTTGATAACCTTGAATATTTATTTAATACGAAAAAGCCAGGAGAACTTGAAGCCATATTAGCTGGAATGGGTTCAATTGAGGTTGAGGCATTAACGTATATTCGTGGAAGAAGTATACCTGATCAGTATATTATAATAGATGAGGCACAAAATTTAACAAAACATGAAGTGAAAACCATTTTAACGAGAGTTGGAGAGGGAAGTAAAATCGTTTTAATGGGGGATCCTGAACAAATTGATCATCCCTATCTAGACGCCTATAACAACGGCCTTACATACGTGGTCGAGAAGTTTAAGGATCAAAATATTGCAGGGCATGTTAAATTAGTAAAAGGGGAGCGTTCTGGACTGGCTCAACTTGCTGCAGATTTATTATAGGTCTAAGTTAAAGTTATTTTTGACGATTGTTGACTTGAGTGGAAGGCGTAGCTCTTGTGGAGAAGAAATGTCGTAAACATAAAGTGTCTTAGCTACTTATCTGTACTTGTCTGGAAATCGAAGTGTCTGTAGTGGAATTAAACAACCTAGTTTAAACATATACTTATGATAAAGATAAAAGGAGAAAAAGCAAATGCTTTTTCTCCTTTTAAATATGTTACCTATAAATTTCCAGGGCAACGTCTGTGTGACGAGCATGCTTTTGACCTCAACTAACCATTGGTAGGAGATGAAGCCCTCGTTGAGGTAGTTTCATTTTAATATATTCTAAAACCTTGTATATTTTTAATCGGATGATCCATATTGCTGCCATCTCTAAAATAAACATGAACGGGTCCATCTTCGCTTAAAGGTTTGCCTAGATGTGAAAAACAAAGGATCCAATCTGAAGCTTTTTCGATCGAGAAGTCATACTCTCCATCAAAGGTTTCGATAATAATCGATTTAGTATTCTCTAGTGGTTCCGCGTTTTTTAGAAAAGGCTCAAAGGGAATTCCAAACGTTCCATTTAACAATGTTTCTTTCATAAATGATTTTTTTTTAGTTTTTACTGGTTGTGGAATCGTAGCTCCTTCGATGATTTCCCGATCCCAATGTTCTGAAATTGATTTTGTATAGGCGTCGAGATTATGACCAATAATGGTATCTTCTTTAAAAAAAGTATGTAGTTCGGCTTTACGATCATCAAAGATCCATACACTTGGATCTAAAGTAATTTTAAATTTAACTAGGCCTTTTATTTCAACGATATTTTTCATTAGTTCCTCCTTAAATTTTGCATAACAAGACGATGGTATTAAGAAAAATGATACTATTTTTATTATTGTCATTATTATACAACAGTTTGTTAATAGCTGTCATGAAAAGAGATGTAGTTAGTTGTTTAAACTTGCTTTTTTAAAATATAAAGGATAAAATCTATTAGATAGGATATTTGCTCGATACGGGGGGACGGATCTTGACTTCTGAAACGACTCTTGATTATAAGGAAAGAGCAACTTCATTGTTAAAGGCAGATGCAGAGAAAATTCTTCAGCTTATTAAAGTGCAAATGGATAACCTGACCATGCCTCAGTGTCCACTCTATGAAGATGTATTAGATACCCAAATGTTTGGGCTTTCTCGCGAAATTGATTTTGCAGTGCGACTAGGGCTTATGGATGAAGTTGATGGTAAGAAATTATTGGATGATTTGGAAAAGGAATTACTACTGTTACATCAGTCAGTTCTAAAAAAATAATCTAAAGACTCAAACAATCTTATGTTTTGTTTGAGTTTTTTAATCTCGTCCTTTCATTTCACAATTCAGCTTAAATAAAAATTATATATTGCGTGAATTTTTATAAACTAGTATGATATAAAAAATGCCAATTACAGTTTATAGTTGGATTGGTGGTATCCTATTAGTTTTATAGAATAATGTATTGCGCAGTATTTGAGGGATCAGCAGATGTTAAAAAAAATATTAAAGTCATATGATTATACTATAGTCGTTGTCATGGTTATGTTGATCATCTTTGGTCTTATTATGGTGTACAGTGCGAGTATGGTTTCAGCTGTACAGCGATATGATCTTGAAAGTGATTATTTTTATCAAAGGCAAAAGCTTCATATTATTCTATCCATGTTTGTTTTTATTGTTGTAGCGTTAGTACCTTATAAGATTTTACAAAGTAATAAAATTCTAATTCCTATGGTAGTTCTTTCTCTTGTCGGTTTAGGTGGATTATTTGTCTTTGGGCATGTAGCAGGTAATGCTGAAAGTTGGTACAAAATTGGTGCCTCAAGTCTTCAACCATCGGAATTTGTCAAATTATGTGTTATTATATACTTGTCTGCTGTTTACGCAAAGAAACAATCCTATATTAATGAATTTAATAAAGGGGTTGTTCCCCCACTAGTCTATTTAGTTCTCGTATTGGGTTTTGTTGCCATCCAACCAGACGTTGGGACTGCGGCTATTATCTTACTAATAGCAAGCACAATTATCTTTTCTTCTGGAATGAGTTATCGTAATATCTTCAAGCTTGGTGGCATAGGGCTCATTTTCGCTATACCAATCCTTTTTATCATATCGGACTCCTTGTTTTCTGATGTTCGATTAGGTCGTTTTCTAGCCTTTCAGGATCCATTTGCTGATGAACAAGGGTATGGCTGGCAATTAGCTAACTCTTATATTGCTCTTGGGACTGGCGGGATCAAAGGATTAGGGCTAGGACAAGGTGTACAGAAGTTAGGGTATTTACCTGAATCACATACTGACTTTATTATGGCAGTAATTGCCGAGGAATTAGGGCTATTTGGAGTTGCATTTGTCTTACTTTGTCTTGGGTATCTTGTATTAAGAGGGATTTTTATTGGGATAAAATGTAAAGATCCTTTTGGAAGCTTACTAGCCATTGGAATTTCTTCTATGATTGGAATTCAATCTTTTATTAATTTAGGTGGTATCTCTGGTGTTATTCCTTTAACAGGTGTCCCGTTACCGTTTGTAAGTTATGGTGGTTCATCTTTATTACAGCTATGTATCTCCATGGGGATATTATTCAATATTTCTATGTTTGTGAATTATGAGCAAAATTATAAGGGGAAAGCTGTGAAAAAACAGCCAGAGGCAAAGCCGATTAGTAGAAAAAGGTTTTCCTTACATAAATAAGTGCAGGGATTTATTCCCTCACTTTTTAATATAGGTTTCATTAAATGCATTATATTCAACACAGAGATAACAATATAGGAAGAATTATATTATATTCAATATGTTGTGAGAAAATAATGAAGCCAGAATATCAAAATATATAGTAAAGATGGGGTGTTATATGTGGCGAGACGCATCAATAAAGTATTAGTTGCAAATCGTGGTGAAATCGCAATAAGAGTGTTCAGGGCATGTAACGAATTAAATATTCGCACTGTTGCGATTTATTCTAAAGAAGATTCAGGCTCCTTACATCGATATAAAGCTGATGAAGCTTATCTTGTCGGTGAAGGTAAAAAACCGATTGATGCCTACTTAGACATCGAAGGGATTATTGGAATCGCAAAAAATAGTGATGTAGACGCCATTCATCCTGGATATGGTTTCTTATCAGAAAATATTCAGTTTGCTAGAAGATGTGAGGAAGAAGGCATTATCTTTATTGGTCCTAAATCCCAGCATCTCGATATGTTTGGTGACAAGGTAAAAGCGAGAGAACAAGCGATCCAAGCGAATATCCCAGTTATTCCAGGTAGTGATGGTCCTGTTCAAAGTTTAGAAGAGGTTGAAAACTTTGGTGATCAACATGGATATCCAATCATTATCAAGGCATCTCTAGGCGGCGGTGGCCGTGGAATGAGGATTGTCAATAGTGCGAGTGAAGTTTCTGAAGCCTATAATCGTGCAAAATCAGAAGCTAAAGCTGCATTTGGAAATGATGAAGTTTATGTTGAGAAATATATCAATCGACCAAAGCACATTGAAGTACAGATTCTTGGGGATTCCCAAGGAAATATTGTGCATTTATTTGAAAGAGACTGTTCAATCCAAAGACGACATCAAAAAGTAGTTGAAATTGCACCAAGTGTATCGTTATCAGAACAATTAAGAAAAGATATTAACGAGTCAGCTGTTCATTTAATGAAAAATGTTAATTACCTTAATGCTGGGACAGTAGAATTTTTAGTATCAGGTGATTCATTCTATTTTATCGAAGTAAACCCACGTGTTCAGGTAGAACATACGATTACAGAAATGATTACAGGCATTGATATTGTGCAGACACAAATTCTAATTGCTGAAGGTCATGAATTATTCGGGAAAGAAATTGACATACCACAACAAGATGAAATTCGTATAAGTGGATATGCGATTCAATCTCGTGTTACAACAGAAGATCCTTTAAATAATTTTATGCCGGATACTGGTAGAATCAATGCGTACCGTTCAGGTGGTGGTTTCGGCGTTCGTTTAGATGCAGGAAACGCCTTCCAAGGCTCTGTAATCACGTCTTTCTATGATTCATTACTAGTAAAAGTGACAACACATGCACATACATTTGAACAAGCTGCTTCAAAAATGGAGCGTAACTTAAATGAATTCCGTATTCGTGGAATTAAAACAAATATCCCATTTTTGATTAATGTAATTAGACATGAAAAATTCCGTAAAGGGGAGTATGATACATCATTCATTGATGATACTCCAGAACTATTTATATTCCCACAAAGAAAAGACCGTGGAACAAAGCTCTTGAATTATATTGGAAATGTTACCATTAACGGTTTTCCAGGGATCGAAAAGAAGAAAAGACCTGTTTTTGATAAACCAAGAATTCCGAAGGTTCCTGCAAGTGTAGAATTAAAAAATGGAACAAAGCAAATCTTGGATGCTCAAGGTGCGGATGGTCTTGTTGAGTGGGTTAAAAATCAAAAGCAAGTGTTATTAACCGATACGACTTTCCGTGATGCGCACCAATCACTACTTGCAACAAGGGTTAGAACGAACGATTTTACACAAGTTGCCGACCCAACAGCAAAACTTCTACACGATCTTTTCTCGCTTGAAATGTGGGGTGGAGCAACATTTGATGTTGCCTATCGTTTCTTGAAGGAAGATCCATGGGAGCGTTTAATTACATTAAGAAAACAAATTCCAAATGTGATGTTCCAAATGCTGTTAAGATCCGCGAATGCAGTAGGTTATAAAAACTATCCGGATAATGTGATTCGTGAATTTGTTGAAAAATCAGCTCATGCAGGTATTGACGTTTTCCGTATTTTTGACAGTTTGAACTGGGTAAAAGGAATGGAAGTAGCTATTGATGCGGTCAGACAAACAGGAAAAATTGCTGAAGCTGCTGTATGTTACACAGGTGACATTCTAGATCCATCAAGGGCAAAATACGATATTAACTATTATAAAAACGTCGCAAAAGAACTCGAAGCTCAAGGGGCACATATCTTAGGAATTAAGGATATGGCAGGGTTATTAAAACCTGAAGCAGCTTATCGATTAATTTCAGAATTAAAAGAAACGGTAAATATTCCAATTCACCTTCATACTCATGATACTAGTGGAAACGGTATTTATACTTATGCGAGAGCAATTGAAGCAGGTGTAGATATTGTTGATGTAGCTGTAAGTTCAATGGCTGGAAATACTTCTCAACCAAGTGCAAACAGCTTACATTATGCGCTGCAAGGCTCTGAACGTCAGCCAACTGTAAGTATTAAGGGACTGGAAACTCTTTCACATTATTGGGAAGATACCCGTAAATATTATCAAGATTTTGAATCAGGTATGAATGCTCCATTACCAGAAGTTTATCAGCATGAAATGCCAGGAGGACAATATAGCAACCTTCAACAACAAGCAAAGGCTGTTGGACTTGGGGATGAATGGGATCGAGTAAAAGAAATGTACGCAAGAGTAAACCAAATGTTTGGCGACATTGTTAAAGTAACCCCATCTTCTAAAGTAGTGGGTGACATGGCCCTATTTATGGTCCAAAATAATTTAACAGAAGAAGATGTCCTCACAAAAGGTGAATCACTTGACTTCCCTGACTCAGTTGTTGAATTATTAATGGGGTATCTTGGACAACCACAAGGTGGCTGGCCTGAACAGTTACAAAAAGTTGTCTTAAAAGGAAAAGAACCCATTACAGTTCGTCCTGGTGAGTTACTCGAAGAGGTTGATTTTAAAGCTCTAAGAGATGAATTGTATAATGAATTGGGTAGACAAGTAACTGATTTTGATGTCATTGCTTATGCTTTATATCCAAAAGTATTTTTAGAATACAATAACACAGTACAACAATTCGGCGATGTATCTGTATTGGATACGCCAACTTATTTCTATGGACTTCGCTTAGGTGAAGAAATTGAAGTAGAGATTGAAAAAGGTAAAACCTTGATTGTTAAGCTTGTTTCTATTGGACAACCACGAGCAGACGGCAACAGAGTTATTTACTTTGAATTAAATGGACAACCACGTGAAGTTCTAATTAAAGATGAAAGTATCAAATCAACTGTTGCAACTAAAGTAAAAGGTGATCCTAAAAATCCAAATCACATTTCAGCAACAATGCCTGGAACAGTTGTTAAGGTTATCGTTGAAAAGGGTGAAAAGGTTGAAAAAGGTGATCATTTGATGATCACTGAAGCCATGAAGATGGAAACAACCGTACAAGCACCATTCTCTGGAATTGTAAAGGATATTTATGCGCAAAGCGGAGAAGCTATACAAACGGGTGACTTGTTAATCGAATTAACGAATTAATAAAAAAAGAGATACAGTTTCTGTATCTCTTTTTATTTGCGTGCCCAGCAAGCCGTTAATTGCTAGTTGGTGAAAGTCCAACCTGAGTAAGTACCAAGACGCTCAGTAGCTGACAGGCAACTGGTGAAGAAATTCTAAGGTTGAAGCCCTGTGACAAAGTAACTCCCTAGCGGAGTGCGAGCAAACTAACAGGTTGTAACATAAAGTGAATCCTGCCGTCTCGTCAAAAGAACCTACCTACGGTAGCCAAAGAGAAGTCGAGCCTTGGGATAATGGGCGAAGACCATGGAAGGTGTGAAGATCTTGGAATAGCAGCACCGATGAATCTCTCGGGGTATGGGGAGCGACATGTTAGTAAAGTAGTTAGCGGAACTGGGGATACCCTCCTTGTCACTTTCTAACGAAAGTAAAGCAGAAACCTATAAGTGTAAACGAAGTGGTGGATGGATGAGAGGGAGTCGGAGGGGGTCATAGTACCATTAATGACAATGACAACACAACATTGTCTAGGGAAGGACGGCGCAAGCCATTACCCTACTTCGTTCATATGTCAGAAGGAGGTAAGAGTCAGTGAATGTCAGGAAAATGACTAACTACACCAATAAAGTAAAAGCTCAAGAACTCTGGAAGACGTTATATCTTTGTGCCAAGGAATGTCCAACTCGAAGATTTCACGGTTTATATGACAAAATCTATCGTCCTGATATTCTATGGGAGGCATGGCAACGTGTGAAACGAAAGAAAGGAAGTGGAGGTGTCGATGGACAGACGATTGAACAAATCGTCTTGGAGTACGGGGAAAAGAAATTTATGAACGAGCTCTATTTGGAACTAAAGGAGAAGCGTTATCACCCTAGTCCAGTCCTAAGAACCTATATTCCAAAGGATGATGGAAAGAAACGTCCATTAGGAATTCCAACTATTAAAGATCGGGTCGTACAGATGGCAACGAAAATGGTTATTGAACCAATATTCGAGGCTGACTTTCATGACTGTTCGTTTGGTTTTCGTCCAAAGCGAAATGCCCATCAAGCGATGGCAAAGATAAGAAAAGCCAGTAAGAAATGTTTTTGGGTAGTAGACGTCGATATCCAAGGATATTTCGATAATATTAATCAATACAAGTTGATGAAAATATTAGAACAAAGGATTAGTGATCGACGGGTTTTAGAACCAAGGAATAAATTATACTTGGATATCAGAGAGTTAGTAAAAGGGCTAAATAGGAAACTGCAAGGTTTCAAGAATTACTATCTTATCTCGGCTCACGCAAAGAAATGGCTAAATAGAATCGACTGGTATGTATTAGAACGACTTACCTTATTTCATAACAAAAAGAGAAATAATCGTAAGAAACATGGAAATTTAAAGGATGTAAGAAAAGAAGTGAAACATATATTAGTGAAATTAGCTAGTTAGACGCTGTAAAGCCAAGGAAAGAAGAACGTCGGAAAGCCGTATGAAGGAAAACTTCACGTACGGTTTGATGAGGAGGAGCTGAAAGTAAAAGAGATAGCAAAAGCTATCCCTTTGAAATCAGTTTCTTACTCTACATATCTATTGAGGAGTTGTTGTAGTATTCGACGAATTAAGCACACTTGAATGAATGGAACTTCTAAACACAAGTAGAACAAAATAACTTAAAAGTCCAAAAAGGCAAGATATGAGAAAAGCATGTGCTAGGGCGATGAATAAATTTGCTCTTGAATAGATAATAACTGCTCCAGATAAAACTTGTAGGGAAACGAGAGTAAAAGCAATCATCCATCCTCCATATAACACTTTTTGATGACGATAATGTTTAATAACTAAATAGAGGATATAGCCAATCCAGATGAAGATTAACCCTGCTGCTGCTCTATGACCCATTTGGATCCACTCATACATATTTGTAGGAAGTGCTAGTTGATCATTCGAGCAAAGTGGCCAATCTTTACAAACAAGGCTTGCGTTAACATGCCTTACAAGAGCTCCGGTATAAACAACAATAAAACTGTAGATTGTTACGCCAATAATATGTGTTTTTAATCGTTTATCAACAACCAATTTTTCAGCCTCGAATTTTTTATCAACTTCAAAAATTAGCAGTGTTAATAAAAATACGGTTGAAAAGGATATTAACGAAATGCCGAAATGTACGGCCAATACAAAGTCTGATTGAGGCCAAATCACCGCTGCCGCACCAATTAAGGCTTGTAAAACAAGAAAGAATATTGAATTAAAAGCTAAAAATTTTGTTTCGCGTATATGCCCAATTTTTTTCCATGCCCAGACCGATAGGATGACCACCATTATACCAACTGTACCAGAAACGATACGGTGTGCTAGTTCAATCACTAACTCAGATGAAATCTCCTTTGGGATAAGTTGTCCTTCACATAAAGGCCAGGATCGACCACAACCCATACCGGAGTCTGTTTTTGTTACCAGTGCTCCACCTAATAAAATGAAAAGCATACCAATTGTTGTTAATACTGAAAACCATTTGAGAGAGCGACTCAATCCATTCACCTTCTTAAAGTATGTTCTGAAATTTTGTTATCGTAATAGATTAAAACTATTATAAAATGAATATACGAAATAATAATATAATTGAACTATATGGAATTTTCAAGATTTTAGATATATTTTATAATAAATAATGTGTCGAAACAAATAATTACTATCATTACAGTTAAAAAGGTTGAAACTTAAATCAGAGTTTGTTAGAAATATAGTATAGAGTAATTTAGAGAGAGTCTGTAAAGAAATTTTGCAATTTTCTTTATTATGGCACTAAAGCAACTTCTTTAAAAGCGAAATAACTTCATAGACACACTTTTTTCACATTATTTTCGAAAAAAGTTCACAAAAAGAGTGAAAAGTATGATTTAATATACTGAAGAGATACATAATAATCAGATTTCTAAAAATTCTAACTTTAAAATAGGTTTTTGGTTTCGTAGAATATGTGTATTCTACATAATCAGTGCCTTAAAAGAAGTAACTATCAAATCTTAAGGAGGAAATACAATGTCTGGCTCAAGGCCTGTTTCTGATTCGTTAATATCCAATAATGAAAATATAAATGCCAGTTCTCCTTCAAAAACGTTTTGGAAGGATTTCCTTGCCCTGATTAAAGTAGGAATTGTTAATTCAAATTTAATCACAACTTTTACAGGAATTTGGTTAGCTATTTTTCTTTCGAATCAGAGTTTTTTTGCAGCCCTAGATCTTGTATTTTTAACATTAGTAGGATCAGCACTCATAATGGCGGGTTCTTGTACTTTGAATAATTACATAGATCGAGATATTGATCATTTGATGGAGCGAACGAAAAATCGACCAACTGTAACTGGAAAGATGAATCCTTCAAAGGTTGTAGTTATGGGAGTAGTATTGATCAGTATTGGATTAATTCTTTTAGCACTTACGACTATGACAGCCTTCATTATTGGAATCATCGGTGTATTTTCTTATGTAGTTGTTTATTCAATGTGGTCAAAAAGACAGTATGTTTCCAATACGGTTATTGGCAGCATATCCGGGGCTGTTCCGCCTTTAATTGGATGGGCAGCTATTGATCCTAATCTTGATATAATGGCTTGGATGTTATTTTTAATCATGTTTGCGTGGCAACCTCCACATTTTTATGCGTTGGCAATGAGAAGAGTGGAGGAATATCGAATTGCAGGAATACCAATGTTACCTGTTGTAAAAGGTTTTTCGACAACAAAAAAACATATTTATTTATGGGTCATAGGATTAATGCCTCTTCCGTTTTTTATGTCACAACTAGGAACTCCATTTATTGTTTTAGCAACGATCCTAAATATCGGGTGGATTTTTACTGGAATATATGGAAACAAGTTCAAAGATGATATGAAATGGGCAAGATTAATGTTTGTTTACTCACTACAGTATTTAACCATTATCTTTGTGTCTATGGTCATTTTTACACTACTTTAAAGACGTGCTTTTGCTAACAGGACTGACATTAATTAGAGTGTCACTCATAAAAGGGGGTGGGTGACACTTTTAAAAGTATTAGTAGGAGATTTTTCCTTTAGTTAGAAGATTAAGGGGGAAATTATCTATATTTTTTTGTTTTAATAAATAATAAAAATATTTTGAGAAAGAGGGGTATGGATTCAATATGAAGAGACGTTCAAAGTGGCGCCTATATCCACTATTAGTGGCACTAGCGTTAGTTCTCTCTGGTTGTGGTGAACCTCATATATCTGCATTAAGGCCAGCAGGAGAAGTAGCAAAAAAACAGTTAGATCTGATGCTGTTAAGTACTGCTATTATGGTGGGAGTAATTTTAGTAGTTGTCATCATATTCGTGTATGTTCTTTTTAAATTTAGAAGAAAAGATGACAAAATTCCAAAGCAAGTGGAAGGAAGTCATAAGCTTGAAATTATTTGGACAACGATTCCGATTCTATTGCTAGTAATTCTAGCCGTACCTACAGTAGCTGCTACTTTTAATTTAGCTGATACCGCAGAAATGGATAAAGAAGATTCGGATGCACTAGTTGTTAATGTACGAGCCAATCTATACTGGTGGGAGTTTGAATATCCAAATCAGAAAATTGTCACTAGTCAGGATTTAGTAGTTCCAACCGATGAAAAGGTTTACTTTAATTTAATCGCTTCTGATGTAAAACACTCATTTTGGATTCCTTCAGTTGGTGGGAAAATGGATACAAATACAGAAAATACAAATAAATTCTGGTTAGTATTTAACAGTGAAAAGGCTGAGGAAGCAGGAAATGTTTTCTATGGTAAATGTGCTGAACTTTGTGGACCTTCACACGCCTTAATGGATTTTAAAGTAAAAGCTGTACCAAGAGATGACTTTGATGAATGGGTTGCCGATATGCAATCTGTAACAGAGCCCAAAGAAGCAACAACACCCTTAGCTCAACAAGGACAAGAAATTTATAATAACAGCTGTATTGGTTGTCACGCGGTAACACCATCAAACGCGACTCCAGAGGCAGCTAGAATGGCACCAAATTTGAGTAACTTTGCTGAACGAGAAAATATCGCAGGATTTTTAGAACATAATGAGGATAATTTGAAAAAATGGCTGAAAGATCCTGAAGCGATTAAACCAGGGAATAAAATGACTGGAACGTATGGAAATTTAACTGATGATGAATTGGATGCATTAACAGCGTACTTAATGGAATTAAAAGTCCAAGAGTAATGTGTCTATTGTGTAAAGGGGAGGTAGTAACATTGAGTACCTATGCGGAGAAAAGGGGAATAGGAGCATTTTTATGGGACTATTTAACAACAGTTGACCATAAGAAAATTGCTCACCTTTATTTTGTTGCAGGTGCACTGTTTTTTGTTCTGGGTGGAATTGAAGCAATGATGATTCGTATTCAACTTCTTAAACCCAATAGCGATTTTGTCAGTGCAGGATTTTTTAATGAATTATTAACAATGCATGGAACGACAATGATCTTTTTAGCAGCTACGCCACTGTTGTTTGCTTTTATGAATGCAATTATGCCATTACAAATTGGGGCACGTGATGTGGCTTTTCCGTTTCTAAATGCATTAGGATTTTGGTTATTCCTATTCGGGGGTATCTTTTTAAATCTTTCTTGGTTTTTAGGTGGCGCTCCTGATGCAGGATGGACTTCATATGCATCTTTGTCTCTGGAATCACCGGGACATGGTATTGACTTTTATACTTTAGGGTTACAAATAGCTGGGTTTGGAACGTTAATCTCAGGAATTAACTTTTTAGTAACCATTATTAATATGAGGGCTCCAGGTATGACATTCATGAGGATGCCGTTGTTTACTTGGACAACATTTGTTTCCTCAACATTAATACTATTTGCTTTTACACCACTTGCAATTGGCTTGTTTTTATTAACATTTGACCGGCTGTTTGGAGCCAATTTCTTTAATGTAGCAGGCGGGGGTAATACCATTATATATGAACATATCTTTTGGATTTTTGGTCACCCAGAAGTATATATTTTAATCTTGCCAGCATTTGGAACTTTCTCGGAAATTTTCTCAACCTTCTCAAGAAAGAGACTATTCGGTTATTCTTCAATGGTTTTTGCAACGATGCTAATCGGATTCTTCGGTTTCATGGTATGGGCACACCATATGTATACAACTGGTTTGGGTCCTGTAGCGAATGCCATTTTTGCGGTGGCAACAATGGCAATAGCGGTTCCGACTGGAATAAAAATCTTTAACTGGTTATTTACGATGTGGGGTGGGAGTATTAAATTTACCACGCCGATGTTATGGGCAGTTGCGTTTATTCCTTCCTTTGTAATGGGGGGAGTAACAGGGGTCATGCAAGCGGTAGCGCCTGCAGACTATCAATACCATGATAGTTATTTTATTGTCGCTCACTTTCACTATGTAATCGTTGGAGGAGTCGTTTTTTCACTACTTGCAGGAACGCATTTTTATTGGCCGAAAATGTTCGGAACGATGCTTAGTGAAAAATTGGGGAAAGTTACGTTTTGGTTGTTTTTAATTGGCTTCCATTTAACATTCTTTATACAACATTTCCTTGGTTTAATGGGTATGCCAAGACGTGTGTTTACTTACCTACCAAATCAAGGATGGGAATTAGGTAACTTTATAAGCACGATTGGGGCTTTTCTCATGGCCGTAGCGGTGATCGTGCTAGTGATCAATGTCATTATAACCTCTGTTAAAAATGAACGAGTTGGAAATGATCCATGGGGAGATGGACGTACATTGGAATGGGCACTACCTTCGCCACCTCCATTCTACAATTTCAAACAAACTCCTCTTGTACGAGGATTGGATGCTTATTGGATTGAAAAAATGGAAGGGAAGAAAAGTTTAACGCCAGCTGAACCACTTGGTGATATTCATATGCCTAATTCATCATTTACACCGTTTGTCATCTCACTAGGTTTGTTTATTGCGGCATTTGGAGCTATGTATCAAATTGATTTAACTACTGGTGATGTATGGGCAAATAAAGGGGCTCTAGCTGTATTTATTCTTGGCTTGGTCATTACTTTCGGTGCAATGATCTTCCGTTCAGTTAAAGACGATCATGGGTACCATATTCATAAAGAAGATTTAATAGACGACGATGATAAAGGGGTGAAGGCATAATGGAAATACAAGAGAAATTTACTGTAGAAACATGGCCTGAATCACCTGAAAGACAAACGTTAGAAGGTAAAAATAAGTTTCTTGGTTTTTGGTTGTTTTTAGGTGGGGAGACGGCTTTATTTGCAACTTTGTTTGCGACCTACCTTGCTTTAAAAGATAAAGTACCAAGTTCAGAACATGCACTTGCAAAAGATTTATTTGAAATGCCGCTTGTTTTTGCTACAACGATGATTCTCTTAACAAGTTCATTAACAAGCGTATACGCGATGTATCATATGAAAAACTATAACTTCAAAAAAATGATGATCTGGTTAGGTGTTACAGTTCTATTAGGTGGATCGTTCTTAGCGCTTGAAATTTATGAATTTAATCATTATATTCATGAATACGGGCATACATTTACAAGCAGTGCTTTTGGTTCAGCTTTTTATGCCTTGACTGGATTTCATGGTGCTCACGTTGCTTTTGGGCTTGGATGGATTATAACCTTAATGGTAAGGAATGCAAAACGAGGGCTTAATTTATATAATGCTCCAAAGTTTTACGTAGCAAGTCTTTATTGGCACTTTATTGATGTTGTTTGGGTGTTCATATTTACGGTCGTATATTTAATGGGAATGGTGGGATAATCTGATGGGCAATCACAATACAAATTCAGTTAACCCTAGTGCAAAAGTTGAATATCGTCTTAAGAAGAATGCAGAAGAAATGAAACATCAAGTGATTACATTTGGGTTAATGATCTTCTTAACATTGATGTCATTCCTTGCTGTTGCTTATGATGGTTTCAGCAATTGGTTTACCATACCTTTTATTCTTTTATTGGCTTTGATTCAATGTGCCTATCAATTATATTATTTTATGCATATGAGTCATAAAGGGCATGGAATGGTTGCTACTTTTATGTACGGTGGTGTATTCGTTGCTTTTTTAACTGTACTTGCTTTTGTTACAATTATTTGGTGGTAAAAATGGATAGAAGGAAATCAGTTTAAGCTGGTTTCCTTTTTCCAATATATAATCTCGGAAGCAATTCTTGGATGTTAGACATAAAAAGAGGTGAGAAAAAATGCCACTAGAGATATTTGGATTTAGAGCATTATGGAGTCCATATTTATTTATCACAATTGTTTTGGTTACTTTGGGTTACTTTTTCATGACGACAAAATATAGACATCTATTTAAGGATAGTAAACCCCTCACAAAATCACAAATAAGTTTTTTTATTATCGTTATGGCTGTGTATTATTTAGTTAAAGGCGGACCATTAGATTTAATGGGACATTTAATGTTTTATGCTCATATGATTCAAATGTCTATTTTAATATTTATTATCCCGCCACTTTTAATTATTTCGGTTCCTGAATGGATTTGGAGAACCTTACGGTCAAAATCAGTCTTTAAAACAGTATTTGGATTTTTCTCAAAACCGTTTTTCGCATTAGTCCTTTTTACAGCAACACTTTCTTTGTATCATATCCCTTTTGTTTTTGATGTAGTAAAAACAAATTTCCTATTACATGAAGGATATACAGCCATATTAATGCTATTTGCGCTAATCATGTGGTGGCCGATCGTTAATAAAGTTGAAGCATATGGTAGCCTTACGGGTTTAAAAAAGGTAGCGTATATTTTCGCAAGCGGAGCGTTGATTTTACCTGCTTGTGCATTAATCATTTTCAACGATAATCCAATGTATGCTACTTACTCAAATCCGGAACTTTGGGCGAAATCTTTGGCTTTATGTGTACCTGCATCAACTTTATCATCGTTATCAACTTTAGGTATAAGTGGTCCTGAAATGTTTACATCTCTATCTTTAATTCATGATCAGCAGCTAGGTGGTGTTCTCATGAAGATCATACAAGAAATTGTATATGCCTTTGTTTTATCTCGCGTTTTCTTTGAGTGGTATAAAAGTGAGCAGCAAGTATCAGAGGCAAATAAGACGGATCCCTATTATCCTCAAACAGTAGAATAATATTTAACAATAAAGACTGCTCTATATGTGAAGAGTAGTTTTTTTATATTAAGATTGTGTTAAAGGTTAATGTTGTATTTAAAGATCTGTTACTATTAGTATAAGATAAGACTCCTATGGCACAAAAGAGACTGGGTACAGCAAAATTATCGTAAAAACAAAGTGTTGTGTTAAGGAAATCAACTACCAAGTTTAACAGTCCATTTGTTAAAGGGATTCATTCATTTCCATCATAATATTATATCTAATTTGTGAATAAAGTGTGAATATTATTGAAAAATACAAACTATTAAACTAAAATAATAATAAATAGTGACTGTGAGGGAATCAGCGATGGAAAATTCTTTACCTATATTACCAACGATCAGTACAACATTTATTGTTTTAAGTGCCATTATGGTGGCGATTGGATGGAACTTAATTCGAAAAAGAAAGATTGAATCTCATAAAAAAGCAATGATATGGGCTGCATTATTTGCGGTGATCTTTTTTATTATTTATGCTAGTAGAACCGTATTTATAGGGAATACTTCGTTTGGTGGACCAGATAGTATTAAAATTTATTATACGATTTTCCTGATTTTTCATATTACGTTAGCAACAATTGGTGCGGTTATGGGGATTATAACGCTTTATACTGGATGGAAAAATAATTTAGCAAAGCATCGAAAACTAGGACCAATTACGAGTATTATTTGGTTTTTTACAGCTCCAACTGGAGTAATTGTTTACTTGTTATTATATGTTTTCTATCCCGGTGGAGAAACGACATCCGTAATTAAAGCGATTATTGGCTCTTAATCAATTGAAAACAAAAGGCACAGATTAACCTGTGCCTTTTATTTTTGTTATTTTACTGCTGAGAACTCGTTGATTTGGGATTTTATCGCATTTAGAACGGTTTCACATTCTTTTACTAAATGTTCTGGAAAGTGCTCATCGGATCCGTATTCAACTCCGTGAGGATAATAATGCTTTCCGAGTATCGGTTTTAATAATTGAATGGTTGCGTGATTTGCGCCAATATCACCTTCTGTTGCATAACCCTGTACTCTTAAGTAATAGACGTCTTTTTCAATTTCTAATTTTCGATCATAGGTTACGCGATCGTAATCCCAATGTTCCCCTCTTTCTAAACCGTGTACCTTCATAATATCATCCAATACGTTTAAATTAGCAATAACAGTTTCAAGTTCTGTATTTTCAAATTTCAATTTAATTCCCCCTTTAAAAGATTAAATGTCCTAATAATCATATTTTTCTAAAATTAATTATATCAATTTTAATAATAGTAGAAAAATGGAAAAGTTTCAATCTATTACAAACGAGAAATAAAGTTTTGTATAATTTCACTTTTATTGGTAAATCTTATACATTAGTTAGTTTTTTAAAACAAAATGGTTTAGGTTTAGGAGGTAATGACTGTGAAACGTGTGCGTGAAATTATGACAGATGATGTTGAGAGCTGCTCATTACTAGATAATATGTATGAAGTAGCAGTTAAGATGAAGGAATGGAATGTTGGCGCGATTCCAATTGTTGATGAAGACAAAGTGGTTGGTATGATTACGGACCGTGACATTGCTGTTAGAGGTGTTGCTGAAAAAAATCCAGGTTCCACAAAAGTGGAGAAGATTATGAGTGACAAATTAATCACGGGCAATGCTGATATGTCTACTAGTGATGCTTTAAAGTTAATGGCTGAACATCAAATTCGCCGTTTGCCTATTGTTGAAAACGAGAAGCTTATTGGAATGGTTAGTCTAGGTGATTTTGCCGTTGAGGAATTAACGGATGAGCAAGCAGGAAGAGCACTTTCTGAGATTTCAGAACAAGAAAATTATATTCAATAAAAAGGCGCTTAAAAGTGCCTTTTTATTTTGTGAAAATAAAATAAAAAGATTGAAATCAATCCGATTAAATCTAATGTTATAATAATAGATAGTTATCATCATACAATATTCAATTGCTAGACAGGTGAGAGGAGGTAAGCCACTGAAAGCCTTCATTCGAATTTTTACCATCATTTTGATATTATTTGTAATTGGATTATTGGTTAGTATCTTTGAAAAGGGAAATGAAAAAGTACAAAAAAATCAAATTGATTCAAGAAACCAACTATTTAATATGGCTAATGACCAAGAGAAGGATATCAAATTGGAAGGACTTTTTCAATTAATCGGTAAGACTACAAATGATGTAAAGGATGAATTGGGTGATCCTGACCGGATAGACCCCTCATTATATGAATATAATTGGTGGATTTATAATGATCATCATAAAAAATATGTTCAAGTTGGAATTGAAAAAGATCGGGTTGTAACTCTTTATGTTATGGGAGAAAAGCTAAATATTAAGCCCTTTTATATTGGACAACCCATTTTAGATATTCGTAATTCTTATTTTATCCCGTCTATCCTAGAAATAGAGCATCAAGGTCAAGAGTTTCAATTTGAACTTTCAGAAGAGGATATCAACATTCGCCCGATCATTCAAATTGGTCATATATATGTACAATTATATATGGATAAATATACCGGTACCCTTTCAAGTATTCGAATGATGGATGTTCCTACTTTATTGGACCTTAAACCATTTGATTATCGTGAAGAATATATGGAACCTTCTGTGGAAAGGGTTGAAATAAATGATTCAATAGAAAAAGCACTACAAACTCAAATTTTCGATTTAAGCAATATCTTAAGGGAACGTTATCACGTCAAAACGTTAAAATGGAATGATGAACTTGTAAGCGAAGCCTATGTACGTTTTTCTGAATTGTACGATGATGATTCACAAATATCAACAGATAAAGATCTGGCACTTGAACAAGAGAAGGGTAAGGATCAGACGAATGAACGTCAGCATTTATTATATTTTTCTGAAGGGGAGAATGTAGCGGTCCATGCTCTTGACGCTCCAGCAATTGTAGAAGGTTGGTTTAACAGTAAGGTGCATAGAGAAAATATGTTAAATCAAGAGTTTAAAGAAACTGGTATTGTCCTTTATAAGGATTATCTTATCCAAAAATTCTCTCCTGTAAATGAAGAGAAATCACATAGCTCTTTTTGAATCATTCACAAATTTGGTTCTTCAACATATTGTATGGTAGGCAGTACTTGAGGGCTTACGAGGTGATTTCATGTCAAATCAAAAGATTCATCCATCAGTTGAAGAATTTAAAAAGTTTGTAACCAAACATCCGAAAATTTTAGATGAGGTTAGAAATGGAGATGCGACGTTACAAGAATTGTATGAGGATTGGTACTTGTTAGGAGAAGATGACCCGAGATGGGAAAATTTATTATCAGAACAAAGGGCTGACCAAACAGAAAATGCAAAAACTGATTGGACCAGTAGTATTTTAGAATCTATGAAAAAAATGGATCCAGCTCAAATTCAACATTATATAGGGCATATCAGTCAAGCTCTTCAAACAGTTCAAGGAGTACTAGCCCAATTTCAATCAGGTAATCAGAAACCTTCTGCTACGCCTCAGGAGAAACCTAACAATCCCTTTTTCTTTAGAAAAGATTGATAAAATAGGGAGAGTTTTACGTGAGAAAAGATGTGTATCAGTACTTACAAAAGAATAAAGAATTAATAACCTTTTTACATGAGCAACCGATTTGGTATCGGAAATTAGGAAGAGATCCCAGTCAAATTCAAAATTTAGAAATAGCAGCTCTTCATTATTATCAAAAAACAATTCCACATCAGATTCAAAAATTTTCAAATGGAGTGCAAATGGCCACTATGATGGCCAGTATGTTTAAAATCATGAATGAACAATCGTAGAAAGCCTTCTCTAAATCAGAGAAGGTTTTTTCATATCAAAGGCTAAATTTAAGGATTATGTTGTTTATTACTCTTGTTGATAAAAAAGGATCTGTCTGCAAAGAATAAAAGCAAGTCTACATATAGACAATAAAACACTTTCGTTTAAAGTGTAAGGAGCGGTAGTTAATGATAAAACGATGGATTCCAATTTATTTGTTCATGATTTTAATACTTGTATCGTGTCAAAATGATAAACCAAAACCAGAAACTAATCTTCCCTTTTCTTTCCATGACGTAAAAAATGTTCATGCCGCTAGCTTGGATCAGAAGGATCCGTTTTTTGTTAAGCACCACGTTGCGGGTAGGGATGTTTTTATTGAGTGCATTGTTCATGGGGTTTCTTTTCGAGAGAAAGAAGCAAAAATACTCGTTTATATGGATGGTAGAAAGGCGAAAGAGGTTAAAAAAGCTGCTTTTATATTAAAAGGGTTAGAACCGGGAAAACATCATATCAAGCTCGTGCTAAAAAAAGAAACCTCTGCCAATGCTCCAGCAATTGTTGAATTTGATGTTTTAATTAAATAAAGGAAGAGACGACTAGTAGCCCATCTCGTATATTTTTCATTTTATGATTTTCATGATAAAATATAGTACGGAGGTGGGCAGATGCTTGCTACAATTGAAAGAGTGCTTATCTTAGATAGAGCGGAAGAAATTTCAAAGATGGTTTTGCAATCAGAAATTGCGGAAGAATATTTCCGTTGCATATATAAGGTGAAGAATAATCTGGAAACACAACGAAAGATTCGTGAGTTTATAAAAGTAAAGGAACAGTATGAAGAAGTACAGAGGTTTGGAAAATATCATCCAGATTATAGAGTGGTTATGATAAAAGTTCGTGAACTGAAAAGAGAAATGGACTTAGATGAACATGTAGCAAAATTTAGAATAGCGGAGAATGAATTGCAAAGTTTACTTGATGAAATTAGTGTCATCATTGGTCATTCTGTTTCTGAACAAATTAAAGTTCCGACTGGCAATCCATTTTTTGATAGTTCATCAAATTGTGGTGGTGGATGTGGTTCAGGTGGCAGTTGCGGATGCTCCGCATAACTTTTAGGGATTTCTTCTAAGGAGAAATCCCTATTCTTTTATGATTAATGTCTTTCATATATTGAACACATTTTCAATTTTATGGTAAACTAGAAATAGAATTTTAAGAGGGGAAATGTCATGCTAAGTCAACGACAAGGTTTAATTGTTTGGCTAAATTCCATTAAACAAGCAAAAATGTTAAGAAGATTTGGAAATGTCCATTTTGTTTCAAAAAGGCTTAAATATGCTGTACTATATTGTAACCAGGATGATATTGAGGATTTAATTGTTAAGTTAAAAGCCTTTTCATTTGTAAAAAAGGTCGAGCCTTCCTATAAGCCTTTCCTTAAAATTGAGTATGAAAATTCTAAGCCTGATAAGGCAAAAGAATATGATTATAAGATGGGGATTTAAGGACGATTTACAAGAATCTAATCGAGCACAGTATAATATTGAACTCATATTATACTGTGCTCTTTTTGTAAGGATCGCTTAAAAATAAAAAAAACCCTGCTAAAAGCAGGGTCCTTCCATATCCTTTTTGAGGATTGAAGGTAAAGGGAGAGGAGAAACCGGAGGAAGAACTTATGGGGAAACGTAAGTCTTCTCCGCGGTTGGCAACAACATCCTCGAATGATGTTGTTATTTTTATTATGACCATTTCACGACTTTACTATACACAGAAATAAACTTTTTCTAAAAAGTACATCACTTGCTATCGTTGGCGTTTTATAGTGAATATGGTAGGATAAAGTGAAACTTCCATCAGGGGGGTCTTTCCCACTGATGGTTAGTTGAGTCGATCGGATCTTTACTGGTAGTTGCTCCTTACCATTCTGCTATTATACTTTTTATAAGTATCTAGTGGTAGGGAGTTACTGCCAGTTAAGACGAGATAATATTATTAAATAATGATTAGGCAGTGGTGATACAAGTGAGAGTGGTTTCTGGTAACTATAAAGGTAAAGGGTTAAAAGCAGTCCCAGGGAATTCAACACGTCCAACAACAGATAAGGTAAAGGAAGCTATGTTTAACATGATAGGTCCTTATTTTGAAGGAGGAATCGGTCTAGACTTATTTGCTGGAAGTGGTGGACTTGGAATTGAAGCATTGAGTAGAGGGTTGGATAAAGTTATTTTTGTGGATAGAGATGCAAAAGCTATTCAAACTATTCGCGAAAATGTACATAATTGTGAATTGGAAGACAAAGTGGAAATTTATCGAAATGATGCTGTAAGAGCCATAAAAGCGATAATTAAAAGAAATTTGGAATTTAGCTTCATATTTTTGGATCCTCCCTATAAACAACAAAAGCTAGTTAACTTGTTAGAGATGATCCATGAACATCAATTATTACAACCATCAGGTACTGTCGTTTGTGAACATTCCTCGGATATCGAGTTACCGCAAGAAATCAGAGGTTTTATAAAGATAAAAAGTGAAAAATATGGAGTCATTGCAATATCTATATATACTGAAAGGGAGTAGGGAGTTATGGATAGAATAGCAATTTGCCCGGGGAGTTTTGACCCAATAACAAATGGGCATATGGATATTATTTCAAGGGGATCCAAGATTTTTGATACACTTTATGTGGTGGTTTTACAAAATTCAGCGAAAAGTTCATTTTTTTCTGTTGAGGAAAGGGTACAACTTATAAAAGAGGCAACACAAAAGTTTCCAAATGTTAAAGTTGATGCCTATAGTGGCCTTTTAGTCGATTATGCTAGAAAAGTTGGGGCAACAGTAAACTTAAGAGGTTTGAGGGCTGTATCGGATTTTGAGTATGAAATGCAAATTACATCTATGAATAGATTATTAAATCAAGAGTTAGAAACTTTCTTTATTATGACAAGAAATCAATATTCTTTTTTAAGTTCAAGTATTGTAAAGGAAGTTGCTAAATATGGTGCTGACATTTCAGAACTTGTACCACCTGTTGTTGAAAAGGCATTATGGGAAAAGTTTAAGCAAAAATAATATTTATAGATGGAACAGACGGTGCCAGGTAGTCCAAAAAATGATAAGATGTTACGTTCAATGAGTCTTATCATTTTTTGGAAAACTTGACACCGTTTTTTGTTATAACCGATCAGTATTTTTTGTATCGATCATTCTTTTTGCATATAGAAGTACATAGATAGCTAACATCGAAATAGTAATATAACCACCGAATTCAACTAGTTGGTGTGTAATACTTTTAAAAAATGGTCCCTCCACAAAAGAATAGACAGGTATCGAGTTTGAGGTTTGATCGTTTTCAATGATTCGTTCATACAAAGGAACCCAAAATAAAAAAGTGTAAAAGGCTGCAAAAAAACCTTGCATGATTCTAGCGATGAAAAATGGTTTAAATCCAATGTCTGTTTGTGCCAATATACTTGCTACTTGAGCATGTATACTTAAACCGCCAAAGCCGAGAAGAAGACTGACAATAATAGCTTGTTGCATAAGGGTAGATTCTTGTACACCGCTAACAAGTTGGCTGCCAATTGTCATTTCAAATAACCCGGAAAAAATCGGAATACTTAAGTCCAGCGGGAAGCCGATAAGGTTTAATAGGAGGTCAATTCCCTTTGCCAGAAAAGAAGAAATATGTAGATGGTATAATAGTTTATTAATGACTGAAAATAAAATAATAAATCCTCCAATCATTAATAGGGTCTGAATGGAAGACATGACCGCATCTCCTAATAGCTTACCGATTGGTCGTTCGTCTTTTATTCTTGCTTGATGGAGGGCAGAAAAAGCTTTTCTAAGGGATTGGCGTTCTTTTTTTCTTTCTTTTTTATACTTCTCTTTCCCACCATAAAATCTCATAATCACACCAACTGTCATATTGCCGAGATAATGGGAAACCGCAAGAATTATACCGAGTTTTGGGTTGTTAAAAAATCCTACTGAAATCGCCCCAAAGATAAAAAGGGGGTTAGAAGAGTTTGTGAATGCTACAAGTCGTTCAGCTTCCTTTTTACTAACTTGTCCTTCTTGTCTGAGTCTCGATGTTATTTTGGCTCCAGCAGGATTACCAGAAGCCATCCCCATTGCCCAAGCGAAACCTCCAACACCTGGAACTCGAAAAAAAGGTTTCATCAAGGGTTCTAATAATAGACCAATGAATTTCACAACACCAAAGCCAATTAACAGTTCAGACACAATAAAAAAAGGTAAAAGGGATGGAAAAACAATTTCAAGCCATGTATCTAATCCACGGATAGAGGCAGACACTGATTCTTGAGGAAAGGCAATAATCCCCAATGCTAAAAATGAAGCTGAGAAAGCTAATATGATGGTTTTAATTTTTGAACGAAACACATGTGATCCTCCCTCAAGCTGAAAAAATTGTTTAACTTTATCATGTAATGGTAAAATATTGAAGGTAATCTTCAGACTTGTCCTTTAAAATGTTGTAAAAGGGAAATGAGAAACCTCACTTATATCAATATACTCATAGATTGTCAAAATAGACCATAAGATTAAATAAGGTATTTGTAACAATGACTCTTGCTTAGCTTAAGGTTTACTGGAGATTTTTTTATCCTGTCTTAACTGAACGTAAGACTTCTATCTCAAGAATTACTGAATGTAGGTAGGTAAAGGATGAACTGCCAGTAAAGATCCGAAATGAACACAGACTAAAAATGTTTATGAATACGTCTGTGTGACCAGCATGCTTTATCAATTGAAAAACTTTGGGAGGAGATTTTTTGGAACAGCCCAAAATTGGTTTGGCACTTGGTTCGGGCGGGGCACGTGGCTTTGCTCATTTAGGGGTTATCAAGGTGTTAGTTGAGAACGATATTCCGATACATTATATTGCCGGAAGCAGCATGGGTTCATTGGTTGCTTGTTTTTATGCTAGTGGATTAGATTTTAAGCAGTTATATAAAATATCAACCTCTTTTAAACGTAAATATTTTTTAGATTTTACGGTTCCTAAAATGGGCTTTATTGCTGGCAAGAGGATAAAAGATTTAATCCGATTATTTACAAAAGGAAAACGGTTAGAGGAATTAAAACCACCTGTATCTGTTGTTGCAACCGATTTGAAAACAGGGGAAAAGGTTGTGTTTACAGAGGGTCCTATTGCAGAGGCTGTACGATCGAGTATATCCATTCCAGGGGTTTTTGTTCCAGAAAAAAAGGATGGTCGTTTACTTGTAGACGGAGGAGTCGTTGATCGAGTCCCTGTTTCAGTAGTAAAAGAAATGGGAGCTGACATTGTCATTGCAGTTGATGTATCAAGGGTAAAAACAGATGCTGAGATCACAAATATATATGATGTCATTATGCAAAGTTTAGATATTATGCAAATGGAGTTAGTCGAAAATAGACAAATTGCATCAGATATTATGATTCGACCCTCGGTTGAAACATATAGTGCGAGGGCGTTTACCAATATAGAAGAGATTATATTAATGGGAGAAGAAGAAGCTCAAAAACATATAAAACAAATCCAACTAATCATTGAGGAGTGGAAGGAGCTTCATCATAATGAAAAATAAAAAAAGAATAAGAGTACTGATATTGGCTGCTATATTAATAGTGGCTCCCTCCTTTTATTTTTTACCTTATTATATTTCAAAACCTGGAATTGCTAAGGAACTCGCACCTATTATTGAAGTTGAAGATGGATATGATGAGTCGGGAAGTTTTATGTTGACAACGGTAAGAATGGGAAGAGCCAATATTTATTCATACATACTCGCAAGATTCAACCAGTATCACGAAATTTTTCCAATCGAACAAATAAGAGCAGAGGACGAAACGGAAGAAGAGTATTCGGTAAGACAACTTTATTTAATGGACTCGTCAAAATATAACGCCATTGAGGTGGCCTATAAAAAAGCCGGGTATCCTATCAAATATCAGCATAATGGTGTGTATGTATTAAATGTTGTAAAAGGGATGCCCGCAGAGGATAGGTTGAAACCAGGGGATCGGATCTTTAAAGTAGATGGAAACGAATTTCAATCATCTGCCGAGTTTATGGATTATATTAGTCAAAAAACGGCCGGTGAGCAACTGACCCTAACCGTTGAACGAAATCATAAACTCCATGAAACGAGTTTAAAATTGGATGTTTTTAATGATGAAGAAAATAAAGGGAAAATAGGAATTGGAATTGGCTTAGTTGATGATAAAGAATTGATCGTGGAACCCGATGTAACGGTTAATTCTAAGGAAATTGGAGGTCCGTCTGCAGGGTTTATGTTTTCACTCGAAATTTATAACCAATTGGTAGAAGAAGATTTAACAAGAGGCTATCATATCGCTGGAACAGGTACGATTTCGTCAAATGGGGAAGTAGGAGAAATAGGTGGAATCCAACTAAAAGTGATTGCTGCAGATAAAGCGGGTGCAGAAATTTTTCTTGCGCCAAATCAAAATGGTACAAAGGATTCTAACTATCAAGATGCTTTAAAAACAGCTAAAGACATAAATACAGATATGAAAATTGTCCCGATCGACACGTTTGAAGAGGCTGTTAAGTATTTAGAAAGTCTTGAACCAAAAAAATAAAGAGGATGTCCGAAAAAGCAATAATCACCCTTTGAACACCCTCCTGAAAAGCACTGTTATGGAAATTCGGTATAATCAATGAGTTCGTAACGGAGCTTTTCAGGCGTTATCATCGATAAGAAACTTATTGGACAATCTTTTTTTCTTATTCCTCATAAATCATTTTTCGTGTCATACCACCGTCAACAACTAAATTAATACCTGTAACAAAATCATTTTCTTTTGCTGTTAAATAGAGACATGCTCGTGCTATGTCCTTTGGTTTACCTACACGTTTGGAAAAATGTTGTTGGTGATCACGTGTACTTAATTGTGAATAGTCCCCCGTTTCAATCCAACCGGGAGAAATAGAATTGACGGTAATTTTGTCTGGACTTAACGAAGCCGCGAGAGCATGGGTAAGGGACACAATTCCTCCTTTTGTAGCTGCATATGTTTCTGAATTTGGCTCAGACATAATCGCTCTTGTTGAAGCAATATTGACAATAGAGCCGCCATTTTCATTAGTGCGCATATATTTCGCAGCTTCACGTCCTGCTAAAAAACACTTCTTAAATTTGTGTGAATGACTTCATCCCATTCTTCAACTGAAACTTCATAAGGAGATGTAAATAAAGGTTCGCCTGCATTATTAATTAAAATATCAATCCTTCCATATTTTTCGAAGGCTTTTTCCATTAATGTGATGATGTCTTGTTCTTTTCTAACATCCACCTTAACAAAAAAGGTCTCTCCTCCCTTTAATTGAATTTCCTCCACGGTTTTCTTACCAAGATGTTCCTCTATCTCCGCTCAACTACATTCGCTCTATTTTTCGCAAAAAGAGCCGCCACTCCTATTCCAATTCCTCTTCCTGCTCCCGTGACAATCACGGTTTGAGTTGAAAAATCCTCCATTTTATCCTTCCTTTCATTCGTACAACGCACTCATATTTCGTTTTGCTAGATTTACCATCATTCTAATATAGATTTAACATGATTTTATCCTGTATTAATAATGATAAGGGGGTAATAATATTATTCAAAATTATAGCCACAGCATACTAAAATTGGCTGGCATCGCCAGCCGATTTAGAGCAAAATCAAAAGAATACTAAAGGAAATAGATAAAAACAAGTCGGTTTTCACCAATTTCTTTTTATAGCAAGTCGGAAAACTCCTTTATGTCATGTAAAGGGGCTTTTGTGAATACTCTTGGTTAACGGCAAGCTGTCTTGTATCTTGTGGTAATCCCATTGCATAAATATGTGCTGCTCTTGAATCGATTTCTAATTGAGGAAGATGATAATTGGCTCGTTTTGTTACAAGCGGAACCGGGAAATTTTTCTTGCGTTGATTTAAATAGGTTCTTCCATTTTCAGTCATACCAAGTAATCGGAGATAGGCGACACGCTCTTCATTCATTTCCATTTCTTTTTTTGTCGTATTTGTTAGTATATGTGTTAATGTTCTTTGCAGTCGAGTCCAAGTATAGCGTTTCGTTTTAAGTGCTTCCATAAATTGAGCAAAAGATTCATATTTTTTGATGAGTGATAGGATCCGATTTTCCATACCCTCTTCAATTTCGTAGATTTTTTGTAATTCGAAAGGATTGCTTTGTAGTAAACGAAACTGTAATAAATCCCAATAGTTCTCCCACTGATGAAAAGATCCAAATCGATGTTGATAATCTTTTAACAGAGAATAAGTATGCTGGGGTACATAGGACTGGATTGAAGTTGCGTTCTCAGGTGATGTAAAAAGGGCTTTTCGAATACTTGTGGCACTTGCAATTTTAGAGGAAGTAAATTCCTGATCGTGATACTGGGCGTTTTTCCTCTCAATGGTAACCATCTTTAAATTCTGTTTCTGCTCGATAGCAGATCGAACATATTGGTAGCCGAGAATATTGTTTGGCTGTGAAAGATTAATGAGATTTTTAGTCGGGTCTAATTCTTGATAAGCAAGAGCCATAGCCTTTGGATAGCTATAACCTGCTTTAACGTATTTTTGAATGGCTTCATTATATAACTCTTGGTTAGTTATGAGAAAATCATAGGTACGGTAAAAATCCTCAATTCGCCCAGATTCACTGCCAAAACAAATGGTATCACAGCCTGCGAAGCCTAATAATGAAACTGCTCCATTTGCAAATGTATCTGCTTTTTGAACAGCAAAGGAGTATGGTAATTCAAAGACAAGATCAACACCTCCCCGTAAAGCCATTTCGGTTCTTGTCCATTTGGAGACAAGGGCCGGCTCGCCTCTTTGTAAAAAGTTTCCACTCATCGCAGCAATAACAATATCTGCCCCAGTTATTTCTTTTGCTTTCTGGATATGATAGGCATGTCCGTAGTGAAACGGGTTATATTCAACAACCACACCAACAACTTTCATGAACGTGACTCCTTTGTGAATTAGATGGCTGTGTTAAAAGTGATGTTAATATTAAACTCCTGTTGATTTCGTTTCAGGCATAAAGCCTCTTACAGAAAAAGCGCAATGCCTGAAACGAAATCAACAAGTTTAACAGAGCCGAATAGATAAATAATTATTTTTATCTATTAAAAAATATTTTAGCCAAAATCTTGTTAGTTCACAACTGGATCGGTTAGAATAAGTGTTATGATTAAAATAAAAGGACCTAAAAATTGCTTTTCAAAGATGTCAAATTGGTGTAAAGAAAAAATATTGACAATTATTTCTTTGAAAGCTATAATTACTTTTGTTGCCTTGAGGTGATACGGATGAAATGGACCATTAATCAGTTGCAAAAAAATCGAAACAAGGAACTACAAATTGACGAATATGTGAATGCTGAAGAAATTATGAAAGTAGATCAAAGTATTCGCGCGGTTTCACCGATACATGTGACCGGCCATGCGGATATTGATTCTTCAAAGATTTCTTTTCACTTAAATATTAAGGGGCAGCTCACACTTCCTTGTTCACGTACATTAGTTGATGTTCATTATCCGATTAATGTCGACACAATTGAAACATTCCTTTTGAATGGAACCATCTATGAATCAGGTGAAGAAATACATCAAGTAAAAGGTGATGTAATTGATTTATCTCCCATCATTAACGAAATTTTACTCCTGGAGGTTCCGATGCAAGTGATTGCGGAGGATAGCACTGAAAAAGGTGCTCCTCAATCAGGTAATGATTGGGAAGTGATTCATGAGATGGATAAGAAGAACAAAGTAGATCCGCGACTTGCGGGGCTTGCTAAGTTTTTTGATCAAAATGATCAATCTTCAGATACGTAAGGGGAGATTGATAAGACATGAAAATTGAGTTTTTCAATTGTCTTACAACTCTTTAAGGAGGTGGGAAGAATGGCTGTACCTTTTAGAAGAACTTCAAAAACGGCAAAAAGAAAGCGTCGTACGCATTTTAAATTACAGGTGCCTGGTATGACTGAGTGCCCAAACTGTGGTGAAATGAAGCTTGCACATCGTGTATGTAAAGCTTGTGGAACATACAAAGGTAAAGAAGTAATTAACAACTAATGCAAAAAGAAACAGCACAAGAACTCCAAGTTCTTGTGCTGTTTCTTTTTTTGGGCTCTTTTTTCTCGAATTTGGTTGTTTTTGGAAAAATTGATTTTAATTCGGTGAGGAATACATTCTATCTTTTCTAGTAGAAGCATATGTATGAATAAAAAACACTAGGAGGGACTTTGAATGTCAACTACACGTCAAGATGCTTGGACTCAGGATGAGGATTTGCTTCTAGCAGAAGTTGTACTTAGATATATACGAGAAGGCGGTACGCAGCTTCAAGCATTTGAGGAGGTAGGGAAGAAACTATCAAGAACTGCAGCCGCATGTGGATTTAGATGGAATTCGGCGATCCGTAAACAGTACAAAACGGGAATAGAACTAGCAAAGAAACAAAGAAAAGAAGGTAGGAAAAACACTGAATTTGAAATTAAAAACGCGTTGAACGAGCCAGTAACTTCTGATTCTACTATCGAGGTGGAAACCATAATGTCCTCGTCCCCAAACGAACTAGCTTTTGAAGATATCGTAAATTATTTGAACAAACTTCATGAACAAGCACTTGACGCAAATGGTTATAAAGAAAACTTAGAAATATATCAAGAAAAAGTTTCGCAACTTGAACAAAAAATCAGAGAGATTTCAGAAGAAAATATAAGATTACAAAAAGAGTTTTATACGATGGAAAATGATTATAAGGCTTTAGTGGAAATTATGGAAAGAGCAAGAAAAATGGTGGTCTTGAAAGATGAAGAGTATGCGCAAAAAGTAAGATTTCAAATGGATAAAAACGGAAATTTAGAGAAATTAGATAAATAAAAAATAAGCAGACAGCTGTCTGCTTATTTTTTATCTCTTTTCCTTATTTTGTTGAAACGTGATCTGGAGTCCAAATCAAAGGATTTTCTCCTAGGTCTCGTTCTAAATCATAGTTAACAGAATGAAACCCCATTTTCTCCCAGAAACTTCTTGATTTTACACGAGGATTTGTCTTTATGGGCATTCCGAATTCTTTAGCAAAGTTTACAAGGGCTGTGCCATACCCTAACCCTTGATATTCTGGTAGTACTTCTAGCTTCCATATTTCTAAGTAGTCAACGGGAGGTTCAAAATAACGGTTATATTTTCCGCTAACTTGATATACACTCATTCTGGCAACTAACCTGTCCCCAAAGTAAATTCCATAAAAAGGTGATTCGCTATCATTTTCAATAATATTTGCTTGAAGATCATCGCTCATTGACAATTCTTGAATTCCATATTCTTTAAAACTTTTAAAATCCTCAAGAGTTTTAAAGTTTACCTTTAATTTTACAATCTCTTTTTGAAGATCCCTTTTTGTTTTAACCATGTGAATTCCCCCTTTTTACGTAACTTCCAAAATCAAAAGAGTCAAATTGAAAACGTAAGTTTGTAGTCTTTTTAGATATTTAATAAATCTAAAAATTAATAACTGTTTGTATATTATTATATAACATTTTCATTATAAATGCTTTATTTTCGCATTGGTAAACGGTTGCGAAAAAGTTTGCGCATGTTTTTTCGAAATTCTATACGGTCTAAGGTGGAATTCGTTATAATGAATATGAATGCGTAAAGATAAACAATAGAAGGGATCGATATATATGAAGATTGGCGTCATAGGTGGAGGTGCAATTGGCTTACTATTTTCCTACTATTTAAGTGAAATACATTCCGTTTGTTTATATGTACATTCAGAAGAGCAACTGGAAATCATAAAAGAGAAAGGGATTTTATTAGAAAAAGAGGGTCAAATGAAAAGTAAATCGATTCCCGTGAAAATTTTTTCCGAATGGCATGGTGAGGAGGACGTTACACTTATTGCATTGAAGCAATACCACCTACCAGGCATGATTAGCCGGTTTTCATCCTATAGTTCAAAAAAACATGCCTTTTTATTTTTGCAAAATGGTATGGGCCATTTGAAATATTTTGATAAAATGGATGGAGAAATCTATATAGGAACCGTTGAACATGGAGCGATGAAATTGGACGGTAATCATGTCATTCATACAGGATTAGGGGTAACAAAAATAGCCGCTTTTCGAGAAACAACCGTAAAGTTTCATCATTTTATTAAAAAAATCCAAGACGAATCTTTTCCTTTTGTTGTTGAAGATGATTATGAACAGATGCTTATTCAAAAGTTAGTCGTAAATGCTATAATTAATCCATTAACTGCTATTTTGCAAATTAAAAATGGTGAACTCATACATAATCCCTATTATTTCGAATTAGTAAAAAGGATGTTTACAGAAATTCGAGAAAGTCTCAATTTACAAAATGATGACAAGTATTTTAAACATATCATGGCCGTTTGTGAACAAACCGCACAAAATGATTCATCAATGCTACGAGATTTAAAAGAAAATAGACCCACAGAGATAGACGCAATTCTAGGTTATATTTTGGAGAGAGCCGCAGAAAAGGAAATCAGTACTCCTGTCTTGGAAGTGTTCTATCAGGCAGTAAAGGGAAAAGAATGTAGGGTGGAGGACAATACAACGTGTCAGAAGTTATATCTTCAATAATTGCAACTTTCGTGACTATTCCATTGATAGGGTATATAATCGTTTTTGTAATTAGTAAACTCATTACAAGGCAACATCGTAAATCTGTAAAAATCGCTATAGATGTTACAACGTTATTACTTGTGATCGCTGTCCATTACTTCATCTTAGCGATCTGGGATATCTCATTGTTTTGGGTTATTTTATTATTCATGATCGTGGTTGCGATCGTGTTTGTTTTTACCCATTGGAAATTAAAACATGAAATCCACTTTGCCAAAGTGTTCAAGGGAGTTTGGCGGTTTCATTTTTTGTTTTTTGGATTAGTTTATCTTTTATTACTGGTATATGGTCTGGTCATACGCATAAGTATGGCGGTATCGGTTATGTAATGTATCATTCAAGATGATAAAGTTTGTAACAATAGAAATGATCCTTTTGGATTCATTTAGAAAGGAAGTTTTAAATGGAGATGTTGAATCTCTCGCTACCAGCAACGAATCCATTCGCAACAGGTTATCTTGCTGGGGCATCGGAAATACAAAAGTTTTTTCATTATCAATTTAAAAATCAATCTGATTATCAGAAACGGTTGATTGAATTACAAAATCGCAAATTTATGAGAAGAGAGTTATCTCAGTGTATTGAATTGTTTATGGAACCTTTTCCAACATCTGATGAAGTCAAGGATTCTCTCTTGAAACTAACAGATGATCAAAGTGTAGTCGTAATAGGTGGTCAGCAAGCGGGTATTTTAACAGGACCTCTCTATTCTATACATAAGGTGATTTCTATTATTGCTTTTGCGAAACAGAAAGAAGCCGAATTGAATATTCCTGTTGTTCCTGTTTTCTGGATAGCAGGTGAGGATCATGATTTTCAAGAAGTTAATCATATCTATATGGAAAAAGAAGGTAAAATTCAAAAGGTTACCTATCCTGAAAAAGTACTTGAAAAGAAAATGGTAACGGATATCGAGTTGAATCGGGAACAATGCTATAAATGGGTAGAAGAAATTATTGGAGAACTGGGTGAAACCGACTATACGAATGAACTTCTTCAATTTATGAAAGATTCCATTGAAAGATCCAAGACATTTGTTGATTTTTTTGCAAACATCATTATGGAGTTGTTTAAAAAAGAGGGTCTTCTCATTATCGATTCGGGTTTTTCGGGTTTGAGAAGTTTAGAAAAAGAAATTTTTATTTCTCAAATTGAACAAGCTTCAAAAATAACGGATTCTGTTAAGGTCGTTCAAAAGTCATTGAATGACAATGGATATCAACCATCCATTGATATAAGTGATCAGGCTTCAAATTTATTTTATTATGATGAAGCAAACCAGGAACGGATTTTGCTTGAATTCGAGATAGATGAACAAATGTTTTATGGCAAAAATGGGATGGTTCGTTTAACAAAGGAAGAGTTATTACAAATAGCTACTGAATTCCCAACCAAATTAAGTAATAATGTGGTGACTCGTCCCATAACTCAAGAGTTGTTGTTCCCAACATTAGCCTTTATCGCCGGACCTGGAGAAATTGCCTATTGGGCAGAGTTAAAACAGGCTTTTGAACTTTTTTCAATTAAAATGCCGCCCATTATCCCTAGATTAAACATCACAATAGTAGATCGATCTGTTGGAACAGATTTAGAAGAATTGAATTTATCAATTGAAAATGTTTTAGTGAATGGAATAGAAACGTATGAGAAGGAATTTTTAGAACATGTGAAAGATCAAGAACTAGAACAGTTATTCCAATCTGCGAAGGATGAACTCCTCGCACAGTATCAATTAATTGAGGATAAAATAGACAAAGGCTTAGCACCTCTTTTTAATAAAAACCGAGAAATTATTTTAGATCAAATTCATTTTATGGAACAAAAATCAAATGAAGCCATACGCAATAAACATGAAGTCGTATTAAACAAATATAAAAGGGTGGAGAATAAGCTTTTCCCTTTACACTCTCCACAAGAGAGAATTCTAAATCCGTTGCCATTTTTAAATGCCTATGGAAAGACATTTTTTGCTGAATTAATTCACTTACCGTATGAATTTGATGGGTTGCATAAGGTTCTTAAAATTTAAATAAAAGGATCATTTAATCTGAAGACTTTTCTAGGAAAGGTCTTCTTTTTTTTGCATTTTATTTTAATTCCCTCTAGAGAAGTCTCCAACTTCTAAAAGTGGGGTGATAAATCAAGTTTTTTATCGATTAAGTTGGGCTTCAACTCCCGGCTGAATCAAATTAAAGCCTCCGGGGGATGTCTCGGTTTTTTAAAGGGAGTTTCTCGAGCGACCTATTAGATTGTAACCTTACGCAAATTAGAAGGGAGAATTTGATAGATATTTTTAAGATGTTTTGAAGGATTTTTGAAATGTGGGGAGAATTATAAAAATAATGTGGAGGAAAGTGGAGGGATGTGGTAAAGTAATTTTAGAAAGTGGGGGGTAGCAGGTATGTTCATGGGCGAATATCATCATAATGTTGATACAAAAGGTCGCTTGATTGTGCCTGCAAAATTTCGAGATGATTTAGGGGAATCGTTTGTTTTAACACGAGGCCTTGATCAGTGTTTATTTGGATACCCTATGGACGAATGGAAAATAATTGAAGATAAGCTCAGAAATCTTCCGTTAACGAAAAAAGATGCACGCGCATTTACTCGTTTCTTTTTCTCCGGTGCAACTGAATGTGAAATCGATAAACAAGGACGTATTAATATAGCGGGAACGCTGTTAAACTATGCAAAGATTGAAAAGGAATGTGTAGTTTTAGGAGTTTCTAATCGAATTGAGATTTGGAATAAAGAAATATGGGAAGATTATTTTAATGAATCAGCGGATTCTTTTGCTGATATTGCAGAAAATATGATTGGGTTTGATATTTAATTACTAAAACCCAGAGTCGTTGAAATGAAAAGGTGGACAACAATGTTTAATCATAAAACCGTATTATTAGAGGAAGCTGTTGAAGGTTTAAATATTAAGCCTGATGGGATCTATGTGGATTGTACACTCGGAGGAGCAGGGCACAGTCAATTGATCCTTTCAAAGCTATCAGAAAAAGGGAAGTTATATGCTTTTGACCAAGATAGCATTGCTATTGGGAATGCTGAAGAATTGTTATCTCCTTTCGGTAATAGATTCGAAGCAATCAAAAGTAACTTTCTTTTTATTGAGGAAGAACTAGCAAAAAGAAATATATTTAAAGTTGATGGCATTTTATATGATTTAGGTGTATCATCCCCACAGTTAGACACCCCTGAAAGAGGTTTTAGTTATCATCATGATGCCCCTCTTGATATGCGGATGGATAAGGATGCTAATCTTTCTGCTTATCATGTAGTAAATGAGTGGACTTATGAGAAATTAGTCCGGATATTTTTTCAATATGGTGAAGAAAAATTTTCAAAACAAATTGCAAGAAAAATTGAAACGGCAAGAGCTGAGAAACCAATAGAAACAACTGCTCAGTTAGTAGAACTGATTAAAGAGGCTATTCCTGCGCCTGCTAGAAGAAAAGGCGGACATCCTGCGAAAAGAATTTTTCAGGCAATTCGAATTGCTGTTAATGATGAACTAAAGGTATTTGAACAGTCATTAATTAAAGCGATTCAATTATTGAAACCAAGTGGTCGAATTAGTGTCATTACCTTTCATTCATTGGAAGATCGAATTTGCAAAGTTACTTTTAAAAAAGAAAGTGATAATCCAGATTTACCACATGGATTACCTATTATACCTGAGGAATTCAAACCCAAATTAAAATTAATTACAAGAAAGCCGATTACTCCATCAAGTGATGAATTAGAAAATAACAACCGTGCTAGATCGGCTAAATTACGAATAGCAGAGAAGTGCTAGTTATGGATATAAAAATTGAAATTCTATGATATTATTGGAGGGATAGTTGAATGGCCAATTTAGCACGGCAACTTAGGCAAGAACAGCAACAACAAACAGTTGTAGCTCCTAAAAAGAAGGTTTTACAAAAAAGAGGTTTATCACCAGGAGAGAAAATTATAGGTTTATTGTTTGGAGCAATTGTTTGTATTGGCTCGATCCAAATTATCTCCAATCAGTCAGTCATCTATGAAGTGAATAAAGATATCCAGGTTACCCAAAAAGAGATTCAAACACAACAAAAATCAAACAGTGACTTGTCTATTCAAGTGAGTGAACTAAGTCAATATGATAGAATAAAAGAAAAGGCACGTGCACTAGGACTTCAATTAAATGATCAAAACGTTAAGGTTGTGCAAGATTAATGATTAAAAAGCAGAGAAATATTAATTTAGGAGCAGCGATATTATTTGTAATATTTAGCCTGCTCTTTTTTGTCTTATTTCTTCGTTTCCTTATCATTCAAACAACAGGGGAAGTAAAGGGACAGACGCTAGCGGCTAAGGCGGAACAAATGTATTCAGATACAACAAAGATTGATGCGAAGCGTGGGACAATCTATGATAGAAACGGGGAAGTGATTGCCGAGGATCGCAGCTCCTATAGTTTAATTGCGATCTTGAGTGAAAAAATGTCACCAGATCCCGAAAAACCAAATCATGTCGTCGATCTTGAAAAAACGGCAACAGAATTGGCTAAATATATTGATTTGAAAGAGTCTGAGATCTATGAAATATTGAAAACAGGTAAGGAAAATGAGAGGTTTCAAGTCGAGTTCGGTGCTGCTGGGAGGGATATCTCCTTAACCACGAAAGAGAAGATAGAAGATTTAAAACTCCCCGGTATTTCCTTCACTAGAAGTATGAAACGATTCTATCCAAATGGTGTTTTTGCGTCACACGTTATTGGATATGCGGAAAACCAATTGAATGAGAAGAAGGAAAACGAAACAGTAGGTGCCATGGGGATAGAGAAAAGTCTAAATTCCGTATTAACGGGTAAAGATGGGCACTATCAATTTGAAAGTGACATATGGGGCTATTTACTTCCGAATGGGGAAGAGAAGATTAAACCTGCTCAAAATGGGAAAAGTGTGTATTTAACGATTGACCGAAAGATTCAAATTATCTTAGAAGATGCATTGAATAAAGTAGAAGAAGAATTAAATCCGAAAAAAATGATGGCTATTGTAGCGAATGCTAAAACAGGAGAAATATTGGCAATGGGACAACGCCCCACTTTCAACCCTGAAACAAAAGAGGGCTTAAATGAAAGCTGGTATAACGAATCCATCGAATTGCCTTTTGAACAAGGATCGACTATGAAAATTTTCACGCTTGCTGCGGCTGTTGAAGAAGGGGTTTTCAATCCAAATGAAACATTTGAATCAGGGCAGTATAGAGTAGATTCGAAATCAAAGCCTGTATCAGATCATAATCGTGGAGTGGGCTGGGGAACGATTACCTATTTAGAAGGGATTCAAAGATCTTCGAATGTAGCGTTTACTAAGCTTGCAAATGAAAAAATTGGGTTTGATAGATTTGAAGAATATTTAAAGAAATTTAGATTTGATCAACCTACTGGTATTGATCTTCCTAATGAAAAACCAGGGACTTTAGTCTATAAATATCCACTTGAAAAAGCAACAACGGCTTTTGGACAAGGATCAACAGCTACTCCCATTCAGCTTGTTCAGGCTCTTACCGCAGTTACAAATGATGGCAATATGATGCAAACACATGTCGTTGATAAAATTGTCGATCCTGAAACGGGAAAAACGGTGAAGGATCAAAAACCTGAAGTGATTGGAAAACCTATTTCAGCGGAAACAGCCTCAAAAGTTAGAGATTATCTTGGTACAGTCATAACCGGAGAACATGGAACAGGGAAGAAATACGCAATTGAAGGTTATGAAGTTGCTGGGAAAACGGGTACAGCACAAATTCCTGGTAAGGGAGGCTATTTAAAAGGCCCGACAAACTATGTCTTTTCATTTGTTGGGATGGCACCTAAAGATGATCCTGAATTAATTGTCTATGTAGCGGTTCAACAGCCGGACAGTGACAATTATGCTGATGGGTCGAGGGCCGTTTCAATGATTTTTAATCCAGTCATGAAAAATAGTCTTCAATACCTTCACATTGAACCAACTCATAAAGCGGAAATCACAAAGGTGACAAATCCGAATGTTGAAGGTTTCTCGGTTGAAGAGTCAAAACAGATTTTATCACAACAAGGTCTTGAGGCAATCGTAATTGGTAATGGCTCAAAAGTGACAAATCAATTCCCGCTTAAAGATGAGATTTTAATCCCAGGTGAAAAAGTGATCCTAAAAACCGAAGGGGAATTAGTTGCGCCTGATATGACAGGCTGGTCCTTAAGGGATGTTATGAAAGTAGCGAAAGTAGCGAATATGAAGCTTAATAGTGTTGGAAATGGCTTTGTTGTCAAACAAAATTATCAATCTGGTTCAAAAATGAAAGAGGGAGAATATTTAATTGTTGATTTAGATCAACCTGAAGTGAATCGAGAAGAGAAAAAAGAAGACAATGGAGTGAATCAGGATCAAGAGGGTCGTGACGCCGATCCTAGTGAAGAATCAAACAATGATGAAGGGGTAAATGAATCGGCAGATGTAGAGGATGCAACTGAAGAGGTTAGTCAATTAGAAATGACAGATTAATGCTCCCTCTCATCTGTTCTATTAAAAAATGTACAAGCATATATTGGAACGAGCCATATTTTAAGGAGGTTCGTTCTTTTATGCGTGTTTCAAATGTTACGGTAAGGAAAAGGTTGACGATTGTTTTATTAGTTGGGATCTTTGTCTTTTTTATTATTGATATTCGCCTTGGCTATGTACAGTTTCTTTTAGGAGATGATTTAACCGAGAAGGCAAAGGGCCTATGGAGTCGAAATATTCCATTTGAACCGAAAAGGGGAGAAATCGTTGATCGAAATGGTGTAGCTCTTGCCACAAATATTAGTGCGCCAACCGTATATGTGGTTCCAAGACAAATTAAAAACCCTGGAGAGGCGGCTGAACAGTTAGCAACAGTATTAAACATGTCTACAGAAAAAGCATATGAATACCTAACAAAAAAGACAAGCTCTGTAAAAATTCCTGAGGGTAGAAAAATTTCACATGAAAAAGCGAAGGAAGTAAGAGCATTAGGGATTGAAGGGGTGTATATTGGTGAAGATTCTAAACGCCATTATCCCTTTGGGAATTATCTCTCCCATGTCCTAGGGTTTGCTGGTATTGATAATCAAGGATTAATGGGATTAGAGTTATCTTATGACAAAGAATTGAGCGGAGAAGAAGGCTCGGTTAAATTTTATGCAAATGCCAAAGGTGAGCGAATGAATGATATGGCAGATGATTATGAACCTCCTGTAGACGGTTTGGATTTAAAACTGACAGTGGACTCAAAAATTCAAACAATCATGGAACGGGAGTTTGATAATGCAGTAGCTACATATCAACCAGATGGAATGATAGGGATTGCGATGAATCCTAACACGGGAGAAATTCTAGCTATGTCTAGTAGTCCAAGCTTTGATCCAGCTGATTTCAGACATGTTGATCCCGATATTTACAATCGTAACCTTCCAATTTGGAGTTCATATGAGCCGGGTTCAACCTTTAAGATTATCACGTTAGCTGCTGCGCTCGAGGAAGGGAAAGTAGATCTAGAGAAAGAAAACTTTCACGATCCAGGTTTTGTAAAGGTAGGAGGAGCGAAACTACGATGCTGGAAGAGTGGAGGCCATGGAGCTCAAAGTTTCTTAGAAGTTGTGCAAAATTCTTGTAACCCTGGTTTTGTTGAATTAGGTGAAAGACTTGGAAAAGATACATTGTTTAAATATGTAAAAAACTTTGGTTTCGGTGAGAAAACTGGTATTGACCTACAAGGTGAAGCAAAAGGAATTTTATTTAATCTTGACCGGGTGGGTCCTGTTGAACAGGCGACGACTGCTTTCGGTCAGGGTGTTTCCGTTACTCCTATTCAACAAGTAACAGCTGTATCAGCTGCTATTAATGGGGGAACTCTTTACACACCTTACATTGCAAATGAATTGATTGATCCGACCACGGGTGAAGTGGTGATGAAGAAAAAGCCTGTTGCAAAAAGGCAGGTTATTTCAAAGGAAACTTCAGAAAAAATTAGATATGCCCTAGAAAGTGTTGTTGCCCAAGGAAGTGGGGGGAACGCATTTGTGGATGGATACCGTGTTGGTGGTAAAACTGGAACGGCTCAGAAGGCTCAAGGTGGCCGCTATTTGGAAAATAACCATATCGTATCGTTTATAGGGTTCGCACCTGCTGATGATCCGCAAATTGTTGTATATGTTGCTGTCGATAACCCAAAAGGAACGGTTCAATTTGGTGGTGTCGTTGCAGCCCCCATTGTTGGAAATATTATCAGTGACAGTATGCGAGTTTTAGGTGTGGAACCAAGAAAAGGACAATTAGAAAAAGAATTAAAATGGAATGACCCTGTTATGGTTGAAGTTCCTGACCTTGTTGGAATTACAAAAAGAGAAATTCGAGAGTTAATGGTGAATTTAAAAATTGATTCAAGTGGTGAAGGAGAAGTAGTGGTAAAACAAACGCCAAAAGCTGGAGTTAAATTAAAAGAAGGTTCGACGATAAGGTTATACTTTGGAGATTCAGAACCAACAAATAGTGAATAAAAGAGAAATGGCGGAAATAAAATCAAATATAGACATAAGGGCGGCTCGTTTTTTAAACGCTGCCCTTTATTTTTAGAATGACTTATTTTACGACTTTATTACATATAAAAATGAAAATAGATTAATTGCTATTTATCATGTAAAATAATATAGCTGTACATTTTTATCATTTACCAGCGTATGTTTTATTGAGAGGATGAAAAAATTGAAATTACATACTTTAATCCACTATTTATTACCTTTTATGCCAGTTGATCATCTTGATAATCCTGAAATTACGAGCATTGAAGATAACAGTCAAAACGTTAAACCAGGCTCTTTGTTTATTTGTATAAATGGATATACCGTTGATGGTCATGATTATGCTCAATCAGCGGTGAAGGCAGGGGCTGTTGCGATTATTGCAGAAAGAGAACTACCACTTGATGTTCCTGTTGTGGTTGTTAAGGATTCAAAAAGATCAATGGCTCTGCTAGCAGACTTTTATTATTCGCATCCTACACAGAGTCTCCATTTAATTGGAATTACAGGAACAAATGGAAAAACAACAACCAGTCATTTAATCGAAAAAATCTTTTCGGATCATGGAGAAAAGACAGGATTAATCGGGACGATGTATTCCAAAATTGGAGATCAAATATATGATACAAAAAATACTACACCCGAAAGTTTGATGTTACAAAAAACGTTTAAAAACATGATTGATGAAGAGGTTACAACAGCGGTAATGGAAGTGTCTTCCCATGCCTTAGTTGAAGGAAGGGTCCATGGCTGTGACTATGATGTCGCCGTTTTCACAAACTTGTCTCAAGATCATTTGGATTTTCATAAAACGATGGAAGAGTATGAAGCAGCAAAAGGTTTATTATTTGCGCAGCTTGGAAATGTTTACCATGACCAAAAAACAAAATACGCAGTGCTCAATGCTGACGACAAGGCAAGCAAGAAGTACAAAACGATGACTGCTGCAAGAGTTGTGACATATGGAATTGATCACGATGCCGATTTCAAAGCAATTAATATTAGGATGACAGCAAAGGGTACATCCTTCGAGTTGCAAAGTCCGTTAGGAAATGATCATGTTGAAATGAAATTAATTGGTAAATTTAATGTATATAATGTGTTAGCGAGTATCGCAACAGCTTTCGTATCAAATATATCGTTGCGAGATGCCATTAAAGTAATTGAAGAAACCGAAGGAGTATCGGGTCGATTTGAGGCAGTAAATGCTGGCCAAGATTTTTCTGTTATTGTCGATTATGCTCATACACCTGATAGCCTAGAGAATGTATTAAAAACGATTAGACAATTTGCGAAGAAAAGAATATTTGTTGTCGTCGGATGTGGAGGGGACCGAGATAAAACGAAACGCCCATTAATGGCAAAAATTTCTTGTGAATTAGCAACAGATCCTGTTTTTACTTCTGATAATCCTAGAACAGAGGACCCAGAACAAATTCTTCGTGATATGGAATCAGGTGTAGAGGGGAAAGTTTACCAGAGTATTATCGATCGGAAACAAGCGATTCAATATGTGGTGAATGAAGCAAGTACTGGGGACGTGATCCTAATTGCTGGTAAAGGGCATGAAACCTATCAAATAATCGGAAAAGACATCATTGACTTTGATGATCGTCTAGTTGCAAAAACAGCCATTGAGGAGAGATTTAAAAGATGTTAATTTATATAAATTTGAATGACACAATCGTGATGGGGAGGAGGGACTAACGTGTTAGAACAAGTACTTTTCTTTACAATTCTAATGGGATTTCTTATTACAGTATTATTGTCCCCCATTTTTATCCCTTTTCTAAGAAGATTGAAATTTGGACAAAGCATTCGTGACGAAGGTCCAAAGTCACATCAAAAGAAGACAGGGACACCCACGATGGGTGGAATTATGATTCTCTTTTCCATCATTGTTACAACACTTGTGATGACTGAAAAATTTAGTGAACCAACGATGACAACCTATTTGTTGCTTTTTGTAACGATTGGATTTGGATTACTCGGCTTTTTAGATGATTTTATTAAAGTGGTTATGAAAAGGAATCTTGGATTAACGTCCTTGCAAAAGTTGATTGGACAGATTGTCATTTCAGTCGTCTTTTTTATCGCATTGAGACAACTTGAATTTTCTACAGCGATTGAAATACCATTAATCAATTATTCCATTGATCTCGGGTATTTTTATGCCTTGTTTATTATTTTTTGGTTAGTAGGGTTTTCTAATGCGGTCAATTTAACAGATGGATTAGATGGGCTTGTTTCAGGGACAGCAGCTATAGCATTCGGTGCTTTCGCTGTCCTCGCGTGGAGTCTTTCTCAGTTTGAAGTAGCCATCTTTGCTGTAGCGATTGTTGGTGCTGTACTTGGCTTTTTGGTTTTCAACGCTCATCCTGCAAAAGTATTTATGGGAGATACTGGTTCATTAGCGCTTGGTGGGGCAATTGCCGCAATTGCCATTATGATCAAAGCGGAAATCATCCTTCTTGTGATTGGTGGAGTTTTTGTTATTGAAACATTGTCGGTTATTTTACAGGTTCTAAGTTTTAAAACAACCGGAAAACGTATTTTTCGAATGAGTCCATTACATCACCACTATGAATTATTAGGCTGGAGTGAATGGAAAGTAGTCGTTACTTTTTGGACGGTAGGTTTGTTATTTTCAATCATAGGAATTTATATTGAGGTGTGGTTATAGGTGAAACAGGTTGATATGTATCTCCATAAAAAAGTGTTAGTGTTAGGTTTGGCAAAAAGTGGGGTTGGAGCAGCGCTATTATTACATAAATTGGGTGCATTTGTTACGGTTAATGATTATAAACCATTATCCGAAAATCCAGAAGCACGGGACTTACTAGAGCAAGGGGTAACAGTAATTTGTGGCGAACATCCACTAGAATTATTAGAAGAAGGTTTTGAACTTATTGTAAAGAACCCAGGCATACCCTACCATAACCCAATGGTTCAAAAAGCAATGGAATTAAATATTCCGATCATTACAGAGGTAGAACTTGCCTATCAGGTTTCAGAGGCCCCATTTATTGGGATTACTGGAACAAATGGAAAAACGACTACGACAACCCTTGTTTTTGAAATGTTGAAAGTGGGGAATCAATCCCCTCTTATTGCGGGGAATATCGGAACGGTTGCATCTGAGGTCGCACAAGCTGCGAAGGAGTTTAATCAAATTGTGATTGAACTTTCTTCGTTTCAGTTAATGGGGACGCCTACATTTAGACCGAAAATCGCGATTTTAACAAATATCTATGATGCCCACCTTGATTACCATGGGACAAGATTAGAATACGCAAAAGCAAAGGCGAATATTACAAAAAATCAAACCAGTGAAGATTATTTTATCGTGAACAGTGAACAAGAGGAAGTCATGGAAATCGCTGCGAAATCAAAGGCACAAATCGTTCCGTTTTCGGTTAAACGGGAACTCGTCCAAGGGGTATGTGTAAAGGACGGTTGGATACTGTTTAATGGTGAACGGATTATGAAGGTTGCAGATATTGTATTACCTGGTGCACATAATCTTGAAAATGTTTTGTCAGCGATTGCCGCAGCTAAGTTAACAGGTGTTTCTAATGAAGCAATTTATCAGGTTTTAAACACATTTAAAGGAGTCAAGCATAGACTTCAATTTATTGATGAAATAGATGGAAGACTTTTTTATAATGATTCAAAGGCAACCAATATATTAGCAACGAAGAAGGCGTTAATGGCTTTTGAAAAGCCAACCATTTTACTTGCTGGTGGACTCGATCGTGGCAATGAATTTGATGAGCTAATCCCTTCTTTTAAAAATGTAAAAGCAATCATCACATTTGGACAGACTGCGCCAAAATTGGAAAGAGTGGCAAAAGAAGCAGGAATAAAAATAATTCAGCGTGTCGATAATGTTGAAAAAGCAGCAATTTGTGCCTTCCCTTTATCTGTACCTGGTGATGTGATTCTATTATCTCCAGCATGTGCAAGTTGGGATCAATATAAAACTTTTGAAGAGCGAGGGGACATTTTTGTAGAAACGGTGCATAAGCTTAAGTAAGGGCTTGTCTTAGAGAGTTGTAGTTTGTTATAGGTTAGAAATGATAAGCTTTTGGAGTTAGATGGATGTCTAGCTCCAGCGCCTAGCTCTTAGTGAACGACTTACTAATGATTGTGTCAACATGGATTTGTACTTACGTGCTCATCGTGTTTCCTTTATCTTAAGGGGAGAGTTGATGTCAGTACATCCTGTACAAGACAGTTCATCTGGAGTTGGGCAAGGCGCTTCCGCTGTTCTCTTTACAGGTCAAATAACTTGCATTCCGAGGTGTGGTCTTTTGCCGACTAAAAAAACGACTCCTGATATTATTTTAATGTTATTGACTTTTTTCCTTTTAGCAATTGGTCTTGTTATGGTATATAGTGCCAGTGCCGTTTGGGCCGAATATAAATTTGATGATTCGTTTTTTTTCGCTAAACGTCAATTGCTATTTGCCTGTGTTGGAATCATTGGTATGTTTTTTATTATGAATATTGACTACTGGACATGGAGAACTTGGTCTAAAGTATTAGTTATCATTTGCTTTGTTCTTCTGGTATTAGTCTTAATCCCTGGTATAGGGAATGTTCGGAATGGCTCTAGAAGTTGGATTGGGATCGGAGCGTTTTCAATTCAACCATCTGAATTTATGAAATTAGCGATGATTATTTTTTTGGCACGTTTTTTATCTGAAAACCAAAAACATATAACTTCTTTTAAAAAGGGATTAGTTCCTTCTCTTGGTTTGGTCTTTTTGGCATTTGGAATGATCATGCTCCAACCTGACTTAGGTACAGGAACGGTAATGGTTGGAACCAGTGTTGTTATGATTTTTATCGCAGGGGCAAGAATTAGTCATTTTATGATGTTAGGTTTAATGGGGGTTGCCGGTTTTGTTGCGCTCGTATTATCTGCGCCCTATCGGATCAAACGGATTACATCGTTTCTAGATCCTTGGGAGGATCCACTTGGAAGCGGGTTTCAAATTATACAATCTTTATATGCCATCGGTCCTGGTGGACTATTTGGATTAGGACTTGGTGAAAGTAGACAAAAATTCTTTTACCTACCAGAGCCGCAAACCGATTTCATATTCGCTATTTTGGCAGAAGAATTAGGATTCATTGGTGGATCCTTAATTTTATTATTATTTTCACTGTTATTATGGCGTGGGATTCGGATTGCTTTAGGTGCACCAGATTTATATGGCAGCTTTTTAGCAGTCGGAATTATCGCCATGGTTGCCATTCAAGTAATGATTAATATTGGCGTAGTTACAGGTTTAATGCCTGTTACAGGTATTACATTGCCGTTTTTAAGTTATGGAGGTTCATCCCTAACCTTAATGTTGATGGCAATCGGTGTATTATTAAATATTAGTAGGTATTCACGTTATTAAAGAGTACTACCTAAAAGTGCTGACCAAGCAGGTCAGCATTTTTTATGATGAAAGGATTATTACAATCTTCCGATGGTATCTTTTTAAACTTTAGAATATAGTAGAATAGGGAATGTATGATCAACTTATGTAACATGTAAACCAGAGAGAAAAGAACGTTTAAATTTGTTTTATGAGGTGAAACGATGAATATTATAGTTAGCGGTGGAGGAACGGGGGGCCATATATATCCTGCTTTGGCTCTTATCCGAGAGATACAAAAAGAATCTAAAGATGTTAACTTTTTATATATTGGAACAGAAAAGGGACTTGAAAGTAATCTTGTCGTGAGAGAAGGAATCCCCTTTAAGTCTATACATATAACAGGATTTAAACGAAGTCTGTCGTTTGAAAATGTTAAAACCATTTCTAGATTTATTAGGGGTGTCCGTAAAAGTCGTAAGATATTAAAAGAGTTTGAGGCAGATGTTGTAATTGGTACAGGCGGGTATGTATGCGGTCCTGTCGTTTATGCAGCATCAAAGCTTGGAATTCCGACGATCATACACGAACAAAATAGTGTTCCGGGATTAACCAATAAATTCTTGAGTCGTTATGTGGATCGCATTGCTGTTTGTTTTGAGGAGGCAAAAGCATTTTTTCCTGAAAAAAAAGTTGTGTTAACGGGAAATCCACGGGCCTCAGAAGTATTAAATCAGGATGGTAAAAAGGGAAGGGCATCGGTCGGTTTGAGTGAGCGTCAACCAGTTGTTTTGATTGTCGGGGGTAGCCGAGGTGCAAGACCAATCAATGAAGCCGTCTTGAAGTCTCTTTCTATGCTTGGACAAAAACCGTATCAGATTCTTTATGTAACAGGTGATGTTCATTATGATGAGGTTAAAAAAGAAGTGGATTTAATCGGTAATCCGAAAAATGTAGTGATTAAACCGTTTATTCATAATATGCCCGAAATTCTTGCTGGAGTTGACCTTACAGTTGCCCGTGCAGGTGCTACGACCTTAGCGGAGCTAACATCTTTAGGGATTCCAAGTATTCTAATACCAAGTCCTTATGTGACAAATAACCATCAAGAAAAAAATGCGAGGGCCTTAAGTGATCATCATGCCGCAAAAGTTGTACTAGAACAAGATTTAAGCGGACAAAAACTTGTCGAAGAAATCGATCGAATATTAATGGATCAAGATAAACTGTTAGAGATGAAAAAAGCAGCCAAAAACTTAGGAATCCCAGATGCTGCAGGAAGATTATACAAATTGATGAAGGATTTGGTAAATCAACGATAGTAGCCTATTGATTTCTAACTGCATACACTAATGTTAATTACTAGTTCAGGAGGACATTATGGACAATACAATCAATGAGTTAATGCGGGAACTTAATGAAAATAATGTAGGTATGGTCAAACTAAATGAACCATTAGCCCGTCATACCACAATGAAAATCGGGGGTCCAACTGATTTATTTATAGAACCGTCATCCATTGAAGGTTTAGAAAAAACGATGAAGCTCATTTCAAAAGCCCAAGTTAATTGGCGGGCAATCGGCCGTGGTTCAAACCTATTAGTTTCAGATAAAGGGATTGAAGGGGTTGTTATTAAGCTTGGGAATAGTCTCAATCAAATGAACCTTGATGGCACGGTATTGACAGTTGGTGCAGGATATTCACTTGTTGCTTTAGCCATGCTAATCAGTAGAAAAGGTTTATCTGGACTAGAGTTTGCTAGTGGAATACCAGGTTCTGTAGGGGGGGCCGTGTATATGAATGCTGGTGCCCATGGTTCAGATATCTCCAATATTTTAACGGAAGCCCATATTTTATTTAATGATGGTACGCTTGAATGGTTATCGAATGAAGAAATGGAATTCTCTTATCGAACTTCTGTTTTACAAAAAAAACGACCTGGAATTGTGGTAGAGGCGCGGTTTCAGTTAAAAGAGGGCGATAAAGAGCAAATTGTAGACGTTATGCAAAAAAATAAGGATTATCGAAAAGTAACACAGCCATATGATTCACCTTGTGCGGGCAGTATTTTTAGAAATCCGTTACCACAGTACGCTGGTAAATTAATCCAAGATGCTGGTCTAAAAGGACATAGAATAGGTGGGGCACAAATTTCCGATATGCATGGAAACTTTATTGTTAATGCTGGTAATGCTAAAGCAGAGGATGTTCTTCAGTTAATTCAGTATGTAAAAAAGACAATCTTTGAAAAATATAATGTCCATTTAGAAACCGAAGTAGAAATAATAGGTAAAATATAGGAAAACAATCAATAAAATCCTACTATAATATGCTATAATTAAATATTGATATGAAAATTATCATTAAAATAACGGCATGATTCATCGTGCCGTTGTTTTTGGTCATGGATGAACAGATTTGTCCTCATAGGCAAACTTGTCAGGTTAAAGGTGGTGAAGCATATGGATGAAAAGAAGAATGTTGTTTCAATTGAGGATCGAATTCCAAAATTAAAAGAACAGCGTAGAAAAAAGGCAAATCGCAGATTAATTTTTTTATTACTTTTATTTTTCATTCTAATTGCTTGCATATTATATTTTCAATCCCCATTAAGCCACGTGCAAAACATAACGGTCTCAGGAAATGATGTCTACAAAGATGAAGACATTATTTCAAAGGCTAATTTATCAAGTCGTACTAATATTTGGAAAGTAGAAAATGAAGAGATCGAGAAAAAAATTAGACAATTGGATGAAATTAAAACAGTGGAAGTTAAAAAACAGTTCCCGGCAACGATACATATAGATGTTGAAGAATTACAGCGAATTGCCTACATTTCTTTTGAAAATAAGTATTTACCTGTTTTAGAAGATGGGAATACGCTAAATAAAAATCAAAGTACGGAAATTCCATTAGCAGCGCCCATACTTTTCGACTTTACAGAAGATAAGGCGTTAAAAGAAATGATTAATGCTATTGAACAATTACCAAGAGAAGTGCTAAATTCAATTTCAGAAGTTCATTATGATCCGACAGAATCGGATCCATTTCATATAACCTTATATATGAACGACGGCAATCAAGTAAGTGCAACGATTCGAACTTTTGCAGAAAAAATGGTGCATTATCCGGCGATTGTCAGTCAACTAGAGCCCTATCAAAAAGGGGTTATTAATTTAGAAGTAGGTTCATATTTTAAGGCTTTTGAGCCGAAAGGAGATGAACCTGATGAAGAAACTGGAGAATCCGAAGGAACAGAAGGAACCGAAGGTCAAGAAAACGGTTCGGAGTAAATACATCATTCTAACTCTGGTTTCCGTTGTATTCGGATTTATGATTTCATATTCTTATCAATTTACGGCTCAAAGACAAAGTCATCCAAAATTAACGAGCAGTCAATATGAACGTGATATGGAATTACGAGAAGAATTAATAGAGCAGGAGGAAAAAAATCAATCACTGCAAGAGAAATTAAATGATACACAGAGTCTTTTGTTAGAGATTGAACAAGAACTTTCAGAAGAAGCTGTAACTTTTTCAAACCTTGTGGAAGAAACAGAAAAATATCGAATGTTTTTAGGGAAAGTGAAGGTAAAGGGTAGCGGAGTCCAAGTGATCTTGGACGATGCTGACTATAATCCTCAAAGTCAAAATGCCAATCAATATATTGTTCATGAACACCATATTTTTAAAGTGATAAATGAACTTAATATTTCAGGAGCTAGCGCTATTGCTGTAAATGGACAACGATTATCACATGATTCATATATTCTGTGCAATGGACCTGTGATTGAAATTGATGGGAGACAGCACCCAGCACCATTTGTTATTACAGCTATTGGCGACCCTGAAACCATGACGGCAGCGCTCAATATAGATGGCGGAGTCAAAGATATATTGGTGAATGAAAATGTTCGATTTACAGTGGAGAAAAAGAGTGAGATTGTTATCAATACCAATTTAGAAGGTTAGTGATCACTCGGGTATTGCTAGGAGAATTTAATTTAATGAAAAAAAAACAAATCAGTATGACGGTGATTACATTTACGATGGGTTTGATGTTAGCGGTTCAATACCAGAGTGTGAAAGAACCAGTTATCAGAGATACAAGGGATACTTGGGAATTAAGAGAAGACTTGATTATTGAAAAAGATCGGTATTTAGGATTAATTCGAGAAATACAGTCCATTGAGGAAAAAATCAATCAGTATGAGAGTGAAAGGGTACAAGGAAAAGTGAATGTTTTAAAGGAAACATTAAATGAACTAAAAGTAGAAGCAGGATTAACCGAAATCGTTTCTCCAGGGATCACCATTAACATTGAATATGCGAAAGAAACGATCATGTTAGGAGAAACAATTCGTCCCGTTTCTGCGTATCTTTTACAAAGTCTTATGAATGAATTAAATCAATATGGGGCAAAGCATATTTCCATTAATGAAAATAGGCTTATAAGCACTTCTGTCATACGAGAGATCAATGGAGCCACAACGGTGGATGGTCACCCTATTGACAAAATACCTATTTCCATCAAAGTTGGAGTAGAAGATTTACAAGCAGCGGAAGAACTATATAAACACATGCAAGTATCTAAGTCCTCCAAAGAATTCTTTATGGAAAACTATCGTCTATCAATTTCAAATCCTCAACCACAGATAACGATTCCAGCCTTTAAAGATCCCATCAGAATTCAGAACATGGAGTTAGCAGAGAATTATAAAGGAGGGTAGGTATGTGGCTTCCCATTATTGGTTTAATGATCGGTCTATTTCTTGGATTTTTAACAGATATCAGAATCCCTCCAGAGTACTCTAATTACTTATCCATCGCTGTTTTGGCTGCATTGGATTCTTTAGTTGGGGGTATGCGAGCACATTTGCAAAATGTATACGAAGAAAAGATATTTGTTTCTGGATTTTTCTTTAATATCATTTTAGCTGTAAGTTTAGCTTTTCTAGGTGTTCATCTTGGTGTAGACTTATACTTAGCGGCTGTTTTTGCCTTTGGAGTTAGACTTTTCCAAAATATTGCTGTAATACGAAGAATATTACTGGTGAAATGGTCTGCAAATAAGGAAAAAATGTAAAAAAATCATTTTTTAAAAAGGGAATCAATTAAATTTGACGAATAATTTTAGGATATAAGAAAAAAAGACTAATAAAAAGAATCTATTAGAACGATGGAGATTGAAAATTAGTCGCTAATCAGTCAAATATAATTATTGCTTGTTTTTGACATTTGTTGTTCAATTAGGATTAGTAAAGGGAGGTGCCATAGAATGAACAGCAATGAAATATACGTAAGCCTTGACATCGGTACATCCAGTGTGAAAGTAATCATAGGTGAAATGGTAAACGATGCACTTAATATTATCGGAGTTGGAAATGTTCCGTCTGAAGGATTACGCAAAGGTTCAATTGTGGATATAGATGAAACCGTTCATTCTATTAAGAGAGCAATAGAACAGGCTGAAAGAATGATTGGAATGGAAATTAGGAAAGTGATCGTTGGAATTACAGGAAATCATATCATGCTTCAGCCTTCACACGGAGTTGTAGCCGTAGCAAGTGAAAATAGAGAGATAACAGACGATGATATTTCCAGAGTGATTGAAGCGGCTCAAGTTGTTTCAATCCCCCCTGAAAGAGAAATTATTGATGTTATTCCTAAACAATTTATCGTAGATGGTCTTGATGAGATCCATGACCCAAGAGGGATGATTGGTGTTCGTCTTGAAATGGAAGGGTCTATTATAACAGGTTCAAAAACGATACTACATAATATTTTACGCTGTGTAGAAAAAGCTGGTTTAGATATTTTAGAAATCACCCTACAGCCATTAGCAGCAGGAGCATATGCCTTATCTAAAGACGAAAAGAATCTCGGTGTAGCTCTTGTTGATATTGGCGGGGGATCTACCACAATTGCCTTGTTTGATCAAGGTGAATTGATTTCCACTTCTGTTCTACCGGTTGGAGGAGAGCATATCACGAAGGATATTTCGATTGGTCTTCGTACGACATCAGAAGAAGCTGAGAAAATTAAACTTAAATATGGACATGCTTTTTATGATCATGCTTCAGAAGATATTACTTTTGATGTTTCCATGATTGGGAGTGATCAAAAGCAGTCCTTTAACCAAGTAGAATTAAGTGATATTATCGAAGCTAGGATGGAAGAAATATTTGAGTTAATACTAGCAGAACTACATCGCTTAGGGGTTCATGATGTACCTGGAGGATATGTGCTAACAGGCGGTGTTGCTAATACACCAGGTATCTTAGAGATTGCTCAAATTGTATTGCAGAATAGAGTACGAATTGCGAGTCCTGATTATATTGGAGTAAGAGAGCCGCAGTATACTACAGCAGTGGGTCTTATCAAGTTCGCTTATAAAAATGCTAAAATCCAAGGCAGACAAATGAGTAATGCTACTGTTACCCAAGAGATGAATGAAAAACGACCTGTAAAAGCTAAACAAACTCAAAGTAAACAACCAAAACCAGAAAAGCAGTCAGAGGAAAAAGTTTCATCCAAAATGAAAAAGTTTTTCGGTTACTTTTTTGAGTAAAAGCTGTGTTCTGGTAAAATGTAGCAATCAATTTTATGCAGTGCTATCAGGAATTTCGACGAATTAGGAGGATTTGTCATGCTGGAATTTGAAACAAATTTAGACACATTAGCAACAATAAAGGTAATTGGGGTTGGCGGTGGTGGAAACAATGCGGTCAATCGTATGATAGAGCATGGGGTGCAGGGTGTTGAGTTTATTTCAGTAAACACAGATGCACAGGCGTTAAATCTTTCAAAAGCAGAAGTGAAAATGCAGATCGGTGCTAAGTTAACAAGAGGATTAGGGGCAGGGGCAAATCCTGAGGTAGGAAAAAAAGCAGCCGAAGAAAGTAAAGAACAATTAGAAGAGGCTCTAAAGGGTGCGGATATGGTTTTTGTTACCTGCGGTATGGGAGGAGGAACTGGTACTGGTGCTGCTCCTGTGGTCGCCCAAATTGCAAGAGATTTAGGGGCCTTAACAGTGGGTGTTGTAACAAGACCATTCTCCTTTGAGGGTAGAAAAAGAGCGACACAAGCAACAGGTGGAATTGCTGCAATGAAGGAATCTGTCGATACATTGATTGTGATTCCAAATGATCGACTTCTTGAAATCGTTGATAAAAGCACACCAATGCTTGAAGCATTCCGTGAGGCTGATAATGTTCTACGCCAAGGGGTTCAAGGGATTTCTGACTTAATTGCAGTACCTGGTCTAATCAATCTGGATTTTGCCGATGTAAAAACAATCATGTCCAATAAAGGATCAGCCTTAATGGGAATCGGAGTTGCGACTGGAGAAAACCGTGCAGCAGAAGCAGCGAAAAAGGCAATTTCATCGCCACTTCTAGAAACCTCTATTGATGGTGCACAGGGTGTATTGTTAAATATTACGGGTGGTTCTAATTTAAGTTTGTACGAAGTTCAGGAGGCTGCGGATATTGTAGCGACTGCTTCTGATCAAGAGGTGAATATGATCTTTGGGTCTGTCATTAATGATAATCTCAAGGATGAAATTGTGGTTACGGTTATTGCAACAGGGTTCAGCGAAGAGGTATTGCAGCCAAAACCAACAAGACCTGCACTAGGACAACAACATAAACCTACTACAAATGTACCTAAAAGAGAACCTAAACGTGAAGAAGTAGCTCCACAAGAGCAACCAAGGAACACAGGAGGGCAAGGAGATGACTTCTTAGACGTCCCTACCTTCCTTAGAAATCGGAATAGAAGAAGATAAATAAAAAAAAGAAGCGCAGTCATTTAACTGTGCTTCTTTTTTTTATTTATCTTCTATGCTAACAGACTCCCACCATTTATTGGAAGTATGCTTTATTGACAAAATCCGGTGTGAAAGGTGAAAATTATTGATTTTTTGTGAACAGAAAGTGACACACTTCTGCAGTACAGGTAGGGTATACTCTTTCATAAGCGGATTAACTTCAAACAGTAGTGCGAATTTGAATAAATGATCGTGAGGGGAGCTATTTGGCGATATATCTCGATATTATTTGGTTATTAAATCTTTTATTTGATAGCCTCCTTCTTTATTTAACAGCCCTTGTTCTAAAAAGGGATATACGTATTTGGAGAATCTGTGTGGGTGGTTTCATTGGTTCTATCATTATCTTATTAACGATTACACCGTATCATGCAATTTTTAGTCATCCATTCGTGAAGTTGTTATTCTCCATTTTAATGATTTTAACAGTCTTTGGTTATAAACGTTTTAAATATTTTATAACGGGACTGCTGACTTTTTATTTAACAACATTCTTAATAGGAGGGTCGCTGATTGGGATCCATTATTTTGCTAGATTTGATTATGATCTCACGTCGTCCCTATTTTTAGCTAATATCCAAGGTTTTGGAGATCCGATTAGTTGGTTGTTTGTGGTCATAGGCTTTCCGCTAGCTTGGCATTTTTCTAGAAAGAATTTCGATAGAATTGAAGTAACTAAAATTCAATATGATCAACTGGTCGAAGTAGAACTTGTTCTTGACGGGAAAGTATACTTATTTAAGGGGCTAGTTGATAGCGGAAACCAATTATATGACCCGATTACAAAGTGGCCAGTTATGTTTGTTTCTATTAATAGAATCATTGATGATTTGACAGAAGAATTAAGTATGATAGCCAAAGAAGGAGAAGCTGTCATTATGGGAGAAAAGTCAATTGCAGCCCATTGGGAAAATAAAATAAGGGTGATTCCATATAAAGTGATGGGTCAAGAGCATCAATTAATTATAGCGCTACAACCAGATGATATGCGCATTAAACAAAATAATGAAATAAAAAAGATTGAAAAAGGCTTAATTTCGTTAACAACACAACAGCTTTCTTCTGATGATGCATTTCAATGTATCGTACACCCTAAAATGCTTATCGATGGAAAAACAATTAGTTACAAGCAAGAAACAAGCCAATCAATGGAAATGATGGTTTAACCAAAATTTTTAGAATATGAGGAGGAAAACGATGAAAACACTCAAACTTAAATTATCTTATTACTGGTATAAACTTTTAATGAAACTAGGGTTAAAAACAGACGAAGTTTTTTATATCGGTGGAAGTGAAGCATTACCACCTCCTCTTAATAAAGAAGAAGAGGCCATGTTAATCGAGAAACTGCCTAATGGAGATAAAACAGCTCGGTCCATTTTGATTGAACGGAATTTGAGGCTTGTTGTTTATATTGCTAGGAAGTTTGAAAATACAGGGATAAATATAGAAGATCTAATTAGCATCGGTACAATTGGTTTAATAAAAGCAGTGAACACCTTCAATCCTGAAAAGAAAATTAAGTTAGCTACATATGCATCTCGCTGTATTGAAAATGAAATTTTAATGTATTTAAGGCGGAATAATAAAATTCGTTCTGAAGTTTCATTTGATGAGCCACTGAATATTGATTGGGATGGAAATGAATTACTTCTCTCAGATGTTTTAGGGACAGAGGATGATATTATTACGAAGGATCTTGAGGCAAGCGTAGATAAGAAGCTTTTATTAAAAGCTTTACACCAGTTATCAGATCGGGAGAAACAAATTATGGAGCTTAGATTTGGACTAGGGACAGGTGAGGAAAAGACACAAAAAGATGTAGCAGATATGTTAGGCATATCTCAGTCTTATATTTCACGATTAGAAAAAAGAATTATTAAAAGACTAAAAAAAGAGTTCAATAAAATGGTGTAACTCCATTGGGGATATCGTTGACTTAAAAGATATAACAGGTTCAGAAGCTCCACATTTGAGATTAAGGGATTGGGCTTTTGAGTGAGTAGGGTTTAAACTGAGGTAAAACCACCTAAAAGGGTTGCGATTTTTACGGTAATTTTAATATAGCAAGCTCAAAAAAATAAGGGCGCAACTTCGGCGGGTGAGTTCAATAATAAAAATTTTTTTCTTTTAAAAAAGGGGGAGAATTCTACAGTTTGTGAGGAATTCACCCCCTTTTCGTTTTTTTTCTCATTTTTATAAATGCATATTTTTCCTTGCAGGGGAGATACTGTTTTTTGTACAGCAACTCCTGTAAGGAGGGAAATGGATTGACTCGAAATAAAGTTGAAATTTGCGGTGTTGATACATCAAAACTTCCAGTATTAAAGAACGAAGAAATGAGATTGCTTTTCAAAAAAGTACAGCAAGAAGGAGATCTATCCGCACGTGAACAGCTCGTTAACGGAAACTTACGCCTGGTACTAAGTGTCATCCAACGCTTTAATAACAGGGGAGAGTATGTTGATGATCTATTTCAGGTTGGCTGTATTGGACTTATGAAATCAATTGATAATTTTGATTTAAGTCAAAACGTGAAGTTTTCAACCTATGCGGTCCCAATGATCATTGGAGAAATACGGCGTTACTTACGAGATAATAACCCAATTCGTGTTTCTAGGTCATTACGGGATATTGCATACAAAGCATTACAAGTTCGAGAACGATTAATGAGTAAAACATCACGGGAGCCTACAGCTGAAGAAATTGCAAAAGAACTTGATGTACCACATGAGGAAATCGTTTTTGCGCTTGATGCGATTCAAGACCCTGTTTCTCTTTTTGAACCCATCTATAATGATGGAGGTGATCCAATTTTTGTATTGGACCAATTAAGCGATGAAAAGAATAAAGACATTAATTGGATTGAAGAAATTGCTCTTAAAGAAGGTATGCGGAGATTGAATGACCGAGAAAAATTGATTTTAAGAAAGAGATTTTTTCAAGGGAAAACCCAAATGGAAGTTGCTGAAGAAATTGGTATTTCTCAAGCCCAGGTTTCTCGTTTGGAAAAAGCCGCAATCAAGCAAATGAATAAGAACATTCAAAGTTGAAACTGCCGTCATGGCAGTTTTTTTAATTTTATTCGCTAAAAACCTTGTTTTTATAAAAGGGAGCTTTTTAGTGAATAAAGTTAAGAATACGGTGTTTACCTCGGATTTTTAGGCATTTACCGAGATCACTTGACGACGTTCAGGACGTCTAAGTCATGCGGATGTGGCATTTTGAAATGTGGAAAAATCGGGAGAGTAAATTAGCCAATGCAAATTTGATTATATACTCATTTTTACAACGTTGCTCGACTATACATTTAATAAGGTAAATGATTAGGAGTGGATGTATGGTGAGGATATCTGAATTTCAAATAAAAGATGTTGTAAATGTTGCTGATGGGAAAAAACTTGGGAATATAAGCGATATTGATATCAATCTTCAAACAGGTAAAATCGAGGCGATAATTATTTCAGGTACAGGGAAAATTTTGAGTCTTTTTGGAAAAGAGGAAGAAACGGTCATTCCATGGAAAAATATTTTAAAGATCGGGGAAGATGTGATTTTAGTTAGATTTAATGAGAAGAATGAATTTCACATACAAGAAGAGGAATAGATTCCTTTTTTTACTAGGAAGAGGTACGGTTGTATGATAAAATATTAAAATAGAAAATAAAAGAGGTATTGTGATGGAGCCTTTTGTTTTAGAAGAAAAAGAATTTTTTTCCTTGTCTCAGTGGGTCGGTATGTTTCCGGATTTAACGGTTGGCTTTACGACGAAAAATGGCGGGAAAAGTGATCATGAATTTGACAGTTTAAATATGGGTTTTCATGTAAATGATACAAAAAAGAATGTATGTGAGAATCGAGAAATTTTAGCAAAAAAACTAGATTTTCCTATCCAACATTGGGTAGGTGCCGAGCAAACCCATGAAGTTCAGATTAAAACTATTACTCATTCCGATAAGGGAATGGGTGCAAATACTTATGACTCTGCTTTTAGTAGAACTGATGGTTTTTTCACCTTGGATAAAGGGATTTTACTGACATTATGTTTTGCGGACTGTGTTCCTCTTTATTTTTTGCATCCACAATCAAAAACGATTGGAATTGCTCATGCAGGTTGGAAAGGCACGGTAAATGGAATTGCTCGAGATATGATTCAGAATTTTCAAGTTAAAGAGATGAAGGCAAGTGAGATTTTAGTGGCCATCGGACCTTCAATTTGCGAAAATTGTTATATTGTAGATGACAATGTAATAAATTTAGTTCAAAATAGACTAGAAGGTGTCGAAATACTTCCCTATAATGAAATTAGTGACGGACAGTATCGATTAAATTTAAAGGAATGTAATAAGCAAATTCTATTATTAGCTGGAGTTTTACCGGAAAATATATTGGTAACGAAATTATGTACGAGTTGTCATAAAGATCTTTTTTATTCACATCGTAGAGATCAAGGCAAGACTGGACGTATGATTAGTTTTATAGGCTGGAAGGAGACCAAGCAAAAAAAATGAAAGTAGTTGAAAACCTGCAAGTTATTCAAAAAAAGATTATCGAGGCTTGCAAAAAGGTTAATCGAAATCCAAATGAAGTGAAAATTATAGCTGTTACAAAATACGTGTCCAATGAGCGGGCACAGGAAGCCGTTAATGCAGGCATCCTAGATCTTGGTGAGAATTATGATGAGGGCTTAATTAAGAAATGGGAAGTGTTGCAGGACAAGCCGAAATGGCATTTTATTGGTTCACTACAATCACGGAAAGTCAAAAATATCATAGAAAAAGTCGATTATATTCACTCTCTGGATCGCCTTTCGTTAGCAAAGGAAATTAATAAACGCAGCAAAAGCATAGTTAAATGCTTCGTGCAAGTGAATGTTTCTGGTGAAGAAACCAAGCATGGAATTTCTCCAGATGAATTAATAGGTTTTATCCAATCTTTAGAAGAATATCCAAATATAGAAGTGGTTGGATTAATGACAATGGCACCTTTAACAGATGATGAGTCACTTGTAAGGGACTGTTTTAGAGCATTAAAATCTTTACAAATCAAAGTTCAGCAAATGGAACTAGAGTTTGCTCCATGTAAAGAGTTGTCGATGGGAATGTCAAACGACTATGAAATTGCAATAGAAGAAGGAGCAACAATGATACGCATAGGAACAGCTCTTGTCGGGGAAGAAAAATAGGGGGTTCGTTGAAAATGAGTATTAAATCTAAATTTAAAACATTTTTCTTTTTGGATGATGACTATGCAGAAGTGGACGAAGATCAGTACGAGGAAGAATATCAGCCCCAGCCAGAGAGAAAATCCAAACCTGTACAAAAGCAAAATGTTGTCAGCCTGCAAAGTATTCAACAATCATCTAAAGTAATATTAATCGAACCTCGTGTGTATGCAGAAGCTCAAGATATTGCCGATGAATTAAAAAACCGTAAAGCTGTTGTGGTTAATCTTCAACGGATTGAATACGATCAAGCAAAAAGAATTGTAGATTTCTTAAGTGGTACCGTCTATGCCATAGGTGGAGATATTCAAAAAATTGGAACCGATATTTTTCTTTGTACTCCAGACAATATTGAGGTTTCTGGTACTATATCAGAACTCTTATCAGAAAAGGAATTTGAACATTCGAGGTGGTAATTTTTAATGGGTATTATTATTAGCATTTTGTCAGCAGCGATTTATTATTATTCGTGGGCATTAATTATTTATATATTAATGTCATGGTTTCCAAATGCAAGGAGTTCAGCGATTGGACAGTTTTTAGGGAGAATCTGTGAACCCTATTTAGAACCATTTCGAAAAATTATTCCTTCTCTTGGAATGATTGATATTTCACCAATCGTTGCTTTTTTAGTATTAAACCTAGCGACAGCAGGGTTAAATCAATTAGCATTATGGTTTATTTAAAATAAAACGAAAAGAGCAATAAGGGGCTCAAATAGTAGTCCCTTTTTCTGTTGATAGAAAGCATTTTAAAAAAAAGAATTAAGTTTAGCTCCGGCGCCCTACCCCTTCTTTTTGTCACAAGCTTGTCTAGTGGCGGCTCCTAGTGACGGAAGGATAACTCGAGTACTGCTAAAGGCAAAGAACGCCTTAAGAAGTACTTGTCTAGACATAAGTCCCTAGGCAGTTGCCTATGCATTTCTTTCAATCCGTCAAAAAGATTAAAGAACAATCTTCTTGACGGTTCGTCTTGTGCAGACTTAAGGGTGCGCTTGCGCTTTTCAAAAAAGGTGGAAGGTATGTCTATATATCAGCACTTTCGTCCGGAAGAACGCGGGTTTATTGACCAAGTACTAAATTGGAAAGAATATGTAGAAGAAAGATATGCCCCTAAATTGACGGATTTTTTAGATCCACGGGAACAACAAATTGTTAATTCAATTGTAGGTGGGCAAAATACAAGGATTGCCTTTTTCGGTGGTACAGACGATACGGAGCGCAAGCGTGCATTCCTTTATCCCGATTACTATGAATTGACAGAGGATGATTTTCAAATTACTTTATTTGAAGTCAAGTATCCTAGTAAATTTATCACCTTGACACATCCACAAGTTCTGGGGAGTCTCATGTCAATCGGGATTAAAAGAGAAAAATTTGGTGACATATTGTTATCAGAGCAAAAAATTCAATTTTTTTGTGCTGGTGAAATTGCCGATTATGTCAGACTTGAAGTGAAGTCAATGGGAAAAGCAACAATCGAACTAATTGCACAACCATTATCCCAGGCTATCATTCAAAAAGAACAGTGGGATGAGGTATTAATGACAGTATCCTCATTAAGACTAGATGTGATGATTTCAAATATCTATCAAATTTCAAGGCAAAAGTCACAGACCCTTATCCAGTCAGGATTGGTAAAAGTTAATTGGAAAACCATCGAAAATCCTTCGTTTGAATGCGGTGTAGGGGATACTTTATCTGTTCGAAGGTTCGGGCGTAGTAAAATCCTTTCTTTTGATGGACTTTCCAAAAAAGAAAAGTGGAAGATTTTAATTGGAAAACAAAAATAATCAATTTTTATGCAGGAAAATAAAAGATTTTGTCGAAAAAGTAAAGGTGCAAACTAGAGAAAATACTTGGGAGGTGGCAGTATGCCATTAACGCCATTAGATATACATAATAAGGAATTTAGTAAAGGGTTCCGTGGCTATGACGAAGATGAAGTAAATGAGTTTCTTGACCAAGTAATTAAGGATTATGAAATGGTCATCCGTGAAAAAAAAGAATTAGAAGAGCGCTTGAATGAAATGACTGAGCGTATCGGTCATTTTAATTCAATTGAAGAAACGCTTAATAAATCGATTATAGTTGCCCAAGAAGCAGCTGAAGAGGTAAAGCGGAACGCGCAAAAAGAGGCAAAATTAATTATCAAGGAAGCAGAAAAAAACTCAGACCGTATTGTAAATGAATCACTGTCAAAGGCAAGAAAAATTGCTTTAGAAATTGAAGAACTGAAAAAACAATCAAAAGTATTTAGAACACGTTTTAAGATGTTAATTGAGGCTCAACTAGATTTACTGAATAGCGATGATTGGGATCAACTCTTACAATATGAACTAGATTCAACTGAATTACAATCATTAAAAGAAGAAGATTCCTTAGCTTGACGTTTTTTAAGAAAAGGAATATAATTTTTAACAATTAATGAATATAGGTAATAACAAAGATAGGGACAGTACACTTATCCACTTATATATAGCGAACTAGGGACGGTGAAAGCCTAGTAATAAGAATAAGTTTGGAAGATCACCCTTGAGTTCCTTTGCTGAAATATATATTTAACTTCATTCAGGAGAAATCCTCCTTTTATAAGTGGGATGATTGGCAGAAGGTTTTCTGACTCAGATGGGTTTCAAAAGCCAGATGATTGAAGTTAAATTTCCGATGAGTCTTGTGATTTATTACGTATTTTATCGAGAAATTTCGATAAAGATCTGGCGTAAATTCAACGGGCGAACTTAATTAGTAGGCACAGGCGTTTCATTCACGTTAAGAATGGTTTGAGCGGATAGAAATTATTTTTATCTACAAGGGTGGTACCGCGGGAAAACCTTCTCGTCCCTTTTTGGGATGTGGGGTTTTTTTATTTGTCTTTTTTACTTATAGTAAGAACCAATTTCTAGATGGAGGAATTACGATGGAATATAAAGATACTTTATTAATGCCGAAAACGGAATTTCCGATGAGAGGCAACTTACCTAAGAGAGAACCTGATATTCAAGCAAAATGGGAAGAAATGAATATCTATAAAATGGTACAAGATAGAACAAAAGATCGTCCTATATTTGTATTACACGACGGTCCACCATATGCAAATGGTGATATTCATATGGGACACGCATTAAATAAGATTTTAAAAGATTTTATTGTTCGTTTTAAATCAATGAACGGATACAATTCTCCTTACGTTCCTGGCTGGGATACACATGGACTACCAATTGAACAGGCATTAACCAATAAAGGGGTTAATCGCAAAGAAATGTCAGTTGCAGAATTCAGAAAACTATGTGAGCAATATGCCTATGAACAAATAGAAAACCAACGTACACAATTCAAACGACTTGGGGTTCGTGGTGACTGGGAAAATCCGTATATCACGTTAAAACCTGCATATGAGGCACAACAAATCAAAGTATTTGGAGAAATGGCTAAAAAAGGCTATATCTACAAAGGTAAGAAGCCTGTATACTGGTCCCCGACTAGTGAATCTGCATTAGCTGAGGCTGAAATTGAATATAAAGATAAAAAATCACCGTCCATTTATGTTGCATTTAAGGTAAAAGATGGGAAGGGTGTTTTAGATACTGATGTTCAAATCATCATTTGGACGACAACTCCATGGACGATCCCAGCAAACCTTGGGATCTCTGTACATCCTAACTTAAAATACGTCGTTGTTACTGAAAAAGGACAAAAATATCTCGTTGCGGAAGCCTTGTTAGAATCGGTTCAAAATGAACTTGGCTGGGAAGAAGCAGAAGTTGTTAAGACGATTAATGGTGGAGAATTAGATCGTGTTGTTGCTACACATCCAATTTACGGTCGTGATTCCCTTGTCATGTTAGGTGAGCATGTTACAACTGATGCTGGTACTGGATGTGTACACACTGCACCAGGACATGGGGAAGATGACTTTTATATTGGTCAGAAATATGGCTTGGATGTTCTTTGCCCTGTTGATGATAAAGGGGTAATGACGAATGAAGCACCAGGTTTTGAAGGCATGTTCTATGATAAGGCGAACAAAGCCATTACTGAAAAATTAGAAGAAGTGGGAGCTTTATTAAAGCTTCAATTTATTACCCACTCCTACCCACATGACTGGAGAACGAAAAAACCAATCATTTTCCGTGCAACTGCTCAATGGTTTGCATCTATTAAAGATTTTAGAGAAGATTTGTTAGACGCAGTAAAAGAAACGAAATGGGTTCCGGCATGGGGTGAAACGAGATTATATAATATGGTTCGTGACCGTGGTGACTGGTGTATTTCTAGACAACGTGCATGGGGTGTTCCGATCCCTGTTTTCTATGCTGAAAATGGAGAGCCGATTATTACGGATGAAACCATTAACCATGTTTCAGAATTATTCCGTGAACATGGCTCAAATGTTTGGTTTGAACGCGATGCAAAAGACTTGCTACCAGAAGGATTTTCACATCCTAGCAGTCCAAATGGTAACTTTACAAAAGAAACAGATATTATGGATGTTTGGTTTGATTCAGGATCATCACATCAAGCGGTTTTATTAGAACGTAATGACTTGCAGCGACCTGCAGACCTTTATCTAGAGGGATCCGATCAATATCGTGGTTGGTTTAACTCATCCTTATCAACTGCAGTAGCTGTAACAGGAAAGGCTCCATATAAAGGTGTCTTAAGCCACGGATTTGCTTTAGATGGTGAAGGAAGAAAAATGAGTAAGTCACTAGGAAACGTTGTTATTCCTGCAAAAGTGATGAATCAATATGGCGCTGATATTTTAAGACTTTGGGTTGCATCTGTTGATTATCAGGCGGATGTACGTGTATCAGACGCTATTTTAAAACAAGTGGCAGAAGTATACCGAAAAATCCGAAATACTTTCCGTTTCTTGCTAGGAAACATTTCTGACTTTAACCCTGAAAAAGATGCGGTACGATATGAAGATTTACGCGAAGTCGATCAATTTATGTTAGTAAAATTAAATAAATTGATCGCTCAAGTAAAAGACCATTATGAAAACTATGAGTACGCAAGTATTTATCATGAGGTAAATAACTTCTGTACTCTTGATTTGAGCTCGTTCTATCTTGATTTTGCGAAGGATATTCTTTACATTGAAGCAATAGATCAAAAGGATCGCCGTTGTATCCAAACGGTTTTATATGAAAGCTTGCTTGCATTAACGAAATTAGTTTCACCGATTCTTTCCCATACAGCAGACGAGGTTTGGGACTTTATCCCAGGTGTACAAGAAGAAAGCGTGCAGTTAACAGATATGCCAGAAGTGAAAGATCTTCCAAATTCTCAAGAATTATTGGAAAAATGGTCTAAATTCATGGAATTACGAGATGATGTTTTAAAGGCGCTTGAAGAAGCTCGTAATGAAAAAGTAATTGGTAAATCGTTAACAGCAAAGGTTTCACTCTATGTAAAAGATGACACGAAAAAATTATTAGATACGATTCATGAAAATCTACAACAACTTTTCATCGTTTCTGATTTTGAAGTTGCTGGTTCTTATGCACAGGCTCCAGAGCAAGCCTTAAAATTAGAACATGCGGCAATCGTTGTTTCAAAAGCAGAAGGTGAAACGTGTGAAAGATGTTGGACCGTTACTCCTCACGTTGGTGAAGTAGAAGAACATCCAACACTCTGTAAACGTTGTGCCGAAGTAGTTAAAGAAAACTATAGCCATTTAGCTTAATAAAATCTAGATTTAGAAATGCACAAGTCGTTTTAGTAAACGCTTGTGCATTTTTTTGTCTAGTATCAGCGCCTACACCTTTGAGGTCACAAGCCTGTCTAGTGTCGGCTCCTAGGGACGAAAGGATAAGCCGAGTACTTCTGAAGGCAAAAAACGCCTTAAGAAGTACTCGTCTTGTGCTAGTCGGGGGTGGGCAAGGCGCCTACACTTTCCTTTGTAAAATATTCCACCTTCGTCAATTGTTGTTTACCTTGTCAATTGTTTTAATGTTTTATGAAATAAGAGCGGGGCATGATAAAGGGAAACAAATAGAACGGAGGAATTGATATGGATCCACAGTATTTTGAAATCTATTCTGAACTCCGTACAACGAAACAAGAGTTATTAAAAAAAATCGAAACAGGAAGTTCCCCGCTGGTTCAACCATATATTGAAGCTGAATTACAAGATATTGATACTGCTATAACAAAAATTGAAAACGGTACATTTGGGACATGTGAAGTTTCTGGTGAATTAATACCTGATGAACTCTTGTCCATTGTCCCGACATTAAAATCAATAGATGATTGTAAGACTCTTCAATATTTGATTCATAAATCAATTTGATAAACCACTGTCGTTTTTTAAAGCAATATGCTAAAATGCAAAGGAGTCTTTTTCTATTATTGGAGGGTACCTTTGTGTTGTTTTATTATGTTATTGCAATCCTAATGATTGCTATTGATCAAGTGACAAAATGGTTAGTTGTTAAAAATATGGAATTAGGTGAAAGTATTACGATCATTGAAGATTTTCTTTATTTAACATCCCATCGTAATCGTGGAGCTGCATGGGGAATATTGGAAGGGCAAATGTGGTTCTTCTATATAATTACTATCATCGTGATTGTAGGTATTGTCTTTTACATGCAAAAGTCTAAAGGTGAAGGTGCTTTATTTAAGTGGGCACTCTCATTAATGCTTGGCGGAGCTATTGGGAATTTTATTGATCGCGTGTTACATCAAGAGGTCGTTGATTTTATTCACTCATATCCTTTTGGATACAACTTTCCCATTTTTAATGTTGCTGACTCATCCCTTGTGATTGGTGTGGGATTATTAATTATACATATGTTTCGTGAAGAGAAAAAAGAAAAGAGGAAAATAAATGCAGAAAGTGGAACACACGGTTCTTGATCATGAAACATCCCAGCGAATTGATAAGGTGCTTTCAACCTTAAATTCTGAATGGTCAAGAACACAGGTTCAACAATGGATAAAAGAAGGACAGGTGCTTGTAAATCAACAGCCTGTAAAAACAAATTATAAGTGTAATGTAAATGATCAGATTGAAATATCCATTCCAGATCCAGAAGTACTTGATGTGATTCCAGAAGAAATGGATTTAGATATTTACTATGAGGATTCGGATGTCATAGTTGTTAATAAACCGAAGGGAATGGTTGTTCACCCTGCAGCGGGTCACATGACGGGTACGTTAGTAAATGGATTAATGGCCCACTGTAAAGATTTATCAGGGATCAATGGTGTATTAAGACCAGGTATCGTTCACCGAATTGATAAAGATACGTCAGGATTATTAATGGTAGCGAAAAATGATCATGCCCATGAACATCTTGTTAATCAATTAGTTGAAAAAACTGTGACACGAAAGTATAAGGCCCTTGTTCATGGAAATATCGGTCATGATTATGGAACGATTGATGCACCCATTGGGAGAGATCCAAAAGACCGGCAAAGTATGACCGTTGTAGAAAATGGAAAGCATGCAGTGACTCATTTTCATGTACTCGAGCGTTTTAATGAATATACATTTGTTGAGTGCCGTTTAGAAACGGGAAGAACTCATCAAATACGAGTACATATGAAATATATCGGTTTCCCTTTAGTAGGTGATCCTAAATATGGTCCACGAAAAACATTGGATATTAATGGACAGGCCTTGCATGCTGCTGTTTTGGGGTTTACCCATCCAACAACAAATGAATACTTAGAGTTTGAGGCACCATTACCAGAAGAATATGAAAGACTAGTGACAACGATTAGAAAAAGTCATTGACAAACTAGTATAAGTACCTTATGATTACATTAATTAAATAAGTCCTTTAAATCAGTCCCGTGAGGCTGAGAAGGAAACGGATCGTTAACTACAAATACGTGATATTTGTAAATAACATTAGAACATGCATTCGTATGCCCTCTTGCCTACACGGTAAGAGGGTTTTTTATTTCTCGATAAAAAGCATACTAATAATGAGGAACTAATCATATGAAAGGGTGGTACTACATGCCTCAAAAGGCGATTGTTCTTGATGAACCAGCAATTAGAAGAGCATTAACAAGGATTGCTCATGAAATTATCGAAAAAAATAAAGGAATTGACCATTTACTACTTGTAGGAATTCGTACAAGGGGAATTTATATTGCGAACCGTTTAGCGGAAAGAATAAAGCAAATTGAAGGAAATAATGTCCCAGTTGGCGATTTGGATATCACATTGTATCGTGATGATTTATCTGTTAAAACAGTAAATCAGGAGCCGCTAGTGAAAGGACTGAATATAGAACATAATATTCAAGATAAAACGGTCATACTAGTCGATGATGTTCTCTATACCGGTAGAACAGTCCGCGCTGCATTAGATGCGCTTATCGATATCGGACGACCAAGTGCCATTCAACTCGCAGTGTTAGTTGATAGGGGTCATCGAGAATTACCAATTAGAGCTGATTATGTTGGGAAAAATATTCCAACGTCCAGTTCGGAAAAAATCGTTGTAGAGTTAAGTGAAGTTGATCAGACTGATCAAGTCAGCATTCATGAAAAATAAAAAAGAATTTCATTCTAAAACAATTGGAGGAAAAACATCTTGAGTAATCAACAACCCGTTTTAGACGTTAAAGATATCCCATCGCCATTTCAGTGGCTAACCTTAAGTTTGCAGCACTTATTTGCCATGTTTGGTGCAACAGTGCTAGTACCAGTATTAGTAGGATTAAGTCCTGCTGTTGCGCTTATTTCAAGTGGGATTGCCACCATTCTATTTCTCATCTTTACAAAATGGCAAGTACCAGCTTATCTTGGTTCATCTTTTGCTTTCATAGCACCGATTATTGCAGCAAAAGCATCTGAAGGTGTTGGTGGAGCAATGATTGGGTGCTTCATGATTGGAATAGTCTACATGATTGTGGCCTTTATTATTAAAATATCCGGTTATCAATGGATCATGAAGCTATTGCCACCTATCGTAGTGGGCCCAGTTATCATGGTAATTGGACTTGCGTTAGCGCCAACTGCTGTAGGAATGGCTATGAATAATCCAGCGGGCGAATATGAATTCCTATACTTTTCAGCTGGACTTGTAACATTAATTGCTACAATTATCTTCTCAGTATTTGCTAAAGGATTTTTAAGTCAAATCTCAATTCTAGTAGGAATTATCATTGGGTATATTTATTCTGTTATCATTGGGATTGTCGATTTTACTCCGGTACTGCAAGCAGGGTGGTTCGAGTGGCCAGATTTTGTAGTTCCTTTTGTCGATTATGAAGTGGTCATTTCAACAGATATCCTTTTGTTAATGGTACCCATTTCAATCGTGACAATTTCCGAACATATTGGACACCAACTAGTTTTAAGTAAAGTAGTAGGAAGAGATTATATAAAAGAACCTGGTCTACATCGTTCCATACTGGGGGATGGACTAGGAACTATGATTTCATCTGTAATGGGTGGACCACCTAAAACAACTTATGGAGAAAATATTGGCGTTTTAGCGATTACAAAGGTCTACAGTGTATATATCATTTTGGGAGCGGCAATCCTCGCCCTAATCTTAGGGTTTGTTGGTAAGATAACAGCTTTAATTAATACAATCCCACAACCAGTAATGGGTGGTGTATCGATCCTTTTATTCGGAATTATTGCATCTTCTGGATTACGAATGTTAATAGATAATAAAGTGGACTTTGGCAAGAATCGCAATTTAGCGATTGCTTCTGTTATCTTAGTCTTAGGAATTGGTGGAGCGTTCATCCAGGTTTGGAACATTCAACTTCAGGGAATGGCATTTGCTGCAATTGCTGGTGTGGTCCTGAATTTAGTTCTTCCAGGTAAAGAGAGAATTGAAGAGGATATCTTTGAAACTCATGTAGATTAAATAAGAGGGGGATGGGATCGTGAATCATTTATTGTCAACCACTTTATTGTCAACTGCTGAAATTCAGACAATCTTAAAAGACGCAAATGACTTTTTCTCAGGTAAACAATGGAATCTTAATCAACAAATGTTTATCGCAAATCTATTTTTCGAACCAAGCACGCGTACAAAATCAAGTTTTGAAATGGCCGAAAGAAAACTTGGGTTAGATGTTATTCCATTTGAAGTAGGTACATCAAGTGTTTTAAAAGGTGAAACTTTGTATGATACGGTAAGAACGCTTGAATCAATTGGCGTAAATGCAGTAGTCATTAGACATGAAAAGGATCGTTATTTTGATGAATTAGTAGATAGGGTAGGAATACCTGTTATCAATGCAGGGGATGGTTGTGGGCATCATCCCACACAATCCCTGCTCGATCTATTTACGATTCAACAAGAGTTTGGAAGATTCGAGGGGCTGAAAGTAGCGATCATTGGTGACATCAGACATAGTCGAGTAGCCCGTTCAAATGCCGATGTTTTAACAAGGTTAGGAGCAAAAGTAGTATTTTCAGGACCAAAGGTTTGGTTTGATGAATCGCTTCTTGAAAATGGAACATATGAGGAGATTGATACCGCAATCGAAACATCAGATGTTGTCATGTTACTCCGGATACAACATGAAAGACATGAGTCAAGCGATGACGCTGTTGAAATGAATTACCATCAAGAATTTGGTTTAACCGTTGAGAGAGAGAAAAGAATGAAACAAAAGAGTATCATTATGCACCCGGCTCCTGTTAATCGAAATGTCGAAATAGCGGATGAATTAGTCGAATGCAAAAGATCCAGAATCTTTACACAAATGAGAAACGGTGTATTTGTACGAATGGCGGTAATTAAACGCGCTTTGGAAAACCAAGGAGGGGGTATCAACCATGTCAATACTAATCAAAAATGGTCAATTGCTTATTAATGGAGAATGGAAAAAAGGAGATTTGTTTATTGAGGAGGACACAATAAAAGAAATCGGTGAAAATTTATTCTACCAAGCAGATAAGACCATTGATGCCCAAGGACTTATCGTGGCACCCGGTTTTATTGACCTTCATGTCCATCTTCGTGAACCAGGGGGAGAGAAAAAGGAAACCATTGAAACAGGTACACTTGCTGCAGCAAAGGGAGGATTTACGACTGTTGCTGCGATGCCAAATACCAGACCAGTACCAGATAATAAAGAGCAATTACAATGGGTACAAAATCGGATAAAAGAAACTGCACATACGAAAGTATTGCCTTATGCCTCCATTACGGTTAGAGAAGCAGGGCAAGAATTAACGAACTTCTCAGAATTGAAAGAAGCAGGTGCCTTTGCCTTAACAGATGACGGTGTGGGAGTACAGTCTGCTGGAATGATGTTAGAAGCGATGAAAAAGGCAGCGGATGTGGGACTTTCTATTGTAGCGCATTGTGAAGATAATAGCTTAATTAATAAAGGTTCTGTTCATGAAGGGACGTTTTCTGAAAAACATGAAATTAACGGAATACCTTCTGTATGTGAATCGGTTCAAATCGCAAGAGATGTTTTGCTAGCTGAAGCGGCAAATTGCCATTATCATGTTTGTCATATTAGTACAAAAGAATCTGTACGGACGGTTAGAGATGCAAAACGTGCGGGTATTAACGTAACCGCTGAAGTGACGCCACACCATTTATTATTGTGTGATGAAGATATTCCAGGACTTGATCCAAATTATAAAATGAATCCTCCATTACGTAGTTCTTCTGATCGTGATGCATTAATTCAAGGCGTTTTAGATGGAACGATCGATTTTATTGCTACAGACCATGCGCCGCATACTAGCGAAGAAAAGGCAGAAGGAATGGTGCTAGCTCCATTTGGCATTGTTGGTTTAGAAACAGCATTCCCTCTTTTATATACTCATCTTGTTGAAAAAGATATTTTATCTATTGAAGAATTAATTGATCTTTTAACGAAAAAACCTGCAGAGACATTTGGCTTACATACTGGGAAGCTTGAGGTCGGTTGTGCTGCGGATATCGTTTTACTAGACTTAAACAAAGAAATAAAGATTGATCCGGAGACATTTTTGTCAAAAGGGAGAAACACTCCATTTGCAGGTTGGCAATGTAAAGGTTGGCCAGTTACAACTATTGTTGATGGCAAAATAGCTTGGGAGAAGGGTCGTGATTTAGTATGAAGAAAAAGCTGATCTTAGAGGATGGTACGATTTTTATAGGGGAATCATTTGGCAGTGAAACGGTTTCGACCGGAGAAATTGTTTTTAACACAGGGATGACTGGTTACCAAGAGATTCTATCCGATCCGTCATATTGTGGACAGATTGTAACATTAACTTATCCTTTAATTGGTAACTACGGTATTAATCGCGATGATTTTGAATCAATAAATCCTGCCATTAATGGTTTTATTGTTAAAGAACTTGCTGATTATCCATCGAATTGGCGCAGTCAATATTCAATAGATGAATTTTTTAAGATGAAAAACATCCCAGGGATTTCAGGGATTGACACAAGAAAACTGACAAGAATTATTCGTAATCACGGGACGTTAAAAGGTGCCATTTGTCATATAAATGAAGATGATGCTGAGGTTCTTGAAAGATTAAGAGCAACCGAAATTCGTCATGATCAAGTGAAGCAAGTATCAACAAAAACAGCCTACCCAAGTCCAGGACGTGGAAGACGAATTGTCGTAGTGGACTACGGTATGAAACACGGGATCTTAAGAGAATTAAATCAACGTGGATGTGACATCATTGTAGTACCATACAATACAACAGCTCAGGAAATCCTACAGTTAAGTCCAGATGGAATCATGCTAACAAATGGACCGGGGGACCCGAAAGATGTTCCGGAAGCTACCAATATGATTAAAGAAGTGCTAGGAAAAGTTCCTTTATTTGGTATCTGTTTAGGTCATCAATTATTTGCTCTTGCTTGTGGTGCCGATACAGTAAAAATGAAATTTGGACATAGAGGTTCTAATCATCCGGTTAAAGATTTGGTCACAGGGAAAGTAGCTTTAACTTCCCAAAATCACGGGTTTACAGTTGATGAAAAAACGATTAAAGAAACGCGATTAGAAGTTACACACATCGCCTTAAATGACGGGACAATTGAAGGTTTAAAACATAAAGATTATCCTGCTTTTACCGTACAATACCATCCAGAAGCATCACCAGGACCTGAAGATGCAAACTATTTGTTTCAACAATTCCTTGAAATGATTGAAATGGCTAAAGGGGAGGAAACATCATATGCCAAAGCGTAATGATATTAATAGTATTTTAGTGATCGGATCAGGACCCATTGTCATTGGGCAAGCAGCAGAGTTTGATTACGCAGGAACACAAGCCTGTATTGCCCTTAGAGAAGAAGGCTATAAAGTAATCCTTGTGAACTCTAATCCAGCAACCATCATGACAGACACTGAGATTGCGGATGCTGTATATATCGAGCCCCTAACATTGGAATTTGTCGAAAGAATTATCCGAAAAGAAAGACCTGATGCATTGTTGCCAACATTAGGTGGTCAAACAGGCTTGAACCTTGCCGTGGAATTAGCTAATTCTGGAATTTTAGAAGAATGTGGTGTAGAAATATTAGGAACGAAACTGTCTGCCATTCAAAAGGCTGAAGACCGTGATTTATTCCGCTCACTTATGAAGGAATTAAATGAACCAGTCCCAGAAAGTGAAATCATTCATAACCTTGACGAAGCGAAATCGTTTGTTGAGGAAATTGGCTATCCTGTGATCGTTCGTCCTGCTTTCACACTTGGTGGTACTGGCGGGGGGATTTGTCACAATGAAGAAGAATTAATAGAAATTGTTTCGAGTGGTTTAAAGTACAGTCCTGTCACACAATGCTTACTTGAGAAAAGCATTGCTGGATTTAAAGAAATTGAATACGAAGTAATGAGAGATAGTAATGATAACGCAATTGTTGTTTGTAATATGGAGAATATTGATCCAGTTGGTGTTCATACAGGGGATTCAATTGTAGTGGCACCTAGTCAAACATTAAGTGATCGTGAATATCAGCTACTTCGTAATGCATCATTAAAAATCATTCGAGCTTTAGAAATTGAAGGTGGCTGTAATGTTCAATTAGCACTTGATCCATATAGCTATGATTACTATATTATTGAGGTAAATCCACGTGTTAGCCGTTCATCTGCCCTTGCCTCAAAGGCTACAGGGTATCCAATTGCTAAACTTGCAGCAAAAATTGCTGTTGGTTTAACACTAGATGAAATGATGAATCCTGTAACAGGAAAGACATATGCGAGCTTCGAACCTGCGCTAGACTATATTGTAACCAAAATTCCACGTTGGCCATTCGATAAATTTGAATCTGCTAACCGACTTCTTGGAACGCAAATGAAAGCAACAGGAGAGGTTATGGCCATTGGAAGAACTTTTGAAGAATCACTTTTAAAAGCAATTCGTTCACTTGAAAGCAATGTCTATCACTTCGCGTTACCAAATGCTGAAGAATTTAATGATGAAACGATTGAAAAAAGAATTCGTAAAGCTGGTGATGAAAGATTATTTTACATTGCTGAAGCTTTACGACGTGGTGTGACCATCGAAACGATTCATGAATGGAGTCAAATTGATTTATTCTTCTTATATAAGATGGAAGGCATTGTTAAGTTTGAAAAGGAACTTTCAAGATTCCCATTTGAAAAGGAATGGGCTTTAAAGGCAAAGCAAAAAGGTTTTTCAGACCAGGCAATCGCAAATGTTTGGGATTCAACTGAAAAAGCAATTTATGCTTGGCGTTCAGAAGAAGGAGTTATTCCAACTTATAAAATGGTTGATACATGCGCAGCAGAATTTGAATCAGAAACACCGTATTTTTACGGAACCTATGAAGATGAAAATGAGTCAATTGTTACAGAACGTGAAAGTGTCGTTGTCCTTGGATCAGGTCCAATTCGGATTGGTCAAGGAGTTGAATTCGATTATGCAACTGTACACAGTGTTTGGGCAATTAAAGAGGCTGGATATGAAGCTATTATTGTGAATAATAATCCTGAAACAGTTTCAACTGATTTCAGTATTTCAGATAAATTATACTTCGAACCCCTGACGATTGAAGATGTTATGCATATTATTGATTTAGAAAAGCCGTTAGGTGTAGTCGTTCAGTTTGGAGGGCAAACAGCTATTAATTTAGCAGCCGGATTAGTTGAGCGCGGAGTGAAAATTTTGGGAACATCACTAGAAGATTTAGACCGCTCCGAAGACCGTGATAAGTTCGAGCAAGCCCTAGTGGAGTTAGAAATTCCAATGCCTAAAGGTAAAACAGCCCTATCTGTTGATGAAGCATTAAGGATCGCTGAAGAAATTGGTTATCCGGTTTTGGTTCGACCTTCTTATGTACTGGGCGGCCGAGCAATGGAAATTGTTCAAAAACAAGAGGAACTCCTTCATTATATGAAGAATGCTGTCAAAATTAATCCAGAACATCCCGTTTTAATAGACCGTTATTTAACAGGAAAAGAAATAGAAGTAGATGCTATTTGTGATGGGGTTGACGTTGTGATCCCTGGAATCATGGAACATATTGAACGTGCTGGTGTTCACTCAGGAGACTCAATTGCAGTTTATCCTCCACAAAGCTTAACCCATGAAATTAAACAAACATTAATTACCTACACTGAGAAATTAGCAAAAGGATTGAATATAAAAGGTTTACTTAATATTCAATATGTTGTTAGCAACAATGAAGTATTCGTTCTTGAGGTAAATCCTCGTTCAAGTCGTACGGTTCCATTCTTAAGTAAAATTACGAATGTGCCAATGGCTAACATTGCAACAAAAGTGATTCTAGGTCAATCATTAGCACAGCAGGGATTTTCATCAGGGCTTGTTCCAGAAAAATCAGGCGTGTATGTGAAGGTTCCAGTCTTTTCATTTGCTAAACTTCGAAATGTAGATATTACTTTAGGACCAGAAATGAAATCTACTGGTGAAGTAATGGGTAAGGATATAACGCTTGAAAAGGCATTATATAAAGGTTTAGTGGCAGCTGGATTCCAAATTCAAAATTTTGGTACCGTATTATTAACGATTGCAGATAAAGATAAACAAGAAGCATTAAATCTGGCCAAACGTTTTTCTGCTATTGGTTATCGCTTGATGGCAACAAGTGGAACAGCAGAATACTTACAAAAGGCTGGAATAAAAGTTAGTGTTGTTGATAAAATCGGCACAGACGGTCCGAACCTCTTAGATGTGATTCGAAACGGCGAAGCCCAGTTTGTTGTGAATACATTCTCAAAAGGTAAACAACCTGAACGTGATGGATTCAGAATCCGTCGCGAAGCAGTTGAAAATGGAGTAGCTTGTTTAACATCACTTGATACGGCAGAGGCTATTTTACAAGTAATTGAATCGATGAACTTCTCAGCCGAAGCAATGGGGAAATCGTCTGAAACGAAGGAGGTCGTTTTTTCATGACCGGTAAAGAATTTTGTACCGTCGTTTCACAAAAACAAATTGCAGAGTCCATATATGAGCTCACCTTAAAAGGTGAGCTTGTTAAGCAAATGAATGAACCAGGTCAATTTGTTCATATCAAAGTTTCGAATGGAGTAGATCCTTTATTACGGCGCCCAATTTCAATTGCGAAAATTGACAAAGACAACCAACAATTTACGATGATTTATCGGGCAGAAGGACATGGAACGAAAATTCTATCAACAAAAATGGTGGGGGAACAACTCGATATTTTAGGTCCTCTTGGTCACGGATTTCCAATTAATGAAATAGAAAAAGATGAAACTGCACTATTAGTTGGTGGTGGAATAGGGGTACCCCCTCTATATGAATTATCTCGTCAACTTGTCAAAAAAGGGGTTCGAGTGATTCACGTTTTAGGATTTCAATCCGAGTCAGCTGTATTTTATGAAAGAGAGTTTACACAACTAGGAGAAACCTATATAGCTACTGTAGACGGTTCTTATGGTGTTAAAGGTTTTGTGACAGATGTAATTGAAGAACGTCAGATCAATTTTGATACCCTTTATTCTTGTGGTCCAACCCCCATGCTTAAAGCTTTAGAAACCAATTTCGCAGATAAAAAGGTTTTTCTCTCATTAGAAGAAAGAATGGGATGTGGAATTGGTGCTTGTTTTGCGTGTGTTTGCCATACGGTCAATCAAGAATCTGGCCATACTTATAAAAAGGTTTGCAGTGATGGTCCAGTATTCAGGGCTGGGGAGGTTATACTATGAGTATGCTTGATGTGAAATTACCTGGATTACATTTAAAAAATCCAATCATGCCAGCATCAGGTTGTTTTGGGTTTGGTCGTGAATTTAGCGAGTTCTATGATTTGAGTCAATTAGGAGCAATTATGATTAAAGCTACAACGGTAGAACCACGTTTTGGTAACCCAACTCCAAGAGTAGCTGAAACCTCTGCGGGAATGCTAAATGCCATTGGACTGCAAAATCCAGGTTTAAATAAAGTGATATCAGAAGAACTTCCATGGTTGAGTCAATTTGATGTCCCAATTATTGCGAATGTAGCAGGTACAACAGAAGAAGATTATGTAGAGGTAGCGAAAGAAATTTCGAAAGCACCTAATGTCCATGCACTTGAATTAAATATCTCGTGTCCCAATGTAAAAGAAGGTGGAATAACATTTGGAACCGTTCCGGAAATTGCAAAGAAATTAACGGAAAAAGTAAAAGCTGTATCACAAGTTCCCGTTTATGTAAAACTGTCTCCGAATGTAACAGATATAGTGGAGATGGCTAAGGCGGTTGAAGCAGGTGGAGCAGATGGAATTACAATGATTAATACCCTCATTGGGATGAGAATTAATATAAAAAATGCACAGCCGGTTATTGCGAATAAAACAGGAGGATTATCAGGACCTGCGGTAAAACCTGTTGCTATTCGTATGATCTATGAGGTCAGTCAACACGTTAATATTCCAATTATCGGCATGGGCGGGGTTCAAAATGCAGAAGATGTTATTGAATATTTCTATGCCGGAGCCAGTGCGGTTGCTGTCGGTACTGCGAATTTTGTCGATCCATTTGTGTGTCCATCCATTATTAATGAGCTACCAGACTTGTTAAATACACTTGGATATGACCATATTTCACAATGTACAGGAAGGAGCTGGAAGTAAATGCAAAGTCCAGTGATTGTTGCTCTTGATTTTTCTTCCAAGCATGAAGTTGCAGAGTTCTTACGTCAATTTAAGGAAGAGAAGCTGTTTGTGAAAGTCGGAATGGAAATTTTTTATCAAGAAGGACCCGCCATTATTTCTGAGATTAAGGAAAAAGGACATTCCATATTTTTAGATTTAAAACTACACGATATCCCAAATACGGTAAAAAGTGCCATGAAAGGGTTAGCCAAACTAGGTTGCGATCTAGTTAATGTACATGCTGCAGGTGGACAAGAGATGATGGAAAGTGCCCTTGAAGGCCTCGAAGCCGGAACAACAAGTGGGGGAAAAAGACCCCTTTGTATCGCTGTAACGCAATTAACAAGTACATCTGAAGAACAAATGAAACGCGAACAGCTGATTTCAGTTCCTCTTCAAGAATCAGTGTTACATTATGCCAGCTTAACAAAAAAATCAGGACTAGATGGGGTTGTATGTTCTTCTCATGAAGTTTCTGCTATACGTAAACATCTAGGAAATGAATTTGTAACGGTGACTCCTGGCATTCGCTTAAAAAATGATGCAGTTGGAGATCAGAAACGGGTGGCAACTCCTGAGTTTGCAAAAAAAGTGGGTGTTTCTTATATGGTAGTGGGTCGTTCTATTACTCGATCCAATGACCCGGTAGAAAGTTATCGAAAGTTTATTAAGGCTTGGGAAGGTGTTTTATAATGAAAAGAGAAATCGCAGAAAGTTTATTAGAAATAAAAGCTGTTACACTTCGTCCAAATGATCCATTTACATGGGCATCTGGCATCCAATCACCCATATATTGTGATAACCGTTTGACACTTTCATATCCTGAAATCAGAAAAAAAATAGCATCTGGGCTCTCACAATTGATTACAGAGAAATTTCCGGATGCGCAAGTTGTAGCAGGAACAGCAACAGCGGGGATTCCGCATGCTGCTTGGGTAAGTGATGTGCTAAATGTGCCAATGTGCTATGTTCGTTCTAAAGCAAAGGGACATGGAAAAGGAAACCAAATTGAAGGAAAAGCAGAAAACGGTCAAAAGGTAGTGGTAGTAGAGGATTTAATTTCAACTGGTGGCAGTGTCATCACTGCTGTTCAAGCTCTCCGCGCTGCTGGTTGTGAAGTATTAGGGGTTGTATCGATTTTTACATATGAGCTAGAAAATGGTCGAGAGCAACTAAGGGAAAACGACATTACTGCTTATTCTTTATCTGATTTTTCAACACTTGTTGAGGTTGCTAGTGAAAAAGGTTATATTGAAAATATCGATATGGAAAAATTAATGGAATGGAGAAAGAATCCATCCCAGTGGGGTAAATAATAAAGAGAAGTCTAACATATTTCATGGTGTTAGACTTTTTCTTTTTATATACTTATTTTAAAAGGAGGAGTGGTGATGTCGAAAAAACGTTTAGAAGAAGTAGATCTTTCTAAGAAAGAATCAGACATGAATGAATATGAAACCAAGCTGCGCATTTTGCAATGGCATCTATTACATCTGCAAAATATTTTAAGAGAAAATAAAATGGCAACCATTATTGTGATGGAGGGGTGGGATGCAGCTGGAAAAGGAGGAGTCATAAAAAGAATTACAGAGTATTTAGATCCAAGAGGATTTCAAGTATGGGCAATTTCTGATCCAGAACCTCATGAAAAGAGATATCATTATTTACAACGATTTTGGAGGAAAATTCCACAATATGGGCAAATTACGATTTTTGATCGGTCATGGTATGGTCGAGTACTTGTAGAAAGAATTGAGGGTTTTGCTAAGGAAAACGAATGGTCTCGTGCCTATGATGAGATTAATCAATTTGAAAAGCTTTTGACGAAAGATCATTATATTATGGTCAAATTTTGGCTTCATATTAATAAAAAAGAACAATTAAAACGATTTAAAAAGCGTGTAAAACATCCTTTAAAACGCTGGAAATTAACGGATGAAGATTGGCGCAATCGAGAAAAATGGGAGCAATATGAGGAAGCTGCAGAGGAAATGTTTGCTAAAACCGATTTAAATCATGCGCCATGGCATATTATTCCTAGTAATAATAAAAAGTATGCGCGTTTAAAAACGATCACGATCATGATCGAATCTATTGAACATGAATTAGAAAAGAGGCGTATTTCAGTACCGAGTTATAAAGAAAAATAGAAAAGCACAAAATAAAATTGTTTTTGCACTTTTCTACAGGACTCTTTTGTTTATTTAGATTGTTTTAATTTTAATACGATTTCTTCATCTGGTGTAACATAAACCGTTTGTTGGTTTTCATAAATAACAAACCCTGGTTTTGCACCAGAAGGCTTCTTCACATATCGTACTTTTGTATAGTCAACGGGTACAGAACTTGAATGACGAGCTTTACTATTGTATGAGGCTAAAATAGCTGCTTCTAGGATCGTTTGTTCAGAAGGTTCTTTACTGCGTATGACAACATGAGAACCAGGAATATCCTTCGTATGAAGCCATATGTCGTCACGTGCAGCCAGCTTATTGGTTAAATAATCATTTTGTTTATTATTTTTACCGACAATGACTTCTGTCCCATCTGAGCTATAATAATGATCTAAAGTGGGCTTCGTTGTATGACTCTTCTTCGATTGTCTTTTTTGTTTTTTCCTCAAATACCCTTCTTCGATTAATTCCTGACGAATTTCTTCGACATCTTTTGGTGATGCGGTTTCAATCTGCTGGAGAAGTCCTTCAAAATAATGAACTTCATTTTTGGCCTTTTCAATTTGCTCTTGAATAATTTCTAGAGAATTTTTCGCTTTTTGGTATTTTGTAAAAAGGTTCTGTGCATTTTCTGAAGGTGTTTTTAATGGATTAAGTGGTATTATAATGGTTGAACCTTCCTCATCATAATAGTTCACCACCTCGATTTCTGACATCCCCTTATTAACAGCATAAAGGTTCGCTGTTAATAACTCCCCATATAATTGAAATTTAGATGCTTCCTGTGATTCTTTTAACGTTTCTTCAAGTTTTAAAATCTTTTTTTCGTTTTTTTCCTTTTCATTTATAATGAGCCGTTCAATATCATTTGCTTGTTGTTTAACCCGATCACGTTCAGCTTTTCCAAAGAAAAATCGATCTAACATCTCACTTAAGGTAGGAAAACACTTCGCTTTTTGGGAAACAGACTCAAGTGGAAATAAATAATAGCTTTCCTTCGTGTTATTTTCCATGATAGCAGGCTCATAATCATATGCTTCAATTCGCTTGATGATCGCTAAAAAAGCATCAGGTAACGTATTACGATTGACTAACCCAGCACGATAGGTGATCTCTTTAGCCAACAACGGAGAAACGCCTGCATATTGAGTAACGATCTGTTTATCTAATTTACCGCTATTAAAGTCCAGCCTTTGTAAAAGATCATTTTCGTCTGCTTCAAAGGGAGAAGCTTTATGTTGTTGTGGTGGAAAAATATATGGATGTCCAGGCAGTACAGTTCTGTATGTATTAACCGCAGCTGAAACATGTTTCACACTATCTAGTATGATTTGTTTATCTTGATCCACTAAAATAATATTGCTATGTCGCCCCATGATTTCCACAATAAGTTGTTTATAAGAAATATCCCCAATTTCATTTCTTCCTTTGACCGTAAAAATGAGAATTCTTTCTAAATTTGGCTGGCTAATTTCTTCTAATGCATACCCTTCTAAATGTTTCCGTAACAGCATACAGAACATTGGAGCTTCTGCAGGATTCTCATATTCCTCTTTCGTAATTTGAACCCTCGCATGGTTGGGATGAGCAGAAAGTAATAATTTATGATTCTTTCCATTTGCGCGGATGACAAGAATAATTTCATTCTTGTATGGTTGGTGAACTTTATTAATTCTTCCACCTTTTAAAGAAGAGCTTAGTTCTTTACACATAGCCCTTGTAAATAAGCCGTCAAAAGACATATAAAACATTCCTTTACTTATAATCTATCTTAAATTTACAAGTTGTTTCGGACAAGTGCAACTATCTTAGCATTTTTTCGGACAAGGGTGAATAAGATTTCCATAGAGTTATCTGTAATTTAACTTTATTCAGCGGAAGTTCTCCTTATCTAAGTTTATAAGATGACCGCCAAAAGGTTTTCGGTTTTCTATTTTAGTGGGAGTTCATATTAAGCTGAATGAAGTTAAAGCTCCGGCGAATGCCTCGGATTTTCAAAAGTATTTTATCGAGCAAGCTTGAAGCGGACAGGACGTTCTAGTCAAGCTAGACATGCGGATGTGACGCTTTGAAGCGTGATAAAAATCCGGGCGCATATTCGGCGGGTGAATTTGATAAAAAAGGAAGTGATTGGCGGGATGAAGTACCATGAGATGGACAAGAAAGAGGTAGTAGAAGCCTTAAATACAGACCTCTCGTCAGGGTTAGAAGGTTCAGATGTAAAAAAACGTCTGAAGCAATACGGAAAGAATGAATTGGACGAAGGTGAAAAGCAATCGGCTCTGTTATTGTTTTTTAGCCAGTTCAAAGATTTTATGGTACTTGTTTTATTAGCTGCAACCTTACTGTCCGGTTTTTTAGGAGAGTATATGGATGCAATTGCGATTATCGCAATTGTAGTAATTAACGCTTTTCTAGGATTTTACCAAGAAAGAAGAGCAGAAAAGTCACTACAGGCTTTAAAGGAACTCTCAGCACCACAAGTTCAAGTGCTACGAACTGGACAGTGGATCAAAATTCCATCGAAGGAGATTGTTCCTGGTGATGTATTAAAATTTTCAAGTGGTGACAGAATTGGAGCGGATGTAAGATTAGTAGAAGTAAATAGCCTTGAGATAGAAGAATCCGCACTTACAGGGGAGTCATTGCCCGTTTCTAAAATCTCCGGTTCTTTATCAGGAGAAAATCCTGGGATTGGCGATATGGAAAATATGGCTTTTATGGGTACAATGGTAACAAGAGGAAGCGGAATTGGCGTTGTTGTTGGAACGGGGATGAAAACAGCAATGGGGCAAATTGCTGATTTATTGCAAAATGCCGAATCAATGGAGACTCCTCTACAAAGAAGATTAGAGCAGCTTGGGAAAATTTTAATCGTAACTGCTTTGATATTAACAGCGCTTGTTGTTTTAGTAGGAGTATTACAAGGACATGATCTATATACGATGTTTTTAGCTGGTGTATCCCTTGCAGTTGCCGCAATTCCTGAAGGACTTCCTGCGATTGTAACGGTTGCACTATCACTGGGTGTCCAACGGATGATTAAGCAAAAAGCCATTGTTCGAAAATTACCTGCCGTTGAAACGCTTGGTTGTGCATCTGTTATTTGTTCTGATAAAACGGGTACGATGACCCAAAATGAAATGACTGTCACTCATTTATGGAGTGGGGGACAAACTTGGAATGTAAATGGTGTAGGTTATGAGCCTAAAGGTTCTTTTTATAGAGGGGAACAACCGGTAGAGCTTGAAAAGGAAAAAGCATTACAACAAATGCTTATGTTTGGTTTATTATGTAACCATGCTGATTTGATCCAAAAGAAAAGGGAATATGTGATTGATGGCGATCCGACAGAAGGTGCGTTATTAGTTGCGGCAATGAAAGCAGAATATAGCCGTGAGCAACTGTTGAATGAGTTTAAAATCATCAATGAATTTCCATTTGATTCTACAAGAAAAATGATGACTGTTATTATTCAAGATGGAAACGGTAGACAGTTTGTTGTAACAAAAGGAGCACCAGATGTACTTATCGGTAGAAGTGAAGAGATCCTCTGGCATGACAAAAAACGCAGACTTAATAGCGAAACCACACAAACAGTCCAAAGTGCGATTAATGATTTAGCTTCACAAGCACTAAGAACCATTGCCATTGGCTTTAAGGAAATTCCAGCAGGAACGATCATTTTAGATGAAAAAGAGGCTGAAAAAGGGTTAACGTTTATTGGGTTATTTGGGATGATTGACCCTCCACGTCCGGAAGTGAAACAAGCTGTTAAGGAATGTAAGGAAGCCGGTATCAAAACGGTCATGATCACAGGAGACCATGTTATTACAGCAAAAGCAATTGCGAAGCAGCTCGGCATTCTAACGAATCAATCGAAGGTATTAGATGGTGAAGCACTTTCAAAAATGTCCGTTGAGGAATTAGAAGAAGTCGTTGATGATGTATCTGTATTTGCACGTGTGTCGCCTGAACATAAATTAAAAATTGTAAAAGCCTTGCAAAATAATGGTCATATTGTTGCGATGACAGGTGATGGTGTAAATGATGCTCCAGCCATTAAGGCAGCCGATATTGGGATTGCCATGGGGATAACCGGAACAGACGTAGCGAAAGAAGCTTCAGCTTTAGTGCTACTTGATGATAATTTTGCAACGATAAAAGCAGCGATTAAAGAAGGCAGAAATATATATGAAAATATTCGCAAATTTATTCGTTATCTTTTAGCTTCAAATGTCGGTGAAATTCTCGTTATGTTGTTTGCGATGTTACTAGCATTGCCTTTACCACTCGTGCCGATTCAAATTTTATGGGTGAACTTAGTTACCGATGGTCTGCCAGCAATGGCTCTTGGCTTGGATCAGCCAGAGGGTGATGTCATGAAACGGAAACCAAGAAATCCAAAAGAAGGGGTTTTTGCAAGAGGATTGGGTTGGAAGGTTGTTTCAAGAGGATTTTTAATCGGATTGGTCACTTTATTGGCATTTATCTTTGCCTATAAGAGTAATCCAGAACATCTAGAGTATGCACAAACTGTTGCATTTGCCACTCTAGTATTAGCCCAGTTAATTCATGTGTTTGATTGTCGAAGTGAAAAGTCAATTCTTTCACGTAATCCATTTGGAAATAAATATTTAGTTTGGGCTGTTTTATTATCTTTACTAATGGTTCTAGTCGTGATTTATTATCCACCACTGCAACCAATCTTCCATACGACAGCAATTATACCAAGCGATTGGTTAATGATTATCGGTCTCTCTGCAATTCCAACTTTTTTACTAGCAGGATCATTTTTACTAAGAAAACCAAAGTAAAATATGGTATACTTTCTAAGGTAGTAGAATCCATTCTATTACCTTTTCTTTTTTATCATTGGCTGTGATAAGGTTAATGTTAAGTTGGGACTATTGTTGATTGGTGTGGAAGGTATGAAGACTATTGCAATCGCTCGAGGAAAGGGAATTTCTGAAACGGAAATTATCAAAGTTTAACTGAGCCATATCTTTAATCATAAGAACCATTAAATGAAAATAAACATGGAAAATGTTTCTTGTTTATAGTAATATACAGGAGCAGAATGGATGTGTTATAAATGGTTGTAAGTATGACAGGTTTTGGTAGAAGTAAAATCACAGAAGACTCATTTACTGTTTCGGTGGAAGTAAAGACTGTTAATCACCGTTTTACAGAATTTAACATACGAATGCCTCGTCAATTTAATAAAATTGAAGATAAAATAAAAAAGAAATTAACAACATCAATACATAGAGGAAGAATCGAAGTATTTGTAACAATAGAAGGCGAAGGGATCATCAATCGAAAAGTGCATGTGGATTGGGAACTACTTGATCAATATGTACAATCCATTGAGAAAATCAAACAGAAATATGCTTTAGAACATGGGCTCTCTTTACAAGATTTATTAACCAATGAAGAAATTATTCATTTTGAAGAAGCTGAAACAGGTGATGAAGATCTTGAACGCCTACTATTAGAGGCTGTTGAAGAAGCTTCTCAGTCGGTTAAACAAATGCGTGAAATAGAAGGAAAAGCACTTGAAAATGATATAAGAACCCAATTGAATCGTCTTCAACATCTTGTTGATGAAATAACGAAATTCGCACCAACTGTTGTGAATCTTTATCAAGATCGATTAACAAAACGAATCCATGAGTTTGTTGATGGTCAGATCGATGAAGCAAGAATCCTAACAGAAGTTGCTATTTTTGCTGATAAGGCAGATATAAATGAAGAATTAACAAGATTAAAAAGCCATTTGAAACAATATGAACATATTTTAACGTTACAAGAACCAATTGGTCGAAAGCTTGATTTTCTTCTTCAAGAGATGAATCGTGAGGTTAATACAATTGGATCAAAAGCCAATGACTCTCATATTGCTAAAGAAGTTGTTGAGATGAAAAGTATTCTCGAAAAAATGAAGGAACAAGTCCAAAATATAGAGTAAATAAGCGTTTAGAAAAGAAAAGTACAGGAGAAACTATAATTTTAATATGGGAGGGGCAACATGATCAAGCTGATAAACATTGGATTTGGGAACATCGTTTCGGCAAATCGAATTATCTCCATTGTCAGTCCAGAGTCAGCACCCATTAAACGGATTATTCAAGATGCACGTGATCGAGGATCACTAGTGGATGCAACATATGGAAGAAGAACGCGTGCTGTGATTATTATGGACAGCGAGCATGTCATTTTAAGCGCAGTACAGCCTGAAACTGTTGCACACCGGTTAGACGATCGGGATGAAATAATGGATGAAGGGTAGATGCATCATGCAGGAAAAAGGGATATTAATTGTGTTATCCGGACCTTCTGGAGTTGGCAAAGGAACGGTTAGAAAAGCGATATTTTCACAAGAAAATACATCATTTGAATATTCGATCTCAATGACAACTAGGGCTCCTCGTGCCGGTGAAGTCGATGGGGTAGATTATTTTTTTAAGACAAGAGAAGAATTTGAGAGTTTGATAAAGCAAGGAAAGTTATTAGAGTATGCCGAATTCGTTGGAAATTACTATGGTACACCAGTGGATTATGTTCGAGAAACGTTGGATAAGGGGAAAGATGTCTTTCTCGAAATTGAGGTTCAAGGTGCTCGACAAGTCCGTGAGAAATTCCCGGATGGTCTATTTATTTTTTTAGCTCCCCCAAGTCTTTCAGAACTAAAAAATCGAATTGTAACAAGAGGTACTGAATCAGAAGACATCATTAATAATCGCTTAAATGTAGCAAAAGAAGAAATTGAAATGATGCATTTATATGATTATGTAGTTGAAAACGATGAAATTGAGCATGCAGTCGAAAAAATTAATGCGATTGTCATTGCAGAGCATTGTCGCAGAGAAAGAGTACAACCAAAATACTTAAAAATGCTGGAGGTTAATTAATACCATGTTAGATCCTTCAATTGATTCATTAATGACAAAAATTGATAGTAAATATTCTTTAGTATCGGTTGCCGCTAAACGTGCCCGAAAATTACAATTAAGTGAACCTCCTCTATTAAACAAATATGTATCACATAAAAGTGTAGGAAAAGCGCTTGAGGAGATTAATGCGGATAAGCTGTTCTACCGCCTTGCGGAAAGAACAGATGAAAGTTCGAGATACGAGTAAAAGAGCGTAAAGGGCTGACCTATGTCAGACCCTTTTCTTTTTAATAGGATGGATTACATGAAGGAGGTTTCTTGTGGATGCTTGAGAATAAGAAGATTTTGTTATGTGTGACAGGTGGAATTGCGGTGTATAAGGCAGCAGCATTAACAAGTAAGCTTACCCAAGCTGGTGCTGATGTACGGGTGATATTAAGTGAATCTGCAACGAAATTTGTTGCTCCATTAACTTTTCAAGCTTTATCGCGGAATGATGTCTATACAGATACATTTGATGAAAAGGACTCGAAGAAAATCGCTCATATTGACTTAGCTGATTGGGCTGACTTAATTATAGTGGCACCTGCGACAGCTAATATTATTGGCAAGTTAGCGAATGGGATTGCCGATGATATGATTTCAACAACCTTGCTGGCTGCTACTGCACCTGTGTGGATTGCTCCTGCTATGAATGTACATATGTACAATCATCCAGCGGTAGTCCGAAATATGGAAATTCTTTCTGGATTTGGTCATCGTTTTATTGAACCACAAGAAGGTTATTTGGCTTGTGGGTATGTAGGAAAAGGACGTCTAGAGGAGCCTGAAACGATTGTCGCGAAAGTGATTGAGCATTTTAATGAGACGAGCGGTGAATTCAAAGGTAAAACGATTTTAATAACGGCTGGACCAACTAGGGAGAGAATTGACCCAGTCCGTTATATCACGAATTTTTCATCAGGTAAAATGGGCTATGCAATAGCAGAAGAAGCGTTAAAGGCAGGAGCAAAAGTCATCCTGGTATCGGGTCCAGTTTCGCTGACACCACCAAAAGGAGTAGAATTAGTGAATGTGGAAAGCGCACAGGATATGTATGATGCAGTGCTGAATCGTTTTAATCAGACTGATATTGTGATTAAAGCAGCTGCTGTTGCTGATTATCGCCCTAAATCAGTATCCCATCAAAAGATTAAAAAGCAGTCCGGAGATCAAGTAATCGAATTAGAAAGAACATATGATATCTTGTTTGAATTAGGAAAGAGAAAAAATGAACAATTGCTAATCGGCTTTGCAGCAGAAACGAATAATATGGAAGAATATGCTCGAAAAAAATTAGATAGCAAAAATGCAGATATGATTGTTGCAAATAATATTCAAGAAATTGGAGCGGGCTTTGATGTGGATACCAATATCGTGACGTTCTATAAGAAAAATGGTGAGATCAAAAATTGGCCGAAATTAACTAAAAAGGAAGTAGCAAAAAAAATATTAGAAGAAATTCAAATACTATTAAAGGACCAACATTAATGTCAGTTGCGAAAGTGATTGTTGATGTACCGGCACAACAAACAAACAGACCATTTGACTATCGAATTCCAGCACATTTACAAGATGTAATAAAGCCAGGAATGCGTGTGGTTGTTCCATTTGGTCCAAGAAAGGTACAAGGGTTCGTCATTGATATTGTTGAAAATTCACAGTTTCCAAAACTAAGAGAAATTTACGAGCCGATGGATATTGAGCCAATCTTAAATAAAGAACTTCTAGAATTAGCTGATTGGCTCACAGAACAAACATTATGCTATAAAATAACAGCATTTCAGGTAATGCTTCCACCTGCACTAAAGGCTAAGTATGAAAAGAAATTAAAATTAAAAGATCGCCACCTGCTGAAGAAACTCCCCGAATCCCTTCAAGCCTTTTTTAATGATCGTGATACGATTAGCTGGGAGGAGGTAGTAAAATCAGGAGAGCTATCTCACTTTCAAAAACAAGTGGCAAACGATGTTTTAGAGGTTTTATACATTGTAAAAGAACGGGTTAAAAAGAAGAAAATCAAAATGATAGCTCCTGCGATATCGCGTGTAGAATTAATGAGTAGAAAAGAAGAACTATCTAAACGGAGCAGTAAGCAAATAAGTGTAATGGATTATTTTCTTTCTCATCCGGAACCAATCGAAAGAAAAGAGCTTCTCACCAAACTTGGGATCACAAGCTCTGTGATAAAAGGTCTTATTGATAAAGAGATCCTACATGAAACAATGGAGGAAATTTACCGTGATCCATACGGCGATCGTACATTTAAACAGACGATGCCCCTAGATTTAACAGAAGAACAATCCGCCGCGATACGACCTATTTTGCAGACGATTTCAGAGCAAATACATGAAGTATTTCTTTTATATGGGGTTACTGGGAGTGGAAAAACAGAGATCTATCTTCAGTCGATTCAAAAGGTGCTCCAAGAAGGAAAGGAAGGAATTGTCCTTGTCCCAGAAATCTCCCTTACCCCGCAAATGGTCAATCGTTTTAAAAGTCGATTCGGAGATGAAGTTGCAGTTCTACACAGTGGATTATCAGTTGGAGAAAAATATGATGAATGGCGAAAAATTCAACGGAAAGAAGTTCGTGTTGTTGTCGGTGCGCGTTCAGCTATTTTTGCTCCTTTTGAAAACTTAGGTATTATCATTATTGATGAAGAACACGAAACTAGCTATAAACAAGAAGATAATCCAAGATACCATGCACGTGATGTAGCGATTGAGAGGGCGAAGAATTATCGGTGCCCAGTCATACTTGGCAGTGCCACACCTTCTCTAGAAACCTTTGCACGAGCTAAAAAAGGAGTCTATAAACTACTAACGCTATCGAAACGGATGAATGAACATAACTTGCCAACCGTTGATATCGTTGACATGCGTGAGGAATTAAGGGAAGGGAACCGCTCAATGTTTTCGCGGTTGTTATATGATAAAATCCAAGACCGCTTAGAAAAAAAGGAACAAACTGTTTTATTTTTAAATAAACGCGGTCATTCTTCTTTTGTGATGTGCCGTGATTGTGGATATGTCATACAATGTCCAAATTGTGATATCTCGTTAACCTATCACCGTTTTAGTCAGCAAATGAAGTGTCATTATTGTGGTTTTGAAGCAGTTGTCCCAACCATTTGTCCAGAATGTTCTAGTGAGCATATTCGATACTTTGGTACAGGGACCCAAAAAGTCGAGGAAGAATTAGGGAAAAATTTTCCTGAAGCAAAAGTCATTCGGATGGATGTGGATACGACGTCGAGAAAGGGAGCTCATGAGAAATTGTTAAATGCTTTTCAAGAAGGGAAAGCCGACATTCTCCTTGGGACACAAATGATTGCTAAAGGGCTGGATTTTCCCAATATTACGCTAGTAGGAGTATTATCAGCCGATACGATGCTCCATCTTCCTGACTTTCGTTCTTCTGAAAAAACATTTCAATTATTAACGCAAGTCGCAGGTAGAGCTGGACGGCATGAATTAGCAGGTGAGGTTGTCATTCAAACATATACACCTGAACATTATAGTATTATTCTTGCTGGAGAACAGGATTTTGATGGATTTTATCAACAAGAAATGATGATTAGAAAGATTCATCAATATCCTCCGTTTTATTATTTGGCTTTGGTTACCGTCAGTCATGAAGAACTCATGAAGGTGATTGATGTAACTGAAAAGATCTCCAAATTATTGTCTTCAAGGTTATCTCATGGAGCCCGTATTTTGGGACCTGTAGCTTGTCCGATTCCAAGAATCAATAATAAATATCGATATCAATGTATTGTAAAGTATAAAAGGGAGCCCAAATTAACGGAAACATTAAACATGATCCTGGACCATTATCAGCAAGAAAGTACAAATGGGGGCCTGCAAATTACGATTGATAATAATCCATATCTTCTAATGTAGCGGAAAAAATGGCTGTAATCTTTTAAGGTTAAAAATTATTGGAAAAGCTAATATAAATTGATATTTTTAAAAAGAGAGCAGGGGATGAAGTGGCAGTTAAAAAAATAGTGATGTATCCGGCTGAAATTTTGGAAAAGCCGTGTAAGCCTGTCACCGTTTTTAATCAGAAATTAAAAAAATTATTAAATGATATGTACGATACGATGATTGAATTTGATGGAGTCGGTCTAGCGGCGCCACAAATTGGTATAGACGAACAAATAGCGATTGTCGATATTGATAATGGCTCTGGAGTGATTGATCTAATAAATCCAGAAATTCTTGAAACAAAAGGAGAACAAACAGATGTTGAAGGATGTCTTAGTTTTCCAGGACTTTATGGTGAAGTAACACGTCCCTATTATGTGAAAGTAAAGGCAATGAATCGAAAAGGAAAAACGTATATCATAGAAGCTGAAGATTTTCTTGCTCGTGCGATTCAACATGAAATTGATCATTTACATGGGATCTTATTCACGTCAAAAGTATCAAGATACGTTAAAGAAGAAGAATTACAAGAGGTGGATGAAACGTGATGAAAATTATTTTTATGGGGACCCCTGACTTTTCTGTTCCTATTTTAAGAAGATTAATACAAGATGGGTATGATGTGATAGGTGTCGTTACCCAACCAGATCGACCGGTGGGCAGGAAAAGGACTTTAACCGCACCACCTGTGAAAGTAGAAGCTGAAAAACACGGGATTCCTGTGTTTCAACCAGAAAAAATACGTCAATCACAGGAACTTCAAACCATCTTGGAGTTAAATCCAGACTTAATTGTAACCGCAGCTTTTGGTCAAATTCTACCAAAAGAATTGTTAGAGGCTCCCCAGTTTGGATGTATTAATGTCCATGCCTCTTTGCTACCAGAACTCCGTGGTGGTGCACCTATTCATTACGCAATCATTCAAGGCAAGGAGAAAACGGGAGTTACGATTATGTATATGGCTGAGAAATTGGATGCGGGGGATATTTTAACAAAAGTGGAAGTTCCGATTCTTGAAGATGATAATGTCGGTACGATGCATGATAAGTTGAGCGTAGCAGGCGCAAAACTTTTATCAGAAACGATTCCGGCACTATTAAATGGAGAAATTACACCGATTAAGCAAAAGGAGTCAGAGGCAACTTTTGCCTATAATATTCGACGTGAACAAGAAAAAATTGATTGGACAAATTCAGGAGAATCCATCTATAACCATATTCGTGGCTTAAACCCATGGCCGGTTGCGTATTCTCTTTTGCAAGGTAACGTTATAAAAATTTGGCAAGCAGTTAAAGTACCACTGAACCATACAGAAGTACCTGGTACAATTGTTAAAGTTGAAAAGGATGGTATTATTATCGCAACAGGAAATGATACAGGCATAAAAATAATTGAATTACAACCTTCAGGTAAAAAAAGAATGACAGCCGGGCAGTTTTTAAGTGGGGCAGGATCTCATTTGACTGCAGGAATGGTATTAGGGGAATAAAATGAAAAAAAATGTAAGAGAAACAGCGCTTGATATTTTAGAAATGGTTGATAAAAATCAATCTTATAGTAATTTACTTTTGAATCAATCTATAAAGAAGAATCAATTGAATGAAAAGGATATTGGATTGTTAACTGAATTAACCTACGGAACTATCCAGAGAAAAATGACCCTAGATTTTTATTTATCTCCATTTGTTCGGAAAAACAAAAAAATTGAAACTTGGGTGATTCAATTATTAAGACTAACCCTCTATCAAATGGTGTATTTGGATAAAGTTCCCGATCGTGCAGCGATTTTTGAAGCGGTTGAAATCGCTAAAAAAAGGGGACATAAAGGAATTTCTGGTTTGGTTAATGGAATTTTACGCAGTATTCAAAGAGAAGGTCTTCCTTCGTTCGAATCCATAAAGGATCCGATTCATAGATTGTCGATCCGTACAAGCCATCCCGAATGGCTTGTTAAAAGATGGGTAGATCAATTTGGATATGATGAAACGCTAAAGATGTGTGAGTTGAACTTAACAACCCCTGTTTTGACTGCAAGAGTAAATCTTACAAAAACAACTGTGGAGCAATGTATTCAAGCGCTCACAGATGAGGGATATGACGTTGAGAAGAGCTCTGTTATACCTGAGGCTATTTACTGTTTAAAGGGGAATTTAGCCCATTCTAAAGCTTTTAAGAGCGGGCTATTAACGATTCAAGATGAGAGTTCTATGGCAGTTGCTTTAGCACTTGGTGTTGAAGAAGGCCAGCATATTTTAGATGCCTGTGCTGCTCCTGGTGGCAAGACGACCCATATTGCGGAAAAATTAAACAAGACAGGCTGTGTGTATTCATTAGACTTACATGATCATAAAGTAAAATTAATTAAGGAAAATGCTCAGAGATTAGAACTCTCAAATGTTGAAACCATGACAATGGATAGCCGTCTAGTTCAACAGCATTTTGAGAATGACTCTTTTCATCGGATATTATTGGATGCACCTTGTTCTGGCTTAGGTGTAGTCAGAAGAAAGCCAGATATTAAATATACGAAAAAAGAGGAAGATGTCTTCCAACTCCAAAAAATTCAAAAAACGTTACTAGAATCTGTAGCGCCTTTATTAAAAAAAGATGGTATTCTAGTATATAGTACATGTACAATTGATCCAGAAGAAAATCAACAAGTTATTAATGAATTCCTTAAGGATCATTCAGAGTTTGTGCGAGATATCAGTTTAGGAGAACGGATGCCTTCAAAATTACGCTCCTTCGTAAAAAATGGTGAAGTTCAAATCTTACCACAATATTTTAATTCAGATGGATTTTATATTGCTTGTTTAAGAAAAAATTGATCGGTAAAAGAAGGTGATTGATGGTATGAAAGCCATTTTTATGACAGACAAAGGAAAAGTGAGACAGCATAATGAGGATAATGGCGGCGTTTTCTTAAATCTTGCCCATCAGCGTATTGCCATTGTCGCTGATGGCATGGGAGGACATCGTGCAGGTGATGTCGCTAGCCATCTAACGATTCAGAAATTAAAAGAAAAATGGGAAGAAACAGAGAGGATTAAAACCGCTGAAGAGGCTGAAAATTGGTTTCAAGAACAGATTAAGCTTGTAAACTTGACTGTGTACCAACATGCTCAAAATAATCAAGAGTGTGAGGGAATGGGTACTACCATTGTCGCTGGCATTATTACTGAATCCTTTTCAACGATTGCCCATATAGGTGACAGCCGTTGCTATATTTTCAATGAATCGGGTTTTTCGCAAATTACAGAAGATCATTCTCTTGTAAATGAACTTGTAAAAACCGGACAAATCTCAAAGGAAGATGCTGAGCACCATCCACGGAAAAATGTTTTAACAAGGGCTCTAGGCACAGAGGTTGTGGTTGATTATGATATTAAAACAATCGTATTTGAAGAAAATGATATCCTTTTCCTTTGCTCTGACGGATTATCAAACAAGGTGAATGAAGAAGAAATGGCTCGTACGTTAAAGAGTGAAAAATCAATAGAAGAAAAAGCGTCTACACTCATTGATTTAGCTAATGAGTATGGGGGCGAGGATAATATAACCCTAATCATTGTGGAGTTTAATCGCGATGATACAAATGGTGATGAACAATGATGATTGGGAAACGAATAAGCGACCGCTATAAGATATTAGAAATGATAGGCGGGGGTGGAATGGCAAATGTCTATTTAGCTCATGATATGATACTGGACAGAGATGTAGCGGTCAAAGTATTGCGATTAGACTTTGCAAATAGCGAAGAGTTCATTCGTCGATTCCATCGGGAAGCACAATCAGCCACAAGTCTGGCACATCCAAATATTGTCAGTATTTATGATGTGGGTGAAGAGGATTCCATCTACTATATTGTAATGGAACATGTAAAGGGTCAAACCCTTAAACAATACATACAATTACATTCACCAGTACCCATTGAAAATGCGCTTTCGATTATGAGGCAAATTACATCGGCTATTTCACATGCCCATCAAAATCATATCATTCACCGTGATATCAAACCGCAGAATATATTACTAGATGAAAAAAACAATGTTAAAATAACGGATTTTGGTATTGCCATGGCTTTAAGTGCGACAAGTATCACCCAAACCAATTCTGTTCTTGGCTCTGTTCATTATTTATCACCTGAGCAGGCAAGGGGTGGAGTGGCAAACCATAAATCGGATATCTATTCTCTTGGGATTGTGATGTTTGAATTATTAACGGGAAGATTGCCATTTTCAGGAGAATCAGCTGTTTCCATTGCGTTAATGCATTTACAAACAGAAACTCCATCACTACGCAGATGGAATCCGAACATTCCACAAAGTGTAGAAAATATTGTGTTAAGGGCAACGGCAAAGGATCCTTTTCATCGCTATGAAAGTGTAGAGGAGATGGAAGAAGATATCCGAACTGCACTAGATCCAATTCGTGCTGATGAACCAAAATTTATGATTCCGGTTGATGAGGATGCTACAAAGGCAATCCCTATCATAACCGATGATACGTCTTTTTCTAATTTAGATGAAACCATTGTCCATGCTAATGAAACGACGAAAAAGAATGAACAACCTGTACAACCAGTTCAAAAGAATAAGAGTAAAAAGAAAAGTAAAAAATTGCCAATCATTTTAATTTCTATTTTTAGTGCGTTAGTGCTTTTGATGATAGCGATATTTCTATTTCTGCCTGCCTTGCTTTCGCCAAAGGATATAGAGGTACCAGATGTTGCTGGATTGTCTATAGACCAAGCTGTTTTAAAGCTTGTCACTGCTGGATTTATCATTGGTGAAACAAAGGAAATAAGTGATGAAGAAATTAAAGATGGTGATGTTATAAGAACAGATCCGAAAGCAGGTAGAATGGCAAAAGAAGGTACGGAAATTATTATATATAAAAGTACAGGGAAAGCAAAATTCAAACTTTTAGATTATAAAGGTAGGAATTTCAATGATGTTGTAGCCTCGTTAAACGACAAAGAGTTTAAGGATATTAAGAAAATAGAAATTCACGATGATTCTGTTCCTGGAACCATTCTCGGTCAAAATTACCCGCAAGGAAATGAAGTCGTTCCGGAAGAAACTATCTTGGAATTTGAGGTTAGTAAAGGTCCGGAAAAAATTAAAGTAAAGGATTTGAGTGGTTATACAGCCGCAGGGGTTCAGGCATATGCGGATGATGCTGGACTCATTGCAGATGTTTCGCAAGAAGAGTATCATGAAAGCATTTCAAAAGGCAATGTGATTTCACAGGATCCAAAACCCGGTACGATGGTAGAAAAAGATAGTAAAATCACTGTGATTATTTCAAAAGGAGCAAAAGAGCTACCACCTAAATCAGAAAGGGTGGAGGTCCTTATTCCTTATAATGCTGAACTTGCAGGCGCACCACAAATCGTACACATTTTCGTTGAGGATATGGATCATGATATGGACGAACCATATGATACGTTTGCTATTACACAAAATGAAACAAGAACGATTGATTTAATGATAGCACCTGATACTGTTGCAAGTTATCGAATTATGGTGGGTGATCAAGAGATTGCGTCAGATTCCGTAAGTTATCCGAAAGACGAATGAACTTGAAAATAAAATATAAGGGAGCGTTGCTATGCCTGAAGGCAAAATTGTAAAAGCATTGAGCGGCTTTTATTACGTAATATGTGATGGAAAAATCATTCAATGCCGTAGCAGAGGGGTATTTAGGAAAAATAAAATTACCCCTTTAGTTGGAGATGATGTCGTTTTTCAAGCTGAAAATGACTTGGAGGGCTATGTTCTCCAAGTAAAGGAAAGAAAAAATAGCCTTGTACGGCCTCCTATTGCCAATGTGGATCAAGCGATTCTAGTGTTTTCGGCAACAGAGCCAGAATTTAGTACAGCCCTTTTAGACCGTTTTCTTGTATTAATTGAATATAATTCGATCCAACCCATTATCTGCGTCACAAAAGTGGATTTAATCAATGATATACAAAAACAACAAATTGAAACGATTGCTCTTGATTACAAGAAAGCAGGATACACTGTATTGCTAACTTCATCGGAGACAGAAGAAGGAATCGAGAAATTAGTCCCGTATTTAAATGGTGCTATTTCAGTATTTGCTGGACAATCTGGTGTAGGAAAATCGTCATTGTTAAACGCACTTAGACCTGATCTAGATTTAAAAACAAATGATATTTCCAATCATCTTGGAAGAGGGAAGCATACCACAAGACATGTTGAATTAATTCAAATTGGTGAAGGACTTGTTGCAGACACTCCCGGTTTTAGTTCTTTGGAGTTTACGGAATTAGAAGCAGAGGATCTAAATGAGTGTTTTCCAGAATTTCAAAAACTCAGTGAGGATTGTAAGTTTAGAGGGTGTCTTCATATCTCTGAACCCAAATGTGCTGTGAAAAAGGGTTTAGAGAATGGAGATATTCCTTCCTATCGGTACGAACATTATAAGGATTTCTTAGAAGAAATAAAAAGTAGAAAGCCGAGGTATTAACATGGTTAAAATAGCACCGTCTATTCTTTCAGCGGACTTTTCAAAATTAGGCAGTGAGATTAAAGATGTGGAGCAAGGTGGGGCTGAGCTTATTCACGTAGATGTGATGGATGGACATTTTGTTCCCAATATTACAATAGGTCCACTAGTAGTGGAGAGTATCAGACCGATTACAAAACTTCCACTTGATGTTCACTTAATGATCGAAAATCCTGACCGGTATATTGAAGCTTTTGCAAAAGCGGGTGCAGATTATATAACGGTTCATGTAGAAGCATGTCCTCATCTACATCGGACGATTCAACTGATTAAATCGTTTGGAGTAAGAGCAGGCGTTGTATTAAATCCTGCAACACCAGTTCAATGGATTGAACCTATTATTGAAGAACTTGACATGGTGTTATTAATGTCTGTAAATCCAGGTTTCGGTGGTCAGAAGTTTATTCCATCCGTGTTATCGAAAATTAAGCAAGTACGAGAATTAGCTACAGAAAAAGGGATTAACCTAGAAATTGAGGTTGATGGAGGAGTAAATGAACAGACAGCACGCGCATGTGTTGAAGCAGGGGCAACGGTCTTAGTAGCAGGCTCTGCTGTATACGATCAAGAAGATCGTGGAAAAGCGATATCTGCTTTAAAAGGATAAAATCTCAATAAAAAGAAGTCAGCATTTGATGCGGCTTCTTTTATTTTAGGGAAAGAAAGGGAAGAGTATGATCATACATATTTTGGCAGGAGGCCCTATTGATTTGCTCCCTCATTTAGAAACCTATCATAATGACCAAGTCATTTGGGTTGGGGTAGATCGTGGGGTATATACATTATTATCAAAAAAAATCATCCCAAAAATGGCGTTTGGAGACTTTGATTCTGTTTCAGAAGAAGAATTGCAGGAAATTGAAAAAAAGGTGGAGCGAATAGTTCGACATGTTCCTGAAAAGGATGAAACCGATATGGAGCTGGCGTTAAGTTGGGCATTAAATCAAGAGCCGGAAAAAATTCGAATTTTTGGTGCAACGGGTGGGCGTCTTGATCATATGTTTGGAAATATCCAATTACTTATTCAGGCCATTCAAAGTAAGTTTTTTAAAGACATCGAAATCATTGATCGACAAAATATTATCTTTGTAAAAAAGCCAGGGGCTTATGCAATTGAAAAATTAGATGAAAAAAAATATGTTTCTTTTATCCCCATCTCACATGAAGTCCGGGGTCTTACTCTAAAGGGATTTAAGTATCCATTAACAAATCGTCATATCGAAGTAGGCTCCACACTATGTATAAGTAATGAGATTCTTAACGATTTTGGTACTTTTTCTTTTTCAAATGGCATATTAATGATAATAAGAAGCAGTGATTAATTTGCTTTTCATTTAAAAGTACTTATTTTAATTTTTTGAATAAGATAGAGTGGTCTAGGAAATTTTCGTGGTTAATAGTGACATAGACTTTATTTTGTGCTGTTCGAGGAGGGACAAATAATGAGATTTTATACGATTAAATTACCAAAGTTCTTAGGGGGAATTGTCCGCGCAGTATTGGGATCGATGAAAAAAGATAACTAACCTAGGTAAATAAATGTTAAAAATGCACTCAATTGATGAGTGCATTTTTACTATAAGCCCAGTTACCTTGGTTGTTGGTTTCTGATTCAGGCATTTCGCTTTCCGCTCACTCAACCCCGAGCAACCTTAACACTTCGTGACTTAAGGTGTTTGGCCTGTTTCGTTTTTTTCGCAAAGAGCCTTCGTGCCTTGCACTACAATCAACAGTAATCTAAATCAATATGAAACCGAAAAATACAACAAAAATGACGCCCTATAAGAGCGTCATACATGTTATACTCGTTCAACTTTTCCAGAACGTAGTGCTCTTGCAGAAACCCAAACTCGCTTTGGCTTTCCATCAACAAGAATACGAACTTTTTGAAGGTTTGCACCCCAAGTACGTTTATTTGCGTTCATTGCGTGAGATCGTGCGTTACCTGTAGTTGTCTTTCTTCCAGTTACTACACATTTACGTGGCATTTATTTTCCCTCCTTGCTGCAAAAACTGAAAACTTCTTACAGTTCAGTTACAATGTTTATCAACGCTGGTTGAAGTACCACATTGGTGGTCTACAAACACCAGAGTCTGTTATGTTATAATGTGAAAAACGATTTAGATGGCGTTTTTCGTCCATTAAAATATACCTTAATAATTTATCACACAAAAATGATGAATGCAATAAAAATCGGGTATAGATTAAAATTCACTGGAAGATAATTTTATGAATATTAGCGCATAATAAGAATACCTTTCAAAAAAAGATTCATTATAGTAAAATGTGTTTAGTCAAGGAGCAATTTCCAAAAGGGGGAGTAACTCATGTCCATCGAATTAACTACTACATACGGACAAATCGATATTTCAAATGATGTAATCGCTACAATTGCAGGTGGAGCGGCAGTGGATTGTTATGGAATTGTAGGGATGGCATCTAAAAATCAAATAAAAGATGGGTTAACCGATATATTAAGGAAAGAAAATTTTACTCGTGGTGTCATCGTACGTCAAGAAGACGATCAAGTTCACATTGATATGTATATTATCGTTAGTTACGGAACAAAAATTTCTGAGATCGCCCATAATGTTCAATCGAAAGTAAAGTATACATTGGACAAAACAGTTGGACTTGCCGTTGACACAGTAAATATATTCGTACAAGGTGTTCGTGTAACGAATCCGTGATTGAGGGAGGAAGATTTGTGTCAATAACAGTTTTGGATGGTAACCAGTTTGCCCAAATGGTCATTCAAGGTGCCAATCATTTATCTGCTAATGCAAAATACGTAGATGCACTGAATGTTTTTCCGGTTCCAGATGGAGATACTGGAACGAATATGAATTTATCAATGAGTTCAGGTGCAAAAGAAGTAAAACAACAGACAACAGAACATATAGGAAAAGTCGGCTCGGCACTTTCTAAAGGATTATTAATGGGGGCAAGAGGGAACTCTGGAGTAATTTTATCCCAACTATTTCGTGGTTTTTCTAAAGCGATTGAAAAGAAAGAAGTCATAACGAGTCAAGAATTTGCCCAAGCCTTACAATCGGGCGTTGAAACTGCGTATAAAGCGGTAATGAAACCGGTTGAAGGAACCATACTAACTGTTGCCAAAGATTCAGCTAAGGCAGCAGTTAAAGCAGCTGAAAAAAATGAGGATCTTATTCTTGTTATGAGTGAAGTCGTAAAGGAAGCAAAAGCTTCTTTAAAGCGCACTCCTGATCTGTTACCTGTATTGAAGGAAGTGGGGGTAGTAGATAGCGGTGGTCAAGGGCTTGTTTTTGTTTATGAAGGTTTCTTAGCCCAATTAAATGGAGAAACATTGCCCCAATTAGCGCAAGAATTACCTTCTATGGATGAACTTGTAAATGCTGAACATCATATGAGTGTCCAAAGCCATATGAACACAGAAGATATTGTTTTCGGATACTGTACGGAGTTTATGGTGAATTTACAAGATAAAAAGCGTGCAAAAAAGACCTTTTCAGAAGAAACGTTTCGACAGGATTTAAGCGAATATGGTGACTCTTTATTAGTTATTTCGGATGAAGAAGTAGTAAAAGTTCATATCCACTCTGAACAACCTGGTGAAGTGTTAAATTATGGTCAGCAATATGGCAGCTTAATTAATATGAAAATCGAAAACATGCGCCAGCAACATACGAATATTGTTGGAGAATCACCTGCTATCGAGAACAAGCCTAAGCAACAAAAAGAAAAGCAAGAATATGGGGTTGTAACGGTTTCGATGGGTAGCGGTCTTGCCGAGTTATTCAAGAGTATTGGAGCAGGTTCTGTCATTGAAGGCGGACAAACCATGAATCCGAGTACAGAGGACATTGTTAAAGCAATCAAAGAAGTGAATGCTAAAAAGGTCATTATTCTGCCGAATAATAAAAATATTATTCTGGCTGCAGAGCAAGCGGCAGAATTAAGTGATGAAGAAGTAGTTGTGGTTCCGTCTAAAACCGTCCCACAAGGTATGGTAGCTTTACTGGCTTTTAATCCTAATGCTGATTTAAATGCGAATAAGAAGAATATGACTCAGGCTTTTGAATCTATCAAAACAGGTCAAATTACATTTGCTGTTCGTGATACGACTATTGATGGTCTATCCATTGAAAAAGATGATTTTATGGGAATTTTAGATGGAAAAATCATCGTTAAAAACAAAGACAAAAGAGTCACGGCTAGTGAATTGTTAAAAAGTATGATTGATGAAGATTCTGAGATTGTGACTATTTTGCAAGGTGAAGATGCAACAGAAGATGATGTGGCTACATTAATCAAATTAATTGAAGAACAGTATGAGGATGTTGAAGTAGAAGTGCATAACGGAAATCAACCGTTGTATCCTTTTATTATTTCAGTAGAGTAGGACGCTATCCCTTAAGAAATAGAGATGCAAGGAGGGTTGGCAGCAGCGAGAGGTCCCTTTCGCTTGCGAAAATGAAGTGACAAACTTTTTAAAGCAATCAGTTACGGAAATTAGAGGCATCGGTGAAGAAACGGCTCAAAGTCTTGCTGAAATGAATATTTATCATGTAGAAGATTTATTATTTCATTTGCCATACCGTTATGAAGATTATCGCCTGCGTGATTTGGCGGATGTAAAACATGATGAAAAAATCACGATACAAGGGAAGGTTCATAGTGAACCTTCTCTTACCTATTATGGGAGAAAACGATCTCGTTTGATTCTCCGTTTACTTGTTGATCGTTATTTAATAAGTGTTGTCTTATTTAATCAACCGTACTTAAAGAATAAAATAACGATTAACGAAACGGTTACAGTATCTGGAAAATGGGATGCTCATAGACAAACATTAACGGCTAACGAATTAAAGATAGGTGGAACTTCAAACGCTCAGGATTTTGAACCGGTCTATCCTGTAAAAGGCAATATGACTGTGAAGGGAATCAGACGTTGCATATATCTGGCTTTTAAACAATTCGGTCAACATGTAGAAGAAACGATTCCTATATCATTAAGACAGAAATATAAATTAATAAATAGAAAAGATGCTTTAAGGTTTATACATTATCCTAAAAATGGAGAAGAGTTAAAACAAGCCAGAAGGCGCCTTGTCTATGAAGAGTTTCTTTTATTTCAATTAAAAATGCAGGCGCTTAGAAAAATGGAAAGAGAAAATTCTGCTGGAATCCGGCAAGAGTTTTCTTCAGAAAGGGTAACTGGATTTATTAATCATTTACCTTTTCCCTTAACAAACGCACAAAATCGGGTAGTGAATGAAATTCTTTCGGATTTAGAAAGTCCATATCGAATGAATCGTCTTTTACAAGGGGATGTAGGATCGGGAAAAACGGCAGTAGCTGCTATTTGTTTATTCGCCTCTGTTACTGCCGGATATCAGGGGGCTTTGATGGTGCCAACTGAAATTTTGGCCGGACAGCACGCTGAATCTTTGAGAAATTTATTTGAACCTGTTGGGGTTCGCTGTGAACTATTAACCAGTTCAATAAAAGGGAAACGCCGCAAAGAAATTCTTTCACAGCTAAAATCAGGGGAAATTGATATTTTAATTGGAACCCATGCCTTAATTCAAGATGAAGTTGAGTTTAAACAACTTGGATTAGTGATTACAGATGAACAGCATCGTTTTGGTGTGGAACAGCGCCGAATTCTTCGTGAAAAAGGTGAAAGTCCAGATGTTCTATTTATGACAGCGACTCCTATTCCGCGAACATTAGCGATCACAGCTTTTGGAGAAATGGATGTATCCATTATCGATGAAATGCCCGCTGGTAGAAAAACAATTGAAACGTATTGGGTCAAGCCTGAAATGATGGATCGTGTTCTAGGCTTTATTGAAAAAGAACTGCAAAAATGTCATCAAGCCTATGTCATTTGTCCATTAATTGAGGAATCGGACAAACTTGATGTCCAAAATGCCATAGATGTTCACAGTTCTCTTGTTCACTATTTTCAAGATCGCTTTAAAATTGGTCTTATGCACGGTCGACTTCCAGCAGATGAAAAAGACGAGGTCATGGAGGCATTTAGTGAAAATAAATTTCACGTCCTTGTTTCTACTACTGTTGTGGAAGTCGGAGTTAATGTACCAAATGCGACGCTAATGGTCATTTATGATGCCGAACGCTTTGGTCTATCACAGCTCCACCAATTAAGAGGACGTGTGGGTCGTGGCAGTGAGCAATCCTATTGTATTTTATTAGCTGATCCTAAATCTGAAACAGGTAAAGAAAGAATGAAGATAATGACTGAAACAAATGATGGGTTTGTTCTTAGTGAAAGGGATTTAGAACTGCGTGGACCAGGGGATTTCTTTGGGAAAAAACAAAGCGGTATCCCAGAGTTTAAAATCGCTGACATGGTGCATGATTTTGCGGCATTAGAAACAGCGAGACAGGATGCTACTATTTTAGTAGAATCTTCTTATTTTTGGGAAGCAGAAGAATATACGCCGTTAAGAGATTATTTAACGTCTACGGGTGTACTTAAAGGTGAAAAATTAGATTAATATTTCTAAATTAAAGCAGGTTTGCAAGGAGTGAAACTTTTCAATGAAGGGGGAAAGAAAATATCCTCATATGGAAGTTTCACTTTATTTCTTGCAATCTGCTTTTCTTAATTATATACTACTTTTAGTACCTAGTCTTAGTATCATGGATGGTGTCAAAATGAAAAGAAATAAACGGGAAAGACAAAAGAATTTACAGCAGACTATAAAAGAAAATCCGTTTGTAACCGATGAAGAATTAGCAGAGCAGTTTTCTGTTAGTGTACAAACGATTCGTTTGGATCGTCTTGAGTTATCCATTCCTGAGCTAAGAGAACGAATTAAAAATGTAGCAGAAACAAAGTTTGATAACGAAGTCCGATCCCTTCCCATTGAAGAGGTAATTGGTGAAATTATTGATATTGAATTGGATAAAACAGCCATCTCTATTTTTGATGTAAAAAGTGAGCATGTTTTTAAACGAAATGGCATTGCTCGTGGACATCATTTGTTTGCACAGGCCAATTCTCTAGCTGTTGCTCTTATGGACGAGAAAATAGCCTTAACAGCAAAAGCCAATATCCACTTTATTCAATCTGTTAGGGAAAATGAACGTGTGGTAGCTAAAGCGAGAGTTGTAAAGAATGAACGTGAAACAGGTCGGACCACTGTAGAAGTGAATAGTTATGTGAATCAAGAGCTCGTTTTTAAAGGGAATTTTGAGATGTATCGAACGAAAGAATAAAATAGAAGTCTTAACATAGAAATCCTCGCCAAACCATATTCCAAGGCTTAAACGTGGATGGTGGATAAGGAGTTGTGAACAACAATCATGAGAATTGCAATAGACGCAATGGGTGGAGATCACGCCCCTAAAGAAATTGTTTTAGGTGCAGTAAAGGCGGTAGAAGCCTTTTCTGACCTTGAGGTTGTACTCGTTGGAAATGAAACAAAAATAAAGGAATACATAAAGGATTCCAAAAGAATTGAAATTATTCATACAGATGAGGTAATCCTTGGAACTGATGAGCCTGTGAGAGCAGTACGCAGAAAGAAAAATGCTTCCATGGTTTTGGCTGCAAAAGAAGTGAGTGAAGGAAGAGCAGATGCATGTATTTCAGCAGGAAATACAGGTGCCTTAATGGCTGCTGGCTTATTTATTGTTGGCAGAATTGAAGGGATTGAACGTCCAGCTTTAACTCCAACTTTACCAACCATTGGAGGAGAAGGCTTTGTTTTACTTGATGTTGGAGCCAATGCTGATGCAAAACCAGAACATCTAGTTCAGTATGCATTAATGGGTTCGGTATATAGTGAAAAAGTAAGGGGAATCGATAAACCGCGAGTAGGTTTATTAAATATTGGAACAGAAGAAAAAAAGGGAAATGAACTAACAAAACATACATACGAATTTTTACAAAAAGCAGATATTCACTTTATTGGTAATGTAGAAGCTCGAGATCTGCTTAATGGCGTTGCTGATGTAGTAGTAACAGATGGGTTTACTGGAAATATGGTGTTAAAAACGATCGAAGGTACGGCCATGTCCATTATGAAGATGTTAAAAACTTCTCTTATGTCGAGTATGAAGAGCAAATTAGCGGCAGCGGTACTTAAACCAAATCTATACGGATTAAAAACGAAAATGGATTACTCAGAATATGGTGGCGCTGGACTTTTTGGTTTAAAGGCTCCGGTTATTAAGGCGCATGGTTCATCTGACGCTAATGCAATCTACAATGCCATTAGACAAGCGAAAACAATGGTTGATCATAAAGTAATCGAAAAAATTCAAGAAGCTGTACAAAAATAAATAGAAGATCATGTAGGAGGAAAAAATGGGTAAAGTAGCATTTATCTTTCCAGGGCAAGGTTCGCAAACAGTTGGGATGGGGAGGACATTAGCAGAGTCTTATAAACCATCAGAACAATTTTTTAAAGATGCAGATCAAAAATTAGACTTTCCGCTTTCAAACCTCATTTTTGAAGGTCCGCAAAATGAACTCACTTTAACGAAGAATACTCAACCAGCATTGTTAACAACGAGTATGGCAATACTTGAACATTTTAAACAATCTGGGATAACACCAGACTATGTAGCGGGTCATAGTTTAGGAGAGTACTCTGCTCTTGTGGCTGCAGGTGCTTTTTCGTTTGAAGAAGGCGTATATGCAGTTCGTAAAAGAGGAGAATTTATGGAAAATGCTGTACCAAATGGTGAAGGAGCAATGGCGGCTGTACTAGGACTTGATCGTGACAAACTCACAGAAGTAACGAATGAAGTCACAGAAAGTGGAGATCCTGTTCAATTAGCGAATATTAATTGTCCTGGTCAAATCGTGATTTCTGGAAGTACAAGAGGAGTTGAACTTGCTGGAGTCAAAGCTAAAGAAGCAGGTGCTAAGCGTGTGATTCCCCTTGAAGTAAGCGGACCGTTTCATTCGAAGCTAATGGAACCAGCCGCTGAAAAATTAGCAGAGGTACTGGAAGAAATGACGATTCATCAAGCAAAGGTCCCTGTTATAGCTAATGTTACGGCAACACCAATGACAGAACCAACAGAAATTAAAACGAAGCTAATTCAACAACTTTATTCTCCTGTACAATGGGAAAAAACAGTGGAAAATTTAATTGAGTTAGGTGTAGATACATTTATTGAAATAGGTCCAGGGAAAGTTTTATCAGGACTTGTTAAAAAGGTGAGTCGCTCTGTGAAGACCTATGCTGTATCTGATATTGAAACAAGTGAAGCTGTAATGGAAGCACTAAAGGAGGGAACACGATGAAACTAGTTGGAAAGAAAGCATTGGTAACGGGCGCTTCAAGAGGAATCGGTCGAGAAATCGCCCTTGAATTAGCTAGACAGGGCGCGGATATTGCTGTCAATTACGCTGGAAGTGAAGCGAAAGCTAACGAAGTCGTTGATGAAATTAAAGCGCTAGGAAGAGAAGCATTTACTGTTCAGTGTGATGTTTCAAATAGTGATTCAGTGGCAAATATGATTAAGGAAACCATTGAACAATTTGGTGGACTTGATATTTTAGTGAATAATGCAGGGATTACTCGGGATAATCTTCTTATGCGTATGAAGGAAGACGAATGGGATGCTGTAATAGATACAAATCTAAAAGGCGTTTTTCTTTGTACAAAAGCAGTCACAAGACAAATGATGAAACAAAGAAGCGGACGTATTATTAATATTTCATCTGTTGTTGGTGTTAGCGGGAATCCTGGACAAGCTAATTATGTAGCAGCAAAAGCAGGTGTAATTGGGTTAACAAAAACAAGTGCCAAAGAACTTGCATCAAGAGGGATTACGGTTAACGCTGTAGCTCCTGGATTTATTACTACGGAAATGACTGATACTTTATCGAAAGAAATCCAAGATGAAATGCTAAAAATGATTCCATTAGCTCAATTTGGAGAACCGAAAGATATTGCGAATGCTGTCGTATTTTTAGCTTCTGACGACAGTAAGTATATTACAGGTCAAACCATCAATGTAAATGGTGGAATGGTGATGTAAAAAAGGTTTCACTTTTATATAGAAATCCTCTATAATGACCTGAGGGGAGGTGAACAAACAATGGCAGAAGTATTAGAACGCGTAACAAAGATCATTGTAGACCGTTTAGGTGTTGAAGAATCTGAAGTAAAATTAGAGGCTTCATTCAAAGATGATCTTGGTGCAGATTCCCTAGATGTAGTTGAACTTGTTATGGAACTTGAAGATGAATTCGATATGGAAATCTCTGACGATGATGCTGAAAAGATTGCAACAGTCGGTGATGCTGTAACTTACATACAAGCAAAACTATAATCATTAGATTTAAGAAAAAGCTCCGTTTTTTACGGGGCTTTCTTCAATATATAGATAGAAAATGGAAATGTGAATGAATTAATGGATAAAAGCTTTATAAAGCTTTTGCGTTTTTATCTATTATTACGTAAACTTTTATAAGTAAGTGATATAAATAATAAGGTGGAATTTACGTGCGCAAGTATGGAAAAGAGAAAAAAACCACACGTTCAAATGATAAACAATTCATTGAACTCCAGGAGAAGATCGGAATCTCTTATACGAATATTAAACTTTTGAAACAAGCTTTTACTCATTCATCTTATGTTAATGAGCATAGGCGGAAACCATACGAAGATAATGAAAGGCTTGAATTTCTGGGAGACGCCGTACTTGAATTAACGGTATCGAAATTTCTATATCAAAAATATCCGATGATGAGTGAAGGAGAACTGACAAAATTAAGAGCTGCGATTGTCTGTGAGCCTTCTCTTGTTTCCTTTGCCAATGAATTGGATTTCGGTAAGTATATTTTACTTGGCAAAGGAGAGGAATTAACGGGTGGAAGAACAAGACCTGCTTTATTGGCCGATGTTTTCGAGGCTTTTGTCGGCTCATTATTTTTAGATAAAGGAATTGAAATCGTTTATCAATTTTTAGAAAAAATTGTCTTTCCTAAAGTGGATGCAGGCGTATTCTCATATGTAATGGATTTTAAAAGTCAGTTACAGGAATGGGTTCAGCGTGACAATGCAGGACCGCTTGAATATAAGATTTTAGTTGAAAAAGGACCTGCACATAGTCGAGAATTTGTTTCAGTCGTTTTATTAAATGGAATTGAGATTGGCACTGGAGCGGGTCGCTCTAAAAAGTCAGCAGAACAACATGCCGCTCAAATGGCTCTGGAGAAGCTTAAAACACATTTACATAAACCACTTTCAGAAACGCATCCAGAGTAAGGAGGAACTAAGGTGTTTTTAAAACGATTGGATATAGTAGGCTTCAAATCGTTTGCTGAGCGAATAGCAGTGGATTTTGTTCCAGGTGTTACGGCGGTTGTCGGTCCTAACGGTAGTGGAAAGAGCAATATAACCGATGCTATTCGCTGGGTTTTAGGAGAACAATCTGTAAAGTCACTTCGTGGGTCAAAAATGGAAGATATTATCTTTTCAGGAAGTGATTCCAGAAGAGCTCTTAACTTTGCTGAGGTTACTCTCACATTGAATAATGAGGATGGAGCACTGCCAATTGATTATAATGAGATTAGTGTGACCCGTCGAGTTTTTCGCTCAGGTGATAGTGAATTTTTTATTAATAAAAAGGCATGTAGATTAAAAGACATTATTGATCTTTTTATGGATTCTGGACTTGGTCGGGAAGCTTTTTCCATTATCAGTCAGGGGAAAGTTGAAGAAATTCTTAATAGTAAACCAGAAGATAGACGGACCATATTTGAAGAAGCAGCAGGTGTATTAAAGTATAAAACAAGAAAAAAACAAGCTGAGGGTAAATTAAAAGATACGGAAGAAAATCTAAACCGAGTGAGTGATATTCTTTTTGAATTAGAAAGTCAAATTGAACCATTGAGAATTCAAGCTTCGATGGCAAAAGATTATCTAGCGCAAAAAGAAGAATTGCAACAAGTAGAAGTAGCAGTAACGGTTTATGAAATTGAAGAGCTTCATAAAAAATGGGAAAAACTTACCGAAACCGTTGAAGAATATAAACAAATGGAATTAAAGCAAACAACAGCTCTGCAAGCAAAAGAAGCTGGGTTTGAGCAATTAAGAGATCAAATGACCGCTTTAGATGAATCCATTAATGATTTACAGACGGTACTTCTACAAACGAGTGAAGAATTAGAAAAGCTTGAAGGTCGTAAGGAAGTATTAAAAGAAAGAAAGAAAAATGCCTCACAAAATAGAGAGCAGTTAGAAAGTAATGTTGACGAGCTTTCAACAAAAGTTGCACAGTTACAAGAATACAAAGAAACTCTCGAAAATCAACTTAGTGTTCTAACACAAGAGGCGACTTCTTGTAAAAATCAATTAAAAGAAAAACAAACAAAATTAAATCTGTTAAATGAAAATATTGAACAAAAAATTGAAGATTTAAAGAGTGAATATATTGAGGTTCTTAACAAGCAGGCGGCTTCAAAAAATGAATTAACCTTTATCGAAAAACAGTTAGAGCAATTACAAAAAAGAAATGTTAAGCAAGTGGATGATAATGCAAAATATATTGCTGAGAGAGATGCCATCCAATTAAAAATAGCGGAAATAAAAGAGTCGCTAGAAACGGTTAAGCAGGAAATGAATGCTCATATTGCTTTATACCGTGAAGAAAATCAAAAACTTGAAAACTTAAAGAACTCGTATGATAAACAAGAAAAAAACCTGTATCAGGCTTATCAATATGTTCAACAAACGAAATCTCGTAAGGAAATGCTTGAAGAAATGGAAGAGGGTTTCGCTGGATTTTTCCAAGGGGTAAAAGAAGTATTAAAGAAAAGAGGAAGTGTATTAACGGGGATTGAAGGTGCCATCGCTGAGATCATTTCTGTTCCAAAAGAATACGATGTCGCGATTGAAACGGCATTGGGTGCAAGCATGCAACATATTGTCGTACAGGATGAACAACATGCAAGAGCTGCCATTGGATTTTTAAAACAAAATCGTTATGGACGGGCTACATTTCTGCCCTTAAATGTCATTAAGGGTAGAAAGCTTGCTCAAAACCAGTTAAGAATGATTGAAAGTCATCCATCATTTATCGGAATTGGATCTGATCTAATTTCGTATGACACCAAGTATAATGAGGTTATCACGAATCTTCTTGGAACTGTGGTGATAACGAGTGATTTAAAGGGAGCAAATGAAATGGCGAAGCTCCTTCAATACCGCTGTCGGTTTGTTACCCTTGAAGGTGATCTTGTAAATGCAGGGGGATCAATGACAGGCGGTGCCGTTAAGCAGAATTCGACTTCATTATTATCTAGGAAAACAGAATTGGATGAAGTGAAGGTTAAGCTTGCTGACATGGTTGAAAAAACAGCCAAGCTAGAAGACAAAGTTAAAGAGTTGAAGAATGAGGTAAAGAATAAAGAAGTAGATGTGGAGCAAATTCGTAAAACGGGTGAGGGATTAAGATTAAAAGAACAAAGAATTCAATCTCAGCTTAGAGAAACAGAGCTTCAAGAGAAAAATCTAAATGAGAGATTGTCGGTCTATGATTTAAGCAAAAAAGAATATGAGAATGAGTATGGGAAGAATATGGACCGAAAAGAAGTTGTTAAAGCCTTATTGTTAGAGTACCAGAAAAATATTTTACATCTTGATCATGAAATTCAGCAATTAAGCGAACAAAAAGATCAACAAAATTTATCAAAGGACACCTTGTTGGCTGAAATAAGCGAATTAAAAGTATTAGTAGCCTCTAAAAATCAACAATTAAATCATTTGAAAGAGAGAATGATAGAGGTAAGTAATGATTTAAAGGAAAGTGAAAAGAAACTGAAGTTTTATAAGGAAGACTTACAATTACTGACCTCAGAGATGTCTGAGAATTCTTCAGGTGAAATTCAATTAGAAAAAGCAGCACATGAGAAATTACATGATAAAAATGAAACGATCTCCCTAATTGCATCAAGGCGTGAAGAGAGACTACAGTTGCAAGGGAAACATGATGATCTTGATTTAGAGATTAAAGAATTGAAACGTCAAATAAAAGGTTTAACAGGCGTTATGAAGGACGAAGAGGTTCGTTTGAATCGATTAGATGTAGAGTTAGATAACAAACTGGCCCATTTGAGTGAGGAATATTTATTATCCTTTGAGGCAGCAAAAGAAGAATTTCCTCTTAGCCTTCCAATCGATGAGGCAAAGAAAAAAGTGAAATTAATTAAGCTAGCTTTGGATGAATTAGGGAATGTCAACATAGGTGCAATCGATGAGTATGAGCGCGTTTCTGAACGTTACGAATTTTTACTAGAGCAGAAAAATGACTTAGTTGAGGCAAAGGATACTTTGTTCCAAGTAATTGATGAAATGGATGAAGAAATGAAGAAAAGATTCCAGCAAACGTTTGAAGGGGTCCGTTTTCATTTCGAATCTGTGTTTAAAGAATTATTTGGTGGTGGAAGAGCTGATTTACGTTTAACAAATCCAGATGATTTATTAAACACAGGTATTGACATAGTTGCACAGCCACCTGGAAAAAAACTGCAAAATTTAGGCTTATTATCAGGCGGAGAGAGAGCTTTAACTGCCATTGCCCTTTTATTCTCAATTTTAAAAATCCGACCCGTACCATTTTGTATTCTAGACGAAGTCGAGGCAGCGCTTGATGAAGCCAACGTATATCGTTTCAGCCAATATTTGAAAAGTTATAGTAAAGAGACGCAATTTATTGTGATCACCCATAGAAAAGGGACAATGGAGGAAGCGGATGTACTATATGGTGTAACCATGCAGGAATCTGGAGTTTCCAAACTTGTTTCAGTACGCCTTGAGGATACTCATGAATTAATGGCTCAGTAGCCTAAGGGACGAACCATTTATTGATAGGAAGTGATGATATGAGCTTTTTTAAGAAGTTAACAGAAAAATTCACCAAACAAACGGAAAGTGTAACAGAGAAATTTAAAGAGGGTTTAACAAAAACGAGAAATAATTTTTCCGAAAAAGTAAATGACCTCGTTTCTCGGTATCGGAAAGTGGATGAAGAATTCTTCGAGGAACTAGAAGAAATTTTAATTCAGGCTGATGTTGGTTTTGACACAGTCATGAACTTAATAGACGAACTGAAAAAAGAGGTTAAGAGAAAAAATATCCAAGATCCTAAAGATGTTCAAGATACGATTATCGAGAAATTGGTTGAGATTTATCAAAATGGAGAAAATGAGTCAACACAATTAAATATCCAAGAAAATGGACTCACCGTTATTTTATTTGTCGGTGTGAACGGGGTAGGTAAGACGACGACTATCGGGAAATTGGGTCATCAATTTAAATCAGAAGGTAAGAAGGTATTGATGGCAGCAGGTGATACATTTAGAGCAGGTGCTATTGAACAACTTGAGGTTTGGGGAGAAAGAGTTGGAGTAGATGTCATTAAACAATCAGCCGGTTCTGATCCTGCTGCAGTTATGTATGATGCCATTCAGGCTGCTAAATCAAGAAATGCAGATATACTCTTATGTGATACGGCTGGGCGTTTGCAAAATAAGGTTAATTTAATGAAGGAATTAGAAAAAGTGAAGCGTGTCATTGAACGAGAAATCCCTGGTGCTCCTCATGAGGTACTCCTTGTTCTTGATGCGACGACAGGGCAAAATGCGATGATTCAAGCAAAAACCTTTAAAGAAGCTACAAATGTATCAGGTATTGTCTTAACAAAGTTAGATGGAACAGCCAAAGGGGGAATCGTCCTAGCGATTAGAAATGAACTGGACATCCCCGTTAAGTTTGTTGGTCTAGGGGAAAAAATGGATGACTTACAATCCTTTGATGCCGAGAAATACGTTTACGGATTATTTGTTGGAATAGCAGAACCAGAGTAATCCTGTCTAACTAGTGATCCTAGCCACTCGGGGTCATAAGCTGTGACGGTGAGAAGGTAAAGAGCAACCTTCCCGCCATCTCATCTTATGCCTGTGGGACTTGCACAGGATGTGCAGACATCGACGTTCGCCACAGGACGTGGCGGTCTTTAGTCGATGCTCCTTTATTAAGGCGCTTCCGCTTTTCTGTTTGTCTAGCTGCGGTGGCTAGCCCCTCGGGGTCATAAGCTGTGACGGTGAGAATGTAAAGAGCAACCTTCCCCCCATCCCATCTTATGCCTGTCGGACTTGCACAGGATGTGCAGACATCGGCGTTCGCCACAGGACATGGCGGCCTTTAGTCGATGTTCCTTTACTAAGCCACCTACGCTTTTCAATGAGTAAAGTAAATTTTCTTGACAATAATGGGGGCTTTGTGTAGACTATTGGTTGTTAAGGTTTTTTACTTAACATAGGGGGAATGGCGATGCTCGAGAAAACAACGAGAATGAATTATTTATATGATTTTTATCAATCGTTGTTAACACCAAAGCAGCGCAGTTACATGGCACTTTACTATTTAGAAGATTATTCATTAGGTGAGATTGCCGAAGAGTACGATGTAAGTCGCCAAGCTGTATATGATAATATTAAACGGACTGAATCCATGCTTGAAGAATATGAGAAAAAGCTTTTATTATTTGAAAAGTTCCAAGAAAGAAGTAAGCTTGTTGAAGGAATGAAAGAGCTTTTACAAGAAGACTCACCATCTCTTCAAAAAATGTCTGAATTGGTTACAAAGCTTGCTAAATTAGAATATTAGGAGGCGGCATGCATGGCATTTGAAGGTTTAGCCGACCGACTTCAGAGTACAATCCAAAAAATCCGTGGTAAGGGTAAGGTAACGGAAGCTGACGTTAAAGAAATGATGCGTGAAGTTCGCCTTGCTTTACTTGAAGCAGACGTGAATTTCAAAGTTGTTAAAGAATTTGTAAAAAAAGTCAGCGAACGCTCTGTTGGACAAGAAGTGATGAAAAGCTTAACTCCAGGACAGCAAGTCATTAAAGTTGTTAAGGAAGAATTAACGCAATTAATGGGTGGAGAGCAGAGTAAGATTGCTGTAGCCACAAGACCACCAACGGTTATTATGATGGTTGGTCTACAGGGTGCGGGAAAAACAACGACTACTGGAAAACTGGCAAACTTATTACGTAAGAAATATAACCGTAATCCTATGCTTGTAGCAGCTGATATTTATCGTCCAGCGGCCATTAAACAGCTTGAAACATTAGGTAAGCAACTCAGTATGCCTGTATTTTCCCTAGGGGATCAGGTAAGCCCAGTCGAGATTGCCAAACAAGCCATTGAAAAAGCAAAAGAAGATCATCATGATTATGTGTTAATTGATACAGCGGGAAGACTGCATGTTGATGAAGACTTGATGGATGAGCTTAAACAAATAAAAGAGTTAACAAGTCCACATGAGATTTTCTTAGTGGTTGATGCCATGACAGGTCAAGATGCTGTCAATGTGGCTGCATCCTTTAATGAACAGCTTGGTTTGACTGGAGTTGTCTTAACTAAACTTGATGGGGATACCCGTGGTGGAGCAGCCTTATCGATTCGTTCTGTAACGAATACACCAATTAAATTTATTGGTCTTGGGGAGAAAATGGATGCAATTGAACCGTTCCACCCAGAAAGAATGGCATCTCGTATTTTAGGGATGGGAGATGTTCTAACTCTAATTGAAAAAGCACAGGCTAATGTAGATGAAGAAAAGGCACGTGAGCTTGAGCAAAAAATGCGCACTGCTTCGTTTACATTTGATGATTTCCTTGAACAACTTGGACAGGTTCGAAATATGGGACCGCTTGATGAGTTGTTAAAAATGATGCCTGGCGCTAATAAAATTAAGGGCTTAAATAATCTTCAAGTAGATGAAAAACAAATTTCTCATGTCGAAGCGATCATTAAATCCATGACAAAAGAAGAAAAAGTTCGACCTGAAATCATCAATGCAAGCAGGCGCAAACGAATTGCTAAAGGGAGTGGGACTTCTGTACAGGAAGTAAACCGTTTACTAAAGCAGTTTGATGACATGAAAAAAATGATGAAACAAATGACTGGAATGGGTCAAAAAGGTAAGAAAAAAGGTGGGTTTAAGCTACCATTTAATCCATTTTAACTCCCATGAAGGAAGTTAACGTCTTTGGCAGATGCTGTAGATTTTTAAAGATATTAATTGCGCTAGATCGATAAAAATCTAGGTGCAAATTTGCCGAGGAAAACTTGATTTAATGAAGTATTTTACACTGACAAGAAAAAATACTTTACAAACATAAAAACAATTGATAATATAATATCTTGTGTGAAACTATTCGGAGGTGCTGATTAATTATGGCAGTAAAAATTAGATTAAAACGTATGGGAGCAAAAAAAACTCCTTTCTATCGTATTGTAGTAGCAGATTCTCGTTCTGCTCGTGATGGACGCTTTATTGAAACAGTTGGAACTTACAATCCAGTTGCTCAACCGGCAGAAGTTAAAATTGATGAAGAGATCGCTCTAAAATGGTTACAAAATGGTGCAAAACCATCTGATACAGTTCGTAACCTTTTCTCTAATCAAGGAATTATGGAGAAATTCCATAACCTAAAAAACGGTAAGTAATCGTATCAGCTATGAAAGAACTTATTGAAACGATTGTTAAACCTCTTGTTGATTTTCCAGATGATGTACAAGTTACGGTCCAAGAAGAGGAAACCCGAATTACCTATCAACTCTCTGTTAACAAAAGTGATATGGGAAAAGTGATTGGTAAGCAGGGGCGTGTTGCAAAAGCCATTCGTACAGTTGTGTATGCGGCTGCGAGCACATCCCTAAAGAAAAAGGCGTACTTGGAAATTAAGGAGTAGCAAGAATAGAACAAGCGCAAAGCCATTTAAAGGTGTTTGCGCTTTTTCTATATGTTCATACTGAAAGAGCAGGTGATCTTTAAATGAAATTATTACAATCTGTTTCAATTTTGCGCGTATTAACAGAAAAAAGCAAACAGGATCTTCAAGATAAATATCATACCGAAAAAAGTCAATTACATAAAGAATGCGAGCAATTACAATTTCAAATGAAGAAACTTGAAAAAACGAAAAACTTTCAGCAGGAATCTTTGGTAAAATCATTTAATAAAGAAATTGAAACGAGACTTCATAAAATACAACAAATTGAGTTTCAACTGGAACAATTACATATGCTACCTTTAGGTAGTGAAATAAAGGAACAAGAAATGCAGGGTCTAATTGATGTACATGAAGGAGATCACTGGAGTAATATTTCCAATGAACGAGCTATAGTCATCAAAGATGATACCATCATTGAAATTAGATAGGGGTGAACAGATATGGAAAAGTGGTTTAATGTTGGCAAAATTGTTAATACACATGGAATCAAAGGAGAAGTAAGAGTGATTTCACGTACAGACTTTCCACATGAAAGATATAAAAAAGGAAACGTCTTGTACATTTTTCTCCCAAACTCAACTCAACCGTTAGAGGTTAAGGTTCAATCACACCGTACCCATAAAAACTTTGATTTATTGACATTTGAAGGGTATAACAATATTAATCAAGTGGAAGGGTTTAGAGATGGGATTCTAAAGGTCCCTGAAAGTCAATTATCAGATCTTCCAGAGAACGAATTTTATTTCCACGAAATCATTGGTTGTACCGTGATCACGGATCAGGGCGAGGAGATCGGTAAAGTGAAAGAAATATTAACGCCTGGAGCAAATGATGTTTGGGTGGTAAAAGGTAAAGGTGGTAAAGAGCAGCTTATCCCTTATATTGTGGATGTTGTAAAGGATATTAATATTTCCGAGAAAAAAATTATCATTACACCAATTGAGGGATTATTATCATGATGAAAATTGATGTTTTGACTATATTTCCAGAGATGTTCTCGGGTGTATTAGGTCATTCTATTTTAAAAAGAGCAGAAGAAACAGGTGCTGTTGCCTACAATATTGTCAACTTTCGTGATTACGCAGATAACAAACATCAAACAGTTGATGATTATCCATATGGTGGCGGAGCAGGTATGGTATTAAAACCACAACCGATTTTTGATGCAGTGAATGACTTAACGCAAAAATCTTCTTCTAAGCCAAAAGTCGTCTTACTATGTCCTCAAGGGGAACGTTATGATCAGAAAAAAGCAGAGGAGCTATCAAATTCGGAGCATCTTATTTTTATTTGCGGTCATTATGAAGGTTATGATGAACGGATCCGAGAGCATATTGTCACAGAAGAAATCTCGATTGGTGATTTTGTTTTAACAGGTGGAGAATTAGGAGCGATGGTTATCATTGACAGTGTCGTTCGATTGTTACCCGGCGTTTTAGGAAATGAACAGTCACATATAAAAGATTCATTTAGTACAGGTCTATTAGAACATCCCCATTATACCCGTCCAGCTGATTTTAGAGGAATGAAGGTTCCGGAGGTATTAATGTCAGGGAACCATCGTCTTATTGAAGAATGGAGAGGGAAAGAATCCTTAAAAAGAACTTATCTAAGACGCCCGGATTTATTAAAGGATTTTGAGTTAAATGATCAGCAGAAAAAATGGTTAGAGGAAATAAAACAAGAGCTGTGAAATTGTCACCATGTATGTAAAAATATTTTATTCTAGAAGGGTACCAGCTATTGTTTTTCGTTCTAAATTATGCTATTATACATTTTGTGACTTGAACCAGTAGTGGTTTCTGTCCTATAACGATGTTCCGCTGCAGTTTGCAAATTTTTTGCAAGAGCATCTGTTGGAAGGAGTTGAAAACGATGCATAAATTAATAGAAGAAATCACAAAAGAACAACTTCGTACTGATATTCCTCCATTCCGTCCTGGTGACACTGTACGTGTACACGTAAAGGTTGTTGAAGGAACTCGTGAGCGTATTCAGGTATACGAAGGAGTTGTGATTAAGCGTCGTGGTGGTGGAATTAGCGAAACATTTACAGTTCGCAAAATTTCTTACGGTGTAGGCGTTGAGCGTACATTCCCAGTCCACACACCAAAAATTGCGAAGCTTGAAGTTATTCGTCGCGGTAAAGTCCGTCGTGCTAAACTTTATTATCTACGTAATTTACGTGGTAAAAAAGCTCGTATTAAAGAGATCCGATAATCAAAATCATGGAAGTGCTGCTTTAGAAATGTTGACATACTCCTTTTTGGGGAATGTCAACATAGCACATCCTGTAATTGATAAGGACCTTGTGAAAAAAAACATTTCATACATATACGTGATGCGAAATGAAAGGAGCTTGTCTTACAACAAGCTCCTTTCATTATTTTAATTATCTCAAAAATAATGTAAAATAACTTATAGTGTATTTTATTATATATAATTGTTGCGTTTATTTTTGTAATATAATTTACCAGAGAATGGTGGGAGAGTCGTTAATGAAGAAAAAAAATGAACTCTGGGAATGGATCAAAGCACTCGTCGTTGCAGTTGTTCTTGCTGCTGTTATTCGTTATTTCTTTTTTGCACCCATCGTAGTGGATGGTTTGTCGATGTTCCCGACACTTCATGACCAAGATCGAATGATAGTAAATAAATTTAGTTATACGATTGGTGAACCAGACAGATTTGATATTATTGTTTTTCATGCACCCGAAAATAAGGATTATATAAAACGTATTATAGGGTTACCAGGGGATGAAATAGAATATAAAAATGATACGTTATATGTGAATGGCGAGCCCTATGAGGAGCCCTACTTAGAACACCTGAAAAATGATCCAACATTAGATGGTCCATTAACAGAACCCTTTACATTGATGGAAAAAATCGGACAGGCTACGGTTCCAGAAGGAGAACTCTTCGTTATGGGAGACAATCGTCGCTATAGCAAAGACTCGAGACATATTGGCACCGTTCCAATGGAAGAAGTACTTGGCAAAACTAGTATCATATACTGGCCATTGGAAGATGTGGGCTTAGTAAAGTAGAAAGACAGGAGGAATCATTTTGACGATACAATGGTTTCCAGGACATATGGCAAAGGCAAGAAGACAGGTAACTGAAAAGTTAAAGCTAATCGATATTATTTTTGAATTAGTGGATGCGAGAATCCCGCTGTCTTCTCGAAACCCAATGATTGATGAAATTATTCAGCACAAACCAAGAATTATCCTATTAAATAAAGCGGATATGGCTGATAAACAGATTACAAAAGAATGGATTGAATATTTTCAGGAAAAGGGATTAAAAGCATTGGCGATTAATTCTAAGACTGGTTCTGGAATGAGAGAAATTGTTTCAGCAGCACAGGAAATTTTAACAGAAAAATTTGATCGGATGAAAGCGAAAGGGGTTAAACCGAGAGCGATTCGGGCAATGATTGTCGGAATTCCAAATGTTGGTAAATCAACGTTGATCAACAGATTAGCAAAAAAAAATATTGCAAAAACAGGGAATACTCCTGGAGTTACAAAGGCACAGCAATGGATTAAAGTAGGAAAAGAACTAGAGCTCTTAGACACGCCAGGAATTTTATGGCCTAAGTTTGAGGATCAAGAAGTTGGATTAAAGCTTGCGTTAACGGGTGCTATTAAGGATGCTATATTAAATCTTGAAGATGTTGCCATTTACGGTTTAAAGTTTCTTGAACAGAACTATCCAGATCGTTTAAAGGAGCATTACAATGTGGAAGCAGGAAAATCTCAGGAAATTGTAGAAATATTTGATGCGATCGGTAAGAAGAAAGGATGCTTTATTGGTAATAGTGGAGTTGACTATGATAAAGTGACCGATTTAATTATAAGAGAGCTTCGAAATGAAAAATTGGGGCCTATCTCCCTTGAACGGCCAGAATGAATTTTGATAGAAGAGGATAGGAGTTTTAACATTGCGACTGACGATCAAGCAAATTGAAGAACAATTATTGAAAATAGATAATCCGAAACATGAACTTTTTCGAACCTTAATGACGGATAATCGTAAAGGGGTACAAACGATCCTTAAAAGATGGAAGAGCGAACAAGAAAAACAGCAACTGCTACAAGATAAGTTTATGAAAATGCTAAGTTATGAACGACAGTACAGACAAGAAGGATACCAACTTATCGCGGGTATTGATGAAGTTGGTCGAGGTCCTTTAGCAGGACCTGTTGTATCAGCTGCCGTTATTCTTCCTGAGGATGTTTTTTTACCAGGTATCGATGATTCGAAAAAGTTAACAGAAAAAATGCGTGAACTTATGTATAAAGAAATTAAAGATGAGGCTATTTCAATTGGAATTGGAATCATTGATAATGACGAAATTGATCGCGTCAATATCTATAATGCCACGAAGAAAGCAATGTTAATGGCGATCGGGCAATTAAATCCAAAACCGGATTTCCTTTTAATTGATGCAGTTAAACTAGATACTCCTTATCCATCCCAATCAATCATTAAAGGAGATGCTCTTTCGGTATCAATTTCTGCAGCTTCAATCATAGCTAAAGTAACACGGGATCGATTATTAAAAGAATATGATAGAAAATATCCTGGTTACGGGTTTGCAAATAATGCAGGATATGGTACAAAGGAACACCTAGATGGACTTAAGCGACAAGGGATCACCCCCATTCATCGAAAGACATTTGCTCCTATTAAAGAATACATAGATGAATAAGGATGAAAACAAATGATGAATATGATCACTCTGTTAACGGGTTTAAATAGAGAGAATGGTTTACACGCACCTAGAACAACTTTTCAACCAGGGCAAATTCTAAATGGTAAAATAATTAAACTTTTCCCAAATAATATTGCCTCTCTGAATATAGGATCACAAAAAGTAGTAGCCCAATTAGAAGCTTCTTTAGACGTTCAACAACGCTACTGGTTTCAGGTTCAACCTGGAAACGGTCATATAAAACTAAAAGTTATCGCTAGAGGTGTGATGGATGCTCCTAGCTCACAGGCTGAGATTTCAATTCTTTCTTTAATGGAGTCCCTATCAATCCCTAATAAAGGTACAAGGTTAGAAGTGCTGAAGTATTTTTTGAAGGAGCAGCTGCCAATCAATAAAGAAGTGATCGAGAAAAGTGCAGAGTTATTAAAAACTGTAAAGGCACAGCAAAATGGATTTGATGCAATCAAGTTACTTTTGCAAAAACAATTGCCCTTAACATTAGAAACGGTTAACGCGATGGTAGCGGTTTTGGACGAAGCTTCATTAAGTAAAACGATTGAAAATGTAATAGCATTATTACAAAAAGAACCCCCTTCTGATACGAGAGCAAAACTAGCTCTTTTATTAAAAGAATACGTTCATTCTACGCACAAAATCGAGCAAGAAATGTTAGTGTTCAAGGCAGGCAAACAGGACGTAACACCAGGTTTGGTTCAAACTTCATCGATCGCAGAAGGATTGGTCAAATTAATTCATCGTATGGGTTACAGTTATGAAAATAGTCTACTCCAACTTCTCCACAACGATAAAAAAAATCCTGATACCATGAAACCTTTATTAATGAATTTATTGAAAGAAATAGGAGCAGAACCACTGAAAACAGCAGTAGAGAAACTTCTAAATAAATTAACGGGTGTTCAGCTATTAAGCCATGAATTAAGCCCTATGCAACACCAAGTAGTACAAATACCACTGTTCTTCCAAAATCAAAATCTTGATTTAACGGTGCAATGGAGCGGAAAAAAAACGGACAATGATGAGATCGATCCGGACTATTGTAGAATTGTTTTTTTCTTAGAACTAGCTAATCTAGGGGACACCCTAATCGACATGAATGTACAGAATCGAATTGTGTCTTTAACGGTAATGAATAATAATGAAGAATTAAAATCAATTGCCCAGCCTCTTATTCCTCTATTAAAAGAGAGTTTACATTCCGTTCATTATACGTTATCAACTGTACATTTTAATCCCTTCATACATTCACATAAGAAACCTTCCATCAACATGATGGCTGGTAGTGCTTATTCTGGAGTTGATTTGCGAATATGAGTAAGGAAATGAGCCATAAAAGAGCAGCTGTTGCATTGAATTATGATGAACAAGAAATGACTTCTCCAACTGTCATAGCCAAAGGAAAAGGTGAAATAGCCAAAAAAATTGTCGAGCAAGCAAAAGCAAGTGGAATCCCTATACAAGAAGATCCAACACTCGTTGAGTTACTAAGCGAATTGAATATCAATCAACAAATTCCGGAAGATCTTTATAAGGTGGTTGCGGAGGTCTTTGCGTTTATTTATCGCCTTGATCAAAAACAAATGGTAGATAATAAAGAACTGCATAAAAATTAATTCTTCCTTATAATAGCAAGCAACTAATAGAAAAATGCTATATAAGGATATCAACAAAAAATGTAAGCGATTGCAAATAAACTTAATTTTTGAATATTTTAAAAAGAAAGGGATTTTTGAATCATTATAGTGGACAAGTGACTTTTTTATAAGATAAAATGAAAGCGCAGTATATTTCTACTAAAGGTAATAATACCAATTTTCAGAAAAAACTAGTAAACAACTAAATACTGCTATCTTTAAATAGTTTAATAGGAGGATGGGGAATGAATATTCATGAGTACCAAGGTAAAGAGATCCTCAGACAATACGGGGTAACAGTTCCAAAAGGTAAGGTTGCTTTCACAGTTGAAGAAGCTGTTGAAGCGGCAAAAGAATTAGGAACTGAGGTTTGTGTAGTTAAAGCACAAATTCACGCTGGTGGACGAGGAAAAGCAGGTGGTGTTAAAGTAGCTAAAAATTTAGATGAAGTTCGTACATATGCGAGTGAAATTCTTGGCAAGACACTTGTAACACACCAAACAGGACCAGAAGGAAAAGAAGTAAAACGTCTTCTGATTGAAGAAGGCTGTGATATTAAGAAAGAATATTATGTTGGACTTGTATTAGATCGTGCAACTTCTCGCGTAGTCTTAATGGCATCTGAAGAAGGTGGAACAGAAATAGAAGAAGTAGCAGCAGAAACACCTGAGAAAATTTTCAAAGAGGAAATTGATCCAGTTGTTGGGTTAATGCCGTATCAAGCACGTAGAATTGCTTTTAACATTAATATTCCACATGATTTAGTCAATCAAGCGGTTAAATTCATGATGGGACTATATCAAGCTTATATTGAAAAGGATTGTTCCATTGCTGAAATTAACCCACTAGTTGTAACGGGTGATGGGAAAGTAATGGCATTGGATGCTAAGTTAAATTTTGATTCAAATGCTTTATACAGACAAAAGGATGTAGTAGCCTATCGTGACCTTGAGGAAGAGGATCCGAAAGAAATCGAAGCTTCTAAGTATGATTTAAGCTATATTTCCCTTGATGGAAATATCGGTTGTATGGTAAATGGTGCGGGTCTTGCTATGTCTACGATGGACATTATCAAGCATTACGGTGGAGATCCAGCCAACTTCTTAGATGTTGGTGGTGGCGCAACCGCAGAAAAGGTAACAGAAGCATTCAAGATTATCCTTTCTGATGAAAATGTAAAAGGGATTTTTGTGAATATCTTTGGTGGAATTATGAAATGTGACGTGATTGCAGAAGGTGTTATAGAGGCTGCAAAACAAATTGGCTTACAAGTTCCTCTTGTTGTCCGTTTAGAAGGAACGAATGTTGACTTAGGTAAAAAGATCTTAAATGAATCTGGGTTAAATATCGTAGCAGCAGAATCAATGGCTGATGGAGCCCAAAAAATCGTTTCGCTAGTTAAATAGGAAAGGAGAATCATTGTGAGCGTATTTATAAATAAAGACACAAAAGTAATTGTCCAAGGAATCACTGGTTCCACGGCTCTTTTTCATACAAAACAAATGCTTGAATATGGTACAAAAATTGTCGGAGGAACATCTCCTGGAAAAGGCGGTCAAGAGGCAGCGGGAGTACCAGTTTTTAATACCGTAAAGGACGCAGTTGATGCAACGGGTGCAGTTGCTTCTGTTATTTATGTACCTGCTCCATTCGCTGCAGATGCTATTATTGAAGCGGTTGATGCTGAACTGGATTTAGTTATTTGTATTACAGAGCATATACCAGTCTTAGATATGGTAAAAGTGAAGCGTTATATGGAAGGAAAGAAAACTCGTCTCGTTGGTCCAAACTGCCCAGGAGTCATTACTGCGGATGAGTGTAAAATTGGTATTATGCCTGGTTATATTCATAAAAAAGGTCATGTTGGTGTTGTATCCCGTTCTGGAACATTAACTTATGAAGCTGTGCATCAATTAACACAAGCTGGTATCGGTCAAACAACAGCTGTTGGTATTGGTGGAGATCCTGTAAACGGTACAAACTTCATTGATGTTTTGAAAGCATTTAATGAAGATCCTGAAACAGAAGCTGTTATTATGATTGGTGAGATCGGTGGAACAGCTGAAGAGGAAGCTGCACTTTGGGTGAAAGAAAATATGACGAAGCCAGTTGTTGGCTTTATTGGTGGACGCACGGCTCCTCCAGGAAAACGTATGGGTCATGCAGGTGCAATTATTTCTGGTGGAAAAGGCACTGCTGATGAAAAAATTCGTGTGATGAACGAGTGTGGAATTAAAGTAGCAGATACTCCGTCAGTTATGGGCGAAACATTAATTTCTGTACTTAGAGAAAAAGGGTTATACGAAAAGTGTAAAACACATTAATACGGTAATTGACTTGGAAAGCCTCTCTTTCTAGAGAGGCTTATTTCCCATGTTTTTGTGTTAATTCATTATATTAAAATAAGGCTGTATGAAAGGTTTCCTGTTGATTTTGGACTACTATTGACTATAGTGGAAGACGCGAAGCCACCTGAGGAGAAGGTGTGACAGGCAATGCATAGTAAGTTTCAATGTGGTTGGGCATAGCTGAATGGAAAGTAAAATGCCTAAAATGGATCTTAACAATAGTTTAACAGGGTCAAATATAAATGATGTGTGGAAATTGTTAAAACGGAGGAATTAGTATGAAAGATTTTAAAAAAAGGCTCGTACATCTTCATCATTGTAGAGGAGTAGGTTGGAACCAAATCTATACGATTCTCAAAAAAGATCCACAATTAAAGTACCTCTATCAAATGAAACAAATTGACTTTACTTCGTCACAAACTTCCTCAAAAAATACTCTAACCGATTTATATTCACAAAATATCATGAATAATATCCTGCAATATGAACGCTTAGACATTAAGACCACCACTATTTTTGATCCCGATTATCCGCCAATTTTACGGGAAACATATAAGCCACCATGGGTTATTTATTCGCGAGGAAATTTTAATATGTTACATAGGGAAAGATTACTTGCTGTCGTGGGCTCTAGACTTGCAACAAATTATGGGAAAAACGCAATTGAGTTATTATTTCCTTCATTAATAAGGCAAAAGTATGTTATTGTTAGTGGATTAGCAATAGGCGTCGATGCATACGCTCATGCAACGACCATAAAATTAAAAGGTGAAACCATCGGTGTGATAGCTGGGGGATTCAATCATTTATACCCAAAAGAAAATATTCCTTTAGCTCAAGAAATGATGAAGAATCATCTTGTTATATCCGAGTATCCGCCGAATACGAGGCCGGAAAAATGGCATTTTCCTATGCGTAATCGGATTATAGCAGGGATCAGTCATGGGACATTAGTTGTAGAGGCTAAAAAGAGTAGTGGTTCGCTTATTACAGCTAACTATGCCGTACAGGAAGGACGAGATGTTTTTTCTATTCCAGGTCCCATTTCAAGCCCTTTTTCAATTGGAACAAATGAATTGATACAACAAGGTGCAAAATTAGTACAAACTTCTCAAGATATAATTGAGGAGCTTTCATACCCTGAAAAAAGATAACATTCCATGACATGTACTATTTCGCCTAGAAAATCGTTTTTTAACCAATATTTTTTAAGTTATAAAATAAAAAGGTTGAAATTATTTACAAACTGTTATACATTTTGCAACAGAAACAGAATTTATTCTTGGCTATATTTTCCATAGAAATGGGTTGAAAACGTTTGCGAGATATGTAGTTAAAATTGCTACTAAATATTTACGAAAGTATAAGTTTTTTAATTTAGATGGATGTCTAGCTCCAGCGCCTAGCTCCTAGTAGACTTCCTGTTTCTTCCTTAACGATTGTTAACATTGATTCGTATATATGTACTCATAATGTTTCTTGATCTAAAGGGAGAGCATGGACTAAGAGCCACCACAATTTATGGTAAACGACGATGTCTGCACAACCTGTGCAAATCAGTCCAAACGGACTAGGCGAGGCGCTTCCACTTTTCAAATTATTTGACAGATATATTCAAAATAGATAATAATAATGAGTATTTTAAGATAACTGTAAAATAAGAGAATAAATATAAGTGGATAGAATCCCTCTTAGAGGAGGACTTTAGAATGGCAGATTTTCTTGTAATCGTTGAGTCACCTGCAAAGGCGAAAACGATTGAGAAGTATTTAGGAAAAAAATATAAAGTGAAGGCTTCCATGGGGCATATAAGAGATTTACCAAAAAGTCAAATGGGAGTTGATGTAGAAAAACACTTTGAACCCAAATATATTACCATTAGAGGTAAGGGACCTATTTTAAAAGATTTAAAAACAGCAGCAAAAAAAGCTAAAAAAATCTATCTTGCAGCCGACCCCGATCGTGAAGGGGAAGCAATTGCTTGGCATTTGGCAAATAGTTTAAATGTTGACGTTGATTCGGATTGTCGAGTTGTTTTTAACGAAATTACAAAAGACGCGATAAAAGATTCATTTAAGAATCCTCGACCGATTAATATGAATTTGGTCGATGCCCAACAAGCTAGAAGAGTTTTAGATCGTTTGGTTGGGTATAATATTAGCCCTTTATTATGGAAAAAGATAAAAAAAGGGTTAAGTGCTGGGCGTGTACAATCAGTAGCTGTTCGATTAATTATTGATCGAGAAAGAGAAATTGAAAATTTTGTTCCGGAAGAATATTGGACGATCATAGGCGAATTTTTAAGAGGAATGGAAGGATTTGAAGCTTCATTCTTTGAGTTAGATCAGAAAAAAGTTGCACTTTCCAAAAAAGAAGATGTTGATGATGTTTTAAAAAAATTAGACGGAAATTCTTTTGTCGTTGAAACGGTTAGTAAAAAAGAACGCCGTAGAAATCCAGCATTGCCGTTCACAACTTCATCTCTGCAACAAGAAGCGGCCAGAAAATTAAACTTCCGAGCTAAAAAAACAATGATGCTTGCTCAGCAGCTTTATGAAGGTATTGAATTAGGTAAGGAAGGTACGGTTGGTCTAATAACCTATATGAGAACAGATTCAACTCGTATTTCAGATGTGGCAAAGGAAGAGGCGGCTGACTATATAAGAAGTACCTATGGCGCGGAATATTTGCAAAGTAATGACCGGAAGGAAAAGAAAAGTGCAAATGCTCAAGATGCCCACGAAGCCATTAGACCTACAAGTACTATGCGTGAACCAAGTAGTTTAAAAGAATTTTTGTCACGTGACCAATTACGTCTTTATAAATTAATTTGGGAACGTTTTGTTGCCAGCCAAATGGCAGCAGCTGTTATGGATACAATGACGGTTGATCTTAAAAATGGTCCAGTAATATTCAGGGCAAATGGCTCCAAAGTTAAATTTTCTGGGTTTATGAAAGTGTATGTAGAAGGAACAGACGATCCAGTAGAAGAGAAAAAAGACCGTCAATTACCAGACCTAGTAGTGGGAGATAAAGTTATCACAAAGCAAATTGATCCGAAACAACATTTTACGCAGCCACCTCCACGTTATACGGAAGCAAGGCTAGTAAAGACATTGGAAGAACTGGGAATTGGTCGTCCCTCTACCTTTGCTCCAACATTGGATACAATTCAAAAGAGAGGCTATGTGGCTCTTGAAAATAAGCGCTTCATTCCAACAGAACTAGGAGAAATTGTCACTGAAGGAATACGTGAGTTCTTCCCTGAAATACTTGATGTTGAGTTTACTGCGAAAATGGAAGAAGGCTTAGATCATGTAGAAGAAGGTCAAATAAACTGGATTGAAATCATCGATGAATTTTATCAAGGTTTTGAAAAAAGACTTGAAAAAGCGGAAAAAGAAATGCAACATATTGAAATCAAAGATGAGCCAGCGGGTGAAGATTGTGAGCAATGTGGCAGTCCGATGGTATTTAAAATGGGGAGATACGGTAAATTCATGGCATGTAGTAATTTTCCTGATTGTCGGAACACGAAAGCGATTGTAAAAGAAATCGGTGTAAAGTGTCCGAAATGTCAAGAGGGAAATCTAATAGAGCGGAAATCGAAAAAACGCCGAATTTTTTACGGCTGTGATCGCTATCCTGAATGCGACTTTCTGTCTTGGGATAAACCTTTACCTCGTAACTGTCCTAAGTGTGAAGCAATATTGGTTGAAAAGAAACTTAAAAAAGGTGTTCAAGTTCAATGTGTGGAATGCGATTATAAAGAAGAACCGCAGAGTTAACAAAAGGGTGAGTTATGTACTCACCCTTTTGATATTCGGTTTATAACTTTTTTGAAAATTTCGTTAATAATTTGCTTTTACCTATTTTTATATGCTACTCTTAAGTCAATATTGGATTTCATTCATATATAATGTGAATTATTTATGAAATTTATAAAAAAAGTATTTACAAAAACTTATAAATTGTTCACAATATACAATTGGGTTTAAAAATGGCATTGGGCATTTGATTGTTCAAAAATGAACAAGGGATTGGTTGTATGAATACTAGAAAATGAACATTATAAGGTATTAATACATTTTATTTCAGGGAAAATAGTAGGTAAGTCGTTATTATAAATGTTTTTACATTCTATAAAATATTTTTGAATCTTAAACTGATTTCAATCGTAAATTAGAAATGTAAGTATACATAAGAAATTCTTCGTTTTTATTATCATACTTGAAGGAGGCAAACTGATGTCAGGTTTTCATGCAACTACTATATTTGCCATTCAGCATAATGGTCGGTGTGCAATGGCAGGAGATGGTCAAGTTACAATGGGAAATGCAGTTGTGATGAAACACACAGCAAAAAAAGTAAGAAAATTGTTTAATGGTAAAGTGTTGGCGGGATTTGCCGGTTCAGTTGCTGATGCTTTTACATTATTTGAACTGTTCGAAAGTAAACTTGAAGAATATAACGGCAACCTACAACGAGCCTCAGTAGAATTAGCGAAACTATGGCGTAGTGATAAAGTTTTACGAAAATTAGAGGCGATGCTAATTGTGATGAATGACACTGATTTATTACTTGTGTCTGGAACAGGTGAAGTAATTGAACCGGATGATGGCATTTTAGCGATTGGTTCTGGCGGTAACTATGCATTGTCAGCTGGAAGGGCATTGAAAAAACATGCTGGTGAACAATTATCTGCAAAAGAAATTGCGAAGGCATCACTTGAAATAGCAGCTGAAATCTGTGTTTATACAAACCACAATATCATTGTTGAAGAATTATAAAGAAAGGGGAGTTGTCATATATGGGAATGAGTTTAAATTTAACGCCACGTCAAATTGTTGAAAGACTTGATCAATATATTATCGGACAAAAAGAGGCAAAAAAAGCAGTTGCAGTTGCTCTTCGAAATCGTTATCGCCGCAGTTTGTTAGATGAAAATATACGAGATGAAATCAGTCCTAAAAATATCTTGATGATCGGTCCTACTGGAGTAGGTAAAACGGAAATTGCTAGACGTATTGCTAAATTAGTCAATGCCCCATTTGTCAAAGTCGAAGCAACGAAATTTACAGAAGTCGGCTATGTTGGACGGGATGTCGAGTCGATGGTAAGAGATCTAGTTGAAACTTCAATTAGACTTGTAAGAGAAGAGAGAATGCTACAAGTAAAAGATCGTGCTGAGAAAAATGCGAATCAACGTTTAGTTGAATTATTAGTCCCAACAAACAAGAAAAATTCAACGATGAAAAACCCACTTGAAATGTTCTTTGGTGGTAATAATCAAGAAAGTGAAAATAATAATGAAGCTGAAGAACTTAGTATACAAGAGAAAAGAAGAGCAGTTAAGAGACAATTGGATGAAGGTGAACTTGAAAACGAAACCGTTACGGTTGAGGTAGAGGAACAACAACCTTCCATGTTTGATATGTTACAGGGATCTGGTATGGAACAAATGGGGATTAACATGCAAGACGCATTGGGAAGTCTTATTCCAAAGCGACGTAAAAAACGTAAACTATCAGTCCGTGATGCTCGTAAAGTGTTAACTGGGGAAGAAGCACAAAAACTTATTGATATGGATGAAGTAACCCAAGAAGCCATAAATCGTGCAGAGCAAGCTGGAATTATTTTTATTGACGAAATTGATAAAATTGCTAGTAAAAATAATGGCGGTGGATCTTCAGCAGATGTTTCGCGTGAAGGGGTTCAACGCGATATCCTGCCGATTGTGGAAGGATCAACTGTTATGACGAAATACGGCTCAGTTAAAACGGACCATGTTTTATTTATCGCTGCGGGAGCTTTTCATATAGCTAAGCCATCGGATTTAATTCCAGAGTTGCAAGGGCGCTTCCCTATTCGTGTTGAGTTAACGAAGCTAACAACAGAAGATTTCATAAAAATATTGATTGAACCTGATAATGCATTAATTAAACAATATCAAGCATTATTGGCTACAGAAGGTATACAAATTGAATTTTCTGACGAAGCTATAAATAAAATTGCTCAAGTTGCATACGAGGTTAACCAAAATACAGATAATATCGGTGCAAGACGCTTGCATACTATATTAGAAAAATTACTTGAAGATTTATCCTTCGAAGCTCCAGATATAACAATGGAAACCGTATCGATTACACCAACCTATGTTGAGGATAAGTTAGGGGCAATTTCACGTAATAAAGATTTGAGTCGTTTTATACTGTAGGTTTACCCCGATGAAATGGTAGTAATGAAACAAAAAATACAGAAAAGATTACTTTTGTGGTTTTAGTAATAGGAGGAAATAGTAAATGGATTTATTAACGAAATCAAGAAAGATTAATGCGATGCTTCAAAAGGCTGCTGGGAAGTCTGTAAACTTTAAAGAAATGGCAGATACATTATCTGAAGTTATCGAAGCCAATATTTATGTTGTGAGTCGTAGAGGGAAATTATTAGGGTTTTCAGTACAACAACAAATTGAGAATGAACGTATGAAAAAGATGCTTGAGGAACGTCAATTCCCAGAAGAGTATACAAATAGCTTATTTAATATAAGTGAAACAACGGCAAACCTTGATATGGAAAGTCGCTATACTGTTTTTCCAGTTGAAAATAAGGAACTTTTCAAAAATGGATTAACAACAATTGTTCCAATTATTGGTGGAGGTGACCGTTTAGGAACATTGATCTTGTCTAGAATGGAAGAGGAATTCCATGATGATGATCTAATTCTAGCTGAATACGGTGCTACTGTTGTTGGGATGGAAATTCTTCATGAGAAGTCAGGAGAAATTGAAGAAGAAGCACGTAGCAAAGCAGTTGTACAAATGGCGATCAGCTCATTATCGTATAGTGAGTTAGAAGCGATTGAACATATTTTTGAAGAACTAAATGGTACAGAAGGGTTATTAGTTGCTTCTAAAATAGCTGACCGTGTAGGTATTACACGCTCTGTTATTGTTAACGCCCTAAGAAAGTTAGAGAGTGCAGGGGTCATTGAATCTCGTTCGCTTGGTATGAAAGGAACCTATATTAAAGTATTAAATGATAAATTTTTATTAGAATTAGATAAATTAAAAACAAATTAATCTGATGTAAAAATAAGTTTTAAATCGTCCAATAGTATATTGGACGATTTTTTATTATGGGTAAAAAATGTATAAGCCTTTTCCGTTAGAACTGCTCGTGAACTTCCTTGCTTCATCCGCAACGATTACGTCGACACCGATTTGAGCTCTATTTTGCTCAATTGGCTTCTTTAATCTGGAAGGGAAGAACGTCAACGTCAATGTCTGCACAACCTGCGAATGTTAGTCCATACGGAGCTGGCAAGGTGTTTATTCTTTCCTAATTTTGAACAAATTTCGACAATTTTGAAATGTGACCTTTCATACAGGACTTTAATCATTGATATTGTTAAAATATTATTCAAATAAGTTAAATAGCATTAGAAATGAACAGGGTACTGTTTGGGAATATCGGAACTATTACCTAAAATTGGGCCCTTTTTCATAAGAAAATTTACAAGTCTATCATAGACTTATCTTATTAATTTCTTTACAATAAAACATGTATATCGACAAATATCTACATTTTTTAATATTTTCTTTGAAACGAAATAGAGGTGTTAGTATGAGTTTATTTTCAGGTGCGATTTCGACATTGAGTCATGCGTTAAATTATTCAGCAACAAAACAAAAAGTGATCTCACAAAATATTGCGAATGTAGATACCCCGAACTATAAAGCAAAAGAGGTTAGTTTTAGAGCAGCATATGATCAGGCTTTAAACGGATCGTTAGGAATGACTAAAACAGACCCAAAACATATTGATGTAAATCGTAAAACAAATGTATCTTATACTGTTTTACATAAAAACCCATTCAATTATCATGAGTCAGGTAATAGTGTGGATATTGATAAGGAAATGACTTCCTTGGCAACTAATCAAATTTACTATAATGCTTTAATCGAAAGAGTAAGCGGGAAATTTTCCTCCCTGCAAAATGTGATTAGAGGTGGAAAGTAAAATGTCTATGTTTCATAGTATGAATATCACGTCGTCTGCCTTAACAGCACAACGATTAAGAATGGACGTTATTTCTTCTAATATGGCAAACGCAGATACAACTCGTGCCAATTTGGTAGATGGAGAATGGGAGCCGTATAGACGAAAAAGGGTTGTAATGGAACCAAAAGAGAACTCCTTCTCTACTTATCTAGAAAGTGCAATGGGTGGTGATCAAAACAGTGTTGGAAATGGTGTTAAAGTAACGAAAATTGAGGCAGATGACACTCCTTTTCAATTAGTTTATGATCCAGATCATCCTGATGCAGATGATGAAGGTTTTGTGAGAATGCCAAACGTTGATCCGCTTCGGGAAATGGTTGATCTTATGAGTGCTACAAGATCTTATGAAGCAAATGTAACGGTATTAAATGCATCGAAAAATATGTTAATGAAAGCATTGGAAATTGGAAAATAGAGAGGAGTGTAATGGTTGAGCAATATATCGTTTAACCCATCGATCAACCCATTAAATAACCCAAACACGACAGCTACCAAAGCAACACCTTTTGAAGCACAGAAGAGTTTCTCTTCTTTCTTAAAAGATTCGCTAAATAAAGTGAATGAAACGCAAATTAAATCAGACCAATTAACAGAAAAAATGGCGTTAGGTCAAGACGTTGATTTACATCAAGTTATGATCGCTTCTCAAAAAGCCAGTATCACAATGCAATTAACATTAGAAATTAGAAATAAGGCAGTAGAAGCTTATCAAGAAATGATGAGAATGCAAGTTTAATAGGGTGATATACAAAGTTTGGCCAATATACCAGGGGGATCATAAATGAATGAGTCGCTACAAAAATTTATAAATCCGCTTAAAGAGTACTGGTTAAATCGTTCAAAAAAACAACGAATTATCATGATTAGTACGATCGTGCTCATTTTACTAGTTGCTGGGCTTATTACTTTTTCTATGACAAAGACTAATTTGGTCCCTTTATATAGTAATTTAACACCGTCAGAAACCGGTTCTATAAAAGAGAGCCTTGATTCAAGAGGGATAAAATCGGAAATTGCTGATGGTGGAACCACTATTAAGGTTCCTGAAGAGTTAGCTGATACATTAAAAGTAGAGCTTGCAGCAGAAGGACTCCCACAATCGGGCAGTATTGATTATTCATTTTTTAGTCAAAATGCCGGTATGGGGACAACGGAAAATGAGTTTAATGTAATGAAACTTGATGCCATGCAAACCGAGTTGGCAAATTTAATAAAAGGAATAGAAGGAATCAATGATGCAAAGGTGATGATCACGATTCCCGAAACTGGAATATTTGTTTCTGATACTGCAAGTGAGGCATCTGCATCGATTGTTCTTAACACAAAACCAGGATATAAATTTGAACAAAGCCAAATACAGGCCTTGTACCAATTAGTATCAAAAAGTATTCCGAACCTACCTACTGATAATATCGTCATCATGAACCAGAACTTTGAGTATTTTGATTTAAAAAATGAAAATAATTTTTCCGGTTCAGTTTTTGCTAATCAACAGGAGATTAAAAAAGAAATTGAACGTGATTTACAAAGACAAGTTCAAAGTATGTTAGGAACGTTGATCGGTCACGATAAAGTTGTTGTTTCTGTTACAGCTGATGTTGATTTTAGTCAAGAAAATCGCGAAGAAAATCTAGTAACTCCTGTCGATGAGGAAAACATGGAGGGTATTGCGATTAGTGCTCAAAAAATCACAGAGACTTATACGGGTACAGACAATGGGACAGGGGGACCACCGCCAGCAGAAGACCCGGCAGATCCACTTGGCACTCAATATTTAGAAGGCAATACTGGCAACGGAGATTATGAGAAATCGAATGATACGATTAATTATGAAGTTAATAGAATTAGAAAAGAAATAATCGAAAGTCCATATAAAATTAGAGATTTAGGTATTCAAGTGATGGTTGAACCGCCGGATGTGGAAAATATCAATTCATTGCCACAGGAACGAGTGGATGATATTACCAATATGCTGGCAACCATTGTTAGGACATCTATTGATAAGGATGAAAATCCTGCGCTTACGGACGATGCCATCGCACAAAAAATTGCTGTTTCTGTTCAACCTTTTGAAGGAAAAATGACATTTGATGAGCCTGCAACTCCAATAATTCCTTGGTGGATTTATCTCATCGGCGGAATTCTTGTGCTTGCACTTGTTGTGTTGATCTTCTTATTTGTACGAGCTAGACGGAAACAAGATGATGACTTCGAGGACATGGTAGAAGATTATCAGCCGCCTGTTGAAGTTCCTGATGTAAATAACACCGTTGATACAGAAGATACATTAAGAAGAAAACAATTAGAGAAAATGGCAAAAGAAAAGCCTGATGAATTTGCCAAACTATTAAGATCATGGATGGCTGAGGATTAAAGGGGGATCAGTAATGGCCAAGAAGGATCAAAAGGGATTGACCGGAAAACAAAAAGCGGCCATTCTATTAATTTCTTTAGGTCCAGATGTTTCGGCATCTATTTATAAACATCTAAATGAAGAAGAAATTGAAAAACTTACATTGGAAATTTCAGGTGTAAAAAAAGTAGATAGTTCTGCAAAAGAAGAAGTGGTAGAGGAGTTTCACCAAATAGCACTTGCTCAGGACTATATTACTCAGGGCGGGATTGGTTATGCAAAAACAGTCTTAGAAAAGGCGTTAGGAGAAGAGCAAGCTACGGTTATCTTAAATCGTCTTACCTCTTCCCTACAAGTTCGTCCTTTTGATTTCGCTAGAAAAGCGGACCCTGCTCAAATATTAAATTTTATTCAAAATGAGCATCCTCAAACTATTGCTTTAATTTTATCTTATTTAGATTCTCAGCAAGCGGGGCAAATTTTGTCAGAATTGCCCCAGGAGATGCAAGCAGATATTGCAAAAAGAATTGCAATCATGGATCGAACTTCACCAGAAATCATTAATGAAGTAGAACAAATTTTGGAACGTAAATTGTCCACTACAGTTACACAGGATTACACGCAAACTGGTGGAGTTGAAGCGGTTGTTGAAGTATTAAATGGTGTGGATCGTACAACAGAAAGAACGATTTTAGATGCCCTTGAAATACAAGATCCAGAACTTGCTGAGGAAATTAAAAAGAGAATGTTTGTATTTGAAGATATTGTTACACTTGATAACCGATCCATCCAACGGATTATTCGCGAATGTGAAAATGAAGATTTATTACTGTCTTTAAAAGTATCTAGTGATGAAGTGAAAGAAATTGTCTTTAAAAATATGTCCTCTCGTATGGTTGAAACATTTAAAGAAGAAATGGAATATATGGGTCCTGTTCGCTTACGTGATGTGGAAGAAGCTCAATCTCGGATCGTTGCGATAATTCGGCGCTTAGAAGATGCCGGGGAAATTGTGATTGCCCGTGGTGGAGGAGATGATATTATTGTCTAGGCTCATTAAATCTCAAATGACTTATCCAGTCGAAACTGCCAAAAAGGTCATTTCAATAAAAAAGTTTCAGACCTCTTTTGAACCAGAGTGTCAACAAGATGAAATCAATCCCACTCCTATTGAATTAATAGAAGAAGCAAAAATAGAAGCTAAAAAAATCGTTCGCGATGCAAGAATACAACAAGAGAAGGTCTTAGCAGCTATACAACAGGAGAAGGTATTATGGGAACAAGAAAAGGTTGCTTTAATAAACCAAGCGAAGGAAGAAGGCTACCAAGCTGGATGGCAAGAGGGAGAAAGACAGGGGTTTGATCAATATACTTCACAAATTAATGAAGCTAAAAAGGTGATTGACTCAGCGAAAAAAGATTATGTTACTTATTTAGAATCCTCTGAAAAAACGATATTAGAATTATCGCTAGCGATTGCAAGTAAAGTGATAGCAACGAAAATAGAGGGTGATCAAAATTATTTTTTCTCCCTTGTGAAAAAAGCCATTAAAGAAGTAAAACAATTAGCTGATGTGCAAATCCTTGTACACCCTACTAACTATGAATTCATTGTTTCGAGAAAAAATGATCTTTTAGCTCTGTTTACGAATAATACGAATCTATTGATCTATCCTGATAGTGATTTGACAGAAGGTAGTTGTTTAATTGAATCAGCATACGGACGGATTGATGCAAGCATCGATATCCAACTATCAGAAATAAAGAAAGCTTTAACAGAATGTTTAGATGGTGTTTCTTCATGAAAGCTGCCACTTTAATTGAATCGTTAGGAACGCTAGATGCCTTCAAGCGTTATGGTCGTGTTAAACAGGTGGTCGGAATAATGATTGAATCCCAAGGACCTGAAAGTTCTATAGGTGATGTCTGTTTGATTCATGTTCAACAACGAAATAAAAAAGTGATTAAGGCTGAAGTCGTTGGTTTTAAAGGTGAAAATGTAATTCTAATGCCTTATACATCTGTAAATGAAATTGCCCCAGGTAGTTTTGTGGAAGCAACACTGAAACCCTTAGAAATTAAAGTTGGACCCGCTCTTATAGGGAATGTGGTCGATTCGCTAGGAAATTCATTAGATGGTTACTCGTTACCAAAAGGCTTGCAGTCGGTACCAACAGATCAAGATCCACCGAATCCAATGAAACGTCCACCGATTAGAGAACCGATTGAGGTGGGCGTAAGAATGATTGATAGTCTCCTTACAGTGGGGAATGGTCAACGTGTCGGTATTTTTGCAGGAAGTGGTGTTGGAAAAAGTACATTACTAGGAATGATTGCTCGGAATACAACAGCTGATTTGAATGTGATTGCCTTAATTGGTGAACGAGGTCGTGAAGTACGCGAATTTATTGAGAAAGATCTTGGTCCAGAAGGGTTAAAGCGATCGATCGTTGTCGTTGCGACATCCGATCAACCTGCATTAATGAGAATTAAAGGGGCTTTAACAGCCACTTCAATTGCTGAATATTTTCGTGACCAAGGATTAAACGTCATGCTGATGATGGACTCCGTCACACGGGTAGCGATGGCACAACGCGAAATTGGACTTGCAACAGGTGAGCCTCCTACAACGAAAGGATATACACCATCTGTTTTTGCTTTACTTCCTAGATTGTTAGAACGAACAGGAACAAATGAACTTGGATCCATTACCGCTTTTTATACAGTATTAGTTGATGGGGATGATATGAATGAGCCTATCGCAGATACGGTCCGCGGAATATTGGACGGACATTTTGTTTTGGATCGTAATTTAGCGAATAAAGGGCAATATCCTGCCATTAATGTGTTAAAAAGTGTTAGCCGTGTAATGAACAATATATCAGAAATGGAACATATCAAACATGCTGAACGTCTTAGAGAATTATTAAGTACTTATTATCACTCAGAGGATTTGATAAATATTGGTGCTTACAAAAAAGGGTCAAATAAAGACATTGATGAAGCCATTCATAAATATCCTCAAATCATTTCATTTTTAAAGCAAAGAACAAATGAAAAATCGACCATGCAACAAAGTATCAATTCTTTAAAGCAATTAGTCGGAAAAGGTGAATAGGATTATGGTTTATCATTTTAAACTTGAAAAAATAATGAAATTAAAAGAACGAGAAAAAGATGAGGCTCAATCCGTTTACAATGATTCAGTAAAAAAATTTGAAGAGGCAGCTGAAAAATTGTATCAAACCCTTAAAAAGAAAGAAGATTTAGAAATTTATCAAAGTTCGAAACTTGAACAGGGCCTACCTGTACAGGAGATTAGGCACCATCAAAGCTTTATAGTAAATTTACAAAAAACCATTGATCATTATCAAAAAATTGTGATGAACGCAAGAAATCAGATGCTTTTTTACCAAGAAAAACTGATGAATAAAAATATAGAAGTAAAAAAGTATGAGATTTTAAAAGAAAAAGATAAACTTGTTTATTTAGAGGAAATGAAACAAATGGAAGCTAAACAAATGGATGATATTTCGATTCAACAATATATGCATCGTGGAAGTTAGGTGCTCGATATGGAAGAAGAATTATTAAACGAAAATAACGGAAAAAAATATAATAAGTTTCAATGGTTTTTTGGGGTCATCGTTATACCCACTTTTTTTGCTCTCATCGTTGCATCAATTGTAGCCTCGTTTGCTGGTGTGGATGTGTGGGGAAAAGCAATAGAATTGGGTGAAAAACTCCCATTCATCTCTACAAGTGCAGAAAAGTCTGATAAACAAATGATCGAGGATTTGGAAAAAAACATATCAGAGCTTAAGAGTGAAGTTGAATTAAAGGAAGCAACCATCACGGAGTTAGAAACAGAGATTGATCGTAAAGATAAAGAAATTCAATCATTAACTCTTGAAAAGGAGCAATTAGAGTTTCAAATAGATGATCTCTTAAACGCAGAGAATGGTGAATCAAAATCGTTCAAAGAAATAGTCAATACGTTTGAAAGTATGTCAGCAAAAAAGGCTGCTCCGATTATTACCTCGATGGAGGACAGTGAGGCAACAAAGATCTTATCAAGCCTAAAACCGGATACAATTGCTGGATTGCTAGAAAATATGACTCCTGAAGAGGCTGCTAAATATACAGCAAACTTGCTGTTGATTAGTGGTTTGGATTCAATTGAATAGTATTAGAAATTGAAAGGGGGTGAAGCAATGAGAATGGAGGGAATCGATTTTGCGACTCAGACTTTACCAAAACAAAAAATAGAAAATCATGAATCAAAGATACCTTTTTCAACCGTGATTTCTAGTTTATTCTTGAATGGTGAAAACGTGGAAAATAGCAAAGTTGATGCCAAAATATTGAATGACGTATCACTATCTGACGAAGAACTCATGGTGCTACATAAACTATTAAACCATGAGGATGTTGTTAATTTTTTAAATATTGTACTCGAAGGTAATAATGATGGTTCAATTAGGATAGAAGAAGAGTTGAAAATAGAGGATCTGGCTAATTTATTTCAACAAACCCATTCAAATGCGGGAACGAACAATGAAGATCTTCTTTTCATAGTAACTCAATTTTTAACCATCTTTAATCTCTACAATAAGGAAATCGATCAACATTCAAATCCGACAAATACAAAGTTGCTTAATCTACAAGACTTAGATATAGAGCAACCTAAACTGTTAGCTATCGTACAAAAGGTATCTGAAAAAATCGAAATCCTTTTAAAACAAAAGGAACCATTCAATCGAAATGAATATGTGAATCAGGTTTTTTCAGCTGTTGTAAAAGATACAAAAGAACAAAATCCAAGCCTGAATAGAACCTTCGCGATAATATCAAACGATCATGTTATTCAGCAAAAAATCATGTATCCTAATCAAATGACATTGGTTCATGACCAATCTAATAAATCGATATCGACGGAACAACTGATCCGCCAATTTGAGTCAATACTTGCAAAAAGTCAATTTGTAAACCAGAGCCCTGGTGCGCAAAAACTATTTATTAAATTATATCCAGAGCACTTAGGAGCATTAAGAATAGAACTATTACAAAAAGAATCTGGTTTGATAGCGAAATTTATGACAACTACTACGATTGCAAAGGAAATATTAGAATCTCAATTACAAAATTTAAAGCATGCATTTCATTCGCAGAATATTCAAGTTGAAAGGTTAGAGATTTCATCACAATTGAATTTCCAAGAAAGATTCAACTCTAGAGATTCTCAGCAACAACAGGAACAAAGACAACAACAGCAAGAGGAACACCAGCAAGAGAATGAGACTTTCCAGGAGTCCTTTGCTGAAATATTAATAAACGAAGAGATATAGGGGGTGAAAGGTTTGGTAAATTCGATTGATTCCTCATTATTGTTATCCAATTATCAAAAAAAACAATCTCAGACTGGTTCAAATATCCTTGGAAAAGATGATTTTTTAAAGTTATTGATGACACAATTACAAAATCAAGATCCGACAAATCCGATGGAGGATACGGATTTTATTGCACAAATGGCTCAGTTTTCTACATTAGAGCAAACCACCAATATGAATAGTTTATTAGAAAAATTGATTGGGCAACAAGGACAAAATCAATTAATTACCTATCAACAGTTTATTGGTAAAAACGTAACATGGAGCAAGTACAACGACCTTGGAGACGGAAACACTGAAATCCAAGAGGGGAAAAATAAAATCGAGAGCATTCAATTTAAAGACAATACAGTTATATTTACGTTAGACGATGGAACTAAAATAGAACCAGCAAATATCATTCAAGTACATGAGGCATATCCAGAAACGTTTATGATGCAAGCAAGTATGATGATTGGAAAAACAGTTACATATCTCAATGATCGTCAACAAGAATTATCGTCAACCGTTCGCTCGGTATCGTTTAAAAATGGAGCTTCATCTTTTATATTAGAGGATGGAAAAGAACCTATTTCTGCAAATCAAATCATTAAAATTGAATAATGGGGAGAGTTGTGATGACAAATAAGATTTACAGACCGTACAAACACCCTTTCATTCATAATGAAGGACAGAAACCACTAAAGGGACTTCAAAACGGACAAAAAAACTTTGCTCATGAATTACAAACTGCTTTTACATCACACGAAAATCAATTGACTTTATCTAAGCATGCCAAACAGCGATTAGAACAAAGAGGTATTGTTATTAACGAGGAAAAATGGAGTCAAATTGGACAAAAAGTGAATGAGGCAAAAAATATGGGTGTCAATGATTCGCTCGTGATATTGGACGATGCAGCATTAATTATTAGTGCGAAAAATCAAACGGTCATTACAGCAATGGATCGAAATGAAGCAACAGCTCATATTTTTACAAATATTAATGGAACCATTTTAATGGATTAATAAAGCTGGACCGCAAGCGGAGGCTTTGTAGTTGTTGAGTGATTGATACAACTGCTACTGAAAGGGGAGATTAGGGATGTTAAGATCGATGTATTCTGGTATAAGTGGAATGAAAAACTTTCAAACCAAACTAGATGTTATTGGGAATAATATAGCGAATGTAAACACCTATGGCTTTAAAAAGGGACGCGTAACGTTCAAAGACACGATGAATCAAATGCTTTCAGGGGCAACGGCATCTTCGGATAATCGTGGCGGAAAGAATGCGGTACAAGTAGGGTTAGGCTCTTCTTTGGCTACGATTGACAATATTCATACAACAGGTAACATGCAAACAACGGGACGTTCGTTAGACCTTGGAATCGATGGCGACGGATATTTTATCGTAAATCAAGGAAACCAATCCTACTATACTCGTGCAGGGAACTTTTATCTTGATGACAACGGGACATTAGTTAATGCTGACGGTTTAAAAGTTCAAGCTTTTCAATTTGATGCCAATGGTAATCTAACAAATCAACTTGGGGATGTTGCCATCAATGTCAACGGGTTATTGCCTGGAATTGCTTCAACTGGAATCAAATTTTCAGAAAATCTTTCTGCTAATGCCATTAAAAACACCGTATTTTCTCAACAAATCGTTGTAGTCGATGATCGGGGTCTAAAGCAAAATAGTACCATCTACTATAAAAAATTAGGACAAGATCAATGGGGGATTTATGCGAATGAAGCACCTAAACCATCCTCTGTTGTAACCACTGGTGGAATTAAGGTTACGAACCCAGAAGGTTTCACTGGCAATAATTATGAAAATTGGAAGTTAACGTATGAAAATGATGGTGGAAATAAGTACTTTCTAACTCTTGGTGATGGTACAAAAGTTGAAATGGCCTATAACGAAATTACGAAAAAATTACAAGTAGCAAATGCAGGTGATCAGGAAAAACTAAATGGTTTACAACTTGATTTATCGGGATATGTGAAACCCTCCAAGGCTACAATCGATAGTGATTCGATTGGTTCATCGTTAGCTATCAATGTGATTGATGATGATGGGTATACAGGTAATAATGATTTACAATGGAAAGTTGCGTATTTAGATGATCCAGCAATTGTCACTACTCCTGGTTACTATCTACAAGATACCACTAATCCTAGTAATAATCCTATTCACATTACTGGAAACGGACCAATGGATATACCAATAAATGGTGGAGCAGAATTAATTACGATAGATGTATCAGGGTGGAGGTCTATGCCAAAACCAGGAAACAATGCTACTGCTGATGAGGTTGAAGAATATTCAAAGTATATATCCTATATAGGGACGATCGATTTAAAAGCTAAAACACCATTGGATCCTGCTCAAGGTACTCCAATAGAAGTAGGGGAAATCAATATCACGCCAGAAACACAACCTCTTCATATTTTAAATTTCGTAGATGGCAAAATTCCTTATGATGAGTCACTTCGAAATTTTTCATTCGAAATCCCAACGGGACTGATTAATGATGAAGAAACGGTTGCAGATGAAAGTAAGCAAATGGTTAATCTACAGTTTGATTTCTCATCTCTTTCTCAATACGAGGGAGCTACAACAGCCCTAATTAATCCAAACGGAAGCATTGAGGGAGCATTAGAAAGTTTTAGTATTGGTTCTGGAGGAGAAATCACAGGGGTTTATTCGAACGGTGAACTTGTTATTTTAGGACAACTTGCCATTGCAAAGTTTAGTAATTCATCGGGATTAATGAATGCTGGAGGAAACCTATTCCAAGAATCAATCAACTCCGGTAATCCTGATATTGATGTTCCTGGTGTTGGACGAGGTTCACTATCAGCAGGGTCACTTGAAATGTCCAATGTGGACCTGTCTGAAGAATTCACTGAAATGATTACGGCCCAACGGGGATTTCAGGCAAATACAAGAATTATTACCACATCTGATGAAATATTACAGGAATTAGTTAATTTAAAACGCTAACTTCATTTTAAGGGAGGAACAGGGTTAAGGGGCTGCCTTTAACCCTGAAATTAACAGTGATAAAAGTATCGCGATTAAACGGAAAACCATTTATAATAAATGCGTTGTACATAGAAACGATTGAGTCCTTTCCAGACACAACCATTACGTTGACAAACGGACATAAATATATTGTTAAAGAAACCGAAAAAGAAGTTTTGGGTTTAATCCATCAATTCTATAAATCCGTAAATCTTCTTGGTAGGCCGTTAGGAGGGGGAAATAATGAAGAATAAGCTTGTTATGACAATGCTGATAGTCCTTATTGTCATTACCCTTGTAGGAGCTGTGGCTATTGTTATGTTATTAAATGCCAATAATCAAACTGGACAAACTGAACCTACAATTGATGAAGTACTGGAGTCAACGGTCGATATCGAAGAAATTACTACCAATCTTGCAAGTAATGATTTTATACGTATATCTTTCAAAATCCAAACAGACAGTAAAAAGGCAAAGGAAGAATTGGACAAACGAAACTTTCAGGTTCATAACATCATTATTTTAGAACTCTCTGGTCTGAAAGCAGAAGATATCCAAGGAAAAGAAGGACAATTAAAACTTGAAGAAACCCTGAAAACCAAGATCAATGAAATCATGCAAGATGGTGAGATTCGGAAAGTTTATATCACTCAATTTCTCCTCCAGTAGCCGTAAAGAAAGAAAAGTATCGGAGGTGTAATGGATGGCTGGAGATGTACTTTCACAGAGTGAAATAGATGCGCTCTTATCTGCATTGTCAACAGGAGAAATGAATGCTGATGATTTAAAAAAAGAGGAGTCTGAAAAACGGGTAAGGGTATATGACTTCAAACGAGCACTCCGGTTTTCAAAAGACCAGATTAGAAGTTTAACACGAATACACGAAAATTTTGCCCGATTATTAACCACTTTTTTTTCAGCACAATTAAGAACATATGTCCAAATTAGTGTCGCATCGGCCGATCAAATTCCATATGAGGAATTTATCCGTTCCATTCCCAAAATGACGATATTAAATGTATTTGAAGTGCCTCCACTAGAAGGAAGAATTATTATGGAAGTAAATCCAAATATTGCTTATTCAATGTTAGACCGGATAATGGGAGGCAAAGGGACAAGCGTAAATAAAATAGATAATTTAACCGAGATTGAAACGAAAATTATGACTTCCATGTTTGAAAAAGCATGTGACTATTTGCAAGAAGCTTGGGGAAATATCACCGATATTGATCCAGTTCTTTCGGAGTTAGAAATCAATCCACAGTTTTTACAAATGGTTTCTCCAAACGAAACCGTTGTGGTCATTTCATTAGATACGACCATTGCCGAAACGAGTGGGATGATTAATATATGTATCCCCCATATCGTGTTGGAACCCATTATTCCAAAATTGTCTATGCAGTATTGGATGCAGACGGAGAAAAAAGAAAGGGAACCAATTGAAATTGAAAAACTGCAACGAAATATTAAGCAAGCAGAGGTTCCTATTTCTGTTGAACTAGGGAAATCCAATATTTCGATTCAGGACTTTTTAATTCTAGATATTGGGGATGTCATTGAATTAAATCAAATGATAGAAGATCCGTTACTAGTGAAGGTTGGAGAAATTCCTAAATTTATTGGACAGCCTGGCAAAATAAATAAAAAATTAGCGATACAAGTATTAGACACATTGGAAGGAGGGGACGAAGAGCATGAGTAACGAAATGCTCTCACAAGATGAGATAGATGCTCTGTTAAGAGGTAGTGACGATATTTCAGAGGACCTAGCACCCTTAAATATAGAAGATCATTTGAGTGAAATGGAAAAGGATGCATTAGGGGAAATAGGAAATATATCTTTCGGAAGTTCAGCTACTGCTCTTTCGACGTTACTGAATCAAAAAGTAGACATTACAACCCCTACAGTATCTTTAATATTTAGAAGTCAACTAGCTGAAGAGTTTCCACAACCAAACGTGGCTATACAGGTAAATTATACAAAAGGATTTTCTGGTGAAAATCTTTTAGTTATTAAACAATCGGATGCGGCAATTATTGCAGACCTCATGCTTGGTGGCGATGGTATCAATCCGGCTGAAATGTTAGGTGAGATTCAGTTAAGTGCAGTCCAGGAAGCGATGAACCAAATGATGGGATCTTCCGCCACTTCGATGTCAACAATTTTTAATAAGCGAGTAGATATTTCTCCTCCTACAGTTGATCTATTAAATATTCAGCAAGGAGAAGGTACGGAGAAACTACCAAATCAAGAAATGATGGTAAAAGTATCTTTCAGATTAAAAATCGGGTCATTGGTAGATTCTACTATTATGCAATTATTACCACTTGATTTTGCCAAAAGCTTAGTTAACGAATTGTTAAACCCGTCCATGACGCCTGAGCCTGAACAGGCAAAAATGCCTAATTCTGCTATAGAGCCACAGGACATGTTTACACAATCACAGCAAATGGATGTTGGTCAACCATACAATCAAATGGTAAACCAAAACGTTGGAGGAAGTAGCGTACAGAATACGGTTCCATATACACAGCCAACCAATCAATATGCTCCTTCCAATCCAGAGCAACAGACAAAACAATCTTCCGGACCACAACATTTTGGCGCTCCAATTCCACAGGGGATACAGCCCAATGTACAACCAGCGATGTTTTCGAATTTTGAACCTGTACAGTTGCAAGATTCAGAAGCTAAAAACTTAGATATTCTGCTTGATATTCCTTTGCAAGTAACCGTTCAATTAGGGAAAACAACACGAACCGTTAAGGAAATTTTAGAACTATCACCAGGGTCCATTATCGAACTTGATAAATTAGCTGGAGAACCAGTTGATATCCTCATCAATAATCGTCCGATTGCAAAAGGAGAAGTAGTCGTCATAGATGAGAACTTTGGTGTGCGTGTAACAGATATATTGAGTCAATCTGATCGATTAAAAAGATTAAAATAACTAAACAAAAGTGATTAGCGGGGGTAATACGTATGGGAAATAGAATCTTAATAGTAGACGATGCGGCATTTATGAGAATGATGATTAAAGATATATTAACAAAAAATGGATATGAAGTTGTTGGAGAAGCAGCTGACGGAGCACAAGCTGTAGAAAAGTATAAAGAAGTACAACCAGATCTTGTGACTATGGATATTACAATGCCTGAGATGGATGGCATTACAGCTTTAAAAGAAATAAAAAAAATTAATCCTAACGCAAAAATTATTATGTGCTCTGCAATGGGACAACAAGCGATGGTCATTGATGCCATTCAAGCTGGCGCAAAAGACTTTATCGTTAAACCATTCCAAGCAGATCGCGTACTAGAAGCCATTTCAAAAACACTTAGTTAAAGATTTGAACTTAGAAGGTGTAAGATATTGAAACATAAACAACGTTGTTTGATTAGCCTAATTTTGTTTCTGAACCTATTTATGTTTCAATCTCATGCTTTTGCACAGTCAGAAAATCAAAGTGTGAAAGAATATTTGGAACAACCTATTTCTGGGGAAGAACAAAAAAACATAGATGAAAATCAAAGGAATACGAACGAGCAGCCTGAAATAAGTGAGAACACTAACGGAGTAGGGTTAACAGTATGGGATTTTATGAAAATGCTTTTTGCGACTGTGTTTGTAGTGGCTTTACTTTATTTTGTGTTAAAGCTGGTTAATAAAAAGGGCGCTTTTGGGCAAACATCCAATACACTTGTTAATTTAGGGGGATTAACGGTGGGTACTAATCGCTCAGTCCAGATCATTAAAGTCGGGGAGAGAATCCTTGTTGTGGGCGTAGGGGATGATATCCAGTTGTTAACCGAAATTGAAAAAGGGGAAGAGTTTGATCGAATTCTGACAGACTATAATCAAAAGTTGGACAAAATCGCAAAGCCGAATGATGCAATCACAAGGATGTTGGAACTAGTAAAAGGAAAGCGAATCGAAGTCAAACCGGAGTCTTCGTCTTTTCAAAGTCTATTAAAAAAACAACTAGATGAAATGTCAAAAGAACGAAAAAATATATTAGCTGAACTGGAAAGTGAAAAGGATAAGGATCAATCATGAATGAATTTATGGAGTTTTTTAATGGAAGTTCACCAGAAAATGTTTCTACATCGGTCAAACTCATTCTTTTACTTACGGTTCTTTCTTTAGCACCAAGCATCTTAATTCTCATGACGTGCTTTACTCGAATTGTTGTTGTCCTATCGTTTACCCGTACGGCATTAGCCACACAGCAAATGCCTCCTAACCAAGTGTTAATTGGAATATCTTTGTTTATGACATTTTTTATTATGGCACCAACATTTCAAGAAGTTAATGATCAAGCCCTTACACCTCTTTTTAATAATGAAATAAATTTGGAAGAAGCATATGACGCAGCAGCCATTCCTTTTAAAGAATTTATGAGCGCACATACAAGACAAAAGGATTTAGCATTATTTTTAGAATATGGACAGGTCGATCCTCCTGAAACGCTACACGATATTCCCTTAACCGCATTAGTTCCAGCCTTTGCGATTAGTGAATTAAAAACCGCTTTTCAGATCGGCTTTATGATCTTTATTCCTTTTTTAGTGATAGATATGGTAGTAGCAAGTGTTTTGATGTCAATGGGTATGATGATGCTTCCGCCTGTTATGATCTCCTTGCCGTTTAAAATTTTACTCTTTGTACTTGTAGACGGATGGTATTTAGTTGTTAAGTCTCTTTTACAAAGTTTTTAAGTAGGTGAAATATATGACTCCAGAGACGATTATTGCCATTGCAGAGGATGGAATATGGATGGTACTTTTGCTCAGTGGACCTCTGTTAATTATTGCACTTGTGGTTGGTTTGATTGTAAGTATTTTTCAAGCAACCACTCAAATACAAGAACAAACTCTAGCTTTTATTCCTAAAATTGTTGCCGTGTTACTAGGAATCGTCATTTTTGGACCATGGATGCTAAGTCATATGCTATCTTACACAAGTGACATTTTCTCTAATTTAATCAGGTATATAGGGTAACAAAATGGTAGACTTTATCGAAACATTTCCTGTCTTTTTACTAGTACTGGTCAGGGTAACTTCCTTTTTTTTAATGCTCCCACTTTTTTCTTATCGGACCATTCCATCTACTTTTAAAGTTGGATTTGGCTTTTTTTTAGCACTTATCATGTTTTTTTCGATGGAAAAACCAGTACTAGAAATTGATGCGACCTATTATTTACTAATCATGAAAGAGGCAATGGTAGGGATCTTAATCGGTTTTATCGCTTACGTGATCTTGTCAGCAATTCAAACCGCAGGTGGGTTCATTGATTTTCAAATGGGTTTTGGGATGGTTAACGTGATGGATCCTCAAACAGGTGCTCAAAGCCCAATTATGGGTCAGTATTTGTATATTATAAGTTTGTTATTTTTATTATCGACAAATGGTCATCATTTAATTTTAGATGGGATCTATTACAGCTATCAATTTATTCCGTTAGAACAAGCCTGGCTCCCACTAGGACATGAACATGTTGCACAGTATATTATACAGTCCTTTAACTCAATGTTTATGATTGCGCTGCAGATGTCTTTGCCAGTTGTTGCAAGTCTATTTCTAGTTGATGTAGCCCTAGGGATCGCGGCAAGGACTTTCCCCCAATTAAATATATTTGTCGTTGGTATTCCTCTTAAAATTGGGGTTAGTTTCTTTTTATTAATCGTTGTCATGAGTACGATGATGATCGTGGTTTCAAAACTTTTTCAAACGATGCTTATGACGATGAGGGGACTTATGGAGTTACTTGGGGGTTTATAAATATTGAAACTACTAGAGTTGGATTTACAGTATTTTGCTGGAGAAAAAACCGAAAAAGCGACACCGAAAAAACGGAACGATGCACGTAAAAAAGGGCAAGTTGCTAAAAGTCAAGATCTCAATACAGCTATTGCCATTTTAGGAATCTTTTTTTTCTTTTCCATTGCAAGTCCCTTTTTATTAGAAAATATTTTAGTTATTTTTCAACGTTCTTTTCGAGAATATATGGAATTAGCCGTAACTGAAGAAAGTATTTTTATGGTTTTTAATGAAACTTTATTTCAAACAGCAAAGATTATAGGTCCCATCATGCTTGTTGCACTTGTGGTAGGAGTGGTAGCGAACTATTTACAGATTGGTTTTTTATTCTCGACTGAAACCATTCAACCTAAATTAGAGAAAATCGATCCTATCAAAGGATTTAAGAGAATCTTTTCAATGCGATCGATTATAGAGTTTTTAAAATCAATATTAAAAATCATCATTGTTTCAATGATTACTTTTTTTGTTTTATGGAATCGGATCGATGAAATTCTTGTTCTATCACAAAAATCGATTGGTTCAGCCCTCTTAACTCTAGTGGATTTAACCATTCAAATGGGGCTTTATGCAGGTGGGGCATTATTGTTTTTAGCTCTTCTTGACTATCTATATCAGAAATATGATTTTGAAAAAAATATCCGGATGTCTAAACAAGACATTAAGGATGAATATAAAAACATGGAAGGCGATCCATTGATCAAGGGGAAGATTAAACAAAAGCAACGGGAAATGTCTATGAGTCGGATGATGCAGGAAGTCCCTAATGCGGATGTTATTATTACGAATCCTACCCATTATGCTATTGCCTTAAAATATGATGAAACGAAATTTGATGCACCTTATGTTGTGGCAAAGGGTGTTGATTTTATTGCACAAAAAATAAAATATGTTGCTAAAGAGAATGATGTTATCATGGTTGAAAATCGTCCATTAGCACGATCTCTCTATAGCCAGACAGAAATCGGAGATACGATTCCCGAAGATTTATTTAAAGCAGTAGCAGAAATATTAGCGTATGTATATAGGACAAAAAATATGGTCAAATAAATTCCTTTAGCTTAGAAGGTTAGAAACAAATGATACGGGAGGGAATAAATTGAAAGCTAGAGAATTAGTTGTAATAGTAAGTGTCATTATGATAGTTGCTATGCTTATTATTCCACTTCCAACATGGCTGTTAAGCATTCTCTTAATTGTGAACATAACATTGGCCTTGTTAGTACTATTAACATCGATGAATATGACAGAACCACTTCAGTTTTCAGTATTCCCTTCCTTATTATTGTTATTAACATTATTTCGTTTAGGGTTAAATATTTCAACAACACGTGCGATCCTGACTCATGGGGATGCAGGTGGAGTTGTAGAAACTTTTGGTTCATTTGTTGTCGGCGGAAATATCATTGTTGGATTAGTTGTCTTTTTGATCCTTGTTATTATTAACTTTATTGTTATTACAAAAGGATCAGAGCGTGTTTCAGAGGTTGCGGCACGCTTTACTCTAGATGCAATGCCAGGAAAGCAAATGAGTATTGATGCAGATTTAAATGCGGGAATGATTTCGGAACAACAAGCGAGAGAAAGACGAGAAAAAGTGAGTCGTGAAGCCGATTTTTACGGTGCAATGGATGGTGCCAGTAAGTTCGTGAAGGGAGATGCCATTGCTGGGATCATCATTGTTTTAATCAACTTGATTTTTGGAATTATAATAGGAGTGATTCAACAAGGAATGAGCTTTGCCGATGCGGCTTCCCATTTCTCCTTATTAACAGTAGGAGATGGGATTGTTAGTCAAATTCCTGCTTTAATCATATCGACCGCTACTGGTCTTGTTGTAACAAGGTCAACTTCTAATGGGAACTTAGGAGAGGATATAACTTCTCAATTACTTAACTTTCCTAAGATGCTATATGTGACTGGTGGGACCATTTTAGCTTTAGGTTTATTTACACCTATTAATGATATATTAACGATCCCACTTGCAGCACTTTTGATTTTTGGTGGTTATCGCCTAACTCGTGTTCCCAAAATAGGAGAAGAGTCAATAAAAACCATGGAAGAAGAAGAAACTTCTGATGAAATGAAAAGTCCTGAGAGTGTCGTTAGTTTATTAAGTATGGATCCAATTGAATTCGAATTTGGCTATGGGTTAATTCCGCTTGTGGATACCAATCAAGGTGGAGATTTACTAGACCGGATTGTTATGATTAGAAGACAGCTTGCGATTGAACTGGGGATGGTCATTCCTGTTGTACGAATTCGCGATAATATCCAATTGCAACCAAATGAATATCAACTGAAAATAAAAGGGAATATAATGGCCCAGGGTGATCTCTTACTTGATCATTACTTAGCGATGAGTCCGGGTACTGATGATGAATCGATTGTTGGGATTGATACTATTGAACCATCTTTTGGTTTACCAGCTAAATGGATTTCAGAAGATATGAAAGAAGAAGCTGAAATATTAGGGTACACAGTAGTGGACCCACCTTCAGTGGTTTCAACTCATATAACAGAAATCATCAAAAATAATGCACATGACTTATTAGGAAGACAAGAAACGAAGCAATTAATCGACCATTTGAAAGAAAACTATCCAATACTGGTTGATGAAGTAACACCTTCTCCACTCTCTATTGGTGAAGTACAAAAAGTGCTTGCAAAATTATTAAAAGAAGGAATTTCGATTCGAAATCTTCCCGTTATTTTTGAAACATTAGCAGACTTTGGTAAAGTGACTTCAGATACAGATATATTAACTGAATATGTAAGACAAGCGTTAGCACGCCAAATAACAAATCAATTTTTACAATCCAATGATTCACTAAAAGTTGTAACATTATCAGGAAAGGTAGAAAAAATCATTGCAGATGGCGTACAACAAACTGAGCATGGAAACTATTTAGCAATTGATCCTGTTCATTCACAACAAATTTTAGAGGCAATTGCTTCACAGGTTGAACAAATCTCAATGCTTGGGCAACCACCTATTATTTTATGTTCACCTGCTGTTAGAATGTATGTCCGACAATTAACAGAGCGTTATTTTCCGCAAATACCGATTTTGTCTTATAATGAACTCGAAACAAATGTGGAGGTTCAAAGTGTTGGGGTGGTGAATATAGAATGAAGGTAAAAAAAATTAGAGCAGGTTCGATGCCTGAAGCGATGAAGCTTGTTCGCAGTGAACTTGGAAATGATGCCATTATCCTTAATTCTAGAGTGGTTATGACTGGTGGATTTCTTGGTTTTTTTAAAAAAAGAAGAATTGAAGTTGTGGCAGCACTAGATTCTCCCAATATAAATGGAGGTGCCCCCAGTAAGGAAGCCACTCCTACACAAGATAATATGGTGGCTGGGCAAGGAAAACAGGAAGCATTAGAAGTATTGCCAGAGATGAAACCATCAATTAAAACAGTACAATATCTTAATAACCATGTAAATGAAGATGCCATTCCGTTACCAAAACCGATTGCTGAAGCGAAGCAATTATTATTAAAACAGGAATTAAGTGGCTTGGTTATTGATGAAGTACTACAAACAATCATTAAGATTTGGTATAAGCAGGATGAGAATTTGTCCTTTGATGATGTGATGACATTAGTAAAACAGGGACTCATTAAAAAAATTTCCCATTTGCCATTTGGTGGAATTTCATTTTCAAAAAAATTTATTAATGTAGTGGGACCAACAGGGGTTGGAAAAACGACAACCCTTGCCAAAATTGCAGCGTTCAGTATTTTGTCATTTAAGAAAAAAGTTGCATTCATTACAACTGACACCTATCGAATTGCCGCCATTGAACAGCTGAAAACCTATGCAAACATTTTAAATGTGCCTGTAGAGGTTTGTTATAATCTAGACGATTTTCAACAAGCCAAGAATAAATTTGATGAGTATGATCTAGTCTTTATAGACACAGCTGGAAGAAACTTCCGTAATCCCAAATATGTAAGTGATTTAAAAGGCATTATTGATTTCAATCATGAAATGGAAACATTGTTAGTATTATCATTAGCATCCAAACAATCTGATATGGAAGAAATTAATCATCAATTTTCATGTATTGATATCGATCGCTTTATTTTTACGAAAGCAGATGAAACATCAACATATGGAGCTATGTTTAATATGATTCATCAAGAGAATCGTGCGGTAGCATATATAACAAATGGGCAAAATGTACCAGATGATTTGGTTACAGTTACCCCGGAAGATATTGTGGATTATATAGTAGGAGCCGATTAACATGGAAGATCAAGCCCAACGTTTACGAGAAAGATTAAAACGAAATCATAGCAATATGCAAACAAAATCGATTGCAATTATTAGCGGCAAAGGTGGAGTAGGAAAGTCAAATATGGCTTTAAACTTTGCGATTTCATTAAATAAAAAAGGGCATTCTGTTCTTCTTTTTGATATGGATATTGGTATGGGAAATATCGATATCTTAATGGGTCTTTCTTCTTCCTATTCAATCGCAGACTTTTTTAGTGAATCAGTTCCTCTAAAAGAGTTGATTTGTAAAGTTCCTGATAGTATTCACTATATTTCTGGTGGTACTGGTTTGACCCAATTAACCCAAATAAAGAAATCACATTTCAATGATTTCTTTAACCAATTTTCAACTCTTCTAGATGACTACGAATATGTCATTTTGGATATGGGCGCAGGGATGGATGAAAATTCACTGAGCTTTATTTTATCAGTTGATGAAGTAATCGTACTCACAACACCTGAACCTACGTCCATTACAGATGCTTATGCGGCAATGAAATATATTATTTTGAAAAACAATCAAATTCCTTTTTATTTACTTGTAAATCGTGCAACAAGTGAAAAGGAAGGACAGGTTGTTTTTAATCGGATTTCTACCGTATTGGAACATTTTCTTGATCAGAAAATCGACTTGCTAGGAATCGTGCCTGAAGATAAATCAATCCCACAGGCTGTTAAAAGACAAACTCCTTTTATCTTATTCAATAATCGAGCACCGGCGTCAAAAGCCATTATAAAAATTACAGAAACCTATTGCAAACAGAATCACCTTAAACCTGAATTTGATCTTACTCATAAAAGTTTTATCTCTAAACTGAAACGATTCCTGTACGAAAGGTAGTGCTTCTATTGGGTGATACAAAAAATAGAACTTTAGTAGAAAAAAAGACTACTGATTATGATGCTACCTATAGTAAAATAGAACTAAGTAAATCTTATCATATAAAAGATTGGTCTGATGTCAATAAGATTTTATTGATTGGTACTTCAACTGGGGGACCAAATGCACTTCAAACAGTTTTATCGAGGTTTCCTGAAAATATTCCAATACCGATTGTTGTTGTACAACATATGCCACCAGGGTTTACGAAGTCTTTAGCAAACCGATTAAATAGCTTATCCAAGATAAAGGTTAAAGAAGCCGAGAATCAAGAGGTTTTACAAAACGGAACGGCCTATATCGCTCCTGGTGGATATCAATTAACGCTAAAGTCGTCAGGAAAAAATATTATGGCTGTATTAGACAAAAGTCCTAAAGAGTGTATACATTGTCCTTCTGTTGATTTATTATTTTTTTCGGCATCAGAATTGAAGGGGTATGGAAAGATTGTGGTGTTAATGACAGGGATGGGTTCTGATGGCTCTAAAGGTCTTATCGCTCTGAAGAATAATGGATTTGTAAAGACCATTGCAGAATCAAAAGAAACTTGTGTTGTTTTTGGAATGCCAAAAGCAGCCATTGCAACTGGATATATAGATGAAATCATAGCATTAGAAGAAATCTCAGAAACAGTCATGAAATATCTTTAACTTCATTCAGAAAGTGTTTTTGTATTGAAAGCTTGCAACAGGTACAGAAGTCCTCTACTTCAAAAGTGATGGGATTCAAAAAAAGTTTTCTGATTCAGTGGGAGGTTACCCCCCTGGCTGAATAATGTTAAGCCTCCGGCGGATGACTCGGATTTTTAAGGTATTTTATCGAGCGAGCTCGACGATAGACAGGTTGTCGTAGTCAAGCGAGTCATGATGATGTAGCGTTATGAAGCGTGTTAAAAAATCCGGGCGCAAATTCGGAGGACGAATTTGATTTTGGAAGAGGTGTCAGCCAAATGGAAATGAGTCAATATTTAGAGGTCTTTATCGAAGAGAGTAAGGAACATTTGCAATCTTGTAATGATCATTTATTAGAATTAGAGAAAAACCCAAACAATATGGATATTATCAATGAAATATTTCGTTCGGCACATACATTAAAAGGAATGTCGGCGACAATGGGGTTTGATGATTTAGCGAAATTAACCCATCAAATGGAAAATGTACTAGATGGAATCAGACACCAAACAATATCTGTTACACCTGACTTATTAGATATTGTTTTATTAGCTGTAGAAGATTTAGAGGAAATGGTTCAATCCATAGCAAGTGGCGGAGATGGAAAAAGAAACGTACAAGAAATCGTAGAAAAGTTAAAATTGATTGAAAAGGGTCAAAGTCCGAATGAATTCGAAGCTCATAATGAAGTTGCGGCAGCAATTGCCGAGGCTAGTTCGGATATTTTTTATGATGAATTTGAAAGAACCGTTATTCAACAATCTCAAGAACAAGGGTATCGAACGTTTGAGATAACGGTTTCACTTCGAAGCGATTGTTTACTTAAGGCAGCAAGAGTATATATGATTTTTGAAGTATTAGAGAAAATTGGAGAGGTGATCAAATCTACTCCTTCAGTGGAAGAATTGGAAGAAGAAAAATTTGATCAATCATTTACAGTTACGGTTGTTTCGACTGAAGAAGCAGAAGATATTCAAAAGAAGATCGCAAAGGTCTCTGAAGTCGAAAATGTAAAGGTTATAACAGTGATTTTACCTCAATCAGGTTCTACCTATGGTCAAAGAGTGGAAAAAGAAGATACTGAATCAGCCGAATTAGTTGATTCAAAAGTGGATCAATCGAAAATAGAATCAGCAGGAAATAATAAGGAAAAAAGTCAACCTAAACAACAATCAGGTAAAGCAGTTAATAAAACAATACGAGTTAATATAGAACGACTAGATATCTTATTAAACCTTTTTGAAGAATTAGTGATTGATAGAGGAAGATTGGAGCAGATCTCTTCAGAATTAAATAATCAAGAGTTACAAGAAACGGTCGATCGAATGTCTAGAACAACCGGAGACTTGCAAAATATTATTCTAAATATGCGGATGGTTCCGATTGAGACCGTGTTTAATCGTTTTCCAAGAATGGTTCGCCAACTTTCACGTGATTTGCAAAAAAAGATCAATCTAGACATTATTGGTGCAGAAACGGAGCTTGATCGTACTGTTATAGATGAAATTGGTGATCCACTTGTCCATTTAATTCGTAATTCATTGGATCACGGGATTGAAGCGCCAGATGTCCGTAAGTCTTTAGGAAAGCCTGAGGAAGGTACAGTAATTCTTAAAGCCTATCATAGTGGAAATCATGTCTTTATTGAAATAGAAGATGATGGTGCAGGAATTAATCGAGATAAAGTTTTAAAGAAAGCGTTAGGGAATGGCATTATCAATGAACAAATAGCTGAAACTTTATCAGATCAACAAGTATATGAATTAATTTTTGCATCTGGATTTTCAACTGCCGACCAAATTTCAAGTGTTTCTGGACGTGGTGTTGGTTTAGATGTGGTAAAAAATACAATTGAAACGTTAGGTGGTAATGTTTCAGTAGAGTCTGTGGAAGGGAAGGGATCCCGTTTTTTAATCCAACTTCCATTAACCCTATCTATTATTTCGGTTATGCTTGTTGAAATTCAAAAAGAAAAGTACGCCATTCCACTTTCCTCCATTATTGAAACGGCTATTATTAGAAAAGATGAAATATTACACGCGCATAATCAAAAAGTAATTGATTTCCGTGGGAAAATTGTTCCTTTATTATTCCTTAAAGATTTATTTAATGTGCCTGTATATAAGGAAGAGAATGAATATATTTCTCTAGTAATTGTCCGTAAAGGTGAGAAAATGGCTGGTCTGGTCGTAGATTCATTTATTGGACAGCAAGAAATCGTTCTAAAATCCTTTGGTAATTATTTAACGAATATCTTTGCGATCCCAGGTGCTACAATTTTGGGTGATGGACAGGTTGCACTAATCGTTGATTGCAACGCACTAATAAAGTAGAAGAATCAGAGTAATGTAATAAATGATTCTAATAAAGAGGTGTTTAGAATGTCTGAGAATGCGGTTGCCGATACAAAGCTAATCGTTTTTCAATTAAGTGGAAAAGAGTATGGAATATCCGTTCATTTAGTTCATGGAATTGAAAGAGTTCAACATATTACAAGAGTTCCGGGAACAGCACCCTTTGTAAAAGGGGTTATAAATCTTCGAGGTGTTGTTACACCTATTATAGATCTTCGTAAAAGATTTGGGTTAGAAGAAGCGGAATATACGGATTCTACTCGTGTGATCATTGTATCAATAGGTGATATTGAAGTTGGTTTAATTGTCGATGAGGCAAACGATGTGATTGACATTAAAATGGATGATATGGAGCCTTCTCCTGAAATGGTTGGTGTAGAGACCGACGAATTTGTACAAGGTGTAGTGAAAGTAGATAGTCGACTATTAATTCTCCTTGATCTCGCGAAAATTTTAGATCAAGATAAGGTGAAGTCTGACGGTATGGATGATTAATGATGAAATTTATAAATAAAATTTCAAATGAAAATCTGGATATCCTTAAAGAAATTGGGAACATTGGAGCGGGAAATGCAGCGACATCCCTTTCCATTCTTTTAAATAAGAGGATTCAGTTGAGAGTACCAAATGTTCGAATTATGACGTTTAATGAAATGGTGGAGACCGCTGGGGGAGCAGAAAATGTAGTCGCTAGTGTCTTCTTGAGAATTGAAGGGGACGCTCCTAGTAATCTATTCTTTATTTTATCAATTAAACAAGCAAATACGTATATCCAACATTTGATAGGGAATAATCAATCTCCGTTTGAAAAGTCGCCGTATGATGACTTAGCCCTTTCGGCACTGCAAGAATTAGGAAACATTTTAGCAGGATCCTATCTATCTGCATTATCTGATTTTACAGGGCTTAACTTATATCCATCAGTACCGGCTACTAGCATTGATATGCTTGGTGCTATTTTAAGTTATGGATTTTTTGAGTTATCTCAGTTTAGTGACTATGCAATTGTGGTCGATACCGCTTTAATCGATTGTAATGAAAATCATATGGGGGTTGATGGGCACTTTTTTCTCCTGCCAGATCCTGAGTCATTTGATATCATTTTTCATTCGTTAGGAGTTGCACTTGATGAATGATATGCAAGAAGTAGTGAAGGTCGGTATCGCTGATATGCAAATTGTAAAAACACCGCAATTAATAAGGACTTCTGGATTGGGATCATGTGTTGGAGTTGTTGTCTTCGATCCGCTACAAAAGATCGCTGGATTAGCACATGTTATGCTGCCTGATTCTTCTTTAGCAAAAAGTAAATCATTTAATTTAGCTAAATATGCCGATACAGCTGTGAAGGAACTTTCAACTGAGATGATTAAGCTAGGTGCTAGAAGATCCGCATTAAAAGCAAAAATTGCTGGTGGGGCTCAAATGTTTCAATTTTCTTCAGGAAATGAAATGATGAGAATTGGTCCAAGGAACGTAGAAGCTGTTAAAAAACAATTGAATGACTTACACATTTCTTTAGTCGGGGAAGATGTCGGTGGAAATAGTGGCAGAACCATCGAATTTGATCCAGATACCTGTATGTTGGAAATTAGGACGGTTAATAAAGGGGTATCTTATTTGTAAAGAGTTTCTTTCCTTTGCTAATATGATATGTTGATTTAGTAATTTGGAAAAATGTATTAGGGTTCAACCTCTTAGCACTGAGTTTTGATTGAAGGAGTGTCTTAATGGTATATGCTATGAGTAAGGATGAACAGTTAATCTGGGATAAATGGATGACCACTCGAGACGAAGAGGCTGGAAATATTCTAATTAAAAAGTATACATCTCTTGTTCGATACCATGTTCAGCGTATTTCTGTTACCTTACCTAAAAGCGTTTCAAGAGATGACCTTTATAGTCTTGGAATGATCGGGTTACTGGATGCAATCAATAAGTTTGATTTTAAAAGAGATTTAAAATTTGATACATATGCTTCTTTTCGCGTTCGAGGAGCTATTATAGACGGATTAAGAAAAGAAGATTGGTTGCCTAGAGGAACGAGAGAAAAGGCCAAAAAGATAGAAACGATCATTGAGAAATTAGAACAAAAATATATGCGTCATGTAACAGAAGAAGATATTGCTCGCGAATTAAATATCTCCGTTGACGAAGTATACACCATCATGAATGAACAATTTTTTGCCCACGTTTTATCGATCGATGATCAGTCTGACGAAACAGATGAAAAAACAGGACAAAAATATTTGATTAAAGACAAAAACATCGAGCAGCCTGAAGAAGAAATGATAAAACATGAGATTGTTAAAGAAATGATCGACCAGATTTCAAAACTCTCGGAAAAAGAACAGTTGGTCATTAGCTTGTTTTATCAAGAAGAAATGACTTTAACAGAGATTGGACAAATCATGGGGTTATCTACATCTAGGATTTCACAAATTCACTCTAAATGTATATTTAAATTAAAGGGGTTTATGGAAAAATTGATGTAGTTACAAAATTATGGCTTCTTAATTGAAGGATGTTAGTTGTATTGAGTCTTAAATCAATCGAAATGCAAGTAGCGATTCCAAGGACAATAGAGGCATCAAAACTACAGGAACAACTACAACAGCGGGGGCAACTAATAAATAGTTTGGCTAATGATGTTGTTCAAAAAGAAGCTGAAAAAAAGAGAACAAGTGTGATGGAAAACGAAAAATTAACCCAATCAAAGTTAGAACAAAGTAAACAAGAGCAACAAGGGAAGGGTTTTCATGAACATTCTTCCAAAAGGGAAACGAAAAATGACCAGCATCAAACTACGCATCCATACAAAGGTACAATGATTGATTATAGTGGATAGAGGGATTTTATGATTGTATTTTTAGTCATCGTTAGTTTAACTTTAAATATTCTGACCTTTATTGTGATCGCCATTTTATATTTACGTCAAAATAAGCTAATTAAGCTTAAAGAAAACTTAAAAAAATCAATAATTGAAATGGAAGAGCTTATTTCAGGTTATTTATTACAAATGAAAGAAGAGAATGATCAGTTCATTCATCAGTTGATAGACCTAAAGAAAAACAATATTAAGTCCCAACCTACTTCTATTACGGATAAAAAGGGAAATCACTCTGACCAAAATAACCAAAATAACATTCATAACGATCCGTTACATGTACTAGAAGATTTTACTCCTCGGATAGAAAAAACGCTTAGTCACCATGCTTTTAACGCTTATCAAAAGCAAAATCAACAGATAGTTACACATAAGAACAGTGAAAAGACATCTGTCATAGTGGATCTTCAAGAAGAGGTAGGAAACAAATCGACTAAGAGTGAAAATCTAGGGGATCAAATTACTTTTCTAAGAAAACAAGGATATTCCATTGAAGAGATGGCTAAAAAATTAAATAAAGGGAAGACAGAAATTGAATTACTTCTTAAATTTCAAGAAAATATTTATGAATAAAACTTGAATGTCTCCCGAACATATGATATATTTTTAAACGGTGTTAAAACACACGCTTGTTGATCTCCATAAAGGGTGCTGTTCATAACAGTTTTATGTGAGGGATGATATAAGCGGAGGCTATAAACCATATAGGAGGAAAGTTTTATGTCAGTTATTTCAATGAAACAATTATTAGAAGCAGGTGTACATTTCGGACACCAAACACGCCGTTGGAACCCAAAAATGAAAAAATACATTTTTACAGAGCGTAACGGCATCTATATCATCGACCTTCAAAAAACAGTTAAAAAGGTTGAAGAAGCTTACAAATGGGTAAAAGAACTTGCTGCAAATGGTGGTACGATCCTATTTGTCGGTACTAAGAAACAAGCTCAAGATTCTGTTAAAGAAGAAGCAATTCGTTCTGGTATGTACTATGTAAACCATCGTTGGTTAGGTGGAACTTTAACAAACTTTGAAACCATTCAAAAACGTATTGCACGTTTAAAAGAAATTGAAAGAATGGAAGAAGATGGAACATTTGATGTACTTCCTAAGAAAGAAGTTGTTCAATTAAAGAAACAACAAGAACGTCTTGAAAAATTCTTAGGCGGAATTAAAGATATGAAGCAATTACCTGATGCTTTATTTATCATCGATCCTCGCAAAGAGCGTATCGCTGTTGCAGAAGCACATAAATTAAACATCCCTATCGTTGGTATGGTAGATACTAACTGTGATCCAGATGAAATTGATGTAGTAATTCCTGCGAACGATGATGCGATTCGCGCAGTAAAATTATTAACAGGTAAAATGGCAGATGCTATTTTAGAAGCAAAACAAGGTGAAGAAACTGAAGTTGTAGAAACTAACGCTTAAACTTTTTTCTAAACTTGCAAAATGCGTTTCTGTTATTTATATTAATTGAAGAATATTCAAACCGAGTAGGGAAAGGTGATAAGAGGGAAGCTCCCTTTATCACCTTTTTTTAAAGAATGGATAGTACATTTGACTCTCGGCAAACATACATATTTGAAGGAGGAATTATATAATGGCTGCAATTACAGCGCAAATGGTAAAAGAACTTCGTGAAAAAACAGGTGCAGGAATGATGGATTGTAAAAAGGCACTTCAACAAACTGATGGGGATATGGAAAAGGCAATTGATTTCTTACGTGAAAAAGGAATGGCGTCTGCATCGAAAAAAGCGGATCGTATTGCTGCAGAAGGATTAACTTCTGTTGTGGTTGAGGGTAACGATGCTGTCATTCTAGAAGTTAACGCTGAAACAGACTTTGTTGCTAAAAACGATGCATTCCAAACGCTAGTAAAAGAATTAGCACAACATTTATTAAGCAAGAAACCAGCAAATGTAGAGGATGCATTAGCTTCTACGATGGATAATGGATCTACAGTACAAGATCATATTAGTGCAGCAATCGCTAAAATTGGAGAAAAAATGACTCTTCGTCGTTTTGCAGTAGCATCCAAAACAGATAACGATGCATTTGGTGCATACCTTCATATGGGTGGACGTATTTCCGTACTAACTGTATTAGAAGGCACAACGGATGAAAGTGCAGCTAAAGACGTGTCTATGCACATTGCAGCATTAAATCCTAAATATGTTTCTCGTGATCAAGTATCACAAGAAGAAGTGGACCATGAACGTGAAGTATTAAAGCAACAAGCTCTTAATGAAGGAAAACCAGAAAACATTGTAGTTAAAATGGTTGAAGGTCGTTTAAGCAAATATTTTGAAGACATTTGTTTATTAGATCAAGCTTTTGTTAAAGATCCTGACCAAAAAGTACGTAAATTTGTTGAGTCTAAAGGTGCAACTGTTCGTGAATTTGTTCGTTATGAAGTTGGAGAAGGTTTAGAAAAGCGCGAAGAAAACTTTGCCGAAGAAGTAGCGAACCAAATTAAAAAATAATTTGACATGAACAATTCATTTTCAGGGAACACAATGTGTTCCCTGTTTTTCAAACTGTTAAAATAATAGTATAATACATATGGAGGTTTTTATGACCAGTCCAAAATATAAACGCGTTGTTTTGAAATTGAGTGGAGAAGCTTTAGCTGGTGATCAAGGTTTCGGAATCTATCCAGCTGTAATAAAATCTGTTGCAGACCAAGTAAAAGAATTGGCAGATTTAGGTGTAGAAGTAGCTGTGGTTGTTGGCGGCGGTAATATCTGGCGCGGCAAAATTGGAGAAGAAATGGGAATGGATCGAGCGACAGCAGACTACATGGGAATGCTTGCGACGGTTATGAATTCCTTGGCTCTTCAAGATAGCCTAGAGCAAGTTGGATGTGAAACGCGTGTGCAAACGTCCATTGAAATGAGACAAGTTGCTGAACCATATATTCGTAGAAGAGCGATTCGTCATTTAGAAAAGAAGCGCGTGGTTATTTTTGCAGCAGGGACCGGAAATCCATATTTTTCAACAGATACGACAGCGGCGCTTCGTGCTGCTGAAATTGAAGCTGAAGTAATCCTTATGGCAAAAAATAATGTAGACGGAGTATACTCTGCAGACCCTCGGGTTGATAAAAATGCGAAAAAATATGATGAGTTATCCTACTTAGATGTCATTAAGGAAGGGTTAGCGGTTATGGATTCCACAGCATCTTCACTATGCATGGATAATAATATACCACTCATTGTCTTTTCGATTATGGAAAATGGGAATATTAAGCGTGCTGTAATGGGTGAAAAAATTGGAACGATTGTTAGGGGGAAATAAAAATGCCGAAACAAGCAATTGCAAATGCAAAAGACAGAATGGCTAAGGCGATTTCTGCATATTCGCGTGAGTTGGCAAGTATTCGTGCAGGACGTGCTAATGCATCTTTACTAGATCGGATTACAGTAGATTATTATGGGGCGCCAACACCTATTAATCAATTGGCAGGTATTTCCGTACCTGAAGCCAGATTGCTAGTTATTCAACCTTATGATAAGACAGTACTTGGTGAGATTGAAAAGGCAATTCAAAAGTCGGATCTTGGGTTAAATCCGACAAATGACGGGAATCTTATTAGAATTATGATTCCTGCTTTAACAGAGGAACGTCGTAAAGAATTAGTGAAAGTTGTTAAGAAAGAAGCAGAAGAAGCAAAAATTGCAGTCAGAAATGTACGTCGTGATGCAAATGATGATCTGAAAAAACTTGAAAAAGCTGGGGATATCACTGAAGATGAGCTTCGAGGATACTCAGATGATATTCAAAAGGTAACAGATGAGAATATTGCAAAGATCGATGCCATGACAAAGGATAAAGAAAAAGAAATCCTAGAAGTATAATTACAATGGCATAAGAAGGTTGGTTCATGAATGTTTTATGCCATATAATTCAATAAGGAAAAACCCTCTATTGATTAGGGGGTTTTTTTACACGATAAAAGGAAATGATGAAAGTAGCTAATTTTTTTAAAATCCTTTTCGATAATTAAGAGATATATTGAGATATATTTGATATGATAGGAAAGGAAAGAAATGTATACGTATAATGATTGGGGGATCATCTTTTTCGGAGGGTGAGAAAACCTTTCTGGAGGAGTTACATATGTTGTTCGATAAATTAAAAATGAGAAAAAAAACAACTAGTCCTTCTAGTCTCCAAGAACGAATAGAGCAAGTGATGGAAAAGCCTGTGCCCGAACATATTGCCATTATTATGGATGGGAATGGACGTTGGGCAAATAATAGGGCCATGCCACGGATTGCTGGACACCATGAGGGGATGAAAGTTGTTCGTAAAATCACGGTAATGGCCAATCGATTAGGGGTAAAAACATTAACTCTCTATGCTTTTTCAACTGAAAACTGGAAGCGACCTAAATCAGAAGTGGACTTTTTAATGAAACTACCTGAGGAATTTTTGGGTACTTATTTACCAGAATTAGCAACTGAAAATGTTAAAGTACAAACGATAGGATATATGGAACAATTACCTCCTCATACATATCGTGCAGTTGAAAGTGCAAAGGAACGTACGAAGGAAAATACAGGACTCATTCTTAATTTTGCCTTAAACTATGGAAGCAGAGCAGAAATTATTGAGGCTGTTAAATCTGCTATTAATGAAGCCCAAAAAGGCATTCTTAGCCCTGAGGAAATGAATGAAGACATCTTTTCCAATTATTTAATGACAAAAGGTTTACAAGATCCAGATTTATTAATTCGTACAAGTGGTGAGATTCGATTAAGCAATTTTATGCTTTGGCAGCTTGCGTATACTGAATTTTGGTTTACAGATGTCTTATGGCCAGATTTTTCTGAAGAACATTTAATTCAAGCGATAGAAGAATTTCAAAATCGACAACGACGTTTTGGCGGAGTTTAACTTCCTTCAGCAAATGTTTTTGTAGGAAAGTTTGCGACAGGCCCTGAGTTCACCTACTTCTATAAGTTTCGAGTTGTATGCAAATTTTTGAAATTAAGTAGGGAGGTTCAAACCCTGGCTGATATAAAGTTAAAGCTTCCGGCGAGTCTTGCGATTTTTTAAGGGTAATTTCTCGAGCGAGCTCAGAAAGGGTATCCGGACGCGAATTCGACGGGCGAATTTGATTAAAGGTGTTGACAATTTAGATGAAGCAAAGAATTATTACAGCAATTATTTTTGGAGCCACTCTCATCTCTTTAACAATCATAGGGGGGATACCTCTTCTCATATTAACCTACCTTGCGGCTACGGTTGCTCTTCATGAATTATTTAGAATGCGAAAACTTAATTTGTTTTCTATAGCCGGAATGATATCCATTATTTTTCTTTGGCTTATTTTACTTCCATCAAAATATGATTACATATTGACGAATATAAATTTAACAAAAGTTGAAATTACGTTAATGGCTGTATTATTATTTTTAAGTTATACAGTAGCAACAAAAAATCGTTATACTTTCGATGATGTTGCTTTTTCAATTATGTCCATTTTATATGTCGGAATGGGTTTTCATTATTTTCTTGAGACTCGTGAAGAAGGACTCGTTTTTATTTTTTACTCATTATTTATTATTTGGGCAACTGATTCCGGAGCCTATTTTATTGGGAAGGCAATGGGAAAAAGAAAATTATGGCCCGAAATTAGTCCCAATAAAACCATTGAAGGTTCATTAGGTGGAATTATTAGCGCAGTTGTCGTTAGTGTGGTATATGGTTTAATAACTGGTATGGAAATTCAGCTTATTTACTTGAGTTTCATAACAATTATTTTATCTATTTTCGGACAAATCGGTGATTTAGTGGAATCAGCATTAAAACGCCACTACCAGGTGAAGGATTCTGGAAATATCTTACCAGGTCATGGTGGAATTCTCGATCGATTTGATAGTCTATTATTTGTTTGGCCATTAATTCATTTTTTACAATTAATATAGGCTAGTGTATCAACCATAGAGGAATTTATATAGGATATGTGTAATATCTTATGGAATAACAGATTTTTTGTAGTAAAGAGATAAGTTTTGAAGCTGGAAATGTTTAGCTCCGGCGCTTTTCTTTAAGGAGTGAGTAAATGTCGAAAAATATTAGTTTATTGGGTGCAACAGGCTCCATCGGTACTCAAACTGTTGATATTATTACCAAACATAAAGACCAGTTTTCCTTAGTGGCTATGTCTGTAGGACGAAATATTGATTTAGCAAGAAAAACCATTACTGCTTTATCTCCTAAGTTGGTTTCAACCATTGAGAAAAGCGATGCAGAAACTCTACAAGCTGAATTTCCAAGTATCACTTTCTTGTATGGGGACCAAGGGCTAACCGAGGTTGCTGTATATGATAAGGCCGATATATTAGTGAATGGGGTTACTGGAAGTGTAGGTCTACAACCTACTTTACATGCAATTGAAGCTAAGAAAACCATCGCGTTTGCTAACAAAGAGACACTCGTAACTGCAGGTCATCTTGTAATGGATGCGGTGAAAAAACATAATGTATCACTCCTACCAGTTGATAGTGAACATTCAGCTATTTTTCAATGTTTACAAGGTGAAAACACAAGGAATATCGAAAAAATTATATTGACTGCTTCAGGTGGTAGCTTCAGAGATCGGAGTAGAGAAGAATTAATCAATGTGACGGTTGAGGATGCATTAAACCATCCGAATTGGTCGATGGGAGCAAAAATAACGATTGATTCTGCTTCGATGATGAATAAAGGACTTGAAGTAATTGAGGCACATTGGTTGTTTGATCTACCCTATGAAAAAATTGATGTTCTCCTCCATAAAGAAAGTGTGATTCACTCCATGGTTGAATTTCATGATAGTAGTGTGATCGCTCAGCTTGGAAGCCCTGATATGCGTGTCCCGATTTTATATGCTTTAACTTATCCTGAAAGGATGCCTTATCCATCATCAAAAAAGTTAGATTTAACTCAATTTGGTCAATTGCATTTCCAAGAAATGAATTTGGAACGTTTCCGTTGTTTAAAATTTGCTTATGAAGCAGGTAAAGCTGGGGGGTCTTATCCTACTGTTTTAAATGCTGCAAATGAAGAAGCAGTAGCAGCATTTTTAGCAAATAAAATTACATTTTTGCAAATCGAAGATCTTGTTGAACAAGCTCTAGAACGGCATAATATGGTAAAAAATCCATCTCTAGAAGATATTGAGGAAATTAATCAATCAACAAGAAATTGGGTTAAAGCCTTAATATAAGAGTTAATATTGGGATTAACCTATGTTATACAAACTTTAACTTTTGAACAAAGGTGGTAATATATTGACAACCGTTATAGCCTTCATTGTTATTTTTGGAGCATTGGTATTTTTTCATGAACTTGGTCATTTAATTTTTGCAAAAAGAGCAGGGATCTTATGCCGTGAATTTGCGATTGGCTTTGGACCAAAAGTACTTTCATTTACGAGAAATGAAACAGTTTATACCATCCGATTACTTCCAATTGGAGGCTTTGTTCGGATGGCCGGAGAGGATCCAGAAATGGTGGACATTAAGCCTGGCTATCGTGTCGGATTAATGTTAGATCACCAGGATAAAGTCCAAAAAATTATTTTAAATAATAAAGAAAAATATCCAAATGCCATCGTATTAGAAGTAGAATATGCTGATATCGAACATGACCTGATGATTAAGGGATATATGGACGGGGATGAAGAGGAAAAACTTCGCTCTTTTCAAATTTTGGACAATGCTGTTTTAGTTGAAGATGGTATTGAATCCCAAATTGCTCCATACGACCGTCAATTTGCATCAAAAACAGTTGGACAAAGAGCAATGGCTATATTTGCTGGTCCAATGATGAATTTTATATTGGCTTTTGTCGTATTTATTTTAATCGGATTATTACAAGGAATACCAACGGATGATCCAAAGCTTGGTACGATAACGGATGACGGTGCTGCTTATGCAGCTGGTTTAAAAGAAGGGGATCTTGTTCATTCGATTGATGGGGTAGAAATTTCAAGTTGGACCGATGTTGTCGAAGTTATCCAAAAAAACCCTGAAAAGGAATTGATTTTTTCAATTGAAAGAAATGGAGAAGACTTGGAAATCCCGGTTACTCCAAAAGAAAATAAATTGGAGGACGGGAAAGTCATCGGAATTATCGGAGTCTATAGTCCAACTGAAAAATCACCATTATTAGCAGTGAAGTATGGGGCTACAGAAACTTATTTTTGGACGAAAGAGATCTTTATAGCTGTTGGTAAGCTTGTAACGGGTCAATTTTCCATCGATGCCTTGGCAGGACCTGTCGGAATTTATCAATCAACTGATATGGTGGCACAGTCCGGAATTTATTACTTGATGAGATGGGCAGGAATGTTGAGTATCAACCTGGGAATTATGAACCTCCTTCCAATTCCGGCACTAGATGGTGGTAGGCTTTTATTCTTTGCAGTTGAGGCTGTAAGAGGGAAGCCAATCGATCGCCAAAAAGAAGGGATGATCCATTTTCTTGGTTTCGCTCTACTTATGCTATTAATGTTGGTTGTTACATGGAACGACATTCAACGATTCTTTTTGTAAATGATATTCAAAGTTAAGAAGGATAAGATATACAGTTAAATTGATGTCTAGCTTTAGCGCCCGGCTCCTAGAGGATTCTATTTAATCCGACACTAGAAGTTAAGGTGCAATTTCCATCCCATCTCGTCTTGTTTTATGTCTGGGGTGAGCAACGCGTACGCTTTTCTTTCATGGTGAAGGATTTCGTTCCTTCACCATGAACTTATGGCAAAAATTAATCTACATAGAGGTGCTAGTTTATGAAACAAAGTAAGACGCTTATTCCTACATTAAGAGAAGTGCCTGCAGATGCTGAAATAAAAAGTCATCAACTTTTATTAAGAGCTGGCTATATTCGTCAAACAGCTAGCGGGGTTTATAGTTATTTACCTTTAGCTTGGCGAACTTTGCAAAAAATTGAAAATATTATTCGTGAAGAAATGAATGCGATCGATTCGGTAGAGATACTAATGCCTACATTACAGCAAGCGGAGCTTTGGCAAGAATCTGGAAGATGGTATACATACGGTCCAGAGCTCATGCGTATGCATGACCGACACAATCGTGAGTTTGCGTTAGGTCCTACACATGAAGAAGTCATTACAACATTAATAAAAGATGAAGTAAAATCTTACAAGCGATTACCTCTTTCTCTTTATCAAATTCAAACAAAATTTCGTGATGAAAAAAGACCACGTTCTGGTTTATTAAGAGGTAGAGAATTTATCATGAAGGATGCTTACTCATTCCATTCATCACGCGAAAGTCTTGATGAAACCTATGATAAAATGTATCAGGCCTATTCTAATATTTTCACACGTGCCGGTCTTGATTTCCGTGCGGTTATAGCGGATGCAGGAGCCATAGGTGGAAAAGGAACTCATGAATTTATGGCTCTGTCTGATATCGGTGAAGATACCATAGCTTATTCTGATACATCTTCATATGCAGCAAATATTGAAATGGCACCTGTTGTTACTCAATATGAAAAAAGCAATGAAGACGTAAAAGAGTTGGAAAAAGTGTTGACCGAAAACCAAAAAACCATTGCTGATGTTTCCTCATTTTTAAATGTAGATGTGCAACAATGCATTAAATCATTACTGTTCAAAGTTGATGATCAATATGTATTAGTGCTTGTACGTGGGGATCATGAAGTAAATGATATTAAGTTAAAGAATGTATATAATGCCGGAACGGTTGAATTAGCAGAAGCAGACGAAACAATCAAAATTCTTGGCTGTTCTGTAGGTTCGCTTGGACCAGTGGGTGTTTCCAATGTAGATGTGATTGCCGATCATGCGGTTAAAACAATTGTAAATGGAGTATGCGGTGCAAATGAAGAGGATTATCACTATGTTCATGTAAATCCGGAAAGAGACTTTCAAGTGTCTAGATATGAAGATTTACGTTTTATTCAAGAAGGCGACCCTTCACCAGACGGTCAAGGAAGGATTCTTTTTGCGAAGGGAATTGAAGTTGGACATATCTTCAAATTAGGGACTCGTTATAGTGAAGCAATGAATGCGGTGTTTTTAGATGAAAAAGGTAAAGCTCAGCCGTTTATTATGGGCTGTTATGGAATTGGTGTATCAAGAATGATTTCTGCTGTCGCAGAGCAGTTTAATGATGAAAAAGGCTTCATTTGGCCTGTCAGCATTGCACCATACCATGTACATCTAGTTGCTGTGAATATGAAAGATGAAGCACAAACTGAGTTAACAGAGAGGTTATATCGAGAACTATCACAGAAACGATTTGAAGTCCTATATGATGATCGACAAGAACGTGCTGGTGTGAAATTTGCTGATAGTGATTTAATTGGTCTACCAATTAGAATTACTGTGGGGAAAAAAGCAAATGAAGGACTTGTTGAGCTTAAGGTTCGTAAAACAGGAGAAATGAAAGAAGTTCATGTTGACGAATTAGAAACTACGATCTCACAAATTCTTTCAACTCTATAATGTATAAAAGGTGTCATAGATTCCAGATCATATTTTTGGAGTCTGGCACCTTTTTTATTTTCCAGACCTCACGTACGAGTTGATATGATATAATAACTTTTGTCTAATTAAAATCGTTAACAAATTTATAGACGGGAGGAGAGAGATCTTAATGAGTACAGACTCAGAAAGAATTGAGCGATTTCAGCTCTTACTCCAGCAACTACAACTTACTGACCAGACACTAGTTCCATACTTCTCAAATGCTCAGATTGAAAAACTGGTAATTGATAAGAAAACTAGAAAATGGCATTTCCACTTTTTATTCCAACAGATATTGCCTTACAATATATTGATAAAGTTTTTAGATCAACTAGGTAAAACTTTTTCCTACATCGCACAAATTTCCTATTCGATACAGGTAAGAGATACTAAGTTTTCAGATCAATTAATCATTGATTATTGGAGGCATTGCCTTAAAGAGCTCGATGGAATCTCACCTCCATTATTAAAAGTGTTAAATGAGCAGGTACCAAAGATACAAGGGAACAAAATTATCATAAAAGTAAAAAGTGAGATAGAAAGTTTATCGATTAAAAATAAATATACTCATTTGTTATCGGAAGTGTATCAACAATATGGTTTCCCTCCATTGGTATGTGATACTGAAATTGATTTAGAGCAGTCAAATCAAGAATATGAAAAGTTTGTAGAAGCTAAACAAAAGGAAGATCAAGAGAGAGCTTTTCAAGCGCTAGTTGATATGCAGAAGCAGGAAGAAAAATCGGTTGAAGTATCAGAACATACTGGACCTGTAGTCATTGGATTGACCATTAGAGATGATGCGGACTATAAGAGATTAGAAGAAATAACAGATGAAGAACGCCGCGTTTCAATTGAAGGGTATGTGTTTAGTGCTGAAACAAAAGAATTACGCAGTGGAAGAACGTTATTAACCTTCAAAATTACAGATTATACAAGCTCCATTATGGTTAAAATGTTTTCCCGGGATAAAGAGGATGCCGAGCTCTTTACTCATGTTAAAAAGGGAATGTGGTTAAAGGTACGTGGAAGTGTTCAAAATGATACATTTGTCCGTGATCTTGTCATGATCGGAAACGATGTAAACGAAGTAAAGGCACCGACTCGTATGGACAAAGCACCAGAAGATGAAAAACGAGTGGAATTACATTTGCACACCCCAATGAGTCAAATGGATGCTGTTTCTTCAGTAAGCGCATTGGTCGGCCAAGCAAAAAAGTGGGGGCATAAAGCGATTGCGATTACTGATCATGCGGTAGCTCAATCATTTCCTGAAGCGTTTAGTGCTGGTAAAAAGAATGATATTAAAATACTGTATGGTGTTGAAGCCAATTTAGTCGATGACGGTGTTCCGATTGCTTATAATTCAGCACATCGCAAATTAGCTGATGATACGTATGTTGTTTTTGACGTTGAAACAACTGGTCTTTCTGCTGTATACGATACGATTATTGAACTTGCGGCCGTTAAAGTTCGCAATGGAGAAATTATTGATCGGTTTGAATCGTTCGCAAATCCACATGTACCGCTAACAGCAACGATTATTAACTTAACCAGTATTACGGATGATATGCTGCAAGATGCTCCAGAGGTAGAAGCGGTTCTAAAAAGGTTTCATCGCTGGACTGAAGATGCGATTCTTGTAGCCCATAATGCTTCTTTTGATATGGGGTTCTTAAATACTGGATATAAAAAAATTGGCTTAGAAAAAGCGGACAATCCAGTCATCGATACGCTAGAACTTGGTCGATTTTTGTATCCACAATTAAAAAATCATCGTTTAAATACATTAGCAAAAAAACTAGAGGTTGAATTAACTCAACATCACCGTGCCATCTATGATGCTGAAGCAACTGGCTATATTTTATTGAAAATGTTGCGCGACGCAGCCGAAAAGGGAATTGAATATCATGATCAATTGAATGATAATATGGGACAAGGTAATGCTTACCAACGGGCACGCCCGTATCATTGTACATTGCTGGCTCAAAATGATCTTGGTCTTAAAAATCTCTTTAAATTAATCTCATTGTCAAATCTCCATTATTTTTATCGTGTCCCTAGAATCCCACGTTCACAGTTAGAAAAGTATCGAGAGGGAATTATCGTTGGTTCGGCATGTGATAAAGGGGAAGTATTCACAGGGATGATGCAAAAGGGACCAGATGAAGTAGAAAAAATTGCTGGGTTCTATGATTATTTGGAGGTACATCCGAAAGAGGTTTACCAACATTTAATTGAACTTGAAATGGTTAAGAATGAAAATGCGTTAGAGGAAATCATTAGTAATATTGTGAATTTGGGTGAGAAATTAGATATCCCGGTCGTTGCTACTGGAAATGTTCACTACTTAAATCCAAATGATAAGATTTATCGAAAAATCTTAATTCATTCTCAAGGAGGAGCAAATCCGCTTAACCGCCATAATTTGCCCGATGTTCATTTTAGAACGACAGATGAAATGCTCCAAGCTTTTTCGTTTTTAGGTGAAGAAAAAGCGAAGGAAATTGTTGTCGAGAACACGAATAAAATAGCTGATATGATTGATGAAATTAAGCCCATTAAGGATGATTTGTATACACCAAAAATTGAAGGTGCAGAAGATGAAATCCGCAATATGAGTTATAAAATGGCGAAACAAATATATGGTGAACCATTACCAGAAATTGTCGAAGCCAGACTTGAAAAAGAGCTAACGAGTATTATTGGGAATGGGTTCTCTGTTATCTATTTAATCTCTCATAAGTTAGTTAAAAAATCGATTGAGGATGGTTATCTAGTAGGTTCACGTGGTTCAGTTGGTTCATCGTTTGTAGCAACAATGACCGAAATTACGGAAGTAAATCCATTGCCACCACATTATGTTTGTCCACATTGTAAGCACTCAGAATTTTTTAATGACGGATCTGTTGGTTCTGGTTTTGATTTACCTGATAAAAATTGCCCGAACTGTGGAGCTCTATACAGAAAAGAAGGACAGGATATACCTTTTGAAACCTTCTTAGGGTTTAAAGGAGATAAAGTTCCCGATATCGACTTAAACTTTTCCGGTGAATATCAGCCTCGTGCCCATGATTATACAAAAGTTCTGTTTGGTGAGGATTATGTTTATCGTGCAGGGACAATTGGAACAGTAGCCGATAAGACGGCCTTTGGTTATGTAAAGGGATATCAACAGGATCATAATTTACAACTACGCGGTGCTGAAGTGGAAAGACTTGCCTCTGGATGTACAGGAGTAAAGCGAACGACAGGACAGCATCCAGGTGGAATTATCGTTATTCCAGATTATATGGATGTTTACGATTTTAGTCCGATTCAATTCCCTGCGGATGATCGGAATGCGGAATGGAGAACAACACATTTTGATTTCCATTCGATTCATGATAATGTATTGAAACTAGATATCCTTGGGCACGATGATCCAACCGTGATTAGGATGCTTCAAGATTTAAGTGGAATTGATCCAAAAACAATCCCTACGGATGATCCTGAAGTCATGAAAATTTACAGCAGTACAGAGCCATTAGGGGTTACAGAGGAACAAATTATGTGTAAAACTGGAACATACGGGATTCCAGAGTTTGGTACACGTTTTGTTAGACAAATGCTTGAAGATACAAAACCAACCACCTTCTCGGAACTTGTGCAGATTTCAGGTCTTTCACATGGTACGGACGTATGGCTAGGGAATGCCCAAGAATTAATTCATAATAATATTTGTACGTTGCCTGAGGTTATTGGGTGCCGTGATGATATAATGGTTTACTTAATTTATCAAGGGTTAGAACCATCATTAGCGTTTAAGATCATGGAATCTGTTCGTAAAGGGAAAGGCTTAACAGACGATATGGAAGCTGAAATGAGAAAAAATGAAGTACCAGAATGGTATATTGATTCTTGTAAAAAGATAAAATATATGTTCCCAAAAGCGCATGCTGCAGCATATGTATTAATGGGAGTACGCGTTGCTTATTTTAAAGTACATCATCCGATTCTTTATTATGCGGCCTATTTTACGGTACGTGCAGAGGACTTCGATTTGGATAGTATGGTAAAAGGGTCAAATGCTATTCGTGCACGAATAGATGAAATTAACAGTAAAGGTCTTGATGCCTCTACAAAGGAAAAAAACTTATTAACTGTTTTAGAGTTATGTTTAGAAATGTGTGAAAGAGGTTTTTCATTTAAGAATATCGATTTATATCGCTCAAGTGCAACTGAATTTCTTATTGATGGGAATTCATTAATTCCACCTTTTAATGCAATCCCAGGATTAGGGACAAACGCAGCTTTAAACATTGTAAAAGCAAGGGAAAATGGGGAGTTTCTTTCAAAAGAAGACCTCCAAACAAGAGGGAAAGTATCAAAAACGATCATGGAATTCCTAGAACAACAAGGTTGTTTAGGATCACTACCAGATCAAAATCAGTTGTCATTATTCTAATGAATAAAGTCAAGTCCTTTTCTATTTCAATTGTCTAGCTACAGCGGCTAGACCCTCTGGGTCATTAGCTAATCCGTCGAGAAGGTAAAGTACACCTTCACGCCGGCTTATCTTATGCCTGTTGGGTCTGAGCAGCCGCTTCCGCTTTTCACGTTTGCATTAAATATTTGGATATGTTATAGTTTTATTGGAAATACTAAGGATAACTCTAGTAACTAAGAGTGGGGAAACCCACTCTTTCGTATTGTTTGCAACAAATTTTTACCCTTTTTTATTTACAATACGCTTGATTTTGTAACTCCTGTTCCCTCGCTATCTATTTCAAGATTATAGATAGCAAGCAATTTACAGGAGTTTTGTAATTTCTTTAACTTCATTCAGCAGAATTCCTCCATGCCTGGAAGTGGAAAATGAAGGAAAAATATAATAAGATTCAGCGGGGATATAACCCTAGCTGAATGAAGTTAAGCCTCCGGCGGATGCCTCGGATCTTTTAAGGAAATTTATCGAGTAAGCTAGCAAAAATCCGGGCGCAAATTCGACGGAACGAATTTGATATTTTGCCTTTAGCAAAGGAGGGACTCTGTGTGAGTAAGGTCATTGATACTGTAAATCAAATCGTAACGCCAATATTAGATGAAATGCAACTTGAACTTGTAGATGTGGAATATGTGAAAGAGGGAAAAGATTGGTTTCTGCGCGTTTTTATTGATAAACCAGCAGGGATTGATATAGAGGAATGTGGTGTAGTAAGTGAAAGGTTGAGTGAAAAATTAGATGAAATAGATCCCATCACTCATAATTATTTTCTTGAAGTGTCATCACCTGGAGCGGAGCGTCCTTTAAAAAAGAAACAGGATTTTGAAAAGGCGATTGGAAAAAATGTGTTTATTAAAACCTTTGAACCCATAAACGATGAAAAGGAGTTTGAAGGAGTTTTAACTGATTTTGATGGAACAGAAGTATCTATTGAAATCAAAATAAAAACTAGAAAGAAAACGATAACGATTCCTTATGAAAAGATTGCAATTGCGCGTCTTGCAGTCACTTTTTCATAATTTAATTGGATTATCAGATTAGGGGGGGACCATTTTTATGAGCAGTGAATTATTAGATGCTCTTGTTTTACTTGAAAAGGAAAAAGGCATTTCAAGAAACGTTATTATCGAAGCGATTGAGGCGGCACTCATTTCGGCTTATCGCAGAAACTATAATCAGGCACAAAACGTTAGAATCGATATTAACTTAGGTACTGGAACGATGCGGGTTTTTGCGCGTAAAGAGGTTGTTGATGAAGTATTTGATCCAAGACTAGAAATTTCATTGGAGGATGCAAGAAAAATCAATCCTAATTACCACGTAGAAGACATTGTGGAACTTGAGGTAACTCCAAAAGAATTTGGGCGAATTGCTGCTCAAACAGCAAAACAAGTAGTAACACAACGAGTTCGTGAAGCAGAACGCGGCATTATTTATTCTGAATTTATCGATCGTGAAGAAGACATAATGACAGGTATTGTACAAAGACAAGACTCAAAGTTTATTTATGTTAGTCTTGGTAAAATCGAAGCGATTTTACCGACAAATGAACAAATGCCTAATGAACGTTACAAACCACATGACCGTATTAAAGTATTTTTAACAAAAGTGGAAAAAACAACAAAAGGTCCGCAAATCTATGTATCTCGGACACATCCAGGTTTACTAAAGCGATTATTTGAAATTGAAGTGCCTGAAATTTATGATGGAACTGTAGAAATTAAATCGGTTGCTAGGGAAGCAGGAGATCGCTCTAAAATATCGGTTCATTCAGATAATGATGAAGTGGATGCGGTAGGTTCGTGTGTGGGTCCTAAAGGATCTCGTGTACAAGCTATTGTTAATGAACTAAAAGGTGAAAAGATTGATATTGTGAAATGGTCTCCCGATCCAGTTGTGTTTGTTGCAAATGCCTTAAGTCCTTCTAAAGTACTTGATGTTATTGTGAATGAGGAAGAAAAGGCAACAACGGTCATTGTTCCAGATTATCAGCTTTCTTTGGCGATTGGTAAACGTGGACAAAACGCAAGATTGGCAGCTAAATTAACAGGATGGAAAATAGATATTAAATCTGAAAGTGATGCACGTGAAGCAGGAGTTTATCCTCGGAATGAATCACTCTTAAATTATGATGAAGAAGAATTAGATGATTATCATGTTGAAATAGAAGAACATTCTGATGACAATCTTTTAAGTAATTATGATGATTCTAATGATTCTAATGAAAACCTTAAGTAATACCAAGGGGGGATAAAGATGGCAACTCGAAAAAAAGTTCCTTTGCGCAAATGTGTTGTAACAGGTGAAATGAAACCTAAAAAAGAATTGGTACGAATCGTTCGTTCAAAAGAAGGAGAAGTATCGGTTGACTTAACAGGTAAAAAATCTGGTAGGGGCGCATATCTTTCCTTGGATAAAGATACAATTTTAACAGCAAAAAAGAAAAACGTATTAGCTAATCACTTACAAGTTTCAATAGATAACTCGATTTATGAAGAGTTATTGGAACTGGTTGAAGAAAGGAATTCAAACTCCTAATGGATGGACAGAAATGGATATCATTAGTTGGATTAGCGAATCGAGCGGGGAAAATTATATCGGGCGAAGAATTATCCGTTAAAGAAATCAGGAACGGAAAAGCGAAACTAGTTCTGTTATCAGCAGATGCATCTGCTAATACGACTAAGAAAATAACAGATAAATGTAGATCCTATCAGGTTCCAATCAGAATCGTGGAAAATCGTTACGTTTTAGGACATGCGATTGGAAAAGATGCCCGCGTGGTTATTTCGATTTTAGATAGTGGATTTGCAAAAAAAATGTTATCGCTGCTCGATTAATATCAGCGGGGGTGAAAGTATGGTAAAAATGCGCGTGTATGAATACGCAAAAAAACATAATATTTCGAGTAAGGAAGTAATTTCAAAGTTAAAAGAGATGGGGATTGAAGTTTCCAACCATATGACAACTATAGAGGATGATGCAATGAAGAAATTAGATGGAATTTATCAAAAAACTAATGAAACACAGTCGGAAAAAACAGCAAAGACACAACCTCAACAAGCTGTAAAACGTAATGCTAATGAGGGTGGTTCGGTAGATAATAGCAAAGCAAAGGCAGGAGCGAAGAAACCTTCGAATCATTCACCATCACATTCAAATAATCGAAATAAAGGTAAAAGTACTAATCAAAACAGAAATAATCAGGGTAAGAATAAAGGGAAAAATCAAAACCATAAGCAAGCCCAACACCACACTCCACCTGAAAAGAAGAAGGAAAAAGAATTACCTGAAAAAATTACGTTTAGTGATTCACTGACAGTTGCCGAGTTGGCTAAGAAATTGCATCGAGAACCTTCAGAAATTATTAAAAAGCTATTTTTACTTGGTGTTATGGCAACAATCAACCAAGATCTTGATAAAGATGCGATTGAATTAATTGCAGGTGAGTATGGAGTAGAAGTAGAAGAAGAAATAAGAGTAGACACTACAGATCTAGAGGTTTACTTTACAGAAGATAATGAGGAGGACTTAGTCGAAAGACCCTCTGTTGTCACAATCATGGGTCACGTTGACCACGGGAAAACTACTACACTTGATGCAATTCGCCATACTAAAGTAACAGCTGGGGAAGCAGGAGGAATCACTCAACATATTGGTGCCTACCAAGTTGTAGAAAACGGTAAGAAAATAACATTCTTGGATACTCCTGGACATGCTGCTTTTACAACGATGCGTGCGCGAGGAGCTCAAATCACTGATATTACCATTCTAGTTGTTGCAGCAGATGATGGGGTTATGCCACAAACGGTTGAAGCTCTCAATCATGCGAAAGCAGCTGAGGTTCCAATTATTGTAGCGGTCAATAAGATTGATAAACCAACTGCAAACCCTGATCGAGTGATGCAGGAATTAACAGAACATGGTCTTGTCCCAGAGGCATGGGGTGGAGACACAATCTTTGTTCCACTTTCTGCAAAAACAGGTGAGGGAATTGATGACTTACTTGAAATGATCCTTCTTGTTAGTGAAGTAGAAGAATATAAGGCCAATCCAAATCGAAAAGCATTAGGTACAGTTATTGAAGCTCGCTTAGATAAAGGAAAAGGTTCTGTTGCCACATTACTTGTTCAAAACGGTACATTAAAGATTGGGGATCCGATCGTTGTCGGTAATACTTATGGTCGTGTTCGTGCCATGGTAAATGATTTGGGTCGTCGTGTGAAGGAAGCTGGACCATCCACGCCGGTTGAAATCACAGGATTAAATGATGTTCCTTTAGCTGGAGATCGATTTGTTGTATTTGAAGATGAAAAAACAGCTAGACAAGTTGGAGAAGTAAGAGCATCGATGGCACTACAAGCACAACGAAGTGAAAAAACGAAGGTAAGCTTAGAAAACCTATTTGAACATATGAAACAAGGGGAAATGAAGGAGCTTAACCTTATTATTAAAGCAGACGTACAAGGTTCTGCAGAAGCATTAGCTGCATCTTTATATAAAATTGATGTAGAAGGAGTTAAAATCAAAATTATTCACACAGCAGTTGGCGCAATTAATGAATCCGATATAAGTTTGGCTGCAGCTTCAAATGCCATTGTGATTGGGTTCAACGTTCGTCCTGATAATAATGCAAAAAATGCTGCAGAAGCAGAAGGCGTTGATATACGTCTTCACCGAATCATTTATAAAGTAATTGAAGAAATTGAAGCGGCTATGCAAGGGATGCTTGATCCTGAATTTGAAGAAAAAATTATTGGTCAAGCAGAAGTTCGTCAAACCTTCAAAGTATCAAAAGTTGGTACTATTGCGGGTAGTTATGTAACAGATGGTAAAATTACACGAGACAGTGGAGTTCGACTCATTCGCGATGGAGTAGTTATTTTTGAAGGCGAGATTGATGCTCTTAAGCGTTTTAAAGATGATGTAAAAGAAGTTAGTCAAGGTTATGAATGTGGAATTACAATTAAGAATTTTAATGATGTGAAAGAAAGCGACGTCATTGAAGCATATATCATGGAAGAAGTGGGACGTTAATGATAGTTGGCTTATTAGCCTGCGAATGCATCATTTATGATGCCCATTCTTTAAAAGATAAAAGGGCTGTTTTGCAAAGAATCATGTCTAGATTAAAGCAAAAGTTTAATGTATCTGTTTCGGAAGTGGACTTTCAAGATACTTGGCAGAGAAGTAAAATTGCGATTGCCGTTGTGGCTTCTGCACGTAATCCAGCAGAAATTGAATTACAAAATGCCCTCAAATTTATTGATTCGTTTCCCGAAATAGAAAGAACGATCACCGATATAGAATGGCTTTAACTTCATCAAGCTAAAGACCTTCACTTTGTAAGCAGTGAATGTAATAAAGGTCTATCGTTTAAATGATTTAAAATTACGCTGAATGAAGTTAAGCCTCCGGCGGATATCAAGGATTTTTTCACATGCGGATTTGGCGTTGTGAGGCGTGATGAAAATTTAAGGCGCAATTTCGGCGGGCGAATTTAATCAGGTGTGAGGTGAGAATATGAGTGTAAGAGCTAATCGTGTAGGAGAGCAAATGAAAAAAGAACTAGGCGAAATTATCGGTCGGAAAATTAAAGATCCACGTATTGGGTTTGTTACCGTGACAGATGTACAATTGACGGGAGATCTTCAACAAGCAACTGTCTATATCTCAGTACTAGGTGACGAAAATCAACGTGAAAACACTTTGCTTGGTTTAGCTAAAGCAAAGGGCTTTATTCGTTCAGAAATTGGTCAAAGAATTCGTTTGCGAAAAACTCCTGAAATCACCTTTGAATTTGATGAATCCATTGGCTATGGAAATAGAATTGACACTTTATTACATCAGATTCGAAATGAGGAAAAAAATTAATTTGAAATACTAGTAAAAATGGGTAGACACTTTGTCTATCCATTTTTTTAAGAAAGGAATGGAAAAATGGAAGGAATTATCCCGCTTTATAAACCGAAAGGGATGACATCACATGATTGTGTATTTAAGCTTAGAAAAATTTTAAAAACGAAAAAAATTGGTCATACCGGCACATTAGATCCTGATGTAACTGGTGTATTACCGATTTGTGTTGGAAAAGCAACAAAGGTAGCGGAGTATTTAACAGATGCGGGAAAAGCCTATGAAGGGGAGGTAACTCTTGGCTATTCCACAACGACCGAAGATGTTTCTGGAGAAGTTGTCATGGAAAAGAAAGTAGATCGAGTGATTTTAAAAGAAGAGATTATAAATATTTTTCAATCAATGACGGGAGAATTAACTCAGACACCCCCTATGTTCTCGGCAGTGAAAGTGAATGGTAAGAGACTATATGAATATGCGAGACAAGGGATAGAGGTTGAGCGTCCATCAAGAAAGGTTCAAATTTATTCATTAGAATTATTAGATTCTCGCCATGAATTTAATGGAGAACAAATATCCTTTCGATTTCGGGTAGCATGCAGCAAAGGTACTTATGTTCGTACATTAGCTGTCATGATCGGAGAAGCCTTGGGTTATCCTTCTCATATGTCTGATTTATGTAGAGTTCAGTCTGGAACATTCACGTTAGAGGAGTGTGTGACTTTTGAACAGATTGAAGAAAAAATGAATGAAGAATCAATAGAAGAGATTCTATATCCATTGGAAACAGCATTGAGCCATTTGCCGAAATATGCGATAAATGATAAAATAGCGGAGAAAGTTAAAAATGGGGCAGTCCTTCCCGTTCCACCATCACTTGAGGATGAAAAATCTTTAATTGTTATAGAGTCGGAAGAAGGTCATGCGTTAGCGATTTATTTTCATCATCCCCAAAAACCAGGATTGATGAAACCCTCCAAAGTATTACGTACTGCTCTTTAATCGTTTTCGAAGTATAGAAAAAGGTGAGAAATCGTGAAAGTATGTTATCTAGAATATCCGCACCATGTAAAGCGCGAGGAAATCTCTCAGCTCGTAATGGCACTAGGTTTTTTTGACGGCATTCATTTAGGACATCAAAAAGTAATAAAAACCGCCAAAGAAGAAGCTAAAGCAAGAGGCTTAAAAAGTGCAGTCATGTCTTTTGATCCACATCCTTCTGTTGTTCTTGGAAGAAGTGTAAAACATGTTAAATATATTACCCCCCTTGAAGAAAAAATTAGACTCTTAAGCAGTCTCGAAGTAGACTACTTTTTTGTAGTCCGGTTTACTGAAGCATTTGCCAATCTCCTTCCCCAGGAATTTGTTGATCACTACTTAATTGATTTAAATGTAAAACATGTGGTTGCAGGGTTTGACTATACATATGGAAGATTGGGGAAAGGAACAATGGAAACACTCCCCTTTCATTCTAGAAAGCAATTTACTTTTTCAGTGATTGATAAACTCCAATTTGGCGAAGAAAAAATAAGTTCAACCCTAATTCGTTCTCATATTAAGGATGGAGAAATGGATCAATTACTCCCAATACTCGGACGGTATTATCGTACAAGTGGTACAGTCATACATGGTGAGAAGCGGGGAAGAAAAATCGGGTTTCCAACAGCAAATGTAGATATAGAGCCCCAGTATCTCCTTCCACCTACAGGGGTGTATGCGGTAAAGTTCAAGATTGCTGCTACTGGGAAAGTTTATAACGGTGTTTGTAATGTAGGATATAAACCGACATTTCACAAGGAAAAAGCTGACAAACCATCAGTTGAGGTGTATATTTTTGACTTTGAAGGCAGCATATACGAGGAAAAAGTAACCGTCATTTGGTATCGAAGATTAAGAAGTGAAATGAAATTTTCAGGTATCGATGAATTAACAGCACAAATCGAAAGAGATAAGCAGAATACGAAAGAATACTTCGAAAAAAACACTACAGATACTTGCATTTTGTCATAAAAAGTTGTATTCTTATTAACGTATCAAATGAACCTATACTTGGCATCGCGACTCACCAACGCTTGCTCAGTAGCAGGGGATTATTATTAGGAGGTGAACAGGATGGCAATCACACAAGAACGTAAAAATGAACTGATCAATGAGTACAAAGTACATGAAACTGATACTGGTTCTCCAGAAGTTCAAATCGCTGTCCTAACGGAACAGATTAACACTTTGAATGAACATTTACGTACACATAAGAAGGATCACCATTCACGTCGTGGTCTTTTAAAAATGGTTGGTAAACGTCGTAATTTATTAACTTACTTACGTAATAAAGATGTTCAACGTTACCGTGTATTAATCAATAAACTTGGTCTACGTCGATAGTCGATGAAAAGCGGGAATTTTCCCGCTTTTTTGTTAGCCTAAATTTTTTCCATATTAAGGAAAGTTAGGATTTAACATTTGTAACATAAAGGCTTACATACCGTAATTACTCAATAAAAGAATACCATATAAGGACAAGCAATTTTAATGAGTCGCTTATTTTTTTGAAAAATGGTACATAATATAATTAGCTATACAGATTTGAATAACAAAGCAACGATTATGCTTTTTATTATAGATATGAAATGTTCGGGATAATAACCGTGTTATTAAGGTTGAGAGGAGTTTTAAATGCATGGAACAAGATAAGCATGTATATTCAATAGATTGGTCGGGACGCAAATTAACCGTTGAAATTGGCCAATTAGCTAAACAAGCAAATGGGGCAGTTCTTGTCCGATATGGAGATTCAGCTGTATTAAGTACAGCTACAGCTTCAAAAGAAGCAAAAAATGTGGACTTTTTCCCATTAACAGTTAACTACGAGGAAAGACTTTACGCTGTTGGAAAAATTCCAGGAGGCTTTATTAAAAGAGAAGGCCGTCCTAGTGAGAAGGCCATTTTGGCGAGCCGTTTAATCGATCGCCCAATTCGCCCGTTGTTTGCGGATGGTTTTCGTAATGAAGTACAAGTTGTAAGTTTAATTTTAAGTGTTGATCAAGATTGTTCAACTGAAATGGCGGCCATGTTTGGGTCATCCCTTGCACTTAGTGTTTCAGATATTCCATTTGAGGGACCAATTGCTGGAGTTATTGTTGGTCGTATTGATGGTCAGTTTGTCATTAACCCAACAGTTGAACAACTGGAGAAAAGTGATATTCATTTAACAGTAGCAGGAACAAAAGATGCCATTAACATGGTAGAAGCTGGAGCAGATGAAGTCCCAGAAGAAACGATGCTAGAAGCCATCATGTTTGGTCATGATGAAATCAAGCGTTTAATTGCCTTCCAAGAGCAAATCGTTGCTGAAATTGGAAAAGAAAAAATGGAAGTGGTTCTTGCTGAAGTGGATGCTGAACTAGAATCGGAAGTTCGAGACATATGTGAAACTGAAATGATTCAAGCGATTCAGGTGCAGGAAAAACATGCACGTGAAGAAGCTATAAAGAAAGTCAAAGATGAAGTACTGGCAAAGTATCAAGAAAATGAAGCTGAAGATGAAGTAATTAAACAAGTTAACCAAATTTTAGATAAACTTGTAAAAGGTGAAGTTCGTCGTCTGATTACAGAAGAAAAAATCCGTCCAGATGGTCGTAAAGCAGATGAAATTCGTCCATTATCTTCTGAGGTTGGATTATTACCAAGAACACATGGTTCTGGATTATTTACTCGAGGACAAACACAAGCATTAAGCATTTGTACACTAGGTGCTCTAGGAGACGTGCAAATTTTAGATGGTCTTGGTCTTGAAGAAGAAAAAAGATTCATGCACCACTATAACTTCCCTAATTTTAGCGTAGGGGAAACAGGTCCAATGAGAGGACCAGGTCGACGTGAAATTGGACATGGTGCCCTTGGTGAACGAGCCCTATCAGCTGTGATTCCAGATGAAAAAGAATTTCCATATACCATTCGCCTTGTTGCTGAAGTATTAGAATCGAATGGTTCTACTTCACAAGCAAGTATTTGTGCAGGTACACTAGCGATGATGGATGCGGGAGTTCCAATTAAAGCGCCTGTTGCTGGAATTGCAATGGGTCTTGTCAAATCGGGTGAACATTATACGATTTTAACCGATATTCAAGGAATGGAAGACCATCTTGGGGATATGGACTTTAAAGTAGCTGGTACAGCAAAAGGTGTCACAGCTCTTCAAATGGATATTAAAATTGAAGGGTTATCAAGAGAAATCTTAGAAGAGGCATTACAACAAGCGAAAACAGGTCGTATGCAGATTTTGGAATCAATGCTTTCAACGATTCAAAAGCCACGTGAACAACTATCAGCTTTTGCACCTAAAATCTTAACGATGAAGATTAATCCTGATAAAATCCGTGATGTGATTGGACCAAGTGGTAAACAAATTAACAAAATTATTGAAGAAACTGGCGTAAAAATTGATATTGAGCAAGATGGAACTGTCTTTATTTCATCTACAAATGAAGAAATGAATCAGAAGGCAAAACAGATTATTGAAGATATTGTTCGAGAAGTAGTGGTTGGACAACTTTATCTTGGTAAAGTAAAACGAATAGAAAAGTTTGGTGCGTTTGTTGAAATCTTCCAAGGAAAAGATGGTCTTGTCCATATTTCTGAGCTAGCAGAAGAACGTGTTGGAAAAGTTGAAGATGTAGTAAAAATCGGAGACGAAATGCTAGTTAAGGTAATCGAAATTGATAAACAAGGTCGCGTAAATTTATCAAGAAAAGTAGTTTTGAAAGAACAACGTCAACGTGAAGAAAGTGCTCAAAGTTAATGAGATGATTTTCACTAATTTAGCAGTCAGCGGGTTACCACTGATTGCTTATTTTTTGAATAAATACTATTACCGGTTTTAATAGGATTTCACATGTTCTACCTTGTCCTTCCCATTCATATTTTATATGGAGGAGGATGACAAATGAAAAAATGGTTCATGATCGGTTGTATTTTCTTATTGGCTTTTATGATTGTAAATAATCCATTATCCACAGTGTATATTACAAGCATGAAGGAGGATTCTGTTTTAGTCACAAAGTCTTACGATCCTCTTTATGATGAAATAGAATCAAAGGCAAATGATTTCAAAGTAGAGGCTAGTGATGCAAAAATCGATCAAATATGGAAGGCTCTACCTGGATATAACGGTATGGAAGTGGATGTAAAGGCTTCTTATGACAAAATGAAAAAAGATGGAAAGTTTGACGAAAATAAACTTATTTTTAAGCAGATCACACCTAACATTCATTTGGAGGACCTTCCCCCTTCACCTATTTATAAAGGACATCCTGATAAACCAATGGTCAGTTTTATCATAAATGTAGCATGGGGAAATGAATATTTATCAAGTATGCTAGCAACGTTAAAAAAACATCATGTATCAGCTACTTTTTTCCTTGAAGGTAGATGGGCACAAAAGAATCCTGAATTGGCAAAAATGATCTATGATGCTGGTCATGAAATTGGAAATCATTCCTATACACATCCGGATATGAAAAATATTTCAAATGAAAAAACAAGGCAGGAAATCATCAAAACGAATGAAGTCATTAAAGCTACGACAGGATCCCAACCGACATGGTTCGCCCCCCCAAGCGGGAGTTATCGGGATGCTACAGTTGAAATTGCAGCACAAGAAAATCTTAGGACGATCATGTGGAGTGTCGATACGATTGATTGGCAAAAGCCAGCCCCTAGTGTCTTAATTAATCGGGTCATGTCTAAAGTCCATAATGGGGCTATAATTCTTATGCATCCTACTGCTTCTACAGAACAGTCATTAGATCAATTAATTACACAAATAAAGGCTAAAAACTTGGAGATTGGTACAGTTTCAGAACTACTATCTGAAAATAGGGTATTAAATCAACGTTCTTCAAAGGCTCCGGAAAAGATTAAATAAATTAATTAGAATTATTGGTAAAAGTCAAGTTCTTGGAAAAAATAAGGTCAATAGGATATACTTTACTTCACATAAAGTATTATATAGTAAATTTGAAATAGCATCTTTTGGTTCGGAACAGGAGGAGTTTATTTGATCAAGAAATATACATGTCAAAACGGGGTAAGAGTTGTACTAGAAAATATTCCGACCGTACGATCTGTAGCTATCGGAATTTGGATTGGAACAGGCTCCCGTAATGAAACATTAAGCAATAACGGGATCTCTCATTTCTTGGAACATATGTTCTTTAAGGGAACAAAGACTAGATCTGCTTTAGAAATTGCAGAAGCATTTGACAGCATTGGTGGTCAAGTCAATGCATTTACATCAAAAGAGTATACCTGTTATTATGCAAAAGTATTAGATAACCATGCTCCATTTGCATTAGATGTACTTTCGGATATGTTCTTCAATTCAACTTTTGTGGAAGATGAATTGGTAAAAGAAAAAAATGTCGTTTATGAAGAAATTAAAATGTATGAAGATACACCGGATGATATTGTCCATGACCTATTAAGTAAAGCGATTTACGAAAATCATTCGCTGGGTTATCCCATTTTAGGTACAGAAGAAACACTATCAACTTTCACCGGAAATACCCTAAAAGAGTATATGCATAATATGTATACTCCTGAGCGCGTTGTCATTTCAATCGCAGGAAACATCGAAGAATCCTTTATTAAAGAAGTTGAAAAACGCTTTGGATCTTATGAGGGTGGTAAACGAACCAAGGATGAAGAAAAACCTGCTTTTCATATCAATCAAATTGCAAGGAAAAAAGATACAGAACAAGCGCATCTTTGTATAGGATATGAGGGTCTTCCTGTGGGGCATGATGATATTTATAGTTTAATTATCATGAATAATATTTTGGGCGGCAGTATGAGTAGTCGTCTCTTCCAAGAGGTACGGGAAAAAAGAGGTCTGTCCTATTCTGTATTTTCCTATCATTCAGCATTTGAAGATTCGGGAATTGTAACCATTTATGGTGGAACTGGAGCTAAGCAATTAGGTGTTTTATATGAAACAATTCAAGAAACGTTAGGAAACTTAAAGAGAGATGGAATTACGGATAAAGAACTTTCTAATACGAAAGAGCAATTAAAAGGAAGCTTAATGTTAAGCCTTGAAAGTACCAATAGCCGTATGAGTCGAAATGGAAAGAATGAACTGGTTTTAGGAAGACATCGTTCTCTAGATAAAATGGTTGAACAAATTGACGCTGTATCGAAGGACAGTGTGAATGATATGGCTTCAAGAATCTTTACAGATGATTTCTCTGTATCCTTAATAAGTCCTGAAGGTGAACTACCAAAAGGTTTATAAATCATAAAAACAGTCTAAATTATAGGCTGTTTTTTTGTTTTGTCTGTTCTAAAGGAAAAGGAAGGCTAAGGCGTAGCTGAAGGGAAAGTAAATTGCCGGAGGAATCCACAACCAAAATGCACAAGAGACTTGTCTTAAATAATTAGATTTTAAAAGATAAGGTAGTCTAATCCATTCTATGGTTTAGTATGATTAAATATAGAAATGATTGAGGGAGGAAAATATGAGATTAAGTGAGCTAAGCGGAAAAGAAATCGTGGATGTTAATCGCGCCGAGCGATTAGGCGTTTTGGGTCAAACTGATTTAGAAATTAATGAAAAAAACGGTCAAATTGAAACATTAATCATCCCTTCATTAAAATGGTTTGGCATGAGAAAACAAGGAAATGAAATCCGAGTTAGCTGGAATCAGATTAAAAAAGTCGGCAATGATATGATTATTTTAGATATGGAAAACCTTGAAGAACAGTGACCCCTAAAGGGGTTACTGTTTTTTTGATTTATGGGGAATTTGGGATTTATTTTCTAAATGTAATGAATCAGCCGTCACGGATTTTTACAAAATGACATATGATGTTGAAGTAGTCCCGTAATCTGACTTTAAGGACCATGATGTTTACCTGGAAAATACCATTCTAGTCCTAAACAAAAGAAGGTGAAATTTCATGTTGACAGATATGCAAATTGCCATTATAGGTGGCGATGCAAGACAGCTTGAAGTCGTTCGTAAATTAACTGAATTAGATGCAAAGTTATCACTCGTCGGCTTTGAGCAGTTGGATCATGCTTTTACAGGAGCAAGTAAAGAAAAGATAGAGGACCTTGACTTTTCACAATTGGATGCCATCATTTTACCAGTTGCTGGCACTACAGCAGATGGTCATGTAGATACCATTTTTTCAAATGAAAAAATTAAGTTACTAGAAGAGATGGTGGAGAAAACCCCACAACATTGTACAATTTTTTCTGGTATTACAAATCCTTATTTGCAAAATATCATTGATAATACGAAACGCCGTCATGTATTACTGTTTAGCCGTGACGATGTAGCGATCTATAATTCGATTCCTACAGTTGAAGGCACTATCATGATGGCCATCCAACACACGGATATTACCATTCATGGATCGAATGTTACTGTGCTAGGACTTGGAAGAGTGGGAATGAGTGTTGCTCGCACTTTCCATTTACTAGGTGCAAAAGTTAAAGTCGGAGCAAGAAAGCCAGAACATATTGCTCGTGTTACAGAGATGGGATTAACTCCATTTCATTTAGATGATTTAGCCAATATGGTTTCAGATACAGATATTTTAATTAATACGATTCCACATTTAGTCGTAACTGCAAAAGTAATCGCCAAATTGCCTGTAAATACATTAATTATTGACCTTGCTTCGAAGCCAGGTGGAACAGATTTTAGATACGCAGAAAAAAGAGGGGTAAAAGCCTTATTGGCACCAAGTTTGCCAGGTATCGTAGCTCCAAAAACTGCTGGAGCGATTTTAGCCAATGTCCTTTCACAATTACTAGAAGAAGTATATGAAAATCGAAAGGAGCAATCATGATGAATTTAAAAGGAAAACGAATTGGTTTTGGTTTAACGGGTTCTCATTGTACCTATGATGCAGTTTTCCCTGAAATTGAAAGATTGGTAAATGCAGGTGCTGAAGTAGTTCCAGTCGTTACGTTTACGGTAAAAAATACGACAACACGTTTTGGAAAAGGGGAAGACTGGATTCAGCGCATTGAAGAAGTAACGGGTAATAAGATCATTGATTCGATTGTTGCAGCTGAGCCACTAGGACCTAGAATTCCTGTAGATTGTATGGTTATTGCCCCATTAACAGGTGCAAGTATGAGTAAATTTGCAAATGCCTTATCTGATAGCCCGGTCTTAATGGCAGCTAAGGCAACTTTAAGAAATCAAAAACCAGTAGTTTTAGGGATTTCTACTAACGATGCTTTAGGATTAAACGGGATAAATTTAATGAGGCTAATGTCAACAAAAAATATCTATTTTATCCCGTATGGGCAAGATGACCCAGTAAATAAACCAAACTCAATGGTTGCAAGAATGCCGCTGTTATTAGATACGGTAGAAGCTGCATTAGAAGGGAAACAACTTCAACCAGTGCTCGTTGAACGCTTTAAAGATGAAAACTAGTTTTTTTAAATAAAAAGATTTCTTTAAAATTTTATTGTGATAAAATATATGAAAGTGTTACAAAGATAGGCGAAAGTTTCTAACCTCGCCTTCTTTGTATATTTCTTGGAAACAGGATATGAACTTTAGAATTTGTTGTTGAAGATTCAGGTTCGTCACTATATCATATAGTCAGACTATTTCCAGAATATTTTTTTGATTTGAAAGGGGAATAAATGATGGAACAGAAAAAAGGCTTTCATGTAGCAGTAGTTGGAGCAACTGGAGCAGTTGGACAGCAAATAATCAAAACACTGGAAAATAGAAAATTTCCGATTTCACAATTATCATTACTATCTTCAGCTCGTTCTGCAGGTAAAAAGGTAGAAGTGAATGGAATAGAATATACGATTCAGGAAGCAAAACCTGATAGTTTTGAAGGGGTAGACATCGCCTTGTTTAGTGCAGGCGGCAGTGTGTCAAAAGAATTAGCATCCCATGCAGTTAAACACGGTGCAATCGTTGTTGACAACACGAGTGCATATCGAATGGATGAAAAGGTACCGTTAGTTGTACCAGAAGTAAATGAAAAGGATCTTTTAAATCATAACGGGATCATTGCAAATCCTAATTGTTCAACGATTCAAATGGTCGTAGCACTTGAACCAATCAAACAACAATTCGGATTAAAGAAAATCATTGTATCAACATACCAAGCTGTTTCAGGTTCTGGAGCGGTTGCAGTTGATGAATTAACAGAGCAATCAAAAGCCATTTTAAATGATGAGCCATTTGAGCCAGCAATTTTACCAGTTAAAAGTGATAAGAAACACTATCAAATTGCATTTAATGCGATTCCACAAATCGATGTATTCCAAGATAATGGCTTTACCTATGAAGAAATGAAAATGATTAATGAAACGAAAAAAATCATGCATGACCCACAAATTCAAGTGGCGGCAACATGTGTACGTATACCAGTCGCAGTAGGACACTCGGAGTCAGTCTATGTAGAGGTTGAAAAGTCTGGGGTTACTGTTGAAGAACTAAAAGAGTTATTAAAGAATTCACCTGGTGTCGTTCTTCAAGATGACCCAGCTAATCAAGTATATCCAATGCCAGCAGATTCTGTAGGCTCTCAAGATGTTTTTGTTGGTCGAATTCGCAAAGATTTAGATAACGATAAGGGATTCCACCTTTGGGTCGTATCTGATAATTTATTAAAAGGTGCTGCTTGGAACTCTGTCCAAATCGCAGAAAGCCTGATTAAACTTGGATTGGTAAAGTAAAGAAAGACTAGTTTTTGTTTCTTGAACATGGTATATTCATCTACATTGACTCCATGCCTATTATTTCATCAAAGATAATAACAAAATTAGAAATTCATCATAGTATGGATCTTAGAGGTGTAGCAATGAAAATAATTGTCCAAAAGTTCGGTGGAACTTCTGTTCGAGATGAAAACGGAAGAAAACATGCAAAAAAACATATTGAAGCAGCTTTAAAAGAAGGCTACAAAGTTGTGGTTGTTGTATCTGCTATGGGTCGAAAGGGAGATCCATATGCAACAGACACATTGCTTTCACTTATTTCTTCACCAGATCGTTTGATTTCCAACCGTGAAACAGATCTATTAATTTCGTGTGGAGAAATTATTTCAAGTGTGGTTTTTACGGATATGTTATTAAGTGAAGGAATTACAGCGACAGCCTTAACTGGAGCTCAAGCTGGCTTTTTAACCAATAGTGATCATACCAATGCAAGAATTGTTGAAATGAAATGTGAACGACTGTTAAATGAATTAAATCAACATGATGTAGTTGTCGTCGCAGGATTTCAAGGTCAGACCAAAAATGGTGATATGACCACGATTGGAAGGGGAGGCAGTGATACCTCTGCCGCTGCGATTGGTGCAGCGATTAACGCAGATTTTATCGATATTTTTACAGATGTTGATGGAATTATGACTGCAGATCCTCGAATAGCAGAACATGCACGTCCATTATCTGTTGTAACGTATACAGAGGTTTGTAATATGGCTTATCAAGGAGCAAAAGTGATCCATCCCCGTGCAGTTGAAATTGCTGAACAGGCAAAAGTACCGATTCGAATTCGATCGACGTATTCGGATCATAAAGGAACATTGATTACAAATATTTACCATGATCGAGTCATAAAGGATCGTACGGTAACCGGTATAGCCCATTTACCCAACGTAACGCAAATAAAAGTCTTTGCAAAAGAAGGTCAATATGACTTACAAACAAGAGTTTTTAAAGCAATGGCCAATGAGAAAATTAGTGTGGATTTTATCAATATTTCACCTAATCAAGTCGTTTACACGGTTACAGAGGAAATGACGAATAAGGCTGTTTCTATTTTAAATGCTCTAGGCTACGAACTCGAAATAGAGCCGGAATGTGCGAAAGTATCTGTAGTTGGTGCGGGAATGGCAGGTGTTCCTGGAGTAACGTCCAAAATTGTTGAGGCTCTATCCAAAAATGGTATTAGAATTTTACAGTCGGCTGATAGTCATACAACAATTTGGATACTAGTTAAACAGGTAGATTTAGTCGCAGCCATTAATGCCTTGCACAATACTTTCGAATTAGAGAAAGAACATAATGAAGATGAAGATGAGAATTAGATGATATGATCTAATTGGGAAGGAGTGGTTGTATGGTTCGATTTGGTCGAATTGCAACAGCTATGGTGACTCCATTTGATCGCAGGGGACATATCGATTTTTCTAAAACAACTCAACTAGTCAACCATTTAATTGCAAATGGAAGTGAGTCTTTAGTTGTATGTGGTACAACGGGTGAATCACCGACATTATCCAAAGAGGAAAAATTAGCTTTAATCGGTCATGTAGTGAAAGTCGCCGACAAAAGAGTTCCAGTTATCGCAGGAACAGGAAGCTACAATACTTATGAGTCTATTCAATTAACCAAAAAGGCTGAAGAATTAGGTGCAGATGCGGTAATGCTTGTTGCTCCGTATTATAACAAACCGAATCAAGAGGGTCTTTATCAACATTTTAAGACAATCGCGGAAAATACAAATTTACCTATTTTACTTTATAATATTCCAGGTCGATCGGTTATTAATATTGAACCAAAAACGATTATACGTTTGTCGCAAATTAAAAATATCGTAGCTGTTAAAGAAGCGAGCGGCAATTTGAATAATATGACTGAGATACTTGCAAATACACCAGATGATTTTGAATTGTATACAGGGGACGATGGAAATACGCTTCCTGTTTTATCAATTGGTGGCTCAGGTGTAATCTCTGTTTCCTCCCATATCATTGGAAGTGAGATGCAGGAAATGATAACTATGTTTTTGGATGGAAAGATTATGGAAGCCGCAAAGCTTCATCAAAAATTGCTCCCACTCATGGTTGAATTGTTCAAGGCACCAAATCCAGTACCTGTCAAAACTGCTTTACAAATGAAAGGTCTTGACGTCGGGACGGTTCGTCTCCCACTCATCCCTTTAACAGAGCAGGAAAGATTATCATTAAGTAAAATATTATAATTGATTAATCGAGAAAACCCAGTCAGTTTTTATGACTGGGTTTTTCTATTTGAACCCTCTTCTTTCATATTTCATTGTTGTAATGGTTTTCTGAAATCAAGTATAATAGAGGTATCTGATTTCGATCGGCGTATTACAACATAGGAGGAAGCTGGATTTGAAGACAAGAGAAAATGAAAATATTAAGCTTATTGCTTTAGGGGGAGTAGGCGAGATTGGCAAAAATATGTACGTGGTGGAAGTGGATGAAGATATTTTTGTCATTGACGCTGGTTTAATGTTCCCTGAAAATGAAATGCTCGGAATAGATATCGTAATTCCAGATTATAGTTATTTAATTCAAAATGAAAGTAGAGTTAAAGGAGTTTTTCTAACACATGGTCATGAGGACCATATCGGTGGTTTATCCTATCTTCTTAGAAAGATTGACGTACCCGTTTATGCAACGAAACTTACGATTGCTTTTGCCCAAGTTAAAATGAAGGAACAAGAATTTTACCAAAAAGTCCAATTTAACGAAATTACATCTGACTCGGTTATAGAATTTGATTCGGCTAGAATTTCATTCTTTAGAGTTAATCATAATATCCCTGATTCAGTAGCCATTTGCATCCACACGTCAAAAGGGGTTATCGTTCACACAGGTGACTTTAAATTTGACCAATCGGCAAGTGATTTATATAAGCCAGAAATAGGAAAAATGGTAGAGATTGGGGAAAAAGGGGTTCTATGTTTATTATCTGATAGTACAGATGCAGAAAAACCTGGATATACTTTATCTGAGGCTGTTGTTGCAAAGGAAATGAATGATGCTTTTTATAATGCAAAAGGTCGAATTATTGCAGCATGTTTTGCATCAGATTTGTATCGGATTCAGCATATCTTTGATGCCGCATATGAAAGTAGACGTAAAGTGGCAATTGTTGGGAAAAGCCTACAAATGATTTTTGATATTGGCTTAAAATTAGACTATTTACATGTCCATGATGAGATCATCATACCGATTTCTGAAATTAAAAATTATCCTGAAGATGAAATTGTCATCTTAACAACTGGAAAATTGGGCGAGCCGCTAGAAGTCTTACAAAAAATGGCTAAACAAACTCACAAGCAAGTGAATATTCAAAAAGGGGATACAGTTGTTTTTGCTGTTTACGCCATAAGAGGGAATGAATTACTAATTTCTAAAACAGTTGATATGCTGTATCGAGCAGGAGCCATTGTATTAGGTGGTAAAAAATCTTATCACACTTCTAGTCATGGAAGCCAAGAAGAATTAAAATTCATGATCAACCTCATGAAACCGAGATTCTTGGTTCCAGTCCATGGAGATTATAAAGCGTTGAAAGCACATGCGAGTATAGCAAAAGAATGTGGTCTAACTGACGATCGGATTTATATCCCAGAAAAGGGGGAAGTGGTTGAATTTAAAAATGATCGAATTCGCCCAGGTGGTAAAGTCCCTGCCGGCAATGTATTAATTGATGGTAGTGGAGTTGGAGATGTAGGAAATATTGTCCTACGAGATCGAAAATTACTATCACAAGATGGGATTTTAATTGTGGTCGTTACGTTAAATAAAAAGGAAAAGAAAATTTCATCAGGTCCTGAAATTATTTCAAGGGGCTTTGTGTACGTCAGAGAATCTGAAAAACTACTGGAAGAAGCTTCAAGTCGTGTTCGTGCAATTGTTGAACAAAGCATCTTAAGAGATACTTTTGATTGGTCTATGATTAAACAGGATATGCGTGATAGTCTGAATCAATATTTATATGAAAAAACAAAACGTCGTCCTATGATCTTACCTATTATCATGGAAGTTAAATAATTATATTTAAGGCTGACTCCTCTTGTTTCGAGTCAGCCTTGTTTCACACCCTTAAAAATGAATAAAAGTGCTATATTCTAATAGATGGAGGAGGTTATTGGATGGATTTATTACATGTAATCAATAAAATAAAAGAACATAGCCCCAACATACTTGGTCACCAAGAGTTTCAAAAATATGCCGTATTATTGCCGCTTATAACAAAAGAAAATGAGACTCATATTTTGTTTGAAGTTCGATCCATGAATTTAAGAAGACAGCCTGGTGAAATTTGTTTTCCGGGTGGAAGAATTGAAAAGGAAGATTTGAGCCCATGTCAATGTGCCATTCGTGAAACCTCAGAAGAACTAGGTATTAATGAAGACGATATTGAAAATGTATGGCCACTCGATGTTATGGTTAATGCGACAGGTAATATTATTTATCCCTTTGTGGGTACCATTAAAAATCCAGAAAAAATTAAACCAAATGAATGGGAAGTGGGTGAGGTATTTACCGTGCCGTTAACCTATTTTCTAAACAATGACCCAGAAGTATATAAAATCCATTTTAAAGTAGTTCCAGAAGAAGATTTTCCTGTTGACCTATTAGTTGGTGGAGAAAATTATAAATGGCAGATTCGCCATAAAGATGAATATTTTTACAAATATAATGGAAAAGTGATTTGGGGATTAACTGCTAAAATATTAGTCCATTTCTTGTCCATTTTAAAAAACAACGAATGATAACGTGGAACTTCCACCAGTAGTGATTTCCACTGATGGTTAGTTGAGACTAGCAGCAAGCCCTTCACACAGACGTTGAAGACGGTTCCGTAGGCAAAGCTAGTCTGTGCATATCTTTCTCGGATCTTTACTGTCAGTTGGTTCCTACCTATCAACAATAGGTAATTCCTTTGTACGTTGAAGTAGGACCTTACTGCCAGTTAAGAAGGGATAAAAAACTATCTCCTTTGCATGAAAAGGGAAAGTATATCTCATACTAAACTTATATGTCTAAGAAGGGAGATTTTTCGTTTATGGATAAGGAGAAGGTAAGAAGTGAAGGGCAAGAACAACCTAAAGAGGATCAACCACCAAGCTTAATAGAGAAAATACAGCAACTTGGACAAACAAATGTACCACAGATGGCACAAGATTCTAAGATTCATTGTCTTACGATTATTGGTCAGGTTGAAGGTCATCTTGCCTTACCCCCTCAAAATAAAACAACGAAATATGAACATATTATCCCGCAACTTGTTGCGATCGAACAAAATCCTAAAATTGAGGGATTGTTGGTCATATTAAACACGGTTGGTGGTGATGTGGAGGCAGGTCTAGCAATTTCAGAAATGTTAGCCTCTTTGTCAAAACCAACGGTATCCATTGTTTTAGGAGGAGGTCACTCAATTGGCGTTCCTATTGCTGTTTCATGTGATTATAGTTTTATTGCTGAAACAGCAACGATGACCATTCATCCAATTCGATTAACTGGACTTGTGATTAGCGTACCGCAAACCTTTGAATATTTAGATAAAATGCAAGATCGTGTGATCCGATTTGTTACAAAACATTCTGCAATAAGTGAAGAGGATTTTAAAGATCTCATGTTTGCAAAGGGAAATCTAACAAGAGATATTGGAACAAACGTGATTGGGATGGATGCGGTTAACTCAGGTCTCATTGATGCTGTTGGTGGAATTGGAGAAGCTATGAGTAAATTAAATGAGTTAATCGAGCTTAAAAATAAGCAAAATGGACAAGAAAATGAGGGACTTGTACAATGATTTTATATACAACAATGCCTCAGGAACTAATATTTCAGACTGATGAGATGGAATATGGAAAGCAAACGATGATTGATTACGGAGGAGTTCCATTGTTAGTTGAAATGGATGATAACCATGATTATCGTGTTATTCGGATTATGAGCAGTGATCCTTGTGATTATTTAGATGAACGTTATTGTCCTGGCACTATATTATCTAATAAAAAGTTTTAACTTCCCTCAGCAGAAGTCTTTAACGATTCTAGGTGGCCGAGATGAACGCAAGCATTAATCGATTAAGTGGGCGTTAACCCTAAGCTGAATGAAGTTAAAGCCTCCGGGTTATGTCTCGAATTTTTTAAGGGAATTTCTCGAGCGAGCTCAAAGGTTGTATCCGGACCAAAGTTCAACGAGTCAAATTGATCGCACTGAAGAATCTGGCATATATGGAGAATTTTTTCAATAGGGCATGTATGTTCGGTGTTTTGTATGATATAATAGGGTTACTGTTAAGAGAAAGCAGCCAATAGGCTGCTTTCTTCCTTTAAATTATATGTTAAGGTGTGTGTGATTCATGGCCAAAAGAAAAAGGCGGCAATCTAAGAGTAGAGATCATCTTAAGCAAACCATTAAGTATGAATTAGTTGCCTTGTTGCTAGTATCACTAGCTATCATTTCAATGGCGGAATTAGGTGCTGTAGGAAAAACAATTGTACAATTTTTCCGTTTTTTCATTGGTGAATGGTATATGGTTGCTCTGCTCGGGATGATTGTATATGGTGGATATTTAATGTGGAAACGTGAAAGACCCTATTTGTTTTCAAATAAATTAATTGGTATATACATCATTTTCTCCTCGTTATTTCTCTTAAGTCATGTTACCCTTTTTCAACTTCTTTCAAATGGTAATCAATTCGTAAATCCTAGTGTTATTTCAAATACTTGGGATTTATTTTGGATGGAGGTATTCGGGGAGTCGAAGCCAACAGATTTAGGTGGCGGAATGGTAGGAGCGGTTTTATTTGCACTATTCTATTATTTATTTGACGAAGCAGGAACGCAATTAATTGGGTTTGTTTTGATCATAATCGGTATTATTTTATTAACTGGGAAGACATTTGGACAGACCATCCTTGCTTTTATCATGTCCATTTTCAAGTGGCTGAAGAAACATTGGGTTGCCTTTAAGGGTGATTTATCAAATTGGAAGCAGCATTGGAAGATAAATCGTACAGAGAAGAAAGAGACTGAGAAAAAGAAACCATTAATTGTTGAAAAGAAATCAACCGACCCTGACATCATTGAACCTATGCCAGAAGAAGCTAGACCTGAACCGATCATTTCTAGTTTTACGGATAAAGTATATCCTGCAAATGGTGAATCCGAATCTCATGAACCTGAAACGGAGAAAAATACTACTGTAGACCATGAGGAGGAGGAAGAAGCACCACCAATTACTTTTACAGAGGTTGAAAATGTTGATTATGAATTACCTCCAATGAATCTTTTAAAGAAGCCACCGCATACTGACCAAAGCGGAGAGTATAAAATGATTCATGAAAATGCGGCAAAACTAGAGCGAACCTTCCAAAGCTTTGGTGTTAAAGCAAACGTCACGCAAGTTCATCTTGGACCAGCTGTTACCAAATATGAAGTACATCCAAGTGCAGGTGTGAAAGTAAGTAAAATTGTGAGTTTAACAGATGACTTAGCGCTTGCGTTAGCTGCTAAAGACATTCGGATGGAGGCTCCTATTCCAGGAAAGTCTGCGATTGGAATTGAAGTTCCAAATACGGAAGTAGCGATGGTTTCCCTTAGAGAAGTAATTGAGGCAAATCCAAACGATAAGCCAGATTCAAAGTTAATGATTGGATTAGGTCGTGATATAACAGGTGAAGCAGTTCTTGCAGAATTAAATAAGATGCCGCACTTACTTGTTGCAGGAGCGACAGGTAGCGGAAAAAGTGTCTGTATAAACGGGATCATTACAAGTATTCTCATGCGGGCTAAGCCACATGAAGTTAAGCTCATGATGATTGATCCGAAAATGGTGGAATTAAATGTTTATAACGGAATTCCCCATTTACTAGCACCCGTGGTTACAAATGCGAAAAAAGCCTCTCAAGCATTAAAAAAGGTAGTCGAGGAAATGGAAAGAAGATATGATTTGTTTGCGCATTCTGGTACTAGAAATATCGAGGGGTATAACGATCATATAAGAAAACATAATGCTTCAGAAGAAGTACAACAGCCACTTTTGCCATATATCGTCGTTATTGTAGACGAGCTTGCCGATTTAATGATGGTAGCTTCATCTGATGTGGAGGATTCGATTACTCGTTTGGCGCAAATGGCACGTGCTGCAGGGATTCATTTAATTATTGCAACACAACGTCCTTCTGTAGATGTTATTACCGGTGTAATTAAAGCAAACATTCCTTCACGAATTGCTTTTGCTGTTTCATCAGCTGTGGATTCAAGAACCATTTTAGATATGGGAGGAGCAGAAAAGTTATTAGGTAGGGGGGATATGTTATTCCATCCTGTTGGTGCATCAAAACCTGTTCGAATTCAAGGTGCTTTTCTATCAGATGAAGAAGTACAGGAAATCGTTGATTTTGTAATTGACCAACAGAAGGCGCAATATCAAGAAAACATGATCCCTGATGATATTCCTGAAACAAAGGGTGAAGTTGATGACGAGCTCTATGGAGATGCAGTCGATTTAGTGATTGAAATGCAAACGGCTTCTGTATCCATGCTTCAAAGAAGATTTCGAATTGGTTATACAAGAGCGGCCAGATTAATAGATGAGATGGAAGCTAGAGGGATTGTTGGTCCTTACGAAGGTAGTAAGCCGCGAGCTGTACTAGTTGGCAAACAGTCAGAAGATATAAGTTAAATAAGAAAAAGTGCAGATGAATGGTCTGCACTTTTTTTAGTTATATTAGCTAATAGACAAATTATAAGCTACACTTTCTATAAACTTGAACAGTAGAAGTGTATAAAGGTATAGTAAGGTTATGAAGAATCATAAAAATAACTTACATCGTCTATACATAAGCTTAATATAAGTCATTCATTTAAGGAGGAACGTACATGGGAGTTTTTTCAGAAGAGGTTATTAAATTACAGGGAATCAATCTTCATGTCATCCCAACAGATAAATTTAAAACGAACACAATTGTCTTTAAAATGAAGGCACCTTTAAATAGGGAAGATGTAACAAAGCGAGCTTTACTTCCCCATGTTTTACAAAGTAGCTCCAAACAATATCAGACTACTTCAAAATTAAGGTCATATTTAGACGAATTATATGGTGCTTTATTTTATGTCGATCTAGCCAAAAAAGGTGAATACCATGTGATGAGCTTTACAGTAGAAATCGCGAATGAGAAATTTTTATCAAATTCTGAGCCCTTATTAAAAAAAGCATTTGAATTTTTGGCTGAGGTCATAAAAAATCCAAATGCAGAAGGCGACTCTTTTGATCAACCAACCATTGATAATGAAAAACGCTCATTAATACAGCGGATTCAATCGATCTATGATGATAAAATGAAATATTCAAATTATCGCCTTATTCAGGAAATGTGTAAAGAAGAACCGTATGCAATGAATGTTCATGGTCAACTTGAGGATGTGGAAGCGATTACAGCCGCTAATCTTTTCGAGTATTATGAACGGGCAATTGCACAAGACGAACTGGATTTATATGTAGTAGGGGATGTAAATAGTGAAGAAGTCGCGAAAACCGCAGAACAATTAATGGTTTTTGCCGAACGTATTCCGAAAACAATCGATCGAAAATTAGCACAGAATATAACCGGAGTAAAAGAAATAAAAGAAGAGCAGGATGTGAAACAAGGGAAATTAAATATAGGTTGTCGAACGAAAGTCTATTATGGGGATAAGGATTATTATGCTCTGCAAGTGTATAATGGGATATTTGGGGGCTTTTCTCATTCGAAATTATTTATCAATGTACGGGAAAAGGCAAGTCTTGCATACTATGTGGCGAGCCGTTTAGAGAGTCATAAAGGGCTCATGCTTGTCATGTCAGGAATCGATAATAAAAATTATGACCAGGCAGTGTCCATCATAAAAGAGCAAATGAAGGCGATGGCTACTGGGGATTTCTCTGATGAAGAAATAAGTCAAACAAAGGCGGTTATTAAAAATCAATTGTTAGAAACGATTGATACATCAAGGGGGATGGTAGAGATTCTCTATCATAATGTAGTATCCCAGGAAAATATTGCTCTTGATGATTGGATTTTGAAAATGGATGCGGTAACAAAAGACGAAATTATCAAAGTGGCACAAAAAGTTGAATTAGATACGGTCTATTTTTTAACTGAAAGGGGGCAATAAGAAATGGAAAAAATCCAATTCCAACAACTTCAAGAAGAACTGTATCATGAGAAACTAGATAATGGGTTAGAAGTATATATCTTACCAAAACAGGGGTTTAATAAAACATATGCAACGTTTACAACAAAATATGGTTCAATTGATAATCATTTTATGCCGCTCGGTAAAAACAACTATATTAAAGTTCCAGATGGAATCGCACACTTTTTAGAGCATAAGCTTTTTGAAAAAGAAGATGGGGATGTTTTTCAACAATTTAGTAAACAAGGTGCTTCCGCCAACGCATTTACATCCTTTACACGGACAGCCTATTTATTTTCAAGTACTTCTAATGTTGAATTAAATTTAGAAACGTTGATGGATTTTGTCCAAGAACCTTATTTTAGTGAAAAAACCGTTGAAAAAGAAAAAGGAATTATCGGTCAAGAAATCATGATGTATGATGATAATCCAGATTGGCGACTTTACTTCGGAGTCATCGAAAATATGTATCATCATCACCCTGTTCGAATTGATATCGCTGGTACGGTTGAATCCATCTCCGATATAACAAAAGATTTATTATATGAATGCTACGGTACTTTTTATCATCCAAGTAATATGCTATTGTTTGTCGTTGGACCTGTTCATGTCGACAAAATTATGGAACAAATTAAAACCAATCAAAGTAAAAAACAATATGACCAAGTGCCTGATATTCGACGTAAGTTTGAATCGGAGCCTGTTGAAGTAGCTAAAACAAAGCAAGTCCTTGAAATGAACGTTCAGACATCCAAATGCCTAGTTGGAATAAAAGCAAATAAAGTGGAGCAGTCAGGCTCTGAGATGTTAAAAAATGAATTATCATTAAATATTATTTTAGATGTATTATTTGGAAAAAGCTCTGAAAACTATCACCAATTGTATTCCCAAGGATTAATTGATGATACCTTCTCATTTGATTATAGTCAGGAACAAGGTTTTGGTTTTGCAATAATTGGTGGGGACACAAAGGATCCAGACAAGTTAGCAGATACGTTGAAAAATATGCTGCTTACGGCAAAAAATGGAGATCTTTTTACTGCAGAAGGATTAGAACGAACGAAAAAGAAAAAAATTGGTCATTTTCTTCGTGCGATCAATTCACCTGAATATATCGCCAACCAATTTACTCGGTATGCCTTTAATAAGATGAATTTATTCGATATTGTTCCAACTTTAGAATCAATTACATTAGAGGATATTAAGAGTTGCGCCGCCGATTTTATTTCAGATGATCGTTTTACCGTATGTCATGTAGTACCGAAAAAATAACGCCGATACTGTCGGCGTTTTTTGTTTATAGTGGTAAAATATAGGGATAATTCGTATTTCTTAAGGAAGTGACCTAATTGAATAAATATGTATTAATTACTGGGGCAAGTGGCGGTATTGGAAGAGCCATTGCTCTGCAATTAGCGCAGGATGGATACTCGCTTTATTTACACTATAATCAAAATGTATCTTCGATTCGAGAATTACTTGAAATGCTATCTGACTATAAAGGTGAATTTATCCCTATACAAGCAGATTTATCAACTGAAGATGGATATAAAAAAATCGTTCAAAATATCTTTTCAATTGATGCGATTGTTTATAATAGCGGTGCCAGCCTATATGGTTTATTTGTCGATACAGACCCTGATATTCTTGAGAAAATGACGAGAATTCATGTAACTTCACCATTGCTATTAGCAAAAGAAATTCTTCCAAAAATGATAAGACAACAAACTGGACAAATATTACTGATTACATCCATATGGGGACAAACAGGAGCAGCCTGTGAAGTCGTTTATTCGACTGTTAAAGGAGCCCAGATTGCTTTTGTCAAATCATTAAGTAAAGAAATGGCTTTAAATGGAATTCGTGTTAACGGTGTTGCGCCAGGAGCGGTTGAAACATCGATGCTTTCTCAATTTAGTAGTGAAGAACTTGATCTTGTTAAAGGGGAAATTCCTTTGGGAAGACTTGCGCATCCGAAAGAAATTGCAGACAGTGTATCGTTCTTACTATCAGATCGAGCATCTTATATTACAGGTCAGATTTTAGGAGTGAATGGTGGATGGCACACGTAAGCCGATAGTGGAACCATTAAAATTTGGATTGAATTTTAAAAGTTAAGTGCATATTTTATATCTCCCATTAACAAAATAAGAGAGTAATACACAATAGGAGGTAAAAATATGTCTATTTTAGAAAACTGGGAACAATGGAAAGACTTTTTGGGAGATCGTTTACAGCAAGCACAACAGCAAGGAATGCCACAATCAACCATTAATGATATTGCTTATCAAGTTGGTGACTATTTAGCGAAGCAAGTGGATCCAAAGAATCCACAAGAAAGAGTGTTAGCTGATTTATGGTCTGTAGCCACTCCAGAGGAGCAACAAGCGATTGCGAACGTGATGGTAAAGTTAGTTCAAGATTAATTATATAGTGTTTTCAGCATTTTCTATTTTTGATTAATAAATAGTAGAGGATTTATTGTTCAGAATATGAGCAAAAATCCTCTTTTTTATGAAGACAAACTAAACTGTATATGATTAGAAAATTTACTAAATGATGGCAACTATTTTCTTTCATCTTATAGTAAAATCAGCTATGATAGGTATGGACATCCTAGAAAATTATGGCTTGGTTGGAATTTATGATATGATAGTTTAAATACATTCATCATTATGACATTTTAGGGGGAAAGTGAGAAATTTAGGGGGAAATATATGGAGAAACAGGAATGGTATTTAGAATATGAAATTCAAGCCAATCGACCTGGATTGCTAGGGGATATTTCTTCACTGTTAGGGATGATGTCCATTAATATTGTTACGATTAATGGAGTAGAGGCCAATCGACGCGGATTATTAATTTTGGCAAAAGATGAAAAACAAATTGAAAGACTTGAGTCGATTTTAACAACAATGGATACAATAAAATTAATTAAATTAAGAAAGCCGCAGTTACGGGATCGTTTAGCTGTTAGGCATGGAAGATACATACAAAGGGATGCGGATGATAAAAAAACATTTCGTTTTGTACGGGATGATTTAGGAATATTGGTTGATTTTATGGCTGAGATTATTAAACAAAAGGGTCATAAGTTAATCGGGATTAGAGGAATGCCTCGCGTTGGAAAGACCGAATCGATTGTAGCTTCAAGTGTATGTGCAAATAAGAGATGGTTGCTTGTTTCTTCTACTTTGTTAAAACAGACCGTTCGAAATCAGTTGATAGAAGAAGAATATAATGAGGATCATCTTTTTATTATTGACGGAATTGTATCTACGAGGAGAGCCAGTGAAAAACATTGGCAGCTCATTCAAGACGTTATGAAATTGACTGCGGTCAAAGTCATTGAGCATCCAGATGTTTTTGTGCAAAATACAGAGTATACACTAGATGATTTTGATTATATGATTGAACTTCGGCATCATCCAGATGAAGAAATTACATATGATATTGTGGAAAAAAACAATTTGTTTTCTACTGCAGAATTCGGAGAGTTTGATTTTTAAGGTAGTAGGAAGGTGTAACAAATGTCAGAATTAGGTACTGTACTAAAAGAGGCGAGATTAGCCAAAAACTTAAGTTTAGATGATTTACAAGAAATGACAAAAATTCAAAAACGATATTTAATAGGCATCGAGGAAGGAAATTATAGCTTGATGCCAGGGCAATTTTATGTTCGGGCCTTTATTAAACAATATGCGGAAGCGGTTGGCATGGATCCCGAGCAGCTATTTGAGGAATATAAAAGTGAAATTCCTAATACCCACTCGGAGGACATTCCCGGTCAGCTATCAAGAGTAAAGACGAAGCGGTCTCTTGGTGAAAATAGCTCAAAGGTATTAGACTTTTTACCAAAACTACTAATTGTTGCTGTCATTATTGGATTATTTGTTTTTATCTGGTGGTATTTTTCAAAAAATACTGGGACTGAAACCGATCTTTCGGAACAAAATGAGAATAGGCAAGAAGTGACTTATGAGGAGCGGGAAAAGGCTGCAAACAATGACAGCGCAGAACTAGATGAGGAAGAAGAGAGTGATAACAATTCCCCAGTAGAGGAAATAGAAGAGCCTAAAGAAACTGAAGAACCAGAGCCAGCAACTCAAGAATTGACCGTAGTTGAAACAAATGGTTCAAAATCTACTTACGAGCTTAAAAATGCGGAACAGTTCGTCATAAAAGTAGTTTCAACAGGGGAAACTTGGGTAAATATTAAAAATGGCAAAGGACACTCCTTTTTCCAAGGAATGATGAAAAAAGGTGGTCCAGATGAGAGTAAAGAAATGAATCTTTCAGAGGAAACAGAAGTAATCATTACAGCGGGTAGATCAACAGAAACGGAAATTTATGTGAACGATCAAAGATTGGAGTACTCCGTTTCTCCTACTGAAAAGGTTCGTCAAGATATTACTATTCGCTACACAAAAGCGGATCAATAGTCATCAGTTGCTGATGACTATTTTTTCACGGGTTTGAATAGGGAGATTTCAAACCACTGTAAACAGCTATATTCCTGCTGTTTTAGGAATAACAATTGGAGGAGAAATAGATGAATTTACCTAATAAAATCACCATTTCAAGAATATTAATGATCCCTATTTTTGTCATAATCATGCTTGTTCCTTTTTCATGGGGAGACATTACAATACTTGGTACTACAATGCCTGTCACCCATTTTGTTGGAGCGTTGATTTTTATTATTGCTTCAACAACAGATTGGATTGACGGACATTTTGCACGTAAATACAATTTAGTAACCAATATGGGAAAATTTCTCGATCCACTTGCAGACAAGCTTCTTGTTTCTGCGGCTTTAATTGTATTAGTGGAGCTGCAAATGGCACCATCTTGGATTGTTATTATTATCATTAGTAGAGAGTTTGCAGTTACAGGATTACGTCTTGTTTTAGCAGGAGAAGGGGAAGTTGTCGCAGCGAATATGCTTGGTAAAATTAAAACTTGGACCCAAATTATTGCGATTTCGGCACTTCTCTTACATAATATTTTCTTCGAATGGTTTTCTTTTTCCTTTGATATGTTGGCACTTTGGATTGCATTATTTTTCACGGTATGGTCTGGACTGGATTATTTTATTAAAAATAAAGAGCCGTTTATGAGATCTAAATAATTTATTAATAGTTAGCTTTGTAAAAAGGTATATTTGATTTTTAGTGGAAAGTGTGAAGACTCTTGCGGGAGAAGTGAAATTGGCATGCCACCTTAAGACACAAAATGTAAAGGTAGCTCAAGAATAGCTATTCGAAAGGCGAAGTTCCTGAGGCGGAAATCTTCAACCATGCTTAACAGAGTCAAGTTGAAGGAGGGGTTTTTTTTGAATGCAGAAATCATTGCGGTAGGATCAGAATTATTATTAGGACACATTGTCAATACAAATGCCCGTTTTTTATCCAAAAATTTAGCTGACTTAGGTATCAATGTCTTTTATCATACAGTTGTTGGTGATAATCCAGAACGGTTAAAACAAGTCATTGAAATAGCTGAAAGCCGTTCGGATTTGCTAATTTTTACTGGAGGGCTGGGTCCGACAAAGGATGATTTAACAAAAGATACCATCGCGACTCATTTAAATCGCAAACTGGTGATCGACAAAATTGCATTAGATACCATCGAAGATTATTACAAACGTACAGGTCGAACTATGACCGATAATAATAAAAAGCAAGCGTTGGTCATCGAAGGCTCCGAAATCCTTCCAAATGACTATGGAATGGCTCCAGGAATGGTGTATTCAAGCGAAAAACATATCTATATGTTATTTCCAGGAGTACCAAAAGAAATGGAACCGATGTTTTTAACCTATGCACACCCATATTTTATGAATAAGCTTCAATTAAAAGAAAAAATTGTATCTAGGGTACTAAGATTTTATGGGATTGGAGAATCACAGCTTGAAACTGAAATCGAAGATCTAATTGATGGACAATCTAACCCTACGATTGCCCCGCTTGCTGGAGAAAATGAAGTGACATTGCGAATTACGGCAAAACATGAATCTGTTGAAAAGGCTAATGAGATGATTGAAGAGACGGAAAAAATAATTTTGGACCGTGTAGGCGAATATTGTTATGGTTATGATGAAACTTCATTAATGAGTGAGCTATCAAAAATGTTACAAGAAAAACAGCTGACGATTGCTGCTGCGGAAAGTTTAACAGGGGGAATGTTCCAAAAAGAATTAACGGCGATTCCTGGTGCTGGAAATTTACTAAAAGGTGGGGTGGTTTGCTACACACCCGAAGTAAAACAAAATGTTTTAAAGGTAAAAAAAGAAACGATTGAAACCTACGGTGTTGTAAGCAGTCAATGTGCGAAAGAACTTGCCGAAAATGTGGCCCAATTGATGAATGCGGATATTGGAATTAGTTTTACTGGTGTAGCAGGTCCAGATGAATTGGAAGGTAAACCAGTGGGAACTGTGTATGTAGGAATGAGTATTAAAGGGCAACCAACAAGAGTAGAAAAATTAAATCTTGGTGTCAATCGAACGACAAATCGGGTTCGTACGGTAAAATGGGGCTGCCATTATTTGTTAAAGCTTATCAATTAATGACGAGTGGAAGCTGTTAAAATCTTTAACAGCTTCCTTTTTTTGTTGTCCGCGTGCCCAGCAAGCCGTTAATTGCTAGTTGGTGAAAGTCCAACCTGAGTAAGTACCAAGACGCTCAGTAGCTGACAGGCAACTGGTGAAGAAATTCTAAGGTTGAAGCCCTGTGATAAAGTAACTCCCTAGCGGAGTGCGAGCAAACTAACAGGTTGTAACATAAAGTGAATCCTGCCGTCTCGTCAAAAGAACCTACCTACGGTAGCCAAAGAGAAGTCGAGCCTTGGGATAATGGGCGAAGACCATGGAAGGTGTGAAGATCTTGGAATAGCAGCACCGATAAATCTCTCGGGGTATGGGGAGCGACATGTTAGTAAAGTAGTTAGCGGAACTGGGGATACCCTCCTTATCACTTTCTAACGAAAGTAAAGCAGAAACCTATAAGTGCAAACGAAGTGGTGGATGGATGAGAGGGAGTCGGAGGGGGTCATAGTACCATTAATGACAATGACAACACAACATTGTCTAGGGAAGGACGGCGCAAGCCATTACCCTACTTCGTTCATATGTCAGAAGGAGGTAAGAGTCAGTGAATGTCAGGAAAATGACTAACTACACCAATAAAGTAAAAGCTCAAGAACTCTGGAAGACGTTATATCTTTGTGCCAAGGAATGTCCAACTCGAAGATTTCACGCTTTATATGACAAAATCTATCGTCCTGATATTCTATGGGAGGCATGGCAACGTGTGAAACGAAAGAAAGGAAGTGGAGGTGTCGATGGACAGACGATTGAACAAATCGTCTTGGAGTACGGGGAAAAGAAATTTATGAACGAGCTCTATTTGGAACTAAAGGAGAAGCGTTATCACCCTAGTCCAGTCCTAAGAACCTATATTCCAAAGGATGATGGAAAGAAACGTCCATTAGGAATTCCAACTATTAAAGATCGGGTCGTACAGATGGCAACGAAAATGGTTATTGAACCAATATTCGAGGCTGACTTTCATGACTGTTCGTTTGGTTTTCGTCCAAAGCGAAATGCCCATCAAGCGATGGCAAAGATAAGAAAAGCCAGTAAGAAATGTTTTTGGGTAGTAGACGTCGATATCCAAGGATATTTCGATAATATTAATCAATACAAGTTGATGAAAATATTAGAACAAAGGATTAGTGATCGACGGGTTTTAAAGCTTGTTCGAAAATGGCTAGAGTCAGGCATAATGGAGGAAGGCAAAATAAGAAATCCAATTACTGGTACACCGCAAGGTGGTGTAATTTCACCTCTTTTAGCTAATATCTACCTAAATACAATGGATATGCTTTGGGAGAAGAAGTTCAAAGACTTGGGTGAACTCATAAGGTATGCGGATGACTTCGTCATTATGTGTAAAACCAAACAACAAGCACTTGAAAGTATAAAGGTCATCCAATCAATAATGAGGAAACTTGACCTTACTATTAATAGAAATAAATCGAGACTAGTTAATCTGTGGAATGACATAGATGGTTTCGATTTTCTAGGATTTCATAATCGGAAGTTTCCAATCAGACGAAAAGGTGGAAACACGTTATATGTCATGTCACATATACCTAAGAGGAATGCGATGAAGAAAATGCGTTCTAAGATTAAAGCCTATACAGAACCAAGGAATAAATTATACTTGGATATCAGAGAGTTAGTAAAAGGGCTAAATAGGAAACTGCAAGGTTTCAAGAATTACTATCTTATCTCGGCTCACGCAAAGAAATGGCTAAATAGAATCGACTGGTATGTATTAGAACGACTTACCTTATTTCATAACAAAAAGAGAAATAATCGTAAGAAACATGGAAATTTAAAGGATGTAAGAAAAGAAGTGAAACATATATTAGTGAAAATTAGCTAGTTAGACGCTGTAAAGCCAAGGAAAGAAGAACGTCGGAAAGCCGTATGAAGGAAAACTTCACGTACGGTTTGATGAGGAGGAGCTGAAAGTAAAAGAGATAGCAAAAGCTATCCCTTTGAAATCAGTTTCTTACTCTACGAATTATACTTGAGTTTTAATTTTTAATAGCTGAATTTCGTATAAAAATGGTAGAATGGTAGTCTGGTTTTAAACTATTCACATTAAGCAATCATCGAAAAATAACGAATGAATGTTCGATTTTTTAATAGACAAAAAGGTGAAAAAGAGATATATTATAAACAAGGATGGATACTTGAATTAGTAGAAAATCAGTAAGCTGTTTTTATATAAAAGGAGGAAACTTTGTGAGCGATCGTCAAGCAGCCCTTGAACAGGCGTTAAAACAAATAGAGAAACAATTTGGTAAAGGTTCAATTATGAAACTAGGTGAACAATCAGATCGTGTAATATCAACTATATCTACTGGTTCATTAGCGGTAGATGCTGCACTAGGTGTGGGTGGATACCCAAGAGGTCGTATTATCGAAATCTATGGACCAGAGAGTTCAGGTAAAACGACAGTTGCCCTTCATGCCATTGCAGAAGTTCAGAAAACAGGTGGACAGGCTGCATTTATAGATGCAGAACATGCACTTGATCCAACGTATGCTCAAAAACTTGGAGTAGACATAGACGAGCTTCTATTATCTCAACCAGATACGGGTGAACAAGCATTAGAAATCGCTGAAGCTCTTGTTCGAAGCGGTGCTGTAGATATTGTTGTTGTAGACTCTGTTGCAGCATTAGTTCCTAAGGCAGAAATTGAAGGAGAAATGGGAGATTCCCATATGGGATTACAAGCCCGTTTAATGTCACAAGCTCTTCGTAAACTTTCAGGTGCCATTAATAAATCGAATACGATTGCGATCTTTATTAACCAAGTTCGTGAAAAAATTGGAGTTATGTTCGGAAACCCAGAAACCACTCCTGGTGGACGCGCACTTAAGTTCTATTCCTCTGTTCGTTTAGAAGTTCGTCGCGCTGAAGCGATTAAACAAGGGAGTGAGATTGTAGGAAATAGAACGAAGATTAAAGTTGTAAAAAATAAGGTAGCCCCTCCGTTCCGTACAGCTGAGGTAGATATTATGTACGGAGAAGGAATCTCTCAAGAAGGCGAAATTGTTGACATTGGTGCAGAACTTGACATTATCGAGAAGAGTGGATCGTGGTATTCATATAACGGGGAACGAGTTGGTCAAGGAAGAGAGAATGCAAAACAATTCCTTAAGGAAAATCCTGAAATTCGTGCACAAGTTCAACAACAAATTCGTAACCACTTTGGCTTAGATGGTGTTCAAACGGTGTCTTCTGAAAATGAGGAAATTGAGCAGGATGAATTAAATTTAGTCGATTAATTTACAATGGCAAAGTCTAATAAAAGGACTTTGCCATTTTTTGAAAATATTCGTAAAAGGCGTAGGGACAACCACTTGACATTAAAAATACACAGCTTTACAATTAATAATGTATATTTTTACTTTTTATCTGTAATAAAAGCCTAAGAGCTGTATTTTGATTTTGAAAAATGTACAAGTTGAACCTTTAATCAGTAACAAAAAGCGAATAGCAGAAGGAGGTGAAATGATGGACCTACTAATTGCAATCATCTCCATTTTGCTTGCTCTGATCGTCGGTGTAGTTGTTGGCTATTTTGTTCGAAAGTCGATTGCTGAAGCGAAAATTGCTGGAGCACGAGATGCAGCAGAACAAATACTAGAAGATGCCAAACGTGATGCGGAATCTTTAAAAAAGGAAGCCTTACTTGAGGCAAAAGATGAAAATCATAAACTTCGTAATGAAGCAGAACGAGAAATTCGTGAACGTAGAAATGAACTTCAAAAACAAGAAAATCGTTTACTGCAAAAAGAGGAAAATCTTGATCGTAAAGATGAATCGTTAGAAAAACGTGAAAACCTTTTAGAGAAAAGAGATGATTCTCTTAACAAAAGACAACAGCATATTGAAGAGATGGAAAGCAAAGTGGACGAGATCGTGCGTCAACAACAAGCAGAGTTAGAACGTATTTCTGGATTAACTCGCGAAGAAGCAAGGGCCATCATTATCGAGCGCGTTGATCATGAATTAAAGCATGAAACCGCTGTAATGATTAAAGAAAGTGAAATTCGAGCCAAAGAGGAATCGGACAAGAAGGCGAAAGAAATTCTGTCTTTAGCAATTCAACGATGTGCAGCAGACCACGTTGCTGAAACAACGGTATCAGTTGTAAATCTTCCTAATGATGAAATGAAAGGACGCATCATTGGTAGAGAAGGACGTAATATTCGTACACTGGAAACGTTAACGGGTATTGATTTAATTATTGATGATACTCCAGAAGCCGTAATTCTATCAGGTTTTGATCCAGTTAGAAGAGAAACTGCGCGCTTAGCCCTTGAAAAGCTTGTTCAAGACGGAAGAATCCACCCAGCTCGAATTGAAGAGATGGTAGATAAATCTAGACGTGAAGTAGATGAACACATTCGAGAAATAGGTGAACAAACTACTTTTGAAGTTGGTGTTCATGGATTACATCCAGATCTCATTAAGATTCTAGGGCGTTTGAAATTCAGAACAAGCTATGGACAGAATGTTCTTAAACATTCTATAGAAGTTGCTCAGCTTAGTGGATTACTAGCAGCAGAACTTGGTGAAGATGAAACAATGGCACGTCGTGCAGGTTTACTACACGATATTGGTAAAGCCATCGATCACGAAGTAGAAGGAAGCCATGTTGAAATTGGTGTGGAACTTGCTAAGAAATATAAGGAACATCCAATTGTTATTAATAGTATTGCTTCCCACCATGGCGATACGGAGCCAACGTCGATTATTGCTGTTTTAGTTGCAGCGGCAGATGCATTGTCTGCAGCAAGACCTGGAGCAAGAAGGGAAACGCTTGAAAATTATATCCGTCGTCTTGAAAAATTGGAAGAGATTTCCGAATCATATGATGGGGTAGAAAAATCGTTTGCTATTCAGGCTGGTCGTGAAGTTCGAATTTTAGTAAAACCTGAACAAATTGATGATTTGGAAGCTCATCGTCTTGCTCGAGATATTCGTAAAAAGATTGAAGAAGAACTGGATTATCCAGGTCATATAAAAGTCACGGTAATCCGTGAAACAAGAGCGGTTGAATATGCAAAATAAAGCGGTGTTGATACACCGCTTTATTTTAATTAAAATGGGAATATTAATTTAGGATTACTCTTGATTGCAGTGGAAGGCATAAAGCAGTAGGGGAAGCGAGACAGCGAGGAGACCTTTAAAGCATGAAGTGTCTAAGTGGCTCATGCATATCTTTAGAGGAAAGCGAAGTGCCTGAAACGAGAAGCAACAACTAGGTTTAACAGAGCCTAAATTAAAAATAGAAAGGTTCAAATATGAATATATTATTTATTGGTGATGTAGTTAGTTCAATGGGACGTGACATGGTTAAGGAATATTTACCAAAACTAAAAGAAAAGTATCGTCCCCATATAACCATTGTAAATGGAGAAAATGCAGCGGGCGGGAAAGGCATTACAGAAAAAATTTATCGTGGTTTTTTAGAAATAGGCGCACAGGCTGTTACGCTAGGAAATCACACTTGGGATAATCGAGAGATCTTTGAATTTATTGACCATGCAAAATATCTGGTAAGACCAGCTAATTTTCCTGAGAATAATCCAGGTCAAGGTATCGTGTATTTAAAGATGAACAGTGAAGAAATCGCCGTGATCAGTTTACAAGGCAGAACCTTTTTAGCGGCAAATGATTGTCCTTTTCAAAAAGCTGATCAATTGATTGAAGAAGCGAAAGTAAGAACACCGATAATTTTTGTTGATTTTCATGCGGAAGCTACAAGTGAAAAGCAGGCAATGGGTTGGTATCTTGATGGGAGAGTGTCTGCAGTCATTGGGACACATACACATGTTCAAACAGCTGATCATCGAATATTGCCTAAGGGGACAGCGTTTATGTCTGATGTAGGGATGACAGGTCCATATGATGAGATATTAGGGATGGATAAGGAAGTCGTTATAAGAAGATTTTTAACAGGATTACCAGGGCGATTTGAAGTACCTAAAACAGGACGGGCCCAACTTAGTGCAGTATGTATTGAAATTGATAATAAAACAGGCAATGCCAAAAAGATAACTCCTATTTTAATCAATGAAGATCATCCGTTTTATTCATAGGAGAGAGGCACCATCATATTCTGATGGTGCCTTATTATATTTTTATGACCAAGCCGGAATATGTGTAAAGTTTACTGAATATAGTATCAGTGGAATGATATATCTTAATTGTTCCAACCGTGAACAAAAAGGAGGAACCATACAAGGAGGAGCTAGGAATGGAAATATTAAAAGTTTCAGCAAAGTCTAATCCTAATTCTGTAGCTGGTGCGCTTGCTGGAGTTCTGCGAGAAAGAGGTGGAGCAGAAATTCAAGCGATTGGTGCAGGTGCATTAAATCAAGCCGTTAAAGCTGTAGCCATTGCAAGAGGATTTGTTGCACCTAGCGGCGTTGATTTAATTTGCATACCAGCATTCACTGATATTTTAATTGACGGTGAAGAAAGAACGGCTATCAAGCTAATAATTGAACCTAGATAATAAAGAATGTGTTAGCGTAAAAAGATATTACCTTTTAATAGGGAAAAGGTATTTTCTAAAGATCAAGATGAGTGGACCTGCTTAGTGTAAGCAGGTTTTTTATTATAACTGAAACAAAAAACATAAATTTCAACATATTAAAATATAATTGTAGTTATATAAAAATATAGTTTAGTGAAAAGATGAGTATAAGGGTTTCTAGAAAAAGGAACCCGAAATTTCAAAAAAGATATGATAAATAGGATTTTAACTCACTTTTATTTTTGTTTGAATGGTTAATATGAAGGCAAAATTGATGTTTTTTATGAAACTAAAAAAATATTCACATTTTTGTCAAATTTCAATTCGAAATGGTTGCATTTTTTATGATATGGGGATAGAATGAAATCGTTTAGAACTATTCGAATTCCAAATATAAAGAAAATTTCTAGAAATTAAGCAAATTAATTAGAAAAAATTCGAATAGGTGATATACTTGAGCTACATAGGGACATAAACTTTTTTTGTATTTAAAGGGGTGGAAATATGGTTAATCAGCTTTCATGGAAAGTTGGAGGGCAACAAGGAGAAGGAATCGAGAGTACAGGGGAAATATTTTCAATTGCATTAAACCGATTAGGGTATTATTTATACGGGTATCGTCACTTTTCATCACGTATAAAGGGCGGTCATACAAACAATAAAATTCGAGTGAGCACAACTCAAGTACGTACTGTTTCTGATGATCTAGATATATTAGTAGCATTTGATCAAGAAACAATCGAAGTAAACTACAAAGAATTGAATAATAAAGGGATTATCATTGCTGATTCCAAGTTTAATCCAAAAAATCCAGAAGATTCTTCGGGAAGTCTGTATGCGGTTCCATTCACCGAAATCGCAACTAATTTAGGTACATCGTTAATGAAAAATATGGTTGCTGTTGGAGCAACGTGTGCCATACTAAATTTAGATATTAATGTGTTTAAGGATGTCGTACAAGAAATTTTTGGCAAGAAAGGTCAACAAGTTGTTGACAAGAATATGGAAGCAATCAAAGCGGGTTATGATTATTTAAGAGACGAAACAGATGCGGCTTCAAAAGCCATTGTATTAGATAAAGCAGATGGTAAAAATCGCTTATTTATGATTGGAAACGATGCAATCGCATTAGGTGCTCTTGCTGGCGGATGCCGATTCATGGCAGCGTATCCGATCACACCAGCTTCTGAAATTATGGAATATTTAATTAAAAACTTACCGCCTCTTGGTGGAGCCGTTATTCAAACAGAGGATGAGATTGCTGCAGTTACTATGGCAATCGGAGCCAATTACGGAGGGGTTCGTTCTTTAACAGCATCTGCAGGACCTGGATTATCTCTTAAAATGGAAGCGATTGGCTTATCTGGAATAACAGAAACACCGCTTGTGATTGTTGACACTCAACGTGGAGGTCCTTCAACAGGATTACCGACCAAACAGGAACAATCTGATTTAATGGCCATGATCTACGGAACACATGGTGAAATTCCTAAAATTGTTCTAGCACCTAGTACGGTTCAGGAAGCTTTCTATGACACAGCTGAAGCGTTTAATTTAGCAGAGGAATATCAATGTCCAGTTATTATTCTATCTGATTTACAATTATCTCTAGGAAAGCAAACAGTTGAACCACTCGATTATAATAAAGTAGAAATTCGTCGTGGTAAATTAATTACAGAGGATTTACCAGGAACAGAAAATAAAGAGTATTTCAAACGTTATGAGGTAACAGAAGATGGAGTTTCTCCACGTGTCATTCCAGGTGTAAAGAATGGAATCCATCATGTGACAGGTGTTGAACATGATGAGACAGGTAAACCTTCTGAAGCGGCAGTTAACCGTCAGCAACAAATGGATAAGCGTTTAGAAAAATGGAAAATATTCGTTTTGATACACCTGTTTATAAAAACGCACCGCATGAAAAAGCGGATCTATTAATTGTTGGTTTTAACTCGACACGTGGAGCAATTGAAGAAGCAATGGGGCGTTTAGAGAAGGATGGTTTAAAAGTAAACCATGCTCATATCCGTTTAATCCATCCATTCCCAACAGATGAACTATTACCACTAGTCGAGAATGCTAAAGCAGTGGCTGTTGTTGAGAATAATGCTACAGGACAGCTTGCAAATATCATTAAAATGAATGTAGGTCATGCTGCAAAAATTCATAAAGTACTAAAGTATGATGGAAATCCATTCAAACCTAACGAAGTATATGCAAAATGTAAAGATATACACCAAATGCAAGGAGCTGTTCTTAATGGCAACATTTAAAGACTTTCGAAATAATGTAAAACCAAATTGGTGCCCTGGATGTGGAGATTTCTCTGTACAGGCTGCCATTCAACGTGCGGCAGCAAATGTAGGATTAGAGCCTGAAAGTTTAGCTGTTATTTCTGGTATCGGTTGTTCCGGCCGTATATCGGGTTATATTAATTCATATGGTTTACATGGAATTCATGGTCGTTCCCTTCCAATCGCCCAAGGTGTTAAAATGGCGAACCGTGATTTAACCGTTATTGCTTCAGGTGGTGACGGAGATGGATTTGCCATTGGAATGGGTCATACGATTCACGCAATTAGAAGAAATATTGATATTACCTATATTGTCATGGATAATCAGATTTATGGTTTAACGAAGGGACAAACTTCTCCTCGTTCGGCTGCTGGATTTAAAACTAAATCCACACCACAAGGATCCATTGAACAAGCGGTTTCACCAATGGAAATGGCCTTAACCGCTGGAGCTACCTTTGTAGCACAAAGCTTTTCTACTGATTTAAAGGATTTAACAGCCCTTATTGAAGCAGGGATTAACCATAAAGGATTCTCTTTAATCAATGTATTTAGCCCATGTGTAACTTATAATAAGGTAAATACGTATGATTGGTTTAAAGAAAATCTAACAAAGTTAAGTGATATTGAAGGATATGATCCATCAAGTCGAGAAGAGGCTATGCAGACGTTGATGAAACATAATGGTCTCGTCACAGGATTAATCTATCAGAATACTGAGCGTCAATCCTATCAACAATTACTAAAAGGTTATGCAGAAGAACCACTTGTCCAATCGGATTTGAATTTAGATACAGAACATTTCAATCAATTAGTTGCAGAGTTTAAATAATTATATTTATCATAAAAGAAAGCAAGTGATTGTGAATCTATCACTTGCTTTTTTTCTAGTTTTTTATCATCTATAAAATCAATCTTGTAAAAAGACCAATACCTGACTATTGTTTTCATTCATTCAAGGCATTATACTATTATAATGTGCAAAACTCTTATCGTTTATTCGAGGAGTAAGAAAGGAGTACAAAAATTAAATGAATGAGAAACAACGTTTAGAAAGCCAACAAGTAGTAACGAAAGATCCTTCGGACAAAAAATCCGCAAAGGATTATAGTAAGTATTTTGAAACGGTTATTACCGCTCCATCTTTAAAGGAAGCTAAAAAACGGGGGAAAGAAGAAATCTCCTACTTTAAAGACTTTGAAATCCCTGAGGAATTTAAAGGGATGGGAGAAGGTCGTAAGTTTTATATTCGTACGTACGGCTGCCAAATGAATGAACATGATACAGAAGTAATGGCTGGGATTTTTCTTGGTCTTGGTTATGAGCCAACAGATACAGTGGAAGATGCTAATGTCATTTTATTAAATACTTGTGCGATCCGTGAGAATGCAGAAAATAAAGTATTTGGTGAACTCGGTCATCTAAAACATTTAAAGCTAGACAAACCTGATTTATTATTAGGTGTTTGTGGTTGTATGTCTCAAGAAGAATCAGTCGTAAATAAGATTTTAAAAACGTATCAGCATGTCGATATGGTTTTTGGAACCCATAATATTCATCGCCTTCCACATATCTTAAATGAAGCCTACATGTCAAAAGAACAGGTGATTGAGGTTTGGTCTAAAGAAGGGGATATTATTGAGAACCTTCCGAAAGTAAGACGCGGGAATATTAAGGGATGGGTCAATATTATGTATGGTTGTGACAAGTTCTGTACCTATTGTATTGTTCCATTTACAAGAGGGAAAGAAAGAAGTCGAAGACCAGAAGATATTATCCAAGAGGTCCGTCATCTTGCAGCTCAAGGATATCAAGAGATTACATTATTAGGTCAAAATGTAAATGCCTATGGTAAAGACTTTTCAGATATGAAATACGGTCTTGGTGACTTAATGGATGAAATTAGGAAAATTGATATTCCTAGAGTACGGTTTACAACCAGTCACCCTCGTGATTTTGATGATCACTTGATTGAAGTTTTAGCGAAGGGCGGCAATCTAGTAGAACACATTCACTTACCTGTACAATCTGGTTCCACGGATGTGTTAAAAATCATGGCTCGAAAATATAGTCGTGAGCACTACCTTGAATTGGTCCGGAAAATTAAAGCTGCGATCCCAAATGTTGCGTTAACTACGGATATTATAGTTGGTTATCCAAATGAAACCGAAGAGCAGTTTGAAGAAACGCTCTCCTTATATCGTGAAGTTGGATATGAAGCTGCATATACGTTTATATATTCACCTCGTGAAGGGACTCCAGCTGCAAAAATGCAGGATAATGTACCAATGGAAGTCAAAAAAGAGAGATTACAACGATTAAACGCAGTTGTGAATGAATTGTCTGCTGAGGCGATGAAAAAGTATCAAGGCCAAGTTGTTGAAGTACTTGTTGAGGGAGAAAGTAAAAATAACCCTGATGTATTAGCAGGCTATACGCGTAGAAATAAACTCGTTAATTTTACAGCCCCAAAAACGACAATTGGTAAAATCGTTAAAGTGAAAATTACTGAAGCAAAAACATGGTCATTAAATGGAGAAATGGTGGAATAACAAAAAAGATACTTGAGGTGAAACCATGGGGAAATTTACGAAAGATGATATTGTTGAGAAGGCAAGAGAATTAGCTCAAATGATTGCAGAAACGGAAGAAGTTGATTTTTTCAAAAAAGCTGAGGCTAAAATCCATGAAAACGAAAAGGTACGTCAGCATATTTCAACCATTAAAGCACTTCAGAAGCAAGCCGTAAATTTTCAACATTATGGTAAAATAGAAGCCTTTAAGAAAACAGAGGAAAAAATAGCGGCACTTCAACAGGAACTTGATGAAATTCCAGTTGTATATGAGTTTAAGGAATCTCAAGTAGAGGTCAATGATTTACTGCAATTAGTGGCGACAACGATTTCTAATCGTGTGACAGATGAAATCATCATATCAACAGGTGGAAATTTATTAAGTGGAGAAACCGGTGCTGAAATTCAAAATAAAAACTGCTCCCATCATTAATGACGAAAAAGGTTTGGATAAACTCCAAACCTTTTTTATTTTCCATTTCGGAACCTTCTCCTCATATATTCATACAATGCTACATGCCTATATTTTTAAGATATTCGCTAAACTTTATCGCACACTAGCCTACCTTTAAGCATAGGATGAAGTGAAAATAAATGAGGAGGTTTCGCTTGCAATGGGAGAGTACAGAGAGATTATAACTAAAGCAGTAGTGGCGAAGGGACGCAAATTTACAAAGTCTAATCATACGGTTAAGCCACTACACAATCCGTCAAGCATTCTTGGCTGTTGGATTATAAACCATACGTATGAAGCGAAAAAAATAGATAAAAAGGTTGAAATAAACGGAGCTTATGATATTAACATTTGGTATTCCTATAACAATAATACAAGAACAGAAGTCGTAACAAAAACCGTTGAATATTGTGATGTGATCAAGTTAAAATATCGTGATCAAGATTGCCTAGATGAGCATGATGTAATTGCCAAAGTGATACAACAACCAAACTGTTTAGAATGTGTAATTTCAGATGGTAATATGATGGTCGTCCATGTTGAAAGAGAATTTATTGTTGAAGTATTAGGGGATACAAAAGTGATTGTTCATGTTTATCCAGAAAGGGATCATGAAAACGATTATGATTGGGGTTTTGATGTAGACGATGATGACTTTGAGGATCTTGATCCAGACTTCCTAGATAAGAATAAAGATAAATAACCTATGACTAGGAAGGGTGCTTCCTAGTTTTTTTTTTGAAAAACCTCCCAACTAACACCCTTCTATTTTATGATATAATAAGTAAATAAAAGAAATAAAATGGTTTAACTTTGGAGGTAAAAATGGCCGGTTATACGCCAATGATTCAACAATATTTACAAGTAAAGGCAAATTATCAAGATGCCTTTTTATTTTTTCGTCTTGGTGATTTTTATGAAATGTTTTTTGAAGATGCCATTAAAGCATCCCAAGAATTAGAAATTACATTGACAGGCAGAGAGGGTGGGGGAGACGAACGGATTCCAATGTGCGGTATACCTTATCACTCTGCTTCTTCCTATATAGAAAAGTTAGTTGAACGCGGTTTTAAGGTGGCCATATGCGAGCAGGTTGAAAGACCCGAGGAAGCAAAAGGGGTTGTCCGCCGTGAAGTGGTTCAATTGATTACACCAGGAACCATGATGGAAGGAAAGGGTATTACAGATAAGGAGAATAACTACATTGCTTCTATCAATCATTTTGAGGATCAAACTTTTTCTTTAGCCTATACAGATATTTCAACAGGTGAAAGTAAAGTAACCTTATTACATGATTTCGATGATGTTATTAATGAAATTGCTTTAATAGGTGCTAAAGAATTGGTTGTTGCTTCTTCATTTATAGACCAATGGAAGAAGCAAATTAATGATCGTTTTGTCATGACGATTTCAATTGAAGAGGATGTAGAGATAAAAGATGAATATCATTCACTACTAAAAGAAGTTACAGAAAAGAAACTGCAAAATACAAGTGCGAGACTTTTTAATTATCTGCATCGAACGCAAAAACGTAGTCTCGAACACCTACAGCCCGTCAAAACGTATAAAATCTATCATTATATGAAAATCGATTATTTTTCAAAACGCAATCTTGAATTAACGGAAACGATTCGTTCAAAAGGAAAAAAAGGCTCATTACTGTGGTTATTAGATGAAACTAAAACAGCCATGGGAGGGCGTTTATTAAAACAATGGATTGATCGCCCGCTAATTGATCCATCTGCAATCCACGCTCGTCATGATTTAGTCGAAACGCTGATCAAAGCTTATTTTGAGCGTCAAGAAATTAGGGAAATGCTCAAGGAAGTATATGATCTAGAACGACTTGCAGGAAGAGTGGCTTTTGGGAATGTAAATGCACGTGATCTTGTTCAATTGAAACGATCGCTTCAACAAATTCCATACATTCGCCAAATCGTTCAACAATTAGGTCATGAGGAAGCCTTAAAATTAGCTGACGGGATGGATTCCTGTGGTGAAGTAACTGATATACTTGAACGAGCAATTGTCGAGAATCCGCCTATTTCCATTAAGGAAGGCAATATCATTCAAGATGGATATAATGAGGACCTTGACCGTTACCGGGATGCGAGTCGAAATGGAAAGACTTGGATTGCCCAATTAGAAAGGGAAGAGCGTGAGAAAACGGGGATTAAATCGTTAAAGGTCGGGTACAACCGCGTGTTTGGTTACTATATTGAAGTAACTAAAGCCAATTTGCATTTATTAGAAGAAGGAAGATATGAGAGAAAGCAAACTCTTACCAATGCAGAAAGGTTTATAACGCCAGAATTAAAGGAAAAAGAAGCTTTAATTTTACAAGCAGAAGAAAAAAGCATGGATTTAGAATACGAATTGTTTACAGAAATTCGGGAACATGTAAAAGAATATATTCCAAAGCTACAGACGTTAGCTAAGATTGTTAGCCAACTAGATGTATTACAATGTTTTGCAACGATTAGTGAGGAACGTTCATTTGTTAGACCGGTATTTTCGACTGAAAGGCAAATGATCATTAGAGAAGGTCGACATCCGGTTGTCGAAAAAGTAATGAGTTTAGATCGCTATGTCCCGAACGATTGTGTAATGAATAAAGAACGGGAAATTCTGTTGATAACAGGTCCAAATATGTCAGGTAAAAGTACGTATATGAGACAAATTGCCTTAGCTGCCATTCTAGCTCAAATTGGATGCTTTGTTCCAGCTCAAGAAGCGGTATTACCGATCTTTGATCAGGTCTTTACAAGAATCGGTGCAGCTGATGATTTAGTGTCAGGACAAAGTACGTTCATGGTAGAAATGATGGAAGCGAAAAATGCGATAGCCAATGCAACGAAGGACAGTCTCATTCTATTTGATGAAATTGGACGAGGAACGTCAACTTATGATGGGATGGCATTAGCCCAAGCGATTATTGAGTATATTCATAACCATATTGGCGCAAAAACTTTATTTTCGACCCATTATCACGAACTAACCGTATTAGAAAAAGAATTGGAGAATCTCAAGAATGTTCATGTTAGCGCAATGGAGCAAAATGGAAAAGTCGTTTTTCTCCATAAAATAAAAGAAGGACCAACAGATAAAAGCTATGGAATTCATGTTGCCAAATTAGCGGATCTGCCTAGCGAACTCATAAGCCGTGCAAATGAAATTTTAGCTTCATTAGAGAAAGGAAATAAACATCCTAATCAAGATACATCTATTAACGAACAAAGAATTGGACGAGATACTGAAACAACGAATAAAGGAGAGGACCAGTCTGTAATAGAAGAACAGCAACTTTCCTTTTTTGCAGATCAACAGCCAATCGTTAAAAAACAGGATCACCTTACTGTGAAAGAAAAAACAATTATAGAGAAGATAAGAGATTTGGATATTTTAGATATGACGCCTATGGAAGCAATGAATATTCTCTATGAACTCCATAAGAAAAGCAAGCATTAAAGGAATGGAGGTGGAGGAATATGGGGAAAATTATTCAGCTTGATGATTTGCTTTCTAATAAAATTGCAGCAGGTGAAGTGGTTGAACGACCGGCTTCTGTCGTAAAAGAGTTAGTTGAAAATTCCATTGATGCAGGGGCAACGAACATAGATATAGAAGTGGAAGAAGCGGGTTTAGCGAAAATTAGGATTTGTGATAATGGTGAAGGCATGGAAGAAAGTGATGTTCCCCGGGCATTTCAGCGTCATGCCACAAGTAAAATAAAAGATGAGCATGATTTATTTCGGATACGTACCCTTGGTTTTCGTGGCGAGGCATTGCCGAGTATAGCCTCTGTGTCTAAATTAGAACTTATTACTTCAACAGGTGATGCAGGAACACGTATCGTTATGGATGGCGGAAAAATGATGGCACTAGAAAAAGCAGCTAGCCGAAAAGGTACGGACATTATTATTAATGATTTATTTTATAATACACCTGCTCGCCTAAAATATATGAAGACGATTCATACTGAGCTTGGAAATATTACAGATGTAACCAATCGTCTTGCTTTAGCACATCCGGAAATTTCATTTCGTTTGTTTCATAATGAGCGAAAATTACTGCATACAAATGGAAATGGTGATATTAGACAAGTGCTAGCAGCGATATATGGACTGAATACAGTCAAAAAAATGATCCCTATTCAGGCTTCCACCCTTGACTTTAAATTGAGCGGATTTTTGGCCTTGCCAGAATTGACTAGAGCATCTAGAAATTATATCTCTACTATGATTAATGGAAGGTTTATTAAAAACTATCCACTTGTCAAGGCTATTCAAGAGGGCTACCATACATTATTGCCAATCGGAAGATACCCAATTGCCATCTTGAATATTGAAATGGACCCTATTTTAGTGGATGTAAATGTCCATCCATCCAAACTAGAAGTAAGAATCAGTAAAGAACAAGAGTTAAATGAGCTGGTTTCTAGTACAATTAAGCTCGCATTTAAAAAGCAAGAATTAATACCAGAGGGAATTGTTAAGGTAAAAGGAAATAAAGAACAATCCGAACAAACGACTTTAAAGCTTGATCATATTCCGTCTGAGCCGATTAAATTTAAAACGAATAACAATCAATCATCCTCTTCTTCTGTTTTATATCCAACAGAAAAAGAGGAATATCATCCACCTCATGGGAAACATGACTTTGGAGGAGAAACTTTGCTACGCAAGGCTGAAATGGTTAAAGAAATTGGGACAAGGGAATTGGTTCTTGATGATTTGCATAGTCAAAATCAAAACATGGGAGTTCAAGAAAAAGAGAAATTTATAGAACAGAATGACTCCCCCGTACCATCAGAAGACTCAGTTCAACAAGAACAGGCTCCACGTGTACCACCGTTATATCCGATTGGGCAAATGCATGGTACCTATATCTTTGCTCAAAATGAGCGAGGATTGTATATCATTGACCAACATGCTGCTCAAGAAAGAATCAAATATGAATTTTATCGAGAAAAAGTAGGGGAAGTAGCCTCTGAGTTACAAGAATTGCTTGTTCCGATTACATTTGAATATTCATCAGATGAGTACATTAAAATTGAAGAATATCGATCAGAGCTTGAAAAAGTAGGGGTTTTTCTTGAACCCTTTGGGCTTAATAGTTACATTGTAAAGTCGCATCCACAATGGCTTCCAGAAGGGGAAGAAAAAGAAATTATTGAAGAGATGATTGAACAACTTCTTTCAATGAAAAAAGTAGATATTAAAAAGCTGAGAGAAGAAGCTGCGATCATGATGAGTTGTAAAGGATCGATTAAAGCAAATCGGCATTTACGTAACGATGAGATTCAAGCTTTACTAGATGAACTTCGATTGACATCTGATCCGTTTACATGCCCGCATGGTAGACCGATTATTATCCATACATCTGTGTATGAACTTGAGAAAATGTTTAAACGTGTTATGTAATTTATATCATCGAAGAAGCCTTTGCATTTAAGGATTCTTTGGTGATTTTTTTATGGTTTGACTATATTTTGACCACTTTTGTTACTTGGAACTCGTGCTTGTGAAAAGAGGCTTTTGAAAATTAGTAAAGGATAATATGCAATATATTTTTGTAATGGTGACTGAACGAAGGCAACAGAATAGCTTAATTAGCATAAAATAAAGCAAAACTTTTGTTCTGGGGCTGGTAATTGTGGATCATACAGGAAAAAAAGACAAATACAGAAAAGATTCCGATAATAAAAAAATAATAGAACTGGAAAAAGAGGTTGCCTTAGGATTATGGATTCAAGTGATAGGGCAGATTATCGAGTTGAAAGGGTTAACGGAACTTTTAAATATTGAAAATGATATAGATTCAATTGGAGAACGACAAATTTTAACCGGTGTTTGGATTAAGACAATTGGTCAATTATTAGAGGCTGTATCTGTATCAAGTCAAATAGGAGAAGAAGATATAATAAAACTTCTCCAGGAACAAAAGGTCGCTATTACTGGAGATTTTCTAGTGTCCATCGGTTCAGCATATGAAGTATTTGGTGGAATTCGTACACTTAAAGAGGAGGAAGTGGATCAAATTTCTCGAATTATTCCATAAGTCTATTTTGAAAAAACGTCCATTTATGGAACTCCCATAAATGGACGTTTTTTAATTTGCTACTTTTGGCAGTTTTTTTAAATATTGCAATGATTTACCGGTTCCAATTGCTACGCATTGGAGTGGATTTTCAGCAATTTCAACAGGCACATCAATTACTTTTGCTAACCATTCTTTCAGTCCGTTTAGCATTGAGCCACCACCAGTTAAAATAACACCACGGTCGACGATATCTCCGCTAAGTTCTGCAGGACTATCTTCTAGTGTAGCTCTTAATGCTTCTAGTATTTGAGCTAAACTCTCTTTTATGGCATCATAGATTTCAAAAGACGAAAGTGTAACAGTTTTAGGAAGGCCGTCTACTAAATCTCTTCCCCGTACCTCCATATACATTTCCTCATGATCCAAGAAGGCATATCCAATTTCTATCTTGATTTTTTCAGCAGTTTGTTCACCTATTAACATATTATATTTCTTTCTTACATATTGAATAATATCTTCATCAAGACGATCTCCGCCCATTTTGATGGAATGGCAAGCTACCACACCACCAAAGGAAATAATCGCAACTTCAGTGGATCCGCCACCGATATCAACAATCACATTTGCGACCGGTTCATCCACTGGCATTCCAGCACCAATCGCTGCCGCAACCGGTTCCTCAATCGTATATACTTTTTTAGCACCAGCATTTTTGACCGCGTCAATGATCGCTCGTTTATCAACACTGGTAGCTGAAAAGGGAGAACAAACCGCTACACTTGGTTTACGAAGGGATAAACCAAGTGCTTTTGCCATTTGACTAAATACGAGTCGAACCATTTCGGTTGTCGTATCAAAATCAGCAATTACTCCACCTTTTAAAGGACGAATAATCGCAATACTTTCCGGTGTTTTTCCTACCATTTCTTTCGCATCGTTCCCGAAGGCTAAGATTTTTTTTGAGTGAACATCAATTGCCACAATGCTTGGTTCATTCAAAATAATTCCTTTATTTTTACTATATGCTAAAATATTAGCGGTTCCTAAATCAATACCGATTTCTGGATTTGATAACATACATTCACCTAATTTCACTTCAATCTCATTTCTTGATAACTGTATCACGAAAATTGACGAAAGATGGCAATGTTATTAAGTTTTAAATAAAATGTAAAGCAAAAGGGGGTAGTATGACATAACGGTTAAAAAATGGCAAAGTGATAACAAAAATGATAAAAGAATTACGATGTAAAACTTAATTTATGAATAGTACCATTTAAAATGGTCATAATGAATAGATGTTTGATTTTAATTATAGATAAATATGGTATCATGAAAGAAGAAGGGATTAGTTAACTTTATTGTTATGCTAGTTCTGAATTCGAATGGAAAAGGTAGTGGCAAGAGTTGACCTCAAAGGCTAAGCTAGTGGTGTTAATTGGTCCAACAGCAGTTGGCAAAACGAAAATGAGTATTGAGCTTGCAAAAGCATTTAATGGTGAAATCATTAGTGGGGACTCGATGCAAATTTATCGAAAAATGGACATCGGTACCGCAAAAATTAAACCGGAAGAAATGGGGGGAATACCGCATCATCTTATTGATATAAAAGATCCAAACGAATCTTTTTCAGTCGCTGAGTTTCAGGAGTTAGTCCGTAAAAAAATAATAGAAATCAGTCAACGTGGTAAGTTACCTATGATTGTTGGGGGAACAGGATTATATATTCAATCTGTTTTGTATGATTATCAATTTTCTGCAGCTCCATCTGATGAGGAGTTTCGTCTGTATTTAGAACAACAAGCCCAAGATAAAGGAAACTCCTACTTACATAATCAATTAATTAACATCGATCCTGAAAGCGGAAAGCGGATACATCCCAACAATGTTAGACGGGTGATTCGTGCACTAGAGGTATATCATTGCACGGGAAAGACGATAACTGAGTTGCAAGAGACACAACAACCAGAATTGTTATACGATGCTGCGATCATCGGTTTATCAATGGAACGTGAAAAGCTTTATGAGCGAATTAACCATAGAGTTGATTTAATGATTGAAGAAGGTCTTGTACATGAAGTAGAATTTCTTCATGAAAAGGGGTTAAGGAATTGCCAATCGATCCAAGCAATCGGATACAAAGAGCTTTATGATTTTTTAGACGGCATTACAACATTCGAACAAGCGATCGATCAATTAAAACAAAACTCCCGACGTTATGCAAAGAGACAATTAACGTGGTTCCGAAATAAAATGGATGTCAAATGGTTTGACATGTCAGATGCAATTACTTCTGTAATCTTTAATAAAAAATTAGATGAAATTTCTTCATATATTGAAGGAAAGCTAAAAATAAAATCGAATACATATAAGTAGAGATAAAAGAGGAGGAGCTTTATTATGAAGCAATCAGTGAATATACAAGATCAATTTTTAAATCAACTTCGTAAAGATGGAATAAATTGTACGGTATTTTTATTAAATGGATTCCAAATTAGAGGGCAAATCAAAGGTTTTGATAACTTTACAGTTCTTTTAGAATGTGAAGGGAAACAGCAGCTTGTGTATAAGCATGCGATTTCGACCTTTTCTCCACAAAGAAATGTATCCATTGAGTTAGAAGTACCACAACAAACAAAATAAATAAAAAAAGGCATTTACATCAGTTGAATGATGTGAATGCCTTTTATTCTTTAAATTAAAAAAAGACAATTCAGTATTGGAATGCAACTTTGATTAATGAACAGGCATCTTCCTGAATACAAATAGAATATGTGTATATTTTACTGCACATGATTATCGCTACCATTTCGTTTATATATATTTCAAAACATATATGTAAATATATAAACATCTAGAAAAATGGGCATTTGTCACAACTAGCAGGTAAAAAACGTATACTGTTTGTAGAATGAGAGGTGAACAGTTTGGAACAACCGATGCGAATGAAGAACAATGGTCAAATCAGTATTGTTCTAAACAAACAGAAACGAAACCCTGTTACAGAAAATCTCAACATGTCACCCACCACTCCAAAAATGATCCCAACTGAACACGCGGCTTTGAAAGAAATCGAAGAAGAGTTAGCTGTTCTTGTAGGGATGGATGAAATGAAACGTTTAGTGAAAGAAATTTATGCATGGATTTATGTAAATAAGAAAAGAGAAGAAAATGGATTAAAAAGTGGAAAACAAGCACTCCATATGATGTTCAAAGGGAATCCAGGTACTGGAAAAACAACTGTTGCCAGACTGGTTGGAAAGTTATTCCATAAAATGAATGTACTCTCAAAGGGTCATCTCATTGAGGCGGAAAGAGCAGATTTAGTGGGAGAATATATCGGACATACAGCTCAAAAAACGAGAGATCTCATAAAAAAGGCGATTGGTGGCATTCTTTTTATTGATGAGGCGTATTCCCTTGGACGCGGAGGAGAAAAGGATTTTGGGAAAGAAGCTATTGATACTTTGGTAAAACATATGGAAGATAAGCAGCATGAATTTATTTTAATATTAGCAGGATATTCTCGAGAGATGGATCATTTTCTTACATTGAATCCAGGCTTAGAATCACGATTCCCGCTTGTTATTGATTTTCCGGATTATAGTATCGATCAATTGATGGAAATTGCAGAAATTATGTTAAAGGAAAAACAATATACATTAAGTCATGAAGCAGAGAAGAAGCTAAGGGATCATCTTCATTGGATCAAAACTGCTGTAAATCCGACAAGCTTTTCAAATGGTCGCTATATTCGAAATGTAATTGAGAAGTCCATACGGGCTCAAGCAATGAGGTTGTTAATGCAAAATAATTATGATCGTCATGAATTAATGACAATTAGAAGTAATGATATAGTTTTTATACAAGAATGAAAAAGTTGTCTTATAGGGAAGGGTCCGAAAACCGTTCAAACTTCCTTATAAGACAACCTAATTTAAAATATTTTCTTTTGATTATGATCATTAAAATAACTTTGTAGGGCTTGTTGTAAGTCTGATAATGTTTTCACTTCATTGTCAATTTCAATTCCAAGTTCAATCATGGTATCGGCAATTTCAGGACTAATTCCTGTCATGATCGTTGAACAGCCTAATAATTTGATCCCTTTAACAATTTTAAATAAATGGTTAACAACAGCTGTGTCTACATACGGTACCCCAGAAATATCAATAATTAATTGAGTAGCTTTTAATTCTTTAACACGATTAAGGGTTCTTTCACGAATTTTTTTAGCACGGTACGTATCCACATTTCCCACTACAGGTAAGATACAAACCTTATCCGTAATTGGAATAATCGGAACGGACAATTCATCAACCGTTTCACGATGACTTCTTAATAAATCCTCTTTATAGTTTACATAGTAAGCCGTGTATGAATCAATGTATAAATCAATAATGTCATTTACATGTCGTTCTAATGCGAAAAACTCTTCTGTATCTAATTGTATTCCGGATTCCACATAAAAGGTTTTGACCGCATTCCAAACAATTCCTCTTGAAGATTGGAAAAGTTCCCAAGCTAAATGAATCGGGAATTCTGTTTTTGCACTCGAGATTCCTCTTTCCTTAGCCTTGTCCATTAATTCTTCCATTTTCAATTCACTAATATTGGATGCTACAATTTTTATAATTGGATTTCCATGTTCGCTAAAATAATCGATTTCCCCACTATCCCTAAGAAGAGTAGCAATGTAGTCTTTATTTTCTTCCAAATATTTGATCCACTCTTCCGTATAAAAACTCAAATTCTCGTTAAAGAATTTTGCCAATTCTACTCTTGAATTAATCGTTCCTATCATCGTTTGCCCCCCAATTATCGTATCTACATGTTTAATCGTTTTTGGTAAAGTTAATGAGAACGAAGTCCCGCTGCCTTCTTCACTAGTCACACTTATTCTGCCATGATTACTTTGAATCGCATTAAATACTTGTGCTAATCCCATTCCTTTCCCATCTTGTTTCATCGTGAAGAATGGAGTGCCTAATAATCTTAATTTATCCTTCGGGATCCCCACACCAGAGTCGGATATACATATGTTTATATTTTGGACATCTTCTGTTTGGTCAATCATTAATGTACCACCATTGGGCATAGCTTCTATGGCATTCTTTATAATATTAAAAAGTGCCTTTTTAAGTTGATCTCTTCTCCCCACCACAATAGCGTTTTCATTTTCATAATGTTTGATTAGATTAATTGTGTATAACTGATTCTGAAATAGAAGTAAAATAGATTCGATCTCAGCAATGATATTAAAACTAGTTTGCTTTTCTTGTATAAATTCAGGTTTGGACACACTCATTAAATCATTTAAAATGTGGATGGCCCTTTCCAATTCATTTTGAGCGATATGAGAATATTCTTCATTATAGGATTGATCCATTAATTGAAGAAAGCCTTTTACAGCTGTTAATGGATTACGAACTTCATGAGCGATACCTGCGGCCATTTCACCGATCGAAGATAATAATGAATTGTTCCAATTATTTTGTTCGATCGAATGTTGGATATTAAGAATATCAAAAAAGTAAATATAAATGTGTTCAAGCAGGTCACCTTTATAAGATCGATGAAAAAGGAAAAAATAAGGATGAGATTCGATTGAAATGGTAAACTCATTGACTTTCCCCATGAAACATTCATGCAACTTTGTTTTTAGATCTGTATTTTTAATTCGTTGAAAAAGATTTTGTGAACTACTATCATTTGAGAATAATAGTTTTTTTGCTTCAGGATTAGCCTTAACGATCACACCATCTGGATTTAATTCGATTAAACCATAAAGGCGATTGGCTGATGTTGTCATTACCATCTCTTTTTGAACCTCCCTTCCTTGAACCATTTTACAGCTCTAACCTTTGTTCCTTTTTCATTACTAATAATTTCAAATTCATCCATAAGCCGCTTGACACCAGATAAACCAAGCCCAAGACCTGTTTTGGATCGGATATTATTATTTAATACTTGTTCTAAATGAGGGATGCCAGGTCCTTTATCAATTGCCTGTATTTCAATTCCATAGTTAGCTATTGGTTTTATAAAGAGTTCACCTTTTTCAGCATAAAAGACAATATTACGTGTCAGCTCTAATATGGAAACCACAAGCTTGGTTTGTTCACTTTTATTTAGGCCATATTCTTCAGAAACACGTTTTCCTATTGAACTAGCCATGTGAACATCATCTTCTCTTTCAATCACAATTCTGTATAAGTTCTCCACAGAATCCTCCAATTATTTTAATGTATTACAAAACTTGTCAATATTAGTAATATTTTAGCATGTTTTACAGAAAATTTATACTTTTTTACTTGATATATAAAAATTTTTAGAATTAGGAAAACATTATAAAATAACTTTTTCATAAACTCGTTTTATATTACAATAAAAGGGAAGAATAGAAGAAAGGAGAGGTCATACTATGAAAAAACTAACCCGCATCTCCAATGAACTAAAAGAATGGATCATTAAAACTTTACATAGTGGGGTCCAGCCCGAATTACTAGTTGACGCATTAATTAAAAAAGGCTTTGATCCAAAGTTTTCTTATACTCTATTATTTCAGTTAATACGAAATCAATCGATTGATAAGCATGATCAAGAAGAATCACTACCCTATCTATATGAGATTCCTGCATTAGGTAAAAAAGGTAATATCATTCATACTTCTGATCGTGATATAAAAGTAACCATGAGAATAGAAACACCGTTTATCCTTTTTCTTGATAATTTTCTAAGTATACAAGAATGCGATGAATTGATTGCGCTTTCTACTAAACGATTAAAGCGCTCTCAAGTAATCAATTCAGCTACTGGAGAAAGAATAATAGCATCTGGTAGGACGAGTGAGGGGACAGAGTATGCGATCGGAGAGAATCTTCTCATTCAAAAAATTGAAAAAAGAATACAAGAAGTGACAGATTTTCCGGTTGATCATGGAGAAAGTCTTCAAGTCTTACATTATAATCAAGGCGAAGAATATAAATCCCATTATGATTTTTTCCCAGACAATAAAATAGACCCTACTATAGGAGTACAAAGGGTCTGCACACTGTTAATGTATTTAAATGATGTTCATGAAGGTGGAGAAACGATTTTTCCTAAAATCGATCTAAAGGTATCACCAAAAAAAGGAGCGGCACTGTATTTTCATTATGGCAACGAAAAGGGGCAAACCGATCGATTATCCTTACACAGCAGTGTACCTGTACTAACAGGTGAGAAATGGGTTGCAACCAAATGGATCAGACAAGGGAGAATTTATTAGTGGGACAGAGGGACATGTTTCCTCTGTCCCTTTAAGATTCCTCAAAGGTGAGTAATTGCCGTAGATCATCTTTATTTTGTGTTAAATCTTCTAATGTGTATTTTTTTAAAACATGGATAAATGCTTGAAGTGCTTCATGAAGAATATGCTTTAACTTACATGAAGGAGTGATTACACAATAGTTTTTTTCATGATTAAAACATTCAACGATATGAAAATCTTCCTCTGTTTTTGATACGACTTCTCCAATATTAATATCCTTGGGATCCATAGCTAGTTTAATCCCGCCATATCGACCTCTTATCGTTTCAATATAGCCAAGCTTTCCTAAATCATGAATAATTTTCATCAAGTGATTTTTTGAAATTTGATAGTTCTCTGCAATTTCTCTAATAGTACCTAGTTCATTTTGATCTTTTAATGCTAAATATATTAATACTCGTAAGGAATAGTCCGTATAATTTGTTAATCTCATTTTAAATGCTCCTCATTTATATTAAAACTTACCTTATTATATCATCAATGGAAAAAATCTGTAATTGTGACAATTTTATGAAACATGTATTTCAAATATATTTTTATTTACACTGTTGTTATATTATTAAAGATGTAAATATAATATATCTTTAATAAGAACAAAGGTGGATGAGAACATGTTAAGTGAAAAAACAATTGAAATTGTAAAGAGTACGGTTCCTGTTTTGGAAAAATACGGAAAAGACATTACAACACGTTTCTATCAATTAATGTTTAGCAAACACCCAGAACTATTAAATATTTTTAACCATGCGAATCAAAAACAAGGAAGACAACAAACTGCATTGGCTAATACTGTTTATGCGGCAGCAGCAAATATCGATAATCTAGGTGCGATTATCCCGGTTGTCAAACAAATTGGAACAAAACATAGAGCGTTAGGAGTTTTGCCTGAACACTATCCAATTGTTGGTGAAAACTTGTTAGCAGCCATTAAAGACGTTCTAGGTGATGAGGCTACAGATGATATTATTAATGCTTGGGTAGAAGCCTATGGCGTCATTGCGGACGCATTTATCGGAATTGAACAGGAAATGTATAGTGAAGCAAAAGAACAACAGGGTGGATGGGAAGGTTTTAGAAACTTCGTTGTAGTTAAAAAAGTAAAAGAAAGTGAAGTCATTACTTCTTTTTATTTAAAGCCAGAAGATGGTGGTGCCATTGCATCCTATCAAGCCGGTCAATATATTACTTTGAAGGTAAAACCTAAAAACAATGAGTGTACAAGTCTTCGCCACTATAGTTTATCGGATTCCCCAGGGAAAGAATACTATCGTATTAGTGTCAAACGCGAAGACAAGGGAGTTGTTTCAAACTACTTACACAATGTAGTTCAAGAAGGCGATATCATCCCAGTAAGTGCTCCAGCCGGAATATTTGTACTCCAAGAAAAAGATACACCAGTTGTATTACTAAGTGGAGGTGTTGGATTAACACCAATGGTAAGTATGCTAAAAACGATTGCTGAGAAACAACCAGAACGTGAAGTAACGTTTATCCATGGTGCATTAAATAGTGGAGTTCATGCGTTAAAAGATGAAGTCTCACAATTAGCTCGTGAGAATCAAAATGTCACTAGTTATATCGCTTACTCTGCACCAACAGAGAGAGATCGTGAAGTAGGCGAATACGATAAAGAAGGATTCGTTGATTTAGAATGGCTACAATCAATCGTAAAAGATACCTCAGCAGATTTTTATTTCTGTGGACCCGTACCGTTCATGAAATCTATTTACCACATTCTAAAAGAATGGGAAGTAGCAACAGAAAAGATTCATTACGAATTCTTTGGTCCAGCTGGAACATTAGAAGAAGAGACCGTCTCTGCAAGTTAATGAATAGAGTGACAGGCACCTTCCATTTTATGGAAGGTGCCTGTCACTCTATTAAAATATAAAAAGTTGACCCTAATCAATTTATTAATGAAAACTATTCTCGTATAATGATATAAAGGGTACTTTATCATATTATTTTGCTAATCAGATAGGAGTTAAGTATGATCATTTCAAAAAATCGTTTAAAGCAAATTGAGGAAGAAAAAAGAGAATTGCGAGATGAGTTTGAACGTATTTATTCTAAATGTAAAGAAAAAGAATCTTTTTATACTGTTTTTTTAGAAACCTTCCAAAATGAATTATCACAGACCATTGAGCAACATGAAGTGGTAAACAGCCAACATCAAGTGCTGGGGGATTTAGTAGAGAAAATTAAAAGTCATTTTGAAAAGGTCAATTATATTAGCCAAAATTCTTGTGAGAACTCTGTAGTCCTTTTTGAGAAAGGGGAAACCTTAATTGTATCAGCCAAAGATATGGTGAATCGCTCAGAAGAAGGAAGGGCGTCTGTAAATCACGTCGAGAGATTGATTACCCAACTTGGCGAAAAATTAGAAGAAACTTATAATAAGATGAAACAATTAAGCAGTAATTCTAAAGAAATTGAAACGATTGTAAAAACGATAAACGCAATTGCCGATCAAACTAATCTACTCGCATTAAATGCTTCCATCGAAGCTGCAAGAGCAGGGGAGCACGGAAAAGGGTTTGCGGTCGTAGCTGAGGAAGTACGTAGGCTTGCCGAAAGTACTTCTACTAGTACAAGTAATATTAGCGATTTGACGCAAAATATTCAGAAGGATATTGAAGTTACTTTACAATCAACGACAGCAAGTACGGAATTAATTAGAGAAGGAATTGATTTGAGTAAAAGTACATCTAATAAAATGGATTTTATCTCTTCTTTAATCCATCAAGTTGAAATGGACGTTACGAACGTTATGAAAAAAATAGAAATGCAGAAAGAAGATTCTCAAGAAGTGATGAGTGAAATAAGTGATACAGGAATCTTATTTGAAGAAGCAAAAGATTTAATTTTATCGCATATCAATGAGGCGAGTAAAGTTGATGAAAAGTTAGAAGTAACGATTCATCAATTAACCGAACTAGATAAAAAAGTGAACTCCTTATAAAAATCAAGTCAATGAAGGACCGCTCAAAACAAAAGAAAGAGAGGACCTTTTCGCTTGTTTATCCTATGAAAGCTCAAGAGTATAAAAAGGAAAGAGTCCTATCACTAGTAAGTTTCGCTTTTGTGGAGCCACTAATAAAATATCCTATTCAAAAATAGGCTAAATCTCCTAATGATTTAGGTACCTATAATGCCTTCTTTAATAAAGAATATCGAACTTGGGTAGGTAAAAGCAATTATGTGAAACTTAATAGGACATACGTTCCGTTATGTATAACAATAATAGTGAATTCGAATTTTTATCGGACATGCGTTCCACTATTTATCTGAAAAGTTGTCCCCCAAAATGTTTTAACGCATGGAATTGACTGTTATCCATGCGTTTTTGCTATTTCTATTGTTTACTTACATTTCCTCCGCATGATCTAACATACATAGACATATCACGCTTTCCATTTATCATAGATTATTTTTATATTTTCTCCTGCCTAGGCTCACGTTTACGATAAATCACATAGCTTCGGAATAAATAACGTAAAGGTACACTAAAAACATGGACTAAACGCGTGAATGGCCAAACTGGAAAAAGTCCCAATGCAGCTAGCATATGGATTTTAAACCAAATCGGAACACTTTCAAGTAGGCTTGCATCAGGTCGGAAAAATAATATACCCCTTAACCAAGGTCCAATTGTTGTACGGTAATCAAACCCATTGTTTTCTACATTAAATAAAGTGGCAGACATACCCGAAAGGATGACAATCGCTAGGGAAAATATCACAATTTAGACAAAAAGAAAAAAGCTGACGATTTTTTGTCAGCTTTTTTCTATTCGATATTGCAATACACGGCAGGGCAGTTTTCACATCCGATTTCATTTTTTAGATAATCTGAATCATGAATGGTGATTTTTCCTTTTTCATTTGAAATGACCCCTTTGCGTTTTAATTCATTTAAAGTTTTATTCGTACTTTCTCTTGATGTGCCACAGAAATCACCTAGCTTTTGATTCGTTAACGGAAGATCAATCAGAATCCCGTCCTTTTTCTGGATTCCGTAACTATTTGTCATCCGGATTAATGTTGAAAATAAGGCTCCTTTTTTGCCATTTAATACAAGATCACGAAATTTTGTTTGTGTTTTGCGAAAATGATCGCTCATCCATTTCATAAATTCATAGCCAAGCGCACTGTTTTCAAAAATTGCTTTCTCTAACACATCTTTTCGAATGATGGCCATTTCTCCCTCCACAAGTACTTTTGCACTTAGAAGGTATTTGGGATTATCGGTAAAGAGCGTTAATTCTCCACAAATATCATTTTCCCCACAAATTCGTAAAGTTAGTTCACGGCCGTCAGCAGTTACTTTACTGATTTGAACATTACCAGAGACAATCATGTATAATTCTTCTGCAATTTCCCCTTCACGAAAGATAAATTGATCCTTAGAAATAGGGACTGTTCGATCGGCAATCCGTAGTAATTCTGTGATTTGGATAGAATGAGTTGATTTTAATGAATTAGGCATGTGAATTCCACCTTCATAAAGTATTACTATAAATGTGACTAAATCTTGAACAATATAAAAACTGTGAACAACTTCACATCAATAGTTTAACAATATTTCTTACGATAATCACGAAATACTTTTTAAAAATGAAAACGATGACATGGAAAATACTATTCTGGAAAGGGGAAAGAAGATACATGAATAAAAAGGCATTACAACTTCCGGTGCAAACGATAACACTTGTGGTCGGATTCATGGTGTGGGTTATTTTATCTGGATTAATTTCTTATATTAAAACAGATATCGAATTAACGGGGAATCAATTAACACTTGTTACGGCAGTACCCGTTATTTTAGGATCTATTTTACGTGTTCCGATTGGATATTGGACAAATCGATATGGGGCAAGGAAGGTAAGTTTAATTAGTTTTATTGTTTTATTATTTCCTATTTTCTACATTAGTTACGCAGACTCATTATTTGATTTATTGTTTGGCGGTTTATTTATCGGGATTAGCGGTGCGATTTTCTCAGCGGGTGTAACCGCTTTACCTAAATATTTTCCAAAAGAGCGTCATGGTTTTGTCAATGGCGTTTACGGAATGGGGAATATCGGAACCGCGATTACGACTTTTTCCGTGCCAGTGCTTGCAAATATGTTTGGGTGGAGAACAAGTGTCCAGTTATTCGCCATTCTTATTTTAGGGGTATTGATATTAAATTTCTTTTTAGGAGACAAAAAAGAGCCTAAAGTTCTAACTCCCTTAACAGAGCAAATTAAATTGGTCTATAAAAATACAAAACTATGGTTTTTGAGTTTGTTTTATTTCTTAACGTTTGGGTGTTTCGTTGCTTTTACCGTTTATTTACCTAATTTTCTAGTGTCAAATTTTGGATTGGACACGGTTGATGCAGGGGTAAGAACCGCTGGTTTTATTGCCCTTGCTACTTTCTTAAGACCTGTAGGGGGATGTTTAGGGGATAAATTCAATAGCTTTAAAATTTTGATGGTGGTATTTACAGGGTTGACATTGTCAGGAATTGTACTTGCTTTTAATCCATCGTTAATGCTTTATACAGTCGGTTGTTTAAGCATAGCCATATGTGCTGGAATTGGAAATGGTACGATATTTAAATTAGTTCCATTGTATTTTTCTAAAGAAGCAGGAATTGTAAACGGAATTGTGTCAGCAATGGGTGGACTAGGCGGATTTTTCCCACCAATCATATTGTCCATCCTCTATAACGTAACAGGACATTACGCAATCGGGTATATGGCATTGTCCCAAGTAGCCTTAGCAAGTTTAATTATTGTTGTTGGAATGTACTATAGTGAAAAAATAAACAAAATGAATGAATACAAGCGAAATCAATCAAATAAAAAAGTAATTTAAAACAATTTAAAGGGTTTAATGTAAAGGGTGACAATGTAAAGGGTGACAGGCACCTTCCATAAAATGGAAGGTGCCTGTCACCCTTTAAAAGTTAGTTTGTAAATTTTTTGTAAAGATTATATTAAAAATATGAAAAGCTTTGTTTTACCTATGTAAATTTACTGTAAATCTTGTTAAGATATTTAGGGAAATTTGTCGATTTATAAAATTAGGAATGGGGTTAAAATCGGATATGAATTATCAAGAAATGATTTTTCAATTCATTGGTGGATTGGGCATTTTCTTATTTGGGATCAAATATATGGGGGACGGGCTGCAAACTGCGGCTGGCGATCGCTTAAGAGATATATTAGATAAGTTTACGACGAATCCATTTATGGGTGTTTTAACGGGGATTCTAGTGACAGTTCTTATTCAATCCAGCTCAGGGACAACGGCACTAACTGTTGGTTTAGTAAGCGCAGGATTTATGACATTAAGACAGGCGATTGGTGTGATTATGGGTGCCAACATTGGGACCACCGTAACAGCCTTTATTATTGGAATTGATATTGGTGCTTATGCATTACCAATTATTGCAGTGGGTGCGATGCTGATCTTCTTTTTCAAAAATTATAAAATTACATCTTTTGGTCAAGTTGTATTTGGATTTGGTGGATTATTTTTTGGATTAGAATTAATGAGCGCGGGAATGAAGCCACTACGGTCATTAGAGGCGTTCCATGAATTAACAGTCAGTATGAGTAACGAGCCTATTTTAGGTGTTGTGATTGGAACCATTTTTACGCTTATTGTTCAAAGTTCAAGTGCTACAATTGGAATTTTACAGGAGTTATTCGCACAGGGTGCGATCGACTTAAATGCTGCACTACCAGTATTGTTTGGTGATAACATTGGTACAACAATCACAGCTGTAATTGCTAGTATTGGAGCAAGTATCTCTGCAAGAAGAGCGGCTGGAGTACATGTTCTGTTTAATTTATTAGGAACGATTATTTTCTTAATCTTTTTAGTACCATTTACAAGTTTTATTTCTTATTTACAAGGTGCCCTCGATTTAAATCCTGCAATGGCAATTGCCTTTGCGCACGGAACATTTAACGTTTCGAATACGATCATACAATTTCCATTTATTGGTGTGTTAGCTTGGCTTGTTACAAAGATTATTCCAGGTGAAGATGACTTTATTAATACAAAACCACAGCATCTAAATCCAACATTTATTGAACATTCTCCTTCTATTGCACTTGGACAAGCAAAAGAAGAAATGAAAAGAATGACAGAGTTTTCATTAAAGGGAATGAATGAAGCTTTCTCCTATATACAAACAAGTGATAAAAAGCATGCTGACAATGCATTGCAATATGAAGAAGGAATTGACAATCTAGATTGGCATATTACCAATTATTTAGTGGATATCTCATCAAAGCCACTTTCAATAAAGGAAAGAGAATTTTTATCTGATTTAACAGATTGGGTTCGTAATATTGAGCGCATTGGGGATCATATGGAGAATATTGTTGAACTAATCGATTATAAAATTAATAAAAAGGCCATTTTATCAGAAGAAGCGATCAATGATTTAACGGAAATGTTTACTTTTACAATCAAAACGTTAGAAACTTCGTATAAAGCCGTATTCGATAATAATCTTGATTTAGCTCGTACGGTGTTAGACAATGAAAATAAAATTGATTCCATGGAAAGAGTCCTACGCAAAAAGCATATTAGATTCTTAAATGAAGGACAAAGTTCTGGAGATGAAATGATTGTCTTTGTCGACATCATTAGCAATTTAGAGAGAATCGGGGATCATGCGTCAAATATCTCTGAGTCTTTCATCAATTCAGTTACAGAATTAAAGAAAAAAAATAATGGGGAAACGGTTGCGTTGTTTTCTTAAAGCTGGTTATGGAAAAGGAAAATCTAGTAAAAGAGATTAAATGATTAAAAGGTGTCAGGTATCCTCTACTTGGAAGATTCCTGACACCTTTTTTATATTGACCAATCGTAAGCCCTTTTTTTAAACAATGCTTGTAAATAAGTAGCACCTCCAAACTTATGAAGAAAAAAGGAGGTGCTTTTTATACCACAATAAAAACTTACCGTTGACCTCGTTACATTACTATCCGAAAACGAAAATACTACAGCTGCAAACCTAGTAGTTCTATACCCAGATCCAAATGCTTAGATGGGCAAACATTCAAACAGTCATGTTAAAGTATTCATTGAAGAACAAGACTTTTCTGATTATGATTGTAAGTCTGTTAGACAATTGCGGTAGATTAAGAAGATATGCCTTCAATTTTCGAGATCAAAGAGATAAAAGAATGTCCCCTTAACGGATGAAAAAACGAACGGAGCAATAACGGAAGCTTACACCGCGAAATGTTCCTGCCCAGAGTTATGTCATAATGTGAAGGAAGAAAATGAGAAATACAGAGAATTCAAACACCATTGTTAACCTGCTCTGTATTATTCGTATCTGTAGTTAAGTAGTTTGAATGACTTTAAATATTTTAACCAATTATGTAACGCTGAACGTTTCTTTTTCATAGAAAACTCTACATAAAAGTTTTTCAATTTAATGTGACTATTTATACTTTAATTAAAATATTTGAATAATATTCAGGCAATACTGTAGCAAAAATTAGCCATTACTGTGAAGCTGTTCATATAGTAAACTTGCCACATAATATACAATTTTTTATATTGGGAAAAAGTGTATACCACAAAAAAGGCTGGCTCGATGGTCAACCTTTTTTGTGTTTTTTCCTTATCCAAAGTTGAAAGTATTTTGACGATAGAATGTTTAATTAACTTGTCTAAATCTACAAGTTAATTAAAAACCTTCTAACAGCCAATGGATCTTAGCGTCCGAAGTTTCGTCCGCCTCTTTGAGCTAAATCGTCTCCAGCTTTATTCTCTTCGATTCGTCCGCCTCTTTGAGCTAAATCATCTCCGGCTTTATTCTCTTCGATCTCGCCACCTTTTTGAGCGATATCATCGCCAGCTTTGACATTTTCTAGCTCTCCACCTCTAGATACTAGATCTTTGCCAGCAGCCTCTCCACCATTTTGAGCTGCGACTTCGCCAGCTGCAGTAGAGTCATCGTTTGCATTTGTAAGAGTATTATGAATATTGATGGTTATTTTAAGACCATCTTTTTCAACATCAAATTCAACTTTGTCCTTTTTGGAGTTATCATGAAAGTGTTTTTTCTGATCTTCTCTCATCTAAATCACCTCCTTTTGTTAATATAATGTATGCATGAAGTGCTTTATGTGAGCTAGACAAACTATACAAATTTATATAATTTGGGAAAAGTGTATAACACAAAAAAGGCTGACGCGAGGGTCAACCTTTTTTTGTGTTTTTTCATACCCTAAGTTGAAGGTATTTTGGAGATAGAATGTTTTTAATAACTTGTCCAGATCTACAAGTTAATTAAAGGATTGCTAACAGCGATGGACCTTAGAGTTCGAAGTTTCGTCCGCCTCTTTGAGCTAAATCATCTCCGGCTTTGTTCTCTTCGATTCGTCCGCCTCTTTGAGCTAAATCATCTCCGGCTTTATTCTCTTCGATCTCGCCACCTTTTTGAGCGATATCATCTCCAGCTTTAATATTTTCTAGCTCTCCACCTCTAGTTACTAGATCTTTACCAGCAGCTTCGCCACCTCTTTGAGCTGCGACTTCACCAGCGGCAGTAGAGTCATCGTTTGCATTTGTAAGAGTGTTATGAATATTGATGCTTATTTTAAGACCATCTTTTTCAACATCAAATTCAACTTTGTCCTTTTTGGAATTATCATGCCATTTCTTATCATCATCATGACATTTCTTTTTGTCATCATGACATTTCTTCTCATCATGACATTTCTTATCATCATGAAAGTGCTTTCTCTGACCTTCTCTCATCTAAATCACCTCCTTTTGTTAATATAATGTATGCATGAAGTGCTAATGTGAGTAGGACAAATAATACAGTTCAATAACCCATTTTTACCCCTAAAGAAAAAATGGGTATTTTTTATAATCATGTAAATACTTTTTTAGGGTGTATTGTAAGTGAAAGGTGATTGTGTTAACTTGCCGTATTCGACTTCCTTATAAAAAATAGAAAAAGAGGAACTCTACCGTCCAGTAAGGGTGGCTAGGTGATAAACTTAATTGATATAAAAGATAACTTTTAATCCTCCCTTAACCCTTTTATATAATTGGATGTTTAAGTATTGCGATTTGTGAATGAATCTGGAATGGTACCGATTTTAAATTGGTTCCTATGTATTTTTCCAAACAAGCGGGAATCGTCAATGGAATTGATGCTGCAAAAGGTGGTTTAGGTGACTCCTTTCCACCGATGATTCTGTCATTTAATTTAACTTAACTGGTTATTATGCGATAGGGTATATGGCTTTGTCACAGTTGCTTTAGCCAGTTTAATTATTGTTGTTGGATTGTTTTATCAAGAAAGATTAAACATGGCCAATAATATTATTAGTCAGACGGTAGAAGCTATTGTTACTGACTTAGATGGAAATATTAAACGAGTCAATTCTTCGTTTACAAAGATTACGAGTTATGAGGAAACAGAAGTTATTGGGCGGAATACGAGAATACTAGATTCAATAAACATAATAAAGAATTTTACCGTGACATGTGGAAATGTAATAAAGAAGATGGTTTTTGGCAAAGGGAAATATATAATAAGAGGAAAAGTGGTGATCTTTACATGCAATGGCTATCTATTACCCCTGTAAAGAACGACGTAGATGAAATCAAGAGTTATGTTGGAATCTTTAGTGAAATGAAAAAAAGTAAGTAGAATGTTATGTAAAGCATAATACTACATTCTTATCTGTAATTTTAGAACTGATATTATGACCAGTGCCCTAACTGTAGACAATTAGGAATAAACAATGGTTTACTAGTTGATCGTGATGAATTCGAAGAAATACCCGATGAACAAAACTTGATGGGCATTTCAAAATAATTCGTATTTAAAAATACAGAAAAACCAACTCATTTGCAAAGCATTAGTGCTAAAACTCCAGAGCAAGTGAAAATATTCTTAAACATAATGAGGAAGTAGTTTTATAGAGAAATAGAACAAGGCTGACCAACAAAAGGGGATTTTTTGATAGATAGCCTTGTATATGATCTTTCTTCTTTTTTGAAATTATGTATGGTGTAACAAACTATATAACCATGATAGAATCCTACTAAAAGTATTACTACATCTCACTCGCCTTCCCGTAAGTTAATTGCCACTCTATCCCAAATTTATCGATAAGATTTCCACAGCACATACTCCAATATGTTTTCTGAAGTTCCATACGACTTTGCCGCCTTCTTTTAGTTGAATAAACCATAATCAAATATCATTTAAGTCTTCACTAATATACATATTTCCAAATTACCCCTAAAATGTGCATGCGTCCTCGGTCACTTGTCCATGCTAACTTGTCTATTCCAACATATACAATAGTAAGTCAAACAAATAAGGAAAAATTCCTTTGACTAAAAAACTAATAATCAATAGGAGTGATTTTTAATGAAACAAAATACTTCATCTTCATGTGGTTGTAGTAACAGCAGCAACAGCAACCACAACCATCAGCATCAAAACTGCCCGCCAATGCCAGCTTGTGATACAGCAAAAACACATGGTGATTTTTGTAAGGTAGAACACGTAAAAAGTCCTAATGCAGTTGAGCAAGAGAAAGTTATTGCTGTTGTTGCTCTAAATGTTAATACAGAGGCAGATATTTGTCTTCCAAAACCTGCTAGCGATATTAAAAGTATCCGAAAAAATGTGTTTTTAACACAATGCAAGGCAATTCCTGTCCCTCGGGATCACCATCACGATCACCATCACGATCACCATCACGGTGGTCATAAACCAAAACAGGAATTAAACTTATTTATTGAAGGGTTTGTACACAAAAACATTCAATTTTCAACGGGCTGTGACGGTCCTGTCCAAGACTTTAGTATAAATGTTCCGTTTAGATGTTTCCAACGCATTAAAGATGTAAACCTTGTTGATTTTGAGTTTAGCCAAAAGAGTAATCAAGTCAAAGAAATTAGAGAAATGGATAAACACGGAATGGGTTCAGACCGTTGCAGTTTTGGATCGGTTACATTTGAAGAATTTAACGAACCAATTAAGTGTAAACTCCTAAGAGCTGACATTACGGAAATGGACTTTCCACATGACTTTGATAGATGGGGACTTTTCAAACAACTTACTGAAAAAATGTCAATTGATTTAGTTGTTCGTTTAACTCAAACTCAATTAGAATTTGGTCAAGATGATTATTGTTAAAATTTGAAAAAGGGCGTCTCACATATAGTGAGGCACCCTTTTTCAATTTTCCAGGTTAATATATTGCTCTTGTGAAATATCAATAGTTAAATGTGTTGTACCTTGAAAATCAATTTTTTGTTTAGTGTCCATTGTTTCGAGCTCTTGATGCCAAACAAAATTGATTTGTTTTAATTGACTCTTTATCGGTTCTGCAAATTTCTGAAAATCTTCAAAATGAGATCTTTCATCATGTTGGGAGTGAAACATAAATTCATTCTGACGATGTTGTGGTAAGTCAGGAAGAGCTAACCAGTGAATATTGGTAATTTTTGACCATGGAATAGGGACTTTTAATGAATGAATTGTATGGTTTAATCCTTTGTGAATAAATTCAATATCTGCGATAAGGACACCTTTTAAAAAGACTGTGGTAGAAGGGGGTACAACTTTACAATCAAGCGACTGAATAGACCATTCTATTTTTGATATATGATCAATAGGCAGCATTAAATGTAGTGTTTGAACAATGGTAACATCTAGATCCAATTGCCCTAATAAAACGGGCATTTTAACAATAATTGGCTGTTTCTTTTCTACTACATGATGTCTCAATTCCTTTTTAGACACTTTTGGGTGCGGTTTGTCTTCTAATAAAGGTTCCTTTATAAGGTTTTCTACGTGAAAATGCTTTTTCTTCTTAAATTGTTTTTTTCTATTTGCGTGACTTCTTTTGTTACCTACTTCTTCAGGCTTATTGGCACTTTGGTCCTGTAGTAAACAATCTTGTTCAGTATTTGATTTTGAATCTTGGTTATTCTCTGGAGTGATTGGTTTTAATTCTTTTTCTATTTCTATTTCTTTTTCTGTTGCGCTCAATTCGAAATCATTGTGATCTTCAACTATTTCTTGAGGTTGTTCGGAGTAAACATCCTCTAGCATGGATGAATACTTATCTTCTAAGGATTTCTGATCCTTTAAATGGTCATAGAGTTCTTCTTTTATAGGGTTTTCTATGTGAAAATGCTTTTTTTTCTTATATTGTTTTTTTCTTTTTAAGTGAATTTTTTTCTTACCTACTTCTTCAGGCTTTTTGGCACTTTGGTCCTGTAATAAACAATCTTGTTCAGTATTTGATTTTGAATCTTGGTTATTCTCTGGAGTGATCGGTTTTAATTCTTTTTCTATTTCTATTTCTTTTTCTGTTGCGCTCAATTCGAATTCAATGTGATCTTCAACTATTTCTTGAGGTTGTTCGGAGTAAACATCCTCTAGCATGGATGAAAACTTATCTTCTAAGGATTTCTGATCCTTTAAATGGGCATAGAGTTCTTCTTCTAATGAAACAGCAGAATCTTCTTTTGAATTTGACTGCTCTTCGGAAGTATTAAGGTCAAGTTTTTCTTGATGATCTGAATCGGAAGAATGATTATGTTCTAATAATTCCTCAGACTCTTCTTCTGAAAGCATTTGATAAAAAGCGTCCTCTAGAAAGAAATTTTGATCCTCGCTGGACTCTTTAAGATCTTCTTCTGAATGTAGTGCAACTTGGTTTTCATCAAGTAGCTCATGGTTTTCATCAAGTAGCTCATGGTTTTCATCAAGTAGCTCATGGTTTTCATCAAGTAGCTCATGGTTTTCATCAAGTAGCTCATGGTTTTCATCAAGTAGCTCATGGTTTTCATCAAGCAGCTCATGGCTCTCATCAAGCAGCCCATGGTTTTCATCAAGCAGCCCATGGTTTTCATCAAGCAGCCCATGGTTTTCATCAAGCAGCTCATGGTTTTCATCAAGTAGCTCATGGTTTTCATCAAGTAGCTCATGGTTTTCATCAAATAGCTCATGGTTTTCATCAAGCAGCTCATGGCTCTCATCAAGCAGCCCATGGTTTACATCAAGTAGCTCATGGTTTTCATCAAGTAGCTCATGGTTTTCATCAAGTAGCTCATGGTTTTCATCAAGTAGCTCATGGTTTTCATCAAGCGGCTCATGGCTTTCATCAAGCAGCTCTTGACTTTCTTCAAGCAAATCTTGGCTTTCATCAAGCAGCTCTTGACTTTCATCAAGCATAGATAAATAGTCATTTAATAATCGATGATGATTTTCTTCCATTGTAGAGGTTGATTCTTCGATTTCTTCATCCAGGTGTTCTGAAGTTCCAGGTTCTGTTACGTGAATTTCGTCGTCTATAGCCTCTTCATCAGAGGAATTTTCTATATTAGACTCCTCATAAAGTTCATCTAAAAAATCATTCATTAAAGATGAACTTCTCTCTTGTTTTATATCCTCATCTCTTTTGTTTTCCTTAAATGTATGCTCGTTTTTTTCAGTTTCAATCTCAACAGTTTTTTCAAAAAGCTGTATTGAACCAACTTCAGGCGCTGAAAATATAACGGGTCTTGTTCCAGTGATCTTATCAATATGTTCATTCGTATAGATAGTAGGTTTACTTGTTTTATTACGTTCTATACTTTTGCTTTTAGTTTGATTTTCCTCTTTATTCATTCTTACATGATTGAATGGAGAGGAAGAGTAGTTGGGTTGCTGTTTCGGGAGGTTACCATAATATCCATAGGGATTTTTTTGATAAGAGTAGGGATTAGCATACGAATTAAAATTATCCATGGTCGTTTCGAAGGTTTGCCAATAGCATCCTCTCCGATCCCCTCCTAATCATTCAAATTACAAAAACATAGTTTAATATTATGGAAATAAAGTAGTACACCATCAGTAAGCAAAATGATCACTTACTGATGGATTATTCAACTTTAGAATTGTAGTCATTTTGTTTACAAGAATCGTACCTTAATAACATTTATAGTCATCATTGTCATCACTTTCATCATGATGATCACAATCATCGTTAGTTGTTGAACAAACACGAACTTGTTGATTTTGTAATACCTTTAATTTAATATCAAGAACCATTTTTTCTTCAAGTTCAGTAAAATATCCCTCTTCGAGTGGTGCATCAGCAGGAATATGAGTACGATTAATTGCTTCATCCCATTCGATAATTTGACTCGAGATTAGTTCACAAAATGGTAATTCATTATAAAATTGCGTACTTTCTTGGTGGAATTGAGAAAGATCACTTGATTGAAATTCATCTTTTTCTGGAAAACCAGATGGCAATGGCTTTGAAATTAAGAAATCAAACTCTTGACGCTTATTTACTTCAGGCATGACAGGATTAGTTAAGAAGTGTTTAATTTCAGTTACACAATGAAAAGGTACGTCAACGGTTAACGAATGAATATCAGATGAAACAGATTTATGGGTACTTTCATGAATTTCTTTACTTGGACTTGCGTATTGGATGTTTTTGCGTACAAACCCTTTTATAAATAATTTATTTGTTGGTAAAAGTAATCTGCATTGTACTAATTTTACGTGTTTCTTAACATCTTTAATTTCTAAGACAGGCTCTGGAAATTTAATACAAGCATCTAAATTAACTTGCAGAGTAAGCTCAGCTAATACAACTGGAACTTTTGTAACGATTTTTCCAAGGCTGACATTCGGTTTATGAGGTTTATTTTCACATTCATTTATTGTTGTAGGGAAATCACACGTATTTATTTTTTTGTTTTCGGACATTTTTGCCCCTCCTAATTTTTCAAGATAGTGCATCTTATGCGGGTTAAATGTCTATGTATGGGCGGATGCCCAATTTGAGTATGAATTTATAGGTTTATTGCCTAAAAACCCTATTACATCAAGGGAAAATACAATTTTAATTTTTTATCTTGATCTTAAAAACTGAAAATGACCCCAAAATCGAGAACCATTTTTTATAGAAAGAATATGAATAATATGCAATAAAAAAATAGAAATAAAAAAAGACAATATCAACATTTTTAATCATGATATTGCCTTCGAGTTTTTCTATTTTTCTACGCGGTTAAAGGACCTTTTATTTTAGCAACGACGATGATCTTCTGGTGGTAATGCCATTACACGTACTTGTTGATTTTGCAATACTTTAATCGTAAATTCTAGACACATTTTTTCAATTAACTCATGGAAAACACCTTCCTTTAGTGGTGAATCTGGGAAGGAATGTCGGTCAACTGCTTCATCCCATTCGACTATATCACTGCGTAATAGTTCACAGAACGGAAGTTCATTGTAAAATTGAGTACTTACTTGATGAAATTGCGATAAATCACTTGATAGAAATTCATCCTTTTCAGGGAAACCTTTTCCTAATTCTTGTGCTCTAAAAAAGTCAAATTCTGAACGGTTATTATGAAATGGTAGCTGTGGTGGTGTTAGAAAATCTTTTCCTTTTATGGTGGTAACACATTCGAATGGTACTTTTACAGTAAACGATTTTATTTCAGATGAAACACCGCAGTCTTTTGAACGAGGACTTGGTGTTGCGTATTGGATGTTTTTACGGACAAATCCTTTAATAAATAATCTTAATGTGCGTTTTTCAAACGGAAAATCATCATCATAACGATATTCTGGAATACCAGGTAGTAGTAATCGACATTGTACAATTTCTACTCTCTTTTTAATATCTTTAATTTCTAGCACAGGATCTGGAAAACAAATCTTGGCCACTAAATTGGTTTTTACATTCAATTCTGCAAGTGTAACAGGGACTTTAATCGTTGTAGGACCTTCTGGAGTCGTAATAGGTTCAACTGATTCATTTTCACATTCTCCAATATGAGCTGAAACTTCTACATCAACACATTTATTTTCTTTATTCATTTTTTTATCCTCCTAATGTTTATTTCAATGTATCATATGCTTTCATATAGATAGATGTATTGGTGAATTCGTGGATTTTTTGGTCGACCTCTTAGCATAAATTTAAGTTGGTACTTGCACATGTGGGCTTTTGTCCAGCATAGGATTTCAAAGAGGAGTGAGGATAAATGGAAAGATTAAATTTTCTTGCAGTTGACATAGGTAATAGTTGGTATAAAGCATTAACCTCTGATGAAGGATACACTTACGAATATCAAGTTCCTAATGCGATTTCATTGTTTGATGAAGAGTTTTATGAAAGACCATACGATGATGAAGATATCGAATTTGAGGAGAATTTAATTGTTGAAGTCAAAAGTCATGCCATCATTGATAAGAGAGAAATCTATTATATTGGTAAATCTGCTGCAAAACAACGGGATGTAAGCTTAACCGGCTTTAATAATCAGAAAGTAGATGAAGATCGAACGTACATTCTTCTGTTTGGTTTAGCTGGATTTCATGCCATCCGACTAAACCCTGAAGAAACTGAAATACACTATCACATTGATCAATTGGCCGTTTCACTTCCAACGACTCAATATAAAGAAAAAAAAGAGAAGTTTAAAGATCGATTAATCGGAACGCATACCATTATTTTCCATAAGGTACCGGGATTGTCTGAACCAAAGGAATTAACGGTTAAATTACACGTGGAAGATGTCATTATTGGGGCAGAGGGTGCTTGTGCTTACCTTGGATTAACGCGTGATCAAGAAACATTAGGGGTTAAGGATGAAGTTCTAGTAAAGGATTCACAAAAAGGAATTATTATTGGTGATCTTGGTGGAGATTCCGTTGATTTTGTTGGGATTAAATATAATAAACCTGTAGCATCTGTTGAAGGTGAGACATTCGGCATCAATCAATTCCTTGATAATATCATTCAAAAGGTAAGTAAAAACGAATTATATAAATTTGATTCTCGTGCTGAGTTAGAAGAAAAATTATCTGCAGGGCAATCAGAATGGTACGTGGAACCATTTGCAGGTGTAAGAAGAGATATTAGTAAATATATCATTCCACAGTTAAAATCCATGGCAATTAAATATCTTGAATATTTTGATCGTGTAAGAAGTAGTTCAAATGAAATAAAGGGTGCTACTCGTTATATTGCAGTCGGGGGAGCTGCAAAGTTAGCCCAGAAACAGATTCAAGAGGCAGCGATGAGATGGGCTGAAAGAGGTCGCCCAATACAATTAACGTTCCCTGAGGATATGGAAAAATTAAATGTTCTCGGATTAATGGTGCTTGCTAAAATGAAACAAGTAAAAATTGAACAAGAAAAGGAAGCCGACCTTTATACCGTGAGCAATTAAAGGATGATGGAAATGTCTAAAATGTATACAGATTACATCAATAGGACGGCGTTAATGGTTCCAGATCAATTTATTGATGTTAAAACCGGTGAAACACATGTGGTATCATCAAAAATCTTTGAACAGATTGAATACCATGCGGAAAATCAAACGCTTATCCATTTAGTATTATCAGCTCTTAATCAATATTTACATCCTAATCGGATCAATCAGGATAATGAAGAAATTTTATTGAAATTAGACGAAATTAAACAATTACTATATGGTTATCGCCCAGACCCTTCACATGTAGGCTTACAACATAAACCGTCCCAAAAAGAAGTGAAAGATGTGGATATGAAAGATATTGAAGATATCCTCGATGTATATGGGGGCTAACCTTAATAAAAAATAGGTGAACTCAATTTGGGTTCACCTATACATATATTTGATTATTGATTGAATCATCCTATAAACGTACTGCTGGTAAACAAGTAACCCCACAGAAGCAAGATAAGTCAACATTGATGCAGACTCCTGTTGAAACTAAATCTTCTACTTTTTCATGGTCGATTTGATCGCATGGACTGAAGCCTTTTGTATCATCATCTTTTTTTGGTTTAAAAGAAAGAAGTTCAAGTTCAGCACACTGGCCTTTTAAATTCTTAATTTTAAAAATGAAACTTGAAATACAAGCTAATTTCTTATCCTTTGATCCACCTCCAGGATAAGTAGTCACGCCAGTACCTTTAAATGGTTCACAACCACAAAGAAGTATAAACGGAATGGTATTCTTTCTTGGTTTTTTAGGTTCCTTTAAGAGGTCTTCTATTGATTCTTTGCATGAAGAACAAGAACAATTTCTTTTATGATCTTCTTCGACCTTTCTTTGTGCTTTTAAAATTGCTTCTAGTATTTCTTCGACACAAACTTGCTCATCTTTGTCATGTTTTTTGTTTTTTTCCACTCTGTAATCATCTTCCACCGTGTATAAATGCTTTTTATCTATCGGAAATCGTTTGGATTCATAACTTTTATCTTTTTCATTAACATTCATGATCCTCACTCCTTGTATTTTTATATTCAATTTATTGTATGGAAAAAGAGTTATATTGCTTGAACATTTGCCTATTGAATAAAGAAATGTGTGTATTTGTTCGGGATGAGTATGAATAGGTGGCAGCAATCGAAATCTTTTTCATGGAAACTCCTGCGTTGGGAAATGATAAGCTTGTGCTTTAAAGAAAGGTGGCACGAACATGAATTTTATGAGGAGGATTAAAATGGGGATTTTAAGCGGAAATCCGATTGATGAACCTATGCATTATGGGGAAGTATTTGGCACATGGACTTTTCTTCTAACAACGAAAGGTCTTGTAGCTGGGTATCAAACCCATTTAAATCATGCTGGGGATGAAGACTTAAAAAAATTATTAGTTGAAGCAATTGAAGGTGGACAACAGGAAATTAAACAAATTGAAACCCTTTTAAAATCCAATGGAGTGGGATTGCCACCATCACTACCTGAAAGACCAGATGCTTGTTTAACTGATATTCCAATTGGAGCTCGTTTTACAGATCCAGAAATTGCATCCATGTTAGCCGCGAATATTGCAGCAGGTTTAGTAGCGTGCAGTACTTTGATTGGTCAATCGATAAGAGAAGATATTGCAGCGATGTTTGGACAATTTCATCTTCAAAAAGTATCTCTTGGGGCAAAAGTATTAAGAATGAATAAAGAAAAAGGCTGGTTAATCCCACCGCCATTACACCATTTTAAAGCGGAAGATTGCTAAGTATGATGAAAGAAAGAGAACCAGTATTAAGGTTCTCTTTTTTTCGTTTTTATTTGGATTGATTTACTACTTTAAAGTCAACATAATTTTCTAGCTGTAATGGCAAAATCTAAATATCAATATTTCAAATAACAAAAAAGGTGTTGAACTTTGTGAATCTAGAAAATTCTACTTATCAATTAGGTGATATCGTTTATGTTTTCTATCGAAATCCACATACGCAAAATGTAACGAATATACAAGAAGCTGCAGTTGTTCAAAATCCAGAAAATCATGAAGAATTAGCGTTATTTTTATATGAAACGTACTATCCTTTATCTGAGGAAATGGCTGTGTATTCATCACAAGCAGAGGCCGAGGCAGCTTTTGATTATTATTTCGGTGGTTATGGGATTGAGGAGACCTATCAATGAAGCCATTTATGCCAAAACTCGTCTATTTTGAACCAAAAGCATTAGATTATCCACTAGGTGAAGAACTTCATAAAAAGTTTAAAGACATGGATTTGGATATTCGATATACGACATCCCACAATCAAGTTAGAAATTTACCTGGGGATAATGATTTCCAACGGTATCGTGTTGCGAAATCAACATTAGTGGTTGGTTTGAGAAAAACCTTAAAGTTTGATACATCTAAACCATCTGCAGAATATGCAATCCCGTTTGCTACAGGTTGTATGGGTCATTGTCATTACTGTTATTTACAAACAACAATGGGCAGTAAACCATATATTCGAACGTATGTGAATGTAGAGGAAATTTTAGAGCAAGCAGATCAATACATGGAAGAACGAGCTCCAGAAATAACTAGATTTGAAGCCTCTTGTACCTCTGACATTGTTGGAATTGATCATTTAACTCATACATTGAAACGGGCCATTGAACATTTTGGACAATCCGAGTATGGGAAACTACGCTTTGTAACCAAATTTCATCATGTGGACCATCTGTTAGATGCCAATCATAATGGGAAAACAAGGTTTCGATTTAGTATTAATGCGGATTATGTGATTAAAAATTTTGAGCCTGGAACCTCTCCATTAGTAAAGAGATTAGAGGCAGCAGGGAAGGTTGCTAGAGCTGGATATCCACTTGGATTTATTGTGGCTCCTATTTACCTCCATGAAGGATGGGAGGAAGGGTATTACCATATGTTCGAGCGATTGGATGCAGAGCTACCACTTGAAGCCAAAAAAGATTTAACGTTCGAATTCATCCAACACCGATTTACAAAGCCAGCAAAAAGAGTCATTGAAAAAAATTATCCAATGACAAAGCTGGAGTTAGACGAGGAAAAAAGACGATATAAATGGGGAAAATACGGAATTGGAAAGTATATTTATCAGAAAGAAGAAGAGGAAGATATAAAATCTCATTTAAAGGGTTATATGGAAAAGTTTTTTCCAGATGCAAAACTGGAATACTTTACATAATAAAAACTTCCATTAGGGGAAAACAACAACCCTAATGGAAGTTTTTATCGTTTATTTTATTGTAATGATTGATTGAGATCATGAATACATTCTTGTACAAGTGTGACAGCTTGACTCATGGAGGCTCCTCCACCGAAAGCTGCTGTTACTCCAATTGCTTCATAAATCTCTTCTTCTGAACAACCTTCATCAAGGCATCCTTTTACATGATAAATAATACAATATTCATCTTGAGAGTATAGACTAAGACCAAGTGCGATTAATTGTTTGTCTTTCTTGGAGAGAACGCCATCCTTAAAGCATTCTTCAGTAAATGCATTGTATTTACTTGCAAGGGAAGGCATTTTTTTCGTGAACTCCCCGAGTCCAGCCTTGTACTCATATAAAGCAGCTTCTGTAGGATTTCTAAATTCCATTTCCATGTTTTTATTCAACTCCAATATGTATTTATTGATAATGCAATGATAGTTTGAGCAATAAAATTAAAATTCATCCATATGCATAACAAGATTTCTTTTTTTGTAATAATCATTAATCATTATATTTATGGTGGAAATAGGGTAATGAGTGTCTCATGACAAACGTCACTATTAGAGTAAAAAAGGTCATGCTAAGATTCGAATAGTTATTCTAAAATATTAATTAAAGTGGGGGATTACATTGAACTTTCCAACATTAAAAATAGGTCACATGACACCAAAAGTTCCAATTATGCAGGGAGGTATGGGTGTCGGTATTTCTTTAAGTAAGCTGGCGTCTGCTGTAGCGAATGCTGGGGGAATTGGAATTATTTCTGGAACAGGTATTTCAGTTGATGAAATGCGTTTTCATATCCGTCAAGCAAAAAATGCCATAAAAGGAACTGGTAACATCGGGGTAAATGTATTATTTGCCATGAATGATTTTGCCGAGAAAATGCAGGCAGCACTTGAAGAAAAAGTAGACTTTATTATCTCTGGTGCTGGAATTTCTAGAGATATGTACGCGTGGGGCAGGCAAGCAGGAATTCCAGTTCTTTCCATTGTTTCTTCCGCTAAATTAGCAAGAATTTCCGAGAAACTTGGTGCAGCTGCTGTTGTTGTAGAAGGGTTTGAAGCAGGAGGCCATTTAGGAACAGACAGACCCGTGTTTGAGATATTACCAGAAGTCGTAGAAGCTGTTTCAATCCCAGTTATTGCAGCAGGAGGTATCTTAACGGGTGAGGATATTGCAAAGGCATTAAGGATGGGCGCCTCTGGCGTGCAAATGGGCACAAGATTTGTAGCAAGTGAAGAATGCGATGCACCATTAGCCTTTAAACAGAAGTATATTCGTGCTACTAAAGAAGATACTTTACTTGTGAAAACAACGGTTGGGTTACAAGGACGAATTATAAAAAATTCCTTTTCGGAATTGATTACAAATCAGGAAAAAGTAAAAATTACAAAATGTCATGATTGTCTTAAAAACTGCTCATACCGCTTTTGTACATTAGATTCCTTATATAAAGTAATGGAAGGTGATGTAGATAATGGTCTTGTCTTTGCTGGTGCTAGAGTACATGAAATTAATGAAATACTGCCTGTTAAAGATATTATTGATCGTCTGACAGAGGAGTATCAAATGGTGACAAATTAATGAAAAAATGACGCATGAACATTACTTCATGCGTCATTTTTATGTATCGTGGTTTTGCCTATAATCTATTTCGAACACTTGAATACTCACTGTTAGCTGTTTTGCGTTATTTGACTTAAATGATTGTTTTCTTCTTGAACAAAAGTTTTTTTCTCGCGAGGGTGATTACGATGGCAATAACTGCATGACTCTAAATCTTATATACAAACCTATAAAGAATAAAACTGGGTAAAGGGATAGAATGAAAGGTAATGTTATTATTATCGATTGAATGAAAACGTGGTATTAGGAGTATTTCTTTGAAATAGTCCTTGTTTTAAACGGACATAATAGGGAGAAGGCATTAATGATCAAAACTAGGAAAATAATGAGGTGCCCCCATGACAATTGTCCGTCTTGGTTTTGTAGCGATGAGTATGGAATTAAAAAATGCATCACCATCCAAAACGATGACGTTTTCACAATTTCAGAAAATAAGGGATCGGGATGCGGCCATTCGTAAATTAGAAAGGATCGCTCAATCAAATTTACATAATACGTTAAGACTTCTTAGACATTGTGCAGCATATGATATACATTTTTATCGTTTAACTTCACGATTAATTCCTTTGGCAAACCACGAGGAACTTCTTGATTGGAATTATATGAAACCATTAAGAGAAGAGCTAAAGGAGATAGGAGATTTTGCAAAAAAACATAAAATCAGAATTGATTTTCATCCGGACCATTTTGTTCTCATTAATTCAAATAAAAAACAGATTTTAAAAAATTCCATCCAAACCTTAAAACTTCATTATTTATTGTTGAGGGGAATGGGCATTGACTCAACTCATCGATGTGTGATGCATGTAGGTGGTAATTATAAAGAAACGGAACTGTCGCTAGAGCGTTTTATTGATAATTGGATGATTGTCCCTCACTCCATTCAAAAAATGATTATGCTTGAGAATGATGATACTTCCTTTACGGTAGAAGATACCTTATACTTATGTGAAAAGCTGGGCATTCCACTTGTATTTGATTATCATCACCATTTAGCCCATCATTATGATCTAGATTGGATAGGTCATTGGGATCGAGTGGTAAATACTTGGAAAGATTCACCATTACCTATTAAAATACATATATCCAGTCCAAAAAGTGAGCAGGAATTTCGTCATCATTCGGATTTTATAGACTGTGAGATGTTTTTTGATTTTCTTCAAGAAATTAAAGGAAGTGTTACAGAAATTTACTGTATGATCGAAGCAAAAAGAAAAGATGAGGCGCTTTTTCAATTAATGAAAGATATAAAAAATAGAAAGGACATCGATATCATTGATGGATCGTCTTTTTATTTAAAATAATGGCTGTCTATTTCACTTGAAAATGTTGTTGATTGCAGTGGAAAGGTATGAAAGACTCTTACGGGAGCTTGAAAGACCAAGGTTGCTTAAGGCGTAACTGAGCCGAAAGCGAAGTCCACGGAAATCAAAAAAAACGAGTTTAACAGAGCTAAAGCGAAAAGCCCTCTAAATAAAATAAATTTATTAAAAACAATTAAAAAAGGAACTAAATAGTATTAATATATTTAGGTGAAAATAATGATAAAGGAATAAAAAGATAGGGAGTTTCTATGAACAAAATAACAGTTAGACAATTAGTGGAAAAATTAAATCTAGAAATCATTGCTGGCGAACAAGGGCTCGATTATGAAATCACAACTGATGAAATTCATCGTCCTGGATTACCGTTAACCGGGTATATGGTTCATTTCTCCAGTGAACGGATTCAATTATTGGGAAAATCAGAAATTACATATTTACATTCGCTAACAGAAGAAGAACGCAATAAAAGGATTGGTAATGTCATTAAAGAACGGCCACCATGCATTATTATTACTCACAATCAAGAAGGGTTGACCTATCTAATCAAACACTGCAATACACAAGGTGTAGCACTACTCCGGGCAAAGGAACATACGACACGGGTGATCAGTCGTTTAAGTAATTATTTAGAAAAGGAATTAGCTGAAAGTATTGGGATTCATGGGGTTTGTATGAATGTTTTTGGCGTCGGTTTAATCATTAGAGGAGAGAGCGGGATTGGAAAAAGTGAAACAGCCTTATCTTTAATCGAAAAAGGTCATCGACTCATATCAGATGATTTAGTGATTCTTAAAAATATCGATAATGAAACATTAATTGGAACTCATAATGGAACGAATCGTGATTTCTTATCCCTACGTGGTATTGGCATGGTAAATGTTCCTAGACTTTATGGTTCAGGGGCTTTTCAAGAAGAAACCATCATTGAGTTAGATATTGTCTTGTCAGCATGGGATGAACAAAAATATTATGATGCGATGGGACCTAAAAATGAAGCAGTAGAGTACTTAGATGTCGCGGTCCCACATATTGAAATACCCGTCCGACCAGGTAGAGACATTGCTGCCTTAATTGAAGTAGCAGCAAAAAACTGGAGGTTAGAGCAACAAGGGTATACTGCATTTAATGAATTTCAAGAAAGAATCGTCCAAACCATAAAAGAGAGTTCTAATTAAATACAAGGGGAAGCCCGAATATGAAAATTCGATTTGGTTATGTAGCCAATGCACTAGGGTTATGGAATGCCAGCCCTTCAAAAGCTTTAACATTTACTCGATATGCTGCTCTCCCAAAAGGGGAGAGAATGGAAAAGTTAAAAGAAGTAACAGCACAGAATTTATTTCATACGAAAAGAATCTTGCATTATAATATTGCACATGAAATAGAATTGTATCGATTTTCGAGTTCTCTTGTTCCCTTAGCGACTCATCCAGAAGTAGAATGGGATTTTATTACCCCTTTCCAGCAAGAATGGAAAGAGCTAGGAGAGTTGGTCCAAAAGCATTATTTACGAACAAGTTTTCATCCCAATCAATTTACTCTTTTTACAAGCCCGAGAGATGATGTAACAAAAAATGCAATTAAAGACATGGAATATCATTACGCCATGCTAGACGCGATGGGAATAACCGATCACTCCATCATTAATATTCATATTGGTGGTGCATATGGGGATAAAGAAAAAACATTGTATCGATTTCATGAGAATTTTAAAAAATTACCCGAACATATAAAAAAAAGAACGACTCTTGAAAATGATGACAAGACGTATAATATAGAAGAAACACTCCTTACTTGTGAAGAAGAAAAAGTTCCGATGATTCTTGATTATCATCATTATTTAGCGAACCAAGGGGGACATGATTTAAAACATTATCTTAAGCGGATTTTTGCAACATGGGAAGGATCAAATTTAATACCAAAAGTGCATCTTTCATCCCCGAAATCTCAACAAGCTTTTCGTTCACATGCCGATTTTGTATCACTAGATTTCATTCAACCTTTTCTTAACATAGCAAAAGAATCCAATCAGGACTTTGATATTATGATTGAAGCCAAACAAAAAGATCTTGCTATGCAAAAACTAATTGAAGAAATATCCTCCATTAGAGGCGTTAAACGATTAACAAGTGCCTCTTTAGAAATATAAAAATGGGGTGCTTGCTATCATGATCATCAAGTAAAAGGGAAAAAAAGACAGGGAATATTAATTCTCTGTCTTTTTTTATTATGGACTTTAGTCTGTTGCGACTGAATAAGGAGCAACATAAAACCACCTGCTATGCGGGTGGATGACAAAATGTTATACAAATATATAAAAAAAACTCACTTTCAGTTTTATAATAGAGATTGTTCAAGCCTCTAAAATAAGAAAGGAAAGTGAGTATATTGGCCAATAAAGCGAATAGTTTAGCACATACCAAATGGATGTGTAAATACCATATCGTCTTCACTCCAAAGTATAGACGAAAAGTAATTTACAATCAATACAGAAGGAGTATTGGAGAAATTTTGAGAACTCTATGTAATTACAAAGGAGTTGAGATAATAGAAGGTCACCTGATGCCAGATCATGTCCATATGTTGGTAAGTATTCCACCCAAGATGGCTGTATCAAGTTTTATGGGATATTTAAAAGGAAAAAGTGCGCTCATGATTTTTGATAAACATGCAAATTTAAAATATAAATTTGGAAACAGGCATTTTGGGGCAGAAGGATATTATGTGAGTACCGTAGGACTCAATGAAGCAACAATAAAAAATATATTCAGGATCAAGAGAAACATGATATCGCATTAGATAAATTAAGTGTAAGAGAATATACAGACCCTTTTAAGGGTAGCAAGTAATACAAATAGCCCTTCAGGGATGGCAAAGGTGGCAAAGGCAATAGAGGCTTGAATCGATATAAAAGCCAGCGCCTTTAGACGTTGGCCGGTAGTATAGGCTTATAGCCTTTGTGCAAACCACCCTTTGGAAGGGGGGCTATGATTTTATCTAATTGCTCATTCTATTATTTTGACATATTAAATAAACCTATTCTATCTTATTTTACCTTGAGGAAAACTGGCATTCAATATTAATCAATATATTACTAAATAACAATTAGAGTCTGGATTTATTTAGTATCCGAATTAGGTGATTATACGAATTTGTCAATGGGTTCACCGTTTTTCCAATTTGTCCATATACTGGTTATCATTACTTATTCTAAAGGGGATAGATGAATATGGAGAAAAATGATAACGAAAAGGAAAAATTAATCAATGCGATTTCGGGTAATCTCAATGAATCTATCGGGGAAACTCAAATTAGTGAATTATTAAAAGGAAACAAGGTTGAAATCCCAATGACTAACAAAAGTGAATCAACGGAGGAAATTAAAAAGTTAGAGAAGGAGATTGAAAATATTAATCAAGAAATACATGATATAAAATTATTATTAGAAACTTTTAATAATACTTCGGAAAAATTAGTAAACCTTTATACAAATGAAAAAATAGAGAATCCAGTTTTGATCTATAAAAAATTAACTGACATGGAAAAAGAACTAACTGAAATTAAACAAATTGTTTTATGGTTATCGTAAAAAATAACAAAATAACACCAGGAATTGTATAACAATACATTTCCTGGTTGTTATAGAATTAGCAAGTAATGTTTGTAACGAAACTTTCACAATCAAATTCAAAATCTGAATTAGGTAATCGATTTATACAAACTTAAGCTTCTGCAGTAAATTTAATTGTAACGTCGAAAGTAAATATTTCTCTAGCCAAATTAACATCTACACATTCTACATTGCCAATCACATGGAGCGCATGAAGCCGATAAAAGAATTGCAGTGAATCCTTTAGTAACAAAATAAAGAGAAACTCTTAATCTCAAACACAAAGGCATTTATGTGGTAGTACAATGAAAACCAGGAGTTCTTGTACTCTAACATCTTCATTGTTATTTTTAATTTGACTCGTTAATTCTTGTAGATTAATAGTCGCTTTAAACACAATTAATTTTTGTACTTTATTCTGCTAAAGTATGTAGGGGTACTTGTCCCATAATGTTAAAATTTGGTCATTTAAATGACCTTTACAGCCATTTAAGCTTGTTTACTGAATATGAAAAAAGGATAAAATGATCAACCTATTTCAAAACCTGCATGCTGGGCTCAACTAGGACGTGGTTGGGGAAATTTATTTTGGACATTGGCACTCAAAGACACTATTGTTAAGTTTAATTTAAGGTTAATCCATGTATGCACTACTGAGGAAGGTGGATATTTTTCCAACGGTGATAATCATTGAGGCGCCGTATACGATGCACTTAAGTATCTGTAACAGCACATGAGTAAATCATGAGCCTATTCTAATAAATTCAGTTTATTCCGTGTTTTCGACCTAATGAATGCTCGAAAAATCCAACAGCCATTGAGTTGCTTCTTTTTCATGTGTTGGTTTCATACCGGGTAAATCCTCGGGATTAATATCCATTATTGTACGAGTTAGTGAATACCTCAGTCTAGATTGACATCCTGAAGAACCTTGTTAATGATGATATAATTAAAAATCATGGTTCATGTCATATACTCTATTTGATAAAAATTCGACATATCGAGACTCCTTTTAAAATTTGCGATAACAATTGGGTTGAGCCATGCAAAACAATAAACACCCTCCAGAAACTGGAAGGTGCCAGGCGCCCTAATTTATTTGGCTGTATCTTTTTCATCTGGTTTGATTGCCATGAAGGTTAATAGGGCTGATATGATACTAATTCCACCCAAAATATAAAACAATAGTTTTCCTGTATGGCTCATTAGGATGGCTAAAATAGGAGGTCCTGCAGCAACCCCAATAAAACGCATCGAATTATAAATAGACGTAATTGTACCCCTGTGTTCCTTTTCAATTCCTGAAGTAATCAACGCGTCTAAACAAGGAAGTACTGCACCAATCCCAATACCTGCACATAAAAATAAGGCAATTAAAAACCATTGTTTATTTGAAAAACTCAAAACAACAACGGAAAGTGCCAATAAAATACTTCCAGTAAAAATAATCCATTTCATAAGGATTTTATTTTCTTTAATGAATCTTCCTGTAAAAAAAGAGGCTAAACATAATGCTCCAAGTGGAATGGCCAAATATAATCCCTTTTTAACCCCTGTAATGTGATATTGTGTTTCAAGTGTTTCCGTTAAATAAAAAAGAACTCCGAATAAGACGAACATCATAATAGCCCCGATTAAAAAAATCGCATTCAGCCATTTTCCATTATGCGAAAAGGTTTTTTTGACATTTTTAAAAAATGTTTGAAAGGGGATCGGTTCTTCCCTAGATTTTGGTGTTTTGACAAGGAACCACACCAAAATAGTTGATATTAAGCAAAACACAGGAATTGCAAAAAATGGAAGGTACCAAAGTATTCCAGCAATAACTGATCCTAAAATCGGACTTAATACTTTTCCCAATGTATTAGATGTTTCTATAATTCCAAGCGTACTGCTTACTTCCTCTTCATTTTTAAACATATCTCCAACTAAGGGCATAACAATCGGAGCGGCTCCTGCTGCACCTACGCCTTGTAAACCGCGCCCTAATAAAATAATCCAATAGGCATCAGCCATTTTCCATGCAGCCCAACCTGAAATTAAGCCGCCAAGTCCTGTTATAATTAAGCTTGGTATAATTACCTTTTTACGTCCGATATGGTCGGATAAATATCCAGCCACAGGAATCAATATGATCGCAACAATAGAATAAGCGGTAATGATCATACTTGATTGAAAGGATGTAATATTAAGTTGTTTCTTCATTACCGTTAATACGGGGATAAACATGGAATTTCCTAAAGTCATAATAAGCGGAATGGACGCAATCGATAAGACAGCCCATTTTTTATTGTGGGCATTATGATTTTTCTTTTTAACTGCTTTGTTTATTTTAAACGATTGTAATTCCTCAACATGATCCAATTTAACAAACCGCCTTTGCATTACAGTCAGTAACAGTTTTATCTTTTCCAAAATTCGCAGAACTACCATGGTAAAAATTAAGAAAAATCTTATCCCTAAAATAAATTTAATTTTGGGGTTGACGAATAGAAAATTTAATATTATGATAATAATCAAATAAAAGTACGGCAGTGATGAAGAGTAGTACCTTTTCGTGAACACTTAAGAGAGCTGATGGTTGGTGAGAATCAGCGTGGAAAGAAAAGCGAATGGACTTCTGAGCCCCAAACCGAACCTGTTTAAGAAGTAGGCTTTGGCGAATGTCTCATCGTTACAAGAGATAGGTATTAAACATTTGTTTGATACTTATTAAGTGAGCTTTTATAAGCTAATCAAGGTGGCACCACGGGTTTCTCGTCCTTATTTTCGACGGGAAACCCTTTTTGTGTTTTTAGAGTGTCACTTGTGATACTTATTTAAAATTAAATTATGTAAATCGCTTGAGTAAGAGTAGTACACGAAATTTTTTCGTTTCAGAGAGCCGGAGATGGTGTGAACCGGTACGAGAACTTCGTTGGAATGGACTTACGAGAGATAGCCTGAAATAGAAGTAGGGCTATACGGAATTCCACCGTTAAAAGGATAGGGTATAAAGAAAAGTGGAAGTTACTTGGATAGATCAATCTAATTCCTAACTCCAAAGCTTATTATTTGTATCCGAAAAGAGAGAGTTGAACTCAACTCTAAATGAGGTGGCACCGCGGTACATAATCGTCCTCTATTCGCAAATTTTTTTTGTGAATAGAGGACTTTTTTTATTTTTCACGTCATAACGGGAAATAAGAACCTGACTCAAGAGATTAACTTTAAAGTAAAGACAGGTATAGGAACAACTGCCCGTAAGACCTGAAAAAATGAACACAGACTAAAAACACGTCTGCTTTCACGTCTGTATGACCAGTAAACTAACTAACAATTAGTGAAGAAACTCCACAAACGGGGGTTTCACTTTATAGGAGGTAAGGGATGGAATCTTTAAATACGGAAACAAAATTAATTATTGTTGAAATCCAAGGAGATACCTTAACACCTATCTCGATTTTTCAAAGGTTGCAAGGGAAAAAGAAATTTCTTCTGGAAAGTTCTTTAAAGCATGAAAACTCAGGTCGTTTTTCGTTCATTGGAGCTCAGCCATTTAAAGAATTAACCGGTTATGAGGACCGATGTCAACTGGTTGATAAAAATGGCGTGAAAGAAATGGCTGGAAAACCATTGGAAGTTCTTAAAGAAATAATGGCTAAAGACCATCTAGATGTTGAACCATTATTTCCATTTGTTGGAGGGGCAGTCGGTTTTGCTGGTTATGATGCAATCAGACAATATGAAAACATTGGGGCAGTTCCTAAGGATGAAATCAATGTACCCGATATACATTTCCTCTTTTTTGAAGTAATCGTTGTTTTTGATCATTTGGAACAAAAGATTTACTTGGTAGGAGCACCACATGTAAATGGGTCATCGGAAGAAGCATTATTGGAACAAATCAAAGACGTTCAAAAGCAAATCTTAAACCCTGTTCCCCAAACCGAAGAAAAAGAGGCAAAGCTCACTGCTTTTAAGGCATCGATTCCAAAACAGGAATTTATCAAGCATGTTGAGAACGCAAAAAAATATATTGAAGAAGGCGATATTTTTCAAGTCGTTCTTTCACAGAGGTTAAAAGCAAAAATTGAAGGGGACCCGTTTTCCTTATATCGGAAGCTTAGAATCAAAAACCCATCCCCTTATATGTATTACTTTGACTTCTCGGATTACTATATTGCGGGAGTTTCACCCGAAAGTCTTATTAAAGTAAGTGGGAAAAACGTGATAACGAATCCAATTGCAGGTACAAGACCAAGAGGAAAAAATGAAACAGAAGATAAGCAACTTGCACAAGATTTGCTAGCGGATGAGAAAGAATTAGCTGAGCATAAAATGTTGGTTGACTTAGGACGTAATGATCTAGGGCGTGTTTGTAAATTTGGAAGTGTACATCTTTCAAAGTATCTGCAAATTGAGAGGTTTAAACATGTGATTCACTTGGTTTCAGAGGTAGAAGGAGAATTAAAGGATGAATGCAGTCCAATTGATGCTTTAATTTCAACTTTACCAGCAGGGACCGTTTCAGGAGCTCCAAAAATTAGAGCCATGGAAATCATTAATGAAATGGAAAATGTTAAAAGAGGCATTTATTCAGGCGCGATTGGTTATTTTTCATCAAATGGAAATTTAGATTTTGCTCTTGCGATCCGGACAATGGTCATCAAAGGAAATGAGGCATTTATTCAGGCAGGTGCAGGGATTGTTCATGATTCGATTCCGGAGAAGGAATATGAAGAAACGATTCATAAATTAAAAATGTTTTTGGAGGAGAATGTCGATGATTTTATTAATTGATAATTATGACTCCTTTACGTATAACTTATATCAGTATCTTGGAGAAATAGGTGAAAAAATTGTCGTAAAAAGAAATGACGACATAACCATCACAGAAATCCAACAACTTGCTCCTGAGGCGATTGTGATATCTCCTGGACCAGGGAAACCAGAGGATGCCGGTGAATGTATTTCAATCATTCAACAATTGCATTCCGATTATCCAATCTTAGGTATATGTTTAGGACATCAGGCCATTGGTTACAGCTTTGGCGCAACTATTGTCAAAGCAGAAAATATTATGCATGGAAAAGTTTCAAAAATTCAACATAGTGGAACAAGTATTTTTTTAAATTTACCACAGGAAATAGAAGTCATGCGATACCATTCGCTCGTTATAAGAAAAGACACTCTGCCAAACGAATTCGACGTATTAGCCCAGTCAGTTGATGATCATGAAATCATGGCGATAAAACATCGCGAGTTTCCACTGTATGGAATGCAATTTCATCCGGAATCAATTGGAACGGAATCAGGTTTACTGTTATTAAAACAATTTTTACATGAAATAAGAGAGGGAGTGGCGATATGAAGGAAATACTGGCGCGTTTAACCATGGGGGAAGGATTGTCTAAAGAACAAATACAAACGGCGGTAGAAACTCTATTTTCAGAAGATATAACAGATAGTGAAATTTCTGCTTTCTTAATTGGACTAAAGGCAAAGGGTGAAACGGTAGAGGAAATTGCTGCATTAGTGGATGGAATTCGTTCTAATGCACTGTCATTTAAAAAGATTCCTAACGCGATGGATAACTGTGGAACTGGAGGGGATGGTCTAAAAACATTTAATATTAGTACGACTTCAGCTTTTGTAATTGCGGCAGCAGGGATTCCAGTTGCAAAACATGGGAATCGAAGTGTTTCAAGTAAAACAGGAAGTGCAGATGTCCTTGAGAAGTTGGGAATTGAACTTAATTTGTCAGCCGGGAGATTAGAAGAAATTTTAGACGAAGTAGGAATTGCTTTTTTATATGCACCTAATGTACATCCGAATCTTAAACGAATTCAAAAGGTCCGAAAAGATTTAGGGATCCCAACCGTGTTCAACTTATTAGGTCCATTAATGAATCCTGTTAATTTAGAAACTCAATTTTTGGGGATCTATCGTCGTGACTTAACGGCTAAGTTTGCCCGTGTTCTTAATACATTAGGTAGAAAACGTGCTATTGTCTTAAATGGAGCAGGATCCATGGATGAAGCTTCTCTTCAAGGTGAAAATTATTTAGCAATTTTAGAAAACGGGGAGATCACTGAAAAAACGTTGCACCCTGAGGAAGTTGGATTACCCCTATATCCAAATGAAGCAATCGTAGGTGGATATGCAAACGAAAATGCAGAAATCTTACGGAATGTCTTAAAAGGGAAAAAAGGAGCTCACCGCGATACGGTTCTTTTGAATGCTGGAATTGGAATTTTTGTTGGGGGAAAGGCGGACAGCATTAAGGAAGGAATCAACGTTGCAAAAGAGATGATTGACACAGGTGCTGCATATGAAAAACTACAACGTTTAATTGACATAAGTAAAATGAAAAGTGAGGTGATCTAAAATGGCAACCATTTTAGATACGATTATTTCAGAGAAAAAAGTAGAAGTAGAATTATTAAAAAAGAATACATTTTTGTTAAACAAAAAAAGTCCCCATCCCCAATATTCAATTTTATCGATTCTTGAAAAAGCCGAAAGATTAACGATCATTGCAGAATTTAAACGAGCTAGCCCTTCTAAGGGAGAGATTAATTCCAATGTGGATCCGAAAGACCAAACAAAAGCATATATTCAATATGGAGCAGATGCGTGTTCCGTCTTGACGGATAAAAGATTCTTTAAAGGTGATTTTTCCGATTTAGAAGAAGCTCGCGATGCGATCCAAGCTCCGATTTTATGTAAAGATTTTGTCATCGATCCTGTTCAAATTGATATTGCTAAAAACGTAGGGGCTAATATTATTTTATTGATTGTAGCGGCGATGGATGAAGAAAAGTTAAACTCACTTTTCCAATATGCGAAAGCACAAAATTTAGATGTACTAATGGAAGTTCATAATGAAGAAGAGTTGGAATTAGCACTGAAAACAGGGGCCAAAATCATTGGAATTAACAATCGGGATTTAAAAACGTTTAACGTGGATTTAGCTGTTACTGAAAGATTAGCTCCTATTGTTAAGCAAAGTGGTGCTTATTTAATCAGTGAAAGTGGAATTCAATCACTTGATGATGTAAAAAGAGTTGTGGCTGCTGGGGCAGATGGTATTTTAGTTGGTGAGACATTAATGAAAGCTCAAAATATAGAAGAAACTTTACATGGAATGAAATTACCCATTAATGGGGTGTCAAATAGATGAAGGTAAAAATATGTGGTTTACAAAATATGGAATCGGCACAATATGCGGTTAAACAAGGGGTAGATGCAATTGGATTTGTTTTTGCCAAAAGTAAACGAGAAATATCCCTTAATTCCGCTAAGAGCATAATTTCCCAGCTTCCTAAGGGAATAAATAAAGTCGGAGTATTTGTAAATCCAAGCAGAGAAATGATTGACGAAGTCGTTTCCAAAACGGGAATAAATGTTATTCAATTACATGGAGACGAAACTCCCGAATTTTGTGCGACATTGCCATATCCAGTCATTAAAGCTTTTAGTATTGAGTCGGTTAAGGATCTAGAAAGAATCCATCATTATTCATGTGAATATGTCCTTTTAGACGGTCCAAAGGGAAAATACCATGGAGGAAATGGGATTTCTTTTGACTGGGGCCTGTTAACTTCATTTGATTTTAAAAACAAAAAAGTTATCCTTGCTGGTGGATTGAATTCCGAGAATGTTCGATCAGCCATTCATTTGAAAAATATAGATATGGTTGATGTTAGCAGTGGAGTTGAAACAAACGGAGAGAAAGATTTAGGAAAAATAAAAAAGTTTATAGCGACTGTAAAAAGCACAGAACTAATTTTATAAATGAACTATCTATAGAATAAGTCCTCTTTAATGGCGAATAATGATACTAGTTATTTGTAGAATATAGGAGGAAAGATATGGACCGCCAACAGTTTGAGAAACTTGGTGAAGAATTAAGAATGATGGGGCATAAAAGAAGACAACTCGCAGAGCAAATCTTTCAAGAAGTAAACGAAGGGGATAATACCACTTCTAAAGAGCTTTATCAAGAATTAAGTCAAGTTTCTGATCAGGCCATTCATATTATGATGCGCTAAAAAGAGATGTTTGATCAAGAAGTACAAAGATTATAAATAGAAAAAGGGCCAAGGGCCCTTTTTCCTTAGGAATCTGGATGAATAGTCGAATTCCGCAGCTTGAGAAAGCGAATAAAGTTTAAAATAATGGTTTTCGTTACAGCATAAAAAGGTACAGCTAAAATCATTCCTACTAGCCCTGCCAAATTTCCAGCGACAAGAAGAATCACAATAATCGTAGCAGGATGTGTATCCAATTTTTTACCTAAAATAAGAGGAGAAAGAACATTTCCTTCTAATTGTTGTGCAATCGTAATAACTACCACTACCAATATCGCTTTCGTCGGAGAGTCAAATAAAGCAATGAGCACTGCTGGAGCACCGCCTAAAAAAGGACCCACATATGGAATGATATTAGTAACAGCAACAATGAGTGCCATCACAAGTGCATAAGGCAAATCAATGATTAAATAACCAATAAAAGAAAGAGTGCCGACAAATAAAGCAACCGTTACTTGACCATTAATATAAGCAGCAAGGGTTTCACCTGTATCTTTTAATGTTTTTAACCCCTCACTACGATATGAGGCAGGTAAAAACTTTCCGACCATTTCTGGAAACTTATTACCATCCTTAAACATATAGAAGAGTAAAAATGGAACAGTGACAACAGTTATGGCTATATTTGCAACCGTGCTAAAAATTCCTGAAATGCTTTCCGTAATTCGGTTTGGAAGCGTTGCAGCATAGTCATTGAATTCTTTGACAATATTACTAATGGATATGTAATCCTGTGTCATTACCCACTTAAACTGTTCTGTTTCTGACAATTGATTAATAAATTTCATTGTCTGATTATAGTAAAAAGGTACATCATTGGCAAACGCCATAACTTGCTTTGAAATCATTGGAATCAAATTACCTATAATAAGGGTGATTACCCCAATGATTATGACATAGACAACAAGAATAGCTAGAATTCTTGGGAGTTTTAGTTTTTGTAAGAAATTAACAAATGGATTGAGTAGAAAGAACAAAAATCCAGATATTAAAATAGGAAAGAATAGCGTTGAGAAGAAAATTCCAATCGGTTCAAATAAAAATGAAATTTTAGTTGATACATAAATAATACTGACAATAATTAGGATCTGTAATGTCCAATATTGAAAATTTTTCTTTTTTGTCAAACGGTTCACCTTTTTCATTCTAGATAAAACCATTATAACAAAATTATCCATTAATATATAATGTTTACCATAATTATATAAAATTTTTATACTGGCAAAAAAGATGTTTGACCAAACGAAGAAGGACCAAACACCTTTGTATATTTGTTAATTTATTAAAGATTGTAATGGAGCTGGTATTCTGCCACCGCGTTGAATCATCTTTTCGGAACTAAATGGATTGACTCCCATTACAGGTGCACGTCCAAGCAGTCCACCAAATTCAACCAATTCTCCTTCATTTTTTCCAGGAACAGGAATAATACGGACAGCAGTTGTTTTTTTGTTGATCATTCCAATTGCTGCTTCATCTGCAATAATAGCTGATAAGGTTGCAGGTGTTACATTACCTGTTAAAGCAATCATATCTAAACCAACAGAGCAAACACAAGTCATAGCTTCTAGTTTTGATAGGGAAAGCGAATGATCAATAATCCCTTGGATCATCCCGTTATCTTCACTAACTGGAATAAAGGCACCGCTTAATCCCCCCACATATGAACTAGCCATCGCTCCACCTTTTTTAACCGCATCGTTCATTAAAGCCAAGGCTGCAATGGTTCCATGCGTTCCGACTCTTTCTAATCCAATTTCCTCAAGAATTTCGGCTACACTATCATTTAATGCATTTGTTGGTGCAAGGGATAAATCCATAATTCCAAATGGTACATTTAGACGCTCTGCAACAACGCGCCCAATTAATTCACCAGCTCGAGTAATTTTAAAGGCTGTCTTTTAGATGACGTCAGCTACTTCTCCAAGATCAGCATCAGGATATTTTTTTAGTGCATTTAATACGACACCAGGTCCGCTAACCCCTACATTTAACACGACTTCTCCTTCTCCAGCCCCATGAAAAGCACCTGCCATAAAAGGATTGTCTTCAACAGGATTACAAAATACAACAAGTTTGGCGCAGGCTAATCCATTTTGATCCTTTGTATTTTCGGCTGCTTGTTTCATGATGAATCCCATCTGTTTAACGGCGTCCATATTAATACCGGCTCGAGTATTTCCAACAGATACTGAAGCACAAACTCGTTCCGTTTGACTTAGAGCTTCGGGAAGAGCATCTAATAAAACTTGGTCCCCCTTGGAGATTCCTTTATGTACAAGTGCAGAAAAACCACCAATAAAATCTACTCCAAGGGTGACAGCGGCTTTGTCTAATGTTTTTGCCAGTTCAATCGCTTGGTCTTTTGTTGCAGCCCCGAGGATTTCAGCAATAGGCGTAATGGAAATACGTTTATTAATAATCGGAATACCAAACTCTTTTTCAACCTTTTCTGCAACCTCTTTTAAGTTTTTAGCATAGGAAGTAATCTTATCATATACTCGTTGATTCATTACCTCAAAATTCGAATCAGCACAATCGTGGAGATTAATTCCCATTGTAACAGTTCGTATATCCAAATTTTCCATTTGGACCATTTTAATCGTTTCCAACATTTCGTTTATTGCAATATTCATATTTGGTTACACCTCACTTTCTATACTCGATGCATCGCTTGGAAAATTTCTTCAAGTTGAAGATTAATCGTCACACCTAAAGATTGACCAGCTTCGGATAATTGTTTTTGCAATGTTTCTAGATCTTGATCATTTGTAACATCGACGATCATCATCATGGTGAAAAAATCTTGTAAAATTGTTTGGCTAATATCAAGAATATTAACCCCATTTTCAGCAAGAATGGTTGTAACTTTTGCGATAATACCAACTTTATCTTTACCAATTACGCTAACTACTGCTCGTCTTTGTGCCATGTTTTCACCTCGGGTAGATTTAATTGTAATAATAATGATTATAGCGGAAATTGTCGAAAAAAACAAAAATATATGTATTGATAATAATTTTATTATGTTAACTCATCTCAGAAATGATCATCTCAATACACTTGACATAAATTCGTTTCGTAGTCATAATAAATATTATAATCAAAATTGAACGTTTAAAGATGGAATAGTAAAAGATCCTTTATGTGCAAGAGAGTGGGGTTTGTAGCTGGAAGATCCCATCACAATAAAACCTTTGAACCTGCCATCATAGTCCTATGCAAAACCATAGGCGCTTTCAGAGCGTTATCATGCCTAAGTGGGATACAAGTTTATTCGTATCCAATAAAGGTGGTACCACGGAAAAATAAGCTCTTTTCGTCCTTTTTATTGAGGATGGAAGAGCTTTTTTTATCGTCTATCAATTTTGTAGTGAAATAGAAAAAATGAAATTTTCTAATATATTTGATAAAATATAAAATGAGGGTGTAAAATGGAAAAAAAGCGTATTGTTGTAAAAATTGGTAGTAGTTCGTTAACCAATTCAAAGGGAGAGATTGATCAAGAAAAATTTAATGATCATGTCAAAGCGTTAGCAATGCTTAGACAAGAAGGACATGAAGTCCTCTTAGTTTCTTCTGGAGCTGTTGCTGCTGGTTTTTCACGCTTAGGTTACCCCTCAAGACCTGTAACTTTAAAAGGGAAACAAGCAGCAGCTGCTGTTGGTCAGAGCATATTAATTCAATCCTACTTTGAACAATTCAACCAGTTTAAGATCACACCAGCGCAAATTCTGTTAACGAGGAATGATTTTTCAAAAAAAGAACGTTACCGCAATGCTTTCGCAACAATAACGGAATTATTAGAAAGAGGAATTCTTCCCATTATTAATGAAAATGATACCGTTTCTGTAAAAGAATTGACATTTGGTGACAATGATATGTTATCGGCTTTAGTAAGTGGACTTGTGCACGCTGACCAACTCATTATTCTGACAGATATTAATGGATTATATGATTCAAATCCAGCTGAAAACCCAGCTGCTAGAAAATGGAACCATCTCCAGGACATTACAGATGATATCCTTAAAATGGCTGGTGGGTCAGGTTCAAAAGTGGGAACTGGTGGGATGAAGTCCAAATTATTAGCTGCTAAAACAGCACTTGCCTTAGGTGTTAGGGTCTTCATTGGAAAGGGATCTGGAGAAGAAAAACTTCTCCATATTCTTCAAGGAAAAGGGGATGGAACCTATATTGGGAGTGATTTCCTTACAACTGTAAATAATCCAAAACAATGGATTGCCCTGCATTCAGAGTCTTCAGGTAAAATATTTATCGATGAGGGTGCTGAAAGGGCACTCACCTTTAATGGAAGCAGTTTATTGCCGGCTGGAGTGTGTAAGCTTGAAGGCAGTTTTAATAAAGGTGATGTCGTAGAAGTGTTTGGAAAAAAAGGAATGTTAGGAAAGGGAGAAGTCTATTTTTCTTCAAATGAATTACAAAAAATAATGGGGAAAAGTAGTCCTGATGTATCACGAGAATTAGAGATGGAAACCTCTGTAGTCATTCACCGAGATAAATGGGTGCAAACCAATAACATTTAGGAGGAGAAATATGAGTGAAGTAACGATTAAGGCTAAAGCAGCGAAAAGAGTAAGTTTTGAGTTAGTTGGTAAAACAACAGAAGATAAAAATCAAGCATTAGCCCAAATTGCTAAACAATTAATTATCGATAAAGATGAAATTTTAGCAGAAAACGAGAAGGACCTTCAAAAAGGACGAGAAAATGGTCTGTCAGATTCCGTTTTAGATCGAATTATGTTAAATGAAAAAAGAATTATAGATATGTCAGATGCCATCCAACAATTAATCAGATTAGAGGATCCAGTTGGAGAAATATTGGAAACGATCAAAAAAGAAAATGGGTTATCCATTGTAAGTAAAAGGGTGCCAATTGGAGTAATTGGCATGATATATGAAGCAAGACCGAATGTAACCATTGACGCAGCAACATTATCTTTAAAAACAGGTAATGCCATGATTTTAAGAGGAAGTTCGTCTGCTGCTCATTCGAATCAAGTGTTAACAAAAACCATTCATCGTGCACTTGAAAAAACATCGATCCCAGTTGAGGCTGTCCAGTCAATCGAAGATACGAATCGTGAAGCAGTAAAGGAACTATACCATTTAAAAGAGTATTTAGATGTATTAATTCCACGAGGCGGTAAGAAGCTCATTGATACAGTCGTAAATGAATCCTCTGTACCTGTAATCGAAACAGGAGCAGGAAATTGCCATGTTTTTATTGATGAAAGTGCTAATAAGGAAATGGCGATCTCGATTGCCATTAATGGAAAAACACAACGCCCATCTGTTTGTAACGCGATTGAAAATATCCTTGTTCACGAAAACTGGTTCAACCAGCATGGGGTAGAGTTACTAAACGCTTTACGGGAAAAAGGTGTAACCATTCTTGGAGATGAAAAGGTTTGCCAAGTATATCAGGATGCCACATTGGCAACTGAGGAAGATTGGTATACAGAGTTTTTAGGACTAACGGTAAGTGTTAAACTCGTTTCAAATGTGAACGAAGCCATCCAACATATTAACCAATATGGAACGAAGCACTCAGAATCAATTATTACAGAAAATGAAGAACATGTTTCTCTATTCTTAACGTTAGTGGATGCTGCAGCTGTTTATCATAATGCTTCAACAAGGTTTACGGACGGATTCGAATTTGGTTTTGGGGCAGAAATCGGAATCAGTACGCAAAAACTTCATGCGAGAGGTCCTATGGGATTGAGAGCATTAACATCAAGTAAATATTTTATTTACGGTGAGGGTCAAGTGCGAAATTAAATTAACTGAAGGATAGCATATCGCTATCCTTCAATTAATATATTACTAAATATTTGTTGCAAAATCGTCATTTGGAATTTTGCATAATGTAACATATAGACTTACAGGCTCGTTACCTGTATTTTTAAATGAGAACTCCTCGTCACCCTCGGCATATATAACGTCATTAACAGCGATTTCAGTTTCTTGACCGTTTACGACCAATGTTCCTTGTCCATCAATGACGGTTAAAAACAAATCTGAACCGGGATGAGTATGGGTTGGGAATTCTTGCCCAGGTTTAAAATTAAGGACAAATGTTGTATTTTCCCCTTTTTTAAATAAAATTCGTTTTGTAAAACGTTCCTCGCTATATTCAATTGCATCATTGATTGATACTTTTTCCATTGTTCCACCTCATTTTCTACTCTTAAGGAAACAGCAATATTTCTCTAATATGATTTTGCCCAAAATACATAAAATGATCTAACATATTATCTCAATATTTCTCGGGAAAGCGCAAAAGTAGACATTTCCTTTGCAGATGCTGTCATTTTCTGTATATTTATATAGAATATAGTATAATATTGTCAAGTTGTTTGTGATTAATATCATCATTCTAAGAATATGAAATGAGTATTTTACTATTAAACATGAGAATAAAGTGGTAATCTTTAAAATAAAGTAGTACATTCTCCTAAATAGGAAATCGTGGAGGAGTTTTTATGTTAAAAACAACGAAAACATTAATAAATGAAGATAAAATTATTAGGATCTTAACTGATATTGTTGAGAAAACATATGAGGAAATAAAAGACGAGCATGTGTTACTATGTTTGGAGTGTAGTGATGTAGATTTAGAGATTGCAACGGTTAATCATTCTGAGTTCCAAGACGCTATCAAGGAGAACTTTGAATTAGACGAATTTGGAGATGTGATAGATTATGAGGAATATCAGCAATTAATGATGGAACTGTTTGATTTTTTCATCCAATTACATATCAATAGCGGGTTGTTTGACTATTTTCCTGAAGGTGAATATAAGGTAGGAGAAGAACTTTTAATTTCAGACTCTGATATAATCGCCCCTAAAGGGAAATATTATGCTCCTTTTGAAGATGCGATCCTTTAAATCTAAAATGACTAATTCAAAAGGTTCATTATTATGATATTATCATAAGATAATAACTGTTCTTATGATAATGGAGTGTTGAAATGAAAAAGAATGAACAATCACAAAAACCTAATTTATGGGGAATTCTTTGGCATCCAAGAGAACAACTGCTCAAGATCAGACAGAATTCATTGATAGCTTTCCCTTTAATTGTTGTCACGATTCTTTATGTAGTAGCTAGTACTCTAGAAGCCTTGTCAATCCGAACAGAAGACATAAGGTTATCAGGTATGTCCTTACAAGAAGCTGAAATGGTTTCGGCTAATGCAAAAGCTTTCACTGCAATGTCAGGATTTATAACTCCGATTTTTTCAATTACAGCCTTAACCTTTCTATACTATATTATTGTAAAAATAGCGAAAAAAGACGTACCTTTTAAAAATCTATTTTCAATGAATACGTATCTTTTTGTAATAGTAGCCGTTGGGTTATTGTTTAATTCATTATTATGGATGATTCTAGATAATCCTTTATCCGGTAAATTTGTTACGAGTTTAGGTGGTATTTTAAAAAGCGACTTTACACCATTGTATTCAATAGAATTATTTAGTATTTGGCATTATATTGTTACTGGTATTGGGTTATACACGATTGGACAACTTTCTAAGAAAGCCTCTATTTTTTTTGTTATTATCCTATTTATTTTAGAACTTTTCCTTTCATTTTTAGGGACTGAAATATTCAACTTGATAGCTAATCAATAGAACATATTCAACGAAAGAAACAGGCTTAATTAAAGTCTGTTTTTTTATTTTATGCACTGTTAATTTTGGTTGTTGACCTCTGTTTCAGTATTGAAAAATGGAGTAGAAGACATAATTTTGTTAAACGTGATTGTGGCAACATTCAATATCACGTGCGACACATTTAACTGGAGCAGGTGCCTCGGTCGTTTCATTCAAATCAATCGGTATGAACTTTACTATCATAGTGCCTCTCCTTAAAGTTTGGAATGCTAGATAACAGAGATAGAAATGAAAAGAGTGTATTGTCGAAATGCAAGAAAAATATATTGACTAATTTAAGAATTCTATTAAACTAAAAATAGTTCTAACCTCAAACTCTACAGTACAAATTCCCGCATGTCTATATTACCTTTTCTATCTTCAATCGAACCAAACAACCCATTTTTTTACATTAATTTTAAGAAATTCTCCGAAGTTCAACAGAATTAAAAATGGAGATACTTCTTTTGCGTGTCGAATATGTATGCTATTAAATACCTATAGTGTGGACGTTGATTATTACAAAATTTATGTGAAGTACATCTTTTGTATGAGGTAATAAAACAATACATAGATATCCAGATGGACTACAAGGAAAATTTGATAATAGGAGAAATGGATGATACATCGGTTTTAAAATTTGTTATGGTTAGGTAACTAAATTTTGTTTAAAAGATCTGACCATTAAATAGTAGGAGGGATGATATGGGATTTGAAGAAGAATACCAGACCTTTATGAATGATCACTTGCAGGCAAGAACAGGTGAACGGTTGCGGCGCTTACAAGAAGGTCACAACCATGCTGAAAAATTGTTTCTGAGGCAAGTGTGGTGGCCCTTATTTCACCATTTCCGGTATCTTCATCCAGAATATGAGGTCGATGATTACAAGGATGGCCAAAGATACTTGGATTTTGCTTATATTCGGCCTGCCATCCGGATTTGCCTGGAAGTTGACGGGTATGGCCCTCACCTTAAGCAAATAAGCAGATGGCAATTCTCCGACAGCCTGGAACGTCAAAACCAGTTGGTGATTGACGGTTGGACTGTGATCCGTTTTTCTTATGACCAAATTAAAGAGAACCCTCGTCGATGCCAACAGATTGTTCAGCAAGTGATTGGTCGATGGCTGGGGGATAAACTGGACCAGACATCTCTGTCCATTGTCGAAAAGGAAGTGCTTAGGCTAGCAATTCGAAAAGGAGAAGCCATATCCCCTATAGAAGTTGAGAAGTATTTGAAGCTAAGTGACAAAACGGTAAAAAAAATCCTTTCTCAACTAGTCGATAAAAAAATGTTGATTCCCGCATCTGGGGTCATGAGGATCCGCTCTTATCGGCTGGGGACTCAAGTTAAGCACACGATCTGATTCATAGTCGGAAAAATTCCGCTTAATTAGTAAATCCTAATAAAAAATAGCTTAAATAGACGGAGAGATTCCGCTTATTGACTTAAAAACACTAAAAAAGGGGGATTTTAATTTGCATAATCGGAAATTCTCCGCTAATGTACCTTCGAAACGAGCTCTATTCTAGATATAAGCGAAAAATCTCCGCTTATTTTTCTTTTTTACCTTAGAATTTTTCAGCAACCTAGGGAGAGAATACTTACTTAAAGGAATTGCAACGGATCCATACAGCTAATCTTACTTTAAATACTGTAAATGTTAGCGGATAAAATTTTTCCCTGTCTATACTCTTCGATGTTTCCACGATTCAAGTAAATTTATTGGTTTTTGAATGTTAATAGAGAAACAAATCAAGTCCATTCCATACCCTTTCAAAACAGGGGTCTTGCCCGATAAAGATAAGGGAGAAAGGGATAGAGACCTTATAGTTTCGTTTCGCGAGAAGCCACAATATTAAATGGGGGTATTAACCACGCGAGGTAGGAAACAAATTATCCGCTACAATCAACAGTTGTTTCAAGGTACAAACCATACACAGCCTTATCTGTTAAAAAGTGTAACTTAGGTCATTTAGTTTCATTATCAACATAAATATATACAGTCATTTCTCCATTTATTTGCATATAAAAGAATGGAGGTGATTTTTTTGGTAAAAATATTCATTGATCCAGGTCACGGAGGGTCCGATCCAGGTGCCGTAGGAAATGGTTTACAGGAAAAGAACCTTACACTTAGTATTGCAACCCGTGTTCGGGAAATTATAACTTCAGAGTATGAAAATGTATCCATTCAAATGAGTAGGACAGGAGATCAAACAGTCAGTTTAATATCACGAACGAATGCTGCTAACAGATGGGGTGCTGATTTCTATTTATCTATCCACATTAATTCAGGTGGCGGAACTGGTTTTGAAACGTATCGTTATCCGGGATCTGGAAGGTCAACGTCTACTTATCAACAAAAAATTCACGAAAGTATAATGGCAGAGATTAACCTGAGGGACAGGGGGGCAAAACAAGCCAATTTCCATGTTCTCCGTGAAACAACAATGCCATCCGTACTCACAGAAAATGGATTTATTGACAATCGAAATGATGCGGCTCTATTAAGAAATTTAAATTTTATTGAAAGTCTTGCTCGTGGACATGCAAATGGTGTAGCTTCTGCCTTAAATTTAAGGAGAAAACAAGTAAATGTTTCGCCGAACCTACCAAGTCCATCTACCCCAACAGGGCCTTCAACAAATGGTCTATTTAGAGTACAAATCGGTGCCTTTAGAAATAGAGAAAATGCTGAACAGACAGCAACTGCTGCTAAAGCAAGAGGTTTTCAAACGTATGTGAAAGAGGAAGATAATTTATTTAAAGTTCAGATTGGTGCATTTTCAAACAGAGAGAATGCAGAGGCTCTTGTTAGAAGAGCGGAAGAAGCTGGCTTTGACGCAGCGATCATTATAGATTGAAGGATAAGAAAAAGGCGACTAGATCTAGTTGCCTTTTTCTTATCCTTTATATGTGAAAATTATTATTGATGATTTTCATAGGATTGATATAAATAGATAAATTCATCTAACCTTCGACTCAAATGGAGGGTTTTTTCATGATCCAATCCTTCATTCATGCCTGCTGCAATAAGTTGTTCTCTAAGTGATTGAATATGATATAACAAGATTATTTTTAATGGACGATCGGTAAGGGAAAGATTCATACTATTTCCTCCATTATTTAGTAATAAATATGATTATTCTCAATTATAACATTTTATTAACATTAGGAATGTGACTTTAGACACACAAAGACTATTATACCCAAGTTACCCCCAAGTTACCCATTAAATATTTGCCCGAAGATTTTTTTTCCTTCATAATTAAAAATAAGAACGCTACTGATACTTGAAAAGAGGAGGACACAATGAATTTTAATAACTTAGAACGGTTAGAAGATAAAATAAGCTTAATGAAGCAACTTTCTTCACAATTTTTACACCGAGCTGCAAAAGTAGATGAATCCGGTTCGTTTTCTTATGAGAATATCAAAGAATTAAAACAATCTGGCTATACAACTCTGCCAGTACCGAAGGAATATGGAGGGAAAGGCATTACATTACTTGAGCTTGTTGTACTTCAAGAGACATTAGCTCAAGGCGATGGAGCTACGGCGTTAGGTATAGGCTGGCATATGTCGGTTATGAAAAATTTAGCTGAAAACAGAAACTGGTCCCAAACAGTTTTTCGTGAATTATGTAATGCCGTTTTAAACGGGGCATTAATTAACTCAGCGGCATCAGAAGCGCTAACGGGCAGCCCGACTCGTGGCGGAAAACCACAAACGATCGCACGAAAAGACAAGGAAAGCTGGGTGATTAACGGTCGAAAAACGTTCACAACCCTATCACCAGTTCTGGATTACTTTATTGTTAGTGCTTCTATAGAAGGAAGCGACGATGTAGGGAATTTTTTAATTCAACGGAAATGTAATGGAGTTTCTATTGAGGAAACGTGGGATAGTATTGCAATGAGAGGCACTGCTAGTCATGATTTAATACTGTTAAATGTAAAGGTACAAGAAAAAGACTGTGTCGAAATCCTTTCTCAACAGAAAAAGGCGAATGGCTCTCTTTTACATATTCCCGCTTGCTACTTAGGAATTGCTCAAGCTGCACAAAACGAAGCTCTACATTTTGCAAACACATATTCACCAAACAGCATATCTGGTAAGATAATTGATTTACCGAATGTACAGCAAAAAGTCGGTGAAATGGAATATGAGTTGATAAAAGCACGACATTTATTGTATAGCGTTGCACAAAAATGGGACGAAACGGAGGAAAAGGAAACGCTACTTCCTGAATTAGGTGTTGCCAAAATGGCCGTAACCAACAGTGCTATTTCCATTGTTGATTTGGCTATGCGAATAGTAGGGGCAAGAAGTTTATCGAAGAAAAGTCCATTACAACGATATTATCGGGATGTAAGAGCAGGTTTGCATAATCCGCCAATGGATGATATGACCATTAAACTGTTGAGCCAAAAGGCGATTGATAGAATCCAGTGAGAGTTAATTTTTGAAAATGGAGCAGGACTACTAAAGTCTGCTCCATTTTCGATTATTTCAGCATCCTTACCAACGATGGGCTTTTGCATTACTTCTCAAAATAATAACGGATTGGGAAACCTGTGTTTCACCATTAATTTGAGACTTCGTGTGCTTACGCCTTGTGTTTGGGTGGTGAAAAAGCTCCGACTGACGATCTAAATGATCTCTATAACTCATCGAATCACCTCTTCAATAGGATAGCTGAAGCATGTGATAAACCTTTTAGGTATATCAAATATAGCATGTGAAGCTTTGTATAAATTATTCATGGGAATAGATATGAAAGAAGATCCGCAAATTAAATGAAGCGTGTCAATTGTTACAGATTAAATAGATTAGATGGAATATACTTAGTTCATAAACATGTGATTGAAATTATTTTAGCCTCCAAATCATTTTAGGAGGGAGAGTTGCAAATGAACGGGAAAATTTCGGGGGAAAGTAGTATAATGAATTTGGATGTTATGATATATTCAATTATTGATCAAAATGGACCGACTAGTATTCCTTCGATTTGTCAAAAAATAAATAGTTATTTCTTTATAAGAGGAGTTAAAATAAAACCAATCGGACAAGCACAAATCCTATCGGCGATAAGAAGAAAAAAAGATACATTCCAAATGGATAATGGACTAGTTATATTACGTCCAGAACGAATACTTACAACATTCATTGCTGAAATTGGTACTTGTCATAGTCCTTGGTTTAAAGTGAAGGTAGATTTTCTAAGAAAAACATTTATTCTTTTAGAGATGAATTTAGATTTGGATCATCAATTACAATATCAACCACTAAAAGCGGGAAGTACGGACGACTTTAAGTTGGAAATTTATAAGCTAAAATGTTGGGATTGGGAATCCAGTTATGAGAAACAAGAGATTGTTTTAGATGGAATCTGTTGGTCTATACGCTTAAAAACAATCACGAATTCCTATAAAAGCGAAGGGTTAGATTTATTTCCGAAGGAGTGGCCCGCATTTTACGAGGCGTTAACAAGGTTACTCGGAAAAAAACTTTGTTAAATGGAATTTGTTATGGAATGAACCCCATCCAGGGTGTCAAGGATATTAGTGATAACTAATATCCTTTTCAAGGTCAGTTAAGCGAAAAAATATCAGTTTTTTGAAGTTAGATCGATGTCTAGCTCTAGCGCCTTGCTCCTAGTGGACTTGCCGTATCTTACGCAACGAAGGCAATAACAGTGATCTGCATTGTACCTATATCTCAGGATAGGAAGAACATTAATTACGTTTACTGTCCTGTACAAATCAGTCCATGTGGAAGCAAGGTGCTTCTGCTATTCTAGTATTGGAGGAAAAAGATTTTGAAAGACATTACCGTTCAAGAATTAGTAAATATGGATCATGCTGTATTAGTAGATGTGCGTTCACCGTTTGAGTTCTCAGAGGCTCACATACCTGGTGCAATAAATGTCCCGATCTTTACAAATGAGGAAAGACAAGAAGTAGGTACCCTTTACAAACAAGCCGATGCAAATACGGCAAAATGGCGAGCAATGGAAATCGTTTCACCTAAATTGCCAGCTATTTTAGCTGAAATCAAGAATATCACACAAAATGATAAACTACCGATTCTTTACTGTGCAAGAGGGGGGATGAGAAGTGGCTCAATCGCTACATTTGTTGAATTTTCCGGATTACCATCCTTTCGATTGGCCGGAGGATATCGGGCATACCGACAATATATAGTAGAGATGATTCCCAAACTAATCCCAGAACAAGCAATCGTTTTACATGGAATGACGGGTACTGGTAAAACGGAAATCCTACACAACTTAAAGCACAAGGGGTATCCTGTCATTGATTTGGAAGGGATAGCTGCCCATAGAGGATCGCTTTTTGGGACAGTCGGGTATCAACATGAGGGTCATAATCAAAAAGTATTTGATAGCTTGTTATATGAGAGTTTAAGGGAAATCCAAGGTTCTCCTTATTTTATCGTTGAAGCAGAAAGTAAAAGAATAGGGAAGGCTGGACAATCGGATGAATTATACGAGAGTAAATTAAATGGGATTAATATTTATATTACCTCATCCATTGAAACAAGAGTAGAAAGAATTATGAAGGAATATGTAGAACCTAATATTCAAGCCGAATGGTTTGATGAGGACATTTTACGTAAAGTGTTAAAGATGGAAAAACGATTTAAAAATAAAGATGCTTATCAACTATTGTTACAAGAAATTGAAAATAAATCTTATCCAGAAGTGATCCGCTTATTATTGAATGATTATTATGATCCACGTTATGGATTTAAAATTCGTGAATATAAAAATAGTTTTATTACGATTGATGGCAATGACATCGATGATGCGGTTAAAGAGATAGAAGAATATATTGCTAAACTACCTTTTTCGAAAAAGGAATTAACGCCTAATTAAAAAGCAACCTATCCTCAATTTGAGATAGGTTGCTTTTTATTAAAAATGGTTATTTATTGAATTCATATCGATGCATAAATTACCTTAAAACGTTAAAATATCTTGCGTCTGGATGAGCAAAAACCATAGCGGTTACGCTTGCTTCTGGTTCCATCATAAAGCCTTCTGTAAGCTGGACCCCGATATCCTCTGGAGAAATAAGCTTAAATAGTTTGGCTTGATCTTCTAAGTCTGGACATGCTGGATAACCAAAAGAAAAACGTTGTCCTTGGTATTTCGCTGCGAAACGATCTCTCATTGTAAAATCAATCGAGTCAGGGAAGCCCCAACGATCACGAATTTGACGATGAATTAACTCAGCTAAGCCTTCAGCTGTTTCTAATGCTAATGCTTGCAGGGCATGGTTTTCTAGGAAACGACCTTCTTCTTTTAATCTTTCGGCAACTTGTCTAATTCCTTTTCCAGCTGTAACAGCAAAGAATGCTACGTAATCCATTTGTCCGCTATCAACTGATTTTAAATAATCTGCTAGACAAAGAAACGGTTCGGATTCTTGTCTAGGGAAATCAAATGTTTCAATGACCTGGTTATGGTCTTCAGGATGATAAATCAATACCGAGTTCCCTTTTGATTGGGCAGGGAAAAATTGATATACAGCGGTTGGACTAATCCAACCGTTATCGATTGCATCCTGAACTAATGTATTGACCATCTCATTTAACTTTAAAGCTTTTTCGTCTTGTGCTTTTAATAATTTTTCAAGGTTTCCTTTTAATCCTAAATGATGACCTATTAATGTTTGTTTATTAATATAAGGTTCCACATGAGAGAAGGAATAAGATTTAATAATATGTCTTTTTGTATCCTGTGGAATAAACACGGGTGCATTTGGATTAACTGTTTTTCTTTCCTTCACTGCCACTGTACTACTTACTGGTCTAACAAAAGCTGGAAGTGGCTCTTGAGATTCTTTTGCTTTTTTCTCTTCAAGAATTTTTTCGTATCCTTCAGGATCTTGAAGCTGGTTGGCAAGCGATAACCCTACCATAGCATCCTTTGCATAAAGAACAATGCCATCATATTCTTTTGAAATTTTTGAATCGGTAAATTTACGGGATAGGGCTGCACCACCGACTAGAATTGGAACATCAATCCCGGCTTGCTTCATATCATGTGCGGTTAGGACCATTTGCTGTGCAGATTTTACAAGTAACCCTGACAAACCAACCATATCTGGCTTTTCATTTTTTATGGCTTCGACTAATGTTTGCGGAGCTACTTTTATCCCTAGGTCAATGACTTCATAGCCATTATTACTTAAAATAATTTCAACTAGATTTTTCCCGATATCATGGACATCGCCTTTAACTGTAGCGAGAACGATTTTTCCTTTGGAAGAAGATGTATCATCTTTTTCCATATGCGGCTCTAAGAAGGAAACAGATGCTTTCATGACTTCGGCACTTTGCAGAACTTCCGCAACAATCAGTTGATTTTCATTAAATAATCTTCCGACTTCTTTCATCCCATTCATTAACGGTCCATTAATAATATCAAGCGGAGCAGGGTATTGTTCTAAGGCCAATTCAAGGTCAGGAATGAGGCCTTCTTTTGTTCCTTCAATAACGTAATAAGCTAATCGATCTTCTAAGCTCATCTCTTCTAGAAGTCCACTTTTTGATTCTTTTTTCTTATCACGGTAAAATTCAGTGAAAACAGCTAACGATTCATCTGTTGTTTCAAAGAGTAATTTTTCAGCCATCTCTACTTCTTCCTTAGAAATAGAGGCAAAACGTTCTAGTTTTTCTGTATTCACAATTGCATAATCAAGTCCTGCTAGTGTGCAGTGATATAAGTAGACAGAATTTAATATTTCACGTCCAACTGGTGGAAGTCCGAAAGATACATTACTCACACCAAGGATCGTTTGTACTTCTGGAAACTTTTCTTTGATTAAACGGATTCCCTCAACAGTTGCTTTTGCAGAACCAATGTATTGTTCATCACCAGTGCCTACTGGGAACACAAGTGGATCGAAAATAATATCTTGTGGTGCTATTCCATATTTTTCAACTAATAAATGGTATTCTCTTTCTGCAATTTCTAGTTTCTTTTCGGCTGTAACACCCATCCCTGACTCATCAATTGTACCGACAACAACAGCAGCCCCATATTTATGAATGAGCGGAGCGATTGCTTTAAAACGTTCTTCACCATCTTCTAAGTTAATAGAGTTAATAATGGCTTTTCCCTGTGAATAGGATAGCGCTTTTTCAATGACTTTTTCATCAGTCGAATCAATGACAAGAGGGACTTTGACTTTTTTAACAACTTCTTTAATAAAGTTTTCCATATCAGCCATTTCATCGCGATCTGGATCAGCTAAGCAGATATCGATAACGTGAGCACCTTTTTTGACTTGAGCTCGTGCGATTTCTGCAGCCTCTTCAAATTTACCTTCTGCAATGAGCCGTTTGAATTTTCTTGAACCAATGACGTTTGTACGTTCTCCAACCATAATCGGTTTTAATGTTGGATCGTCATAAATAAAGGGTTCAATCCCGGAAACCATATGCATTTGATGTTCTTGTTTGTGTCTTGGTTGATAATTTCTCATCGTTTCTGCGATTACTTTAATATGCTCAGGTGTTGTTCCACAACAACCACCTACAATATTCAGCCAACCTTCCTCTGCAAACCCTGCTAGTTTCTGTGAAAGGGACTCAGGTGTTTCGTGGTAATGACCTTCTTCATCAGGAAGTCCAGCATTCGGATAACAACTTACGGCTGTATGTGATAGGTTTGAAAGTGAGCGAATATGGTCCTGCATAAATTCTGGTCCTGTTGCACAGTTGAGACCTACTGCAATAGGATTCATATGTTCAACAGAAATATAAAATGCCTCAATCGATTGTCCAGCTAGGGTTGTACCCATCGGTTCAATGGTTCCTGAAATCATCAAGGGTAGGGTAGTTCCCGTATTTTTAAACGCTTGTTGAATTCCAAGAAAACCGGCTTTTACGTTTAACAAATCTTGGCTGGTTTCTAATAGTAGGACATCAACTTGACCATCAATAAGTCCTCGTGCTTGTTCCTCATAATTTCGAATTAATTCCTCGAAAGTTGTCCCACCAGTAACACTTAATGTTTTGGTTGTCGGACCCATTGCTCCAGCTACAAACCTTGGCCACTCATTGGTTGAGTAGTCGTCTACAGCCTTTCTAGCAATTTCAGCTGCTATTTTATTAATCTCATAAGCTTGCGCCCCGAGTTCATATTCATCGAGAACCAAAGCAGTTCCACCAAATGTATTTGTTTCAATAATATCTGCACCGGCCTTTAAATACTCACGGTGAATAGAATCGATGACGTCAGGCCTTGTTATATTCAAATATTCATTACAACCATCATATTTATCACCGCCAAAATCTTCAGCTGAAAGATTTGCCCTCTGCAGCATCGTTCCCATGGCACCGTCCATGATGAGGATCTTTTGATTTAGTTGCTCGGTTATGGAAATTTTAGACAAGATGATTCCTCCTTAATTTTTCGGTCTTGCTATGGGCGTATTCAGATAGTTCAACTGACATTTCATAGCGTAAAAATGGAGTAATTAAATATATTCCATTAAATAATTCTGCAGCTGTGTCAATAAGGGATTTCGTGATGTTAATTCCTTCTTGAGCTGACTTGATTGGGTCATTATTCAAAGCAGCCAATGAATTACGAATCGAATCATCAATTTTAATTCCTGGAACTTCATGATGTAAAAATTCTGCGTTTCGACTGCTTGTTAAAGGCATTAGGCCAATATAGATAGGAGTGTCTAGATGTTTCGTTTCTTCATAAACACTAATAATCTTTTCTTCTGAATAAACGGGCTGCGTAATAAAATAATCTGCACCATATTCAATTTTCTTTTCGAGCCTTTTAACTGCTTTATCAATTTGCCTTACGTTTGGATTGAAAGCAGCAGCTACAGAGAAATTTGTCTTTTGACCTAAGTCTTTCCCAGATAGCGAGAGTCCTTCGTTTAATTGTTTAATCATTCTAATTAATTCAAATGACGATACATCATAAACAGAGGATGCACCAGGGAAATCTCCAACCTTTGCTGGATCACCTGTAATCGCAAGAAGGTCATTTAGTCCTAATGTGTGTAAACCCATTAAATGAGATTGTAACCCAATCAGATTTCGGTCCCTACATGTAAGGTGAATAAGCGGGCGTAAGTCTATTTTGTTTTTGACTAAATACCCTAAAGCAGAATTGGATATTCTCGGACTTGCCAGTGAATTGTCCGCAAGAGTGATTGCGTCAATCCCTTGGTCTTTAAGAGCTTTGGCACCTTCGAAAAATTTGGTCGTATCAAGTTTTTTAGGTGGATCTAATTCCACAATAACAGACGGGCGTTGTTTTACAATTTCCTGAAGGGGAGGTAAGTCACGCTCTGTTTCCTTTGTTGCAATCACGACTTTTTCTTTTACCGATAAAACTTTTTCCTGAATTGGGAGAGTCCCTTTTAGAGCCTCAGCGAAAGCGCGAATATGATCAGGTGTTGTTCCACAGCAGCCTCCAAGTAAACGAACACCTTGCTCCCTAAAGCTTTGGGCTGATTTGCGGAAATAATCTGCATCCCCATCATATTGGATCACGCCATCATTATAAGATGGGAGTCCGGAGTTAGGATATGCCGATAGAAAGGCTTTTTTCGGGATTGGAACTTGCTCTAAGGCTTTAATCATATGATGGGGTCCAAGACGACAGTTTAGCCCAACTACATCAGCACCTAATGTTTCTAATCTTGAGAAAGCTTCATCAAGTGGAGTTCCATTTTGAAGTACTCCAACTTCTTGCATGGAAACTTGAGCAATAATAGGTAGGTTAGTTGAATTTCTAGCAATCTTTAAAACCGTTTCTAATTCTTCTAAATCATAAAATGTTTCAAGTAATATCCCGTCAACACCCTCTGATAAAATCGCATGCAATTGCTCACGAAAACTCTGTTTAATATCCTCAAGGTCAATGGATTGTGGATTAATTCCCCGGTTACCACCAATGCTTGCTATTACATAGCCCTTTGAGCCAACCACTTGTTTTGCTAATTTAACAGCAGCCGTATTAATTGATTTTACAGAGTCTTCTAGACCATAGCGTGTTAGTTTTAAAGAGTTTGCAGCGTAGGTATTTGTTTGAATAACATCTGCTCCAGCTTCAAGGTATGCTTGATGAATACTCATGATTTGTTCAGGGTGAGAAAGGTTTAATTCCTCAAGACAAGTATCTTTTCCGTATGAAAAGAGTAGAGTACCCATTGCTCCATCTGCGATTAATATTTCATTCTTCATTCGTTGTAAAAAGTTCATTGTTTTAACCTCTATTTTTGTATTAAGTGGATTTGGTTTGCTTTTTCTAAAGCATCAGAAAAATCCTTCATTAAATCTTCAACATTCTCAAGACCTACAGATAGGCGTAATAAACTATTTGTAATCCCTCTTTGATTCCTATCCTCAACATTCATTGCCGCATGGGACATTTTAGCTGGATAAGAAAGAATCGATTCAACAGCACCAAGGCTTACGGCAAATACAGGAATTTTTACATGCTTTACAAAAGTTCTCATAATGTCTTCATTGAGTAAATCAAATGAAAGAACAGCTCCTGCCGACGATGCTTGCTTTTGTTGAATATCATATTGTGGGTGTTCCGGAAGTCCTGGGTAGTAGACTTTTTTAACTAATGGATGCTCATTCAAAAACGTTGCTAATTTATGTGCTGCCTGAGAAGAATGTTCAAGACGTACATGCAAGGTTTTTAATCCACGAAGAACAAGCCATGAATCCTGAGGTCCGAGAATCGAACCAAATGAATTTTGTAAAAAGTATAGTTTTTGTGCTAGTTCAGGGTCCTTAACAACAGCTAGTCCAGCCACTACATCACTGTGACCTGCCAAAAATTTAGTAGCACTGTGTAAGACAATATCTGCACCAAGTGTTAAAGGTTTTTGATACTGTGGTGTTAGAAAGGTATTATCAACAAAAGTCAATGCACCATGTTCTTTTGCGATATCACAAATGGCCGCAATATCTGTTACCTTTAAAGTTGGATTTGAAGGAGTTTCCACATAAAATAATTTCGTATTTGGTTGAATTGCTTTTTTGACTGCTTCTAAATCTGTCATATCAACAAAGGTATGACTAATCCCTAAACGGACCAATACTTGTGTCACCATACGGAAGGTTCCGCCATAGACGTCCTCCGTTATCACAATATGGTCATCTTTTGACAATAGCATGAAAGCTGTTGAAATAGCAGCCATGCCTGAAGCAAAAGCAAATCCCCTGCAGCCACCCTCGAGTCCTGCAATCACTTCTTCTAATGCTTCTCTAGTTGGATTGCCGCTTCTTGCATAATCATATTGACCAAATGAATCAATATCATATTGATGAAAAGTGGAAGCATGTTGGATGGGAACACTTACTGCACCCGTGGCAGGGTCAATTTTTTGATTGTTGTGTAATAGATTGGTTTGAAATGTATAAGAATCACTCATGGGTCGCATTCTCCTCTTTTACTTTTGCTAGTGTTTGTGCTAGATCTTCAATTAAATCTTCGGAATTCTCAATACCTACTGAAAAGCGTAGCAATGTATTATCGACGCCTGTTTTTTTACGAACTTCTTCAGGAATATCAGCATGGGTTTGTGTGGCTGGATAGGTGATAAAACTTTCAACACCGCCAAGACTTTCAGCAAAACTGATTAATTGTAGGTTTTGTAAAAATGGATTTACCCATGTTTCGTCTATGATTCGAAATGAAATCATTCCGCCATGACCTGGGTAAAGAACTTCGGTGATACATTCATGATTCTTTAAAAACTGAACAATATCTTTCGCATTTTTTTCGTGACGTTCCATTCGAAGCGAGAGTGTCTTCATCCCGCGCATTAATAACCATGAATCAAATGGACTCAATACAGCACCAGCTGCATTATGGAACTTAGCAATATTTTCACAAAGATCTTTTCCCTTAGCAACGATTAAACCTGCTAAAACATCATTATGGCCACCTAAATATTTCGTCGCACTGTGTACAACAATATCGGCCCCTAAAAGAATGGGCTGTTGTAAAATAGGGGTGTAAAAGGTGTTGTCCACAATAAGGAGAATATTATGTTTTTTAGCAATTTTTGCAACTTCTGCAATATCCGTTTGTTCCATCATTGGATTTGTTGGTGTTTCAATGAAAATTGCCTTTGTATTCGTCGTAATTTCTCTCTCAATGTTTTGAACATTCGTTGTATTAACATAGGTACTGTGTAATCCCCATTTCCTAAAACCTTCTTCTAGGATTCGGTATGTGCCACCATATAAATCACTTGAAACAATCCATTCGTCACCAGATTTGAAAAGGGATAAAATCGTTAAAATAGCTGACATACCTGAACTACAGGCGTATCCTTGGTCACCGCCTTCTAAATCTGCAATGGTTTGTTCAAGTACTTGTCTTGTTGGATTCCCAGTACGTGTATAATCAAAGCCAGTAGACTGCCCAATTCCTTCATGTCGATATGCAGTAGATAAATAAATCGGAACATTAACAGTTCCTGTTTGTTGTTCGCTTCGATTTCCTATTTGTGCAAGTTTCGTATCGATTTTATACATTATAACACTCCTTATGCTGCCTTGATAAAATTATGATTTATTTATTATGTTGATTTTTCTTATTAGTGCACTTGGAAAAGACAAAATATAAAAAAGCCTTCTTTAAGAAGAAGACTTTTGTTTGTACACACATGCTTCTTCTTATCTTTCAAGTTAAATAACTTGCTGGAATTAGCACCTTATCAATGTTTGTTGACATTGATGGTTGCTGAGGTGTCGTCGGGCCATACCCTCTTCCTCTCTGGATAAGAAATAAATGATTAATTTCCTAAACTTTACTACAATATAAGATAAGTTTCAATTCTTTTCTACTTTTTTATTGATAATAACGATTTTTAAAAAAATAAGGATTTACCTTTTATCATTTTGTAAGCGGAAATAATGCGTTAAAAAACTGTAACACAATATTCGAATAGTTTTAAAAACTTGTGAATGATTTCGTTTATAATAGATGAAAAGGGGGGCTAAAATTGAAGGAAAAAAGTAGTTATTGTCATCAACGATATTTAAATATAGAGGAAAACCTTGCTTTCATGAAACAAACTGAAATGACAGTTCTTGTTTCAAAAGGGACATTTCAAAAATGGTCTTTATACGGACATTTTGATTATCCTCTTGATCCATTAGACCAGCGCGATAAAACAATGACCGCAAGTAGATGTGTGTTAAACATCTGAATGATAAAAAATATACCAGGGAATCCTGGTTTTTTGTTTTGTTCGCCCAGCATGGGCGAACTCTAACGGGTGAAAGTCCCGAGTACGACCTGGTAGCGGTAAGTACATAGCTAACAGCAAGGGTGTCCATGGTGACGTGGAATCTGAAGGAAGCTCGAGGCAAACCTCCGGTCTGACGTACAGAAATCATATAAGAGGCACCGTATGGGGATAAGACTGCAAAAGAAGTTGAAGTCCAATAGCTACTTTACATGCGTTGTATATATGGCAGATAGATGGAGGGAAAGAGTTCGCACCTTAACTGGGGAGGTCTCACAGTTCTGCACCCAAATCCTGTAGTGATAAAGGACAGGATTGTGAGAAGTCAGCAGAAGCCGTAGTAGTGGAGACGTCTAACGAAAGTTAGAAAGAGTGAAGGGCTGAACAATTTTATTGTTATAGAAATCTCAATTGGGGAAGGAAATAGACCACTGGCAAATCGCGGAAAAGTGGATACCAACCTACGAGAAAGAAAGGAAATAACAGGCATGTACGAAAGAAAGTTAATCGACAAGATACTTGATAAAGATAACCTTGTCCAAGCATACAAGCAAGTAAAGAAAAACAAAGGCTCTGCCGGTGTTGATGGTATGACTGTCGATGAGTTAGCTGGGTATTTGGCTTTGAATAAGAACGAGATTATCGGTCAAATTCGCCAAAGAGAATACAAACCAAAACCAGTACTAAGGGTCGAAATACCAAAACCAAACGGTGGAATACGGCTTTTAGGAATTCCGACAGTCCTAGATAGAGTTATTCAACAAGCAATTGCGCAAGTTCTAACACCAATGTTCGATAAACAGTTCAGTGAATATAGCTATGGTTTCAGACCAAGACGCTATGCCGAGATGGCTATCTTGAATGCCTTAAAGTTCATGAATGATGGATTCGAATGGATTGTAGATATTGACTTAGAGCGTTTCTTCGACACGGTAAACCATGACAGGTTGATGAATCTTATATCGAGGACAGTGGATGATGGTGATGTCATTTCACTCATTCGTAAATTCTTGGTAAGCGGTGTTCAAATGGATGATGAGTATAAAGAAACTATAATCGGTACTCCGCAAGGAGGTAACTTATCTCCGCTACTTAGCAATATCATGCTTAATGAACTGGATAAGGAACTAGAAAGTCGAGGATTACATTTCGTTAGATACGCAGATGACTGTATTATCATGGTTAAAAGTGAGATGTCAGCGAAACGAGTCATGAGGTCTGTGTCGAGATTTATTGAAGAGAAACTAGGTCTAATCGTAAATGTGGAGAAATCAAAAGTAACGAAACCGAATGACCCCGATATGAAGTTCCTAGGCTTTGGATTCTTCAAGGATTATCAAGCTGATTTATACAAAGCGAAACCACATCAAACCTCTTTAGACAGGTTTAAATTCAAACTTAAACAACTAACAAGAAAGAATTGGAGTATTGATACGAAGTATCAGGTTGAGCGAATTAATCAGTTAATAAGAGGATGGGTCAATTACTTTAAGGTCGGTTATATGAAGACAGCACTTGGAAGAATAGACTCCCATACGAGATTTAGACTGCGAATGTGTATCTGGAAGAAATGGAAAACGGCCAAGAATCGTAGGAAAAATCTTATTAAATTAGGTATGGATAGATATAGTGCATACAAAAATAGCCACACAAGTAAGGGTGCAGCTCGCACAGCGTACTCTTGGATACTCACCACAACGATTACCAATAAGAGATTGGCCCAACTTGGTCTAATCTCCTGTGAACAGCACTACATCAAAGTGCGTGCCTAATATAAAATTGAACCGCCGTATACGGAACCGTACGTACGGTGGTGTGAGAGGTCGGATAGTCAATTAATGATTATCCTCCTACTCGATATTTTATAAATAGTTGTGTTATGGAAAATGTGATTTATAACGACCCGTTGACTGTTGGCGGAAGGAGGACGACTCCTGCGGGATAAGTGCTACAAAAGAGAGTCCAAAGACATGAAGTCAGGGTGGCTTAGATTCATAGATTTAACCTAGGCGGACAGTGAAGGATCAGTTACACCGAGTTAAAAAGAGCCAAGTAACTAATAAAAGGAGCAAAGGTTGCTCCCTTGCTCCTTAAGTATTAGCATTTATTAGGGTTTAATCCACGACGTTTAATTTCACCCTGTAAAAAGCGTATCCAATCTTTATCATTACCCGTTTTTAATGCATCACGATAAGAGACGATTAACTGTTCATTACTCATAATCTTCATTGTGCATACCTCCAAGTAAAGAATATTTAATATTATTCTATTTTAAATCTTTTATGACTTTTTGAGTATGTTTTGTTTAAATATTCACTAAAATGTCATAACTTTAAAATCATGTCATATCCTAATTATTTACTTGGTAAAAGTTGCTACTGTTTGAAGTTCCTTATATACTAAAATGAGAAAGAAAAGGGAGTGATTTAAATGATTCATTTAGATTGGACTGAACGAGAAACCATAAAAAAAGTTAAATGTATACATACAAATGCAAATAAGTATATCGTGAATCATGTTCTAACTGCAGGTGAATTCTATGAGGTGAAAAACGAAACCGAGGAATTTTATTTTATTGTCGACAATACAGGAAGAATCGGTGGTTTTTATAAGGATTACTTTGAAGTTCAATAAGCATAATGAGTGAAAACGATTATTTCGTACAATCGTTTTCACTCATTATTTTTGTTTATCTTGCGGTTGGGAATACACGTCGAACCATGTCTCCAAATTCATCAAAAAATCCTTCGACTGAACGACCATTGCGAATATCATTACTATAATTATTCACATTGTTAAAGAAATCAGGATCCTGAGAAACATAAACATTGTCAATATTTCGATCGGTGGATTTAACGATTTGTGAAATTCTTTTTTCTAAATTCTTGGCTATTTCATTGTTTGTTTGATTATTTTCAGTATTAATGGCAACGTAGGCATTGTTATCCGTTACAATAACGTTTGCACGACCTACCTCAGGTAAATCTGCAATTTTATTTGCTGCCTGGTCAGCTACCCGCATTCGATCATTATTCTTATTATCAACTTCCATTCTATTTTCTACCATACCTTGACGATTATCATTTATCGGTGTACGGTAGTTTACATTTTGATAAGTTCCATTTCCATTTCTCGCATTACGATTATTCATTGCTTGATCATCAGTTCCACACGCAGAAAGTAATAGTGCTGACAACGAGATCGTGTAGACTGCGCTTTTCAACTTCATCCTATTCCCTCCTCCAAAAAAATTCATTCTTATTGTTTCTTTAAAGAACAGCTTTATGTATCAGAAGTAGCAATTGACATAGGTGGAAGATACGTTTCAATTTCAATCCTACGCAGAGGAAAAGTATAATTAAACAAAAAAGGTCCAATAGACAAATATTGAATTAAAGCTATAATATTAAGGTAGCATAATAATTAAACATTCTAGATGCATGATAAACATGTGGGGGTTTTACATTTGAACGAATTTTATCAAGATGACAGCTTAACACTACATACAGATTTATATCAAATAAATATGATGGAAACGTATTGGGAAGATGGGTTTCATAATCGTAAAGCGGTTTTCGAAGTATCTTTTCGCCAATTACCATTTGGAAATGGATTTGCTGTTTTTGCTGGTTTAGAAAAAGTCATTCATTATTTAAATAATCTCGAATTTTCAGAAAGTGATATTCGATATTTAAGAGATTTAGGTTATGACGAGGATTTTCTAGCGTATTTAAAAGATCTACGTTTTACAGGGAATGTAAGGTCGATGGCAGAAGGGGAGATTGTGTTCGGATATGAACCATTAGTACGAATTGAAGCTCCGCTAGCACAAGCGCAATTAATCGAAACGGCTATTTTAAATATCGTTAATTATCAAACTCTAATTGCTACGAAAGCAGCAAGGATTAAGTATGTAATTGGGAATAATGAGGCCGCAGCTGAATTTGGAACACGACGTGCTCAAGAGATGGATGCAGCAATTTGGGGTACACGTGCTGCATATATTGGCGGTTTTAGCTCTACTTCTAATGTACGTGCTGGTAAGATGTTTGGTATTCCGGTTTCCGGAACACATGCACATTCCCTGATTCAAGCCTATATTGATGAATACACAGCATTTCATAAGTATGCCCGCAGACATAAAGATTGTGTTTTTCTTGTGGATACATATGACACCTTACGGTCAGGAGTTCCAAATGCTATTAGAGTAGCTAAAGAATTAGGGGATAAAATTAATTTTGTAGGGATTCGTTTAGATAGTGGGGATCTTGCATATCTTTCAAAAGAAGCCCGAAGAATGCTTGATGAAGCAGGGTTTACAAAAGCAAAAATTATTGCCTCTAATGACCTAGATGAATATACAATTATAAACTTAAAACAGCAAGGTGCAAAAATTGATAGTTGGGGGATCGGAACCAAACTCATTACTGGATTTGATCAGCCGGCGCTTGGAGCCGTTTACAAAATTGTATCGATTGAAGATGAAAATGGAAATATGGTCGATACGATCAAAATAAGTGCAAATCCAGAAAAAGTTTCTACTCCAGGTCTTAAAAAAGTATACCGTATTATAAATTTAGCGAATCAAAAATCAGAGGGAGATTATATTACATTAGATCATGAGGACCCAAACTCTGAAAAAAAATTACATATGTTCCATCCAACCCATACTTACTTAAAGAAGGATGTAACTAATTTTGAAGCAAGAGATCTTCATCACGATATTTTTATGAATGGCAACCTAGTTTACGACTTACCAAATATTCATGACATTCAAAAGTTTTGTCATAACAATTTAAATTACCTTTGGGATGAATATAAGAGATCATTAAATCCAGCCGAATATCCAGTAGATTTAAGTCCGTTGTGCTGGGAAAATAAGCGACGTAATATCGAAATGGTTAGTGAAAGAGTCCGTAAAATAACGAGTAAAAAAAATAAGTAAAAGGGGAGAAATAAAGATTTGAACATGCAAAAAAGAATCATGCAAGAGTTACATATTCAACCGGTTATTGATCCCAAAAGTGAAATTCAAAAGAGAGTTCAATTTTTAAAAGAATATCTTTTAAAAACAAATGCAAATGGCTTTGTACTAGGGATTAGTGGAGGTCAGGATTCAACCCTTGCAGGAAGGCTTGCGCAGATAGCTGTCGAGGAATTAAGAAAAGAAGGGCATAAAGTTAAATTTATAGCCGTTCGTCTTCCGTATGGTGTACAGAAAGATGAGGAAGATGCGAGGGTAGCATTAGACTTTATCAAAGCAGACGAGGAGTTTGTCTTTAATATCGAAAAAGCTGTAAATGCTGTAAAAGAAGAATACGATAAGGAAACAAAGGGCGAGCCTTTAAGGGATTACCATAAAGGGAACGTAAAGGCTAGAATGCGTATGATTGCTCAATATGCAATTGGCGGGCAAGAAGGATTACTCGTCATTGGGACAGATCATGCAGCGGAAGCGGTTACTGGATTTTATACGAAATACGGTGATGGGGGAGCTGATATCCTCCCTTTAACGGGTTTAACGAAGCGGCAAGGGAAAGCGTTGCTGAAAGAACTAGGGGCGGATGAAAAATTATATTTAAAAGTTCCTACAGCTGACTTACTTGATGAAAAGCCTGGTCAAGCTGATGAAACAGAGCTTGGCATTTCTTATGATGAGCTTGATGATTATTTAGAAGGAAAAAAGGTAGATAGAGAAGTGGCGGAAAAGATTGAAAAACGTTTTATGGTTTCTCAACATAAACGGGAAATGCCTGCGACAATATTTGATAATTGGTGGAAAAATTAAAAAGGAGGATGCCGGTAATTGAGCTGGCAGCCTCCTTTTACTTTAATTAAGAGAATACGACATTTCTTGATAAAATATCATATGCATGTTCAACCCGTTCTTCATTAGGGGGTTCAATATCGGCTAAAGGATACTCTAATCCAAGAGCTTCCCATTTATAAACGCCTAATTTATGATACGGTAAAATCTCGATTTTTTTAACATTTTGTAAGGTAGCAATAAATTCACCAAGTTCATGCAAGTCTTCGTCAAAATCAGAAATGGTCGGAACGAGAACATGACGAATCCAAACTGGAATTTGTTTTTCAGATAGAAGTTTTGCGAATTGCAGAATATGATCATTCGCCATACCTGTTAGAGAGATATGCTTCTTACGTTTAATATGCTTTAAATCTAGTAAAATTAAATCTGTATATTGAAGTAATTCATGTAATTGTTCTTGGAATTGTGGAGCTGTTGAGTAGCAACCGCCTGAAGAATCAATGGTTGTATGAATTCCTATCTTTTTACATTCTTTGAAAAGGTCAATTAGAAATGGCAATTGTAATAAAGGTTCTCCGCCACTGACTGTGATTCCACCGCCGGATGCTTCAATAAAAGGGAGGTAAGAAATAACGTCTTGCATAATCTCATCCACTGACATTTGCTTTCCTGTTCCAATTTTCCAAGTATCTGCATTATGGCAAAATTGGCAACGAAGAAGACAACCTTGTGTAAAGATGACATATCTAATTCCTGGACCATCAACTGTACCAAATGATTCAATCGAATGAATATTTCCGTTCATAAAAATTCTCCCCCCTAATGGATGTTCGTAAAATTCAAACGCAGTGATGTAAATTATAATGAGTAAAACGAATACCAGGGAGGGGTAGTTCTCCCTGGTATTTATGAGTTTATTATGATAATGAAGGTGCTTTTACTGAACCAGCTACACTTTCATGGAATGTACGATTGATTACATCAATTTGTTGTTCACGTGTAAGTTTAATGAAGTTAACCGCATAACCAGATACACGAATCGTTAATTGTGGATATAATTCAGGATGATCCATAGCATCTAATAAAGTATCACGATTTAACACGTTAACATTGATATGATGTCCACGTTTTGACATATAACCATCAAGCATGGCAACTAGGTTGCTTACTTGACCGTCATCATCACGCCCTAGTGCATTTGGTGTGATCGTAAATGTATTAGAGATACCATCTAATGAAGATTCATAAGGTAATTTCGCAACAGATGTTAAAGAAGCTAAGGCACCCTTTGTATCACGACCATGCATTGGGTTAGCTCCTGGTGCAAATGGTTTACCAGCTTCACGTCCATCAGGAGTAGCACCGGTTTTCTTACCGTAAACAACATTTGAAGTAATCGTTAATACAGATTGTGTATGCATAGCATTGCGATATGTTTTATGCTTTCTAATTTTATTCATAATATCTTCAACAAGCTTAACAGCAATGGAGTCAACGCGCTCATCGTTGTTACCATATTTAGGGTAGTCGCCTTCGATTTCGTAATCAACCGCTAAACCATTTTCATCGCGAATTGTTTTTACTTTTGCATATTTAATAGCACTTAATGAGTCGGCCGCAACAGAAAGGCCTGCAATACCACATGCCATTGTTCTTAAAATTTCACGATCATGTAGGGCCATTTCAATTCTTTCATAAGCATATTTGTCATGCATATAGTGAATAACATTAAGAGTGTTTACATATAATCCGCATAACCAATCTAGCATTTTATCGTATTTAGCAATGACGTCATCATAATTTAAATACTCAGAAGTTATTGGTTGATAAGATGGACCAACTTGTGTTTTTAGTTTTTCATCTACTCCACCGTTGATTGCATACAATAACGCTTTAGCCATGTTCACACGAGCACCAAAGAATTGCATTTGCTTACCAATTCTCATGGCGGACACGCAACATGCAATTCCATAGTCATCTCCCCAAAGTTCTCTCATCATGTCGTCATTTTCGTATTGGATCGCACTAGATTTAATCGACATTTTTGCTGCATATTGTTTGAAGCTTTGAGGAAGCTTTGTAGACCATAGAATCGTTAAGTTTGGTTCTGGAGCAGGGCCTAGGTTGTCCAATGTGTGTAAGAAACGGAAAGAGTTTTTCGTTACTAATGGACGTCCGTCGAGTGCCATACCACCAATGGATTCGGTTACCCAAGTTGGATCTCCACTATATAATTCATTGTATTCAGGTGTTCTTGCGAATTTTACAAGACGAAGTTTCATAACAAAATGGTCAACTAATTCTTGAGCTTCTTTTTCTGTTAAAGTTCCATTTTGTAAATCTCTTTCAATATAAATATCTAGGAAAGTAGACGTACGACCAAGGCTCATTGCTGCGCCGTTTTGTTCTTTAATGGCTGCTAAATAACCAAAGTATAACCATTGAATGGCTTCTTTTGCATTTGATGCAGGCTTAGAAATATCATACCCATAAGTAGCAGCCATTTGCTTAAGCTCTTTTAATGCGCGATATTGTTCACTGTATTCTTCGCGATCACGAATAACATCATCTGACATGTTTCCGTTACCGATATATTGATATTCTCTGAGTTTTTCCTGCATTAAGAAATCAATACCATAAAGAGCCACACGACGATAGTCACCAATAATACGACCGCGACCATATGCATCTGGAAGACCAGTGATAACACCTGCATGACGCGCTGCTCTCATTTCAGGAGTATATACATCAAATACACCTTGGTTATGAGTTTTACGATATTCAGTAAAGATATGTTCCACTTCTTTATCAAGTTCAAAGCCATATGATTCTAATGCTGTTTTAGCCATACGGATTCCACCGAAAGGCATTAATGAACGCTTAAATGGTTTATCTGTTTGGAAACCAACAATTTGTTCAAGCTCTTTATTTAGGTATCCAGGACCATGTGATGAAATTGTTGATACAATTTTCGTATCTGCATCTAAAACGCCACCAGCTTCGCGTTCTTTTTTCGATAATTCCATAACTAGATCCCAAAGGTTAGTAGTAGCCTCTGTGGGACCTTCTAAGAAATCTTCATTCCCAGTATACGGCGTAAAGTTTTTAAGGATAAAGTCGCGAACGTTAATTTCTTTTTCCCAAACACCTTTAGAAAAACCCTTCCACTGTTCCATTTGTTGTCACCTCATATGTTTATTTTAAGTTAAATATTATATAAATAGATGTTAATTGCTTCTACAAGGAAAGTATAACAGATTAATTATGCAGTGAAACACATTAGTATTGAACAATTTGTGAAGTTTTTAGTAATCCTTTTTTATCAAGTTTTAAAGCGTTTTCAAAAATAATAATGTTGTAACAAAATAAAAACTGTACTATAAAATGGTATAAAAAGTGTTTCTGTTATACAAACAGGTAATAAAGAAGGTCATTATTCTAAAATAAGAAAAAGATATAGTGGAAATAGACATCAGTAGGTGGATGACCTGTTTAGGATTATTAATTTGCATGAGCTTGTGGTAAAGTAATAAAACAAGGAAAATATAGGTAAGCTTTAATAAACTGATTTTGTTAAAAATAAATGAGAACTTACTTATCTTTTTACATACAAATTAGGCAGGAGAGGTGTAGTTGTATTGATTCATTTATATACTCATAATGATTTGGATGGTTTAGGCTGTGGAATATTAGCTAAATTAGCCTTGGGTGAAGAAGTAGAGGTACATTATAATTCTGTAGCTAGATTAAATCCTCAAGTTGAGCGGTTTCTAGAATGGACTAAAAATGACGAAGATAAAAAGAATGATGTACTATGGATTACAGATTTAACGGTAAATGAGGCAAACAGTAAAAAGATTGAACAATTTGTAAAAAACGGAGGAAAAGCACAGTTTTTAGATCATCACAAAACAGCGCTTCATCTAAACCAATATAGTTGGGCTAAAGTTTTAGTTTCATACGATGACGGAAAACTAACCTCAGCAACAACGCTCTTTTATGATTATTTATTAGAACAGGAGTTTATTTCAGCAAATGAATCACTAAATGAATTTGTTGAATTAATCCGTCAATATGATACTTGGGATTGGGAAAAAACTGGCTTATTAAAAGCAAAACAATTAAATGATTTATTTTCTTTGCTGTCCTTAGATGAATTTGAAACTAGAATGATCGAGCGTTTGAAAAGTGAAGAAAACTTTACATTTAATGAGTTTGAACAACAAATCTTAAAAATGGAAGAAGATAAAATTAATCGTTATATACGAAAAAAGAATCGTGAACTTATCCAAACCTTTATTGGCGAACATTGTGTGGGGATTGTTCATGCAGAAATGTATCATTCTGAACTCGGAAATGAATTAGGAAAAGAAAATCATCATTTAGATTATATTGCCATTTTAAATATGGGTGGAAGGAAAGTGAGTTTCCGTACCATCCATGATCATACTGATGTTTCAGAAGTGGCAGGTAAGTTTGGTGGTGGGGGACATGTTAAAGCTTCCGGTTGTACAATGACAGACCATGCCTTTGATTTATTTGTAAAAGAGATCTTTCCTCTTGAACCGTCCAAAATTGATGCACCTAAAAATCAGCATAATGTTAAAAATAACCCTAAAGGCTGTTTGTATGAAAATCAAAATAAAGAAAAATGGTTTATTAAACAAAACGAAAATGAAAATTGGATCGTAGAGCATAATCATAAATTATTGCCAACTTCATTTGCTACCTTTAATGAAGCTGAACGTTTTGTAAAAAGACAGTATAATGCAGCTTTATCAAGAGATGATCAATATGCAGAGTATATAAAGGAAATGAAAAAATCTAAATCATAATCACTTTTAAATGCATAATGGAGCGTTTCAATAGAGAATATAAAGGTGGAGGTGTAGATATGTCCAAACGTAAAAAGGATCCATCTAAAATTGGTTTAAATTCTTCGCAAGTTGAGGGACAAGGTACAACGACAACTGAAACTGGATCAGTCCAAGCCCCATCTTCACGAAATAAACAAAAACGGTATTAAAAGATAAGGGAAGGTGCTACCGAATTTTTAAATTCTAGCACCTTCCCTGTATTTTTCTTTAGATTAATACATTTTTGCAATTTCTGCTTGAAGCTCGTGGTTTTCTAGATATTCATCATACATCATTTGTTTATCAACCATGCCGCTTGGAGTAAGTTCAATAATTCGGTTTGCGATGGTTTGGATAAACTGATGGTCATGGGATGAAAAGATGAGTGAACCTTTAAAAGCAATAAGTCCATTATTTAATGCAGTAATGGATTCTAAATCTAAATGGTTTGTCGGTTCATCTAATAATAAAACATTGGCTCCGCTTAACATCATTTTTGATAGCATACAACGAACTTTTTCTCCTCCTGAAAGAACATTTGCTTTTTTCAAAACTTCTTCTCCAGAAAATAACATTCTACCTAAAAATCCTCTTAAGAAGCTTTCGCTATCATCTTTCGGAGAGAATTGACGTAACCAATCAACAAGGCTTAAGTCGCTGTTTTCAAAGTACTCGGAGTTATCTTTTGGAAAATAGGCCTGTGAAGTCGTGATTCCCCATTTGAATGTACCGCTATCAGGTTCCATTTCACCCGTTAAAATTTTAAAAAGAGCGGTTTTGGCTGTTTCATTTGGACCAACAAGTGCAATCTTATCATCTTTATTCATGATAAAGCTGATATTATCTAGAACTTTAACTCCGTCAATTGTTTTTGAAATACCCTCTACTCTCAAAAGATCGTTTCCAATCTCACGTTCAGGTGTAAAATTTACATATGGATAACGCCTTGACGATGGTTTAATATCGTCTAATGTGATTTTATCCAATAACTTTTTTCGAGACGTTGCCTGCTTTGATTTAGAAGCATTCGCACTAAAGCGAGCGATAAAGTTTTGCAGTTCTTTAATTTTTTCTTCTTTCTTTTTATTCGCATCCTGTGCCATTTTTGAAGCAAGTTGACTTGATTCGTACCAAAAATCATAGTTACCAACATAAATTTGAATTCTTCCATAATCTAGGTCAGCAATATGTGTACATACTTTGTTTAAAAAGTGTCTATCGTGAGATACTACGATAACGGTGTTTTCGAAGTTTATTAAAAATTCTTCTAACCATTGAATAGCCTTTATATCTAAGTGGTTTGTAGGCTCGTCCAACAACAGAACATCTGGCTTACCGAATAAAGCTTGTGCTAATAATACTTTTACTTTTTCTGAACCGGTTAGGTCAGCCATTTTCTTCTCGTGTAGTTCCTCTTCAATTCCAAGGCCTTTGAGTAAGATAGCAGCTTCAGATTCGGCTTCCCATCCGTTTAATTCTGCGAATTCTCCTTCTAATTCAGCAGCTTTCATGCCATCCTCATCTGTGAAATCAGCTTTCATATAGATCGCATCTTTTTCTTGCATTACTTCATATAGTCGACTATGTCCCATGATTACAACTTTTAGGACCTGTTCCTCTTCGTATTCGAAGTGATTTTGTTTTAAAATAGCGAGTCGCTCTCCAGGACCCAGTATGACAGAACCAGATTGTGGTTCGATTTCTCCAGATAATATTTTCAAAAATGTTGATTTCCCTGCGCCGTTAGCCCCTATTAGGCCATAGCAATTACCAGGTGTAAATTTAATATTTACATCTTCAAATAATTTTCGATCTCCATAACGAAGACCTACATTGCTTACAGTTATCATTCTTATCTTTTCCTCCAAAACACAATATTGATTCATTATATCATTTTCTATTTGAAAGAGCGAATAATATCTAGAATATGGTTATGCACAAAAGAATTTGTAGAAGTTTGTCAATTTTAATATGTATTAATTAGTAAATAATAAATTTTGTGAAATTTTTAAATTATTGCAGGAAAATAGTGAAGAAAGGTCGTATAATTACAATAAAGAGAATAGAATTTAATATGAGAAAAAAGCTGTATATTACATTGTTTTTATTCATAAGTATATATTAACGAATGTGACAATAGAAGGGGTAGGTATTATGCCTAGCAAACAACTTGTTGACCTTGTAAATAAGTTAAAAAGCTCTGGAATCCAGATAAGTTTTACAAAGCCGCGTTCAAAAATGGTGCTGCACCTTTACAATGATTTGGGGACATCAGATGAATACAAAGATTACTCATGTCAAAATAAAAACAGAGACCGTTCTTTATTTGAGTATATATAGGAAAAGGGCAAGGTGGGGGACATCGTTGCCCTTTGTTTTTTACTGCTTTTGGGATGTTTAACATTATCTTTAAATAATTTAATGATATTTGTCTATACTAGTAATGAACAAAAATTACCATTCATGTTATTTCGTATGTTATGTTAAATGATACATAGGGGTGATAACCATGTTTTTTAACAGAAAAGGGCAGGATGACAAGTTAGAAAATATCATGGAAGATATTGAGGTCTATTCATGTATGGATACAGGATGTAACGGATGGATGCGAAAAGATTTTGCATCAGCGGATCTAAAATGTCCTTTATGCGGAAATGAAATGACAATGGAGATACGAGAACTTCCGAAAATTTAAACTACACTTTAAAAGTGTAGTTTATTTTTGTATGCTAACAATGAAAACTATAATTCACAGAATCTTCACATTTAAAGCGTTTACAAATTAAAAAATGGTGTATAATAAAGGTGTAGAAAAGATACAAACAAAAAAGAAAAACTTAACACTTTTGGAGGCTCAACCATATAGTGTTCGTTTCGTTCAAGAAAAACGAAATATCTATATTTTAATCAATCTTAAGATAAGTTTAAAAGATTGATAAAGGTGAGCTTTAACAACTTAATACAAGGGAGGAATTCAAACGGTCAGAGCAAAATATTAAGTCTATAATGAAGTAACATTTACTTTAAACTCATGTTATAAGTGTAAACAAATTCAACAACACTGAAAAAGTTTATTAGGAAGACATTAAATACGGTAATATAAAAACTTGGAACTAAAGTAACAAGTACCATTGTTATAAAGGTTTATAATTTGAAATCAAAGTAACCAAAGCCAAGATTATAAGAGATTATAATTTGAAGCAAAATGGTACTAAGATCAAGATTATAAAAAGCTGAACTAGCAAGAAAACAGTTCCAGTAAAAATCTTTGTAAGTTTTAAAATGACATGAAGTAAGAAAAATGTTGCAAAATACGCTTAATAAACTAACTCTTGAACCAAAAAATCATTTTACCAAGTTTAGTGAAATATCGTTTCACTAAGGAAAATGGTTGGAATCCTATTCAATACCCTTGATCTAATAAATATCGATAGGGAAATCGATATTTATGAATCAAATTGAATTGCGAAACAAACACACATTAGCTGAAAAGCTAAAAATGAATGAGGTAACTCAGTTCAAAATTTGAAGTGTTCGCAAATCAGCTGATGATGGTTGGGTCTCCAAAAGTGTTAAACATAAAAGTCCTATAGTATAGGGCTTTTTTTTTATTCATTTTCTATTTTTGCTTTTGTTTGAAATAATCCTCTTGAATGATATGTGTTAAAATTAAGGTGAAACTTAAAAGCACTATTTACATATAGGGAGATGAAGGAATCGTTTAATGGAAAAGTTAAAGCCGGTTTTGACATGGATGAAACGATATTGGAATAAATTTAGTCCACCTATTACTCAGTGGTTGCTAAAATTGTTCAATAAACTGAAATATTATTGGAAAAAAGTACATCTCACGCAAATTTTAATATTGGGCGTTTTAACTGTAACTCTTACTACCATTGTGTTTTTTGCGTATACAGCCTCAAAGGCAAATGTTCAATCACTCCAAGAAGGATTATCGCAAACAACCATTATTCATGACAACATGGGAAATGTAGCTGCAAAAGTCGATGCTAACCGAACAGAAGGAGTGAATGTTAAAGATTTGCCCGATCACGTATCAAATGCAGTCATTGCCATTGAGGATTGGCGGTTTAAGGAACATAATGGGTTTGATGTAATGGGTATAACACGGGCTTTTATTAAAAACTTATTGGCTGGAGAAATTACAGGTGGCGGTAGTACGATTACCCAGCAATTAGCCAAAAATGCTCTTCTTTCACATGAACAAACACTCCGAAGGAAAGTGGAAGAATTATTTTTGGCTGTTGAAATTGAAAAACATTATACAAAAGATGAAATTTTAAGCATGTATTTAAATCAAGTTTATTTTGGAAGTGGCGCTTGGGGAATTGACCATGCCTCAATGAAATATTTTAATAAAAATATTAAAGAAGTTTCGATTAGTGAAGCTGCAATGCTCGCTGGTTTATTACAATCGCCTTCTGCATTAGATCCTTATAAACATTATGAACGAGCTATGAATCGACGGGATGTTGTGCTTAATCGTATGAAAGAACTCGAAATGATTACAGAAGAACAATTCATATCTGCGAAAAACGAAAAAATCGTGTTAGAAGATGGTGGAGAAAGTTATATCAAGCGTGAATATCCGTACTATGTAGATGCTGTCATCGATGAAGCCATTTCAAAGTATGGCTTGACACAGGAAGAGATCATCACAAGAGGCTATCATATATACACGGAAATGGATCAAAATCTTCAATCCTCATTAGAGAAGGTATATAACAATAAAGCAAACTTTCCAACGGGAAAAGGGGATACACTTGTTCAAAGTGGAGCCGTTTTGCTTGATCCTAAAACTGGAGGAGTTCGTGCTTTAGTTGGCGGTCGGGGGGATTATGTTTTTCGAGGGTTTAATCGAGCGACACATATGAAAGTCCAGCCTGGCTCAACGTTAAAACCTCTTGCCGTATATACCCCTGCATTAGAGGAAGGTTATGAACCTACATCCGTTTTAAAAGATGAGAAGATGACTTTTGCGGATTATGCACCAACAAATGTCACTGGTACGTACCAAGGTGAGGTACCGATGTATAAGGCCGTAGAGCAATCGATCAATCTGTCAGCTGTTTGGTTATTAAATGAAATCGGCTTAGAGAAAGGGATTGACATGCTTGGGAAATTCGGGATTCCACTTGAACCAGAGGATCATTATTTAGGGATTGCTTTAGGGGGAATGAGTAAAGGTGTGTCCCCATTACAATTAGCGGAAGCCTATTCCACTTTTGCAAATGATGGCAAAAGAGAAGAGGGGCATTTAATAAGCAAAATTGAAGGACCAACTGGGAAGGTAATTGCTGAATATGATCCCGTAACGGTGAGAGTTACGACTAAAAAAGTAGCAAATGAAATGACTTCTATGCTCCTTGGTGTTGTAGAAGAAGGGACAGGAAAAGGAACAAAAATACCTGGCGTACAAATTGCAGGGAAAACAGGTTCTACACAATTACCTTACCAAGATCTTAATGGAACGAAAGATCAGTGGTTTGTCGGGTATACCCCTAATCTAGTCGGAGCTGTATGGCTAGGCTACGATAAAACGGATCGGGAGCATTATCTGCAATCGGGCAGTTCTAAAACGGTAGTGCCGTTATTCAAAACGATCATGGAACAATCGCTTCCATATATTGAAAAAGAAGAATTTGAGGTCAAATCCATCCAGTCTTCTTTAAAAGAAAAAGAATTGAATAAAGATAAGCAAGAGGAGCCACTTAAAGATCAAACGAATAAGCTAAAAGAAAAAATAAAAGAAGAAGCTCCAAAGTGGAAAGAAAAGCTGAAGCATGGTTCGAAAGATCTAGAGGAATTCGGTGAAAAGCTAAAAGAACAATTTGAAGATATCTTAAATAATTAAATATTTACAAAAAATCTTTAAAAATCTATATTTTGTGATAAAGTATTACTATTAGAAATTCAATATATATGAGTTTAGATATTAGATAGGAGAAGAAGATCATGTCAAACGAACAATTAACCATTATTCAAACTGAAAATCACAAACAAAAGCCTGATTTTGAACATCTTGAATTCGGGAAAGAATTTACAGATCATATGTTTGTGATGGATTATACAACAGATTTAGGATGGCATGATGCACGGATCATCCCTTATCAACCCCTTTCACTCGACCCATCTGCTATGGTTTTTCATTACGGACAAACCGTTTTTGAAGGTTTAAAAGCTTATTATACAGAGGACGGGAACATTTTACTGTTTAGACCTGATAAAAACATGCAGAGACTAAATCAATCAAATGATCGTTTATGCATCCCGGAAATTGATGAAGCTTTAGCATTAGATGCATTGAAAGAACTTATTAAAATAGACCATGAATGGGTGCCAAAAGTAAAAGGGACTTCATTATATATTCGTCCATTTATCATTGCGACTCAAGCCTCATTAGGTGTACATCCTTCTGAATCTTACCAATTTATTATCATTATGTCACCAGTTGGTTCTTACTATAAAGAAGGAATTAAGCCAATTAAGATTGCAGTTGAAAGTCGTTATGTACGTGCAGTAGCTGGTGGAACAGGACAAGCAAAAACAGCAGGAAACTATGCATCTAGTTTAAAAGCTCAAGAAGTTGCGGACGAAGAAGGTTATTCTCAAGTTCTATGGCTTGATGGGGTAGAGAGAAAATACGTTGAAGAAGTAGGCAGTATGAATATATTCTTCAAAATCAATGGTGAAGTCATCACCCCTGCACTAAATGGAAGCATCCTCCCGGGTATTACAAGAGATTCGATTTTACATTTGTTAAGACATTGGAATGTACCTGTTGTTGAACGTAAAATTTCAATGGAAGAAATCTATCAAGCCTATAAAGATGGTCTACTAGAAGAAGTATTTGGTACAGGAACAGCGGCTGTCATTTCGCCAGTTGGTGAACTATATTGGGAAGATAAAAAGTTAGATATCAATGATGGAGAAATTGGCGAATTATCTTTAAAATTATATAACACATTAACAGGGATTCAACTTGGAAAAGAAGAGGATATCTTTGATTGGACAGTTGAAGTAAAAAAATAGAAATACGAACTAAATGGGGAGAGGGATTCCTAAATGATTGAAGCGATATTTTTTGATCTTGATGATACACTTCTTTGGGATCAAAAAAGTGTAAAAGAGGCTTTTGTATCTACTTGTCAATTAGCTTCCGAAAAATATAATGTTGATGTAGACAAGCTAGAAAATTCAGTTCGAGAAGAAGCCAGAAAGTTGTATTCAAGTTATGAAACATATCCATTTACGCAAATGATCGGGATCAATCCTTTTGAAGGACTCTGGGGTAATTTTTTAGACGATACAGATGATTTTCGTAAATTAAAAGAAATTGCACCTCAATATCGAAAAGATGCGTGGAGAAATGGATTGTTGGGTTGTGGAATTGATGATGAAAAATATGCGGCATTTTTAGCAGAGAAGTTTCCAGAAGAACGACGCCGCAAACCATTTGTCTATGATGATTGTTTTTCTGTTTTAGATCAACTAAAAGGAAACTATAAACTATTACTTTTAACAAACGGTTCCCCTGATCTTCAAAATACAAAGTTAACGATTACTCCAGAAATAGTGCCGTACTTTGACGAAATCGTTATATCTGGAGCATTTGGAAAGGGGAAACCCGATCCATCCATTTTTGATCACGCACTTTCGCTGCTTAACATTAATAAGGAAGCAGCCATTATGGTCGGTGATAATCTAATGACGGATATCCTTGGAGCAAAACAGGCTGGAATTCGTTCGGTTTGGATTAACCGTCATGGTAAAGAGCGGAATGAGGTAATTCCTGACTATGAAATTAACCATTTAAGTGAATTGTTGAGTTTGTTAGAGCGTTTGTAAAAAATACAGAAATCATTTTGCAAATAAAGAGAGAAAATGAGATTATTTTTGTATTCTGTTTTGATTGGAGATTTTGTAGATGAAATGTAAAATTAACCGTCATGCTGCTAAAGTTCTTAAAGAAATGATTGCAAGAGAAGGGGATACGGGTAAATTACTGCGTGTTTACATTACTCATATGCATGGGGATCATGCTCATTATGATCTTCGCTTCGATGAGCCAACAGAGTTTGATGAAATGGTTAAAACGGACAAAGACATTGACATTCTTCTTGATACGAGAGAAGAGTTTTTAGATGGTGTTTGGATTCAATACTATTATGTTCCGCAAGAGGGATTTGTCATAACAAATCCAGTAAAGGATCGCCTTAATCACGGGCACCACCATTAAGAAGAGCCTCGGTTATAAAACCGAGGTTTATTTTTTACTCATAAGTTTACATATAAAATATTATGTAAATTTAATAGTTAAATCTTTAAATCATTGTGATTAGTTCTATAAAAAAGTGTTGAAATATGTGAAAATAAACATGATCAATAAAAAAGGAGATATAAAATGGGAAACGGATTAGCAGGGAAACATGTGGTGTTAGGGGCGACAAGGAAAACCGATGAGATGATGACGTTAATACAGAAACAAGGTGGAACTGCCAGTGTTCGCTCTTTACAAGGAACAGTTTTTAAAGCTGGAAATGAGATTGAAAAGGATATTAGAGCTTTTGTTGAAAATGGGGCTGATTGGGCAATTATTACAACAGGAATTGGATTAGAAACATTGCTTGAACAAACCGATAAACTTGGATTGCATGAAAAATTTATTGAACAGTTATCAAAGACAAAGATTGCCTCAAGAGGGTATAAAACGACCGCTGCATTAAAAAGGTTAAACTTACAGGCAGTCGTTTCTGATGATGACGGGACGACTCAAAATTTAATCCATAAAATGCAAGATTTATGCTTAGAAAATAAAAAAATAGTCGTACAATTGCACGGGGAAAAGGCTCCATCGTTAATTGAGTTTTTAGAAACAAAGGGTGCTCATGTTACGTATTTGCTTCCTTATATACATGTGGCTCCAGAACAAGAAACATTGGAAAGAGTCTGTGATGAAATTTTAAATAATAAGGTAGATGCTGTTTGTTTTACAACCGCAATACAGGTCCATTGGTTATTAGATTTTGCAAAAAAGAAAGAATTCTATAAAGATATACTATCTGCTTTTAATGAAGGGAAAACCATTGCAACAGCCGTAGGAAAAGTAACCGCTGCAGCTTTGAAAGAAGAAGGGGTTAGACGATTAGTGGTACCAAAACATGAAAGAATGGGAGCGATGATTGTAGAATTAGCTCAATTTTTTGATAGAAGTTAGGACAAATTTTTGTGAAATGAGTTAAATAATGGTATGATTATACGTGTTTTACTAATCATAAAGGAGATGCATAAAATGTCTAAAAAAGGATACATATTAATGCAAAACGGTGAAAAAATTGAATTTGAATTATATCCAAATGAGGCTCCTGGTACAGTAGCAAACTTTGAAAAGCTTGCAAATGAGGGCTTTTATAATGGACTTACATTCCATCGTGTGATTCCAGGCTTTGTAAGTCAAGGAGGTTGTCCACATGGAACAGGAACAGGTGGACCTGGATATACAATTAAATGTGAAACAGAAGGAAATCCTCATACGCATGAAGTAGGTTCTTTATCCATGGCCCATGCAGGAAGAGATACTGGTGGAAGTCAATTTTTTATTGTGCATGAACCACAGCCACATTTAAATGGTGTACATACTGTATTTGGAAAAGTAACTTCCGGAATGGATACAGTATTAGCCATGAAAAATGGTGATGTAATGGAAAAAGTAGAAGTTATCGAAGCATAAATTTTATATTGAAAAGGGTGACAGGCACCTTCCATTTTATGGAAGGTGCCTGTCACCCTTTTTTTAGTAATTTATAATTATACATTTTTATGATTAAATATTGACTTTTTGAGAAAATCGAGTATGATTAAAACAAATTATTGATATTATGGTAAGGTGAGGACGAAATATGGTTGAAATTAGAAGGGCAAAAATTGCTGATGTTGATAGCCTATTTGAATTAATTAATATTTATTCAAATAAAGGGATTGTACTGCCAAGAACTAAAAAGTCTTTGAGCCAAAATATTTTTTCGATCTTTGTGGCAGATGTCGATCATCGTGTAGTTGGAACTGCGAGCTTAGCAATTTTAGATAAAGATTTAGCGGAAATTCGTTCCCTTGTTGTGGATGATTCAATGACAAAATTAGGGATTGGGAAGTTGTTAGTGGAAAAGATAATAGAAGAAACGAAGCGAGTTGGTATTGATAAATTAATATCCCTCACCTATCAAGTTGATTTTTTTAAAAAATGTGGTTTTGAAGTAACTGTAAAGGATACAATGCCGCAAAAAGTATGGCAGGATTGCATTAACTGTCCAAAATTACACAACTGTGATGAAATTGCAATGGTCTATCATGTTAAAGATAAAATATTTGCTTAAAGCTTTTCAAAAAAAAGAGGTTACAGGAATCCGTCCTATAACCTCTTTTTCGATGACTTGCGCGCCAGCGCCTAGTGAACTTTCCGCTTTTTCTTCATCGATTGTGTCAATATCGATTGTCACTGTCGTGCTCATCATGTTTCCTTTATCACAAGCGTTAAATATTTACGAAAAGTTGCAGCGTCCGCTTTTGTTATTATATTGCTTTAATGGTGTCTGTTAATACTGGAACAATTTGTTTTTTACGAGAAACAACACCTTTTAAAATCGCTGTGTTATTATCTAATTCAACATTGAACGCTGATTCAACAGCATTTGTTAGCTTACCAAGCGCTAGTCCAACAGAATCGTTTGTTAAAATATCTGTTACCACGAATAAAAATAGATCAAGGTTTTCATTGGCGATAACTTCTTGAATGGCCTCTTCGATTTCTTTTTGACGAGATAGAACATCTTCTGTATCAACAGCATTGACTTGAGCGATTTTCACTTTGGATTCACCCATCTCAAACCCTTTAGCATCAAGTGTAATTAATTGCTCAATGGTTTTATCGCTTAAATCCGCACCTGCTTTTAACATTTCTAAACCATATTTCTCAGGGTCAACACCAGCAATATCTGCTAATTCACGAGCAGCTGCAATATCTTGTTCTGTACAAGTTGGAGATTTGAATAATAGGGAATCTGAAATAATGGCAGATAACATTAATCCAGCAATTTCCTTTTTCACTTTAATGCCATTTTCTTTATATAATTTGTTTAAAATGGTAGCTGTACATCCCACAGGTTCTGCACGGTAGTACAGCGGATCGCTTGTTTGGAAATTGGCAATACGGTGATGATCAATTACTTCCAAAATACGAACCTCATCAATATCATCTGCACTTTGTTGACGTTCATTATGATCAACTAAAATGACTTGTTTCGCTTCTTGAGCTACCTTTTCAACTAAACGTGGTACATTTACTTGAAAATGCTCTAAAGCATATTTCGTTTCACTGCTAATTTCCCCAAGACGGACAGGCTCTGCATTCACGCCAAGTTCGGACTTTAAGTTTGCATAGGCAATGGCTGAACAGATTGTGTCAGTGTCAGGATTTTTATGTCCAAATACGAGTACTTTTTCCATTTCTGTGCTCCTTATATGTAATTATTACTTTTATCATGATCAATAAAAGCATCATTCAAACAATATCTTACCATATTAAAACTGAATTTTTAACCATATTTTAATAATTTATTGAGAATACGCCCCGTATGTATGGACATGCTAAAGTTTTAAAAATATGATGATAAAAACAAATTAGTTGAATGGATTTCCAATCTAAAGTAGTATAGAAAAAATCACTTCATTATATGGTCTAAAAGGGTCTGGAACGACTTTTTGTAAAAAATATACCTGTTCTAAAGAGTTGGAGGGAAAGTGTATGAGAGATGTAACATTAGTAGATATTTTTAACCATCATATCGCTCAAAAATACGTGAATCGTTCTGGACTTGTCCATGCTATTGCAGTTGCCTATCATGCATTTCAACTTGCAAAAGAACAAGGCATTGATACAGATAGCGCAGCAAAAGCTGGTTTTTTGCATGATATTGGTCATTTTACATGGTATAAAAATGGGAAATGGGATTATGATTTATATCGAAAAAATGATATTCATGCGATTAAAGGAGCGGAAAGAGCTCATAAATTATTAATCCGTCTTGGTGAAAATCCGATAAAGGCAAAAGAAATTGCTTTGGCCATCCTTTTTCATACAGATTCCTATATTCCGGGCGGAGAGATTATTCGAACTCCTCTACAAGAGATTGTGAAAGAAGCGGATGAGAAGGATGAAGAACCAGGAGGCAATCATCATTATCGCCGGATGGATCGTAACCGGGCTCTTCGTTTGTTACAAAGATTAGACAGAAAAATTGATCAATCAGTATAGTAATTTAACTTTAATGAAAGACATATTCATCACTTAATGAGAATAAACCTTTATAATGGGGAAATTCATAAGAGGGGGGATTGAATATGTCTTCACATACATTTCAGACGGTTGTTAAAATACCAAATGAAACTTTATGGATTTTTTTACATTCAAAGGAAAATTGGCATCAGGTAATCCCTGGATATATTTCACATGAATTCATTTCAGACAAAGTTTCAACATGGAAAGTAAAAAGTAATTTTGGATTAATCAAGAAAAAAATTCATTTTAAGGCGCAAATAATCGATTGGAAAGAATTTGAAAAAATTACCTTTCGTATTACGGGGATAAGTGACAAATTTAATGGACATGGACGGATTGAAACCATTAAATTATCTAATCACAAGACAAGTATTGCAGTTGCGTTTCAACTAACAGCAGAGGGTTCGATTGCTAAGTTAATAAAACCCTTTCTAAAAAGTTCTATTCCGGAAATGTCTGAGGAAAGTAAATATGAGTTTGAACAGTTAATAAAGAAAGTCGCAACAAACCATTCATAACAAGCAACATAATTAACTTTTTGAGATAGATATAGCTTAAAATTAGGCTAATAATCTATCTTTTTTGTTATTTAAAAATAATAAATCTATTATTTTATGAAAAAGTGAAAAAATTATCATAAAAAACAGTACACGAATAAAACTAAATGTGTTATTCTATATTCGTAAAAAGTATAACATATTTAAAATACATAGAAATTAATGGAGATGATACACACTAGGATACATTTTATTCACTTTTAATATTTTATTTCCATTGAAGAAAAGGTTGTGAGCGTTATCAAATCTGAAGAGGTTGTTTATGTTGTTTCAGATTCAGTTGGAGAAACGGCTGAATTTGTTGTGAAAGCTGTGGCGGCACAATTTAATGGCGGTAATATTGATATTCGTCGCTATGCCTTCGCAGAGGATATAGAAGATATAGAAGAGATTATTAATATCGCGAGCCATAATCATTCGATCATTGCGTATACACTAGCGATTCCAGAATTAAAAAAATATATGGATCAACGTGCAACAGAAGAAGGAATTATGGCTGTTGATATTATGCAACCACTAATTGAAGTGTTTATGAAAAAATTTAATAAACAGCCGAATCGTCAACCGAAGCTGTTAAGACAACTAGATGATGAGTACTTTAGAAGGGTTGAGGCAATTGAATTTGCGGTGAAATATGATGATGGACGTGATCCGCGTGGAGTTGTACGCGCAGATATCGTATTAATCGGTGTTTCTCGAACATCAAAGACGCCCTTATCGATGTATTTAGCACATCAAGGCTATAAAGTAGCGAATGTTCCATTAGTTCCAGAAGTTTCTCCGCCAGAAGAATTGTTTCAAATTCCACGAAACAAATGTGTTGGACTCATCATCAATCCGGATAAGTTAAATGAAATCCGAAAAGAACGTTTAAAAGCTTTAGGTCTGAGATCCGAGGCAAATTATGCTAGTTTAGAACGAATCCTAGAGGAACTTGAATATGCAGAAAAAATCATGAAGCGTGTAGGTTGCCCTGTTATAAATGTGGCAAACAAAGCGGTTGAAGAAACAGCGGGTCTTGTTATCGACATTTTAAAGAAAAGAGGTTAAAAATAGTGACTAAATTTGTATATTTGTTTAATGAAGGAAATAGTGAAATGAAAAATCTACTAGGTGGAAAAGGAGCCAATTTAGCTGAAATGACGAATATTGGTTTACCTGTTCCATTTGGTTTTACGATTTCAACACAAGCTTGTAATGATTATTATCAAGCAGGAAAACAAATTTCTAAAGAAGTAAAAGAACAAATCGATGTAGCACTAGATGCGTTAGAAGAAAAAGCAGGCAAAAAGCTGGGAGATACTTCTAATCCGTTACTCGTTTCTGTTCGTTCTGGTTCTGTTTTTTCCATGCCTGGAATGATGGATACGGTATTAAATTTAGGTATGAATGATGATACAGTGGAGGCTGTGGCTAGACTTACAAATAACCCACGTTTTGCGTATGATTCCTATCGTCGCTTTATCCAAATGTTTAGTAATGTAGTACTCGAAATTGATGGGTTCTACTTTGAGCAGTACCTTGAAGAAACAAGAGAGAAAAAAGGCTACCATTCTGACCCAGAATTAACTGCAGAAGATTGGAAAGAGGTAATCGCAGGATATAAAGAAATCGTAAAAAAACATAATAAAATAGATTTCCCTCAAGATCCAATTGAGCAATTATATTTAGCAATTAATGCTGTATTTGACTCTTGGAATAACCAACGGGCGATTGTTTACCGTCGTTTGAATAAAATTCCTGATCATTTAGGAACAGCTGTAAATATCCAAAGTATGGTATTTGGTAATATGGGAAATGATTCTGGAACTGGAGTTGCGTTTACACGGGACCCTTCCACTGGAAAAAATGTCCTTTATGGAGAATATTTAATTAACGCACAAGGTGAAGATGTTGTTGCTGGAATTCGGACACCTCAAGAGATTCATGTATTAAAACAAGATATGCCCGAAGTTTATGATAAGTTTGTTGCTACATGCGAATTACTTGAGAAACATTATAAAGATATGATGGATATTGAGTTTACGGTTGAACGTGGTGTCCTGTATATTCTGCAATGCCGTGTAGGAAAAAGGACAGCTCAAGCAGCAATTAAAATTGCCGTTGAGATGGTAAAAGAGGGTCTTATTGATCAAAAAACAGCACTTCTTCGCGTGGATCCAGATCAATTAAATCAATTATTGCATCACCGTATTGATGAATCTTCAGAACGTACTCGTTTGGCCAAAGGTTTACCAGCATCACCAGGAGCAGCAACAGGTGCTGTCGTGTTTGACGCTGATGAGGCTGAAAAGTTAGGAAATGATGGAAAGAAAGTCATTCTTGTACGTCCAGAAACAACTCCTGACGATCTTCATGGGATGATCTATGCACAAGGGATCGTTACGAGTCGAGGTGGAATGACGAGCCATGCCGCTGTAGTGGCACGTGGAATGGGGAAAGCGTGTATTTGTGGCTGTGAAGCATTAAAAATCGATGTAAAAGCTCAACAGATTACAGTTGGTGACTTCGTTGTTAACTATGGCGATATTATTACAATCGATGGTTCAACAGGTGAAATTATGCTGGGTGAAATTCCGATGATCGATCCAGAACTTTCGGAAGAATTCCAACAATTATTATCTTGGGCTGATGAAGCAAGATATTTAGGTGTTCGTGCCAATGCAGATAATCCAGCAGATGCAAAAAAAGCACTAGAATTTGGTGCAGGAGGTATCGGTCTTTGCCGTACAGAGCATATGTTTACAGACCCAACACGAACTCCAATTGTGCAAGAAATGATTTTGGCTGATAATCTAGAAGATCGATTGACTGCTTTAGATAAATTACTACCAATGCAACAAGGTGATTTCGAAGGAATATTTGAAGCCATGCAAGGACATCCAGTGACGATTCGTTTGCTTGATCCGCCAATGCATGAGTTTTTACCTGATAAAGAAGAATTATTAGTTGAGGTAACGAAATTACAGATAACAGCACCAAATTCAGATGAATTGAAAGAAAAAGAATTCTTATTGAAAAAGGTGAAAGAGTTAGCTGAGATAAACCCGATGCTAGGACACCGAGGGTGTCGTTTAGGTGTAATTTTCCCGGAAATCTATGAAATGCAAGCAAAAGCCATTTTCAATGCGGTGATTACCTTAACGGAAAAAGGCATTCCAGTTAAACCAGAAATCATGATTCCGCTAGTTGGTCATGTGAATGAGTTAAAGTTGATGAAACAAGTGGTTGAAGATACGGCTGAAAAGGTAAAAGAAGAAACAGGAATTGGTTTTGATTATTTAGTCGGTACGATGATTGAAATTCCACGGGCGGCTTTAACGGCTGATCAAATTGCCGAAGAAGCTGATTTCTTTTCATTTGGTACAAATGATTTAACGCAAACAACTTTTGGTTATAGCCGTGATGATGCAGAAGGTAAGTTCTTGCAATCTTATATTGAGCAAAAGGTACTACCAGAAAATCCATTTGCAGTTCTAGACCAACAAGGCGTTGGTAAACTAGTAGAAACAGGTGTGAAACTAGGTCGTTCTGTTAAACCAAAATTGAAAACAGGCATTTGTGGCGAGCACGGTGGGGAAAAGAGCTCCATTGAATTCTGTTACAAAGCAGGCTTAGATTATGTAAGCTGTTCTCCATATCGTGTACCTTTAGCTCGCTTAGCTGCAGCACAAGCAACAATTCGTCATGAACAATCAGAAAATAAAGTACCTGAGCTTTCAAAATAAGAAAAATAGAAGATGGAGAAGGGCACCCAATTTTGGGTGCTTTTTTCTCTCTTTTCCATGATACAATAGAAACAGACATTTTTTAAGGAGTGTTCATACATATGAAGGCACAAGTGATTCGTTCGTTTGGTGATGCAAATGTTTTTCAATTAGAAGACCTTCCTGTACCAAGGGTTTTGGCAGGACATGTATTAATTGAAGTAAAAGCAACAAGTGTGAATCCAATCGATACAAAAGTTAGAAGTGGGGCAGTACCTGCTGTATCCCCAGACTTACCAGCTGTCCTCCACGGTGATGTTGCGGGGGTTGTTCGTGAAGTTGCAGAGGATGTAACTAATTTTAAACAAGGTGACGAGGTCTATGGTCTTGCAGGTGGTTTTAAAGGCATGGGCGGTGCGTTAGCACAGTACATGTTAGTAGACGAAAGACTGATCGCACATAAACCGAAGAATATAACAATGGAAGAAGCAGCTGCCATTCCACTCGTTACACTCACAGCGTGGAAAGCTCTATTTCAACGTGCTAAAATTGGAGAACATGATGAAGTTTTAATACATGGTGCAGCAGGAGGAGTGGGTCATATTGCCATTCAATTAGCGAAGTGGATAGGTGCGACCGTCTATACAACTGCCTCTAATCAAGCAAAACTTCAAATTGGAAAAGATCTTGGTGCTGACGTGGCTATTAACTACAAAAAATCTTCAGTTCAAGAATATATCGATCGGTATACAAATGGAAAAGGGTTTTTCACAATTTTTGATACTGTAGGGGGACAAAATCTGGATAACTCTTTTGCAGCTGCGGCAAAACATGGGACAATTGTTACGATTGCAGCAAGATCGACTCATGATTTAACTCCACTACATTCAAAAGGGTTAACTTTCCATGTAGTATTTTTATTATTAGATGTTTTAAATGATACGCATCGAAAAGAGCTTGGGGAAACATTGAAGAAGATAACGAACATCATTGAACAAGGAAAGTTAAAACCACTGATTGATTCAAACGTATTTTCGTTTGACGAGGTTACTGAAGCCCATCAATACTTAGAATCAGGTCAAGCAGTGGGGAAAATTGTTTTAGTTAATAAATGGTAAGGTTTTTAATCATTTATGAACTGCGATAAGGGAAAAATAAGAGATAAAAAAGGATGAAAAAAGAATGAATGTTAAAAAACTCAGTGAAATGCAACGAGTTCTTGATGATCGAATTATTCAAGAGCATGGACTAGAAGGAAAAGACCTTGAAGATAATAAAATTTTGGCATTATTAGTGGAAATTTGTGAATTAGCAAATGAAACTAGATGCTTCAAACATTGGAGCAATAAAGGACCAAGTGAACAAAATATATTACTAGAGGAATACGTAGATTCATTGCATTTCTTCTTAAGTATTGCAAACTACAGACAGTATGATGTGGATCGACTATATGATGCATATATGACGAATTTTGGAGCGGAACAAGCAACCACCTCACTGGTAACTGCCTTTAAAGAAATAATGGGAAAAATCTTAAAGATGGAACAAAACCAAGATTCCTATTATTATATCGATGCATTTGCAACCTATTTAAATATCGGTAAAATGCTCGGCTTTACATGGGAACAAATCCAACAAGGATATATAGAAAAAAATGAAATTAACCATAAACGACAAGATAATGGGTATTAGGCATTAACTTCATTCAGTAAAGGCTTTTGTACCGAAAGCTTGCTACAGGTACAGAAGTCCCTCACTTCAAAGATTAGCATGATGATTATAAAAAACACCTTGATTCAGTTGGATTTCACCCCAACTGAAATGAAGTTAAGTCTCCGGCGGATGCCACGGATTTTTTAAGGGGAATTTATCGTGTGAGCTCGAAAAAATCCGGGCGCAAATTCGACGGGTGAATTTGATCGTAGTAAGGGGAAAGAAATGAAATTAGTATCGTGGAATGTAAATGGCATTCGTGCATGTGTGAAAAAAGGATTTTTAGATTATTTTCAAAAAGTAGACGCTGACATCTTTTCGATTCAAGAAACGAAATTACAAGAAAATCAAATATTACTAGAATTAGATGGATATCATCAATTTTGGAATTATGCGGAGCGGAAGGGTTATTCAGGAACAGCCGTTTTTACAAAGAAAAAGCCATTGGCTGTTCAATATGGAATACAATTAGAAGAACCGGATAATGAAGGTCGAGTTATTACATTAGAATTTGAGGACTTCTATTTAGTAAATGCATATACACCAAATTCAAAGCGTGATTTATCGAGATTAGGATATCGCTTAATTTGGGAAGATGCCATGAAGGCTCATTTATTGAAATTAAATGACCATAAACCCGTTATTTTTTGCGGAGATTTAAATGTTGCCCATAATGAGATAGATTTAAAAAATGCGAAACCAAATATCGGAAACTCTGGTTTTACCGATGAAGAAAGAGGAAAGTTCTCTAGTTTACTAGAAGCTGGATTTATTGATAGTTTTCGCTATTTATATCCAGACCGAACAGACTCCTATACATGGTGGAGCTATATGAATAAAGTTCGTGAGCGGAATATCGGGTGGCGTATTGATTATTTCGTACTTTCAGAAAGTCTGGCATCTTCCATTAAAGACGCAGATATCCATCACGAAGTACTTGGCAGTGATCATTGTCCAATTATATTAGAAATGTAATATTGAAGGAGGAGATCGTTTATGGATCTCCTTTTTTATATGGGATGTATTAAAGGTTCATGTTATTTTGGACTACTGTTGAATAATGAAAGGTACGAAGATTGCTGTAGAAGCGAAATGTCATGAACTTCAATCAACAACCGAGCTTACAGACATACATGTAAAATTCTAATACAAAATGGGATGATATTTAAAAGTAATCCACAGATATTTCAGGATAGAATTTTTTATATAAATAATCAATCATGGTTAAGAAATACTAATAGCATAATCAATCGACGCGGAGGAACAAATGTTCTATAATAAAACAAAGCAAGATAATAAATGAAGAGGGGGGAACAGAATGAAAAAGCTTGAAGTGATCTATCCAGATGCGGTTGAGCATACAAAACAGAAGGTTCATCATGATATTATTCAGTTTTTAAAAACAAAGGAGGAACTGCCCGATTTTCATGAATATTTAATGACGCGTAAACAATATGTAGAACAAATTTGGATAAATGTTTGGGTCAACAAGGCAAATAATGGAACACCCCGTTATGAGAAAAAGCAATATTTAGAACAAAGAGGCTTTGAAGTGGATGGAGTCGATAAAAAAACTATTAATAAGCTATTTAGGCAAGAAATTAAAGGTTATCACCCTTTTCAGATTGAAGATTGGCTGATTCAAATATTTTCTTATCAAGAAACATGGCATGAACTGTACATACAAGCAAGAGAGCTTTATAAACAGGAGCTTGAAAAACAAGCATTTGAAAAAGAGAAACAAAAATTGATTGAAGAAATGGATGATGTTCAAAAGATTTTGAGCAATCATTTTTCCCAAATTTATATACATATTCGAAAAAAAATCGCAGATAAATTAAAACTTGATTTTCAAACCAATCTAAAATATCAACATATGGATCCATGGAGAATCGAAGAAAGGTTAATACCAGAAGGTTCATTTCAGCCCCTTGATTATGAAACAATGGGAGATTTTTTTCAAGAACTTACTGGCAAGATTGTTTTTGATCATGATCAGCAAGAATATGAATACGAGTACTATTTTGACGATTATCAGAAATATATTTTTGATCAAGTTTATAAAACAGCAATTGAAACAGTAAAAAGACAGTTAAAAAACGATGTATTCAATAAATATGACAATAAAATAGTTGATTCAACTCTTTCTGTAATGATTTCAGACGAAAGTATGGAGTTGTGTGACGAGATCATCCCTCTTATTTATGACGAACGGGTTTCAGATTTATTAAAATTAGCGGATATTCCTTTTGAAGAACAAAAGCATGAACAAATTTGGCTTGAGGATATTAGACTGAGAGAACAGCGTAAAGCTGAAGCCAAAGCAGAACTTCAGCGCAAAAAAGAAGAAGAGAGACGAATTATCAATGAAATTTTCGCTGTAGAATATAATCCCTCCCCTAGAAAACAAGTTCGGTATATTTTACATATTGGTGAAACCAATACGGGCAAAACATATCACGCACTACAGAAAATGATGAATGCTGAAAGTGGTATTTATTTGGCCCCTCTAAGATTATTGGCACTTGAAGTGTATGATTATTTAAATGCAAGTGGAGTGCCTTGCTCGTTAAAAACGGGTGAGGAAGAAAAAATTCAAATGGGTGCTCGTCATATTTCTTGTACAGTTGAAATGTTCCATGAGAAAGATCCTTATCAGGTGGTGGTTATTGATGAGGCACAAATGATATCAGATAAAGATCGAGGATTTTCATGGTATAAGGCCATTACAAAAGCACAAGCAGAGGAAGTTCATATAATTGCAAGCCGAAATACGAAAGATATGCTGGTCCAATTATTAGGAGATGTAGATGTCGAAATTCACGAATATAAGAGAGATATCCCTTTAAAAGTAGAAAACAAGGAATTTAAATTGAAGAGCGTCAAAAAAGGAGATGCTTTAATTTGTTTTTCTCGAAAACGAGTCCTTGAAACGGCATCAAGACTGCAGAATAGCGGTCATACAGTAAGTATGATATATGGAAGTATGCCTCCTGAAACCCGAAAAAAACAGGTTGAACGATTTAATAAGGGTGAAGCAAAGATTATCGTTGCGACAGATGCGATTGGGATGGGATTGAATTTACCGATTCAAAGAATTGTTTTTTTAGAAAATCAAAAATTTGATGGGACTTCAAGACGGTTGCTTAAATCACAAGAGGTAAAGCAAATTGCTGGACGTGCAGGTAGAAAAGGAATTTATGATATCGGAAAGGTTGCCTTTACAGAAAGTATTGAATCGATGAAGAGATTGTTACAAGAAGATGATGAGCCTCTCCAAACCTTTACAATCGCCCCAACGAATCAGATTTTTGAACGATTTCAAAAATACTATCGTGATCTTGGAATGTTTTTTGATCTATGGGATAAGTTTAAAAGTCCTAAAGGAACAAAAAAAGCATCTTTAACTGAAGAAAAAGAGTTATATAAAATCATTCGTGGTTCTGAATTAGAAGCAAGACTATCAATTATTGATTTATATGGTTTACTCCATTTGCCTTTTTCAACCAGAGAACCAGAACTCATTAAACAATGGAAGAATACAGTGGAGGCTATTGTAGAGAAAAGAGCTTTGCCCAAACCGAAAATTAAAAAACGAACATTAGAAGACTTGGAGTTGACTTATAAAGCAATTGGGCTTCATTTATTATTTTTATATCGATTAGATGAACGTACACAAAGTATCTATTGGGAAAGGGTTCGAGAGGAAATAAGTGATCTAGTCCATGAGAAATTACAAACAGAAGTTAAGACGATGAAAAAAAGATGTAGAACTTGTAATAAAGTCTTACCATGGGACCATCGCTTTCAAATTTGTGAATCGTGCTATCGACAAAAATATGTGAACGATTATAGGTATTATTAAGAGACTTTGCACAAAACTATAGAAAAATAATGATTTATATCACAATGACGGTTTATTCTATATGGTACATTAAATGAGAAATATTATCATTAAAATTTATTAATGTTATGAATTAACCATTGAGTAGAGGTGAATGGAATGAGTGAAGAATTAGTTAATCGTATTTATGAGGTACTGGAAGAGGTTCTAGATCCAGAGTTAGGGATTGATATAGTTAATTTAGGATTGGTCTATGAAGTCGTTGTTGATGAAGAAAAAAAGGCGTTCATTAAAATGACGATGACATCGATGGGATGTCCGATGGCTGGCCAGATTCTAGCAGATGCAAAAATGAAATTGTCCATGAACATAAAGGAATTAACAGATATACAAATTGATATTGTTTGGAATCCACCATGGGGAAAAGAGCGGATGTCGCGTTATGCAAAAATTGCATTAGGAATTCCAGAATAGAAAGAAGAAAGACACTCAAGGTTGCCTTAAGTGTCTTTTCTTTTGATTATTCTCGATAACCTAAGTTTTCAGAGATCTCTTTACATGCCACTTTTATTTTTTTAGCGATTGAGGGGATTTTATTGCGATGGATCCTTTGAATGGGACCAACGACTGATAAGGCACTTACTACTTTACCTGTGTAATCGTAAATAGGTGCTGCAATCGTGATCACTCCTTCAGAAAACTCCTCAATACTATATGCATAACCGTCTTTGCGAATTTGTTTTAGATGTTCTCGTAATTGGTCAGGATCGGTAATCGTATTTTTTGTATACTGATTTAAACCACCTGCGATAATTTTTTCTACAATGTAATTGCTTGAGTAAGCCATTAATACCTTTCCAGAGCTGGTACAATATGCAGGATTGCGTTTGCCAATATGAGTTAAAAACCTTACTGGGTGCGAACATTCAACTTTTTGTAAATAGACGACATCTAAATGATCAAAAATCGAGATGTGCGCCGTTTCGCCTATTTGTTCTACTAATTTATTTAGTATAGGTTGTGATTCACGATACACATCAATATTACTGTTCAAAACACCGCTTAACGTCAAAATGGATAAACCGAGACGATACTTTTTCGTTTCAGGGTCTTTATCGACAAACCCCTCACTTGCTAATGTAGCCATAGTACGACTAACTGTACTCTTATTTAATTCTAATTCACTAGCGATTTCACTTACTTTTTTTTCTGGTTCTTCCATCGTAAAACTATTTAAAATTCTTAATGCGTTTTTGACAGAAGAAAGATAATTTTCTCCCCTAGTTTTCTGTTCCATAATAACTCCTCCTGAAAACTCTCCCTTAATTTCATATATCTAAACAATGTTTTTCTATATGAAATATATCAGAAATGTTTTAAAAAATAAAGAATCAAAAATTCTCAAAATTTAGTTTTTTGATATATTTATATTTAATGTACTATAATGAATATAGTAAAAAATAAATTTATTAAAAAAATAATTTATAGTTTCACATAGAGCAACAAGGGAGTTGTATATGAAACTCGCAAGCGTTATCATATGATTAGTTAAAGATTTCTATATTGTTTAAATATAAGGAGGAATTCGAAAATGGCAGTTGAAACTAAAAACTCTGTTGTTGAACGTATTGTAGAACCTTTTGATTGTTTACATTTTATTGACGGAAAATTTGTACCATCTGTAGATGGAAAAACTTTTAATAACGTAAACCCAGTAAATGAAGAAGTATATGGTACTGTTGCAGAAGGAAGTGCTGCTGATATCGATCTAGCAGTTGCAGCTGCAAAACGTGCTTTTGAAGAAGGACCATGGGGAAAAATGAGCACACAAGAACGCTCAAAAATCATCCGTAAAATTGGAGATATTCTTGAAGAAAGACAAGAAGAAATCGCACAGCTTGAATCATTAGATACAGGTAAACACCTTAAATTCTCACGTCACGTTGATGCTCCGCGTGCAGCGAAAAACTTCCATTTCTTTGCTGACTATATGATTTCTGTAGGAACAGAAGCATTCCAAGATGAAACTCATGGTGCTATCAACTATGGTTACCGTCGTCCAATCGGAGTAGTTGGATTAATCCAACCTTGGAACCTTCCATTATTCTTATTAACATGGAAATTAGCTCCAGCTCTTGCAGCAGGTTGTACAGTTGTTATTAAACCATCTGAATTAACACCAATGACTGCAACAAAATTAATGGAAATCCTTAAAGAAGCTGGCGTTCCAGACGGAGTTGTTAACTTAGTTCATGGATTTGGGCAAGGTGCTGGTAGTGCCATCAACAAACACCCTGATATCGCAGGTATCGGATTTATCGGTCAAGTATCTACAGGCGCTAAGATCATGGAAGAAGCTTCAAAAACATTGAAAAAACTTTCATTCGAATTAGGCGGTAAAAACCCTAACATCATCTTCGCTGATTCTAATCTTGATGAAGTTGTTGAAACAACGATTAAATCAAGCTTTACAAACCAAGGTGAAGTATGTGTATGCGGAGAAAACATCTTTGTTGAACGTTCCGTCTACGATGAATTCGTTGAAAAATTAGCGGCAAAAACAAGACAATTAAAAGTTGGTAATCCATTTGATATGGAGTATGACCAAGGTGCACTAGTTGCGAAAGTACATTACGATAAAGTAATGAGCTACTTCAAACTTGCTGAAGAAGAAGGAGCTACTTTCGTTACAGGCGGTAAACGTCCTGAAGGATTAGATAAAGGATATTTCGTTGAACCAACAATTATTACTGGCTTAGAATATGGTGCTCGTTGTACTCGTGAAGAAATATTTGGACCAGTTGTATCAATCATTCCATTTGATACAGAAGAAGAAGTAATTGCGATGGCAAACGATTCTCGTGTGGGATTAAGTAACACAATCTGGACAAATGATATCCGTCGTGCACACCGTGTTGCACAATCAATCGAATCAGGATTATCATATATCAACTGCTGGTTCGTTCGTGATTTAAGAACTCCATTCGGCGGTACAAAAGACAGTGGACTTGGCCGTGTTGGCGGTGTTCACAGCTGGGAATTCTACACAGAGATAACTAATATTTGTGTGAAACTATAATCTTTTATTAAATATTAATGTTGCACGGTTTTCGTTTGATGCCGTGCAACATTTGTAAGGATAAATAGCTTACAAGGATTAATGATCATACATAAATAATAGAAAGGGTGTATTTCTTTGACTAGTAAAATTGAAAAGTTTGCAGCTCAACTACTTGAAGCTGAAGCAACTCGTGTTGGAATCGATCCTTTAACTGTAGTAGATTCAGAAATTACAGTTGACGAGGCGTATTATATTCAATTAGAAAATATTAAAAAGAAATTAAATGAAGGGCAAAAAGTTGTTGGAAAGAAAATTGGATTAACTTCTGTTGCTGTTCAAAATCTATTAGGTGTTGATGAACCAGATTACGGACATCTTCTTGATACGATGGTTGTAGAAAATGGCGGAACTATTGACACAAAAAATATGCTTCAGCCAAAAATTGAAGGTGAAATTGCTTTTGTTCTGAAAAAAGATTTAAAGGGTCCTAATGTGACTGCTGTTGATGTCCTTCAAGCAACAGATTATGTATTACCAGCATTAGAAGTCGTTGATAGCCGTGTTCAAGATTGGAAAATTAAACTTCAAGATACAGTTGCAGATAATGCTTCTTCTGGCTACTACGTATTAGGTGGAAAACCAACAAAAGTTGAAGATATTGATCTTGAGCTACTTGGAATGGTTTTATATCAAAATGGTGAAATGGTAAATACGGGTGTGGGCGCTGCTGCATTAGGAAGCCCAGCCACTTGTGTTGCTTGGTTAGCTAATCGTTTAGCAGATTATGATATTACGTTAAAAGCAGGAGAAGTCATTCTATCTGGTGCTCTTTCTGGAATGGTTGTAGCAAATCCTGGCGATTCTTTCACAGCTCGATTTGCTCATTTAGGACAAGTAAGCGTTAATTTTAAATAATTGTTCGTGACTTATTATAGAGTTTAAAGCTTAAGAGGAGGAACTTGAATGTCTAACGAAATTATTAAACAAATAAAAGACTATTTAGTAGCAGCAGAAGTTGAAAAACGTGAAGTAGTAAAAGTAACTTCAACGATTAAACCAGATTTAACAGTTGAAGAAGCTTATCAAGCTCAAGAATTATTAGTTCAAACAAAATTAGATGAAGGTCATAGAATTGTTGGACCTAAAATGGGCTTAACAAGTAAAGCGAAATGGGATCAAATGGGAGTTTCTGAGCCTATTTATGGTTATGTATTTGATTATATGTTAGTTGATAATGGTGGAGTTGTTCCATTCCAAATACACCCAAAAGTAGAAGCTGAAATTGCATTCCTTATCGGTGAAGATATCGAAGGTCCTGGAATTACAGGTGCTCAAGTATTGGCTAAAACTGAGTATGTATTACCAGCAATTGAAGTAATCGACAGCCGTTATGAAAACTTTAACTTTACACATACAGATGTTATTGCTGACAATGCTTCAACTTCAAGAGTAGTATTCGGTAATACTTTAAGAAAACCAAGTGATCTTGAACTTGACTTAGTTGGTGCGACTTTATCTGTGAATGGTCAAATTAAAGACCTTGGGGCAGGTGCTGCGGTATTAGGACATCCAGCTAATGCGATTGCTGTTCTTGCTAATATGCTTGCTAGAAAAGGTCAAAAAATTAAAAAAGGCGATCTGATTCTATCAGGTGCTTTAACAGGTGCTATTTTAGTAAATGTTGGCGACTTTGTTAGCGCGAAATTTGATGGTTTAGGTGAAGTTACATTTACTATTGGCGAAAGAGATTAATTCTTTAAAAGAAAGGAGATATCATTATGCCATTAATTCAAATTAATATCATGGAAGGTAGACCACCTGAGAAAGTTAAAGCATTAATTGAAAATGTAACGGATACGGTTGCTGAAACATTGGATGCACCTAAGCAAAATGTTCGTGTACTCGTAACTGAAATGCCAAAAACTCACTGGGGAATTGCAGGGGTTCCGGCATCTGAAACAAGAAAATAAGTTAAAATGACAAAATACCTGATATGTGACAAATTTTTAATGATGAATTTGTACATATACAGGTATTTTTTTTTGGAAATGTTTGCATTTATAATCATAAACCATCAAAATAGGGATGATTGAGATTTTAATAAAAGGATGAGTTTAATGTTAAAGAATGAATTGAAAAAATACATAGAAAAGCAGCTTACCAATCAAAAACCATTAGATGCAACAGATGCGTTTCAAATCGAACTTTATGAGATGGAAAAAGAATTCTTGGAGCAACATCCTACCATTCTTCAGGAATTGGAGAAAAAGGTAGAGATCGTTGGAAAAGATCCAATGATGAGATTTCAAGAAGTTTATATCGAGAAATGTAATAAAGAAACAGATGAATTGATAGCAGAAGAATCATTCACTTTTCTAGATCAGCATATTGATTATTTTCTCCATCATATAGAAGAGTTTATGTATCTTGAGTCTCCATGGTTTGAGATCATTGGAGTCGATGCAATCAGCTTTGAGGTAGATAGCGTTTTTAAAACATATGATATGATGTTAGGGTTAAAACTGCAAAAGAAACATGAGAAATCCATAAAAATCTTTTTGTCGACAAATTTAGGTGGTGACCATGCAACGTTTGATTTAATGTTCAATAGTAATGAAGGAATTTGGGAGCTGAATTTTTCAATCAATCATCTCCAGGAATTTAACGAAAATTGGACAATTGGAGACGCGTATTTGGCTGCATACCAAATCATATTCCGTTTAAGAGAATATGTCGAAGAAGGAGTCGAATAAATTATTAACTTTCATGTTGTAAGATAATTACATTTTAGAGTTGAGGTCTTAAGAATTTTTGGGCGCTCAACTTTTTTAGGTTGTAGATTTCTATTGGAATTCACTTTAAGCTTAGCCAACATGATATTTCGTGCCGATGGTGTCTCTACTGTATAAGTGTCAATCGTATAAGAGCAAATTGTTTTGATTTTGTAGGCATAAAGACGAACCTTTTTAAAATTTATTAGTGTATAAAACCAACAGCAAATGACTAAATTTATATGGTTTTCAAACAGTTCATGTTATTGAAAAAGAATAATGAAAACGCTATCATTAAAAATAGATATAGAAGTATTTCAAATCTTTTATAAAGAATTGAAAGGAATTAGGGTGAAATATAGGTTATTTAGTAGAGTAGTATATTTGGGAGGATATATTATTTTCTAATAATTATTATATTGTAAATTGCTCTAATGGTTATATCAACGCAATTGGGATTAGAATTCTAGTAAAAATAAGGGGTGTTATTCATGAATGGAAATGGTATTGAAAGAGTTGGGCGTATTCAATTAAGAGCATTCGACTTTGAAAGGTCTGTAGACTACTACACTAATATTTTAGGGTTAGATATTACGGGTAGGGATGAAAGTCGAGTTTATTTAAAAGCTTGGGATGAATGGGATCATCATAGTGTTATACTAGAAAAGTCTGATTCTGCCGGGATGGACCATATTGCATTTAAAGTAACAAATAACGATGCTTTAGATAGATTAGAACGGAAAATAGAACAATTTGGGTGCACAGTAACAAGGGTTTCAAATCGTTCTCGTATCGGGGAGGGAGAAGCGATTCGCTTTATTCTTCCGACAGGTCATAGCTTTGAATTATATTATGATATTGATTATGTAGGAGTACCAACAGGAAGATTAAATCCACATCCATGGCCAGATGGACTAAGAGGGATTTCCCCACATCGACTAGATCACGCGTTATTATCGGGTGACGATGTAAAAACAACAACTAGATTATTTACCGAAGCATTAGGGTTTGTTCAAACTGAGAAAGTAGTAAGTATAGACGGAGAAGAATTAATTGCAAGTTTCTTATCAACATCGATGACAGGTCATGATGTCGCTTTTATAAAAGGACCTGATGCTAAACTACACCATGTAGGTTTCTATTTAAGCAATTGGTATGAAATTTTAAAAGCCTCTGATATTTTATCACGAAATGAAGTCGAAATTGAAGTGACTCCTACCCGTCATGGAATCACTAGGGGAGAAACGATTTATTTCTATGATCCTTCTGGAAATAGAAATGAAGTGTATACCGGAGGATACGCCGTATATTCTGATTTTCCAACGATTACATGGACAGAAGATAAGTTGGGGACCGGAATCTTCTATCATCGACGTCAATTGAATGAGACATTCTCAACCGTATTCTCTTAATAAAGTGCATTTTTCAATATAGATAATAGAATGTATGTAGGAAATAGGCTGTTTGCTCTCGATACAAGCAAAACAGCTTTTTTTCAATTCGTTTTGAAATTTGTCACATTTTAGCGAAAAAATAATAAATTCTATGAATTTATTGAAGGAAGTGAGAAAAATGTTTCGAATAAGTATAGATAATGAGGAAAGTTTTTTATGCTCTGAAAACCAAACATTACTTGAAGCGGCACGTTCGCAAATGGTTAAAGTTCCATATGCATGTACAAGAGGTGGCTGTGGATTTTGTAAGGCAAAAGTAATGGAAGGGGCTTTTAGATTGGACATATATGCAAAGAGTGCTTTATCTGATGAGGAAGTAGAGAAGAAAATTATTCTCTTATGCAAGACATATGCTGAAAGTGATTTACAACTAACAATGAATTTATAAAAATGTTGGAGGTCTAGTGAATGGTCACCACCCCGAGTTTACTTAAAAAGACCTATCAAGGAGATACCAAACATAATGGTCAATGTTCTATTAAAAATGAACAATTATTTACACAAGAAACAACTGCCAGCAATCAAACAGAACGGCCTTATCAACAGTTACTAGACAAATACGAACAGTTATTAATGGTTAATGAGGTAGAACAAAAGCTAATGGAGGAAGTTTTAAGAGGTGTTTCTTTAAAGAATATTGTTACCAAACTATATCAAACGACACAATATCCTTGGGTCATTCATAATGTTCATGGACATCCAATCTTGTCAATTGGAATTGAAACGCTTTCCAAAGGTTTAACATCTGATATTTTATATCAATATATAACGAACCATTCGATTTATTCATCTTCTCAAACGATACAAACAATTAAACGAAACCAAGAACAGTTTTTATTTTTGACAAACCCTTTCTTTTTAAATGAGAAAAGGGTAGGCTATTGTTCCATTATTCTTAAGGACGAGTCCAGTATTGATATGGCTATGTTATTGCTTGAAAAGGTTTCCCTCGTTTGTTCTCTATGCTCTTTATATGAAAAAACAAAGATTGATTCATCAGAACAATTAAAGAGTTTCTTTTTAAGAGATATTATTAATGGGCAAATTATTTCAGAGGGAGAAATGATTACAAAAGCAGGCTTGTTTCACTTTGATTTAAGAAAGCCTTTTTATATTTGTGTTTTAGGATATCATTTTAACCGGAATGATTTTCAAAATGAGATTACATTCGCTAAGGAAATGATCGATTGTATAAAATATTTTAATAAGCAAGAAAAAGTACAGATGCTGATCAATCATGAAGATTACCATATTAATTTATTTGTCAATGAACATTTTCAACAACATCAGGATAAACATTCCTTTTTTACCAAAATGATTCATTATTTGTCTTCGCGTTTTCCAGGTTCACATTTTTATTTAGGTGTAAGTAAAAGGGCTGAATCTATATTAAGTGCTCAAGATGCTTATAATGAGGCTAATATGGCTAAACGAATGATTACTTCTCGCAAACAGGTTGTATATTATGAATCATTAGGAATGATTGGGACTTTAATTAATGAAAAAAATGAACAATCTGTAAGAAAAATGGCAAAAACCATGCTAGGGAATATCGAGGTGAATCATCCTAAAAATATGGATTTAGTGAGAACGTTGTATTTCTTTTTAGTAAACGGTGGAAATTTAGAAAAAACCGCAGAAGACCTATCATTGTCAATTAGCGGTTTACGCTATAGAGTTCATAAAATCGAGGACCTTTTACATGAAGATCTTCGAAATCCTGTTTTTAGCTGTCAACTCTTAATGGCCATACAAGGTTTAATTTTGTTAGGGGATTTAGACATTAACAATATTCTAGATTATTAATAAGAGAAAAGCAGAAGTTCTATGAAGGTAATAGAGCTTCTGCTTTTCTCTTTGTATTGTATTCTATTATTTCATCGTAATATGATAATATTAAAAAGGTATATTTATGCATGGGGATTCTTCTTATGATTATGGAAGGGGGGAGTTTGGATGAGACAGAAGAGTCTTGAGTTGAATCCCAAAATGATCCCAAATGAAGAGGAAAGTTTTTGGCAAGGTGTAAAGGATTGTGTGCCAACCTTATTAGGATACTTAAGCATTGGGTTTGCTGCAGGGGTTGTGGAAAAAACAGCGGGACTAAGCATCATGGAAATTACACTAATGAGCTTACTATTATATGCGGGTTCAGGACAATTTATTGCTGCTGGGATGATAGCGGCGAGTAACCCCGTTTCTGCCATTATATTTACGGTGTTCTTTATTAATTTACGCCATCTCCTAATAAGTGCAGCTATTGCACCATACTTTCACCATCTTTCAGCACGGAAGAATTTCATTGTTGGTTCTTTATTAACCGATGAAACCTTTGGGGTTGCCATTAATCATCTTCAAAATAAAAAACAAGCTAGTTATAAATGGATGCTTGGTTTAAATATAACGGCTTATTTAAACTGGTTTATTGCAAATATTGCAGGAGGATTTTTAGGTCAATGGATCCCAAATCCAGAAGCCTTTGGACTTGATTTTGCCTTGCCTGGGATGTTTATTGGATTATTAGTTATTCAAATACTTAGTCAAAAGAAGTATTTCGTCGATATTATGGTAGCAATAAGTGCTGCGGTGATAGTAGTAATCGTAAGCTACTTTTCTTCAGGCAGTGCTGGTGTTATGATTGCGACGATTTTGGCATCAACGATAGGGATGGTGATTGAAAGATGGAGATAAGATGGAGTATTTTGATCATTATCATTGGTTGTGCACTTGTAACGTTAATTCCTCGAATTTTACCATTAATGGTTTTAAGTCAAATGGAACTACCCAAGTGGCTTATTCGATGGTTAAAACATGTTCCAGTAGCTGTAATGGCAGCTTTATTAGCTCAGGAACTGCTCTTAGCTGATCAAACTTTTTCCATTACAGAAAATATGATTAAAATAGTAGCTGCGATCCCTGCATTTGTCATAGCGATTTTTACAAAAAGTTTACTTGGGACCGTTGTAGTAGGTGTGATTACGATGATGTTTCTAAGATTTGGATTATTTTAAGAGAAATCAAGCAAATCTATCATCATCCATGGTAGATTTGTTTGATAATAACGATACCAACGCTTAGTGAGAAAGGGTTTACAACGTTAATCTAACAAGGTTTATAGATTCATGGATTCATTGACATTTAGAGTTGAACATGTTAAATTTTAATTAACCGTTATGCATCATGTTCGATTTTGCATGCTGCTTATTCCTAAATGTTTTTCAGGTTTGGAAGAGTGATGAAAGAATGCTATTAACAATGTAAATGGTAAAATTTTTAATGACTATCTATAGTCAACAAGTAGGAGGATTTTTACATGAAAACTGGTAAGGTAAAATGGTTTAACGCAGAAAAAGGTTTCGGATTTATCGAAGCTGAAGATGGAAACGATGTATTTGTACATTACTCTGCAATCCAATCTGAAGGTTTCAAAACATTGGAAGAAGGTCAAGAAGTCTCTTTTGAAGTGGTTGAAGGAGCTCGTGGACCACAAGCATCTAACGTTACAAAATTGTAATATTATCAAAGTTTAAAGCCCAACCGAATAGGTTGGGCTTATTTAAGTTAATTACCCTACAAATAAAGCAAAGAGTTAAGCGTAAATGATTATGCTATAATAGGAGCAAAAGAATACAAGCAGGTGATTTAAGTGAACAAACGTTATTTCACAATAGGAATGGCAGGTCATATCGATCATGGAAAAACGACTTTAACAAAAGCGTTAACTAATGTGGATACAGATCGATTGAAAGAAGAAAAAGCTCGGCAAATATCAATTGAACTTGGATTCGCTCCATTATATGAAGATGATGAAATACAAATTTCAGTTATAGATGTTCCCGGACACGAACGATTTATCCGTCAAATGATTGCGGGTGTAGCAGGAATCGACCTCGTAGTCCTTGTTGTAGCAGCAGATGAGGGAGTAATGCCCCAAACAAGGGAGCATCTAGAAATATTAAAATTTCTTGGAGTGAAGAGCGGAATCGTGGCGATCACGAAAATGGATCGAGTGGATGAAGAGTTTATCGAACTAGTAAAGGAAGATATTTTTACTGAATTAAAAGGTTCCGTATTTGAAGCTTCCCCCTATGTATTAGTGGACAGTATTTCGTTAAAAGGAATAGAAGAATTAAAGACATTAATTATAGATACCTTAAAGGCTCAAGAGATGCGTGATGTACATGGTTCCTTCCGGCTTCCAATCGACCAGGTTTTTACAGTGAAAGGACAGGGGACTGTTGTCCGTGGGACGGTATACGAGGGTCATGTGAAAGAAGGTCAATCACTCAAAGTATTACCAAAAGGACTTAATGTCAGGACAAGACAAATACAAGTTCACCATCATAATGAGTCTGAGGCATTTGCAGGGCAAAGAGCAGCTATTAATTTAACAGGTGTTTCAAAGGAAGAATTAGAACGGGGAGATGTTCTTGTTTCATCAGAACATTTTATTGTAACGAAAACGATTGATGTGGCTATTCATGTTGTAAGTGATTTAGATTATATCGTAAAACAAAGGATGCCGATTAAATGCCATATTGGCACAGCTGAGGTAATGGGAAAAATTGTTTTCTTTGATCGGAATGAAATTGAGTCTGAGAATGATGAAATTCTATGTCAACTTCGACTTGATGAAGAAATTGTCACCAAGCGGGGAGATCGCTTTATCGTAAGAAGACCAAGCCCACAAGAAACAATTGGAGGGGGCTGGGTTATTGAACCCCGTGGTGAAAAATATAAATTTGGTTACCGTACCATTGAGGAATTAGAGAAAAAGAAAGTAGGGACTCCAACTGAGCGGGTAACTGCTGCATTAGTGGAAGAAAAAAGCCTTTCTCTATCAGAATTATTAACGATTACAGCACTAGATGAACATATAATTGTAGAGGAACTGTCTAAAGAAGATTTTATTCAATTTAATAAAAATCAATATACGTTACGTTCTCTTCTAGAAACTTTACAAGAAGAATTTACGGATAAAATTTCATTTTTCCATACTCAGAATCCAATGAAATTAGGAATGAATAAAGCGGAACTTTTTCATCACCTCGAAAAAGATTTTCCAAAGAATTTGCTTGAATTCGTACTTCAAACTTCAATAGACGAAGGATTATTAAAGCGAAAAGATCAATTTATCGCCATACCTGCATTTATTCCACATGTACCTGATAATTGGCAAAAGAGAACCGATAATATGCTTGCTAAACTTCGAGCAGACGGACATGATGTTCAACATTTAGTAGATTATTTTAAAGCTGAAGGAATTCCAGAGCATTTACGTAATGATATCAAACATTTTTTGGAAGGTCAGGAGTTCATAATCGCACTAGACGAGCAATTCTATTGGAATGGAGATGTATTTAAACAAGCAGTAGATCAATTACGTGCAGGAACCGATTCGGAATTTGAAATTAAACAAGCAAAAGAAATTTTAGGCTTATCTCGGAAGTTAATGATTCCATTCTTAGAAAAATTAGATAAAGTAGGCTTTACTAAACGTGTAGAAAATAAAAGAATATGGTTATAAGAAATAATATTGAAAATAGAAGCTTATGTAACGTAAGCTTCTATTTTTATATAGAGGAGAACTATTTGATACAATGATCAAAGATCGTTATAATTTGGATAAGTAAAGACAGAAATTTCTAATCAATGGGTAAAGGAGATATTAAAATGAGCAATTGTCAATTAGATCATAGCCACGAAGATGTACTAAAAAAATATCAATCGCAAAAAGAATTTTTACCAAATGAAATGGTACCATTGTTTAATCAGTTTTTTGCCAAAGAACATACTCAATTGGTTTTAAATGAAATGTTTCATTTGCTTAAGAAGTACGATCTATCATCAAAAGATGAAAAAGAACAAAGGAATCAACAGATACTAACATTATTAAATAATATGTAATCATCTTAATAAAAGTGGTTTTACAGGTGGGGTGTTTGTGATCGAAGAACATGAAGAGCGGCATAAAGAACAAAACCGTGTAGATCAAGTTATAGAAGTTATTAAGTTCTGGTTTCAACGTTTGCAAACACAAGGTAGTGGTGTGCAATCAGATACTTTGGAGTTGAGAAAAACGTTTTGGCAGGATGTTACTGTTAATCTTGACGAACCTGATGATGTAATCGAAACATTTACAAGTATTAAGCAACAGGCTGAATTACTATCAGAACGGGAAAGAAGTCAAGAGCAAATTCATAAACGTTTAAAAACACTAGCAAGACTAAAAGACTCTCCTTATTTTGGGCGGATTGATTTTCAAGAAAAAGGTGAGGATCAATCTGAATCAGTTTATTTAGGGATTGCATCTTTAATGGATGAAAAGGAAGAACAATTTTTAATTTATGATTGGAGAGCCCCTATTTCTAGTGCTTATTATGATTTTGCACCAGGTCCTGCTTTCTACGAAACCCCTGAAGGAAAAATTGAAGGGGAAGTTGAACTTAAACGACAATTTATTATCAGAAATGGGAAGATCGTCAGTTTGTTTGATACAGGAATCACGATTGGGGATGAACTTCTTCAAGAGGTTTTAGGTTCGAACGCAAGTACACAGATGAAAAGCATTGTTGCTACGATTCAAAAAGAGCAAAATCAAATTATTCGAAATGAAAATAGCAAATTACTCGTCGTTCAAGGAGTCGCAGGAAGTGGAAAAACTTCTGCTGCCTTGCAGAGGGTTGCATATTTACTTTATCGTTATCGCGATACGTTATCATCAGAAAATATGATGTTATTCTCACCAAATCCTTTATTTAATAGTTATGTATCAACCGTTTTACCTGAATTAGGTGAAGAAAACTTAAAGCAGACGACCTTTCAAGAGTACTTAAATCATCATCTAGGGCATGTATATAAATTAGAGGATTCATTTTCACAGCTGGAATATTTACTTCAGGATAATGGTTCAACCATATATAATATTAGGGTTGAAGCGATTCGCTTTAAAGGGAGTATATTATTTAAAGAATATATCGATCATTTCCTCGACTCGTTACATTTAGGTGGACTTTATTTTAAAGATATTGTTTTTCGGGGGGAAATTATTCTTTCGAAAATGGATATTTTGAATCATTTTTATACTTTAGATGAATCGATGTCAATCCCAAATCGAATGAACATTCTTACAGAATGGATGATTAATAATCTAAGAAAACAGGCAAAAAGGGAACAAAAAAAAGCTTGGGTAGAGGAAGAAATTCAATACTTAGAGAAAGAAGACTATTTAAAGGCGTTTCAATCGATAAAGAAAAACCCTAAAAATGGTGACCTATCATTCGATGATTTTGAACAAGAGGAAAAATACTTAATCAAATATATAATAAATCGTGAAATGAAACCTCTAATGCGAAGTGTAAAAAAACTGCAATTCATTGATATGAAAAAGATTTATAGTCAATTATTTATTGAACCGTCGACCATCATAGGTAAGCTACCATCTGAATGGAAGAAAATTTGTCAATTGACATTAGGGTTTCTGCAAAAAAATATTCTTACGTATGAAGACGCAACGCCATTTTTATATTTGAAGGATAAAATAGAAGGAAAAAAAGTAGATTTAAGCTTACGTCATGTATTCATCGATGAAGCTCAAGATTACTCCCTCTTTCAGTACGCTTATATAAAGGAAACATTTCCATCTAGTAAAATGACATTACTTGGTGATATGAACCAAGCTATTTTTTTACATTCGAAAGAAATGTCTGATATCTTTGACATCAAATCTGATATTGAAAAAGAAACCATTGTTTTAAATAAAAGCTACCGTTCAACAAAACAAATTGTTGAATTTACTAGAGGTTTAGTGAAGAACGGGGAAGACATTATTCCATTTAATCGGAATGGTCGAAAACCAATCGTAACAAAAGTAAATGATGAACAACAGTTAAATCTGGAAATTTATAATCTGGTTAATGAATTAAAAGAAAAAGGTTATAAGACCATTGCTATTATTGGTAAAACAGCAAATGAAACAGAAAAAGCCTATAAAGCATTATTTAAATATCTAGAAGGTTCTCTTATGGAAAAAGGTTCCGTACAATATGAGCAAGGAATTGTTTATATTCCTGCCTATTTGGCAAAGGGAATTGAGTTTGACGCTGTGGTGATGTACAATACATCGCAACAGAATTTTGGAAGAGAGATGGAACGGGAGCTTTTCTATACGGCTTGTACTCGGGCGATGCATGAACTACATCTGTTTTCGATTGGGGAAGAAAGTATATTTATTACAAGTCAACCAAAAGAAACATATGAAGTTATAACACATTAAGAAGAACGGAAAGGGACCTTGTTAAAGCAAGGTCCCTTTATTACCTATTAATGATTCATTTGTTGAGACCATTCTTCAACATTCCAAACCTTCGTAATCCAGCCCTCATAAAATTCAGGCTCATGGCATACAAGTACAACTGTTCCCTTATAGGCTTGTAACGCTCGTTTTAGTTCATCTTTAGCAACAACATCCAAGTGATTGGTTGGTTCGTCAAATAAAAGCCAGTTACTTTCATTCATTAATAATTTACATAGGCGAACCTTTGCTTGCTCACCACCACTTAATTGATTAAGTGGGCGTGAGATATGTTCATTTTTTAATCCGCAGCGAGCAAGTGCTGCACGAACTTGATGTTGATCAAGGCTAGGAAATGCATTCCAAACATCTTCAATGGGAGTAATGTTCTCTGCTTTGATTTCTTGTTCAAAATAAGAAGGATATAAGAAATCCCCACGTTCAATTTTTCCGCTTAACGGTGGAATTTTCCCTAGCATGGTTTTAAGCAAGGTGGATTTTCCAACGCCATTACAGCCGACAATGGCAATTTTTTCGCCGCGTTCAATCGTCATCGACATTTTCGGGAGTAGTGGGTTTGTGTATCCAATTTCAAAATCTTTTCCTTCAAATACATAACGACTGCTGCCTCGAGCTTCTTTAAATTCAAATGTAGGCTTGATCGCCGTCTCTGGTCGATCGATTCGTTCAAGTCGATCAAGTTGTTTTTGACGTGACTTTGCGCGTCCAGTCGTTGAATAGCGAGCTTTATTTTTTGCAATAAAGTCTTCTTGTTTTTTGATGAATTCTTTTTGTTTCTCATAGGCTTGAATATGCTGATTTTTATTAATTTCTGCAAGTTCAAGGAACTTCTCATAGCTTGCTGTGTAGCGAGATAGCTTAGAGAATTCAAGATGAAAGATGACATTTGAGATTTGATTCATAAATTCAGTATCATGGGAAATCAATATAAAAGCATATGGATAATCCTTTAAGTAGGAGGTCAACCAACGAATATGCTCTTCATCTAAATGGTTGGTAGGCTCATCGAGAAGCAGGACTTGAGGTTGTTCAAGTAGTAATTTAGCTAATAACACTTTTGTTCGCTGTCCACCACTCAAAGCCGCAACATCACGATCAAGCCCAATCGCATCAAGACCAAGTCCGCGTGCTGCTTCCTCAATTTTGATATCTAGTGTATAAAATCCACCGGCATCAAGGCGATCTTGAATCTCACCCATTCTTTCAAGTAACTTTTCTAACTCCTCAGGTGTTGCCTCTGCCATTTTAGCTGTCACTTGATTTAATTCATTTTCCTGTTCGTATAAAGGAAGAAATGCATCTTTTAATATATCTCGAATGGTCTTTCCACGTGTTAACACGGTATGTTGATCAAGATATCCATACTTAACATTGGGTGTCCATTCGACCTTACCCGAATCATGTATTAATTGTTTTGTAATGATGTTCATTAAAGTAGATTTTCCGACTCCATTGGCACCAACAAGACCAACGTGATCTTCGGCAAGTAAACGAAATGAAACATCTTTAAATAGTGTTCGATCACCAAATGTATGACTTAAATTTTCAACAGTTAATAAACTCATTCAATAATTCCTCACTTCAATAAAAAATACCCAATGTTTATCATACAAGATTTTAAAAAATTTAACTACAGTAATATTTTAGTAGTTAAATAGTGAATGATCATGCGTTAGAAAGAAAACGCTTTTATTAGTATTTTTTTGGCGATTTTCACATAATCTAAAATTTTTTTTAGATTGTTGTATAATATTCAAAAAATATATAATTAGACAATTTTCATTATTTACGGTAAATTAAAACTATAAGATTAAAATTATTCTAAAATACAAACGTCGGGGAGGATGCAATATGATTCGATACAATAAATTGGGGTATCTTGTTCTAAGCGTTACAGATCTTGAAAAATCTTTAGATTTCTATGTGAACACAGTAGGAATGCAATTTGTAGAACGTGATGATGAAAACGTATACTTAAGAAGTAGTTATGATCATCATAATTTAATCTTACAAGAGGGTCCTGAACCAGGACTAAGAAGAGTTGGTTGGGAACTTGAGAAGTCTTCTCAATTCCAAGATGTTTTTAATTATTTAACGGATAAGGGGTTAAATCCTGTTGAATTAAGTGATAAAGAAGCACAAAAATTAGCACAAGGTAGAACATTACGCTTTAAAGACCCATATGTGGGCGTGACATATGAATTTTATGTTGAAATGATGCAACTTGGTTTACCATACAAACCAACAAATGGTCTGGAAATTGAAGAATTATTACACGTAGTTTATGAGTCTCCTCATTTGGAAGAAATCACAGATTTCTTTGTTAATACGTTAAACTTCAAGGTTTCTGATTTCTCTGGAAGAGAAACAAACTTCGCATGGCTAAGAGCATTTCCAAACAAATGGCACCATACATTTGCCGTTACAAAAGGACCTGAAAATAAGTTAAATCATATCGCGTTTAAAGTTAGCCGGGTAGATGATATCGGTATTCAAGTGAATCGTCTAAATGATCAAGGTGTGCCTATTTACTTTGGACCAGGTAGACATCACCCATCTGGAAGTATTTTCCTATATTATTCAGATCCAGATGGCATTGCAATCGAGTATAGCCAAGGCATGGAAGCATTCCCTGAAGAAGGTGCGAGAGAACCACGTCGCCTAGAGCCAAGCAAGGAAACAATTGATGAGTGGGGCGGAACTCCTCAACCAGAATTTGGTAAAACAGGTAAGTTATTATCTGATGACTCGGTTGAACCAGTTAAAAACTAATTAGTTATAAATAGAAATCATTGCAATAGAGGAGGAAACATCTTGTCAAATGAAAGACCACTTCGTGTAGATTTCCATGCACATATTATTCCAGAAAATTTTCCAAACTTAGAAGAAAAATATGGTGATAATCGCTTTCCCACTTTAAAACACACTTGTGATTGTGGTGCGGAAATTTATAAAGATGGAAAATCATTCCGTAAAATTGAAGATAATGCTTGGGATCCGGAAAAACGTATTGCTCAAATGGATGAAGAAGGAATCGACGTTCAAGTGCTATCTCCAATTCCAGTAACGTTCACTTATTGGGCTGATGCAGAAAAATGCCTTGAATTATCAAAAGCACAGAATGATTTTATTGCATCTGTTGTAGCTCAATATCCAACACGTTTTGTTGGGCTAGGAACGGTTCCGTTACAAGATGCTGACTTGGCTATTGCTGAAATGGAAAGAGCGATCAATGAATTAGGTTTAAAAGGGATTGAGATCGGTAGTAATGCAAACGGCAAAACTTTAGATGATCCTGAAATTCTAAGATTTATAGAGGCCGCTGCAAAAATGGATGTACCGATTTTCGTTCATCCATGGGCTACTGTTGGTGTTGAAAGAATGCCAAGACATAATTTTATGTATTCAATTGGTATGCCATCTGAAACAGCACTAGCTGCAGGGAGTTTAATCTTTAGTGGGATTCTAGAAAAGTATCCAAACTTAAAAATTTGTTTCTCTCACGGTGGAGGATCTTTCCCTTATGTTTTAGCTCGTATTGATCAAGCTTGGGAATCATGGCCGCATATTCGAACTACTGAAGAAAAACCAAGTCATTATGCGCAAAAGCTATATTTTGATACACTTGTCTATGATCCAAAAAATCTTCAGTTTATGATTGATAAATTTGGAACAGATAAATTAATTGCTGGATCTGACTACCCATTTGTTTTACGTGAAATTCCTTCTGGAAAGGTAGTCGATTTAATAGAAGGCGTGTCAGCTGAAGATAAGCAAAAAATGCTCGGTGATAACGCTGTTAAGTTTTTAGGTTTAAAGAAAGAAGACTATGTAAAAGAATTAACGAAATAATAGACTAGTAGTAGAGGACTCCTTAATGGAGTTCTCTTTTTGCGTTCCTGAAAACTCGATCAATCAATTAAACTTTATTTTTTTAAAAAAACAAACTTTTTTTTGGTATTTCTAATAGAAATACAAAAAAACTGTTATTTGTATTTCGTGCCTAAGTAAGTTATATTAAAATTACAAAAATTAAATATTCCCAAAATTCTAAACAAATAAACATTATTGTAAAAATCTATTAAATCAGGAATAGAATTTCCAAATTGGAAATTTTAAATAAGAAAAATTTGAAAGGGTGAGCTGGAAGTATTTCGAATGAAGTATTTATAAATATTTTAATAAAAAATGAGGGGGATTATTTATGAAAAAGACAAGAAAAATTTTAAGTTTAGTAGTCGTCATGTTTTTGATCATCTTGGCTGGGTGTGGAGGTGGAAGTTCAACGACCTCAAATGAAAGCGGTGGTCAAACTTATAACTTTAAGTTAACCCATATTACTCAAGAATCACATGCATGGCATTTATTTGCTGAAAAATTTGGAGAAGAATTAAATCAACGTTCTGATGGACGAATGAATTTAGAAATTTTTCCAGCCGCTCAACTAGGACCTGAAAAAGATATGGTACAACAACTTGAAACAGGTTCTTTAGAATTTGCTATTTTAACGGGTCAATATTTAGCCACAAGAGTCCCAGCTTTTGATGCCTGGAATATGCCATTTTTATTTGAAACATTAGAGGATTCTCTTAAAGCAACAGAAACGGAGCCTGCACAAAAAATGCTAGATGAAATTAGTAATCAAGGAATTAAAGGTTTAGGTTATATGTTTGCTGGAAACCACCATTTATTACTAAAGGGTGAGCCTATAAAATCAATGGAAGATTTAAAAGGTAAAAAGGTTCGGATTGCAGGTGGGAAAGCTGTTATTGACTTCTGGACAAAAACAGGAGCAAGTCCGGTTGCAATGGGATTAAATGAAGTTTATCAAGCCTTACAAACGGGAGTTGTTGAAGGGGTATCTGTAGATCCAAGCGGGTTATACACTGAAAAGTTCCAAGAAGTATCAGATTCATATGTTCTAACAAACCAAATGGCATTCCCTGGAGCAGTCGTGATGAGTTCAACTGTTTATGAGCAATTATCTCCAGAAGATCAACAAATTGTTGAAGAGGCTGTAGCAGCTGCTGAAGAATGGGGTAAAAAAGAATTGCTACGCTTGGATAAAGAAAATCTTGAGCTACTTAGAAATGAATTAGAAGTTGTTGAACTCGAGGATCGTGGAAGTTTTGATAAGTTGAGAAATGAAATCTATGAAGAATACTCTAGCGATCCATTAATTAAAGAATTTATTGAAGAAAATAAGAAGTAAAATTTTTATAAGAATTTCTTTTAGATTTTGATATTGAACTGACCTTTCATTTTGGGTGTAAGAAACCGCTTGCGAGCAATTGGACATTACTAGAAATGTTAGCGGTTTTCTTGCACCTTTATGGGAAGTTGAATACTAGTTTTATAGATTACAAATAAGGTTATTTTTTCCCAAGGGATGGAGGTATTATGAATGTCAGGCAAAATGAGGGGGAAGGTCGTTTTAATAACAGGAGCTGCTGGTGGTCTTGGTTTAGCTACTGCAATCCTCCTATCAAATGAAAAAGCAAAAACAATCATTATGACAGACATCAATGAAGAAGTTCTAAACCAAACAGCAAAAGAAGTTGCACAAATGGGAATGTCTGAAATAATGACGTATAAACTAGATGTTTCAAACGAAGGAGATTGGAAAAAGCTGATTAGTCAACTTGAAGGAAGAATTGATCGTCTTGATGTACTAATTAACAATGCAGGAATTAATAAACGGGACACTATTGAGAACTGTCAGTTAGAGGATTGGAATCGAATTATTGCAGTCAACCAAACAGGTGTATTTTTAGGGATGAAGTATTGTTTGGATTTATTAAAGAGAGCTAAAAAATCCTCAATCATTAATCTATCGTCAATTACTGGTTTAACAGGATATTTTGCTGCAGCTTACACAGCTAGTAAATGGGCTGTAAGAGGAATGACAAAAACAGCTGCTATGGAATTTGGGAAATGGGGAATACGAGTCAATTCAGTTCACCCAGGTTTTGTTTGGACACCATTAAACGAATCGATTAGTAACTTGGTTGTATCTTCACAAAAATTAACAGCATTAGAAAGAGCAGGAGAACCTCTTGAAGTTTCTAATGCAATTTTATTCTTGGCTTCAGATGACTCTTCTTTTGTAACAGGTGCTGAGATTGTTGTTGATGGGGGTTTAACTTCAGGAGGACACGTCAAAACACTGGCAAAAGAATTCGATATATATTGAGAACTAGAAACGTTAGGAGTGTGATGATATGAAAATTATTTCTATAATCAGTGACACCATTTTCAAAGTAGAAAAGGTTCTCGCCAATATAATTTTAGCAATCATGGTTCTATCTTTATTTTTAGGCGTTGTTACCCGCTATATCTTTAATGCACCACTTGTTTGGACAGGTGAGGTGACCCTTTATACACTCGCATGGGTTACTTTTATTGGCGGTAGTATGAGTATTAAAACAAATCAAGCGGTTGCCGTAACTTTATTGACTGATTATTTAAGAGGGATGACAAAAAAGGCAATTGTATCAATTGGGCTATTAATATGTGTTCTTTTTACAGGATTATTATCTTATTATTCTATTCAATGGATTAGCAATCCAACAATCTTATTGCAAAAATCAGATGCATTACAACTACCAATGATTATTCCATACTTAAGTGTCCCCGTTGGGATCGTGTTTATGCTTATTCATAGTATTAATATTTTTGTAACCTATTTAATAACACCAGTAGAGGAGGGAACTAGATGAGCATAATTGTGTTGTTAATATTTATCCTCTTATTATTATTGAGGGTGCCGATTTCATTGGTACTAGGCATAACTAGTTTTGTTTTCTTACTGGTGAGTAATAATACGGGAATGCTCATTAATGCACCGCAACGGTTATATTCTTCCTTAGAAAACTATGGTTTAGTAGCGATCCCGTTATTTATGCTTGCGGGTGAGTTAATGAACTCTGGTGGAATTACGATTCGCTTAGTAAAATTTGCTCAAAGCTTTGTTGGTCATTTCCGTGGCGGACTTGCATATGTAAATATTCTTGCTAATACGTTCTTAGCTGCAATCATTGGTTCTGCCGCAGCACAAATAGCCATGATGAGTAAAATCATGGTTCCAGCAATGGAAAAAGAAGGTTATAAGAGAGAATTTGGTGCAGCAACTACAGCAGCAGCTGGGATGCTAGGTCCGATTATTCCTCCAAGTATGTTGTTTATCATTTATGGGGTAAGCTCTGGTACTTCAATTGGAGATATGTTCATGGCTGGGATTATTCCAGGAATTTTAATCTCTATATCATTTGTTGTATTGATCGCCTACATTGGCTATAAAGAACAATGGCAGTCTTCTGAAAAAATTCTATGGAAAGAACGAGGCGTCTCATTTGTAAAAGTTTTACCGGCATTATTAGTACCAGGAATCATCATTTGGGGTATTGTAACAGGAGCTTTTACTCCAACGGAATCAGCTGGAATTGCCTGTGTTATCGCAATTTTAATCGGATTTTTGTTCTATCGTGAATTAAAATGGAGAGAATTGCCCAAAGTCATGATAAATACAGCAATATCAACTGCGATTGTCACCTTACTAATCTCGATGGCAAATTTATTCGGAATGGTCCTAACATTCGAAAGGATTCCGCAATTGATTGCGGAATGGATGACGTCAGTTACAAGCAGTCCGCTTGTATTCCTCTTGATTGTTAATGTCTTCTTCTTATTGCTTGGAATGTTAATTGAAGGAATAGCGATACTAATCATATTAACACCTATATTTGCACCATTACTTCCACAATTTGGAATTGATCCGATTCATTTTGGTGTCATTATCTGTTTGAACGTAACGATAGGTATTTTAACACCGCCAGTAGGCTCTGGATTATTTTTAGCATCATCATTAGGAAATGTTAAGTTGGAATCCTTAGTAAAAGCCATTTGGCCGTTTGTCGTCGTTTCCATCATTGTTTTATTCTTAATTACGTATATTCCAGAATTGGTTCTATATATTCCGTCATTATTTGCAGCTAATTCATAAATAGTATTATTAGACATTCTCATTCTGAGTTTCGGAAATCTCTTAATTCAAAATGATGGATGTCTTTTTATTCAATGAAATGTTGTGAATGAGAGGTTTAAGTCTTAGATTCAAATTTTTCAGGTAATAATCGATGTAAAGTATCCTTAATAATTCTAAGTGTTTGTTTTAGATTATCCAGTTTAGGTGATTCTTTTTTATATATGGCTGTCACATTATATGTTAATTGATTTGAATCTGCAAAGGGGATTACAGCCAAATCATTGTGAATGGTTTCAAATTCATGACCTAAGGCAAGTTCCGGCATAATCGAAAATCCCCAATTATTTTTCACCATTGACTTTACCATTTCAAAACTTCCCACTTCAATTCGATGTAGATTTTCGACTCCTATTAAAAGCTCATCGATTTGGATGGCAATTGGAGTATGTCTGCGATAACAGACTTGTGTTTGACCAATGAGATCGTCATTTTTAATTTCCTTTCTTTGCGAAAGGGGGTGATCTTTTCCCACCACAAAGATTAGCTTTTCACTAAAAAAGTGATTGAATTCAAGGTTTGAAATGGGGATGATGTCCCGAACTATCCCAATATCAATCTTTCCTTCAAAAATCATACGGGATATTTGGTAGGAGTCTTCTGCTTCAAATAAATCGAATGTCAGGATTGTCCTTTCTTGAAGAATGTCAAGTATTTCTAGGACAATCGAAACTGAAATTCCCGGAGCTATTCCAATTGTGATACTTGGCAACTTTAGTTGGTCAATTGTTTTCTTTGCTTCATTCATATAGTTAACAATTTTTTTTGCAAATGGAAGCAATGCGTTTCCTTCATCAGTCAATAAAATTTTTTTTCCTTCTCTATAAATTAGTTTGCAATCAAGTTCAAGTTCAAGCTTTTGAATACGAGCGGTTATAGCTGGCTGAGTTAAATTTAAGTACTCAGCAGCCTTTGAATAATTGTTAAATTCATTTACGGTAATAAAAGTAAGTAGTTGGTCACTATCCAAATTTCTCCACCCCGATTCAAATAAGCTTAATCATACATTTATGATTGTAGGAAAGTATGATTTAATATAAGTTTAATATTATGATAATATTGAATAGAAAAATTATCAAATGCTAGGATAATAAATGAAAAATGGACTTCTTCTGTTTCGTTATAACGCATCAGAAAAAGTCCTCAGTTTGTATTTATAAATTTCATACACATTGAAATCTAATATGCTCCTTTATTGTGGTATTTAATTTAAACATGACACTATTAAATACCTCATTTTTATACGATTGGAGCAAAGCGTGTTTTAAATTAAAATGCTTGAAAAAATATTCGATTCTACGCTCGACATATCTAACAATCTGTTCTTTATAAATGAACTTTTTCTGTGTGATTTTTTCGTTTAATTCATCTGTTACGGAAAAGATGAATTGTAGGACCGAAAATTCTGTTTTTCCACAATACTCCACTAAATTCAAAGGAAAGACCTCCCTTTTCAATTATGTCAATTATATTTACGAAAAATTTACAATAAATTAATGCAAGTTAATAATCATTTTAATACATTTAAATTTAAAATCAACTGTTCCGACAAAAGTTGTCAAAAAATTCATAAACCAAAAGGTGGTCCGAAAAATAAACTAAAAGCAGTATTAATATATTGCAAATTATAATCATTTTAGATTAAAATGTTTACTATCGGAAACTTTTTAAAAATCATGCATATGTTAATATGAAAAAATTTTTTTACCCAAAAGTTGGTCGAGGGAAACTTTTTATCATGAGGACAAAACACAAAATAAAAATATATGATTGAAGGAGAGGAAAATGGAGTGGAAAATGTTTTATTAGCATTCGGATTAACACTTTTTGCCGGTTTGGCTACTGGTATAGGGAGTATACTTGCTTTTTTTACTTCGCGAACCAATACAAAGTTTCTGTCTCTTGCACTAGGATTTTCAGCAGGGGTCATGATTTACGTTTCGATGATCGAAATTTTTGTAAAGGCAAAAGATTCGCTAGTTGGTGAAATGGGGGAAGTTCAGGGGAATTGGATCACTGTTGTAAGTTTTTTTGCGGGGATGTTATTGATTGCCCTAATCGATAGGTTTATTCCGAAACAAGGGAATCCACATGAATTGAAAACAGTTGAAGAGATGAATACGAATAAGCCAGCACATGATCCAGCTCTTTTGAAAATGGGATCTTTCACAGCATTGGCTATTGCCATTCATAATTTTCCAGAGGGAATTGCTACTTTTACTTCAGCCATTCAAGACCCATCTCTTGGAATTGCGATTGCGATCGCCGTAGCTATTCATAATATTCCAGAGGGAATTGCTGTTTCGGTTCCTATCTATTTTGCTACTGGAAGTAAGAAAAAGGCCTTCAAGCTATCTTTTCTATCCGGTTTATCAGAGCCAGTTGGTGCACTTCTAGCCTTTTTGATCTTAATGCCTTTCTTAAATGAAGTGATGTTCGGGGTTATATTTGCTGCTGTAGCAGGTATCATGGTATTTATCTCACTTGATGAATTATTGCCTGCTGCAAAGAAGTATGATGAAGCACATACTTCCATATATGGGTTAATTGCTGGAATGGCTGTAATGGCGTTAAGCCTGTTATTAATTATTTAACATCTGAAGCTTTACATTTTTTATAAAAATAATGCTGTAAAAACTAGAAGGAGTACATCGTTTAAATATGAGTTATTCCTTCTAGTTTATTTTTTGTACATACTATGCAAAAACATGTACAAAATACTAAGGAAAATTGTTTCCAGAAGGAGGAGAACTACAATGAATTTAAAAACATTTGTAGCTTCATTATTATTAGTTGGTTTATTAGCAGGTTGTGGTGGTAATGATGAAGCAGCAGATGATCAAAATACAGATACAACTACACCAACTGAGGAGCCGGCAGAAGAACCAAATACAAATGCTGGTGAAGGTGAAGAAGCGACAAATGAAGAGGAACAAACAGATGTGAATACTACCGCATCAATTGTGAATGAAGGAGATGCTTTTGTAAAAGCGGTTAGTGAAAATGGAACATGGATCATTGCTATTTTAAATGATATTAATATTGATCAAGATGTAGTAGTGGCTGGAGAATTCCATGATAAGAATGATGCTACTAAGGATGTCTATCGTAAAATAGCTCTATACGAACAAGATCAGGATCGTAATATCACTGCTTCCCATACATTAACTGTACCAAAATTAACAATCCAAAGCCCAAATTTATTGATAAAAGGTGGAACTGTTAAAGGGGACATCTATGTAGAAGAAAAAGGTTTTAAACTTGATGCAGATGCAAAAGTTGAGGGTAACATTTTTTATGCAAATGAAGAGGTTAAAAACTCAGCCATCATTGATGGCGAAGTTTCTGGTAACCAAACAGTTGAATAACTTACATTAGAATAACTTGATTTCTTGCTTTATATAGAAGCAATATAGTGACATTAAAATAGCCCAAGAGGTTAGTTGAATTAAACTAACCTTTTTGGGTTATTTTTTTCTATGGATTAAACTGAAAATCGAAAAGAATGTCACGTTAATAAAGGACAAAAGTAACAATAACTCCGATTACTATTGAAGGGAAATGTCAAAAAATATACAAATTTGTCGGTAAATTATGTATAAAATCTATGATAAAGTAAATACAGAATCAAATATGAAAACTCTTACAGGGAGGAAACATCAATGAAATTTAAAGCATTATTAGTTTCATCTTTATTAGTAGGGACTCTAGCAGCTTGCGGTACAGAGGAAGCAGCGGAAGAACCAAAAGAGGAAGTAAAAACTGAGCAACCAGCCGCTGAGTCTACTGAGGAGAAAACAGATGTAGTAACAACTGCTTCAATTGTTGATAATGCTGAAGATCTAGCAAAAGCAGCAAGTAAAGATGGAAATTGGATTTTTGCCATTACAAATGATGTAACAATGGATAAAGAATTAGTTGTTGAAGGTGAATTCCACGATAAAGGTGATACAACAAAAGATATTTATCGTAAATTTGCTCCATACACACAAGATGCTGACCATAATGTTCTAGAAAGATTTACATTAACCGTTCCTAAAATGACAGTTAAAAGTGAAAACTTCAAAGTTCAAGCTGGTATTGTAAAAGGTGACGTTTATGTAGAAGCAAACGGTTTCACTTTAACTGAAGATGCAACAATTGATGGAAATATTTACTATGCAAGTGAAGATTTAAAAGCATCTGCTAAAGTGGATGGAAAAGTAACTGGAGCTCAAGAAGTTAAAGCAGCAGATGCAGATGTAGTAACGACAGCTTCAATCGTTGATAATGCGGAAGATTTAGCAAAGGCAGCAAGTAAAGATGGAAATTGGATTTTTGCCATTACAAATGATGTAACAATGGATAAAGAACTGGTTGTTGATGGAGAATTCTACGATAAAAACGATAAAACAAAGGATATTTATCGTAAATTTGCACCATATACACAAGATGAAAACCGTAATGTTCTAGAAAGATTTACATTAACCGTTCCTAAAATGACAGTTAAAAGTGAAAACTTCAAAGTACAAGCTGGTATTGTTAAAGGTGACGTTTATGTAGAAGCAAATGGTTTCACTTTAACTGAAGATGCAACAATTGATGGAAATATCTACTTTGCAAGCGAAGATCTAAAATCAACTTCTAAGGTAGATGGTAAAGTAACTGGAGCTCAAGAAGTAAAATAAGTAAAACTTTGATAAAAACAGAAGCAGGTTACCAAAAGTGATGCAAATCTCTTTTAGTGACCTTTTTTTCTTTTCTGGATGTTTTTACACTTTAATAAGTACTTATATTTGTAAAACTTGTCCTTCTTTGAATGTACTCTGCATATATTTATGGATGAAAGTGCATATAGGAGGGATAGGATGTTTCATTTAATTGAAAAAGCGATTTTAGGAATGGCTTTCTTACGTTTTTTTTCTGGGAGTCTTGAAATTTTAGTTGCTTTTCTATTTATAAAATATAATGACATTGAAAAGGCATTAGTTATTAATAGTTCATTGGCACTAGTAGGACCCATTATCTTGTTACTTACAACCACAATTGGTTTAGTTGGAATGGCAGAGAAAATTTCAATAACAAAAATCTTATGGGTTTTTGGTGGGGTTGCATGTATTATCTACGGTGTAAAAAGTAACTAGTTCAAAAAAGTTCTGCGCTGATTCGCGCAGAACCTTTTTTTATATTTTCCTTTATAGGCTATTTCTATCATTATAAACATATGACTTTTGTGGCAATTTAATGATTTTGTTCGAATTATGTCGAAAATCATGTATAATAATTAATTGCAGATGATAAGATTATAGTTAGGGAGGATTATAGAATGATGGAATGGGCGTTAGTTTTACTTTTTGGTGCAGCCGTTTTGCTGCTCATTTTATCGTTTAGTAAAAATAATCAAGCCTCTAAAAAGATAGACAAACAATTAGAGGAGATTACTTTTACTTATATGGAAGAAGTAAATAAGCTACAACAACAAATTCGAAATTTAGAACTAGATACTGAAATAATTGCAGTTCAAGCAGGGTTAGGTCATGAAAATGGTCAAAAACGTATGTTGAATCGTGAAATTCTTGACTTGTATAAACGTGGCTATTCTGTAGAAAGTATTGCACTTAAGAAACGTTTATCAGCTGAAGAAATAGAGGAGCTTCTTTCCCCTTTTAAGCAAAATAGCCAAGAAGGGAGAAATGTAGATCATGACATCTAATTCAATTCGTAGCTTTGCTTCAGGGCTTTTATTAGCAGCTGGAGTATGCGGAGTGGTTTACTTTTTGGAATCCGATGAAGCAAATAGTGGTGAAAAATCGGATACAAAACAGGTAGTTGAAACACCATCAGTCGATGAAATGAAAGATGCCCTTGCTGCAGAAGGATATGTAATCCAAACAGAGGAAGAATGGGATAAGCAGCTTTCAACAGCAAAAGCAGAAGCCAGTCCGGACCAAACACAAGAGCAACCAGCCCAGGAGAAAGTTATTTATCGTACGATGATTTCCGTATCCAGTGGTATGACAAGCATTGATGTTGGAAAAGCCTTAAAGCAAACTAATATTATCGAAGATGCATTTGCTTTCTCAAAAGAAGTTGAAAACAGAGGACTTTCAAATGGCTTACGTCCAGGCATGTATGAAATCAGCAGTGAAATGTCATTAGATGAAATCATTTCAACTATTTTCAAATAATCTTATTATGTAAACTACCCAAAACAAGAGATGTCCGCTTTTACAGCTGGATATCTCTTGTTTTGTAATTCCTTATTAAAAGAACTACATATTTAGTTACTTGTACTATGTGCTAATTACACAATATAGAAAGTTATCCCCGTACAATATTTTATTTGGAACCCTTAATATTTCCGCGACTTGTTGATTAATAAAAAGAAACACAGGTGATGTCGGTTTCAGTTTTTTTCCCTAAATTAGGTTAAATGATCATATAGTTATAAGACATCTAGGGGGATGGCATGAATGGCAAGATTTGAGAAACAAAGGAATTTTTTAAAATCAAATTTTACTGAATTCAAACAAATAAGAACAGATATAATGAAGGGTATCCCAAAACCATCAATTGTAAAGTCATATGACTTTTCCTCAACTATTATTGCACTCCAATCTCCAATAAAAAATAGTGTCAAAGAATCTAATTTTATGAGCTAATCAAAAACAGAAGAAGTACTAGATTTTATTCAGACGAACAATTAAGTCCTTGAGGAATTATCTTACCTGTTATGGGCAAACTCAAGGAATTACAACTATGAAGAAAGCAGGATTAACTCTTAAAACGGTACCGTGTAGTGGAGCAACCCATACATTTGAAACCTTTCTCTTTAAAATGCGGGTCGAAGGATTGCGGACAGGAATTTACAGATATCTCCCAGTTGAGCACCAAATTCTATTTATGTTTGAATTAGATCAAATTGATGAAATTACGTCGGATCAGCCCTTTGTACCTAATTATACTGAAAAAGCTGCAGTCGTATTTGCTTGGAGTACTATCCCTTATCGCTCCGAATGGAAATTGCCAAAATCTTTATCTGTCTAGTGAATTAATTGATGCTGGAGCTTGTGCTATAGGCATCTATGACCAAAAATTAATAGATGAAGTCCTGGAACTAGACGGAAAAGAAGAATTTATTCTTTACCTTGCAGCTGTGGGAAAAAACGAAATTAGGATATATAATAAATAGATTAACCACAACCACGGAACAATTAAAATCTATAAAGAAAATTCCCTTATCATAAGTAAGAAGGGGAATGGTTTATTTGCTATTGTTTAATAACTTTAAATGGTATATTTTCGTTTTTTTCTACTTCTCTCGCCTGAACAAAACTTAAAATGGCTTTATCAAAGTATATTGAATATCAAGTGTATGTGACCATATTAAAATGATCAACCATAACTAGTAACACTTAAAACAACAAAAAAAGTTGATTCAAACCATAACATTACCCAAAATAAAAAAAAGGATAAATGGCTTTAAATCAACTTTCATAGATTTCTCTTACGTCCCAGAAGGGATTCGAACCCCCGACCTACAGTTTAGGAAACTGTTGCTCTATCCTGCTGAGCTACTGGGACTTAATGACAACTATTTATTATAAACTTTTAAACTGGATTGGTCAATAAAAAATGAGGTAAAGAGGGTCTAAAACCCTCTTTACCGATTAACATAAATTAACTTTTCTTGTTTTTCTACAACTTTTCCAATGATCCAAGAATCTTGTCCAGACTCTTTCAATGCTTTTGTATACTTTTCAGCACCTGTTGGATCAATCGCAATTAATAATCCTCCAGATGTAATGGCATCGCAAAGTATTAATTGCTCTTCAGGGGCAATATCATGATAGTGAACATCTTTTTCCAACCAATTAAAATTAGCCTTTGTTCCACCTGGCACGACACCATTTCTTGCTAATTGTAAGGCACCATCTAAGATTGGCACTTTGTTGAAATCAAATACTAAGCTTACATTACTTCCACTTGCCATTTCACTTCCATGCCCAAGGAGTCCAAATCCAGTTACATCTGTCACAGCACTTGGTGAAAAATCACTCAATACTTCTGCTGCAAGTTTATTTAACAAGGCCATAGTCTCTGTAACGATCTTTTCTTGCTCTGGTGAAACAGCACCACGTTTGATACCTGTTGTGATGATTCCGACACCAATCGGCTTTGTTAACACGAGAGCTTGTCCAGGTTTTGCTCCGACATTTCTCCAGAACTTATTTGGATGAACGATTCCAGTCACGGATAAACCATATTTTGGCTCTTGATCATCAATCGAATGCCCACCAATTAGAAGAGCTCCAGCTTCCTTCACTTTATCCGATCCACCACGTAGTATTTCAGCTAGCATCTCTCCGCCTAGCTTTTTAACGGGGTATCCCACCATGTTTAAAGCTGTTTTTGGGGTGCCACCCATAGCATAGACATCACTTAATGCATTTGCTGCAGCAATCTGTCCAAACATATAGGGATCATCTACAACAGGAGTAAAGTAATCTATGGTTTGTATTAATGCGATTGAATCGGTTAATTGATAAACACCAGCATCATCTGACGTTTCACGCCCGACGAGCAATTCTGGTACATCTTCTTGTTGTGGTAATAAACGCAAAACTTGCGCTAGGTCCTCAGGACCAATTTTACATCCTCAACCCGCTTTTGTTGAAAAAGAAGTAAGGCGAACTTTTTCTTGGTCGCTCATAGCAATCACCTCCATATTTTAGTATACAAGTTTTTAAAAATAGATGCATTTAATATTGCAAAAAAACACTTAAAGTATGTCATAATGGATTAGGTTTCCTTCAATATGGGGGATAACTAAATAGAAATGATTCGATTTAATCCGTTTTCAATTCGTTGTTTCGAAATAAAGACTTCTAGGATGCCGTTTTCAAAGGTGGCTTTAACGTCATGATACGAAACGTTAAAAGGAAAAGAAATGCTTCTTTGTTTTTGAACATGATCACCATCAATATCAATTAAAATGGTGTCAACTTCGATTTTTATCAAAATATGGTTTTTATCTATTTCTGGCAATAGAGCTTCAATAATATATTCATCAGCTGTTTCAAACAAATCAATTCTAAAAACCGTTTCATCCAAATATGAGGTCAAGGGATCTAAAAAATAGTTTTCCAGCCATTCTTCAACAACCTTTAGATCTAAAGGCTTATCCTGTTTGTCTAGCATGTTCATTAATCCTCCTTACTATGATTTACAATATGCAGGAGATTATGAAAAGTGAAGAATGTTATAATGAAATAGCAATTATTTTTTTGGAGGGAATTAAGCTTGAAACACTTATTAAGATACATACCACCTGTGCATGAATTACAAAAGAGTAAGCGATTTCAGGTAATGGCGGTTCAATATAATGTTGATCAAATCAATTTAACCGTTCATTTAACAAATGTAATAGAAAAAACAAGAACACTAATTGTAAATGGTACTTGGACAGGTCCTGAACCTGGAAAGCAATTATTTAATGAATATTTATTTGATGAGGTTGAACAAACCGTAAAATCTTATTTCAGCTATACCCTGAAAAGAGTCATCAATGCTACAGGTACCATTTTACATACCAATTTAGGAAGAGCTCGTTTGAGTGAGCAGGCGGCAAGTCATGTAATGGAAACGACCATGCAATATTCAAACCTAGAATATAATGTAGATAAAGGCATCCGAGGCTCTAGACATAGTCATGTGGAGGAGTTGGTAAAGCGAATGACTGGCGCAGAAGCTGCAATGGTTGTTAACAATAATGCAGCAGCTGTTTATATTATTTTACGTGCTCTTGCATCAAATCGAGAAGTCATTGTGTCTAGAGGTCAACTCGTTGAAATTGGAGGTTCATTCAGGATCTCATCAATTATGGAAGAAAGTGGAGCAAAATTAGTAGAAGTGGGTACGACCAATAAAACGCATTTATACGATTATGAACGAGCGTTAAGTGAAGATACAAAAATGATTTTAAAGGTACATACAAGTAATTTTAAAGTTGTCGGTTTTACAGAATCGGTTGAAACAAAAGACCTGGCCCAGTTAGCGAGTCTTCATGATCATGTCATTTTATACGAAGATTTAGGAAGTGGTGTGTTATACGATTTTCGTAAACACGGGATTGGAAGTGAGCCTGTTGTCCATGAGGTATTAAAAATGGGTGCAGATATTGTTTCCTTTAGTGGGGATAAACTATTAGGAGGACCACAAGCTGGTATTATTGCTGGTAAAAAACATTTGATCGAAAAATTAAAAAAACATCAATTAGCTCGCGTTTTACGAGTTGATAAAATGACGCTAGCTGCTTTAGAAGCGACATTAATGCAATATAGTAAAGGCAATGATGAATTGATGAAAATCCCCGTCATACGTGACTTATTGTCAACGGCAGATGAGATTAAAGAACGTACCATTCATTTTATGGAGGAACTGAAGAAGTTGACCGATTCATATGAAATTGCGATAAAGGCTGACGTAAGCCAAGTTGGAGGAGGGACAATGCCAGAGGTTGAGTTGCCTACATATGTTGTTTCATTGCAGCATAAGCAATTTTCTGCTTCAAAGCTAGAACTGCGCCTTAGGACTCAACATACACCTGCCATCATTGTTAGAATTCAAAATGATGTTATCCAAATTGATTTAAGAACTGTTTCAAAGGAAGAAGAGGGAACGCTTCTTCATGGTCTTGCTTCAATTTAATCGTTAAAATCAAGATATTCTATAATTAAATGTATTCGAGAAGGTAAGAATTATTCCCTTCTCGAATTCTGTTACCAATAAAATTATTTAAGTTTACATATCATGATGGGATTTGCCTTTTTGTCTTGTATGGTTACGATTTTTCACTTTTTTAGATCCGCTTAATGGCTCTTGTTGACCAGACTGTTTTGGTTGGTTTCTTCTCATATCTTGACCATCGTTTTTATTCACCATGTTTAATCCCTCCTCCTTTTTAAGATGTGAAAATGAATCGATTTTATACTGAATATTTTCACTTATGGTTGGACAATTTAACGGTACATATTTGTAAAGGGGGCAAGAGAAATGCCATACCATAAAAATAAACAACAAGCATTTCAAGCAGCGCAACAGGGTGTAGAGGATGTAGAAGAGCTTTATTATGAAATTGTTCAAGATTCCGCAAGTTATGGTCATCAACTAAAGCATCTAAAGAATGAAGTAAATGAAGCCTATCAGCAAATTGAAAATGCATTGGAAGTAGCATCTGAAAAACAACGAGCTCAACTAGAACAATTTCAATCCGATTTACAAAGTATTGTCAACGAAGTTAATACGAACCCATAAAAATAGACCCCAAAGAGGGGTCTTTCCTTTTGTTATTGGTTTTTCTTGCGTTTCTTATTATTTAATTTTTGTGCTTCTGTCAGTGGTTCATTTGAAAATTCCTCATTAAAACCTGCGCCCTTTCCTTGGGCACTTGCTGCGTTAGCCCCTGGGATTACATGATTGGCTTTTCTTTTACTCATATGAATCACCTCCGTCATTTTATTATTTCTTATGGATGAAACTTTATTCGATTTGTTAGAGGAACCTATCAATTAATGTCTATAGATTATAATGGTAAGTCATTTTGTGTATCAAAACAGACCATCTTCATATTTACATATTTTAATCCTTATATTAAAATATAAAATAGTTAGAAAAGTTTGTCACAATTCAAACTTTTCGACAAATAAAAGAAAGTTGTATATCATAGTTATAAATAGAATTGAAAATAGGGGGTAATACATAATGTCGACAAACGATGTTTTTCAAGCCCGAAAGTCATTTGAACTAAACGGGAAGCGTTACAATTATTATCAATTAGATGCATTAGAAAAAGCTGGAGTAGGAAAGGTTTCAAAATTACCATATTCCATAAAAGTATTATTAGAATCCGTTCTTCGTCAACAAGATGGAAGAGTCATTACGAAGGAACATGTTGAAAACTTAGCAAAATGGGGTACGGACGAAGTTAAAGAAATTGATGTTCCTTTCAAGCCTTCTCGTGTTATCCTACAAGACTTTACTGGTGTGCCAGCTGTCGTTGATCTTGCATCTTTAAGAAAAGCGATGGCAGATTTAGGCGGCGATCCCGACAAAATTAATCCTCTTAAACCAGTGGATCTTGTTATTGACCACTCCGTTCAAGTAGATAAGTATGGGAACCAAGACGCATTAGGTTTAAATATGAAATTAGAATTTGAACGAAATACAGAGCGTTATCAATTTTTAAGCTGGGCTCAAAAGGCATTTGATAACTACCGTGCTGTTCCGCCAGCAACAGGGATCGTTCACCAAGTTAACCTAGAATACTTAGCGAACGTTGTTCATGCAGTTGAAAATGATAATGGTGAATACGAAGCATTTCCTGATACATTAGTTGGTACAGATTCACATACTACGATGATTAACGGAATTGGTGTTTTAGGTTGGGGTGTAGGAGGTATTGAAGCAGAAGCAGGAATGCTAGGTCAGCCTTCGTATTTCCCTGTACCAGAAGTAATAGGGGTTAAATTAATTGGAGAACTTCCTGATGGAACTACCGCTACAGATCTAGCTCTAAAAGTAACTCAAGTATTACGTCAACATGGTGTTGTTGGTAAATTTGTTGAATTCTTTGGCCCAGGTGTACCTGCATTACCACTAGCAGACCGTGCAACGATTGCAAACATGGCACCTGAGTATGGTGCAACTTGTGGATTCTTCCCAGTTGACGGTGAATCACTAGAGTATATGCGTTTATCAGGTCGTTCTGAAGAACAAATCCAAATTGTTGAAACGTATTGTAAAGAAAATGGGTTATTCTTCGATCCATCTTTAGAACCTGTTTATACAGATGTAGTAGAAATTAATCTTGCTGAAATTGAAGCGAACCTTTCCGGACCAAAACGCCCACAAGATTTAATTCCACTATCAGCAATGAAAGAAGAATTTAATAAATCTCTAACTGCACCACAAGGAAACCAAGGCTTTGGTTTAAATGCTGATGAAATTAATAAATCTGCTGCTGTTCAATTTGAAGAAGGCGACTCAGTTGAAATGAAAACGGGTGCCATTGCGATTGCTGCAATAACAAGTTGTACAAACACTTCAAATCCATATGTTTTAGTCGGTGCAGGATTAGTGGCGAAAAAAGCAGTTGAGTTAGGATTGCAGGTTCCAAAATATGTAAAAACTTCTTTAGCTCCGGGATCTAAAGTAGTAACAGGATATCTTCGTGATTCTGGCTTACTTCCTTATATGGAGCAACTTGGTTTTAACTTAGTTGGATATGGATGTACAACATGTATCGGAAACTCTGGTCCGTTAAGAGACGAAATTGAAAAAGCCATTTCTGAGAGTGACCTATTAGTAACTTCTGTTCTTTCCGGTAACCGTAACTTTGAAGGACGTATCCACCCGCTTGTAAAAGCAAACTACTTAGCTTCACCACCATTAGTTGTGGCGTATGCATTAGCTGGAACTGTGGACATTGATCTTCGTAACGAAGCAATCGGAAAAGATAAAAATGGCAATGATGTATTCTTCAAAGATATTTGGCCAACTTCTGCAGAAATTAATGAAGTGGTTAAGCAAACTGTTACACCAGAATTATTCCGTTCAGAATATGAGAACGTGTTTGGTGATAACGAACTTTGGAATCAAATTCAAACAAGTGATGATGCACTTTATGCATTTGATGAAAAATCAACTTATATTCAAAACCCTCCATTCTTTGAAGGTTTAAAACCAGATCCAGACGAAGTCGAACCGTTAACAGGTTTACGTGTGGTTGGAAAATTTGGTGATTCTGTTACAACAGACCATATTTCACCAGCAGGTGCGATTGGGGTTAATACACCAGCAGGTAAATATTTACGTGAGAACGGAGTAGAACCACGTGACTTTAACTCCTACGGCTCTCGCCGTGGTAACCATGAGGTTATGATGCGTGGAACATTTGCGAATATCCGTATCCGTAACCAAATTGCTCCTGGAACAGAAGGTGGGTATACAACTTACTGGCCAACTGGTGAAGTTACATCCATCTATGATGCTTGTATGAAATATAAAGAAAATGGTACAGGATTAGTCATCTTAGCAGGTAAGGACTATGGAATGGGTTCATCTCGTGACTGGGCTGCTAAAGGAACAAACCTACTTGGTATTAAGACTGTTATTGCTGAGAGCTATGAGCGTATTCACCGTTCTAACCTTGTTTTAATGGGTGTTCTACCACTTCAATTCAAAGAAGGCGAAAGTGCTGAAACTCTTGGATTAACAGGTAAGGAAGTAATTGATGTTGTAATCGATGAAAATGTTCGTCCACGTGATCTTGTAAAAGTAACTGCAACAGATGATGAAGGAAACAAGAAAGAATTCGAAGCTTTAGTTCGTTTCGATTCAGAAGTAGAAATTGATTACTACCGTCATGGTGGTATTTTACAGATGGTTCTTCGTGAGAAATTAAAATAAGATTACTAATTTAAAAGCACCCGTACGTTTTTCGTAGGGTGCTTTTAACTAATAGAATGAATGTTTTTCATAATTTTAGGCTTTTTAGGTAAATCTATGTATAGCAACGAATGAAATGGAGGTATGATTTTGCTAAAAAAAGTGATCGCCGCTGTACTGTTGCTTGGATTAATGACCGTTGTTGTGGTACAAGCAATGGAGCCAGATAAATCGAAGGATAACCTTCCTGGTTTAGCAATTGGCAATCAGGCTCCTGATTTTGAATTAAAGACCTTATCGGGCGATACGGTAAAACTTTCTGATTATCGAGGAAAAAAGGTGATGCTCAATTTTTGGGCAACATGGTGTCCGCCATGTAAGGAAGAAATGCCAGATATGGAGCAATTTTATCAAAAAAATAGTGAAGATATCGTGATTCTTGCGGTAAATATCGATCCACAGTTTAATGTACAAGAATTTGTTACGGATATGGGTCTCACATTTCCTATATTATTAGACGAAAAAGACGTGGTTAATTCGCAATATCAAGTATTAACAGTTCCTACAACTTATTTTATCGACGAGAAGGGAATAATACGACATAAATATTTAACAGCTATGACCCAAGACATTATGAAGAAGTATATAGATGAAATGTAAAACACTGATACTTTTTTATCAGTGTATTTTTTTATTGAAAAATTATTTATAAAAATAATGAAATAAGTGACTTTTCTCACAATAATAAAATGATTTCCTTGTTATAATGTCAATATAAGTTAATAAATGTCGAAATTGGTCGTAAAGAAATCAATTTTCGAAAATTTGTAATAATTATCACGGTTTTTGGTCATAATAACGTTTACAATAGTATGTAAGGTAGGTGAATGAAAATGAGAAAACCAAGAAAACGTTCTTTTACTGAATTGGTTAATGAGAATAAACTTCAACTATTACGTGATCAAAGTGCTATTGAAAAAATTGAAGAGCGCTTAGAGAAAAAACATCTAAGTAAAGCTGAATAACATACATTACCATTTGTAAAAGCCCTATGATAAGGAAACAATTTTACTTGAGGAGTAACCTCTTAGCTTCATTTGGCTGGTAATAACATACTCTTGAATGTTCCATAACAAGGAGGATTACAAATGGGAAACCCAAAGAAAGATAGTAAACACTTTGTTCCAAGTCATATTGGGACAAAGTCACGAAGTTTTGGTGGTAACAAAGGAAAGCAAATGCAAGATAATTCTGGTCAGCATGCACAAGTGATGCAGACAAAAGGTGAATAATAAAGCTAAGAGAAATGTCTATTAAGGCATTTCTCTATTTTTTTTATTAGCCACAAATGATTTACCAATCAAAGTAACTATAATATTAAATGAATACATATAAAACTTAATTAAGGAAAAATTATTGATGGAGGAGGTGTAATCATGCAAAAAATTGCTGTAGAAGATTCATTAACTAATGTTCAACAAGCATTGCGTGAGAAAGGATATGATGTTGTTGAACTGAGTGGAGAAAATGTACAAAACTGTGATTGTTGTGTAGTGTCTGGCTTAGATACTGATGTAATGGGTATGCAAGATGCTTTAACCAAAGGTTCTGTAATTGAGGCAACTGGTCTTTCAGCTGACGAGGTAGTCAAGCGAATTGAAAATAAAATGAATCATTAATCAGTAGTATTCCGTTTAGAATAGAATCTTTTGTTACTGGAACTATACGAAAAACCCCTATCCATTAGGGGTTCTAGTGTAACATAATCAATGTCAAACAAACGATACCTATTTAAATATGGTTTAAAGGAGGATGAATCATGAGCTATAACAACAGACCGAATCCAGACGATAGAAGTGATAATGTTGAAAAGCTACAAGAAATGATTGTGAATACAGATGACAATATTCGTAAAGCGGAACAAACGATGCAAAATCTAAGTGGCGAGGATCGTGCAATGGTCGAGGCAAAGAATGAACGCCGCCGAGAAAGTATCGAGGCTATGCGTGCAGAAATCAAAGATGAAAACCGTGCACACTAATTTACATGAAAAGTTCAACCCACTGGATGCTCTTTCAGTGGGTCTTTAAGCTAATCTCCTTTTTCTATCTTCCCATGAATGAATCTCCAAAGAATATTCCCTTTTAAAAAATATGATAGAATAGATTTTGATATTTAAATAAGGTAAAAGAAGTGGTGCAAAACATGAACAAATTACAAAGACAAAATGAAATAAATGACCAGATACAATATTGGGATCAACAAATAAATGAAGTTGGAGTTATTGAGGATGACAGTGAAATCATCAAGTTACTGCAGAAGATGAATGTAAGTCAAAATGATAACCATGAAATGGCTTCAAAATTACTAACATTCTTAGCCGTATCATCTGCTTCAAAAGGTAAAAACGAATCCATTGTACAAACGTGGTTAGAAAGAGCAATTAAATTAGATCCAACGAATATGAGAGCAAAAGAATATTTAAATCATTATGAATGGAAAAATATCGATGGTTTATTTGAAGATTTACAGTTCCCTCCCATACGGGAAACGGATAATAAACAAGCAAAAAGGGAGGCAGTCCTACAATATATTACAATTTGTCAGGAATTTTTAGATACAATTGAAGATCAAATAGAATCATTATCTAATCTTAAAAAATCAAAAAATGAGCCCGAATATGATCAAGTGGAAGTATTATTAAACTCGGCATTTGAGGAAGTCGCACTTCTATTAAAAGCAGCAACGGATTATGAAGGTTCAATGGTTGGTTCGTTTTATACGTCAGCCTACTATGATGAAATGAAAAAACACTTAATAGCGTTAGAAGATTTAAAGAGACAATGGAATGAAGTATTCACCATTGAATCAGAAGAAGTGGTCGATCAAGAAGGAGCACTCCAGTTATTAAATCATATGATTGGACTCGATTCGATCAAATCGAGAGTAAATAATTTTTATCAATTTTTCAAATACCAAAAAATAAGAAAAGAGAAGGGGTTTCAAACGAAAGATGAAGTTAGTTTGAACATGATCTTGACGGGAAACCCTGGAACGGGAAAAACAACAATTGCTCGGTTATTTGCCCAAATTTATTTTGAACTTGGAGTTCTTCCTAGAAAAGAAGTCATTGAGGTAGATCGTTCACAATTAGTCGGTGCTTTTGTCGGACAAACAGAGGAAAATGTACGAACAGCAGTAGAAAAGGCATTAGGCGGGGTCCTATTTATTGATGAAGCTTATAATTTAAAAAGAGAAGGTCAATCAGGGAATGACTATGGGCAGGTAGCCATTGACACACTTATTTCACTGATGACAGGCATAGAATATGGTGGAAAATTTGCTGTCATTCTTGCTGGATATCCAGATGAGATGAGACAATTTCTCGATTCGAATCCAGGTTTAAGGAGTCGTTTCCCTTTGTCCAATCATTTAACATTGCCTGATTATACAAATGAAGAACTAATCAAGATCGGGGAAAAATTTGCTGCGGATAATGACTATCTTTTAACCGAGGATGCGATCATTGCATTAGAGGATCGAATTGAGAAAGAAAGAGTAGACGATTCTTTTGGAAATGCACGAACCGTTCGGAATATCATGTTAGATGCCATCTTTAATAAGGGGGCTCATCATAAAGCCGATGATGATATTTTGGGTTATTCTTTATTGGATAAGGATGATTTTATACAAACTGAAAGGGAAATTAAAATTGACCCAGAACGGAAATTGAATCAATTAATTGGTTTAGAAAATGTCAAAAATGAAATAAGTTCAATTATTTCATTTGTAAAAATGCAAAAGATTCGCAGGGATCATGGATTACCCCTTGTGCCGATTCAACTGCATACTGTTTTTACTGGAAATCCAGGAACCGGTAAAACAACGGTTGCCAAAATATATGCAGAGCTTTTGAGAGAATGTGGCTTATTGAAGAGGGGGCATTTGATTGTTACAAGTCGTGCTGATTTTGTCGCAGGATATGTGGGACAAACGGCTATAAAGACGAAGCGGAAAATACGAGAGGCCTTAGGGGGGGCTCTTTTTATCGATGAGGCCTATTCCCTGTTGGGGCAGTCCTCTGGAGATTTTGGCAAAGAGGTTATTGACACACTTGTGGATGAAATGACAAAACATAACGAAAACTTAGTTGTCATTTTAGCAGGGTATTCAAATGAAATGAAACTACTTCTTGAAAGTAATCCAGGTTTAAAATCTCGATTTAAAAAGTTTATTGAATTTAAGGATTATCGTCCTGTTGAACTAGTTCAAATTATGAAATCATACGGTGAACAATTTGATTTTCATTTAACCACTGAGGCACAAGATTGGATTATTTCCTATCTGTCAGATAAACCCGTTGCAGGAAATGGTCGATTTGCCACGAATTTAATGAATGAAGCGATACAGGTCCAAGCACAAAGGCTGATGGCAGAAGAGAAGCCTCTCTCTCCTAAGGAAGTAACCATTATTGAGAGAATAGATATTGAGATAGCTTTTAATAAAATAGTAAATAATCCATTCAATATTGTAAAATAATGTATGACAAACAGTAAGTAGATGGGAGAGGGAATCATGTATATTTCAAAAAAAGAAATTCAACTTTTGTATGCTGACACAGATATGATGGGGGTCATGTATCATGCCAATTATTTAAAATGGTTTGAATTAGGCAGGACCCAATTAATTGAAGATATTGGCTTTAGTTATGTTGCAATGGAGGAAAAAGGCTATTTTGCACCTGTATATGATGTTTACTGTGTATATAAAAAACCAGTCAGATATGGAGATACGGCATTTGTAAAAACATGGGTAGATTCTAATGATGGTTTAAAAACAGTCTATGGTTATAAAATCGTAAATGAAGAAGATATGATTTATGCAGAAGGTACAACGACTCATATTGTTGTTAAAAAGGATAATTTTAGGCCTGTCCAATTTAAAAAGAGTTTTCCTGAGTGGTTTCAAAAATACGAAGAGATTAAAAAATAGAGTAGGGATCTTAGTTTTAGATCCTTTACTCTGCTAAAGTGAAGCGGAGGGGTTTAATTTGGCCTTTGGAATCACAAGAAAAGAATTATTGGAGTGGAAAGCAAAAATTGATCAAGGGGAAATTGCTTTTCTAACGCATTACTGGATAGATGAGCGATTTCCCAATTGTAAGACTGTAACTAAGGTCGGATGTAATGATATTACTAAACTGATTAACTGGGGTAAACAGTACGACTTAAAACCAGAATGGATTGATCAACGACAAAATGGTTATTCGCACTTTGATTTACTAGGTCAAAAGCAAATAGATATTCTGAAAAAAGAAGGCTTAACAAGTCATATTTGGGCATAATTCAGTTTTTGTATTATACAGGAACGGATTTTTCGATTTCCTCGTGTTCGTAAACATCAAATTCTTCTAAAAATAAAATCAGTTCGTCAAAATTATGAATGACTCTGATCGGTTCTTCTAAGGGTTCATCTTGAGCTTCGGGTAGATCGTAGAGTTCAATAATGAAATCCTCTGGATTATCAGTTGTATCTAGAGAGGTTATATACAGATAATTCTCTTCATTATTGTTCATACCTATTACCCTCTTTCTATTTTTGATACTTTTATTCTATCTTAAAAACAGTTCATTTTTCCTTGTGATTATGTCGTTTTTTTTACATCCTCATGTCAAAAAGTTGAACAACTAAAATACGCAAGTTACTCATAAACGGTAACTTGCGTAATGAAATATTATTTTTAAAAAAGTTATGCCTGTTAAATAACCTTAGATTATCCTAACCATTTAACCTTTGGCTCTGTTTTATCTATGATTCGTTTAATATTGGATCGGTGTCGGTAAACGACAAAAGACAGTAACAAAAATACAACAAGAATAAGTGGGAGATCTTGTACAATAATTGAATAAATAAGTGCTACAAGCCCAGCAAACATAGAAGATAATGAAACATATTTAGATAGATATAAGCAAATAAAAAAACCACTAATCATAATAATAAACATAAATGGTGCGTAAAACAGTAATACTCCCCCAGAAGTCGCGACAGCTTTCCCTCCGCGGAATCCTGCAAATAATGGATAAGTATGACCAATGACAGCAAAAATTCCTGCTACTAAAGCATGCATATCAGATTGAAAGAAAAAAGGCAATGCAGCAGCCAAAGTTCCTTTTAGAATGTCCGATATGGTAACAGCGAGACCTGCTTTAACTCCTAATACGCGAAACGTATTTGTGCCACCCAAATTTCCGCTGCCATGTTGTCGGATATCTATTCCATAAAATCCTTTTCCAATAATAAGACCAGAAGGAATAGATCCTATCAAATAAGCAAGTAAAATAATAATTCCAATTTCAAGCATTCAAACTCTCCTTCTTTAAACCATTCCTCTAATTTATTTTCATAAATTAGTCATTATTTGGCATCATTGTATCTTTAAGTTACCACCTATTTATGATGTTTTCAATTATATTTTCTTATTCCTTTTATTAAATATAAAGTCCTTCTACTTTAGAAAAGTTTTTTAAGAGGTTGCAAAAAGATACTGATAATTTCTACAATATGTTAGACTTAAGAAAGTGTGGGAAAACTAGTAAAGGTTCAATATTATTATTTTGGAGGGATTACAATGACTGTAGAAAATCCGTCAAGAGATGAAATTCGTGAAATTTTAAATAAGGCAAAAAGAATTGCTGTAGTGGGCTTAAGTGATAATCCTGAAAGAACTTCCTATATGGTTTCCAAAGCAATGCAAGACGCTGGTTATGAAATCATCCCAGTAAACCCAAAAGCGGATGAAATCCTTGGTGTGAAAGCAGTATCCAGCTTAAAAGAAATTGAGGGACATGTTGATATTGTTGATGTATTTCGCCGCTCTGAATTCTTATTAGATGTAGCGAAGGAATTTGCTGAAATTGATGCAGATGTATTTTGGGCACAGCAAGGTCTAGTAAATGAGGAAGCTTATAGCTTTTTAAAAGAAAAGGGTTATACCGTTATTATGGATCGATGTATTAAAGTCGAGCATGCATTAACTAGATGAGTAAAGAAAAAGCATGTACCTAATTATTAGATACATGCTTTTTCATTTCTTCCCCAAATGTTCAAAAATTATCCACAAATATTCTCTGAACAGGGATGTTTTTCCTCATTTTGATAAAAACTCATTTGCCAAAATCAAATAAATCGATACAATAAGACATGGACTCGAAATTATATGATATGATTGAATGAGGAACATTTGTTCTAACGATAAGAGATAAGAAGTATCTGTTTTAATTAAGATTAGTTGGTTTATAAAATAATTTTTAGTCATTTTTGATTATAAAAGAGGATTATACTTTTAAATGAAGCATAACAAGAAATTTATATAGTATTTAACAGACTAACTATATTTAAGAAACTTTTTTCAACACATGCTTTTGTCTTTGTATTGAAATGAAAGGGGTATGTTTATGGCGAAAAATCAACCAGCTTTTGATTATAACGATGATGCCATACAAGTACTAGAAGGTCTTGAGGCTGTCCGTAAGCGACCTGGGATGTACATTGGAAGTACGGATGCAAGAGGTTTACATCACTTAGTATATGAAATAGTAGATAACTCAGTAGATGAAATATTAGCGGGTTACGGTGATCAAATCATTGTGAGGTTACATAAAGATCATTCCGTTAGTGTTCAAGATAAAGGTCGTGGAATGCCTACAGGGATGCATAAAATTGGAAAACCAACACCTGAAGTCATCCTTACGATCCTCCATGCTGGCGGAAAGTTTGGACAAGGTGGATATAAAACAAGTGGTGGTTTACACGGTGTAGGTGCTTCTGTTGTAAACGCCTTGTCAGAATGGCTTGTCGTCACCATTAAGCGCGATGGCATTATATACGAGCAACGTTTCGAAAATGGAGGTAAACCCGTAACAACACTCGAGAAAATCGGAAAAACAAATCAAACGGGAACAACGATTCATTTTAAACCGGATACAACGATTTTTTCTACAACCTCTTACAACTATGAAACGCTATGTGAACGACTTCGGGAATCTGCCTTTTTATTAAAGGGAGTTAAAATTGAAATTATTGATGAGCGAAATGATTTTCATGATGTTTTCCACTATGAAAACGGATTAGAAGCATTTGTAGATTACTTGAACGAAGAAAAAGATGTGCTCCATCCTGTAATCAGTTTCAGTGGTGAACAAAACGGAATTGAAGTCGACTTTGCTTTTCAATTTAATGATGGATATTCAGAAAATGTTCTTTCTTTTGTCAATAACGTTCGTACGAAAGACGGCGGTACCCATGAAGTAGGATTAAAAACGGCTGTGACAAGGGCTTTTAATGAGTATGCACGTAAAGTTTCTTTATTAAAAGAAAAAGATAAAAACCTTGATGGATCTGATATTAGAGAAGGTTTTTCAGCAATTGTTTCAGTACGGATTCCAGAAGAAATCCTTCAATTTGAGGGACAAACAAAGGGAAAACTAGGAACAAGTGAAGCTCGTTCTGCAGTAGATTCGATTGTTTCTGAGAATCTTGCTTATTTTCTTGAGGAAAATCCTGATATTAGTACGTTATTAGTAAAAAAGTCGATCAAAGCCTATCAAGCCCGTGAAGCAGCTCGAAAAGCTAGAGAGGATGCCCGTTCCGGTAAGAAACGTAGACGTGAAACCATTCTTTCGGGAAAATTAACACCTGCTCAATCTCGTAATCCGAAAAAAAATGAATTGTATTTAGTTGAGGGAGATTCTGCCGGTGGCTCTGCAAAACAAGGTCGTGACCGACGTTTTCAGGCTGTTTTACCGTTAAGGGGTAAGGTTATTAATACAGAAAAGGCAAAGTTGGCTGATATCTTTAAAAATGAAGAAATTAATACCATGATCTATACGATTGGAGCGGGTGTAGGACCTGACTTTCAAATAGAAGACGTGAACTATGATAAAGTCATCATTATGACAGATGCTGATACAGACGGTGCCCATATTCAAGTATTGTTATTAACCTTCTTTTTCCGTTATATGAAACCACTAATTGAAGCTGGAAAAGTATATCTTGCCTTACCACCACTTTATAAAGTAAGTAAAGGTTCCGGTAAAAAAGAAATTATTGAATATGCATGGAGCGATGAAGATTTACAAGCTGCAATTAATAAGGTGGGCAAAGGATATATTATCCAGCGCTACAAAGGTCTTGGGGAAATGAATGCAGACCAATTGTGGGAAACCACAATGAATCCAGAAACAAGAACGCTTATTCGAGTTCGAATTGATGATATTGCACGAGTTGAACGAAGGGTTACAACTCTAATGGGTGATAAGGTTGAACCACGTCGTAAATGGATTGAATCAAATGTGGCGTTTGGATTAGAAGAAGATGGAAGTATTTTAGAAAATGAAAATATTTCTATGTCCGAGGAGGTTGATGCTGAATGAGTTCTGAAATATATAGAGACCTCCCGTTAGAAGAAGTCATTGGGGACCGCTTTGGCCGCTATAGTAAGTATATAATTCAAGATCGGGCCATTCCAGATGCTCGTGATGGTTTGAAACCAGTTCAACGCAGGATTTTATATGCGATGCATGTAGAAGGGAACACCCATGAAAAAGGTTTCCGAAAATCTGCGAAAACAGTTGGGAATGTAATTGGCAACTATCATCCCCATGGTGATACCTCTGTATATGAAGCGATGGTTAGAATGAGTCAGGATTGGAAAGTTCGTAACGTTTTAATTGAAATGCATGGAAACAACGGTAGCATTGACGGGGATCCTCCAGCCGCTATGCGTTATACCGAAGCTAGATTATCAGCGATCGCTTCTGAGTTGTTACGAGATATTGATAAACGAACCGTTGATTTTATTCCTAACTTTGATGATACGTCAAATGAACCAACTGTATTACCTGCAACTTTTCCTAATTTATTAGTAAACGGATCAACTGGTATTTCAGCAGGTTATGCGACTGAAATTCCTCCACATAATCTTGGGGAGGTTATTGATGCGGCGATCCATCGTATCGATCATCCGAATTGTTCCGTTAATGATTTAATGGAATTTGTTCAAGGACCCGATTTTCCTACAGGTGGCATAATTCAAGGAATTGATGGAATCCGCAAAGCCTATGAAACAGGTAAGGGTAAAATTATTGTTCGCGGTAAAACAGAAATTGAAACGGTCCGTGGTGGAAAGCAGCAGATCGTTATAACTGAAATTCCGTATGAAGTGAATAAAGCGAATATGGTTAAAAGAATCGATGAGCTACGACTTGATCGTAAAGTCGAAGGCATTGCTGAAGTTCGAGATGAAACCGATCGTACTGGTTTGCGAGTGGTCATTGAACTGAAAAAAGAGAGTGATGCGGAAGGTGTTTTAAATTACTTGTTTAAAAATAGTGATTTGCAAGTAACCTACCATTTTAATATGGTTGCGATTTATAATCGCCGTCCACAATTAATGGGACTTCGCGAATTACTTGATGCATATATTGATCACCGAAAAGATGTCATAACAAAAAGGTCTCAATTTGAATTGCAAAAGGCTAAGGATCGTGCTCACATTATCGATGGTTTAATGAAAGCACTATCGATACTAGATGAAGTAATTGCAACGATTCGAGCCTCAAAAGACAAACGGGATGCTAAAAACAACTTAATGGTTAAATTTGAATTTACAGAGCCGCAAGCAGAAGCAATTGTTTCCTTGCAATTATATCGGTTAACAAATACAGATATTACGGCATTAAGGTTGGAAGCGGAAGAACTGGCAAAGAAAATTGAAGAATTAACGGCTATTTTAAATAACGAGAAAAAGCTTCACTCTGTAATCAAAAAAGAATTAAAAGACATCCAAAAACGAATTGCGGATCCGCGAAGAACGAAAATTGAGGCTGAAATAGAGGAAATAAAGATTAATTTAGAAGTCTTAATTGCTAGTGAAGATGTGATTGTAACAGTAACGAAAGACGGATATGTGAAACGGACAAGTCAACGATCTTATGCAGCATCAAATGGTCAGGATTTTGGAATGAAGGATTCCGACCGAATGCTTGCTAAGCTGGATATGAATACAAAAGATGTTGTATTGCTTTTCACAAACAAGGGAAATTATTTATATTGCCCTGTTCACGAATTACCAGATATTCGATGGAAGGATATGGGACAACATATCGCCAATATTATTCCAATTGATCGTGATGAATCCATCGTATCGGCTATAGCGGTTAATGATTTTGAGCAGGATCAGTTTCTCCTGTTTGTTACAAGAAATGGAATGGTGAAGAAATCAGAGTTAAAGCAGTATAAAGCGCAAAGATATTCGAAACCTTTAGTTGCCATTAACTTAAAGGATCAGGACGAAGTTATTGATGTGCATATTACCGATGGGACAAAAGAAATTTTCCTCACTACCTATATCGGATATGCCCTTTGGTTTAGTGAAGAGGAAGTAACCCCAATTGGTACTCGTGCTGCAGGTGTGAAAGGGATTAATTTAAAAGACGGCGATTTCGTCACTGGTGGGAAAATAAAGGATATTAACGACAACCCCTCAATAGTGATTGTCACACAGAGAGGCTCTGTTAAGAAAATGAAAATAACAGAGTTTGAATTAAGTTCAAGAGCTAAACGTGGAGTGGTTATTTTACGAGAATTAAAAGCAAATCCACACCATGTAGTTGGTTTTGTTTTTGCTAATGAACAAGACACCATCTTTATTGAAACGGAAAAAGGCTTAATCGAAACGGTTCATACCAAAGATTTGCGTTTTAATGATCGATATTCAAATGGATCTTTCTTATTTGATGAAGCTGATAGTGGTGCAGCAAAAACCATATGGAAGGTCGAACAAGAAGAAGTTTTAACGGAAGAAAAATAAGGTGAATCATAAAAACCTTTAAAACATGTTGTCATATTAAACATGTTTTAAAGGTTTTTTACATGTTTTTTCCATTCTTGGACAAAATAGTGAGTAAGGTTCAAGAAGGAGGACATTGGATCAAATGAGAAAGGAATTTGGTTTAATTTTATTAGCGTTATTTTTCTTGTCACTGAATGCTATTACAGGCGCATATGCGGTTGAAAAAAAGGATCATGAAAATAAAAAACAAATGCAAAACCATTTCGAACAGATGATAAACGAAAAAGCTGATATTTCTGGAGATGGGAAAGTCGATGAAATTACCATCATTGGAATTCCATATGAAGATGGAAGCTCGTATTTAAAAGAGCTCTATTTAGAAATTAAAGGATCTAATGGACAGAAGTATAAGATAGAATTAGATGGTGGATATGATCCAATATTAAAGCTAGTAGATTTAAATCAAGATGGTCTTGATGATCTGTTGATAAGCGTCCCCACAGGTGGGAGTGGGGGAATATCAAACTATTTCTTATTTACGTTTAAAGACTTTCAATTAACTGAAATAGCTGTTCCAGAGCCATTGATGATTACAAGTCAGTTCTTAAATGACTATAAAGCAACGATGACGATAGATAATACAGGAGAGACTTATACGTTTGATTTAAATAATCGAAAAAAAGATTATAATCGTTTAGGTTTATATACGAATGGAATATTAAATGAGCCAAGGGAACTTATGGTTGATCCCTATAGTACATTAAAATCGATATCAGTTAAAGAAAAGGGGAATCGTTTCGGATTAAAAGGGATCCAACAGGTAAGTGGGGCCTATCATGCAGACGGTATCGCTTTTGTTGAGTCAACATGGTTTTATGAAAATGGAAAGTGGAATCTGGTTAAAACAAAAGTAATGGATAGAGAAAAAATAAAAGATGAGAAGAAAAAGAAAAAATAATGAGACAAATTGATACACCATTAGGTGTATCAATTTGGTGCGATGAGCAATCACATAGAGTCTTTGTATAGACAAGACTCTTCTTTTTCTTTATTAAGAATTAAGAACGTTGAATTGTGGACCCACTATAACTTTTTACTAATCTTTGTAAATTTTTATGGCTTTCTCTAACTTTAATAGATTCCTCAATGATTTTCTGAAAGCCTTCTAAATCCCGATCAGACGCATTTAAAACTGATTTTGTCACACTCTCGGCCATTTGTTGTAATGTAATATCATTGCTCATTTTATTACCACCTTTCTACAGAAAAAACTAAGTTCTTTCTTCTCTACTATAAATTATCGAAAAGCTTAATTTTTCCTGCAACAAACGTCCAAGAAATTTCAACAAGAACCTACAACAACATAGAGAATTAGAAAAATTTCTACAAATATCTAATATAAGGAAGGTGCCAGGTACCTTCCTTATTCTGGATGGTGCGAGACACCTTTATTGGTTTATAATAAAGGTAAGATATGGAAGGGGGTAATTGGATGAAAGTAGAGATCAATGAGTTAGTTGAACGCTATCCCATTTTACAACAAGTTATGTTGAAGAAGCCGGTATTATGGGAAAACCCTGACTGTAAACGAGAGCAACTTACATTTCCGGTTAAAGGGGTTGATCAAGACATCATCGAGGATGCTACAGAAAGATTGAGGCGGTTTAAGCCCTTATTACAGGAACTTTTCCCTGAACTAAATGAAACCAATGGTGAGATTATTTCACCGCTTACAACCATTCCAAACATGAAAGAAGTTTTGCAAAACTTTTATAATACCAAAATAAATGGGAGCATATTATTAAAAAGGGATGATCTTCTCCCGATTGCAGGTTCAATAAAAGCCCGTGGTGGTTTTCATGAAGTCCTTGCGTTTGCGGAAACATTAGCGCTAGATCATCAACTATTGCAGAGTAAGACAGATGACTACCGACAACTATCCTCGGAAAAATCAAAGGCATTATTTAAGCAGTATCATATTTGTGTTGGGTCTACGGGTAATTTGGGTCTTAGTATCGGAATGATAAGTTCTTCATTAGGATTTAATGTAACCGTTCACATGTCACAAGATGCAAAGAAATGGAAAAAAGAACTGTTACGTCATCATGGAGTGAAAGTTGTTGAATATCAGTCGGATTACAGCGTTGCGGTTGAGAAAGCAAGAAATGAAAGTGAAGGTGATCCGAAAACCTATTTTGTCGATGATGAGAATTCTATTAAATTATTTGCTGGCTACTCAGTAGCAGCACGTGAATTGAAAAATCAACTTGATGAACTAGGGATAAAGGTGGATGATCAACACCATTTATATGTATACTTACCGTGTGGTGTTGGTGGTGGACCTGGCGGAATTACATATGGCTTAAAAAGCATTTTTGGTAAAAATGTTTCCTGTTATTTTGCAGAACCAATTCATTCGCCCTGTATGCTGCTAGGTTTGCTTACAAAATTGCATCATCAAATCTCTGTACAGGATTTCCAGTTAGATAATCTAACAGAGGCAGATGGATTGGCTGTCGGTAAACCATCTAAATTTGTCGGAGAACTAATGGAGGATCTGTTAAATGGAATTTATACGATATCCGATGAGGAACTATTATCTTTAGAATATGCACTTTATGATAATGAAAAAATATTTCTTGAGCCATCTGCACTTGCAGGCATGAAAGGTCCCGTTCATGTAAGTGCTACAAAAGAAAATAGCGGTTCTGCCACCCATATTGTTTGGGCAACAGGTGGAAGTCTTGTTCCAGATTCAATGAAACAAAGCCTTTTAACGAAAGGAAAACTTTGTATAAAAGAAGAAAAGTAGAAATGTAGCACGTACTTTTCAAATATTCCCAACCTTTAGAGCAAATGAATTGACGAAAATTCTCACTTCACCTAGTATAATGAATAAGAAAATACTATTTTGATATTGTTTATTTTTTGGAACGGCATTTCAATAAATATTAAAGGGGATTAATTATGAATACTCAATTAAGTTGTCGGAATGCTAATGACTATTTAGATTTATATCTTCTTGCGGGATCACTAGGGGACAAAGAATGGCAAAATGAAATTATGAATAAATTGCACCAATGTTACGGAGAGATGGTTAAACAAGATATAAAAATGGAAATGGAGAATCTTTGGTCAGAATACCGAAGACTTAATACTATGATTATTGATTACTATCGTATTTTAAAAACGAATCCTAGTAATGAAAAAATTAAAAATCATATCAAAGTATTAAAGCATAAACGTGCTACCATTTACCGTCGTATTTATGTAGAAGAAAAACGGTTAGATTAATCACTTATAACATTTAATAAAACAGTAGTGACCACTTTGTGATCACTGCTGTTTTTTGTTTAAATCTTCTTTTGCCATTTGAATCAGTTCTTTAACCATACTACCACCTAGTCTTCCACCAATTTTACCCGCCTGCTCAGATGTTAGTTTACCATTATAACCTTTATTAAGCTGTACACCTACTTCATTTGCTGCTTCAAATTTGGCATCTTCAGGATTGCTTGAACCCATTATTTTAGATTTTAACTCATCTAAACCTTGTCTAGCTTGAGGAACTAATAGTTTGTTTCGATTTCTACGAGCCAAAAAAATCCCTCCTTAGTAGTAGCATTCTCGATTAACGAAGAAATTAGTCGAGAAATGTCATAAAACGAAAAAAATTAATTACCTAAAATGAATTGAATATTTTCGTGATAGCGTTATAATAATGTTAACTAAATTTTTAGATAGTTTAATTATTTCAGTAAATTACATAATACAATTGTCAAGACAGATCATTCTAGACGATTTGAACGGAATAGTTTGCTATGAATTAAGAAAGGAGAAGTTTTTGTGAAAAAAAAACAATTAAATTTAGAAGTAGATCAACTATTAGACTTATATTTACTAGCGGGTAAATTGAATGATCAGGATTGGCAACAAGAAATTATTGAAAAACTGAAAAATCAGGGAAAAACAAATCATGAAACAGAGGGGGATCATTCTATGAAAATCCATAATTTATGGCTTGAATATAAAAACTTAAATGCTCAAATTCTCGATCTTTATAATCGATTAAAGGATAATACTACAGATGAGGATATATTCGGTAAAATTAATGCTTTAAAAGAAAAGCGTTTATCCCTTACTCATAAAATCCATAAAGAAGAAAGAAAGATGAAACACTCTTATCAATAGTCAATATAGGACAACCTTTTAAATGGGTTGTCCTTTTTCATTTTATCAAAATTTTTCTTAGATAATCTTCAATTTAACACAATCCTCCATTTCTCAAGTATACGTTCCTACATACCACTCATATATTATAAAAACTGAATATTTTTTATATTTTTTCGTTTTCGTTCGGTGGTTATGAGCGCTATAACAATCATGGGGAGGAAGATTAAAATGAAGCCTTATGTAACGGAACCCCTAACAGACTTTTCCGATGAAAGAAATAAAAAGGATTTTGAGAAAGCGTTAACTCATGTTCAATCGCAATTAGGAAAGGATTATCCGTTAATCATCGGTAAGGAAGAACTGGTAACGGATAAAAAATAACAGTTGTGAATCCAGCTAATAAAATGGAGGTCATTGGCAAAGTTTCAACCGCTAACATCGAATTAGCAGAAAAAGCTATGCAAACGGCCCTAACTACATTTGAAACGTGGAAGAAGTGGAAACCGGAACAGCGTATTCATATAGTCTTACGTGCTGCTGCCATGTTACGTCGACGCAAGCATGAGTTTTCGGCATATTTAGTAAAAGAAGCAGGAAAGCCCTGGGCAGAGGCAGATGCGGATACGGCAGAAGCAATTGATTTCCTAGAATACTATGCTCGGCAAATGCATTCTCTAAAAAATGGTTTTCCAATGGAGCAACGTGATGGTGAATATAACCAATTTCATTATATTCCACTTGGTGTCGGAATTATTATTTCACCATTTAACTTCCCATTGGCCATAATGGCAGGAACAACAATTGCAGCCGTAGTGACTGGGAATACCGTTTTACTAAAACCGGCAAATTCAACGCCAGTAGTGGCTGCCAAATTTGTACAGTTGATGAAAGAAGCAGGTCTCCCATATGGAGTCATTAATTATATCCCTGGTAGCGGTGCAGAAATTGGTGATTATTTAGTCGATCACCCACAAACACGCTTTGTGTCCTTTACTGGTTCTCGTGAGGTTGGATGCCGAATATACGAACGTGCTGCAAAAGTTCACAATGGGCAAAAGTGGTTAAAACGTGTAATCGCGGAAATGGGCGGTAAAGATACAGTTGTTGTTGACCGCTTTGCTGATATTGAAACAGCTGTAAACTCCATTGTATATTCGGCGTTTGGCTTTTCAGGTCAAAAATGTTCAGCAGGGTCCCGTGCCGTCATCCATCAAGATCTTTATGATGAAGTATTAGAAAAAGTAGTCGCAAAAACGAAAACATTAACTGTTGGAGATCCAACGGATTCAGAAACTTATATGGGACCTGTGATTGATGAGAAATCCTACATTAAAATTATGGAGTATATCGAGATAGGTAAAAAGGAAGGTAGTTTAATGACTGGAGGAACAGGGGATAACACGAGGGGGTATTTTATAGAACCTACGATTTTCGCTGATGTAGATGAAAATGCTCGTATTATGCAAGAAGAAATTTTCGGACCGATATTAGCGATATGTAAGGCAAGTGATCTTGACCATATGTTAGAAATTGCAAACAATACTGATTATGGATTAACAGGTGCTTTTATTTCTAATAACCGTGAAAATATTGAAAGAGCCCGAGCTGAATTCCATGTTGGAAACCTCTATTTTAATCGTACTTGTACAGGTGCAGTAGTTGGATATCAGCCATTTGGAGGATTCAATATGTCGGGAACAGACTCAAAAGCCGGAGGTCCAGATTATTTAATTCTTCACATGCAAGCAAAGACCACATCTGAAAAACTATAGTTTAAATAGGAAGAAGGAGCCGTAAAAGTTACGGCTCCTTCTTATATAGAACCAACAAGGAGGAAAAAAATGAGTAAAAATAAATATTCCAAATCACAAGAATTAATAGAAAAGACAGAAAGATTTGGCGCAAAAAACTATAACCCATTACCTGTTGTTATAGAGAAAGCGGAAGGAGTTTGGGTAGAAGATTCTGAAGGTAATCGCTACTTGGACATGCTTAGTGCTTATTCGGCACTCAATCAAGGACATCGCCATCCAAGGATTATGGAAGCGTTATTAAATCAAGCAAATAGAGTAACGTTAACCTCGAGAGCTTTCCATCATGACCTATTAGGAACGTGGTATGAAAAGGTTTGTCAACTAACAAAGAAAAACATGGTGCTTCCAATGAACACGGGTGCTGAAGCGGTCGAAACAGCACTCAAAGCGGCTCGACGATGGGGGTATGAGGTAAAGGGGATACAAGAGGGGAAAGTAGAAATTATCGCATGTAGGGGGAACTTTCATGGGCGAACATTAGGGGCTATATCCATGTCTTCTGAAGAAGAGTATAAACGAGGTTTTGGTCCACTTCTTCCTGGAATAAAGTTAGTTCCTTATGGAGATTTAACAGCGGTACAATCTGCGATCACTCCAAATACAGCTGCCTTCATTTTGGAGCCAATCCAAGGTGAAGCGGGGATCATCATACCACCTAAAGGATTCTTAAAATCTGTTTTAAAGGTATGTAAAGAGAACCATGTATTATTGATTGCAGACGAAATTCAAGTAGGACTCGGACGGACAGGGAAAATGTTTGCTTGCGATTGGGAAAAGGTTGAACCAGATTTATATATTTTAGGAAAAGCACTTGGTGGTGGAGTGTTTCCAATCTCATGTGTGGCTGCTAATTCAGATGTTCTTGGTGTTATTAATCCAGGTTCGCATGGATCTACTTTTGGTGGAAATCCACTAGCTTGTGCTGTGTCGATTGCCGCTATAGAGGTGTTGGAAAATGAGAACTTAGTAAAAAGGTCTCTGGAACTAGGAACCTATTTTATAGAGCAATTAAGAACAATTAAGAGTCCAGTTATAAAACAGGTGAGAGGTAGAGGGGTATTTATTGGTGTTGAATTAACAGAGTCTGCAAGATCCTATTGTGAAGCTTTAAAAGAAGAAGGGGTATTATGTATAGAAACTCACGACAACGTGATTCGGTTGGCACCGCCATTGATTATTACGAAAGAAGAATTGGATATGGCACTTGAAAAGATGGATAAAGTATTAGCTTCATAGAACTCTAAATCAAGTAAAAACGGATTTAATCCTATAATAGGAATTAAATCCGTTTTTATTTGATTTAGAAATGAATCGTTTGATCGTTTTGGTCTTCTTTCATTTTTAATTTATAATGATCGAATTCTTCTTGAATTTTAGCAGATGGGGCTTTGTCAATAAGACTTACAACAACAATTGCAATAACGGCGAACAAGAAGCCTGGTGCTAGTTCATAAAGATCAAAAATACCTCCAGATAGGTTAGACCAAACGATAACAGTTAAGGCACCTACAATAATTCCTGTGAGCGCTCCATTTCGAGTCATACGCTTCCAGAATAAACTTAAAATAATCACTGGACCAAAAGCTGCTCCAAATCCAGCCCAAGCATAACTAACAAGCTCTAATACTTTACTTTCTGGGTTATAGCCTAATAGGATTGCAATAATTGCAATTCCAAAAACAGCTATTCTGCCAACAATCATTTCTTCCTTTTGGGAAGCATTTTTTCTGAAAATCGCTTTGTAGAAATCATTTGCTAATGCACTTGAAGAAACGAGTAATTGTGAATCAACCGTACTCATGATTGCTGAAAGAATAGCTGCGAGCAGAAAGCCTGCTATCCAAGGATTAAAGAGAACTTGCGAAAACATAATAAAAACGGTTTCTGAGTTTTCAAGCGGTGAATCAGCAAAATAGGAAATTCCAGCAAATCCTACAAATACTGCACCAAATAGGGATAGAATCATCCAAACCATCCCAATTAAACGAGCTTTAGGAACTTCCCTTGTCGATTTTATTCCCATAAATCGAACAAGAATATGAGGCTGACCGAAGTACCCAAGTCCCCAAGCTAATAGAGAAATGATTCCGATAGCCGTAGCGCCTGAATAAACATCTAAATGGGAAACATCAATACTTCCGACCATCTGAACAGTTTTATTCCAACCACCGAGTTCATAAACGGCGACAATAGGGACAATAATTAATGCGAGAAACATAAGAATCCCTTGAATAAAGTCGGTCCAGCTTGCTGCGAGAAAACCACCAAAAAGGGTGTAAGATAATATGACGGCTGCGCCAACCCACAGAGCTAATTGATAATCTAGTCCAAATGAATTCTCGAGAAGAATGGCACCACCGACAAGACTTGACGAAGTATAGAATGTAAAGAATACTAGGATAACAATCGCTGAAACAACTCTTAAAATTTTAGTACGATCATCAAATCGGTTTTCAAAAAAGTCGGGTACTGTAATGGAGTCATTGGCAACTTCTGTATAGACTCTCAGTGGTTTTGCGACAAATTGCCAATTTAGATAGGCGCCAATTGCCAATCCGATTGGAAGCCAAATTTCACTCATACCACTGACATACATAGCGCCAGGTAGACCAAGTAATAACCAACTACTCATATCCGAAGCGCCAGCACTTAACGCTGCGACACCACCACCAAGGTTTCTACCACCAAGTACATAATCTGTTAAATCCTTTGTTTTTCTTGCTGCATAAATCCCGATAATTAACATTCCAATTAAATAAATAATAATTGAAATTAACGTAGGGATATTAATATCCATTTTGATTCATCCTCTCCTTTTCAACGGTTATTTTTGAGCTTTGACGCTCTGAAAAATAGGTAATAACTGACAACAATATCAATAGTGGCATTGGAATTAATAACCACGCCCAAGTTGCAGTTGTTAATGCAAACTCCATGTTTTCACCTCCCTTCAAGAAGATTTACGATGGTAACCGTATTTAAACAGTAATAAGCACTTCCTGGTTACAGACAAAATCTTTACATTCCATAATGGTCAAATCAAAAGAAGGGTGTGTTACTTTTTTTGTTAATGTTTGTAGCTCCTTAGAAGAGATATTGACTACCCCGCAGCCAATTTCCCTGCCTGAATGATCACGGATTCGAATGACTGAACCTTTTTTAAAAGGACCTTTCACATCATAAACTCCAGACAAGGTTAAATGAGCATTTTCCTCAATCAAACGGTTTTTCGCTTTTTGATGAATGACTATTTCTCCTTCAGGATGGGAATGAAAGGCAATCCATTTTTTCTTTTGATTTAAATAGGTCTGTGATTTTTCAGGATTAAAGTATGTGCCTTTTGCTTTTCCAGTTAAGGCATTGACAACAATTTGGTCTTTACTAGCGTTTCCCAAGAAGGTAGGAATGCCTGAGGCTAAAGCAATTTTAACAGCCTCAATTTTTGATCTCATCCCGCCAGTACCAACAGTACTTTCTGAATCTCCTGCAACTGCTTCAATCTCAGGTGTAATTTGATTCACCTGTTGAATAAGTTTTGCATCTTTGTATTGCCCGGGATGACGATCATATAAACCGTCAATATCTGAAAGTATCATTAATTGATCTGCTTCGACAATGCTGGCTACTTTAGCAGACAGCGTATCGTTATCTCCAAATTTAAGACGATCTACAGTTACCGTGTCATTTTCATTGACAATTGGAATAATGCCTCTTTCTAATAACACATTTAATGTATTACGGACATTTTTATAGCGGTTTTCATCTAAGAAGTCACTTCTGGTAATTAAGATTTGGGATGCCACATAACCATTTGACATGAACAGCTTTGAATAAGTTTCCATTAATAATCCTTGACCAATGGAGGCAGCGGCTTGTTTTTCCGGTAATAATGTTGGTCTATCAAGACATCCGAGCTTCCGATATCCTGCAGCAACCGCTCCAGAAGAAACAAGAACGACTTCGTGACCCGCATCTTTCAAAGAAACAATTTCATCGGATAATTTCTCAAGTTTTCTTTGACTTATTTCGCCGTGTCGGCTCGTTAATGAACTGCTTCCAATTTTAATAACTATTCTTTTTTGCTCAATACCTGAGCTCATGCAATCACTCCTGTTTTATAATATTCCATCAAATTAGACGATTGATTTTTGCCATTGTTCGCTCATACTTTTAGACTTTTCGGCAGCCTGTTGAACAGCTTTTGAAATGGCGATTCCACCGCCATTCGAATCGAGTGCCTCTAAACCAGCTGCGGTGGTGCCGTTTGGAGATGTAACCTTTTTTCTGAGGATAGAGGGGTTTTCACCTTCTTTTTGGACCATTTTGGCAGCTCCCAATATGGTCTGAGCAATAATTTCTCGGATTAATGGTTGTGGTAAACCTGTTTCCGTTGCGGTATTCTCCATATGCTCCATTAAATAATAAAAATAAGCAGGTCCACTTCCGGCAATACCTGTAAAGATATCCATATGAGATTCCTCAATCATGTAGACCTCTCCAATGCATTCTAATAAATTCTTTGCTACGATCATATTTTGCTCCGACGTAAATTTTCCTGAAGAAATGGCGGTGGCTGACTCTCCTATGGCACTTGATGTGTTTGGCATTACCCGAATGACCTGTTGATTATTTTGTAAGTGCTGCTCAATAAATGAGGTGGTGATCCCTGCAATGACTGAGAGTATTAATTGATGTGGTTGTAGGATAGGGTAAATTAGGTTTAAAGCTTCTTCAACATCTTTAGGTTTCATAGCGAGGACAATGATATCAGCATGTTCAATTTTTAATTGAGCTCTTGATACGGTGTGGATTCCATAATTTTCCTTTAATTGTTGTAATCGTTCTTTATTGCTATAATTCGATACGGTTATATGAGTAACTGGTATTTTATCAGCTTTAACGATTCCAGCTATCATTGCTTCCGCCATCGATCCAGCGCCTAAAAATAAAACTTTTTTATTGGTTAACATGCAACCTCTCCTTCTGTTCGTATCATGTTCTATTTTTCATAGTCCCTATACTAACAATGAAAAAAAATTTATTCAAGGAAAATTATGAAATTTATGTGTAATTCGCTCAATTAGTGAGGATAGAGGAAGAGTCTTACGTTTTAATGGGAAATATTAACGTTTAAGCCGAAAAATGCGGTCTAAGCCGGAAATATGGGAAAAAACAAACGTGAAATTTTAAAATAATCTGAACGACCAAAATGTAAGAACGTAGATTCTTAGTTTCCTAGGAATGCACAATTCAATTTATTAATTGTTTGATTTATTTGTTAAAAAAATACACATTATGAGCTTCTAGTGTGATAATTCTCATATTAAAGGTGTTGGCAGTATTTTATACTTTTAAGACATCAAGACTAGAAGAATCTTCTATGTTAGATAGATAATATGAAAAAGTTAGGTGATAAAATGGAACATGGTCTATATCCTCATTCAACAAATATCGATTATAATAAAAATCCGTTTATTGTCATTTGGGAAGTTACAAGGGCCTGCGAATTGAAATGTGTCCATTGCCGAGCGGATGCACAGTTTTTACCAGACCCGAGAGAATTAAGTCATGAAGAAGGAATGAAACTGATTGATGAAATTCATGAAATGAACAATCCAATGCTTGTTTTCACTGGCGGGGATTGTATGTTAAGAAAAGATTTATTCGAGTTAGCGGAATATGCGGTTTCTAAAGGAATGCGAGTATCGATGACGCCAAGCGCTACTCCTCATGTAACAAAAGATAAAATGATAAAGGCTAAAGAGGTAGGTCTATCACGCTGGGCCTTTAGTTTGGATGCACCAAGGGCAGAGATTCATGATGCCTTCCGTGGTACACCAGGGTCTTTTGATTTAACGATTGAAAAAATTAAGGATTTAGTTGAACTTGAAATGCCGTTGCAAATAAATACGGTCATTTCGCGATATAATTATGAATATCTTGATGAAATGGCCCAGCTAGTTGCTGACTTGAAGGTGAAAATGTGGTACATCTTTTTACTCGTACCTACAGGTAGAGGTCAATTAGATGCATGTATTACACCCGCGGAACATGAAAAAGTGTTTAGATGGTTGTACCAATTAAGTAAAACCGCTCCTTTTGATATTAAAACAACAGCAGCACAACATTATCGGCGTGTCGTATTACAAGAAAAAATGCGTGAACATGTAATCGAAAGAGGCGAAATCCATTATCAAGACAGTATAACGTCTGATAATGCCTCGAAAAGAGACGGGATTAAAAGAGCGCCAAAAGGGGTTAATGATGGAAATGGGTTTTGTTTTATCTCGCATACAGGTGATGTCATGCCAAGTGGAATGTTGCCTATTGTTGCAGGAAATGTACGAGAAACTCCACTAGCCGAAATCTACCGTGATTCAGAAGTGTTTAGAAACTTAAGACAGCCACATCTTTATAAAGGGAAATGTGGTGTTTGTGAATTTAATGGTATTTGTGGCGGTTCTAGATCTAGAGCCTATGCCGTAACAGGTGATTACATGGAAAGTGAACCATTCTGTGTATATATCCCAGAAGTGTTGAGAAAGCAAACTGTATAATAGAAAAAAGCGGTTGTCCAAAACGTAAATGTTCAAAATACTGATGGTGGTTATGAACGGTGAATCGGTAAAGATTTTTAGACGCTTTTGGACAACCTTTTACATAAAAATATTAGAAAAATACTATAAAAAATGCGTTACCATTGATATTTTATCATACTTTATAGTATGCTAACGTTACAAAAGAAACCTTAGGAGGTCCTATTATTATGTCAATGGCATATGAAGAATATATGAGACAAATGGTAAAACCGATGCGCGAGGAGCTTGTGCAAACAGGATTTAAAGAACTGCTTTCATCTGATGAGGTAGAGCAATTTATGGAAAATGCAGAAGGTACGACTTTAGTTGTAATTAATTCGGTTTGTGGGTGTGCGGCTGGCTTGGCACGACCTGCTGCAAACCATGCTATTGCAACTGGCGAGAAAAAACCAGACTATCTAGTGACTGTTTTTGCAGGTCAAGATAAAGAAGCTACAGCAAAAATGCGTGAATATTTCGGTGAAATTCCTCCATCATCTCCTTCCATGGCATTATTAAAAGGAAAAGAAGTGGTTCATTTTATCCATCGTCATGACATTGAAGGTCAACCGATGGAGGTCATTGTTGATAATTTACAAAACGCGATTGCAGAAAATTGTTAAAGAAGAAAGTCAAAAGAGTGCACAAAGTGCACTCTTTTGTTATTTCGCGTGCCCAGCAAGCCGTTAATTGCTAGTTGGTGAAAGTCCAACCTGAGTAAGTACCAAGACGCTCAGTAGCTGACAGGCAACTGGTGAAGAAATTCTAAGGTTGAAGCCCTGTGACAAAGTAACTCCCTAGCGGAGTGCGAGCAAACTAACAGGTTGTAACATAAAGTGAATCCTGCCGTCTCGTCAAAAGAACCTACCTACGGTAGCCAAAGAGAAGTCGAGCCTTGGGATAATGGGCGAAGACCATGGAAGGTGTGAAGATCTTGGAATAGCAGCACCGATGAATCTCTCGGGGTATGGGGAGCGACATGTTAGTAAAGTAGTTAGCGGAACTGGGGATACCCTCCTTGTCACTTTCTAACGAAAGTAAAGCAGAAACCTATAAGTGCAAACGAAGTGGTGGATGGATGAGAGGGAGTCGGAGGGGGTCATAGTACCATTAATGACAATGACAACACAACATTGTCTAGGGAAGGACGGCGCAAGCCATTACCCTACTTCGTTCATATGTCAGAAGGAGGTAAGAGTCAGTGAATGTCAGGAAAATGACTAACTACACCAATAAAGTAAAAGCTCAAGAACTCTGGAAGACGTTATATCTTTGTGCCAAGGAATGTCCAACTCGAAGATTTCACGCTTTATATGACAAAATCTATCGTCCTGATATTCTATGGGAGGCATGGCAACGTGTGAAGCGAAAGAAAGGAAGTGGAGGTGTCGATGGACAGACGATTGAACAAATCGTCTTGGAGTACGGGGAAAAGAAATTTATGAACGAGCTCTATTTGGAACTAAAGGAGAAGCGTTATCACCCTAGTCCAGTCCTAAGAACCTATATTCCAAAGGATGATGGAAAGAAACGTCCATTAGGAATTCCAACTATTAAAGATCGGGTCGTACAGATGGCAACGAAAATGGTTATTGAACCAATATTCGAGGCTGACTTTCATGACTGTTCGTTTGGTTTTCGTCCAAAGCGAAATGCCCATCAAGCGATGGCGAAGATAAGAAAAGCCAGTAAGAAATGTTTTTGGGTAGTAGACGTCGATATCCAAGGATATTTCGATAATATTAATCAATACAAGTTGATGAAAATATTAGAACAAAGGATTAGTGATCGACGGGTTTTAAAGCTTGTTCGAAAATGGCTAGAGTCAGGCATAATGGAGGAAGGCAAAATAAGAAATCCAATTACTGGTACACCGCAAGGTGGTGTAATTTCACCTCTTTTAGCTAATATCTACCTAAATACAATGGATATGCTTTGGGAGAAGAAGTTCAAAGACTTGGGTGAACTCATAAGGTATGCGGATGACTTCGTCTTTATGTGTAAAACCAAACAACAAGCACTTGAAAGTATAAAGGTCATCCAATCAATAATGAGGAAACTTGACCTTACTATTAATAGAAATAAATCGAGACTAGTTAATCTGTGGAATGACATAGATGGTTTCGATTTTCTAGGATTTCATAATCGGAAGTTTCCAATCAGACGAAAAGGTGGAAACACGTTATATGTCATGTCACATATACCTAAGAGGAATGCGATGAAGAAAATGCGTTCTAAGATTAAAGCCTATACAGAACCAAGGAATAAATTATACTTGGATATCAGAGAGTTAGTAAAAGGGCTAAATAGGAAACTGCAAGGTTTCAAGAATTACTATCTTATCTCGGCTCACGCAAAGAAATGGCTAAATAGAATCGACTGGTATGTATTAGAACGACTTACCTTATTTCATATTTCATAACAAAAAGAGAAATAATCGTAAGAAACATGGAAATTTAAAGGATGTAAGAAAAGAAGTGAAACATATATTAGTGAAATTAGCTAGTTAGACGCTGTAAAGCCAAGGAAAGAAGAACGTCGGAAAGCCGTATGAAGGAAAACTTCACGTACGGTTTGATGAGGAGGAGCTGAAAGTAAAAGAGATAGCAAAAGCTATCCCTTTGAAATCAGTTTCTTACTCTACAATATAATTAATCTGTTGCAGCCAGCCAAATAAAATATCCAAGCATTAATAATCCTAATAACATGATCAAAAAATCCATCCTCATCCTCCTCGTTATAGAGAAATAAATGATATCTCAGTAAAAAAATATGAAACCATGTCAACTTTTTATTCGTAGAATATTAGTATTCTATAGTACAATAGAGATATACATTATAGTGAATAGGCTTAATTGCAGAAAGAGATGATGAATAATGCCGAAATGGCTCCGTAAGTCATTACTTGTACTCGTATCGGTTGCCACATTTGGTTTAGTAACGCCCCAAGCGTTATTAGCTGAGAATCCTAATGATGATAAACAGCCGAAACGAGACCTCTATCAATCAAACTCGCCGCCTATAGAAGAACCAACCATCTTGGATAATGAACAGATATCTGAACACGATCGATTTATCCAAGAAATGATCAAACAAGCAGAAGAAAATTCTTACATGAAATTTGGCACTAGAATTAGGCCAGTAATCGAAGATGAATTTAAAGAAGTCATTTTACCTAACATCGAAAAAGTGATTGCTGAAGTAGCTCAAAGCTTTCCTGAAGATGATTTGAGTCAGTTAGTTATAAGTGAAATGCCAAGTGGCGGAATATCAGAAAAAATCTTTCATATTCAGAATAGAATAACGAAACAAGATGTGATTCGATTCCATGTGAGGAGAGATCATCCACCACAGGATGCTTATGTTTTTAATTTTCATTATCATTTAGCGAACGACCATTTTCAAAATCACCATGATTTAGGTGTCATTTACTGGGATAAAAACACACCCCCTAAATGGATGACTTAATCGAATTTATTTATGAACGTGAGAAAATCGACTGCTAAGTCGGTTTTTTCTTGTTATTCAAGAAACGATCGAAATGTAAATGGGGGGCTATAGAATGATACAAGGATTTATTGATACATATGCTCAGTTTTTTAACTGGGGTATGTGGGTAGAAGTATTATCAGACCCAGTGAGTTGGGGGTTGATCGGTACATTAGTTATTTTAGAAGGATTGTTATCAGCTGACAATGCGCTTGTGCTCGCAGTGATGGTAAAACATTTACCAGAAAAGCAACGTAAAAAAGCTTTATTCTATGGATTAATCGGTGCATACACTTTCCGCTTTATTGCCATAGGTATCGGAGTTTACCTAATTAAGCTTTGGTGGGTAAAATTACTTGGGGCCGCATATTTAGCTTGGCTGTCAATTAAATTTTTCCATGACCGTCGAAAAGACCAATCAGAACAAGATACCGATGTAAAAGAAATGAACAAAAACAGTATCCTTATAAGGCTGTTTGGGCCTTTTTGGGGAACGGTTGTAGCTGTTGAATTAATGGATGTTGCATTTTCGGTAGACAGTATATTAGCAGCATTTGGTGTAAGTAATCAAGTTTGGGTTCTTCTTGTTGGTGGAATGATTGGAGTATTGATGATGAGGGGAGTTGCCGGTGTATTTTTAAAATTAATCGATCGGATTCCAGAATTAGAAACTTCCGCCTATGTGTTAATTCTCATTATTGCTGCTAAAATGCTATTGAGTGTTTTTGGCATTCATATCAGTCATGAATTATTCTTTGCTCTCATATTAGCTACGTTTGCCGGAACCATTTTAATCCACTATCGAAATAAACGGAAAAGGATTGAAATTTAATTATCTAAACCCAAGTAGAAAAAATTGTTTGTCCTGCTTGAACGAGCATTATATTTGCGAATAAAAAAGATGAGCGTCGGGTCATTTTTCAAAAGGAATGAAAAAGTAGAGAACAGGTTTTTTATTCCTGTTCTCTTTCGGTTGTTATCTTTTTAGTAGAAAAAGAAACCTTAAACAAGGCTCGTAATAATAAAAAAAGGCAAACTCCCATAATATAGTATCCAAAAAAAACGATAATGATCCATTGAATAGAATGATGGACGGGTTTCGTAAAGACGGTTAATAATAATGCCCAAAAAAACAAATCGATGAGCATGAAATAACCAGATTGCAATGTATCTTGAACCGTTTTTAAATCGGTTTGCAATTCTTCTTCCAATCCCCTTTTAAATCTAAATCGCATGTTGCTCACCCTTTACCCGAATACTGGGAAAACTAAACCTAATAGAAACTAAAAAAGTATAAAGGAATTAGCTTATTGTTACTATATGCACCAAAGGCCAGAGGGTGACCTAGAAAATCACTGTTTTTCATTAACATAGACGAGATGAGATGGACAACGGCAATCGGATGAGCCAAATCCTTTGATAGGGAACATTCCATCTTCTTTTTTCCTTATATTCTCAGCAAGAGCACACTCATCTAATCTATCATCATATGTTATAATTTTAGTAATCATTCCATAGGGTCTAAGATAATCAAAATGCCAATGAAGCTTTTTATGAATTTCTTTATGGCGGAGAATTCTTTTCATTATATATTTCTTGGCACTTCCTATATAAATATAAGTTCCTCTTTTAAAGAAACACTCACCGAGTTTTCCAACGGTAATGTTATAATCATGTTCTAACTGCAAATAAATGCTATAAAGTGTATGTTCATGATTCATAGACTCATAGATTGGCTCATTCATTTTATTTCCTCAATTCTCTTGTAAAGGATTAGTACCATGAAAAAATATAACTTTAATTTGCTGCTTCTTATCTTAATGTCGTTAGTACTATTGGGAAATTCTCAAGCGGAAAAAGACGGAATCAAGCTTGCTCATTTTCCAACACACTCCTCATTAAAACAACTACCATTACATTCAATAGAAGCCTTGAACCATATTATCGTGTTACCTAAATCAAACTTTAATGAAATAGAGGCAGGAAAAATTATCTTACGTATTGATCAACTTCCACAGTCATTGTTGGATAAAGTTCGTGAAAATGGAATTGTGATTAAATTATTTACAGGAAAACTTACCGAAAATTCAACGGCTAGGCATCTTGCAGGTACAGTTCCCCGTGGGTACGAACAGAATATTACATGGGATGATATTCCAGGCGTAGGTGGGGGGAAAACCGTACTTGTTAGGATAGGTGCGAGCATGAAAGGGAATGGGCATAGTTCAGTAAATTTAGAATTACACGAATTAGCCCATTCAATTGATCGGCATGTGTTTGGTGAAATCCGAAACCAAGAATCATTTTTAACCATTTGGGATTTAGAAAAGGAAAAGCTTTTTCCTTATCAAAAATATTTTTTGATGTATCCAGAAGAGTACTTTGCTGAAGCATTTGCTTATTTCTATTGTTCTGATTATTATCGTGATATATTAAAAAAATATGCTCCTTTAACATTTGACTATATTCAACACTTGAAGTAAAGACTGTGGTAAAGATTAATGTTGATTATAAACTACAGTTGAATTTAGGGAAAAGGTACGAAAACTTCTGTCGAGAAAGAGAGACAGGCAAGCCGTGTAGACACATAAGTGTCACGTGGGCTCACTGGAAATTGAGCAGAAAGGGTAGTACCTAAAATGGAATTTAAAAATAAGTTTAACAAAGCAAAGGAAAAGAATAACTTAAAAATCAAGTAAGTGTAAATAATGATTCTGTTAAAATCAAAGTAATTTTGCTACAATGATGTCCGACAATGAAAAAATAAGCAAGAGATTTTAAAGGAGTGTAAACTATTGCAGCATCCTGAGTACGAATATTTAAATATGTGCCGTTATGTATTGGATAATGGAAATCAAAAAGGAGACCGCACAGGAACAGGAACTTTATCGGTTTTCGGCTATCAAATGAGGTTTGATCTTCAGAAAGGATTTCCTTTATTAACGACGAAAAGAGTTCCATTTCGACTGATTGCGAGCGAACTATTATGGTTTATTAAGGGAGATACGAACATTCGATATTTATTAAAGCATAATAATAATATATGGAATGAGTGGGCCTTTAAAAATTGGATAGAGAGCGCCGAATATAAGGGACCTGATATGACTGACTTTGGTTTGCGCAGTCAAACAGATCAAGAGTTCCGCAAACAATATGATCTAGAAATGGAAACATTTAAGAAACGAATTTTAGAGGATGATGATTTCGCTAATCGTTTTGGTGAATTAGGGCCAGTATATGGAAAACAATGGCGTGCATGGGAAACAACAAATGGTGAGTCGATTGATCAATTAGCGGATTTAATTCATCAAATTAAAACAAATCCGAATTCAAGAAGATTAATTTTATCATCATGGTCACCCGAATTTACCCCACAGATGGCATTGCCTCCGTGTCATACTTTATTTCAATTTTATGTACATGATGGGGTCTTAAGCTGTCAGCTTTACCAACGCAGCGGCGATATTTTCCTAGGTATTCCATTTAATATAGCTAGTTATGCTCTATTAACGCATCTTATCGCGCATGAGTGTGGGTTAAAGCCAGGAGAGTTTGTTCATACGATTGGGGATGCACATATATATGTCAACCATATCAAGCAGATCGAAACCCAGCTTCAACGAGAGCCACGACCGTTTCCGACTTTACATATTAATGAAAAGGTAAAATCATTATTTGATTTGGATATGGAAGATTTATCGATAGAAGGCTATGATCCACATCCACCTATAAAGGCACCAGTAGCTGTGTAATGGACAGGAGGAAAAATAATGATATCATTTATTGTGGCCATGGATAAAAACAGAGTCATTGGAAAAGAAAATCAATTACCATGGCATTTACCAGAAGACCTGAAGTTTTTTAAAAGAGTAACGATGGGACACCCCATCATAATGGGGAGAAAAACGCACGAATCGATTGGAAAACCCTTGCCAGGAAGAGAAAATATCATTGTGACAAGGAATAAAGATTATAAATCAGAAGGTTGTACTGTGATTCACTCTCTTGAGGATTTGCGTCAATTTGCGAATCAGAAGAATGAGGAAGTGTTTGTAATTGGTGGTGCGCAGCTCTTTATCGAAACCTTCCCGATTGCTGACCGCCTGTATATTACAGAAATTCATCATGAATTTGACGGGGATACGTTTTTTCCGGAATTTAATGAATCAAATTGGACTCTTGTTTCAAAAGAACAAGGGGTTAAAGACGAGAAGAATCCTTATGATTATTTCTATACAATTTATGAGCGCAAGTAAGAAAAACAGCCAGATTATTTCTGGCTGTTTTTTTATCTTTGGATACGTAAGTAAGCCACACCATTTTTTGTGATGTAGGTATGGAGATCATCTAGCACCATGTATTCGACAACTGATTTAGCATTTAATTCTTCCATTTGCTCGATTGTAATCGATGCCATAACCTCAATTAATTTTTCCTTGCTGTATGGTCGAAGTGGATTTTCCTCGGATACGTAGAGCCAATTGAATGCCTCCTCGATGGAATTAAAGTAATCAGCTGAACGGATCACATATTCTGGTTCCAAATCCACCATTTCTGCTACTAATGTTAATTCTTCTACTTTACTACTCATATTGATGTCCTCCCCCGTAAGTATTACTCCTGTAGAACCCTCATTCTACAGGATTTATAAACTAGTGATTTGATAAAAATTTAGTCTATTATAATTATTATCTTACCACAAAATCATCGGAAAATGGCAATTTTTCATTCTATTTATTAGGCCCTATTAAAATTTTTTATCTTTATTAGAGGGTTCATTGAAATTCTATTAATTCGTGATATAATTTAGTGATTAATAATTGAAATGAATTGAAATGAATTGAGGGTGAGGATATGGAACAAGAAGTAACAAAAAAGAAATGGTTGCAAGTGGAGGATATATTAATTGCATACCAACATCTGAAAGATATCGTTACCCACACGCCATTGCAAAAAAATGAACGACTCTCGGAAAAATATGAATGTAACGTTTATTTGAAAAGAGAGGACTTACAAGTTGTTCGCTCTTTTAAATTACGTGGAGCCTTTTATGCAATGAAAATGTTATCAGAAGATAAGTTGAAAAACGGAGTAATTTGTGCAAGTGCTGGTAACCATGCGCAAGGAGTTGCGTATGCATGTCGTAAATTAAAAATTAATGGTAAAATCTTTATGCCTACGACAACACCAAAACAAAAAATTCAATCGGTTGAAATGCATGGCCGTGAATATGTAGAGATTGTATTAAGTGGTGATACCTTTGATGAATCCTATAATCAAGCCGTAATCTGTGCAGAAGAAGAGGGTAGAACATTTATTCATCCATTTAATGATGAGAATGTAATGGCCGGTCAAGGAACCATTGCAGTTGAAATTCTTCAAGACTGTGAAGATAGCATTGACTATGTATTTGGAAGTATTGGTGGCGGGGGACTTATGTCTGGGATGAGCACTTATATGAATAGTGTTTCGCCACATACAAAAATGATCGGTGTTGAACCAGCCGGAGCTCCTTCTATGAAAACTTCTATCGAAAACCATCAAGTTACTGCTCTGGAATCCATTGACGGATTTGTAGATGGAGCTGCAGTTGCTTGTGTTGGAGAAAAAACATTTTCAGTTTTACATGAATTATTAGAAGATATTATTGTTGTTCCAGAGGGCAAGGTATGTTCATCTATCTTAGAATTATATAATGAACATGCAATTGTCGCGGAACCTGCTGGAGCACTTACGGTGGGCGCCCTTGATTTTTATAAAGAGAAAATAAAAGGGAAAACCGTTGTGCTTGTCATAAGTGGTGGAAATAATGATATTGGTCGTATGCAGGATATGAAAGATCGTTCCTTATTATATGAAGGACTACTTCATTATTTTATTGTTGATTTTCCTCAACGTGCTGGTGCCTTACGACAATTTTTGGATGTACTTGGACCGAACGATGATATTACTCGATTTGAGTATACGAAGAAAAATAATAAAGAAAATGGACCAGTATTAATTGGAATTGAATTAAAACATAAAGAAGATTATAGCGATTTAACTGCAAGAATGAGTGAAAATGGTTTTAAATTTACCGAAGTAAATAACGATAGTCAATTATTTAATTTACTTATTTAATGAGTACAAACTGTCTTATTTAAATGATAAATATCACAGTTTGTAAAGAAATGTTTTAATTATGAAGTTTATATGAAGAATCATTGTCTATCTCCCCATAATTATTCTTTTATAATATAATTAAATTAGAAATAAAGACTATTAACTTCAAAGGGGGAAGTTACAATATGCTATCCAATATTGGTATCCCAGGATTAATTTTAATCCTTGTATTAGCTCTTATTATTTTTGGTCCAAAAAAATTACCTGAAATAGGACGTGCATTCGGTCAAACATTAAAGGAATTTAAAAAATCAACACGTGAACTTACAAGTGATGTTATGGACGAAGTAGAGGATGTAAAGAAAGAAGTCAAAGAAGTGACTAAATAAGGTGTAAGGATTCGTCTTACACCTTATTTCTTGATTAGTGAAACGTTGAACTACATTTTACTGTCATGAAGTTCCAATATCGATTTTAAATACGGCAGGGGAAATGAATGGAAGATAAAGAGTTAAATATCATTGATCATTTAGACGAACTAAGAACGAGACTTATTATAACGCTGGCAGCATTTATCATCTTTTTTATTGTTGGCTTTATGTTTGTGGAAGACATTTATAATTGGTTTGTTCGAGATTTAGATGTAAAGCTCATCGTGCTCGGACCGAGCGATATATTGTGGGTTTATTTTATGCTTGCAGCTGTCATCGGTGTTGCTGGCACTATTCCTGTACTAGCTACTCAAGTTTGGCTTTTTATAAAACCAGCTCTCAAACCAATTGAAAGAAAAATTTCATTATCCTATGTACCAGCATTATTTATTCTATTTATTGTAGGTTTATGTTTTGGTTATTTCGTTATTTTTCCGACGGTTATGGGTTTTTTAATAGAACTCGGTGGAGAAATGATGGTTACCAACTTTACAGCTGAAAAATATTTCCGTTTTATTTTTAATACAACGATTCCATTTGGTGTTTTATTTGAATTACCTGTTGTCATGATGTTCTTAACATCATTAGGAATTATTAATCCATATGTATTAACTAAAATTCGAAAATATGCTTACTTTGTTTTGATTATTATTGCAATTTTTATCTCACCACCTGATTTTATGTCAGACTTTTTAGTAGCAGTACCACTCATCTTTTTATATGAAATAAGTGTGAGTCTATCTAAAATTGTGTATAAACGTAAAATGAAAAAGCAAAAAGAATGGGAAGAACAGTACGGAGTAGAAGCTGATACGGTAGAGGAGTAATGTAATAGTGGGAATAGGTTGTTTCAACCTATTCCCATTTTCATTTTTAAAAATAAAAAAGATATGCGTAAAAAAAGTTTCCATTGATTATTGTTAAAAAACATATTATTGTCAAAGTAGTTACAGCTTATTAACTTTAAGGATGTGTGGTATTTGACCAAAATTAAAATTGTTACAGATTCGACATGTGATCTATCTAACGAAGAAATTGAAAGATTTAATATAGAGATTGTGCCTTTAACCATTAACATTGACGGTGAAACCTATAGAGATCGCATTGATATCACCCCATCAGAATTTATGATGAAAATGAAAAAATCGATAGAGTTACCGAAAACATCTCAGCCTTCTTCAGGTCTATTTCTTGAGGTATATGATCGTTTAGGGACAGAAGGGTATGATGTCATTTCCATTCACTTAACAGGTAAAATGAGTGGAACTGTAAATTCAGCAGAAGGTGCTGCGAGTATGACAAATACCAATGTGAAAGTGGTTGATTCAGAGTTTATTTCTAAAGCGCTGTCATTTCAAGTATTAGAGGCAGCTAAAATGGCAATTGCAGGGAAGACAGTCGAATCGATCATGTCAAGACTCGAGGAAATTCGTAAGCAATCACGATTATATATCGTTGTTGATACATTAGAGAATTTGTCAAAAGGGGGGAGGATTGGTAAAGGGGCTGCTATGGTTGGTTCTTTATTGAATATTAAGCCAATTGCCTCTTTAGAAAATGGCGAATACACTCCAGTGGCTAAGGTAAGAAGTCATGCTCAAGCTGCCAAATATATTGCCAAGCATTTTGCAGAGGATGTAAAGGAAAAAGTTATTAAAGAAGTTGCACTTGTTCATGCGGATGGTCATGAATTAGCGATGAAAATTAAAGAAGCGATTAAAGAGAAAACGGGATATGATCAAATGAAACTTGAAGAAACAACACCGGTGATTAGTACTCATACTGGTCCCGGCGCAATTGGGTTTATGTATTTTGTAGAATAAAAGAGATTTATAAAAAGTGTCAGGCATCTGAACGATTTAGTGATAGATTATAACTATAACTAAATCGTTCAGATGCCTGACACTTTTTTTTAGAAGCTTTTTTTACTTTTTGTAAATGTTTTAAGATTATTTTAAAAAAGAAGGAATTCTATCAAAGATTGTCGAAAACAATGATATCAATAAAGGCTATTTTAATTACTATTTAATTGTAATATGGAAAATGCATAATGAATTGGAGATATAAAAATGAAAGGATTTCGATTAAACCCCTCATTAACGAAAAAAGTACTTTCCGTAACATTGTTCATATCCATTTTAACTGTTGTTATAACTGTAATAGCTAGCTATCTATTTATCACAATATTTTTGAACGATCAAATAAGAATAGAATTACTTGTAACAATGAAGAAAGAGTATCTACTGTTTTCCTCTTTATTATTTCTATGTATCAGCACGATACTTTTTCTCTTTTTAAGAAGACTATGTATCTCCATTCATGAACCTATACACCATTTAACATATGGATTTAATGAGATTGCTCGAGGGAATTTTAATGTAAAACTTGAAGTAGGTAACCATCCAGAATTAGGAGAACTATGTCTTCGGTTTAATGATGTTACAGAACATCTGACAACTCTTGTTGATAAGATTATCATTACGAACGAAAAAATGGATGCATATGGTGAACGTGTAGAATTTCAAAATTTGCAGGATGTTTTTAAACAACTGGATATCTTGTTGGAAAAATCAATGGTATTTCGAGAATTGCAACGAGCGGAAAAAATGAATGCAATCGGACAATTAGCAGCCTCGGTTGCCCATGAGATTAGAAATCCGATGACTGTTGTAAAAGGATTTTTACAAATCTTTTTAGCGAAAGAACATATGACTGAAGAAGAACGAATGTATATTCGTTTGATGATTGAGGAAATGGAACGAGCTGAAACGATTATTAATGATTATCTGTCATTGGCCAAACCGGATATGGAAAAAACGGAACGGCTCGATGCAAAGGAATTGGCTGAAAAAGCGTTGGATTTGATGAATTCCTATGCAAAAATGACGAAGAATATTATTTTGATTACACCTATTTTAGAAAACGTAACGATAAAAGGAAATAAGAATGAATTACAACAAGTGTTAATTAATATTTTAAAAAATGGAATTGAAGCATTAAAAGATGGTGGGGAATTATCTTTTAAACTTTATCAAGAAGGCTCGTATGGTGTATTTGAAATTACTGATACTGGTATTGGGATGACACAGGAAGAAGTTAATAGGCTTGGAACCGCTTTTTATAGTTTAAAAGAAAAAGGAACAGGGATGGGGTTAACGGTCTGCTATCAAATAATTGAAAGAATGCGTGGGAAGATTGAAGTGATGAGTGAAAAAGGAGTGGGGACGACGTTTAAAATTTTTGTTCCCGTTTCAAAAGAACCTACATCATTCCGTGGAAAATAATATTCTAGCATTATAAGTGAGAATAATTGAAAGAAAAATGATAGTTCAGTAGAATAATGCTAAGGGGTGAATGTTGTGAAACTTCGAATTGTTTCGTTTCATTTTATTATACTTATACTTATTTTATCTGCATGTGGTAAATCTGAAATTGATAATCCTTTGAATTATACTGTAGAGGATTTCACTCATACCAACCAAAAAGGCGAATCTTTTGGACTAAAAGATTTAGAAGGAAATGTTTGGGTGGCAAACTTTATTTTTACTAATTGTGATGATGTATGTCTACCCATGACCGCAAACATGAAAATTTTGCAAGATAGAGTAAAAGAGGAAGGGATCGAAAATATCGAATTTGTTTCTTTTAGTGTCGATCCGACCATAGATACTCCAGAAATATTAACTGAGTTTGGAAAACAATTTCAAGTTGATGATACGAACTGGAATTTTCTAACGGGTTATTCACAAGAATCCATTGAACAATTTGCCTTAAATTCTTTTAAAGCGATTGTTAAAAAACCACAATCTGGTGATCAAGTTATTCATGGAACCGCTTTTTATTTAATTGATCAAGATGGAAATGTAATGAAGGATTATTCAGGTTTGGGAGATATTCCGATGGATGATATCATTAATGATATTAAGATTCTGCAGTAGGTCTTTGAAAAAAGACCTTTTCCTGTTTATATAGGGGGATAAGTCATTGAAAGTATATCATTATAAGCGATTGTTTTATTTGCTATTAGGATTGAATGTTGTGATCCTCATACTTTTATTTTTGTTTTTTCAACTAATCACAAGTGGTGAAAACGAAACTAGGTCGCCTCGTTCGATTCCAAAAGAGGAAGGGATGTTGTTTACCATTCATACTAACAAGCAGGATCTGAATCAATTGATTCACCATTATATAGAAGAACAACAAACTGGGAATTTTGATTATCACGTAACTTTAACGGATGAAGTAGAGTTTGTAGGGAACATTCCTATTCTTCAAGAAACAATTGATGTAAAATTAACGTTCGAACCTTTTGTTTTGGATAATGGTGATGTAGAATTACACCAAAAAAATATGACAATTGGAAAATTTAGTTTACCAGCCCCGCTTGTCCTTGGGTTTATTCAAAGTAGTGATTCACTTCCTGGATGGATTACGGTCCATCCAAATGAAGAAAAAGTATTTGTCGCTTTACAGGATTTAAAACTAAAAAGTGATTTCAAGATTAAAGTAGAGGAGTTTAATTTAAAGGAAGATGACATACGTTTTTCTTTACAGCTTCCTATGAAGTAGTTAGAAGCATACTAATGGGATTCTCCCGATTAGTATGCTTTTAATTTGCAATGATGATTGAAGATATTTGGATGTTTGTTTTCTTTTTATATTTTGTAGAATTCTTTTTTGAATAAACAAACTTTACTTCGTGGTCTCCCTCGGACAAATTGCTTTCAATATATAAACCTCTGTATTTTTCAATGGGCCAATTAGTTGAGATCGTTCGAATATATTGCTGATCAATGAATACATCAATATCCCCTTGATTTTTACCAACCCAAACTTTAACACCTAGATGTTTGCCGGAAAAGGAATAGGTAATGGATGAGCCTGGTTCGTTTGAAACAAAATCGTTATTTCTTTGTATAAAAGAATGATCCTTCCTTTTGTATGAGGACAATTCCTTAAACGTTAAAGGTTGAATAGATTGGTCGATAGATGGTTTCTGTCCTTTATATGTTTCAGGTTTTATAACTTTAACGAGTTCTTCGGCATATAATTGATATCCTTTTTGATTAGGATGAACGAGATCAATGGTTAATTGCTCTGCTGAATAGTTCGATTGTTGAAAGGGAATTCGCATATCAACATGTTTGGTTTGGTATTGAGCGGAAAGTTGTTTAATTACATCAGCGAAGGATTCGTTGGTTAAACAGCTTTCTGTGATTGTGATGATCTCGGCATTGGGATAGACTTGTTTCGCTTTGCTTAAAAGAGATTCGTAAAATAAGGAAAATTGATGAACATTCATGTATTTTCGATCATTTTCACCAAAAATAAGAAAAATTAAATCTGCCGGACGTTGATTATTTTCGCGATTGAATAAATATAAGCCTTCAAATGTCGTTGCGCCACTCTGTACAATAGAATGGCGAGTTAAATTTAAGTTATAATGATGCTTCATTAACTTTTCCCATTGATTAAACCATGTAAAAGAACGAACTTTAACTCCTGCTCCCCGTCCGATGCTATCGCCTATGATTAAGTAATGAATATCTTTACCTGTATTTATTTTTTCGTATAACGTTAAGTTCTCGCTTTTTACTTCTTTTTCATCGTTTATAAAATAAAAGGTGGTAAACAACAGGGAAATTGATAAAAGTAATAAGGAAATGTTCCTTTTCTTCTTATTCAACCTTCGCATCTCCTCAAAATTTCTTTATTTATTATTTATTGTTAGGATACCGTAACTTCGACGAGATTATAAGGATTTATTTTACGCAATAGGCAAATGCACATACATAGACAAGTATCATGACATATGTTGATAGGGAATTACCTAATAAGAAGGAGTGTATGCACATGTTTGAAAATATGCCGAATATGGCTAATGTGAATATGGCAAATATGGCAAATATGGCAAATATGCCAAATATGCCTCAAATGACGATGACAAGTCCGTATGGTTACGAACCAGAACCATGTTTTCAAGGTTATAGCTACCCAGTATACCCGGTAGTAGGAGGACAACGCTGTTACGGCGGCGGCTTCGCGTTAATCGTCGTATTGTTCATCCTATTAATCATTATTGGCGCAACATGTTACTGCAACTAACAATTAAAAATAAAAGGGTGAGAGGGCCTTCCGAAAGGTGGTGACCTCTTACCCTTTTTTAATTATGTAATATTTTATTACATTAAATTATTAGAAAACATTGACAGTTTAAAATCTATTACATAAAATAAGAAATACACAAAGGTGTTATAAAATATAACATAAATGTGTAATAAAAAGTCAGATAAAAGGGGAGATACAAGATGAATGATCCGGCTTTTTTAATGAACAGTGTATGGGTCATGTTAGGGGCTATTTTGGTGATTTTTATGATTGCTGGTTTTATTTTATTGGAAGCTGGTTCTACTAGGGCTAAAAATGCTGGGCATATTGCTGGTAAGACGGTCTTCACATTTAGCTTAGCGATCCTGGTTTATTGGGCAGTGGGTTATGGTTTTACATTTGGAGATCATGCAAACTTTTTTGTTGGTATGAGTGATTTCTTTTTTTCAGGAGAACAAATTGAAGAGGCGACTCTTTCTACTTCAGTATTTTTCGTGTTCCAAATGGCTTTTGCCGGTATTTCAATCACTATTGCGTTAGGAGGGTTTGCGGAGAGGGCAAAATTCTCAGTATACGTTATCTTTACCATTTTATTTGGAGTTCTAATTTATCCAGTGATTGCTCATTGGATTTGGGGTGGAGGCTGGTTAGCGGATCATGGTAAACAAGATTTTGCAGGTTCAACCGTTGTTCACTTAACCGGTGCAATGGCCGCCATGGCTGCTACTATGCTATTAAAACCGCGTATTGGAAAATATAACGCGGATGGTGCAGCAAACAATTTGGCGGGACACAACCAAGTGTATACGTCATTGGCAGTATTCTTTCTTTGGGTAGGTTGGTTTGGATTTAATGCTGGGAGTACCGTTGCGGTGGATGATGGATTTTTCGGTTTTGTTGCTTTAAACACAGCATTAGCTGCTGGTTCAGGAGCGATAGCTGCTACCTTTATTTCATGGGTAGTTCTTGGCAAACCGGATGTACCTACATTATTAAACGGGGCATTAGCAGGACTTGTTGCCATTACAGCCTCTTGTGCATTTGTCGATACTTGGGGAGCGGTTCTCATTGGATTGACCGCAGGAATCATCGTATTCTATAGTGCTAGATTTTTCGAAAGTAAAAAAATTGATGATCCAATCTTTGCGCTTTCTGTCCATGGAACAGCAGGGGTATGGGGAACCTTATCAACAGGTTTTTTTGCAACACCAGAGTTAGCGACTGTTGGGCAAGCAGGGTTACTCTATGGCGGTGGCTTTCATCAATTATGGGTTCAATTATTAGGGGTTGTCACTTCCGGTTTGTACGCCTTCGTTGTATCATATGTTATATTATATATCATGAAAAAGATCGTCGGAATCCGTGTAACCGAAGAAGAGGAATTGATGGGCTTGGATTTAAGTGAGCATGGCAGCTATGGTTATCCAGAACAATTTTCAACCAATCACACAAAGTTACATTCATAGGATATTATAATCAGGGGCCCTCTTTAACGGGGGCTTTTGTTAGTGTTTTACTACACGACAGTTACATATTTTTATATATACTCAGGAAGTGTTGTCATGTTTAGTTAGGCATAATGTCAAGAGTATTTCTATGAAAGAATTATGATTTTTTCTCATATAATGGTTTTAAGCTCAAATTAATTAGAACTTGACGGAGTGAGAAGATGAATAAATCATATTTAATTAAACCATTGTTAAATGCCTCATATCCGGTTATTGATTATGGAAAAGGAGTCTATCTATATGATATAGAAGGCAAACAATATTTAGATGCCAGTTCTGGTGCCGTTACGGCTAATATTGGTCATGGTGTAGAAGAGGTACTTGTAGCAATGAAAGAACAAGCAGAAAAAGTTTCCTTTGTCTATCGCTCACAATTTACAAGTGAACCAGCAGAAAAGCTTGCTGCAAAAATTGCCGGACTTACCCAAGATCAATTAAAATGGAGTTTTTTTGTCAATAGTGGTTCCGAAGCAACTGAAACAGCAATGAAAGTCGCGATCCAACATTGGCAGGAAAAAGGCATCAAAACAAAAAATAAAATTTTATCCAGATGGTTAAGCTATCATGGAATTACACTTGGAGCCTTATCAATGTCAGGGCACTCGAGCAGAAGAGCGCGTTTTGTCCCGCTATTAGAAGACTTCCCTACCATTCATCCCCCTTATTGTTATCGTTGTCCCTTTAACAAAACAAACGAAAATTGTGGTTTTCCATGCGCCCACGAGTTAGAAACAACCATTCAAAGAATAGGAGCCGATCATATCGCAGCCTTTATTGCTGAACCCGTTATAGGAGCAGCAGGCGCCGCCATCACTCCACCAACAAACTACTTTAAAATCATTAAAGAAATTTGCGAGAAATATGACATCTTATTGATTGCAGATGAGGTAATGACAGGTTTTGGAAGAACGGGAACTTGGTTTGCCTATGAACAATGGGATATTGTCCCAGATATCGTCGCACTTGGAAAAGGAATGGGAGCAGGATATACTGCCATTGCCGCGACGTTAGTAAGTGAACGTGTGATGGAGCCAATATTGAATGGTTCAAATTTGATCATGAGCGGACACACTCTTAGTGCAAATCCCCAAAGCTGTGCTACCTCATTAGCGGTATTAGAATTTCTTGAAAAGAACCAAATTATCCCTTTAGTTTTTCAAAAAAGTCAATATTTGTTTACAGAACTAAAAAAGTTACAAAAACAATTTTCGTTTATCGGTAATATTCGAGGAAAGGGGCTTTTAATTGGAATTGAATTTGTGCAGAATCGACGAACGAAGGAACCTTTTACACAGAAACTTTTTTTAACCCAAAAAGTCATTAAACATGCAGTAGAAAATGGTTTATTATTGTATCCTGCTGGTGCTGGATTAGATGGGGTCCACGGTGACGCCGTCATTGTATCTCCACCTTTAACGATTACAGAAAAAGAAATGGATGATTTGATTAAAAGATTATCCATTACTTTTGAAAACATAAAGGCGAGTCTTAAAGAGGGAGGAGAAACATTTGGATAACCCTTTTGGGAAAATAACAACGATCGAAAAAGGGATGAATTTATTTCATGACGGAATGTCGATTATGTTCGGTGGATTTGGAGGTGTAGGTTCGCCACCGACGATCATCGATGGCATCATCCATAAACATATTCGGCATTTAACTTTAATTGGAAATGATACTGGTTTTCCTATGATTGGAATTGGTAAGGTTGTCAGCAGTGGTCAGGTCGATAAAGTAATCGTCTCCCATATTGGTTCAAATCCCATTGCAGGGCAACTATTGACAACAGGAAAGTTAGAAGTTGAGTTTTGTCCACAAGGTACATTAGTTGAAAGGATTCGTGCAGGAGGAGTAGGCATTCCTGCTATTTTAACTGATATAGGCATTGACAATGAAATGGTGACTGGAAGTAAACCAATCTATGTATTAGATGGAAAAGTCTTTTTGGTTGAAAGCGCTTTAACTGCAGATATCTCCATTGTCTATGCAAAAAAGTCAGATCCCTTTGGGAATTTAGTTTATGACAAAAGCGCTCGTAACACAAATCCGCTTGTTGCCATGGCTGGTGAAATTACGATAGCAGAAGTGGAAGAAATAGTCCCCTTAGGAAGTTTAGATCCGGATGAAATTATCACCCCAGGCGTATTTGTTGATTATGTTATTCCATCTCAAGGAGTGAACTGGAAATGGGTATGGGAGTAGAGATAAGAAAGTTAATCGCAAAAAGGGCAGCAGAAGAAATCAAAGATGGAATGGTCGTTAATTTAGGAATTGGGATCCCTTCACTGGTGCCAAATTTTTTAAAAAACGAGCATATGGTTATGTTCCATACTGAGAATGGAATAGTTGGGATGGGACCTAGTCCCCAAAAAGGAGAAGAGAACGAAAATATTTGTAATGCTGGAGGTCTTCCCGTAACTGTGCTCCCAGGAGCTTCATTTTGTGATAGCACGACGGCTTTTGGCATGATTCGCCGCGGCATCATCGATATTACCATTCTTGGAGCATTGCAGGTGAGCGAAAAAGGAGATTTGGCTAATTGGATTGTTCCAGGAAAGAAAATTCCAGGGATGGGTGGTGCGATGGAGTTAGCTCAAAAAGCAAAAAAGGTTGTAGTCGTGATGAGCCACCTTGATAAAAATCACCAATCTAAAATTGTAAAATATTGTACATTGCCTTTAACCTCCGCAAAATGTGTGGATCTTATCATTACAGATTTAGGCGTTTTTCAAGTAAATCCAGGTGGTCTTACATTACTCGAATATTTTCCAACAACATCCCTTGAAGAAATTAAATGTCGTACGGCGTGTTCTTTTAACATTCATCCTAACCTTAAAATCACAGAAATATAACGAGTTTGATAGAACGAAAAGGGGGAAATAGAGTGGAACAACAAGAAATCGCAATCAAAACGTGGTTAGCCGATAATCACTCTAGAGGTGTAAAGTTATTACAACGACTCGTTCAAGAACGAAGTGTAAGGGGGGAAGAAAGTAAGGCACAAGCGATCATTATTGAAAAGCTAAGAAGACTGGGGCTAAGCTTAGATATTTGGGAAATAGGCAGCCCAGAGCTGCTCAACCATCCTGATTTTTCCTGTGATCGAAAAAACTTTTATGGCAATCCGAATGTGGTAGGGGTATGGAAGGGAACGGGTGTTGGTCGTTCAATTATTCTAAATGGTCATATCGATGTTGTTCCAGAAGGAGATCTTAACGAGTGGGAACATGACCCCTATAGCGGCGTCATTATAGACGGATGTCTTTATGGTCGCGGTTCAACTGATATGAAGGGAGGAACGGTATCACTCCTTTTAGCGATTGAAGCAATCAAAGAAAGTGGGATTAAGCTAAAAGGGGATGTGATTTTTCAAAGTGTGATAGAAGAAGAAAGCGGAGGTGCAGGAAGTCTAGCAGCTGTATTACGTGGTTATCATGGTGACGGCGCCATTATTCCAGAACCTTCTGGAATGAAAATTTTTCCCAAACAACAAGGTTCGATGTGGTTTCGGATCACGGTAAAAGGAAAGTCGGCACATGGTGGAACTCGTTATGAAGGAGTTAGTGCTATTGAAAAGATGAACGTTGTCATAAATGAATTACAACAGTTAGAAAAGGCTCGAAATCAAGGGATAAAGGACCCCTTGTATGAGAATATACCCATCCCGATTCCTATTAATATTGGGAAAATACAAAGTGGTGAATGGCCATCATCCGTGCCTGATTTGGCTGATATTGAAGGGAGGATGGGAGTTGCCCCTAATGAGACACTTACAAAAGCTAGAGCGGAGATGGAAGAATGTTTAAGGGCGTTAGAGAAAAAGGATAAATGGTTTCAACAACATCCTGTTAAAATTGAATGGTTTGGAGGAACGTGGCTCCCAGGGAATTTAGAGGAGGGTCATGAATTAATCCAATTCCTAACGCAAGCCTATCAAAAAGTTAGAGGAAATTTCCCTGTAATTGAAGCTTCACCTTGGGGAACGGACGGGGGGATCTTGTCGAATATTGGTCATACTCCGGTAGTTGTGTTTGGACCAGGAACAACTGAAGTTGCCCATGATTGTAATGAATATATTGTTTTAGATCATGTATTTGAAGCGGCAGAAATGATTGCACTTACGATTCTAAACTGGTGTGGCGTAAGTGATTCATAGGTTGATAGGTGACTGGCTGCAATGGAGTCTGTCTCTCTTATTAAAAAAGGAGTGAATAAATGGAAATGACCAACATAGCATATGTACAGCAAATTAATGGAAATAATTACAAAACGAAAGTTTTTAACGATCCTCTTAATAAACGATTGAGAATTGATGACTATCGCGGGAATGTCTGTGAGGTGATTAAAATAGCTGAAGAAATGGCTGTTAACTCAAAAAGGGAAAAATTGCTTTTCATCTCAAGACAAGAGCACTACGATTTACTATTACAACATGGATTTCATTGTGAGGCAAAGGTGGATGGTTTTTTTCGTGGTTCAGATGCCTATTATTTTACGAAATATTATTACGATAAACGGAGAAATAGTAATAATTGGGTGATGGAGGATGGCATCCTCCAACGTATTATGAACTTACATGGGCACGAAAGCCATAGAGTAATATCAACCCAATATCATTTACTGAAAATGGAAAAGAGCGACGCGATTAAGCTTTCCCAGTTATACCGACAAGTCTTTAAAATTTACCCCACTCCATTACACGACCCCGAATATATCGAGAAAACAATGGAGGGTGGGACGATCTACTATGGAATTACAAATGATGACGAAATCGTTAGTTGTGCGTCAGCAGAAATTAATTTTATGTATGACCATGCTGAACTTACCGATTGTGCCACACTACCTGATCATCGAAAATATGGATTAATGAAAAAAATTCTAGAAAAATTGGAAACTGAGTTGAGAGTGCAAGGGATCTATTGTGTATTTTCCATTGCCAGGGCCCAGTCATATGGAATGAATGCAGTTCTTCATCAAATAGGGTTTAAATACCGGGGGCGATTGCTAAATAACTGCTATATTTTTGATAAGCTAGAGAACATGAATATGTGGGTAAAGGATCTTTCTATTGGGGAAAGCGAAAAATTGACCCCTTGACCTATTTATCGGCATAACGGAACGAGGTGAGCCATTTGTCAAAAGAAGCTATTTCAAATGAGGTGCTAGCCGCCATCTTGCAAAGTATTGATGAAGGGATTCATGCCGTTAATTTGGCAGGGGAAACGATTTTTTATAATGCCATTGCTGCAAAACATGATGGATTAGAAATTGAAGAGGTTCTTGGAAAGTCAATTTTGGACGTTTTCCCCTCCTTAACCAAACAATCTAGTACTTTATTAAAGGTCATTAAAACGAAAAAACCGATTTACCATCAACCACAAACTTATATAAACCTTCATGGGAAAAAAGTAGAAACGATTAATACAACATTGCCCATTTTTATTAACAAAGTATTTGTAGGAGCAGTCGAAATTGCAAAAGATTACTCGCGTTTAAAAACATTATCTGAAAAATTATTGGAGCTGCATGGGGAAATTCAAGACTCTAAGAGAAATCGTGTCTCACTAAAAAAGAGTACGTCCTATCGGTTATCAGATATAAAAACGATGAATCCTCCTTTTATCAAGATTATTAGAAATGCTGAGAAATTGGCGAAATCAGACTCTGCCATGCTCATTTGTGGAGAAAGTGGAACAGGAAAGGAACTGTTTGTACAAGGAATTCATCGTGCTTCCTATAGATCAATGGGTCCATTTATTGCGCAAAATTGTGCAGCGATTCCTGAATCTTTATTAGAGAGTCTGTTATTTGGAACAGCAAAAGGCAGTTACACAGGAGCACTTGATCGACCAGGACTATTTGAATTAGCAGATGGTGGTACCTTATTTTTAGATGAAATTCATGAAATGCCTATTGATCTACAGGCCAAGCTACTTCGAGTCCTAGAAGATGGTATGATACGGAGGGTAGGCAGTTCGAAAACTGTTTTGACCAATGTACGTGTTATCGGGGCTATGAACATTTCTCCTATTGTTGCTCTAGAGGAAAAAAGACTTCGACCGGATCTTTTCTATCGTTTAAATGTTTTAATGTTTGAATTACCTCCACTTAGTAAACGGAAAGAAGATATTTTGTATTTAACGGATTATTTTATAAAGGATTATAATAAAAAATTAAAAAAATCGGTTAGAGGAATTGACTCGGATGTACATGACCTTTTTTTATCCTATTCGTGGCCAGGAAATGTTAGAGAATTAAAACATGCCATTGAGTATATGATGAACGTTTGTGAGGAAGAAATTTTAACACAACAATATGTACCGATTATGTTAAAAAATGTAGGACCACCTAAACATTCCCCTGGGGAGGATTTTTCTTTGCGTGAAAACTTGGCACTTTATGAAAATAGCTTAATCGAAAAGGCTTTAGAACAAACAAACGGGAACATTCAACAAGCAGCAAAACTATTGAAAATCCCCCGTCAAACACTACAGTACAAATTAAAGAAACAAGATGCCGATTAATCGGCGTTACTGGCTACAGGGTTTAATGGACATTGAAGTAAAATGACACTCAACTCATTAAACAACAAATAACTACTTAAAAGCGACGTTTTGCCCCAAATTGTTATAAAGAGTTCGGATACCCACGAGTATCTTCCCAAAAAAAGTAATACAGATCTCAAAAAAAGAGAAGATCTCCCACTTAATAAATGGCACGATACTTGCATCAATCATATAGCATAACATGCCATTTATTAAATAGGAGGAATCACAAATTGAAACCATTTTTATATAAACCTGACAGACACTGGAAGAATATTGAATTATGGAAGGATGTCAAAGAAGAACAGTGGAAAAACTGGGTATGGCAATTAACCAATACGATTCGAACGTTAGAGGATTTGAAAAAGGTTATTCATTTAACTCCGGATGAAGAAGAAGGCGTACGCATTTCAACGAAAACAATTCCGTTAAATATCACCCCTTACTATGCTTCGCTTATGAATCCAGATGATCCACGCTGTCCAATCCGTATGCAATCTGTTCCAATTTCAAAAGAAATATACAAGACGAAATATGATTTGGAGGATCCTCTTCATGAAGATGAGGATTCACCTGTACCAGGACTTACCCACCGTTATCCCGATCGAGTTCTCTTTTTAGTAACCAATCAATGTTCCATGTACTGCCGTTATTGTACAAGAAGGCGTTTTTCCGGTCAGATTGGAATGGGGGTACCCAAAAAACAATTAGATACCGCGATTGACTATATTCGGCAAACTCCTGTTGTACGAGACGTCCTCATTTCGGGAGGGGATGGACTATTAATTAATGACCAAATCCTAGAATATATTTTGAAAAATCTTCGCGCTATCGAACATGTAGAAATCATCCGTATTGGTACAAGAGCTCCTGTAGTTTTTCCGCAGCGAATTACCGAAAGCCTCTGTAACATTCTCAAAAAGTATCACCCCGTTTGGCTAAATACTCATTTTAATACGTCCATTGAAATTACGGAGGATTCAAAACGAGCCTGTGAAATGCTGGCAAATGCAGGGGTACCAGTTGGCAACCAATCTGTTATATTAGCAGGAATCAATGACAGTGTTCCGGTCATGAAAAAGCTAATGCATGATCTCGTTAAAATAAGGGTACGTCCGTATTACATTTATCAGTGCGATTTATCAGAGGGGATTAGTCATTTTCGTGCCCCGTTGTCCAAGGGATTGGAAATTATTGAAGGACTACGAGGTCATACTAGTGGTTATGCTGTACCTACCTTTGTCGTCGATGCACCTGGAGGTGGTGGAAAAATTGCTCTGCAGCCCAACTATCTTATTTCGCAAAGTCCAAAGAAGGTCGTCCTTCGAAATTTTGAAGGGGTGATTACGACTTATCCAGAGCCGGAAAATTATGTGCCAGGAAGGGCCGATGATTATTTTAAACAAGTTTATCCTGACATGGAAGAGAAGAATTCAACTGTCGGAATCGCAGGGTTAATAGATGACCATCAATTTAATCTTGTTCCAGAGGGACTAACTAGAATCGATCGCCGAAAATCCTTCCAACAAAATCCAGAGCATGAAACCTTGAAAAATAAACGCGAAAAAAGAGACCAATTAAAAGAGAAAAAGTTCCAAGCTCAATTGAAAAAAGAATCGTTTCCAAACTCTGATGTATCCAAAACAGATGAAAAGCAGGAGGGAGGGAAATGAGGTGCCAATGGTGTGAAAGTGAAAAAACTAGCATAGGCTCGTCCACAGTGTACTGGGAGTTACCTGATGGTACACGAGCAATTGAAATTAGAGAAACGCCCACCGTTCTCTGCCAAGATTGTCAAATTGCTCACCAGTCTGATTCAATTGTAAAAGAAATTGAGACCCAACTATTATTAATTGATACAAAAAAACTTACAAATTCTATCTCGTATGCAAAACTAATGAAAACGCCGCGCTTATTAAAGAGGAATTACTTTGATTACTTTTCTTAAAAAGAAAAGTAAAAAGTACAACAGGAAGCGGACCGTTTCGTCCGCTTCATTCTAATGACATGTTATTTTTCAAATTTAAAATCAACTTTTGATTTGTTTGTAAATTGTCCACGAAAATCCGCTTTTGTGATATCTGTGACTGGAATTCCAACTACCACTGATACTTGTTCTAAATACTCGTTCAAATTTGTTTCGTTATTTGGAATTAGTCCATTCTTAAAAATTCGATTGATTTCATTTAAGGCATCCAAATCCTTTAATCTTTCTTCGCCATCCTCAGTTTTTTTCTTCACCATTGCTTGGATGTCACCATTTCCTTTTAAATGGTAGTGAATATCATAAAAACTTCCATCATTAGCTTCCAGTTTTACTTGCAATTGACGAAGTTCAAGCTTATCAACGGTTTTAGATTTATTCCCTTGTTTATAGGAGAAAGATATTGTTGCATCATTCGTGAACGTAATATCAGCATCTGCTTTTTCTAACTCTGAAGGGTCTTTACCTATTGCAGCAGATAGACGTTTAACTACTTCTTCCTTACTTAAATTCTTTGTTAAATTAAGGTCCTTTACAAATTTGATGACTCTCTGATGTGCATCTTCACCTGTTATCTTAATCTCTTCTTTCCCTGTGTCCTTCTTAATATCCACTGATACAATGCCGTCTTTATCAAGATAGGTTACATGATATCTTTCATCTTCAAAAACGACTGTAGCTTTAAAACTATAAATGTTTTTCAACGATTCAGATCCTTCTATATTTTTTACTACTGGCGTGGGCTCCTTAACCTCCTGGGCAAAAACTGGAACAGTGAAATTAACGGTTAGAATAGCTGATAAAAGAGCTGATGTTACTTTTTTCATTTACATTCATCCTTTCAATTTAATTTTTTTTATAAAACAGTAAACCAGTCGTAGAGTTTAAAAAGATGAGTAGTTTGTTGGTTTGATACCTTGTATTTCACCTGGTTTAACTGGTTTTCTTCCGATTGACACGTACTCAACTTCATATTTTCTTGCATCTTCCGGCGTATAACAATTTCTGCCGTCAAAGATGATTGGTTTTTTCATAAAAAGCTTAGATTGGTATAATGTTTTTTCTACAATTTCTTCCCATTCTGTTAATATAAACACGATATCTGCCATTTTGATAGCATCTTCAATCTGGTCTACATACTTTACACAATCTGGAAGATATTTTTTAGCATTTTTATTAGCAATGGGATCATAGGCAATAATTTTTGCACCTTCTTCAACTAGTGTTTTAGAAATACTGATGGATGGTGCATCACGCATATCATCAGTATTTGGTTTAAAGGCAAGACCAAGTAGTGCAATATGTTTACCTTCAAGCGAACCGAAACGTTCTTTAGCTTTGTTCACCAATTTTATTTTTTGTTCTTCATTTAGTTGAACGACTGATTTCATTAAGTGAAAATCATGATTAATAGCTTCCGAAATATTAATTAATGCTCTTGTATCCTTAGGAAAACATGAACCTCCAAATCCAATTCCTGCTTTTAGAAACTTAGGTCCGATACGAGAATCCATTCCTATTCCCTTAGATATTTCAACGATATCGGAACCAACTTTTTCAGATATATTTGCAATCTCGTTAATAAAAGAGATTTTCGTTGCCAAAAATGCATTTGCTGCATACTTAATCATCTCAGCACTATAAATACTTGTTTTTAAAATGGGAATACCGAAAGGTTCATTTATTTCTTCTATGATTTGAGAAGCTTCAGGATTATCTGCCCCAATCACAATTCGGTCACCATGAAAAGAATCATGTACCGCTGAACCCTCACGTAAGAATTCTGGATTAGAAACCACTTCAACACGATAGTTTCCTTGGAGATTTAATAATACCAATTCTCTAATTTTGTAATTCGTACCCACCGGGACCGTACTTTTTGTTACGACCACAACATCTCGGGTAATATTTTGACCAATATCTCTTGCTGCTTTATAGATATAAGAGAGATCTGCCGCGCCATCTTCACCTTGAGGAGTACCGACGGCAATATATACAACATCCGCATTCTTTAACCCAATAATGGGGTTTGACGTAAAATGAAGATTGCCCTTCTCTTGATTCTTTATTATCAATTCTTCTAAACCTGGTTCATAAATAGGGGAGATCCCTTGTTTCAGTTTATCGATTTTCTCCATGTTAATATCGAGGCAAGTAACATGCTGACCAATATCAGACAAACAAACACCTGTAACTAACCCCACATAACCGGTTCCGATGATAGAGATTTGCATAAAAACTCCTCCCTTACTAGATGCTTTATAAATGAATAGTGGATTATTGTCTTTTATAAAAAAAGATTAAAAGTATATGTGTTAATCGGTGCAACCATAGCCGAAGAACAATGGAATTACTTTCATGAAGGTATATATTAATTTGTTGTATGACCAATATCATTTAAGTACGATTCAACACTTGCTCTTAAATCTGGTCTATCTAATGCAAAGTCAATCGTTGCTTTAATGAAGCCAAATTTATCTCCAACATCGTACCGTTGCCCTTTGAAGTTAAAAGCTAAAACTGTTTGTGATTCGTTCAGTATTTTTATAGCATCCGTTAATTGAATTTCATTTCCTGCCCCTGGTGGTAATGTTGCTAAAATATCAAATATCTCTGGTGTGAGAATGTAACGTCCCATTATGGCGTATTGGGAAGGGGCCTTTTCTACAGCAGGTTTTTCTACAACTGACGCTAGTGCTAGAACATCTTTTTCAAGAGTAGGATGTTCTGTAGGTTGAATAATTCCATACTTGCTTACTTCTTCTGGATCTACATTCTGAACACCAATAATAGAAGATTGATAGTGATTATACCTATCGATTAATTGTTTGAGGCAAGGAATCTCTGACTTAACAATGTCATCGCCGAGAAGAACTGCAAATGGCTCATTATTGATAAACCGACTAGCACAATGTATAGCATGACCTAAGCCACGAGGTTCCTTTTGACGGATATAATGAATATTAGCGAGATTTGAAATAGATTGAATCTCGTTGAGTTTTTCGTATTTTTCTTTTTTAAATAAAGTTTCTTCCAACTCATAGGATTTATCAAAATGATCTTCAATGGCCCGTTTTCCACGACCGCTTATAACTAAAATATCCTCAATACCAGACTGAACAGCCTCTTCAACAATGTATTGAATGGTTGGTTTGTCTACAATGGGAAGCATTTCTTTTGGCTGGGCCTTTGTTGCTGGAAGAAATCGAGTTCCTAAACCGGCAGCTGGAATAATGGCTTTACGAACTATCATAGTCACAACTCCAATTCAATAAATAATAATAGACTAATTTAAATAACACTTAACCTCTTGTACCCCATGAAGTAGATCGAAGAGTCAGCAATGCCCAGAAACGAAGAGGACAAAGCAAAATTAAAAATAACAAACCATAAAGGGGAGCCATTAAAAAGGTTAGTGGCCTTTTATATGCATAAAAAACATTTCGGGCATAGGCAGAAATAATGACATAGGCGAGATAATAAATAAATATAATCCAAGCCATTGTCGAGGATGCAATATAAACCGCCATAACTAATGAAACACCAAATGCAATCCAAAGAAACATTTCAAGCATAACCCAAATAAATACATTTGGTTTTTTTAAACCGATTTTAAGAGCGATCAGGCTTTCTCTAAAAAACGACTTATTCCAGCGAGATTGTTGCCTGATTAAGATGATTAACTGAGTTGGTGCGTCTGTAATGCAGCGGGCTGTTGATTGATATAATGTCTTACCTTCACGGATGGCATAGTTTGTTAGACAGCGATCATCACCTAATTGCACTTGTTGGCCGAGAAATGTCTGTGAACCATAATGATCAAGGTTTTTCATGACCACTTCTCTACGATAGGCGCTTAACGGACCGCTACAGACGAGAACATTATTGGTAACAGAATGTGCTGCTCTTTCCACTCTAAATGCATTATCATAACGCATATCTATTAATCGAGTCAGAATATTATCTGTACGATTTCGAATATTCACATGTCCAGTAGTAGCAACTACTTCCGGATCATTCATTGGTTTCAATAATTCACCAATGGCATCAGAGAAAACCGTACAATCGGAATCTACTGTTACATAAACATCTCCTGTTGCACGTTCAAATGCCCAGATTTGAGCATGACGTTTTCCTCTATTTTCTGGAAGACGGTGAACGATTAAATTAGGCAACTTATAGCTAAGAGAGTACCGTGAGGATTCATTAGTTCCTTCTGAAAGATGGTATTTAAGCTTTAAAACAGCTTCATAAGCTTCTATATCTTTACTGCCATCATCGACTACAAAAATTTCATGGATCGGATAATCCTGTTTTAAAATACTTTCAATAGTACCAAGGACAGCTTCAGGGGCTTCATTGTAAGACGGAATCACTACAGATACTTTTAAATCAGGTGGAGGTATTGTTACTTCCTTGTATTTAAAGGAAAGCAGCATTTTTCCCAGTAAGTAGGCAACCATAACGGATCCATATAGACCGATTGTTAAGTTTATCTTGTCAGATGCTGACCAGTTAACAAGAAAAAGGGACGTTACAATGATGGTGAACAAGCTGATGACAAATGCTTTCTCCTTTGTTGATAACTTTTTCTGTGTACGAATATTCGGCTGAGTGGATTTTGGTGTTTCCCGGTTTCGGTCTAATTGTGCCATTCAAACCACTCCTTTCAAGAAAAAATTTTAATTTAGTTAATCCCACCACTAGATTAATGAAATTCGATTCCCAAAATCAATGTGTCGTAGTACGCATGACTAAAATCATCCATGTTTAAGGTGTTTTATTAAAAAACCTTATTATATCAACAATGAGAGCGGTATTTTTGGCTAGAAAATAAATGTCATAATTGTAACAATTTCTCCCTTTTTCGTCTCTTATTTAGATTGAAAAATTCTATAAAACCGAGGCATTTAACTTTTTCCTTTATGTTAAAAAGATTACGAGTTACTTTAACAACATAATGAAAAATAGGCGAAAACGGGCGCTATTCAAAGCTTCAAAAACCTAATAAATCAAAAATAAGCATTGATATCTATAATGGTAGATGAAATTCGCTATAAAACGATATATCTCGACAGGGTGGATAGGATTAATAGCTTGGATTATTATCGTAAAATACAATGCATCATTAGGCTAAGGTCTAATTTATTCATCAAACTCATTATAAAATCCCGTTATTTTCTTCCTATAAAAAGAATACGTGACCTTGTCGTTGAGTTTGAAATTCGATCATTCTTGGGTTTTAATTAAGTTAATAAAAATTCATTGATTAGCTATTTTTAAAGGGGATAACCTATTTGAATGAGCTAGAGGGGGGTGAAGGTCTTTTCAATTCGAGGAAGAAAGTGAAAAGAGGTATACAAGTAATCCTTTCTATGGCTGTAAAACAATCGATACTACTAATCATTTTAAAGTTTGCATAACTTTTGATTATTTGAATGACAATAGAGTGTCCGAAGGATGTGGAAAAAATGAAGATATTACTTTTGCCACTTTTCAAAATGGAATCCGGACATCATCGAACTTCAGACGCATTAGTAGAAGCTTTTATAAAACAAGACCCATATGTTCAATGTGAAAAAGTGGAGTTTCTCAGCTATGTAAACGCTGGACTTGAAAAGTTTATTTCCAACTTGTACTTAAATTGGATCACCCAAATTCCTTCGTTATACAGTTTATTTTACAAGAAATTCTTTTACAAGAAGTCATCAGTTCTTCAATCAATCTATTTATCATTCTTTTTAGAAAAAATGGAACAAATGATACAACAAAAACAACCAGATTTAATTATTTGTACTCATAGCTTTCCTTCATTTCTAGTTCATAAACTAAAGGAATATGGAGTGATAAAGGTTATGACGGGAAATGTATATACTGATTTTTTTATCAATGATTTATGGGGAAAAAAACATATTGATTTACACTTTGTTCCGTCCAAAGAAATAAAGGAACAATTAATTAAAGCCTCAGTTCCTGAAGAAAACATCATCATTTCTGGAATGGTAACAGACGATATTTTTTTAAAAAAGAAGAATATAAAGGTAGGTAATAAAAAGTTTCATATTCTTGTGTCAGGTGGGAATCAGGGGTATGGAAAGTCACTAGCTTTTCTCAGGGAAAAGAGGGCAAGTAATTTAATTGAATATCGTGTCCTTTGCGGAATGAATCAGGAGTTATACGAGGAGCTTGTATCATTACAATCAGAATCTATAAAACCACTAACCTATATAAAAAGTACGGAACAAATGAATCATTTATACAATTGGGCAGATGCCCTCATCACAAAGCCAGGTGGAATAACGATTAGTGAAGCCATTAAAAAGAGAATCCCTATTTTCATCCATACAGTCATTCCTGGGCAAGAAGAAATGAATATGAGTTTTCTTGTTCGGAGAAATCTAGTTCACAAATTGAAGAATGAAGAACCTATTGAGGATCAAATCATTTCAGTTCTAAAAAATCCAGCATCTTTGTTTGAAATCAAAAAAGCTATGCACCACTATATAAATGATGTTGAGATTAAAAGTTGTGAAGAAGTAGCTAGTTCTATCATCAATAAAATGATAAATCAAACTTTGAATGAGCACGTTCGATTTATCGATCAGGTTTTTTCTCGGATTTATTCAAATCTATAAGACTTTATTTTTTGAAAAGATGATAATAAATAAAAACACATCCAATGGCTAAAATGAAAATGTGTAACCAAGTAAAGCTAAATTTAAAAAAGTGTATTAATGAATCCATTTGGTTTCCTACTTTCTTTATGTTGACCTCTAATTTTTCGGAACACAAACTTAGATCAGTACAAATGAAGGAATACAAGTATATCCAAACTACTTTAACAGTGTATAATTTTTTTGTAATTTTTAAAACAATATCATTGGAATTTCCTTAAAAAAGGCACTCCATTGTGCAAATACAAATAATCATTCATCAGACCTTTTAAAGACTTTGTCATATTAGTAATACATTTATAAATGGTCAAATTTTATACAAAAGTTAACAAATTTTATGGTATGAGATAATAAATAAGTGGATATAGGAGGTTAACATAAATAGTATATTGTATAAATAATTGTGATTCTGAAAAAGTTTCTAAATTTCACCAAAGCTAGTATTCTTTTTTATTTTAAAAACAGGATTTATTAATTATCTTATTGTTATCAAATATTATATTTTTGAAGAGTAGATGATAAAAGCGAAATTTTACCATTGTATGTCAGTGGACGAATAAGGTATTTTTCCATTATAGTAAGAAAAACATCATGTTATTTGAGGGGAGTATTTTTGTGGCTGAATCTTTTTACCATTTTTTAATGAGATATCGACATCCTAAACCATCAGAAGATATAAGTGAATTTGCCAATGAAGCTTATCTGGATCATAGCTTTCCAAAAACAGCAACGGACTATCATCAAATAAGCAATTATTTGGAATTAAATGTAACTTATTTAAAAAGCATGAGCATCTTTGATGAGGCATGGGAATTATATTTGATCCATAAATCATAAAAACAGAGGGGAGGAAATTGTTCTTCACCTCACTCCTTAGCATATGAATTGAAAACGCTTAAAAAACAATCGCATAAATTTAGAAAAGATATTTCCATATCACCATTAAAGTGCATATACTATTCTAACCACTACTTTACGGTTTGATTTATAAGGAGAGGAATGATATGGGAAGAAGAAGAAAATCAAAATTTCAAGTTGGTGATACAGTAGTGATCACCATTTATGGAACGGTTGGGAAAGTAACAAAAGTACAATGGTTAGATGGGACCTATGTATATGAAATTAATCGTAGTGAGGAATTATATAAGGAAGAAGGATTAAAATTATTGTCAGAGTTTGAAGGGGAAATTTTAGAGAAGGAACATATTGATATTGAGTATAAATTCTTAATCGGTGATATTGTGCAAGTAAAAGGACATAAAAATGACTTCTTCAAAATTATTGGATTTCGCACTGAAATTTGGCGTTATAAGGAAAGCTCCTGGGAAGATATCGTATATGAATTAGCTCGTATTGGGGACGGTGAATGGATGGAGGCGAGTGAAGCAGATTTAATTCTATTAGCCGATGTTGATCATGCTGAAGCGTTTATGCAAAAATTAGGCTTGCTATATTTAATTAAAAATCATGGTCAGGAGCTAAAAGAGCTACCTCTTTCATTAGATAAAAAAGACCCTATTGCGCATGAAGAACAAAAGCAGCAAGAACGAATAAACCGCTTGTTAGATATTTATAATGACTATCGTTTCCTATACGAATGGTTTAAGGATGAGGAATATGTACAGGTTATGAACGCTGTTATTCTAGAGTTGAAGAAATTAACAGAAAACAATAAAAAAACCTCATAAAAATTACCCCAGTGTTTGGGCTGAGATAAGCAAATAAAGCAAAAATGGAATTCCTGCAAGTAGAATGAATTTAAATTTAACTTGTAGCATTTTATCAATGTAAGATAAGAACATACCTTCATCATTGTTTAGATCATCCTTAAACATTTCTATCATATTTGTCATTTTGGTCATTTGTTTTCCCCTCCAAAAGTTTAGATATTTCAATGTATGCTTGTCCTCTAAAAAAATGCCCTTCAACATAAGAATAATTTCGGAATATTGAGAAATGAGCCTTCATACACTCTTTAAAAAGGGGGCGACGCTGTGAAAGAAATTGAGGTCATAATTGATACCGATGAAATCGCTGAGTTTTTCTTTCAAGAGTTGTTAAAGAGAGGCTATATTCCATCAGAAGATGAGATAGATGATCTCGCAGACATCACATTTGATTATTTGTTAGAAAAATGTATTATTGATGAAGAAATAACAGAAGATTAGTAAGAATGAATGCATGAATTTAGGTCGAGAAGCAGCTGTAAAGTGCACTATTTCCCGATCTCTAAAATAAAAAATAAGTTTTCAAAAAAATGACGGAGAATGCCGTCATTTTTAATTTTTTATCATAAATTTTTGAAACGTATTTACCTATCATTCGTATATAAAGTAATTCGTTTTTAGGAGGAACATCATATGTTTAGGAAACTCATTAAATCTTTGTTGAATCAAACATCCCATAAATCACATTATGGAAAAAGAAGTTCTAGTGACTATAGACACTATAGCCACCGTAAGCATTCCCATATGGGTCACGGTTATTATAAAAGAGGGCGTAAAAGTAGCTTTTTCTCAAGCAGAAGTAGCTTTTTCAGTAGTTGATAAGAAATGCGCAACAAAGGCGAATAGATGTTACGCAATTCTTGTGGGAGAAGTGAGAAGATTGCTAGGAGCTATGTGTTGTAACTAGAATCTATCTAATTTCAATACAGTTATACGTTGTAACAAATTAGAAACTTAAAGGTGTTAGCATGAAAGTAATAAGGATCCTACATCCACTCGCAAACCTATTCGAAAGACCTTTTCAGGAGGGGATGTTAATTGACGAACGTTATGAAGTTATTCAATTTTTAGGTCGAGGAAGTTATGGAAACAGCTATCTTGTCTTCGATATAAAAAATCAAGTGAAAGTTGTGCTAAAGAGTTTGCGAATTCATAAACGTATTTTTGAATCAGGAAGAATTGATTTCGAGAAAGAACAACAATTAATGATGGAACTGCAACATGCGTATTTCCCTGTCTTTTTTGAAAAAGGAATACATAACAACATCCCTTATTTTACAATGGAGTATGTGCATGGTAAAACGTTTGAACAGCTTATTTTTGATGAAGAAAAGATCTATTCAGAAAACGAATCTTTTCAAATTGGTAATGAATTACTTAAAATTATTCAATGGCTGCATGAACATGACATTGTTCATCGTGATATTCGAATTCCAAATGTGTTACTCCATCATGATAAAATCCGATTAATTGACTTTGGACTTGCACGTCGATTATCTACTAAACAGGTGGAACCGATCTCTGTTAATCAATTAAAAAGAGCCATTGCTCCTATCAGTGATTACTACGCTTTAGGTCACTTTCTATTGTTTTTATTATATTCTTCTTATGAACCAAAACAATCGGAAAAGGAAAAAAGCTGGGAAGAGGAATTGAGCCTTTCTCCGAAAGCAAATCAAGTTATTCGTAGACTCCTAGCTATTGATGATCCCTATACATCTATTAAAGACATCCAAAAAGATTTTCATATTATTATTTTATAATCAGGGAGGAAATGACATGTCTTTTTTTAATAAGATATTAGCTAGTGTTGGAATTGGAGCTGCAACCGTTGATACAAAACTAGAGAAGGATCAAGTGGTACCAGGGGAAGAAATGAAGGGAATTGTTGAAATTCGTGGTGGAAATACAGATCAACGAATCGATGATATTTATCTCTCCGTTAATACTCAATATATAAAAGAGTCGGATGATAAAAAGTATTATGTAACTGCACCAATTGAGCGTTTTCGTTTAGCAGCGGCTTTTACCATGAGTGCAAACGACACTCGTGAAATTCCTTTCTCAATTAAGTTGCCGCTCGATACACCCATAACGATTGGAAGAACGAAAGTATGGGTTTCAACTGGGTTAGATATTAAAAATGCCATTGATCCATCAGATAAAGATTATTTAAAAGTGTTACCTAACGCTTTATTAAATGGTGTATTGAATAGTCTTTCTTCCCTTGGATTTCGTTTGCGAGAAGTAGAGTGTGAGCAGGCATCTTATCGAATACGTAAACGATTGCCATTTATTCAAGAATTTGAATTTGTACCAATTGCTGGTTATTTCAGAGGCAGACTAGATGAATTGGAACTTGTGTTTATGCCAAATACTCAGACATCAGCCGATCTATGGTTTCAAATCGATCGAAAAGCTAGAGGATTAGGTGGATTTTTATCTGAAGCATTGGAAATGGACGAAACCAATGTCCGCATCTCTATCACCCAAAACGATCTACCAACATTAACAAACCAATTAGAATCTTTAATTAAAAAATACGCATAAATGGATCAGGACGACAGATATCTTCCATAATATGGAAGGTGCCTGTCACCTTGAAATAGTCACCTTGAAATATTTTTCGACAAAAATAGAACAAATTCTTTGAAGGATTCGGGGTGCTTCTTCTCTAATATGTAAACAAGGTCAAATTTTGATGAAATGTTAAGGGAGGAAAGCGAAACGAATGTTGTTGGAATTTATACGAACCCGTAAAAAAGCATATGACGTAACCATTTTTCAGACACCTATTTTTAGACAAAAAAAGGGCTATCAACAAGTATACCGACTACAAGTCGAAGGGATGTCACATAGTGATTGCCTGGATGAAGTGTTCTCCCAATTCAATATAAAAGAACTGATACCAGAAGATTTTAAAGGTCGTTTCATTGGAACAGGAGATATCTTATTTATTGATGAAGGACGAAAAGGACAATATTATTATCAATTAAAACCAGGTGGGTGGGAAAAAATTAATCGAATACATGTGGTTTAAACTTATGTAGGTGCTTGACCTATACAGTCAAACTAGATTAATCTAGTTTTTTGACTATTTGGTCAGGCACCTTTATTAATGTCTAGTATCTAAACTTCCATTTTTAATATTATTATTGGTTATTTTTTCTTCCGCCAGTTGCGCTAAATTCTTTTCCATGTGCTTCTTGTTCCGCAATAATGGCTTCTTTAGGGATGTGATTATTCTTCTTAGGTGAGTTAATTCGATTACGATTCTTTTTACCCATAATGTCCTCCTCGTATTTCCAAATTGAATGCAGATTCAATAAGAACCTGCATTCAATAGTTTTGCCCCATATATAGCTCTTCATGCGACATTAAAAGTACTTTTAAATTTATAGTATATTGATTACATGACATTTAAGGAGGCTATACTATGAGTATCCATATTGGAGCTAAAGAAGGACAAAACGCATAAACTGTGCTTTTACCAGGAGATCACTCTGCGCCAAATATATTGCCGAAACATTGAAATTCGAAATATGTTTGGATTGAAAGGTACATACAAAGGAAAGCGAATTTCCGTTCAAGGGACTGGTATGGGGGTTCCATCTATTCCGATATATATTACCGAATTGATGCAAAGCTATAATGTGCAAAATTTAATTCTTGTGGGTACATGTGGAGCAATCCAAAAAGAAGTCAAGGTCCGTGATGTTATTTTATCTATGAGTGCATCAACAGACTCACAGATAAACAGAAAAACCTTCGGTGGAATGGATTATACTCCAACCGTTAACATTGATTTATTGAAAAATGCCTATGATACTGGTTTAGAAAAGGGATTAAACTTAAAAGTAGGAAATGTTTGAACAGCAGATTTATTTAATAATAACAATCGAGAATTGGAAAAATGGGCACAATATGGGATTTTGGCAATTGAAATGGAGGCTGCAGCCCTATTTACTTTAGCATCAAAATTTAGTCGAAAAGCCTTAGCGTTTTTAACAGTTAGTGACCCTATTTTAACTGGAGAAGTACGTCAGCAGTGGAAATGCAGCTAACCTTTAATGATATGATTCAAGTGGCCCTTGACTCATCAATCAAAGAGTAACAAAATAAAGAGGGCGAAAATGCTCTCTTTTTTTACGAACTTATGTGTATGGCAAATTTAGAATTAATTGGTAGGTGGATCGTTTTTAATGAGGAAAGCAGTAATAGCAGTAAGCACCATGATCTTACTTGCAGGTTGTCAATTTGATTATTTTAATCCTCCAACCGAAATGAATCAAGCAACGCCTAATGAAGAAAGTCGCACATCCGAGAATTTCCATCCTCAAGAGCCAACAGAACCTGAGTTAACATTAGATGCTAGCTATTTTAATGAAATCATTCAAGTCGATGGAAAAAATGTGATTCAAAATCCTGATAATTTACTTATTTTAGTAAATAAAGTGTATACTCTATCAGAGGAATATGAACCAGAGGATTTAGTGCGTCCAAATGTTGCTTTTTCATTTGGGAATCAAGATGTAGAGAAAAGTTATTTGCGGCAAGAAGCTGCTGCCGCCATTGAAAAAATGTTTGAAGCTGCAGCGAACGATGGATTCCAGCTATATGCGATTTCTGGCTATCGCTCATATGATCGTCAAGAGGCTAATTACAATGAACATGTAAACCGGATAGGTGAAGAAGAAACCATAAAAATCGTTGCATATCCTGGTAGAAGCGAACATCAAACGGGTTTAGCTATGGACATTTCAAGTGAAAGTGCAAACTTTCGATTGAATGAACAATTTGGTGAAACAGATGAGGGTAAATGGTTAATGGAAAATGCTCATAAATATGGGTATATCCTCCGTTATCCAAAAGGAATGGAAACTATTACAGGCTATAATTATGAGCCGTGGCATTATCGTTATGTAGGAGTTGACATCGCTTCTGAGATGTACGAGCACCAATTAACATTAGAAGAGTACTTTAATATCGTGAAGAAAATCTAAGCTCTGGACAATCTTTTGTCCAGTTTTTATCTTAGAGAAGCATCACCATGTTATTTTCTTTGTGAAATAATAGTGAAAATGGTATTCTAATCATTAAGAAATGTTTAGTTAACTTCATTTAGCAGAAGTCCTTTCATTCTAATGTTAAGGGATGAAGCCAAAAGATTACAGTTTAAGTATGGGTGCAAAACCCAGCTAAATGAAGTGAAGCAGCCGTCGAGCCTTGCGATTTTTAAAGGTATTTTTATCGAGCGAGCTCGATAAAAATCTGAGCGCAAATTCGGCGGTCGAATTTGATGATTGAAAGTGGTGAAAATGCCTTGGACAATGAACAGGTTAATCATGAAACGGAGGACCAAAAATCCGGTTTTATTCGCATGAAAAAATTTCATTTTATCATGCTATTATTTTTAATGGTCTTTTTATCAGCCGGGATTACAACATTTGCTCTGGCTTTTGGAGATGAACAGGCTGTATCAGTAGGGACAGATAGAAGTGAATTTACTAAGTTATATTCAACCTTTGATACATTAAAAGCGAATTATTATGAAGAGATTGAAGAGGAAGAGCTTATAAACGGCGCCATCAATGGAATGGTACAAGCTCTTAATGATCCGTATTCAGATTATATGGATACAAGGGAAGCTAAGAGCTTTAATGAAAGTATTTCTTCTTCGTTTGAAGGCATTGGGGCCGAAATCCAAGAGCTAGATGGATACATACAAATTGTTTCACCAATTAAAGAGTCACCAGCTGAAAAAGCCGGACTTAGACCCAATGATAAAGTCATAAGTGTCGATGGAAAAAGTATTCAAGGCATGAGCGCAACTGAAGCGGTTTTATTAATTCGTGGGGAGAAAGGAACTACAGTTACGTTAACGATTGAAAGACCAGGCGTTTCTGGCTCGATGGATGTGTCGATCGTTCGGGACACGATTCCAATTGAAACCGTATATGGTGAAATGATCGATGCTGAAAATGGAATTGCAAAGGTACAAGTAACGTCATTCTCTGAAAATACCACAGAAGAATTGGTAGAAGCATTAAATGAATTAAAGAGTCAGGGGATGAAAGGAATGGTCTTGGATTTACGTCAAAATCCAGGTGGATTGCTTGACCGAGCAATTGAAATAGCTAGTCTTTTCTTGCCTAATAACTCAATGATTTTACAAGTTGAAGACCGTGAAGGAAATCGACAAGAAATTAAATCTTCTAATAGTAGTCAAAATCCAGATGTTCCACTGGTGGTTCTGGTAGATCAAGGAAGCGCGAGTGCTTCAGAAATCTTAGCGGGTGCATTTAAGGAATCCGGAAACATTCCTCTTGTTGGTGAAAAGACATTTGGGAAGGGAACCGTCCAAAGGGCACAAAATTTTAAAGATGGCTCTAATTTAAAATTTACAACAGAAAAATGGCTAACCCCTGATGGAAACTGGATTCATGAAAAAGGTATTACCCCAGATGTCCAAGTATCTCTACCTGAGTATGCAACTTTAACAATGATCAATCCAGATACTGAATTAAAACATTCTTCGTCATCTGTCGAGGTTCAAACAGCTCAAAAGATGTTAAAAGCTGTAGGATTTGATCCGGGTCGTGAAGATGGTTTTTACGATGATGGGACAGAACAAGCAGTTAAAGATTTTCAAGCTAGTGTTAATTTAGAAGTTACTGGAATTCTTACCGGTGATTCTACGATGAAATTAATGGAGAGTTTACGGAATTTGATTCAAAGTAATGACACTCAGCTACAAAAAGCCGTTGAAGTATTAAAGGAACAAATGGAAATTGAGAAAGAGTAATGAGTAAAGTGCTAGCACTATTCTCTGAATAGATCCTCTCGAAGGTTCTATTCAGGAAGTGTTTGGCACTTTTCTTTTTAAAGTGATATTTGAATGGAGGGTTCTAGTAATGAAAACTGAGGTGTATCTACTTTCTGGATTTCTTGGAAGCGGGAAAACAACTTTATTAAAGCATTTGTTACAGGAGGAGAAACTTGCCGGTCGAAAAGTGGCCGTACTCATGAATGAACTTGGAAGTGTTTCAATTGATTCAGATGCAGTATCAGAAGATGTTCCATTGAAGGAATTGTTAGACGGCTGTATTTGCTGTAGTATTCAAGATAAATTGGAATCGCAAATACAAGGTTTATTAATGGAATCAAAACCTGATGTAATCTATATTGAGGCAACAGGAGCTGCTCACCCTGTAGAAGTATTAGATGGGGTTGTATCCCCCCTTTTTGCCAATAGATTAAATTTCAAAGGAATTATTACAGTCATTGATGGAAAACAGTGGTTAGAGCGGAGAAATTTAAGTCCGCAAATTCAACAATTGCTCATTGAACAGGTGAAGTATTCCAACCTTATATTAATCAATAAAACGGATCGCTGTTTGGAGGAAGAATTAGCAAAACTGAATGTAGAGATCCAAATGCTGAATCCATATGCAACGATTATTTTAACTATGTATTCAAAGGTACCCATTAAAGAAGTTCGTAATCTTGGTTTTAATGAAGAGTTGACGGCTACATATCAGCATACACACCATGAACTAGATTTGCGGTCATTTGTTTATACGTTTGATCATCATATTGATCAGACGGCTTTTGAAATGTTTTTAAAAAACATGCCTGATACCATCTATCGGATGAAAGGCTATATTAAATTTTCTGAGTCGTCCTATCCATATCTTTTTCAATACACCTATGGGATGCCTATTTATATGAAGGAATATATGAATATGCCCCTTAATCTTGTTATGATTGGGGATGGGATAAATTGGAAGGATATCGAAAATCAACTTTCGAAGTTAGAAGGTAAATCTTAAAAGAAAGGTGCCAAAAGTTGGCACCTTAATCAGGATAAAAAAAGGAAAATGTTTAATCTTTTACGCCATCTCACCAAACTTTATGAACGTTTTTTCATCTTCGATTAATCCACAGGTCCCACATTGTACTTTAAGGTCTGGACCTTTATAGGCCATATGAAAAGGACTTAAGTTATCCTGTGAATATTCCTCAAGTACTGTTCCTGTATTCGGATCTAGTTTTACAGATTGTGGAATTTGTTTAATTAAGTTAAAACGTGATTTATTTGTTTTGCAGTTAGGGCAACGATAAGGTGTTGTCATGCAAATTCCTTCTTTCTATGATTTTGGCTCTGTTAACTGGGTTGTCGATTTTCTTTTTAGGCATTTTGCTTCCCGCTCAACTTCGCCCGAGCCACTATGACACTTCTTGTCTACGGTCTCTTGCCGGTATCCTATTCCTCAGGAGTTTTCGTACCTTCTATTACAATTAACAGTAGTATAAAATCAACATTTCCCTTTAACAAACCCATGATTTTTAAGTATATATTTTGCAACATTGTAAGCCTTTATGTAAGAATAGTAGTAACTTTATTATCTTTTACATTTATCAAGGGGGCATATTTACATGGGGAAAAGGCTAGGGAGAATTTTCATTTTTCTGTTATTTATAGGCATAGGCTTGTTAGCTGCTTGTTCTCAACCAAAAGAAGTCGCTAATGAAGAAACGATGCCAGCTTTTCTAGATGTACAATTAACAGTTGATTTACAGAATGGTCAGAAAAACGAACCAGTACTATTTCAAGCCAAAGTGACATACGGGGAAAAGCCAGTAACGGGTGCAGATGAAGTTGTATTTGAAATCTGGCGTGCTCAAGACGATAACCACGAAAAAATTGAGATCGAACATAAAGAGAATGGGATATATGAATTAGAAAAAAGCTTTGATGAAGAGGGAACGTATTATATTATCGCCCACGTGACAGCCGAAAACATGCACAATATGCCAAAAGAGGAATTTGTTATTGGACAAGCAAGTGTGCCTGAAGAGTAATAGAAAGGGAGAATGGACTTTTATCCATTCTCCCTTATTTTTTAAAATGTCACATCATTTTTTGGTGGTTCAACCGTTTGATTGGAGCTTATTTGCCTAAATAGATTAATTACAAATAAAAAGGTACCGAGAATAAGTACGATTGAGCCAATCACAATGCCGAGTGTTAAAGCTGTGTTCCCCGTTAAGATTTGTAAGAAAAGCGCTCCTTGCATGACTGGCAGTCCGATATTATGCATCCAAAAATGAGCATTGGCTAATTTGGTCTTGCTGGCCATTGGGAAATATAAATAGATAAGTCCAAATAGAGCCATGGAAACCCAGCCAAGTAAATTTAAATGCGCATGTACGGATGTAAAAGCAAAATTATGAGTAATGCCCATAACAAGCCCTAGCATAACTGCAATAGCAAAGTACACCCCAGCAATTTTCAAATAACGTGCACCCATTACATCTCCTGCCTTTCGTTTGAATAGTATGAATTTTACTATCATTATAATAATACAATATACCTATAGTGTATATACCGTTTTATATTAAAATTGTAATTATTTAGTTAAATTGTATTAAATATCGGATGTGATAAATGGTTCTTTTGGATGATTAAATCTTAAGATTTTTATAATGAACACTCTAGATGTTATTTCATGTCGGTAATGTCTATTTCAGAAAACTGAAGATCTATACTTTTTGGAATCTTTATCTCTAACACTCCATCTTTATACCGTGCGGTAGTTCCTTTTTTCTTTACTAGTGCGGGCAATGTAATTTTGTGCGTATCATCATAGTTGGGGATATGTTCAAGAATGAGTAAATGGGAAGTATGAGTAATTCTAAGTACTGTTAGCCATTCCTCTGATTGGATAGCAACTCGAATAAAAATCTCATCATGTGTTTCAAAAACTGAATATTGAAGTTCAGAATCTCGCTTTTCTGTTTCACGGTTTTCTGGCTCATTGGACGTTTGAAATGGATGGAAGTTTGCCATGAACTCTTCTTGATTCATGCCCATTTGTTGGGGAAAAGGAGATTTGAACATGTTACTCATGAGTTTTTGAACAAACTGATTAATTTCATCTGGCTTCATTTGTTGCATCTTTGCTTGAGTTTCCTTCGAAAAAGGAAAGAAGTTCCACGGAAACATTGTATATTCATCCTTTCCTAGAGATTTGTTTCTGACAATGGTCCCTAGCCAAAACATATCATTATTTTTACCTAGTATATGCAAGAAAAGATCGGTCTGGACCATAACATTAAAAAAAGACTAACCATTTAATGGTTAGTCTTTTGCCTCAAGCTTCTAAAGGTTGAGACGTTTCTGCCGAAATACCCGTTCTTAATGTATGCAATGTGTACAAATCCTTTGGAATTTCATAGAGTTTAAACATAGTTCCTTGGGCATTTAATTGATCAAATAGGGATTTTCTTGACGCACTAGCATCAATAATATAAGGAAGTTTTTCAGCAGCTTTTTGAGAACGAATATTTTCTGTGCGGATACGCATAAATACCGTTTCAATTCCAAGTTCATAGAAAATTTCTTGAAAAAAAGCATCTTTTGCCAGCTTATTATATCCTTTTCCATGATAAGGTTTCCCAATCCAGGTTCCTAAAAACCCTGCGTTTTCCTGTATATCGTATAAGCTTATGGTGCCAATGGGTGAACCCCATTCATCTAAAATCGTACGAGAAATTAATTCCCCTCGTTCCTCAGCTTCAATTAATTGCTTCGTGATAAATAAAAACTCTTCGTATGAATTTGTTTTATGACGGACGAAAGGGAAGACGTCCGGGTGCGTCATTAAATCAAATAATTCGTGGCATTCGTTCAAATCCCGCTTTTTAAGCATGGATACAGCCTCCTTATGAGGGCAGTTGTAGCTCATGCGAAAGAGACTATTCCCACCCTCGAAATTTTTTATAAAAGTTACTAAAAAATTTCGGGGTGGGAATCGAACCCACTAGAACCAGATTGACTGGTGGCGCACCATTTGCCTTCCCTATTCCAAAAACAAATATGATATTTTGAAACCCCGCAAATGCGGAGGATATGTTTAGGTTGTCTACTCTTTTGTGGGAAAGATGGAGTGAAATTCACGATCTTTCTATTTACATTTTACAAAAAAAGTACCAATATGAAAATAGGTTTTTTCTTAAAAAAATGTTAATAAATCGTGAATAAATGATGGAAAAAACACTTCAATTTTTAATGCATGCATTTTGTGGATTTTGCTTAAACAATATATGTGTTTAAGAGCAAAACGGTGAAAGTTTCCAAAAATAATGGGGTAAATGAAGTGGTTTTTAAATAAATTCTATTCAATAAAGACAAGAACTATAACAAAATGAAAAATCTTGAATCCTTTTTAATTATAGTACGTAAAATAAAAGGAAAACAAAATGAACGAAAATGTTGCCATTGGAAACATTTAATTATAGAAGGGGAGAGAATTTTATGCCATCTAAAGATGAAAGATTGTTAGCTATGTTGATTTATGTGTCTAGTTTTTTCACAGTTTTTATTGGACCTTTAATTATTTGGTTAATTAAAAGAGAAGATTCACTTTTTGTTGACTATCATGGGAAGGAATATTTCAATTTTTTAATTTCTTATTCAGTGTATTCCATTGCAAGTACCATTTTAATGATTCTTCTTATCGGTTTCCTAACGATTTGGATCGTTGGCATTTTAGCCTTTATCTTTACAATTGTTGCTGCGATTAAATCCTATAACGGGGAGATGTATCGAATTCCATTGGTTTTTCGACTCATTCGATAATTAAGCTAAACTACCTTCGTATACGAAGGTAGTTTTTTACTTTCAATTTTTCTATTAAAAACATATAGGTTGGATTCATTTCATAGAATATTAATAGAAAAGAAATGTTTAATGATTGATTGGGGTGCAATTCTATGAATATTCGTGAATACTACGAACAAAATGCCACAGTATCCATTCATGCTAGTTTAGTCGCTTTAATCCCAGCAAGTGCGTTCATGTCGTATATTGTCTTAATTTCAAATCATAAGAAAATGATCTTGTTAGTCATCCCTTTTTTACTCTATAGCTTTTTCTGTTTTCAAAAATATCGTCTTAATCAAAATCGAGCAAAATTGGTAAAATTAAATGAAGAAGAAGTTCAGTCTGAAATCGATTTACTGACAGTACCCCAATTATTGCTTACATTTTTACCTGCTCCGACACTAAGACTTCAATTATTTGAACCCAATGGATTTAAAGCAGGTGAATTAAGAGATGTATCCTCGGTTTGGTATCGTTGGTTTACACCAGCATTTGTTGAACAATGGATAGAAAAACGGTATGGCTTATATGACCACCATGATAACCCTCTTGCTATATTTTTGCTGAAGCGAGATCGAATTCAAATCATTACACTAGACAATCAAGGTGTAGTGATTCAGGGGAAATGGGATAAAAACAGTTGTACTTTTGGACATCACCGGTATCAAGTCAAGAAAGATGGAATTATGCAAGAGTTTTCGATCTGGGCACAAAATAATAAACAAAAAGTAGGGCAAGTTGAAGTAGGCTGGATCCCACTTAATTGGGGGGAGCGGTTTGTTGATGGGAATACTCCTGTTTTAAAGCATTATAATCTATCAAAAGAGGAAAAATTACATATTTACTGTATTCTTATTTTAAAATATGCGTATCACAATCATTAAAAAGTATTCCAATCCCATCCTTATGAAAAGAATGTGACAAAACAGGGAATTTTTTCTTAAAAAAGATACATCCGTTCAAAAGCGGTGTGTTTCATTCTTGACAACATATGGTTTATCAATGATAATGAACACAAATCAAATAAGAAAAATCTTTCGGGGTAGGGTGAAATTCCCAACCGGCGGTGATGAGGGTTACCTCAAAGTCCGTGACCCGGGTTCATGTTACATGAAAACGGTGGATTTGGTGCAATTCCAAAACCGACAGTAAAAGTCTGGATGGGAGAAAGATATGGATCGCAACGTTAAAAAATTTTCTTTTTATACGTTTATTTCGTATTGCTTTTTTAGCCCCATACTTTCCGTATGGGGCTTATTTAGGTAATAGGTTGTTTTTGACTTGCTCACTTTTTTACAACACCAACTTCCCATCCACATTCACTCGAATTTCCCCATGTTTTGGATATCCTTATCTGACTTTTTTCACACTAATAGAAAAGGAGGTGCCACCACTATATGTTCACCGGTTTAATCGAGGAATTAGGGTCAATGAAAAAAATCAATCATAGAGGAAATACATTGGTTTTAGTTATAGAAGCAGAAAAAATCATGAAAGATTTACACGTTGGTGACAGTATTGCTGTTAATGGTGTTTGTTTAACTGTAACAAAATTTACAAAGGATCATTTTGAAGCCGATGTTATGCCGGAGACGTTTAAAAATACATCTCTTTCATCTTTAAAAGAAGGTTCTAAAGTGAATCTTGAACGTGCAATGGCGGCAAATGGTCGTTTTGGCGGACATTTTGTTACAGGCCATATTGATGGTACGGGTATCATTCGCAAACGGACTCATATTGAAAATGCTATTTTAGTTGAAATTGAGATCCCTACTGAAAATTCTCATTTTGTTTTAGAGAGAGGATCCATTGCGATTGATGGGACATCTTTAACTATTTTTAGAACCAGCCCAAATTCTGTCACGGTTTCACTGATCCCCCACACGGCAAAGGAAGCCGTACTTGGTTTAAAAAAAGAGGGGGAAATCGTGAATTTGGAATTTGACGTGATGGCAAAATATTTTTATTCCTTTATGCAAAAGAGAGAATCGGGACCAAAAACTAGCGGAGTTACCGCTGAATTTTTAAAAGAAAATGGATTCTACTAAATCCGTATTTGTATATAAAGGAGGAAACCCTATGTTCCATTCTATTGAGGAAGCAATTGAGGATTTAAAACAAGGGAAAGTCATTATTGTGGTGGACGATGAGGATCGAGAAAATGAGGGTGACTTCTTAGCACTTGCCCAATATGCTACACCAGAAACGGTTAATTTTATGGCGAAAGAAGGAAGAGGACTTATCTGTACGCCTGTTACAGAGAAAATAGCGGACCGCTTAAATTTACATCCAATGGTTGAACATAATACCGATGCAAAAGGCACCGCCTTTACTGTAACAATCGACCATAAAGATACGACAACAGGGATTAGTGCGTTTGAACGTCATTTAACAATCGCGAAAATGCTTGATCCAGGATGCGTTGCCACAGACTTTAATCGCCCAGGTCATGTATTTCCACTAATTGCTAAAGATGGTGGTGTACTAAGACGTGCTGGACATACAGAAGCAGCAATTGATTTTGCAAGGTTAGCTGGTTCAGAGCCAATTGGAATCATTTGTGAAATAATGAATGATGATGGAACGATGGCTCGTTTGGATAGTCTGGAAAAAGTCGCCGAAAAATTTGATCTTAAACTAGTATCCATTGAACAATTAATTGAATATCGACTCCAACATCATGATTCAAACGTAAAACGTGAGGTTGAAATTCAATTACCTACATCATATGGTGACTTTAAAGCATATGGGTATACAAGTTTAGTGGATGGGAAAGATCATGTCGCTCTAGTAAAAGGAGAAATTAATGAAAATGATCCCGTTCTTTTACGAGTACATTCTGAATGTTTAACTGGAGATGTTTTTGGTTCGAAACGATGTGATTGTGGTCCTCAACTTGCTACAGCACTTTCGCAAATTGAAGAAGAAGGTCAAGGAATTCTTCTCTATATGAAGCAGGAGGGAAGAGGTATCGGGCTCATTAATAAATTAAAAGCCTATAAGCTGCAAGAGCAAGGCTACGATACTGTTGAAGCTAATCATAAACTTGGATTTGGTGCAGATCTTCGTGATTATGGAATTGGAGCGCAAATATTAAGGGACTTAGGGGTTAGAAAAATGCGACTTCTCACCAATAATCCACGGAAAATTGCTGGTTTAAAGGGGTATGGATTGGAAGTTGTTGAGAGAGTTCCAATTCAAATTCCAACTGAAGAGGAAAATAAAAAATATTTACAAACCAAACAAGAAAAACTAGGTCATATGTTATCGCTTTAAAAAGGGATGAAATAAAACTTTAACTTTAAGGAGAGAATGAAATGAAAAAAGTATTTGAAGGACATTTAGTAGGTACAGGACTAAAAGTAGCCATTGTCGTTGCAAGATTTAATGAATTTATTAATGGAAGATTATTAGCTGGTGCAGAAGATGCTTTAAAACGCCATGGAGTGGAAGATGAAAATGTCGAAATTTTCTGGGTCCCAGGTGCATTTGAGATTCCATTAACAGCACAAAAATTAGCAGAAACTAAGAAATATGATGCGGTTATTACACTTGGTTCTGTCATTAGAGGTGCAACACCGCACTTTGACTATGTAAGCAGTGAAGTAGCAAAAGGAGTTGCGGCTGCAGGAATGGATACTGGGTTACCAATAATTTTTGGCGTCTTAACAACCGATACCATCGAACAAGCAATAGAAAGAGCAGGTACAAAAGCTGGAAATAAAGGGTATGACGCAGCAGTTACAGCCATCGAACTTGCAGATTTATACCGTAAAATCTCCAAATAAAACAATAAATTAACAAATAAAAAGGTGTAACTGTAAAATTGTTACACCTTTTTTACTTGTAATAAATATTTCATACAAGTCTACCAATTTTCGACACCTTTATTTACTCTTATAAGGTAAAATAATGTTTGATTGTAAAGGATGATCATGTTTTTTGAAGAGTTGGAGGAGAAAATGAAGGTTTATGTAGCAAAGCAACCAATTTATGATATTTATGAAGATATTGTTGGGTATGAACTTTTATATAGGCAAGATTCAACCAACGTATTTCCAGATATAGATAGAGATCAAGCAACAGCTGAAGTGATTATTAATACCCATTTAAATATAGGTCTTCATCGCCTAACAGAAGGAAAACAGTACTGTATTCAATTTACAGAAAGATTATTGGAAGAGAAACTTCCTACTTTTTTTAATTCAGCAGAAATGGTGGTGAAAATATCCAAAGATGTAATATTAAGTAAAAGATTGGTAGATATCGTCTGCGAATTAAAAGACTTAGGTTATGATATCATCTTGAATGAAGCGTTGATTGATCTTGATTTTCCCTTTTTAGGCGATTTATTAACGAGTATAAAATATTTAATCTTGGATTTTTCAAATGAGATAACGAGAAGACACCAAGAAATGGAAGGTTTGGCAGCAAAGTATGGTTTTCAATTAGTTGCCGAGAAAATTGAGAAACCACATTTGTATGAGCAAGCGAAAAGACGGGGCTATTCCTTATTTCAAGGGTATTTTTTTTCAAAACCAGTAATTGAATCAACCTATGAGATACCATCTGTTTTTCGAACCGATCCAATCTTAACACAATTTCCTCAAGATATATTGAATGAAGATACTTTAGTTGAAATAATTGAAAAAGACTTATCTTTTTCCATACAATTATTACGCTTAATTAATTCTAATTCAATCCAAAATGGAAAGGTATGTTCGATTCAAGATGCCATTTCTTTAATTGGATTAGAAGAGGTGCAAAAATGGGTTCAACTTTTAATGTTTAGATATTCTCTAAATTCTCCAACAAGACTTTCTGAAGAAATGAACCGGTTAACATTAACAAGGGCGAAACTTTGTGAATATATAGGCAAATTAATCGGTTCACCTTATCCTTCCTGTTTTTATTTAATGGGTTTAATTTCTATGATTGAGAAAATAAATCAAGAATCGATGGAAGAAGTATTAGAAGGGTTGCCTATAAAAGATGAGTTATACGAGGCTATAATGGGGAAAGAAAATGAGTACAGGAATGTTTTAGATTTGGTTCAAGCGGTTGAACAAGCGGATTGGAAAATTATGAATAAGCAATGTAAAAAGTTGAATATAACGGAAAGGGATCTATTCCGTTTATATGCAGAATCATTAAATTGGACAAACGATTCCTTTCAAGGAGAAAAAAAACAAGAAACTGTGATCCTTCATTAATGCTAAAGTTTTCTTATCTATGGTAAGATAAACACCAAGCTGAGGCAAGGAGAGGTTGAAATAAAATGAAAATACAAGTATTGAAATGTCATGGATCAGGAAACGATTTTTTACTAATAGATGAAATGGATGGACAGTATACTTTCAATGAACATGATCGAGCAACCCTAGCGAATGTCTTATGTAATCGCAATGCACAACTAGGCGCAGATGGGATATTATTTGTATTACAAAGTGAAAGAGCAACAGCTCGAATGCGTGTATTTAATGCGGATGGGTCTGAAGCATCTATGTGTGGAAATGGTCTCAGGTGTGTGGCTCGCTATGTTTGTGAAAAGTTTAATATAGAAGAGACTGTTATTGAAACGATGAAAGCTGATTTACATGTAAAAAAACAAGACGATCTTTTCCCAAATGTCCCAACTTATATGGTTGAAATTTCACCCGTTTCCTTTCAGATCTCAGATTTACCTTTAAACTTGGAACAGGATACGTTGAAAAATGAAAGAATTCCTTCGCTTTCTCAAATACTGTCATTTACAGCATTGGCGGTGCCGAATCCACATTTGGTTTCAATTGTTGATACTAATATAATCCAATCTGATTTGCAAAAACAATTAAGTGAGTTTGTGAATGGGGACAATCCATTTTTTCCAGATGGGGTCAATGTGAGTTTCGTGAAGCCCCTTGAGAAAGGTGCGATTTATGTCAGAACTTTTGAAAGAGGGGTTGGCTTTACCAATGCCTGTGGAACTGCGATGTCCGCATCAAGTCTTGTGACGTGTTTAGGTGGTTTACATGAAACCGAACAAACGATAGAAGTTTATAACGATGGTGGAAAAGTACGATGTGTTGTTCATCAAGAGAGCGATGGATATTGGATTGAATTAATTGGGAATGCAACATATGTGTATGAGGCAACTGTAGACTATCATAAAGAGCAACCAGACTGTTTTCAGGTATGTGAAAGACGTGTTTTTGAAGAAACACAGCAATATGCCAAACTAGAAAAAGTGGCTCAAGAATTTATAAAAAAATGGATGTAAGGATAGGTGAAATCACCTATCCTTACTTTTTTTGTGTTTTCAAAAATTGTAAGACAGGGTCAAATTTCTGCTCGTTTTTGGCATGGAAAAAATCTGCAAACGGATTTCCTTTTTTCTTTAATCGTTGTAACAAGGAGGGAATTTGAAACTTCTCCATTGTCAATCCTTCTTCTACCTCATTCCAAAAAAGAGGAGTTGCAACGGTCGCTTTGTTCGTACCTCTCGGTGAAAAAGGTGCAATAATGGTTTTTCCTTCAGCATGCTGTACATAATCTACATACAATCTGCCTTTGCGGTTTTTTTTCATTCGTTCAATTGTAAAGGAATCAGGATCTTGAGCAATTAAATAATCAGCAATAAATGAGGTAAACAACCTCGTATCTTCAAAAGAATAACGGTTTTCAGGGAGCGGAATATAAATCTGTAAGCCCTTATTTCCAGATGTTTTTATAAAACTAATCAAATTTAAACGATCTAACACTTCTTTAATCATAAGTGCTGCCTTAATGGCTAATGAAAAAGCATTTTTTGATGGTGGATCCAAATCAAATACAATTTCACTTGGACTCCCATTGCTGTAAATAGTATTAAAAGGAATATGATATTCAACAGCTAGTTGATTTCCTAACCATAGAAACGTTTGTTCATTATTACAAACGATATAGTGTATCCCTTCAGATAGTTTGGAATGTACATAAGATGGGGCGTAATCTGGACAATTTTTCTGATAGAATGGCTCTCCAAACATTCCATGCGGATACCGAATAACCGTTAATAGGCGATCTTTTAAAAATGGAGAAATGTAAGGATAAATTTCTTGTAAAAAGAAGAGATAATCCTTTTTATTTATGGCTGGTTGTTCCCAAAGCAGTTTTTCTGGATGAGATATCTCAAATTCATCCATTTTTGAATCCATTCCTTTTTGTTGATGATCGGACTTCTTTTTAGGTAGTGTACATTCACTCGCAGGAATATTCGTTATAGCATGAAGACTAGGCTGTCTTAATGTCCTCCCTTCAGGCCATTCGATAAATTGGACTTTTACTGTTATTTCAGGCTGGATCCATTGAACTCCTTTCGTTCGATCCGGATCATTATAAAAGGGTTTATCTGGAATTTTCAATGTATCCGTCTGTACCGTAAGTTCTTTCCAATCATTCACGGTCATTTTTCCAGTTCCACAATGTCCAATATACCAGAGTTTCCCTTGGTCATCGTACAGACCGAGAAGGACAGAATTAACGATTCCAGCTCGATAAGTTACTCCAGCAATCACTGCAATTAGATCATGATAATTTTTTATTTTTTGCCATCCCTTATCTTTGCCATCAATGCGATAGGGACTGTTTAGATTTTTACAAACAATTCCCTCTAAATCATATTCCTTTACCACATTCCAGATTGCATTACCGTTGTCTTGAGAAGGTACAATCTGAACATGGGGAGTAGGGTTTACGCAAGTTTCTAGAATAGACAAACGGTCTTGTAGTGGGCTATCGGTCAACCAATTTCCATTAAAAAATACAATATCAAAAATCATATAATAAATTGGAACGTCCTTTTTTACCAATTTGACTTTATCTAAATTTCGCAACCCATCTCTTCGCATCACTTCGTGAAAAGAGGGTTTTCCACTTGAATCAAGGGCCACGACTTCGCCGTCAAAAATTGCCGATTTGCCTTTAAAATATTCGGAAATCTGGTTTGTGATTTCTGGGTAATGGTAGGTTCGCTCATTAAGTTTTCGATTAAATAACGCAATATTCTTACCATCATAGTAGGTTACAATGCGAACACCATCCCATTTAATTTGATAAATCCACTCAGAACCAACCGGGATGGTATCAGATGATATTGGTTCAAAGGGGATGATAGGCTTTAAATCCATAGATGGAACTCCTTTTTTAATAGTAGTGTGAGCTTTATCTTAAAAGATTATTTTTCCGGAAAAAGATTGCAAAATATTTCTTTGTATGATGCTCCATTCTCTACATAAATTAATAACAATCATAAGGATGGGAGAGCAAAAAAACATGCATACAATTTGGAAGGGTAGTATCAGTTTTGGACTTGTTAATATTCCGATCAAGCTTCATGCTGCAACAGAAGATAAAGATGTTAAGTTACGAACACTGCATAAGGAATGTCATTCCCCAATTAAATATGAAAAAGTATGTCCTGTTTGTAATGTGGAAGTGAAGCCTGAAGAAATTGTAAAGGCTTATGAGTATACAAAAGGAAAATTTGTTGTGTTAGAAGCGGAAGAACTTGAAAAATTAAAAAAAGAGAAAGAAGATAAATCAGTTGAAATTGTTGATTTTGTAAAAATGGAAGAAATTGACCCGATCTATTATGATCGAAGTTATTATATTTCACCAGGCGATAATGGTGGGAAGGCTTATTCATTGCTGAGAGTAGCGTTAAAAGAATCAGGTAAAGTTGGTATTGCCCGAATCATGATCCGTTCTAAAGAGCAAATGGCTGTATTACGTGTGTATGAAAATACACTTGTCATGGAAACAATCCATTTTCCGGATGAGGTTCGATCAACGGGGGATGTTCCAAACGTTCCAACTGATGAAAATGTAACAGAAAAAGAACTAGATACGGCCATTTTATTAATTGATCAATTGACAACTGAATTCGATGCTTCAAAGTATAATGATGAATATCGTAGTGCATTATTAGATTTAATTGAGGCTAAACGAACCGGTCAAGAAGTTGTTACCTCGAAAGAAAAAGAAGTAAAAACTAACGTCACTGACTTAATGGCTGCCCTGCAAGCATCGATTGATCAAACAAAACCTAAGCAAGAATCAACAACAAAGAAAAAGAGAGTCACAACGAAAAAATTGAAAAAAGAAGCATAAGTTAAAGGGGTCATCCAAAGGTTGACCCCTTTAAGAAAGGAGTCAAATGGAAGGAATAGTTAATCGATCCAAAAAAAAGTTCACCTACATAAGTTCTGCAATAACGGTCATCATCATATTTATTGTATTATTTATCTATATTTCGAAACTTATATCAAAAAATGCTTTAGTAACTTTCGATCATACCATCATCACAGCAATCCAATCGGCTATCAGTGATCGAAATACTCTATGGATGCTAATGATAACGGAACTCGGTTCTGTTAAATGGATTACGATTTTTGTCATCCTAACAGCAGTATGGTTACTTTATAAGAAAAAATACTCGTTAGCAATATTTATGATGGCAGCAAGTGGTATAGGAGCCCTATTTAATATGTGGTTAAAGTGGTTATTTAAGCGGGAAAGACCTGATATTTTACCACTCCTTAGTGAGGAAAGCTTTAGCTTTCCAAGCGGGCACGCTATGGGTTCATTTATTTTTTATGGTTCTTTAGCCTATTTGATCATTCACTTAGTTCATAAGAAAAGTTGGCAATTGTTCAGTATTGTTGTAAACGCTCTTTTTATTCTCTTTATTGGATTATCCCGTATTTATTTAGGAGTTCATTTTCCAAGTGATATTGTTGGAGGATATCTAGCTGGATCAGCGTGGCTTTTGTCCTGTATCATCTTGTTTCGTTATTATGAATACCGTCATAATCTATAGTGCTATGGTAAAATAGAAAGAAGCTAAGTTAGTTAAAGAGAGGGGAATCTCATGGAAAGTTATATATTAGCTTTAGATCAAGGAACAACTAGTTCACGAGCCATTCTTTTTAATCAAAAAGGGGAAATGGTTCATGTGGCACAGCGGGAATTTACCCAGTATTTTCCCCAACCAGGATGGGTAGAACATAATGCGAATGAAGTTTGGGGATCTATTTTAGCTGTAATTGCTTCTATTCTATCAGAAACTGGCATTAAACCAGACCAAATAGCCGGAATTGGGATTACCAATCAGAGAGAAACAACAGTGGTATGGGATAAAGAAACGGGTTTACCAATTTATAACGCAATCGTTTGGCAATCAAGACAAACCAATGAAATCTGTGAGGAACTAAAAGCGAAAGGTTATGAATCAATCTTTCGACAGAAAACAGGACTTTTAATCGATGCGTACTTTTCAGGAACAAAAATAAAATGGATTTTAGATCATGTGGAAGGGGCTCGGGAAAAGGCTGAAAACGGTAGCTTATTAGTTGGGACTATCGATAGTTGGCTTATTTGGAAGCTTTCAGGTGGTAAAACCCATATAACGGATTACTCAAATGCTTCTAGAACTCTACTTTTTAATATTCATGACTTAAAATGGGACGATGAATTATTAAAGATTTTAGCGATTCCGAAATCGATGTTGCCCGAGGTACGACCTTCATCAGAAATATATGCCCATACCATAGAGGAACATTTTTTTGGAAAGAGAGTGCCGATTGCCGGGGCGGCTGGGGATCAGCAAGCTGCACTGTTTGGTCAAGCCTGTTTTGGAGAAGGAATGGCGAAAAATACATATGGTACAGGTTGTTTTATGTTGATGAATACAGGAGAAAAGGCGGTAGTATCAAAAAACGGCTTATTGACCACTATTGCTTGGGGGATGAATGGGAAAGTTGAATATGCACTAGAAGGAAGTATTTTTGTAGCTGGTTCAGCGATTCAATGGCTCCGTGACGGGTTACGTATGTTATCAGACTCAGCTGATAGTGAAAAGTATGCACAACGAGTAGTGTCTACTGATGGTGTGTATGTAGTTCCTGCTTTTGTAGGATTAGGAACACCCTATTGGGACAGCGATGTAAGGGGGGCTATTTTTGGACTAACAAGAGGAACAACGAAAGAGCATTTTGTTCGTGCCACACTAGAATCATTAGCTTATCAGACGAAAGATGTTTTAAGTGCCATGGAAGCAGATTCAGAGATTAGGCTTCAAACATTACGAGTTGATGGTGGCGCCGTCAAGAATGATTTTCTTATGGAATTTCAAAGTAATATACTGCAAGTACCAGTCCAACGACCTAAACTGAACGAAACAACAGCATTAGGCGCAGCCTATTTAGCAGGTCTTGCTGTTGGTTTTTGGAAAAGTCAAGATGAAATAGCAAAGCAATGGTCCATTGAGAAAACATTTTCACCTACAATGGAGAAGAAAGAGAGCAGACGCTTATATTCAGGTTGGAAAAAAGCGGTTAACGCCGCAATGGTATTTAAATAATTATTTATATTTAACCCGCTATTCTTGAGCGGGTTTTTTTTATGGGAATATTGAAAAATCCCATGCCGTATGAGTTCTAGAAATGTTAACTGATAGTGAAATACCATATAACTGGATCTTTACGCAATCCAGTATGAAGAAATCGACGTATATTTCATGGAAATGTCGCATAAATTTGGAAACCATACTCAGGAACCTTATATGATAAAACAATGAGTGTTTTTAACATAAGAATAATTATTTATCTCATCAGGACAATATTTCCTATAGTTTTCATGTTTTTGATGAAAGCGCATAGTTTAGTAGAAGGAAATAATTAGAAAGGAAGTGATAAAGTGAGATTTTCGAATCAAAACCGTAATAAATATATTGAAGAATTATCTTCTGAAAACTTTGACGTACTCATTATAGGCGGTGGTATTACAGGTGCTGGTATTGCATTTGATGCTGCACTTAGAGGAATGAAAGTTGGATTAGTAGAAATGCAGGATTTTGCTGCAGGAACATCTAGTCGTTCAACCAAACTCATCCATGGAGGTCTAAGATATTTAAAACAATTTGAAATGGGACTAGTCGCGGAAGTAGGCAAAGAACGGGAAATTGTCTATAAAAATGGTCCTCATGTCACGACTCCACAATGGATGTTACTTCCAATATACAAAGATACAGAGTATGGGCTCTACTCGACTTCAATTGGTTTGAAGATATATGACTATTTGGCTCGTGTCAAAATGAATGAAAGAAGAAAAATGTTATCCCGTCAAGAATGCTTGGAAAAGTCCCCGCATTTAAGGCGTCAAGGGCTATTGGGTGGAGGTTATTATGTAGAATATCGAACAGACGACGCAAGGCTAACGATTGAAGTATTAAAGGCTGCACATTCAAACGGGGCAATTCTCTTAAATTATATGAAAGTAGAGAGTTTTCAATACAATGGGAGTGGAAAGATAAATGGAGCAACGGTAATGGATCAATTAACGGGGAAAACATATTTTATTTCCTCTAAAATGGTTGTCAATGCAACTGGTCCATGGGTCGATATTATTTGTGAAAGAGATGGGTCTTCGAAGGAGAAGAATTTACAATTAACAAAAGGAGCCCATCTTGTGTTCGATCAATCCGTTTTCCCATTAGAACAGGCTGTTTATTTTGATACTCCAGACGGAAGAATGGTTTTTGCAATTCCTCGAGAGGGAAAAACATATGTTGGCACAACAGATACATTTTACAATGAAAACCCGATTTCACCTATGGTAACAAGAGAGGACCGTGGTTATTTATTAAAATACATTAATTACATGTTTCCTAATCTAATGCTAACAGATAAAAATATTGAATCCAGTTGGGCAGGAGTAAGACCTCTTCTTTTAGAAGAAGGAAAGGAGCCGTCTGAGATTTCAAGAAGAGATGAAATATGGGAGTCACACACGGGTTTAATTACAATAGCGGGCGGAAAATTAACTGGTTATCGAAAAATGGCTGAGATGGTAGTGGATTTAATCTCTCAAAGACTAAAACACCGTACATTTAAACCTTGTGAGACGGCTAAAACACCGATATCAGGTGGGGATGTTGGAGAAGCTAGTCAGTTTCAAGCCTTTGTATCTCGAAAGTCTTTAGAAGGTGTAAAGGTAGGTTTATCAATGGATGAGGCTAAAGAGTTGGCTTCTACATATGGATCTAATGTGACAAACCTTTTCCAATATATAGAGGATAACAAAGGAAAGAATGCTTCATTACCTGACATTTTAAGAGCAAAATTACAATATGCCCTAGATCACGAAATGATTGTAACTCCACTAGACTTTTTTAATAGACGGACGGGATTTCTTTACTTTAATCTATCCTTAGTGGAAAAATACCAAACCGGCGTGATTCAATATATGGCTGATTATTTTCAATGGAATGAGGATAGAATGCACAGGTATACAGAAGAATTGAATTTAGCGATCAAGAATGCCCAGGTGACAATTCAGAATCAACTCTCGCAGCTTGACAAAAAGGAAGAAATCAATTAGTGTAAAAAAGGACATATTATGCGAATAATTTGTTGAGTTTTTGAAAAACTGTTCTCACGCAGTTTAAGTAAGTACAATAACCTTCCTATTACTACTTCTTATAATCAATGATTCTTCATTGGACCACGCTGTCGATCGACAAAATAACTCTATTCACATTTATTTTATTAAACCTGATTCTATTGGCACGGTCTCGGAACCGTAAAGATAGAAGAGAGGTAGGGCTTCTATTGTTTTAGGTTTATAACGAAAAGTATGTCATTTAATGGATAACTTAGTATACGCTAAGTTATCCTTTTTAATATCCTTTTTAAATTTTGGGTTGCTTTCCGTTTTAGACACTTCGCATTTTAATTAAACTTTACTTGCTTCACCATATCAGATGGAGACTCCCGTTTTGCTTCTCCGATAGGAATCTTCGTGCATTCACTAAACAACCGTGGTCAATAAATCAACATTATTCAATAACACGAGCTTTTTTATATAAAAAACGAACGTTTGGGATTTTTTTTAGTAAATCATTTGTGTTATGATAGAATGACAGTGACTGACGATAGGGTGGAATGGACCACAAGGAAGCTGTAAATATATGCCGGTCGTCTGGGCAGGGAAATAATCCCTTTGATTTATATGGAGGTTTTTGATTTGAAAGACAAAATCATACTTGATGGAACACGTGTCGCCACTGATGTAAAAGAGAAATTAAAAGCTAGAGTCGATCATTTAAAAAATGTTGGGGTGACACCCTGTCTAGCAACCATTCTAGTTGGAAACGATCCTTCTTCAGCGACATATGTTCGGATGAAAGGTAATGCCTGCGAAAAGTTAGGGATTAACTCAAAACGAATTCATCTTCCAGAAGAAACGACAACAGAAGAATTACTAGCAGTTATTAATGAGTTAAATCAGGATTCTGAGGTACATGGGATACTCTTGCAGCATCCGGTGCCAAATCATATAGATGAAAGAAAAGCATTTGAAACCATTGATATTGAAAAAGATGTTGATGGGGTAACAAGCCTGGGATATGGACAAACTGCTCTTGGGTTTGGAATGTATCCATCATGTACACCAGCAGCGATCATTGCCATAATGGATTATTATGGAATTGAGGCTCAAGGAAAACATGCGGTTGTCGTTGGGAGAAGTCCAATCTTAGGGAAGCCAGTGTCCGCTTTACTTTTAAATCGAAATGCAACTGTCACCACTTGTCATTCATATACAGAAAACTTAGCTGATCATATAGGTTCAGCAGACCTTGTTGTCGCGGCCGTTGGAAAACCCAATTTTATTCAAGGGGAATGGTTGAAAGAAGGCGCCGTTGTCTTGGATGCGGGCTATAACAAAGGGAATATTGGTGATGTTGATTATGAAGCATGTTTGGAAAAAGCATCTGCGATTACACCAGTTCCAGGTGGGGTAGGACCTGTAACTATTTCAATGTTACTAAAACATACGGTTGAAGCAGCAGAGAAAAAAGTGAAAGAAATATCTATGAACTAAGTATTGACAAAAGTGATGATTAAATCATATAATGAGAATACGCTATTAAGTTCGGTATATATTTTTCAATGAATAAGTGGTCGTAGCTGCAAGTTTCTGTAGACGATGTTTATTCCTACAGAAAGATTGTAGCTACGATTTTTTTATTAAGTAAAATGGTATATGAAAAACTTAGAGTGAAAACAATTTCGGAGGTAATATCCATGAATACAGGTAAAGTAAAATGGTTTAATGCAGAAAAAGGATTTGGATTCATCGAATCTACAGAAGGAACAGACGTATTTGTACACTTCTCAGCTATTCAAACTGATGGATTCAAAACTTTAGAAGAAGGTCAAGATGTTTCTTTCGATATCGTTGAAGGTAACCGTGGACCACAAGCTGCTAACGTAGTAAAAGCGTAATATTAGTCCAATGAGGTGATGCATGGAACCCATGCATCACTTTTTCATGTCATTATATCATCCTATTTCATACCTCTTAAAGAGCGTTATTAAATACCCTCGTGACGTTATTAGGTGATTAAGCTTTTTTTACCTTCCACTATTGATCACCCACTTTAGTTGATAAATAATTATTTATTTTTATGAAAAAAAGAATGGTTTAATGGCAAACTATAATTGTTATGAAAACCGATTTATTGTAATTTTAAGGAGGAAATACATTTTGACAACATTTTCAGATTTTGGCTTAAGTAAGGAAATTGAAAAGGCCATTTCCAATATGGGTTTTGAGGAACCTTCACCGATTCAAGCGCAGGCCATTCCAATTGCTTTAACAGGTAAAGACGTTATTGGTCAAGCTCAAACAGGTACAGGTAAAACAACTGCTTTTGGTATACCGTTATTAGAATTAATGGATTCTCAAGAAGGTATTCAAGGTCTTGTGGTTTGTCCGACTCGTGAACTAGCTGTACAAGTAGCAGAAGAATTAAATCGAATTGGTCAAGTAAAAGGAATTCGTACTTTACCAATTTATGGTGGTCAGGATATCGGCCGCCAAATTCGAGCTTTAAAAAATAGACCACAAGTGATTGCAGCAACACCAGGAAGATTAATTGATCACATCGAAAGAAAAACAATCCGTCTTAATCAAATTAAAATGGTTGTTTTAGACGAAGCCGATGAAATGTTAAACATGGGCTTTATTGAAGATATCGAAAAAATCCTTGCTCAAACACCAGATGAAAAACAAACAATGTTGTTTTCAGCGACTATGCCGAAACGAATTCAAGCTTTGGCTGAATCCTTTATGGATCATCCAGAAGTGGTTAGAGTTAAGGCGAAAGAAATGACGGTTACCAATATTGAGCAACATTTTATTGAAACTCATGAAAAACAAAAATTTGATGTACTTTGTAGTTTATTGGATATTCAATCACCTGAATTGGCGATTGTGTTTGGTCGAACTAAAAAACGAGTAGATGAAGTTGTAGAAGGACTTATCAAAAGAGGCTATTCGGCAGAAGGAATCCATGGTGATATCCCACAGGCAAAACGAGATCAAGTAATTCGTCGATTCAAAGACCAATCCATCGATATTATGGTGGCAACCGATGTAGCTGCACGTGGGCTGGATATTAGTGGAGTGTCCCATGTTTATAATTTTGATATTCCGCAAGATCCTGAAAGCTATGTTCACCGTATCGGTCGGACAGGACGAGCAGGGAAAAAAGGGTTGGCTGTATCCTTTATAACTCCTAGAGAAATCGATCATTTACGTATAATCGAGAATACGACTAAAAAGAAAATGAGTAAAATGCCGATTCCAACGATTCATGATGTAATGGCAGGAAATCAAAGAGCTGCGATTAATCAGTTAAATGAAACCATTGAAAACAATGAGTATCAAGAATATAAAAGGATTGCAGAGAATTTATTAGAAGACATGGATTCGGTCACACTTTTAGCCGCTGCACTTAAATTGATTACGAAAGAACCCGATGCAACACCAGTTAAATTAACGGCTGTTGAACCATTACGAAGCAAAAAGCCAAAACCGCAATTTGATCGTAAACGAAGAAATGATCGCGGCGGACGAAATGACAGGGGTAGAGCTTTCGCTTCAAGAGATCGCGATAGGGACCGAAGAAGAAATAAAAATCGTTAATATAAAATAATATTTCGTAAAAATATTGGAAACCCCTTATAAAAATGATGAAAAGTAGACATATTAATAGGGACAGAATCACTGATTCTGATTTTGTTTTTACCAGATTTAGGAGGAAAAAGTAATGGCAACAGGAAAAGTAAAATGGTTTAACGCAGAAAAAGGTTTTGGATTTATTGAGCAAGAAGGTGGCGATGATGTTTTCGTACACTATTCTGCGATTCAAAGCGAAGGTTTCAAAACTCTTGACGAAGGCCAAGAAGTAAGTTTTGACATAGAACAAGGTCAACGTGGACCTCAAGCTATTAATGTTCAAAGAATATAATGATTGACAAAGGCCCGCTATCCATTAGCGGGCTTTTTTGAGTGTTTTAGAATCGTACAAAAATTCCAGTTTATAGCTCATAACTACTTAAAAATGACGCAGCATTTACTTGCATTTTTAAGTAAATTTTTCCTAAGAACACCCTTTTACAATATATTCAGAATTTGATTCAACCTTCTAAAGGGCTTTGGCTTAATCTCTTAATGGTTATTAAGAGTAAACATGTAAACAGATTTAAACTATCATCTGTATACGATTTAACCGTTGTTGTTCGAAATATTCAAAATTGATTATCGAACGTAATTCAGTGAATTGTTTTTTTCATTGTAAATTCATTTCAAAAAATGCTTATATGACCCTATTCTTATTTATCCCAAACAAACCATGTATGTCATAAATTTTAAAAAATCCCTTCTTGTACAACTGGATCAAAGCTACTGCGTAATTTAAATTCCTTTAACAGGTATAAAAAGAGGAAATGTTTATTTTTTCCTTTCGATTGACGAAACAGATAGTAATTACCAAGAGTTTGTATTAGAATGGATACCTAGTGTACATACTTTAGGTGACAAGCTATTACGAGGAGAGATAAAATGAAATCATTTACCGTTCAATTCCATCAAGAAGACCAAGTAGATTCGATGACTGTTCAAAAAATAACGGAGGACGATTTTAATCAATTAACTGAAGGTGGAACAAGACATTTATTTGAATTAGACACGAATATCGGTTTTTTCGTATTTTTTGATGCATTTGATGAATCGGGAGCACAATCTCATCTTGTTTTGCAATATGAAGAAGACAATAAAGACCCAATTGGTTGTTATGGTTTTCAAAAAAATGACTTTTATGAATTTATGGCGCTATATTTAAATGATCTTGAATTCCAAGATGAAGAAGAGAGTGATGAAGAGGAACAAGAATATGGCCCGATTCATCATTTGGCCCATTTATTATTTCATATTGTGGAAGAGGGAAAAGAGATAGAGGTGTAAGTAAAAAGGAATGATTCCATTAAGGTATCATTCCTTTTTAAATATCTACTCTGCATCTTGATAATGGCTCCGGCAGAAGTCATCCACTAGCTTTACCTCGTCCTCTTCCAATTCAAAATCCAAATAGTTATTTTCGATACTATTGTAAAAATGATATAGAAGAATTTTAGAGAAGTTTTCTTCAACTCCATATAAGACCTTTAGCTGCAGACCTTGTTCATCGGCTAAATCATCATCTTCAGGAACTTCAATTGTAAGATAAAATTCATAACGATCACCAGATAAAATTCCAGTCGGATCTTTAATTTTTTCAACGGTATATTCAGTAATATTCAATTTTCATGCATCCTCTCGTCATAATTCCATTCGTTATTATACACTATATCTTTTCACGTTGGTAATTTTCTCATTCTTTTTCTAAAAGGTTTATACTAGTAATGGAGGAGTTCAATTGAAGGAGGGGTTCTATTGTACATTTATACGGGTCAACAAATAAAGGAAATTGATATGCTAGCTCAACAAACAGGAATGACTTTATTTGCATTAATGGAAAATGCAGGTAGCGGTTTATATCACCAACTGAAGAAAAAAATCAAACGCACTGATAAAATAGTGATTTTAGCAGGAAAAGGAAATAATGGCGGAGATGGAATTGCCCTTGCCCGTTATTTAAAAAATAACGGATATCATGCAAGTCTACTATTTCCACTAGGGTTACCTAAAACACAAACCGCCCATGAACATTTAACGTATTATCAGGCTTGCGGTTATGAAATCAATCACTTTACGGATAATTTACAATCGGATGTAATTGTTGATTGCTTGCTAGGGGTCGGGAGTCGGCTTCCACTTCATGAAAATTTGACCTCAGTCACTAGATGGATCAATGCACAAGAGGGAAAGGTCATTGCAATTGATGTACCGACAGGTGTTTCATCTGACATAGGAGATGTTGACGAATGGGCTGTAAAAGCTGACTATACATATGCGTTACATGGATATAAACCTTCGACTTTTTTATATCCATCATCGAATTATTTTGGTAGAACTGAGGTTATTGACATTGGTCTTCGTCATACGAGTCAATGGAAAGTTTGGAGCGAGGAGGACGTTCGTAACACATTGTTAAAGCTAACCGGTAACACTCATAAAGGAACATTTGGTACAGGTTTATTAATTGCCGGCAGTGATGAAATGCCTGGGAGTGCGGCATTGGCAGCAATAGGAGCGATTCGGTTTGGCATTGGGAAATTGTCTATTGCGACAACAAGACATGCTTCTGTTTTGATCGGGGGATTTGTCCCTGAAGCAACCTATTTATTTGATCGTTCATCTTTGCAGCAACACGATTTCTCTAGTATTGCGATTGGACCAGGTCTAAATCCTGACGATCAGTTAGAAAGTTTCGTACAAGAAGTATTAAAATTGAGGGTTCCCGTCATTCTTGATGCTGGAGCTTTAAGTCCGAGAAATTACCAAAAACGAGAAACACCTACTATTCTAACCCCACATCCAGGTGAATTTCGTCGTCTTACTGGAAAGACATCCACTGACATTCAAAAAAATCGTATTGAGCTAGCCTCCCTTTATGCTAAGGAACATGGACTGATTGTTGTTCTTAAAGGGGAGTACACCGTCATTGCGTTTCCAGATGGTTCGGGGATCATTAACACGACCGGTAATCGTGCACTTTCAAAAGGAGGAACAGGGGATACTCTCACTGGAATGCTTTTAGCTAGTGTTAATACACACAATGACATCCATGCTGCGGTGGCAAACGCTGTTTATATTCACGGTGTGTGCGCGGATGAATGGATTAAACAAAATGGAAATCAAACCATGACGGCACATGATTTTGACAAGTTGATACCAAAAATAAGCTATAATTTTGATCGTTAAAGAAAAAGAACCTTCTCCAAATTAGGTTTTGAAGAAGGTTTTCCTTATATACGAATAAATAGTAGTAAAGATGGAATTAATGAGTTGACCCAGAAGAGTGAAATCCAAGCGGCAAAAATTAGACCAATCATTGAAAAAGTTGCTTCTTTTTCCCCATATTCCATTGCTGCACTTGTTCCCGATCCATGAGCACCCATACCTAGTGCTAGCCCCCGGGCAATCGGTGACTGAATCGAAAACCATTTAATAATATATGGACCCATGACACCTCCGATGATTCCTGTGATAATCACAAAAATCGTTGTTAACGATGGTAAACCGCCGATTCCTTGAGAAATTTCAATTGCAACAGGTGTTGTTACTGAACGGGGAAGAATACTCATCGTTAGTTCAGGATTTAAATGCACGATTAATGCTATTACAAAGGAAGACAAAATCGAAACTAAGGAACCGCTTGAGATACTGACGACAATATTTGCAAAGTATTTTTTTAACAATGGCATATATTTATAAATCGGAATCGCAAAGGCCACCGTCGCAGGACCGAGCAAATGGGTAATTCCTTTTGCCTGATCAATATACGTATTTGCGGGAACATTTATAAAATAGAGAATGGCGATAATGACAGTAGTACTAAGAAGTAAAGGATTAAAAAAAGGATAAGACCACTTTTTATAAACCTTTTTTGCTAAATAGTAAATGGTCATCGTTCCAATGATCGCGATCATCATACTCATTTTCACATCTCCCTCACTTTCCAACTGTTTAATCTTTCAGCTATAAATGCCGTAGCACTTATGACGATAAAAGTACTGATTCCAACTAGTAGAATAGATTTTAATCCTTGCCAGCTTAACATTTCTTCGTAATTAACAATACCAACTGCAGAAGGGATAAAGAACAACAATAATTCAGCTAATAACCAATTTCCTCCTTGTTCTACCCATTCCAATTTTATAATTCCTAACCATAAAGCCAGAAACAAAAGAAGTAGACCAACCATTGATGCTGGAATGGGTAATGGAACAATTGCCTTAACCGCTGAGCCAAGAAATAAAAAAACATGTATAAATAAAATTTGTAATAAAATCGTGATGATTTTTTTCACGATAATCACTCCTTAATCCTTACCAATCATTTAATATCCTTACTATAAATCGTAAAGGATCAAGGGTAAAATACATTTATTTCATCATTGATATAACTAAAAGTTATGAAAAGGTTTTTTTTTATAAGAAAAGGTTTTCATAACTAAAAAAAACCTCACCAATTTTTTGGTAAGGATTTAGTTCATTATTGCATTTGTTTTAACATAAAATTAATAAATGTTTGTGCGGCGTTAGAAATATATTTATCCTTCTTAGTAATAACAGCAAGATCCCATGGAATCGAGGGAGTGATGTCAAGGTATGTAATCTTGTTATTGTCTATTCGGTTGCAAATGGACTCTGGTAAGATAGTCACGCCTAAATGAGCAGCGACCATTTCGGACATGAAATCCCATTGCATACTTTTAAATAGAATTTTCGGCTGGAAACCAGCTTGGATACAATGATTCCAAATGATATCGTGCAAGGCAAAATCCTCACTAATAAAAATAAACTCTTCGTCCTTCAACTCGTGAAGCGGTACATGCTCCTTTTTAGCCAGAGGGTGATCAATATGAACAAGGAGCTTCATATTCTCATTTACGATCGGATAGGTAATGGTATCCTGTTCATGGATCGGAAGAACCGCAATTCCTAGATCAATTTCTCCATCCAATACTTTTTTTGTAAGTTTTGGTGCAGGAAATTCCGTAATATTAATTTTTATATTTGAAAACGCCGCATGGAATTCCGCAATTACCTTTGGAAAAAATAAACTACCTGCAATCGGGGGGATACCAATATGAATTGAGCCATGTTGTAAGTTGGACATATCAGATAATGTCACATACATTTCGTCCAATAAAGCAATCATTTTCTTCGCATACTCTGTTACAATCAAGCCTGCATCGGTTACTTCACTTGCCTTATTGGATCGAATGATTAACGTCATTCCCAGTTCTTCTTCAAGACCTTTGACCATTTTGCTTAGTGCAGGTTGGGAAACGTGTAAAATCTCTGCTGCTTTCGTCATGTTTTTTTGGCGTGCCACTTCAAGAAAATATTGGAGTTGTCGAATATCCATCTTTTAAACACCATCGTTTCATTGGATCTATTACTATTATTATACTAAAATCATAGAGAAGAATTTAGCCAAATTATAAAAATAATCGTGAGTTATAATTAGTAGAACAATTGTAGGACACATGTACAAAAAGGGGAATCTAAATGATTAAATTAATCGCCATCGATTTAGATGGAACACTCTTGAACGACGAAATAACAATCAGTCAAAGAAATATAGACGCAATAAAGCGTGCAAATGAAAAAGGAGTAGAAATTGTCGTTGCTACAGGACGGGCAGACTTTGATGCCGCCTCGTTTTTTAAAGAACTTGATATAAACCCATGGATTATTGCAACTAATGGGGCTACGATCCACTCACCGGAGGGGAAATTATTTCAATCCTGTCCTCTTGATAAACAACAGGCGATGAACATGCTCATTCAATTAGAGGAAGATCAATTCTATTATGAAGCTTTCATTGAAAATAAAATTTGTGCGCCAGAATATGGAAAAAAAATACTAATAGATGAAATAGAAGCAGGGGTAAGGACAGATGAAGAAAATGCCTTAATTCGTCGAGGGATAGATATTCAATTTAGCCAATCTGCTTTTACATTTATTTCATCTTATAAAGAACTGATGAACCGAGACATGGATATCTATAATATTTTGGTCATTTCATATCTTGAAGACAAACTTAAAAAGGGTTGGGAGAAATATACTGCATTACCCCATTTAACTGTTGTTCAATCGGGTCGATATAATTTTCATTTACAAAATGAACAGGCATCAAAAGGAAATGCGTTAAAACTTTTAACACAAAAGCTAGGGGTCAAATTATCTGAAACTGCTGCAATTGGGGACAATCACAATGACCTTTCCATGTTAGAGATTGTAGGTAAAAGTGCTGCAATGGGAAATGCGGATGAGGTAGTAAAAGAAGTATGTGATGTCATCACATTGAATCATAATGAAGATGGGGTTGCATTGTTTATTGAGTCGATTTTAGAAGAGTGTAGTGGACCGCTATGAGCGGTCCTTTTCTTATTCCGCGTGCCCAGCAAGCCGTTAATTGCTAGTTGGTGAAAGTCCAACCTGAGTAAGTACCAAGACGCTCAGTAGCTGACAGGCAACTGGTGAAGAAATTCTAAGGTTGAAGCCCTGTGACAAAGTAACTCCCTAGCGGAGTGCGAGCAAACTAACAGGTTGTAACATAAAGTGAATCCTGCCGTCTCGTCAAAAGAACCTACCTACGGTAGCCAAAGAGAAGTCGAGCCTTGGGATAATGGGCGAAGACCATGGAAGGTGTGAAGATCTTGGAATAGCAGCACCGATGAATCTCTCGGGGTATGGGGAGCGACATGTTAGTAAAGTAGTTAGCGGAACTGGGGATACCCTCCTTGTCACTTTCTAACGAAAGTAAAGCAGAAACCTATAAGTGCAAACGAAGTGGTGGATGGATGAGAGGGAGTCGGAGGGGGTCATAGTACCATTAATGACAATGACAACACAACATTGTCTAGGGAAGGACGGCGCAAGCCATTACCCTACTTCGTTCATATGTCAGAAGGAGGTAAGAGTCAGTGAATGTCAGGAAAATGACTAACTACACCAATAAAGTAAAAGCTCAAGAACTCTGGAAGACGTTATATCTTTGTGCCAAGGAATGTCCAACTCGAAGATTTCACGCTTTATATGACAAAATCTATCGTCCTGATATTCTATGGGAGGCATGGCAACGTGTGAAACGAAAGAAAGGAAGTGGAGGTGTCGATGGACAGACGATTGAACAAATCGTCTTGGAGTACGGGGAAAAGAAATTTATGAACGAGCTCTATTTGGAACTAAAGGAGAAGCGTTATCACCCTAGTCCAGTCCTAAGAACCTATATTCCAAAGGATGATGGAAAGAAACGTCCATTAGGAATTCCAACTATTAAAGATCGGGTCGTACAGATGGCAACGAAAATGGTTATTGAACCAATATTCGAGGCTGACTTTCATGACTGTTCGTTTGGTTTTCGTCCAAAGCGAAATGCCCATCAAGCGATGGCAAAGATAAGAAAAGCCAGTAAGAAATGTTTTTGGGTAGTAGACGTCGATATCCAAGGATATTTCGATAATATTAATCAATACAAGTTGATGAAAATATTAGAACAAAGGATTAGTGATCGACGGGTTTTAAAGCTTGTTCGAAAATGGCTAGAGTCAGGCATAATGGAGGAAGGCAAAATAAGAAATCCAATTACTGGTACACCGCAAGGTGGTGTAATTTCACCTCTTTTAGCTAATATCTACCTAAATACAATGGATATGCTTTGGGAGAAGAAGTTCAAAGACTTGGGTGAACTCATAAGGTATGCGGATGACTTCGTCATTATGTGTAAAACCAAACAACAAGCACTTGAAAGTATAAAGGTCATCCAATCAATAATGAGGAAACTTGACCTTACTATTAATAGAAATAAATCGAGACTAGTTAATCTGTGGAATGACATAGATGGTTTCGATTTTCTAGGATTTCATAATCGGAAGTTTCCAATCAGACGAAAAGGTGGAAACACGTTATATGTCATGTCACATATACCTAAGAGGAATGCGATGAAGAAAATGCGTTCTAAGATTAAAGCCTATACAGAACCAAGGAATAAATTATACTTGGATATCAGAGAGTTAGTAAAAGGGCTAAATAGGAAACTGCAAGGTTTCAAGAATTACTATCTTATCTCGGCTCACGCAAAGAAATGGCTAAATAGAATCGACTGGTATGTATTAGAACGACTTACCTTATTTCATAACAAAAAGAGAAATAATCGTAAGAAACATGGAAATTTAAAGGATGTAAGAAAAGAAGTGAAACATATATTAGTGAAATTAGCTAGTTAGACGCTGTAAAGCCAAGGAAAGAAGAACGTCGGAAAGCCGTATGAAGGAAAACTTCACGTACGGTTTGATGAGGAGGAGCTGAAAGTAAAAGAGATAGCAAAAGCTATCCCTTTGAAATCAGTTTCTTACTCTACAAAAATAGATAAAAAGTTCACACAATGGAAAAAATAGGGTATAACTTTTACCTTCTTTAATTGATATGTCTATTTAATTTGCTGGTGTAGCTCAGCTAGTAGAGCACTTCACTCGTAATGAAGGGGTCGAAGGTTCAAGTCCTGTCTCCAGCACTAATAAAAAAGCGCATAAAACCCTTAATGGTTTATGCGCTTTTTTGGTCTTCATTCAAAAATAACCAGTGCCTATATTTTACCATTTCATATGAATATAAATTATTCCATTGGATCAGAATGTTCATTTTTCTGTATCATTTCCTGAACTTCTTGTTTTATTTTATTAAATCTTTGATTGGCACGTTTCATGGCTTCATCTTGAATGGAGTGATCGTTTTGTTGATCTGCGTTTTCACGATACTTATTCATTTTGCTATACATCTCCTATAGTATTTAGGGTGTGTACTGAATTAAATAATATTCCAACCAGTTATTACGTATAACTCAAAGCATTTCATGAGTATAATGTGAAAAAACATTCATGAAAAAAAGTTTTCTTCACATTTTAAAGTTTAAGGAAGGCTTTCGCAGGCTAATCCATCTTTATCATTACCATCCAAACGGTGTGGATCTCCTGGTCCTGATGCTTCCATAAAGGCCTGTGCTTCTGCTTGTGTATTAAAATCACTGCAATCTCGGTCAGCACCGTTTGGATCATATAATAGGTTGCTTTTCGATGAGTTTGTTGAATTTGGAGGTGTTTGTTCTTCTGAAGACTTTTGATTTGACGCCATTTTATGCGAATCAAGGTCACCTTTTGTTGTTCCATTTTCACCGAATGCCCATAAGCCGGTATTTTGTTCTCGTGCTTCTCCAGCAAATTTTACAAAATACTCGCTATATTTAACATCTGGTGGATAGGTAGATGGTTCCGCAAAGCCATTTAAAACTAAATCAGCGTTAAACATCTTTGTCCTTATTTCATTTTCATCCATATCATCCGATGGAACTTCAAGCCAGACAATTCTCAAATAACGATCATAACGGTCTGTATCCGAAACATCCTTTTGCAACCAAATTTGTTTTCCTGCTAATTTTGAAGAAGTGTAGTTACTCGCTTCTTTCCCGTATTCTTCATGCCTATTTGTTGATTCAGGTGTGTTGACTCCAATTAATCTGACCCTTCGACCATCCGAAAGCACAAACGTATCGCCATCTACCACTCGTGAAACGGTTGCAGATTCTAAGCCAAGAAGAGATGCACGCTTTTGAAGAGAGTCATCCTTTTTAGGTGTTTCTTCAATGTTAGTTTGTTTGTCCTTTTCAACTGTTTCTACTGCTTCATTTTGTTGTACTTCTCCTTGTGCCGAGTTGTGACTGTCATCCTTTTTTATCGACTCAGTATGAGCTTTGGATTCAATCGTTGAGATTGAATGGTCCTTTTCGGTTGAACAGCCAAATAATAGAGAAGACAAACATATACTTAATAAACAACAAAAAAAGACTTTATTATTTTTAATCATTATTTGTCCACCTTTTGTATAGATTCAATAATCATTAATTTTAACATATTTATTCTCTTACATATAAAAATTGATTTTTGTATTACAGAAAATTTAACTTTTTTGTATATAAATCCCCAGTTTAATATGGAGTAAAATCCCGTCCTATACGTTTTGTGAAAAATAATATATATAACACTATAAAAAAGAGGGAAAGATGAATAATGTCGAAAAGAATCGGAAACTATTTATTGATAGTGTAAGCGCTTACCGTTATAATGAAATTAGGTTGGATGGCACGAGTGGTCATCATCGTATTTAGCGTAGGCGGGGCTAAATACAAGGGGATAGCTTCATGTTTAATGTTTATTGCACATGTGAAAATAAGGAAGTTTAAAAGAAACCTATAAACCTGAATAGGTCATCTTAATGATGTCTAGGATATGATATTCTTAAATCATAAAAGCTGTCCCGAGTATACAGGTCTCTTTATGAGGGACAAATGAAAAAAAAGGCAAATCTATTCGTAAAGCGAATAAATTTGCCTTATTTTTATGTGGATAAGCTTTTAAAGTCTAGCATCTTCATAGAAAGATTTAGTATATTTTTTAGGCTTGTTGTCTTAAAAAATCTTTTCCGTATTGTCCATGATCATGGATCATAGGATTTTCAATTTGGATAGTTGAATGGACAATTTGATATTTACTTGCTAATAATTCATTAATGTTCGCAATGGTTTCGGAAGCTTGACTGTCGTGATAAACAAAAATATGGGCTGTTAATGAATAATGATTGGTTGTAATTGTCCATAAATGCATTTCATGAACGTTTTCAACTCCTTTAATGGAGAGAATGTCTTGTCTAATGAGATCTAGATCAAATTGATCTGGTACAGTTTCCATTAAAATAAGATAGGATTCACGGATAATTTTTGCTCCACCAATAAAGATGACGCCTCCAATAATCATACTAATGATCGGATCAATGATCATAAGACCTGTAAACCAGATTAATAACGCAGAAATGATGACACCAATTGAATTTAATAAATCTCCAATAAAATGCCATAATGCACTTTTAATATTTAAATTTTCTTCATCCCTAGTACTTCTGCTCAATACGATGGTCAAAACAATGTTTACGATTAAACCAATGATTGCTATGGTTAACATTAATGTAAAGTTAATTTCGGAAGGTGTAATCATTCGTTTAATCCCTTCAATAAAAATCACTACGGATATCACCACTAGCGCTAACCCATTAATAAAAGAAGCTAATATTTCAAACCTAAGATAGCCAAATGTATACTTTTTATTTGGATTTCGAGTTGCCATGTAAATGGCTGTCATACTCAGTCCTAAGGCAAGTACATCAGAAAGCATATGGGCAGAATCAGATAAAAGAGCTAAAGAGTTTGAAAGCATCCCTCCAACCACCTCTACCAATGTAAAAAATATCGTTAATAAAAGGGTTATCCATAATGCTCTTTTAGATTTTTGCTGTTTTTTTATATGATCAAGGTGATGATAGTCATAAGTTTTCATATTTTTTCTCCTCCTCTCACTATCATTATATAGCTATTTTACGTAAAAACAATACCTAATTGAGAATTTTTATTTATAATTGAGAATTAAAATCATCAGATTTTCCAATATGATCAACCATTGATAATGGTTATCGTTAGGAATTAAATTAAAATAATTATTATTAATTTGATTTAATGCAGTATACTAGTAGGAGAATATCTATACAATCGCGGTGACGCAAATATGAGATGTGTATAACCTTCCTGAAAATGGTACACTGTTAGCAGGATTAAAGGAGGGACAGAAATGTGGGTTCATATCATGATTGAACTAATCGTCATCGGGTTATTTTTAGTTTTTGGTTGGGCGATTCGTACTAAACAACAATACGGGTTATTATCTGGATTTAATAACCGATCAGAAGAGGAACAAAAAGAGTTAATTGAAAGAGGGTATCCTCAAAAAACGGGTACTTTGCTCATTTTTACCGCAGTCGGAATGCTCCTTCTTTTTCCACTTAACTTTACGACCCTTCCATATGTGATTGAAGTTCAGTATGGCTTTATGATGATCTTTTTATTTGGTGGTATGATCTATCTTTCTAGATATGAGGTGCCGTCTAAACAAAAGAAAAGTTTATGGTTAGGATTAGGTTTTAGCTTTTTGATTTTTGGCTTTATTATTGTTTTATTTTTCATTGGCTATCAGCCCAATGAGTTGGTCGTAAATGAAGATACTTTTGAGATTAATGGAATGTATGGGGATGAATGGAACTTGGCTGATATTGAAAAAATTGAAATATTGCATGACATGCCTGAGATCCATTATAAAGAAAATGGCTTTGGGATGGAAAATTTATCAAAGGGGCATTTTTATGTTGAAAAATATGGAAGCAGTCTTCTGTTTATTCGTCATCAAGCACCTTATTTATTAATTGACTTAAAAAATAAATCAATTTTTATTAATGGGAAGAATACCGAACAAACCAACGGTTGGTATGAACAATTAAAGCAAGAAAAACAGTAAAGTCCGGAGGTATTTTATTTTGGAATTCATCACAATTGATCAATGGGATGAAGACGTATGGGAAAAATGGAAAGTCGTATATCATGAAGCGTTCGGCAGTAGTAATGGAAAACAAAAAATGGTGATTAGAAATATGTTTTTTAAAAAGATGTGCCGTTTTCACTATTTAATGGAAAACGGGGTAATCATTGCTGTGGCATTATCGGGCATTTTAAATGGTTCAAACCTTCTTCTCATTGATTATTTAGCTGTAAGCCAAAAGGTTCAAGGTCGGGGTGTTGGTAAAAAAATGATGTTTGAAATAAAGAAATGGGGAAGTGAGCACGGTTTTACAGGAATTTTAATAGAAGTAGAAGCTGAAGAAACAGTCGAAAATATAAGACGAATTCAATTTTGGAAAAAGTGTGGTTTTACGGAGACCGATTATGTTCACAATTATAAAATCGTTCCTGAAACATATAAAGCGATGTATATGACATTCTATGAGAATGCGGAATTACCAGATAGAGAAGAGGATTTCTTTTTATTATTAAGTAACTTTCATCAAAAGTCGTTTCGAGGTGCTAATCAATCTATATAATCCCTTCCTTTCGATTCTTTAGAATTGACGAATAAATAGTGACCCTCTAAAATGAAGAAAGATAGCAACTAGAAGGGAGGGATAGCAGTTGAACAAGAGATGGGCACCAATCATACTAATCGCAATTCTTTTATTAGTAGCATGTGGACAAAAAGGATTAGCAGAACCAGTAACTTTACTAGATCATGAGAAGAAAGAAGTTACATTCCCACCCGAGAAGCCTACGGTTTTCTTTTTCTTAACGACTTACACCTGAAGTATCTGTCAACAGCAACTCGTTGGGTTGCATCAGAATTTAAAAGAGTTAGAGGAATTAGATATTCCGATGTATATTATCAGCGGAGATACGTCGGACGAACAAGCTTTATTACATGAGGCTTTAATTCAAGAAGTTGGGACAAGTCTTCCTTTTATTTCCGATCCTGAATTAGAATTAATCGACCATATGGGAATGAAAAATGGTGATACTTCATATCGCGGTTACGCTTTAATGGACGAGGAAGGCAATGTTGTATTTAAAACAGTTAATGATCATTATGGTGAAGAAATCGACCAAACGATAAAAGAAATAAAAGAAGAGTATAATCAGATAAAAGATTAAATCATAAACCTCTAAAAGAACTAGCTTTCTTTTGAGGTTTTTTATTTTGATTGTTTATTAGACTCACATAAAACTAGGAAGTTAGTTTTAATAGTATTAGATCGAGTTTTAATAAAGAAAATAAAATCATTTGCTCACAAATCTTTATGATTTCATGATTTCTTCACCTTGTTATTACACTCAATACAAAGTATTTTATGATCTTCTGTTTGAATCCCATTAAAGAAACCATCTAAGCAATAAATGTTCTTTTCACATTGAAAGCAAGTACCAACCAGTTCTTTCATTATTATTCCCCACTTTTATATGGTTTACTTCACAATCATTACAGGGCAGTTGGCTCTTTTGGCAACATTATGACTGACACTGCCTAGAACCATTTCTTGCATAACATTTAGACCACGACTTCCGATAATTACAAGATTGAATTGATTTTCATTGCAATACTTTACAATTGATGGACCTGGTTCACCACGAAGGATTTTGATGACATATCGAACTCCATGTTTTTTAGCTAATTTTTCAATAAACTCAACTTTTTCTCGTCTTTTTTGTTCTATTTGAATGGGATTAGAATAATTAAGAACGTCAGCTTTGGAAGCATTAAGATCAATGACATAAACGATTTCAATATAAGAATGCGGTACAAATTTGGCTAATTCGATCGCTTTTTCGGCAGCTCGATAGGAGTGAAAAGAACCATCTGCTGCCAATAATATATTATTAAACATCCTTTTTCCTCGTTTCTGTCTTTTTGTCACACAAAAATCAGTTCTTTTGTTTATATTACTAACATTTTATAAAATTCTTCTTTTGAATACAATAAAACTAGTAAAACTAAGAAAATAAAAGATTGAACAGAATGTCCTCGCTTACATGCAATTTCCCAAAACCGTCAAATTCAAATATAATTCATTATGTTTAAAACGGTCCCGACTTTCATGAGAGTTGAAAGTCAAAAAATAAATTAAATGAGGTGTTACGGTTTGAACTTAACTAAAATTAAAAATGAATGGTTTGGGAACATCAAGTGCGATGTACTAGCGGGTATTGTTGTGGCTCTGGCGCTTATTCCAGAAGCGATTTCCTTTTCCATAATTGCAGGTGTGGATCCGATGGTTGGATTGTACGCATCGTTTTGTATCGCCGTTACCATTGCCTTTGTTGGTGGTCGTCCTGCTATGATTTCCGCTGCAACAGGTGCAACGGCACTTGTGATGGTAACATTGGTGGCACAACATGGCTTGCAATATTTATTGGCAGCGACAGTCCTGACAGGTGTGATACAAATTATCATGGGAGTCTTAAAACTGGGGAATTTAATTAAATTCGTTCCCCGTTCAGTGATGACAGGATTTGTAAATGCGCTAGCTATCATGATTTTTATGGCGCAATTACCACACTTTGTCGATGAAACGTGGCAAATGTATGCAATGGTAGCAGGTGCCTTAGCGATAATCTATATTTTACCAAGATTTACAAAAGCGGTACCCTCCTCTTTAGTAGCCATTATTGTGATTACAATTATAGCTGTGATGACAGGCAATGGTGTCCGAACAGTAGGAGATATGGGTGAATTAACTCAGACACTTCCGATTTTTTTAATTCCAGATATTCCGTTTAATCTTGAAACATTACAAATTATTTTTCCTTATTCATTATCGATTGCGATTGTCGGCCTTGTTGAATCTTTACTTACTGCTCAAATTGTTGATGATATGACAGATACCGAAAGTGATAAAAATAAGGAAGCGCGTGGTCAAGGGATTGCCAATATAGTTTCTGGATTCTTTGGAGGTATGGCTGGGTGTGCCATGATTGGACAATCAGGTATTAATGTCAAGTCAGGTGGAAGAGGACGACTATCTACATTAGTTGCTGGGGTCTTTTTAATGATCTTAATTGTATTGTTACATGATTATTTAGTTCAAATTCCAATGGCCGCATTGGTGGGAGTTATGATTATGGTATGTATAGCTACTTTTGATTGGTCTTCATTAAAGATGATTTATAAAGCACCTATTACAGACACAATTGTGATGGTTGCAACTGTTGTAACGGTTCTTATGACACATGATTTATCAAAAGGCGTGCTTGTAGGAATTATTTTAAGTGCTATCTTCTTTGCAGCAAAGATCTCAAAAGTGAAAATAACGACTCTTTCTGCAGAGGGAGCAAATAAGAAAATTTATCATGTTTCTGGACAATTATTTTTTGCCTCCGTTACTGATTTTATCCACAATTTTGATTTTAAAGAAAATGTGAAAGAGATCGATTTAGATTTAACAAATGCGCATTTATGGGATGATTCCGCAGTAGGTGCCATTGATAAAATCATCATAAAATATCAACAAAATGGAGTTAAGGTAAACTTAATTGGATTAAATAGAGAGAGCAATAAATTAATTGAACGACTCTCAGTTCACCAAGAAACAGGAGTTTTCGAAAAAGCAGTCAATCATTAAACTTGATTAGGGTGCCTGGTGTCTTCCATAAACTGGAAGGTGCCAGGCACCCTTGTTTTTACATACTAACCAATGATAAATCGATACTAATAGGGTAGTTGTAAAAAAGGGGTGTCATAAGGTGGCGATGTGTCCGATTTGTAATGGGCTTCGAGAACTTGAAAAAATTTGCACGGTATGTGGTACAACGTTAGCTGACTCTGGAAAAGTTTCCGATTTTCTTGATCCTTATGGTCATTATAATGACGAAGAAACAATCAAAATGGGAGATGGCTATCCTCATACAGCAAGAGATCAAATTTGCCCTCATTTAATGATATGTAAGAACTGTAATCATGATCAAGTTGTGTTTATTCAGGAAGTGTAAGTGTATCAAAAAAACACACAGTTATATTTACAACTCTATATGAAAAGAGGAATAGTATGATAAATCCAGATCTTGATCAATTTACTAAAATTGCCGAAAAACATAGTACTTTTAAAGAAAAAGGTAAGCATCCAAATCGTGGCTTGAATGATGATAATTATAATAATCAAAGTGATACTGATAAATCTGTAGGTGCAACAGGGCGTAAAGGATAAAAAAGTCAGTTCAAGTGCTCGATCGAGCATTTGAACTGACTTTTTACTGTACCAATAGTCCGGCTGCAATATACAATAACACTGAAATACCAGCACCTAATGATGCTAATCTCAATTTATATCGGGCATAATTTACCAGATCTAAATCAAGTATCGAAGCGGTTGTTATAGTCGTATCACCTAGTGGTGAGGTTAACGCACCAAAAGCCCCGCTAGCAAAGACAGCTCCAACGGTTAAGGGAATTGACGCGCCCGTAGAATGGGCTAAGGCAATTCCAAGTGGCATGAATAATCCCCAAGTCCCCCATGAAGAACCAATGAAATAACCAACTACCGCTCCAATCAGAAAAATCGTTGCAGGCGTCAAATATGCTGGTAGAAAACCGCCTAATGTCGAACTGATAAATTCTGAAAAACCAAGATCTTCTGCCGATAAAGTTAGTGCCCAAATAAGAATAAGTAAACTGATCGCCTGCATCATTTGATTGCCTCCATCATAAAAGTGATACAGCAGTTCATTTAATGGTTGTTTTCTAATCATATAAAAAATAAAAGTTACCACTAGCACGATGAATACCGCCAACAGCATCACGAATGTCGCATCTGCAATTGAAAATGCTTCAAATAGGGTTTGAGCCCCCAGAGACACACCATTTTGCCATAGAAGATATAAAGTTAATCCAATCAATAGAAAGACCGGAAAGATCAAATTCCATGGTTGGGATTTTACCATTGATAATTCTTTTTTTATTCCTGTACGGTGGAATTCATGTTCAATTTCTTCTAATTGTGGCAAGCCAATATTTTCATTACTATTCATTTTCTTTGACGACCAAAAAGATTGGACAATGCCAATTACTAACATGACAATCGCAAAAAAGTCGAACAAAATACTTAAAAGGAATATTTCATATGAAGACATTCCTATATCCAATCCAGCTATCCCACCTTCAACAAGAGAAACCATAAAACCAACAAAAGCCGTTGCCACTGGTAATAGAACAATGACGGATTCAGTAGAAATATCCAAAGTCATACCCACTTTTCGTCTAGATAAGTTCATTTTTTTAATCAATGATTTAATGATGGGTCCGATCAGCATAATGCGGAACATTGGCATCATAAAAGTAAAAGGTAACGTCATCCAGATTAAACTGAGCACACCTCGTTCTGTGTGAATCTTGTCACCCATCCATTCTGCAAATCCTTTTATTCCCCCTGAAATATTCATCATTCCGACTAAGCCGCCAAACAAATATAAAAAACTAATTATTTTAATATTTGCTTGATCTGAAAGCGTTGTAACAACATATATGACGGATTGTTGTATTCCAATTAACAGTTCTGAAGTGACAAAGTAAGATCCAACCAATAGTCCAACTACAAGTCCTGGTAAAATGTCCTTTAACCAGATAGACATTGCGATCACGATTAAAAAAGGAATAATCGAAAGCCAGGTAAAATCCAATATAATTCCCCCATAACACTTATTCATTCAAAGACTCTTATAAAGTATTACAAAAAAACAGAGGAATTATTTACGAATCGAAAAAAGGAATACAACTTAGAAGTAAATAGTAAAGCTCAGTCAATTGTTAAAGAATGATATCAATTTTGGAGATTTTTGTTAAAATGAGGTATATGATATTTTTGGAGGCTAGTACAATGTTCAATCGGATTTTGGTCGCAGTAGATGGTTCAAAAATGAGTGATAAAGCATTAAAGTCGGCAATCCAATTTGCTAAGGAAAGGTATTCTACAATTGGAGTCATTCATGTTGAAAAAAATATACGTTTCCCTGAATTGATGTCAAATGAATCAGTCGATCAAGTATATATTTCTTTGAGAGAAGAGGGTAGTGAAATCTTAAATAACGCAGTATCATTTGCTGCTGAAGAAGGTATCGAAATTGAGCCTATATATATTATGGGAGACCCAGCTATACAAATTGTGAAAAAGGCAGAAGAGGGGAACTATCAGTTAATTATCATGGGGAGTCGTGGATTAGGAAATATTAAGGGACTCATGCTTGGCAGCGTCAGTCAACGTGTTTCCCAATTATCTCATTGTCCAGTTCTGATTATTAAATAACATTAAGCGTACAGGCTCAAACTCTAAATCCGTTTGAGCCTAATTTCATCGAGATAGTAATAAATTTACTAATACTCCTATTATCATGCGAAATTTAACCTGAAATAATAAACACTTTACTCTATTAACATAGTAAAAACATTATTGGAATAAATTTTTGTAAGTGATAGAATAGAATATAGATTCATTAAACTGGGAGGAATGTTTTTTGAGTAATCGATTATGGACAAAAGATTACATATCTGTCTGCCTGACGACTTTCTTTATGTTTCTAAACTATTATTATTTACTTGTGACAATTCCAATATATTTAATTCAAGATTTGCAAGGGAATACTGCACAGGCTGGATTATTAGTAGCAGCGTTCTATGTAGCTGCGATTTTCATTCGATTCGTTGCAGGAAGATGGATAGAATCCTTTGGTATTAAAAAAGTGTTTATAGTATCTCTGATCATTTATCTAGGTGCAGCATTCATGTATTTTTTAACTACATCCTTATTTAGTTTGTTGATTTTAAGGGTGATTCATGGAATTGGTTTTGGCATGCTCACTACAGCAACGGGAACGATTGTAGCAACGATTATTCCAAATAGTCGAAAAGGAGAAGGAATGGGTTACTACGGTCTCATGATGAATATTTCAATGGCATTAGGACCGTTTGTTGGCTTATTAACTATGAACCAATGGGGTTCATTCGTCATGTTTGCAGTAAGTGCAGTTAGTGTGTTGATCGGTACTTTTACAGCTTTCTTAATCTCACTACCAAAACAAGATAAAAAAGATGAGATGATCATACAACCTAAGAAAAAAGGTGTTAAAATAAACGATCTTATCGAACTGTCTGCACTACGTATTTCACTAGTTAGTTTCTATTTCGCAATTGTCTATTCATCTATAGTTTCGTTTGTGTCTGTGTATGCAGAGGAAAGACAATTGACAGAAGTAGCTAGTTATTTCTTTATTGTTTATGTAATTGCATTGATGATCTCAAGACCCTTTACTGGAAAATGGTTTGATCAACACGGTGCGAATGTGATTATGATCCCTTCCATTATTAGTTTCGCACTCGGAATGTTCTTATTAAGTCAAGCGAGTGGTGCATTTTTATTTTTATTATCTGCAGCCTTTATTGGTCTTGGATGGGGGACGATTTTTCCTACGGCACAGACTGTTGCGATACAGATTGCACCATCTAATAGAAAAGGAACTGCAACGGCCACATATTTGTCAACAATGGACTCGGGTATTGGGATTGGCTCGGTAATTGTTGGAATTCTAGGAGCACAAATTGGATATAGCACTTTATATTTATATAGTTCCATTTTTGTCATTCTTGGTTTACTTGTTTATTACTTCTTACATGGAAAAGAAAGTCATAATATTAGAGAACAGATAAATGAACAAGCATTAGAAGTTAAGTAAAGTTGAATAAGTAATTAATCAAAAGCTGTTCATTAGGGGAAATGCTCCATGAACAGCTTTTTATATAAAAAGGAGGATTCATATGGATTTACAATTGGTAGGCAAAAAAGCACTCATTACAGGGGGAAGTCGCGGAATTGGTAAAGCAATTGCTCGTCAATTAGCGTTAGAGGGAGTGGACTGTACCATTTGCTCGAGAAACGAAGAAGCTTTACAGGAAACCGCAAACGAATTAAGAAAAGAAACAGGAAGAAATATATATGCAATTACAGCAAACATGGGCGATCTTCATTCAATAGAAAATCTTGTGAATAAAGCGGCAGAAGAAATGGGAGGAATTGATATTCTCATCAATAATGGAGCACGTGTAAGCGGAGGAGAACCAGAGGGATTCAATGAAGTTAGCGATGAACTCATTTTAAAAGATTTTGAGGAAAAATTTATGGGCTATTTTCGTTGTACACGTGCTGTAAGTCCTTATATGAAGAAAAGCGGCTGGGGACGAATAGTCAATATAAGTGGAACAGCTGCAAGAACGGGCGGATCCATTAGTGCTGGGGCAAGAAATGTATCGGTTGTTCATCTTACAAAAACGTCTTCAATGGAATTGGGGAAATATGGAATAAATGTCAATGCGGTATATCCAGGTATAACAATGACAGAAACGACGAAAGAACGCATTCCAAAAACAGAAGATTTAGAGAAAATAGCAGAGGGAAATGCGATTAACCGTGTTGTAAAAGCAGAAGATATTGCAAACGTGGTAACCTTTTTAGTTTCTCCATTATCTGTAGCGATTACAGGAGATGTGATCTCAGTAAATGGAGGAGCAGGGAGTTCTGTTTACTATTAAAAAGTAACGGGACAAGGAATCCAAGCTCCTTGTCCCGTTTAACTAGATCAATAAACTCGATCACCATTAAAAATTGAATTTTTTACAACTACATAATCAACGTTTCGAATGGCACTTAATTTGTTTCCGCCCGCATAAGAAATAGAGGACTGAAGGTCTTGTTCCATTTCAGTTAATGTATCTTGAAGAGGTCCTTTGTATTCAACATACATTTTTTTACCTTCAACGTTTTTCTTTTCACCTTTTTGGAATTCAGAAGCGGAACCAAAGTATTCTTTATAACGCTTTCCGTCTTTCGTATAGGTTTCTCCCGGTGATTCTTCATGACCAGCAAATAGTGAACCAATCATCACCATGGTTGCGCCAAAACGTACGGATTTGGCAATATCACCATGTGTACGAATTCCACCATCTGCAATCACAGGCTTACTTGCTGCTTTTGCACACCAGCGAAGTGCTGCTAGTTGCCATCCACCTGTACCGAATCCTGTTTTTATTTTTGTAATACAAACTTTTCCTGGTCCGATTCCGACTTTTGTTGCGTCAGCGCCCGCGTTTTCAAGCTCTCTAACAGCCTCTGGAGTACCAACATTACCAGCAATGACAAAGCTCTCTGGCAAGATGGATTTAATATGTTTAATCATATTAATCACATTTTCTGAATGCCCATGAGCAATATCAATAGTAATATACTCCGGTTTTAGTCCTTCGTGGGCTACCTGTTGAATGAAATCGTATTCTTCGGGCTTTACCCCAACGGAAATGGATGAGTATAATCCGCGCTCATTCATATCTTTAATAAATGAAATTCGTTTCTCTGGCTCGAAACGGTGCATAATATAGAAATAGCCATTCTGGGCTAGATAAAGTGCAATTTTTTCATCAATAATGGTTTGCATATTGGCAGGCACAACTGGAAGTCTGAATGTGCGTCCTCCTAAAGTTACACTTGTATCACATTCTGAACGACTGTTCACAATACATTTTGCCGGTATTAATTGTATATCTTCATAATCGAATACTGTATCCATCATTTATTTTACACTCCTAAAAACGAATATTAAATCATTTGTTACATTAAAACGTTCGTCCAATAGCTAAGATACATGATTATTATTCAAATGTCAAAGGGTATTTATCACGAAAAAATAAAAAAGTAAAAATGCCGCGGTTATAAAATAGAGCAGCATTTTTACTTCTATTATGCGCTTGTTTCAACTTCTTCCTTCTGTTTCTTCTCAGTCTTAGTCCTCAAAGTAAAATGTTCACTTTCAACAAGGAATGATACGAGCAAGCTTCCGATGATTGCCCAAAGAGGAGCACTAATATTGAAAAAGCTTACACCAGACATCCCGATAATCATTGCGAAAAAGGCACCCATTTGAAATTTATTATCAGAAAAGGCGGTTTTTAGTGAATTAATCAACACGCCAAGCATAGCTAAACCTGCAATGACCGTAACAATTACACCTGGCATTGCTACAACAAGTGGAACTACTAATGAAGCAAAGATACCAAAAATCGAGAAGAAAACTCCATTTGCAAAAGAAGCAGCATACCGACTATTCTTTGGGCCAACTTCCTTAGCGGAACAAATAGCAGTCATTGGTCCTGCAATATTAATCGCATGAGCCCCAAAGAAAGAGGCAATTAAACCAATCGAGGAGCCGTATATAGCCATGCTCGAGTTAGGTGGCTGATATCCTTGTGCCATTAATACCCCTGATGCTTGAGCATTTTCAGTACAAATAATAAGCAATGCTAGTGGAATCCCAATTGAAACTATTGCATCCCAACTAAAAGCTGGCATCATGATTTGCGGAAGTACAAATATATCACTTGTACTTTGAAATTGAAATTGACCGGTAACAAACGCTAATATAACCGCAACAACTAATGTTGTTAAAACAGGTGGTACTTTTTTCCAAAGTTTTGAAGAGATTAAGAATACTAAAATGGACACACCAGCTAATAGTGGTGAAACCGTCACAGATGTGATCATTTCCGTAGCAAAACGAATCATAACACCGACAATCATACCCATTACGATCGGAACTGGGATCCATTTCATTACCTTATCAATCAATCCTGATAAGCCGAGCAGAATAACAATGATATGTGCAACTAAGTAAGCCCCTATTGCTTCATTAATGCTGAAATGAGTTAAAGCACCAGCAACTAATACTGCACCTGCTATAGAATGGGCCCCTGAGATAGGTTGACGATATTTTAACGTTAAGATCATCCCAAGAATGCCTGAGAAAAAATAGACAGCAAATAACCAGCTAATCGTTTCTCCATAGGTTAAACCACCATTTGTTGCCCCACCTATAATGATTAATGCTGGACCCGTACAGCCGAAAATGGCTGCCACTAAACCAGCACTAACAGTATTCACGTTTAAATTCCCGCGCAAATCCTTTAAGTTAGTCATAAACTTCAATGATAATGCCTCCCCTTATATGTTCGATTTACCTTTCCATCCAAAAAGTTACATGTTATTCTTTAAGTATTATGATAATTTAAATAAAGGGTATTGTACTCATCCAATTGGATGTAGTCCTGCTAAGCCACTTTTAGAATAAGGCGGTGAACATCTTGGAATGGACGTTGAATCGAAAGGCGGACAATCCGCTTTATCAACAAATCTATGAAATAATTGAAGAAAGGATCTCATACGGGGAGTTTCCGCCAGGGAGCCGGCTTCCGTCAGAACGGAAATTAGCTCAAGAACTAAATGTCAATAGAATGACGATTGCTCATGTCTATGATGAACTTCAGGCATCTGGATTAGTAGAAAGAAAAAAGGGAAGCGGCACACGTGTCAGTACACATAAATGGGGGATTTTACCAAAGGGTGTTACGAATTGGAGAAAATACATAGAAAGTGGTTCTTTTATTCCGACGTACCCTTTAATTAAAAAAATTCGTGATGAAGCCAAACAAATGAAGGGTGGCTATAATTTAGCGAGCGGAGAACTGTCACCTGATTTGTTTCCAACTCATCTATTGCAATCATCTTTCACTGATCTAGGAATATCAGAAGATTTAGGTTCTGTAAATCAACAAGGACATCTCCCGTTTCGAGAAACCATTTCTCAATATGTAAAAGAAGAGCTTAGAATTGGAACAACAAGTGCCTCGGTTTTAGTAACGTCTGGTGCCCAGCAGGCATTATATCTGATCACACAATGCTTATTAAATCCTGGTGATGCTGTTGCGATTGAAGCCCCATCTTATAGCTATTCTCTATCATTGTTTCAATCCGCTGGTTTGAGAATCTATGGCTTACCTGTCGATAAAGATGGCATAGACCCAGATGATATCGTGAATTTGTATGAAAAGCATAAAATACGAATGATTTTTTTAAACCCGACCTTCCAAAGTCCAACGGGATCGGTGCTTTCAGAAAGCAGGCGCAAGAAGGTTCTAGAGATTTCCACTAGATATGGAATTCCGATTGTGGAGGATGATCCAGTTAGTTTGTTATCACTTGAAGGAGATAGACAATTTCCATTGAAATCAATTGACAACAGCGGAAATGTGCTATACATAGGATCTTTTTCGAAAGTGATTGCTTCAAGTTTACGGGTAGGATGGATTATCGGACCCCAATCAGTCATTAATCGTCTTGCTGATGCACGACATCAAATTGACTTTGGTCTAAGTATTTTTCCGCAGTTAATTGCGACGCAAATTTTGCAATCTCCACAGTATCGAATACATTTGGATGATTTACGAGCGGAGTTATTAGAGCGGCGAAATGAAATGGTGTCAGTCTTATCCGAAGTATTAGGGGATCGTATCACCTTTACAATTCCATCTGGTGGTCTGTTCCTTTGGTGCAAAATCAATCGAAAAATCGATGACCATCAATTAGTTGGTGAGGCCCTAAAAAATAAATTCCTATATATGCCTGGTAGTGTCTATGGCGCGCCAAATGGATATGCCCGCTTTACCTATGCCCGCATTAAAAAGGAAAATATGAGAGAGGCAGTTATGCAGTTTGCAGATGCACTGTCACGTGTTCCATAGTGTTTTTGAGTCGGACTGCTCCTGTTATTATTTTGACCAAAGCAGTCCGAAGTTTTAATGTAATAATCTTTTCAATTCATCCGCATGTCTACGACTAGTATTTATAATATCTTCTGCAACTTTCATACTTTCAGGGTCCAAATCACCTCTCACAAGCTTTTCTGAGTACTGTATCCCATATTGTTCAAATCCATTAAGAGCATCTTCAAGTATTTCTTCACGATTGTCATCAAGCATCATTTTATGCATAAAACTGTGCATCGAACCCGAAACACCTTCATCATCGGCAGGAACACCACCTAAGTTCTGAATCCGTTCAGCAAGAATGCCCGCATTTAGTTTCTGATCCTGCTGCATCGATTGGAAGGTTTTCTTCAAATCTGAATCATCCACCTTTTGAATATAATGCTCTAATGATCGAATCCCCATAAAGGTTCCTCGCAAAAGTGTATTCAATTCTTCAATTACCACGTTATTATTCATTTGGTCCACATCCTTTCATTCTATTTTGTTTCTTGGACGTTTACTTATACTCAAACTTACATATGTTAATGGTAAAAAGGAAGGAGTCGTTTTATGCCTAGAAAGTCAGCCGACTCAGAAGAAGAGAATCAACAGATGAGTTCTAAAGAAGAAGTTGAACAGGTAAATTCCATGCTAGCTTCTGTGTTAATGTATTTGTCGGATGAAAGTGTAGAGGAAATCGATCTTGAATATTTGTTAAATAACACAGAGGGTCTAAGGGAATGGTGGGACCAATACCGTGAAAAAAATAGAAAACAAATTGAAGAGGAAATTAAAAATTCATTAGAAAAGCTTCCGCTAGAGGAATTAGAAAATATTAGAGAAAAGATAAAGGAAAATATACAGTAGTCGTGATAATTTTAAAATAATACTCATAACTGTACAATACGACAAATATGGTTAAGTCTACCGATAAAACGAAGAGTTTTGTCGGTTTTCATTTTAATTAAACACAATAAACTTAGAATAGTTTGACTTTAAAAACTATTTTAAAACAACAAAATAGCTTGACTAATGTTAAATATATTGATAGATTTATTTTTATCATATAAAAATGATTGGCTAATAACTTAATAAAGTGCGATGAATGTTATGGATTACACTATAACAGGAGCAGTTTCTGGAGAGACCGATGTATTTCGGCGCCGAAGGGTTCACAATCTCAGGCAAACGGACAGAAGGATAACAAATTTTTTATATTATTTGCTATTCTGTCATTTTGTAGAGGTTGGAGAAGTCCAGTCTCTTTTTTATTTTTTTAAAACAGGAAGATTGGATGTACAGTTAAATATCCGAAACTACTTATTCAACACTTCACAATTAGCCTGATCTCATCAAACGGAGGGGTTACTATTGGCAGAACAGCATGAATTAAAACGAGATCTAAAAAATCGGCATGTGCAGCTGATTGCGATTGGAGGAACGATTGGTACAGGATTGTTTTTAGGTTCAGGGAAAGCCATTTCCTTGGCAGGTCCTTCAATCATCCTTGCTTATCTAATCGTTGGGATTGCTTTATTCTTTGTGATGAGGGCATTAGGAGAACTTTTACTATCTAATGCAGGATATCAGTCATTTACAGACTTCGCAGCAGATTATATCGGACCATGGGCAGGATATGTAACTGGTTGGACCTATTGGTTTTGCTGGATTATGACAGCGATGGCCGATATTATTGCAGTGGGAATGTATACACAATATTGGTTCGATATACCACAATGGATTCCAGCACTTTTAATCTTAATCCTATTATTGGGATTAAATTTATTAACAGTTAAACTATTTGGGGAATTAGAATTCTGGTTTGCTTTGATTAAAGTCATTACGATTTTGGCCCTTATTGCAATTGGTATTTTCATGTTAATAATCGGTTTCAAAACGGATTCAGGTTCTGCAACTGTTAGTAATCTCGTAAACTATGGTGGATTATTTCCAAATGGATTATCCGGTTTTCTGTTATCTTTCCAAATGGTTGTTTTCGCCTTTGTTGGAGTTGAGTTGGTTGGGGTCTCTGCAGCAGAAACCTCAAACCCAAAGAGGAATATTCCATCCGCAATTAATAAAATTCCACTGAGGATTCTATTTTTCTATGTAGGTGCACTATTTATTATTTTAAGCATTAATCCTTGGGAGCAATTAACGCCCTCTAGCAGTCCGTTTGTTCAAGTCTTTAGTTTAGTTGGGATTCCTGTTGCTGCTGGACTTATTAATTTTGTTGTTTTAACTTCAGCGGCTTCAGCTGGTAATAGTGGTTTATTCTCGACGAGTCGAATGTTGTACAATTTAAGCAATCACGATCAAGGACCCAAAGGTTTTTCGAAGTTAAATAAAAATCATGTACCAAGTAATGGATTGTTTGTTTCAACAATTGTTATATCTGTAGGGGCATTACTAAGTAAGTTGCTACCCGGACAAGCCTTTAACATCGTAACGACAATTAGTGCCATTTGTTTCATTTGGGTTTGGAGTATTATTTTAATTTCACATATACGTTATACGAAGACCCGTCCAGATTTGCACAAAAAGTCCATTTTTAAAGCTCCTTTAACACCGTTCATTAATTATGTTGTACTTGCCTTTTTCGCTGGAATTTTGCTAATCATGCTTGTAGCTGAAGAGACGAGAGCCGCATTGTTGCTAACACCGGTTTGGTTTGTTATTTTGTTTGTTCTTTATCGTTTTAGAAAGCGAAGAGTTGTGCATCACGAATTAAATACAGTTGAGAGATAATAAAAAAGCTTTCATTCAAGGGGTTCAAATTAAAATACCCTCGAATGGAAGTTTTTTATTACGTGAGGTTGTGTAGTTTCAAAAGTTATTCCTACATTCATTTCTTTAATGATGTTATTATATATATTAATATCTATAAAATTCAGATTTTTGCTAATCTAATCTACTAATGAAAATTCGAGGTGAAACGTGATGATTATGTATGTTTTAATTATTGCAATTTTAGTAGTTTCCGCTGTTTCCACCCTATTAATTGCAGGAAAAGGGGATGAGAATTATAGTAGCTCAACAAAAAGAAACTATACCAATTTAACTATCATATACACAGTAATCATTATTATAGGGTTAATTGCTTTAGCTGTGTACATAAGGTTCTATACATAAGAATTTACTATTTGCCCTATTATTATTTATAATAATAGGTTTTTTCGTTTTGAATCATTACATAGTATTTCCAGAATTGCTCAAAATATGGGGATTATGGTCAATAAGGGGATATATTTTATGTTTCAGTTTTACATAACGGGAGGTAAAGTGAAAAAACAATTAGACCAACTTTTAGCCCAATCGTAAGAACAGATGATTTCAAGGATCCATTTATCGGAACTAGTCTTTACGTTATTGTGGTGGACGGGAGTACACAAGAATTTCTAGATAGTGATGATGGAATAAGTGGGAGTGCAAAATAAAGTACAGGTAACTGGGAGCTGAATTTATCCCTCTAGAAAAAGGAAGAAAGCATGTCGAAGATCCATGGATTTCAAAAAAATGAAATTGAATCCGATTGGATTTGGTTATTATTTGAAAACACAAACCAGTGGTTTTGATTTTATAAAGTGGGAAGAAACGTTATTTCAAAGCCCTATAGTAAAAATAAGACCTCAAGCAAAATTAATTGAAAAGGGAATTAAACAATAACTGAAAAAAGAATCTCCTTGGCACAAAGGGGATTCTTTTTTCAGTAAAATATCATTTAAACGCCAACTGATACATTTGCTTTTTCCAACGTAGCTTGTAACGTATTGGTTTCCTCTTCATTTAACGAAACCAAAGGAAGTCGCACACCTCCGACAGGGATACCTTTAAGATTTAATGCTGCTTTAACTGGTGTCGGATTTGGTGAAGTAAATAGTCCTTTAAAAACGGGAAGGAGATGACGATGAGCAGAGGCTGCCTCTTGTAGATTCCCTGATTTAAAGTTATTAATCATTTCTTTCATTTCGTTCCCGATAATGTGGGAAGCAACTGAAATAACTCCTGTACCGCCTATTGATAATAATGGTAAAGTACAGCTGTCATCCCCACTATATACCGTGAAATCTTGCGGTGTTCTTTCGATGATTTCAGACATAGCATCCAAATCGGCGCTTGCATCTTTAATGGAAACGATATTTGGAATTTGTGATAGACGAACAATCGTATCAACACTCATATTAATAACACTACGACTAGGAATATTATACAGCACACATGGAAGTGATGTTGACTCCGCAATCGCTTTAAAATGTTGGTATAAGCCTTCTTGAGAAGGTTTGTTATAATAAGGAACGACAAGTAAAACACCGTCGACACCTGTTTTTTCAGCAGCTTGTGTTAGTTCAATAGAGGCTTTTGTATTATAAGAACCAGTACCAGCAATCACCGGGACTCGACCATTGACAACATCTACTACGAACTTAAATAATTCCACTTTTTCTTCTGTTTCAAGTGTAGGAGATTCTCCTGTTGTACCAGCCACAACCAATCCGTCAGATCCATTTTCAATTAAATAATTTACTAGATCCCTTGTGACGTTAAAATCAACTTTTCCGTGCTCATCAAATGGGGTTACCATAGCTGTTAAGATTTCTCCAAAATTCATTACTTCTCCACATCCTTTTATTATTTTTGCTCCATAGAGGGAGAAGGGCAGTATTTCCGGTAACGCAAAAAAGCAACAATGAGGCTCTCACTGTTGCAGTAGAAACATTTTTCTGTTCCTGTGCGTAAGATAGCCCTCCATATAGTTTCCTATATGACAATTCTGTACTTATTCAATAACAGAACCAGCATCAAGAAAAATGAGCTTCTCTCAACTTCGGCAAATACCCCTTTCCAACATGATCATCGGACCTCATTATCCTCAACATGATATACTAATGGCATCTGCGCCTCTATCCTTACTTCAAGTTAATGAAATAAGAAAAAAATTTAATTAGTTTAATAGTAGTACAGATTCAAATTAATTGCAATGAAAATTGTGCCAATTTAACCCTTATTTACTTTTCGTATCATAACAACAGGATTACATTGAATAATATTCATTTTTTTATTATAATCAACATAAGAACAAACGTTCTTTAACTATTGGAACAAATTACACTGTATATAGCTTGAATGTCTTTAAGTATAATAGTTAATATAATAATAGATAACAAAATAGGCTGTGTTATTATGAATGGAGACGCAAAAAAGCGGAACAGACATGACACCATAGACACAAAGTATCAAAGTGGGCTAAACGTAAATCACTTTGATGTTTAACATAACAAAAAACAAACACATTTTCATCTAGGAGGGGTACAAGTGTCCTTTTCATTTATTCATGCAGCAGATATTCATTTGGATAGTCCATTAACGGGTCTACAAAGATATGAAGGTGCACCTGTTGAACAAATACGTAATGCAACTCGAGAGGCTTTTATTCATCTAGTGGAAACGGCTATTGAGAAGAAGGTTGCGTTTGTGATCATAGCCGGTGATTTATATGACGGAGATTGGAAGGACTATAATACCGGTTTGTTTTTTATTAATCAGATGGTTCGGCTGCAAAAAGAAGAGATACAAGTATTCCTCATTCGCGGTAATCATGATGCAGCCAATGTCATCACAAAAGAGTTAAAACTTCCTGACAATGTTATTGAATTTTCAACAAAAGAACCAGAATCGTTCGTGCTTGATGACCTTGGCGTTGCTATTCATGGACAAGGCTTCGCCACGAAATCTGTTGAAGAGAACTTAGTGAAAAATTATCCATCAAAAATAGAGGGATATATAAATATCGGAATCCTGCATACAAGTGCAACAGGTCGAGAAGGGCATGAGAATTATGCACCTTGTACCATTGATGATATGAAAGAAAAGGGTTATGACTACTGGGCACTAGGACATATTCATCTGCGTGAAATTTTACACGAATCCAACCCGGTTATTCTCTTCCCTGGTAATATTCAAGGACGTCATATTAAGGAAACAGGAGATAAAGGCTGTACGATTGTAGAAGTGAAGGATGGACAAATTTATCAATTCGAACACCAATCTTTAGATGTATTAAGATGGGAACTCTGTGAAGTTGATGCTAACGGAATACAGCGCATGGAAGAACTCATGAGCCATATTGAAGAATCCTTACAACAAAAAATTGACGAAGCTGAGGGACGCTTTTTAGCTTTAAGGATCCTGATAAAAGGTTCTACAAAGCTCCATCAAGAATTAATCGTCAATAAAGAACAAATCATGAATGAAATTCGATCCCTATCCTTGCAAGTAGGGAGTGGGGAGATTTGGATAGAAAAAATAAAGATTCTTACAACTCGACAAATCAACTTAACCGAACTGCTATCACAAAACACCCCAGTAGCTACGATTTTAGAATACATCCAACAAAGCGAGAGTGACGAAGATCTCTGGCAAGAACTATCCTCCCAATTTAATGATATTGGGCGTTCCTTACCAACGGAATTAAAAAAAGGAGAAGATGGAATCGACCTTTCAAATCCTTCTTTTCTAAAAAAACATATAAAAGATGTAGAAGATTTAATTTTATATTATCTATCAGAAACTGAGGTGGAAGCATTATGAGATTTGATTACTTAAATTTAAGGGCATTTGGTCATTTTACCGATTACGAGATATCCTTTGACCCTAGTAAAAACTTCCACCTATTATATGGTCCAAACGAAGCGGGAAAAAGTACAACTTTGCGTTCAATTACTGACTTTTTATATGGATTTCCTCAGAAAACAAATGATTCTTTTCTTCATAGTAATAGTAAATTGCGGATTGAAGGACAAATAAAGAATTCAAAAGGAGAGGCTCTCCAGTTTATTCGCCGGAAAGGTCGGAAAGATACCGTACTAGATCTCAACGGAAGTCCTATCAATGAGAAAATCGTTCAAGATTTTATCCAAGGAATGCCCCAATCTCAATTTACCAATATGTTTGCACTTGACCATGTCCGCCTCCGTGAAGGTGGAGAAAGCTTATTACAAAGCAATGGGAGCGCAGGTGAAAGTGTCTTTTCAGCAGCTTCTGGTATCAATCTATTGCGAAACATTCTAGAGAAATTCGATAAAGAAGCTGGGGACCTTTATAAAAAAACAGGCTCAAATCCTGCGTTAAATAAATTACTTTCTCAAGAAAAAGAATTGAATAGTCAATTACAGAAATATCAATTAAATGTAAAAGAATGGAAAGAACTTGAACGGGAGTATTTGGAGAATGGAAAGCAAATTCAAGAGCTAAAAAGGCAAATAAGAGAGCTTCATACTCAACAAGAAAAACTAGAAAGAGTTAAACGGATGCTTCCAAAGTTGGCCAAGCAAAAAGACTTATTGCAAAAACTTCAAGAGTTAGCAAATGTCCCCAATTTACCAGACGATATTAAAGACATTAGAATTTCCGCTGAAAATCAGTTGCATGGGGCAATTATCGATAAAGAAAAGATCGAAAATGATTTGAAGGAAATCCAAGAGCAGTTACAAGATATTTTTATTCCAACAAAAGTGCTAGAGCAGGAAGCTGTCATTGATTCACTTTATCGTGAAGTACAAAGTTACCAAAAGCAATTACAAACCGTACCTGAACTCCAAGGAAAGAAAAAACAACTAGAGGCACTAGTCATTTCGATTATGAAGGAAATTGATGCAGTTCATGCAGGACTTGAAAATATAGATAAATATCGTATCCCTGCTGCAATTAAAGCAAGTATTCGCGAACTTGCTAAGGATAAGCCGTTACTTGATGAAAAGCTAGAAGGGATAAATCGGGAATTTAGTAAATTAGAAAAGGAACTGGAGAAAAAACAATCTGAAGCATCCACCTTACCTGAATTATCAAATGTGAATGAACTTGAGTCCATTATTGACAAAGTTAAGCGTGATGGTTTGGAGCAATCCCTAAAAACATTGAATATAGAAATAAATGATAAAGAGCAACTTATCAATGATGGAGTCCACCAGCTTGATGGCTGGAGTGGATCGTACGAAGAACTTCTAAATTTGCAAGTACCCACTCTACAAGAAACGCTTAAAAGGTTTGAAAAAGAATATAGTGATATTCAGCAGCAACTTCTTAAAGTTCAAGACCAAATTACACAACAAACAGAAGCGATGGAAACTTACCAAGAAAGCATTCGCCAGATTGATTCTCTTGTTGAAATTCCATCTGTGGATGATTTACAACGAGCTCGTTCCTCTCGAGATGATGGTTGGAAATTGATTCGAATAAAGCTGCAAACAGGAAATTGGAGTGAAAAGATAGCGGATTATAGAAATGGACAAGCTATTGAAGAGGTATACGAGGCTTTTGTTCGAGATGCCGATCAAAAGGCAGATACAATGCGGTTAGAAGCAGAAAATGTCAGCTATAAAAGCAGACTAAAATCTGATATTGAAAGCAGCCAAAATAAAATAACAGATTTAAAAGTACAAGAACAAAGCTTAAAAGAGGAATTTGAGAATTGGAAGAAGAATTGGGTTGAATTATGGAAACATGCAAACATTGATCCATTATCACCTAACGAAATGAAAGAATGGTTGCAAAAGTTTCACCAAATTAAAGCACTAGTTATTGAATGGATGAAATTAACAGCGGATAAGAAGGAGAAAGAGGCAAATCAAGAAAATAGTAAACAAACCTTAATTTCTGCTTTATCCAAGTTTACTAAAGTTTCAAATGAACAAACGTTAGATGAATTAATAACTATAGCTGATATGCAGTTAAAACAAATGAGGGAAATTGAAAGTCAAAAAATGAGTTTAATACGTAGTATTCGGGAAACTGAAGAAAAAATGAAACAAGATAAACTGAATAAAGGTGAAATCCTTCAGAAACTAGATATTTGGAAGAACAAATGGAAGGAAGTAATTGCTCAAACAAATCTTCCTGAGGAAATATCAACAACAGTTGCTGAAAAAATGCTAGAAAAATACGACGAGTGTGTTTTCACATACGAACAATTTAAAGTAGTTGAAGAAGAAGAATATCAACTACAACAACAAATTTTATTCTTTGAGGATAGAGTAAGAGATGTTTTTGAACATGTTGGTAATCCATTTGATGGTTCAAATGTTGATTCAGCTGTTACTAAACTATATTCCGAGTTGCAGAAAGGAAAAGGAGATTATTTAAACAAGAGTAATCTACTTAATCAGCAAAAAAGACTTCAGTCTAATTGTAAAGATGCGATTGATAGACAATCTGAAGCGGAACAAATTTTATCAGAGTTATACAAAACCGCAAAATGTGAGACCATCGACGAATTACGAGAAATTGAAAGACTGTATTTATTGAAGAAAGAGTACCGTACAAGGATTAGACAGGTTGAAGAGGATATGTTAGAGCAAGGAAATGGGAAATCACTTCATGAATTAATGGAAGAAGCTAATTCGTTTGATAGTGATAATATTGAGGTTGAACTAGAAGAAGTCATTAAAGAACGGGAAGACCTTGAAAATGAACTCAATCATGTAAATCAAAACTATGGGATTATTAGAAAAGAATACGAAGAAAAAATAAAAGGGAATAATTATGCTTCTATCCATGCTCAGCAAGAAAAGGAAAGCATCCATGCGCAAATTGCTAGTTTAACTGATCAATATATTCAACTCAAACTCGCTTCTATTTTATTGCAAAAGGGGATTGAATACTATCGTAATCAAAATCAAAATCCGATTATAAGACGTGCTAGTGAAATTTTTGCCAGATTAACATTACAATCATTCGTTGGATTAACTGTAGATTATGATGAAAAGGACCAGCCTGTCTTAATGGGGGTTCGAGAAAATAATGAGAAAGTTTCAATTGATGGGATGAGTGACGGAACAACAGATCAGCTTTATCTTTCCCTTAGGATTGCAAGTATAGAAAGATACGTTGATGAAAATGAGCCTATTCCATTTATTGTAGATGATATTCTTGTACATTTTGACGATACACGCTCAAAAGAAACATTATCCATTCTACTGGAGCTTTCTAAACATACGCAAATTATTTTCTTTACTCATCACGCACGACTCATTGATATTATGAATGCAATCAGTCAGGATGAAGAATATCAATCGATACAGATTAATCACAACGATGTGGTTTTGTTTAATTAGTTCGTGAAAAAATTCAATTTGGGCACAAAAATTCAAATTAACGTTATTACACTTATTATTCTAGTAGAATAGAATGATAAGTGTTTTTTTATTGTGGAAAATTAATAGAAATGATCATTAATCGAAAGAAGCTCAAGAAATAAATGTTAATTTTTTGTGACCAGATTAAGTTTTTAATAGATTAAAAATAAATAAAAACGTTGGCATTATTGGATTTTCTTCGAAATGAATCGATAAAATAGATTAATAGCAATCAATATTATCGATAAAATAAATTTATATTAGAATAATATCTGTATATACTTTAAAAGTACGAAAAATACATATTTTAAGAATTACAGAGGCTGAAGGGAAAGAAAATATGGAGAGGCAATTTATACCGGTTATAACTTATGATGCGGGTCCTACAGGATGTGGCGAATTAATCATGAACTTGTTTCTAACCATGAAAAAAATGAATAGTGGGGAAATTATTGAAGTTATCTCTTATGACCCTGGTGCACGTGAAGATATTCCGGCTTGGTGTCGTTTGCAGAAACATGAGCTATTGCAACGAGATGATAACGGAAATATAAATCATTATTTTATTAAAAAAGGCTAGTTTAGCCTTTTACATATTAAAGGATTTTTAGGAGGATATAAAAAATGACAGGAAAATTTCTAGTAAGTTTAACAAATGCAAAAAATGATCCAGATAAAGCAACAGTGGGTTTTGTTGTGGCAAATGCAGCTGTTGCATCTGGTAAAGATACAGTGGTCTTTTTAAATGTTGAAGGAGCTTATCTCGCGTCTAAAGGATATGCAGACGATATTCATGAAGAAGGATTTGCTCCATTAAAACAACTTATGGATCAATTCGTTGAAGCTGGTGGAACACTCTGGGTATGTAGCCCATGTTTCAAAAAACGTGATTTAAAGGAAGAAGAGTTAATTGAAGGAGCTACCATTGTTGGTGGAGCAAAGGTTGTTGAATTCTTAAGTCAAGGCGCTGCTTCGATTACTTATTAAGCATATTATTAGCATAACATGATAACCATATTACTCCTCTTTATCTGTTTAAAGGGGAGTAGTAAATAAAGCTTAACTTATTGAAAGGTGATTTGATGGAGAATCCAAAAGCAGTTTGTGATGGTGGAGATTTAGATTGTGGTTCTGGTCTATTATTAATCATCAAAAAAGCAATGGATCCATTATTAAATGGAGAAGTATTAGAAGTTCGTAGCCGCGAAAGAACAGTTGCTGATGATCTACCTGCTTGGTGTCGGATGGTAAATCATGAATTTCTTGGTTCAGAGCCAGGGGACAATACGACTCGATATTTTATCCGCAAAGGATCCAAGCAAGAAGAGTTAGTAGCTGATCTAGATGCAGCAAAAGGGTATAAATGGAATGTTCGAGTCCAAGGTGAAAACGCTTTATCGGCAAAGGTTCATTCAAGAAATCATACCTTTATAGTCGGACAGCCTGCTGATTTTAGTCCTAAAGTCGAAGCCCCTAGTGCAATGGATTATTTACTTGGAGCTCTTGCTTCTGATTTAGCGGTTGGTTTTAAGGTTCAAGCATCTAGAAGAAATTTTGAAATTGATCAACTAGAAGTTTCCATAAAAGCAGGTTTAGAAAATGTATTATATCATCTGGAAATAGAAAATGATGGAAGCCCAAGAATACAAGAAATTAAAGGCACCTTTTATGTTTCTTCACCGCAGTCAGAACATGATCTAGAAAAGCTATGGAAAAGTACGCTTGAACGGTCTCCAATTTATCAAACTCTAACACAATCAATCAATATCAATATACAGTTTTCCATTGTATATTGAGGAGGGTATAAAAATGACGCTACCAATGTTTCCTACGACTGTCATCGGCAGTTGGCCACGCTTCAAAGATGTACAGAGAGCGATGCGTGATAAACGTGCGGGTCGTATCAGTGATGAAGAATTTCAAGCTGTTGCTGATCAAGCCGTTTTACAAATTTTAAAATGGCAAGAAGAAGTAGGTATTGATATTGTAACCGACGGAGAACAGCGTCGAGATAATTATATTTCCTTTGTAGCTGAGCATTTAAGTAATGTTCGTATTCTAAGTGTATCAGAATTGCTTGATTATGTTGAAGATAAATCAAGCTTTGAAGAGATCTTAGGTACATTGGATGTACCAGCATTCTCTATGTCTAATCCTGCCGCAATTGGTAAAATTAGCCGCAAAAAGCCGCTTGCTTTAAATGACTTTAAATTTTTAAAGCAGCATACGGATAAAGCCGTAAAAGTAACGTTACCTGGACCTTATTTGTTAACGAGATCGATGTGGGTTGAGGGACTATCAGAGCAGGAATATCCTACAAAAGAGGATTTGGCTATTGATATTGTAAGTGTATTGCGTGAGGAATTAGAGGATCTCATTTCTGAAGGCGTTGAATTTGTTCAATTTGACGAACCTGTCTTAACAGAAGTGGTGTTTACGAAAAAGAATGCGAACAGAACTTTCATGTGCGGAGCGTTAACTGCAAAAGCGGATGCAGCAGAAGAATTAGCGTTTGCATTAGAATTAATTAATAAAGTGACAGATAGTATGCTTGGAAGAGGCACAACCATTGGTGTACATATTTGCCGTGGGAACTGGAGTACAGATGATGACATCTTATTACGCGGTCCGTATTTTCCATTAATTTCTTATCTGGAAAACGCAAATGTCGATCAATTAGCCCTAGAATATGCGACACCTCGTGCAGGTGAAATTGATGCCATTAAGAACATTGGAGGCAAATCACTTGGATTTGGCGTCATTAATCCAAGAACTGTTAAAGTAGAATCTGTAGATGATATTATCGCACGTGTAGAAGAAGTAAGAGCAATTTTGCCTGATGAAAAAATCTTGTTAAATCCAGATTGTGGTTTCGGTACTTTTGCACAGCGTCCGATGAACAGTGATGAAATTGCATGTGAAAAATTAAAAGCAATGGTAGATGCTGCAAAAAAACTTCGAGAAACAGTAAGAGTGTAAAGTTGGGGAGGTATGATAAAATGGGACAACAAATGACAGTTAAAGTACAAGGAATTGGAAATGGGATGAGAACGGATTCAGTCGCAGGAAAACATAAAATCGCCATCGATGAACCAGTATCAATGGGTGGTAAAGATTCTGCTATTGATCCCCTTTCAACTTTTTTAGCTTCATTAATCGGTTGTGAAAACGTGATGGCTCAAATCATTGCTAAAGAAATGAACTTTGACCTTCAAGGAATCTCATTTGATGTTGAGGGCGAACTCGATATTAGTGGGTTAATGGGTAATTTGGAAGTAAAACCATACTTTGAAAAAGTGATCGTCAAAGCAATCGTTGAAACATCTGAATCTCAAGTTAGAATTAATGAAATGCAGGCAGCAGTCGACTTACGGTGTCCAGTGTTTAGAACGATTAAAGATGCTGGAATTCAAATTGAAAATCAATGGGTAAAGGCAACAAAATAGAAATGCAACATTAACCGGATCAAATGTATACATTTGGATCCGGTATTTTTTTATAAATCGATTTTTATGCAATCCTTTAGATACTTTAAAATGTGCAATTAATTATGAAAGCTGGAGATAATACATAAGTATACCCTTGGGTATAGGTAGTCAGCATATTAATGGAGGTTGTCATGCACGAGTATTTATTGATCATTATTCGAACGTTCTTTTCGTTTATTATCTTGTTGATGCTTGCAAGAATTCTGGGGAAAAAGCAAATTTCCCAAATGACTTTCTTTGACTATGTTGTTGGAATTGGGATTGGAGACATGGCCTCTTCAATAGCAATAGACACCTCACTGAAAGTTATTGAAGGTGTAATTGGTCTAACCATTTATACACTTTTATCTGTATTCATAGCTTATGGAGCCATTAAGTCCTTTAAATTTAGAGATATAGTAGAAAGCAGTCCTTCGATTTTAATCAAAAATGGAAAAATAATGGAAAAAACTCTAGCAAAGCATAGAATGAACTTTGATGACTTACTAAATGGTTTAAGAGAAAAAGATGCATTTAATGTTTCGGAAGTTGAGTTAGCAGTATTAGAAACAAATGGTCAGATTAGTGTAATGAAAAAACCTAAATACCAAGCATTGACACCAAATGATATTAGTTTAGAAGTAGAAGAAGATCATGCACCATCCCTTGTAATCGTTGATGGAGCTCTTATTGAAAAACACTTAAACTATTTAGGATATACAAAGGAATGGCTTTTGCAAAAAATAAAAGAACAAGGTGCCCATAAATTTGAAGATGTTTTTTTTGCACAAATTAATTCCGATGGCAGTGTTTATGTTGACTTATTTAATGATAAAAAGAATAATGAACAAGCTAAACAGAAGCCAAACCTTGCAGTCAAGTTACGACAAATTCAAGCAAATATTGAAACAATGGCTTCACAGACAAAGAATCAAAACGAAAAAAAGATGTATTATAGCCAATCTATAGAAATTGAAAACATAATAAAAAAGCTTAATCCATATCTTACTAAAGCCTGAAAACAAGGCGACTAAAAGCTAAGTAATTCTGTTAATTTTGAGATACATTCGAGATCTAAGCAAAAAAATCAATGCAAATAGAAAACAAAAACACTTGGATAGTGCGGTCCATGTGTTTTTGTTATCATTCTAAGATTCACATATATTATACGACTTCCATACATTTCAACTTAAAATTTTAGCTTCATTCTTGTTCCTGTTATAATAACGAATGAGGAGCTGATGATTAATGAAAAAAACAATTCTTGAAACATGTACCAATATAATGAAAGAAGCAAAAAATATGGTTGTGTTAACTGGAGCAGGAATTAGTACAGAGTCCGGAATTAAAGATTTTCGTTCCAGTCAAGGTCTATATCAGTTGGCACCCGAATATGTTTTGTCTCTTGATTATTTTTACCAGCATCCGAAAGAGTTTTATGAATTTGCAATTGAAAATTTATATCACCCACAAGCCCAACCGAATCAAGGTCATAAAATTTTGGCAAAATGGGAGCAAGAAGGCAAAGTATCGAGTATTATTACTCAAAATATTGATGGGCTCCATCAAAAAGCCGGAAGTAAAGACGTGATTGAATTTCATGGCACGATTGAATCTGCAAAATGTATAAACTGTGGAAAGAATTACACAACCAATGACCTGATTGAAAGTAGAAATAGGGTGGAGGATTTCTTTATTTGTAACCACTGCCAGACGGAGCAACAACATATGCGATATATTAAACCAGATGTTGTGTTATATGGAGATGCAGGTGAATGGTTTACACCTGAAGGTTTTAGTACGATTGTTCATAGGATTAGTGGAGCTGACTGCATTCTAGTATTAGGAACAAGTTTAAAGGTTACACCGTTTTCTCATTTTCCTACATACCGTTTACTAGGGGTACCGATGATAATTATTAATAAAGGGGATACTCCTTATGACCGAGAAAGAGATACGTATGTCATACAAGATTCAATTGGCAAAACACTTCAAGATATAGCTGAACATATAAAGTAGTCCCGGATAAAAAGGGACTACATTTTTATTTGATTTTTCTTATACAAACGAATATAACGTAATTTCTGATCATGATTGATAAAACTCTATTTGCCGTGCCATTTATCAAAACTAACCTGTTTCGCAAGTTCTTCATATGAACTCAATATATAAATCTCCTTTTGTTGAAAAACTAGGCTATGATTTTATCTAATTTATTATAACGAAAGAATAGGTTGCGGTGAAATGTTTAAAGTGGTCTGCGCACCAGCAACTTCTCTACTTTAACTAAATGAAAGAAATAATACTTCAATAAATAGCAATATAAAAATAACCCAATTTTCTAACATTCCCTTACATCCTTTGGCACAATGTCTATTATTATGAAAAAATGGGTTTTGTTAAACTTAATTGTTGATTTTTGTTCTAGGTATGTTGGTTTCGCTCAATAATACCTGTCCACCTGACATTGCACTTCTTAAGGTTAAAACAGTGTATTAATAATTGGTTTTTTACTAATCTATTATATAACAGATTTTTCATTAAAAACTCCTTTGCATTCAAACGAACTTTGCTAAAGGAGTTCACTCAAAGTAAGTATGTAAATAATTTACCTTTTATCAGCTTGATTATAGCATTGAATGAATAGAAAAAGCGGTGAAGGGTTATTGAACAAAATAGTTAGGATGTGATTTAAGTCAATTCAAACTTCTCTATTAAATGTCTTTTTAATCTAGTACTATGTCAAAATCGTCCCGGTAAAAAAAGCCAAATAGAATTTCGCTAAAAGTTACTTTATACGAAACAGTGCCTGATCGATTTTCAATTATTTCAGTTATCGTTCCTGTTTTATTTTGATAATCTTTAAGGTAATAAAAATCTTCAGGTTCTATTTCTCGATTAGATTCTTGAACCTTCTTAATCCTAACAGTATCACTAATTTTAATGAACAGGTGCAGGTCCTTATTTGACACCGGTTGGTCCTCTAGTTGTATATTCATTCCTATCTAACTCCTAATCAAATTTAAGTTCGGCATTTGTTTTATTCCCAATGTACCTCAAAATATCTATTAGCGTCCCGATTTATCATCCTATTTAAACCATCATTCTCCACTAGAACTGTGCCTTTTGATTAACATCTTGCCATTCTGAGATCCCAAGTTTTCACCTATTTTCTATGGTTACTATACATAAAGGGAATTAAAATGTCAACTTAGTTGACGATTAGTGTTTTTTTGTGTAAAATAATTGTAAACTAAGTTGATGATAAGTGGATGGGGGAACGTAAGATGTTTAAAATTGGTGATACAATTATTTATTCTGCACATGGGTTATGTGAAATAGATGATATATGTGAAAAGACATACTCTGGGGTAACGAGAAAATATTATGTTTTACATCCTCTATCACAGTCAAATCTAACAATTAGTATTCCTGTTGAAAGTGATAAAGTCCTTATGCTGAAAAAAATGGAAAAGAAAGAGGCTGAAGCCATTTTACAATCATTTTCAGAAGAAGGAATACCGTGGGTAGAAGATGTAAAAAAACGTAAACACGTTTATAATCATCTCGTTAATAAGGGAGATCGAAAGGAAATCGCTAAAATTGCTAATACGTTAATGCGGAAAACTCAAGAATATAATGAAGATAAAAAGAGAATGTATGATCAAGACAGGAAAATGTTACATACCATACAAAATTTATTATTTAACGAAATCGCCAACACCTTAAATATATCCTATGAAGAAATTCTTAACCAAATAGAATCAATGGTTCATAAAAGTGTAGATTTAGTTGGAAGTAAAAAATAAATCAACTTAAAAGAAGTGCTATTCAAAGTGGAATAGCACCTTTTATCAATCAAGTTCTTTTTGGTTTCGTATATAATGTTTTATGTAATTCTTTGGCTTCTTGACTAAGTGATTTTAGTAAACTAATGGTCATCAGAATCATAATCACTGAAAAAGGCAGAGCTGCAATAATCATGGTGTTTTGTAAAGCTAAAAGTCCACCAGAATATAATAAGACGATCGCAATAATAGAGAGTAACACTCCCCAAATCATTTTAATGCGATTAGGAGGATTTGCAGTACCATTTAATGACATCATAGCTAATACATAGGTTCCTGAATCTGCAGATGTGATAAAAAAGGACATAACCAGGATCATGGCAACAAATGACATGACGGTTCCAAGAGGATAGTTTGCAAATACTCCAAATAATTGTTCCTCAAGTGCAAGTCCTGAAATATTAGCAATTCCTTTTGCCTCGAGTGAAATGGCTGTACCCCCAAAAGTAGAAAACCAAAAAAATCCAACAATAGATGGAATCAGTAAAACATTAAATACAAATTCTCTTATGGTTCTCCCCTTTGAAATTCGGGCAATAAAAATCCCAACAAACGGAGACCAAGCAATCCACCAAGCCCAATAAAAGATGGTCCACGCATTAATCCATAAACGATTTTCTGCATTTAACGGTGCGATACGAAAACTCATATTCGGCAAATACTGTAAATAGCCACCAATCGTATCGGTAAAAATATTTAAGATGAACATAGTTGGTCCTATCGTAAACATTAAGATAAGAAGGAGAAACGCAAGAATCATATTAGCGTTGCTTAAGATTTTGATTCCTTTACCAAGCCCTGTTAGAGCCGAACCTATAAATAAAAAGGTAAACACAACAATAATGATTAATTGTACCCAATAGTTAGAAGGGATTTTATAGAGATAGGTAAGTCCGCCATTTATTTGTGCAGCTCCAAATCCAAGTGTTGTTGCTACCCCAAATACAGTTGATAGAATGGCTAAAATATCAATCGTCTTACCTAATTTGCCTTGTACACGATCACCAAAAATTGGTTTTAAAGTACCACTTATCGTAACCGGTTGATTTTTTCGGAAACTAAAATAAGCGAGTATTAAAGCGACAATTCCATAAATCGCCCAAGCATGTAATCCCCAATGAAAGAAGGTGAAACGCAGAGAATCTTTAACAGCCTGTGGAGTACCCGTAACACCCATTGGTGAGCTTATCGCATAATGACTAATAGGCTCAGCAGCGCCATAAAACACAAGACCAATCCCCATTCCTGCACTGAATAACATTGCAATCCAAGTCGGTCTAGTAAATTCGGGTTTATCATCTTGTTTACCTAATTTGATTCGACCCACAGGAGAGATCAATAAATATAAACAGGTGATTAGAAATAATGTAACAATAATTAAATAATACCAACCAAATGCAGTCGAGATAAATGATTGTACGTTAGCAGTTACGGATTCAAGGGTTTTTGGGGTCACAATCCCAATGATTACTAATATGGCTAATATACCAACTGAATACATGAAGACGGAAGAATTCTTTTTCATCATAAAAAACTCCAATCCAATATAGCTTTTCGATGTTTGCATCCTTTTTATTATGATGAGAAAGATGGAGGTTTATCCATTTCGATGACCAACTTAATTTGCATGATTAGTTATTCAAAAATTACTGATCTTTAGTCATTGTGATATAATATCCGAAAATAATAAAAGTTGATGGTGATTATGTCATAGAAATTACAAAAATGAGTAGATCTTATTGAATTGATTCATCAATCTTTTTCAAAAATGCTTGGGGAAATCTTTTATATCATTAAATCTGTGAAAGATATTGCCAATCAATCAAAGGTACTTGGGGTAAATCTACCATCGAAGCAGCTAGAGCAGGAGAATCTGGAAGGGGATTTTCGGTAGTTGCAAATGAAATGAGACGAATGGCAGAAGAAAGTAAAGATGCGTTTGAAAACAATTCAGTAGCTTGAAAAAGTAAATGAGTCCATCCAACGAAACAGTGTGTCAATCCAAGAAATTGCAGCCGTAGCTCAAGAGCATTTAATAGTTCAATAGAATAAATTTCTTCAACGGAAGATACATTGTTGGAATCTGCCAAATTGAGGATATAAAAAGGGGATGATGAATACAGTATTCAAACATCCCCCTTACCTGATACTATGATTTATGATCTCGATCTAATTTTTCATCAACAGCCTTCACATCAATGATGGCATCTTCTCCAAACCAAATTTTAATTCTTTCTTTTGCTTGATTTTTTGAACCCTCGTCTATAAACATAGCAACTGTAACGAGAGCACCAAATAAACCAGAAAAATCATCCGTATATCCACCTGGCAATAAATCAGGTAATAGATCTAAAGGAAGTATAAAATAACCTAAAGCACTTAAAATAACGGTTTTTGCCCATGCCGGTGTGGTCGGCTTTTTTAAAGTGTAAAACAGGAGTAAGGAAACATATACAACAGATACTCCTGCCTTTTTACCAAATTTTTTCACCTTTTTCCAAAAGGAATTCTCCGAAAAATGCTTAGAATAATCACGATCAGGAGTTTTTGTTGTCAAATAAAACAGCTCCTTTTTAAAATAAGGCTATGTTAAATGTTCCAGTTGATTTCGGTCTACGAAGACTCCTCAGGGAAAGTAAGACAAGCGAGTCACCATAAGACACGAGTGTCAAGGAGGATCAAGCGTAGCTGAGCGAAAAGTAAAGTGCCTGAAATGGAAATCAACAACCAAGTTTAACAAAGCCAACACAGTAGAACATTCTTATGATATATAACTATTATAACCTAAGCAATCAAACTTTAGTGTTTAGAAAGGTTGGATTTTGTTGAAATATTACTATATCGTATAATAAATACACACTAGCAAAAAATAAAGTTGCTTTACATATAAGTAATTTATAAAGGAGAAAATATGAATAGAGAAAAAACACATTGGAATTTTGATAACAGTTATCAGGTACTTCCTAAAATTTTGTTCAAAAATCAAACCCCAACCCCTGTAAAATCACCAGAATTGATTGTTATGAATGGATCACTGGCGGAGACATTAGGATTATCAGTCGAACACCTTCAATCAGAGGAAGGGATTAATGTGTTTGTTGGAAATCAAATTCCTGAAAATTCTGTTCCAATTGCTCAAGCTTATGCAGGACATCAATTTGGTCATTTTGCGATGTTAGGAGACGGTCGTGCTGTTCTTCTAGGTGAACAAATAACACCTGACAATCGGCGTTATGACATTCAGTTGAAAGGCTCGGGTAGAACTCCTTTTTCCCGTGGAGGTGATGGACGAGCGGCCCTTGGACCTATGCTTAGAGAATATATCATCAGTGAAGCCATGCATGGATTAGGAATTCCGACAACACGAAGTTTAGCGGTTGTAACAACTGGTGAGCCCGTCTATCGTGAAACCATCCTTCCTGGGGCTGTCCTTACTCGTGTTGCTTCAAGCCATATTCGAGTTGGTACTTTCCAATATGCAGCCAATTGGGGAAGCAGGGATGTGCTCCAAAATCTTGCAGATTATACCATTGATCGACATTATCCTGAATTCGAAAATCAGGATAATCGGTACCTAACATTCTTGAGAAGAGTCATCGAACGTCAGGCAAAACTTATTTCGAAATGGCAATTAGTTGGATTTATTCATGGGGTAATGAATACCGATAATATGACGGTCAGCGGAGAAACCATTGATTATGGGCCTTGTGCCTTCATGGACCAATATGATCCGGCAACCGTATTTAGTTCAATTGATCGGGAAGGACGTTATGCATACGGTAATCAACCCTCTATCGGCGCTTGGAATCTTGCTCGCTTTGCTGAAGCGTTATTGCCGCTATTAAATGAAAATCAAGAAAAAGCCATTGAAATAGCAGAAGGTGAAATTGCTCAGTATTTTACGATATATAATCAATACTGGTTAGCAGGAATGAGAGCCAAACTTGGAATAATGAATGAGGAACCTGATGATGAGGCGTTAGTTAATGACCTTTTACAGTTAATGCAAGAATATAAATCTGATTATACGAACACATTTCGGTCTTTTACCTTGGATAAACTTGAGGGAGAGAAAATGTTTAGTAAGGAAGAATTTAAGAAATGGTATAAACGTTGGCAAGAGCGGTTAAGTAGACAAAAGGAACCAAAAGAAGAAGTGTTAAAATCAATGAGAAACCATAACCCAGCCATCATACCACGTAACCATCAGGTCGAAGAGGCACTGAATGCTGCAGTGGAAAAAGGAGATATGAGTGTCATGAATGTATTTCTCGATGCACTTGCCAAGCCATACTCGTATACAAAGGAACAAGAAAAGTACTGTCAACTTCCTACTCCATCGAATCAACCCTATCAAACCTTTTGTGGAACTTAATCCATAACTAGAAATAAGAATGAAGCCATATCAAAAAGTGTCTGCAACGTCTGCTAGACACTTTTTGATGGTAATTAAGCCTTCCTAATATATTGTTCAACGACTGTATTTAATCGATCAATCTGATAAGCATAATTATAAATCGAAGAGCCAATCACGGTAAGCTGTAGTTTTTGCTCCTGTGTATAAGACATCATTACCTTTTCAATGAAGATTTCCGTTTCACGCAAAAAATCATCTTGGAATTGTGGCTCATTCTCTTTTATTTTACCTTCATATTTCATTATAAAGAGTTCATGGTATTTTATTAAATGTTCTAGTTGTCCATCAAATAATATATCGTCTTCTTTAGTTGGCTGACTTCTAAAATAAAAGGAGTCAATATCCTCGAGAACAATAAATCCTTGTTGAAGCGATTTGAACATTTGTTTAAATACTACCATCTCTCGTAAATCCATATTTGTTAATTTGGCTATTTTCCCACGTTCTTCATTAAATAATTTGTAGTGCTCTTCTAATTGCAAAAGTTCATTTTCTAAATGATCCATTTGCTCCCGAAAAAATTTTTCTGTCATTTCATCAGAAATGGCGGTTCTCATTAAAATGGACATATTTTGAAGAACATCTCGAACTTTTGTGACATAATTCTTCTTGTAATTTGGTGGTGCAATCAACATGTTTACTAAAAGCGCAGATAACAATCCAATGAATGTCACAAAAAAACGATGAAGAGCATAAGATAAATCTTCATTCCCAGGAGCGCTCATAACCGCTAATACTGTGACAAGTGTAAGAGAAATCGTATCAGCCATTTTGATTTTCAAACTAAAGCCGATTACAATGATCATAACAAGTCCAATTGAGAAGGGATCGTTTCCCAGAAAATAGACACCTAATAAAGCAATAATCCCACCCAATATATTGGCAATTACTTGATTCCTACCATGCTTCCAAGTACGATAAATAGATGGCTGTACGGTGTGTATTGCTGCAATTCCTGCAAATACTGATTGGTCTAAATTTAAAAGTGAACAGATATATAATGCTAATGCAACTGCAACACCAGTTTTTATAACCCTCGGTCCTAACTTCACAACCCTTGAATCCTCCATTTCCAACCTACAAAGAAAACAGATTAACACCAACCTTAAATTTTGATGTATCAAATTAAATATACTTTTAAACTTTTAGTTTGGCAATCGACATTTTACCAATAAGATAAGAACGCTCATGAACATATTAGATAAATCAACTGGGATATATAATTGAAACAAAAAACGCGAATCCCATTAATGATTCGCGTAAAAGTCATATCTTAATTCAAGAGTTCTTGATTTTGGATACTAAAGTTATGTTGTCTTAAGGTAATAATGATTCTTTCCTTAGATACTTTTGTTTCATCAAACTCAACCTTTACTTCTCCATCTTCTGTATCAATTAATACTCTTTCAACTCCATATAATTCATGAAGGAACTTTTCAATTTGTTGTATAGGTTCAGAGGATGTAGCTTCATTGATAAAAATCGTTGCTTCATTCATCAATAATAACTCCTTCTTATTACTGTTTTACCGCTACTTATTGATTTTTACCCTTATTCTTTTGTATAGATACCTCTTTCGGTAATACTGGATAATTTGCTTTATCAGCGTCTGGTCCAGTTAAGTTATTTCTTTGATCTAGAACTTCTCCGGTAAATTCAACTGGGCGTCCAATGGGATGTTTTAGTGCCACTTATTTCACCTCCACTTATTAGCATGGTTGAAAATAAGATGCAAATAAGTGGTAAATTTTCCTTAGATGGTTGAATAGGAAAAGTGCTTATTTATCATTGATAATAACGGGTTAAAAAATTATAATATTGCTCACATGAAATAGAGGGTTGATTATGGTGAATGACCGCATATTGAAATTTAGTCTGGGAAGGATTAACTCGCATTGGTCGTGAGAACTGGGATAAATAATTAAACGCAGGTCTTGTTATATATTGTGTTTGATAGGCAGATATTGTACTTCCTGGTTTACGATTTTCATTAAGAAATCGGATGATTTCTTTACCCGTTTGGATTCCGACGCCGTGTGCAAAAAATCGACCATCACTTAGGAGCACTGCGTTTTCTCCTCTTAACCAGATTACCCTAGGATTAACATCTGGATTATTAAAATAAACAACATCTCCTGGGATTATATAATCCATATTTTTTGAATGAATCCCTAGATCAGAGTCCGCATGCCAACTATATAAATAAAGATTGCGGAATAGTTGATTAAATAGTGACTGATCAATGCTCTTTAAAACCGCATGATAATAAATAATCATAATCGCAGTTGCGCATTCAAAGCCATATAAAGATCCATTCTTAAAAATATCCTCAATGGCTTCAGAAGGGAACACCCCAGATTTAAGGGAAAAACCTCCATTGCTCGTTAAATGCCAATACTTTGGATTGCAGCGTGATGTTGAAAACACTTCAAATGAAACCGAACTACGACTCATCAAAATGGCACTTGAAATTATATTCTTTCTTAATGATAGTTCAAAAAGCAAGTCATTAATGGACTCATAATAATAAAAATTAGGGTCATTCTTTAGTGCTTGAAAGATGATCTTTTCGACACTGTTTGGAGATGTCAAATTTTCTGGAATCGCACTGATACCGGATACTTGAATCAAGGTAATAACCACCCTTCCCATAGGAAATAATCTAAACAATACGGTTATATTGACCATTCTTAACAAACTATGTGAGGTAGGGGAGGAATATGAGTTAATAAATGAAACCATATCGTTGAAAGGCAGGGACTTCATTCTGCTGTATAAATATCCTTGTATATAATTCGACATATATCCGCGACAATAGAAGCAATGTGTAGGAAACTGTCAAAACATGCGCTTGCCTAGGAAATACCAGGTTTTGGGTTTTCTGGAAATCATAATTGAGGATAAATAGCAAAAATACTGAAACGGAAAAATATATGAACATAGTTAAAAATAAACAATGAACGATTATGAATAATTGATTATGATGGAGAAAAAGTATAGAGTAGGAGCCCATACAAGCAAATGTGTTTAAATAGATCATCATGGTTGATATGATAGAAAAGAAGTACATAAGAAAGGAATGTATAAATGACAAATATTCACATACCTGTTTCGGTTTTAAACTTGGCTCCAGTTCGAGAAGGAGAAGATCCTAAAGATGCAATAAATAGTGTAGTGGACCTTGCGCAGGCGACAGAAAACATGGGCTACAAACGCTATTGGATTGCTGAACATCACAATACATCGACTCTGGTTAGTTCTGCAACGGCTATCTTAATCAAGCATACGCTCGAACATACTCATCATATTTCAGTTGGTTCAGGCGGAATTATGCTGCCTAACCATTCACCTTTAGTAGTTGCTGAGCAATTTGGAACCATGGCTACCATTTATCCAAACCGAGTTGAATTAGGTCTAGGTCGAGCACCAGGGACAGATATGCTTACTGCAAGTGCCTTGAGACGTTCACAAAATGATACGGTTTATTCTTTTCCTAATGATGTCAAACAATTACTGGCATATTTTGGACCAGAAGAAATGCAAAACAAGGTGAGAGCCTATCCTGGAGTCGGGACAGGGGTTCCGATTTATATTCTTGGTTCCTCAACAGATTCGGCTTATTTGGCGGCTAGCCTGGGACTGCCGTATGTTTTTGCTTCTCATTTTGCACCACGGTATATGAATGAGGCAATTAACATTTATCGAGATCGATTCCAGCCGTCTGAATATCTTGAAAAACCGTATATGGTCGTTTGTTTAAATGTTATTGGTGCTGAAACAGATGAAGAAGCTACTTATTTATCAACGACCATGCAGCAATTTTTCCTAAATGTAGTGAGAGGCACGCAGAGTAAGTTACAGCCACCTGTGAAATCGATGGATGGGATCTGGTCGCAGGTGGAAAGAGAAATGACTTCATCTATGACAAGTGTTACCTTATCTGGAAGTAAAGAGTCGATTAGACAACAATTATCTAGATTTCAAGAGAATTATCACGTTGATGAAATCATGGCGGTTTCTTATATCTATGATAAGGAAAAACAAAAACGATCTTATGAAATATTTAAAGAAGTGGTTGAGGGAAAATAGGTTTCTGAGGGGGAAGGAGAAATAACCTGTCCATATCAGCAAAGGGATGATATAGACAGGTTATAACAAGGACTAGAACCATGCATCATCAATCGAACTAGTATCTGCGATTAAATATGCTGCATTGGTAATGGCTTCTGCTAAAGTATCACCTGTAGCACAGAAATCGTCAAAGCAAACCTCAAAATTTTCCTTCTCTGTATAGGAAATCCCATACTCTGTCAATTTTTCAACGAGTAGCATGGCGTGAGTTAGATTATGCTCGGGTTGAAAATCAGACGTAAGGATAAATTGATTTTTTTCGAAATCATACCAGCGATCAAATCGGTTTAACTTCCAGCCTAGAATTTTCCTTGCTACTGTATCTGTTTTGTTCATACCAAATTCCTCCTGCATCCAGATTTTTTTATATTTTAACACGGACCTTATTATTAGCCTATTAAAATGAACTCCTATATGAAACAAGTATGTAAATATCTATGAAAAAGGAAATCGAATAATGACAAGAATAATACAAGTTATCGAAAACATACTCTTAGATTGTATGTTTAATTGATTACTTTTTCATAAAGGGCTGATGGCATTGAATAAGTATCGACAGACGCCGATTGTTTTTGTCGTATGTGCGGTCGTACTGTTTATCTTTTTAGCTATACATGCCATACGACACACAAAAATTTATATTGTCTATAGTTCAGGTATAGGTCCATTTTTATTGATAGGTGCAATCCTATTAGTGTTCGTCTTTTTATTTGTTAGAAAAAGAAAGTAGATCGTGAATAAAAAATGCACACAAGTTCGAATGGGGCGAACAATGGTGTGCATTTTTATTTTATAAATAAACATTCACTATCATGATCAGGATGCTATTCTCATTGTGTTGGTAAGGTCAAACGTAGTCTGTTATACTCCTATTATGGAGAAGGTACGCAAAAGGAGAGGAAATGGTACATGGTTCCAAATCCAACTTATTGAACATTGTACCATAGAAATATAACGTAGATATCAGAAACGGTATTAATAATCCGTTATGATTAAATTTCTTTCTAGGAAGGATTCGATGACTTCACTGATTTGATATGAAACTTGAGGTAGATCAAAGTTTTCGAAATAATGCTCACATTGATTTTTATAATTCATCGTTTCATGGTAGTGATTCATATGTCGTTTAATATCCTCTTCACTTTCTTGTCGAGCTTTTAGTCGATTAAATACTGTATCTTTATCCGCATATATGAAAAATCTGGTCACGCGGTCACCATACATTTGTTTTAACTTTTCAGTTCCTTCTGGGTTTAAAGTTAGATAAACAAGCTGATTATTTTTAAACGCATCCACAATGTCTTGCTCTCGGATACCATAGTGGAAACCATCAATTTCAACACTCTCAAGAAATTCTTTGTTTTGATCCATTTTCTTAAATTGTTCTAGACTTACAAAATGATAATCTTCACCGTCTTTCTCATAATGGCGTGGTGAGCGAGTTGTGTAGGAGAGAACTGTTTCCATATCAAAAGAAGTAGCTACCATCTTTGCAATTGTTTTCCTCCCAGAACCATCTGGCCCCGTGTAAATAAACAGTTGTTCCTTTTCTTTAATCGTATACATTCGAGTTCCTCCTTTTTTTGGACATTTTTCTCTGCTTGATTGAGAATTCATACGTTTGCGTGAATAGTGAGAAGTATGACACCTCCATTATATCATATCGGATTAAATAATGGAAAATTCAGACAAGTATTTTTATAGACAAAATTTTATAAAAAGTGACAAAAGGGAAGATAACAAAAAGGTAATATCATCAATTTTACCTTTTTTTATAATAAATGATCCTGTTAATTAAGAAAGGAAATACTTAAAAAAATATTACAAATATTAGAGTAACGTAAATTTTTAAAAATGATTAAATTAGTCATTGACAGTTGACCTTTCTGTCTCGTATATTAATAGTATAAATTTTAATAATCGATCTCCTAAAGGGGAGTAGCTTTTACAACAAAGTCGTCATTTCGGATGCACAAGCACCCGGCTTTGTTGGCAACTGATATGTTGTTAGCAAGACCTTTACCAGTCGGGTAAAGGTCTTTTTATTTTGAGAGAACCTTTACCTGGAAACGGGTAGAGGTTTTATTTATTTAAAATTGTAAAAAAAGGATAAGGTTCATCTTTAAACAAAATAAAAGTTTCATAGGAGGTAATTCATTGGACATTTCAATCATTTTAGAATACGGCTGGGTTTTACTACTTTTAATTGGATTAGAGGGTTTGTTAGCAGCGGATAATGCACTTGTATTAGCTATTATGGTGAAACATTTACCAGAAGATGAGAGAAAAAAGGCGCTGTTTTACGGGCTTGCTGGAGCATTTGTTTTCCGGTTTGGCTCCTTATTTATCATTTCTTATTTAGTCGACGTTTGGCAAATTCAAGCCATTGGAGCTTTATATCTGTTATTCATTGCTATTAATCATATTGTTCGAAAGCTTTTGCTTAAAAGGAATGGAGAAAGAACCGTGGATAAGGAGAAAAAGCAAAAAAAAGCTGGTTTTTGGGGTACCGTATTTAAAGTAGAGTTAGCCGACATTGCCTTTGCTGTTGATTCAATTTTAGCAGCTGTTGCTCTCGCTATGACTTTACCTAATACGAATTTACCCAATATCGGTGGAATGGATGGAGGAAAATTCTTAGTTGTATTTGCAGGGGGACTCATTGGGCTTATTATTATGCGATTTGCAGCAAATATTTTCGTAAAACTTTTACATTCTAGACCGGGTTTGGAGATTGCTGCTTTTGCGATTGTTGGTTGGGTTGGGGTTAAATTAGCTGTTTTAACGCTAGGTCATGAAGCAATTGGAATCATTCCACATGATTTTGCTCACTCGACAGAATGGAAATTAATCTTTTACGTAGTTTTGCTATTGATCGCTGCAGCTGGTTGGTTTTTTACCGGTGCTAAGAAGAAAAGTGAAAAGGAAACAATGGCTTAATAAGAGTAAAAGGGGCGTTTCGACACGCCCCTTTTACTCTATATTATCTTTTAAAGACATGATCCCCAATGACAACCGTTGTTTCTCTTGTATCTAACCAACGATTAGTGGCAATATCTGGATTATAAAAAAACAAAGAATCACCTGAAATATCTTGTCCATCCGATAAGGCTGCATGAACAGCTTTTACAGACTCCTCGTTTGCTGGCTTGTTGATTTCTCCATTGGACACAGGTTGAAATTGACCTGATTGATAAATCACACCTGAAATGCTATCAGGATATTGTGTACTTTCCATTCGATTCAATACCACTTCGGCTACAGCCACTTTCCCTTCAAAAGGTTCTGTATTGGCTTCTGATCGTACTAATCTAGCAAGCAAATCAATTTCCTCCTCTGTAAGACTTGCTGCAGTTCCAGCAACAGGGGAAGTGGATTCTCTTGAGGTAGTTTCAGTTTTAATAGTTTTAACAGCTTGAACAGATGTCTGCTTTTCTTGGACCGTATGTTCATTTTTTTCATTTGTTCTCTCGTTTGGTTTGACAATATTTACGGTTTGTCCGACATATATCAAATCTAGATTATGAATTTGCGGATTAGCAGTTGTGATTTCATTTAGTGTTAAACTGTTGGCTTTTGCTATTTTTGTTAAAGTGTCTCCTTGTAAAACCGTGTATGCACCAGCAGGGGATGCTACAAGAAATGTTGCGAAAATAATGAGTACTATTGTAATTTTTTTCAAAACAGGTCCTCCTAGTTGATTTTAATTTGCATCTATTAAGCTTGCATCTAAAAATATTTCTATGAGGAGATAATATGTAATAGTATTACAGTTGGTTTACATAAGTATGACAGGTCAGTTATAACGGTTTAATCTTTTATATCAGTGTTTAATGAATTTGATCATAGATTGGCATGCGTTGATAACTAAAAACACTATGTGCTAATTACACAATATAAAAATTCAAAATCCCGTTCAATATTCAAAGAAAAACAGAATATTATTCTCGATCAATAATTTTTGATATTAGGAAAAAGAAATGTCTCCCTCTTAAAACAAGAGAGAAGTGAATATATCGTCAGGTTCAGATCATATTAAGGAATAGTTAGGATGGTAATAATCAAATAGGGGGTTATTCAAATCGTTTCTTATTATGAAGATTTTAATGAACATAAAAGAAGACAATTCGCACAACAAATTTTCAATGAAGCACAGGATGGATATTATCAATCTTCAATGGATTTCTATCAAGCCGTTACGAGTGAAGTAAGAAATATTTCCGATCAAGCCATTACTATTTTAATGAAACAAAAGAGATCGTATGATTAAATGGAAAAGCAGCAAAAGGTCTAAACCAGAGAAGGTCGGGTTAGACCTTTTTTATTATTTTTCTATTATCTGGATAAACTAAAATTCCCGTTACGCAATAGCAAATTTTATTGATTGTAAGTAAATTCTTCCATTTAATTCAGCAATATGATAAAAAGAAATATGAGTTGAAAGCATGTTGATTATGTCTAAAGGAGTCGTATTATGGAAAAAAGAGAATTAACTTGGGTCATAATAAGTGTTACTTTAATTTTACTCGCTTATTTTATCCCCTATACATTCTTGTCAAATGTTGCAAAATGGTACGGAAGCTTTATATTTTGGATTTTACTGGGTTTGGTAATAATCGGGGTTAATTTGATTATCACAAAAGATTGGAGGTCTTAAGTTGGATCAAGGCTATATTTGGTTAGGATTTTCTATTTACATCGCTTTATCATTATATGTGGCCTATTTATCCCGTAGTGGCAAAGAGAATACCATGTCTGGTTATTTTCTTGGGAATAGAAAAATGAACGGTTTTGTTTCTGCTTTAAGTTACAGCGCTACTACATATAGTGCATTTATGATGGTCGGATTGTCAGGCTTGACCTATCGTGGAGGGGTTGGAGCACTTGGGTTTGAAATGGTTTATTTCATGGGAGTTACATTGGTAGCGTTTTTCGGACCTCGATTTTGGATCGTGGGAAAAAAATATGGATACGTTACACCATCTGAAATGTTAGGAGATCGCTATGATCATAAGATGGTGGCAGTAGTAGTTGCCATTTCTAGTTGTGTTTTTCTTATCCCTTATAGCGCCGTACAACTTGCAGGAGTTGGTTATTTAGTAGAAGGGATGACAAATGGCGGTATTTCTTTTACTACAGGTGTTATTATTGCAACCATTTTGGCCATCGTCTTTTCTTTTATTGCGGGAATTCGCTCAGTTATGTGGACAGATTCACTTCAGGCATTGGTCATGATTGTTGCTTCAACCTTAGTTGTTTTATTATTAATTGATGGATTAGGAGGTTTCAGTGAATTTTTTGGCCATTTGGAAAAAAATCACCCTAAATCATTAACGGTACCAGGAAATGGGTTCTGGAGTTTTACAACCTTTTTATCCATGACCATTCCATGGTTATTTTTTAGTCTTTCTAATCCGCAAGTAAGTCAACGTTTATATATGCCATCATCGTTTAAAAGCTTAAGAGGCATGTTAATGGGATTTCTTGTGTTCGGCTTTATTTATACGATTGTTTCTGTATTATGGGGATTTTCAGCGCTAAATTTATTTCCCAATTTGGAAAATCCAGATGTAGCAACACCAAGTTTACTGGCATCAGATCTTGTACCAACTTCCCTTGGTATCATTGTAATGGTGGCAATCATTGCAGCAGCCATTTCAACGATTGACTCGATTCTCTTAACGCTGGCATCGCTTTTTGCACGAGATGTATATGGGAATTTGAAACAAAATACCACAGAAGCAAAGCAATTACAAATTGGAAAATGGGTTATGCCCGTAATTGCCATTTTAGCTTTCGCTTTCGCAGAGATGCAATTAGATTTAATTGCCGTCCTGTCTGTAGCCTCATCAGCAGGATTAACCGTTTCAGTTCCAGCTATTATTGGTGCATTTTTCTGGAAAAGAGGGACTGCAGCAGGTGCTATATCAAGTGTGGTCATCGGAGGATTGCTTGTATTAATTCTAGAATTTACCACTTTAAAACCATTTGGAATAGGTTCTGGCGTATGGGGGCTAATAGTTTCTCTCATCCTTTTTATCTGTGTGAGTCTTATGACCAAACCACCAACTCAAAAAGCAACCGAATTTATGGGTTACATACAGACAGAAATGAAACAAAGTTTATATAAAAAATAAAAACGACAAGGACCTTCCAGTTATTGGAGGGTCCTTGCGTTTTATCGAAATATTTATAGATAACATCTATAAGTTAATGGGTTGCTTTTGTCCCATACTAATAAAGAAGCAAATCATTAACCATAATGAAAAAGGGGATATTATATGAGGAAGAAGCCTATTGAGGTACTCTTCTGGAGTATTGCGTTACCAGGATTTGGGCAATTTTTAAATGGTAAGATTGTAAAAGGAATTGTATTTGTCCTATTGGAAATTATCATTAATGTACAAGCAAGATTTAATGAATTAATTTTGTTAAGCTTTCTCGGTGAAACAGAGAAGGCCTTATCTTTAACTAATTATCAATGGTTAATGTTTTATCCGTGCATTTATTTTTATTCAATTTGGGATGCCTATCGGGATGCCGGTGGCGCTAAACATCGTCTGTCCTTTCTTCCCTATGTTTTTTCTGCCTATTTTGTCACTGTAGGATTGATTTATTCTTCAAAAGTCGTAATATTCGGCCACTTAATTGGACCTGTTTGGCTACCAATGCTTTTTGCTATACCTGGCGTAATTGTTGGAAATATATTAATCCAAATAGGAAAACGATTAGGATTAGCTGTTTGTGAATAATTTCTTATTGTTAGTTTATCTAAATACATATTTATCATGTATACAAAATCCTTCTTTATCAAATAGGATATTACAAAACGCTTTCATGGCGTTTTTTATAATTTACTTTTTCATGTCTGTCCTTATTGATATAGAAATTAAACCTTTTTAAGAAAAGGTGTTTGTATGAATATTCTTTTAGTCAGGTTGAGTGGAATTCTTGGAAGTATTAGTCGCTTCAGCTTTGGCAGCAGTCAACTACATGCACATGAATATCTGGTGCAATTTTAAAGCTTTTACGAAAGCGCAGATCCATGATTTTCTTTCTTTTGGAAAAATCTATTATTTTTCCTGAATATTATATTATTATGGTAACATGTTTAAAGAAATCAGATACAAGAATCTTTCACGGAGGAAAACGATGATTAGAAACGGGAAAAACGATGATTTACCATCGATTATGAGAATGGTGGAAGGTACCATTAAAATAATGAAAGAAGAACAAAACGATCAATGGGATGAAACCTACCCAACTCTTCAAACCTTTGAACAAGACATCCAAAATGGTTCACTTTTTGTACTTGAAGAAAACGGCTATGTCATTGGCTCGATTACGGTTGATTTAAATCTGCCAGACGAGTATAGCAGTCATTCAATCTTATGGAGAAAAAATGGAAAGGCATTTACTTTCCATCGATTGGTAGTACATCCTGCTGGAAGAGGGCAGGGAATTGCATCCAAATTAATTTCCTATGCAGAAGAGGTTGCCATTCAAAACGAAATACCTTATCTAAAGATTGATACATACTCGTTAAATAAAAAAGCCCAAGCATTGTTTGAAAAAAATGGGTTTTGTAAAGCAGGGGAAATGGCTTTCCAAGGGAAAAAAAGTCCTTTTTATTGTTACGATAAAATTCTAGGGTAACATCTAAAAACACATACAAAATAGACTGTCTTTCCCAACAAATATGAAGGACAAAGACAGTCTATCTTCATTAAAAAACATATAAATATTTCTCCACAAATTCATAAACCTCATTTTTATTAAGCGTATTTTGCTTTAAAACATCTTCAGCCTCTTTTATAAAAGGAAGGAAATCTTGATTTGCTTTCAATTCTAGAATGGAGATATCTCCACTTACTAATTGCAATGCAGCTTCTTTTAGTGCTTCATGATCGACTTGAAACAAAAGATAAGCAAGACAACTAATGCGATCCATCTCTTTTCCACCTTTCAAAAACACTTGTTCTTACCTATTTCGCGATGAAGCACCATTATTCCTTCTTCTTTATGTTGAAATTGTTGAAATATCTAAAAATTGGAAAACTACAGTTGGAAGAGTTGATACTAAGAAGCTTCTGATTCGTAGAAAAGATTATAAAAACAATATAGACAGGAGAAGTTTATGAGTCTTTTAAAGGTTGATATCGAATCTGCAGGATATCAAAAAGATTTATCAGTAATCGATAACATTCAATTTTCAGTAGGAAAAGGAGAATTAATTGGATTAATTGGACCCAATGGAGCCGGAAAAAGCACAACCAATTAATGTATTTTAGGTTTACTTGATCATATGAATGGAAACATAGACTTTGAAGATAATCGATATTCATACATCGCGGAACGACCGATTTTTTACACCGCTTAACACTATGGGAACATCTAGACTTCGTTGCAGCAGTCGAGGAATTACCGCAACAAGAATTTCAAAAACATGCAAAACAGTTATTATCTACCTATAAATTAACTGAACATGCTCATTCATACCCAACTACTTTATCAAAAGGGATGCAGCAGAAAGCTATGCTCATTTTAGCAATGATTACAAATTCTGCTGTATATGTAATAGACGAGCCTTTTATGGGCTTAGATCCAAATGCAATGAAGTTATTTCTAGAATCAATCGAGAAGGAACGTGCAAAGGGAGCTGGAATTTTAATGTCTACCCACGTGTTAGACACTGCCGAAAAAGTATGTGCTCGTTTTATCATGATTCACGAGGGAAGGTTACATGTGGCGGGAACGCTAGACGAAATCAGGGATCAATGTCAGCTTCCACTCGGTTCTTTGTATGACTGTTATCATAAAATAGCTGAGGGTACTGGCAATGAATAGTGCAACCATTTTAGGCATCGTATGATTAAAAATTGGAAATATCAAATTAGTATTTTCAAAACAATTGTTGATTGGATCGTAATGCTGTACATCATTCTACCAGCAATTCTGATATTTATATTCAACTATCTTTCTTGGTGGAATGAGATTCCGGTCTGGATTGCAAATATCCCGCTTTTTCTAGTTTTTCAACTTACTATCTGTCTTTATTTGGAATGGGCATATTAGGACATTTATCGAAGAAGTGGACAAAGTATTTTTAATAAAAAAAGGAATTATTTTTGCGGGGTTAAAAAAGTGGGGTTATTTTCATAGTATACTTTTTCAAGGTTTTACGGTTATTTTCATTTTCGGGGTTATGTTACCATTTCTTTTCGTTCATTATAAATTAGATTGGATTGTAATTCTGCTTTTATTTTATTGCATTAAAAACAGGGATTATGATCTTAAAATACCTTTTTGGAAAAATTCAATCTAGATTAAGTAGAGTAATCCTTTACATTCTGTCATTTATCTTTTTGAATTGGATTAGTCAATTCATCTTATTACTTCATGAACATGCTTTGTTATATGATACTGCTCTAATTTGGATATTTTTCAATTTTTATTTCATTAAAGGTACTAACCAAAAAAGGTAATATCGATTATGAGATAGAAAGAGAATAGAAAAGTGTTTCTAAAAATATCGGGCTCATTTTTACTTTTTCTCCTGAACTGGAAAAGATTCATGTTTCTATTCGTACAAAGCCATTTCTCTTTCGACACTCGAAGCAAATCTTTAAAAAACGTACTGTCGTTAACGGTTTTATCGAGTTGTTTATTAAGGCATTTCTAAGAGATCACTCATATATAGCTGGTTATTTTCAAATTATATCTGTAACAATTATGGCAACAATCGTAATCCCGCCACTTTGGTTAAAAGGGATAATAATTGTATCTACTTTAGGAATGCTGTATCTCTGGCTTAATAATGGCTAGAATAAGTTAATGCTAACCAATCCGTTTACCAACAAATACCAAGAGGAAACCGGCTATTTTACTGCGAAAAGTAAAGCAATTAGGCTGTTTTTTATCATAGGGGTCCTATTCATTTGTCTAACTTTGGCTGTAGGATATAGCATTTTGTCACAGCTTCATATACCTATACAGAGGTAAAAAATTCCCCTTTAATACATTCTTCGTTTTAAAGGGGATCATGATTGAAATATTTTGCGGTATATTTGGTCAACATATTGTCTAAACTTCGAGTTACGATGCCACTTTTTTTCCTGTGCTAATTCCTCAAACTGAAGTCTTTTTTGATACATTCCTTTATTTTCACCTTCTGTTGCATAAGTTAATAAGTCTTGCAGCGTGATATCTTCGTGATTGGCTTTCTCTTTTTCTGTGACGTAACCGGCATTTTTTAACACTTTAAAGCTTAGTTTTAATTCTGGGGAAAGACCGGGTAATTCATCTTTGTAATCTAAAGGCTTTCCCATACCGGGAAGATCATTGAATTCTCCGTTATCTACAGCCTTTTTTATTTTTTCCTCAACAAATAAATACATTTTAAACTCCTTCCGTTTCTTTTATTTTAGCAAATAACAAGTAATTGAGAAACAGGTGAGATTCAGAAGTTTCACATGTGTGAATTACTAAAATAAGGGCAAATTAAATGAAGCGTTATCGGATTTCGTGTATATTTTAAGATATGATAATAAAGGGGTGTATTATATGTTAAATCAATATGAATTAGCAACCTTTGCAGGTGGGTGTTTCTGGTGCATGGTGGAACCTTTTGATGAGCAACCAGGAATTATCAAGGTAGTTTCAGGGTATACAGGAGGACATAAAGAAAATCCTACTTACGAAGAAGTTTGTTCCGATACAACGGGACACTATGAAGCTGTGCAAATTACATTCGATCCGGATGTTTTTCCTTATGAAAAGTTATTAACGCTCTTTTGGCAGCAAATAGATCCAACTGATGCGGGCGGTCAATTTCATGACAGGGGTTTATCTTACAGAACAGCTATTTTTTATCATAACGAGCAGCAAAAAGTTCTCGCAGAACAATCAAAAGCAGAGCTAGCGGGAAGCGGGCGTTTTAATAAACCAATTGTTACTGAGATCATTCCTGCTGCGACTTTTTATGAAGCCGAAGAAAAACATCAAGATTATTATAAAAAAATGTCGTTTCACTACAATAGGTACAAAGAAGGTTCCGGTCGCGCAAAATTCATTCGTGATCATTGGAAAACCAAAAAAAGCGAAGAAGAACTAAGAAAAGAATTAACTCCAATTCAATATCAAGTTACTCGTCACAATGGTACCGAACCGCCCTTTCAAAATGAATATTGGAATCATACTGAAGATGGAATTTATGTAGATATTATCTCAGGTGAACCATTGTTTAGTTCAAAGGATAAATTTGATGCAGGTTGTGGTTGGCCAAGTTTTACGAAACCACTAAGACAGAGTGAAATTGAGGAAAAGCTTGATACGTCTCATGGAATGAGAAGAATTGAAGTCCGCTCCAAAACAGCAGATTCACATTTGGGACATGTATTTGACGATGGACCTGCTCCAACTGGTGCTAGGTACTGTATCAATTCAGCAGCGATCCGCTTCGTTCCGAAAGAGAAGTTAAAAGAAGAAGGTTACGAACAATATCTAACGTTATTCCAATAAGTAAGAAAAGCTAGTTGCTCGTTATAGTAACTAGCTTCTTTTTTAGGATTTACGAATAGAGAGCATCTGAAAAGTCAGATGCTCTCTAAGGGGACATTATTGATTATTTTTATTTTTGTTATCCATGTCATTCTTTCTCGGTGTTAACTCTTTTGATGCTTCTGTTTGATAACGTAGGTTTCTTGACTGTTGCTGGTTTTCATTATTTTCATTATTGATTTGATTGGCAACTGACTTATGAAAGAAAGCTTCAAATAAGGCTATGGCTGCAGCGGCAATTAAAGCTGGCATTAATAAGCTATCTCCATAAGTTATATTTTCACCCATTAACCAAATCACTAAGAAGGCAAGTCCAAAATCAGCAAGCGTTGCCATCGTATTATTTGTTCTTGGTAAAATCAGCATATCTCCAATTAAATAAGCAGCTAAAGTTAACACTAACGATATAGCCAAAACATTCCCAAATGACATGTCATAGAACATGCCTAAAATAATGAACAACACAGCGAATGTAGCAATAAATTTGACAAGAAGATTTCGTATATGTCTCATGTAATAATATCAACTCCTTTATGGGTATTATGCTGATGTTCACATCAAACTATACGTGTTACAATAATTGCTAATAAATATGTATGATGCAAAGCATATTGTAAAATAACATGTAAGGAAACCCTCAAAGGGGAGAAAAATAGTGCAGTTAAACAATGTAAAACCACATTTAGAAACCATTGTTCATTATTTCGATTTTCAACATCATTTTTTTACGAAAGTGGAAGTCCATTTCAATCATCATAAGCAACAATTAAGGGCGATCCTGTTGTTTCCATACCAGCAAAGAGGTCAATTTATACTTGATAAAATTGAGGCTTTCTATAATGATCAGTGGATATCGAAAAGAGGAAATTCTGATTTATACGGAATGACGTTAACTAACCACATGGCTATTATTTGGTTAGGGCAACATGTTCACTCAATTGAAAGACAAGCTAAGGAAGAGTTGGACCAACATTTCCATCAAATCGTTCATACATTAGCGAACAGAATAGAAAATGAAATTTCAACTTATTATCCTGTTCACTGTGAAGTCGCTCCTAACTCTTTATCCATCTTGACTACTTTTCAGTTAAATGGTGAGGAGTATGAAGGAATAATTGAAACCAATTTTCACTTTGCAACTAACCTGGACGATGAAAATACAATTCAAGAACAACTAAATCATTATAAAACTCAAATTATAAGTAATATCGAAAAAATTAAGCTGCTTCACACAGATCAAGGCGGATCTCAGAATATGTATTTAACTACCATTCCAGTACCAAACCCTGTTTCAACTGAAAAATATGAGGACTACCTACTAAATGTCTGTGCCAAAGGTTTTTGCGATTATTGTCAACAAAATGTCTTTCAACCAATAAAAACCAATATTAAAATAAACCATTCTCATCTTAATAAACATCAACTAGAACTATTAATAACAGTTCGAGGGGATCAATTTATTTGTGAACACTGTCATAATATGGTGAGTATAGAAAAAATCGTAATCAAGAACAAAATGAATGATAAGATCTTCGCTGAGCGTGCTTTAGAAGAATTAGATTTACTTGGAAATTCCAATAATCAAGAATCACATAAGAAAATGATTTTAGAAGCTATCGAGCATAAAGATTATTTTTACGAACATAGAGAAGCTTTTTGGAATGCTTTCTGTTATATTGCTTCACAACGATGGGAGACTTTTATTAATGAATTAACAAAGGTTGAACTTGAATATGTATTACCACAATTTCTGCCTGATTTACCCCTCCTAGCAACAAAAGAAGAGCTTATCTCTCATGTAAATAAATTAAATGACACTCAAAAAAGCACTTTTTGGAGAATCGTAAATGAGCAATTAATTGATTATTACTTAAATATAACGATTTTTGGTTGGGATGTTAAAAAAGAAAGGGAAATCATTGGGGAGAACAGGGCTGACTTTATTTTTAAATATTTACCGATTCCAGAAAAGTTAAAAAGAATCCATCAAAAAAGAATAAATTTGCTATATGAAAGCAGCGAAAACAACCTACGTGCATTAAAAAAGAAAATAGAAACACAGAAACAGGTTCTTCAACTTGTACAACAACAAAATGGTCGCTTAACCCAAAAATTGGGGGAAGCAAATCTACAAATTATGAATTTAGAACAGACTTCCTATACTCACACAACTGAAAGGAACCCAACCGATATTATAAAGATTCAACAATTAAAAGGATTAATTGAAGAACTAAAAGCAGAAATCACACATTTGTCTTCAAAAGTAGAGGATGATACACGTAAGAAAAAAGAAACAATCATTTTAACTGAGGAATCACCCCAACATCATGACGATCATGCGGAAGTGGATTTATTAAGCGGAAAGAAGATATTTATTATTGGGGGTTATCGTTCAAAACAAACTAGGGCTGAGGAAAGTTTTACATTATGGACACATGAAGCCCGTCATTTAGATCCAGACTTTTATCATTACTTAAATGAAGCTGATATTCTTATTGTCTTAATTCGATATATATCGCATCATGCTATGTGGGAAGCAAAAGAATTTGCGATTTTAAAACAAAAACCGATCTTTTATTCTACCTTTACCAATATCCCAACCATTTTGAAAGAGATTAAAAGAGAATTGTTGAATAAAAAAGAAAAGAAATAAATTTGAAATGCGAGTTACCCTCCATAAAAATGGAAGGTAACTGGCACTTTTTATCTGTAATAAGTTGAAAAATAATGACAAAAACTTTTATAAAAGGTAAAAGGAGTTGTTATAATGGCTGATGAAAAAAAGTTCCTTACAACCGCATCAAATAAAGAACAAATCACGATTGAAAATGGTACAAGATATCCAAATAAGGAAAGTATCGTTGGGCATTCGGTTGATGGACACAAAGAATTAGAAGAAGCGAATATCTTCATAACCGGTGATGAAATAAAGCAACAAAATGAAAATTTATAATTTAAAAAGGAATAAATTGCTGAATGCAATTCTATTCCTTTTTAGTGTAAACAACATGCCGTTACCCAAGGATTACGTAAATGAATTATATTAAGATTTAATACCGAGTTATATACATTAAACCGCCGAGTATTTTGGGTTGTTAGCATAGGGACCGACACCTCATAATAGAAACAGCCTTTAATATTAGAATGCTCGTAAAGTTAAGTTATATGAAAGGATTTTCCAAAAAGAGTCAACTTTCTCATACATAGAAAAATCTATTCCCTCTCAAAATAATGAAGATATTGAAGGGGGTATAGATGAAGAATGAAGGAAAAAAATGCCTCAAAGGAAAACAAAATTGCTTGGTGGCAGCTATCTCTAGTCGGTGTAGGTTGTATTATTGGAACTGGATTTTTCCTAGCGTCCGCATTAGCCATTCGACTTACTGGACCTTCTGCCATTCTAGCCTTTATTGTTGCTGCTATTGGTACCTATATAGTAGGGGAAGCACTGGGAAAAATGGCTGCCAAGGATCCGCAAAAAGGTTCATTCCGTTACTATTCCAAAAAAGCATTTGGAAGATGGGCTGGGTTTGGCTGCGGTTGGGTGTATTGGGCTTCTGAAATATTAATTATAGGTAGCCAATTAACTGCCTTATCTCTTTTTACTAAATTTTGGTTTCAACATACTCCCTTATGGATTTTTGCTTCTATCTACGGGACTTTAGGGATTATTGTTGTTCTATTAGGTTCAGGCGGTTTCGAAAAAGCACAGAATATTTTTGCCGTCATTAAAATATCGGCCATCCTTATGTTTATTATCTTAGCTCTTTTAGGAATAACTGGGTTAATGAAGGGGGGAGGGGGTACCTATTTCGTTCCAAACGCAGCAGATGAATTCTTCAGAAATGGTATGATCGGATTTTGGTCCGCTTTAATTTTTGGTTTTTATGCTTTTGGGGGAATTGAAATCATGGGGATGATGACGCCAAGACTTCGTAAAAAAGAGGATGCCAAAAAAGCAAATACCATTATGCTCATTACTTTAACAATGATTTATTTGTTGGCAGTTGGATTTGCTGTTATTTTAGCTCCGATTCATGCATTTACACCAGATGAAAGTCCGTTTGTTGTAGCCATGGATCGGTATGGACTAGGTTTCTTTCCACATGTATTCAATGGTGCTATTATCATTGCAGGATTTTCAACGATGTCTGCTTCTTTATTTGCAGTGACGAATATTCTCGTCACTTTATCAGAAGATGGGGATGCACCAAAGCTTTTTTCAAAGAAAGGTGAGAAACTAAAAGTAGCACCATTTGCCTTACTATTAACAATAGGAGGGTTGATTTCAAGTATTATTTTTGGTTTGCTTATGCCCGACCGTGTCTATGAGTACATTACAACGGCAGCCAGCTTGATGCTTTTATATAACTGGATGTTTGTGTTGTTTGCTTATCCTAAATTAATCCAATTAACAGGATGGGGAAGAGTAAAACAATGGATTGGGATTATTTTAATTTTGGCAGCCGTTAGTGGAACCTTATTCCATGGAGCAAGTCGACCTGGCTTCTTTATCAGTCTGCTTTTTATTGCGATTATCGCGATTGTATTACTTTTCATGCGGCGTAGGTGGAAAAAACAAGGTAAAAAGAAGAAAAGTTATAGTTGGTTAAGATTAGCTTAAAGGAAAACACATGGAAAAGAAATACGCTCCATGTGTTTTTCATCTTGACTAATAGGCAGAAGGCGGGAGTGTATTGAGTAAAAATCAGTTTGGTACATGATTGAATGGACTGCAATAGGAATATTTGTTTTATTATTGTTTAACTTTGTTCCACGAAAACGATTTCGAGAAGAAAATATTATCTTTTTATTTAAGCAATTAATTACTTTCTTATTTGGTTTACTAGCGGTTGAAAGGAAATTTTTAGAATACCCTTCCCGTGTTTTTTTTAGGCGTACTCTTAGATCTAGTTTTACTTTTGAATATTTTATTTATCCAACAATTTGTACGTTATTCAATTTGTATTATCCAGAAAAAAGGGGTTATTTCGTAAAGTTTTTGTACTATTTTGTTCATACTGCACCTATTGCTGCTTTTGAGGTTTTTGCAAAAAAATATACAAATATTATTCGCTATAAAAATGGGTGGACCTGGTACTGGAGTTTTATTACTCTTTGGATTAGTAATTATATCTCGAGAATTTATCATCAATGGTTTATAAAAGCAATGACTGTTGATTCAATTAAATAAATGTGTACGAGTTTCATCAAACTACAGCAATCATGCTAAAATAAGTCGATAAGATTGTGAAAAGGATGGAGAATATGTACGAATTGAAAACAAAGGAAAACGACCGTAGTGTGATTGAATTTATTGAGAGCGTGGACCATCCCAAAAAACGTGAAGATGCTTATAAACTACTCGATATCTTTACGGATACAACAGGTTATCCCGCGAAAATGTGGGGGACAAGTATTATTGGATTTGGCTCTTATCATTATAAGTATGATAGTGGTCATGAAGGAGATGCTCCTTTAGTAGGATTCTCGCCTCGCAAAGCGAAACACAGTTTATATTTTGCGCCGGGAGATACACAAAGAGAGGATTTGTTAAAGAATTTTGGCAAACATACTACTGGTAAAGCTTGTGTATATATAAACAAAGTAGATGATATTGATATCGAGGTTCTGAAAAAATTAATTCAAGCTGCTGTTTCTTTTTTAAAAGAAACATATCCTGATCATGAATAATTTTAACAAAAGGTCTTCATCTCCGTGGTGAAGCCCTTTTTTTATAATTCATATCTTCAGTACTTCTTTAATTAGTTAAAACCTATTGAAAACTTTCTATATGCATTTTATACTTATAGTACATTACATCAGTAATGCACTACTTGTGAAGGGGGCGATGACCATTCTAAACCCTGAAAGTACGAAGCCCATTTACATGCAAATTGCCGAATGGATTGAATCCGAAATTCTGAATGGTCACTTAATCGAGGATCAAAAAGTATATTCTCAATATCAATTAGCAGATATGTTTACGATTAATCCGGCAACAGCTGCAAAAGGAATTAATATCCTAGTTGATGACCAGATCCTTTATAAAAAGAGAGGTCTTGGTATGTTTGTAACTATAGGAGCACGGGAACGAATCGTAAACAAACGTAAAAATCAGACATTACGGGGCCTTGTAACAGAACTTGTTTTAGAAGCAAAACGGTTAAATTTGAGTAAAAAGGAGCTAATCCAACTATTCGATGAAGTTCATAACGAGGAGGGTGAAAAATGACGGTAATCCAATGTCAGGAATTAACAAAGGTATATAAACGAAAACCCGTTTTAAATGATGTAAGTTTTACGATAGAAGAGAATACGATAACAGGATTGCTCGGCAGAAACGGGGCAGGTAAAACAACATTGTTAAAAATAATTGCTGGATATATTAAAGGAACTTCAGGACAAATAACCGTGTACTCTGAAGTGCCTTTTAATAGCTTAAGTGTTTCTCTTAGCTCCATTTTTGTAGATGACGAAATGAGCTTTCCAGCTGCCTTACAACTCGGGGAAATCTTAGAGGTGGCAGCGAGTTTTTACCCTAACTGGGATACATCTCTAGCACAAAAATTATTTAATTATTTTTCATTTGACCCATCAGATTACCACAATCGGCTTTCAAAAGGGAAGACAAGTACATTTAATTCCATTATTGGCTTAGCTTCTCGATGCCCACTAACGATTTTCGATGAACCCACAACAGGAATGGATGAGGGGGTACGGAAAGATTTTTATCGAGCCCTTTTAAAGGACTACATAGCTTATCCAAGAACGATTATTTTATCAAGTCATCAAATTGATGAAATCGAAGATATCTTAGAAAATGTTTTATTGTTAAAAAACGGTCAAGTGTATTTTCATATTCCCATGTCTGGGTTTAAAGAATGGGGAATTGGGATTAAAGGAAATTCAGAAACCGTTGAACGAATCATCAAAAATCGAGAAATTCTTTATAAAAACAGGATAGGGACTCATACCACATACGCTGTCTTAAAAAACGATTTAACCCAAGAAGATCGTCAAGAAGCCTATCTATCGGGAGTGGAGATAGTACCTGTGAAAGTAAGCGATTTATTCATTTACTTGACCAATGAAAAGAAAGGGGGAATTGACAATGTCTTTACAAACAATTAGTTTGTTGGAAGTTGTCCGAAAACAATTAAGATTCAAATTGAAGGCCAATATAGACTCAATCAGTTCACTGATTTGGATCCAATTGCTTGCCATTCTCTTTTCTTTTGGTGGAGTATCTACAATGTGGTCGTCATCTGGAACTACATCTATTGAAATTCAATATTTTACTGCAGATGTTGTCGTTGTGTTTACGATGATATGGAGTTTGACGACGGCAATCACATTAACAACAAAGCCTTATCGTCATCATGATTTTACCTTTGTTACGAATCGTTTAAGCTCAAGCTTTTCAAATATGCTTTTTATGTTATATGCCAATATTCTAGCTAGCTTAACATCGACTTTATCAGGAAATTTAATCAGCTTAATCAAATATATATTTACTCCTACAAAGCTTTACCATATGGAAACAAACAATTTTGACATCTTTTTGGGTTTCGTTATCACTTTTCTCTATTTATGTCTATTTAGTACTTTAGGTTATTTAATTGGATCACTTACTCAACTTAGTAAAATTTTTGCAGTGATTATTCCTTTATTCATTTTTGGTCTTTTATTTTTGAATACTTCGATGCAAGGCAATCCTTTTATTATCCAATTGTATCAATTTTATGTCGGGGAATCTAACTTCTTTATCTTTTTACTAAAATCAATTTTAACGATGATTTTTTGTCTGATCCCTGCGATAAGCCTTCTAACTAAGCTGGAGGTGAGGAAATGAGCGTTATAGGTGCGTTTCTACCGATTTTAATTCTAATTGTCATGCTTCTCTTTTTTGTTGGGATTGGACGCTATTTCTTTAAGTTAGGAAAAATGTTTTTCACAGTAAAATTTACCCATTGGATGTTAGGGGTCTATTTACTCGTGTTATTGGTAGCCGCTGTATTTGTTCCGTTTATGTCAGACAGCAAAGTGATGAAGGAAAAGATAACACAACATGATCAGGATGAAATGATGAACGAATTGTATAATCATTTAATAAATGGAGAAATAGGACCAATTAAGGAATTTTTAGTTACTCAAGAAACTTTCGAGCATGATCGAAATTACCCATTACACATTAAATCTTCAACTAATGATATTGGATTCTCTGTATATATTGAGAAAAAGCCTGAAAGTAAGGGTGACATTGAGTCCTTTATTTATCGCTCCACCTTAACGATTAATGAATTTGATTTTTCAGGAATTCTAGAACCCTATAAGCTTGAGAAAACAGCCGACACTCTTGCGATACATGCTCCAAATCAAGATATTCACGTATCTATTCTAGGTCCGTCCTTTCCAGTTCGGCAGCTTACCGAGCAAAGTCTTATTTCTCATTCTTCATCAAATAATGAAGGAATCATTTATTTAAGAATTCCTAGCGAGGTTAAGATTACAAAAGACGAAAATGTTTTCTTACATTATGTGAAAAAATAGCATAAAAAACATCTAAACGAACAAACTAACGTATGTTCGGGAGGTGTAAGCCAATGGAAAATAAAGATTTTAATCAAATTTATCAAGATTATGTGCAGCAATCAAAACAAAATGCCGTGGACGAAGCGAGTGCTGGTATTCAAGAAGGGCAAGAAGAAATTGTTGCCGTGCGCAAGAATGATGAGGGAGATTTAATTGCCTTTAAAACGGCATCAGGACGAGAATTGGATTATGTAACCGCCTTAAACGAAGCTAAAGCAGGAAAGATTGCCCATGTTGATGTCTTTCATAAATACGGCAGAGATATTCTTCGCAGCGAACCAGATGGGATAAAAGAAAATAATTTAGATCAATTGCCGGATTTTTAATAGGCAAAAAAATTCCCCCATTTTTTATTTATAAAAATGGGGGATATTTATTTAAGATAAAATGCGTCAAAGATAGTATAATTCGTATTCATTTTCACTTTCTTTTTCAATTTCTTTCAATGCATCTTCCCACCATTTTGGAGTAGCTTTTCTTTCGGCAGTGACGGGAATTTCCTCAATCTTTTTGACTTCTGGTAACACGTTTTCATCCTCAACATGACCGCAGCAAATCTCAAAAACATCATCGAATTGTGCCATGGACATCATGCGCACCTTCTTTCCCTTTAATAAGGAATCAATAATTGCCTCCCTCTTATCTTTATTATAAGACTGTATAAACTATATTATGATGTCTAGCTGTGACATATTTTTGAAATTTCAAATTTTTGAAAATGAAGAATTTCTTAATTAAAAAATAACATTTGAACGGCTTCATAACCGAAATATATACCAAACCCAACTAGAGAAAAACCTGATGCAATCGAAATCCAAGTCAATAATTTAGATGTTAAAAATTTTCTAAACGTACTAGCTAATAAAGCCATTGAAAAATCCCAAATCAAAATACCTGTAAAAATAGCAATACTATAAAGGAGTAATTGACTGGTATCATAAGTAGCAACTGTTTTAGCCAAAACGGAGCCGAAAATTCCGAGCCAAAAAAGAATCGTTAAGGGGTTTGATAACGACATAAAAAAACCAGAGAAAAAAGATTTAGAAACAGGCTCTCTATTATACTTGCCCGATCGAGTGTCGATTTTTCCAGCGCCTACCAAACATTCAATTCCTGTATAGGTTAAAACAAAGAAACCAAACAACCATAAAAAGGATTTAACAATTGGAATTTCTAAAAAATGAACAACTCCCAAATATACAGCTGCCATGTATACCATGTCAGCAAGCATTGCTCCAACACCAACCATCCACGAATGTAGAAAGCCATTTTTAATCCCATGATCCAATTGTGCTGCATTAATTGGACCAATCGGAGCAGCAAGGGATAAGCCCAAAAATATGTAACTAATAAAAATTGCCATATTCACACCTCGTAATAAAATTATGCTTGTAATCATTCTATTCACGGAGAGGAGCTTGTACGACCTTTATTTTAAAATCAATTAACTCAAAAATTCAAAAAAAGAACTTGCTTAAATTTACATTCATATACTATAATCTAAGTAACAAAGTTAATTCCGAGTAATTTTATATAATTTATTGACATACAGTTGATTTGTGGTAAAATTTTTACAAAATTACCTTTTAAAATTAAATAACCAACACCTCGGAATGAAGGTTCAATGTTTTCAGCCTTTCTAAAGTGGAGGTCCCACTTGATCATGAGGGGGGAGATTTATGAGTGAAACAAATAAACATGAAACGATTATTGAACAACTGAAACAAATGCTTCAGGATATGAAATACGGCTCAATTACACTAGTCGTACAAGATGGAAAAGTTATTCAGTTAGAAAAGGTTGAAAAGGTAAGAATTAAATAGCTTGCTGACTAGAGAAACTAGAGGCAGTTTTAACGCTTGATTAGGTTAAGACTGTCTTTTTTGATTTCAAGGCAGTTTGAACCATGTACAAGTAAAAAACATATCATTTGATATGTAGATTTTCAGAATCGAGATTAAAAGTGGGGGTAGAAAGAATGACAGATATGATTACCTATGAAAATATCGAAAATACGCCAACATTAGAATTTTCATATGATGATGAAACCAAGGGAGCACTTGAAGTTTTAAAATGGGCATACTCTCACTACGGTGACAAGCTTGTATACGCATGCAGTTTCGGAATTGAAGGGATTGTCTTAATTGATTTAATTTCAAAAGTAAAAGACAATGCTAAAATCGTGTTTCTAGACACCAATCTTCATTTTAAAGAAACTTATGAACTAATTGATAAAGTGAAGGCTCGTTATCCGTCATTACAAATAGAATTAAAGAAACCTAGTTTAACCCTTGAAGAGCAGGCGAAGCAATTTGGTGATGAACTTTGGAAAACCAATCCCAATAAATGTTGCGAAATACGAAAAATTCTTCCTTTAAATGAAGTGCTTTCTGGGGCAACAGCATGGATATCGGGTTTAAGAAGGGAACAATCTGAAACGAGAAAACATACGCAATTTCTTAATCCCGATCATAAATTCAAATCAGTAAAAGTATGTCCTCTCATTCATTGGACATGGAAAGATGTTTGGCGATATCAACATAAGAACGGTCTTGATTATAATTTGCTGCATGATCAAGGTTATCCAAGTATTGGCTGTCAACCATGTACAGCACCTGCGGTTGATCCAAATGATTTGCGCTCAGGAAGGTGGACAGGGCAAGCAAAAACAGAATGCGGACTCCATCAATAATAAGATAAGAAGGAATTTACTATGATTATAACGTACTTCGCAGGTTTGGTAGCCCTTTTTTTCGCGATGAATATCGGGGCAAGCGGGGCTGCTGCCGCTGTTAGTGTAGCCTATGGGTCAGGAGCAATTAAAACGAGAAGAAGAGCCTTATTTCTATGTGCCATTGCAATCTTTCTTGGGGCCGTTATTGGTGGAAGTGAAGTAGTAGAAACCATTGGGACTGGAATCATTCCACAAACACTCTTAACTGCAAAAGTGGTTCTTATTATTTTAGTTTCAGCTGCCATTTCTTTATTTATTGCCAATCTATTAGGAATTCCACTTTCAACAAGTGAAATTACTGTAGGAGCTGTGGTAGGAGTCGGTATCGCTGAACAGGCCCTTTATGTCAATAACATCTTATGGATCGCATCCTTTTGGGTGATTATTCCAGTAGTCGGATTTACTCTCGCGTTTATTTTTGGAAAACTCATTACACTCCTTAATCATAAATATCCGCAGTTAAAAGAAAAAAAGGCTCAGAGAATACTAGCCGTATTTGTTATTATCGTGGGTTTTTTTGAAGCTTTTTCTGCTGGAATGAATAATGTGGGAAATGCAGTCGGTCCTTTAGTAGGAGCTAATTTAATTTCTATGACAACAGGGACAATTGTAGGTGGCATCTTTATTTCAGCAGGTGTGTTGTTTATGGGAGGTAGAGTTTTGCAGACCAATGCAAAGAAAATTACAAGGTTTAGCTTGCTAGAAGGTGGAACGATTTCATCTATAGGCGCATCACTTGTAATGATTGCCTCCATTTTTGGATTACCCGTCCCCCTAACGCAAGTAACAAGTACAGCTATTATGGGAATCGGAGTATCGAAGAAAGGAAAAAATCAAGTAAACAAAAGAGTCGTTAGTAAAATTGTGAAAGTATGGCTAGTATCACCCGTTTTTTCTTTGGTGATTTCCTATGGCTTAATGAAATTATTTATAGACAGTGACCTCTACACGATCATTGTTCTATTAAGTGTGTGTCTAGCTACCATTGGAATTTTGAGTTTAATTAAAACAATCAGACAAGAAAATCGAGCTTATTATGAAAATGGGGAAGGAATTTAATCCCATTTACTTTATAAATCTTAGGAGGAAATAGATCATGTCATTAAGTACACCGCATGGAGGAACATTAATTAACCGTTGGAATGGAGACTATGATTTTTCACAAATCGAAAAATCAATCGAATTAGATAATATTAGCTTAAGCGATTTAGAGTTAATTGGAACAGGAGCGTACAGTCCAATAGAAGGATTTCTAATAGAAAAGGATTATCTATCTGTTGTTGAGAATATGCGTCTAGCGTCTGGTCATGTTTGGAGCATTCCAATTACCTTGCCAGTCTCGGAACAAAAAACAAATACTCTTCAAGTAGGAGAAGAAGTTCGGCTTGAATTTCAAGGAAAAACATATGGTGTTATTACGATTTCAGATATATTTGTTCCAGACAAAGAAAAGGAAGCAGCAAATGTATATGGAACAACGGATCTCGAGCATCCTGGGGTAAAGAAAATGTTCGAACGTGGCAATGTCTATGTGGGTGGAGAAATTATTCTTGTGAATCGTATCGAAAGAGAGCAATTTAATGAATTCCACTTAGACCCTGTGCAAACAAGAAAGTCATTTGAAGAAAAAGGATGGAATACAGTTGTAGGGTTCCAAACTCGAAATCCTGTACACCGCGCTCATGAATATATTCAAAAAACAGCTCTTGAAATTGTTGATGGGTTATTCTTAAATCCGCTAGTGGGCGAAACAAAATCTGATGACATCCCTGCAGATGTAAGAATGGAAAGCTATCAAATCTTATTAGAGAACTATTACCCATTAGATCGTGTATTTCTAGCTGTATTCCCAGCAGCAATGCGCTATGCTGGACCAAGAGAAGCGATTTTCCATGCGATGGTTCGTAAAAATTACGGATGTACGCATTTTATTGTGGGCCGCGATCATGCCGGAGTAGGTAACTATTACGGTACATATGATGCCCAAAAGATTTTTAGCAATTTTACTCCTGATGAATTAGGTATCACACTGCTATTCTTTGAACACAGTTTTTATTGCACAAAATGCGGAAATATGGCTTCAGCCAAAACATGCCCGCATGATAAAGAAGACCATGTGATTTTATCAGGTACAAAGGTTCGCGAAATGCTACGCAATGGGGAAATTCCACCTAGCACATTCAGTCGAAAAGAAGTGATTGAAGTGTTAATTAAGGGTCTACAACGTCACGCAGTCGAATCAAAATAACTAGAAAGGGTTGTCAAAGTCCCTTTCTAAAAACATACGTACAATACTGAGGAGGATGCGATTTGGGAAAAAGCACAAATATCGTATGGCATGAACAATCGATTTTAAAAGAAGACCGTCGCAAGCAAAATGGTCATAATAGCTTTGTTCTATGGTTTACAGGCTTGTCTGGTTCTGGAAAATCAACACTTGCGAATGCACTAGCCGCACGTCTTTATCACGAGAGTGTAAGAAATTATGTACTTGACGGGGATAATATACGTCACGGATTAAATAAAGATTTAGGATTTTCTGATGAAGATCGTACTGAAAATATTAGAAGAATCGGGGAAGTAGCTAAGCTTTTTGTTGATAGCGGTCAAGTGGTTTTAACTGCATTCATATCTCCATTCAAGGCAGACCGTGAACTTGTTCGAAATTTACTGGAAGACAAAGAGTTTATTGAAGTCTATGTGAAGTGTCCAATTGAAACATGTGAAGAACGTGACCCAAAAGGGTTATATCAAAAGGCTCGACAAGGTGTTATAAAGGAGTTTACGGGGATAAGTTCTCCTTATGAGGAGCCAGAAAATCCGGAAATTATTGTTGAAAGTCATTTGAACTCAATTGAAGAAAGTGTAGAAAAAATTATTTCATATTTAAAAGAACATCAATTAATATAACAAGGGTATAAGGAAAAGAGGGCGATTGAATTAGCTCTCTTTTTCCTTTATATTTTAAAAAGGAAATTCAATGAAAAGAGGCAGAAAAATGAATGCAATCCTATATATATGCCATGGTAGCCGAGTGAAAGAAGCTAGTGACCAGGCTGTTTCTTTTGTTAGAAAAATCATGAAAAAGGTAGACACACCCATACAGGAAGTCGGATTTTTAGAACTCTCTCATCCTACTGTTTCCCAAAGTTTTGAGCACTGTGTCAATCAAGGCGCCACCAATATTATCGTGATACCCATCTTACTTTTAACCGCAGCACATGCAAAAAAGGATATTCCGGATGAAATAGCTCATCAACAAAAACGATTTCCTCATGTTGAGGTAAAGCTAGGAAGACCAATTGGGGTCAATGATCAAATGGTGGACCTTTTATTAGAAAAAATGACAGAAACGGGAAAGTTAATAACACAAGAAGATACGGTTCTACTAATTGGTCGTGGAAGCAGTGACTCAGATGTAAAAAGAGATTTGTCACTTATCGGGGAGAAACTAAAGCAAAAGGCTAAGATTAAGAAAGTAGAAGTCTGCTTTTTAGCAGCTGCTAGACCAACACTTCAAGAAGGTCTTAAAATTGTACAAATGACTGGGGCGAATCAAGTTTTCATCATCCCTTACCTTTTCTTTACGGGTGTTTTAATGAAAAAGGTTCAAGCTGAAATTCAAAAAGTAAAGGATGATCATGGTACAAAGTGGATTTTATGTAATTATTTAGGGTATCATCCGATTATTGAAAACATTATCATGGATCAAATTCAGCAATTATTAGACACTAGGCATTAACACACCATTATTGTTTGCGAAAGATAATCATGCCAATGATCATGGGAATAATCATACTAAGACCGACGGTTAACGTTGGAAGTGGAATTTTTGGTGCGTAAAACGTTCCGAATTCACCAATAAATCCAGCTATGATGAACGGTATTGCTGTTTTTGTCCTATCCGCTCCGGGTTTACTTGTAAACCATGCATCCCATACCGTGTAAACATAAAATCCTGGATAAAATAATAAATACTGAAAATTAGTAATTTCAACTGCTTGTTGATGATAACCATTAAAATCAAGAAAGATGGCCTGATTAATTCGGGCTTGAATATTATCAAAGTGCTCAATTATAAGAAATACCACCCCTTTGATATACTGTTTATTAAACATTTGACCACATCCTGGCATGAGAATCGAAAATAGTCCTGCTAATACTCTCATGTTTAGACCTCACTTTTTTACATAGTATCTATATTGTAGGTTTAATTTCCAAATATATACATCTTGTAGTATAACAGATAAAACATTATGTTTTTTGATATGGTACAGAAAACGACGCTTGACCTCATTCTCAAGTCTTAGATTGAATTCATACTTGAAATTCATTTTTCTCCATACAAGTAGCAAAAATAGCCATTCTACTTTAAAATAAAGATGAAACCAAATGGCAAATTATTCGTAAGTATAGATGCCATTCTATGAAGAGGCTGTTTACAATTTAAAACTCTAATCAGGTGAAACTTCGAGAATGAGTGGGATAGGAGTAGATGATGTATGAAATCTTTTTTTCAATTTATATTACGGTCGGCTGCAGGGATTTCAATAACCCTTTTAGTTTGGGTTTTTAGTTTCTTTACATTTGACACAAGCTTTTTCTCATCGATTTTAATGGGAATAGGGGGAGGAGCAATAGTCTATCTTCTTCTTGGCAGGTTATTTAATCGTCAATTTTTAAAAGAAAATGGAATTACACGTCGTGAATTTAAATATATTAAGCGGAATTTAAAAGAAGCCAAAGAGAAAATTACTCGCTTGCAAAAGGCAATTCTACGTATTCGCAATCTGTCTGATATCAAACAAAATTATGAAGTGATTCGTTTAGTGAACAAAATTTATTCAACAACAAAAAAAGAACCAAAAAGATTTTTCAAGGCAGAACGATTTTATTTTACAAATCTAGATTCGATTGTAGAGTTAACTGAAAAATACGCATTACTACATTCACAACCTGCCAAAACACCAGAGCTGACGATTTCATTAAAAGAAACTAGACTTATGATAGACAAATTAACTGATTCGTTAGAAAATGATTTATATAAAGTATTAGAAGATGATATTGATGATTTGCATTTTGAACTAGATGTTGCAAAGAAAACAATTAATAGACTTCCAGAAGACATAAACAATAGGAGGCAATAACATTGGTGGAACATAAATCAAACACTGAGCTTGATCAATTACTTGATAATCCATTCGGGGAGTTGGATTCTATCGATCCTACCAGTACTTTACAACCCCAACCGCAAAAACAAACAACAACATTAACAGAGGATGCTCGACCGGTGAGGATCATTGATACACTGACTGAAGAAAATAAGCAGAAGGCTGTGAACTTGGCTCAGCAAATTGATCCTCGTAATCACCAGGCTATAACAGTATATGGTACACAAGCTCAATCAAAACTATTAAACTTTTCTCATTCCATGCTCGATCATGTTCAAAATAAGGATACGGGTGAAATTGGGGAAATTTTAACCGATTTAATGAGAAAGTTAGAACAAGTGAATCCAGATGAGTTAAAACCTGAAAAACGAAATTTCATCTCAAAGCTATTTGGAAAATTATCAAGATCTGTGAATGAAATTTTATCAAAATATCAAAAAACAGGTGCACAAATCGATCGTATCACGGTTAAACTAGAACAATGTAAAAAGGCTCTTATGTCTGATAACATGATGCTTGAGCAATTATATGATAAAAATAAGGATTATTTTCAAGCATTAAATATATATATTGCAGCAGGTGAAGTAAAACTAGATGAACTGCATACAAAGATCATTCCTGAACTAAAGCAAAAGGCAGAAAAAACACAAAACCAAATGGATTATCAAGAAGTTAATGATATGCTTCAGTTTGCTGATCGTCTAGAAAAGCGGATGTATGATTTAAAATTAAGCCGTCAAATCACAACGCAAAGTGCACCGCAGATCCGTTTAATTCAAAATACTAATATGGCCTTAGTCGAAAAGATACAATCATCTATCATGACTGCGATTCCGTTATGGAAAAATCAAATTGCGATCGCGTTGACTTTAATTCGTCAACAGCATGCCGTTAATGCACAAAAACAAGTTTCAAAAACGACGAATGATTTACTATTAAAAAATGCTGAAATGCTTAAAACCAATACAATTGAAACAGCAAAAGAAAATGAACGTGGTATTGTCGATATTGAAACCCTCAAGAAAACACAAGAAAGTCTAGTAACAACATTGGAAGAAACCCTCAGAATCCAAGCAGAAGGTCGGACAAAACGCCAACAAGCAGAACAAGAACTCATCTCCATGGAAAACGAACTAAAGAACAAACTTCTCAGTTTGAAAAATCAATAAAACAAAAATAGGTGACAGGTAATTTCCAGAAACTGGAAGGTGCCTGTCGCCTATTTTTATTATTTTCTTATTTTTATAGGTGTAGGATGAGCATAGTCGAAATATAATTCAAAGACTGTTGTTTTAGCCCATGTTTTGAACGACAAGGGAGGGACTTCTATTGAGCAAACGAAAAACATGGAGTTTACTAGTCATGACAGTAATGGCTGTTTTGTTAGCCGGATGTATAGGGAAGCCGATTGCTGTACCCCCATCTTCTTCTGATGGAGATAAAACGTTAGAAACGACACCCAATGAAAAACCTGCAGTATCAAAAATCCCTGCAGATGAGGAACTATTTGCTGTCATTGAAGCAAACGCTCTTGCTTTCAGTAATAATGATCTAGACGGTTACATGGAAACGATTCATTCACAATCACCGATCTACGATATAACTGAAGCAGATGTAGGAGCATTAATGCAAACCTATGTATTCGATGTAAAAATCACGGACATGAAAGTAGTTGAGAAAACCGAACAGCAAGCTATAGTGTCATATAAACAAACGACCATGGGAGTAGAAGGACCTCCAACGCCAAACACTGAATCCACTGGCACACATACACTAAAGCCCGACAATGGCAAATGGAAAATCGTTTCTACAACAGTAGATTCAACAACTAATTTGGATGATAAGAGTTTTCCGTCAGATCCAATTCCAGAAGCTAATGGAACGACAGATTACCAGTATCGGCAAATTATGGAAAGTTTAAATTTCTATGTAGATGAAAGACAGTGGGTAGAAAGTTATTATGAAGAAAGCGAAGGAACTGCACTAGCAGAATTTATGTTAGCAGATGAATCTACGAATAGTTGGACGGAACTTTACACAATTCAATTTTTTGAGAACAGCAATGCCAATGTAGGGGTAGAAACTTATTTAAGTAATTTCGAGCAAAACCTTCCAAGTTTTTTTACAGGAGATTTTACCTTCCAAGTCCTAGAGAGCTCAACAACAGATGCGATTTATGAATATACTGTTACAAATGATCCTGTTCAACCTGATATTCATGAGGTAGCTCGAGTATTTGCCTACGAAAACCATCTATTTGTTCTCCGTTATACAATGAAAGGTCCTCCAATGGATCAAAATTATAAAAATCATTGGATCAGTTTATTAAAAGATGCAGAAATTATATCTAATGCTCTATAACCAGTATAAAAAAACTCAACCTAAATAGGTTGAGTTTTGTGTTTAGAAAATTATTATTATATAGTTTTAATTACGTGTATAGGTAAGGATGATATAATATAATTATAGGATTAATTTTAATGTTTACGATAATTTCAATAATAAAATCTATAAGAATTATTTAAATTACGATATTTTGTTGCGTATAGAGAAACTATAGAATTGCTATAATAATTTCTTGTATTATAATTATTATATAAATAGTAACTCAACATTAGATTTGAAAGCGATTTCCTTAGATTATTTTATATTCAGAAGAAATATAGTTTTAGTTAAAGAGGAGGAATACACAAATGGCAAGAGTACTACGTCTTGGACGAGTAGAATTAAAGGTATTAGACTTAGACAAATCAGTAGATTACTATACTAACATTATTGGTTTGCAAGAAACAGGTAGGTTTGGAAACAGTGTTTATTTAAAAGCCTGGGATGAATTTGACCACCATAGTTTGATTTTAACCAAATCAAATACCGCTGGAATAGCGCATATCGCATTTAAAGTCGAGAGCTTAGATGATCTTGCATACTATGAAAAGAAAGTAGAAGAATTTGGTTGTACAACGACTAGAATCTCAAAAGGAATTAGATTAGCAGAAGGCGAGGCTGTACATTTTATCTTGCCAACAGGACATCATTGTGAGCTATATACAGAAATTGAACTACTCGGAACAGCTGTGGGCACGAGAAATCCGCATCCGTGGCCATTAGGTTGGAAAGGAATTGCTCCACACCGTTTAGATCATATTCTATTAACTGGAGAAGATTTAAAAACGGTTACAAGATTCTTTGTGGAGGCATTAAACTTCAGACAAAGCGAAAGAGTCGTAACTGAAGGCGAAGAGGATTTAGTAGGTAGTTTCTTATTTACGACAAATAAAGCGCATGATATTGCCTTTGTTAAAGGACCTGATGCAAAATTACACCATGCTGCATTTTTTGTTGATTCCTTACATGACGTATTTAAAGCAGCTGATTTATTATCTATGTATGAAGTCCCATTTGATGTAACACCAACTCGTCATGGTATTTCAAGAGGGGAAACGATCTACTTCTTTGATCCATCAGGAAATCGTAACGAAGCATTTGCAAACGGATACATGTCATATGCTGACATGCCTACCATTACTTGGGATGCGGCGAAATTGGAACGGGTATTTTCTATCATGCACGTGAATTAAAAGAATCATTTGCGAAAGCGTTAACTTAATAGAAAAGTGCAAGCGCATTACTCACTCCGATAAAGAAAACTCTCCGACTAGTAAGCCTTTAGGCGGAGAATAGGGCTAGTTGTACTTATCGATACGGCCAAGCTCAAGTCTAGCCGGCTTGAAGATTGTTCTTTAATCTTTTTGACGGATTGAAAGAAATGGAAGGGTGATTGCCTAGAGTCTAGGCGTCTTTGCTTTCAGAAATACTTGGCTTATAGACCCTAGTCCCTAGGAGCCGACACTAGTTAAGCTTGAGAGAAAAGAATAGATAGGTGTTTGGGGGTAGACACTAATCTAACTAAAAATCTAATAAACTTAATTAAATAAAAGGAGGGATCATTTAGTATCAGATCAAATTAAAAGCTAGAAACCAAGAATTCGAATATAGTTGTAGACCAGATCAAACCCCTTTAAGAGCGGCACGTGATGAATTCATCCCATTTCCAACAGGATGTCAGCGTGGAGGCTGTGGCATGTGCAAAGTTAAAGTATTAAATGGAGAGTATGACCAAGAATTAGTTCGTTCTCTTGATGCCTTATCAGAGGAGGAATTAGAAAACAGTTTTGCATTAGCTTGTTGTATGACGCCAAAAAGTAATCTTGAAATCATCACTATTGAAGACTATGAGAAACAATTACAAAAGAAAACTCTAGGAGAGGTGAAGTAAAGATGTTATATCAAAAATATGCTTTAACTCAATCGTTAGCCCTTCGAATGTTAGAGGCTATTACAAATAAGGCTGAAGAGTTACGAATTCAAATTAATGCCGCTATTGTTGATGAAGGAGCAAATTTGAAAGCATTTATTCGAATGGACGAAGCAGCTTTGCTTAGTGGGGAAATCGCTCAAAATAAAGCATATACAGCAGCAGCTTTTGGAAAATCTACCCATGAATGGTATCCTATGATAAAAGACGAGCCAGCTTTACTTACAGGTATTGTTCACACGAACCGTCTCGTAATATTCGGTGGAGGAATACCTTTAATTTATAACGGTGTCATTGTCGGTGGCATTGGTGTTTCTGGCGGAACAGCGGACGAAGATATACAATGTGCTACAGCAGGTTTAGAAGTATTTGAAAAAGAATGTAAGTTGAACGAACAACAATAATATAAATTTATTTTCAGAAGCAATCCTATTGATCCAAGTATTATTTAAAATTCTTGACATCATGACGATTGCTTCTTTTAGTTATAAAGAATCTTTTTATTAATTTGTATTATTAAAAAGATTATCTTGTTACAATCTATTATTTGAACTACAATGAAAGTGTATTAGATATATTAATATAGAAAAATAGCGAATTGGAGGCGGTTAGAAATGGTAGAAGAAGGTAAATATGGTGATGTTCGAGGAATTAATACACATTACCATGAAGATGGTAATGGAGAGCCTATTCTATTAATTCATGGTTCAGGACCAGGAGTATCAGCATGGGCAAATTGGCGTCTGGTCTTTCCGATTCTTTCGAAACATTATCATTTGTATGCACCAGATGTTGTCGGATTTGGTTACACAGAGCGACCTACAGATGCCAAATATTCCATTCACATATGGGCGGATCATATGATTGATTTTATTGAAACCGTTATCAAAAAAGACAAAGTATCTATTATTGGAAATTCTTTTGGCGGAGCAATTGCACTACATATTGCAAAAAAACGCCCTGATTTAGTCAATAAACTAATCCTTATGGGGAGTATGGGAACACCTCATCAAATTGCTGATGGGTTGGATAAAGTTTGGGGTTATACACCTAGCCCTGAATATATGAAGAATCTCATCAAAATATTTGCTTATGATCAGAGTATGTCTGAAAATGGTGACCTAGTTCAAATGCGGTATGAGTCAAGTATCCAGCCAGGATTCCAAGAAGCCTTTTCTTCTATGTTCCCTGAGCCAAGACAACAACATGTTGATGCTATGGCTTTAACAGAAGAAGAGTTAAAAGCAATCGATTTTCCTGTTCTATTAGTTCATGGCAGGGAAGACCTAGTTATACCGTTAGATCATACGAGCTTGGTTTTAGCAAAAGCTTTACCTAATGCTCAATTGCATACATTCCCAAAATGTGGTCACTGGGTCCAAATTGAAAGATATAAAGAATTTGCAGGTCAAGTAATTGAATTTATGAATCAAAAATAATTTTAAACAAAACAAAGTCATAGCTTTCACCCATGCTATGACTTTGTTTTTCTTGGTTATGATGTTTTTTCTTGGTGCTCGTCCATTGGGATCAATGAATTCTTTCGGATCCAATATTGAAAATGATCTAATGGGAAAACGCCTCTACTACCTGAAAGATTCATTTGAACAACTACACTTGCATCTGTTACTTCTAATACTCTTAATGTTTCTGAATTACTAATATTTGGAATGAAACTACTCTTGATTTCAAATTCCATATTACGAATAATATCCAATTTTACATGTACCTCCAATACTAAAACATTAAATAATTATCAACCATTATGACCAAATTTTCACTAAATAACCTTCTGTTTATTTTATTATAATGAACTTTTTCCTTTTTCTAAACATTTCATTCATTCATTATAACATTTATATGTGAATGTTCAAGAATAGCCCTAATATCAATTTGACCATTTTATGCTTTGCGAGTTTTTATAGAATGAGAGAGGTAACTTTGAAAAAATCCTCTTGAGAGAAGATGTTTTGAATATTTGTGAATTTCCCATGTACAGGTTGTCCCGCTCGAAATGAAAGATCAGGTTTTTTTAGAACCTATTTAAAGAACCATAAAAATATTATGTTAAGTTATTTTATAAACATCCTTTTTAACAATTAGACATCTCCACTCCCTTTGTCCCATAGAAATAGTAAAGGGGGGTGTGGAGTTGATACTTTTTCTCTTTATTTTATTAATAGGCCTTTTTATTTTTGGAATGTCTTTGTTAAGAAGTGGACTTTTTCATTTATCAGGAGATTCTTTGAAAACATGGTTATATAACGCGACAAATACACCATGGAAAGGATTTTTAGCAGGCATTCTCATTACTTGTATGTTGCAAAGCAGCTCTGCTGTTATGATTATCACCATTGGACTTATTTCTGCCAAAATGCTTTCATTTCCCCAATCAATTGGAATAATTTTAGGGACCAATATCGGAACAACCGTTACAACTGAACTTATTACATTTGATATTCAATCTTTTTTAATTCCAATGGTTGGACTAGCCATTGTTTTTCTTTTTATTAAAAAGAAAAAGGTACAAAGTATTGGTTTAGTCATTCTTGGGATTTCCTTTGTTTTTATGTCCATGGATGGTTTCGAATATATGGCTTTACCTCTGCGAGAATTTGGAATAGTCGATACGATCATTTCATCTATGGATCGCAGTCTTATCCTTAGCGTGATTGCAGGCGTTGTCATTACAGCGATTATTCAATCAAGTACAGCCACGACAGCCATTATAATGGGATTTTTATCCTCAGGTTTGATTGATTTAAATACTGGAATTGCAATCTTACTTGGTTCTAACATCGGAACCTGCGTTGATGCTTTTTTAGCCTCTATTGGAGGTGGGAGGGAAGCAAGATTAACCGCCTATGCCCATATTTGGCTAAATATTTTAGGGGTGGTTATTTTTTACCCCTTTATTGGAACCTTAGCAAAAATCGGTCCTACTCTTGCTACAAATCCAGAAGTTCAGCTTGCCCATATTAGTGTCATATTTAATGTAATTTGTTCGATCGCTGTATTGCCTATTGCAGAAAAATTTGGCAAACTGATTATGAAAATACATGGACGGTAGTATTTAAAAGGAGGGTATTCAGGATTCATGATTTTGGTTAGCGCTTGCTTGATCGGGCTTAATGTAAAATACGATGGTTCCAATAATTTTCAAGGAACCATCGATCAATGGTTGAAAGACAAAAAAGCTTTGCCCGTTTGTCCCGAGGTTTTGGGTGGGTTATCCATTCCAAGAGATCCTGCAGAAATCGTTGGTGGGGACGGAGAAGACGTTCTAGATGGGAAGGCAAAGGTTATCACAAAATATGGAAGAGATGTGACGGATGCTTTTATTAAGGGTGCACAAGAAAGCTTGAAAACCGCTCTCGATTTAAACGCAACAAGTGTAATACTAAAAGAGCGCAGTCCTTCATGTGGTAGTACAATGATCTATAGCGGTGATTTTAATGGAAATAAAAAAATCGGTCAAGGAGTCACGACAGCCTTATTAAGAAGAAATGGGATAAATGTTTATTCTGAAGAGAACTTCGATGATATAATGGGAGAATTAGGAGATGAAGAAAGGGGAGGGAAGCGATGATTTTATCTTTAAGGGATGTTTCATTAAAAAGAGATGGTACATGGATTTTACAAAAAGTTGATTGGGATGTTAAAAAAGGCGAGCATTGGGTATTATTTGGGTTGAATGGATCGGGGAAAACAGCGATTTTAAAAATGCTTCATGCTGAATATTTTCCTACAGCTGGTAACGTTACTGTACTACATAAAGAATTTGGAAAAAGTTATCTTGGAGAAGAATTACGCTCTAAAATTGGTTTTGTTTCATCCTCGCTGCAGGAAAAGCTATACAATAGTGATAGTGCGTTTGAAATCGTCTTAAGTGGTGCATTTGCTTCGATTGGTTTATATAAAAAGCCAACAAAAGAAATAAGAGAAAAAGCGATCGGTTTACTAAAAGATTTCGATTGTCTAGAATATGCAGATCGCCAATATGAAACCCTTTCTCAAGGTGAAAAACAACGAATTTTAATCGCTAGAGCATTAATGGCAGATCCTTCTATCCTTATTTTTGATGAACCTACAACAGGTTTAGACTTTATCGCACGTGAGCAGTTCCTAGAAACAATCGAACAAATTACGTATAAACCAAACGCTCCTACGATGATTTATGTCACCCATCATGTCGAGGAAATTCTACCAGTCTTTAATAAGGCATTATTATTAAAAAAAGGACAAGTTTTTGATATAGGTAACACTGAAGACATGATTTCAAGCCAGAAGTTAAGTTCTTTTTTGGGCTTACCTGTACAAGTACAATGGGAAAATGGCCGTCCAATGTTGAATAAAGTGGTCTTGCAAAAGTAAAATGGCACTGTACCAACCAGTGCTTATTTTTGTTTATTTCTTCAATGGGGGGATAAATTAAATAGAAAGAACTTTTTTAGACTATAGAAGATTATTGATTGATAGAAAGAGGGATACACATTGGAACAAAACCAAGAACGTGAAAAAGTGATTCTTGTTGGTTGTCAAACAACTGAAGATGATTTACCATTTCAATATTCAATGGATGAATTAGCCTCGTTAACAAAGACAGCTAACGCGCAAGTGTTGACAACATTAACGCAAAAAAGAGAGCGTGTTGATCATTCTACCTATATTGGTAGAGGAAAAGTAGAGGAATTAGTTGCTTTAGTTGATGAACTAGAAGCAAAGCTAGTGATTTTTAATGATGAATTATCACCAAGTCAAGTTAGAAATCTAGCTGCAAAGATGGATGCACGAATTATTGACAGAACCCAATTAATCCTGGATATTTTTGCCCAAAGAGCCCAATCGAAAGAGGGTAAATTACAAGTTGAATTAGCGCAATTACAATATTTATTACCAAGACTCGGCGGCCAAGGTACACAACTTTCAAGACTTGGAGCAGGGATTGGAACAAGAGGACCAGGTGAAACGAAGCTAGAAGCTGATCGCCGACATATTCGAAATCGTATTCATGATATTAAAACTCAGCTTTCTGGAATTGTTGAACACCGTGAACGTTATCGTGAAAGAAGAAAGAAAAACCGGACCTTCCAAGTATCCATTGCAGGGTATACAAATGCTGGGAAATCAACGCTGTTTAATCGGTTAACAGAAGCTACTTCATTTGAAGAAAATCAACTATTTGCAACCCTTGATCCGTTGACCAAAAAATGTATATTACCTAGTGGATTCACCATTTTAATGAGTGATACAGTTGGATTTATTCAAGATTTACCGACGAGTCTGATTGCGGCATTCCGATCCACTCTTGAAGAAGTGAAGGAAGCGGATTTAATTTTACATGTCGTTGATTCATCTAATCCAGATTATTTTCAACACGAAGAAACGGTAAATCGCTTGTTAACTGAGTTGGAAACACAACAAATCCCACAATTAACCGTGTATAATAAAAAAGATGCCCAGCATGATGATTTTGTTCCATCTACAAGAAACGAATCGCTTCAAATAAGCGCGTTAAATGTTAATGACAGTGAGCGGTTAAAATTAACGATAGAAGCAAAAATGATTGAGATGATGCAACCGTATCACGTGATCGTACCTTCAACAGAAGGTAAACTATTATCTCAATTAAAAAATGAAACGATTTTACGGGAATTATTTTTTGATGAAGAAAAACAAATGTATGTTTGTAAAGGCTACACATTTGTCGATCATCCAATTTATGGGCAAATACAACAATTTTTGATAAAGAGATAAGGGGAAAAACATGATTCAAACACTAACTTATGGGGAAGTTTTACAACCGATTGTAATGGAAGTAGAACAACAGATTAAACCTATTCACGAAAAAATTGACCAATTAGTCGACTTAAATCAATACCGTGTATTGAAAGCTTTTCAAGATTTTCAAGTCAGCGATTCTCATTTTATTCCATCAACAGGTTATGGCTATGATGATTTTGGTAGAGATACGCTTGAGAAAATATATGCTCAAGTTTTCGGGGGAGAAGCCGGTTTAGTACGACCACAGATCATCTCGGGAACACATGCAATTTCGATTGCTTTATTTGGTGTACTACGACCGGGAGATGAACTTTTATACATAACGGGAAAACCATATGATACTTTGGAAGAAATTGTAGGCTTAAGAGGAAATGGCTCTGGTTCTTTAAAGGAATTTGGGATTTCCTACGAGAGTGTTAACTTACTCCAATCTGGTAAGATTGATTTTGAAGCTGTCAGCAAAGCGATAAAACCTAACACGAAAATGATTGGTATACAACGGTCGAAAGGTTATGACACAAGACCTTCTTTTACCATTAATGAAATTAAAGAGATGATTTCATTTGTAAAAGAAATTAATCCTAATGTAGTCGTATTTGTAGATAATTGTTATGGTGAATTTGTTGAGGAGTTAGAGCCATGCCACATTGGTGCCGATTTAATGGCTGGTTCATTAATTAAAAATCCAGGGGGAGGACTTGCAAAAACAGGTGGATATATTGTTGGGAAACAAAAATGGGTGGAAGCTTGTTCGTATCGATTAACATCACCTGGTATTGGAAGTGAAGCTGGAGCTTCCCTTTATAGTATGCAGGAAATGTACCAAGGATTTTTCCTAGCTCCACATGTTGTGGGTCAAGCTTTAAAAGGTGCCGTTTTTACAGCTGCGATGCTTGAAAAAGTTGGGATGAATTCAAATCCAAAATGGGATAGTAAACGTACCGATTTAATTCAATCTGTTCAATTTGATGATAGAGATAAAATGGTTGCATTCTGCCAAGCGATACAATTTGCTTCACCAATCAATTCACATGTGACACCATATCCATCCTATATGCCTGGTTATGAAGATGATGTCATCATGGCGGCCGGTACTTTTATACAAGGAGCCAGTATCGAATTAACAGCTGATGGTCCAACAAGACCTCCATATGTGGCATATGTTCAAGGTGGATTAACCTATTCTCATGTAAAAATAGCTATTTGTATTGCACTTAACTCATTACTGGAGAAAAAATTAATGATCATACAAGGCTAATGTTAAAAATCCTCACATTATAAGTTAGAATATAGTATAATAAATACTATATATATAAATTATGATGAATGAGAGGAGTAGAGGACATGAAAGGAAGTCAAATTCGTCGTTCAATGCCGCTTTTTTCTATGGGGACTGTTATGAAGTTGACAGATCTGACGGCACGTCAAATTCGTTATTACGAAGAACATGAATTAATTAAGCCTGAAAGAACAGAAGGGAACCGAAGACTCTTTTCTTTAAATGATATTGACACTCTACTAGAAATAAAAGATTTAATTGACCAAGGAATTAACATGGCAGGAATAAAACAAATTTTTACTGTGAAAGAAGAGCAGTCAATTGAACGGGAATATCAAAAACAAACCCTTAAGCAAAAAAGAGAATTGACGAATGAAGAAATTCGAAAACTATTAAGAAAAGAGATTGTAAATGCTGGACGCTTTAATAATAGAGGAACCGATCCTCAAAGATTTTTTCATTAGTTTTCTTAAATTTTGCGTTGAAAGTGTGTAGCGACAATGATAATATCAAAAAGAATATAGAATATTGGTTCGAAAACCAGATTATGTTCACTCTAGTCATCATATTTTGTATCGAAGAATCGGGGGAATCAGCATGTCAAAGCACACAAAAGAAGACATCCATAGATTGTGTGATGAACAAAATGTTAAATTTATTCGTTTACAATTTACGGATATTTTGGGTGTCATAAAAAACGTAGAAATACCAGTAAGTCAACTTGAGAAAGCATTAGATAATAAGATGATGTTTGATGGATCTTCGATTGAGGGTTTTGTTCGTATCGAGGAATCGGATATGTACCTTTATCCTGACTTGGATACCTTCGTTGTATTTCCATGGACAGCTGAAAAAGGAAAAGTAGCTCGTTTAATATGTGATATTTATAAGTCAGATGGTACACCGTTTGAAGGGGATCCTCGTAACAATTTAAAGAGAATATTAAGAGAAATGGAAGAATTAGGATTTACTGATTTTAATCTTGGACCTGAGCCTGAGTTTTTCTTATTCAAGTTAGATGAAAAAGGCGAACCAACACTCGAATTAAATGATCATGGTGGATATTTTGATTTAGCTCCAACAGATCTAGGGGAAAATTGCCGCCGTGACATCGTGCTTGAACTTGAAGAAATGGGATTTGATGTAGAAGCATCTCACCATGAAACAGCGCCAGGGCAGCATGAAATTGATTTTAAATATGCTGATGCCCTCAGAGCATGTGATGATATACAAACTTTTAAACTAATTGTAAAAACCATCGCTCGTAAACATGGATTACACGCAACATTTATGCCAAAGCCAATTTTTGGTGTAGCAGGTTCTGGAATGCATTGTAATCTTTCGTTATTCAGAAATGGAGAAAATGTATTTTATGATCCAAAATCTGATTTAGAGTTAAGTGATACTGCGCGACAGTTTATTGCGGGGATTGTAAAGCACGCTCCTGCATTTACAGCGATTACAAATCCAACTGTCAACTCATACAAACGTTTAGTGCCAGGATACGAAGCGCCATGTTACGTCGCATGGTCCACGAGTAATCGATCACCATTAGTACGTATCCCAGCTTCACGTGGGTTAAGTACTCGTGTTGAAGTGCGTAGTGTTGATCCTTCGGCAAATCCATATTTGGCTTTAGCTGTATTACTAAAAGCTGGACTTGATGGAATCAAAAATAAGTTAACTCCTCCGCAACCAGTAGATCGGAATATTTATGCGATGGATCATGAAGAGAGATTAGCAGAAGGAATTACAGATTTACCACCGTCTTTGGCAAGAGCTCTTGAAGAATTAAATTCAAATGAAGTGATGGTATCCGCTTTAGGAGCGCATATATATGAACATTTTGTTGAAATGAAAGAAATTGAATGGGATATGTTCCGTACTCAAGTTACTGAGTGGGAAAGAGATCATTATATGAAAGTATATTAATAAAAAAACCTCGATTGAATAGTCGAGGTTTTTTTGTGGTGCAAAACGGTAAATCGCAGACCATGATCATACATATAGCGAATCACATAGACTCCACAATATATTTCGCAGTCAAGTGGGCTTAGAGATGCAATTCTTCTCTAGGTCCTTTTTGAATTCTTTTAGTAAGCCCGGTAAGTTTTACCAGTTCATTAGCCGATAAAGCGAGTTTGATAAGTTTGATAAATAAGCGGAGAAATTTCTCTTAATTAGGAAAAAACACTGAAACAGCTTAAATAGACGGATAAGTTCCGATTCTGTTAAACTTGGGTGATTTAGTTCCAAGCACTTCGCTTCACGTTCATTTACGCTTGATCCCTTTTGGCGCATTCGTGTTATAAGAGGGCTCTCTTGTATCACTTCTCCTGCAGGAGTAACCGTGCCTTCCATTTTGTCAATGGTAGTCCCAAATAACCATTAATATTATACACAGCATTGCTCTAAATTCTTTTTAAAAACATGTTATAAAATATAACATTCAATTGACACATTACCTTACACAGAATATAATAAAAACAAGAAATTAATGGGGAGGAATGTAAATGGCGAGGTTTACGAGAGACGATGTTAGGCAGATGTGTAAGGAACAAAACGTAAAATATATTCGACTTCAATTTACGGATATATTAGGGGTAATTAAAAATGTTGAAATTCCAGTTAGCCAACTTGAAAAAGCGCTTGATAATAAAATGATGTTTGACGGTTCTTCCATTGAAGGGTTTGTTCGAATTGAGGAATCTGATATGTATCTATATCCAGATTTAGATACTTTTGTCGTATTTCCATGGACTGCAGAAAAAGGAAAAGTGGCAAGATTTATTTGTGATATATACAATCCAGATGGAACTCCATTCGAAGGGGATCCACGCAACAACTTAAGAAAAATATTAAAAGAAATGGAAGACTTAGGTTTCTCAAATTTCAATCTAGGACCAGAACCGGAATTTTTCTTGTTTAAATTAGACGAAAAAGGTCAACCAACATTAGAGTTAAATGACTCAGGCGGATATTTTGATTTAGCACCAACAGATTTAGGGGAGAATTGTCGTCGTGACATCGTTCTTGAATTAGAAGAAATGGGATTTGACATTGAAGCTTCTCATCACGAAGTTGCTCCAGGGCAACATGAAATTGACTTTAAATATGCCGATGCCATTACAGCATGTGATCAGATCCAAACTTTTAAATTAGTTGTAAAAACAATCGCACGTAAGCATGGTCTACATGCGACATTCATGCCTAAACCACTATTTGGGGTAAACGGTTCAGGAATGCATTGTAACTTATCCTTATTCAAAGATGGCGATAATGCTTTCTACGATCAAAACGGGGATTTAGAACTAAGTGAAACAGCACGTTATTTTATTGCTGGAATTATCGCTCATGCCGAAGCTTTTACAGCCATTACAAATCCAACTGTGAACTCTTATAAACGTTTAGTTCCAGGTTACGAAGCTCCTTGTTATATAGCATGGTCTGCTCGTAACCGTTCACCCCTAATTCGTATTCCAGCATCTCGTGGATTAAGCACAAGAATTGAAGTTCGTAGTGTTGATCCATCTGCAAATCCATATTTAGCCATGGCTGTTTTATTAAAAGCCGGTTTGGATGGGATTAAAAATAAGCTTACACCGCCTGCTCCAGTTGACCGCAATATCTATGCTATGGATAAAGAAGAACGTTTAGCAGAAGGCATTTCTGATTTACCAGCTACATTAGCTCAAGCATTAACTGTATTATCAAAAAATGAAACCATCGTTTCTGCCTTAGGTAAACATATTTACGAGCATTTTATTGAAGCTAAAGAGATAGAGTGGGATATCTTCCGCACCCAAGTACACCCTTGGGAAAGAGAGCGATATATGAATGTTTATTAAGCAAAAGAAAAATCCTTGATACTTCATCAGTATCAAGGATTTTTCTTTTGCTTAATTTGCTATTTTTAAACGAGAATAGGAATATTTATTTAAAATGTTATTAAAGGTATCTATGTCTTGAAGACCAACTTTTATTTTTATACAGGTGCAGTGCGCTAATCGATAGGAGTTATCCATTTTAACCCAATCGGTTTTTTTAAATTCTTTTTGACATACATGGCAACAAGCTTTCATAGCTACTACCTTCTTTCGTTCTTGTTCACTTATTCACATTGTAGCATATATTTTCTTAAGAATGTTTGAACAATTAGTGGATTTATAATTTTAAAATATTTTTCTGATGGTTATGATTATGAATTCCTGTAATATCAAGCAGAAACCATTCTAAAATGACAAATGTCATATCCGGTACATTACAGCTATATCTTAAAGAACAATTGCTTTTTTCATTATAATGACAATACAAATGGGGAATATAAATATGAATTGAAATTATTAGGAGGCTTTTTATTATTATGTCAAAAGAATTTCAAAGGGAGTTAAGAAAAAAATTAGCGCCATATGAAAAAGCAACGTTATCAAATAGTGTGTGGCAATTAACAAATACTTTAATTCCATTTTTTCTTTTATGGTATCTTACCTATAAAAGCCTTTCGGTGTCCTATATCATTACACTTCTTTTAGCGATCCCAACCGCAGGATTTTTAGTAAGGACATTTATTATTTTTCATGATTGTTGTCATATGTCCTTTTTCAAAAGTAAAAAGGCAAACGAAATAGTTGGAATCCTAACTGGAATTTTAACACTTTTTCCTTATAAACAATGGCGGCATGAACATAATATCCATCACGCAACTAGTGGAAATTTAAATAAACGTGGCGTAGGAGATATCTGGGTTATGACAGTTCGAGAATTTGAAAATGCTACACCTAGAGAAAGATTAGTGTATCGATTTTATCGTAACCCACTAGTTATGTTTATTTTAGGACCTTTTTATTTAATTTTCATTTCAAATCGAATCAATCGAAAAAAAGCTCGTATGAACGAGCGCTTAGATACGTATATGACCAACGTATTGATTGTCCTTTTATATGGAATGATGTGTTGGTTAATTGGGTGGCAAGCATTTTTAATGGTTCAAGGACCTATTGTCTTTATTGCAAGTGCACTTGGAGTTTGGTTATTTTATATTCAACATCATTTTGAGGATAGTTATTTTGAAAGTGATGACAAATGGGATTATGTTAAGGCTGCAGTAGAAGGAAGCTCTTTTTATAAACTCCCAAAATGGGCACAATGGATAACTGGAAATATTGGGTATCACCATGTCCATCATTTAAGTCCAAGAGTACCTAATTATTACTTAGAGGTTGTTCACAACAAGTGTAAGGAATTAAATTCTGTTCCAACTGTAACGGTCTCGAGTAGTTTAAAAGCGCTCAAATATCGTCTATGGGATGAAAGAAGTAAACAATTTATCAGTTTCCGTGAAATCAAAAAACGTTCGGTAAACCAAAAATTATCACAAAAATTAGCCGACTAAGAGGGAATTTAAAGAATTCCCTCTTCATTTTTGTTAAGATAATACTAGAAACTTTTAAGAAAATGGGGAATGAAATGAAAAAAGGACTTCGGATTATCCAAAGTAGTACAGGTGTTTCACCATATATTTGGGCATTGTTTGCTATTTTACCATTTTATTTTATATTTCAATGGTCATCCACCGTTGAAATTGTAACAGGAATCATATTGTCCATTTTTTTCTTTATTTCTTATCGATTTGCTTTTATATCTAAAGGGTGGATAAGGTATTTCTGGACAAGTGTCCTTATTATTATTTCTGTGATTATGACTAGCTTTTTTACTTACGTGTATTTTGCTTTTTTCTTAGCCTATTTGATTGGGAACTTTCAAAATAAAGCAGCATTCATCACGTTTTATATTATTCATTTAGTAAGTACGGCCGTTGCTATTAATATTAACTTCATCACACCTACTGATCTATTTATTCAGCAATTGCCTTTTATTGTCATTATTTTAATTAGTGTGATTTTACTTCCGTTAAGTATTAGAAGTCGAAAAAAAAGAGAACAGCTAGAGGAACAATTAGCTTTTGCGAATAAAAGAATCTCAGATTTAATTGTTCAAGAAGAAAGGCAGAGGATTGCTAGAGACCTACATGATACTTTAGGGCAAAAGCTTTCACTTATTGGATTAAAAAGTGATCTAGCCAGAAAGATTTTAGAAAAAGACCCAGATAAAGCACGTTCAGAATTAAAGGATATCCAACAAACTGCTAGAATGGCCTTAAATGAAGTAAGAAAGATGGTTTCCAACATGAGAGGGATTCGGTTGAAAGAAGAAATAAAACAAGTGAAAGCATTATTAGAAGCGGCAGCAATTCAACTCATCATAGACGGAGATTTTTCACTAACGAAGGTTCCATTATTTGTAGAAAATATAATCAGCATGTGTTTAAAAGAATCGGTTACCAATGTGGTAAAACACAGTCAGGCAACAGAATGTCATATATCGATAAAACAAACGTACAATGAGATTGTTATCACCATTTCAGACAATGGAATCGGTATGAATAATGACGCCGTTAATGATAGAGGAAATGGTCTGTTTGGAATGAAAGAAAGATTAGAATTTGTTAACGGGAATTTAATTATTAATTCGGACAAAGGAACGACTGTTACGCTACAAATACCGAACGTAATTAAACAAGATGAATAAAGGGGGGAGAAGTTTGATACGAATTGTGATTGCAGAAGATCAGCAAATGATGTTAGGTGCATTAGGATCACTATTAAACTTAGAAGACGACTTAGAAGTAGTTGGTAAAGCGAAAAACGGTCAAGAAGCCGTAACGCTTGTACAACAATTACAACCAAATATCTGTATTATGGATATTGAAATGCCTGTTAAGAGTGGTTTAGAAGCAGCAGAGGAGTTAAAAGGTAAGGATTGTAAAGTAATCATTCTAACAACTTTTGCAAGAACAGGCTATTTTCAGAGAGCAGTGAAAGCTGGTGTTAGTGCTTATCTACTAAAAGATAGTCCGAGTGAAGAATTAGCTAGTACAATAAGAAGTGTAATGGATGGAAAACGAATCTATGCCCCTGAATTAATGGATGATCTATATAGTGAAGAAAATCCGCTTACGGAACGGGAAAAAGAAGTCTTGGAGCTTGTTGCGGATGGCAGAAATACGAAGGAAATTGCAGATGAACTAAAATTAAAATCAGGAACCGTACGAAACTATATTTCTACAATCCTCGATAAACTCGAAGTAAAAAACAGAATTGAAGCAATCGCGCGTTCAAAAGAAAAAGGTTGGTTTAAATAGGATAAAATTAAAACATTACAGATTGATTTAATCAGAACTAATCACCAGTAGCCTATTAACATGACTGGTGATTAGTTTTTTTATGAGTGATTATTAATGTATATGTCGGTAAACACCAATGACTTTACCTAAAATACTTACATTTCGAAGAATAATAGGTTCCATTGTGGAGTTTTCAGGCTGCAGACGAAAGAAATCAGACTCTTTAAAGAATCGTTTAACTGTTGCCTCATCATCCTCAGTCATTGCAACTACAATATCCCCATTATTAGCAGAACTTTGTTGTCGAACGATCACATAATCACCATCAAGTATCCCCGCTTCAATCATACTCTCTCCCATAACTTCTAACATGAATACATGCTCATCAGAAGGAGCAATGTTCTCAGGTAATGGAAAATATTCTTCAACATTCTCAATAGCGGTAATAGGTTGACCTGCTGTTACTTTCCCTACAACTGGAACATTAATGACATTAGGTTGTGGAATATCAGATTGTTCATGATCTAAAACCTCTATTGCCCTAGGTTTTGTTGGATCTCTACGGATTAATCCCTTACTTTCAAGTCGAGCTAAGTGTCCATGTACAGTTGAACTTGATGCTAGTCCAACTGCTTCCCCGATTTCACGAACAGAAGGTGGATATCCTTTTAGTCGTACTTCACTTTTTATAAAGTCTAAAATATCTTGTTGTCGTTTTGATAGTTTTGTCATTGGGTTCACCCCTCATCAATTCTATGTTTTTCTATATTATACCATAAAAACACTTAGCATACAAACATAAGTTCGAGTTAACGGTTGACGGAAAACAAATGTTCGTATTATAATACAAATATACAAAACAGAACATACATTCTAAATGAGGTGGAACCATTGAAGAAAATATGGAAAAATTATTCATACACGATTGTCTTAGTTGCACTATCCTTAATTGCTACAATTATTATAAACTATAACTTACCATCTACTGATCAATATATGACAATAACAGTCCAAGACGGAGAATCATTATGGAAAATTAGCAAAAAATATGAAGATCAGCATAATCTTTCAGATAAGCAATTTATCGAATGGGTTGAAAAAAATAATGGGATTGCAAGGGACCATATTATAGCTGGTAAAAACTTAATCATTCCTATTACAAATGAACCCATCGAACTCGAAGAAATTCATAATTTAGCCAGTCAATAATGTTTATGTACCTATATTTGATAAAATTTCCCCTTGCATTTTAAGCTAACTTTTGTATTCTAGAAGAAAGTAATTAAGTTTGTTCGTTTTAATAAGGAGGACACAATGCTTTCAAAAGATAAACTTGCTCGAATTAATGAATTAGCTAAAAAAGCCAAGGAAATGGGATTAACAGAAATAGAGGCTAAAGAACAATCCAAACTTCGTGGAGAATATTTACAAACATTTCGTTCATCTATGCTTAATACATTAAAATCCGTAAAAGTAGTGGATCCAAAAGGAAATGACGTAACTCCAGAGAAATTAAAAAAAGTTCAACAGCAAGATAAGAAATAAACATATAGGAGTAGAGCTTTAATATGATTGTAAAAAATATATTAAAGTCCTACTCCTTTTACATAGAAAAAAGTAACAAGTTAATAATAGATGCAGCTAGGTTGTCGAAAAATACAATAAATTGACCTTATTTGTTGAATTAAAACCCTTTAACATTTAATATTGAAAACGTAACGTAATCCATTACATAATTAAATAAGTTTAACACAGAAAGGATGTTCACAATGTTTAATCAAACCGATTCGTTAGCGATTTCGGCTATAAGGACATTATCAATCGATGCTATTGAAAAGGCTAATTCAGGCCACCCAGGTATGCCTATGGGTGCTGCTCCGATGGCATATACCTTATGGAGCCGATATATGAACCATAATCCTAAAAACCCGAAATGGTTTAATCGTGACCGTTTTGTGCTTTCAGCAGGTCATGGTTCCATGTTGCTTTACAGTCTACTTCATCTCTCAGGTTATGATGTATCCATGGAGGATATTAAAGAATTTAGACAATGGGGAAGCAAGACTCCAGGACATCCTGAATATGGGCACACACCAGGGGTTGATGCCACTTCAGGTCCATTAGGACAAGGGATTGCGATGGCAGTTGGTATGGCAATGGCTGAAAGACACCTTGCTCAAACTTACAATAAAGACAACTACCAATTAATTGACCATTATACATATAGTATTTGTGGAGATGGGGACCTTATGGAAGGGGTTTCTGCAGAAGCAGCATCTTTAGCGGGTCATTTAAAATTAGGTCGTTTAATTGTATTATATGATTCTAACGATATCTCTCTTGATGGAGATTTAAATCAAGCATTCTCTGAAAGTGTTCAAGATCGTTTTAAAGCATATGGCTGGCAGTATTTACGTGTAGAGGATGGAAATGATTTAGCAGAGATTTCAAAAGCCATCGAAGAGGCAAAAAATGATCATACAAAGCCGACTCTAATAGAGGTTCGTACAGTAATCGGGTATGGTTCTCCTAACAAATCAGGTAAGTCTGCATCCCATGGTTCACCACTTGGTGTAGAAGAAACAAAACTAACAAAAGAAGCGTATAAATGGACATTTGAAGAAGATTTCCATGTTCCACAAGAAGTTTATGACCATTTCCAATCTTTAGTGCTTGAAAAAGGCTCGCAAAAAGAACAGAAATGGAATGAATTATTTACAAAATACAAAGTAGAATTCCCAGAATTAGGGTTGGAACTAGAGCAATCGATTAATAATGAATTACCAAAGGATTGGGCAAAAGACATTCCAGTTTATGAAGAAGGAAAAAGTCTTGCTAGTCGTGCATCATCTGGTGAGGTTTTAAACGCAATTGCTAAAAATTTACCATCATTCTTTGGTGGGTCAGCAGACCTTGCAGGATCAAACAAAACAACAATCGAAGGAACAGCTGACTTTTTACCAGGATCGTATGAAGGACGAAATATTTGGTTTGGAGTACGTGAATTTGCAATGGGTGCAGCTCTGAATGGAATGGCACTTCATGGTGGATTAAAAGTTTTTGGTGGAACTTTCTTTGTTTTCTCAGATTATTTAAGACCCGCTATTCGATTAGCTGCATTAATGGGGCTACCTGTTACTTATGTCTTTACACATGACAGTATCGCGGTTGGTGAGGATGGTCCTACTCATGAACCAATCGAACAACTTTCTGCTTTAAGAGGTATGCCAAATCTTTCTATTATGCGTCCTGCTGATGGAAATGAAACAGCTGCGGCTTGGAAACTAGCAATTGAGTCAACAAATAAACCAACAGCTCTTTTATTAACTAGACAAAATTTACCGACTCTTAAAGGGACGGTTCAAAATGCATATGAAAATGTCTCTAAAGGGGCTTACGTAATTTCTCCTTCTACTAAAGGAACAGCAGATGTGTTATTGCTCGCAACTGGTTCTGAAGTCAATCTTGCAGTTGAAGCTCAAAAGGAATTAGAAGGGGAAGGGATTTCTGTATCCGTTGTTTCAATGCCTTCATGGGATCGTTTTGAAGCACAATCACAGGAATATAAAGACTCAGTAATTCCTAAAAATATTAAAGCGCGTTTAGGTATCGAAATGGGATCATCCCTTGGCTGGCATAAATATGTTGGCGATGAAGGCGATGTCCTAGCGATTGATCAATTTGGCGCCTCTGCTCCTGGTGAAAAAGTGATGGCAGAATATGGTTTTACAGTTGAAAATGTAAAGGCTAGAGTCAAAGCACTTTTAAATAAATAAAAAAAGAAGGAGTACGAATTCATTATGGATTCGTACTCCTTCTTTTTAAGCACTAACAGTTTCTGAGTTCGCTAATACCTTCTCATTATGCTTATCAAGTACTAAGGCAAATATTGATGCGATAATTTGTTGAAATAGCATCCCCACTACAACTGGAAACACAACAGTTGATGGAAAATAAGAAATTGCAATTACAGCTCCAGCACTAATATTTCTCATTCCTCCACTAAAAGTAAATGATACTAACATTTCTTGGTTGTATTTCAGTAAATTTCCTAATAAAAAAGCAAATAAATAACCCGTTATAGACACAAATAAAACAATTACTATGATATACAAATAACTTATCTGAAAATCTTGAAAGTGTGCAGCGATAACCGAACCATTTAGACTGACCACTAAGAAAAGGAAAAGTTTAGAAATAGGTGTTAATCTTGGTTTCCACAAGGAGTTTACTTTTCCTTTTGTTAACTCATTTAACAGCATTCCTAAAATCGATGGAAGAACAATCATAAAGAGTAAACCTGTCATCATACTCACCACATCGATTTCTACTTTCTGTCCAACCAAAACAGACAAACTAAATGGAACAACAATTGGTGATAATAAAGAGTCAATTAAGATAATGGCAAGTGTTAATGCTTTATTGCCATTTTTCATTGAAACCCAAATAAAACTTGTTACACCAGTTGGAATAATCATCGCAATAATTATTCCTGTAATCGTTAAGGGGTTATCACTAAAAGTGATATGACCCACCAACCATGCCCAAAGTGGCATGATGATATGAAGAAAAGTAAGAATTAGAAAAACTGGCAGTGGATGTGTGATCACTGATTTAAACGAACGTACGTTCATAGACAAACTTCCTTCAAACGTCATAAAGGCAAAAAGCCAAGGAACTAGAAAGGTAAAATCCTTTAAATATACTGAAAAAGTAATTCCCACCAACACTGCAGTGGGGGTAATAAAAGGCATCAATTGATTCAGTCTTTGATTTATTTTCTGTAACATCAAAAGTATTCTCCTTAATTAAGCTATATTTATTATAAAACGAATTGGATTTATTTGAATAGATTTAGATCATATTCACCTCACATAAATGTTTTATTAGGATTTTTGCAAATTCGACAAAAGAATTCTTCTTTTTTATCATAATGTGACATCCTCCTCAATATATATTTCTTATAATAATTAATAAGCTTGTCTAATAGAGGAGGATATTAGGATGAGAACATATCGGATTTATTTAATTGATGATGAATTTGCCTCCCATTACTTTGGAAAAGAACGATTGATTATAAAACTTTTTAAAGGATATGAAGAGGCTTCGGGAGAGTTAAAATATATTACGAAAAAGCAAATTGACTTTATTACAAAACCGATTAACAGTTTCAAAATTCAACTTTATCTACAGCAAATCTTACAAAAAAATAAGAGTTTTTATAGTAAAAATGACAAATACTATTTAGAAATGGGAAAAAAAAGCAAAGCTGAACTAGTAATAAAAGCACACTACATCACTATAAACGCAAAAGGACAATATGATGCTGAAACGATATTTTTTGAGGTTTTACGAAAAGCGGAATCTTCTTTTATAGCTATTGATCTTCATCACCAACGTTGTGGGTGGTTAAAACCGATTAAGGAAAGAAAATTTGTTTAAAAGATAGAGAAATCGTCCCAAGAATATTGTATAATAACCTTTGGTTTAGTACACTTTATGTTAGACAACTTGAAGGAGGAAATTTTTTATGGGAATGTATATTCTAGTAGGTGCATTGTGCTTAATAGCCGGTGTAGCACTAGGTTTTTTCATCGCTAGAAAATATATGATGAACTACTTAAAGAAAAACCCACCAATTAATGAGCAAATGTTAAAGATGATGATGATGCAAATGGGGATGAAACCATCGCAGAAGAAAATCAATCAAATGATGAACGCCATGAACAAACAACAGGGTAAATAGAAGTAAACCACTTTTTCCATTGACTACTAAACCAATGGGGAGGGTGGTTTTTTGTTATTTAATATTGAAATTATACTGCAGTGACTTCAAAGTTTAACATGATACCTAAAATAAATACATATACATGTTTTTAATTATTTGATAAAGAATAGACTGTAGGATTGATTAATAGGAGGATTCATATGGGTTTTTTAGATGGTTTAATGGGAAATGTATCAGAGGTTGATATTGGTTCAGTTGAGAAAGAATTAGGCGTAATTATCACGGAAGATGAACGAGTTGAAAAAGCCTATAAATTAATTAGAGATTTAATCATATTTACAAATACCCGCTTAATCTTAATTGATAAGCAGGGTGTTACAGGAAAAAAAGTAGAATATCATTCGATTCCATACAAGAGTATTACTCATTTTAGCGTAGAAACAGCAGGAACATTTGATATGGATGCAGAGCTGAAAATTTGGATATCTGGTACAGGCACTCCAGTATCTAAACAATTTAAAAAAGATAAAAGTATATATGATGTACAAAAATCATTAGCATCATACGTTGCAAAATAATCTATGAGATTGTCCTTTAGAAGTTTGGAATCTATTCCAAACTTCTTTTTTGGATTGAATACATTTTTCAAGACTTAAGAGATTTTAATTTTGAAAGATACAAAATCTTAACGAAATTGTTAATGATTTTTCGTATAATATTCACAAATATACACCAATTTCTTATTAATTTTAAAATATACTTAATGTATTAACAATAAAGGGGCTTAAGTCTATGTATAAAATGCAACTTGTTAATATTTTAAATCAAGAAGTCTTAATCGAATATAGCTTAAATGATGATCATTTAATTTCTAAATTTATTGATGCTTGTAAAGAAACGAAAGGAACAGAGTGTTTTATCTTTGATCAGAATCAACGAATTTACAGCAGTCATTATATTTCATATGAAGTGATTCGTAATGAGATGGAAAAAATTTATCAAATCTTTTTTAAAGCTAAAATTGGTCAATTAACCTAACTTATTTTAAACATAAATATATACATGCACCAAGGCACTCAAATTAAGAGTGCTTTTTCCATTACTGACCATTTTAAAAACGCGGAAGAAACATACATAAGTTAATAATTCTTCTCACTAGAAACTATATTTGAAGACAAATAGGCTGTCTTCACAGAATGTTCACAAACTAAAAAATATCTTTTCCTATATATCTTTGGTAGAATTGATGAAGGATTTATAATGGGAGGGGTATAATGACTGATTTAAATTTATTTCTTGCATTAGGTGCAGGCTTTCTAAGTTTTATTTCGCCATGTTGTCTTCCGCTTTATCCGGCATTTTTATCTTACATCACAGGAATGTCTGTAGGTGAATTAAAAACTGATAATGGCATGCTTCAAAAAAGAAGCTTAATACATACAATTTGTTTTTTAATTGGTTTTTCCATCATCTTTATTGCTATTGGATTTGGTACATCCTTTGTTGGGCAATTTTTTATTCATTACCAGGATTTAATACGCCAAATTGGAGCCATTTTTATTATATTCTTTGGATTAATGATTATTGGGTTTATTAACCCTAAATTTTTGATGAGGGATCGGAGAATCGAGTTTAAGAATCGTCCATCTGGTTTTATTGGGTCCATATTCATTGGGATGGCTTTTGCTGCTGGATGGACTCCTTGTACAGGACCTATCCTTATGTCTGTTATCTTACTGGCTGGTTCAAATCCTGAATCAGGGTTAATTTATATGCTAGCCTATTCTTTAGGTTTTTCAATTCCTTTCTTGATTCTTTCCTTTTTTCTTGGAAAAATGGAGTGGATCCGAAAACACAATATAACTATCATGAAAATAGGTGGATATCTCATGATTGTGATGGGAGTATTTCTCTTTTTTGATTGGATGACTGCGATTATTTCAATTTTAACTGCTTTATTTGGTGGATTTACTGGATTTTAATTTTTTACCGTATTTAGGGAGGAATGGACTATGTCCAAAATTTTAATTGTCGATGATGCTAAATTTATGAGAATGACTTTATCAAATATATTAACAAAAGCGGGTCATGAGATAGTAGGAGAAGGGGAAAACGGTAAGGATGCAATTCGCCTATTTCGAGAATTGCAACCTGACTTGATCACTTTGGATATCACGATGCCTGAAATGAGTGGGATTGAAGCTGTAAAGGAAATTAAGAAGGAATTCCCTAGCGCAAAAGTGATTATGTGTTCTGCGATGGGACAACAAAAAATGGTCGTGGAAGCCATTGAATCAGGAGCAAAAGATTTTATTGTGAAACCCTTTGATGAATCTCGTGTGATTGATTCTGTTAATCGTATCCTAGATTAAGAATTAAGCTGACCATATTTGGTAGACTACTCCAAATATGGTCAGCTTTTTTTGTGTTTGGACAGAAGGCTATTTTTGTCCTACTTGTTCGTTTATTGTATAATAGTAGTATTGCATTTACTAGAAAAGGGATGAAGCCGAATGGATTATACCATAATAGCCTCAATAGGTGCTATTTTTATGGCATTTTTTGCAATGTTTGTACGAATGAAAGCATCAAAAAAGCCAGCTTCGGCAAAAAAAATATTGTTGCCGCCTTTATTTATGAGTACTGGAGCATTGATGTATGTATTTCCTGAATTCCGTTTAACCCCTATAGAAATACTAGAATCCATCGTTGTTGGGATGCTATTTTCTATTTTATTGATAAAAACTTCGAAGTTTGAAGTGGAAAATGGGGAAATCTATTTAAAGCGTTCTCGCGCCTTTGCCATCATTTTAATTAGTTTACTAGCCGTTCGACTGGTTGCTAAACTAGTGTTAAGTTTATCTTTCGATTTTGGTGAATTAAGCGGCATGTTTTTCTTATTGGCGTTTAGTATGATTTTACCTTGGAGATTAGCGATGTATCGAGATTTTAAAAGACTGCATTTACAAGTTAAGCCAACTGTCCGATCCAACTCAGTTATATGAATTTAAAAGAAAGGCACCGAAATACTCTTCGGTGCCTCTCTCTATTGAAATAAGCTCTCGTAGGAATCTACATTAATTTGTTTTTCTTCTAATTTTTTGCGAAGAAACTTATAATCTCTTTTTGGTGTGGCCATGATATAGCCTCTTATTACTAAATCCTGATCAATTTTACTGGCATTTTCTTTGAGTGCAAGTTCACCAATTTTTCCAGCTATTTTATGCTTGGCCACATCGCGGAATAATTCTGGAACCGGTAAAACTAAATCAGATAATAATTCTTTTTCTTCTTGATGCCATAAATGAATCGTTTCATTCACATAATATTCTTCCCAATCCATATCTGATTTACCGTCTTCCTTGGGCAACTTCTTAAGGAACTTTCGAAACATGAAAAAACCGCCAATAGCGAAAGAACCTAATAAAATAACGACCCAAAATATGATAAACCAAAGAAACCAGCCTTCTAACATCCTACTCACCTACAATTTTAATATTCAAAAATATTATACAATTTTTAATATATTCAGACAAGTAGGAGGGGGTTTAGGTTTCGATTAAAAAGGATTGGTAGCTAAGATGCTAGCATTTTTAATATAAACTCGTTGGTTTAACTTTAAGTGAGAGACGATTAGTTCAGCAATATCTTCTGGTTGCATATATTTCTCGTCTTGTTCAGGGATTAACTTTAAATCAAGAGCCATATCGGTTGCTACTGTACTTGGAGTTAGTGCCGTTACACGGATGTTATTTCTGCGAACCTCTTGAGCTAATGATTCGGTTAAACCAATAACGCCAAATTTAGATGCGCTATATGCACTCGATGTTGCCGCTCCATTTAACCCGTTCGTTGAGGAAATATTAATAATATCACCCTTATTTTTTTCAATTAATTGAGGCAAAACAGTGCGTGTAACATAATATGTACCCATTAAATTAACATCAATAATTTTCTTCCATTCCTCAGGCTCCATATCCATAAGGGAAGCAAATTTTCCAACTCCCGCACTATTAATAAGAATGTCCGCATGTCCTAGTTCATTCGTGATTTTTTCGATCGCTTGTTGAACTTGATCTAAAGAGGATACATCGACAGCAGCATAAGCGACTTTTACACCGAACTCTTCAACATCTTTTGCTACCGCTTTTAAATTAGATTCCGTTGTTGCGAGTAATCCGAGGTTTACACCTTCGTTTGCTAGCGCTTTGGCTGCAGCTTTTCCAATACCTCTTCCTGCACCAGTTATAAATGCGACTTTTCCTTTTAATGATTGTACCAATTCATACAGCTCCCTTCATGTAGTAGATTCTTCAATCTGTTTTATTATAGTATATGAAAGAAAATTTAACCAAACTTTGCACTGATTTTGTTGGGACATTATTTTAGAAAAAATTCATACATACAAAATATAAATTTAGAGAACTATCATAGTATTTCAACTACGTACACAAAGTATTAATATTTTCGACATTGTTTTACAAAGTTCGGTAGTGTATAATAGAATTTGTCATAAATGGGGCTGAATGGGGTACTGGTGTCCCCCGCGGTCTTCAAAACCGTCCGAGACCTGCGTGCCAGGTTTGCTGGGTTCGATTCCCAGGCGGTCCCGCCAATCGTTCCTACAGTCGCAAGGGTTTGTGGTGATTGTTACCGTTGATTGTAACGGTGATTATTAACGTAAATTAGCGAAATACATACATAGTTTCAGCACAGTCTAAAGGTAGACCGTGTAAGACTGTTATACATAACCGTTTAGAAATGATTAGGAAAACGTTCAACCTCTTACGTATTAATTTACGGAAGGGGTTTTTTGTTGTGCGTAAAATGACGACTCGTAAATTTAAACGAGATAGAATTAATAACGATTAATACTTATCGTCATACGTTGATACGGTTGTACGGATGTTCGATACACACATTTTTAAAGTTAGTTTATCAAATGGAGGGCGAAAGCATGAAAAGACACAAATACCAAACAAAAAGCGCAATAGAAACCGCAGAACTAAGAGAGGAAACATAGCACCAAAGCGCACGACCTACGAACTCCAAGACATTTTACCGGCGGAGGGTGTTAAAAAGTTTTTAACGATCAAAAAGGCAGTGGGTTGACATGAAAAACGTGAGAATAGTCGATAAGGGAGAGCACCCAAAGTATATTGATTGGGATTTATATACGTATTTTAATGATATTACTACGTTCAAATTGTATGAGCGAGATTGGTCGGACTTAGAGGTGGAAGAATTGGTCCGTTACTTCGAGAACGAGGAAGAATTTGAACAACGGAAAATAGAACGGCAACAAGGCGAGGGGGTAAGTTAAGGCGAGCAAAACAGTAGACTTCGGACTAAAAAGAATTTAAGGCAACGGAAGAAAATGAACGGTACTAGCGCATGGGAAATGCGATTACTTGCTAGTCTATCCGAGGAAGAGCCTGAGCAGCCGAAAGCAACCGAACATAACGCAAGATAGACAAGAAAGGCAAGCAAGAAACGGATAAGAGATTGAGCAAGGGCGTCCATGGGCGCCTAATTTTATACTACGTAGGTAACAACTAATGGAAAATATGAAGAAACAAAAGTCGATTACGCAATTTACAAGAACTGTACGCAATACAGACGAATATATAGAGTTACAACGTTGTGCCGATCAAGCAGGCGCAACTATTACGGGGACTAAGGCGTTAACAGGCGCGGAAGGTTTAACCGTATTCCTCGAAAAAGACTCAGTTAAGCGACAATTTTAACGGACGATTCCTTTGGAGTTGTCCCGTTTTTTTGTTATGAGCATACGATAATAAAGGGAGGTTTAAGCGATTATGAGGTATATTAAACAACTTCGACAAAAACAAGCGCGAGAGTTTAACACGTTTTGCGATCAGATTCTTGCATATGACGAGGTCTATTCGAAGCCAGTCAAACGCAAATTAAAATACTATCGGCAATTATTCACGGCATTAGAAGGAAACGATGAGTTTCGGCGGATGGCGAAAGATAACTTGTGTAGATTGACGGTAATAGAAATATTTGTAGATAGTAGAAACGGGGAGACTTCATAAACGGAGTGTCCTCGGTATTTTTTTGTTTATATACATAGTGAGGTAATATCGATATTATTGAACAAATGTCTCCTCCCTTCCAAAAGTAATCGTAACTGCGTAACACGTTCGGCGAATGGATTTGTCATTACGTTTACCTACCGGAGTAAAAGAAGGAGGGAACCTTTATATTAGGAAGTATTACCGATGTTGATACGGGCATTAGAGCAAACGAAATGCTCTTTTCGTTATTATAATCTAAGTTTACATATAGCATTATGTGCTAACTTCACAATGTTATGAATTATTCCCTTACTCCCTTAATATTAATCGTTTCCTTTATTTCGTTCCTATCCTAGCCACCAGGTACAAAGATTTTATTTAAGATTATTAAAAATTGAACAATCTATTTTTCGGAATACGAAATTAATTGAATTCTATGTAAGTAATAATTGTCTCCGATATAGATGAACGCCAATAATTAGACTGTATAGGTTGAACGGAATCCGTTAAGTTGTTTTTGAATAAATTCGTGAAAACGGTTGATGTTTCGCTGATTGTACGTATGATTGAACGGGATTATAACGAATACAAACTTCAAAACCGTCCGAGACCTGCGTGCCAGGTTTGCTGGGTTCGATTCCCGGTCGGTCCCGCTAAATAAGGATATTTAACGTATTAAAATATACATATTCCTCGCAACGGTATAAAGGAATGAATCGGTAAAATCGATGGTGTTCTATTAATGAAACTGTGTAGGGTATTTATCCTTGGCCACCTATAACAATTCGTAGGGGGCTATTTTTATGCAGAAAAATATTCATAAGTACAGAACGTGGTCAAGGATAAGAAAAGTACAGAAAAAGTAACCGAATAGTTATCACTTTTTGAAATGTTTGACCAGTTTAGTCGTTCAAGAAACGGAAGCACTTGCTCCAATAACTTATTAACGAACTTTCGATCTTTACAGAATTTATTGGGGAAGATATTGTTCTGAAGAGGTTACTACAAGGGAATAAAATCTACACGTTCAACAAGTAGTATTACAAATATCCGGCTAAATGCCCGGTGTAATATAGGGACCAAACCAAAGCTAGATTGCACAGGGGTTCCTTTATTGTTAAATGAAATTAATATTTAAATTTTAAGTTTGTTAAGGATGAAATAGAATTCGATTCATCCTTTTTTTATTTTCATTGAAGAAGATTTGTGACAAATTAAATTACGTTTGCAATTTACTTGAAAGATGGTTTCTTTAGCTTCTTTTCAACGATCAGTCATATAATGAAGTAACACCTTAATTATGAGTTGGAAATTAATGTTTAAATATATTTGAGGATATTGTGAAAAATAGTACTAACAAACCGGGCATGGTTTCTATAAAGGAGAGTGTAAAGAAGAAAAAGAAGAGGAGTGAAATACATGAACGAAAATAAAGAAATTGCTAAAGACATCATCGATGCAGTAGGAGGCGAAGAGAACATTGTTTCTGCTGCACACTGCGCAACTAGACTGAGAATTATGGTAAAAGATAAAGAAAAGATTGACCAAGAAAGAGTCGAAAACATCGATAAAGTAAAAGGAGCATTTTTTAACTCAGGTCAGTATCAAGTTATTTTAGGAACAGGAACGGTTAACAAAATTTATGAAGAAGTTACAGGCTTAGGAATTAATAGCTTAAACAAAGGAGACCAAGCGAAGGAAGCAGTGAAAAGCGGAACAAAATTTCAACGAGCAATTCGTACCTTTGGCGATGTTTTTGTGCCGATCATTCCTGCCTTAGTTGCAACTGGTTTGTTTATGGGGTTGCGAGGTCTTATTATGCAAGAACAAATCTTAGCTTTATTTGGAATGACCCCTAATGATATCTCACAAAACTTCCTCTTATTTACGGAGATTTTAACAGATACTGCGTTTGTTTTCCTCCCAGCACTTGTTGCTTGGTCTACATTCCGTGTCTTTGGTGGTTCACCGATCATTGGACTTGTACTTGGGCTTATGCTTGTCAGTCCAGCGTTACCGAATGCCTGGGGCGTTGCCGGCGGAACTGTAGAACCTTTATGTTTTTCGGATTTATTCCGGTTTTAGGCTATCAAGGTTCGGTTCTTCCAGCCTTCATCACTGGAATCATTGGAGCCCTATTGGAAAAGCAAATTCGAAAACGTGTTCCAGATGCATTTGATTTAATTGTTACACCCTTTTTAACGTTATTGGTCATGATCTTTTTAGCATTATTTGTCATTGGACCCATCTTCCATTTTATTGAAGAAGTCATTTTAAATGGAACCATTGCAGTACTTGAATGGCCATTTGGAATTAGTGGTCTTCTAATAGGTGGTCTTAATCAATTAATCGTGATCTCTGGGGTACATCACGTCTTTAATATGCTGGAAATTTCTTTACTTGAAAGTCTTGGATACAACCCTTATAACGCGATTGTCACTTGTGCTGTTGCAGCCCAGGGTGGTTCTGCATTAGCTGTAGGCTTAAAATCAAAATCGAAAAAGTTGAAAGCATTAGCACTTCCATCCTCTTTTTCTGCATTTTTAGGAATTACCGAACCGGCTATTTTCGGGGTAAACCTTCGCTATGGTAAGCCATTTATTATGGGCCTAATTGGTGGTGGTGTCGGAGGATTCTTTGCATCAATCTTTGGGTTGAAAGCAACAGGGATGGCGATTACGGTTATTCCAGGGACACTGCTTTATCTGAATGGACAGATTTTACTTTATTTATTGGTCAACATTATTGCAATTGGTACGGCATTCGCTTTAACTTGGATGTTCGGATTCTCTGACAAAATAGTGAATGATGACTGTTAGTAAATCAAATAAAATGTTAGTCATACATGACTCGCTTACTTTCTATTAGAAAGGAGGAGAAACACTTTATGAATAAAAATGGACTAATCACACTTGGAGAAGCGTTAATTGATTTTATCCCGTTTGATGCAACTAATACCATTTATCAAAAAAGCCCTGGCGGTGCTCCGGCTAACGTTGCAGTTGGAGCCGCCAAATTAGGGATGAACTCTACCTTTATTGGTAAGCTAGGCCATGATTTGTTAGGTGAATTCTTGATTAAGATTTTAAGCGAATATGGTGTCGATGTATCTTCTGTCCCATTAACGGATTCATACCGTACAGGCCTTGTTTTTGTGAACCTTGATTCCAATGGGGAGCGCAGTTTTAGTTTCTTTGTAAAGGATAGCGCAGATTTATTTTTAGAAGAGTCTGAGCTCAAGGAAGAGCTCTTCCAAGTAAATAAAATTTTCCATTTTGGAACCATATCTATGCTTCAAAATCCGGTTAGGCAAACAACGAAAACTGCGATTTCTTATGCGAAACAACAGGGAATGATGATCTCATTCGATCCGAATGTACGTCTTAGCTTGTGGGCGGATCAGACCTTGCTCCGCCAAACCATTTTTTCCGTCCTACAGGATGTCGACGTTTTGAAACTATCCGATGAAGAACTATTGTTTATAACTGGGAAAGAAGATATGGCTGTTATTGAAGAATGGATGAAAAAAAACAACATCTCTCTCGTTTTTCTTACGAAGGGAGCGGAGGGATGCCTTGTTTTTACAAAACACGGATCCACTAAGATAGAGGCGTTGAAGGTGAATACAGTTGTTCAACAGGTGCAGGTGACGCATTTGTTTCAGGATATCTTTATTGCTTAAATAATAGAGATAAAATTCTAGATTCCATTACATTGGAGGAAGCGGCAAAAATCGCAAAGTTTGCCTCGGTGTCTGGCGGACTCGCCGCATCGCAAAAAGGGGCGATGACTGCACTTCCCACCTTGTCAGAAATACACAAAATCATGAATGAAAATGGGAGCTTGGCATGACACAGCAAGATTTACTTCAAAGAGCATTTAAAGAGATCCTTGAAAATGAAACACTTGTATCGAACGACCCCTATCGGCTGCAATATCATCTTATGGCACCAGTTGGTTTAATAAATGACCCGAATGGATTGATTCAATTTAACGGTGTATACCATGTTTTTTATCAGTGGAATCCGTTTGAAACTTCTCATGGTGCCAAATTTTGGGGTCATTATACCTCTAAGGACCTTGTCCATTGGGTATTACAACCACCGGCCCTAGTACCTTGTGAATGGTATGAAAAAAATGGTTGCTATTCAGGAAGTGCAGTTGAAGATGAAGGTAAGTTATACTTGTTTTATACTGGTAATTTAAAAAATGAAGATGGAGAACGAGTATCGCACCAGTGCATCGCGGTTTCAAAAGATGGCATTCATTTTGATAAAAAAGGTCCATTCATCTCCGTACCAAAAGGTTATACCCCCCATTTTCGTGATCCAAAGGTGTGGAAAAGTAACGATATTTGGTATATGGTTATAGGTGCCCAAACGGAAAGGAAAGAAGGTCAAGCGGTATTATTTTCCTCCAAGAATATGATCGATTGGCAATTTAAAGGTCCTATGGCTGGAAGTAATATGAACGGATTAGGGGATTTGGGTTATATGTGGGAATGCCCGGACCTATTTAATCTTGGGAATCGGGATGTTTTATTGGTTTCGCCACAAGGAATCGAAGCCCAGGGATATCACTACCAGAACTTATTTCAATCAGGTTATTTTATTGGAGAATGGAACCCTGAGACGAATGTATATCAGCATGGGGATTTCACCGAGCTGGATAGAGGATTTGACTTTTATGCGCCACAAACCTTCGAAGACGAAAACGGAAGAAGGATTCTATTTGCCTGGATGGGTATTACAGATGAACAAGAAAGCTACCAACCCACTATTGCAAATGGTTGGATCCATGCCCTGACGCTTCCGAGGGAATTACAGCTTATTGGAGATAAACTTTACCAAAAGCCTGCTGCAGAACTGAGGAGACTTAGAAAGTCAAGGGATGTGGATGAACAAGTCTCATTATACGATTCAGAAGAGTCCTGGTTCGAGTTATCTGCCAGTGTGAGTGAAAAAATCAACGTAGAATTTCACCAAATAGACGCTGATGAAGTAGAAATCGCAATAAGGGACAATTTGAAATTACGATATCAGCAAAAAGAACAATTGTTTACGTTAGAAAGAAAATCTTTTATGGATAGAGCACCTGAAAGTCGTTCATGTGAATTAACCTCTCTAGAGAAACTACAAATTTTCCTTGATTCAAGTTCCGTCGAGATATTTCTTAATGAAGGACAGGAAGTATTTACCTCCCGATTTTTTGCCGACCCTTATCATCAAAAAGTGAAGTTTACTGCAAACGGGAAAGTGAATGCAACGATTCAAAAATGGGATCTTTTGTCTTTCTCGCTAGTTACAGAACTTAAAAAGGATTAATTTCCATATTATGTAAGAGGTAATTGAAAAGAATGCAAATGAAAAGTATATCAGCCAAAAAAATTCTTTTTTACAATCCAAAGGTCAGTTTTTGACCAATAACCGTAAAGTATGATTAAACAGATTATTTTATTAACTGCTCGTATTTGCTGGGCAGTTTTTTTCGTATTCGGTAATGCACTAGATGAAATGGTTTTTTAAAGAATACATCATCTGTCTTTGGAACAAAATAATTTAAAGCTTTTATAACTAGAATAAGAGTTAGTAAATAGAAAAAGGTGAGGTTCTTGGATTTTCCAACTATCCATACAAATTTTTGGGATGCAGTTCTTGCGGTGCCAACAGTAATGATTCTTACCCAAGTCATTAAAAAGGGTTTTAAAATAAAGAAGAAGTATATTCCTCTTGTTGCTACCGTTTTGGGGTATGCAATCTCAATTTTCATTAGTCACAAGGGAAACTTGTTAGCAGGCATCGTGATGGGATATTTTTATGGTTATGCAGCAATAGGAAGTTACGCTTCCTTAAAAACAGGATTAATAGCATTGAAGAAGAAAGCATTGTTAAGAAAGCTTCGTAAACAACCAATATAATAAAAATAATTCACTTCTGGGATATCTTATTAAAGAAAATTGTTATTAAGTAGGTGTAATGATGATTTTTATATATCATGATTATGGCGGTACACACTCTACATCATTAGCTGCTGCATATCATTTAAAACTTTTAACTCCATCAAAGAAAAATCTTACTGCAGAAGAAGTTTTATCTGTACCTTATTTTAATGAATTGACGAAGGATGATATTGGAAAACTCATCTTTCATGGTAAGGATGAGGATGGTAATGAAGTGTATACAATTGCTAGGAGAAGATTCAAGCAAATAGTACCATTAATAAATGATTTATATTTAGTATTCCAAAATAAGTTTAACTTTAATGAAAAACTTATACTATCCAATACATCTCCTACAGTTCCACTCGCTATGACATTTGGAGGTATGTTTTCTAGGGGGTTAAAAATAGATTTTATCGGTGTCCCTTTATTGATTAAGGGTGCACAGCAAAGCTGTGAGATCGTATCAAAGCTTGTCGACAACACAAAACATGCGGCAAGAAAAGAAGTAAATACGAATGTAATTATCTTGGACAATAAAGACTTCAAATCACCTATCCGTTAACAATTACTGTTTGTTGAATGGATGGGTATTTTTATCATTACGATCACTTATTTTCAAAAACATGAAGTAACAAATAGGCATTGTATAGCATATGGTGGAGCAAGGATACGACAAGTTTGGGATAAAAGGGTGTAAAAAATGCCATCGGTTGTAATTAATTTACATCATTTAAAAATCAATAGCGTTTCTGGTAATGGATCTATTACAATAGGCGAAGCATCTTATAACAGTCCAACCTTCTATAATAAATCTCAAGGAATTAATTCTTCTTATGGTGATACATCTCCCACTGAAGTTATCATGGAAAATTTATTAAATGATCCTGATGTGAACGATCAAACTGAGATTGGAAATGCGGATAACGCTTATGTCAATTCAAAAATACCGCTGGTACCGCCACCACCGCCAATCTAGATAAAAGGAGTTATAAACAATGCCATATCAAATTAATATTTTAAATATAAAGGTAAATGGGATCAATCACAACGGAAATGTTGATGTCGGTCCTACCGTGCATAACAGTCATACAGCTAATAGTAAATTTATTGGCGCTAATTTTTCATTAGGGGACATTTCACCTTCTTCATCTGTTTTAAATTCTGGGAATGTTGATCCAGATGTTAGTGATCAGGATCAGATCGCAAATCCTTCTATGCCAATTGCTAACCAATTATAAAGGAGTAGGAAGATGGACATAGAAAAAATAAGAAAATGGTTGCAAATCACAAATGAGTATAAAAAAACAGATTTTTGGACTCGTGTACTTGAAGAAAAATATCCTGAAGAAATATCAAAAGTAAATGATTACCAGCCAAAATATGATATTTATCAAAATGACCATTATAACTTTATTATTTTTGAAATACCGGGTGTTCATCGTGAGAGTCTTACCCTTCACTTAATCTCCAATACACAATTAAAAATAAGTGGAATCAACTATCATTTATTGCCATTAGAAAAAGAACTTAAAAGGGAAAGAACATATGGCGTATTTGAAAGAATTATCAACCTTCCAGAAGCAACCAATCCGCAACTCATGCATATTCAAATTAATGATGGATTATTGCAAATATCCTATCCTCGAAATGTTGAACCAATTCATTTTAATTACTAATAAAACATTCAATAAATAATCGAGGGGTATGGTTATTTCGAATATAGATAACCAAATTTATAGATTGAACAATAGTGGGATGACATACTGGGCTTAATGAGAAAAGTCGATTCAATAAATTCTCAATGAGTAGAGTACACGAAGAATAATATTTAGTCTAAATTTTAACTAAATTAAATGAAAAATGAATAAACACATGGTGGAGTCAGTCAAACATGGCACCGCTATGTTTTTTTATTATTCGAATATCACTTTAAGAGGAGAAGAAAGTTGATTTTTTATTACAAATTGTCATTACTTTATTCGCAACAAATTAGCTTGTCAATTAAGTATTAAACTTGGACAGCCCTCAGTATTAGGGAAAATTATTGATGGAATTATATTAAGTCCCACTTTACTTGGATGGATGCATGATTTAGAAATGAAAAAACCAATGTTTACAGCCAAATGGAGTTTTACTTTTAATGTTTTTAACATGTTTAGAAACAGACTTAAATGATATAAATAAAGTCAAAAAAGCAGCTGTACTTGTAACTGTAGGTGGAGTTATTGCTCTATTTTTTTTATCATATGCATGCGCTCAAATTTATGATTCCTCCACAGCAAAATCCATCTTGTCGGGTTATTATTGTCTACAATTTCTGTCAGTACCTCAGTTCATACTTTAAGAGTACTTGGCTGGTTGAATAGTAAAGAAGGTTCTGCATTATTAGATGTAGCCGTATTAGTTCTCCGTAATAGGTTTGGTGAGGTTGATTCTCTCACAAACCTTTATAGTCATATATATTTTTATATAGTTTGTCTTTAAATTACCTGTTGAGATGGATGAATCGCTTTTTTATTTATCTGAGCTACAAAAAGATATGATTTTACAGCCATTTTTTTGTTTCTTAGAAAATATAAGTTATAATCATTAATCTAAATCTAAGTTTGTTGCTCGTTTCGTCTTTAGCTGTTTTACCTATTGGTTACCGGAGGCATTTATATGAAAGAACACATTATTGCAGTCATAAAACAAATAGAAATAGATCATGATATTACCATTTTATTCGCTTGCGATGCTGGAAGCCGATCATGGGGATTGGCTTCGAAAGATAGTGACTATGATATACGGTTTATCTATATACACAACTTAAACTGGTATCTTTCTATCGATCAAAAAAGAGATGTGATTGAAATACCGAATAAGGATCCTATTTCAATACCCCTTCATCCTCTATTGGATGTAAGTGGCTGGGAGTTAACAAAAACACTAAGATTATTTAGAAAGTCAAATCCACCGTTATTAGAATGGCTTAGGTCAAATATAGTTTATTATCAGTCATATTCAACAATTGAAAAAATGAGAGGACTAGAAAAGTCTATATTTTCACCAAAATCATGCTTGTATCATTATTTAAATATGGCCAAGAGAAATTTTCGAGAGTATCTACAAGGGGATGAAGTTATGGTAAAAAAATTTTTTTATGTTCTTCGTCCTATCCTGGCTGCCAAATGGATTGAAAAATATAGCTCTATTCCACCCATAGACTTTCAAATATTGTTGGACAATTTATTACCGTCTGGAGAGTTAAAGGACACTATATTAATTTTAATAAAACGGAAGGTCGCTGGCGAAGGGTTAAACCTTGAACCAAGAATAGATAAGATTAATGAGTATCTAACCAAGGAGATAGGGAATCTTGAAGCTTATACACAAGGGTTAAACATAGATATTTCCGACCCTACGTATGAACTTGACCAACTATTTAGATACACTTTAAATGAAGTGTGGCATAGATAACCAACAAAGTCGTTATCTTAATGTTGCATTTTTCTTCGATAATCGCTTGTTAGCTATGTCCGAGACCATAAAAGAGTGGTCTTTTTATTATAATCATTAGGGAATGTAAACTTTTCAATTAATGTAAAGTAACACATAAGCAATTTTCACTAGGTTATAAAAATAGTTAGGAGACGGTTTTCTATCTAAAAATAAATTGCTTTTCGCAGGATAGATATTGATTACACGAATCAAGGGAAAAATGACAATAGCAGGTAAGCCCTTATTATTCAGTTGAAATGTGAATATAAAAACTTTTCTATTAGAAAAATAAACATGAACTAGTATAATAGAATATGTGTTTCAAGATTAAGATTTGAATGAAGGTGTATTTTTGGTTTGAATCCATCAGAGAACAATATACTTAAACAACCATTTTTTGCGAAATTTTGGGTTTCGCGAATTTTATCTTCAACTTCTTTCCAGATGCTGTCTGTTGCCGTTGGGTGGCAAATGTATGAGTTGACCCAGGATGCGTTTAGTCTGGGAATGGTGGGGCTTGCACAATTTATCCCCATGCTTTTCTTGACATTGTTTGTTGGGCAAATCGCAGATCGTTATGACCGTAGAAAAATCGTATACTTAAGTTTAATTATTGAAGGTCTTACCGCCGGTTTTCTATTAATCGGAAGTATGAATGGCTGGCTTGATCGTGACCTAATTCTCCTAGCAGCAGCCCTGATAGGTGCCTGTCGTGCCTTCGAAGGACCAACTGCTAACGCATTACTTCCACAAATCGTATCACGAAACATTCTACCTCGAGCTGTTTCCATGAGTACAACGGCCATTCAAACGGCCCTAATACTCGGACCAACGATAGGCGGATTGCTTTTAGCGTTTAGTGCCTCTACTGTCTATTTAGTGGCTGCGATCGCTTTAATGATATCAGCACTTCTTACTTATTTAGTTAAAGTAAAAGGAGTAAGGGATAGAAAGGGAGCAACAGTATCTTTGCGATCGTTTTTTCTTGGTTTAGAATATGTGCGAAGTAAGCCGATCATCTTGGGAACTATTTCTCTAGATCTTTTTGTAGTCCTTCTTGGCGGTGCGACCGCTCTCATGCCTATATTTGCTCAGGATATTTTACAAACGGGACCATGGGGGTTAGGCTTGCTTAGGGCAGCACCTGCAGTTGGCGCGATTGTTGTATCGGTCGTTTTAGCCTATTATCCTTTAACGAAGTCTGTTGGGATGACTTTATTTGGTGCCATTGCTGTATATGGACTAGCAACCATGGTATTCGCCTTATCAACGAACTTGGTCTTATCCTTGGTTGCTTTAATGGTCATCGGCGGTTCTGACGTTATTAGTATGGTAATTAGATCCTCTCTCGTTCAGTTGCAAACACCTGATGAATTACGAGGAAGGGTTAACGCGGTAAACTCATTATTTACAGGGACATCCTTTCAACTAGGAGAGTTTGAGTCAGGGATGTTAGCAGGTTTTATCGGTGCTGTTCCAGCGGTATTTATTGGAGGAATCGGATCGATTCTTGTAGCTGGTGTATGGATGTATTTATTTCCTTCGATTAGAAAGCTGGAGTCTTTATCTAAAAATTAGTATGTAGGCTACGGACTACTGTTATCCATAGTGGAAGGACGAGAGCTAATATAAGAGACGAGAGGCAGACAAGTCTTAGTAACACAAAGTGTCATGATACTTTGACGAAGTTGAATGGAAAACAAAATGACGGTAACGGAAAAAATACCAACCTATAGATCTCCTTGCAGTATGAATTTTTTCATATTGCTGGGAGTTTTTTTGTATAATAACATTTTTCGTGATTTATTTTTTACCATTTAATTTATATTAATAATGAATGATATCCTAAGAATTCCATTTCTTTATTACATGAAATTTTAAAATACTACGAGCATATATTTCTAATTTTATTACACAATAAAATTAGAATGAACCTACATTCATTTTATAGATTTCGATAGAGAAAGGTATGAATATAATATGAATAAAAACAGAAACAAAGCTCCAAATGTGTCAGGAAGTTTTCAGTTGATAGAAGATGACCGTAAAGAAACGGTAAAGGAATTACGAAAAGAGAACAAACTAGATGAGGAAACGGAGTATTACGCTCGTATTTTTATGGAAGATTAAACAGTTTAAGTTGCATATTTAAAAAAGCTGGCTATTTTTGCGCCAGTTTTTTTGTTAAAATTAGCATAGGTTTTTATATTATGTTCTTAATTCTTTATTGTTTTATACACGTATATACCGTAATAAGTAGTTTTCTAAAATAATTCAAACTAATTGACAATATACCATTAAGGGTATAATATGCTTATATATTAACATTTTTAGGTGGTGGGTATGAGTATTATTTTTCTAATCTTGATTACTGTATTCTTATATTTTACTTGGATACGCTATTTTCCTGTTAGAAATATTCCATGTATAAAGAATGGTGCCCAAGAATTAAACAATATGAAATTAGATATTCGAGATTACCATGAATCAAGTCATGACCATATTCAAGGAAGTATCCATATTCCTTATGCTTATTTAAAAAGGTTCTACAACGAAATACCAAAAACGCAAATACATGTAATCGCTTCGGATCAATTAGAGTTAAATTTAGGTTTACGATTTTTACGAGGTAAAGGATATAAGGTCATTAGCTATGAACTTATGAAATGTCCTTGTAGTGAGAAAGGAGCATAATCTTGGAATACGATAAGAAAGTAGTCAATCGTTTAAAACGAATTGAAGGCCAAATTAAAGGGGTATTAAATATGATCGAGCAGGGGAAGGACTGCCGAGAGATTGTCACACAATTATCAGCTGCTCGCAGTGCGTTAGACCGTACAATGGGTGTTATTGTAAGCACTAATTTAGAACAGTGTGTTCGTGAAAACATTGAAAAAGGAGAATCAACGGATCATCTTGTCCAAGAGGCTGTTGATTTATTAATTAAAAGTCAATGACTAAAATAAAATTCTTCAACTACTTTTTGATAAAGAGTTGAAGAATTTTTTTATTCAAATTATTTTTCTAGAGACTCGTATGTTTTAGTATTAAAATTTGTTTTAAATTTGTTATACTACTCTTAACCTTATTTTTGAGGATAATTTTAGTTAGAGGAGTTAGATGAGAGATGACGAGTATTGAATTGAACAGCGAAAATAAAGGCTATTTCGGTGATTTTGGAGGAAGTTTCATACCTGAACAGCTCCAAAAAGCTATGGATCATATTGAAGAAGCATTTTTACGTTATAAAAACGATCCTGAATTTCTTAAAGAATATGAGTATTATTTAAAAGAATATGTGGGTCGTGAAAATCCATTGACCTATGCTGAAAATTTAACGAACAAATTAGGTGGAGCAAAAATCTACTTAAAACGTGAAGATTTAAACCATACAGGAGCTCATAAAATTAATAATGTGTTAGGACAAATTTTATTAGCTAAGAAAATGGGAATTAATAGAATTATTGCTGAAACAGGTGCAGGACAACATGGAGTGGCAACCGCTACTGCATGTGCTCTATTTGGTATGGAATGTGTTATTTATATGGGGAAAAAGGATACAGAAAGACAAGCACTAAATGTCTTCCGTATGGAATTGCTTGGAGCTAAAGTGGTTGCAGTTGACAAAGGTGAAGGTCACTTGAAGGAAGCTGTTGATGAGGCGTTAAATGATTTAATGGAAAACTATGAAAATACCTTTTATTTGATCGGATCTGCAGTAGGTCCACATCCATATCCACAGATGATTAAAGAATTCCAAGCCATCATTAGTAAAGAATCGAAAAGACAAATTCTTGAAAAAGAAGGAAAACTACCAACAGCGGTAGTTGCATGTGTAGGGGGCGGAAGTAACGCAATTGGTGCATTCGCTCACTATATCGATGAACCTAATGTTCGTCTAATTGGTGTCGAACCAGCAGAAGCAGCTTCTTTAACCAAAGGCGTACAAGCAGTGCTTCATGGATTTAAAAGCTATGTATTACAAGATGAGGAAGGGAACCCACTCCCAACTCACTCAATTGCTGCGGGTTTAGATTACCAAAGCGTTGGACCAGAACACAGCTATTTAAGAGATAGTGGCAGAGGCGAATATGTACCTCTAACAGGACAAGAAGCATTAGAGGCTTTTCAAACATTATCTCAACTAGAAGGAATTATTCCTGCTCTTGAAAGCTCGCATGCTGTAGCATATGCGATGAAACTTGCAAAGGAATTAACAAAAGACGATATTATTATTGTTAATCTATCTGGACGTGGGGATAAAGATGTACAGCAAGTTTTTGAAATGTTAAAAAGGAAATAAGTTCATTACATTTTAAAGACTCAAATCCTAAGAATATTTGGATTTGAGTCTTTTTGATTTATAATGATGTAATGAGTCTTAGTTGGAAATAAAGGAGTAAAAATGACAACAACGAAAGTGTATATAAAAGAATGGCAGCAGGCTTTACAAAAGGAAATAAACCATTTGAAAAAATTTGGTGGAAATCGCTTTGTCGTAAGTAACGGAAGACAATTATCGACTGAAAATCCCTATCCCTATTATTTTGATACAAGTATGCCCTTGGGTATTCCTGTTGGATCTACCGTTAAATTGGAATGGGGAGGAATGACAACAAACGGACGAGTCCTCTCATCTGAAGGAAACGGGATTATATTAGGCTTGGATGATTCACTTGGTGATCTAATTTCAGAGGCCTTTTTATTTCATGATCCATGGGAGTTATTGCAGCAATTAATCGATCGATTTGATGAAATGAAAAAAAGTAAACGAAAACTAGCTCGTGTTAAACGATTAATGAATCCTACAATGGAAACAAAACATCCAGTTGAAAAAATTAAGGGGAACATTCATGAATTGGTTTTGCGATCCAAATACAATCCTGTGACCTTTGTATGGGGACCACCTGGAACTGGGAAAACTTACACATTGGCAAGAGTAGCGGCCCATAAATACTTTAAAGAAAAACGGGTATTAGTTTTATCACATAGTAATCAGGCTGTGGATGTTTTGATTACAGAAATAACTTCTTTTGTTAAAAGAAAAAATCGCTTTAAAGTGGGCGATATCCTTCGCTATGGAGCTATTACAGGGGAAAGACTCTCTAATGAAAATGGAATTACGACAAGTCAACTCATTGAAAAACAGGATCCACTACTTGCTGATGATAGAAACAAATTATTTGAAGAACGTCGCTTATTAAAACAAGATCTCGCTCGTTCCTTCAGCACAAGGGATTCAAAGGATTTATTAGACCTTGAAAGCAAGATTGCAAAAGTTCTAGCAAAAGTTCGTCAGAAAGAACTGCAATTTTTAAAAGAAGCCTATATCGTAGGAACTACACTTGCAAAGGCAGCAATTGATCCTGCTGTTTTCGAACAGGAATTTGATCTTGTCATCCTTGATGAAGCCAGCATGGCTTATGTTCCTCAGGCAGCCCTTGCAGCTTCTTTAGGGAAAAGGTTGATTATTTGTGGTGATTTCAAACAATTACCTCCGATAGCTTCTAGTCGAGATCCATTAGTCGAGAAGTGGATGAAAGAAGATATTTTTCACAGAACAAGCGTAGTTGATTCATTAAACCCTGACCGTCTTCATCCACACCTTTTTATGTTAAAAGAACAAAGGAGGATGCATCCAGGAATTTCTTCTTTTACCAATCAATATATTTATCAAAATTTAGTGGGAGATCATGAAAGCGTTCGGAAGAGTAGAAATAAAATTGTAGATAAAGCTCCATTTCCAGGACGTGCATCCGTACTGGTTGATACAAGCTTTTCAGGTATGTACTGTATCAATGATAAAAGATCTAATTCAAGATTTAATTTATGGCAGCTATTGCTCTCTTTTCAACTTATCCATGAAGCCTATTCAACAGGAGCAATGTCAATTGGATATGTAACTCCGTATCGAGCACAGGCAAATTTAATGAACATTCTTCTTGAAGACATATACAAGGTGGAAAAAATGGCAGGGGATATAATTGCCGCTACTGTCCACAAATTTCAAGGAAGTGAGCGGGACGTAATGATTTTTGATACAGTTGATAGTGAACCTCAACAGCGTGCTGGGATGTTATTGACTGGTAAAAATAGTGAACGGTTAATTAATGTTGCGATTACAAGAACTAAGGGGAAATTCCTGCATATCAGTAATCTTGAATTTATTCGTCAGAATATTTACCGTGGAAAAACGCTAAGGCAGCTTGTCGAACATCAAGTTAAACATCAACAAAGAATCACAAACCAGGACGTTGGCTCATGGATTCAACATCAACACCCTGATTTACAATGGATTTATGCCAGAAAGTTAGAACCTGTTTTCCACGACATCGAAATAGCCCGAACTTCGATTACGATCTCCTTGCCTTCAGCTATGACGTTATCAGAAGAATGGAATGCAGCGCTATTAAATAGAAGGAATGGGGTAAAATTAACCATCATTTCAGAGGAAAGATGGTCGGATCTACAGGCAACGCAGTGGATCGAGAAAAATTTTCCTTATCCATTTGTCATCATTGATACGCAAATCATTTGGCTAGGTTTGCCGTTAGAAGGTGTAAGAGGGATACAACCTCCATACATTGCCGCTCGATTAAATTCTAGAATGATATGTGAACAAATGTTAGGACAATGCTAATTTGCTCAAGCAAACGAGCATTGTCTTTTATACTGATGTAATTTGCTTCTTTATATTTTCAGGGAAAGCTTGACCCAAGTTATTCGTGTATCCAGCTTTCACTGATTTCTATGAAAGTAGAAACCTCTTCAAGGATTCCTCATCAAGAATATGAATTTTTCGGTAATCTAACTCAATCCAACCTTGTTTCTCAAACTTTTTTAACTCCTTTGTTGTCGTGACCCTAGCAAGTCCTACTAGTTCCGCTAAATCTTGATGAGTATATTCAATTGTATATTTGTCATTTGAACCGATATCCATTACAAAACTACCTAATTGGACTAAAATATGAGCAACTTTTTTTTCAGCCGATAAAAAAGCCATGCTATACATTTGGGTGGAGAGTACGCGGATCGTCTGTGATAAGATATCCAAGAGTTCAGCTATTAAACAAGGATTCTTTGATAATAACGGAAGTAAGTTCTTTAATTCTACGGAAAGGACCTCGATATCGGTTAGTGCAGTAGCAGAAGTTAATCTAGGGCTCTTACTAAAATAGGAAGCATCTCCAAATATGTGATGAGTCCCTAATATCTTGACGGTAAGTTCCATGCCGTTCGCGGATGTTAAGAACAATTTAACCCTGCCTGATTTTAACAAATAAAAATTCTGCGCCTCATCATCCTGTAAATAAATGATCTCATCTTTTCTATATCGTTGAAGGGTACCGATTTCTTTAAAGGCACTATATAATTTGGAATCATTCGACACCTTTTCTAACACGTCCGTTTGACTCATATTTTTCAACTCCTTAATTAGATTGTAACCTAAATTACAATCTTTTCAAAAGGAAAATGTTATACTGAAAAAAATAAATATTATAAAAACATCATGTATCCTTATTATATGGAACATATGACAAACACATTATGAAAAGGGGTATTACAATGCAAAATATTACAGTACTTGGTGCAGGAATTATGGGACACGGGGCTGCACAATTATTTGCCCAAGCAGGTAAAAAGGTAAAAATCCAAGCTAGACGTGAAACATCTTTAGAGCATGCTAGAGAGCTTATTACAAATAGTTTACAAATTATGGTTGAAAAAGAAATGCTCACTCAAGAGAAAATGGATCAAACCTTAGCAAACATTGCCTATACAACAGATTTACGTGAAGCAATTGACGGCGCTGAGTTTATCCTTGAATCCATTCCGGAAGTTCTTGAAACGAAGCTTGAAACTTATGAAATTATTGAAAGCGTTGTATCTGAGAAAACGATTATTGCTTCAAATACTTCTACTTTTCCTTTAGCAGAATTAACTCAAAAGGCAAAACATCCGGAAAGATTTATCATTACTCACTATTTTAATCCACCACAAATTGTGCCAATCGTTGAAATTGTAAAGTTTGAAAAAACGGATGAGAACATTGTTCAACTAACTTATGATTTAATGAAGGAAATTGGAAAATCTCCTGTTGTCTTACAGAAAGAAATCACTGGCTTTATTGTGAACCGTGTTCAAGTTGCCTTTTTACGCGAATGCTTCAACTTAATTGAACAAGGTATTTGTACGGCAGAAGATATTGATATAGCAGTAAGAGGAAGTATGGGCTTTAAATGGGCATTCTGTGGACCGTTAGAAAGCCAAGATTTGGCTGGTCTACATACAACAAAAGCAATGGTTGGAAACATTATGAAAGACTTGTCTAACACAAGAGAAGTTCCATCCTTCTTAAATGAAATGGTTGAAAAAGAAGAATTAGGAATTCGCTCGAACAAAGGATTTTACACTTATGATGATAACGGAGAAGAAGCTATCCGTACAAGAGATGACAATTTCCTAGATCTTCTCAAATTAATGCAACAAAAAGAAGCAAAAGCTGTAACATCTAAATAAAGGAAAATACCAGGTGCCTGTCACCTGGTATTTTTTTGTAATCTAATAATTTACGGTCTTTTTCCTATTTAGCAGGAAAAAACGTTTTGCTTAGTGAAAAGTATTATTATGAAAAATTCAAAATAATGAACGAAGGAGCCTAAAATGCCAAAAAGTAAAATACTTCAGGCAAATGAAGCCACAATAAGTACGGAAGATAAAAGGGTACCGAGAAAGAAACGAAGACGGATTGAAATGAAATGGTCTCAATTATTTCGTTTTTCGATCCTGTTGTTTTTAGTAGGAATGGTTGTGTTTCATTATTATTTAATCACAGAAAATGCATTAATACGTTATTACCAAGCCATATGGAAAGAATATAAACAAATATTGTCGCCCATTTTACTCGTATTTGGTTATACCTTGTTAATCTTTTTGACTGGTGTTTGGATCGGAAAAAGAAGAAAATGAAGATCACGATAATTTTCGATTAAAAATTGGATGAAGTGCTAGGAAGTTTAATATAATGAAGATGTGGATGAAAAGAGATGGAGGTAATAAGTATGAGTCGTTTAGATAGACTCAAAATGGGGAAGGTAGAACCGCATCATTTACACCAGTTCAATCAGTTATTACGATATGTATTTCAAGTAACGAATAAAGAATTGCTAATGGTCGGTTGGAAAGAACGGGAAATCGCTATGGCAAAACTTCCTGTACTCGAACAGGCAGATGTTCTAGGTTGGTTTGATGGGGACAAATTAATATCTCAAGTGGCCGTATATCCTTTTAAAGTAAATATTTTTGGTCGCATTTTTGATATGGGTGGATTAACAGGTGTCGGAACATATCCTGAATATGCAAACATGGGGCTTATGAATAAACTAATGAGACAAGCACTTTGGGAAATGAGAGAAAGAAAACAAACAATTTCCTATTTATATCCTTATTCGTTTCCTTATTATCGTCGCAGAGGCTGGGAGATTATCTCAGATAAAATGACATTTGAGGTCCGGGATTACCAACTACCAAAGCCCAAACAAGTATCAGGTTACGTGGAACGTGTAGATGTAGAGCATCTAGATATTAAATACGTTTATCAAATATTTTCCAGTAAAAAACACGCAGCAATGATTCGAAATGATCTTGCATGGGATGAGTACTGGAGATGGGATTTAGACGATATAACTGCTGCTGTATACTATGACCAAACTCGAGAACCTCAAGGCTACCTCTTATATTGGATTTCTGATGATGTTCTTCATATTAAAGAAATGGTTTACAATAATCAAGAGGCGCGAAATGGACTCTGGAATTTTGTAAGTGCGCATTTTTCCATGGTATCTAAGGTAGTTGGCAGCACGTACATGGATGAACCACTAGCTTTTTGGTTAGATGATGGTGATATTAAGGAAACCATTTCCCCTTATTATATGGCTCGGATTGTAGATGCACAACAATTCATCGCCCAATTTCCTTTTAAAAAATTTGAAGAGGAAACGACAATAACATTGGAACTTAATGATCCCATTTTAGATTGGAATCATGGTGTTTTTACCCTCCAAGTTTCATCAGCAGGTCATGGTGAACTCGTTCATTCTGAAAAAAAGCCAATTGCTTCCCTGGATATTCAAACCTTAACAACCATGTTATTGAGCTATAAAAGACCCTCCTATTTAGCCGACATTGGTCGTCTTAAGGCTGATAAGGAAACTGTCGAACGCTTGGAAAACCTTATTGAACGTCAAACTCCTTACTTCTCAGATTATTTTTAATACAGGCGTATAAGCAATTCGAATTCATATATGTTTTTTCCCCGTTAATTATGCTTACTTAAGAAGCTAAATTTCCATTTTACGGAAATTTAGCTTCTTTTTTTCATAATTTTACGATTCCTTATCATATAATAAATAAAGTTTTTTAATAAAAGTATAATTTTAACATAATTCGACATTGTTCTGCGGTAATTATTTTTGTATAATAACTTTATGACTGTTAGTTGGCAAATTTCGACAAATATCGCGATCTTGTAGACGAAAATCAACCAAAGATAGATTCTCACAAAACCGTATAATTGATTTCTTTTTGGTCAATACCTATAAGAATTAATTAAGACGAAAAGTGGTGAATGCAAATGAAACTAAAGAAAGCGCTTCAGAAACATACGATATTTCAACAATATAAAAACTGGTATGTACTAGACGATGAATTTGAATGGAATGTTCAAGCTCTGTATAAAACCATTTCTAAACATCTTGATATTTTTTATCAAACACCCGTTATTTTTTGTTCTACACTTGATGCAAACAAAATCATAAGCGCGATGGGCGATGAAGAAGATGAGTATTTACGGTTTGAATCAGGGATCTATTGGAGAGAATTAGGGCTTATTTTTATTTTCCGTTATGATGAGTATCTTCCTTTGATTGAAACACTGTTTCATGAATTCCGTCATGTTATGCAAGACCACAATCCGATTTTCCGCCATTATTTTGAAAGTGATAAGAAATTACCCTATAAAGAACGTATCACAGAGATTGATGCTTTTAACTATGCGAAAGAAAAAACGGACGAATTTGTAACAGCCATTTAAATTTTATTTAAAGATGCCACCTAACGGGCATCTTTTCTTTTATGCAAATCATGTTTTTTAAAAAAATCCCTTTATTTAGCACGTTCACCTAAAGATTACTTCTGCTAATCCATTATAAAGGAAGACATAATGCGCAAACTACAATTGATTCATTAGAAAAAAGGGAGATGAATCTATAATGCCTAATGTTGAAGTAAAATGTACGGTTGCTAATTGTGTATTCCATGCAAAAGGCAATGTATGCGGGGCAGATAAAATTACAATTGACATGGACTATACATCAAATTATGATACAGAGTTTTCTGAGGAGTTTGGATTGCAGTCTCGAAAAGAGGAAGCTAATCAATCCTCAGAAACATGTTGTAAAACATTTAAGCAAAAAGATAGATAATCAACGCGATCGCACAATTATGTTCACACAATTGTGCGATTTTTGTGTATTTTTTCCGCAAATCAAGCAATAAATGTACAGGATTTTCCAAAAAGGTTGTCGAAATATTAAAATTAGTAGGAAGACTAATATCATAGGAAAGGAGGAAATTCAAATGAATTTATTCAAACGTTTGTTTAATAAAAACGATGCAACAAAGCATCATAGAAAAACGGAATTTTCTGAGGAGTTAAGGCTAAAAGTGGATGATTATTTTGCCTACTTATTAACCATTTATAATAATTATGTAGAACAATATAATCAAAATAAAGCAATAAGAGATTCCATTAATAAAAATTTAGATGTCGAAGCCTATTTAAGAAATATGGACAATGGAATCCGATTAACGAAGAAAGCTTCTGAACATATCAAAACCTCCCCATATGTTTATGAAATACCTAAATCTGTTGGACAATTTATGTCTGCTTCAAGAACACAATTCCTTCTAAGTTTAGAGAATTATATCGAACGTGACGAATTGATCAAAAGAATACTAACTCAACAAGTAGATGATCGCCTTGCAATGGACGATGCAAATGAATTATTAGCAAAAGCAGATCAACATTTAAATTCAGCCATGAACTACATGGAAAAAACGAGAGACTTAGTTTATTCGATAGAATCTTAATGTCATTGCTACTTATTCTTTTCCTTAGAAAGAATCTTCAGAAAAATGTATAATGAGATTAGGTAATGAAGATGAGGGAGGAAGAGGATGACTAATAGAAAAATCGTAATAACTAAAAATCTACATCCAGACTTAATGAACAAAATAAAAGTGGTTGCACCCGATTGGGAAATAATTGTGGGAAAAGATAAAGAAGTGTGGGGACCTCATATACATGAGGCTGAGATCGTCGGAGGCTTTCAAATTTCTTTCAATCATTACTCCCAACTAAAATGGGTTCAAACCTTTAGTGCAGGGGTCAATCAATATCCGTTAGATCAGTTTACGATAAATCAGATTCTTTTAACGAGCGCAAATGGGGTCCATGCCTATCCGATTTCTGAAACGATTTTCGCTTATTTATTAGGTCTAACCCGAAAGATTCCTACATATGTTAAAAACCAACAGAAAAAAGTATGGAACCATGGTGATATCAAACAAGAAATACACGAGAAAACGATAGGAATTATCGGAGTTGGTGCAATTGGAAAAGAAACGGCAAAAATCGCAAAGGCCTTTGGTATGAAAGTGCTTGGGGTTAGACATTCTGGAGAACCAATTCAGTACGTCGATGAAATGTATACACCTGCTCAATTAAACACCATTTTACCTAAGTGCGATTTTGTTGTTGTTACATTGCCTTTAACAAATGAAACCTATCATTTTTTTGATCGTGATCAATTTAATAGAATGAAACCATCAGCATACTTTATTAACATTGGTCGTGGCTCACTCGTTAATGAAGCAGAGTTAGTAAAAGCCTTAGAAGAGGGAACTATTGCTGGGGCAGGGTTAGATGTGTTTGAACAAGAACCGTTAAATACAGATAGTCCGTTATGGGAAATGGAAAATGTAATCATTACCCCGCATACAGCTGGCTCAACCGAATATTATGATCAACGAGTTGTAGAAGATATCTTTATTCCTAACTTGAAACAATATTTAAAAGGAGAAACACCATCCATTAATATAGTTGATTATTCTAAAGGCTATTAACAACTTATAAAAACCGTACAGCGTATACTGTACGGTTTATTTTTATTTCTGTGTGAGATAAAAGAAGATGAGTTTCAATTAATATCCTTCATTATTAGCTCTCTTATATTTGCCTCTTAACCAATTTCTCCATCACATATGAAAAATCCTTTATTCACACATAATACTTTCCAATTTTATAGTGTTAAAAAAGATTAAATTGACAATATTCGACAAGAAGGAGAAATAACATGCGAAAAGAAGTCTCAGTATTATTAAAGTTGGAAAAACAGAGATTTCTTATTCATAAGATTCAATAGCTTGTTCTAGTGCATTGAAGGCTTGACCAAAGGCTGCTGACGAAGAAACATCTCCAGCTTGCTGTAATTGAACTTTGGCATTTTTCGCCTGGGTTAATGAGGTAATCACGTCCTCAATCATTGTACCTTTATCTCCATCACTTTCTAATGCTTGTTGCAAAATCTCTATACTACGATCTAAATTTGTTGAATCCGGGTGATCATAAGATTTTTCTAATTCTTTTTTTGCTTGTTGTAGTAATTCCTTCATTTTGCCACCTCGATTTTTTTGTTCTATTCCATCAACTATTTTTACCAAAGCTGTAACAGACTATGTAAATTTTAGGTAAGTCGTTCAAAACCATATACGTTAAATAAAAATGCTTTTGTTAACAATTTTTGAAACTCCATAAAATTATTTCAAACACAAAATAGATATGTTATGCTTTATTTGCCTTTACCCGAATTCACTGAAATTCTGCATGAATTCAACCATTGTTTGAATATAATATAAGAAAAAGTTAAAACAAATATCATTAATAGAAACTAGGTGAACGATCATGAAATATAGATCTGCATTTGATATAATCGGCCCCGTAATGATTGGACCTTCTAGTTCACATACAGCAGGCGCTGCTCGAATTGGCCGAGTTGCTCGAACTTTATTTGAAAAACAACCGAAAAAAGCGCTCATTTCTCTTTATGGATCATTTGCTAAAACCTATAAAGGACATGGAACTGATTTAGCACTAGTAGCAGGACTATTGGACTTTGATACATTTGATGAACGTATCCCAAATTCATTAGAAATCGCTAAGCAGTTAGGAATGGAAGTCATTTTTCAAGAGGAAACAGCAGTTCCAGAGCATCCCAATACAGTGAAAATTAATTTGTTTGACGAATATGATCATGAATTAGAACTCATCGGTATCTCCATTGGAGGAGGTTCCATTGAAATAACCGAACTTAATAGCTTTAAGCTTAAATTGTCAGGGGAACGGGCAATTCTTGTGCTGCATAATGATCGATTTGGGATTATTAGTTCAGTAACTAGCGTTTTATCCAAACATAAAATTAATATCGGTCATATGGAAGTTTCTAGAAAAGAAAAAGGAAATACTGCTTTAATGGTCATAGAGGTAGATGAAAAAATCGAGGATCATGTAATAGAGGAAATAACTGGTCTAGAAAATGTAACAAGAGTGATTCGCATGGTCAACTAACAACTAGAATGAATTTAAAATGATGAAATACAACATCAGGAGGAAATAATGATGTTTAAAAGCGTAGCAGAACTTGTTTCATTAGCCCAACAAAATGAAGTGAAAATAGCGGAAATCATGATCCGTCAAGAGATTGAGGTTTCGGGTTTGTCACGTGAAGAAGTGATGAATAAAATGGATCAAAATTTAACGGTCATGGAAAAAGCCGTGGAGCGAGGATTGAAGGGGGTAAAATCACATACGGGTTTAACAGGTGGTGATTCGGTCCTCTTACAAAATTATATGCAAAGTGGAAAGGCTTTATCTGGCAATTTAGTTTTAGATGCGGTGAGTAAGGCTATGGCCACAAATGAAGTCAATGCGGCAATGGGAACCATTTGTGCAACACCAACTGCCGGCTCAGCTGGTGTAGTACCAGGTACTTTATTTGCTGTCAAAGATAAGCTAAATCCCACTCGGCTAGAAATGATTGAATTTTTATTCACGGCTGCTGCATTTGGTTTTGTCATTGCCAATAATGCCTTTATTTCAGGTGCAGCTGGAGGATGTCAAGCAGAAGTCGGCTCTGCAGCGGGAATGGCTGCTGCCTCCATTGTTGAATTAGCGGGTGGAACACCAAAACAAAGTGGAGAAGCATTGGCGATTTCATTAAAAAATATGCTTGGTCTTGTGTGTGACCCTGTAGCTGGATTAGTAGAAGTACCCTGTGTAAAAAGAAATGCCTTAGGTGCCTCTAATGCATTGACAGCAGCTGATATGGCTCTTGCAGGGATTGAGAGCAGGATTCCTCCCGACGAAGTGATTGCTGCGATGTATGCAATTGGTCAAACACTACCAACGACATTAAGGGAAACAGGTGAAGGTGGCTTAGCTGCGACACCGACAGGACGTAGATATGAAGCTGAAATTTTTGGTGAACCGAAAGCCAGCCTGATCGACTATATGAATAAATCATGAAAGAGCGCATTTTTAATACGCTCTTTTTTGAAATTTCGCAGCATCTAAAGAAATGAACTTCATCATGTTTTCGACGTCACTTTTCTAGATGTATAAATTGAGGAAATAAGAAATTTATGGGAACGATTGAGGAAAAATATAGGGATTATTTCGTAAACCGATTCGCATAACTGGAGGCAACAAAAGAGTCGGGTTTAATTTTGGGCTCTAGTCCCATCGATTCAATACGAGAAACCATTTCTTCTACAAATATTCTCGTTTTATTACGATTTCCTGATCCAATATCTAAGTGTCCTTCCATTGTGAAGCTTGCCCCTTTATAAATAAAGGGGAGTACAATATCAATCATTATATTTTTTCGGTTTTCATCGAATAAGCTGACAACTTCTTCTGTTAATGAAGTTTCTTTTGAAATTCTTTCATGTAAGTGCTTCATACGTCTAGGAATTTTGAGCTTTCGAATACACGCCCAAGCGCCTTTTCCTTCATTCAAAATCACAATACCTGTTATAAATACAGTAAATCTGTCATGTACTTGTGAATCTGTTCCAATCATAAGACGAAAGTTTCCATTTCGATACAATTTCATAAAATGTATAATCCGATCAAACACATCTTCAAAATTCATGTTCCGTTCTTTTAAATTATGAAAATAGATATCTTTAGTATGATCATGATTCATAACATCACCCACCATATTTATATAAAATCTATATTTCTTTAAAAGATTCTATATTCATAGATGGTAAAAAAAAATTATATTTTTTATAACCACATTTTATCTTAATAAAGCATTTACAATTAATTTACATTTTACATTATAGAAGGATTGCTAGAATCATGACTTAAATAATTTATTTTAATATAAAAAATGGGACAAACTTTATAAAGCCGATACAGATGTTTCCATCTCCATCAACTTGACATTTTTAACCCATGGAGTATAATTGGATTCTGCTAAAGCAGTGTTAATCTGCATACTAAAATTATGAAGAATTGGAAGAAATTAATTAATAGTTTTAAAGATTGTGATTAAATATTTGAACTGAAGAATGGAAACCATGTATAATAGTTCTTTAGAAGGTGGGACTAAAAATGAAGCAAGAAATGAAGCGAAGAAATATATTTAATAAATTTATTGGTTTTTATTTATTGACTGTATTTTTTCTTTGGATAAAAACATACACAACTCAACTATCACAATTCGATTTAGGGATTGAAAATACCCTTCAACAATTTTTATTATTTTTAAATCCTTTAGGGTCATCACTGCTCTTTCTCGGATTTGCATTTTTATTTAAAGGACGTAGAAAATATACTTGGCTGATGATTATTCATTTTCTAATGTCTTTCTTATTATATGCCAATGTCCTTTATTATCGGTTTTTTAATGACTTTATTACACTACCGACCATATTTCAAACGCAAAACTTTGGAGATGTAAGTAGTAGTATACCGTCACTGTTACAACCATATGATTTATTATTTTTCATCGACACTATTTTGTTAATCTGCTTGCTTTTATCTAAAAAGGTAAAAATTGAAATGAAAGATATGAAGCGCCGTACCGCAACAGCGATAATCTCTTTAGCGTTAGGTATTTCATTTTTAAATCTTGCTTTAGCAGAAACAGATCGTCCTCAATTATTGACAAGAGGATTTGACCGAAATTATATTGTAAAGTATCTAGGAATGTACAATTATACAATTTACGATGCTGTACAAAGCACAAAGGCTTCGGCCCAAAGGGTAACAGCAGATAGTAGTGATATAACTGAAGTAATTAACTTTACACAATCCAATTACGCTGAACCAAATCCAGAGTATTTCGGTATTGGTAAAGATATGAACGTTATTTTCTTCCATTTAGAATCCATTCAGACATTCTTAATGAATTATCAATTGAACGGGGAAGAGGTAACACCATTTTTAAATTCACTAACAAGAGATGAGAACACACTTTATTTTGATAATTTTTATCATCAAACAGCTCAAGGTAAAACAGCTGATGCTGAATTTCTTATTGAAAATTCATTATATGGACTCCCACAAGGTTCTGCTTTTACTACAAAAGGGTTAAATACGTATCAAGCGGCACCGGCTATATTGGGGCAGCAAGGCTATACTTCTGCTGTTTTTCATGGGAACACTGGAACTTTCTGGAACCGAAATGAGATTTATAAATCATTTGGTTATGATCATTTCTTTGATGCGAGTTATTATGAAATGAATCCAGAAGATCTTGCGGATTACGGTTTAATGGATAAGCCATTCTTTGAGCAATCCATCCCGTTATTAGAAACCTTACCACAGCCATTTTATACAAAGTTTATTACCGTAACCAACCATTATCCATATCCACTTGCTGAAGAATTAGCAACGATCGAACCGGCAACAACTGGGGATAAATCTGTAGATACGTATTTTCAGACCGCCCGTTATGCGGATGAAGCATTAGAACAATTCTTTACTTACCTGAAAGAATCTGGATTATATGAAAATTCCATTATTGTTATGTACGGTGACCATTATGGAATTTCTAAAAATCATACGAAAGCAATGGAGCAAATTCTAGGTAAGGAAATTGACACGTTTGAAAATGTTGAGTTACAACGCGTTCCTTTATTTATTCGTGTTCCTGGAATTGAGGGTGGAGTTAATCATGAGGTTACCGGACAAATTGATGTATTACCAACTCTCTTACATTTATTAGGAATTGAATCAAAGAATTATGTCCATTTAGGAACAGATCTATTATCAGAAGATCATGATGAAGTCATTCCATTTAGAAATGGTGATTTTGTAAGTCCGTCGATTATTTTCTCAGATGGTAAATTCCTTGATAGTAATACTGGTCTTGAATTAGACCCAAGTCGTCTTGATGAAGCGAAACAATTGCAAGAAAATGCTGAGCACAAATTAGCACTCTCTGATAAAGTTGTTAATGGTGATTTATTGAGATTTTATACACCAGAAGGCTTTAACCCTGTTGATCGAACTCAGTATAATTATAATAACGTAGAAGATGTAGAATCAGATGAATCTTAGGTAAATAATTTGTTAAAAAAAGCGGCCATTGGTCGCTTTTTTTAACGCTTCTATTTAAATGACTTCTTTTGAATTGAAAAATGAATTGAAAAACAAAAACAGCACTAATCAGTGAGCTGTTTTTGTTAAAAGCCAAATATCGCTCTTATGAAGCTTTTCTTTCTTCTAGGCGCTAATTTTTCCTTTAACTGCTCTGCTTCAATAGAAGACGCAGTTTCCTGTTCCTTAATATGTAATTCCTCTAAATAAGCAATTTTTTCTGTCAGAATTGACATTTGTTGTTTTAGATCTTCTATTTCACGACGATGTTGGATAAGTTGATAAGATACGACTGCATCCGCTTTCTGATTAAGACTTACTTCTAAGTTTGCGATTTTTTCCTCTAGTTGGGTTGTGATGGGGGCAGACTTTTCAGTCTCTCCATTCTTTTCAGACTTCTCGATTTTTACAATACCAGTTCTTGTAGGTTGTTTTAGAGAAATATCCTGTAGTAATACTCCTTCATCTAACTGTTTTTTCACTTGTTTTAATTGTTCAATATTTTCTTCTGTAAAAATAAAATGGCCAAGGTCATTTCTCTCCATATCTAAATTTAATTGTTTCACCCATCTTTGAACTGTTCTAGTTGAAATGCCAAGCAACTCCGCTACAGACTTTGTATTCAATAGAACCCCTCCTTATTATATTGTTTCTCTATTTATTTGCACATTCCTTCTGTGATGACAAAACAAGTATAATTTCGCTATTAATTATTCAGAAAATATACTTTTTGTCGAAAATATCTAATTGTAAACAATTCGTAACAATGATGGAAAGGGTTCTTTCAATAGAAAAATCTCATATGATAAAATAAGGGAGATTGATATTTTAAATGGAGGTCTTATGATACAAGAACTGGCAAGTGCCATTACTAATAAACAGGTGATTTTATTTGTGGGTTCCGGCGTTTCTAATAATCTAGGGCTCCCTGTTTATTCTGAATTGATGGATGAAATGGCGGAAAATCTTGGATATGAGCCAGAACAATTTAAATCATGGGGCAACAATGATTTTTTAATCATGGCTGAATATTATTTTCATCAAAAGGGTACCTTGGGGGCACTTAGAAGTTGGATGGACCGACTCTGGCATCATAAAGATATTGAAATTGGGAAATCAGAGATTTATAGACTTATTATTGAATTGGACTTTCCCATTATATATACAACTAATTTTGATCGATGGCTCGAAAATGCATATGATTATTATCAAAAAGAATACATTAAAATTACCAATGTAGCAGATATTGCTAGAATTGAAATGAATAAAACCCAAATTATTAAATTTCACGGTGATTTCGATGATGACTCATCGCTAGTGTTAACGGAATCAGGTTTTTTCCAAAGACTTGATTTCGAGTCTCCATTAGATATAAAATTACGGTCAGATTCATTAGAAAAATCGATCCTTTTTATTGGTTACAGTTTATCTGATATCAATATCCGTTATATGCTATATAAATTGCATAGACAATGGAAGGATTCTGAACTTGAACATATTCGTCCAAAATCATATATCTTTTTAGTGAAGAAAAACCCCCTTAAGGAACGTCTTTTAAAGGAGAGGGGAATTATCCCAATTGTTAGTCATAACGAAGACCCTGGAAAAGCTTTAACAGAATTTCTTAGAAAAATTTCAAATCAAATTTAAATCTAAAATACTGATCTTGTAATTGATTCAAAAAAAGGGTGTTTCAAAAGATCCCTTTTAAAACACCCAATGAATTATTGTTTATTTAATTGATTTTCAAGAACTTCAATTCTACGCTCTAAGTCACGATATTCTTCTTTTGTAACCAAATCTAAATTGGATAACATTTGGTTCATTCTTGTTTTTACAATGTCATCCATTTCTTGTCTCGCTTGTTCTCCTTTTTCAATCCACTGATTTACAAGTTCTTTGGACTCGCTTGCACTAACTTCACCTTTTTTAACAAGTGTATCGACTGTTTTCTCAACTTGTTCTTTTGTGATGACAGCGGCACCCAAACCTAAAGTGAAAAATTGTTTTAGTAGATCCATTCTTCATTCCTCCATCTTATTTATTTTTTAGTAGCGGGACATTTTCTCTAAATTATTGTGGAGAATAAAGGTATCCACCACATGTAATTTTATATTTATATCATACACCATTTACTCCATTATTGCGTAATCATACCCTATTCGTTTAACCGGGAATCGTGAAATATTTGTGAAAAATGCATTATACACTTAAACTTCGAATAAATATAGATTCTATAAAATATAGTGTTAAATAGCTATTTTGAAAACGCTTAAAGAAGTAAACCATATCAACTAATTACAAATTTAAAAATCAAGGAGAGAGGATTAATGAAAATTTATGTCATTATGAAACGAACCTTTGATACAGAGGAGAAAATCATCATCCAAAATGGAGAAATTCAGGACGACTCTGTTGAATTTATTATTAATCCTTATGATGAATACGCCATTGAAGAAGCCATTAAACTTCGAGAGGCACATGGTGGAGAGGTTACAGTTCTAACTGTTGGTGTACAAGAAAGTGAGAAACAATTAAGAACGGCTCTTGCCATTGGAGCAGATAAGGCTGTTTTAGTTGATATTGAAGAGTTAGATGAAGTAGATGCGAACTCCATCTCGATCATTCTAGCGACATATTTATCGAAGCAAGAGCCAGATATTATCTTAAGTGGAAATGTGGCAGTAGATGGGGGGTCTGGTCAAGTTGGACCACAAGTTGCAGAACGATTAGGGATTCCTCAGGTAACGACAATTACTAAGTTAGATATAAAGGAAGGAGTCGCAACCGTTGTGCGTGATGTTGAAGGTGATCAAGAAATCATCAAGGTATCCTTGCCTTTATTAGTTACCGCACAACAAGGTTTAAATGAACCACGTTATCCATCATTACCGGGAATTATGAAAGCAAAAAAGAAACCATTAGATGTTTTAGAAATAGAAGACCTTGATTTAGACGTGAACGAAATAAGTGCTAAGACAAAAACGATTGACATTTTTTTACCACGAGAAAAACAAGCCGGAAAATTATTAAGTGGGACGGTTAAAGAACAAGCCGCTAATCTATTATCGTTATTAAAATCAGAAGCTAAAGTGATTTAAAGGAGGGATGACAATGACTAAAAAGGTACTTGTGTTAGGGGAGAGCCGAAATGGGGAGGTTCGCCATGTATCTTATGAAGCCCTTGGAGCCGCTAAATTAATGGCTGAAGGGGGAGAGGTAATTGCATGCCTTTTCTCAAATAATATTGGAGAGTCCGCAAATGAGATGATCTACTATGGGGCGAACCGAGTAATAAAAGTTGAGGACTCCTTATTAAAAGCTTACACAACGGACATCTATCAGCAAGCGGTACTACAAATTTTGGATCAAGAAAAACCGGATGCTTTTATTATGGGTCACACGGCACTTGGAAAGGATTTAATGCCAAGAATTGCGGCAAATCTTAATGTAGGATTGGTGTCAGATGTAACAAAAATTGAAATCCTTGATGGGGAAATTGTTTTTACTAGACCGATATATTCTGGCAAAGCATTTGAAAAGAAAATAATCATTGGACCTCTATTAGCAACTATCCGTCCTAATAATATTGAAACAGTAGAAAAGGACGAATCTCAAAATGGAGTTATTGAGGAATTCTCTGTTACATTGACGCCATCTCGAACGGAAATCAAAGAAATTGTAAAAAAAGTTGCAAAAGGAGTCGATCTTTCTGAAGCGAAAATTATCGTATCAGGCGGTCGTGGAATGAAAGGGAAGGAAGGCTTTAAAATACTCGAAGAATTAGCACACTTGCTGGGCGGAGCAGTAGGAGCCTCACGAGGTGCCTGTGATGCAGATTATTGTGATTACTCACTGCAAATTGGTCAAACCGGGAAAGTCGTTACACCTGATTTGTATTTTGCAATTGGAATCTCTGGCGCCATACAGCATCTAGCAGGTATGTCCAATTCAAAAAAGATTGTTGCTATTAATAAAGACCCTGACGCGCCCATCTTTGAAGTAGCCGATTATGGAATTGTAGGAGATTTATTTGAAGTTGTTCCTGCATTGATTGAAGAAATAAAATCGAATACGAAAGGTTAACAGGTAAGGCATTGCCTAGAACCCTAAAGAGGGGGGATTTTCTTTGAATATCTTACTTCTAGCCAATTTAATTCTATTTTTGCTGGTTACGGGTTATGCGATTTATTTATTTGCTTATTTAATCAAAACCCGGTATGAATATATTAAATTAGGAAAACAAGTAGAATTCGATCGGAAGTTTAAGGAGCGTTTTCATAAAATATTGGTAATGGTCTTTGGACAAAAGAAACTATTTAAAGATAAAAAGAGCGGCATGATCCATTTCATGATGTTCTATGGATTTATACTGGTACAATTTGGTGCAATTGACTTTATTTGGAAAGGCCTCGTACCAGGGTCTCATTTACCATTCGGCGCAGTATATCCTGGATTCACCTTTTTCCAAGAAATCATTACTTTCATGATCCTAATTGCTGTATTTATGGCTTTTCATCGCCGCTATATTGAAAAACTCGGGCGACTCAAACGTGACTTTAAAGCAGGGCTTGTTTTAATTTTTATTGGTATCCTTATGCTCACTGTCTTGATTGGTAATAGTATGAATATTATCTGGCATGGTCATGAGCCGTCCATAAGCGAGCCAATTGCCTCCTTAGTTGCTATCCTTTTAAGTGGAATAAATACAAACGTATCAATCGTTATCTTTTATCTAGCTTGGTGGATTCATTTAATTACCCTGCTATCCTTCCTTGTTTATATCCCTCAATCAAAACACGCCCACTTAATTTCAGCTCCAATAAACGTCTTTTATCATCGATTAGATCAGCCAGGGAAACTACGACCTATTAATTTTGAAGATGAAACCCAAGAAGTGTATGGTGTAGGAAAAGTGGAAGATTTTACACAACTTCAGCTGATCGATTTATATGCTTGTGTCGAATGTGGACGTTGTACGAGTATGTGTCCTGCTACGGGTACAGGTAAATTACTTTCTCCAATGGATCTCATCGTAAAAATGCGGGACCATTTAACAAAAAAAGGAGCAGCTATTACCTCTCGTTCACCATGGGTCCCTCGACTTGCTTTTCGTCATACAGAGGGAAATCAGCTTGCGATGAGTTTAATTCAAATGAATGATGATCGAAATTTAATTGGTGACATTATAACAGAAGAGGAAATTTGGGCATGTACGACATGCCGTAATTGTGAAGATCAATGTCCAGTTATGAATGAACATGTTGATAAAATTATCGATTTACGCCGATACCTTGTCTTAACAGAAGGGAAGGTCAGTTCAGATGCCCAACGTGCCATGCAAAATATCGAACGCCAAGGTAATCCATGGGGGATTAGTCGTAAAGAACGTGAAAGTTGGCGGAACCTTCGTGAAGATGTATTGATAAAGACGGTTAAAGAGTGGAAAAAAGAAGGAAAAGAATTTGACTATTTATTTTGGGTAGGTTCAATGGGGTCTTATGATAATCGCAGTCAAAAAATTGCTCTTTCGTTTGCGAAATTACTAAACGAAGCAGGGGTAACGTTTGCCATTTTAGGAAATAGTGAAAAGAATTCCGGGGATACACCGCGAAGACTCGGGAATGAATTTTTATTCCAAGAATTCGTAATTGAAAATATAGCTGAAATTACAAAAAGCGGAGCCAAAAGGATTGTCACCATTGACCCACATGCCTATAATACATTAAAAAATGAATATCCTGATTTTGGCTTAGAAATTGAGGTTTATCACCATTCTCAAATCTTATCACAATTAGTAAAAGAAGGGCGATTAATACCCAAGTATCCAGTACGTGAAAGAATTACATTTCATGATTCTTGCTACTTAGGCCGATATAATGATATTTATGATCCGCCTAGAGAAGTTTTACAGAAGATCTCAGGCATTGAGTTCGTTGAGATGGAACGAAATCGTGAAGATGGAATGTGTTGTGGAGCAGGTGGAGGCTTAATGTGGATGGAAGAAGATTACGGAACGCGCATTAATGTGGCAAGAACGGATCAAGCACTTGAAATAAATCCGACCATTATTTCAAGTGGCTGCCCCTATTGCCTCACGATGTTAAGTGACGGCACTAAATTAAGAGATGTTGAGGATGAGGTTCAAACATTAGATATTGTTGAAATACTTGAAAAAGCGATTTTTAAATAACAGGTCGATATGAACCATCGATTTTTCGGTGGTTTTTTATTAGAATTCTTTAAACATATTTTGCATATTAAAGTAGATAATAATTGTAAAATAGGAGGGGATATGATGGTACAAACATTCACAAAACCGCATAAAATTCAATGTTTTACAGAGTATAACATCTTAAAAAAAGTTATTCTTTGTCAGCCCCAATACATGACGATTAGGGATGTCATAAATGAAACTCAAAAAAAGTTTAAAAATGAAGGCATACATATCGAAAAAGCACTCGAACAACACGAGGAATTCGTAAAAACATTACGTGCTTTTGATATTGAAGTCATTTTGCTACCTTATCATAAAAAATATCCAGAACAAGTCTTTACGCGGGATATTGGGTTTACACTTGGTGAAACGATATTTGTTGCAGATATGGCAAGTAACATCAGGCATGGAGAAGAAAACGTATTAAAACAGTGGTTAGAAGATGAAGAGATCTCCTACTATAACATCATTGGACATCAAATAGAGGGCGGCGATGTCATCATCGACCAAGATACGATTTATATCGGAATAAGTGACCGCACAACAAGCGAAGCAATTGATCATATGCAAAGACTGCTTAACGATCAATTTAACATTGTCCCCATTGATTTTGAATCAAAATACTTACATTTAGATTGCGTTTTTAATGTTGTTTCACCTGAAGTTGCCTTAATCTATCCTGGCGCTTTACACCAGAAAGAAATTGACTTGTTTAAAAGCCGCTTTGAATGTATTGAAGTGTCTAAGGAAGAACAATTTACTTTAGGAACGAATGTATTGTCTATTGGGAATAATAAAATTATTAGTTTGCCGGTCAATCAGCATGTTAATAAAGAATTAAGAAGTCGAGGGTTTGAAGTTATTGAGGTAGATATTACTGAAATTATTAAATCTGGTGGATCCTTCCGTTGTTGTACATTGCCGATTCATAGAGAGCCCATGAAGCCTTAAATTAGAAATAGGAACCTAAATTGGGTTCCTATTTTTTAAACTCACTATTACTTTTATTTCGATTTTTCCTTTAATTTGTTATTCTAATCTTATAGAAAATTAAATGTGGGGTGCTTAACATTGAAAAACATTGAAACTGTGACTTTAGTTGGTTTAGGAGCGATTGGTGCTGCTTACGGTAGCCTTTTACATGATTCCTTAAAGGATGCTTTTCGAGTAGTTGCAAATGAACAACGTATTCAAAAGTATCAAATTAATAGGATTAAAATAAATGATCAATTGTATAAATTTAATTACATAACTCCTGAAACAAAGGTCGAGCCTGTTGACCTTGTTATTTTTGCGGTAAAGAATGCTGAGTTGCCGCAAGCGATAGAAGATGCTAAAAATCATATTGGTCCAAACACTATTATTCTATCTTTATTGAATGGTATTTCAAGCGAGGAAATTATTTTTGAAGCCTATAAAAATGAACATATTTTATACAGCATGAGTGTAGAAATTGATGCTCTCCGTTCTGGTCTTGATGTGCGTTTTACAACTAGAGGTCGAATCGAATATGGGGAAAAGAATAATGAAATGTCTGAAGATGTGTTAGCTGTAAAAGATTTATTTGAACGTGTAGGGATCGATTATAAAATATCAGATAATATTACCCATACGATGTGGTGGAAGTTCATGATTAATGTGGGTGTCAACCAAACCTCTGCTGTGTTAAAGGCTCCATATGGAGTATTCCAATCCCTACCGATCGCTTATGAGTGGGTGGAATCTGCAATGAGAGAAGTCGTTGCATTATCACAAAAAATAGGAACAGGGTTGACGGAAGAAGATGTGAAAAAGTTTTGGCCAATCATTAATAATCTTTCTCCAAAAGGGAAAACCTCTATGTTACAAGATATGGAAGCAGGAAGAAAAACAGAAGTAGAATACTTTGCAGGAACTGTATGTCAACTAGGAAAAAAATACGGAGTCCCAACCCCTATTAATGAACAACTTTATAAAATCATCCGGATAATGGAAGAAATGAACAAATAAAAATAAGGTGATGGGTATCTTCTATAAAATAGAATTACCCAGCACCTTTTTTTTATGATACCCTTTATGCGGTTTTGATCATTTGATAAGCTGATTTATTTTGATCCCATTTAAAAATGCCTTCTTGTAACCTGATCATTGTGTCGAATGGGCATGGAATTGAAATGTTATCATTTGAAGAAGGTGATTCAGTGGTTTTTGACTCTTCTAGAAGTTGTGTTCTTAATTGCTGAAGATCCATTTTCGTTGCCACCCGGAGAACCATGTCTAATTTTACTTCGTTTTCAGAAACACCGTAGCTATCACAAATAGAGGATTGAAAACCTTTATTAAATTGGATCATCATGGATAGATCATGTAAACAGGCTACTCCAAACACATCTTTTATAATATCCTCATATTGTAACTGCGAACCAGTAGCAAACGCTGTTTGAGCCGTTTCTGGATTTCTCAAGTAGTAAATTGTTTCAATTTCGTATTCCAAAAATAATACATCCTTTCTTGAACCAGTATCAAAGTATATATCTTAATTATACCATATTGCTTTTGATTTTGTGCAATCTATAATATAATAGTTAATTACTGGATTTTTTTATTGTTCCGAATCGATTTATTTCATGAACAAGAGCGTTTTTATTTGTATAATATAAATAAGGCTTAGGAAATCCGAAACGGGTGGTAACAATTAAGAATTGGATTAAGTTAGTTTCATTTATTTTAATAATCTTCCTATTCATCTTTTTTGTTTTTCAAACAGAATGGTTTCAAATGATTAAAAGTGGAGATATTGATTCTCTTGTCAAAGAAAATATATGGTTGATTTTAACCATGACTTTAATCGCAATGGTTATTCAAAATACCTTTACGGTCATTCCTTTAATTTTAGTGATTACAATCAATTATGTTTTGTTCGGTTTTGTAAATGGGTTTATATGGAGCTGGTTTACCAGCATTATTGGCTCCGCAATCGTCTTTGTCAGTATTCGTTATCTTTTTCGAGATTGGGTGACAAAGAAAGTGGATCGATCACTATTATTTAAAATAGAACAAAAAGGATTTAGTTTTGTCTTTCAATCAAGAATCATTCCTTTTATTCCAACTAGTTTAATTAATATATTAGGAGGAATAAGTTCAATACATTTTAAATCCTTTATGTCAGCAACCAGTTTAGGGAACTTCCTCTATTTTTTTGTCATGATTTTAATACCCGCGGGATTGATATCTATTCCTTCAAATGAATCTATCGTTATATATGCTATATTATTGTCGATCCTTCTCATTTTCTTTTTTAGATTTATAAAAAGACGAAGAAAAGCGAATAAGAAACTAAGTGGAGAATAATAACTTTAAACTTTTATTATATTAAACTACGGCTTTTGAACGACATGGACATTTCCCATATTTTCCAATACAATTAGATTATATAGATAATAGAAAAAGGGTGAGGATCATGAATTGTCCGTCATGTGGTGAAAAGCTGTATGAACGCTCTACAAAATGTCCTAATTGTGGAAAACAACGTAAAAGCTCTAAAAGGAAGCTGATTTTTGTACTTACCCTTTTAAGTGTATTATTAGGAATAACAGTCTTTAAATTTTTCTCGGAACAAACAAATCTACCAACACAATCTGCTGCTACGAAACCTGAAAGTTATATAAATTTCCAAAATGAGGAGACTAAAAAAACTCCTGACCCTGAACCTGATCCAACACCTGTACCTCAACTTAAAGACGAGGTCAAACCGACAACAGATCCGATGCCAAATGTGGTTGCAAAACCAGTCGAAGAGATAGAAGAAGAGACCATCGATGATATCACCTATTTAATTGCAGATTCACAATCAAAAGTATTCACCATCTTTACTGGTGGTTCACAAGGATCGGGGTTTTTAATGAATCAAAGGGGTGATATCATTACGAATGCTCATGTAATTGAAGGTTTTACTTGGGTTACCATTAAAGATTGGAACGGTGTGGAATATCAAGGTCAGGTAATTGGTTACTCAAATGATACGGATATTGCTCTTATCCGGGTACAGGAGTTAGCAGGAAAAACACCGATGAAGTTAGAAACCGTTTCTGATACGAAAGTCGGAGAAGAAATCATTGCAATAGGAAGTCCTCAAGGTGTTGAAAACACGGCTACATTAGGATTTATTACAGGGATTAATCGTAGCTTTAATATTGGTCAAAGGACTTATGAAAATCTTTATCAAATGTCAGCACCGATTTCAGCGGGAAGTAGTGGGGGACCACTCCTTTCAAAAGAATCTGGTAAGGCTATTGCTATTAATTCTGCTAAGATGCTAGGTGATGAACCGATTGGGTTTAGTATTCCAATAAAAGCGGTGTATTCGATTATATTACAGTGGTCAGAGCAACCTATGGATGAAAAGGAAATTCATTCTTTATTTTATAATGAATTAGGCGATTATTATTTTGAAGACTTATGGGAAACAGAGGAAGAAGGGTATTTTGACGGGGGAGAAATCACCGAAGAAGAAGACATCAATTCGTATTATGAAATACCAGAAGAATGGGTTGAAGAAATTCAAGAGAATGATATTTCAAATTCAGTAGAAGAGAACACAGAAGGTTCTGAAGAAGGGGTTAAACCGAAAACCTCAACAGATTCTAATGATAAACAAATAAGGGAAAAGTCCAGTCCGGTACCTAGTCAAGAAACAACGGACATTCTAGAAGAACCCGCCGCATAAAATAACTATATATAAAAAAACCGTCTAGATCGAATAGACGGTTTTTTTATTGACAAGCTCTTTGTTACCTTGTAACAAAATTTTGTGTAAAAAACGGTTTTTCATTTTCGTCAAAGGCCACCCCAATCCCTAATGCTTCAAAATCTGCTTGAAGAATATTCTCACGGTGTCCAATCGAATTCATCAACCCTTCATGCGCAAAAATGCTGCTTAATTGTCCTGCGGCAAGATTTTCTCCAGCTGCACGAAAGGTAATTTGATCCTCTTCCATGCGATCAAAGGGGGACTCCCCTTCAAGATTTGTATGATCAAAGTATTGATTAACTGCCATATCTAAACTATGGTCACGTGCTGTTATTTTCACATGATCATCCCATGTTAAAGGGAGTAGACCATGCTCCACTCGAGTTGCGTTAGTTAGATCAAATAGTTGGAACTCAAATCCTTCTTTTAACGCTTGGCTGCCTTCGGCGTAATAACCCGGTTTTTGTTTTTCTAAGTCTTCACTAATTAGTTGAATCGCTGTCACACTATTTCCTTCATGTTTATCAAAAAAAATGGTGACATAGCTGTTATCTAATTTATATAAATGAAACTCACCATTGTTCTGTATTTGATAGGAAATCCAATCTTTTTGTATTGCTGTTTCCGGCTGACCTAAAACGGCAACAACTTGCTCCATAGGGGCATTTAACGATATGCCTTGTTTAGATGAAATTAAATCCTGATTTGTATATAATCCAGCAACTTTATTCTTATCATCATACGCAACCATAAAGAAATGATGATACTGATCATGATATGCATCCCAATTAACGCCATATTCATTTAATGTAGAGCGTTTTGGAGGACCCACTTGACTTTCTACATGTTCTCGAGTATCACCAATTTCAATATTATAGATAGAAAACGAATGATCATTCGGTATATTCAATTCAGGCTTTGCTACATCACTCTGCTCTTGACCATTCTGATCATTTCCGATAGTAGTGAACACTTCCCCTAGTTCATCTAAAGTCTGATTTAACCCGATTTCAAAATGTTCAAATGTTGATTGGAACTCGGGTTTTTCTTTCAGAGTCTTTAAATCTGCTGCAACATTTTGATAGATTGAATAAAGTGGGGAATGTTTGATATCTTCTTTGAAAACGAACCACACCATACTAATGATGATTAGAAATAGGATGAGTCTTCGTATACTTCTCAATTCATAACCACCCTTCTCCTATGCTTCTCAATCCCATTTATTTCTTTTCTTTCCATTTTTTAAAACCTACATAAAGAAAATAAAACAAGCAAATTAGCAAAATAATAAAGAGCTGCCATTTCGTATCCATCGTTAGGACATGGGCAATGGAATAAGCTTCTATAAATAAAGCAGGTATCTTTCCTGTTGTACTTGCCAAACTGAATGTAAGAACATGAATTGGACTTAAAGCTGCTGCAAGTGTAACAGCTCCTGAAGGGACAAAAGGAAGGACTCTAAGGAATAAAATAATAAAAACAGCTGTTACTCCATCTGTATTTCTTAATTTCTGTATATATTTATTTTTATTAATCGTTTCCATTTTGGGATATGATAATAACTTCCTTATCCCTTTGCGATAAAGAATAAAGCTAACAATTGCCCCAAGAGCTTCACCAATGATCAAGAGTAATAAAGCATATTTTAAATCAAACAATCCAACGGTAGCAACCGTAATAAACGCACTTGGCAAAATACCGGTTATAGCTACGAATACATTGAGTAGAATACTAATAAGCGAAGCCCAAAATGGGTGTAATGAAATCCAATCAAGTGTCATAAATAAACCCTTTCCCTAATGGTATGAATCAAACTATTACTATTTTACAACAGATAGGATTTTTTCACCTTAAAAAGGGTTTTCATACGCTTATTCTTCATATATTTAGTATGATATGAAATAGATGGATATTTAAGTTAGAACTGACAAGGAGGTATAGGATCGGTGAGTACATATAAAACAAGAAAAGAAGTCCCGCTACAAGAAAAATGGAATTTAACCGATTTATATTCAAATCAAAATGACTGGGATCAGGATTACCAAACGATCGAAAAGATGGCAGAGGAACTTAAAGGCTTTGATGGTCAAATTCATGATGGACATGCCTTATTTCGATACCTTAAACAAAGTGAGGAACTTTCATTTCTATTTAATAAACTATATGCCTATGCGATGCTAAAAGTAGATGAAGACACAAGAGAGACCTCCTCACAGTCCGTTTTAGATCGAGCTAAACAATTAAGCGTAAAGGTTAGTTCATCTACATCATTCTTTATGCCGTATCTATTGAGTCTTTCAGAAGAAACATTAAAAGGATATCTTTCTCAAGAAAAAGGCTTGGACTATTTTGAGAAAGATTTATGGGAATCATTTCGTTATAAATCACATGTTCTAAGTAAGGAACAAGAAGAATTAATTTCTCAATTAGGGGAAGCGTTATCTGTTCCTAGCCAAACCTTTGGAATGATGAATAATGCTGATATAAAATTTGGAGAAGTAACTGATGATGAAGGCAACCATATCGAATTAACAAGAGGGATGTATAGTAAATTAATCGAAGATGAAGATCGTGAAAAACGTAAAGAAGCGTATAAAGCCTATTATCAACCCTATTTGCACTTAAAAAACTCAATTGCATCAACTCTTTCTGGAGCCATTAAAAATAATGTCACCCTTGCAAAGATCCGTAAGTATCCTTCTGCTTTAGAAAAAGGGTTATTTGGTGATAAAGTTCCAAAACTAGTGTATGAAAATCTTATTAAAACAACAAAGGAAAATATAGCACCGCTGCACAAGTATACGAAGATTAGAAGAGAAAAGCTCGGATTGGATGAATTAAGACAATACGATATGAGTGTTCCGTTAGTTAGCGGGGTAAAACCAGAAATTTCTTATAATGAAGCATATGAAACGATGCTCAAAGCGTTAGCGCCCCTTGGTGAAGAATATCTTGAGATATTAAAAGAATTTAGGGAATCTCGTTATATCGATGTTAGAGAAACACCGGGTAAACGATCTGGAGCTTATAATTTAGGAGTATACGGCGTTCATCCATATATTCTTTTAAATCATCAAGATGATTTGGATAGCTTATTTACGCTTGTTCATGAATGTGGGCATGGCGCGCATAGCAAATTAAGCTCCCAGCACCAACCGCAAATTACAGCTCGTTATAGTATTTTTGTTGCGGAAGTCGCTTCAACGGTAAATGAAGTATTATTAATTTACTATTTATTAGAACATGAGAAAGACGAAGCGATGAGAAAACACTTATTAAATCATTTTATTGATCAATATAAAGGTACTTTTTTTACCCAAGTTATGTTTGCTGAATTTGAGAAAAAGACTCATGAAATGGCTGAAAAAGGTTTGCCATTAAATGTAGAGGTCTTTAATCAAACTTATGAGACCTTATTTAGAGAATACAATGGGGATGAAATTGTATTTGATGAAGAGGTAAAATATGGTTGGTCAAGAATTCCGCATTTCTACCGTCCATTTTATGTCTATAAATATGCAACAGGATATGCTTCCGCTATTCATCTAGCGACTAAGATTTTTGAAGGGGACAAACAAACCTTAAGCGGTTATATAGAATTTCTGAAAAGTGGAAGTTCTGATTATCCGTTAGAATTATTGAAAAAGACGGGCGTTGACCTAACAACACCTGACCCAATAGAAAATGCTCTAAAGAAATTTAATGAATTGATAGATCAATTCTCAGCATTATAAAGAAAAACAAGGCAGATATTCTAATGAATATCTGCCTTGTTTTTAACTGCTCATTTCATGGTTAATAATCGAATAGATAATTTGTTTAATTGGTCGATCAATCAAAAGCTTATTGCGATATTGTACATATACTTTATTCGGTAATTGATCGAGAGCTTTAATATTTTTGACTACAAGATTATCATCGGATTCATCAACACCAAGTAATAAGGTAATTCCAACCCCTACGCCGCTACCAATGACCTTTTTTTGCATTTCACTATTGTCCACTTCAATGTGTTTAATGTTAGGAACTCCAATTAATTGTTTTTCAACATTAGCTAAAAGCGCTGTCTTGCGACGGTACCAAATTAATGTTTCATTCTCTAAATCACTGAGTGATAGGTCTTCTTTTTTAGCTAACGGGTGATCTTTCCCAACTATTAAAACAAAGCGATCATTAAAAATAAATTCTGAAACGAGGTCTGACTTGTGAGAAACGATATTTCGGGTAAAAACTAAATCAAATTCACCTGCTAATATTTGTTCATTTAAACTAACGGAATCTTTTCCTTCAACAATTTTTAGATTTAAATTGTCAATTGATTTAACGGATTGAATTAGATTAGAGATAAAGGAATAAGAAAAGCCAGGTGATATACCAATTTTTAAACTAGGCTTACTCGTTGTCATCGTAGCTTCTTTTGAATGATTCATATAAGTTAGAATACTTGTAGCATATTCAACAAATACTTTTCCTTCATCAGTTAATGTTACATTTTTACCATCACGGTTAAAAAGCTTACAATTTAATTCAGTTTCTAAATTTTTGATTCTAGCAGTGACAGTTGGTTGTGTCACATTTAAAGATTCGGCTGCTCTAGAATAGTTACTATATTCTATTATTGCAAGAAATGTTTCGATTTGACTTGTATCCATTTAAAACGCTCCTTATTTTCCAATATGGTATAGAATCATAGCTGTTGATGGAACATTCTGCTTTATTCTGTAAACCTTTTCAAAAAAGTATCCAAAATATTTTTTATCAACTAGTTAAATAATATCGAAAATTTTTATATATGTCTATTAAAATGCATTTCTAACTAGTTAAAATACTATAGAAATATAAGTAATAAAAAAAATATTAAGAAAACATAAATATTCTAAACAAATTTTAATTAGATTACCTGCAAAATTTGACATATAATTTGATTAAGCCTTAATAAATAGAAAATTTGAATTGTTGAACAATTGATGCTGATAACGATTCATAGTCAAGCACAATAGTCAGCGTCACATGAAAGCGGCTACAAGTACTTTAATGTAAGGCTAGTGTTTTAAGGGGGGGTATCTTTACTTAGGAACATGTTTATATGAAACTGTATCAAAGTAAAAGAACGTTTTCACGCGGATGGAGAAAGCGGTTGCAATCAGGTATATGTATCAAAGGGGATTTATACAAACACCTGCCCGATCAGTGATGGTGAAATCACGATCTTATATTGCAAAAAGTTAATAAAATCTTAGGAGGGACCAACATGAGTAAATATATTCGTGAAAGTGAATTATCATTTCAAGTTAATCGTCAAGCATTTATTGACAAAGACATTTTAGAATTAGAAAGAGATGCGATTTTCAGTAAATGCTGGTTATATATCGGTCATGAATCCGAATTAGAAAACAAAGGTGATTTCCATAGAAGAAAAGTAGGTGGACGCAACCTATTATTAACTCGCAGCCAAGATGGCGAAATCAGAGCTTTCTATAATTCTTGTCCACACCGTGGAGCATTAGTTACTCGTGAAAAATGCGGTAACTCAAAAGTATTCCGTTGCTTCTATCATGCATGGAGCTTTAACAACCAAGGTGAACTAGTAGGTATGCCTGATAAAGCTGGATACCACAATGATCATAACTGTGATGGTTCTAAAAACCTAACAACAGTTGAGCGTCTTGAAAGCTACCGTGGTTTTATCTTTGTAAACTTTGACAAAGATGCTATTTCTTTAGAAGAATACTTAGGAAACGCAAGAGAATACTTAGATCTTGTAGCTGATCAAGCAGAAGCTTCAGAAAACCCACAAGGTATGGAAGTTCTTGCTGCTCCACAAAATTACAGTGTACGTGCAAACTGGAAACTTCTTGGTGAGAATAGTGTTGACTTATATCACGGAGTTCCAACTCACAAAACATATTTTGATATTGTTGCTACTCGTGGTGGAACAATGGAAAAAGATAGTCTTGTTGGTGAAGGCCGTGATTTAGGTGGCGGTCACGCGGTTATGGAATATTATTCAGCTTGGCCAAGACCAGTAGGAAAATGGATCGAAGGTTATGGTGAAGAAGCAAAAGAAATCATCGACAATAACATTAAAACATTAGAAGAAAAATTTGGTGCTGAACGTGCACATCGTATTGCGAAAAAGAATCGTAATATCTGGATCTTCCCTAACTTAGTTATTAACGACATTATGGCAATTACAATTAGAACATTCTATCCAGTTGAACCAGGATATATTGAAGTAGATGCATATGCATTAGCACCAAAAGGTGAACCAGCAAACTTTAGAGAAGTTCGTAACGACAGCTTCTTAGAGTTCTTAGGACCAGGCGGTTTCGCAACTCCAGACGATAACGAAGCTCTTGAACTTGCTCAAGAAGGCTTTGCTAATGCAAAAGGTGTTGGCTGGAATGATATTTCTAAAGGTATGAACCGTGAAGTGCCACAAGCAACTGACGAAGCACAAATGCGTGCATTCTGGCGTCAATGGAATAAATTGATTACTGCAGAAGAAGCATTAAAAGAAGAGCAAGAAAAAGAAGAAGTTGGGAGGGCCTAATGATGAATATTACTCGTCAAGAAATCGAAGACTTTTTATATCTTGAAGCTGATCTACTTGATAATTTTAAAATGAAGGAATGGGCTGCATTATTTGCTGAAAATGGTACGTATGAAGTTCCACCACTTGGCGACCCTGATGCTGATTTCAAAAACTCATTATATATTATTCATGATGACCGTCATCGCTTAGAACAAAGAGCTTTGCGTTTATTAAAGAAGGAAGCTCATGTTGAATACCCACATTCTAAAACAGTTCACAATGTAAGTAACGTTAGAATCGTAGGTAATGAAGAGGGCGTAGTTTCTGTAAAAGCTAACTTTGTTACTTTCCGAGCTAAACGGGATCACTTAGATAACTATGTTGGTGTTAATGAGTACAAACTCGTTCAAGAAAATGGAGAATTAAAGATTCTATCTAAGAAAGTTATTCTAAAATTAGAAGCTTTACGTCCGCAAGGTAAAGTAAGTATTATTTTATAATAATAAATAATCAGTACGATCTATTAACAAAAAAACGTTTGGTTTTCCAAACGTTTTTTTGTTGATAGCACTTTTAACATGGTATTCAATTATGTATAATAGAGTTTGTGAAAAAACGTTTCTTTTCTTTGTTTTATTATCGAATGAGGAAAGAAAAGATTAGGCTTAACTTATAATGTTTATAGACTTTTGTTGAAAGAGAGTGGGATTATGGGTCGTAAATGGAACAATATTAAGGAAAAAAAGGCTTCCAAAGACGCGAATACAAGTCGTATTTACGCAAAGTTTGGAAAGGAAATTTATGTTGCTGCCAAACAAGGGGAACCCGATCCTGAGGCAAATCAAGCTTTAAAATTTGTTCTTGAGCGTGCGAAAACTTATAATGTACCAAAACATATTATTGATCGTGCCATTGAAAAGGCTAAGGGTGGCTCAGATGAAAACTATGATGAGCTTCGTTATGAAGGTTTTGGACCAAGTGGATCTATGATCATTGTCGATGCATTAACAAACAATGTAAACAGAACGGCTTCAGAAGTTCGTGCAGCGTTTGGTAAAAATGGCGGTAATATGGGTGTTAGTGGTTCGGTTGCTTATATGTTTGAACCTACTGCCGTAATTGGGACAGAAGGTAAAACTGCAGATGAAGTATTAGAGCTCCTAATGGAAGCTGATGTTGATGTACGTGATATCATCGAGGAAGAAGAGGCTATAATTGTCTATGCTGAACCAGATCAATTCCATGCCGTACAAGAAGCTTTCATAAATGCGGGCATCACAGAATTTACAGTTGCAGAATTAACGATGATGGCTAAGAGTGATGTCACCCTTCCTGAAGATGCACAAGCTCAATTTGAAAAGCTAATTGATGTTCTTGAGGATTTAGAAGATGTTAAACAGGTATATCACAATGTTGATTTAGGCGAATAATGAAGGAAGCAGATCTCTAAGGAGGTCTGCTTTTTGATTTTCATCCGCTTGTTCTTATTAACTATAGAATATATGAAATGCTTTTGAAATAAACCGTAAAAGTTTTGGTTCATAAACCCTAAATTGGTTTTAAATGGAAGTTATAATGAATTGGTATAAATTTCAATATTATACATAAATCCTATATTCTCATAGGTTGCTAGATTCTAATTTTATTTCCCAAAATTTGGAGGAGTGAACGAAAATATTACAACTGATACCCTAGTAATAGAGATATGAGAGATTACTAGGAGGATTGAACATGAAAAAAATTAAAACAGCTCTATTAACATTCGTAACAACCTTAACCTTATTTTCATTCCAATCAACTTCAGAAGCGAGCTCAACCCATGTCGTTAAGGCAGGGGAATCATTATGGAAAATTGGTAATCACTATGGTGTCCCAGTACAGGCAATCAAAAGACTGAATAACCAATCTGCTAATATGGTTTATGCTGGACAAAGCCTAGCAATCCCACAATCTATTTCTACTGCCGAAAAGGACTTATTGGCAAGGTTAGTTTCAGCAGAAGCAAAAGGTGAGTCCTATGCAGGAAAGGTCGCTGTTGCAACGGTTGTGCTTAATCGTGTTGATCACCCAGACTTCCCAGATACTGTAAAAGATGTAATCTATCAAATTGACGGAGGTCATTATGCTTTTACTCCAGTACAAAATGAGGAAATTAACAAAGCAGCTGATACGGCTTCGGTAAAAGCAGTTAATGAAGCATTAGCCTTTAGAGGTCAAGGAAATGGTTCTTTATATTTTTACAATCCAAACACTTCAACTAGTAAATGGATTTTATCAAGACAACCAACCGTGAAAATTGGTAATCACGTATTTGCTAAATAACGATGTCAAAAACATCAATTCTCATTGAATTGGTGTTTTTTCTTATGTGCAATTTACACAATATGGTATAATATATTCAGAAAAGTCAATATAAGGGTGGTTAGGAAAATGGAAAAAAGAAAAAGAGAAAGTACCGGTTTCCTTATAAAGCAACGTGCTTTTCTTAAATTATATATTATAACAAATATTGAAAATGGTAGATGGTATGGATTGCAGCTTTTGGATGAAATGAGAAAAGAATTTCATCCCTATGGTTTTGAACCACAACATTCTGAAATTTATCGAGCGTTACATGATTTATTAGAAGACGGTGTGTTAACAAGGGGAAAAATTAAAAAAGAAGGTTCTAAATATCAAGAAGTTGCCGTCTATGCCATAAAAGATCCGGAGAAAGCGAAGACGTATAAAAAGATGGTTAAAGTCGATTTAGATCGTTCATCTCAGTTATTAAGAAAAGCATTAGAAGATAATTATTCATAAACCACCTTGAGTACTGATTGGGTTGATTCAATCAAGAATCAACCCTTTCTCTGTCATTTTACTTTTTATTTCCTTCTCTATCTTGGTTCTCAGGGGCATGTGTCAACATGTCGCCAACCATATAAGTATCACTTACTTGTTCGTGGGTGGTTGCTAAACCTTTTGAAACCTCATCTTTTTTATTGTAGTCTGAAGAATCGTATATTTTAGTAACAGACTTAAATTCCTTTTTTTCATTTTGGCTCATTGCAAGACCTCCTTTATCTTTCTTTAGTTTCTTAAAATTCAATAGTTACTATTCATGAATATGAGCATTATGTAAAATAATTTTCAAATATCTCAAGAGCGGAAATATTGAAGTGCCACTTAAGAAAAGAGTATGATGAAAGAGATTCCATACTAAAGGTTGTGACGGTTTCATGTGTTTAATTTTATTCGCTTATAACGTACATCCCACGTATAAACTGATTGTTGCTGCCAATCGGGATGAATTTTACAATCGGTCTACTGCAGCTGCCCATTTTTGGGAAGATGTACCTGAAATTTTAGCAGGTCGAGATTTAGAAAAACAAGGGACTTGGATGGGTGTATCAAAAAAGGGTCTTTTTTCAGCATTAACAAATTATCGAAACCCTTTAGAAACGATTGAAGGAAAACGATCACGCGGTGAATTAGTGGCAAACGCTTTAAAATATTCAGGTGAAATAAAGGGATATATGAATTCTTTATCAAGTCAGAGAGAACAATATCCAGGGTATAATTTGCTAGCAGGCGATCTGAATGAACTATTTTATTACTCTAATATAAGTAATCATTTAGAAAAATTAACCCCTGGAATCTATGGCGTTAGTAATCATTTACTCAATACAGATTGGCCAAAGGTTCGAAAGGGGAAAGAGGGTTTAGCCCAGTGTATCAATCGTCGTAATGATGATTATTTGGTAGAGAATTTATTTACTGTATTGAAACACTCGGAGCCATTTCCCGATGAACTGTTACCTAAGACGGGAGTATCATTGGAATGGGAAAGACGATTATCGTCACTATTTATTCATAGTAAAGATTATGGAACAAGAAGTTCTACTGTCTTATTGATGTCTAATCAACATATTCAATACGTAGAAAGAATTTATCTAAATGGGGAAAATCATAAAGAACAAACCTATATGATTGAGTATGAATAAAAGAAACAAATTTCATAAAAAATAACGAACAGACTTTCTGTTCGTTATTTTTTATAATTAAATTGTTACCTCGGAATCTTTTTGTTTAATCGTCTGATTGCCGACCATTTTAAATATTGGTGGTAATACTAATAAAACAACGACTATTCGTAGTACTTGTACGGCAACTACGAAGGTCGAATCCGCTCCAAGTACAATGGCTGTAGCAGCCATTTCGGCAACGCCGCCTGGAGCAAAAGCTAAAACGGATGTTATAAGGGATATTCCAGTTATTTCAGAAACAAAAATAGCACAAAGTAACATCGCTAAAATGAATATAACGGTACTTATACAAGCAACAATCAACAATTTGCCTATGTTTTGGAACATACTTTTTTGAAAGCGAGCACCAATACTTGAAGCCATTAGTACTTGTGCAATTATTAAGATAATCGCAGGCCGCCAAATGACTAATTCAGTACCAAAAATGATTAGATAAAGCCCTTGAACAACAGCCACACCAGCCATTCCTCCAATTAAGACAGGAGAAGGAAATTTTAATATCTTGCCAACATATTTGCCGCCCCACGCCGCCAAGAATAATAATAGGGTGCCTAAAAGATGGCTTAATTTAAAATCCACTACAGAAGTTGATACAGCAGGATAGCTTGCAACAGGTGATGTTACAGTTGCGATCCATGTTGACGCAATCATCGGGATAAGGATTACTACAAGAAAAACACGCAACGTTTGGACGATACTTACTACACCTGTATTCGCCCCAACATCTTGGGCGAGCCCTGGCATTACTACAATTCCGCCTGGTGCGGTCGCAAAAAGACTTGTGATTAAATCGGTTTTACTAAATTTCCAAATTAAAAATCCTGAGAGTAAGGAAAAGACTACAGATATTAGTAGCATAATCGTAATTGGCATCCAATACTCTTGAAAAGTAGAAATAACCGCAAGATTAATTTTTCGACCTAATTCTACTGCTAATATTGTTTGACCAATTCTCAACCAATAGGGAGGCATTCCTTTCTTTTGTTGATTAGGATCTTTTAACCAATTAGGTCCCTTAAAAGACAATAAAGCAGCCGTTATAAGTGTACCGATGATCCAACCAATATCAAGACCTAATAATATAAGGACAAGACCACCCATACTACTAAGGAGAATGAAATATAGATTTCGGATAAAACCATTGCTCATTTTCATTTGTAACCTTCTTTACCATTAAGTTAAATCATAATGTTGAATTATTATACATTTAATTAAGTTAGAAATAAATAAAAAAGCTTCTATTCGTGGAAAACAAAAGAGAAAAGAAGCTTTTTGTAAAATGTAAGTTATGAGTCCTCTTTTTTATTACTTTTATCATCCATGGTTCTGAATATTTGTGTATCCATACTACCTTGAACAATATTTTCAATAAAAAACTCACCAATAATCTCTAAATAATCCTCATCATTAAACATTTTTTTATTCTGTAATTCCATTTCAGCTAGACCGTCATATGTAGCCATTAGACTAAAATTATGATCATGTCCTGTTATAGGTGTTAAGATTTCAACCTTATGATTAAAATTTTCATTACGATATTCTTTTAATTTTTTTATATTTTCAATTCCTTCTTTAAAATTTTCTTGTTTTATTTGAAAAGTTTGATACACAACAACAGTCATAGATTGTACCCTCCAAGATCTTAATTCCATTACTAATTAATTTCTTCATATAAGGGTTTTTTTATTCCTTCATTCTTTGGACTAATCTCTATATCACTTTGCAAGAAAATTTATAACCGATTCGATAATTGTAGTAATAACTGAGAAATTTCCGAAAAGCGTTCAATCTGTTTATTAATTAGTTTTGCTTTTTCAAGTTGTTTAATAACTGTATCATTAATGGATGCCACTTCTTTTGTGATATTTTCCAAGTCTTTATGAAGTTCATTCAATGTTTTTTCAATTTCTATACTTGCATCATTGCTATTCCCGGACAACTTTCTTATTTCATCAGCGACAACTCCAAATCCTCTACCCACATCACCTATTCTTGCAGCTTCAATTGCTGCGTTTAGACCAATCAGTCGAGTTTGCGAGGAGATCGACTTAATGGAATCTAATATTTGATTCGTTTTTTGAAACTTTTTATTAATATCTTCTGCTTTGTTTTGCAACACAACACTATCATCATTTAATTGTGAGGCGACTTCTAAAAACTGATTAATAATTTCACCAACTTCATCACTCGAATTAGAAAGTTCCACGGCACTACTATTTAATCCAGTCCAAGTTTCAATATTTTTGGCGATTCCAACAGACCCAATCACACGATTCATTTCATCTAATAGGGGATAACCATAAATTCTAACAGGGATCCCATATAGGGAAGCATCCATATTCTTAGCAGCTGGTTTTTTTGTACGCATGGCCTCCGCCATAGCAGATTTTGGATTAACTGGATCGCCAGGATTAATATTTAACTTAACAGTTTCACCGTCTGTTTGAACGATAAACTTTTCTTTATCTGTCACCGCAAAACCCAAATCCGTTTGCATAATTTTAGCAATATATGGCGTAATAACGATTAATGCATCCATAAGTTCTTTACTTGTTATTTTTTTTGACGTATGTATCATCAAAACGACCCCTTCCAATAATTAAATATACAAATATGTAAACCCTTCCAATCATTATTATACAATAATGATTGCTTCATTAATATAAAAATTGGCAAAATTAGAATATCCGGTAAGACCGAGCATTCTTTTGGTAATAATATGATGAAGCATGTATATTAAAAGCAGTTTGAAATATATATACAGTAAAAATTGTACTTTTTAAGTACTTGATAGTAGCGAATCGAAGAAAAAAGGTAGGAGTGATATTTTGGAAAAAGAGAACCGCGAAACAACATTTAAAAAAGTGATGGGGAATTATCCAACAGGTGTGACAGTTATAACGACAATAGATAAAGACGGTACACCCGTTGGCTTAACCGTCAATTCATTTGCTTCCGTATCACTTGACCCAACTCTAATTCTATGGTCAATTGATCATAGAGTTTCCACTTTAGAAATATTTAAAAATGCTACTAAATTTGCTGTTCATACGTTGGCAAGCGATCAAGGAGATATCTGCTCTCTTTTTGCTTCAAAAGGGATAGATCGATTTGCTAATTGTAATTGGGAATTATCGGAGCAAGGATTGCCTATTATTTCAGGAGCTTATGGAGTTCTTCAGTGTAAAACCTATAAACAAGTAGAAGCGGGAGATCATACGATCCTAATCGGGGAAGTGATCGATATTCAACACCAAGATAAAAAACCATTGCTATACCATAATAGAAAGTTCGGAGAAATCCCAAACGAATTTTATAATTAATGTAGGAACCCCACCTATTTATTAGTGAGAGGTGGGGTTTTACTTTCTTTCTTATTCAATGATTCGAACAACACGACCATTAAATCGTTCTTTCCAATATCCTGTTGACATATCTGCAATGGCCACACCTGTGGAACTTTGAGAACCAAGAAACTTCTCATTTCCTAAATAAATTCCAACATGTCCATCTTTTTTATAAGTATCAAAAAAAACTAAATCTCCTGGTTGAAGCTCATTTAAAGAAACTTGGCGACCATTATGTTTAATTGCGTCTGTGGTCGTTCCGATTTCTATACCTGCTTGACTGAATGCCCAATGAACAAAACTTGAACAATCAAACCTTCCGCTTATTATATCCTTTTCTGTTCTTCCTCCACCAAAAACATAAACGGAATTACCAATATATTGATAACCAGCCTTGATGATCTTTACTATGTTACTGGATCCAATTGTGTTTGAAACAGGGACCTCCGATTCTTCACCAACAACATCTGATCGATGAGCAATCGTATTAGGATCAGAAAGAGAGAGGCTGTTCTCATAGTGCTTTTCCGTTTCACGTAAATCAGACTGAGTTTGTTCTATTTGTTCTTTTATTTTTGACGATTCTTCTCGTTTTATTTGGATTAGTGTAAGCTTCTTTTCCAACTCTTGTTTTTCATGATATTGCTTTCTCAGTAATTCTTGGTCTGCTTGTACAATTGTAGATACAGAATCTACTCTTTCTATAAAATCACTAAAGTCATTTGATCCAAAAACCACTTGCAAATATGTATTGTTTTCTCCATTTTTCTGATAGTATTGCACTCGTTCGCGTAAAATATCATTTCCTTTTTCTATTCTTTCTTTGATTTCGTTAATTTCACTTTCTAATCCAGTAATTTGTGTTTGGGTGTTATTCAATTGTTTTTCTAACTCATTAACTTGTCTGATATTCTTCTGTAATTCCCGATTGATCTCAATAATCCACTGGTTTAGTTTTTCCACTTCAGTTTGTTTTACATTTATCTTTGAATTCTTTGGCTCAATGGTTTTGGCTTTTACTATCGTTATAGTAGGATCACTCAGTACACCAATTGCTAGAATAGTGATTAACATTAAAAAAAGACCTTTAATAACTGCACACCCGCTTCCCGTATTTTTATATTTTTTCACTTTTCGCAAAACAGGGATAACATGTATATTTCAATTTAATAATAGGCACATGACAATTCCATATCAGATAAATTAGCGTAAACCAAATAAGCTTGGTAAGCATATACTAAAAATAAAAACCTTGAGGTGCAAGATGGAGATTGTTCTGTACACGATAGAAAAAGCAGAAACTAAAATCCAAAATAGAATCAACGAGATTATTAATACTGGTGATCGAGCTAATTTTGATAAACTCCCTGGGCTGATTGAAGCTTTAAAAATCATCATGGAAAACAAAAATTAGAAATGGAATTTAAGACAAACACGTAATCACGTGTTTGTTTTTTTACTAAATTTTTTTAAAAAAAGTAGGTCATTGACAAACACATTTCTTTATTATAATGATTTCTGTGAAATTCATACAAAAATTTTTGTGATTTATTTTTAAAATAACTCGTTATCCATTGAACAAATAAAAGGCTGTAGTACCTTGACATATTCTTGTGAAATGGTAAAATATTTAAATATTTTACCAATAAAAATTGATCGTTTTTTATTTGTTTCATATATATTAATTTACAAGGGAAGAGGAGAGTAGGAATGTATACAATTAAAACATTGAATAACATTGCACAGTGTGGTTTAGATGTATTCCATACAGACCAATTCACAATCGACAATGATAGCAATCAAGCAGACGCCATTGTTCTTCGCAGTTTTAACCTGCATGATGTAGAAATTAATTCTACTGTTAAGGCTGTTGCAAGAGCGGGTGCAGGTGTGAATAATATTCCTGTTCCTGCTTATACAGAACGGGGAATTGTTGTATTTAATACGCCTGGAGCTAATGCAAATGCTGTAAAAGAAATGGTACTTACTACATTAATGGCCTCTTCACGTAACCTGTTTGCTGGTGTAGCTTGGACAAAATCACTACAAGGTAAAGGGAAAGAAATCCCAAAATTAGTGGAAGCAGGGAAGAAGCAATTTGTTGGAAATGAGATTAAAGGAAAAACATTAGGGGTAATAGGACTAGGTGCAGTTGGGGCGCGTGTTGCAAATGATGCTTTGAATCTGGATATGGACGTTATCGGATATGATCCTTTCATTTCTGTTGATACAGCTTGGAATTTGTCACGTAATGTTCAGAGAGCGTTTAACTTAGACCAGCTTTTTGAAAACAGTGACTATATTACTGTACATGTTCCGTTGACTGATGATACAAAAGGGATGTTCAATGATCAAGCGTTCAGAATCATGAAGGATGGCGTACATATTCTAAACTTTTCACGCGGAGAATTAGTGAATGAACTGGATATGGCAATAGCGCTAGAAAGTGGAAAAGTTGGTAAGTACATTACAGATTTTCCAAATGAAAATATTTTAAAAATGAACAACACAGTGGCTATTCCACATCTCGGTGCCTCTACAAAGGAATCAGAGGAAAATTGTGCGATTATGGCTGCAAGACAAATTAAAGATTTTCTTGAAACAGGAAATATCCGAAATTCAGTAAATTTCCCAAATGCATCACTCCCATATACAGGAAAACAGCGAGTCACAGCTTACCATAAAAATGTTCCCAATATGGTAGGGCAAATTACTTCAGTACTGTCAAACTATCATTTAAATATTGCAGACATGGTTAATCGAAGTAGGGGAGATTACGCTTATACGATGATCGATGTAGATAATCAATTTAATGGTGATATTACCACTAAATTAGAGGAAGAAATCCAGCAAATTCCTGGTATGGTTACGGTTCGAATTATTTGATAAAAAGGCTTTAACTAGAATTAATTTAATAAGTCCAATATAAAAAAGACTGGTTGTGTATATCGATCGGTCTTTTTGTATTAATATGATACTGCTTCATTCTAGTCTATTAATATGTTAAGATTATTTGTTGTTATAAATGTATATAGATTAGGAGATGTAAAAATTGAAAAGTATTTTTCAAAATAAATGGGCAGTTATTGGATTTGCTGCTATTTGCGCGTTTCTATGGGGCAGTGCATTTCCAGTATTAAAAATAAGCAATATTGAATTGAAAATAGCGTCAGGTGATCCAATCGCACAAATTGTATTTGCCGGAATGCGATTTCTATTAGCAGGACTTATTCTATTGTTTTTTTTATTTATTACTAAACGTAAGAGTTTAATGATTAGACGTTCTCACATTTTCGTTGTCGTTTTATTTGGGATTATCCAGACTGCCTTACAATATTTCTTTTTTTATATTGGTTTAGCAAAGGTTTCTGGCATGCAAGGTGCTCTTTTAACTTCAAGCGGAACATTTTTAGCTGTCATTTTGGCACATTTTTATTATAAAAATGATCATTTGAACTGGAAAAAATCAATCGGAATTGTAGCAGGATTTGTAGGTATCATTTTAGCTAATTGGGGACAAACATTCCAGTTTCAGTTTAATTTCACTGGTGAAGGCTTTATGATATTGGCTGGATTGACAACCGCTGTGACGACTATCATGGCTAAAGAACTAGCCGTTGATATTCATCCAGTTGCCTTAACAGGATGGCAATTAACAATTGGAGCACTTCTGTTATTGATTATCGGTGTACCACAACTCCAACCAAATGCGATTACGTTTACTCCTTTTGGCTGGGGATTGCTGATTTATGCAGCATTGCTTTCTTCGATTGCCTTTGCTTTATGGACGACCATTTTAAAATATAATAAAGCAGGGAAAGTTAGTATTTATAATTTTTTAACGCCTGTTTTTGGTGCGTTATTATCAGCACTTTTAGTTCCTGGAGAAAGTTTAAATCTACTGATTTTAGCAGCAATCACTTTAGTTGCTTTTGGTATTATTATTATGAACCTGAACGATCATGACAAAGAATTGGATTCATTAAATTCACTTTCTAAAACAAAAGCAAGTTAAAGAAAAAGCTATGAACGTCCCTTTATGTGACTTTAGTTACAACAATTTCTTTATCTCTATGTTAGTTTAATATTATGTATAAGTTAAAGACTTTGGAGGTTTCGATATGAGTTGTGGATGTAGATGTTCGAGCTTAGAAGACGGACAAAAAATTGTAGATCATGTGAAAAATAAAGGGAAGGCGCACTTTACACCTGCTGTTTCCCATAAAATTAAATGTGACTGCGGAGAGATCTTTACTTTAGAGACCGTTATTATGAATTGTCCTAAATGTGAAATGACTTTTGCTGTTACACCTTGTAGTTCAGGGGACATCAATAATATTAAAAAAGCGGGTATAAAGTACGCTTAACACAAAGACAAAAACATCTGTTAAAAACAAACAGATGTTTTTGTTATTTTCATGATTTCTTACTTACAGCATTTGGTATAATTCCCAAAGGTTTATTTAATCTTCATGTTTCCAATATCCTTCATATTACATTTCACTACTACCCAGAGAATTTTTTCAGTTCAATATGGGAAATGTATGATTTAGAAAGGGGGATGAGGAATGAAAGGGGACTCCATTCGAGATCTTATCACAATTGAGAGTGAGAACGGTGAGCAACTTTCATTTGAGGTTGAAGCCCTGTTTGATATGGAAGGAAAGTCTTATGCTTTATTAAGATCAGACGAGCAAACCGTCTTAATGAGGGTTAAAGAAGGTAAGTCAGGTCAGCAACTTATCCAGATTTCTGATCAATCCGAGAAAGAGTCATTACTGGATGCTTATCAAATTGCAGTCGCGGCTTCACCCGCGGAATAAAAAACGAATGGTGGGATATTACAAAAATGGCTGATTGGAATCAACAAGCGGCTCCCAATAATAATCTTACTTCTGGAACCATCGAAACATCCAATCTTGTAATAAATAGAAAACGAGAACACCCATTTACAGAAGAATTATCAGATGGAGGAGAACGAAATCAAATAATAAAAAAACAAGTACAATCAAAGAAATAGGTAAAAGTTAAAAGGAAACTCCCAATGGGGTTTCCTTTTTGTGACTTATCATTAACGCTTTTTCTTTTTTGAATCTACTCCAACAGTTGCTTTCTTGATAATTGGATCATAAAGAACGTCCACATGAAAAACATTGTCAGCAACTTGAACAACATTTATAACTTTTCCTTTTCTGCCTTTAATTTTAATACTTTCATCAACAGAGGGGATTTTTTTTAATAGTTGTGTTAGAACCTTTGTTCTGCTTTCAAAAAAATGTATAAACACCATGTTCGGTCTCTCCTTATCATACAATTTACTGGTAGTAGCGGGCAAAAGGATACTGAAAAAATTTATGACTTTCTATAAAAGTATGAAGAAGAGACCGCTTTAGTGCCCGGTTAATTATGATTCTCTAAACCATGAAATCCCAATTGTACCTTCACCGGCGTGTACTCCAATTGCAGAACCCAAAGGACCAGTTATAATTTCGATTTCCGAGAATAATGAACGGATTTGTTCTTTTACAATCTCAGATTCCGCGGACGCCTTACCCGACAAAATAAAAACGGTCTCCACACGATGCCCATTTTCAATATCATTTTGTAACTTAGAAACCATGGAGAGAAGCGCTTTAGGATTTGTGCGAACCTTTTCACACGGAATAATTTTTCCATCTCTAAATGTTAAAATTGGTTTAATCTTTAACAAACTTCCCATGACCATTTGGATCGTACTAACGCGTCCACCTTTATGCAATTGTTCCAAAGAACCAACCATGACATAGAGCTGATTAGAACGATACATGTTTTCCAGTTTTCTTACTACATCAGAAATAGGAATACCATCACGAACCATATTTTGGGCTTTTCTAATCATATAAAACATAGGGAGAGATATGAGTTTTGAATCAACTATAAACAAAGGGAAATCTGCTATTTCTGCAGCTTGTCTAGCTGTATGAACCGTACCACTTAGCTCAGAGGATACGTGTACTGCAATCCCTAAATCGAATTGACTTTTTAAGTTTTCATAGAGTTCGACCAATTCACCGATTGATGGCTGCGAGGATTTAGGTAGCGAAGGGGAAGATGTTAGCTTTTGGTAAAATGTTTCTTCTGAAATATCAATTCCATCTTTAAACGTTTCATTTTCAAACGAAATATTCATTGGTACGATAAAAATTTGATTGTTTTTTTGAAAAGTAGGATCGATATAACAAGTACTATCTGTAATCCATGCAATTTTTTCCATATTCATTCTCCTTATCTTTAGTAACTATAGAATCTCCAACTTTGTTGATAGAGATTATTCTTAGCACTAATTAAAAATAACTTCATTTGGTTAAAACTCAAAATAATTATGCTAAAAGGGGAGAATAGGTTATATTTTTTGATTCTCCGTTTTATTAACAATTTTATACAAGAATAAGAAAATTGGAAAATCGCATTTACGAAATAGCGAAACTTTTGATATGATGAATAATAGATATCTTTTACCAAAATAATCAAAATCAAAAATGAGGAGGAACTAGTTTTGTTAAATCAACAAGTAAAGAACGATCAATATTTACAGTGTTTAATCGAAAATAAAGTAGCGGTTGTTACGATTAGTCACGAGCCTGGTAATAAATTAAATACAAAAGTATACTTAGAAATCACTAGATTATTTGGAGAGTTGGAAGAAAATAAAGAAGTTCATGCAATTGTTCTGACCGGGGAAGGGGACGAAGCGTTTGTAGCCGGAGCCGATATCAATGAAATGGTAGATTTAGATACAGTGGGAATGATGGATTTAACAAAAATCACTCGCGAAGCGTTTTCAAAAATTGAAAACCTTAACAAACCTGTAATTGCTGCAATTAATGGTGTGGCTCGTGGTGGAGGACTTGAATTAGCGTTATCATGTGATTTACGAATAGCATCCGAGCAAGCTCAATTCGCTTTTCCTGAAATCAATTTGGGAGTCATTCCTGGCGGCGGTGGTACTCAACGAATTCAAAAAGTTGTGGGACAAGGTATCGCGAAAGAATTATTGTATTTCGGGGAATTTATTGATGCTCAGAGAGCTTATGAATTACAAATTGTTAACAAGGTCGTGCCACATAATCAAATTTTAACAGAAGCAAAAGCTTGGGCTGAAAAATTAGCTCAAAAAGCTCCAGTAGCACTTAGAATGATGAAATTAGCTGTAAATACTGGTGCTAATGTCGATCTAGAATCTGCTCTTACAATCGAAGCTACAAGTTATGACGGAGCATTTGCTACACAAGATCGTAAAGAAGCCATGTCAGCATTTTTAGAAGGAAGAAAACCCGTATATAAAGGAAAATAAACTTTCCATGATTTTGTTCAACTTTTGAACCAAACATATTAAGAGAAGAGGCATAAATCTTCTTTTAATATGTTTAAACATAATTACGCAAAATATAAATTTGACGTAATTATGTGGTTGGTTTATAATGGAAGTACCAAAATCTTTACGTTCGAGGTGTTTTCTATCGCTACTGAATCTCAACAATTATATTATAAAAAATTACAATCTATTCTCAAAGAATTGCCCTGGTATGTCAAAGAATATATTGATCACAAACAAAGAAAACTTTCTACTGCATCCTTATTGAATTATTGTCTTGATTATAAAATCTTTTTTAATTGGATCGTTTCCGAACAGTTGTTCTCGGGTCCGATTAAGGATATCCCATTATCTCTTCTTGAAACATTAAAAGCTCAGCAAGTTGAAGGCTTCCTCTACTCTTTGAAATATGAACTGAATAATAAAGACATTACAATCAATCGCAAATTATCAGCATTAAAGTCCCTTTTCAATTATTTACAAAACATAGCTGAAAACAGTGATCTCGAGCCTTATATTCACCGTAATGTCATGGCAAAAATTGAGTTTAATGAATTAAACTTAAACTTAGAAACGATCGCTAATAAAATGGAAGGAAAAATTTTATTAGGCGATGAATATGAGAATTTCCGTAAATTTGTTGCGCAAGATTATGGTGAACTCGTTAAAGATAATAAGAAACTATGGAATTTTTATCAGGTAAATCGTGAACGAGATACAGCTATTATCTCTTTTATTTTAGGATCTGGGTTACGTCTTTCGGAGGTTGTAAATTTAAATATAGATGATATTGATTACGTGAAAAACTCTGCAAGGGTGATCCGTAAAGGAAATAAAGAGCAATATGTTTATTTTAGTAAAATAGCAATGGACGATTTAGAAGAATATTTAAAAATTAGAGAATCTAGATACGAAGTTGAAAAGCAAAATAAAGCATTATTTGTTGCTGCTGCAGTTGGTCCTAAAGGAAAATCCAGACGTTTAACACCTCGTTCAATTGAAAAATTAGTTGAAAAATATGCAAAAGCATTTGGAAAACCATCATTATCTGTCCATAAATTACGCCATTCATTTGCAACAAGATACCACACAGAAATTAATGATGTTCCAAAACTGAGACGACAACTGGGCCATTCCTCCATTCAAACGACGATGATCTACACACATATACGCAATCAAGATTTAAAGATTGCTGTTGATCAAATGGATATTCCAGAACCAGAACCAGAGGGCAAAACTGATGAGTAAATAAATAATAAGAGTAATTGTGAACTCCCTTCTTCAATTACTCTTATTACTTATTTTTTAACTATTTAATGATAAATATATTATGTTAACTAATTAAAATATTTCCTTTATAATAGGATTTACATGGTTCACTAATCTTCTTTAGGTAAAATTAAAGTCTTTCGAGTTTTTTTGTTTCCCGCTTCCATAAAACCAGCCATAAGTTAATCTGTTCGGTCTAATTATTGTTATTTCTTCGTGCGATAACCTACTTACCAATTATAAAAGAGTTTATCCTCAATGTATGTCTGTAGTACACATTCCAGCCTCTATTGGATTATTTGTACATTTACACAGTTTTTTTTACTGTAGTAACTTGATCGTTCACCCACCAATACATCTTGTCCCGGTCTGGTGACATAAGTCGTTTCCCTACCGTTCGCTGGTTGTTATATGGCATTGAGCTACTTAGGTCCTATGAAAACGATTGAGTTCTTCACTCGCTCTTCCACATTTTGGATTATCTTTATATAGACTAGAATCCTGCCTGTTCGGTAAAGTGAAGACTTACGGGGGCAACACGTTTCCCTCTTGGCATGCCTTACACCCTCATGTTATCAGTCACATTTACTCGATTTGACTTCTAAAGAAAATGCTATTTAGTGGATTTCTCACTTTTCGAAGATTCGCTAACATAACCCACGCTGTGTTTTACACTTATGGATCAATATTCTATGGGGTTGCCCGCCTCTTAAAAATTGGTAAAATTCAACAGTTTTTTATTTGTCTATTTTGTTACATTTCTACCTTTTAAGTAAAAATAAGGTAGAATGAATGGAAAGGGACACCAATAGATTATAAAAACTATCTATATTAAAAAATAGTAAAAAACCCATATGTGGAGGACATATATGCTAGGCATTCGTTTGAAACACGCACAACGCTATCAAGAAATAACAAACGCTTTTTTACGGAATGGCTTTAGTTACTTTGTTTATCGAATTGGCTTATCTCATCAAGTTTTTCCGAAAGAACGTAACGCAAAAGAGCATATGAGTAAACAAACGATTGGGATTAAGTTACGAGAAGTGTTGCAAAGCTTAGGTCCCACTTTTATTAAACTAGGACAAATCGCCAGTACAAGGCGAGATTTAGTTCCATCAGAAATTGCACAGGAATTGGAAAAACTACAAGATCAAGTATCAAGCTTTCCCTTTCAACAAGTTAGGGAAATTGTTGAACTAGAATTAGGGGAAAAGCTAGAGGATTTATTTCAAGAGTTTGATGAAGCTCCCATTGCTTCTGCATCAATCGGTCAAGTTCACCGTGCTCGTTTAAAATCGGGTGAACGTGTCGCCATAAAAATACAAAGACCAGACATTCGATCAACTGTCGATACCGATTTAGAGATTCTTGACGATGTTGCACGATTAATGGAAGCAAACCTTTCTTGGGCAAAAACGTATAAAATCCGAAAAATGGTATCCGAGTTTTCGAATTCTCTACGAGCTGAACTAGATTATCAAACTGAAGGAAGAAACGGAGAAAGAATCGCAAATCAATTTACCGATAATCCAGAAGTGTTCATTCCAAGGATTTACTGGAATTGTACAACCAATAAAGTTCTGACAATGGATTACGTTGATGGGATTAAGGTCAGTCATATCCCTACTCTTCAAAAAGAAGGATACAATCTTAAAACCATCGCAAATCGGGTTACCAATTCAATGCTCCATCAAATTCTCATGGAAGGCTTTTTTCACGGGGATCCACACCCAGGCAATATTTATATCCTTCCAGGAAACAGAGTTGCTTATATTGATTTTGGAATGGTCGGTCGTTTAAGCGATGATACAAAATTTAACTTTGCTTCATTAGTCATCCATTTGCAAAATGGGAATACAAAAGGTTTGTTGAAAACCATAACAGCTATGGGATTACACTCTAGTGAAACCGATATGAACAGCTTATATAATGATGTAGATCATTTTGTCATGAAGTATTCAGATATACCATTAAGCAAAATTAGTATTGGAGAAGCCTTAAAAAATCTCCTTGACCTAATCTATCGTCATCAAATTCAAGTTCCTGCTGACTTATCTAATTTAGGAAAAACGCTTTTCCTTGTAGAATCAATTGTTAGCCAACTAGATCCAGAGCTAAGTATTGTGGATACCATTAAACCGTTCGGTGAAAAATTACTGCGTAAGCGTTACGAACCAAAAAGTGTGTTAAAGAATTCGTGGAGTGATATTCTTGATAATATCCATTTTATTGCAAAAATCCCAAAAAACGTGAAGGATCTCACAGATACCGTACAACAAGGAAAATTACATTTTGAAATGAGTATTACCGAGATGAAGGATTTTTTACAAAGAATGGACCGGATCAGCAATCGTCTTGCCTTTAGTATTATTCTTCTTTCCTTTAGCATCTTAATGGTCGGTCTTATAATTGGTACAAGTATTATCGGACAGAAAAACCTATTATGGGAGTTCCCTGCTGTTGAAATCGGATCTATCGTGGCAACTTCGATGTTTTTATTCATATTAATAGCCATTATCAAATCTGGTCGAATGTGAAAAATATATACGTAAAAAAGCCTAGGATTTATAGGGATATCCTAGGCTTTTGAAATTGCTGATTACCAGCCACGACTAGCGCCACCTCCACCAGAAGATCCTCCACCTCCGCCGCGTGGACCACCGTTGCCACCTCCTCTACCGCCTCGAGAAATAATGGAAAGCAAAATATGAGTGAGAAACCCTCCGAAATACTTAAAGTCAAGAAAAAGAACAATAGCAACAATAACCAAAAGTAACCAAGATGGAATTCCAATTCCTTCGTCTGTTGATTCTACAATTGGCTGTTGAATGGGTTGTTGACCTTCTTCAATTCCGTATTCCGCTAAGACCTCATTTGTTAACACTTTATATGTTTCCATGATGGCTAAATTCGCTTCATTATTTTGTAAATAAGGAATGGCGAAGTCATCCAAAATACGCCCTACTTTTCCATCAGGAAGTCTACCTTCTAAACCATATCCAACTTCTACTCTTACCTGTCTTTCATTCATTGCAAATACAAGTAGTACACCATTATTTGATTCTGCACTCCCGATTCCATATTGGCGAAAAGCTTCGAGGGCAAACTCCTCAATACTGCGATCATAGATGGTTTCAACGGTTAGAACGGCAACTTGAGCAGAAGTTTGGTCCTCTAAGCTTCTGCCAATTCCTATAAGCTCCAACCGCTCTGCTTCCGTTAAGGTAGAGGCAAAATCCTGTACATAAATATCACCAACAGGAGCGGGTATTTGAAGGTCTTCAGCAAATGTTAAACTACAAAATAGGAAAAAACTAAGACCTATTAGTAAAAGACTGAAGAACCGCTTCATGACCATTATTCATTGCCTCCAAAGTCAACCTCTGGTGCCTCCTGTGCGCTAGGGTCTGCTTCATAATATTCTTTTGCATCAAATCCAGTTATGTTGGCAACAATCACACCTGGAAATCTCTTTACCTTTCGATTAAAGACAGCCACTTGATCGTTATAATCTTTACGAGCCACCGCTATTCTGTTTTCAGTTCCAGCCAATTCATCCATGAGCTGGGTAAATTGCTTATCTGCCTTTAAATTAGGGTAATTCTCAACAACAACCAATAAGCGGCTTAATGCACCAGTTAATTCTGCATCTGCTGTTGCCGTTTCTTCAGGTGAATCAGCACCCGCTAGTCTTGCCCTGGCATCTGAAATTTCCGTTAAAACCTCTTCTTCATGAGAAGCATAGCCTTTAACAGTATTGACTAGGTTTGGAATTAAATCCAACCTTCTTTGTAACTGTGTTTCAATCTGTGCATACGATTGATCCACATTTTCCTCTGCATCCACAAAACCATTATAGCTCGACATAATCATTACGACAAAAACAACAATGGCTGCTACAACAATCCCAATCCCTAAAGTGCTTTTTTTCAATTTTGGACACACTCCTTCCTGCTTTAGTATATATCTTTTACGATATTACTTTCCAGTTATTACAAAAAAGGGATACAAAAAAACTCCAATTTCTGGAAGTTTTTTTGTTCCCTGCTAAATTAGGCGTTTCCTGGAGTGGTTTGTGTTGCCGTTGTTATGAATGGGTTTAAGGTGATTCAACATGTTGAAATTGATGATCGAAATAGGATGGTTATTGGAATTCCCATTTTACTTACCGTTGGTGCGGTTGTATGACCAAAAGAACTTTTAAATAGTGTACCAGACTTTGCCGACTATATTCTTTCGTCTGGAACTGCTGTTGGAGCGATTGCGGTATTAATTCTTAATTTAATTATCCCTGAAGCAAAGAAAAAACGACTCCTGTTAATCAGGAATCGTTAACTTAAGAAGTATAAAGAGTTGCCCTTTGGTTAGGCGTCTATCACCTAATGGGGCAGCTTTTTTTATCCCATCTTAACTAACTGTCAATAGGGGTTCCCCATTGATGGTTAGTTTTACTTTATTGGGCTTGCGCTGCCTTCAATAAAGTATGAATTTGCCCCGCATGGGTTAATTCATGGTACGCTGTGAAATAAACTAATTCACCATATGTATGATTTCCAAGAACAGGTTCTGGCAATTGATTTTCGAACTGGTCATTTGGTAATTCTTTTATTCGTTCCAATTGACTTTTAAGTTGTTCAACGAGTGTTTCTACACTAGGAACACCTTCATTCCATGCAGATGGTTTTGAACCATAACCGAAATATTGATTATATTGGGCCGGTAGTTGACCATTTTCTCCAAATAAGAATAATTCAGCAGAGCTTAAAATATGCCCTAATTGCCAACGAACTGTATTTGGTAATCCTTTAGGTTGAATATCAAAGACTTCTGGTGACACTCCTTCTAAATCCTTAAAGATGCCTTCCCTAGCAAGTATAAACTGCTTTATGACTAACTTACTCATTTAAGTATCTCCTCCTATCTTTATCTTAAATTATCATTCATAATAAGCAAATTTGCAAACTTTTGATGTTCATTACGAAAATATTTCATTAATTACGATTTCCGTACATGTTCTCTCAAAGGCAAGCATAAGATTTACTGTTGAATATAAGTAAGAGGTGACGAATATGGAACATAGGAGTTTGCTTCGACTGTTTGGCATTTGTTCGTTAATTGGTGGTTTGTTGATTGCACTTTTTCAGGTTTGGTTTTATTTAGACCCTATCTCCTTTGTAGCCACTTACTTTGATCATGTTGGATGGGCATTTATAACGTTTGGATTCATTGGCTTATACCTCGTTCAATATCGCCAAACGGGTGGGTTGGGATTTTTTAGTTTTTTAATTCTTTCTCTTGGTTTGTTTCAATGGCTAGGTTACAAGTGGTTTCTAACATTTGCCGCACCTGATTTAAGACGAAGTGTCCCGGAACTATTGGATTCTGGACTACAATCTGTTTTTTACGGAGTAGAGATGTCAAATTATTTTCTTCAGATTAGTTTTTTTCTATTTGCTGTTATCACCTTGTTTAAAGGGGTTCTATCAAGATTTGGGGCATCCCTTTTATTAATTGGCTCGGCAACTGCCTTTAATGCACAAATGGAAGAAATCATTTTTTACAGTCCTCTTGTTCCACAGGTATTAATTGGTCTTGCTTTTGCGTGGCTCGGCTACTCCCTACTTCGATTAGCGCATGATGAACATACATATGAAAATGATGAGCAAAAGGAAGATATGGCTGATCAGGGACAACAAGAAGTTAATGAAAATTTGGAAGAGGATCCAGTTTCGACTATCGATAAAAATGTAGAAGCTTCAGTAACTCATACTAATGTAGAGGAACCCCTTGAATCAGAAATAGAAACAGATGAGACTCCAAATTTGGAAGAAAAAAGGCAAGAACTGAGTGCTACCTAATAATAGAAAAAGCTGAAATTCTAAATTTGAATTTCAGCTTTTTCTATTATTTAGATTCTACAACTGATGTCGCAATCAACCGTTTCATCGTATGAATTTGTCCGTAATGGAATGACTCGTGATAGGCTGTAAAACTGACTAATTCTCCAAACGTTGAAGCTCCAAATTTAGGTTCTGGTAAAACTTCTTCGAAACGTTCAGTTGGGATTTCTTCTATTCTCTTTAATTGTTCTTTTAATTGATTTAGTAATGTTTCCACACTTGGAACTTCCTTCGACGACCAGTCTGAAGGTTTTGTTCCACCTCCAAAAAACTCTTTATAATTCTCAGGTATTTGTGTTTTCCCTTCGAATAAGAAATTCTCTGAAATAGTCAATATATGACCAATATGCCAATGTATCGTATTATTAAATCCCTTTGGCTGAATATCTAAAATTTCAGGTTCTGTGGCCTCAATGCTTTTAAATAATCTTGAACGAACAAATTCAAACTCGAGTTTTAATGCTTTGCTCATATGTATTCCTCCCCATAAATATTTCTCCTCTACTATTATGTAATATTTCGAATCTTTGAGCAACAAAAAACAACCTATAAATTTAACTACAGGTTGTTTTTTGTCAAATTTAATATTATTTATTCAAAATATCGTCCTTAAGGGTCGCTACTTTTGTTAAAGCTTCATCAATATCCCCTTCTGAAATTCCAAAATGGGCAAGTGCATCATGTAAATGGTGAACAATTGCTTGAAAATGATCTTCTTGTAAGTTCATTCCTTCATGTGCTTTTGCCATTGATTTTCCTGAATATTGGTTTGGACCACCTAATGCAAAACTAATAAACTTCGTCTGATGACTACGTTGTTTCTCCATATCTGTATGTTCAAAAAATTGCCTAACGGTTTCATCCTTTAAGACCAAATCATAAAAATAATCGACCACTTTTGAAATCGATTCTTCTCCACCAAACTTTTCATATAAAGACTGAGACATATATTCATCCTCCTATTAAAAATCCTTCCTATGTATTTTTGCCAAAATAGGGTGACAGGCACCATCCAATATTTAGAAAAGAATATTAAAAAACTTCCTTTAAAATAAAGGAAGTTTTTGTGAGAGTGTTATTCAGTTTTTGAGGCTGCAGCTTCTATTTCATTTAAATGAATACCAAGTGCTTTTGCAACGCCTTCACCATAGGAAGGATCAGCTTTATAGCAGTTATTAATATGTCTTAATTGGACTTCTTTCGTTGTACCTTGCATGTTGCGGGCAGTATTTTCAAATAATCGTCGTTGCTCTTCTGCTGTCATCAATTTAAATAATTTTCCTGGTTGTTCGTAATAATTATCATCATCATCCCGGAAATTATAGAAATCGACTCCTCTTGATACATCTAGAGCTGGCTCCTGATGTTCTTTAGAATCCTGCCATTCACCGTAACTGTTCGGAGAATATGACACTTTTCCTTCTGCAGGGTTGAAAATTCGCATGGCTCCATCACGATGGTAAGGGTGGAAGTTTTTCACTCCTTTAGGATAGTTAACAGGAATTTGCCAATAATTCACACCTAAACGGTAACGTTGTGCATCACCATAGGAGAATAGACGTCCTTGTAACATTCTGTCAGGTGAGAAACCGATTCCAGGAACATGATTTGTCGGCGCAAATGCTGCCTGCTCAACTTCAGCAAAATAGTTTTCAGGATTGCGATTTAATTCAACTTCTCCAACTTCAATAAGTGGGAAATCTTTTTTGTACCATACTTTTGTTAAATCAAATGGATTATATGGGTGTTGTGAAGCTTGTTCTTCGGTCATCACTTGAATATACATTTTCCATTTAGGAAAATTACCCTTTTCAATTGATTCAAGTAAATCCCTTTGATGACTTTCACGGTCTTGACCAATCAACTCAGTTGCTTCTTGATCGGTAAGGTTCTTAATTCCTTGTTGTGTAACAAAATGAAATTTGACCCATACGCGTTCGTTATTATCATTAATTAAGCTATAAGTATGGCTTCCGAACATATGCATATGACGATAGCTTGCAGGAATACCACGGTCACTCATCGTAATGGTAACTTGATGAAGGGCTTCAGGTAAAGACGACCAGAAATCCCAGTTCGCTTGTGGATTGTGCATATTGGTTCTTGGATCCCGTTTTACCACGTGGTTTAAATCTGGGAATCTCTTTGGATCTCTAAAGAAAAATACCGGTGTGTTGTTTCCAACTAGGTCCCAGTTCCCTTCTTCTGTATAGAACTTCATCGCTGTACCACGAATATCTCGCTCTGCATCTGCAGCTCCACGTTCCCCCGCAACGGTTGAAAATCGGATAAACATTTCTGTTTTCTTTCCTACTTCAGAGAAAATCTTTGCTTTCGTATATTTTGTAATATCGTTCGTAACTGTAAATGTTCCATATGCGCCAGAGCCTTTTGCATGCATACGTCTTTCAGGAATCACTTCACGGTCAAAATGAGCTAATTTTTCAAGGAACCAAACGTCCTCCATCACTAAAGGTCCGCGTTTTCCAGCTGTTCTAATATCATCATCGTTTGCTACTGGAGCACCAAAAGCTGTTGTCATTTTTTGTGGTTGAGAATTATTCTCATTCGAATTCGAATTATTTTTTTGATTCATAATCATACCTTCCTCTCTTTTTAAGAAAATATTAATCTATAATAATTACAATATCATAATTACTTTTTTATTACAAAAGAAAAGAACTTATATTTTTATTAAAATATATTCATCAAAATCGTTGTTTATCGTATACCTGTTGATCTTAACGTTAGAAAATTCTGTATTTCATTTGGGTAGGTTATTATCATTTACAACTTATAATTGATAATAACCTATCCGGTATTTAAAGGAGAAATAAGAGTTAATATTTCATTACTGACATCTCCAATCGCATGTATCTGATAGGAGCCAATAAGAATCGTAAATGATAAGCTGGTTTTGCTGGTTTCTTCCCTTGTTTATGAAAGTTGAGCATACAAAGCGGATACTGCTGAAAAGGATAAGCTTTGTTACACCTAAGATCTCCCCATATCACAAAGAACTCTGCAGATTAAAATCTGCTTATTCAAAGTGTATACGATCCTACTCCTGTTAGTAGACTCATTAACAAAATAGATACCTGAAATTGAACAGCGGATTATGAAAATTATATAAAATCAGGAAAATCTGTTACAATGGCCTCAAGGTTATGACTTTTCATATATTCTGCGATGCCACGCTTTTTTACAGTCCAGGAAGCTATTTTCATGTTATAATTATGGATTTTTCGGACTAATTCTTCTGTCAAAAGGTCGTATCTTGGATTAAAATAATCGGCGTAAGTAGAAAATATTTCTAGTGCTTGTTCAGATGTATGTGCTTTATTAGCGGTAAGAATACCTATGGGGATTTTAGGGAGAAGTTTGTTCATTTTTTTCATAGATTCAAAATTAAAGGATTGAATAATGATATTTCCATTTTGATCAAGTCTGCGTTTTTTTAGTATTTTCGCAACAGTCTCTTCAATACCAGGATATAATTCAGGAGATTTTAATTCGATAAAGATTCCTATTTTTTCAGCATAACGATCTAGTACCTCTTCTAACGTAGGGATTTTTATTCCTGTAAAATGTTCACCCTTAAACCGACCAGCATCTAATGAATATAATTCTTCGTACGTTAAATCTTTTACATACCCGACACCATTGGTAGTCCGATTCACGGTCGTATCATGGATCACAACTAATTTTCCATCTTTACTTCTTTGTACATCAATTTCAATATAATCAGCATTCATGGTCACGGCCAAATCAAAGGCAGCTAATGTATTTTCAGGTGCATATCCTGAAGCACCACGATGGGCAACAATTTCAGCAGGACTGTTTGAGTCCGTTGAGTTTGGATGAGTACCTAACAAAAAAAGATAAATCGAGATACACAAACATAAGCAAAATAATCCAAAAAAGGATTTCTTCATTATCTTCATCTCCTTTTCAATTAAGACTCTATAGGAAATGATACATTTTTCATGTTGATACATCTTAACAAGAACTTGTGAATTTTATGAATGAAGTAAAAAAGAAATAAATTATATTAAAAAATGATAAATTGTCTGATTTCAATGCATAAAAAAAGAAACCAGTAAAACACTGATTCCTCATCAAGAAGATAACATTCATTATTAAAGCTACATTCAAATTAGGTTTATCGCCTCTTCCATGTTTGATCAGGTCCTGTATGACCACCTGAACCAGCGGTAAAAACAATCGCATCACTGTCCTTAATGGAGCGGGCAATATTGTCTACAGAAACTTTTAAATCAGCTATGGCTGTTGCGATTCCCATTTTAGCAAAAGTTTCTGCCTGTTCTGCTTTTCTTACCATGGCTCTTCCAGTATGTATAGAACTATTTTGTAGAAGATTCATCAAGATTCTCCCAATTTGACCATTGGCTCCAATAACCTTACTCTCATTTTCTTAGCACTCTCTTTTTTAACTTTCTGCCATTTTCCGAATTATTTCTTCTTTTAAGACTACAGCATGATTATAAACAGGATCCTTTGCCCCATATAACAATGTAATCCTCTTTTTCTCTGCTAATTGGCATAATTGAGATAGCAATCGGGACTTTTGCCCATCATGACGCAATTCTGCTATATACTTTTGTTTAAATTCCTCAAAAAGCTCTGGCTTATGACAAAACCACTTTCTAAGTTCACTGCTTGGAGCAATATCTTTTGCCCACGTTGTTAGTTTTGCATCTTCCTTGCTTATACCCCTAGGCCATAAACGATCAATTAAGATCCGTTCACCATCCATTTCATCATATGGTTCATAAATGCGTTTTAATAACAAACGATCCATCATATCACCTTCTTCTATTATAAAATTTATGTACAATTAAAAAAATGCGTTCCATATTAAGAAATGCACAACTTCATCATTTTTCCAGCGGATTTCTAGGACCAGGTAAATCTAATTGATAAAAGGCCAAATCGAGCCATCTATTAAACTTGTAACCTGCATGTTGAATGGTTCCCTTATGTTGAAACCCTAGTTTTTGGTGTAAATAAATACTGACTTCATTTGCTGCATCTATACCAGCAATCAACACCTTATATTCTCTTTCAGTAGCAATTTTTATTATTTCTTTTAATAGAGCGATTCCAATTCCTTTTCCTTTTGATTCCTTAGACACGTAAACTGAGTGCTCAGCACTATATTTATATGCTGCCCAATCTCTAAACGGACCATAGGTGGCAAAACCTACTACTCTTCCTTCTTCTTCAAAAACCAATACCGGAAAATTCCCTTCCACTTTCTTCTGGTACCAAGCCATTCTATCTTCTATAGTGTGTGGGCTATAATCATAAACAGCCGTTGTATTTACAATCGCATCGTTGTAGATCTCCAATATTTCGCTCATATCTTGAACTGTTGCTTCTCTAATCATTCTGTCTTTTACCTTCCTAAAACTATATTTCGATTCTAATTAACTTTATCAAAAAATGTTAAAATTACAACTGGATTTAAGTATGAGAGAATTTCCATTTAATGTAAATAAAAAACAAGGCGCATCATAACACCTTGTTAAAAGATAGAACCAATAATTTATTTCCTACTTACATGATCAATTAAATAATGCCCTGCCAATGAAGGATCACTTCAGCAATGATAGCAGAACCAAGATAGGTTCCCAACAAGACACACATTCCGACCACGATACTTCTCCAGCCTAGTTTTCTAAAATCTGCCCAAGAACGTCCGATCGCAATCCCTGCATAAGCAAGTATTGGGGTACAAATCGCAAGCATATTCACTTCTGAAGTCCACTCTATCACTTTTTCGGCACCTGGTACTCCTGGAATTGAAACAATAATCGCAATCAATGAAATATATGCAACAGCAGGTATTTGGATTGGGATGATTTTTCCGAGAATTAATCCGACTAATGAGATTAGTATTAAAACGATCATGCCTGGAATGGCCTTAACGGGCATTATATTATACCCAACCCAGTTACCAATCAATGTAATGGCTCCGACGATTGCTAACACCATTATCCATTCTTGTATATGTTTTAACATAATTAGCCCTCCACATCCGCTTTAACATTTGATTTTGATTTTCCCTCTTTTAATCGAATGAGAATGGGATATAGTTTTTCTGTTAATGGTAGCCCGATTAATAAACTGACATATAGCCCGATTCCAGTAGATAACAAATTACTTGCACCCGCTAAGGCAAGTATGTCCGATTCTAATTGTGGAAATGCCGCTACTAAGGAACCACTTGACGCAGCCATCATACTACCGCTACCTACTCCCGAAGCCATTGCAAATGAAAGGGGGTGCAGCGGTGTGACACTAGATAAAATACCGGCAATTAAACCCAAAAATATCGCTCCAAAAACGGTACCAAAAATGTAAATAGACATGACGCCTCGACCTTCAGGAGAATTGAGTCCATATTTGTCCATAATTAAAGCGACGTTTGGTTCACGTGCAATCGAATGAGTCATCCCAATGCTTTCTCGTTTTAAACCTAAAGCAATTGCTACAGGTAAGGCAATTAAAATGGTTCCGAGGTTTCCTAGTTCCTGAAGGATTAATGCCGGTCCGACTTCTATAATTGTTTGGATAGAAGGACCAATCGTTACCCCGAATTTTGCCATTAACAAACTGACAGCTAAAAAGATAAGAGATTCTGCATTTTTTGATTGTTTTTCCTTTACGATCGGTGTGAAGTAAAAACCTAAACCAATGACAATTGCATATAACATTGGTAAAAGCGTGATTACACCGACTCCAATAGATATAGATAAGGACCCAATCCATTCCGTTCCAATTACAATAGCTAATACAAGTAAATGTAAACGAGGATCCTTCCATAATGAATATTGTTTTTCAGACATGTTATTGCTCCTTCTTAGATGAATTAAAAATTTATTAATCTAGTTAACTATGTTTTTTCATATATTCAATGGTAGCGGCACCTAATACTTGTGCAGCGATTAATAAGGCTTTTTCATCAATATCAAATTTTGGATGGTGATGTGGGTAAGAACTTTCTCTATCTGCCTTCTGGGCACCTGTAAAGAAAAAGGTTCCTTTCACATGCTGTAAATAGTAGGAAAAATCTTCTCCACCCATTTGTGGGGGATATTCCTTCACAGAATCAACCGCAGGAGCCATTTTAGCCACTTGTGCTAGAAATTCAGTTTCCTCTTTATGGTTGACTGTTGCTGGGTATCCCCTTGTATAAGTATAGGTATAGTCTGCATCTGAAACCAAGCATGTCCCTTTCGTAACACGATCGATTTCCTTTTCAACAAACTCACGTACATCTTCTTTAAATGTTCTTACCGTACCTGTCATTGAAACTGTATCAGCAATAATGTTATAAGGGTTTTTCGCTTCGATGGAACAAACGGAAACCACGGCTGTATCAAGCGGACTGACTCTTCTGCTTACAATTTGTTGTAAATTATTAATTAATTGACCTGCAATGACAATGCTATCTTTCGTAAATTCAGGTTGAGAGCCATGACCGCCATACCCTTGAATTTTTATATCAAAGCGGTCAGGTGCAGCCATAAATGGACCAGTTCGATAACCAATCTCCCCTAAAGGACATGTCGCCCATAGATGCGTTCCGAAAATCACATCGACTCCATCAAGACACCCGTCTTTAATCATATCGATTGCACCACCAGGCGGTACTTCTTCTGCATGTTGATGAATAAAAACAACGGTGCCTTGCAAGTCCTCTTTCATTCGATTCAATACTTTTGCCAGTCCAAGTAATGTAGCAGTATGTCCGTCATGTCCACAAGCATGCATGATCCCATCGACTTTTGACTTATACGGAACATCATTCTCCTCTTGAATAGGCAGTGCATCAAAGTCTGCTCGTAAGGCCACAGTTGGACCCAGTTTTCCTCCTTTAAGAGTTGCGACAACTCCTCGTCCGCCAACACCCGTACGGACTTCATGACCTAGTTTTTCATGGAACTCGGCTATATATTTTGGAGTTTTGACTTCCTGGAAGGATAATTCTGGATGTTGGTGAAGATATCGTCTAATTTCTACCATTTCCTCATATTCTTCTTCTAATAGTTGATATAATTTTTCCATTATGTCATACCTCCTTAAGTTTTAATTTTGGAAAAATTTTAAACGTCCAATCATACTCATTTCGATATGTCCCTCATTATACGTATAATTTTTATTTTCCGTCAATAACATTTTATCTGGATTTCTATTGGTGACATTTTAAAAAATGTTCATCAGAGTAATACAAATGTGCTTGAAATAAGGAATTTTGCTATTTTGCCAGTATAAATTCAAGAAAATAAAAAAATAATAAATACTTTTCTGAAATAAAAAACACCTTATGAAATCTAACGAAATCATAAGGTGTTTCTTCTTATTTTCTAATCGCCTTCCAAGCAATCCTCGATACTTTGTAGCAATTCTGGCGTTTCTTCAAATTCCATCTTCTGTTGTTTGAACAAAAACCTCTGAAACAAGTCCGCTGCCTGTCAAATAATACCACTCTTATCAGCATTTCCTAGATCTTCTTGGGCAAAAGTTAAAACGTTACACCCATACTCTATGTATCTATATGGAATGAATGTTCATTCAGTTTTACTACTATATTATAAACAGCTAATTAGTAAAATATATTTTGTCAGTTAAATAAAAATGTCCTTTCCACGTGTATTATGAAGAGTTAACTGTAGAAAGGACATCATATACGAATGTTCAAGTTCGTCGTCATTTTCATCGTTTAAATCGCAACCATTTATTCAATAATGAAAAGCGATTTTTATCAATAATTTTCAATTCTTCCATGACTAACTTATCTTGGCGGTCTGTTATCCAGTTTGTTAGCTCTTGCTTATCATCAAATTGGGTATAATAGGTTTCTCCGCCTTTTCCGACAGCATTGACAACATACCTACACTGCTTCGCCATAGTTCGCTTAATCCACCTTTTTTTGTGACTTAACTTCTTACAAATGGATTATAACAGGTTTATAGAAATCGTAAAGACCTTTTTATAAATTATTTTAGTAAAAATTGTTAATTGATTTTTTCAAAGATTTTTCATTCATATTAGCAATTAGAAACGATGCTTTATCAGGCTCTTCTATCATCACTTTAACTAGTAATGTAGTGTTTATTACTATTAAAAATTGGTTTTGTATCATTTGGCAGATACCATCTCTTTTCAATTGAGATTTCATTTTCTTCCATAAGCTTGGTTAGTTCCTCCATAAACACGCCTCTTACTAGATCACATGATGGGCTGCTTTGAATCCCCAATATGCCAGTAATACGATACCCGCAACGATTATATTCTTTAAGTTGTTCGACCATTGGCTGTAAAATCCTTTTACAATGGCTGCGATAACCCTTATGATCATATTCCTCATAGGTCATAGAAGGACGCCCTAATCCAAGAAATGTAAATTCTGGACAAGGGAGCTGGACGACTCCAACCCCTTGCTCATTCATCCATTTCACAGCGGAGGGGATCGCCCCTAATGCTCTAGCCTCCCCTTCAATAACGGTATTTTGGTTTAAAATACAATGAGAAACAAGGATGATTTCCTTTTTACGCTGCATTTTGTTTATTTCCTTTGTACATCTTTGTAAAGCTTGGCAATTTAGAAAGGATAAAGACTACAAATAAACATGTTACGATTTTGTCAACGAAGTTACCGGTAATTCTTGAAATGAAAGTTGAAGCAAATACACTTTCACCTGTAGCTCTTAGCCACAATACGACGATATCCATCCCGCTTCCATCTAAACCCCCAGTTAAAGCAATTCCAATTGGTGTTCCGATAAGTGGTGCAACAATGGATAAAATAAGTCCGGTAATTAAAGCGACATACCACTTAGTGAAATTAAATTTTATTGCAATGAACCCTACAACAAGTGCAACTGCTACATTTACAATCCCAAAGAAAATCGCTGTTGGAGAGGTCATTACTCCTAATACAACGTTCGTTAAAATTCCCACTAGTGCTCCCCACCAAGGTCCAAATAATACAGACATCAATACGGTTCCAATTGTATCCAAAAACAAAAGAGGAATTTTTAATCCTGACACAGCTGTTCCAAGAACCACATTTAAAACTATACAAATGGCTCCATACGTTAAAATTAGTGTTTTACTTGTTTTCATCTTAATGTCTCCTTAATCATATTGAAAATCTATTATAATAGTGTTTGTAACGTTTTCATTATATGAGATTCATATCGTTTTTGAAATTCAATTAATAGATAAAAGGAATATGTACCCATCGTTTCTGTAAATAGAAAAAGTTTTCTTAATACTCTTTATCTTTAATTGTACCTATCAAAATATAATACGTAGGCAAGATTTCCCCTACACATTTTGATTACTTAAAATTACCATCTCCTTACTATCTCCTATTTTGATAAAATGACAATATTATAGACTTTACAAGGAGGAATACATCAATGAAAAAACATAAGCTCCTCCTATCATTCCTTATTTTGATCACTTTTTTTGGAGGGTTTTTCGCTGGGATTTTATTTTCTAATAACAACAAACAGGTAGAACTAGCAGAAGAAAAGAGTGAGACGTCTAAAAAGCCAGGACATCAAAGGGGTAATCCTGAATGGATTGAACGAGAGGAAAAAGAAAAAGTCTTGATCGGCTATGTCCAAGATTTTCGCGATCCAAATACAATGGATTATTCCGATTTAACTCATATTATCTTCTCCTTTGCACATCCGACAAAAGATGGACAACTTTTAATGAATGGGGATTCCGCTCTAAATCACTTGAGAACAACCGTTGAGATTGCTCATAATCAAGGCTCCAAAATAATGTTAGCTGTTGGGGGTTGGTTCCATATTCAAGGTGGTGAATCCTATGAATATTTTAAAGATGCGATTAGCCAACCTGCCTCAAGAACCAATTTAGTGAACAATTTAGTAGATATGGTTGTTCGGGAGAATCTTGATGGAATTGATATTGACTTTGAACATCCTCGAACAAATGAAGACGCGCAAAATCTTGCTGCTTTTACAAAAGAACTAAGTGAGATGTTACATCCGGAAGGCAAAGAACTTTCAATTGCCGTCAACGCCAAAGTCCATAGCGTAGCAGGTACTGAAATCAAACAAGTGGTTTATGAACCAACCATGTTTAACTTCGTAGATCATGTCAACATTATGGCATATGATGGTCAATGGGATGGTGAGTATAACGCTGCCAATTTGTCCCCATATTCACATAATAAAAATATCGTTACCTATTGGTCTCATTTATTTGATAAGCATGAAATTTCTAGAGAGAAACTTGTGTTAGGCGTGCCTTTTTATGCTCAACCTGAAGACCCCAATAGTAAGCAGATTTCTTATAACACCATAATTAATCAGCATCCTGAGAACTCAGCGAAAGATATTGTCCATATAAATGGGATCACCTATCATTATAATGGTGAAGAAACGGTACAGAAGAAAACCAAGCTAGCCCTAGATCATGGATTTGGTGGAATGATGGTATGGGAGATAGGGCATGATTCAAAACAAGATCGTTTAATTACTGCTATATCTCATGCAATTGAATATGATTCCCGGTACACCATAAAACAGGATGGATAACCACTTTGAGAGGAGGTCACAGCCTTCTCTTTTTTTTGGCTCTTTTATAGAAAGAAAATCATAGAATTTCGCTTATTTATTTTTATTTGCTAAAATATCTTTTAAGAAAGGAGTCGATTAAATGGAAGCAAATATTAAATGGGAAGAAAATATGACTTTCTCTGGTATTACAATATCAGGTCAGAAAGTTAAGATGGACGCTGCTGAAGAAGTGGGAGGAAATAATTCTGGTGCCAGACCAACAGAACTCTTGTTATATGGACTTGCTGGCTGTACAGGTATAGATATTATTTCAATTCTAAACAAAATGCGTTTAAACCCTACCTCATTTGAAATGGACGTCAAAGGAGAGCGTGCGGACGAGCATCCGAAACGATTTACTAACATACATATTCATTATGCCCTTCAAGGAGATCTTCCTGAACAGAAGGTAATACGAGCCATTCAATTGTCTAAGGATAAATACTGCTCTGTTTCCCATTCCTTAAATGCAGAAATTACAGCAAGCTATTCCATCAACGGTGTTAAAGGTGAAAATAATCTTTAAAATCGGATGTAAGAAAGGCCGGATTCGTTAAAAAACGATGATCCAGCCTTTCTTTGTTCCTGCTATTTATAATGTACTATGTTAAAAAGAGTGCTCCAAACACCAAACCTCCTACAATCACATAGGCTGGATGTATCTTCCATTTTTCTAATAAGAATAGGGTTAATAATGCAATAAACACCGTTTGCCAAAGTCCATTTAATTGATAGGATTCGTAGAAAAAATCATATGTTAGTGTTGCCATTAATATAGCAATAGCTGGTAAAACGACTTTAGATAATCTTTTTACCTTCGGAGAATTTTTATAATGATAAAGGATACTTAATAAGATCACCATTAACAACAACGATGGAGCAACCGTCGCAATTAAAGCTACAATTACCCCTAATACACCGCCTACTTCAAATCCGATATATCCTGCGATTTTCGTCGCAATTGGACCTGGTAAACTATTCCCTAACGCAAGAATTTCGCTAAATTGACTTGTTGTCATCCAACCATAACGATTGACCACCTCGTGCTCAATTAATGGAATTGAAGCAGGGCCACCACCATATCCAACAATGCCAGGGATTAAAAATGCTAAAAATATGTGAAAATAAATCATAGCCCCTCACTTCTACTGTTATCCTTAATCGGCAATACCATTGCACCTATTAATAAAATACCTATAACCACACCTGGATGGATTTGTAGGATAACGATCGTGATAAAACTAGCTACAAGTAGAAGATTGCAATTTGTCCATCCCAACCAGCTTTTTGCCTTTTTTAAAAACCCCCATGTTAATAATCCCATCATCACCCCTACAATCGGTACGATCGCATGGGTCATACCTTGAACACTCTGATGATCTTTAAATTGATTAAAGGAGGATAATAAAAATAACATAAGAATAACCGTAGGTAAAATGAGGGCTATTAATGCCACAAAAAGACCGCTAATTCCACCAACTCGGTATCCAATATAACCTGCCATTTTGGTATTAATGGGTCCTGGTAATGTATTTCCTAATGCTAAAACATTGCTAAACTGCTCATCATCCATCCATTTATATGTTTTTACTACTTCTTTATGTACAAGAGGAATTGAAGAAGGACCTCCACCAAAGCCTAGCATTCCGGAACGAAAAAAGGCTATAAATATATCCACATAAAGTTTCATTTTATATACCACCTCTAGTTTGCTATAAATCCTTATTTGTAGTATATGTATCTTTTTCGTTTTAAACGATCGCTTTATTTTAAGGAAACTATACTTAAACCGCTCTTCATTTTCGTTTCTTGTAGTGTTTGTCGAAATAAATTATAGATCTAATAATTCTTTAACGCTCTAAAATATTATATAATAAGGATAACTGTCTAGGAGGGAAAGAATGAAAAGTATAGCCGTTTTTTGTGGATCTCGTGCTGGTTCTTCTGATTTATACAAAGAAGGTGCTAAAAAATTAGGTCAAGAGCTTGCAGCTCGTAATATCCAACTGATTTATGGTGGATCTAGTGTAGGTATGATGGGAGCTATTGCAAATGCTGTATTGGAATCAGGTGGAAAAGTAATTGGGGTAATGCCTGATTTTCTTGATAACAAAGAGCGTTCACATCGAAATTTAACTGATTTAATTATCGTTCGTTCTATGCATGAAAGAAAACAAAAAATGAGTGATTTGGCAGATGGATTTGTCGCTTTACCTGGTGGTCCTGGAACGTTAGAAGAGTTTTTCGAAATATTCACATGGGCACAATTAGGACTTCATCAAAAGCCATTAGGTATATTAAATATTAATCATTATTTCGATCCTCTTGTTTCTATATTTAATCATATGGCCAATGAAGCCTTCATGGATGAAAAGTTTCGAGCAATGGCTTTGGTCGATTCAGAGCCGAGAGGGCTACTTGATCAATTTCAAGCGTATCATCCACCTAAAGTGGAAGTCTATTTAAAGAGCAATAATACGTAATCGGAAAAGACCAATAAAAAATTGGTCTTTTTTAAATCTTTTTTGTTAACTAAATTAAAATAATGGTTGACAATAGAACGGACAGTATTTAAAATCAATTTGTAAATATAATTCGATATTTAGTTAACATATGGAGGTATTAATATGACAAAGGAGCAAATTAAACTACGGTCGATGATTATGATTGCATTATTTGCCGCTATTATTGGCGTTTTAGCTCAAGTGACAATTCCACTTCCTCTAGTTCCAATCACTGGACAAACATTGGCGATTGGCTTAGCTGCAACTATCTTAGGAGCTAGAAATGGTACATTATCAGTTATTTTATATTTGATTATTGGATGTGCAGGAGTTCCAGTATTTGCTGAATTCTCAGCTGGAGTTTCAAAATTAGTGGGTCCAACTGGTGGCTTTTTGATTGGTTTTGTTCCACAAGCATTTTTAATGGGATTATATATGGAAAAATTCGGATTTAATCTAAAAAATGCTCTAATTGCTAACATTTTTGGGATGTTTATTACTCTTTTCTTTGGAACAGCATGGTTGAAAATTTCTGCTAATTTATCATGGACAGCTGCTTTTGCAAGTGGTTTTACCCCGTTTATCTTAGTTGGAATTCTTAAAGCGATTATCGCCTCTTGGGTAGGAATTATCGTAAGGAAACGTTTGGTATCTTCTAAATTATTATTCACTGAAAGTACAAATATGGCTAATTAGGGACAGGTTTACCTGTCCCCTTTTACTATCTAGATGAGGAACGCGGTACATCTCGCAAATATTGAATATAATCAGTTGATGTCCCCTTACATCCATTCTGTCTAATCATCGCTGCAATATTTCCACGATGATAGGTCCCATGATTTGCAAGATGATGTATGATGTCATCAAATTCATTTTCAAACGTTGTTCCCTTTTGATTTTGGTACACAATTTTTCCAAGTTCCACATAATGCTCATCGATTGCGTCTATTAAAATCGGATAAAGGTCATTAAAACTATTTTTTGCATGTTCAATGGAGTGAAATTCAGTTACACTCTCATCTAAAGCTAATAGAGGTAAACATCTTTTAAACCAAATTCGATGAGCCCTATAGATATGATAAAATGTTTCGGATATTGTTGGGAAAACACTGTCCAACGTCTTATGGAAAATATCTTCCTGAATTTGATCAATATGTTCTAATAGTTTTACATTAGCCCAATGATCATATTGAAGTAAATGAATACATGGATCTTTCATGATACTCCTCCCCTATTTGTTCAAATGTCCATATTTTTTTATTATAACCTTATCTTCTTGATTTTGTGAATTTTATAATATTTATTAGAAGTCATTTCATTGAGTTAGTTTGTGTAATTTTTGAAATAGTTTACTTTAATTTTTTTATGTAAACTATTGGTGATGAGTCCAACCAATAAATTTTGATTGACCCGCTTCGCTAAAATTAATAGTTCAAATTTATCATCAATACTTCTGAACGACTGCCGATGCGCAATGGCGGTCCCCACGTTCCATATCCGGACGATACAATGGAATGAAGTCTATCTTTTTTCAAATAACCCCAATCATTCTCAAATAATTTTTCAGTAAATAGGTTAGCCGGTGCCAACTGTCCATTATGTGTATGACCTGATAATAATAAGTCTACCCCTGCATTTTCGGTCTGATCTAGTTCTGTAGGTTGATGATCTAGCATGATAATTGGTTTGGTTTCATCTAATCCTTCCGTAAGAGAATCACTACCTTTACGATGATCTTCAGCAAGATCCTTTCTACCAATCAAGTAAAACTGATTATTGATTAGCGTTGCTTCATCACGTAGGAAATGAATGCCAATGCGTTCTAATTCTTGTTGGAGCTCTTCTAGGTCCTCTCCATAAACATCATGATTACCTGAAACCGCATAAATCCCTAATGGAGCCTGTAAGTTTATAAAAATCTCCAGCATATTCTTTTCTATGAATGGTTCAATATGATCATCAATTATATCACCAGCAAAAAGAATCATATCCGGTTTTTCCTCTTTTGCAATCTCCACTAATTTCTGTAAATGAGTGGTACCAACAATCTCTCCTAGATGTAAATCGGAAGCCATCATTATTTTGACAGATGATGATTCGGTTTGGTTCGATAAAGAGATATCGTAATTTCGTATAATTGGGTTCCAAGCATTATAGGAACCTAGTATAAAGATGAAAGTAATGATAGCCAACACTCCGGAACCGATCCAAAAAATTCCTCTTTTTTTTAATAAGTAATATAAAAGATTGGCAATGGGGAATAAAATAATGCTATACCCTATAACCCCCATCCAATATCCGCTCATCCATTGAAAAAATGACCATGATGTTCCAAATTCAATAAAGATAGACATCGCTAACATAACGAAGAATCCAATATAAATCTTCTTCCCTTTTCCTTTTAATGTTGTAGATTTGAGCCAGACCCATCCGTTGTATCCAATATAAAAGCATGTAAGAAAATAAACGAGAATGATGATTGCGGCAAACAATATAAATTTAAAAGACATTAATTCACAAAACCTCGTTTCCACCTTATGTGTATAAATCATAATCTACAATGGTTGTCAGTACTATAATCCCATTTCAATTACTCTTATACTAATAGATGCTAAAATACGTGTCCAATGTTAAGGGTGATTTCAATAGTGTTAGGTCATTTACTTACTTTCTAAGTACCGGTATACTGGGATTTTTCCAAAAGGATAATAAATTTTTTTATTGATTTTGTGCTACTGTTGATTGTAGTGGTAGGCACGAAGACTCTTGCGGGAGAAGCGAAAAAGGTAAGGTGTTGGACCTGAAGTGCCAGGCGGCTCAATTGAAGCTGTGCGGAAAGCGAAGTGCTTGAAAAGGAAATCAACACCCAAGTTTAACAGACCATTTATGAAAGTATTACATTCATCACTAGTAAAAGAAATTGGAAAGGCCTATAATAAGATTTCTTCAAACCAATGCTATCTGATTTGATGCATTAGCATGCTAGAAAGAAGGGAATTACTATGGCGAATACGCATATTTTTTCAAAAGAAGAAGAACTCTCGAACTCAATTACACATGGAATTGGAGTATTATTAAGTATTGCAGCATTGGTCATTTTAATTGTTTTCGCAGCCCTATTTGGAAACGTATGGCATGTTGTTAGCTTTACCTTATTTGGGGTTACGATGTTACTTTTATATACTTCCTCCACTCTTTTGCATTCGTTTAAACCTGGGAAGGCCAAAGACTTTTTTGAAATTATGGATCACTCTTCCATCTATTTCTTTATCGCTGGGTCCTATACCCCGTTTTTATTAGTTGCGGTACAAGGAGCTGTTGGATGGACGCTATTCGGAATTGTTTGGGGACTGGCTATTGGTGGAACTATTTTTAAATCTTTTTTCGTAAAAAGATTCTTGTTTTCTTCAACCATACTATACGTCATCATGGGATGGTTAATTGTTTTTGTTTGGAATGATTTAACTGCAAACGTTCATCCAACTAGTTTACATTTGTTAATCATTGGTGGATTATTATATACAGTTGGAGCTGTATTTTATATTTGGAAATTATTTAAACACCATCACGCAGTATGGCATGTATTTGTACTAGGTGGTACGGTTTGTCACTTTTTCTCTGTGCTTTATTTGCTGCCTTAGCAACAAATTTTCTTGTAAAGAGGTTTAATCATTGATTAACCTCTTTTTTATTGGCATGAATGAAACAAAAATATTGTGAAAAGTTATTTAATATTTTAATATAAATATAAACATAGTGATAAGATTATATTTATTTAGATTTAAATAAGTAATATTTGTAAACGGTTAAATAATGGTTTTGAGGTGATGAGAATGGAAAGACCAACGATTTGGTTTTGTGAAATTAATTTAGAAAACGGAGCACGAAAAGCTAGGGAGACTCTTGAAAAGGACCCAAATTTAAATGTCATTGGTTATGGTTGTCTTAAAAGATGCAAAAAATGCGACCTGAAATTATATGGGGTTGTTAATGGAGACGTAATTGAAGCTGATGACTCTGAAGAATTAGTAAAAAACATTTATGAACACATTGATAAAAATATATTAGTAGGGTGACAGGTTTTCCAAATAATGGAAGGTGCCTGTCACCTTTTTTACTGAACAAGTACAATGATAAATGGTAAAAGGAAAAATGATATCAATGTGGTCCAAAGGATACATTTTGTTACGATTTTTGGTGAAGCATTGAACTTTTCGGCTAATATTCCTGCATTGACGGCTACAGGCATACAAGCAAGTACAAGTAACACCGAGTGTAAAATTCCATCAATAGGTAGAATGGATAAAGTGGCTAAAGCGATTAAGGGAGCTATTAGTAATCTCATCCCCATCCCTGTCCAAAAAGTAGTTCTAGTGCTTCGTTCTAATTTCACCGTTTTCACATTCATCATTTGAATTCCTAATATTGCTAAAACAATTGGTGAGTAGGCATTTGCAATCATGGAAACACCGCTTGCAATTCCACTCGGCAATTCACCGCCTAAACTGCGAAGTAATATCGCAAAAATGGCGGCGTAAATCGCTGGAAGTGAAAACACGGATTTGATTGCACCTTTCATTGTAAAATGAGAACGGGCGGCAAAGTATACTCCAATCGTATTTACGATCACCATTTGAAGGACAACATAAACAGATGCCTTATCAAGCCCTAGTTGTCCAAATGCAAGTAATATCAATGGAATTCCATAGTTTACACTGTTTGTAAAAGCTGATATTAGCGTTAATCCTGCAATGTCATTTGATGGTAACTTCAATAGTTTTCCGATTAGATTAGCCGCTGCCCAAAGCAGCAAAAGATTAGAGATAGAGAAGCTAAAGGTTAAATAAACATCTTGACCCGAAACTTCCGCATTGATTAACGTGTCAAAAATCATAGCTGGTGTTAAATAATATAAAACAAGCGTCAGTAACGGTTTAATTTCTAACTGCTTATAACGGCTCAAAAGCGCCCCAGCAACAACTGGAATGGCTAATGGCACGATAACCCCTAGCAGAGTCGAAAAAAGGCTTTGAATCATATCGGTATTCCCCACTGTCCGAAAGTATTATAAAAATATTTTAAATTATTACTATAAAATAACTTTTTTACATTATACTATAATTTTCCTTTTATTTGTCTAAATAATATACTGAATTACCAAAATCTACCTTCAAGTCCTTTCTGAAAATGAGCAATACTATAGAAGATAAATACTTCAATTAGGAGGATCTTTATGTCAAAAAATAAACAAACTCCCTCATCACAAGTGGATCAAAAAAAATTATTGAACGACAAAGTAAAGAAAAGTAGAGCCAATGGTTTTGAGGATGATCACGTTCGTCGAGTTACTTCAAATGGAGCGGATGGCCAGTAATACACAAGTATAAGAAATACCAAAAGCAGTTGCAGTAATATAATCTGCGGCTGCTTATAGGCGTTCATTCTATTCTAGTAAATACGAGGTGTAGATACGTGTTTCAAATACAACGTTCAATATACTACTTAATATTTTTTATAATCTATTTAATCATGCCAAATGTGGTCAATGCCACCCCTCCCCTTCCTAACGAACAAACCGTTATGAAGCAATCTCTCCCCTTTGCAGCAAAACTAGATTCTATCTTAAAAAGTGAACTGTTGTTTGGGACTTCTAGTTCAATTAGTATTCGAAATTCTGAAACGGGTGAAATTATTTATTCTTCGTCTGGTGATATGCAATTACATCCTGCCTCTAATTTAAAGTTATTGACAGCCTCTACAGCACTTGAAAAATTAGGTGCAGATTACCAATTTTCAACTGAAATATGGACAAACGGAAAAATCAAGGGAAATACTCTCCAAGGAGATTTAATCGTAAAAGGAAAAGGCGATCCAACTTTAATAAAGGAAGATCTTGATCAATTTGCAAAAGACTTGTTAGCTATGGGAATACATAAAGTTAATGGTAATTTAATCGCTGATGATAGCTGGTATGACCAAATTAGACTGTCCCCTGATCTCGTTTGGTCAGATGAAACCGAAGCCTACGGAGCCCAAGTATCTGCATTAACTCTTTCCCCTGATCAAGATTATGATACAGGGACCATAATCATCGAGGTAAAACCAGCAACAAAGTTTGGTGATCCTGCATTACTTACGCTCACACCATCAACTGATTTTGTCAATATTATTAATCAAACCACTACTGTTAAAAAGGATGGAACTACAGGTATCGATTACGAACGTGAGCACGGGACTAACCAAATTAAAGTAACGGGAACAATCGCAATAGGAAGTCAAACTAAGAAAACTTGGATCTCGGTCTGGGATCCTACCTTGTATTCTTTGCATGTATTTAAACATTCCCTTGAGGAGAATGGGATCAAACTAAACCTGGATCTTAAATTTAAAATAGATGATACACCTCATCATGCTGTATTACTTACTCATAAGAAGTCCATGCCTTTGAGGGAACTCATCGTTCCATTTATGAAATTAAGCAATAATGGCATAGGTGAAACACTCACAAAGGAAATGGGGAAAGTGATAAATGGAGAAGGAAGTTGGAATAAAGGAATAAGCGTTATCAAAGAAACCCTTCCCCATTTTGGTGTAAATGCAAACTCGGTCAGTCTTCGAGATGGCTCAGGCATTTCCCATAAAAATTTAATCTCAGCTAATCAACTGACTCAATTGCTATATAATGTTCAGGATAAAAAGTGGTTTCCTGAATTCGAAAATTCCTTACCAGTCTCAGGAATGCCAGAAAAATTAACAGGTGGTACATTACGAAAGCGGTTGACAGAGGAGCCATATAAAGGAATGGTGAAGGCAAAAACAGGAACATTGGACGGAGTTTCCACCCTTTCAGGATATCTTACAACCAAAAACGGGGATATTTGGATCTTTGCTATTATAATTAATAACTTTATGGGGAAATCCGAATATGCAAAATCAATTGAAGATGAGATCGTAAAAACTCTAGTACAGGATGAAGGTCGTTGATTCTTTTAATGGACGATTTATTAATAGAAGATTTCGACTTTTATATAAAACCATGTTATAAATGAATAAAGGTCTATTATTCTATTACAATAGTAATTCAAACCAACACCATGATGAAACGGATACATAGTGCCCAAAATTCACATGTAAAAAGAGGGATTTTTATGAGAAAAAATACTTTAAAAGAAAAATTACTTCAAAAAAAAGCAGTATTCGGTACATGGATTATGACCAATAGTTTGGATAACGCAGAGATAATTTCTCACTCTGGAACTGATTTTATTATGATTGATGCAGAACACGGCTCAATGGATCTCCAATCAGCTGGAAATATGGTATCTATTATACGAGGTACGAAAACAACTCCCCTGATTAGAATTTCAGGTCACGAAATGTCTCAAATTAAAAGAGGATTGGATACGGGCGTTGCAGGTGTCATGATTCCAATGATTAACACAAAGGAAGAAGCCCAACAGGCAGTTAGTTTTTGTAAGTATCCTCCTGTGGGCGTCCGTGGTACAGGTGCAGGTAGGGCCGTTTTATTTGGAGCTGATGCTGAAGAATTTGAGGATTACTATTCACAAGCCAATGAAGAAGTTTTAGTGATTGTTCAAATTGAGCATTATAAAGCTGTAGAAAACATTGAAGAGATCCTTTCCGTTCCTCATATCGACATCGCTTTTGTTGGACCCTATGATCTAAGTACCTCTATGGGACTACAAGGTCAGTTGAATCACCCAGAGATTCAAAAGAGTTGTGAAAAAGTAATAGAGGCTTGCCAAAGACATCAAGTTATACCAGGAATTATGACATGGGAAGATGGAATGCAGCAGCATCTTGACATGGGATTTAAATTTTTGATCGGCGGGATTGATGGGGCTATTCTTTATAACGGAGTTAAAAAACTAGTAAATGACTTTAAGAATTTTAATCAAAAAGAAATAGAAGTCTAAAAATAAATCTTTATTTCTAAAATCTACCTTCAGAACCATTTTCAAAATAAGAAATACTAAACTTATCGAAAATACTTTTTGAAGGAAGGTAAAGAAATGAAAAAGATTATTTTTATATTTACCATTTTTCTGTATTTAATGTTTTTTACCAATTCTATAGACAGGAAAACCGTTAGCGCAAGTAACTTAACACCAATTAGAATAAATGATCATACGGACGGATCCTACATCTCCTCTATTAATTGGTCATATAAGGGAAAGACTGGGCCCATGTATTGGAGTAAACTAGATTCTACTTACAAAGCTTGTTCTAAAGGAATGAGACAATCCCCTATAAATTTTGACTTATCTAAAGTAAAAAAGGTTAAGGGAAGTTCCTTAAATTTACATATTCACTATCAGCCAACAACTGTGAATGTGACGAATACAGGAAGTACCATACAAGCCGAACCCATAACAGACTATAATCGTTTAGTGTTAAATGGACATGAATATTTCCTGCAACAATTTCATTTTCATACACCTAGTGAGCATACATTGAACGGACAACATCAAGAGTTAGAACTCCATCTCGTTCATCAAGACAAGAGTGGAAAATTGGCGGTAGTTGGAGTCTTCATAAACGAAGGCGCTGCAATAAATACATTAAATTCTATTTGGGGTATATTACCAGAAGAAAAAACAAAAGAAGCGAAGGTCGTTAACCATCCCATACATCTTAATCATTTACTACCAGAGGATCCATCTTTTTTTTATTATGAGGGGTCTTTAACCACCCCACCTTGTACCGAAGGAGTTCAGTGGGTTGTATTTAAGAAGCCAATTGAAATGTCTAAATCACAAATTCAATCATTTCAGGAGATCTTCCCATATAACTCTAGACCCATACAACCGATTAATAATCGGGATATATTTATGAAAAAATGAGTAACTGAACGATATAGCATTTCCTCAGTATCTAGGAGTAGCGATATTTATGCCAGTTAAGACGGATGAAGTAAAAGGTATAACCACCTTACGTGGTTATACCTTTTTTCAAACATATTTAACATATAGGTCGATTCTTCTTTTTATTCTACAGTTGTAGCTACTTCTCGATTTGACTTTACGTTTACAGCTTGGGAAGATGTTACTGCTTGAGCGCTATACTTGTCCCCTATTAAGGATAATGCAATAGCGGCAATGATCCCTGCTAGAGCAAAAACCATGAAGTTCACATAGTTTGGAAGTGCCATCGTTAATAAAAATCCTCCCAAGATCGGTCCAAGCATTCCACCCAATCGACCTACGCCTGATGCCACTCCAATTCCAGTCGATCTCATCTCTGCAGGATAGTATCCTGTTACATAGGCTTGAATTAACACTTGCGAACCTGTAGTAGCAGCACCAGCAACCGCAACTAATAGGAAGATAACGATTTCATTTCCACCAAATCCAAGAAGCGTTAATGCAATGGTTCCGGCAATATAAGTTGGTACCAATACTTTCTTAGAACCATATTTTTCACAGAGATTGCTTAGTAACAAAATGCCGATAACAGCTCCACCTTGAAGGGCAATTAAGAACGTTAAGCTAGAATTTAAACCATATCCAGCTTGAATCATTAGCTTTGGTAACCAAGTATTCAAACCATATACCATTAATAATGCACAGAAGAAAGCAACCCAGAACATCACAGTACTTAAAGCACGATTCTCTTTAAAAAGACCAACGACTGGAGCTTTAGTTTGTGCAACCTTCACTTCCTCAATTTCATCGTTCATGTTAAATGTAAATCCAGGATTTACTTTCGCAAGTGTTTTGAATAATTGTTCTTTCTTACCAGTACGAATTAGATAACTAGTTGATTCTGGCAATTGTTTCATCATAAGTGGCAACGCTAATAATGGAAGTCCAGCTATGATAAAGACAGATGACCAGCCAAATGATTCAATTAATAGAACACCAACCGTTGGTGCAAGAGCTCCCCCAACAGCGAAACTTACTAGCGTAAGAGAAACTAATCGGATTTTCATAGAATTTGGAGCATAGTCCATAACCAATGCTGCAATATTTGGCATGATTCCGCCAAGACCCAATCCAGCAATAAAACGATAAATTGAAAAAACTGTGGCCGATTCTGCAAACCCGCATAATAGAGTAAATAAACTAAATAATAATACATTAATTAAAATAACTTTCTTCCGACCGATTCGGTCTGCTAGAATACCAAAAATAATAGCCCCAAACATCATTCCAAACAATCCGTAGCTTCCCATTGTTCCCGCAACAACTGAATCTAATCCCCATTCTTCCATAATAAGCGGAAGCGCTGTCCCATAAACGGATAAATCATAGCCATCAAATAAAATAATCATGAAACTCCAAATAAATAGAAGCAAATGAAACTTATTAAATTTACTTTCCCCTATTACTTTTGTTGGATTTACCTTTGCCATTTTACATCCCCTTAACTCTTTTTTTATTTTTTATAATATTTTGAATTTTTATACCAAACTTTTAAACCTGTTTCATAAAAACCTCCCCTACTATTATTTTTAAATAGTTGTTAAATTTTTTAGAAAGTTTTAAATATTGATTACTTTTAGTATTATAAGCGATTGAATCCTATATTAACAATACTTTTATCGATTGAAATATTTTTTACAAATAATTTGCTTTTCAAAAAAAAATCTATTATAACTCAAAAGGATAGTTCTTTCATTAAGCAGTATCTCTCGCTTTCTGCATGAATAGTAAAAATCTTAATAAAAGTGAAATTTTTTCTATACTATGCTATTCTGTAGGTAATGAAAGGAGTGGAAAAGCATGATTCGTGAAATACCAGAAATTCATTTGAATGATGGATTAACCTTACCTGTTATTGGTTTAGGTACCTATTTATTAAAGGGAAGTAATGGGGTTCAATCTATACTTGGTGCTCTTAATATGGGATATCGCCTCATTGATTCAGCATATAATTATGAAAATGAAGGAACAGTCGGTGAAGCCATACGAAAGAGTTCCGTACCAAGAGAGCAATTAAGAATTACATCTAAATTACCCGGTCGCTATCAAACCTATGATAAGGCTGTAACGACTATACAAGAATCTTTATATCGCGCTAATCTTGATTATTATGATTTATACTTAATTCACTGGCCACTACCTAGACAAGATACATATATTGAAGCTTGGCAAGCATTGATTGATGCAAAAAAATGGGGATTAGTGAGATCCATTGGAGTGTGTAATTTCCTACCTGAACATATCGAGCGACTTGAAAAAGAAACTGATGTAAAACCGAGTGTGAACCAAATTGAATTGCACCCATTCTTTAATCAAGCACAGCAAAGAAAATGGCATGAACAACATAATATTGTAACAGAGTCCTGGAGTCCCTTGGCTCGGGCAAACCAATTATTGCAGAATGATACCATTAAACAAATTGCTGATCGTCATAATAAAACAATAGCGCAGATCATCTTACGTTGGCATTATCAGCTTGGTGCGATTTCAATACCAAAGTCTGCCTCTTTTGCTAGACAAATAGAAAACATCTCCATCTTCGACTTCTTCCTTGACGAAGCTGAAATGAGTCAAATATCTAGCTTAAGCCGTCCAGATGGTCGCATTAATGACCAAGATCCAGCTATTTATGAAGAATTTTAATAGTAAAAGGGTTTCTCCTAATCAAGAGAAACCCACTTAGTAACGTTGATTCATAATAACCAAACTCTATGAAACCACTTCGTTTAATCATAAGAATCAACCATCATTCTTAAGGCTTTTAGCCTCGCGGTGAATATGAATAAATCATTGTCGTTTTGATCAATATATTCTCCAACCTCTTTAATGGCCTTTCTAATTCTATCAACAAGTATCTTCGTATAATCTTTTTCGTATACAAAACGATTAATTCTCATTAATTCATCACTAAGAATAAGAAGTTTGTATTCTTCCACTAATAACTTTAAACGATATAATTTATCAGGATGTGAAAGGTTTCGATTATTTTCCAAATAACTTTTTTGTACATATTGGACAAATCCTTTAATACTTTGAGCCAATAAATTTGCTTTATCCATTTGGTACACGATGCCCTCACCTCTTTGTCCGTTATAGATATTCTTATCATGAGATAGATGCATACTCTTTTTACTTATTATTTGTAACAAATAAATCCTTCGACACTTCATTAAGTTTATGAATAAAACGGTTGAACCCAAATCCTACAAAAAAGGCTACACTAATCGGAGCATATGGTGTGTTATCATATTCAGTAAATTGGATAGATAAAATTCCACTATCGATAATAGTAACAGCCACAATCGCTGTTCCAGTAGCAAATATCGGATAAAAAATATACATAATCCAAACACGATTATTGTCTAATTCATCTTTTACGTAATGAACACAGAATAAATATAGATGCCTCAATGATCCTCCAATGGCTCCAGCAAAAAAGTAATATAAAAATACTTCAATGTCTGAAATAACTGGAAACGTACGTTCCATTACTCCTGTTGATAATGCACCGATCGCAAAAAAACTACCAAAAAACAAAACGGACAGATACATTAAAATGAACAACTTAACCCAAGTTTTCACTTTATCACTCCCGCCCATAGTGTATTTCATCCTATGAACAAGATTAGAATAATGTTCCTTTTTAAATTGTTACCGTTACTTTGCAATGTTTTCTGTTGAATGTCAAAAAGGGACGAATGGTTGTTTTATAAACAGCATTCGTCCCTTCATTCAACTTATAAATGTTCTGCTTGAAAATTGTTCGCCGCTTCTTGTTCTTTTTTAAAAGCTGCCGCTTTTTTTCCATGGACAAGATAATAAAGCGCTATTCCAGCCAATGCAATGGCTGCCATTCCAATATACATGCCTCTGAACCCACTCATTGGTATAATAAACCCAAGGAAAAATGGTCCTATAGCGATGCCAAAATCATAAAACACAAAATAGGTTGATGTGGCTAATCCCATTCGATGACTTGGAGCTAAATTTACGGCAATTGTTTGGGCACTCGATTGAAATGTGCCAAATCCTACACCGATTAATGCCCCAGCAATCAGTAAAATAATTCCATGATGTGCCTGACTTAAAATCAATAATCCAGTGGCAAAAAGAATAAGGGAAGGATAGATTACCCTATTTTCACCTTTTAGATCAAACATTTTTCCTGTAAAAGGTCTTGATAGTAACAGAAAAGCTGCGTACATCACAAAGAAAAAGCTTGCAGCTTCCACCAGATGAATTTCTTCAGCATAACTGCTTAAAAATGAAAGAATACTTGAATAAACAAAACCAAATACAGCCACAAGGATCGCAATTGGAAGTGTGCTCTTTTCAAAGTAATCACTCCATTGAAACCTTTTCTTTGTAGTTGCTTGATCCTTAATAATCTCTAGTTTTGGTACCGTTAAAAATACTGTAGCAACAATGGCAACTACTGACATCATCGTCGTAACACTAAAAATCATCGTATAATCAAAGTGTTGACTAATCCATAGTCCTAAAAATGGTCCAACTGCCATCGCCAAGTTCATACTAGTTGCAAAGTAACCCATCCCTTCCCCTCTGCGTGATGCGGGAATGGTGTCTACCGCAATCGTTCCAGTTGCTGTAGAGGCAATTCCAAAAGCAAAACCATGAATAAATCGGACTAACAATAATAGTGATAAACTGTTAACTGGGAAGTAAAACAGCATGAAAAGAAAGAATAACCCTAGACCAATCAATAACAATTTCTTTTTACCTATCGTGCTAATCATTTTACCTGCAATAGGTCTTACAAGAACAGCTCCTAAAACAAAAATACTTGAGGCAAGACCTGCTTCACTCTGTGAGGCATGGAATTTCTCAATCGAGTAAGCCGCTAACGTTACCATTAAAAGATAAAAAGAAATAAACAATAAAAAATTAGATAACGAAATCATTAAAAAATCCTTCGTCCAAAGCTTTTGTTTATGTTGCATTTAGATGCTCCTTTTTTACTGAAGTTTTCCCTTTAAAATCATAATTGTTTTCAATGCAATCTCTTTTTCAGAGTCTGGTATCCCCTCAATCAATGACTGTTCAAAGACCTCAATGATTTGGATTGCCTTCTCATAGACTTCATTCCCTTTTTCCGTTAAACGAATAATTCGTTCGCGTTTGTCATTACTAGGAATTCTTTCAACAAGTTGGCTTTTTTCTAAGCGGTCTACTGTCCGTGATATCGTCGGTTTTTCAACATTTAAATAACGACTTATTCCAACAAGTGTTGATGATCCATAATGTTTTAAATAATAAACAATTAGCCATTGTGATTGATATAATCCGATTTCCGATAATTGTTCATTTAACTTTTTTGTAAACGACCGTGAAAATTGTAATTGATGGTGAAAAAAGGATAATTCCAATGATAAACCCCCCAAAAAAACAAAAATAGTTATCTAGATAACTATTAGTGAGAAAAAAATTCGCCCATATGACGAATGAAGTTGACAATTAAAAGTATTTTACAACGTTTGAAGTATGGTTAACTAGATAACTAATTATAATGCAAAATTCCTGATTCGTCTATTTTTTAAGGTGTTAGATTCCTTTGTAAGATATAAATATGATTAATTGTTCATATATTAAATAATTATCCACCATTCCTTGTTCATTTAGCAATGTCATTGAAAGCCTTAACATTCATCATAAAAACGCAAACATTTAACAAAAAGACGTTTAAATCGGTGTTTACCGTATTATAAGTCTGTTTTTCTATCCTTTTCATAAACTTATTCAAAATTATTAAAATTGCAGGAAAAAAGGCGACGATTGTAGAATATTATATTGAAAATAATAAAGAGGTGTTATATATATATGGCGAGTTATTGGACGAAACAAGAGCAATCCTATTTAGTGAAAGCGATTCCACTGTATCGTCAGAAGTTAATGCACTCAAAGTCAATTGAAACGGTAACAAAAGAAGTAGCAGAGTATATCCATCAATCAATCCCTGATCTCAAAAACAAGTCAATTACGTCAATTCAAAAATGTCTTCCTTATCTCGACAATTTATTAGCTGGTGTATTCGAAAAATATGATTATGCAAAAAAAGATCAATATCTTTATTCAAGTTTACCAAGGGATCACGGAGTGAAGAAACCGAACCTCTGCAAAACCCGGCATAAATATAACGGTGCTCTCTACAAGTATCTCAATAAAGATAAAAATTTTAATATAGCCAACTAAAAGAACTAATAAAAAAAGCTCGTATAACGAGCTTTTTTTATTAAGGTCCGTAACAACCTAGTGGTTCTACTCCTGCAGAAATTGCTGTTTCAGTACAAACTTCTTCAGTTGTTGTCAAAGTAGATCGTCCATCATCGAAAGCTAAGAACGTTAAACCTGTAGCAATAATAAGGAATAGAACCGTCTTTATAATGTGATTTCCAGTAATATTAATTTCAAAACCCATGACTTCAAATGTCAATGCTATCCCTCCTGTTTATCAATTGTTTTAGTAATATACTAATTATAGTATAAACGTATTTTCACGTGAAGGAAGCCTTTTCACGCATTTGTTCACAGAATTGAAACAATTATATCGATACCTCAAGCTATTTTTAAAAAAACTTGCTTCTATTAAAAACATTATTATAAACTAAACCATTGATTGAACACCTAAGTTAAACTGACTCTTATGCATATTGTGATAATATCCATTTTTCTTAAGCAGTTCCACGTGTGTACCTTTTTCGATGATTTGTCCATTTTGGATGACGAGAATCTGATCCGCATTTTCAATTGTTTTTAATCGATGAGCAATCACAAAACTGGTTCTACCTTCTATCAATTTATTTAACCCTTTTTGAATTTGGATTTCTGTTCTCGTATCAACACTTGAAGTTGCTTCATCAAGGATTAGAATGTCTGACTGTGCAAGGATTGCTCTTGCAATGGCCAGCAGTTGACGTTGTCCCTGACTTAAATTTCCTCCCCCTGATTGGATCGTTGTATCATAACCATTTGGCAAATGTTTAATGAATTGATGGGCGGATGCTAATTTGGCGGCTTCAATCACTTCCTCATCGGTTGCTTCTAAGCGACCGTAGCGAATGTTCTCCATAATGCTGCCTGAAAATAAAAAGGTGTCTTGAAGAACGATTCCAATTTTTTTTCGTAAATCCCGAATCTTATAATCCTTAAGATTGATGCCATCAATTTTAATTTCTCCATTTGTAACATCGTAAAACCTTGATAATAGATTAATAATTGTGGTTTTACCAGAACCTGTGGGACCAACCAGAGCAATCTTTTCACCAGCTTGAACTTTAAAGTCGATGTTTTTCAGAATCGGTGCCCCCTTTTCATAGCCAAACTGAACATTTGAGAATTCAACCTCCCCTGTAAAAGTATCAACAGAAATTGCCTCTTTTTTATCAACGATTTCGGGCGTTTCGTCCATTACCTCAAATACCCTTTCTGCTCCAGCAATCGCGGATTGAAACATATTTAACAGATTTGAAAGCTGGTTAATCGGTCGAAAAAATTGACGGGAGTAGGTTACAAACGCAGCGATAATACCGATTGTTGTCAGCTCTTGAACCGCCATTACGGCACCAACACCTATTACTAATCCAAGACCTAAGTTATTAATAAAGTTATTCGTTGGACCCACAAAACCAGATACAATGTCAGCGTTCATAGCAGAAGAACGTAATCTTTCGTTTACTTCTGAGAACTTCTGATTATTTTGATCTTCTTTTCCAAAAAGTGTAATTACGTCATTTCCAGTAATGGACTCTTCTACAAATCCGTTGAGTTCCCCTAAATCACGCTGCCGTTTAATAAAATAATGACTACTATATTTAATAATTTTTTTGGTTGTAAACGCCATCAGCGGAACGACTAACAATGTCACAATTGCAAGTACCCAATTAAGGGAAAACATTGCAATAATGACCCCTGCCCCCATTAAGACTGTTGAAAAAATTTGAATCACACTTTGACTCAAGGCATTATTTAAACTGTCGATATCATTTGTCACTCGGCTCATTAAGTCACCATGTGTATGCTTATCAAAAAATCCTAATGACAAAGTTTGAAACTTATCATATAAGTCCTGACGTAAATGCTGAATGGTTCGTAAAGAAACCCTCACCATCATGAAGGATTGTAACCATGTAAATAGAGCAATTAATGTATAAATAATACCTAAGACAATGATTAGCTGTAACGCCCCTGGAACATCCTTTGGAATAATATAGTGATCAATAATCACTCCAATTAAGTAAGGACCTACAAGTCCTAGTAAAGTAGAAAACATCACAAAAACGATGGACGCAATAAGGGCTCCCTTTTGATTTCCCATATATTTCCAGATTCGCAATAAAGTTCCTTTACGATCTTTTGCTTTTTCAACCGGACCACTCATCCTTGGTCCACGAGCCCTACTCATAATATTAGGAGCAGATTTACTCATTGGAAGTCACCTTCCTTCCTGTTTGTGAAGAATAAATATCTTGATACAAGTTGCTGCTTCTCATTAATTCTGAGTGCGTTCCTATATCCTCGATTCTTCCGTCATCCATAACCAAAATTTGATCAGCTTTAATAATCGATGATATTTTTGATGAGATGATAAACACCGTTGTATCGGGATAAGATTGTTTTATTGCTTTTTGGACAGATGCCTCGGATATTGCATCAATAGCAGAAGTCGAATCATCGAGAATCAGAATGCTTGGCTTTCTGATAAACGCACGAGCCATTGATAATCGTTGTTTTTGTCCACCTGATAAATTCGTTGCTCCTTGCAACAGAGTATGTGTGAAACCATTATCAAGTTTATCAATAAATTCTCGTGCTGCGGCAGCTTCTGCAGCTGATTCTAATTCATCTATACTTGCATCATCTTTTCCGTAGCGAAGATTTTCTTCAATACTGCCAGAAAATAAGGTTGCTTTTTGTGGAACAAATCCAATCGAGGAACGCAACTTTTGAAGTTCATAGTCTTTTATATTCTTCCCATCTATGATCAAGTTACCAGAGTCCGGATCGTAAAGACGAGGAATAAGTTTCATTAAAGTAGACTTTCCACTACCTGTTGGACCTATGATCCCAATGGTTTCTCCTGCATTCGCCTTGAACGAAATATTTTTTAATACATGTTCTCCATTTTTACTATAGCTAAAATATACGTTTTTAAATTCAATATTGCCGCAAATATCCTGTTGTATCGGGCGCTCTGGGTCTGAAATATCGATTTGCGTTTCAAGTACATCCACAATACGCTGCGAAGCTGGAAAGGAACGTGCGATTTGCATGAGAACATTACTACTTGATATTAGTCCATTCATCATAATGTGTAGATAATTGATAAAAGCTAAAATGACACCGACTTGCAATGTTCCTTCATTTACTTTAATGACCCCCATCCAAAGCCCGACAACAATTCCGGCATTTACTATGAAAAGCATGATGGGCATCAGGGTGAAAATAACCTGTTCCGCAGACAAATTACGTTTTGTTAATTGTTCATTAATGTTTTTAAATTGATTCTTCTCAAAATCTTGGCGATCAAACGCTTTTATAACGCGAATCCCTGATAAGCTTTCTTGGAGTTTTGTATTCATTCCATCTATCGCCTTTTGGACGAATGAAAATAAAATGCTAGTTTTTTTAGAAAACCAGATGATCAGTAGAATTAAAATAGGGATGGATATTAGTAAAATTGGAAACAACTCTCTTGCTGTAAACCACACAATAATGACAGACCCAATAAATAATAGTGGTCCTCGAACAAAAACACGCAAAGTCATAATTAAGGCTGATTGAATGGTTGTAATATCATTTGTTAGAATCGTAATTAATTTTCCTGTCCCGAAGGAATCCGCATTTTGATTAGAAAACTTTTCGATTTTCTTAAACAAATCACGACGAATATCTGAAGAAAAATGAATCCCAGCTTTTGCAGCATATACAGAACTACCTGCCCCGCCAATTAAACCTAAAAAAGAGCATAAAAGCATAAAAAATCCCAATTTGATCACATAAGAATGATCTCCCTTTGCAATTCCTGCATCGATAATTTTTTGCATAATCGTTGGTTGAATTAAATCCATAGCCACTTCAAGACACATAAGGAGCGGGCCAAGAATGGAAAATAATGTATATGGTTTGATATAGTGCAATATTTTTTTCATGGAATTCATGAAATGCTTCCCCTTTTTTATCTATATTTTCTTCTTTAAACGATCTGTTATGTTTTAATTAAGCCTGTCTTCTATCCGATAAAGTCAGAATATCGCTATATTTTAATCGATACGCAAGGAATTGACAATCTAATTAAACGAAAAAATTTTTAAACGTAATTAGCTTTAAACTCCCTTTTTAAATATACAAATTTAAAACATTGTCTACGAAAAGATTAATGTAAATGTAAAAAATTGTAACATTTTGACTAATTTTGCTGAAACTATTTTCTTTTTCTCAAAAATTTATCATAATACCAATATCAAGTCCTATTTTTAAAGGAGGTTGTTTGTAGGGATTTTTCCGATTATTTCGACTAATGTGTTTTGATTCTATGTAGATCAATGGATAACTGAGAATCTTTGGATTTTTAAATATTCAAATTGTTTTACTTTTTAAAATATTGTTGTAATATAAGTGTATAATACAATTTGAAATGATAAAGAGGAGAGAAATTAATTACATGTCAACATTAAGAGAAGAAGCATTGAAAATGCACAAAGAAAATCGTGGAAAATTAGGAGTTTATTCTAAAGTAACTGTTCAAAACTCACAAGATCTAAGTCTAGCCTATTCACCAGGAGTTGCAGAGCCATGTAAAGATATTTATCAAGAAGAGCAAAAAGTCTATGAGTATACAATGAAGGGTAATCTTGTGGCAGTCGTTTCAAATGGAACAGCTGTACTTGGATTAGGAAATATTGGTCCAAAAGCGGCTATGCCTGTCATGGAAGGTAAAGCATTGTTATTCAAGTCATTTGCCGATGTTGATGCATTCCCAATTTGCTTGGACTCAACAGATCCTGAAAAAATAATCGAAACTGTTCGATTACTAGAGCCAACTTTCGGCGGAATAAACTTAGAAGATATCGCAGCACCACAATGTTTTGAAATTGAAGATCGTTTAAAAGAGATTTGTAACATCCCTGTTTTTCATGATGATCAACATGGAACAGCCATTGTAACAGCTGCAGGACTTCTCAATGCTTTAAAAATTGTTGACAAGAAAATTGAGGATACAACCGTTGTTGCCAATGGCGCAGGTTCAGCTGGTGTAGCAATTACAAAGTTATTGCTACGAATGGGTGTAAAAGATGTAATCTTATGTGATACAAAAGGAATTATTTATGAAGGTCGTCCAGAAGGAATGAATCCATTTAAAGAAGAAATGGCAAAAATAACAAACAAAGCACAAAAACAAGGTTCATTAGCAGATGCCTTAATTGATGCTGATGTGTTTGTAGGTGTATCAGCTGCAGGTGCGGTCACTCAAGAAATGGTACGTTCCATGAATCGGGATGCCATTATCTTTGCAATGGCTAATCCCACTCCAGAAATCATGCCGTTAGAAGCAAAAGAAGCTGGCGCAACGGTTATTGGGACGGGGCGTTCTGATTATCCAAACCAGGTAAATAACGTACTAGCCTTTCCTGGCATTTTCCGTGGTGCGTTAGATGTGCATGCAACAGAAATTAATGAAGAAATGAAGTTAGCTGCCGTTCATGCCATAGCGGGATTAATTTCCGAGGATGAATTAAATCCAGATTATGTTATTCCAAATCCATTTGATCCTCGAGTAGCGGCACAGGTAGCGGCAGCAGTAGCAGAAGCAGCAATGGACACAAATGTTGCGCAGACAGTAATTAATCCAAATGAAATAAAAGAAAGACTGCTATCACTTGCAACTGAAAGAGTATAAATATATGAAAATAAAACCTGAACCCCTAATGGTTCAGGTTTTATTTTATCAAAAATACAATCGCTGTAAAGTAGTTTGTTGTGCTATACGAAACAACTGTTCAAATATAGAAATAAACATTAAATAGCCCAGTCACCATTACGGAAGATTGGAACAATCGTACCATCGGCTTTTATGCCATCAATATTCATTTCACTCGAACCAATCATAAAGTCAACATGCACTGTACCTGTGTTCATACCATGTTGTTGTAATTCTTCCTCACTCATTTCGGTACCACCTTGAATGGTAGTTGGATAGCTAGAGCCAATTGCTAAATGATTTGACGCATTTTCATCAAATAATGTATTAAAGAAAATAATTCCTGATTGGGAGATAGGAGATGGGTCTGGAACCAAAGCAACTTCACCTAAGCCTGTTCCTCCCTCATTATCGAACACCAATTTTTTTATGGCCTCGTCTCCTCTTTCAGCCGAAATATCCGTAATTTTTCCATTTTTAAAATGGACTTCAATTCCTTCGATTAGGGTACCTGCATAGCTTAGTGGCTTCGTACTACGTACCACTCCCTCCATACGACGTGTATCAGGTGCAGTAAATACCTCTTCTGTCGGCATATTGGCCACGAACTCTTCTCCTTTTGGATTATGACTTTGAGCTGCTGCCCAAATATGATTCTTCGTTAATCCCAAAGTTAAATCCGTACCTGCTGCCCTATAATGCAAAGCATCAAATTGGATTTCATTCAATTTCGTTGCTTTTTCCTTCAATGTTTGAATATGTTCATCCCACGCCGCTACTGGATCCTCTTCGTAGACACGGCATGTTTTGAAAATTTGATCCCATAAGGCGTCCACTTGTTCCTCAGATGTTTCTAAATGAGGAAATACCGTTGCAGCCCAATCAGCCCCTGCAGCTGCCGCAACTGTCCATTTAATATCATCATTTTGTGTAGCAACACGCTGGGCTTTGAAGGCCTTGCCTGCAACTTTTTGGTAAGCTGCAACCTTTTGTGGATTCACTTCATTTAATAGACCTGGATCACTAGAAATAATGGAAAGACGACTCACCCGATGATTTAAAACGTGATCTTCTGATTCTTGAATTTCGTATTCAGGGATATTCGTTAGTACCTCTTCTGGCTGATGGAGATAATGTAATTTGGTGATTTCATCATCAGACCACTTCACAATCACCTTTTCTGCTCCTAAATTATAGGCTTCCTTTGTGATTAAACGAGCCAATGGTGCTTGATCGACACTTATGGTCATCTTTACCCAATCACCTTTTTGGACATTAATTCCTTTAGCTGTTAAAAGTTTTGCATATTTATGTAAGTTTTTTTCGAAATTTGGTAAGGTCATTTTCCGCATCCTCCTATTTTTTTATTATAAATATACTATCATAATGGAAACATATGTTAAAATGTATAAGTTCTTTTTTGATTTTTTTGTTCACGTATTTCTAGCTAAATATTAGGATTTAGCGAATACTATCTTAATAAAACAAAACAAAGTCAGATAAGGAATCGCTATGACAATGGCTAAAAACACCATTCAAGCCTATCAAATAATAGTAGGAATTATGTGACAAAAAATGTACACGTTTTCCTTTTCATATGTTATCCTATATTCATATAAATTTTTGAGGTGAATTTTAATGTTAAAAACTACAAACCCAGAAAGAAGCAAAAACACTACTGCTTATTCTAGAACAAATCCATTTCGAGCAACTGTTCTAAAAAATATAAATTTAAACGGAACTGGCTCTAACAAAGAAACTAGACATCTTGAATTATCTCTAAAAGATTCTGGTCTTTCCTATATTCCTGGTGATGCTTTAGGCGTCGTTCCTGAAAATAACCCTGAACTAGTAGAAGCAATTTTAGAAGAGATGAATTGGGATGCCCAAACACCAGTCTCTATTAATAAGCAGGGAGAAACACTGCCACTTAAGGAAGCATTAACAAATCATTTTGAAATTACGCTATTAAATAAAAAAATCGTTAAACAAGCAGCAGAATTAACAGACCATACAGAAATCAAAAAGCTTGTTGCGGATGACAATGCTGAGCAATTAAAGGAATACATATATGGTCGCGACTTACTAGATTTATTACGTGATTTTGGTCCATGGAATGCAGGTGCCGAAGAAATTGTTAGCTTGCTTAGAAAAATGCCTCCACGTTTGTATTCCATTGCTAGCAGTATGGCTGCGCATCCTGATGAAGTCCATCTAACAATTGGTGCGGTTCGTTACCATGCTCATGGACGTGACCGTGATGGAGTAGCATCTGTTCAAGTAGCTGAACGCTTAAAAGTGGGAAATACAATTCCTGTATTTATCCAGCCGAATAAGCATTTCCATTTACCAGAATCTACTGATGCAGATATTATTATGGTAGGTCCCGGAACAGGGATTGCTCCTTTCCGTTCTTTTATCGAAGAACGTGCTGTAAATCAAGGTGCAGGGAGAACATGGTTATTTTTCGGCGATCAACATGCTGCAACTGATTTTCTCTATCAAGATGAGCTTGAAAAATACCAAGAGGATGGAGTATTAACAAAATTAGATACAGCATTCTCTCGTGATACAGATCAAAAAGTGTATGTTCAACATAAAATGGCAGAAAACAGCAAAGAAATATTCGAATGGTTATCAAATGGTGCTTATTTCTACGTTTGTGGGGATAAAGAAAGAATGGCTAAAGATGTTCATAATGCGCTTATCGATTTGATTGAAAAAGAAGGCAAAATGAGTCGTGAAGAAGCAGAAGCACATTTAAATGATTTGAAAAAGCAAGGACGTTATTTACGTGACGTATATTAATAGATGTTCCTTTTTATTCCGATGTTTCGTAAATAATAAGAATTAAATAGATATTCTAATTTTTATATGTTATACTTAACTTACCATTTTTACTGATACCGATTTGTTTCATGTTTATTGCCAGAGCCCTGTTCTAGTTGAATAGGGCTCTTTTTATGGTATTTGCTGCGTTAAACTAGGTTGGTGCTTTCTTTTTGAGGCAGTTTGTTTGACTTACGACCTACGATAGCTTGTCTGACTTGCTTCTCCCAATGGAATCTTCGTACGCTCACTACCATCGAGTAATCCAAATCAACCTTTGACATAGCCCTGTATTTTATTTGACAAACAAAAAGACAAACCCTTAAATCAGGTCTGTCTTTTTTGTTAATGTTAACGTTCAATTTTAATTTCCTTGAAGCCTTCACCAATAATACTGGAGTCTCCCCTTTTTACTGCTGATAATAAGGCATGTTTAGATACATTTTCTTTCTGTTCCACCAACGGTTCTCTGCCTCTATATACATATTTTTTCTTTAAAACCCTTTTTTTCTGATTATAGTACAAGACGAAGCGTTTTAAAGGTAATTCTGGATTTGTATTAAACCATCTTAGTTTAAAGGATGGTACTTCCTCCCATTCTTCTACAGAAAGCATTGTTCCTAAAGTGCGTAGTTGTTTAAAATAAAACTCTGGCGTCAACCGTACTTCTCTTTCAAGCAAAAGTGAAGGGTCCTCAATGGTTGGTTCTTGTTTTAATGTGACTCCTTCCTGTCTTATCGTTTCTTCTAATTGAGAAAAACTGATCGTTGTTAGCAATTTTAAAAAACAACTCCTCACCTTATTTGTTCATGCAATTTGTTTGAGATGCCTTCATTCGCTTATCTCAAATATGAGTTAAACGAATACAACCAGACTGACTTTATGACTGCGTCTATTTTTATAATAATGAAATATAAGCATCTATTCAAGGAAGAATGATTTTTTTGTACGATTTAGGTTTCTAGTGTTACTCTCTTTCCTGTTATTAAAGCCTTTGTTTATTTTTCAAAAAATACTTGTGTTTTTATTATTTTAATAAAGTGAATTTTTTATATATTTTGTACCCTTTTTAAGGTAAAATAATTGATAGGATAAGGTCTTTTACTAAATTTGTTATTGGAAATAAAAGTTTAATACCTTTATAATGTTATTAACGATACAGAACTACAAAACTATTTAAATAGTTGTCTGGCTTACTAGTTTTATCAGCAAAGGAGACTAGATGATGAATAAAAACTCGATTTCGTATAATGAACGGGTAAACGGGAATCTATATGTTGAGAATAAGAGAACTTTAAAAACGATGTTAATTGATTTTATCTACCTTTTAAAAGGTTTTGTTTTAGTAGCTAATGTTTTTCCCGTGCTTGTTGGATTTTGGCTTGCTTTAACATTTACCAATACAAGTTTATTGGATCAAATGTCCTTATTCTTAAATACAATGATTGGCAGTACTCTTGTAATTTCAGGTGCATTAGCTTTAAATAACTGGTATGAAGTCGATCTCGATCGTGCCATGGATCGAACTAAAAAACGTCCAACTGTTACAGGGAGCTTTTCATTAGCATCTGTTCTGATGATGGGGATCCTATTCACAATTTTAGGCTTTGTATTTTTATTTCAGACTACAACAGAGGCTGTAATTTACTCCTTCATTGGATGGTTTACTTACGTTGTTCTTTATACGTTTTGGTCAAAGAGGAAATATACAATAAATACAATCATTGGCGCTATTTCAGGAGCAGTTACACCGTTAATTGGTTGGACAGTATTAGCTCCAGGTAATCATATTGTTCCAATTACTGTTGCTGTGATGATTTTTATTTGGCAAATGCCACACACCTACTCAATAGCCATGAGAAGATTTGAGGATTATAAACGTGCAGGTGTTGCAATGCTTCCTGTTCTTTATGGATTTGACGTAACGAAACGACAAATTCTTGTATATGTTGCTTGTTTACTTCCACTTCCATTTTTCCTTTGGTCATTAGGTCCTGCATTTATAATCATTTCTACCATTTTGAATCTTGGATGGTTGGTTCTCTCTATTTGTGGTCTTTACACAAAAAATGACCTGAAATGGGCCAATATCACATTCATTTATTCTGTAAACTATATGATGCTGATCTTAGCATTAATGATGATTGTAACTTGGTAAAAAATAGGTGACAGGCACCTTCCAGAAACTGGAGGGTGCCTGTCACCTATTGTCTATAATGCCCATTGTTTTAGTCTATTGACACGTTTTATACAATCTATTATTCCTTTATAGCTGATTTGATCGTTGGTAAAAAACGGAGTTGATAATAGGAGGACGTTTCGTCCTTTTGATAGATTGATTTGATGTAGACTATATTTCTCGCCGTTCACTTCCCACCAACTCAATTTTTTGACACTATCTGCAAAAAAATTGAGTAGTTTTTCAGTTAAGTCATCGTCATATGTAATTAATAGCTGAACATTTGGATGGGATATAAGATTTTCTTTGATAAGGGCAAACCGTTTCTCTTCTATTTCCTTTTCATAAAATTCCATTGATTCCCAAATAGATTGATAAGGTTCAATACTCCCTTTTCTTTTCTTTGGTAGCGGTCTAAATACTCCTAGAAAATGATCGGAATCCTTTTCTCCTAATTTTCTTTCCTGAAAAACATAGTCTTCAATATTCTTCGTTGTTACCTCTTCTCCTGAAAGTTCCAATAAAAAAGCAGCTACATACTTTAATCGTGTTGAATCGTTAAATGCTTCTAATGGGATTTTGTATAATTCTTCCCAAACTTGAGAAAAACCCATTTTTAAATTAAAACTGGACCGTACCCTCAGACTTTCTTCCAAAGTTTTCGCTTGGTTTCTCCAAATCTCTGTTCCTTCTTCTTCCATCCCCAAAAACCAAACAGGACCATTTAAATTCCCATATCCGATCCAGTTATAAAGACAAGAACGCACTAGGCTTTCGGAGATTGCTTGAACCTCAATCTTAGTAGGTGAATATCTTTCAGTAATGAGTATTTTTTTTCGAACAGTTGGTTTTGAATGATTCATAGAATTCATCGTTAATTGAATGATTTCATGTAATTCACTTTCGGTAAATTCCTTAATATTAATCCATCCGCGAGAATCTAGCTTGTACGCTTTTTTTTCGAGTGCTTGAGGCTCTAAATATTTACCAATTACATATCCATTTCCATTATCATGTAATTGTGTTGCAAGGATTTTACCTCTTTGTTGACTTTTCGGGTACTCATAATTAATCCTTCCATTACTCGTTGGTTTTTCTATTAAATCCTTATATGAACGAAAAATAGACCTTTTTTCCTCAAAACTTAACATGAACTCACCTCCAATGTTCTGAATCATCTATTAATTCCTATTGTAACATACGAAAGGTGCCAGGCACCATCCATAAACTGGAATAACCTGACACCTTGTGATTATATATTTCTCAAATCAACATTTTCTTCAGATACTTTTGGTAGTGAGTAGTAGGTTTTATTTTGTCTAAAGTTTTGTCTCATTCGATACATGAGGAAGCCACCGATGAGCCACCATCCTGCAAAAATAAATCAATTTATATGACCATATTAGTGCCGCTGACAGCCAGCCATCAGTTGTGCGCAAACTAAAAATATAAATGGATAAAAAAAGATGATTCGTGTGGTCAATCCGTTTCAAATCGTCTTTTTTGAAGAAGGTAAACCATTTTATGCCCTACTTACTTCGTTTGCTAAAACAGCTTTAATCGATTCTTCAATAATCGTTAATCCTTCCTCTAATTGCTCATCGCTTATAACTAATGGCATTAACAGACGAATAACATTGCTGTAGACACCTGCACTGAATAGCAATAACCCTCGACTGTTCGCTTCTTTAATGATTTTATTTGTTAAATCTTTTGATGGTTGATTACTGATCTTGTCAGTAACAATTTCCATTGCACACATTGCTCCAAGCCCTCTGATATCGCTAACACAATCGAACTTTTCATACAATTGTTCAAATTTTCCCATTACCTTTTGCCCGATTTTTTCTGCACGTTGATTTAAGTTTTCCTCTTCGATAATATCTAAAACAGCCAATGCTGCCCCACAACCGAGTGGACTTCCACTGTACGTTCCATCTAGTTCTCCTGGCTCGGCTCCATCCATAATTTCTTTACGACCAATAACTCCACTTAATGGAACTCCTGCTGCCAGTGCTTTAGAAACTGTAATTAAATCAGGAACTATATTAAAATGTTCCATCGCAAAATATTTCCCCGTTCTGGCAAACTCAGTTTGGATTTCATCAGCAATAAAAAGGATGCCATTATCTTTACAGAATTTATATACTCCTTGGACAAAGTGTTTGCTTGGTACAATAAAACCACCTTCGCCCTGTACTGGTTCCATCACAACCGCTGCAATCATTTCAGGTGTAATATCAGTAATAAAGAAATTCTTAAATTCATTTAATATATGTTCATTATATTGATGTTCGGTCATTCCTTCTGGTCTACGATACTGGTATGGATATGGTGCACGATAGACTTCAGGAGCAAATGGTCCAAATTCAAATTTATAAGGTTTTATCTTACTCGTCATCGTCATTGTCATTAGCGTTCTACCATGATATCCCCTTGAAAATGATATAATTCCTTGTCTTTTCGTATATTTACGAGTGATTTTAACCGCATTTTCAACAGCTTCTGCTCCACTATTTTGTAGGAGCACCTTTTTTTCATGATTACCAGGGGAAATCGCTGCCAATTTTTCAGCTAATTCAATATAGGATTCATACATCATCACATTAAAACCAGTATGAATAAATTAATCTACTTGTTCGTGTAAGGCTTGTTTGACTTTAGGGTGATTATGTCTAACATTCATTACCCCTATAGCACCAACAAAATCAATAAATGTATTTCCATCCACATCTGTCACTAACGCCCCCTGTGCTGATTGCGCAAAGGCAGGAACTCCGTTACTTACTCCTTTTGGAACGATATATTACGTCTTTCTACTAAATCTTTAGATTTTTCCCCAGGTAATTAAGCATTGATTTTTGCAAATTTCATTTTATTCATCCTTTCTATGCTTTGGAATTTATACCTATATTAAATGCAATTTTTCATGCCAAATTTAAAAATGTATAAAAAAGGCACCTTTCATTTTGTAAGGCGCCTATATAATATTTATTTTTTGATATTCAAAGGAGGTTCCTCTATATTAGGAATCATATGATCTTGTATACGATTGGTTCCTTGTGCTTTTTTAATCCACTGAATAAGAACTACACCTACTAAAAATCACCCACCGATTACGTCTGTCAACATACCTGGGATAATCATTGTAATCGCTCCGATAAAACATAATGTCGATACATACCACCCCTACATCATATTACAGGGAAAAATGCAAAAAAACTCCACTATTCAGAGAATTATTGAATAGTGGAGTCAATATATGTTATAGGGTTTAGGAAATATGATTAAAGGTTAGTTGGTAAATCGATTTTCAATTTGTTAAACTAAATTGTCATTAAAACGACCACGTTGACGTAATAATTCGCGATTTAAGTTTGGATCTTTTTCAAACGCTGCACGACCGTGAACCCAAAAAATATTATTGATGACAACTAGGTCGCCAACTGGAAGTTCAAGTTCAATTACACTTTCGTCATTTTCCATTGATTGGGACAAGTCCCGAAGATATTTCGCTTGTTCAATGGATTCAGGGTAAACAAATTGATCAATGAAACACAAACCTGGCTTATTGTTGTAATTAAAGAATGTAACGCGCTCGACTTCTTGGTCCACATTTTTGCTTTTAGGTGCCTTATAGGTAAATTTATGACTTGCTAACGGATGTTTTGAAAACTTGTCAAGTTCCTTCCAATCGTCAAGGTGTAATAATCTCGACTCTCCGCCACGAGCATTTTGTTCAACCATTTTCATCATTAATAACCAGTCTGTCGGTTCCTCAACAAACGTTCCATCCGTATGGAAAGTAAATAAACGATATGCCTGGCGCAAATATGAATCACTTTCGTCCGTATCTTTAACGGTGAATCTAGCATAATATTTACCTGACATGGCATCATGATTCGGTATTCCAAGGATATGAGAAATAGCTGTCGAGAAAATAACAAATTCATCTGTATTTTCCGTAACTCCTTCTAATCCAAGGGTAAATCCGCCTGATTCACGATCATGAATAATATTTCGAATTAATACCCCAAACTCTTCTCCCAGTTCATCTAATAAATAGGATGCCACAATATGACGAGCATATGGTGTATATTCTAAGGATTGGACAGTCAATCCATCTTGCTCTACTCGATCTAAAAATTTGATTATAGCGTTTTTAGAAATTAGGATATGGTATAAGCGGATTGTTTGCGGATGAGGCTTTACCTCATAACATTCTGTCTTTCTTTCAAATTTCGTTGTTTTCTTTTCAACAATACTCATTTTTCATTCCTCCTGTTTTTTGTGAAATTGGTGAAAATTCAACAGGAAATATAAAAAGCCAATTGCACAATGATCCTAATGAAAAAGGATCTCTATTGTACAACTGGCTTATATTCACTTCACCGCTCTAATGCATTTAGAGTCACAGCGAATAGACAGTCATTAACCTATTTACTTTCCCGTTGCATCCTGATTTATTCGTATTTACGGTTTTGAAAAGGCAAATTTTCAAAAGGTAAACATCGTTAATAAATTGGTTAAGTTTATTATATGACAATGTTTTAATATTTGTCAATTAATTTTTAATATTAAAAATATTTAATTGGTTTTTAAGTGGTTTACCAATTCGCCTGTTTTTAATTGTTTAAAGTGTTGATCTAAATCTTTAAGAGCCGCAACCAGTGCGTTCGTTGCTTTTCCCCGATAATAGGTTTGTACAGCATGAATGGCTTCGTCAATCCCGTCGATCAAACTCATGCCTTTTAACAGCCTTCCAATAAACTCTCGACCATGTTCAGTGGCCAACGTACAAGATGCTTCAAGGATTACTCCATACTTTACATCTACTTCTGCTGTAATGGTTAATGTTTCAAATACACTTTTTGCTGCCATTCCCTGCGGTAAGCGGGCATGACCTGCTATGAAAATCGTTTTTCCGTTTAACATGTTGATCGACCTCTCCAAAGATTTTTAGATAATTAAAGCTGCTTCCTTTAAGTGTGTTTGTTCAGGAATCCGATTCACGATCTCTTTTCCAATCTCAATGGAAGCAGTTGCTGCTGGGGATGGGGCATTACATACATGAATCGTTCTTTTTCCCATGATGATATGAAAATCGTCCACCATACTTCCATCGTTTCGAATCGCTTGTGCTCGAACTCCTGCTGGAGCAGGGATTAAATCATCCTCCTGAATTTCTGGAATCAATTCCTGCAAGCTTTTCGTAAATTGTTTTTTACTAAAAGAGCGAACGTATTCATCTAATCCTTCTTTTGCAAATTTTCCAGCCATTTTCCAAAGACCGCTAAATGTCAATGATTCTGCCAAATCCTTTGCGTTAAAATCTGTTTTTTTATATCCTTCTCGCTTAAAACTTAACACAGCATTTGGACCAGCATCCACTTCACCACTAATCATTCTTGTAAAATGGACACCTAAGAATGGAAATTTAGGATTTGGTACTGGATAAATTAAGTGTTTAACCAAGTAACGTTTTTCAGGTTTTAACTTATAATATTCTCCTCTAAACGGAAGTATTTTCATATCCGTTTTATATCCAGCTGCTGTCGTCACTCGATCGCTATGAAGTCCTGCACAGTTAATGACCAAACGGACTTTCAACGTTCCACGGTTCGTTTCAATCGTAACTTGATCTTGCTCTTCATTGATTTTTTCTACCTTTGTATTTAAGTGAATTTCACCACCATGTTCTTCTATAATACTAGCAAACTTCTCACTTACTTGGCGATAATTAACAATTCCTGCCTGCGGAACTCGGATTGCCCCTAGTCCCTTTACATGGGGTTCGATTTCCTTCAATTCACCTAATTGAATTTTCTGGATATTTAAACCATTCTCTAATCCCCTTTTATATAGATTCTCGAGTAGAGGGATCTCTTCCTGCTTCGTTGCAACAATTACCTTACCGCAAATATCATGATCAATTCCATGTGTTTGACAAAACTCTTTCATAGACTGACTTCCTTGCCTAGCAAATCGGGCTTTAAAACTACCTGGCTTATAATAAATTCCGGAATGAATGACTCCACTATTATGTCCAGTTTGGTGTTGTGCTACCTCGGCTTCCTTTTCGATAACAACGACTTTTGCATTCGGAAAACGTTTATAAATAGCCATTCCAGTTGATAATCCGACAATTCCCCCACCTACAATTGCAAAATCAAACACTGCAAACACTCCTTTTTGTTTTTAGTGATTTAATAGTCCCATATATTGTATTAAATTATTTTTCGTTCGTAAAATATGATATTCCACTGCAGAGCGCAGTTCAGAAGGGTCTCCTCTTAAAACCGCTTCATAAATCATGCGATGCTCCTTCTGAGTTTCGTGATAATAATCTACAAGAAGACTAGGAGCAATTGGAGAAATTCCAAGGGTTTCAACCATTTTTTGTACTCTTGGCCACGGGCAACCGCTTCTCAAGGTTTTATGAAAAGTAGCGTTAAGTTGGATATATAGATCATTTGTCTGATCGGAAATTTCCAATTCTTCCATTTTATTAAGCGTATCTTTCAATTGTTCTTTATCTTCATTAGTTAGAAACGGGAGTGATTTTTCAACTGCCAGACCTTCTAAAAGTGAGCGAGTATGATAGATTTCTTCAATATCTTCACGTGTAATCGGTGTCACAACAGCTCCTTTATGTGGAACTAATTCGACCAAACCCTCACTTTGAAGCTGTGTTAGAGCAGCTCTTATGGGCATTCGACTGACATTTAATTTTTCTGCCCACTCTTCTTGAACTAACCGTTCTCCATTTTTTAAGGTACCATTTAAAATGGCGTTCCTTAAACTTTTCGTCACGGAATGAACAATCGTTGATTTTTCCGTTTTATCATATTCCAATTGTTCACCATCTCCTTTTAATTGGATCCAATTTATTAGAATATAGCACCCTTTCACTCAATTTGCAAAGAAAAATTCTGAAAATTGGATCCATTTTATTTAGACTTGATTATACTCAATCCTTCACAAGCAACAGACTTGCTAAGAAATAATTGTCACGTTAAAATTAAATTTTGGTTGTAAGTTGTAATTTTTTTGGAGGTGCCAGACTTCTAATAACTGGAAGGTGCCTGTCACCCAACTAGGAGGATCCACATGAATGTAATAGAAGTTAGGAATTTGCGCAAGGAATTTAAGTCGTATTCGAGTCGGTCCGGATTGGCTGGTGCGTTTCGAGATTTATTTACGAGGAATTATAAAATTCATGCAGCGGTAGATGATATTTCCTTAACGGTTAAACAGGGAGAAATGATTGGATACATTGGAGAAAATGGAGCAGGAAAATCTACCACAATTAAAATGTTAACAGGGATTTTAACTCCAACCTCTGGAAATATCATTGTCAATGGAATGAATCCACATAAACAGCGGGAAGAGTTCGTTCGCACGATTGGTGTTGTTTTCGGACAGCGTTCCCAGCTTTGGTGGGATATCGCTGTTCAAGAGTCCTTCCGACTATTGAAGAAAGTGTATCGTGTATCCGATGAAGATTATAATCGTCATATGGGCCATGTCATTGAGACGTTGGAAATTGGTCCTTTATTAGACAAGCCTGTTAGAAAGCTTTCATTAGGGCAACGGATGCGTTGCGAATTAGCCGCAGCACTTGTTCATAATCCTCCTCTTTTATTTTTAGATGAACCAACGATCGGTCTTGATGTGTTAGTAAAGTTAAAGATTCGTAACTTTCTAAAGGAAATTAATGAACAATATAAAACAACGATTCTATTAACCACACATGATTTAACCGATATTGAGGCTCTTTGTGAGAGAGTTGTTTTATTAGACGAAGGAAAAATTATTTATGATGGAAAACTCAGTCAACTACAGACGCAGGCTATTGAAGGAAAACAAGTAGAGTTTGAATTTTTAACAGAAGTCCCCTTTGACCAGTTACCAAATACTGAGAGGGTTCAATGGCAACAAAAAGATGGGACCACTTGGCTTGCCACCATACAAGGAGACGAGCGAATGTTGTCCCAGTTTATCAGTGATGTGATACACCGAAACCCCATTCAAAATGTGAGAGTAAATGAAGTATCGACAGAAGAGATCGTTCGTAAAATTTATGAAGAAGGAATGGCTTTTTCATGAGTATGTATTGGGAAATGATTCGAATTCGTTTTTTGATGATGCTGGCTTATCGGACGAACTATTATAGCGGAATTTTAATTTATAGTATTAACATTGGGGCGTATTATTTTTTATGGTCCGCGATTTATGGAAATCAATCAGAAATCCAGGGTTTGTCTGTAATCCAAATGACAACCTATGTTGCGATTGCTTGGATGGCGAGAGCATTTTACTTTAATAATATAGATCGAGAAATTGCTGCAGAAATTCAAGACGGGAAAGTGGCAATTGAAATGATTCGTCCCTACAGCTATTTAGGCATGAAAACCATGCAGGCCTTAGGAGAAGGAGTATTTCGGTTATTGTTCTTCTCTGTTCCTGGTATGATCATTGTCGCTCTAATCTTTCCTATTACGTTTTCTGCTAATCTGATGACATGGTTGTTTTTCTTTGTATCGATTCTGTTTAGCTTTATTGTGAACACACAAATTAACTTGCTTACAGGAATCATGACCTTTTTTTTCTTTAATAATGCAGGATTAATTCGTGCCAAACGAGTGGTAATTGATTTATTTTCTGGTTTGTTGCTGCCGATCTCGTTCTATCCCTTATGGGCTCAAGATCTGATGCAGTTTTTACCTTTTCAAGCGATCAGCTATGTTCCTAGTATGATTTTTACAGAAGGATTTATCGGAAATGAAATATATCAAGCATTGTTTTTACAACTGGTTTGGGCTGTGTTGCTGTTGATACCGATTAAACTGTTATGGATTCTAGCGAAAAAACAATTGATTGTTCAAGGAGGCTAACAGAATGTTTTATTTTACGCTGTTTTTTCAATATGCCTCTCAATATTTAAAAACAAGATTGACCTACCGTGTTGATACAGTCATAGAAATTCTTTCGGATTTTTTATCACAAGCGATCAATTTAATTTTTATATTAGTCGTGTTTGGTCATACCCAGCTCTTAGGTGGCTGGAATCGAGAGGAAATTATATTTATATACGGTTTTTTCCTTATCCCCTATGCTTTATTCTCTGCTTTTTTTAATATTTGGGATTTTAATGAGCGCTATATTGTGAAGGGAGAAATGGATCGAGTATTAACGCGTCCTGTCCATAGTTTGTTTCAGATTATTATGGAACGAATGGAGTTGGAATCTTTATTTGGAGTGGTTACGGGATTTGTGGTTATGGCTTATGCAGGAGCTAAACTTGGATTAACGTTTGAATGGTTTGATGTGTTGATTTTTATTCTCATGGTGATTGGTGGAATGTTGATTTATGGTGGCATCTTTATTTCCATTGCCACGATTGGATTTTGGTCAGATAGTCGTACCGACATTATGCCAACGATGTATAATATTTCAAACTATGGACGTTATCCTGTTGATATTTACCATAAGGTCATTCGCTTTGTCCTAACATGGATCTTACCCTTTGCTTTTGTTGGAGTCTATCCTGCTTCTTATTTTTTACAAAAACAAGAATGGTACGGATATGCCTTCTTAACCCCCATAATGGGAATCGTATTTTTCGGCATATCCATCTTCCTATGGAATACCGGCGTAAAAAAATACCGTGGTGCAGGAAATTAATGAACTTCCAAAAAATGTAAGGTGCCAGGCACCTTACATTTTTTGGAAGTTATAAAACGCTTTCGTATTCCCGTGGATGATTTCTGCCATTTCCATTTTAGAAAGTTGTTTAAGCCTAGCAATGATTTCAATAGATTGACTCATCATTTGAGGATGAGTCATTTTTCCTGTAAAGGGACCTTCAAACGGCCATGGTCCATCCGTTTCAACCATAATCTGTTCTAGAGGGTAATGAGTCACTAACTTTTGAATTTTTTCCTTATATACAATTTCAGGGGTAACGGAAATAAAATAACCATTTTCAGCCATACGTGAAATTGTGATATCATCCCCTTTAAACCAATGGAAGTGGGCTTTTGTAACTGAATGTCTTTCCAAAAGGTCACATACAACAGGAGCATCCTCATAGATTGCGTGTAATACGATTGGTTTATCTACCCTTTTGGCTAATCGGATAAATACCTCGAGCAATTCCATATACTGACGATATTGATCACTAGTTACTTCCCCATCTTGTCTTAAATAATAAGGCAGACCGACTTCTCCAAATGCTACCATATGTTCTTGGTTGTTCCTCATCCATTCTATTAAATCGTTCATCTCTTCATCAGTGGGAAGATTTTGCTCAGGATGAAATCCAAAAGCTGATTTTACCTTCTGATAGATATTTGACAATTGGAGATTCCGTTTACAGGACTGGAGATCGAATGAAACCGTTACCAGTCCTTCGATTTCATCTGAACCTGTTAGCATTTTTTCGATTTCATCATTTTTATACTGATCTAAGTGAATGTGAGCATCGATCATTTTCAATGGGTGACAGGCACCATCCATTTTCTGGAAATCAGCAGCCTCAAATCTTTTCAAATTCTGCCTCCAATCGACTATAAAAGTCTTCTGCAGCACTGTATCCTTGTTGTCTTAAAAACCAATTATTTGCTGCGGCCTCAATTAAACCTGCTACATCACGACCGGGTTGAAGTTGGATTTCCACCGAGGGGATTTTAACTCCAAGGTAGTCCGTATATGTAGGCTCTTGCTCTAATTCATTATTAAGGGCATCTTTCTCCCATTTCGTCAAATGAATTTCTAGCGCAATCCGAGTTTCATTTTGAAAGGCTTTTTGACCATATGAACGAACCACATTTAATAACCCAATACTACGTAAGGCCAAAAATTCTTTTGTTTTCTCATCGTGTGTTCCTAATAGAGTCTGGGAACTAAGCTTTTTTAAGATGACGACATCATCAGCTACTAATCGGTGTCCACGTCCAATAAGCGTGTGTGCGGTTTCACTTTTACCAACACCTGAATCTCCGCGAATTAAGATGCCAATTCCATACACATTAACACAAACTCCATGAACAGCAATTTCAGGAGCTAATTGTTTGACCATATACGCATCTAGTTTTGCCATAAAGTCTGTCGTATTTGTAGGTTCATTAGTCAGCAGCAATGGGATATTGTGTTCTTTACAATGATGTTTTAAATAGGTGAGACCATCTTCACTTGCTGTGACAATAAAACACGGCGGATGATACTGGACGATATTTCCGATCCGGGTTTTTCGTTCCTCATGACTTAATTTATGTAAATACGTGACTTCTTTTATTCCTAATATTTGTACTCGCTCAGTTGGAAAAAAATCAAAATGACCAACAAATTCCAAACCTGGGCGATGAGACCGAGGTTGAGTAATATCTGTTTTAAGTTGGTTTTCCCCTACCAATACTTTTAAAGAAAATCTATTAACCAAGTGTTCTATCGTTAACTTTTTCACTTTTATGTTCTCCATTCCTCAATTTCTTCTATTCCCTATTATACTTAAAAAAGAGGAAATCTACATCTATAAAACGTCCTATTTAGTCAGAAAATTTAAACTTTTATACGAATCAAATTAATAAACAAAAACCCACTTTAGTTTCCAAATTCTTGATGGTGCCTGGCACCTTTATAATTGTACAGAAACCGGTTGATTTAAAATTAGTTCATTATCCCTGACAATGGTATCATAGGCCAAAATCCGTACACCCTGGGCTGAGGCTTGAATTAAGGCATCTGTAAAAAGAGGATCCACTTCTTTGTTAGGGGCAAAAGCAGTACATCCTTTCATCTGAATAACAAATAGGATAGTGCATGAATAGCCGTCTTGAACGGCTTTTGCTAATTCTAGTACATGTTTCGTCCCTCTTGTTGTTGGAGCGTCAGGAAACAAAGCCATGCCATTTCTCTCTAGAGTGACACCTTTAACTTCTATAAAGCCTTTTCCTCGTTCATTTTCATAATAAAGATCAAACCGAGAATCCCCATAAGTTACTTCTCTTTTTACTGATTTAATATGATTGAATTCTGATAGGCTTTCAGTCTTTAACGCTTCAAACACTACTAAATTTGGAGCTTGAGAATCGATATTTACTAAACGCCCTTCCTTTTTCACAGAAATGAGCGAGAACTTTGTCTTTCGGTTTGGATTATTGCTGTACTCCAAAAGAACTTCAGCGCCTGTTCGAAGTAGTTCCGTTAATCGACCTGTATTTTTGATATGAACCTCCTCTTTCACACCCTTAATATACACCTCAGCAATAAACCGATTAACCTTTCGTATGAATTGACCTTGTACCATTTTTCCATATATCATTCCTTCACATCCGATCTCTATTATATTTGAAAAAGGTGCGTGGTAAACATTTATTTTCTGGATGATACCACACATCCACTTTTTATTTCACAGGTTACTACAATTCTTGTAATCCCTTTAATAATGAGGTAAAAGTAGTAGGAAATGAGAATGTAAAAACTTTTAGATCCTTATTTTTTAATTGGTCTATCATAATCACCATACGATATAATGAATGGAGGTAAAAATCCGGATAAAAAAGGAGAGATTCATTTGTTTACTGTTGAAGAAGCATGTCTAATTGTTATAGATGTTCAAGGAAAATTAGCTAATATTGTAAATGAGAGTGAAACGATAATCAGTAATATCGCAAAGCTAGTACAATCCATGAAGGTTCTGAATGTTCCCGTGATTTGGATGGAACAGAATCCATCTCGTTTAGGCGGTACAAAGTCTGAAATTGCCCAATATATGACAGGAAAACCGATTGAGAAAATGGATTTTAATGGTTGCTTAAATGATGATGTACAAGCCGCAATTAAAGAAAGTGGACGAACCAAATTTTTGATAACAGGAATTGAAACACATATATGTATCTACCAAACCGCCCGTGCTTTAAAATCCCAAGGTTATGAAGTCGAAGTTGTGGTTGATGCGGTTTCTTCACGTACAAAGGAAAATAAAGAAATTGGAATAACAAAAATGCAATCTCTCGGCATTTTACCAACCAGTACAGAAATGATTTTATATGAACTCCTCCAAACAGGAGAACATGAAAAATTCAAGGAAATTTTGAAGTTGGTCAAATAAGATGGTGCCAGGCACCTTCCATTTTATGGGAGGTGCCCTGAACACTTTTAAATCTTTATATTCTCTAAAATATTTTCTGTTTTTGCTCGAAATACCGGGTATTTGTGATTATTTAATTTTATGGTTTCTCCTTTCTGTTGCTCGAATCCGATTTTGGGTAATAATTTCTCTCCATCTGCACTAACTGCGAAAGCGCCGACTTCCTTGATCGTTATACCTTTTGTTTTAAGTCGATTTAATTCTCTTGGTATGTCTTTTATCAGTTTACTCGCATACTCTTTTCTATTATCATCGTATATATCCACAATAATTGTAATCAAATAAAGGTATACTTTTTTTGATTGAGAATAGTCTAGAATATAATCTGCTATCTCATTTTCTTCCAAAGTACCTTCTAAGACCGCATGATAATTGGATTCAGTTAAAGGAAAAAAACCGTAAATTCCTTTTATGTCATCTCTCGTTTTATAGATTCGATACACCTCTGGGTTTCGCTTTATAATTTTCTTTAAATATTCAGGAGATACATGCCACTCCTTCGGATAAATCTGATTATTTAATTTAGCCATATTTTCGGCATCTGTTAATATCGCAGTTGTGACGATGTTGTCATTTTGATTCATTGTCTTTACCTCATTCGTAATATTATTTCATTAAAATAAAAATCAAAGTTTCTTTTGAACTATTCCTTTAGAGTATTTCCTATCTGGATGGTGCCTCTCACCTTTCACTTTATTATAATCATTCTAAGGTTTACAATTAATTTTTTCATTATATAATATATATGATAAATCAATAAGAAATAAAAGTTGCGAAGTTTCGTAACAAGTGGATTTTTTAAGTTAATGTTAACTTTTTCGCCACTCACCCTTTTAAAGGGTGAGTGGCTTTAGTTCGTATTAAAGGAGGTATTCTTGTGGGGATTTGGAGATACGCACTCCTTGTCTTTTTAGGAGGCTGTTCGTATGGGGTTGTTTCAACCTTTATAAAAATTGCTTACAGCCTTGGATTTAGCATCAATGATGTAACAGGTTCTCAGTATTTCTTTGGTGCCCTTATGTTGTGGATAGCGACCGTCATGATCCGCAAAAAAAGTGCACTGACCTTTAAACAATGGTTGATTTTACTCGTTAGTGGAATCCCTATGGGGGCTACGGGGATTTTTTATAACCATTCACTTGAAACCATTCATGCTTCTTTAGCTATTATTCTATTATTACAGTTTACTTGGATTGGGATTGTTATCCAATATATTTGTGAAAGAAAAAAACCGACTAAATTGAATATCATTGCAACCATCATTATTTTATTTGGGTCGGTGTTGGCTTCTAATTTATTAGCGAGTTCCATCAGCCTATCGTGGGTGGGGATTGGTTGGGGACTTTTATCCGGACTGTCGTTTGCAACTTTTATCTATGTAAGTGGTAAGGCAACGATTCCCGTACACCCGATCAAAAAAAGTGCTATCATGTGTACGGGAGCATTCTTGTTTATCTCTATATTCTTACCACCTACTTTTTTTGTAAATGGTTCTCTTTTAGAGGGATTATTTCCATACGCTATTTATTTTGCCTTTTTTGGATCCCTACTTCCTCCATTATTATTTAATGTTGGAATGCCCAAAGTTGGAAGTTCTCTAGGAAATATTTTAAGTGCCTCAGAATTACCGACTGCTGTCTTGATGTCGACCCTTGTTCTTAAAGAGTCTGTTACATACTACCAATGGCTTGGCGTTTTTGTCATACTTATCGGGATTGCTTTTCCAATCATAAAAAAACCAGAACGTATGAAATTGAAGAAAAACGTAAGTTAAAGGAAAACCATTTATTGAATTACATGAATTTATTAACATCATGAATGATTGGAAGTTTTTGTTGACGACATCACTTTGACTTGCTATTATTTTTCTATTGTTTTGTTTTATATTCCTTGTATAAGTTCAAGAATACGGCTTGAACGTTTCTACCAGCTACCGTTAATAGCTTGTCTACAAGTTTTGAAAAATAGTCGTTCTATTTTCATTCCATTTGCAGATAAAACTTTGGCATGCTTGTAGCCAAGGTTTTTTTTATGTCTGAAAGCAAAATCATAAAGCAGTGGAAATGTGGAAACTTATTAACAGGACTGATTCCGTATATTATTGATCCCGTTTTAACGGACAGTAAGACTCCCACCCCAAGATTCTAAAGAAATTAATGAGGAGTTCAACTGCTCGTAAAACCCGAAAAGAACAAAACCATCAGTGAAAGTGTGAAGTCACTGATGTAGTTTTCACTATATTTACAGAATGGAGAGTCAAACACCATGAAGAATTTTTTTCATTTTACAGAACGGGGAACCTCCTATAAAAAAGAGATATTAGCAGGAATCACCACTTTTCTATCGATCGCCTATATTTTAGTTGTAAATCCCCTTATTTTAGGCCAATCAGGGATGGATCAAGGAGCCGTATTTACGGCTACAGCTTTGACTGCAATCATTGGTTCAATCCTTATTGGACTACTTGCAAATTATCCGATAGCCATTGCTCCTAGTATGGGATTAAATTCATTTTTTACTTTTTCTGTTTGTATTGGAATGGGGATTCGTTGGGAAGTAGCGTTAACAGGAGTTTTTATTGCTGGGATTATTTTTATGATTTTAAGCTTAATGAAAATCAGGGAAAAAATCATTAATGCCATTCCTAAGGATTTAAAGCACGCTATCGCTGCTGGAATTGGATTTTTCATTGCGTTTATTGGGTTTAAAAATGCTGGTATCATTGTTGGCAATCCAGATACTTTTGTGACAATCGGAGATTTGACTTCTACTGGAACAGCCTTAGCTATTATTGGGTTAATATTTACAATTGCTATGTTAGTACGAGGGATTAACGGTGCTATCTTTTATGGAATGGTCATTACAACCATCATTGGGATGATTATTGGATTTATTCATATTCCTTCTTCCATTATAGGATCTATTCCTAGCTTAGAACCAACTTTTGGTGTAGTGTTCATGAACTTAGATCAAATTTTTAGCCCTGAAGTGTTGGCCGTGATTTTCACCTTCTTATTCGTTGCCTTTTTTGATACAGCGGGTGCACTTATTGCCTTAACAAGTCAAGCTGGGATTATGAAAAACAACGAAATCCCTAAGATAGGAAAAGCCTTACTTGCCGATTCTTCAGCTGGTGCTATTGGGGCTATTTTAGGGACTTCAACTCCAGCGACAAGTGTAGAATCTTCTTCTGGAATTGCTGTTGGGGGTCGAACAGGTTTTACTTCCATTGTCGTTGCGATTTGTTTTGGAATTGCTTTATTCTTTTCTCCTATTCTTTCTGTTATCACAACAGAGGTTACAGCTCCTGCCCTAATCATTGTTGGGGCGTTAATGGCAATGGATATTCGAAATATTGACTGGAGTAAAATTGAAATCGTCATTCCAGCCTTTTTAACCATTATTATGATGCCTCTTACATCCAGCGTCGCTTTTGGATTAGCTTTCGGATTTATTCTTTATCCATTAACACTTATAGCTCAGAAACGTTTTAAAGAAATTCATCCGATCATGTATGTACTCTGCGTATTGTTTATTTTATATTTTATCTTTATTGCCTAACCTAAAAAAAGTGACAGGTACTTCCATTTTATGGATGGTGCCTGTCACCTTTATGTATTACGCATTTTTTTATGCTAGTGGAATTCATTCGTAACTCTAGTCTATAATAAGTTCTGTGCAACAGTCTAAAAGAAATGGAGTAAGAAGTAAAGTGATTTTAGTAATCGATAATTATGACTCATTTACATTCAACTTAGTTCAATATATTAAAAAAATAGGTGAAGATGTCGTCGTTCTTCGAAATAACGAAGTGTCATTAAAAGACATCGAAGCCTTAAAACCAGATCATATTCTTATATCTCCAGGACCCGGAAATCCTAATTCAGCTGGACTCTGCCTAGATATTGTAAAAAAATTCCATGAATATATCCCAATCTTAGGCGTTTGCTTAGGTCATCAAATTATCGCACAGGCTTTCGGCGGGATCGTCAGAAAAGCTCATAAACCCATGCATGGAAAAATTTCCCTTTTATACCACGATGAAAGTCATATTTTCGACTGTATTCCTTCTCCCATTCAGGCGACAAGATATCATTCATTGGTCGTGGATGAATCTACCCTCCCTAACTGTTTAGAAATTAGTGCAAAAAGTGAAGACGGTCAAATCATGGCTATACGCCATAAAACGTTTCGTGTAGAAGGCGTTCAATTCCATCCTGAAGCAATTTTGACTGAACATGGTCTACAATTGATCGAAAACTTTTTCAAAAAATAATCGAAAAGGAGCAAAAATGAAAACAAACCGTAACCAAATAGAGCCCCTCTTATCTTTCGAGTTTGCTACAGCTACTGGAAAGATCAAACCTTTAACATTTTATAACCCTATTCAATTGGTGATCGCTAACACGATCGAAGAGGTATTACCATGTTTTCAACAAATTCAAAATGCCATAGATGATGGTTATTATGCTGCTGGTTTTCTATCTTATGAAAGCGCACCTGCGTTTGATTCATCTTATAAGGTGCGAGATGGACAGTCTATGCCCCTACTGTGGTTTGGTATCTTTTCAGAACCACAACCAGTAACTTTAAATGGTTCAGGCAGCTATCAGATTTCTGATTGGAAACCATCTATTGACATGAATGAGTATGAATCTGCTATTAATTCCATTAAGCAATATATTGAAAGTGGGGATACTTACCAAACAAACTATACTATACGTCTCAACTCCAAATTCCAAGGTGATGGTCTTGCTTTTTTTGAGGATCTAAAAAAAGCACAAACCGCTAATTATAGTGCCTATATCAATACAGGAGATTTTCAGATTCTATCTGCTTCACCGGAATTATTTTTTCATTTAAAGGAAGATACGATAAAAACTCGTCCGATGAAAGGAACAATAAAAAGAGGTAAATCGTTTACTGAAGACGAAACAAATGCAAATTGGCTTTACCATTCTGAAAAAAATCGTGCTGAAAATGTTATGATTGTAGATTTGTTGCGAAATGACTTGGGAATGATTGCTAAACCAGGTACCGTTCAAGTTCCAAAGCTATTTGAAATTGAGCATTACCCAACTGTTCATCAAATGACTTCAACGATTACAGCAAAAATAGCAGTCAACAGCTCCTTGTTCGATATTTTCAAAGCTCTTTTTCCATGTGGATCTATTACAGGGGCACCAAAGATTAGCACAATGGATATCATTGCGAACTTAGAAAATACACCTCGTGAAGTATATTGTGGGACCATTGGCTATATAACACCAAATCATGAAGCCATTTTTAATGTCCCGATCCGAACTGTTATTATTGATCAAAAATCAGGCACTGCAACCTATGGGGTTGGCGGAGGAATTACCTGGGATTCTACTACCGAAGGGGAATATGAGGAAATCCTTACAAAAGCAAGCTTGCTTAAAAGGAAGCAGCCTGATTTCCAATTGTTAGAAAGTCTTTTATTAAAAGATGGGCACTATTTCTTACTTGATGAACATCTTAACCGTCTTAAAAATACGGCGAAGTACTTTCAATTTAAAATCAATTTAGAAGAAATAAACGCAGGTTTGCTGCATTTTGCCCGTCAAAATAATTTAGGAGAATTTAAACTTCGGTTATTGATTAACAAAAATGGTGAAAAAGTGATAGAAGGTCAACCGATTCAACCGCCCAAATCGCCTTTACAATTCAAATTATCAGACGAGCCTATAGATAAAGAAAATCCATTTTTATATCATAAAACCACGAATAGATCAGCCTATTCTTATTTTCAAAAGAAATATCCTCATGTTTTTGATGTGTTGCTTTGGAATCAAAATCATGAGTTGACTGAATTTACAAATGGCAATGTCGTCTTGGAAATAGATGGTGAGTATTGGACACCTCCTATCGCCTGTGGATTATTGGCTGGTACATATCGTGAAAAACTATTGCAAGAAGGTAAAGTTCATGAAAAGATATTAACCATTGAAGATTTAAAGAAAAGTAGTAAAATATGGTTCATCAATAGTGTCCGGAAATGGGTAGAAGTAAAACAAATTTAAAATACGAAAGGCACCTTCCACTTTTTGGAAGGTGCCTTTAATTATTTTTCCGGTATTTCACAGCCATCTTTATCGCAGTTAAGTCCGTCTTCGTTGTTTAGAACAACCAATTTATCTTCTGCAATGACTTTTTGTAAGGCTTGAACAAATGCCTCGGTCGGTTGAGCACCAGTTATGGCATACTTTTTATTAATCAGGAAGAAAGGCACACTAGAAATCCCGTACTGACGCGCGGTTTGTTGGTCGTTACGCACGGCATCGGCCATTTCATCACTAGCAAGCATATTCTGAACCCCTTCACGGTCTAGCCCCACTTCAACTGCTAGTTCGGTTAGTGTGTCATAGTCTCCTATATGTTTGGATTCCGTAAAATAAGCATGTAAAATACGCTCAGTCATTTCTTTCATTAACCCTTTTGTTTTAGCATACATGGTTAAACGATGAGCATCAAAAGTATTTGTTTGAATTAACGTATCCATATGATAATCCAATCCAACTTCTTTTGCCATTTTCGCAACATTATCTGTATTGGCTTTTGCTTGAGCAACACTCATACCATATTTCTTTGCTAGAGTCTCGTACATACTCTCTTTTACATCTTTCCCCATCGTTGGGTCCAATTCAAAGCATCGATAGGTTACTTCAATTTGATGATCTATTTGTTTAATAGCGTCCTCCAGACGCCTTTTGCCAATATAGCAAAATGGTCAAGCAAAGTCAGTCCACATTTCAATATGCATCAATATAGCCTCCTAACATTATTCTTCCCTATTATACGAAATAAGGCTATTTTTTACACATTATTTGCTTTACAACAACTTATTTCGAACATTTCAGCGGTCCTATTTAATAATCGATTGAGTTTCATTTATGATTTTCACTTGACTAATCATTAAGGCCCCGATCATTTGCAAGAGGGTTTTTACTAATACTTGCCCAACAATTGCAGCAGGAACAGCTTCCCATGGCATGAAACCAGCTCCAAGTGGACTTAAGCCAATGATTACGAACACAGCTGAGTCAAGAAAGCCCCCAACAATACCGCTATAGAAAACTCGCCATGCTATTGGTAGTTTTAAACGTGAGTAGATTTCTGTATCTGCCGTTTCAGCAATTAAAAAGGAAACTGCAGAAGCAGCAACAATCATTAACGTATCTCCGAGTAAATAAGACGCGAGTGCAGATAAAATTAATGCTGTAAAAATAAATAAATAGGTCTTGCTTCTGCCATATTTATTTTGAACCATATCTCGAAAGATGAATGTTGCTCCAACAAAAATAGTACCCATTGGAATAATGAATATGCCAAAGTGCATTGGAGCAAACCTTGCTGTAACCACATTTGCAATAACTATAGATAGTAAATAAAATAATATTCTCAATACAGTTCCTCCTCAAATTTAGTAGATTGTTTTTTCAAGGGAGCTTAATTCAAAGAGAACGGCTATCGTTCTTTAAACTTAAATACTCATAAAGTCCTCTTTTCTGCAATTGGCATGCCGGATATTCCCCATAGCCATCTGCTATAATTCCGTTATAACAGGTTAGCGTTCTTTCGCGAATAAAGTCTAATCCTCCAAGCTCATCCGTAAGCTCCCAAGTTTGTGCTTTAGTTAACCACATTAAGGGGGTATGAAGAACAAAGGAGTCATCCATTGATAAATTTAAAGTAACATTTATGATTTCATAAAAATATCCAGGCAATCAGGATAACCACTAAAATCTGTTTCACTCACACCGTTTACAATGTGCTTTGCTTATACCCGTCCCGCCCGCCAATGAATACAACGATGGCTTTTTCCCCTTTCACGAATACAACACACTCCCTTATACAAAAAACAGCATCTAAGAAAGATGCTGTTTTTTCTTAGTTTTTTATAGAGGGTCGCTAAAACCTCTTTTCGTATTCACAAAATACTCTTATCGATTATCGACTTTTTCCGGATTCAAATCATGATTCATCAAACGATGGTTGGCCATTTCTTCATATTTTGTACCTGGCTTTCCATAATTGCACCATGGATCAATCGATATTCCCCCACGCGGAGTAAATTTTCCCCAGACTTCAATATATCTCGGATCTAATAATTTGATTAAGTCATTCATGATAATATTGACACAGTCTTCATGGAAATCCCCATGATTTCGGAAACTAAATAAATAAAGTTTCAGTGACTTGCTCTCAACGATTTTTTGATCTGGAATATAGGAAATATACATCGTTGCAAAATCCGGTTGATGAGTCAACGGGCATAAGCTCGTAAACTCGGGGCAATTAAACTTCACAAAATAATCACGATCTTTATGAAGATTATCGACTGCTTCTAAAACTTCGGGTGCATATTCAAATGCATACTTTGTATGTTGATTACCTAATAGTGTTAAATCTTTTAAACCTTCCTCATGTTTTCGACCAGACATAAAAAAACCTCCTTGAAAATGATTCGATCACTTTTTCAAAAAAGGTTCACACTTTTTCTATAAATAACATACAGGAATAAAACCAAAAAGCCATGTCCTAATATGGACATGGCGTATTGTCATGTATCCATAGTTTTTTATAGAGGGTATCAGCTATGAACCTCTCACGAATGTTTCAGAATCTAACTTTTATATATAATATAGGATATGATGATATACGTCAAATAAATTTTGTTTCCTATTTGTGAACTATGGACAACATAGATATTCCTATAATCCTTTGAATTTATTATACAAGAAATCTTGGATTAATCATAATACTTTACTTTACACTGTAATCTCACCTAATATAAAAATTGATTAGACATTAAAGTATAACAAATAGTGCAGTAAAAATAAGGGGAATTCAAATGGACCAAATTAAAAAGGACTTGGATGATGAGAAATTTGAAGAACCAGCTTTTGAGGATTTTTTCCCTACTGAAAAGGAGCAATTGTTAAAAGAAAAAAGTAGAAAATGGAAAGCATTCTTCACCAAAATAATTGCCGTTTGTGTATCACTTGCTATGTTTATCAGTGCGGTACAATTATGGCCACAACTTTTTAACCTCTCCTCTCTTTCTTTTTTACAAAGGTCTACAGAGTTATCTCAGCAAGAAGATATTCAAACTTATAAAAAAGCGGTTGTCACGATTCAAGATATGAATTCTAAAGGAACTGGGTTTAATATTTCAGAAACAGGAATCATTATCACTAATTATCATGTAATTGATAAAATGAATCCTATAACGGTTATTTTTCCAGATGGTAGAATTTTTCATGCAACCCCCATTATTACAGATGAGCAGATTGATTTGGCTATTCTACAACTGGACGGAGAAGATTTACCTTTTCTCTCACTGATAAAACCTGTGAAATGGAATTCCGGGGACCATGTTTATGTTATCGGCAACCCTATGCTCCATAGTCAAATTGTTATAGAAGGCAAAATTTTAGATGGTTCTCATCCTGATTCAGTACTTATGCTCGCTGCACCTATTTATAAAGGGAATAGTGGCAGTCCAGTTATCAATTCCGCTGGAAACGTTGTCGGTGTCATATATGCCAAACAAACGACAGATCAGCCTATTGGCTACGCTATTCCGATTGAAAAGGTCTTGAAAAAGTTGAATTAAATAGGTGGATTTATTTTAAAGAGAGATCTAAAGCTTAGTTTCAGATCTTTAACATAATTTATTAAAAAAGGTGGCAGAAGCTCCCTAATCTCCAGAGGTTTCTGCCACCTTTTTGAAATCACTTTATTGAAGCTTTATAGCCCCATCGATCGATGTTACCGTAAAAAATTCTCCTTTATTCATGGAGATATGCCCAGATGAATAAGGTTTATTATCTATGGAAAGTAATACCTTCTCAACACCATAATAATGACCAAATGTATTAACTACGCTTTGGAGAATCATCGCTTCTACTCCTGAACCAGCCACCAATTCAGTTAAAAAGGCTTGGTTTAAGTCGATATATAAATTATTATCTTGGTTTAAATACAGACTGTTTATTTTCATATTCTTCGTCAGAACTGAACTCAATTTATCTGGGACATTTTCTTTATAGGCCTTTTCTAACATGATTCTAGTAATATCATTGGTTTGAAATGAGACTTCTCTATTACGATAATACATTTGATCGTCATTAATATTTGGAAAAAAAAATGAAACGGTTTGTATAAATGGAACATCTTCTTCTATTTTACTCAAAGAAGAACTAACTTCTGTTCCCTTTGAATGAAATACGGAATGAACTAAACCAATGCCTTTGACATAATAATCAAGGGTTTTTCCATGAGGACCTTCAGTGCTAACCTCAATGGCTTCGTAATCACCAGCTGGAGTTGAAACTTCCGCAGATAAATTGGTTATCGTTCGAACACTTGAATCATTCAATTTCCAAGTGGTTTCTTCTTTTAACGGTTCCATTAATAATACTTCTTCATCCCCACTACCGGTGTTTAAAAGATTTTCCCGATAATAGGCTTCCTCTCTTGAATAAGTTTCTACCAATTTTCCATCTTTTATTTCAACGATGCGGGCTATCACTGTTCCACCATTATCGATTCTTTGCTGTACTTTCTGATCTGAAATATAGTCGATATGAACAACATATGAAGCATATTCATTACCTTGCCCTTCATACACATAACGAACATTTTCTTTTAGTGGATAATATTCTTCAATCGTTGCTATTTCTGTTTCGGTGTTGGGTTCTTTTTCAGCCTCTTTCAATTTATCCTTATTACTTTGATCTTGCTCCTGTTGCTTATGGTCCTCTTGAACTCTATTCGAGGATTCGACATTAGCATTATTTCCACGTTCTAATAGACATCCAGATAAAAGCAAAACAAGTACGGCCAAACAGGTTCCAACATATTTTTTCATCATCATCCACCTCTTTTCAAGTTAATAGAACGATGTCTTCACCCCCCGTTCCCCTTCAAAAAGTAATGGATGCTTGTTATTTATCAAATTTGTAATCCATTACTTTATTCGCTTTTTGCATAGCTAACTCCTTCGCAGCATTGTACAGATAAAAATCTTTATTGATCGTAGAGTCCAATTGTCATCAAAGAAAATCTCCATCAGTAGAGGGGGACTGCTAGTTAAGACAAGATAAATATAGGGCGACAGTCACCTTCCAAAAATGGGTAGATTCCTGTCGCCCTAATTCATTACTGAGCTGTATATCCTCCATCCACTAACAAGTTTGCTCCTGTTACGAATGAGGATTCGTTACTTGCGAGGAAAAGAACCGCGTATGCTACCTCTTCTGGTTTTCCTAGGCGTCCAATTGGATGTAAGGATATTAAGTGTTCCATCATTTCGTCACTCAAATCATCTAATATATTCGTGGTAATGTAACCTGGACATACTGCGTTGACTCTAATTCCTCTATTTGCATAGGTCACTGCAGCTGTACGAGTCATATTCACTACCCCGCCTTTTGCCGCAGCATAAGCAGAAACGGACATTTGGCCAACATGCCCAAGAATCGATGCACAGTTTATAATGGAACCGCCACCATTTTTCTCCATTTCTGGAATAGCATATTTATTACAAAGGAATACACCTGTAAGGTCAACACTGAGCGTGTAGTTCCAATCATCAAGGCTTATACTATCAAGATCTCCCATGCTGCCAACACCGGCATTAGCAAATAGAACATCTAATTTTCCATAAGTATCAACCGTTGTCCCAACAAGATTTTTGACATCTTCTTCTTTAGATACATCGGTTTTGACAAATAGAGCTTCCCCACCCTGCTCCTTGATTTTATTTACAAGCTTTGCTCCTTTTTCCTCATTCCTTGCAGCGATGACCACTTTTGCTCCTTCTTTTGCAAAGAGTACAGCTGTGCTTTCCCCAATCCCAAATGTTCCTCCAGTAATGATAGCAACCTTTCCCTCTAGACGCATGGTTCATTCCTCCATTTTATGTATATAATGTGAAAAAATGTTAATTTATTCACAAGTTACCGGGGATTTAGAAGATATAACATAAACAAACCACAATCATTTTTAGATGCATAGTTTTTATTTTCTATTTAATAAACATTTGTTCCACTTCTTTGTAAATCTTATCAGCCTTTGTTAATCCAACCTTTTCAATTTCAAACAATTCCGTTTCAATTTTATTTTTCAATTCTTCATCTTTCATGATTTTCGTGTTAATTAATACATTCAATTTAGCTCCCTGTAAGGCAGACTTACAGAAGATTACACCTACGCCTACATCACTAATCGCAATTCGCGTGCCTTTTTTTGCATATTCCTCATGTAAAAGGATCGCTTCTAAGCATAACTTTGCAATTTCTAGTGGAACCTTCGATGCATCAACCAATGCTTCTTGTAGTACCTGGTCTTTTTTTTGCTTTTCTTCTTCCGTTGAAGAAGGTAGACCATAGGCTTGTGATAAAGGATAAAATACTTCCGCATCCTTACTCACTAATTCTTTTAACTTTTCCATAATATCTTCAGATTTTTTTAGTAGTTCAATAATATCCTCTTGTACATCTTGATATTTCTTTTTCCCCAATGTTAAATTCCCTACCATACTACCAAGGGCCATACCAATAGCTCCAACATAGGCAGATGCTCCTCCACCTCCAGGTACGGGGGCTTTAGATGAAAGTTCATCTAAAAATTGATTACTACTTTTATCTAACATATGAATCCCTCCAGTGAGAATAGGAAGGTAAATACTTTATACCTTCCTATTATTAATAAAAGAATGTTATACAGATGTAACGAATTTCTTCACATTCGTTGCCTTTTCGCAAGCCTGAACGACATGCTGTAGTAAAATCGTGGTAGTTATAAGTCCAACTCCACCTGTAGGAGGTGTTAGTGCTTTTACATTTTCAATCACTTCATCGTAATGAACATCTCCACAGATTTTGCCATTCCCATCATCATTAATTCCAACATCAACGACAAATGAATCCTCACTAAAGTATTCCTTCCCCATAAACTTGGCTCTTCCAATCGCTGCCACCACGATATCAGCCTTTTGAGTAACAGAAGGCATATCTTTTGTTCGGGAATGACAAATGGTAACAGATGCATTTTCATCTAGTAGTAACATGGCTAACGGTTTCCCTACTACTAAACTGCGACCAGCTACAACGACATTAGCTCCGTTTAACGGAATTTCATAATAGTTAAGCAATTCAATCACGGCTTTAGGGGTACAAGGAGCAAAACCTGTGCTTCGCCCTTCAAAAACTTTCTCTAAATTAATCGGTGACATACAGTCAATATCCTTTTCAGGATCGATTAAGTTTCGAACGACTTCAGGATCAATATGATCAGGGAGTGGTCGGAAAATCATAATTCCGTGAATATCTTGGTCTCGATTTGCTTTTTCAAAAACACATGTTAATTCTTCCATTGTAACAGTTACAGGAAGTTCCAATACATTACATTTGATCTTTAAGAGGTCGCAATTTTTAAGAATACTTCTTTCGTAAGAGAGATCGTCTTCCCGAGCTCCCACCCTGATTAATAATAGGGTGGGAGTCACGTTATTTTCCTTTAATTTTTCTACTCTTGATAAGATGTTTTCTCTAAGTGATTGTACGACTGGTTTTCCAGCTAATTTTTCACCCATGTTGTAAATCCTCCTTATGAGAGTCCGATAATTTCCCCGTCATCTGTAATATCCATTCCATTTGCAGCAGGAACTTTTGGTAAACCTGGCATCGTCATAATTGAGCCTGTTAAAGCAACGATGAAACCGGCGCCTGCATTCACCCTAATTTCTCTAACGGACAATGTAAATCCAGTAGGTGCTCCTAGTAAGCTTGGGTCATCTGAGAATGAGTATTGCGTTTTTGCCATACAAATTGGCATTTTGTCTAATCCAAGTTTTTCTAGTTCCGCCATTTGTTTCTTAGCTGCTGCTGAAATTTCTACTCTTTCAGCACGATAAATTTCTTTGGCAATACTCTCGATTTTCTCTTGAATGGAAAGGTCCACATCATAAAGTGGTGCAAATTGAGATGGTTTTGTTTCGGTAATTTCAACCACTTTGTTCGCTAGCTCAATGGCCCCTTCTCCACCTTTTGTGAATACTTCGGCGAGAACAACATCGACACCACGTTCCGCACACTTTTCCTTCAACAATTGGATTTCTGCTTCCGTATCCGTTGGGAATTTATTGATTGCCACAACAGCCGGTACGCCAAATTTATTAACATTTTCAATATGTCTCTCAAGGTTTACGATTCCGTCTTGGAGTGCTTGAAGGTTTTCATGAGCAAGTTCTGTTTTAGACACTCCTCCGTTCATTTTCAGTGCTCTAATCGTAGCAACAATCACTGCTGCACTTGGGTTTAAACCTGCAAATCTTGATTTAATATCAAAGAATTTCTCAGCACCGAGATCCGCTCCAAAACCAGCTTCGGTTACAACGTAATCTGCTAATTTAAGACCAATCTTAGTTGCCATTACAGAGTTACAGCCATGTGCGATATTCGCGAATGGACCACCATGAATAAAGGCTGGTGTATTTTCAAGTGTTTGGACAAGGTTCGGTTGGATCGCGTCCTTTAATAATAAAGCCATTGCTCCTGTAGCCTCTAAATCTCCTGCTGTGACGGTTTCACCGTCTCGGTTATAAGCGACAACCATTCTTGACAATCTGTCTTTCAGATCGGAGAGGCTTGTAGCCAGACAGAGAATCGCCATAATTTCAGAAGCAACCGTAATATCAAATCCTGTTTGTCTGATAAAGCCATCTGGTTTTCCACCAAGACCAATCACTACATTTCGAAGAGCACGGTCATTCATATCGAGAACTCGTTTCCAAACGACCTTTTTTGGATCGATGTTTAATGCATTTCCTTGATGTAAATGGTTATCAAGCATCGCTGCTAGTAGATTGTGTGCAGATGTAATCGCATGAAAATCACCAGTAAAGTGGAGATTAATGTCTTCCATTGGGACAACTTGGGCATATCCACCACCAGCTGCTCCACCTTTTATCCCAAATACAGGTCCTAGGGATGGTTCTCTTAATGCCGTTATCGTTTTTTTGCCTATCTTATTTAACCCCATGGACAATCCCACATTCATCGTGGTTTTTCCTTCTCCAGCTGGAGTTGGATTGATTGCTGTAACAAGGATAAGTTTTCCATCTGGTTTATCTTCAAGACGGGATAATACATCTAGGGATACTTTAGCTTTATATTTTCCATAAAGATCCAATTCATCTTCCGTAATCCCAAGAGAATCAGCAATCTCACTAATTGGGATCATCTTTGCTTCTTGTGCAATTTGAACATCTGTTTTAAACGTCATGTCCATTCCTCCTCGGTTGTAACTTTCCTCTTTTAAATAAATAGAATATTATTATTCTTAAATAGTATTGTAACAATAAGAATTTTAATTCGCACTATAATATTGTGGATATTCTATTATTTTTTTTATGCATGAATCGCTAAGTCCTCTACCGCTTGTGCAGCTTCGCCAATTGCTTCAGATAAGGCAGGGTGTGGATGAATCATTTCAGCAATATCTTGTGATGTTGCATTTATCATAGTAGCAAGTGCGGCTTCAGTGATCATATCCGTTGCATGAGGTCCAATTATATGTGCGCCGAGTAGTTTTTTAGATTCTTCTTCTACTACCAATTTGACAAACCCATCAGACTCACCAAATACTATTGCTTTTCCAATGGCACGGAAAGAGAATTTACCTATTTTTACTGTGTAGCCTTTTTCTTTTGCCTCTTCTTCTGTTAATCCCACGCTTGCAATTTCTGGACTACCGTATACACACTTAGATACGAGTAAAGGGTCAAGTGGTGTAGGATTTTTACCTGCTATTTTTTCAATTGCAATGATTCCCTCGTGGGAAGCCACATGAGCTAATTGTAATCCTCCGATAACATCCCCAATGGCATAGATGTTGGGCTCAGTTGTTTGATAGTATTCGTTCGTTTTAATAGAACATCTAATGATTTCGATGGCAGTATTTTCAAGACCAATTCCCTCAACATTTGGAAGTCTCCCAACAGAAACTAAAAGTTTAGCTGCAGAATAAGTTGTTTCTTTTCCTTTTTGTTCAGTAGAAATGGAGACCTCATCTTCTATTACAATTGATTCTGGAAGAACCTTTGCCCCGGTTACAATTTTTATCCCTTTTTTCTTCATTAAGCGTTGAAGTTCCTTCGAAATTTCTTTATCTTCTGTTGGTAAAATTCGATCCGCGTACTCAATCACCGTTACTTTTACTCCAAAATCTGATAGCATAGATGCCCATTCTATTCCAATAACACCGCCGCCAACAATAATGATGGAATCCGGTAATTCTTTCATTTTTAACGCTTCATCTGAAGTCATTACATAATGACCATCTATCTCTAATCCTGGGAGTGTTCTAGGACGGGAGCCTGTGGCAATGATAATACTTTGTGTATGTAAGGTTACATCTTCCCGATTTTTCAGTTGTACAACAACCTCTTTAGAATTTACAATACTGCCAATTCCGTCGTAAACATCAATTTTTCCCTTCTTCATTAAATGTTGAATCCCGTTAAATAATCGCGATATATTTTCGTCTTTACGTTCTTGAACTCTTACAAAATTTAGTCCCACCTCAGGGGCGATCACACCGAATTCCTCAGCTTTTTTTGTATTCACATATATTTCGGCACTTCTTAATAAGGCTTTTGTTGGGATACATCCAGCATGTAGACACGTTCCACCTAATTTTTCTTTTTCTAAAATTGCTGTTTTTAAACCTAATTGTGAGGCCCTAATGGCTGCAACATATCCACCCGGTCCTCCTCCAATAATGACAACATCATAAGACTGTTTCATCTGTTTTCTCCTCCTTAAAAGAACGATCTCTATGTATATAAAGAAGAATTCCCTATCTCTCCGGTAGTATATAGGACGGGTTCATCTATTCCTCACCTTCTTTAATAAATGTTTGATATTCCTTTTCATTCAAAAGTGACTTTAATTCCTCAGGATCAGATAATTCGACTTCAACCAACCAACCTGTATCATATGGATGTTCGTTCACCAATTGTGGCGAATCCTCTAATTCTTCGTTTACCAAAACAACAGAACCTGAAACAGGTGAGTATAAATCAGAAACTGCTTTTACAGATTCGATCGATCCCATTGACTCATTTGCTGTCACTTCATCCCCTTCTTTAGGATTTTCAACAAATACGATATCTCCTAATGACTTTTGGGCATAATCAGAAATCCCAATCCGTACTCGATTACCTTCTAATTGTTGAACCCACTCATGTTCCTTGCTATATAGTAAATTGGTCATTATCTTTTCTCCCCTTCACTAGTGATTAGTTTAAAATCTGGTGGATTGTTTGTATAAAGGAACGTTTTTTATTGTTAGGCTTTATTTTCGTTTCGGGTACTCTACACCTGCCACCTTGACACAATGTGTCTTAAGGTGGCTTTCCCTGTTTCACTTCTCCTGCAATAGACTTCGTGTCTTCCAGTATTAAACTCTTTTGTAGAATGGAGTTTTGACTACAACAGCATCAATTAATTTATTGCGAATTTCTATTTTTAATTCTGTTCCTATTTTTGTTTGTTCTGCTGATAAAAGAGCAAGACCAATACTTTTCTTTAGTGTTGGAGATTGAGTTCCAGAAGTAACAACACCAATTTCTTCATCATCTTCCGAGAAGACTTTATAACCAGTACGAGGAATGCCTCTTCCTGTTACTTCAATTCCTACAATTCTACGTTTGACTCCTTCTTCTTTCTGCTTAGTAAGAGCTTCTTTACCAAGAAAATCACTTTCTTTATTCACTTTAACAGCAAAACCAATTCCTGCTTCAAGTGGACTGATGTCTTTTGAAAGCTCTTGACCATATAGGGCTAGTCGCGCTTCCAAGCGTAGGGTATCACGCGCACCAAGTCCGCATGGTTTTAAACCATCTTCTTTGCCAACTTCCAATAATTTGTCCCATAGTTCAACTACCTGATTAGATGCTAGATACAACTCGAAGCCATCTTCTCCTGTGTAGCCAGTACGAGAAATGAGTACGTCTGTAATCCCAGATACCGTAACTTGCTGAGCAAAACGATAAAACGCAATTTGTGAAAGGTCAATATCTGTTAGTTTTTGCAAGATACTTTCAGCTTTTGGTCCTTGGATGGCAAGCTGTGCCACTTCTCCTGAAATATTACGAAGTGTTACATCTCCTTTTATATGTTCCTTTATCCACGTATAATCTTTTTCAATATTCGCTGCGTTTGGTACAAGCATATATTTTTCATCTGCTAATTTATAGACAATTAAATCATCAACAGTGCCACCATCTTGATAGCACAATACTGTATATTGCGCTTGATTTGTATGTATTGTGGATACATCATTTGTTCCCAGCTTATTAATGATGCTTTCTGCATCTTTCCCCTCAATGATGAATTCTCCCATATGCGATACATCGAATAGACCAGCTGCTTGACGAACAGCCTCATGCTCTTCAATTATGCTAGTGAATTGCACGGGAAGTTCCCATCCACCGAAATCAATAACTTTTGCTCCGTATTTTTTATATGTTTCAAAGAGTGGTGTTCGTTTTAAATTTGTTTCTGTGTTCATCCATATAACCTCCTGTTTTAATAACGCTAAAAAAACTTAATGTTTTAAAAACTTCATTCATTTTTATAGCCAACAGCTACCTTTCTGATATATTTTGACCATCATCCAAACTTTATTTAGTTTTGGACGACTATCCTATTTCTATTTTGCTACTTTGTGGTCCTTCCTATAAAGGATTTGTCAAAATTTTAAGCCTTTACCTAATAGGACGCAAAAAAGGACAGGAAAGGGTAGCCTAAAGCTATCTACCCTTCCCTGTCCTTTTACCTGAGAGATTAACTCTAATTATAGAGTATTCCCCTTTGGTGTCGTAAACTACACACGCGCTCTCCAGAGGTGCGTCCAATTGTGGTTCCATCTACCTGAGAGTTTTGTTCCAAGGGTCTTTTTGAAACTTGCTCCTTCGGTGGCTAAGTCTTTTGCACTCTCCCACAATCCTCATCCGCATATTCTATTATTTTTTTCTATAGAATAAATCATCCATTATAAGGTTGTCAATCATTTTTTTGAAGCGCTTACATTTTTTATGCAGTAGATTCTAATAATACCAAAAGGGCAACGGATACCGCTGCCCTTATTATTCGTTTAAGCATAACTTAGTTCTAATAAATCATTATAGTGGATCAACTGGGAAAGAATTTTAGTTCCTTTATACTTTTCAAATGATTCTCGAGCCTCTTTTTCATCTTCAAATTCATACATCGTAATAGAATCTCCCTGATAGACCGTTAAAATCCACATGTAAAAACAAAACCTCCATCATTTTTTGAATTGATTTTTAAAATTTCGTTTGTCTTTCATGTTAGCGATTATTGGTACTTCACTATTGTAAGACTTTTTATCATAGATGTAAATGATTTTTCAGAAAATTTAATTAATAAAAACAAATTTTTAGAATGAACTGACCTAAAAACAAAACTAAAATAGAGAAATTTTCCCACAAATAATTTGAAGGATTCTTCTAAAGCTATATTCGTATTAACATTAAAGGAGGCAATGGTATGCCACAATCCATAAGAGATATAATGACAGCGGATGTAGTCACGATTAATGAATCACAAACCGTACAGGAAGCGGCTGCATTAATGAGTCAATATAACATCGGAGCCATTCCAGTAATAAATAACAATGGTCAAATGACTGGAATACTCACGGACCGTGATATTACTCTTAGAACTACTGCCCAAGGAGAAAATCCTCAAACACCTGTGTCAGAAGTAATGACAGCACAAACGATTGTACAGGCAACTCCTGACATGGATGTTCATCAAGCCGCAAACCTAATGGCAGAACAGCAAATTCGTCGATTACCAGTCGTAGAAAATGGGCAAGTAGTAGGAATGGTTGCATTAGGTGATTTAGCTGTTCAAAATCAATTTTCTAACGAGGCAGAAGATGCCTTGCAGAGTATCTCAACCCCGTCAGCACCACAGCAATAGTAAAACTACAGTTTATAACTAAAATAGCATAAATGCCTTTATGCTATTTTAGTTAATCAAAGCAACATGCTCTAGGTAATACATCACCATCCCATTTTGGTGAAGCTAACGATTTGAAGCTGTTATAAATGACATCATTACGACTAATAATCCCGACGAGAACCCCATTTCTCTCTACTAAAATTTTTTTCGTTTTTTCCTTTGCAAAAATGGCTGTAATGGTTTCAATATCTTCGTACCAAGACACTTTGTAAACTTTTGTCTGTGCAAATTCCATGACATTTAATTTTTTTATTTTTTGAGCACGTTCTACAAAGTCTTCTTCGTTAATTTGATAATGCTCCATAAAAAATGGTGTCCCAAAAACGAGATCATTAGGCTTTCCAATAAAACGCATGATATCTTCTACACTCACATACCCTACTATTTCATTTCGATCATTTACCACTGGAACCCCGCTAACTCCATAATCGAGAAATTTTTCAATGACACATTGCATTTGATCATGTTCTTTAACTTTAATCACCTGTTTTTTCATAATCGTATGTGCTTTCATATTTATTACCTCCAAGGTCTGCTTGGTGGCACATCATCCCAAATTAATTAAGTTATTTCTACGTTTATCTGATTTATTATATGAAGGTATTCCATGGGACATGGTGCCAATTTCCCCGTCCATTTTATTTTTACTCGCAAAACTATTTACCTGATTCCTCTGTGAATAAATTTTATTATAAAAAAATTCTTTAATTATTGCCTATATTTTAATATTTCTTCAATGATGTTGTTATCTCCTTCTTTTTATTAAATCTTATTAATGCGGTTATTTCTTATGTATATTATTGGAACAAAAGTAAAGCTCCTTTTAATTGTGAAACGTGTTAATCAGCGATATAATGAGATGTCATATAAAAATACAACAGAAAGAGTTATACGGATGAAATTTTCTAAAAAGATTGCAATGTTTATTTTAATTTTTGATATGTTTCTTACTTTTAGTGGAGTTGGCCTAGTCATCCCGATTATGCCGGCATATTTAAAAACGTTTGGGGCCGCTGGGCAAGCTTTGGGCTTTATCATTGCGATTATGGCTTTTGCTCAATTTATTTTTTCTCCTGTTGCTGGCAATTTATCAGACCGTCATGGTCGAAAAAATTTAATCGTGTTTGGTCTTGTCGTTAATGGGCTTTCACAAATTGCTATGGGTTTATCTACCGAACTCTGGATGCTTTATGTTAGTCGTTTTATCACAGGATTCGGGTCAGCCTTTATCGTTCCTCCTGTTATGGCCTATGCTGCCGATATTTCAACAAAAGCCGAACGTGGGAAAGCTATGGGTTGGATTGGTGCAGCCATTTCCTTAGGCTTTATGATAGGTCCTGGGATTGGTGGTTTCTTATCGACTGTGAATGTTCACTTTCCTTTCTACTTTGCAGGTGGCGTGACGATCCTAGCAGGGATCCTATCTTTTATAGTCCTTCCAGTGGTCAAACCAGTCATACAGGAGGTGTCTACGAAAAGAGAGAATTTATGGGAACAAATGGCGCGCTCCTTTAAAACGAGCTATTTTGTTTTATTAATCGTTGTATTTGTATTTTCTTTTGGAATAGCCAATTACCAATCAACCTTAACGATGTACTTAACATATCAATTCGATTACACTCCAAGTGATATTGCCATTATTATGACTGTCGGCGGTTTCGTTGGTGTCATTATACAAGGTTTTGCTATTAATAAATTAATTACCCGATTCGGCGAAATGAATATTATTATGGTTAGTTTAATTGTTGCTGCATTTAGCCTTTACGGCTTATTATTTGTCAGAACATATTCCCTTATTTTGTTTGTTGCAACCCTATTTACCATTGCAACTATCTTAATCCGACCTGCCGTTAATACCATTATTTCAAAAACAGCTGGCAGAGAACAAGGTTATGCAGCTGGGATGAATAATGCCTATATGAGTTTAGGAAATATGATTGGTCCTGCTTTAGCTGGAACGTTATTTGATTGGCATAGGGATATTCCATTTACATTCGGCGCGATTATCTTATTAAGTTGTTTCGTTTTGACTTATGTTTGGACAAAGAAAAATGGGATTAAACAACATCATTTTTCTTAATGCGATTTATAAATGTGCATTTCTGGATATTATAAAAAACCTCTCCAAATTTAGGTGCATTTAAGCCTTGTAACATCGACGAATATCGAGCCCAACTAATGAAACAAAATCAGAGCAAACAACATGCACAGTGTCCGGAAATCATGAAAAATAAGGTTATGATACTACGTACTCAATGTCCGGAGAAATTAGAACCTAAATGTTAAAATGACATTAGACAAAACAAGCAAAATGAAACGCATGGGGATCCCCATGCGTTTCATTTTGCTAAATCTATTCCTTTTTATTGTAATTTCAAATACTATTTTACTTTTCTCCACAGTATTGGGACTGCATATCCAATTTTGCCCTAGTTCTATTTAAAATAAGGAACTTTTTTCAAAGCCACACAAACCGGAAGAGCAACGATCATTCCAATTGCACTCGCAAGTAGATCCCCAGGAATCGATGTTAAAGGAACAATCCAGTTACCGTATAAAATCACTTCTCCAAAGTAATAGATTGCGATCATCACAGGAGTGGAAATAAGTGTAGCCGCAATATTCAAGGCAAGACTACTTCCTTTACGACCTTTTGACCAGGCAATTTTACCAACAATATAGCCTTGTAATCCACGTGCCACAATGGTAATGGGTGCCCATATCACCCAACCTCCAACTAAATCAAATAACCCCATTCCAATTGCACCTGCAAGAGCTCCTTTTTTGGGTCCAAACAAAATCGAAGCAATAAATAGCATAGCCGTCCCTAGATGAACCAATCCCCCATTTACCGAAATGGGTAATTTAATATTTAGGAAAAAAGTTGCTAGAAAAACGAGTGCAACAAGCATGGCCGTCATAATCAAATCATGCGTTTTTTGACCAGCTTTTGGGTAACTTTGTGAATTTTGCATATTTTGCATGTCCATAAACCTTCCTTATTTAATTTTTCTATGATTTTATCACTAGGCTGGTTATAAAAAAAGCGCCATTTTTTTGAAATAAATCAGTCCATATTTTTTTGATACTGACAAGCTTGTTAAATAGTTCGGGTTAAGGTTGGAGAAATCTAGTGAGAAAATCCAAACCCACATATCTCGGTTCATTGGATTATAATTTTCGACCATTCAATTTTATGTTAAGATGTAGTAATAAAGTTAGGTGCATTGATTTTGGAGGTTATGATGAAAAAAGTTGCTGTCATACAAGATTTATCATCTTTTGGAAAATGTTCATTAACTGCTGCTATTCCGGTTTTATCTGTTATGGGAGTACAAGCTTGCCCCCTGCCAACGGCTGTACTTACTGCCCAAACAGGTTATCCAAGTTTTTTTTGTGAAGATTTCACCTCAAAAATGAACCATTTTACGGATGAATGGAGCAAGTTAAATATTACTTTTGATGGAATATCTACTGGCTTTGTTACGGGAGAAGAGCAGATAAAAAATATTTTTCATTTTTTAGATCGGTTTTATACAAAAGAAACTCTATTACTCGTCGATCCCGTAATGGGCGATTCAGGTGAAGTATATAAAATGTTTACAGAAGAATTACCAGTACTAATGGGGGAACTTGTTAACAAAGCGGATGTGATTACGCCGAATGTGACGGAGTGCTGTTTGCTAACTAGAACTTCTTATGAGAAATTACATAGCTATACCAATGAAAAAGATTATTTAAAAGCAGTTGAAGAAGCTGGAAATAGATTACAGCAAGATACAAATGCTGAGGTGATTATTACGGGAATTAACCCACCGACAGAACCTGGTGATACGCAATTGATCGGAAATATGTATTTGAATAAAAATAAAACTTTTCATTATTTGATGCCTTATAATGGAAAAAGTTATTCTGGTACGGGTGATTTATTTGCAGCTGTGATCATGGGGAGTTTGATGCGTGGCCAGAATTTAGAAGAGGCTGTTCAGCTTGCAGTAAAATTCCTTACAGAATCCATTAAGGATTCCGCTTCGGAGAACATTCCTGAAGTTGAAGGTGTTAATTTTGAAAAATATTTAAGCATATTGCTATAAAAAAAATCTCATGTTAGTGAGTTTTTTTTATCCACTGTAGATAAGTAATTGTGGTCTCGGCTTTCTAATCAGCCAGACGTTTCCACAGTCATTTTTAGACTACGTTTCTCTTTAATAGCAGTAAGACCTCTGCCATTACCTTTTGGGATTTTTTCAGTATAATGATAGTTAAAATGAGATAAAACAGCTATCTATATAGCTGTTTTATTCCATTTTAATTCCATTTAATTAGGAACATTAATGCCTTTCACGGCGAATATAATCACTTTCAATTCCCCTTTTCCATGTTCGATCGATATTTTTTTTTCCAATACGAAGATTTGTAACGACTTCATTTACAGCTTCATAATTTAATAGAGTCCCTTCACGGTCTGCATGATAATCCACAGCAAAGTCCTCATGGATACCAAATTGAGATGCAGTTGAAATGGCATCAATATTGGCCCCTAGAAAAATAAACTCCCATCCGTATTTCTGTTTTTGATGCTGGACCATTTTTTTAATTCCTTCTGATGTGAATTCTTTACTCGCATTCTCCATTCCATCGGTTGTGATCACAAATAGAATGTTTTCCGCTTGTTCTTCACCACGAGTACTTTTCTGTACACGAACCATTTTTTGAATAGCGAAACCAATCGCATCTAATAATGCAGTTGACCCTCCTACTTCATAATCCTTTTCGGTCATGAGTGATACTCCTTTAACAGGGATTTGATCGTGTAATAACTCATAATTATGATCAAATAATATCGTCGTTACAAAAGCTTCTCCCACATCTTTTTGTTGTTTCTTTAACATTGCATTAAACCCACCTATGGTATCCTCTTCAAGACCTCCCATTGAACCGCTTTTATCTAATATAAACACTAATTCCGTTTTATTCTTTATCATTCTGATCATCCTCTCGTTTTCTTGTTAAAATAAGAATAACAAGATAATGAAAAGAATAGGTCGCTTTGAAAGCGACATTTATTAAGCGCCGAGTAGCGGTTGATCAAAAGCAAATAAAGCTTCATTGATTTCATGAATATCATACTTTTCTTGTTTGATGAAAAATTCAATAATGACGTCAAATTTATGACTGTGTGACAAAGCATACCCAGCCTTTTCTAATAAATCAATCGTATCTTCAAGATTTAATTGAAGGGCAATCGCTAAAGCAATAACTGTTTTCTTTTTTGGTGAATAATCGACTCCGTTTCGGATTTTCGAGAATAAGCGCCGGTCCATATTTGCTCGTTTATACACATCGACATCTGTCATTCCTTTTTCATCAATGATACGAAACAACCGCTCCGCAAACGATTCATCTAGTTGGTTTAGGACACTTCGTAACGAAGTACTTTCCTCTACATCCTTCACATCCATTTGGACATCTTGAAATGATTCTAGTCTATAGCGTTCTTCTGATCGATTCCGTTGAAATGTACTTTCCATTTCCTCTACATAATTTTCGTTAATATATTGATGAACCGAAGAAAATAATTTTTCACTTAATCCAAAGGAGTTTTTATCAAAAATGACTAAATACACCTTCATATCGTATTGAAATAGAAAGGAACTTATGGTCGAAACAGCAATTTGTAAGGCTTCCTCCTTTGGATAACCATAAATGCCAGTTGAGATTAATGGAAAAGCGATTGATTGACATTGATGTTTTTTTGCCAATTCCAACGAATTTTTATAAGAAGCCTTTAACAATTCTGCTTCTTGATTTAAGCCACCTTGCCATATAGGTCCAGGAGTATGGATAACCCATTTGGCAACTAGCCTAAATCCGGGGGTAATTACGGCTTCACCTACTTTGCATCCCCCCATTTTATCACACACTTCCTGCAACTCCCTTTCGCCAGCTGATCGAAAAATGGCTCCACATACGCCTCCTCCCATTTGTAGTTTCGTATTTGCAGCATTCACAATTGCATCTACTTTCATCTTTGTAATATCATTACGTACAATTTCTAATGGCATTCTATCTTCCTCTTCTCAATCAATTTCACCCGTCGAATTTGCCCCTTGATTTTTATCTAGCACACTCTATCAAATACTTAAAAAATCCGCGGCATCCGCCAGAGTCTCAACTTCATTCAGCTCGGATTTGAACCTCATTAAATCTGAAAGCCTTTTGATATTCATGCCTTAAGTTTAATAGTGGAGGACTTTGACTGAATGAAGTTAAACGTTTCTATATTAATCATACCGATTTAAGCCTCATTAAAAAAGTGGCAGGTTGTTTTATGCACAGATCAATGCTCATTCTGACATTCTATAAGTATCTAAAAAAATTACCTTGATTCTGACGTTACGTTAGGTTTTACAATAGAGTTAAACATGATCGGGAGGAAAATATAATGACTAAAAGCTATTCCATTGGGGAGTTTGCTAAGAAAACAGGAACAACGATTCGAACACTTCATTATTATGATAAAATTGGGCTCCTAACCCCTGCTGAAATTTCAGCATCTGGTCGAAGATACTATGGTGATGACCATATTATACAATTACAAAAAATTGTATCGTTAAAATTTCTTGGGTATTCATTAGAAGAAATTAACGAATTTATTCATTTAAAAGATTGGGATTTAAAAAAATCTCTTTCTTTTCAAAGACAAGAAATGGTTGAAAAGAAAGAACAAATTGAAAGGGTGATTCGTGCACTAGATCATGCTTTAGAAATTTTTGAGGATCACAAGATGATCGATTCTTCTATTTTTATTTCTCTAATCAATAATATACGGATGGAAAAGGAACATAAAGAATGGTTAAAAGAATACCTTCAAGAAGAAGTCATCGAACAAATGTACAACATTTCAGAGGAAAAACAAAGAGAACTGAACAAAGAAGCGGCGGTGGTCTTCGGATTACTTAAACAAGCCTTTGGGCAGGACCCTGCAAGTCAACATGTTCAAACGATTATCGAACAATTCTTTACATTATCTCAGGAAATATACGGCGATATATTATCACTCACCCAGGAGATAATGGACACAGGTATTGAGGTGGAGGACGATCCAAAGTTATTTCCATCCCCTTTTACAAAAGAAGAAGAGGAATGGGTTTCACAAGTTATGGAGATTTATATGTCAAAGAGAGGTGTGAGTTTTAATGAAAATAAAGGATAAAACTTCAACTTTTAACGCGTATCATTTTTGGCAATTATTAAAAGAAACTTCTTTTCCAAAGTGGATTTTGGTGGTGGCTTGTATTTTAAGTTTACTAGAAACAGCCGCTGGTTTATTTGTGCCGATTTTGACAATGTCACTTGTTGACGGGTTAGCGGATGCTTCTCTAGAAGTTTCTATAATTTTACTTCTTGCCTTTACCTTTCTTATCCAAACGATTTCATCTGGCTTTTCCTTCTTTTTTATGGCCTTTATGGGAGAATCGGTTGTAGCCTCCATCAGACAACGGCTATGGAAAAAGATTTTAAGGCTACCTGTTTCTTACTTTGATGAGCACCAATCTGGTGACACGATGAGTCGAATGACACAAGATACCAATACCGTAAAAGATTTGATTACAAGTCATTTCATTACCTTTATTACAGGGATGATCTCAGTCGTTGGTTCTGTTATACTTCTTTTCATGATTGATTGGAAAATGACGTTAATCATGATTATTTCCGTTCCTTTAGCGATTTTGGTTATTTTTCCACTTGGACAAAAAATGTACAAAATTTCTTTAAACACACAAGATGAATTAGCCAACTTTTCGGGTGATTTAGGAAGGGTTCTAACTGACATTCGTCTAGTGAAAGCATATCATGCGGAAGAATCTGAAATGAAGAATGGGAAAAAACGAATACGCCAATTATTTCAATATGGGTTAAAAGAAGCGAAAGTACTCGCTGTTATCTCTCCTTTTATGACATTTGTGATGATGCTTGTGCTTGTTATTCTAATCGGATATGGCGGCGTGCAGGTCGCTTCAGGAGCATTAACAGCAGGCGCTTTGGTTGCGATTATTATTTACATGTTTCAAATCGTTGTCCCTTTTACCCAACTCGCCTCTTTTTTTACGGCTTTTCAAAAAGCGATTGGAGCTACAGAACGAATACAAGGCATTCTTCGTATTGATGAGGAATCCTCTCAAGATCAATTCTGTGTTGTTAACCCTGTACAAAATATTGAGTATCGCCAACTAACTTTTTCCTACCACGATACCCCTATTATTAAAGATGTGAACTTACAAATTCCATACGGGAAAACGACTGCCTTTGTAGGGCCAAGTGGAAGTGGTAAAACTACATTATTTTCACTCCTTGAACGATTTTATCAGCCTGATAAAGGATACATTTTGTTAGGTGATATAAATATTGCACAATTTGATCTCAAATCATGGCGTAGTCAAATTGGTTATGTTTCACAGGAAAGCCCCTTAATGTCAGGAAGTATTAAAGACAACATTATTTATGGAATTGATAGAACCGTAACAGATGAGGAATTAAAACAAGCAGCTATATTTGCTCACGCGTTTGATTTTATTCAAAATCTTCCACAAGGTTTTGATACAGAGGTTGGAGAACGAGGAGTGAAACTATCTGGTGGGCAACGGCAACGGATTGCGATTGCACGGGCGTTGATTCGTGACCCTCATATTCTTTTATTAGATGAAGCGACTTCAAATCTTGATAGTGAATCTGAGTTACTTGTTCAGCTTGCATTAAAAAAGTTAATGGCTGGCAGAACTACGCTTATTATCGCACACCGACTGTCAACGATTATGGATGCGGATCAAATTGTTGTTCTTGAAGCAGGTACGATCACTGGATCTGGAACACATGAAGAATTAGTAGAATCCCACGACTTTTATCAGAAACTGGCAAAAAAATTAAGGGCGGATATTCCCCACCAAATAAACCTTTAAATTATAACAGAAAAAAGCGTATCCAGAAAAAAGATGCGCTTTTCTGTTTCCTGTTTAAATACAACTTATCATCCACTATAAACACTATCGCATGTTCCAGGAGCCGGTTCATAGAAACAATGTTGTTTAAATTGTCCTGTAAAAGGTTGATCATACCATGTTGGAGGACATGGACCATATGGATTAAAATACCAAAGGGCATATTTTGCTGGGTGTTCCCTCCAATAATCCAAATTTTGTTTAGCTAATCTTCTTTCAGATTCTCTTGCTCTTTGATAAAACACATTGCCTTTTTGAACCGCTTCAAAAGAGTAATTTCCTCCTTGTACATGAAAAATGACGTGTTCAACCGTTCTCAATTCATTAAAGTCCGTACAATCTGCAATAACACGGTTGACAATGACATTTCCCACATAAAGCATTCCTTGTTTTCCTTCTCCCTCTGCTTCTGCTCTCATCATCCTTGCCATTAAATCAACATCTGAACTTCGGTATGCGATTCTTGCCATTCTCCCACCCCCAAAATATAGTATGAAATAAAATCAGCATTCATGTTCATATTTGTAAATCCATGAAACTTTTTCCAGTAAAAAAGAAGCCCCAAATTCATTTCTTCAGGACTTCGATTGTTCGTGAGATAGGCGCAATTGGAACAGAAAGTTTTCCTATTTGATATCTAAATGGGTTGTACTGGCGGTGGCTTTATTGGTTTAACATAAGCATTATCTACATTTCCAATATTTGTTTGATCATTCACATCAGGATCATTTAATAAATTTTCCATGATAGCTTCTGTTGGTGATGTATCACCATATGATGCATTCAATCCTTGTGATTTGTTATAGGCTGTTGGACTGTTGTAAGATGCCTCGCCTATTGTAATCGAACCATTCCCTGAGATACTATTAATCTTTAAGTAATGTAAATTAATGACAACTGACGGCATTTTAATAAACACCTTTCTATCATGTATCTTATCTGTACTATATGCGATATGCTGTCTATAGGTTCCTGTACCGGTCTAATAATGGAATGTGAATATAAATGTTGTTATTTTCATACTTAATGAACTCAGTTCTGGTCAGGTCGTTTCTAGTACAAATGAGCGATTATTCATTTCAATAGTCTCTTACCTTTCCCTTCATTTATAAAATCTTTTATATATAATGGGCTAATACCCATCCACGTTGGGAATAGATTCATATATATATATCTAATAAGAAAGGAGGAAGGAAAGTATGTTTGGATATGGTTGTGGTTGCGGAGGATACGGTTATGGTTATGGAGGTTATGGTTTCAGAGGGGGATTTGCACTGATCGTAGTATTATTCATCCTGCTTATCATCATCGGTGCAAGTTTTTATTAATAAACAATAATGTTGAAAAACAATATAGGACTAAATAGCTAAGCTCTTGTCATCTTTTTAGTCCTATTTTTTGCTTGAGCTACTAGTGTATTCATATGGGATATATTTATTAAAGATTCTTAATATCCATCACTCCCATTTTTCACTGAATGCAACGCAACTTTAACTGCATGCTCTATCTCCGTATAGCCCGTACAGCGGCATATATTAGATTCTAGCCATTTCGTAATTTCATCGTTTGAAGGATTTTTACGATTCTTTAATAAGGAATGGCAATTCATAATAAATCCTGGCGTGCAATATCCACACTGAAAAGCAAAATGATCAACGAAAGCACCTTGAATGGGAGAATTAAGCCCTTCTATGGTAAGGATATCTTTACCCACGGCCTCAATTGCCAATGTTAAGCATGATTTTTGTACAATCCCATTGATATTTACTGTACAAGCACCGCAATCACCATTTAAGCAACCGGGCTTGGCACCTGTAAGTCCTAATTGATAACGCAATACATCTAACAGTATATCAGCATAGCGGAAAGAAACTCTCTGTTCTTCTCCATTGACCATCAAGTTCGTCCTTACTCTTAATTTATCAGCCAAGGTCTTACGCCTCCCCTTCTAATTGCTGAAACACTTCATGAAGTATATTTTTTAATACGAATAACCGATATTGGAAGGAGCCTTCTGAATCATCCAAAGGAGGTACCTTTAAAGACTGGACTGCCTCATCAATTCTATGATTCAAAGAATATTCCTTATTATTGAGTTGTTCCTCCATTTGCTTAGAACGAAATGGATATGTAGTCAACCCACTTATTGCTATTCTGATTTCCCCATTAACTTTAAGAGCCGCAACGGTGATAAGTGGGTAGCCTGTATTCCATTGCCTTCTTCTTTTAATACTGACGAATGGCATATCTAAAAATCTTTGTTCCGTTTTAATTCCAACGAGTAACTCCCCAGGCTCTAATAATAGCTTCTCGTTAAAGATTTCATTTATGAAAACGGTCCTGATCCCACTTGAGCCAGCAATCACCATTTGACTATCTGATAATAGAAATGGCAGGACAGCTTCCCGATAGAAAATTTGACCGCAAATGTTCCCACCAGCTGTAATTTTATTTCTAGCGGTCCGATCGGCAATTTCACTAACGGTTTTGCTTAATAAGGGAAATAAATTGGTCTCTTCGATTACCGTCAATGGTATGGCTGCACCCGTAAACAAATTCGACTGTTGAATCTGAAATGTTCTACACTCTGGTATCTGTTTAATATCAATGATAGCCCTGGTCTTTACAACATTCAATCTTCCGAGCGTAATGATTTCTGTTCCACCTGAATAGTAAATAGGTTCTTTTCCTCTCTCATGTAAATCTTTGTATAATTGGACCGCTTCTTTCATTGATAAGGGAAGGTAATATTCAAAATCATATGAAATCAAGCCCACGCCATCTCCTTCTTCTGAAATATGAAAAAAGTAAAAAAAGCTCAGTTTACTTTAACCCTGAGCTTCATTTTTTACTTTATCAATGGTCAATTAAACCTCTATTATGCATAAATAGAACGAACCCATTTTCTCAACCTACATATTTTCGTAAACAAAAATATTATTCGTTAATTTTCATTCACAAACTTTTTATTTTTATTTTCATATTTACCCGTTGATTTTTATTTTTGTCTATAAATCGTAATCGTCGCGCCCTGGTTGTTGCCCATAAGTTTGCTGTGATGGCTGAGTACTAGTTCCGTAACTCGGATAGCCTCCTTGACCTGTGCCATAGCCTTGGTATCCTCCATGTCCCATGCCGTAACCTGGATATCCTCCATGTCCCATGCCATAACCTGGATATCCTCCATGTCCCATGCCATAACCTGGATATCCTCCGTGTCCCATGCCATAACCTGGATATCCTCCGTGTCCCATGCCATAACCTGGATATCCTCCATGTCCCATGCCGTAACCTGGGTATCCTCCATGTCCCATGCCATAACCTGGATATCCTCCGTGTCCCATGCCATAACCTGGATATCCTCCATGTCCCATGCCGTAACCTGGGTATCCTCCATGTCCCATGCCATAACCTGGATATCCCCCGTGTCCCATGCCGTAACCTGGTTGGGTTCCATATCCCATACTTCTTTCATCGAAAAATGGTTGTTCCATTTTGTCGCCTCCTTCAGTCATTTCACCTTTATTGTATGTAGGTGATTTGGAAAGAAGAATCAATATTTTTCTTGTTATGCTTGTTTTGACATTTTACTACTTATCCTGTATATCCCTTTATTTAATATCTTCAGTGTCGGAGAATCGATTTGGTTTCAAATATTTTTCAAGGAAGTCTACTGCACTGCGATAGACAAATAACTTATTTGTTTCTTTTTCTAGCGTATGTCCCTCATCTTCAATTCGGATAAACTCAACGGGATGGTTACGCTTTTTCAATTTTTCAACCATCTGCTCTGATTCTCGAATAGGTACTCGCGGGTCATTAACCCCATGGACGACCAAAAGTGGAGATTCTATATGGTCGGTATAATGTAATGGATCAATCTTATCAAAAAATTCACCATCTTCTTTTACCGTTCCATATTCTTTCTCTCTGTTCTTCTTTCGCCAAGGACTTGTTGTTTTCAGAAACGAACGAAGGCTTGACATCCCTACGATATCAATAGCAGCTGCCCACAGTTTAGGATAGTGGCTGATGGCAGCAAGCACCATAAATCCTCCATAGCTTCCGCCCATTACCGCGATCCTGTCAGGATCAGCATTCGTTTCCCGTTTTATCCAATCTACTGAAAAAATCAAATCCTTCAACGCATCCATCCGATTCCGAACATCATCAAGATGGGTATACGTTTTTCCAAACCCGGTACTACCTCGGACATTGGGTGTTAACACGGCATACCCGATGTTTAGTAAATATTGCATTAGAGGATTAAAAGTAGCACGGCTCTGACTTTCTGGACCTCCATGAAGATAAATCACTACTGGAAATCTCTTTTCTGCATTTTTCGGCTTGTAGAAAAAGGAATGGATGAGTAAATTGTCAAAAGAGCGATAATAAATGGGTACCGGCTCCACTAATTTTTTTTCAAGTGAGGAAACTTTCGAAACGGATAAATGTGTATCAACTGTATGAGTATGAAGGTTCAGTTCCCAAATTTTAGGTGGATGAGCAGGTCCATTTAATAAAAAGAGCAGTCTATCATTATCTGGTGAAAATCTTAGATTTCTAATCACTCCCATGGGTGTCTCCCATGTTTGTAGAGTACTGACCCTTAAATCTAGCAAACAACCTTTGGATATCCCAGCTTCGTTAATCGTAAAAGCTAACAAATTTTTTTGTTTATTCATGGCTAATCCCTCAAAGTCCCAATCGCCCTGTTCTAGCCATGTAAACTGAAAGGTGCGCAAATCGATGCAGGCAAGGCCATAAAATTCTCGGTCTTTATTTGATAATAGATATAAATGATCTCCCTTTTGATTAAAATGGATATTCCTAAAAGCAGCCTCCCCTGAATGTTCTGTTATCCATTTCATTTCACCGGTTAAAAGAGATAAAACACCTAGATCATTATCAAGGGCAGAGTTTGTTCTACTAACCAATAATGATTTCCCGTCAGGAAACCATTTTTCAACCGTATATTGTCCGTCATGAGCAAAAACAAGGTGAGTTTCCAATGTTTCAATATTCTGTAAATAAATATCAAAAAAAGCCGGCTCTCGTCGGTTACTGGACCAGGCAATCCATTTTCCATCCGGAGAACTGCCTCCATATAAATGAACGTGCTGTGGAGAATTGGTTAAAGGAATTAATTTTCCAGTCTTCTTTAGTATGAATAATTGAACCCTTTCATTTCCGGATTCGTCCATCCCTATAATTAAATCTGATGTTTCATCCACGTATTTTATAAACGTTATCCCATCTTGCATAATGGAAGACTGTACCATTCTGCTTCCTATTTCGTATTCCCAAACCTGAGGCGATCCTTTCCAATCAGAAATAAAACTGATTCTTTTTCCATGTGGTTCATATTCAAATGATTGAATTCTACGGGTATTTGCATAAGTACTTAAGTCAACTGAACCCATTTGATAACCACCTTGCTTTTTTATTTTAAAACAAATTAGTGTGCTTACTTCGCTCGGCTTCTTTGCATCAAGTGTTCCAAATAAATCTTACATACCAATCTAATATATTTTTACAGCCATCATCTCATGCCTCCTTTACTCTGCGAATAAGCATAACAATACACATTTCAATTGAAAGAATTGTTTCAAGCATAATGGTCAATGATAACTTTGAATAAATCTTATCGATAAGACTCCTTTTAAGATTAAGGAAGGTGAAGAAAGTGGATCATTTATGGATTCCAATTATACGTACAATCGTTTCTTTTTTAATTTTAATGATTGTTACTTTATGGCTTGGAAAACAAGTGAACGCTAATCTTAATCATTATAATTTTGCCTTAGCCATTACAATTGGTTCCTTTATTGCTAACATGGGATTTGATTATAAACTTAACTTTTTCCCAATGTTAACCGCTTTCCTGTCACTCATATGTATTTATTTTATCTTTTCGTACATTTCTTCCCACAGCAGAATAATAAGAAAGTGGTTATCAGGACGACCTTCCGTTATCATTGAGCAGGGAAGAATTTTAGATTCTAATATGAAAAAAATAAAGTATACATTGGATGATTTGAATCAACATTTAAGAGAGCAGGGAATCTTTGATATTACTGAGGTTGAGTATGCTGTTTTAGAAGTAAGCGGTAAACTATCCGTGCTTAAAAAGGATCAATATCAGCCTATTGTAAAAAAAGATATCTTCCCGGATACTATTCAATCTGGTCAAATCCTCCCAATCGAGCTGATTATGGATGGTGCTGCTATTGAAAAAAATTTAAAGGAGCCATTTACAAAACAATGGCTCGATCAACAATTAAAGCAAAGAAAACTCCAAGTAAAGGAAATCCAATACGCTGTGATTACAACCAATGGTTCCTTGTTTGTGGATCTTTATACTGATAGTTTAACTTCCCCTACAGATATAGAATAGGAATAGAAAAATCTTGCATTTAACATCCAATTATAAAGATTAAGCCTCGCCCACTTTATATCTCCATAATAATTCTGGGGTCAATGGAAGTTGATTCAACTCAACACCAGCCGCGATACTTAAACAATTAGCAAGAGCGGCTGGCATCCCTAATAGTCCATGTTCTCCAACACCTCTGGCACCATACGGCGCATCCATTTGTGGAGTTGTTACAAATTCAACTTGATAATGAGGATTTTCCCCATAATGAATCGGTCGATAAGTACGTAACTGTGGATTTAGCACTCGACCTAAATCATCGAAAACAAAAGTTTCTCTCCCTGCAAAGGCTAACCCCATACTCATGGCACCCATTACCTGCCCGCGTGCAGTCATATCATTTAATACTGCCCCAATATCAACTACTGTAACGGCTTGAAGTAGCTTATAAGTAAAATCTCTTTTGTCATACTCTACCTCTACAGCATGAGCCGCAACCGTCCATTCTGGTCCTGGCTGTCCTGCCCCAGTTTCTGGGTCTAAAGAAGTCATCCGCCTTAGTATATAATTACCATAGCCGACAATTTGACCACCAATTGAATTGCCATTTGGAAATTTATATCCATACACAACCTCTTTAAAATCTAGTCCAATTTTAGGATCATCTCTTAAAAATACCCGTTCGTATGCTACAACTAGATCTTCTGTTGAAACTCTAAGAACGCAGGCCGCGATTGCCTTTATCTGACGTATAACATCATCTGCCGCTTCCAAAACCGCTCTTCCGGCCATAAACGTGCCGCGGCTGGCCACCGTTTTCCAATGTTCAGGTGTCGTTTGCGTGTCAATTTTCATTTTCACATGGACTCTATCAATCCCTATTTGTAAGCGTTGTGCAAGAATTTGTGCAAGTACCGTCTTTGTTCCTGTTCCGATTTCGATCACACCTGAGATTAAGTTAACACTTCCATTTTTATTAAACGTTAGGATCACACCTGAACTTGCATCAGGATCAATGGTAGAAGTTTTCCAGCTACAGGCAATTCCTTTTACTCTTATTCTTCTTTCATCGATCTCCTTAATTTGTCCCTGCTCCCAGTGGATTATTTCTTTTAACCGCTCAATACAAGCGGGTAAATTGCCAACATTACTCTTGTTCAGCAACACTTGTGTGGGCGTTGTATGTCCAGGTAGAATCGCATTCTTTTTTCGTAATTCGAGTCGGTCTATCTCTAATTTGTCTGCCAGCATATCCATCGTCCGTTCAAATGCAAACAAGACCTCTGAATGTCCAAATCCCCGAAAAGGACTGCCATAAGGATGGTTTGTATATACACAGAGTGAGTCACACCAAACATTACCAATATTGTAGGGACCTGTACAATCGACGCCTCCAGCCCGACTTACATCGATGGCCTTATCCGAATAAGCACCACCATCAAATAGGTACAAGATTTCTGCTGCCTGGATCATTCCATCGACAGTACATCCAAGTTTAACGGTCGCTTCTAGTCCAACATGACAAGGAGCGGTCGTTAAGTCTTCTTCTCTTGTATAAACGATTTTTACTCGTCTTCCCCCAACCGCTTGTGACGCAAGATATGCTAAAATTTCCCACTGTATTGGCGCCTTTCCCCCATACGCACCACCAACAAAAGGAGTTTCCACGATAATTTTCCCCATCTCAATTTGAAAGTATATACTAAGCAACCTTTTCACCATAAACGGGGCTTGCGAGGATGTGGTGATATGAATATAACCTTCTGGATCGATTTCTGCTGTCGCGCTTCGCGTTTCCATGGCAGCATGACTAGACGGAGAAAAAGAGTATGTCCCTTCTACAACGACGTCACTCATCGACCACCCTTTCTTTATGTCCCCTTTTCTAATTTTGGTTACATTCGAAATATTTGTGTGAGGTACAGGATAAGCGGTGCCTAATTTTTCATAAGAAGCTAGATTATCATGAAGGAGCGGTGCATCTGATTTAAGAGCTTCTGATGGGGAATTCAGTACTGGTAAAAGCTTATACTCTACATGGATAGCATCCGCTGCTTTTTTCGCTAAGAGAAAGCTATCCGCAACAACAAGAGCGACGGGTTCACCGTGGTATCGAACTCTGTCAACAGCAAGTGGAGGACGATCTCTAATTTCCTCCCCCGTTAAAGGCAAATCACGACTTCCTAAAAGAATGGCTCTGACTCCATGTATTTTTTTTGCTTCTGTTACATCAATGGAAACAATTTTCGCATGTCCATACGGACTTGTGACCATTTTTGCATGAAGCGTCGGTCCCGCTAATTCATCTGATGTGTACTTTGCCCTTCCGGTAACTTTTTCATAGGCATCTTTCCGAATGACGCTTTTCCCAATTATATTCACTAGGTCACCCCCACTTGATATACTATAACAATGTATGAGTAGTTCGGTCGATTAATCATAGATTTATTCATGGCGCTTTTTTATATTTTACTAATTGTTTTATGGGGATAAAAAATAGCCCAGTCTGCACTGAGCTATTTTACGATTTATTTTTTATACAGAAAAAATGGAATATGAGTTTTCATTAATAGTAGATTGGATATCCATATCCATATCCATACGGGTAACCATACCCATATCCATAATACGGATAGCCATAACCATACCCATATCCATACGGGTAACCAAAGCCACCCAACGCACTGCCCAATAATAATCCTCCTGCAAGTCCGCCTAAAAATGGAGCGCCAAAACCAAACGGTCCACCAAAAAATGGTCTTCCGAAAAATGGTCTTCCAAAGAATGGTCTTCCGAATCCGAATGGTCTCCCAAAGCCAAATGGTCTCCCAAATCCGAATGGACGTCTGCCAAAAATTCTTTCCTCACCCTCATGTATTTGAACAGGCTCAAGTTCACTGTACATATTTTAATCCTCCTAGTTATTCTTTTTTATTTATCTCCTTTATTTTTACCCTTTGAACCTAACAACTTTAAATCATTTCACACCTAGTGTATGTGTCTATGCCATAAACTGAATAGATAAGCGCCTAATATAATTAGAATTTTAGGAATATTTTATACCCCTGTTTCCACGATTTGACCGTACAATTCATCCAATGGTTTTGATATGATTTTATTTAATTCCGCCATCAGCAGATTAACTTTGTAATCTGCTTCCATTAAGCGTTTAATCTTTTCATTTTGCTGGGCAGCCGCCTCCAAATTTTGTATTGCGGCCACTTCTTGCTCTCTAATTTCCTGCCCCATCATTTGTTTTTGCTGCAATTGTGAATTTAACAGGCTCACTTGATTAAAAAGCTGTTTGGCTTGTGGATCTTTATTTAATTCTTTACTAACTCTTTGTAAATTTTTATATTCATTGCACTCACGAAAAACCTTTTCAAAATACATTGCAGCTTCCATTAAGTTTGCGGACATACCAACATTTCCTCCCTACCTTCGTTTTGGTGCTTTTTACCCCATTGGTTTCAAGAATAGTGTATGTATCCCCATAAAAAAAGAGCAGGCTTTTGCCTATAGATTTTCGCTCTTAACTGATTTAAAGAAGTTTATATTGGAATCAATCACTGTTTTCCTGCATATATCTTCGATGAAACATTCTTAATCCTTTAACTTTTTAAATTGAGGTGTTGGTATGGAAAGAATAGGAAAAGATGAGTTCACACCGGGGTTTGTGCCTCATCATAATCATGGATCTGTTGACTATACATCTGTAGATGCTGGGCATGTTCATCAGTGTTTGGATGTTACTTCTCCCCCGATCCAAACTCAAGATGGAAATCATATTCATTACACAGAAGGTTATGTCGTATTTGAAAATGGGCACAGCCATTACTATCGAGCCAATTCAGGACCAGCTATTCCAGTGGGGAATGGTATGCATGTTCATTATTATGATTTTTATACTTCAGAAAATGATGGGCATCGGCACCGGGTAAAAGGTGTTGATCAACCTGCTCCCGGTAATAAATAACGGAGAGAATACTAAAAAAGCCACTTTTTTTAAGTGGCTTAAAGTCTTTAAGGTGACTAAGATAATTCCATGCCCCCTCACTCCATATTTTCAAGCTTTTTAACACCCAAACTTTGATTAATTATCTTTCCCTGGATTATAGTAATATGGATCATGGTTATGGTCGACTATTTCATTATTATCGATATATAGCTTTCCATTGTCTAATAAAGTTGCTAACATTACATTTTTTACAGCCTCCCCCATCTTTTCAACCTCATTGATTAACCAGTTCGTTTCTAATTGTAGATATTTTAAATTAGCATCAATAATTTGACCATTCATAATTAATGGAATAGGCAAATATTCTTTGTTCACCTTTAAATTTAAATCATTAGGTTGTACGCTCCGATAGGCAGCCTTAGGAATTACACTTAAATTTCCTGTTTCTTCCATAATAGCCATGGCGATATTTCTAGTGTCTGTAAATCCTTTTACTCTTAAATGTGATAATAATTCATTCATTGGCATACGTACTTTTTTAAGTCCCTTTTTGTCAATATCACCATTACGAATCAATACGGTTGGATTTTCATATAAAATCCATCGAAATTTATTATTCAATGATATACGGACAAATAGTTTATAAAAAAGAACAATGATTCCAGCATAAGCGATTGCTTTACCTATATGATTAACCTCGACTGGGTCACTAATAATATTTGTGAGAACAAAGATGTATAATAAGTCAAAAGAGTGCATTTGAGAAACAGCTTTTTTACCGGTTATTTTTAAAAAGATAAATCCTGCCGCAAATACCAGCAGTGCATTATATAACATATCCATTTTTTTCTCTCCAGCCTTTCGTACAATCTGTTATGAAAGCAATCGATATGGTTAATATGTGGAGTTTCTTCTGAAGCTAAACGTAAAGAGTGATGATAATAGGAAAAACACTGGTGAACGGTATATTTTGAAATTTAAATAAGACTATTTAAAATGGAAAAAAGGAAAGATAATCATGACTCTAAGTCATAAAATTATCTGAAAACATTCATTGTTACATTTATATCTATAATAGTTATTTAAATCGCGAACATTTTTTACTTTTACCGCAATAAACATTCGTGTATAATGTAGAATATAATCGAAATGGAGGTTTTATAGTGGAATTAATTTATACTGGTAAAACGAAAGACGTATACAAATTAGAGGATGGACACTATTTACTAAAATTTAAAGATGATGTTACAGGAGAAAACGGTGTTTTTGATCCGGGTGCAAACACAGTTGGCTTAACGATTGATGGAGCTGGATTAGCTGGGTTACGATTGACTTCCTTTTTCTATTCAAAATTAAACGAACAAGGTGTTCCTACCCATTATGTCGATGCTAACTTTGATGATGCAACGTTGACGGTGAAACCTGCAACTGTATTTGGGAATGGTTTAGAAGTTATTTGCCGCTTTAAAGCTGTCGGAAGTTTCTTGCGTCGCTACGGGGCTTATGTTAAAGAAGGACAAGACTTAGATGCTTTTGTTGAGGTTACAATTAAAGATGACGAACGCCAAGATCCTCCGATTTCAGCAGATGCTCTAGATATGTTAGGGATTTTATCATTAGATGAGTATGAGGTATTAAAGCAGCGCACAATTGAAATTTCTAAATTTGTCGCTTCAGAACTTGCAAAAAAAGGCTTAACTTTATACGACATTAAATTAGAATTTGGTCGTGATGCAAACACAAATGAAATCATCTTAATTGATGAAATTTCTGGTGGAAATATGCGTGCTTATAAAGGCGATACTTACATTGAACCTCTTCAACTTGAGAAGATTATGTTAACGGAATAATAAAGAGTGATAAAAAAACCAAGGATATCGTTCCTTGGTTTTTTTAGTTATGATTCTATCAATCCCACACCTACATAAATAGATGAATGATTAAGTAATTTTTGTTATTTTTGTGTTTAATTTTTCCAAATTCATTGATTATTCCTAGATTAATCTTTATTATATTAAGATATATACTCATTTTGCACAAATTAGGAATAAGAAGGGAAGTTACAATCATGGGACAAAAAAATAAAATTTTAGACTGTACGATACGTGATGGCGGTTTAGTAAATAATTGGGATTTCAGTATCGAATTTGTTCAAGACTTATATAATAGTCTAAACGAATCTGGTGTTGAATATATGGAGATTGGTTATAAAAATTCACCTAAACTTCTAAATGCCTCTGAACCTAATCCTTGGAGATTTCTTGATGATAACTTTCTTAAAGAAATTATTCCTGAGAAAAAATTCACGAAACTATCTGCTCTAGTTGATATCGGACGTGTCGATCCAAATGATATTCTTCCACGCGAGGAAAGTATCCTTGATATGATTCGGGTGGCTTGTTATGCCCGTGAAGTCGATAAAGGATTAGAACTTGTCCAAATGTTCCACGAGCTAGGCTATGAAACGACACTTAACATTATGGCCTTATCAAGTGTTCCGGAGCACCAGCTTATTAAAGCATTTGAAATGGTAAAGGATAGCCCTGTGGATGTCGTCTATATTGTTGACTCTTTCGGAAGTCTTGATCCTTCTGATATTGCGCATCAAGTGAAAAAGTTTAAGGAAATGCTACCGAATAAACAGTTAGGAATTCATACTCATAACAACATGCAATTAGCTTTTGCTAATACACTATCAGCTTTACAAAATGGTGTGACCTTCATGGATTCATCTGTATATGGAATGGGTCGTGCAGCTGGGAACTGTCATACAGAACTTTTGGTGAGCTACATTCAAAAATCAAACTATGAAATCAAACCAGTTCTTGGATTTATCGAAAAACATATGCTGGAAATGCGTCAAAAGTGGGAATGGGGTTACATCATTCCTTACATGATTTCAGGAGTATTAAATGAACATCCTCGTGTAGCCATGGCTTATCGCAAAAGTGATGATCGGGATAAATTCGTTAACTTTTATGATAGTGTTACATCACCTGAATCAAATGTATCTCCTTCAAGTAAATAAGTCAGGGTATCCATGAATTGCATTGAAAAAAGAGCAGCCAAATTAGGTTGCTCTTTTTTGATTGATACGATTAATATAATAAAAAAATAGAAAGACTAGAATTTTCGAAAGGTATGATTTATATCACAATTTTTAAAATTAAATAATATTAAGATGATATATAAAATTATCAAATCAAAAAGGAGAAATAATGATGACAAAAACAACTATACCTCTTGTATATTCTTGTTCTGGCTGCTCCTCTGCTGCTCAAACAGCTAATATGATCTCGATCAGGATGGATCGGCAAAAGGTCGCTGAGATGTCCTGTATTGCGGGTGTTGGCGGGGATGTAAAACCGCTTGTTAAAACAGCTAAATCAGGAAGAGACATCATTGCGATTGATGGCTGTCCATTAGCTTGCTGCAAGCATTCATTGGCTAGACATAATGTAGAACCAAAACATCATTTTCTTCTTCATGAATTTGATGTACCTAAGAAAAAAGGTGAAGATCCAGACCCAGAACTCTTCGAAAAAGCCTATTATCTAGTAATAGATCAGATTAATAGTTAAAATAGGATTCAAATATTCACCAAAAAAGGCCCACGTTCAAGCTGACTGTGGTCTTTTTTATTGATAGAAACTTACCTAAACCCCCCCTTCTCTTTTCGTGAATTTCCATATTCCTACTCTTTTGTGAACATTCGTACTTAATGGCTTGGGCTAATTCATATAATTGAATAATTATTTTTAAAAAAACTACAAATTCAATGGACAGAGGATGAAAAGGCGAGAATAAGATTGGTAGAAATGACTTATACCATTGATTATCTAAAAAAATAGTTGATAATGGGATGGGAATTAGGGGTATATTGTTTATTGCATCCTAAATCGAGATTAGAACAGTGTATGAATTAATAGATATTTATTCGTAGATGCCACCTGTAAACTCGTAGGACCGTATACAAATAATGAGAATGTGAAAGTAAATATTTTCAGTTATTTTAAAATTGACCTTAATAGTTTTTTAAAAAGGAAATTTAATTATAATCCTAAAACAGGCTTCTAACTATGATAGATACAAAGTTATCTTTTTTCGGGTGCAATTAAGCAAATGAACATACAAATTGGGTGCAAGAATCACAATGATTCCTACACCCATTTTTAAAGGTTATCAAAAAGATCCTTCTTCTGTTTTAATAAACTTTTAATGGATTCAAGATGGGCTCAGTATTAGAAAACCTTCTTTGTATCTCGATCTTCTTTCAGTATTTCTACAGCTTCTCTAAAGCGTTGAGAATGAACTACTTCTCGTTCACGTAGGAATTTCAAACTATCATTTAGAAATGGATCATCTGACATATCAATAAGCCACTGGTATGTTGCACGTGCTTTTTCTTCTGCAGCAATGTCTTCATACAAATCAGCAATCGGGTCTCCCTTGGCTTGTATGTAAGTAGCTGTGAATGGGACACCCGCCGCATTATTATAAAAAAGTGCTTTATCGTGATTTGCATAGTGATCTCCAATTCCAGCATCTTTTAATTGCTCTGGAGTCGCGTCTTTTGTTAGTTTATAAATCATTGTTGCAATCATTTCAAGATGAGCAAATTCTTCTGTACCGATATCAGTTAAAAGACCTACAACCTTATCTGGAATCGTATAACGTTGGTTTAAATATCTAAGCGCAGCTGCTAATTCCCCATCGGCACCACCATATTGTTCCATTAAAAATTTTGCTAAGCGTGGATTACACGTGCTTACTTTTACTGGATATTGGAGCTTCTTTTCATAATACCACATCTCTTTATATCCTCCATTCGTTTATCCTATACATAATCTTCTGGCTAAACTTGCCATGGCCATGGAGAATCTTTCCAGTCCCAAGGATAATTCGAGAAGCTTTTTCCAAAGTGCATAAGCGGGCCAAATTTTTCCTCAAAATGAATTTTTAACTCCATGGACTTCTTTGCTACTTCATTAAATTGTTGAATTGCCGAATAATCATTTGGATGCGTATCTAGGTATAAATTTAATTCAACCAGAACAAAGTCATTGGCCTGGATCTCCTCAAGAAGTTTATAATATTCGGGAGGCATTTTCTTACTCAATTTGATCCCTCCCTTTATGAGGATCTGGATAAGGGCTAAATAATTGTGGCCAAAGAGTTCCATGATGCAATGCTTCCTTAGCAGTTGAATATTGAGGTAATCCTGATGGCTGAAACCCTAAATAAAGTTGAGGTGGTGTGGAATAACTTTTGACAAGGATTGGTTGGCATGGGTCAAATGGACTGATATATGGATTCCAATATTTAAACTGAGTAAACACATAACTCCCCCTTTCATGTAATAAAATTCCATTAACCAATATATGTTGCTAATGCTAGACGTATTCATTTGATAATCAAATTTACTCCACGAATTTCAGTACAAAAAATCCGAAGATCAGTCGGAAAAAAGACTGACCTTCGGATTGGCATTTTCATTGATAGAAATTCTGAGTGTGTTTTAGGACAAAGCGAGTAATGACAAGAGATAGAAGTGAACAACAAAAGAGAGGAAGAACTCTATATTCCCCCTCTCATGCTACTATTATCTCGGGTTCTTATTGGAAAATCGGTAATGTTTATTATTGGGCTACAATTTTTTTGTTAACACCGCACAACATTCTACATGGACCGTGTGAGGAAATAAATCTACAGGTTGAACGACTTGTAGTTCGTACCCAAACGGTTCTAGTTCCTTAATATCAGTTGCAAAGGTACTAGGGTTACAAGAAACATAGACAATTCGCTCTGGTTGTGCTCGACCGATTCTTCTCATGACTTTTCCACCTGCACCTGAACGTGGCGGGTCAAGTAATAATAATTCTGGTTTACCAAACTCCTCGATCACTTGATCGAAACCTTTTCTAGCATCTTTAGCTAAAAATGAAGTATTATTAATCCCATTATCGTTTGCATTTCGTTTAGCCGACTCGATAGATGTCTCCACTATTTCGATTCCGACCAGTTCCTTTACTTGATTGGCAAACGGAAGTGAGAATGTACCGACCCCACAGAAAAGATCAATCATTTTTTCCGTTTTCTTCGGTTCACCCATTTCGATCGCTAAATCAACTAATTTCTGCGCTTGGGTTGGATTCGTCTGGAAGAATGTATCAAACCAAACACGGAAACGATAGCCATCCATTTCATCATAAATAAAGTCACGACCAGCTAAAATATGACTTTTTTCTGATTGAGTTCGGTCTGCCCAATCAGTGTTTTCCATCCACAATAAACTTTTTACTTTTGGAAATTTATTCGATATACGTGATATTAAATCAGTCGCAGCCTTTTCAAGCTGATCGACTGGACCTTCTGTCGCAAATAAGGCCAGCATGATTTCTCCAGTAGCAAACGATTGTCTGACCATTAAATGGCGAAGTAATCCTTCATGAGCATCCTTGTTATATCCTGATAATTCATGGTGTTTTGCCCAATCTGCCACTTCCATCGCAGCTTCTACCATTTCTTTCCCAGCAATTAAACACGTTTCAAGTGAAATGATTTTTCGGAAATTTCCTTGTTCATGAAGTCCCATAGATCCATCAGTTGCAAAGGTAAACTCCATTTTATTTCGATAATGCCAAGGCTCGTCCATTCCGATCGTATCGCGAACCAACGTCGGATCGAATCCTTGTGACTCAATCTCATGTTTCACATAGCCAGTCTTATGTTCGAGTTGTCCTTCATAAGACCAATGCTGCCAAACACAGCCACCACATTTATCAAAATGTGGACATGGAGCTTCTATTCTCTGTGGGTTTGCCTCAAGAATTTCTTCTGGTAGGGCTTTCCGTCGTTTTCGATCCGGTTGATCAACCGTTACCTGTACTTTTTCACCAGGCAGGGTTTGCGGAATGATCAGCTTTAATTTCTTGCGATTTCCCTCTTCATTTTCTCTCCAAACAACAGCTTGGCCTGATCCTTTTTCATCTAAACGGTTGATTTCCGCAACCATCGTTTCTCCTCTAGTCATCGTCAAATCAAGTGCCTCCTTATAAAGCCAAAAATTCCTGTATAGCATCAAACGTTTTACGTTTATCACCTGTTTGTTCAAAATCAACACACATTATACTAGTATAAAAGAAAAACGACCTTTTTTAAAGAAAAATCGAGGTACACCCTTAATAAAGGCGGTGGCGTATTTTTTATTTCCTTTATTATAAATAAAAAGCGTCAGGAACCATCCATAAAATGGAAGATACCTGACACTTTGAGTTCTTCTATTGTGACAAAACATTCTCTTTCCCCACAAGTTTATTATTAATCTAGACGTGGGTCCCTTTCCTCTCCAGTTATTAAATCCCTTACTTTTACAGGATTTTCTGGCGTAGGAATAGTCTTGCTTTCTGGAGGTATGGATTTATTTTCGACCCAATCAACTAGTAAATCAAAGGCTTGATGGGCATATGGCAATAAAGGTTGAAGTTCCTTTTCTGGATCTGCCCCAGCATTCCAAACAAGACTGTCTACATGATTCCCGTTTTCAATGGTATAAAGACGGTGCAAGTGTTCTTTACCCGCTTTTTTTACTAGTTTTTGATAGCCTTCCGCATGAATTTCAGGGAAAATTAAAGCATCCAGTGACCCTGTAAAACTAATTAACGGAACATCAATATCTCCAGTATTGGCGATGGCTTTGATTTTTTCTTTAACTTCTTTCGGTCTTGAGACATATTTATAGTTTTCAAAGATGTGGTCATAAGTACGATCCCTTATAGCTCCATTGAAGTTCAAGTAATCCTCCCATGGAATACCTCCTGGAGCACTCGGGTCAAAATGATCGCGGTAAATATTTAGAGTGACAAACCAATACACTTGGTCATGGTAAGGCCATAGCTTTTCGGAACCTTTTGGCAACCCTGCTTTATACAATTTTTTGATTGCTTTTTCTTTTTCCTTCCCAGTTCCATAAATAGCTTGTTCAGCATTATTAACAACCGGAGTAAGGGAACTTATAAGATTTGGTGTTTTTTCAGTCCAAAGTACACCTTCCCAGTCAACTCCTCCATCAAACAGACGGGGTTCTCCTGTTTTTTCCGGTCCATCATGTTCAAGTGCATATCGGACTACATAGCCGCCATTGGAAATCCCCATTGCATAAGTCGGCACTTTATGAGTATCGCTGACTAAATCACTTGCAGGATTTGAAGAATCAGTTGGACTAATAAGTTGATCACTAAAATTTTCTTTTAAGTATCGTTGAGCAGCTTTTGTAACTTGGCGGAAGCGAAGGTTCCATTCTGAAACACTGTCATCGTCATCTACTAGAGCATTTTTGGCTTTTGCAAAAGGATCAGAAGTTGAAGCCTCTCCCTGTGTTCCTTTATCAATTGCAGCAAATGCATAACCTTTTTCAAGGACAAAGTCACTAAATAAAAGGTCCGTAGAGGTTTCGTTTCTTGTTGCTGGAATCCCAGAAACTACAAGTTTTCCATTCCAATTATCAGGAACACGAATCACAAACTGTGCGTCATCGAAAATACCATTAATCTGAGTTCCGGTTATTGGAGCAGGTTTATTCATTTGATGCCATCCTGTACCTAAATCTTTATCCCCCCAGTTAGTAGGTGCCAAACCGCTGTTACCAAAAAGAGTTGCTTGTGTCAATTGTGTAGGGTTAGCTGTTGTCAGCCAATTTTCTTCTTTCCCATTAAAATAGGTTTGCTGGACAGAATGAGCACCAGGAATAAGCGATTCGTTTTCACTTGCTATAGCGGAATTCCCTGCTCCAATTAATCCCCCTCCAAAGAAAATGGAAGTACACAAAGTTAAAGCCAAGACTTTTCGTTTCAGAAAAACCACGCTCCTTTAATCTTGTCCTAGTGGTAGGCTCTTCCATTTTACTCTGAATATTCCAAAAATTCAAGCGCTTGACCATTAATATTCTAAGAACAATATACTAAGCTGACTTTTAATTAGTATCAATTGATTTATAAAATCTAATACCTTACAAATTTTAGTAGCTATGTTGAAGTTAAATACCGGTTATTACGAAAAAAGGACTTCAATTATAACCTTCTAATTGTTATTTTAACTTAATTTATTGCCCTTAAATTTCAAATTTTACGCTGAGTTCATTCCTTTTTTGCTATATATATGTATTTTTTAGAATTCATATAAAGTAAAATAAAATCCCTACATCAAGTAAATAATATCCTTGTCCAACATGAATGATGTTAGACATGAATTGGAGGTGCATTACCATTTATGGAATGTTGATCTTCCTAATTATTTTGTTTTTAGTTGCTTCGTTAAATTTTAATAATATAAAAAATAAAGTAAAACCCATTCCGGCAGGTGCAGTTAAATCAAAATCTTCTCCAGAAAATCAATTCAAGGAGGAAATAGCGATGGAAAAAGATACGGAGTTTAAAGAAAGAGCCAAAGCGGCAGAGAAAGCTAAAATTGAGCGTATGGCTTCTGAGAAAGTGGAAGAAGAAATCGCTACAGAACTAGCACCTTTAAAGGATCAATTAAAAGAAATCCAATCGACTCTAAAGAACTATGGAACCAATGATTTAGAAATGAATAACCAGTTTTCAGAAGTGCTCCAACCTTATCAACTATTACAACAAATGCAGAATTTTAGTTATCAAGCCCAACAGCAACAGCAAAAAACATTCCAACAATTACAACAATCAATTCAACAAACTGCCCAAATGTTGAGCAGTGTTGAACAATCGCTTCAATCCATGAACATGTTAAATCAAATCACAGGTCAATTAAATCAGTCACAACAAGCTCTTCAGCAACAAGTACAAGGTCAACAGTCAGGTAAACAGGATTCATCAAGGCAGTAAAACTGTCCGATTGAAATTGGAAAAGTGCCACCATCCATATAGCAGATAGTGGCACTTTTTCTTCAGAAACTCTATAATAATGTAAAGGTATTATTTCTCAAGCAATGGTCAACCTTGAATACATAATTGAATGGTTAAAGAAGAAAGGATGAAATTTCATTGAATCAATCCATAGAAAATCATGATTTACCACCAAAAACATGCTCCATTGAGCGACTGGTGACAATCGAAAAAGATGTTGAAAAAGTATTAGCAGGTGAAAAAACGGCAACCAGACGAAATGGTAGATATGCAGATCCAGGTGAAATTATGGAATTAAAGGGAAAGAAATTTGTCGTAGAAAAGGTCTATTCCCAATCTTTAGGAGAATTAACGGATGAGGATGCTAAACGAGAAGGCTATGCTTCTGTAGAAGAGTACAAACAATCCATCCTATCCCTTCACCCTGGAATGCCATGGCTTCCACAAATGAGAGTCTGGGTTCATGAATTTAGTTTGATGGATGAATAAATAACCATAAAAGCGTACCTTCGAGTTTCTGAAAGGTACGCTTTTTAAATCCTATTGTTGAATCATGGGACATAAATGCTTGATCACAGCTTGTCCAACATCTTTCGTGGTTGACGTCCCACCCATGTCTGGAGTTAACGTCTCCCCTTCGATTAACACTTGTTGAATCCCTTCTAAGATGAGAGCACCGTACTTTTCATATCCTAAAAAGTCCATCATTTGACTTGCTGACCAAATGGCTGCTAGTGGATTAACGATATTCTTCCCAGCAATATCAGGGGCTGATCCATGAATCGGCTCAAACATAGAAGGATACGTTCTTTCTGGATTAATATTTGCTCCTGCAGCAAGTCCAATACCACCCGCAATCGATGCTCCTAAATCCGTCAAGATATCCCCGAATAAATTAGATGTTACCACGACTTCGAATCGTTTTGGATCTTTTATCATGAGCATCGCCGCTGCATCTACTAAATAAGAAGCCTTTCCAACATCCGGGTATTCCCTGCTTACTTCTTCAAACACTTGATCCCAAAATACCATCGAATAATTTAATGCATTTCCCTTACTGATACTGGTTAGTGTTTTTCCTTCTTTTCGAGCTACCTCAAAGGCATAGCGAATAATCCGTTCTGTTCCTTTTCTTGAAAAAACGCCATTCTGCAGGACAACTTCATTTTCTTGACCTTTAAAAAGCCAGTCCCCTGCACCGGCATATTCTCCTTCACTATTTTCACGGATAAACAGCATATCAATTTCTTCTCGCTCAACGTTAAGTAAGGCAGGTGGAGCTCCTTTTAATAATGTAATGGGTCTAATATTGACGTATTGATCAAAACCTTTACGAATTTTAAGTAGTAAATCCCATAACGAAATATGGTCGGGAACTCCTGGGTATCCAACAGCTCCTAAATATATGGCATCAAAAGACTTCAATTTTTCAAGTCCATCTTCATCCATCATGACACCATGCTTTGTATAATATTCACAACCCCATGGGAATTCTGTCCACTCAAACGTAAACGTTTGATCCAAATCTGCTAAGGTATTTAAGACGTTTACCCCTTCTCTGATGACTTCTGGACCAACACCATCCCCTGGAATAAGCGCTATTTTAAACGTTTTCATTTTTTTCACTCCTAAACAAATGATTTAGCATACATTGACAACAGGCGCAAAAATTTCCTGACAAGAAACGCTCAGATGCGGATCTACATTCGTCAAAATGGTCGGTTCTAAGATTCCTTGTTGTGTACGACCACCCATTACAACAGTTGCCCCCTTTTGCTCAGCTTCTTGGATCCAACTTAGTGCTCGTTCTGTGTCTTTTTTTGAAATAAGAGCTGAAATATACGTTTCTGGATCTAATGGAACCCCGATCCTTAAAAATTTTGCAGCTACTGCTAATTTATCAACTAGCTCATCAAATAGATCTTCGTGTGCATAAGTACGCTGGAGAGAAATACATAACTGACCTTGGTTTGAAAAAGCTCCTGTAATAAGGCGGTCAATGATTTTATTAATTTCCACGCCTTGATCGACAATGACAGCTGCATTGGATCCCAGTTCTAATGTTGTTTTCTTTAAACCTACTTTATTGCGAATTCCTATTCCGACAGCCGGACTTCCTGTAAACGTAATCATTCCAACGCGCTCATCACGAATAATGGTTTCCCCTACCACACTTCCTGATCCAGTTACCACATTAAGTACGGCATATGGAAACCTGCTTCCTGAAAAATCTGTGCAATAAATAAAGCAGAAGGCTATTTCAGCAATTTTTTCTCCTGAATAGGGGGAAAATAAATCTGAATATGTATCTGACTCTAATTGTTTTCCGTTGATAAATAAAAATTGTCCTAAGGAATTAGCCTTATTATTGGACATCTCGCTTATGCCTCCAATACTTGTCATATGTTCATTTGTTTATTTGTAATATTTAGAATATTATACAATCACTAGTCTATCACTTTTTAGTCTATATATAAATGATTAATCTTTGTTCTTTTGAGAATTTTTCTATATGATTTGAGTAATAGAGTGACAGGCACCTTCCAGTTTCTGGAGGGTGCCTGTCACCAATCTAATTTATTGTAGGTGAGATTGGATGAAGATTTATGTTGATGCAGATGCCTGTCCGGTAAAAGATATTATTATTTCAGAAGGAACAAAGGCTAATATCCCCGTTACACTTGTTACGAGTTTTTCCCATTATTCAGCTACGAAAAATCCTGAAGGTGTCGAAACGATTTATGTTGATTCAGGTGCAGATGCTGCTGATTATCGAATTATGAAATTAGCACAAAATGGAGATCTGATTGTAACACAAGATTATGGTCTTGCATCCCTCGGTTTGGCAAAAGGCTGTACGGTTCTTCACCACAAGGGATTTATTTATACCAATGAAAACATTGATCAATTGTTACAATCCCGTTATGTCAGTGCGATGATTCGAAAAAGTGGTAAACGAACCAAAGGTCCAAAACCCTTTACCTCAGAAGATCGAGAAAAGTTTAAAGAAGTGTTTCTCTCCCTCCTCTAATAAACAGATAAGATAAGCACCTTCTAGTGAACTAGAAGGTGCTTATCTTTGAGAAACCTGTTCCGCTTTAATTGAACGGAATGGCAATTTCCAATTATACATAACCGTTAATACTCGTAAAACAACAATTGCAATGAATAGCAGATAGGGCTCCCATGATTGGTTCGTAACTCCAATTCCCACGAAAAGTCCTGCTAGTATTGCCCACACACCATAAATATCCTTTGTTTGCAAAAGCAGTGGTTTTCTTCCCGCAAGAACATCACGAAGGACACCCCCTCCACTTCCTGTTAACAAAGCCGCAACAAGAGTAGCGCTAAGCGGATGATTCATTTCTGTCGCATAGAGAGCGCCTTGGATGGCAAATGCAGAAAGTCCAATCGCATATGTATAAAGTCCCCATTTTTCCCAATGCTTTAACGTCTTCATTGGAAAAATAAATACAATGGTAATAACCGTAATCGCCGATAGAAATAACAAACCTTGATCCCATAAAGCCGAAACCGGAACCCCAATTAATAGATTACGGATCGCTCCCCCACCAAAAGCGGTCACAAGATCTAAAAAGTAAACACCTAAAAGATCATATTCCCCTTCCATGGCAACAATAGTACCACTTATCGCAAACGCAATCGTTCCAATGAAATTTAAAATGTCCCACGTCATTCTTGCACCATCCTTTCATCTTGATGTAGATGGGACTTATAAATAACTTTGATTTGCTATATTGATAGAGATAAAAAGTGGCTGCTAATATATTATGAAGGTTTTTGCGAAAGTTCAATTGATTTGCTTTATAAAAAGTACCTTACAGTGACTAGCAGGCATCTGTCACTCTTTCAATGTAATGGTATAATAATAAAATAATTAAAATCTTGAAATAGCTGAAAGGGGTAGGTTTATGTACAAGATTTTGATCATTGAAGACGATTCTATTATAGCGAAATCGCTGATGAAGCATCTCATATCATGGGGATATGAAGTGGAGTGTGCGGAAGATTTCAAAAATGTGTTGACCCAATTTGTTTCCTTTGACCCTCAGTTGGTCCTTCTAGATATTTCATTGCCCTTTTTCAACGGCTATCATTGGTGTACCGAGATTCGCAAAGTGTCCCAGGTACCGATTATCTTTATCTCTTCTGCCTCTGATAATATGAATATTGTTATGGCTATCAACATGGGCGGGGATGATTTTATTGCCAAACCGTTTGATCTGAATGTCCTTACTTCTAAGGTACAAGCATTATTGCGCCGGACCTACGATTTTACTGGACAATCTCATTTACTGGAACATAAAGGAGCGATCCTGAATACAAGTGACTCTACCTTAACGTTTAATGGAAAGAAATTAGAGTTATCCAAAAACGATTATAAAATCCTCCATATACTTTTTGAAAACAAAGGAAAGACCGTTACTAGAGAGACGATGATGGCACGTCTTTGGGAAACAGATCACTTCATTGATGATAATACACTAACCGTTAATATCAATCGGTTACGAAAAAAATTAACTGAACTAGGGCTCAATGACTTGATCAAGACGAAAAAAGGAATCGGCTATTTGGTAAATTGACCATGAAAAAATTTAGTAAACTGTTACTCACTTATTTAAAGGACCGCATAAGCCTTATACTCCTCTTCAGTTGTTTTGCTGGGATCTTTTTGATTGTCTTTTTCCTATATCAACTCCCATTGGAACCTGTACTCTATGCTTTTACCCTTAGTTTTTATATTGGTTTATTCGTTGGATGCTTTGATTTTATCAAATACATTAAGCAACACCGATTATTAACAGAACTACAAACTAAAATAACCAAAAGTACTGAGGATCTTCCGATGCCAAAAGGGCTAATCGAGGAAAACTATCAAACATTGATCACCCGTCTACACCAAGATCATATGCAAATCGTTTCGAAAGCCGATGAGATTCGTACGGACATGGTTGACTATTTTACTTTATGGGCTCATCAAATTAAAACACCCATTGCCGCCATGAACCTTTTAATCCAGGTTGAGGAAAACGAACAAAAAGATGAGTTGTCATTGGAACTTTTTAAAATCGAACAGTATGTAGAAATGGTCCTGCAATATCTGCGTCTTGACCAAACTTCTACGGATTATGTTCTAACAAAATATCATTTAGATGAAATTGTCAAACAAGCCATCCGTAAGTATGCTAGAATGTTCATTCGAAAAAAAATTAAACTAACTTATACGGACTTAAATGTGGATGTATTAACTGATGAAAAATGGCTTGTTTTTGTTATTGAACAAATTTTATCCAATGCCATCAAATACAGCGATCATGGGACGATTTCCATTTATATGGATCCTTCAAGAGAAAAAACGCTTGTGATCGAAGACACAGGAATTGGAATAGCACCGGAAGATCTGCCTCGTGTTATTGAAAAAGGCTATACCGGGTATAATGGACGCGCTGATAAAAAGTCGACTGGAATCGGCTTATACCTTTGTAAGCAAATTTTAACCAAGTTGTCTCATACGTTAGAAATTGAATCACAGGTAGGAAAAGGAACAAAAGTATCCATTCATTTAGCTACTAAAGAAATGCAAGTTGAGTAACGAAAGCCCAATCTTACAAAAATGTTAGTTTTAGACGAGGAAATGTAAGCCAAAGCGATGTCGGCTACTTTCCTCGTTTTGCTATACTGAGCTTAAAGATGAAAGGCGGTGGTTATTTAAATGCTTATGTTAGATGTGAAAAATTTAAAAAAGATCTATACCTCCCGTTTCGGGGGAAATGAAGTTCAGGCCTTATCTGATGTCACCTTTTCAGTCGAATCAGGTGAGTATGTAGCGATTATGGGAGAATCTGGATCGGGCAAAACAACGTTACTTAATATTTTAGCGGCACTTGATAAACCAACAAGCGGGGAAGTACTTTTAAATGGAAAAAGCATAGTAGCTATAAAGGAAAAAGAAATTTCTATGTTCCGGCGCGAAAATCTAGGTTTTGTGTTTCAGGACTTTAATTTGCTCGATACGTTTTCGATTCAGGATAATATCTTTTTACCGCTTGTTCTCTCGGGCAAGTCTTTTAATGAAATGAATAGTGCTCTTGGGCCTATTGCTAAAAAATTAGGTATTCAAACGATCCTACAAAAATTTCCTTATGAAGTATCAGGTGGTCAAAAGCAGCGGACCGCTGTCGCAAGAGCTCTAATTACAAATCCAAAGCTGATTTTGGCAGATGAACCTACTGGTGCATTAGATTCCCGTACCACTGAAGAATTACTGGATTTATTTACGTCAATTAATCAGGAAGGTCAAACAATTTTGATGGTCACCCACAGTACAAAAGCCGCGAGTCACGCCAGCCGTGTTCTTTTTATCAAAGACGGAGTCGTTTTCCATCAGCTTTATCGAGGTTCGATGTCAAATGCAGACATGTTTCACAAGATCTCTGACACCTTAAATGTGATTGCTACAGGCGGTGCAAGAAATGCGTAAATTCTTTTATGCCAAACTAGCCCTAACGAATATCCATAAAAACAGAAAAACGTACTATCCATATATCCTGACTTGCATAGGCACCGTTGTGATGTACTATATCCTGCATTTTATTTCTGTGAATAATGGATTGGATCAAATGTCTGGCGGAACTTCTATGAAAAACATGTTAGGATTAGGTACATATGTCATTGCCATCTTTTCGGTCATTTTTCTTTTCTACACGAACAGTTTTCTAATCAAGCGTCGAAAAAAAGAGTTTGGTTTATTCAATATACTTGGGATGGAGAAAAAACATATTGCAAGGATTATGATATGGGAAACACTCTTTGTATCTATTATCAGTTTTGTTGTTGGACTAGTGACCGGAATTCTCGGAAGCAAATTAATGTTTTTATTGCTACTAAACATGGTTAAATTCGAAGTTCCTTTTGGTTTTTATATTTCGTGGGAATCCATTCGTGCCACTATCCTCCTTTTTGTGTTCATCTTTATTTTGACCTTATTGAATAATATGAGACAAATTCATCTGTCCAAGCCGATCGAATTAATCAAAGGTGGACAAACAGGTGAAAAAGAACCGAAAACCAAATGGGTCTTAACGATAATCGGAGTCGTTGCGCTTGCAAGTGGATATTATATTGCTTTAACCACTGAGACTCCTTTAGATGCATTAGAAATATTTTTTATCGCCGTTGTTCTCGTCATCATTGGAACTTACTCCTTATTTACAGCAGGAACGATTACCATGTTAAAAATGCTTCGAAAAAACAAGAACTTTTATTATAAAACGAGCTATTTTATCAATATTTCCGGTATGATTTATCGCATGAAGCAAAACGCAGTGGGTTTAGCTAGTATTTGTATTTTATCAACCGCTGTTCTCGTGATGCTTTCAACGACGATTGCCCTATATATTGGTGTAGAAGATCAACTCAGGACCCGCTTTCCAAGAGATATTTCAGTGTCTGCGCAAAATGTATCGGAAGATGAATCGAAAAAAATGAATGAGATGATCGCAGAGGAGGCGGAGAAGCACAATCTGAGAATCGAGAATTCCATCCATTATCGCTACACTGCTTTTCCGGTGATTCAAAACGGTAATACTTTTTCTAAAAGGTCAACGGATAACGTATCCATGAATGAAGTATCCATACTCACGCTCATCCCATTGAATGAATATAATCGGATGGAAAAGAAATCGGTCGTATTAGATAAGAATGAAGTTTTATTATACACCTATCAGGGAGAATCTATTCAGGACACCCTTTCTATTTCTGGACAAGAATTTCGAATTAAAGATCGTTTAGAAACCTTTTTCATTGAAGGAATTGCCTCAAACGTGGTGGTGAACACATACTCCCTTGTGGTTCCGGATATGAGAACGATTGAAGAAATAAATGACTTGATCAACGAAAAACCTGAAAGTTTAATAGACTTATCTTACTATTTTGGTTTTGACACAAATGGAATGGCAGAGGATGAAATTGAGTTAACACATACGATTCAAAATAAAATAAAAGAAATGGATTTAGATTATTCAGTAGAAAGCGCAGAAGAATCTAGAGAGTCCTTTTATTCCTTATATGGGGGTCTATTCTTCTTGGGGATTTTTTTAGGAGCCTTGTTTATTATGGCGACTGTTTTAATCATTTATTACAAACAGATTTCCGAAGGGTTTGATGACCGACATCGTTTTGAAATTATGCAAAAGGTTGGGCTAAGTAAAGCAGAAGTTAAAAAAGCGATCCGCAGTCAGGTATTGATGGTCTTTTACTTGCCTCTCGTTACTGCGATCATCCATATCGCTTTTGCCTTTCCGGTGATTACTGATCTTCTCGCTTTATTCAGTCTAACCGATACGACGCTGTTCGTTTTAACAACATGTGGAACCATTCTTGTCTTTGCCGTCTTCTACGCAATAATCTATTCCCTAACAGCAAAGGAATACTATCGGATAGTGAGTTAACAAAAGTGACAGGCACCTTCCATTAAATGGAAGGTGCCTGCACTATGTTATTCTCGCTTTTTTATTTCTTCCGAGCTTCTGTCATCTGTTTCCACACCGACCCTTTTGCTTCTTCTCCCCCTTCAATTCGTGCAATCGCAAGTTTCACTTGAAGGCTTACTTCAAATTCAGAGTCTTGTTGGGCTGCTTTCAAAGCAGGTAAAGCACTTTCATCTCCTACTTCATATAAAAACATGGCTGCACGCCAGCGGACCAGTTTGCTTTCATCCTTTAAAGCAACCGACATTGCTTCAATGGCTTCAGTGAAGCCTAAGTCAGACAAACAGTCCCCTGCTGTTCTTCTTACTGTAACACTTTTATCTTTTAACGCCTTGTATAAAAGTGGTAGGACCGCCTTTTCTTCAATCATTCCGAGATAGACTGTTGCCAATCTGCGTATAGAAGCTTTTTCATCCTTTAATGCTTTAGATAACAAAGGTAAATCTTCCACAGTAGGATCTGGCATTTGTTCAAGAAGACCATATCGTTTGCGCCAATCAGGATCATTAAATTCATCTAAAGTTACTTTTTTTCGTTCTATTCCAGCTCTTTCCTGTTCTGGACTTTTAGCTGCACTGACAATTGCCTCCAACCGTTGAGGTGGATAAGCAGCCATCAATTCCTCTTGCATTTCTGCACCAATTTGGTCCAACTCTCCATAACGAACGCCATAGTCCTTCCATCTTCTCACCATCACGAGATTATCATTCGGTCCTTGAACCTCTATAGCTGACTTTGCGAAAACATCTGGTAGGGCATAGCGTTTTTCTTCTGTTCCGTCAGTTAACTTAATTTGCACGGGTACTCCCTTGTACATATGAACCTGAGCTTTAATTTCACCGAAATGCTCATTGATACTCTGTCCCTTTTCCCTTTCATTGCCCTCATCTTGTCCAAAAGCTTTTCGTACTAAAGGTAAAATTTCGCGCCAATCAAATTTTGCATTTCGTTCAACCGCCAAAAAGTCTGCGACATGATAGACGCCTTTAATCCCTTCAATTTCAAGAATCTTTTGCACCGCTTCTGGTGCCCCTTCTTTAGCATCTTTTTTATAATTATGGCTTTTTCCCATTGGGAGCTCTTCATCTAGATTAATTTTCATCGTATTCGGACTTGGAGTCGGTTCGATCGATGTAATTTTCATAGTCCCACCCCTTGTTTTATTTAGATAACACTCATTTTAACATGACGTAACGGCATTATCATAACATCTGCTTTTTAGCGTTCTATCACAGAAAAGAGAAATAATTGATAAATTTCAGAAAAATAGCTTTACTTTCTTCTCGTTTAGGTGTAAATTACACATATAGACTTATTTATAAGTTCTATTATTTTCATCAAGAATGAAAGTAAAGCTTCTTGTTTGGTAGAAGTTTTCAATACAGAAGTAGACTTTATCATTATATTTTTAGGAGGAATTTTCATGACACAAAGTACAAAAAATCCAGAAACAACAAAAGGAACTATTGTTGTAACAGAAGTAACAAAAAAACGTGAAGTTGAGCAAAATAATGGAGCAGTTGTAAATCTAAACGAATCGTTATTAAATTCTTGGGAAGAAAACCTAGACAGAGTTTTTGCTGTTCAAACAGAATTAGAAGAAAAATTCTTAGAAGCTTTAGATACAAAAAATAGTACATGGGGATTCTTTAACTTTGATCTTTCACAAATTGAAGAAGAACAAAAAAAGTTTTACGATAATCTTCGTGAATCTACAAAAGCAAATCTTCAATCTCTATATGGTCCTACTGTAGGTAACGTAGTAGATCAATTTTATGCACAAGCTGATACATGGACAAAACAAGTACAAGAATTCGCGTTTAAACCCTATCAAGATGGTTTGAACTATTTAAGCCAATCTCAAGAGCAATTCAAACAAAACGTACAAAGCGGTTTTGAACAACAACAAAAGATTAGAGAAGAATTCAAAAATCAAATTAAATCTACTCAAAAGGCATACTTCAATCTTTACGAAGAAAATTTAAAAGTTTTATTAAGTTTCTTTAAATAAACAGCGATTTATTCGCTGTTTTTTTTATTTGATTTCTTACACGAGAAGTCTTATCACCTCTAACCTATTCCCCCTTCCCTATCTAAAAAAATCTAGGCATTCAACCATTTTCAAAATATTTCTATAATACAGTGGATTTTTATGAATAGCTGTTATATAATAGTTAAAAATATAATAAACATGTTATATATTAATTAAAAAGGGGATGATTTACAAAATGGTATCCATTCAAGAACGTGAAAATATGATTCAATTTTTAGTGAATTATTTTGGTGGGGATCCAATCCAGTTAGAACAAATGAATGATCATACTCTTGAAAACACTTATGAATTTGCTTATAAAAGAATTGAAATGGAAAATGAACTATAATTTAGACCTACTACTAAAATTGAAAGTGGATCTTTTTTATACAAAGCAGCGACTATATTGACGCTGCTTTTTTTATTGCAAAAATCTCAACCTTTTAGACAAGTTCCCCTCCCCTGCTTCATATACTCTACAGACAAGCTATCCTGGGAGGGATTTCCATGAAGGACAGTCTAACTCGTAAACTTGGACTCTTTATTTTACCAGCGATTCCATTTTTATTTTTAGGTACTTGGTATTTGAATCAATCTGAACCGATGCCGACAAGTGGACAATTAACAAATTCAGAAAACACTTATGTTATTAATATGGTAACAGGTGAATTTTCAACTAAGACCGATGACGGTAAAGAAATTGAAGCCTACCGATGGGATCCGGGAACCGTTGTTGTTCCAAAAGGGCAAAATGTGACACTAAAGATTTATGGGGTCAATGGTAAAGAACATCCATTTTACATTGAAGGAACGGACTACAAAGGTGTCATACAGAAGGGAAAAGAATCCGAACTTACCGTCCGTTTTGATAAAGAAGGCACATACCGATTAATTTGCACGGCTCATCAAACTCTTGAACAAAATGGACCTATGATTGGGTATATTGTTGTGGATTAGTTTTATAAAAGTTTAGACGCCATCTAGAAATCTAGATGGTTTTTCTATTTAAATGAAAGAGTTCTAATAAAATAAAAAATTCTTATTTACAAATCAGATATCGTATGATAGATTTAATATAGATTAAATTTCAGAAAATTCTATCATTTAAAATGTTTTTTTCAACCACTACTTAAAATAATAGGTGATGGAATGCTTTGGTCAGTCGGTCAATTTAAACAGGAATTAATTAAGGATTACAATTCGATTAACCTTCGGATGTTTGACACTGGTGTGAAACGTCAAAAGGTCGATATTGTTGGGGATAAAGTGATTATTTTCGCCATACATAAAAGAATTTCCTCATTAAAATTTTTGGACGAGAACAATCGACTTATTACCCGCATGGCAGATATGGCCATTATTGATTCATTTAAATTAGAAATACAAAAGGTTCTAGAAGAAAAATATCAAATGAAAGTCCATTCTGTCTTAAAAGATTATGATCCCGTTACAGAATATTCGGGTACACTGATTTTTTTGGACAAGGATGCCAAGCATTATCTTTCTGGTTTATAAATAATTAAAAATGAGACTGGTAAAATGAACTCTATTTGAGTGCAGGAAAACCGTCAATACTTTCAGACAGTTGCTACATCTGTCCGATTTGTATTGGCGGTTTTTTATATTTTTAAGGCTTAATTCCCCATATGTTTGACATTTCAATAGCTGTATCTGTACATTCAAACTTTTCAATAAACAGATTTAGCTTGTTATTCAACAAGAAACATGGAAAAGCCTATTCTAACAAAAATAGGAGGTAGAATTATGTTTTATGTAAAAGATATTTTACAAGCATTAGATGAGCTAACAGGTGGCAGAGTGATTAAATCACATGCCGATTACTCGTCAGGTAAGCACCCTTTTGTTTTAATGAAATCATCCAATTTACCTGGTAAAAGTATTGTTGAAACACCAGGTCTTGTTTATGGAGATTTAGACAAAGAAATAAAAAAAATCGCAGTTACCATGACCATGACTGAAGGAAGTATTGAAATGGCCGGAGCAACAGGTGTTGATGCGATTGTCGCTCACCATCCCATCGCAGAAGCCGCGAATTCGGGTGGAGTCACACTTAAAAACTATTTAGATTTATATGGAATTGCCGCTTTTGAACTTCATGAAGCTTTCCATGGTCTTCACCCTGGAATTTCATTTTTACATGGACATCGAGCCTATCGTTCTGAAATTTCATATGGTGGCGAACATGGAAATGTGCTATTTGTTGGAAAAACAGTAGCAGATGTCCGCACATTAGGAGATATGCTTCATAGATTGGATCGATTTATGGGATTACATGAAGAAGAATCGCTAGTATTTGTAGAAAAGGAAATACGTGGGGTCTCTTCTCTCATTGAAACTAGCTTAGTCACAAAAGGTAGAATTCTAGTAGGAAATGAAGATAGTTTGGTTGAAAATATTCTCCATATTTTCCCGCATACTGGTTTTACTTCTGATCATTTACGTCAGGCTGTTATAGAGCATCCTGAAGCAGATACCGTCTTGGCTTCAATCAGTCGTGTTTATGAAGGACATGAATTAATCGAAACGGCTAGAGAATTGGGACTCAATTTTGTTGTAGGCAATTGTCATGTTTTAGAAATTCTAGAAAATGGATTACCACTCGCCTATGCTCTTCAATCCCTTTTACCAGGAGTAGAGATAGTGATTTTTCGTGAGAGAATTACTAGTACTAGATTAGATGAAGTCGGCACGCTTGATATGAAGCAATATGCCTATGATATGGCTTCGCAATATCTAATTCAAAAGGTGAAAAATGATATATAATGTTGGGGGCGATATAAATGAGTGAAATGAATACTGAAACTAGACCAAATATTGAAGAAATAGCGATCGACCAGCCTAAATTACGTTCATGGACAAGAATTGAAGTCATTGGACTTGTATTAGTGATAACGTCATTACTCGTGCTGTTCATTTCACCCGCAACACTAGCAGGTGCCTTTAGTGCTATTGTTGATCGTGTATACCCAACCGTGGTCAATGTATTTTTAACAGGAACAGTTGGAGTGGCGATTATTGTCAGTGTGATTATTGGAAGATTGTTAGAAAGACTCGGATTTACTGATGCATTAATGAGGATTTTTATACCGGTTACAAGACGGATGAATATTAATCCAGCAGTCGCCATCCCAAGTATATATAATATTTTAGGTGATATTAATGCAGCAGGTAAAATTGCTGGACCTATTTTAAAAAGAGCTGGTGCAACAAAAGATGAACAAAAGATTGCTGTTATTACAATGGTTCAATCTCAGCAATCTTTTTCGACCTTTATGTTAGGCATAGTGGCTCTAACAGCTGTTGGCGTCGACGCCTTTATTGTTGTGGTTCTTGCTGTTTTTATCCCTGTCATTTTTGTGCCTTTTTTATTATCCAAAACGTTTTATCGAAATACGAAGGCTGTACAACTTGAAAATTTGCCAAAATTTACCCCCGAAACAAAATTCATGCCTACCCTTTTTAATGCAGCAAGAGAAGGCGCCGAATTATTGTTCTTATTAATCATCCCTGCTGTAGCCGTCGTTCTTGCAGCTATTGGAATATTAGATTATGCCGGTGTCTGGACTTATATTGAGTCAGGACTATCCTCGGTTCTTTTAACCTTAAATATAGATCCTGAAACAGGAATTTTATCGATTTTGGCAAGTCCAACCTTGGCGATGGGAAAATTAGCAGAAGTTGCATCTACTATGGACCCACGTTTGGTAATCGGTTCGTTCGTTTTAGCCTCTTCAGGTTTGCCATTGTCTACTGTCTTTGGTCAAATTCCTGTTGTTTGGGCAGCTAATTCAGACTTAAATGAAAGAGAAGCAATAAGTGCAGCAGTATTAGGAATTACGATGCGTTTAATTACGGCATTTATAATCGTACTGATTGTCACTCCATTGGTTGTTTAAATGAACAAATTGATTTAATCATCCTATTGAAGAATAGATAAGACAGATTGTCTTTTCTATTCTTTTTTGCAGATTATGGAAGAGTAACTTCAAAGCGAATCTCTGTGGGAGAAAGAGAATGGACAGAGGTAGGTTCAAAATATAGAGGAACTTGATTAAAGTTCTGATCGACTTGTTTAATAAAATAAATATAGGCTGTTTGTTTAAGTTGACTGGTTATTTTTTCGTTTGGTGTTCTCAGATCTATCCAAATATCTAATGGATTTTCCAATAAAATTTCCATTGGAATACAAGCAATCGTTTCGAGGGAACCATTAAAGAGAGAATTACGTTCTGGTAAATGATGGAGGCGACCTGTTGCAGTAATTCGTTTGTTTGATAATACTAACCCATTACTATGATAGACATCTTTTCCCGTACTTAATAAGGTTTTACCGTCTTTTTGTTTAACACTGATCACAAAAGTATGACCTGGTAACATGGGGATAGCCTGATAGGAAACTAGCTCAAAGCCAATCGCTGTAATGGTCAATGAAATTCCCCCTCTAGTCAAATCTTAGTTGTAATATTACATTATATGTATGGAATACAGAAGGAATACCAAAAACTGCAGTTCAAAGCACCTCCAGAAACTGGAAGGTGCCTGACACCTGTAAAATTATGGAACTAATGTAACTGGACAAGGGGCTAGCTGTAAAACTCCTAAACTAACACTTCCGATAAAGGCGCTTTTTACAGCTCCTAAACCCCGAGTACCCATAATGATACTGGTTGCTTTCCGTTCTTTTGCTAGTTTCGTAATCTCGACTTTCGGAACCCCTGTACATACTACCTTCTCTAGCTCCACATCTAGTTGCTCTACTGCTTTAATCGCTTTTTCTAAAATTTCTTCAGCTGTTTCTTGAATATACAATTCAATATCTGCTTTAGATACAAATCGATGAATATTTGGAAATGTGTCATAGCTTGGTTGGACATTAACAAGCATAATCCGGGCATCCACCTCTTTTGCCACCGTACATGCGTATTGTAAAGCTCGATGAGAATGTGTGGATTCATCAATAGGAACAATTAATTGTCTTGTCATGAGATCACCCCGACTCATTATGATTAGACAGAATTAAAAACTTCTAGTCTATACCATATACTTCGACAAACAACCACTTTTTTCCTTTTAAGGTGACAGGCACCTCCCATTATTTGGAAGGTTTGTAAGTCTTTCATCTTTTCTATAAAATATATCCTTTTATAACAAATATACATTTAGATAACTTTACATGAACCTGGAGGTCTTTTCCTTTTTTTTAATCGGCCACTACTATATCATAACATTTAAAGAATGTTTCATAGTCTGTTAGAATATCTTAAGAATTCATTTTAGATAAGGAGTGCTCTTTTTTTGGCTATCCACGATTTTACAAAAGGTCGAGTAATGCAACAATTACTCCTTTTTTCCGGACCGATTATGCTTACCAATCTATTACAAGTATCTTATCAATTTATTGATAGTTTATGGGTAGGAAACTTACTCGGTGCCGATGCTCTCGGTGCCGTGACCATATCATCCACTGTCGTGTTGACCATTCTTTCATTTATTATTGGGATCAATAATGCTTCATTGACCATCCTTTCTCAGCAAAAAGGTAAGGCAGACATACATGGATTAAAGACGTATTTAAATGCTTTTGTCGTTGTTCTTAGTTTATTATCTGTTCTTGTTGGAATCATTGGCTTTCTATTTTCCAAACAAATATTAGTGATGTTAAATACCCCTCTAGAGATGTTGGAAGAAGCAAATGCTTACTTACAAATTAATTTTCTAGGGATCTTATTTTTAATGGGGTACAACTTTATCGCTACTGTATTAAGGGCTATTGGAGACAGTAAAACCCCCTTAATATTTGTGTTGGTAGCAGCAATTTTAAATAGTATTCTAGATCCCTTATTCATTTCTGTTTTTAATTGGGGAATCCAAGGGGCTGCTCTAGCGACGGTCTTTTCACAAGGAATAGCCTTTATACTGGGATTCTTGTACACATTGCAACTCAAAGTCGTACCATTTACCTACCCTTCACTGCCTAAATGGGAAGAAGTAAAATTGATTCTGCAACTCGGCATCCCGTCTGGTCTTCAAATGGCCGTGATTTATGCTGGGATTACCGCTATCATGACCGTCGTCAATTCCTTTGGTGGGGCTGTCGTGGCTGGATTTGGATCTTCACAACGAATTGACAGCTTGATTACATTACCCGCGATGGCATTAGGAACGGCTGTCAATAGCATGGCGGGTCAAAATATCGGTGCGAATCGCTGGGATCGTGTGCGAGAGATCGCCATTTTCGGGGCATTGATTAATTTTATGATTATGATCGTGATTGCGGTTCTTATCTTTCTTTTTGCTGAACCTTTAACTAGATTGTTTATTAAGGAAACTCAAGCGGTAAACTTTGGAACTGATTACTTAAAAATCATTGCCTTCTTCTATCCTTTTATTGGATTGAATTTTATCTTAAATGGCATTGTTCGAGGATCTGGAGCAATGTATCAAGTGTTGGTGCTGAATATCCTTTCATTTTGGATTCTCCGTTATCCATTAACGTATATTTGCTCCTCCTTTATGGGGCAAAACGGTATTGCCTTTGGAATGGGGATTAGTTTTATCATTAGCAGTATTTTCTCATTTTCCTACTTTAAATGGGGTAACTGGAAAAAGAAACAATTATTTGCGGAAAATGCAGGCTAGTTCGTTCATATGGCAACAATTTGATCATATATTTAGGTGGATTTCATTTTAATGAAGGGATTTGAGTTATGGATGAAAAAAGGAACATGGCTTCTTATTGCCAGTCTCAGTATATTTCTAGCTGCTTGTCAAAGTGAACAGGTGGAAAATAACTTCCCTGCCAATGAACCATTAGTTGAAAATAACCCTCCTGATAGTGAACAAGAATCAGTTACAATTGAAGAGATACCTGCTAAAGATCAAATGAAAGAACCCTATCAATTAAAGAAAAGTACCTATCAAAATGGAGGATTTCTCATTCATTATCCGCAACTTACCCAAATGGAAGATAAATTAAAAGAACAGCAAATCAATGAATTATTAGAAAAAGAAATTCTTGAGTATGTCGCTCAATATGAGGATGTTGATGCAACATTAACGATGGACTATGAAGTCATGTTAAATACTCCATATACGTTAAGTATTCGTTATACAGGCGATTACTATTTTAAAGGCGGCATGTATCCTAGTTATTTACTTTTTACAACGAATCTTGATCTTCCTAATGGTGAAAAATTAAGATTAGATGATTTCGTCCAGGTCAACGAAGAATTTATTAAAAAGTTCAAATCCGTTCCATATATGGATCGAGAAAATCCCCCTAACGAGGAATTAACAAATGCTGTAAAAGATTATGTTGAAAGCATGAATCCATCTGTACTCAAGCAGGCCTTCGATCAAGCGGATCTTCCAAATTTAAATGACAATCAGCATGGAATATTCACTTTCATTCAAGACGATGCGCTTATCATCAGCATTCAAGTCCCCCATGTTATTGGGGACCATGTAGAATTTAAAATGGAATTAGACTAAAAATGGGGTGACAGGCACCTTCCATAAACTGGAAGGTGCCCATAGTTATTCTATATATTTCAATTTTTTTACAAAAGTCTTTTGCTTTTTATTGATGATTTCGGTATTTAATGCCTCTTTTGTGTCAGTCCTAGAAAGTCGATCTTCTCCCTAAAACGACGGAGTGTACCTTTTCCTTTCATGGATCGAAGTAAGATAAACCACCTCTCTTGTTGTCTTGTTTAAATAAGCAAAAAAATTATCTGAGTGAGTCAGCATTCCATCGGTGATATCGATATTTTTACCTTCGTCATCCCTCTTTCCTTATTAAATACAGTCTATTTAACTATAACATTTCATTTGCGATCAATTGGTAGGATTGAATTCGATCTTCTGGTGAATGCGTAATTGTAACAATCATGATTTCATCAGCTTGATACTGTTCCTGTATGGCTTCTAATTTATTTCTTACAACTTGCGGAGTTCCTAGTATCATATTCTGTTTCATTTTTTTAAAAGTCGATTGTTCTTTTGAATCAAGGACATACTGCTTTGTTTCTTGTAAAGATGGTACACCTTGTTGACCTTTCCCTTTTTCTTTTTGTAGTGACCACATGAGTGAACATAAGGCAAGCTCTTCTGCTTTTGTATTCGTTTCCGCACAAATCGCTGAAACTGTTAAAATTACGGTTGGTTGTTGTCCGGGTTCTCTTGGTGTAAAACGTTCGTTATATTCTTGTATGATTGCCTCCCCATCCTGCTCACTCATAAACTGACCAAAAGCATAAGGCAAACCATTTTCTGCAGCGAGTATAGCACTTTTCTTGCTTGTTCCAAGAAGCCATGGCTCTGGTGAAATATCTGGAATTGGAGAAGCTTTCACTTTTGAGAACTCATGTTCTTCTGGGAAGTCATTATGTAAAAAATGAAGTAAATCCTTAACTAAAACAGGCATCTTCCAAACCTGTTGTAAAAAGTTATCAGACAATGCATTTGTAGCTTGAGCTGAACCACCAGGGGAACGTCCTATTCCAATATCAATGCGATTTGGAAATAGCGTAGCCAGCATATGAAAGGTTTCAGCGATTTTATATGGCTTATAATGAGGGAGTAAGACCGCTCCCGAGCCTATTCTAATATTCTTTGTTTTTGCTCCTATATAGCTTAACATCACTTCTGGTGCCGAGCAGGCAAGTCCTGGTAAATCATGATGTTCAGCTATCCAGTAGCGAGTATATCCCAGTTCATCTCCTACCTGAGCCAATTTCACAGATTCTTCAAGAGCCGCTCTTGCACTTTGATTGGACGATATTGGCGACTGATCCAAAATACTTAATTTCATTTGACCCCTTCTTTCTCAATTATGGGTTTCACGCAACGTTAATGAGTAATCTCCAATTTGATCTTTTTCATATAAGTTAGTAATCGATGTGGAATATTGCTGAATCGTTCCTTTAAATTGTAAACCAATCTCAGGTACTACTACCTCAAATGTTTGTTGATATAATAATACAGCTATATCATGGTAGTTCTCACTACTTACCTTAAACTCTACCAATATCTCTTGCAATCCGTTTAATTCTCTTTGTTGGAAACGGTGTACCTCAATGACATTTTCATTTAATAGAATCTTGCTTACCAAAGTATTTCTCTCCTTTCTGGGATGGAAAAACTCAATCTGGGAACCCATCCATCCAAGTATTGTATAATTTATGAACAATAGAATTCCCCAATTATGGATGGTGCCTAGCACCTATCTCATATAAACCAATTGACAAAGTCAATGTTTTATATGATAATAAGTACATAATTAAAATAATTCTAAATAGATATTATTTATAATTATATTGTAGCAAAAGTAACTCAATCTTCACAATCAAGAAGGACACATCATTATTTAAAATAGTATAATGGTGGTATCATATTTAATTTTTTTTAGAAAAAGGAGGACATAAATATGGTGTTAGATACAGAAATTAAATCTCAATTGTCACAATACTTACAATTAATGGAAGGCGAAGTACATATTAAATTAAGTGTCAGTACAGATAAAATCTCAAATGAGATGTCTGATTTAGTAGAGGAATTGGCAGCGATGTCATCCAGCATACAAGTGGAAAAAACCGCTTTAGAGAGAACTCCAAGTTTTAGCATCAATCGCCCTGGTGAAGACACCGGTATTACGTTTGCAGGCATACCTCTCGGTCACGAGTTTACATCACTTGTTCTTGCTTTATTACAAGTTAGTGGACGTGCACCTAAAGTAGATGAAAAAGTGATCACTCAAATTAAAAACCTAAAAGGTGATTATCGTTTTGAAACATACGCTAGTCTTAGCTGTCACAACTGTCCGGATGTTGTACAAGCTTTGAATGTCATGAGTTTGCTCAACCCAAGTATCACACATACGATGATTGATGGTGCTGCTTTTAAAGAAGAAGTGGAAGCGAAAAAAATCATGGCTGTGCCAACGGTATACCTAAATGGAGAATTTTTTGAAAGCGGTCGTATGTCTTTGGAAGAAATCCTTTCTAAACTTGGAAGCGGTCCTGATGCATCAGAGTTTTCTAATAAGGATCCATTTGATGTCCTGATTGTTGGGGGCGGTCCAGCTGGTGCTAGTGCAGCCATATACTCAGCACGTAAAGGAATCCGTACAGGTATTGTTGCTGATCGCTTTGGTGGACAAGTCTTAGATACAGTTGGAATTGAAAATTTAATTACTGTTAATTACACTGAGGGTCCAAAACTTGCCGCTACACTTGAAGAACACGTAAAACAATATGACGTTGATATTATGAACCTGCAACGTGCTAAACATATTGAGAAAAAAGACGATTATATTGAAGTCCAATTAGAAAATGATGCTGTTCTTAAGAGTAAAACGGTGATCCTGTCAACTGGCGCCCGCTGGCGAAATGCCGGAGTGCCAGGAGAAACCGAATTTCGTAACAAAGGCGTTGCCTACTGCGCCCACTGTGATGGTCCATTATTTGCAGGTAAACATGTTGCCGTGATTGGTGGCGGAAATTCAGGTGTCGAAGCAGCCATTGATTTAGCAGGTATCGTTAAGGAAGTCACGCTTTTGGCTCGTTCCGTGATAAAAGCTGATCCGGTTCTTCAAGAACGTCTGACTAAACTACAGAATGTAAATGTCATCCAACATGCACAAATTGAAGAAATTACAGGTACGGACCAAGTAAACGGTATTTCCTACACTAATACAGAAACGGGTGAAAAACACCACATCGAATTAGAAGGGATATTTGTACAAATTGGTACCATTCCGAATACTGAATGGTTGCAAGGGACTGTCGAATTAAACTCACATGGTGAAGTGATCGTCGATTACAGTGGTTCTACAAGCATTCCTGGAGTCTTTGCAGCTGGCGATTGTACGAATACAAAATATAAACAAATTATTATTTCCATGGGATCAGGTGCTACCGCTTCTTTAGGTGCTTTCGATTATTTAATAAGACATTAAAAAATGGAACCTTTCCATTTAATTGGGAAGGTTCCTTTATAGTGAAAAAACTCATTCTTTAGCTATGAACCGGGTTCTTTTCATTTAGACCAAGAATTTGCGTTGCAGACGTTTTAACTTTGGTTAATAATTCTGGGTTTTCCATTAGAGAAAGACCATAAGAAGGGATCATTTCTTTCAATTTCGAATCAAATTCCATCATATATTCAGGGAAGCATTTCGTGATGACTTCTAGCATGACGTGAACAGCGGTTGATGCTCCTGGAGAGGCACCAAGTAATGCCGCAATGGAACCATCTGCAGAGGTAATCACTTCTGTACCAAATTGGAGGGTTCCTTTGCCTCTATCCTCTGTATCTTTAATAACCTGTACCCGTTGACCTGCTACAATCAAATCCCAATCCTCTGCTTTCGCGTTTGGGATAAATTCTCGTAGTTCTTCCATTCGTTGTTCTTTTGATAACATGACTTGCCCAATTAAATATTTTGTCAATCCAAGATTTTTAGCGCCAGCTGAAATCATGGTAAATAGATTATCGGTTTTAACAGAACTCAATAAATCCATATTGGAGCCTGTTTTTAGAAATTTAGGTGAAAAGCCCGCAAACGGTCCAAATAACAATGATTTTTTATTATCAATAAAACGGGTATCTAAATGAGGAACCGACATGGGCGGCGCTCCTACTTTCGCTTTCCCATACACTTTGGCATGGTGTTGTGCAACGATCTCCGGGTTGTTACACACCATGAATATTCCGCTAACAGGAAATCCACCAATATGTTTTCCTTCAGGGATACCAGATTTTTGTAGTAAATGGAGGCTACCTCCCCCTGCTCCAATAAACACAAACTTAGCCGTATGAGTTTCAACATTCCCACTATCAAGGTTTTTGATCTTCAATTCCCATAAACCTTCGCTGTTCTTTTTAACATCCTGTACACAATGCTTGTAGTGAATGTTTACGTCTTTACTCTGTAGGTGATCAAATAACATTCGGGTTAGTGCGCCGAAATTCACATCTGTCCCACTGTCAATTTTTGTAGCTGCTATCGGTTCTTTAGATGTACGGTCTTTCATTACTAGCGGCATCCATTCCTTTAACTTTTCTGGGGCATCCGAAAATTCCATCCCTTTAAATAATGGATTGCTTGATAGCGCTTCAAAACGTTTCTTTAAAAAAGCAACATTTTTTTCTCCCTGAACCATGCTCATATGAGGCAATGGCATGATAAAGTCTTGTGGATTTTGGATCAGCTTGTTTTGAACAAGATAAGACCAAAACTGCATCGAAATCTGGAACTGTTCATTAATTCGGATGGCTTTGCTAATGTCTAAGCTTCCATCCGGTTTTTCAACTGTGTAGTTCAATTCACAAAGTGCTGCATGTCCAGTTCCTGCATTATTCCACTCATTTGAACTCTCTTCCCCTGCTTTCGCTAATTTCTCAAATACGGTAATTTTTCTGTCCGGCAATAATTCTTTCAAAAGTGTCCCAAGGGTGGCACTCATGATTCCGGCTCCAATTAAAATGATATCTGTTTTCTTTTCACTGTTGCTCATCTATACCAACCTTTTCCCCTTAGATTTACAGAAAGGAATGCTTTGAAGTTACGTACCGAGCCAACAAAATACTAGGTAACCACACTCCAATCTGTCTCGTTATAACTATTGTATTACATGTATAGCGTAATATATATCTATTATTATATGACAATTATAAATTATTTAAAAGTTGTAAAGATTAATTGAGTAAAAAATATAAAGCACCTTCCAGAAACTGGAAGGTGCCTGTCACCTTTAGCTTATACAATTAATGTTGTTTTAGGATTTAGCGATATTCCTAACTCTAATTTTCCAAACATTTCGCCTAACATGTCTAAGTTAAAGGCATAGTGCATGGATGATGCTTGTACATCTCTCCAATAGCGGTTTATTTGGTTTCCTTCATAGACGATTCCTGCACCACTATTATCAACAATGGTTTTGACTGTCTGGTTACACATTCTGGCCACATACCCGTAATTTCGGCGAAGTCGTATTTTTTCATACGTTTCAATGGGTTCGCCTGTTTCTAATCTTTCGATCGTTTTTTCTAACAGTGCTTCAGCAGCTGCTAACCCAGCAGATACTTCTGTTAAACGAATTTGAGAATGAGTAAAATCAGCTACTTTTGCATTTCGTGTACTTACTTTACTTTTCATCGTATCTCTCCATAGTTCATAAGCCCCGATACTAGCCCCTAATAAAGCGGATGACAAGCTAACAGGCATTGCAGCAAATAGCGGATGACTATAAAGTCGATTTGTATTCACACTTCTACCAGGACCTTCCCCTTTTTGACACCATCCAATCATATCCAGGGTACGATGTTTTGGAACAAATACATTTTTCAATGAAACATGATTGCTACCAGTTCCTCTAGTTGCAACGGTTTTCCATGTATGTTGAATCTCGTAATCTTCTTTAGGGACCATCATCATTAATATTTCACCCGGGGCGCCATTTTCAGGATTCACATCCACAAATCCCATTACCATTACCCATTCACCATGGTTAATTCCTGAAGAATAGCCCCACTCACCGTTCAAAAGATAACCACCATCAACCGAAACCACGGTATTTCCCGGAGCAGGATTAAATGAAGAGGCTATACTAGCATCCTGGTTGTTTTCCCATACCTCACGTTGTACTTGCTCTGGAAAATAGGCAAACATCCATGAATGAATGACTAAAAGAGTATAACACCAGCCTGCAGACGGATCTGCTTTCCCGATTTCAATAGCAGTTTTAGAAAAAGTATCAAATCCTAATTCATGTCCACCCCATTTTTTTGGTGTCATTAATCGAACTAATCCTGAATCAATAAAATCTTGGATGTTTTCTTCTGGTTGACGAGATAGTTCTTCTGTTAAATGAAACCGTGTTTTAATTCTTTCTGCTACTTCTTTAGCCTTAGCAATTGCCTCTACATGTGTTAGCGTTTTCGTTAATTGATTCATTTCTATTTCCTCCTTATAAACTTTAATAGTATTTACATCTTAATAATGCATTTTCTGTGCCAATTCTAAAATTTCTGATAATTAATATTAATTCCTTATAAAATAGGAATCTTCTACACAAAGAGATGTGTAACAGAAGAAAATTTGTTACAAGTTTTGTCACATTCGTTGTAACATGTTACATAATAAAAAAATACCTCGGCTTATTTTACTGAGGTATCGTCATAAATTACTTTATTACATTTGTTAAATGATATTGCTTTATTTTTCTATACACAGTCATCCTTGAAATATTTAATAATTGAGCCGTTTTCGTCACATTTCCATTACACTGGTGCAGTGTATTCAATAATGTATCTTTATCCGTTTTCAATAGTTCCTTTTTTGGCATTTCCTCTTTTTGCCCTGTTCTTATTTCTTTCGGTAAATCTCCTGGTAGAATGACATTTGAATTTGCATGAAAAACCGCTTGTTCAATACAATTTTTGAGCTGTCGAATATTACCTGGCCAATGATAATCGATTAATACCTTTTTAGCTTCTTCTGACACTTTAAGGCTTTTATTCTCAGTCATTAGAAATTTCTCAATTAATAAAGGAATATCTTCCTTTCTTTCTCTTAAAGGAGGTAGTTCTAGTGAAATGACGTTTAATCGATAAAATAAATCTTCACGAAAATTCCCTTTTCTCACTTCTTCTTCTAAATTTTTATGTGTCGCACAAACCACCCGCACATCAATCGGGACGGATTCATTTCCACCTACTGGTACGATTTCACGTTCTTCCAAGACTCGAAGTAAATAAACCTGAACGTCCAGCGGCAAGTCACCAATTTCATCCAAAAAAATAGTCCCTTTGTCAGCTAATAGAAACTTCCCTTTTTTCCCTTTAGTCTTAGCACCTGTGAATGCACCGCTTTCGTATCCAAATAACTCAGTTGCCATTAACTCTTTCGGAATGGCCCCACAATTCACAGCCACAAAAGGAAATGATTTTCTAGGACCAAATGCGTGTATGGATTGAACAAGCAGTTCCTTTCCAGTACCTGTTTCCCCATGAATAAATAAATTTTTATCTGAAAAAGCTGCCTTTTTGGCTTTTTCAATGAGGTTAGTCATGGTATTCGTATTGGCAACCATTCCATCAAATACGTGTTTCGTTGTTAATTGTTTACGGCTAGATTCTGAATCTGTTTGTGCGCTGTTTTTTTGAAAAATGGCCATTCCACCTAGTAATTGACTACCAATCCGAAACGGGTGAATCGTAATATCCCACGTTTTTCCGTCTATTAAATTGCCATTAATCTGTAGTGTTGGTGAACCAGTGAGAATTTCATCTTGTGGATATCCTAAAAATTGAGACAAAGAAATGCCTTCCGAAACATGTAATAGATAGGTAGACGCGTGATTTCCCCAGATCATTTTACCTGATAGATCAAAAATGATAACCGGATCTTGATTACTACTATAAAGAGATTGAAAAAGGAATCCATGTTCCTTCATCATCGACAAACTGAGAGAATGAGAGATTTTTTTCGATTGATTCTTGACTAATTCGATATCATGTCCAATTACAAAATCCTTTTCACTTGTTAACCCCAGCATCCCTATTACTTGATTAGTAAAAGGATCCCGGATCGGTGCTGATGTACATACCCATGGGTGCCAACCTTGACAAAAATGCTCTCTTGAGAAGACTTGTAGCGGCTTTCTTTCTAATAATCCCGTTCCAATCGCATTCGTACCCGCAACATTCTCAGACCAATCAGATCCTGGTATAAACCCGGATATTTCTATTTTGTCTGCTATCGATTGATGTGCTAAATGATCAATCATAATTCCATTACTATCAAATAAGGAAATGGTTACCATTTCCTGTGAGTAATATTGAAACAGAGAATCGATAATCGGCTTAGCATTATCAAGTAGAATTTGATTTTGTTCCCTTTTCTCCTCCAATGCATTACCATAATAAATGATATTCGCCTTCATTTTTAAGGGATTCACAAAATGCTGTTTACAACGATCCCATGATGCATGAATAACGGATCGCTGATTCTCGGGCAGAACCCCTGTTTTTAGAAAGCGCTGCCAATTTACTTCTAACGTTTTTTCTAGAGTGGAAAGTTCTTCTATATTATTCACATCCAAACAATCATACTTCATCCCTATCATCCCGCTTTTTCTCACAATCTGTTTAAATTTTATAATAATTATGATAACAAATCATTCGATTGATTTCAAATAAATAGAAAAACAAAAAGTTAATTGAGAAATGATTACATTAATTGAAAAATTCCTTTCTACAGAATAACTGAAATATCTTTGAACTAAATCAAACATTTTCGTTGACATATAATAAAATTTATATAATAATAAGTTTGTAATTAGAATAATTCTATTTAAGAAATTATAATAAAAAAACAACTGATAGTTATTTTCTCTTGTTTTTTAAATCAATTTATATACATCTCAGGAGGTACTTACATTATGTCATTAATCGGAAAAGAAATTCTACCATTCAAAGCAATGGCTTATCAAAATGGTGAGTTCATTGAGGTTACAGACGAAACTTTGAAAGGAAAATGGAGTGTTGTTTGCTTCTACCCAGGAGACTTTACATTCGTTTGTCCTACTGAACTAGAAGATCTTCAAGAACAATATCCTTCGCTAAAAGAACTTGGCGTCGAGGTTTACTCTGTTTCAACGGATTCTCATTATGCACATAAAGCTTGGCATGAACAATCAGGAGCTATCGGAAAAATTACGTATACGATGATTGGAGATCCAAACCACGGTATTTCTCGTAACTTTGATGTCCTTGTCGAAGAACAAGGTGTTGCCGATCGCGGCACATTTATCATCGATCCAGATGGTATCGTTCAGGCAATGGAAATTAATGCAGACGGGATTGGTCGTGATGCGAGCACCCTTATTAATAAAATTAAAGCAGCTCAATATGTTCGCCAGCATCCTGGTGAAGTTTGCCCAGCTAAATGGCAAGAAGGATCTGAAACATTAAAACCAAGTCTTGATCTTGTAGGAAAAATTTAAATAAAGGTTCAATAACTAGATCATATAAGGAGGAAAATCAAATGGCTTTAGATGCAACTATCAAAGAACAACTAAATCAATATCTTCAATTAATGGAGGGCGATATCGTCCTTAAAGTTAGCACAGGTGATGATAACTTATCAAAAGACATGGATGAGCTTGTAAATGAACTTGCTTCAATGTCTTCTCATATTAAAGTAGAAAAAACGGAGCTTAAACGAACTCCTAGCTTTAGTGTCAACCGTGTTGGTGAAGATACAGGAATTACATTCTCTGGTCTCCCCCTTGGTCATGAATTCACATCCCTTGTATTAGCTCTATTACAAGTTAGTGGAAGAGCACCTAAGGCTGATGAGAAACTAATCGAGCAGATTAAGAATATTAAAGGTGAATATCATTTCGAAACGTATGTCAGCCTAAGCTGTCAAAACTGCCCAGATGTCGTGCAAGCACTAAACTTAATGAGCCTGTTGAACCCTGGTATTACGCACACAATGATTGATGGGGCAGCATTCAAAGAAGAAGTTGAAAGTAAAAATGTATTGGCTGTACCAGCAGTCTACTTAAATGGAGAATTCTTCGAAAGTGGTCGTATGTCCCTTGAACAGATCCTTACAAAACTTGGCAGCGGTCCTGACGCATCTGTCTTCTCAGAAAAAGAACCATTTGATGTCCTTGTAGTTGGCGGTGGTCCAGCAGGAGCAAGTGCAGCTATTTATGCAGCTCGTAAAGGGATCCGCACAGGTGTTGTTGCTGAACGCTTTGGTGGTCAAATCCTTGATACGGTTGCGATTGAGAACTTTATCTCTGTTAAACATACTGAAGGTGCAAAGCTTGCCGCTAGTCTTGAAGAACATGTTAGAGAATACGATGTTGATGTGATGGATTCTCAACGTGTAGTGAATATTGAAAAGAAAGACTTAGTCGAAGTTGAACTAGAAAACGGTGGAGTTCTAAAAAGTAAGTCCGTTATTCTATCAACGGGTGCTCGCTGGAGAAATGTCAATGTTCCGGGAGAAGCTGAGTTCAAAAATAAAGGAGTTGCCTATTGCCCTCACTGTGATGGACCTCTATTTGAAGGAAAGCGTGTAGCTGTTATTGGTGGTGGAAATTCTGGAATTGAAGCGGCCATTGACTTAGCTGGAATCGTCAAACATGTAACAGTCATCGAATTTGCTCCTGAATTAAAAGCAGATTCTGTCCTTCAAGATCGTCTAAATAGTTTACCAAATGTAACAGTGATCAAAAATGCAGCAACAACTGAAATTACAGGTACAGATAAAGTGAACGGTATTTCTTACAAGGACCGTGCAACTGAAGAAATTCACCACATTGAATTAGAAGGCGTATTCGTTCAAATTGGTCTTGTTCCAAATACTGATTTCTTACGTGACAAACTTGAACTGACAAAAATGGGCGAAATTGTTGTCGATAAACGTGGAGCAACAAGTATTCCAGGCGTATTTGCAGCAGGAGATTGTACAGATACTGCCTATAAACAAATTATCATTTCTATGGGATCTGGTGCTACAGCAGCATTAGGTGCATTTGATTATCTTATCCGAAATTAACAACCATAAATTATACTTTTGTAAATAAATAACGAATACCCCTCTATCTGCATGTTAGCAAATAGAGGGGTATTATTTTTAAAATAAAATAGAGTAATTTTTTTTTACTTCTCAACTGATGATGTAGAACGGAAATGCTTTTCTAATTGATGGCGAATATCTTCATTAGACGCCTCAACCACTTCTAAATATTGTGGTTTATCAAATAAAGCTTGGATTTGTTCAGGATATGTCTGTTCAATATCACATAATTGAATAGCCTCATTGAATTTTGCTGGATGGGCTGTCGAAAGCGTTACACAAACTTGATCTTGTTCATTACATGTTTCATATGCGGCAATCCCACATGCGGTATGAGGATCTAATAAATATTGTGTTTCTTTATGGTATTGGCTAATTGTTTTCAGGCACTCTTCCCCTTGCACCCCTTCTGCCGCAAAATCAGCTTGTACTCGAAGTAATTGCTCCACAGTGACAGTCATTTTCCCTTCAGATTTGAATTGATCCATTAATGCAGAAGTTGCGCTTGGATCTTCCTTCAATAGGTAGTATAGATAACGCTCAAAGTTGCTAGCTACCTGAATGTCCATTGATGGACTATACGTGCTATGGAACTCTCCAGGCTGATAAACACCATCTTTAATAAAGCGTTCCAAAATGTTATTCTCATTAGTCGCTACAATCAGTTTTCCAACAGGCAGCCCCATTCTTTTCGCCAAATAACCAGCAAAAATATCACCGAAGTTACCAGTTGGTACACTGAAGTTAAGGCTCTTAATGTCTTTTTCTTTTGCTACTTGGAAATAGGCATAGAAATAATAGACTGTTTGAGCTAAAATACGGGCAAAATTAATGGAATTAATCGCGCGTAGATGATATTGAGCTTTAAAATCCAAGTCAGCAAAAATTTCCTTAATGATGCGTTGACCATCATCAAATGTTCCTTTAATCGCTAAATTTAATACACTTTCATCATCAACGGTTGTCATCTGTAGTTCTTGCACCTTGCTTACTTTTCCATGCGGATGCAAAATACAAATACGGATTCCTTCTTTTCCTCGCACACCCTCAATTGCAGATGCACCTGTGTCTCCAGAAGTTGCTCCAAGAATATTGATGGTTTCCCCTGTTTTCTTGGCGATATAAGAATATAAATTTCCTAAAAACTGTAGCGCTACGTCTTTAAAGGCAAAAGTAGGGCCATGGAATAATTCGAGAACATACATATTCTCTTTTAATTTAACCACCGGTGTTACTTCAGGAGTACGGAAAGTTTCATAACTTTTCTTGATTAACTCCTTAAGTTCGTTCTCAGGAATTTCTCCATCAACATAATAAGAAATAATTTCATATGCTAATTCCTGATAGGATAGATTGGACATTGCATCTAGCTTATCTTTAGAAATTTGAGGAATCTTTTCTGGTACTAATAATCCTCCATCTGTTGCCAATCCCATTAAAACGGTATCAATAAAGCCAATTTTGTTTACTTTCCCACGTGTACTAATGTATTTCATCAGAGCCTCCAAGGTAAATAGAATATATTTCTATCGTCACCTAAAATAAGTTCTATGTCAATGAGAATTATACTGCAATAACTGAATTTTTTACTTTTTTATGGTCAATCCAGAAAAATAATCAAATAGTGATCAATTTAGTTTAGTACTTACCACTTCTAAACTAAATTGCGTGTTTTTAAAAAACAAACGCCATTTTATTACATAACCAAAGTTACAAGACCAATTAACTCCCTCATAGTTAGTAAAAAGTTTTTCTGTCTATACACCAATTGTTACATAATCATAATATATTGCGGACAACCACCATTAATTTTTATAACAAGGAGAGGTTAAAAATGTATTATGAAAAAAAAACCGAATATTATTCACAATTTAAAATCAATTCAGAACAGCAAACAGAAGCGTTTTTTAAAAAGTTAGGAGAAAAGAGATTTAAAAAAAAATTAATACTTCAAAATGAGTTAGAATCACAAACTGAATCATTAGATAAAATCTTAAAAGAAAACGTCCTAATAAATAATCAATTAAAAAAAATAGGAAATATATTGTGTTCGATGCAAAAAACGAAACCAACTCCCAAAAATCCTTTTAATTTTCTAGAAAAATTCGATTTTGATATAGACAAGTTATTAAATATCCTAATGGCTTTTATTGACCAATATAAAGAAAATCCAAATGTAAATAAAAAAGAAGATTTAAATGTAAATGAAAATGAAAGTGAAAAAATAAATGAAGAAAGGGAATTATTAAATAGAATCTTAAATGAATTAAGCATATTAAATAACAAAATTTCGTTATTTCAAATGCCACCTATGGGACAACCATTGAAAACACTTAATAAATTTGATTTTAATTTTGATAAAATATCAAGTATTTTGAGTCTTTTATTCCAAATTTATAAGGCAAAAAATAATGAGAATGAGAATGAAAGTGAAGAGTTGAATGAAGAAGTATTGTAAGATTCACAGACGATATTAATGCTAAGAAAAGAAGAGAGCTAATTCTTTACGTCAGCTCTCTTCTTTGTAACTAATTATAGGATGATCTTTAATAAAAAGATGCTCCAACAATGATTAACAGGATAAACAATACAACGAGCAACACAAACCCATTTGATCCATATCCGCTTTGTTGTCCAGACATATGGATTCCTCCTTTACATATATTGTAGAAGCTCTTACATCAATACAATATGTAAAGGAGTAAAAGTTTGTATAGGACAAGCATCAACTACATTTACCCCATTTATTTTATTAGGGTATCATTTCATATAAAGTTTTATATCTCATGGGAGTAAATGAACGGTTATTCCTTTTATTAATGTTCCTTAATCATAATTGAAGAAACACTACTGCAACACTTCTTTTCATTTTGAAAAACCTCAGCTGTCAAATAGGCTATACTTTTTCCTTTTCTTTCTACTTTTGCTTCTAATTTGGCTGTTCCAGGTAAAAGTGGTCTATGAAAAGTTGTATGAAGATCAATGGATGCAAAGCTTTGGTCTGGATTTAATATTGATGCAATGGCATAAGCCATTATTGTATCGGTCGCATAGAAATCCACCCATTATCACATCATGTCCATTAAGAAGATTTTCATCAACTTTCCATATGGCTGTTGCATAACCATCATGCGCAAGAGTCGGTTTTATCTGTAACGTTAGATCACAATTCGGAGGTACTCTTTTTATTTTGACGACATTTAGCAAATCAGAAGGACGATATTTCGTTTCCATTTGGACTCCTTTCGTTATTAAAAAATGACGACTATTCCTCAATTGAAATAAAATAGTGATTTTTACGATATGCCAATGCTTCCATCGTTGCCAATAGTTCGCCATTACTTTCGATCTGAATCTTATACCACGAGGTTCGATTGTTTTTCTTTTCTTCTACAGCAATCGCCCTAATTGTAGATCCATTCATTCCAGCAGCCATAAAGTTAACCGTGGTTGATAGGCCTACAGAAGTTTTTCCATAGGAATTACAAGCGGCAGCAAATACATAGTCAGCTATCGCAAACAGGATTGCGCCATGAACGGTGCCATGCGAGTTTAGCATATGATCTTTAATCTCTAATTCGGCCGTTGCTGTGCCTAAACCAAGCTCTTTAAGTTCGATACCGAGAAATTGGGCATATGGTTCATTTTCAAAGGTTTTGTATATATCATTATAATATTTCTCATGAATCTCTTGCTCTGTTAAATTTGTAATCAATTAAACTCCACCTTTATTTTATATTTTACTTTGTTAAACTTGGTTGTTGACTCCGTTCCAGTCACTTCGCATTCAGCGTGCAACAGGAAAGCCACATGATACTTTGTGTCTTAAGTTGTCTTGCCCTTCTCTCTTCTACCGTATGAGTTTTCTTGACTCCCACTACAATCAACATAGTTGCAAATCAAAATTAACACTTAACAAAGCTTTATATTTTAATTATTATTCATGTTACTTTTATTTACTCCATTGTAGCAGTAGAATTTGAGTAACCTTTTCGAGTTGAGTTTTTGCTTCTTCCATCATACTCTCTATAAGTTCTTGGACTGTTGGAATCGCAGAAATCAAACCGGCAATTTGTCCGCTGTTAATATATCCATTTTCTAAATCTCCTAAAACAGCACCCTTAACATGGTAATCCTCTGAAGTGATTTCATTAAATTCTTCTAAACTGATTCCCTCTTTTTCTGCTTGGAATATCTTTTCAACATATTCTGATTGCAAGACCCTTCTCACCCGCCCTACTGTACGACCTACGATTCTAGTATCGGTTCCGCTTGCCTGAAGCAGCCTTTCTTTATAGTTATCATGTAACTGGGCTTCCTTTGTTGCAATAAAACGTGTGCCCATTTGGACACCACTTGCCCCAAGCATCATGGCTGCTGCTAATCCTTTTCCATCGCCAATTCCACCCGCTGCAATAACAGGAATGGATACAGCTTTATGTATTTGAGGAATCAATGTAAATGTTGTTAATTCAAGACTTGAATTAATTCCTGCTGCCTCAAAGCCTTCTGCTACCAATAGATCTGCTCCTGCTGCTTCTGCCTTTTGGGCATGTTTTACTGAGGCAACGACCACAATCACTTTTATTCCATGTTGATGTAGGGTGGGAATGAATGGAGCAGGGTTACCCGCAGACAATGAAATGACTGGAACCTGATGTTTAATAGCTAAATGAACTAATTCCTCAACATAGGGATTTACGGATAAAGCAATATTGATAGCAAATGGTTTACAAGTTAATTCCTTTGTTTCTAAAATAATGTTTTCCACATCATCCGGCTTCATCGTACCACATCCAATCGTACCAAGACCTCCGGCTTCTGAAACCGCAGCGCTCAGCGTCGCATGGCTAATATTTCCCATTCCGCCTTGAACGATCGGGTACTTAATCTTTAATTGTTCACACACTGAGTTCATGACAATCCCTCCTTATCAATTATGTATATTTGTGTTATAATACTATGAAAATTCAAATAATAAAAAAGGAGATTTTATGATGTTAATTCCCTATAAAGACAAAAATCCACTTGTACACGAAACCGTATTTTTAGCTCCTGGTTCACATTTGATTGGTGATGTTCAAGTTGGTAAAGAAACTTCTATTTGGTTTAATGCAGTTTTACGCGGTGATGAAGACGCTATAATCATTGGAGATCGCTGCAGTATTCAGGATAATACATCCATTCATTTATCAGAAGGATCCCCAGTTATTGTTGAAGATGAAGTAACTGTCGGACATAATGTCATTCTTCATGGTTGTACCGTTAAAAAAAGATGTATTATCGGAATGGGTTCAACTATTTTAGATGGCGCAGTTATTGGGGAGGAATGTATCATTGGTGCCAATACACTGATTCCATCTGGTAAGGTCATACCACCACGTTCTCTTGTCATAGGTTCACCAGGAAAAGTGGTTCGAGAACTGACCGATAAAGATTTTGAACTGATCCAACTTTCGATTGATACTTATGTTGAAAAAAGTTACATATATAATGAGATTCTTAAATCATGAAGTAGGAAAATACTAGTTCCCACAATACTAGCCATAGAAATCTAGTATTGTGGAGTTTATTGTTCTGATGATTCTATTCCCCGATCTCACTCATTAAAGGAAATTCTTCTGCATTATAATCTTTATCTTTCTTTCCTAAATCATTTTCTTCCTGAAAAACATTTTCAAAGAAACGGCTAGCTGGCTCTGCTAAAATTTTATAATATTGATCAAATAATAGTGCGGCATGATTTCCGCTCCAACCTTCGGGCAACAATTCTTTAGGAAGAAAAGGATCAATAAATAAAAACTTTCGGTATTCATGAACCAAATTCGCTCTTGCTATAAAACAGTCTTCATCCGTCATTTCTCCGCTACCAATCAAACTTTGATGAATAATGTATTTTTTGCTGTATTCGTCAATAAAATCATCATATTTTTCTTCAATTTCCTGTAGAGGCCAACATTTTTGAACTAAAGTAAAGTCTGGTTGTGGTCCAATATGTTTGGATAGAAATAACTGAACATATTCTTCAATTTGATACTTACTAATTAAAAGATTTATTTCTTTTTCAAAATTATTAGGCGAGATCCAACAGCCATTTGATAGGTTTCCAAAACCGCTCCATTGCAATTCTTTTCTGAGTTCATCTCGAATTTGTCTTTTCTCCTCAGGGATGTTATACATAATGACTCTCCATTTTCCATCCCATTCATGTGGTTCCAATTTATAAATTCTTCTTGCTGCCTCGTTGATTCGACTTACTCCTCTTTCCGTTAGCTCATAAAAACTTTTATTTCCCCTTCTCTCGGATTGGAGTAAGCCTTGCTTCATCATCCGAGAAACAGCGACACGAACCGCTTGCTCATTATGGCCAAAAACTTTCATTAATTGGATCAGGCTGCCAATCCAAATTTTATTTCCATAATGGCTAATGTAATCTCCATAAATTGTTAGGATCATCGACTGTGTCTTACTCATATGAAATCACTCTTTTCTGTGTTCTGTGCGCCCTCCTTGTAAATCGGACAAGTTTTGTCCAAATTAACAATAATATCTCGGAGTATTCTATTATAATAGCCAATTTTCTGATAGTCTTGCAAATTTTATTTTCCTTTAAAAGCAGGTTTTCTCTTTTCACTAAATGCGGTTAAAGCTTCTAACCGGTCTTCTGTAGGAATCGTTAATTCATAGGCTTTCGATTCAATTGCTAGACCTGTTTGAAGATCAACATTCATTCCATTACAAATCGCATACTTTGCTTGTTTTAAAGCAACTGGACCATTTTGTAACATCTCTTTTGCAAATGATATACTGGCTTCAACTACGTTTTCATCATTGATAACTCTTGTTAAAATCCCCCAATCATAAGCTTCCTGTGCTGTTAACTTTTTAGCTGTGAAAATGAGTTCCTTTGCTCTCATTTCTCCAATCAATCGGGGTAGTCGCTGTGTTCCTCCTGCACCTGGTATAATCGCCCAACTAGTTTCTGTTAGACCCACTTTCGCCTCTGGAACAGCAATTGCAAAGTCACAAGCCAAGATCAATTCAAACCCGCCTCCAAATGCATAGCCATTAACTGCTGCAATTGTTGGCTGAGGGAGTTGTGAAATTTGATTAAACACATCACGGATCGCCTTTACATTTCTCCGAACCTCTTTGACAGATAATGTTTTCCTTTCCTTTAAATCGGCACCTGCACTAAATGCCTTTTCACCTGCACCGGTAAAAATAGCAACACGAACATCCTGATCCATTTCGATTTGATTGACCACGTCTGCTAATTGCTCTAATGTTTCATAATCAAAACAATTAAGAACCTCTGGACGATTAATCGTCACGTATGCAATATGATTTTCCACACTATATAACACTTTTGACATCTCTTTTAGACTCCTTTCCAGTTGAACACTTTTTAACGAAATAGAAAAATCCTAATACCTACATATTCTTCAATCAGATAAAAATACCTTTACCGACCACTAGTCAAATAAAGGTATTTTCATAGATTAGTCAGCAATATTTTCAACAATTGCAGCTATGCCTTGACCAACGCCAATACACATAGTTGCAAGACCATATTGAACATCCCGCTTTTTCATTTCATAGATTAAAGTGGTTAAAATTCTAGCACCACTAGCACCTAGCGGATGACCGAATGCAATCGCACCACCATTTACATTAACCTTTGATGGATCAAGCTCTAATTGACGGATACATTCTAATGATTGGGAAGCAAAAGCCTCATTTAATTCAACTAAGCCTAAATCTTGAGAAGATAAATGAGCTCTTTGTAACGCCTTTCTGGATGCATAGATCGGTCCGAGTCCCATGACTCTTGGCTCTAACCCTGCTGTTGCACCGACAACATATTTGACTAACGGCTTCAGGTTCAATTCTTTTGCCTTTTCAGCACTCATAATCAATAATACAGAGGCACCATCATTCACACCTGAAGCATTTCCTGCAGTTACAGATCCTCCTTCAAAAATAGGTCTTAATTTACCTAGCTTTTCTAGAGTCGTGTCTGGGCGTGGATGTTCATCTTTATCTACAACCGTTTCATTGCCTTTGCGATCTTTCACAGTGACTGGCACGATTTCATTTTCAAAGCGATTTTCTTCCATCGCCTTTTTGGCTCGTTGCTGGCTTTCGAAAGCGAATTGATCTTGTGCCTCACGTGAAATGTTATAGTCTTGAGCGACATTTTCAGCGGTTTTTGGCATCGTTTCCGCACCGTACATTTTTTCTAATACAGGATTCGTAAATCTCCAGCCAATCGTCGTGTCTTGTAATTCCATTGAACCTCGAGGATAATCAATTTCAGGTTTCCCCATTACAAATGGAGCACGAGTCATACTTTCTGTGCCACCAGCAATATAAATATCCCCTTCCCCACTCGCAATGGCTCTTGCTGCATACATAACTGCATCCAAACCTGATCCACATAGTCGGTTGATTGTTGTTCCCCCTACTGATATTGGAAGTCCCGCAAGCAATGCTGACATTCTAGCTACATTTCGATTATCTTCTCCTGCTTGATTGGCATTTCCTAGCACGACTTCTTCAATATCCTCGGCTGGAAGATTCGGATTTCGTTCTAATAATGCTTTAATTACAATTGCGCCTAAATCGTCGGGTCGAACACTTTTTAATGCACCTTTATATCTACCAATAGGTGTACGGACTGCATCTACGATTACGACTTCTCTCATTTTGATAGCACCTCTTTTTCTTTTGTATAATCATAAACCCCTTTACCTGATTTACGACCAAGGCGACCTGCTTTCACATATTGTTCTAGTAATGGAGCAGGGCGGTATTTTTCACCTAATTTTTCATGTAAATATTTTAAATTATTTAAGCGTGCATCCAAGCCGACTAAATCAACTAACTCAAATGGACCCATTGGATAATTCAACCCTAATTTAATCGCTTTGTCGATCTCCTCTGGGGTCCCAAGTCCTTCCTGCAACATATAAAATGCTTCATTTCCAACAAGACAAGAAATACGGCTAGTCACAAACCCTGGAAATTCATTGATCACAACGGTTTCTTTTCCCATTTGCTCTGCTACTTGTCGCACCACCTCTGCTGTTTCATCACTTGTTTCAAGTCCGCGAACAATTTCAACAAGTGGCATTTTATGAACAGGATTAAAGAAATGCATCGCAATGGATTTTTCTGGACGTTTTCCATAAGAGCCAATTTCTGTTGGACTCATGGTTGAAGTATTCGTGGCAAATAAACAATGTTCGGGGACATATTGTTCAAGAGACTCAAAAACAGCCTTTTTGATCTCGGTCTTTTCAGGAACTGCTTCAATCACCAAATCAGCCTGTCTTGCTGCTTCTTCTAATTGAGGAACAAACAGAAGATTATTTTTTGCGGTTTCCACTTCTTCTACTGTTATTTTCCCTCGAGCTAACCCTTTATCAAAAATTTTGTATAGTTCTTCTTTAGCATTTTTTAATGCTGCTTCATTTGCATCATATAAGGAGACACGAAATCCTCCTACTGCTGCAACATAAGCAATTCCTCTTCCCATCACACCGGAACCTACAACCATAATTGTTTCTATCATCACTTCTTCCTCTCCCTTTTTCGATTATGTAAAGGAGTACGAAACATCTCTTTAAAATTGATGTAATCGTACTCCATTCATTAATGGACTTAAATCCCCATTGGATTTAATGGACGACTTCCATAGTAAGATACAATACTCTTTGTTTCTGTATAAAGATCCAATGTTTCAATACATAATTCTCTTCCGAAACCTGATTGCTTGTAACCACCAAATGGTGTTCCAGGCATTGCTGAGAATGGGCAGTTTACCATAACGATCCCTGCTTGAATTTGACCTGCAACTCGTTGTGCCCGCGCTCCATCTTTCGTCCAAATAGCAGAACCTAAACCAAACTCGGTATCATTAGCTAGCTTGATCGCCTCTTTTTCATCTTTAAACTTCATAATCACAACTACAGGTCCAAAGATTTCTTCTTTTACGACTTTCATGTCGTGATTCACATTGGCAATAACAGTTGGTTCATACCAGAAGCCGTTCTCGAAACCTTCTATAATCGCCGGCTTTCCACCTGTTAGGATTTCCGAACCATCCTCGATTGCCGATTTTACATATCCATCAATCACTTCAACTTGGTTGCGGTCAATAATGGCACCAACATGGGTTGCTTGATCAAATGGATCACCGAGTTTGATTTTCTTTGTTTTTTCAATAAATTTACTAACAAATTCATCGTATATATCTTCATGTACATATAAACGAGAACGCGCTTCACAAGATTGACCTGTATTATAAAAGATTCCATAAAGTGAACCGTCTACCGCTGCATCAATATCTGCATCTGCAAATACAAGATTAGGAGATTTTCCTCCAAGCTCTAAAGTAACACGCTTTAATGTTTGTGATGCTCTTGCCATTATATCTTTACCAATTGGAGTAGAGCCTGTAAACGCTACTTTATCAACTTGCTCATGTTCCACTAAGTAATTTCCTACTTCAGATCCTGAACCTGGAACAATGTTTACAACACCTTCTGGAACACCTGCTTCTAAGCAAATTTCACCTAAAATAATCGCTGTAAGCGGTGTTAAGGAAGCGGGTTTTACGATTACAGAACAACCTACTGCAATGGCAGGAGCGACTTTCCAAGCTGCCATCATTAACGGGTAATTCCACGGAATAATTTGTGCACATACGCCAACTGGTTCTTTTTCTGTATAGTTATGGAATTGACCTGGCATTGGATTCACACGACCTCCATGTGAAACAATCGCACCCGCGTAAAATTCAAAGTCTTCAATCGCTTGATTTACTTGGCCTTGAGCTGTACTTAAACTTTTACCTGTATCTAGCATTTCTAATTCTACTAATTCATTAAAACGGGAACGCATAATACTAGCAATTTTATTTAGCACTCGTGAGCGTTTGTTTACCGGAAACTTCTTCCACTTCCCGTAATCAAAAGCATTACGTGCTGCTTGAACCGCTTTTTCTGCATCTTCTTTCGTTGCCTTTGCAACTTCTGCAATTAATTCACCTGTTGCTGGATTATACGTTTTGATTGTACCGCCATTACTGCTTTCTACTTTTTGACCATTTATAATTAAATGATAGAAATCACGCTTTATTGATTGGTTTTCTTGAATGGATTGTTGAGTTGTTGTCATTGTTTTTCCTCCTCTTATTTTTCTAATTTAACTACCTATGAAAACTGGTTTTCTTTTTTCGATAAAGGCTTGCACACCTTCTTGGTGATCTTTCGTTAAGCCAGCAATTCTTTGTCCTTGTGCTTCCGCTTCTAAATATTTTTCAAATGAAAGGGAATTCGCTTGTTTTAAATTTCGTTTGATCAAACCAACCGCTTTTGTGGGTATTTTCGCCAAATATTCTGTGAATTCACCTACTTCTTTATCCCATAATTCGCTTTGAATTACCTTTGTCACTAGTCCTAACTGCAATGCTCGATCAGCTGAAATTTTTTCTCCTAATATGGAAATCTCAGCTGCTTTTGAGTAGCCTACTAAGTTTTGCAAGAAATAAAGATTACCAGAGTCTGGAATTAAACCTATATGAATAAAAGCATTTACATAGCTTGATTTTTCGGAAGCCAACCTGAAATCACAGGCTAAAGCAAGACTAAATCCTGCTCCGGCTGCTACACCATTCACAGCTGCTACAACTGGTTTTTCCAGGTTCATAATTTGTTTCATCATTGGACGATATTGCTCTCGTAACACTTCTCCGTGGTCCATTTTTTTATCAACATCCGCCAAGTCTTGACCTGAACAAAATCCGCGACCTTCTCCAGTGAATACAAGACATCGTACTTTTTCATCTCTTGCTGCCTCTTTCACAGCCGCTGTGATTTCGCGGATCATCGTACGATTAAACGCGTTTAATTTATCTGGTCGAGCTAACTTAATCGTTGCTACTCCATCAATTAGAGTGTATTGAATATTTTCATACATGGTGTTCCACCTCCTTATTTCCCTTTAAATTCAGCTTTTCTCTTTTCGATAAAAGCCTGCATTCCTTCTTTTTGATCCTGAGATGAGAACAGCAGATAGAAATTTTTTCGCTCATACTGCATTCCTTCATATAGTGAATAATCTACTGCTTTATTAATAGAGTCTTTAATGAGTCTTAAAGATAAAGGAGGTTGCTTCGCCAATCTCTTGGCCAATTTCATACTTTCTTCCATTAATAATTCTTCGGAAACAATGGTATTTATAATCCCAAATTGTAAAGCCGTTTCGGCAGGAATACGATCCCCTGTCCAAATCCACTCTAACGCTTTTGCTCGCCCAACGACTTTTGTTAGGCGCTGAGTGCCACCCGCTCCAGGCATAACACCGAGTTGGACTTCAGGGAAAGAAAATTGTGTACCTGTAGCAGCTATTAAGATATCTAGACTTAAAGCCAACTCAAATCCGCCACCAAACACAAGCCCTTTCACAGCCCCGATAATCGGTTTTTTGATGAGAGTAATCCGATCCCAGTCTGCGAACTGGTTTAATAATTCCATTTGAATCGAATCATTTTCTGCCATTTCATCAATATCGGCTCCTGCAGAAAACGCTCTTCCATTTCCTGTTACAAGGATCGTAACAACCTCATCATTTTGATCAAACTCTTCTAAAGCCGTAATGATTTCTCGAATCATTTTTCGATTTAATGCATTTAACTGCTTAGGACGATTTAGTTTGATCACTCCTACTCCATCCTCTATCAATCTTTCAATGTATTCAAATCCATTCATTCTACGTCCTCACCAATCATAAATGAAACGATGTCTCCTGCGAAACTCATCACATCCTTGCTTGATGCTTTTCCTTCTGCCGATCTTAAACCTGCATTTAAATCTTCTATGCTGTCATAATACATTTCACATATTAAATAATATTTCGCTTCTCCCCCCATTGGAGATCCGGTTCCTTTTGTCACTTTCATTTTTCGTAAACCAGGGATCTTTTCTGTAATAGGTACATGCACATTGAAATAATGCTCATCAAATGCTTCTTTATTTTCAGGTTGTTTATAAAATGCAATTAGTTTTACCATTATGTCTTCCCTCTTTCATAATGTAGTTGAAATCAGCTTCATCGCTTCAAATGGGTTTTTACAGCTTTTACAATAAAGAATACTTCGACATGCTGTTGGACCAAAAATATTGTCTAAAGTGACATAAGTGGAGCCGCAATATGGACAATCCACATGCCAGGAACCATCTTCCTTCAGATATTTGGGCGGTGGCGCAATCCCAAACTCTTTTAGTCCGTGCATTCCTTTCTCCGTAATTCGATCCGATGTCCACGGAGGAGTATTAACGAATTCAACTGTTGTTTCCTCTACTCCTTCTAAACCAATTACAGCCTTTACTATATTCTCTCGAATCAATTCTAAGGCAGGACATCCGACGAAGGTTGGTAAAATATCAACCTTCACCGAATGATTTTCGATCGTAATTTCTTCAACCATCCCTAAATCGATGATACTTACTGTATCAATTTCAGGATCTTTAACCGTTGATAATACGATTAACACATCATCTTTTAAAATTTGAACCGGTGCTTTCATCTCTTCACACCACACTCTCATATATTTACCAGGAAGCTACGGGATTTAAATTGTACACTTCAGCTAGAATCGCAAGTGCTTCCTCAAGTTCGATTGAATGCTCCCCGTTCCTACCATTTAGACTTCCTGAACTAAAATGGGCAGGTACACTTAATCCAACTGATTCTAATACTGGTCCGATCACAGAAGCCCATTTTTGTTTTAAAACGGCTTCTTCTTCCATTAATCCAGCAGCAGTGATTTGCTCTCCCTCATTCCCAAATGAAAAGACATCAGCAAAATCATTTATTACTTTTTCAAATGCTGCATTCATTCGCTCTTTTGCTTCTACAGTGGAACTTAATAGTTGTACAAACCATGTTTTCCAATGAAGTAAATGGTAATGTAATTCCATATCAACTTTGACAGCTACATCTGCAAGTGGCTGATAAGAGCTTTGTTTTAGTGATTGGATTTTAATTTTTTTAGCACTTGTATAAAGATAGTTTCGAACCACTGCATAAGCCCAATCATATTGTGCGTTCTCCATATAATTACCTGGTCCATTTACTCTTTCTACTAAAATACAATTCTTTCTTTCTCTCCAAGGTCGACCGTGCGCTAAAGCATCGGCATCGCCTTCACCTAGTTCTTCAAGTAGTCGATAAAACATCGCTGCATGCCCCATGCTGTCTTGGCTTATGGAAGAAGAAGCTACATCCTCTTCAATATGCGGAGCAAGTCCGAGCCACTCCGAATTACGATAAGCATAGAGAAAATCATCATCTGCTAATTGATATAATAAATCGATAACCGCTTTTTTATTTTCTGGATTTAAGGTTGCTTCACTCATTGACTTTTCTCCTTTCCCCAAGACAGAATTTCTTTTTCATCAAACATTTTTTGCTCGTAATGACGCCATTTTCTCTTTAAATAGCCATATCCTTTTGTGTTTCGGTAATCTTTGTTATCAAGACGGTTTAAGATCAGTTTCTCTTCTTGACTTAATCCGCGAATATTTGAACGGTTCACTACCCAAATATCATATACCGTTTCTCTTCTCATAAAATTTTCTTGTGCCATAATTAATGCCATTTCTTCATTTGGTGCAAGAAGGCTAAATTGATGTTGAAAGGAAGCAGAAGGTGTACGTTTACTAAATACTTCATATTCTTGATAAAACGTTTTATTATCGTTTCCCATTTTTCTTCATTCTCCTTTTTATTATTAGTTCACCACTGCCGCAAGTGCATCGCGAACCCATGCATTATTTTCATAAGATGTGCGTCGTAAATTCAATCGGGCTTGTGAACGTGGCCCTTTATTTTTAATAATTTGTTTAAATTCGTTCCAATCAGGCTGTTGATAAATCCAAGTCTGTTTTTCTTCATCAAAATGAATCGTTGGATCTGGAATCGTTAAACCTAGAGAAAGAATTCTTGGAACATATTTAGTAAAGAAGTCTTGGCGTAGTTCTTCGTTTGATTTTGTACGAATCTTATATTTAATGGTGACATCTTGTTTAGATGTTCCAGTTGTTTCACTACTTGCCGGGCCAAAGAACATGAGAAGTGCAGGCCACCAACGGTTTAATGCATCTTGGACCATCTCTTTTTGCTCTTGTGTTCCTTCTGCCAGTGCCATTATGATTGCTTCTCCATGGTGAGCATGGAATACTTCTTCGGCACAGATACGGTGTAAAGCTCTTGCATATGGACCATAGGAAGCATTTAGCATATTGGTTTGTGTAATAATCGCAGCTCCATCAACTAACCAACCAATTAAACCAGCATCTCCCCAAGATCTTGTTGCCATATGGAAGACATTGTGGAACTTTAAATCTCCTTTAAATAAATCTTGCATCAAGTCTCCTCTGTTCTTCCCGTATGGTTTTAGAAGGTCTTCTGCGACACGTAGTAATAATTGACCATGACCCATTTCGTCTTGAACTTTTGCCATAATCCCAAGTTTGCGGTGTAAAGATGGTGCTTTTGGAACCCACTCTTTTTCAGGTAGCGCTCCCATAATTTCACTAATTCCATGCATCGAAATTAATTTAATTAACGCCACACGATATTCTTCAGGCATCCAATCATCCGCTTCGATCTTTTCCCCTTTTTCAATCTTTTGGATGAATTGTTCTAACTTTTCTGATTCTTCAATTACCGAGGACATATTAATCATTTTTCATTTGCCTCCTTAAATTTATATAACATGTTTATAACGTTATTATAGTTTATTGTTATATAGATTGCAACCGTTTTCTGATAATTTTTTAAATTTAAAAATAAACATTGTAAAACCTTTATTTTGCAATGTTTATCGCCATTATCATTTAACTAATTCAATATATTTCTATCACTTTCTTTTAATAATATAACAGATAATATAATATTTTTAACTTTTTGTTATATATATCAAGTTGGACATTTTTTTCAACTACTTAAGAGGATCACTATTTACTTCTTGTATATTTGGATTAAAACTAATTTTATTTCTTGTCCGAAAGGTCCTATGTAAGTAGATACATCCTATACTACCTAGACCACAAACAACGGCAGACAAATAAAAGGCAATCGTATAACTAAAGTGTTCGACTAAGGAGCCTGTTATCATCGGAGAGAGCCACTGCCCAATCCCAAAAAAGAGGGTAATATAACCGATTGCCATAGGAGATTTTAGTGGAATCACGATATCACTTACTGCGGCCACGATTACAGTAGGTACAGCCCACAAGGTTAAAGCATAAATAATGGTTTCTATCATCAAGAGTGCTGGATGGCTCGTGATGGCAAAAAGTAGTAAGATAAATGTTTGAGTAAGATATACGAAAAATAGGGTTAGCATTCTACCAATTCGATCTGATAACCTCCCCCATATAAATCCACTCACAACACTAACGATTCCAGCAATGGCAAAAAATGTACCAGCCAAATTCATTTCAAGTTTCGCATCGATCATTAAAAAATCAACAAAAAAGGTGGAAAATATCAAGTAAGAAAAACCCCAAGCAAAATAAGTAAGTCCAATCAAGAGAATACTTTTATTACAGTAAATGCTTTCTATTACACTTGCCTTATTTCCCTTTACTTTATCAGGTGGGATTTCCTTTCCAACCGGTTTAAGACGGATAGTTGAAGGATCATCAATAAGAAAAAAAACATTGATGAGCAGAATCAATAGGACGCAAAGAGCCAAAACCAACCAACTCATTCTCCAACCGTCTATATTCCAAACCATTAAAATCGGTACGATAAACCCACTAAAAATCATTCCAAGTCCTGAACCTGAATTGGTAATTCCTAGAGCTCTGCCTCGATGGGAAACTGCAAACCATTTACCTACCAATCCTACAGATGTTATATTCCCTGCACCTGAACCAAGTCCCATGATGAAACAGGCAATATATGCTAACCAAAAATGGTAGGATATTACACTTAAGAACATCCCTACTGCTGTTAGTAGTAAAGAAAAGATAATTACTTTCTTTTCTTTATAGGCCTGAATAAATCTTCCTACAAAAAAGGCACTTGCTAAGTAACCGAAAAACAATGCGGATGCGATGAGTCCTGCTTCTGAATAGGATAGGGATAATCCCTCTATCATAAATGGAAGGATAACCCCGAAAGAAAATCTTGCCAAACCCAAACATGCAAATCCATTTAAGACTGTTATCACTAAAATGAACCAACCTCTATGAATATGTGAAAACACCATTTCATTGCTCCTTTTTTCACGTATTAAAAAAATCTGAATGAAAAGAAATGGCATAACCTTGTTATCAAAGTTATGCCATACCCCTTTTTAGAAGATTCTGTTTATTTAATCGAGAACTTTCTATTTTTCTAGCAAAGTCCACTTCCCATCTTTAACCGTTGCTATCACCATACTATCGGCACTTAAACCGTTATGATCCTCAGGCGAGAAATTAAAGACACCTGTAGCACCTGTCCAATCCTTAATATCATTTTCTAAATAATCTCTAATCGATTCACGATCTGTGGCCCCAGCACGTAAAGCTTCCACTACTAACATTAAGTTGTCATGACCATAGGAACCAAAGTTTGTTGGCTCACTATTATATTTTTTCTGATATTCACTATGAAAGTTTGAAATTACTTCATATTGAACATCGTCTTGTTGGATTTGTGATGGGAATAATAATTTTCCAGTTGGGATCACTACCCCTTCTGCCGAATCACCTGCTAAATCAATAAACGATTGATTCGCAATTCCATGACTAGAAATCAGTGGCATATCTAAACCTAAGTCTTTTAAGTTCTTAGCAATCACGGCTGGTCCCGGGTTTGTTCCCCAAACAATAACAGCTTCTGCTTTCGCTCTATTGATTTTCGTTAGCTGGGCACTCATATCCGGATCTTGTGTGTTATAGCTTTCTTTTGCAACAATTTTTATCCCAAATTCTTTGGCCTGTGCTTCTAATTGCTCTAATCCACTTGTACCAAATGCATTCGAATCAACTAAAGTTCCCACATTTTTAATACCTTGGTCATTTAAATACTTATAAATTCTTTGTACAGCGTGGATATCAGAATGTGGAGTCTTAAATACCCATTTAGCCTCGCTTGCTGGTTCAACGATATGCATACTTGCCCCACCGGATACTAATGGAACCTGTTGCTGCATCGCAATTCCTTTCATAGCCAAACTTTCACCGCTACCTGAAGAGCCAAGCATCGCAAAGACCTTTTCATCATTAACCAATCGGTTCATTTCTTGAGTAGCTTTTTCTTGCGATGATTCGTCATCCGCTAGAATCACTTTAATTGGAACTCCGTTAATGCCACCTTCCGCATTAATTTTTTCTTCTAATAACTTGGTTGAGTTCCACTCGGGTTCTCCAAGTGGAGCATTTGGACCTGTTTTTGAATAAATAGCCCCGATTTTATACTCCTTTACATTTTCCCCTTCTGATTCGTTTGACGTTTCACTACTTGAACATGCTCCTAAAATCAATAGGGATGACATGATTAAACTGGAAAGAATCGATTTTTTTCTCATAAATTTTCCCCCTCTTATATTAATGAATGGTTTGTCCAAGATAGGCTTCTTTAATTTCTTTATCTTCTAATAAAATGGCAGCATCGCCACTTTTTACTATTTCCCCATGTGAAATAACATAGGCTCTGTCCGAAATCTTCAATGAAGAAACCACATTTTGTTCAATGAGTAAAACCGTTGTTCCAAAAAGATCTTTTAAAGATTTCACTAAACTAAGTACATCTCTCGCTATAATTGGAGCTAAACCTAATGTCGGTTCATCTAATAGTAAAAGGATCGGCTTTGCCATAACTCCTCTGGCAATTGCAAGCATTTGCTGTTGTCCGCCTGATAAGGTTCCTGCTAATTGCTCTTTTCTTTCTCTCAATATTGGGAATAGACTAAAAATCTTTTCGATATCTTCTTCAATCATTTTTTTATTAGATTTTCTACTATGATGAAAAGCTCCCAAGTATAAATTATCCAGAACCGTAAGGGTGGAAAAAACTTGTCTATGCTCTGGAACATGGATTAAATGTGTTTTGACAATTTGTTCAGGGGCCCATCCCGTTATATTTTGATTTTGGAATGCAATTTGTCCGGCATTTGGTTTTAATAAACCTGAGATGGTTTGCAGTAAGGTTGTTTTTCCTGCACCATTGGCACCGAGAATGGCAACAATTTCCCCCTTATTCACCTGAAGGGTAACATTTCTTAAGGCCTGAATGGGACCATATGAGACAGAAAGCCCATCGATCGTTAAAATTTTCTCACTCATATGACCCTCTCCTCTTCTTCCGTTTCAGCACCTAAATAGGCTGTAATTACTTTCTCGTTATTTTGAATTTCCTTTGGTGACCCTTCAGCTATTTTTTCCCCTTGATCCAGGACGATAATTTTCTCACAAATATTCATCACTAAATCCATATCATGCTCAACAACAAAGACCGTCACTCCCATATCTTTAATCTTTTCAATGAGTTGACTCATTTCCAGAGTTTCCTTATGATTTAATCCTGCGGCGATCTCATCAAGCAATAACAATTGTGGCCTGGTGGCTAACGCTCGTGCCAATTCTAGTAATCTTAGCTTTCCTAATGGTAAACTCCCTGCTTTATGGTCAAAAAACGCATCCATTCCGACAATGGCTAGTTGTTCCATTGCTGCTTCATAGACTCTTTTCTCTTCCTTTTTCGCCTTAGGTGAAAGAAGCGCAGCCCTTAATATTCCAGTCTTTGAATGAATATGTTGACCAATCATCACATTTTCTAGCACAGTCATATTCTTAAAAACTTGTAAGTTTTGAAAAGTCCTCGAAATCCCAATAGTTGCCATTTGATATGTTGGAAGCTCATTAATCATCTTCCCATTGAATGAGATCGTTCCAGTTGTGGGAGGAAAAATGGCTGAAATCATATTGAACATCGTACTTTTTCCAGCACCATTGGGGCCAATTAATCCGACAATTTGCCCAACTTCAAATGAAAAAGTTACATTTTTATTTGCCACTACCCCTCCAAATTGCTTTGTTACATTTTTTACTTCTAGCATATCCGATACACCCCCCTATTTACTAAAATTCACACTGGCCGTTTCTGTTTCTTTTATGACTTCTTTTTTAGTTTTCATACGTTTTGAGAATAAAGCTGAAAGTGTTGGAACAAGTCCTCGAGGCATAAAAATAATCACAAGTATTAATAAAAGCCCATATAATACTTGTTCAAAATCACTTGTTATAAAAGTAAAATGTTCTCCTAAAGTCTGCGTAACAATCCCAATTAAGCGTATCAGAATCGCACCAATCACTGCACCCCAAATCGAACTACTTCCACCTAATACAACCATAGCCAGAAAAAGAATCGACGCCTCAAGGGTAAAGGAAGATGGTGAGATACTATAAGACATATGGGCAAATAACCATCCGGCAATTCCTGCAAACATGGAGCTTAACACAAAAATTTGCATTTTATACTTTCCTGTATTTACTCCCATAGAACTTGAAGCAATTTCACTGTCATGAATGGACCTCAGCGCACGCCCCACTCGTGAATGAACAATATTGAAGGCAATAATCATGACAACGATCGCAAAAAACCAAACAAAGTAGTAATAATTGATTCCTTGAGATAAAGTGATTCCGAAAAACGGAATTTGTGGTACTCCGTACAATCCCGTAGCCCCATTTGTCACACCTCTCCATTCAACGAGAACCGAGTGAATAATGAACCCAAATGCGAGTGTTGCCATTGCGAGGTAATATCCACTAAGTCTTGACATCGTATAGCCCAAAATAAAAGCCAGAATGGCAGGCACCAATATGGAAAATAGTAAACTGATCCATGGACTTACACCATACGTTGTGGTCAAAACGGCTGATGTATAAGCACCTAACCCGTAGAAAGCTGCCTGCCCGAGTGAAATTTGACCTGCATACCCCATTAAAAGTCCTAATCCAATTGCAACAATCACATAGATACCAACAAAGGTAATTTGGGTAATATAAAAAGAAGTTGGGATGACAAGAGGAAAGATAAGAACGAGAAGGACGAATATTCCGATACCCATCCAATTCGTTTTTTGTACACCTTGAAGTTTCATTACAGTCCTCCTTTCCCGACACTTTTCTCGCCCATAATCCCACTAGGTCGGATTAATAAAATCGCTAATATGGCTGTGAACGCAATTGCATCTTTTAAACCTGAGCTAATATATCCAGCGCCAAATGATTCAAGTAAACCAATAATAATCCCTCCAAGTACAGCACCTGGAGCACTACCTAATCCTCCCAATATCGCAGCTGAAAACCCCTTAATTCCAAGCATAACCCCCATGTCATAAGCTGGAAACATAATCGGGGCAATAACAAGCCCTGCTAAAGCACCTAAAGCAGCACTTAATGTAAATGAAAAGGATGACATCTTACGTGGACTAATTCCCATTAACCGTGCAGCTAATGGGTTAACCGAACTAGCTTGAAATGCCTTTCCTAAAATCGTTTTATCAATCAAGTAGTATAATCCTATTACCACAATTAGGGAAATGACTAAAACCCATATGCTTTGGGGGGTGATTACGGCACCTCCAATACCAACCGGTTCGTTTAGAGTAAAAGGAGCGATACGAACTTGATCCTTTCCCCAAACCATGCTAGAAATACCTCGAATAAAAATGGCAGCACCAATGGTTAAGATAATTAAACTAATTGCATCTGCCCCTTTTGCTCGGCTTATCATAAACCGTTCTATGATCCAGCCTAAAATCATCACAATGATAATTGTAAAAACAAAACTTACCCAGTATGGTAATCCAGCTGAAATACCCGTGTACATAATCATTCCGCCAAGCATGACAAATTCGCCCTGAGCCATATTAATCACTTTTGTCACACTATAAATTAGGACAAAGCCCAAGCCTACAATGGCATAAATGCTTCCGATGGTTAAACCTGTAATCGAAAATTGAAGCAAATCTCCCATATCCCCAATCCTTCCTTTTCTTTATTCTAAAAATGGGACGGTGTTATAGGAGTACTAGATTTAAAAAAGAACCCCTATAAAATTCACCTATCCCAAATTATGTTACACTAACTATTTTGTTTTATTTGTTGCATAATTATAAATCTTCCGAATATTTATTTCGTATTTTATTAGACACGATTCTTCTCTCATATAATTACAGCTTCATTTCTCCGGTCAATGACACGGACGGCTTTCCCTTCAGATCTAGGAATACTTCTTGGTGGTAATACTTTAACATTCATGCTGATTAAACAATGATTTTTCATCGAATGTTGAACGGTTTTCTTGATGGATGGAATAAATTCATGATCCATATTTCCGTTGACTTGTTGGTAAACATTTTCTGTTATCTCAACATGAAGTTCAACAATATCAAGGTTGTTCTCTCTTTTCAGATGAACTTGGTAGTGTGGTGCTAATTCATCGATTTGAATTAGGTAATGCTCAATTTCAGAAGGAAATACGTTTACTCCACGAATAATTAACATATCATCAATACGTCCTTTGACCCGTGACATTCTTGTTGTTGTTCTACCACATTTACATTTTTCTCTTGTAATGGATGCAATATCGCCTGTCCGATAACGGATAACCGGAAACGCTTCCTTCGTTAAACTAGTGAAAACCAATTCTCCTTCTTCCCCGTCAGGGAGCCTTTCTAACGTATCCGGACCAATCACTTCTACAATGAAATGATCCTCAGCAATATGTAGACCATCTTGTGCTTCATGACATTCCATCGCAACTCCAGGTCCCATCACTTCACTTAAACCATAAATATCGCAGGCTTTTATATCAAATGTTTCCTCTAATAATTTTCTCATTTCTTCAGACCATGGCTCTGCTCCGAAAATACCAAACTTCAATGAGGATTCACGAGGATCATATCCTTGTGCACTTAATTCTTCTCCCACTTTTAAAATGTAAGAAGGAGTTCCAGCGATAACCGTTGGCTTATAGTCTTCAATAATGGTGATTTGACGATCCGTATTTCCTCCTGAAATAGGAACAGTTGCCATTCCTAGTCTTTCGGCACCATAATGAAGCCCTAAACCTCCAGTAAATAAACCATATCCATATGCATTTTGAAAAATGCCCTCTGGCTCACCTCCAGCAATGGCAATAGCACGAGCAACCATATCTGCCCAGTTGTCGATATCATTTTTTGTATAAGCGACAGTTGTTGGTTTCCCGCTTGTTCCAGACGAGGCGTGTATTCGCACGATATCTTTTGTTTCCACAGCAAATAAACCATACGGATAATGATCCCTAAGATCCTTTTTGACAGTAAAAGGAAGTTTCTGTAAGTCATCAAGGTTTTGAATGCTTTCTTGTGTTAAATTTCTTTCTTTAAACTTATTTTGATAGAATGGAACTTTGTTATAAACTCTTTCTACTGTTTTCTTCAATCTTTTCAATTGAAGCGTTTCCATTTCATCACGTGTATAAGTTTCCTCGTTATGAATGATCAATATACTCTCTCTCCTTTTTAAAAAATGTATAACACAAAATTTGATAAATATTTTTTTGTGTTATGTTATTGTAATTATAAGTTATCATATATCATAGCAGTTGTAAATATATTCTGAATCTTTTAAACATAACTAATTTTTGAACAAAATATTATTTCTATATATATGAATTCTATTAAAAGTCTTGCATTATTAATACTTTTAGATTAGATTTGCATTGATAGAATAGTTTTCTGTTGATTTTTACTATAGGAAAGTTTAAAAAAATAAAAAAATATTTTAAAATTAATTTGGTTCTTTAAGACATTTAGGGTTTATAACGCTTTTATCTTCTATCGGTTATAATTCGTAATAAAGAGCCTATCAAAAAAATAACCTCCTATCTGAATCTTGTCAAATAGGAGGTTATTGAATAATAATATACTCTTTTTTTGTTAGATAATCAATGGCTTTATTTGAATTTGATTAATTACGTTTTACCTTTTTCGCCTTTTTATGCTTTTTGTCTTTTAAATCAACTTGAACGAGTACAGGATCATGATCGCTTGCTCGACCAGCCATATCTGTAAAGTCTGCGTTGATGTGGAGAATATCCGTTTTGGTCGTGTCTGCTAAATGATTAGACACTAAAATATGGTCAAGGACTTGTGAATTCCCTTGGAAAAGATAGGTATACCGATCGGCTTTATCCACTGTATTAATCATATTAGTCATATGCTCACCTTCGTGAATTTTCAGTGCCTTTGAAAATTGGAAGTCGTTAAAGTCCCCTACAGAAACAATGTTTGCACCTGGATCTTCAGCAACAATTTCCTCAATAAAATCGTTTACGACATTCGCAATTTTTATGCGTTGCTCTTCACTACCGTAAACTGGGGGTTGAGTGGATCCAAACAATGGAGTATCTCCAGATTTTGAATTCCAATGATTCACAATCACTATCACACTCTCTCCGCGGAAATCAAATTGAGCTGCCAATGGCTTACGACTATTTTCGAAAGCTTCATTTGTTGGATCAATACGGCCTGGGTTATGGGTTAGCTTTCCTTTTTCAAAGCCAACAGCCGTCGTTGCGTCCCCTTGCGGCATCCCTTTTGTTAATTTCACTCGATCTGGATTGTAAAGGAATCCGACACGAATATTGGCATTTGGAGCTCCACCGTCTGAATTGTTTTCAGGATCAATGTTTACATAATCATATTTGACGCCACTTATCTTTTCAATTTCAGCGATAAGTCTTTCATAACTTTCGTTTGCTTGGGAGTCTCCTGGCTTTTGTCCATTGTTATCTTGAACTTCTGTTACCCCAATTATATCTGGATTTTGCATATCTACTGCAAAGGCTCTTGCTAATTTCTGCGCTTTATCTTCAGATGTTTCGCTTTTGTTATTAGAGAAGTTTTCTAGGTTATAAGAAGCAATCGTTACCTTCTGCTTGTCGAATTCAAGCTCTGTTTTTTCAGGCTTTGCTTCACCAACTACGTGTTTTTCTTTCATATTTTCATAGTCTGTGTAAATTTTATAGTTTTGGAATCCGTAATTGACAACACCACTAATGGGTCCTGTAAACTTATCCCCAGTTGCAACTTCAAATTCCCTTGCTTCGTAATTGTCATAAAGCTTAAATTGGATACGATCTGGGTTTGTATTTTCTTCTGTTAATAATACGCCGCCATGAATCGTATCGGTTTTACGATCCTCTAACACGGTAATCAGATCTCCATGTTCCTGTGGAGCAACAGCTTTAACATTGCCCGTTTCTACAAGCATCCCCTCAAGGCTTTCCCAAAAGTCAATCGCATCTTCTTCTGGATCAAATTCAGCAAAACCATCATTATCAATAACATCTTGTGGCAAAATACCATCGATTTTGATTGGTTCCGGTAACGGTTGATCAGTTGCTTCAACCTTTACATTTCCACCTCTATCATCTCTTGCATTAATTTGCGTAACCGGTAAATCCGTTTCTCGTTTTGTATCATAGTATCCATCAATATGGTATTCATCAACCGTTCCATCTACAGATACAAGATCACCAACTTCTACATTGGCTGCTCTATTTCCTGTATACACGACAATTCCTTCAGAGGTTTTTGGATTATCATCCTTTAGCTCATCAGGTGTTTGCATATGAAAATAGTTTCCACTTCCGATTTTGTATTCATAAGTGACAATCCCTTTAATATCTGAAACCGCCTCCCCATTCATCGAACTTTGGTGTGACATTCCTTGTAAATGGTGAATTTGTAGCCCTTTTTCAGGATCATAAACGGTATATTCATATGTTGCGATGTGACTATCCTTCAGTCCTTCTTTAATAGCGATCGCTTTAATTTCCGTATCTTCGTCAATCACAATCGGTTCTTGATAGATCTTGCTTTCTTTCGTTGGTTCACTACCATCTGTTGTAAAATAAATTGTTGCTCCAGGAGTGTTTGTTGTTAAGGATACTTCAGTCCCTTTTGCAATGTTCCCCGCTTTTGCTGATGCAACTACCGGTTGAACCACCGTTGCGTCTTCAATAATATCAGCTTGGGAGCGAGGAATGATTTGGTAGTTTTCATAAAATTGTTGGACAATACCAGAAATCGAATCATAGGATTTTCCCACCTTTAGACCCAATTCGTTTCTTTCATCACGAACAATAAATTGAGTTGTTCCATCGGTTACCGTGTAATTTGCCCATGTACTACCGGAGTCCACGGATAAAATCTGGATATCTTTTGCTGTCACTAGTTGAGATTCATTCTCTTCTGCCACTTGAGATCCTGTGACGATTTTTGGCGCAAGGGCTCCAACGTCTTCCGTTTTTTCTACAATCTCTGCACCATCTAATTGAAGTAAGCCATTATAATCAGATAATTTTCCCTTTAAGGTTACTTCATCCCCTACAGTGGCTTCCAAACTTGCTGGACGAACGGCAATCCCTGCAGTATCATCTTGTACTTGTACGGTGTTTTTTAAGTTTGCCGTCACAATCCCTTTGATGGTTACTGTTTCCCCTATAGATTTTGAACGTGCTTCTTCAATAGAAATGACTTCTACAGGATTTTCAGGATTCTCCGGATTTTCTGTAGTAGTTCCATGAATCCCTAAATTTGAAGAATCATCTTTTGGAAGTGCTGTCCATTCCACAGTGGGGTCAAAGGCGTCATCTGTGATCGAATCGCCGTTAACTATGTTACTGTTTCTGATTAACGTGACATCTTTTAAATTTTCTACTCTTGCCCCAACTTGACCAATTGAATCAATCACAATACCATCTTTCTTTAAAACAATGGGATCGTCTCCGTTAAAATTAATGACGGTAGAATTAGCAAAATCTCCTTTACTTTTTATATCGTCGTTGGCATCTTTATGATATAAAACATATGTATCACCATTTTTTAACTGGTTTGATAGTTTCAATGTTTGTGAGGCTGTTGATGCCCCATTTGAATACAGCTCTAGCGTATAATTCGATAAATCAATATCTGAACCTGTGCCATTGTATAATTCAATGGCTTTATTAAAACTACTTCCCTCGATGTATTCAGAAATCAATAAATCAGAAGTCTGTGTCGCTGCTTGTGCAGGTGACGAAAGTGTGGGTACCACGATACTTACTGCTAATCCTACTGATAGGATCGTATTGATCGGTTTTCTCCATTTTCTTTTACTCATTTAGACGTTCTCCTTTTTTAGAAATGTATGTTCTCAATGTGGTTTCAGAATTAATTTATCACACTATTCTTATAAAAAGGAAAACTTACAAAATCTTAACGAATATTCACGATTTTTTATATGAAAAATAACATTTAAGATTGTTATTTCAATTAAATTAGTAACGAGCGAATTTTCCTTTATATGGAAAAAAGTGCCAAGGCACCTTAAACTTGCAGGCACCTGGCACTTTTATTAATCGTTTGATTTCATAACTAATTGCTTATTCTGCTGGCTTGATTCATTAACTAAATTCCAAATATAGTTTGGCGATAATGGTAAACTGTTTATTTTAATATCGAAAGAGCGAAGAGCATCTTCAACTGCATTAGCTAGAACAGCTGGAGGTGAAATGGTACCACCTTCTCCAACTCCTTTTACTCCTAGAGAGTTTCTCGTACTAGGGGACTCCATATGAATCGATATAATATCAGGAATTTCACTTGCAGTTGGTAATAAATAATCCATATACGTACCTGTTACAATTTGACCGTTATCATCATAAACGATTTCTTCATAGACTGCTCCACCGATTCCTTGGGCCACTCCACCTGCAATTTGTCCTTCTGCAATCATTGGATTAATAATTTTTCCTGAATCATGCGAAACCACATATTTTATGATTTCTATTTTACCTGATTCAATATCTACTTCTACTAAAGCGGCATGGACCCCGTTCGAATAAGTAGCAGTTGATGGGACAAAGTATTCTTCAACTGACAACCCCGGTTCAATATCATGTTTTAAAGGTAGTTTATTAGGCTCAGCCCATTTTGCTAATTCAGCATACGTATACCCAACATCTGGTTTATCAATTAAAAAGACTCGACCATTTCCGATTATCAAATTCTCCTTACTCGTTTCTAAGAGAATGGACGCAATTTTTATGGCTTTTTTCTTAATACTTTTACATGCTTTTACAATTGCGTTACCACCCACAACAGCACTTCTACTTCCATACGTACCACTGCCATATTTTACAGCGGCGGTATCACCCGTTACAATTTGGATTTGCTCCATTGGGACATCTAAATATTCTGCACAAATTTGTGCCCAAGTTGTTTGATGCCCCTGACCTTGTGAAGCTGTACTAACTCCACACAGTATACTTCCAGAAGAATCGATACTGATGCGACACCCATCATGCGGTCCTTGCCCTGTTCCTTCGACATAAGCAGAGAGACCGACTCCGATATACTTCCCCTCTTTTCTGTACTGTTCTTGTTTGGAACGAAACTCATGATAGTCAATCTCCTCTAGTGCTTTATGAAAACAGGTTACGTAATCCCCGCTATCATAAATTAATGGTTCACCATCTTTATACAATCGTCCTGTATCATAAGGCATTTCTTCTTTAGTAATCATATTTTTTATCCGAACATCAGCAGGATCCATATTTAATTGTTTTGCGATTAAATCAATGATTCGATCCATAACAAACACAGCTTCCGGTCTTCCAGCACCACGATACTGTGAACACGGTACTTTATTTGTAGAAATGACTTTTACATTACAAGTATAGTGATCTAAACGATATGGACCTGGTAAATGAGCAGCGGTATTATATGAAGTATTTACCCCGTATAAATTATAAGCTCCTGTGTCTAAGATTAACTCATCCCTTAATCCAATGATCGTACCGTCCTTTTGAAATCCTACTTCTACAAAATGGTGTTGGTCCCTAGAATGGGCAGTACCTTTCATATGTTCTAAACGGTCCTCTATCCACTTCAATGGCTTTTTTAACACTGTCGCAAAGTAAGCTAACGCGATCTCCTCTGAATAGATTAATGCTTTTGGACCAAATCCACCACCTACATCTGGAGCTACTACACGAATATTACTTTTTGGAATACTCAGACATTCAGAAATATAATATTGTAGTCTATGGGGCATTTGAGTTGAACTCCACATCGTTAAGGAATTAGTACGTATATCCCAATTAGTCAAAACACCCCTAGTCTCAATTGGATTTCCACTTTGACGGTTGACTTTAAATTTTTCTCTTATTATAAAGTCTGCATTTTTGAGTACTTTTTCTACATTTCCTGCTTTAACCTCATAAGAAACTGCAATATTATCTCCCCATTCTTCAAATAGAATAGGAGATTCTTTTTTCATTGCTTTATAGGGATCATTTACGACAGTAAGTGGTTCATAATCGATCTGAATTAGTTCCAGAGCATCTTCAGCAACCGCTCTTGATATAGCAACAATCGCAGCAACTGGTTCTCCTACGTAACGGGCTTTTTTATATGCAAGTGCTCTTTGCATTTGTGGCTTTATAATTGGTTTTTCGCGTTCCATAACTCCAGGATAAACATTAGACATTAATGGTAGGTATCCTACTTTATCCACTAAGTCCTCTCCTGTAAAAGCAGCAATAACCCCATCTAACGCTAAAGCCTCTACCGTACGGATGTTGTTTATGTTAGCATGCGCGTAAGGACTTCTTAAAAACGCTACATGATAACAACCATCTAATTTTATGTCATCAACATACATCCCTTTTCCCATGAGTAATCGATCATCTTCCGTTCTTCTTAAGTCCAGACCAATATATTTTCCTTCATTTTTCATCATAAAGCCTCCTACCTACACCTTATTGCTGTAACTCTGACCCTTGAATTACTGTAGAATTTTCCACTATTTCCACTGGTCGTCTCTTTTGAAGTAAATAAATTAAAATCGTTCCGCCAATACCAATAATATCTGATACAACCCCTGGATATATCATCCCTAATCCAAATCCAATAAGAAGTATTCTTTCTAGGAAAGTGGTTCTATTAATAAACCAGCCTATGATTCCAGCTGACAGGGAAACTAAGCCAACTAAAGCAGTTAAGGTCGAGTAGATAATCGCTATAATAGAACCCTCCATGAGTAACGCTGGTTCTAAAACAAAGATAAATGGGATAATAAAACCTGCTAACCCCAATCTCACTGCTTCAAATCCGACTCGATTTGGATTGGCATTAGCTATACCCGCTGCCGCGAATGCAGCTACTGCTACCGGAGGTGTAATTGCAGAAATGATAGAAAAATACACAATAAACAGGTGTGCTGCCATAGGAGAAATTCCCATTGCGATCAACGCAGGCGCTGCAAGCATAGCTGTTAAAATATATGCTGCTGCAACTGGCATCCCCATTCCTAAAATAATACAGATTAACATAACAATAAGGAGAGTAGGGAATAACATCCCTTCTGTAATCCCGAGAATGATACTCGTTAATTTCCCTCCTAAGCCTGTCGACATAATTCCTGCTATAACTAATCCTGCAGCAGCACAGGCAGCTGATACAGCAAGTGACGACTTAGCCCCATCAACCATGGCCTCATAAATTTTCTTTAGTCCCATACGCGTATCTTTTTTAAACCAACTAACGGCAATAACCGCTAAAATTCCATAAAATCCTGTACGGGATGGACTATAGCCTTGCAATAAGAATACGACTAACACGATCAATGGAATAAAATACTGCCAGCCATTTTTAAGGGTTTTACTCACTTTTGGTAGTTGATCTTTATCGATTCTTGGTAAATTACTTCGAACTGCTTCAAAATGAACCATAAAAAATAACGATACATAATACAAAACTGCTGGAAGAAGTGCTGCAATAACAATGGAACCGTATGATAATCCTGTTACAGCCGCCATTAGGAATGCGGATGACCCCATAATAGGTGGTAAAATACTTCCACCAGTTGATGCTACAGATTCAACAGCAGCTGCAAAGGTTGGTTTATACCCTGTCTTCTTAGCCATAGGAATGGTAAAAGCACCTGTCGTCACAACATTTGCAGTCGGGCTTCCTGAGATCGTACCAAAAAAGGCACTAGCAAAAATAGCAATTTTAGCAGCACCACCTCGACTTCTGCCAGCAATTGCTGTTGAAATTTCAAAGAAAAATTCACCTGCACCTGACTTTTGTAAAAACGCCCCAAATAATATGAACATAAAAACAAAAGATGCTGCGACCGCAAGTGAAGAACCCCATAGTCCATTAAAACTAAATGCAAGTTGATCTAATACTTCAGTTAATGACATTTCTCTGTGGGCCCATACACCATTTAATAAGTGCCCCCAAATAGCGTAAGCTAAAAAGATGAATACAACGACTACAATGGGAAAACCGATTGTTCGTCGAGTAATCTCAAGTGATAAAACCACCAAAACAAAGCCAAAGAAGACATCCCAATTTGTGAGTGAGTCAATAGAAGGAATTCTTGTAGCAATTCTTTCAGCATTAACTGTATAGTAAATCCCAGTCCATAAGGCTAAAATTCCTCCTATAATATCTAAGGCGATTAACTTTTTATTACTGTTTATTTTTTTTGAAAAAGTGTAAGCAAAAAAGGAAAGAATTAGAATTAGCGATAAGTGGATGGACATCTGATTAATAGGATCTAATTTTCCCCAGATAACAGACCAAATCTGATAGATAGAGGTAATGCAGGCTAAAACCGCAAAGATTATTTTACTAACACCTTGTAATTCACGCGAACTACCCTCGATAAAAATTCCACCTATTGCATTTCTAATACGGGATAATGGTTTCAAATAAATTCCCTCCTTTAAGGCTTCTTAAAATAAAGGGACCAATGTAGGTCCCTTACAAGCCACTTAGAACTTTTTAAGTTCTTTATACAAATCTCTTATTCTATTACGCCAATCTCTTTAAAAAACTTTTCAGCCCCTGGATGGAGCGGCACTGAACCAACATCAGCCATATTTTCTTTAGTTAACTTTTTGAACTCCTCATGGACAGTGCCTAAGTATTCTAAATTCTCGTAAATCGATTTCACCATTTTATATACTGTCTCATCATCTACGTTTTTGTTTGTAATTAAAATGGCAGGTGTATTAACTGTTTTAATGGCTTCTTTTTGGAAATCATAGGCACTAGCTTCAACGGTTCCCTCTATTAAACCTAAGTCTTTTTCTAATTTATCAATAACATCGTCATTTAAAGAAATCATCTTTAATTTCATCGTAGTTGAAGCCTCAATAATTGAACTATCAGGAACTGGGATTGCGTCCCCTGTTCCATCTGCCCGGTTATCACTCATCATTTCAAATGGTTTTGAACCTCCTAAGTGATCTACTGATCCTCCCCACCCAATAATTTCTTCATAGGAAGTCCCGTAGGCCTCCAGAATCTTTCTGGTAATAATTTCTCCCGGTGAACCTTTATCATCCACCACAATACGGGCAGGATATTGACTTTCCACAATATCATCAAAAGAATCATACGGAGCGTTCTCTACGGCTACAAATTGATATAGATTCCTCGGAATAACAACACTTACGGCTCTTATGTCTTCATATTTTTTATTGTAAGGTTCTGTACCTGTATAAGCAGCATGTGAAGTCATAGAATACGCAATTCCAAATGGAACTGTATTATCTCCAACCAACGGTGGATTTTCGACTAACCCACCAGGTTCAACGGTTACAATTGATCCTTCATGTGTTTTTCTAATTGATTCGGCAATCCCTTCAGAAAATACGGACCATGATCCTCCAACAGAACCACCAACAATATTCGTTATGACAGGAGAACTATTTTTATCTTTTGAGCTATCGTCACTATCTGTGCTACTAGTCTGCCCGCATGCAGATAATAACAATGTAATCCCAATAATTAAACTACCAAATAATTTATAACCCTTTTTCATATAGTTTCCTCCATTTTTGAAATTAAATTGCTGACTGTTTCACCGTATTTGGCGCAAACAATTCCTCAACTCTTACACGTCTTTCTGACAAACCTTGTTCAAAATGATATTGTAGGAAAGTATCTAATACATGATAGTTTTCCTCAATCCCATAAGGCCAAATATTACCATTAAAGATTTTTCTTTCTTCCTCTGCTTCAAAAACACCCCATGGTAGCATCGTTTTTAATGCAGTGAGATCAAACAAGTTTTTCTCTGCAATGTCTTTTGCTTCTTGGAATGCTTTCACAAGCTCAGGTGCCAACCATGGGTTTTGTTCATATATCTCTCGTTTAATCACGACAGTGTGCATAATTGGAAAAATACCCGTTCGTTTGAAATAATCTTGCTCAGCTGCTTTAGAATCTTCCCATAATCGTTTAATACGTGGGTCACCATTATTAAAAGCGGAAGGGAGTCTCGCACATAATAAACCGTCAATCTCACCTTCTAGGAGCATTCCCGTTAAGGTCTTACCTTCTGGAGCTTGTTCAATTGAAATTCCTTCTGGTGGAGTCCAAGGAATTCGTTCATCTCTTCCTGGCTGTTCTTCCCCTCCTGCTACCCATTGAATATCTGAGGGATCTACACCATATTCATCTTTTAAAATTCCTCTTTGCCACACTAGTGCAGTCATTTGATACTCGGGAATCCCGATTCTTTTACCCTTTAAATTTTCTGGACGTGTGATACCAGAATGACTGTTGATTAATATATTCCCATGTCTAAAGGCTCTTGATAGAAATACAGGAATCGCAATAAAAGGGCTATTACCACGAGATACACTTAATACATATGATGATAGAGAAAATTCCGCTATATCAAGGTCTTGATAACGTGCCATTCGGAAAAATAATTCTTCAGCATCTAAAAATAATGGATTTAATTCTACCCCTTGAACTTTCACTCTACCATCTTTAATCGGCATACAACGATCATAATCTCCAGTACCTAAGCTTAGTCTTAACATTTTTACATCTACTCCTTTATTTGTATTTAATTGAATACTTATACTTGAACTTTTTTTAAGTTATCTGATGTTTTTTTAACAGCTTTAATAATATTGGTATATCCTGTACATCTGCATAAATTTCCCGAAAGTGCTTCGCGAATCTCATCTTCATTTGGTTCAGGGTGTTCGATTAAAAATCTCTTCATCGACATTAAAATACCAGGTGTACAAAAACCGCATTGCAATCCATGTTCTTCTTTAAATGCTTGTTGAAGTGGATGGAGGGTTCCGTCTTCATTTGCTAACGATTCCACCGTTTCAACCTCATAACCATCCGCTTGAACTGCCAACATTAAACAAGATCGAGCGGATTCATTATTTACCAAAATCGTACATGCCCCACAAACACCGTGTTCACATCCAACATGAGTTCCTGTTAAATTTAACTCTTCTCTAAGAAAATCAGATAATAGTAATCTTGGCTCAATTTCCTTTTCCGCATCAATACCATTCACCCTCATTTTAACTGTTACTAGGTTCATGCAAGGACACCTCCTCCAGCTTTAGCGACAGCTTTTGTTAACGCTCGTTCTAATAATACTCCTGACAAATTCCGTCTGTATTCCTCTGTTCCATGTATATCTCCTTCTGGTTCTAATTCATCTAGTTGCATGAAAGCTGCTTCCTTAATTAGTGATGAATGAGGGTTCTTTCCTTTTAGGAATTCTTCTGTTTCTTCAGGGATAAATGGGACAGGGTTTGCTCCTCCCATTGCAATCTTGGCGTCTTTTATCATTCCGCTTTTTTCTAGTTCAATAGCAACAGCTACTTCTGCCAAGGCAAAGTCGCCACTTCTTCTAGCTATTTCTTCAAAAGCATAGCCACTTCCCTTTACCATCTTAGGAAAGCGCACTTCTTTAACAATTTGATGAGGCTCAATTGATGTTAAAAGATAACTCAAGAAAAATTCTTCGGGTGTCAAAGTAATTTCCTCATCCTTTGATGCAATCACAATTTCACCTCTTAAAGCAGTTAATATACATGGTAGTTCTGCGGAAGGATCCCCATGTGCAATACTGCCTCCAATTGTACCTCTACTTCGGATTTGAGCATGACCAATCCAACGAATTCCTTCTATTAATAGAGGACATTTATCTTGGACTAGTTTTGATCTTTCTACATCAACATGCCTTGTCATCCCACCAATTACTATGACATCATCTTCTTCACGTATTCCTTGTAGTTCTTTTACTCTACCTATGTCGATTATATAAGCAGGAGTAGATAGCCTCATATTTAATAATGGAATAAGACTCTGACCACCAGACATTATTTTGGCATCATCTCCATATTGTTCTAACAAATCAAGTGTTTCTTCAAAACTATTAGGGCGAAGGTAATTGAACTTGGGTGGTTTCACTTTATCCCTCCTTTTAAGCGAAAGTGATAAAACTTAGTATTTTCCAGATAGTAGACTACCAGCGCTTGGCACCCTTGTATCTAGATTCAATGTCTTAAGAATTCGGTACACAGTTGAAGTTGCAGCCGTAAGTACTGGGAGTCCGAGTTGGTCTTCTACTTTTTGAACAGCAGGTAGAGATGGCATTTGAACGCAAGCAGATAGAACAACTGCATCTGCTCCTTCAATATTCAACCTTTTAACAATATCAGGTAAGTTGTTCGGATCTAATCTACCTACATCAAGATTATTTGGAACTTCTAAACTAATGGCATCAATGACCTCAATTCCACTTTGTTCAATATAATCAACAACCATTTGTGTTAATGGCTTCATATATGGAGTGACAATAGATACCTTTTTAGCACCGATTGCATTAATCCCTTCGATAAGGGCACCTGCACTACTAATGACAGGAGCCTCACCGCCGTTTTCTACCGTTGCTGAATGGAGCCGATCTTCAGAGCGCTTATGGTATCCGGCCCCCATACACATGATGGCTACTAGACAAGCGTATGCAAGAACATCACAACGAGCGTCTGACAGTTCTACTGCGCATCGGTCACTATCAGCATCCATCTTAGCTAACTCTTCTTTTACGACCTGTTTCATTCTCATTCGACTTGAATGGAACGTAAATGAACTCTCTCGATCAACCATCATTTTCTGCTGCAGCATCGCAGGAATTTCAGTTTCCATGGTTGTATTGGAACTAGGAACAATTAGTCCTACACGATAATTTTTTTCCATCTTATCAACCTTCTTTTTTATTTTTTTGTTTATTATAAATTTTGTGAATTTATTTCTTGAAATTTAACATTAACTTGATGTTACTTTGATTTCCTTTTGAATGTCCTTAAAAAACTTTCCAGCTAAAAATTTAGCGACTCCACCTAATACTCGGTTCCCAACACTTGCAATCGTTCCACCTACTGCAGCTTCACAATCCCATTTAAGAACAGAGCCTGTTTCGGTTTCATCAATATAACAATTCATTTTCGCTTCGACATGACCCGGAGAACCACTACCGGAAGCATGTAAGATATAATACTGATGGTGATCGATGTCCTCTAATCGGACTTTCCCAATATATTCACCTTTAACTGAAGCAATCCCTAGCTTTAAAATGACATCATACTCACCTGACTCATTCAAGACGAGTTGTTCACAGCCTGGAATAACCTTCTTTAAAATCTCCTCATCATGTAGAGAATCCCATAATTTTTGTGGACTAATATCAAACTTCGTTTCACCTTGTAGGTTCATTTAACCACTCCTCATTATTTAGTAAGACATTAAATAAGGAAACTAAAGTTACCGATATATTCGTCATTTTCAAGCAAGATTGTCTTCTTTTGTGCAATTTTCCAAGATAGACCTGATTGAATTAATTCATACTCCATTCTTCCAGAGTAAATCGTTTTAACGCTTCTTCGTATTTCAACAACTATAAAATTAGCAGCTACTTTTATACGGTCATTAAGATTATCAAGAATTCGTACATTTGTCAGCAAATGATTCGTTTTTGATTGAGGCTCCTGTCCATAAGCCAAACCACTTTCTAACCGCCATACACGTTCCTTCAAGCGTTCCATGTTATCATAGATGATCGATACATGTACCATGGGGTCATAATCATCTTGATTCGATGGAACCCAATAAATCGCATCCTCTGCAAATAAATGTAACCAATCCTGAAATTGTTTACGATCTAAGTAATCCGCTTCTTGAATTAAGAATGCTTCAATTTCCTTAATATCCACTAAAACAGGATTCATAAAAGTGCCCTCCTTCTTAAGACATTAGTTGTTTCCATTCTTTATAAAACGCCCTTGAAGAGATCTCATCACTAGATGTAGCCGTAATGATTCCATCTTCATCAACGACTTCACGACTTAATCCACGGCTAATTTCTAACCACTCCCCATCTTCATCTCCACTTTTGGCCTTTAATCCTTCCACGACTCGATCAAATGCAACCTCTAAATCATCGACAGTTCCAAACCCTGCTGGTCCGTAAAACCCTTCATGTTTTCGTAACCGTGCTGCGTTTTCCTCTTTTGAAGCTCCTTTTAACATAATTGGATATAACTGTACATTTGTTTTATCAACTGAAACAGGGAACGTTACTCGAACTTGTGACCCGAGAATTCCTAAATTCGGGAAAATGATCAGATTAAATGGTAATTCACCAATTCCGATATCTGCGTCAAGTTCATAAAGGGAATGACCGTTGCCAAGATCGCGAATTTTTTCGGATTTATGCATTCTGGCAAAATTTATTTTCTTACCTGTTTTATTAGCAAGAATATTAAAGAAACTTCGATGGGTCACGCTTAAATGGTATGGATCAATTGTATTTTCGACCTGTTGTTTCCAGTTTCCGTCAAAATGATATTTATGAACACCTGCATTTAAAGCTATCCCTTCTGGTCCCGTTCCAACAACATAGTCTAAATATTTCTTAGCGTGACCTAAGTGTTCATCAAGACTTTTTCCAGCCTTGCTGAGGCTCGCAAAAATAAACCCATTATGAATTCCTATTCTCGCTACTTTTTTGAGTCCCATTGTGCAACGATCAAAATCTTCCCCATAACCGTCCTGAAATGGCATTCCGGTTAGATCTCCATTATTTGAGTAGGTCCAACCATGCAGCGCACATCTAAAATAGTTAGCGTTTCCTTTTTCTTGCTGACAAACCGTTGCCGCACGATGTCTACAGCGGTTGAAAAAGACATTCACCTTTTCTGTATCTGCTTCACGCGTGACAATAACCGGCTGTCTTCCAATGAAGGTCGTTTTATAATCACCTGGGTTGGCAATTTCACTTTCGTGAGCTACATAGACCCATGTTGTTTCAAAAATTTTCTCCATTTCTAATTGAAAGATTTCTTCTTTTAAATAAATATCTCCGTGAACGGCTCCTTCTTGAACAAGATTCGTTACTTTCGTCATCTCCACTCCGAATCACCACTCCTTTTTCAATGATTCATTCACTACAGCTACATGAATACAACCGTCTTTTCCGTATGCATGTGTATGGACGGCTTCACCTGCTTGTTCAATTGGATAACTATGAGTCACCATTTTCTCTAATGGATATCTTCCAGATTCAATGACACGTAAAGCTACACCCACAGCCTTCGTTGGTCTTCCCAATACACCTTTGACGGTTAATAATTTCCATGTAATTTTACTAGACATTAGGTTTTGTGTTAATTTCTCATCCGTTGCAGAATGTACTACAGTTGCCCTTTCACCTGCTAAATCTAGCGATGATACTAATTGTTGTGGCGCTGTTGCCGCATTAATTACGGTATTGGCCATTCTTCCATCAGTTACTGCCGCTACTTCTTTTACAACGTCTTGAGTATCGGCGAAGAAGGTATGTGTGGCTCCAAATTCTTTTGCCATTTCTAGACGATGGGCATCTTTGGACATTCCTGTGACTATAATCGTTTCAGCGCCAGCCTCTTTGGCCCCGATTACGGCCCCTAATCCCATAGGTCCAGGTCCTTGGATGACAACTGTATCTCCCACTTTTGCATTTCCTACTTCTTGGACCCAGTGAATCCCATTTGAGATAGGAATATATAACTGTAATAGCTCTGGTGAAACATCAGGACTCGCTTTATGAATAATCGCATTCGGGTGTAAATACATATATTCCGCAAATCCGCCCCATAATGCAGTCTTAGGATGATCGATTCGAACAGCACCATAACGAAGTTCAAAGCATTGGTGATAATGGCCTGTTAGACAATTACGGCAGGAACCACAAGGGATGTATTCTTCTACAACTACACGGTCCCCTTCTTTCACTCCCCAACGTTTGGCTGCTTCTGGTCCGATTTTTGAAACGCGACCTACAATCTCATGCCCAATCACACATGGCAATTGAAATACACCATTACCTCCATTTAGATACGCTTCGCTATCAAAACCACATACCCCACAAGCTTCCACATGAAGCAGTCCGTCATTCTCTCCGATTTCAGGCATCGGGAATTCCAATATTTCAACTGTTTCTTTTCCTGTTAATACAGCTGCTTTAAACTTTTGTGTTTCCCCTTTTTGATTTTGAAACAATGTCGTATCAATTTGATTTGACATGCTTTGTCACTCCTTATATTTAATTAATTTTTTTGTTTAGGATTCTAAGTCGTCTACTTCATGAATCCATCTCGTTTTCGATGGGTCTAGTAAATCGGTCAGGTCTTTATGCGAGCTCCATACAAGACTCTCTAATTCTAGAGGATCAAAATAGGAAATTTTTCCGGTTCGAATATCTTTAAGCATTAAGCGATCTCCATTGGCAGAGCGGTCTAGTGCAACAGCTACAATAGCAAATTCATTTTTCAAAATCATACTTTCTCGCAATGGTATCACCTACTGTTTGTCTTTTTTAACAGAATATTCAGTTATTTTATTGGAAATTCACCTCTTCTTCACTTGTTCTTTAAGAAATACCGTAGACTAGAATAATCAGGGTTTCTAAAACAACATTTCTACTTCAAAGTCAAAAAAATAAGTAAACAATAGTAATGTTATCTAGCAACAATTTTCCATCTTACATCTTCTGTTTCTGTGTTTTCTAGTACACTTTTGGCTTCTTGCTGATTTTCATAATCACGATCTCCGATTCTTCTTGCTGGTACAGTAGTTTCAAAGTCTTGCGCAAATGGGAAGGGACTTAATTCAACTGTTCCATTACCAAGTGATTTTGCCGTAACCTCGACGGGTTCGCTTGTACGTGTTGGTCTAATGATTCCTAAGGACATCGTCTTTTCTTCTTTAGGATTGTTCAACCCCATGAACAACCCTAAGCGATCCATGACCTGGAAGAATTCATAAGACATCCAAATTTGATCTTCAAACTCACTAAATTTCTGTTGATAGGTCCAGTATTGTTGTTTGATATCGACCCATTCTTTTTGGATGGTAGATAAAGTGTTGTTCATAAAATTCTGTAAATTGTCAGGAACGTTGTACGTAAAAGTCGGATCGTACCCAAACCTACTTGTATAAAGACCAATCCAGTGCATCCCTAGCATCATTCCTGCATATGGATCTTTCTCAAGCGTATTACGGTATCCCGTTTCATAAAATTTTACATGTTGGGGAAGTTGTACATCCATGAAGTTTAACGGTCTTTTCGTATTGGGATTGAATAAAACCTCCGTATCTGGCTCATGCCATCCAGAGTCATGTCGTTCAATTGCTAGACTTACAGATTCATGTTTTAATAGTTTTTGGAAATTCTCATTTCCCCACTTTCTCGCAATATCTCCTACTTGCAGGGCATGATCTTCCTGTCTGATTAACACCAAATTACCATCTTGTCCCGATATAATCATCTTGTGACAACCTCTCCCTTTATTTGGTTCATTTCTTCTATCACTTGTTCCGTACTCAACACATCTCCATATTTTTGTTGAATATCGAATAGATTAAGAGCATGAGTCGTAATTCCGCGGTCAAATACACATTCTTCTGGGACAACTACTTTATAATGGTTAGAAAAAGCATCTACTGCCGTTGCCCGAATACACCCGCTCGTCGTACAACCTGTGATAATGACACTATCTACTCCTTTTGCATTTAAATAGGAAATAATCGGTGTCCCATAAAATGCACTTGCTTTCTTTTTTGAAATGACGATTTCACCCTCAATTGGAGCAATAGCATCGACCACTCTCGTTCCTTTTTCCCCTTCAAGCATGATAGGTAAGTTAAACGCATTTCCTTTTATCACTAAATTCTCATTGTCCATACCTTTATTACCTTCAATAACCGTATATAGTACAGGCACCCCTTTTTCACGTGCCTTATCGAGTACCTTTTTGATATGGGGAATGGCTTCCCAACTTGTTGTTCCACAGCTCGTCGGATATTTTTTGATCGATTCTTCAATACCTTCAGGTCCATCTCCTGTAAAACCATACTGAACATCGATGATTAATAATGCAGGTTTCTTGCCTAGCCCCGTGTTTTTTCCTAAGCCTGCAGAACGATAGATTTTCGCATCCCTTTCATGTAAGAATTTTTCCCAAATTCTTGCCATCAACATTTTCCTCCATTCATCCGTACGTTATCACTTTGTCACATACAGCGGTCATTTCAACTAAAACACTCGGAGAACCGGTTTCTACTTTTTTATGTTTAAGCTCCTCAACTGTAATCCCTCTTGCACCACATGAGACTTGAGATAAAACGATTCGTCCACCTCTTTCAATAATTTCTTCTACTGAATTTCGCAACTCTGTTGCCGTTACGCCAATCCCTAAAACTGAATCAAGATGTTCATCTTTAATCAATTGGACGGCACTCCCTGCTAAAAACATCGATACTTGATGCCCATCCCGTAAAGCAGTTTTTGCAATCAAAAAGGCTCTATCAGCCTGTGTAGGTTTTTCTGGACCGTGTGTTAAATGAATGAATAAATGCATTCTAAATCCTCCTTATATTTTCCTAATTTAATTGTTTACTATATGTTGGTGATAACTGATTCACTAAAACTTGGACACTATCTTTTATTAAAGCTTCCTCCGGTAAGGATGTAATCGTTTCTGCTGTAACCTCTTCACCGGCCACAAATGAGCGCGAAATAAAAATTCCATAATGCAAATATAAGAAATTCATTGCTTTTGCTTCATAGTCGTCTTCAATAATCAGATTTTTATCTCTCATCTCATTAAAATATTGAACGAGTAATTCTTTTAATTGCCTTGGATGTTTATTCACTTGGTCTAGTAGACCCTTCACATTGTTTCCTTCTTGAATGGCAATTTTTATCACATTTTTGTTATTTTTCATTAATTTGTGATATAACTTTGCTACCATCATCAAATCTTTTTCGAGGTCATAGACAATCCTCTCTTTAAATAGTTCCTTGAACTGAATCGTATAATAATAGCGATCGATTGCTTCTTCTAATATTTTCCTCTTTGTTTTAAACTGACGAAATACCGTCATTTCACTCACATTAGCCTTTTCTGCTATTAATTTGGTTGTTGCGCCTTTATATCCTTTGCTGGCCATTAATTCAATAGCTACTTTTAAAATTTTATCCGAAGTCGTCATAGGCCTTCCCTTCAATCGTTATGGTTGTTATTACTCACTAACATATATGTAGGTAATTATAGAGTTATTACTCACTAACATTTATGCGCAAAAAAATTTTTAGTTCATTATGACTCACTATCTTTTTTAATTGTATTTTTTTGGTCATGGAATGGTGTAATTTTGTTTTAATAGATAAGGAAATCTAAGTTTGATTGGAAAAGCAAATAAAAACATTCAGCAAATGAAAAAGTATATATTACTTTCATTTCTTCTTAATTATTTATTCTGCTATGCTTAAAAAAGACTAATAGTGGAGTGATGGAGATGTTCTTTATAGAATATAAACTCATATAGAGAGTTTAACACTACTAAAATGAAATCGCAATACAAATTTTTAGAAAATTTAAATAATTATATAATCTATATAGGGTGGCAGGTACCTTCCATAAAATAGAAGATGCCTGTCACCCATTTTTAGCAGCGATGATATGTTCTTCTCGAAGTAGCATTCCATTTGGTTGAGGTAGTAATACAATACTCTCCGTATAGCAAATTTCTTCGCATAAGGAACAACCGACGCATTTATATGGGGTTAATGTAATGACTTGGCGATCATTCACATACTCCATTTGAATCGCCTCGGTTGGACACAGAATCGTACACGCCCCGCAAAAGGAACAATCCGGTAGTATCTCTGGCAGACGGGTATCCTTCCGATTCTGCAATTCTTCACTTCCTTGTAATTCTGATATGAACAAGGATCTTTTCTGCATATAAGGATAAGCTGATTCTTTTGTGATATTCTCTACCATTTGATGAGATAATGCTTCCCACTCTTTTTTTACTTTTGTTACTGAATCGCTGTCTTTGATTTTTTCCAGATACGACGGAATGGAAGGAGCGCCGCCTGCCATTTCTTTTAAAACCAATTTATTTGTACTCTTCATTTCGTTAAAAAGAGAAGATAGGAACGCTCTTCGGTCCAAATCATAAGACACTTCTTGATCCCCGTTATACACTTGAGTTAGAATCGGAATCGTCTGACCGCACATTTTTTCTCCTACTTCAAGTTCCTTACGCCAAATCTGTTCTCCTGTCGTTATCTCACAACCCTGACAAGCATCAGGATGATAAATGGAAAGATTTTCACATTTATTCATTATTCTAACCCATGCTTCCCTTGGAATCATTCCAAGACATGGGACTGATACAGCTGTAGCCCTTTTTTTGGAAAGAGTTACTTTGTCACAATGCAGATAGACGGTTTCATTTCGCTCGCAAGTAGAAATGAGATCATATGTAATTTGGGAAAGAGAGGGTCGGTTCATCACAATGGAACCTGTAGGGCAAACGGCCGTACAGAGACCGCACTCCACACAATGATCATCGATGACGATTTCCTTATTGTTAAAAGAAATGCTCTTTGTCGGACAAACTTCCACACAGCTTTGACAAGAACTTTTTGGAGATATCCTGCTTGTACAAAGGTTGCTCTCCACACTTAAGGCAGTCACTTTTTTATCAATTACTTTTATCCAGTTTAATAGATTCATTCCCTCTCCTCCTCTCTCTACTTATAAATGAACCGCTGTTTCATAAAATAAATATCTACCTAAAAATTCACTAACTAATAAAATCGTAAATGCTGCAGAAAATACTTTAACATTACGCAACTTACTATATTTATAAGTTACTATTAATAATCCTAATGCTAGCAAGAATGTAACAATACGAGCCCAAAAGAATCCATGTTGGAATGTTAATCTTGCTGTTTCAACTGCCTCTGGCAAACCTGCAAGCAATGATGAAAAATACCCAATGGCTACTACTGCTGTAAGGACTAACCCGCAAATCGAAAGTACTGAAATATTTACATCTAATTCGCCTTTCACTGTTAAAAAGGCTGCTACAAATAAAGGTCCTAATAACAGGGATGTTAAAAAGAAAGTAAACATAGTATTAACACCATCCCATGCCGGAAAGCTTGGGATCATATATATTTTCGCTGATGAAAAAATAGCAATGACACCAATAATAGATGCGAGCCAGCCGGTCATATTTCGCTTTGCCCGATCTTCCTTAAACCAAAACCATGTATAGACTAGAATCAATCCGACAAATGCACCATAAAAAACAATTTCACGGCTTAACCAAGAAACCTTAAAATTTAAAATTGCACGTGGCGCATGTAATGGTTGTCCTAAATGAAGCATAGACACAAGCAGTGAAATGCCTGCAATGGCTAGTAAAGAAATAGAAATCAGTAAACCTGAATTTTTTGAAATCCTGCCTTTTTTCCGATCTAACCACCATAACGTAACAAATCCACCTAATATTAACTGCGACAAGATCGTAAAGACCACAAGAGGAAAATCATGCATCCTTAAGCCCTCCTAAACTGTTTGCCTGGTTTTGGTAAAATAAATTGAGTTGTTGGATGTGTAATCGATGGGTCAGCAAACGTTGGGACGATACTCACAGTTCCTGAAGGCTGAACTTCATTATAATCCACGATTTCAATCGCCTCCATCGGACATTTTGAAACACAAATTGGATCTTCCCCTACATCAAGACGTTCATAACACATGCTGCACTTATCCATTTTTCTCTTAACTGGATTGTATTGAGGAACCCCGAAAGGACAAGCCTTTCCGCACATTTGACAGCCGATACAAAGATCTTGATCATGAACAACAATACCATCATCTTCACGCTTCGTGTATGCTCCTACTGGGCAAGCTTTCGCACATGCCGGTTCATCACAGTGGTTACAAGCAGTTGATACAAAACAACGGGTTGGAGAACCTACTAAATCCTCCGGTAACTCACGAACGGTTCTTCGTCTCATATCAGGCTCAAGCCCATAAAAGCTTTTACAAGATATTTCACAAGCATGACAGCCGATACATCGATCTATATTCACTAAAAATCCTAATTTTTTTGTCATGTGATCCCCACCTCCTTATTATGCTTTTTCGATATTGACAAAATTATCATGGAAAGCTATTCCAAGTTGACCCTTACTATAATTACCCATATCGGAAGGGATTGCCTTAATATTAAAGTTTTCTGTATAATTGATATCCTTCCACCAGCCTTCATACATGACGACTGTATCGGTTGGAACCGTTTTGGTTAATTTAGCTGGAAGTGTAAGATAACCAGCATCATTGATCACCTTTACGATGTCATTTTCTTTAATCCCATGTTCTCTCGCTAAATCTGGATGTAGTTCCAAAACTGGATGACTTGAAATGGACATTAACCAATCGGTATGTTGGAATTGGCTATGAATCCCTAATTTCCAGTGCGGAGAAATCGCACGAAGTGGATATTCTTTCGGTGCTTGATATTTCTCCACATAAACTGGAAGTGGATGATGACCATATTCCACGGCTTTTTCAGAATAAAATTCATACTTTCCAGACGGAGTTCTAAATTTCAAATCCTGCCAAGCAACCGTAACTTTTTCATTCGCCTTCACCGTTCCACCGTTTTTCCGTAATTCTTCCCAACTACTGACACCAAACATATCACGAATATTTTCGTTGAATTCCTTTTCTACCCAATCCTTAGGATCGCCCGAAACAGGGAAGGTACAAGAACCTGGTTCTAGCTCATTTAATTTCTTCGATAATCCCATCGCAATTTCTAAATCACTTTTCGCTTCATAAAGGGGTTTGATGGCCTGCTCATTTGCATTCATCCAATAGTGCCAGTAGCTGACATTTACTCCTACTGATTCAAATGGAGTTGTTACAGGTAATACAATATCTGAGTACTCGACTGTTTGGTTCATATATAGGTCAGCCGTTACGATTAAGTCCATTTGATCAAAGGCCTTTTTCACCACATTCGGTTCAGGATCTTGTGCTAATGGGTTACGACACGCAATCCACATCATTTTTATTGGCGGATCATTGGCTTCTAATACTTGTGCACCAAAATTGTTCATGTTTACATAACGATCTCCGTCGCCAACCGTTCCTTCAGGAGGTCCGAAGCTCATCGTATGATAATTAAATCCCCATGTTTCTCCACCGATATAATTCATGCCGCCGCCTTTTTTCCCAATATTCCCACACATTGCAGCAAGAGCATCGATTGCACGTACCATTGAACCGCCATTTGTATGACGTTGCATCCCAAATCCTACCCAAATATTCGCTGGGTTCGCGGTTGCATATTCACGAGCAATCCGTTCGATAATTTCTTTCGGAACGCCTGTTTTTTCAGCTGCCCATTCAACCGTAATATTCTTTTTCACATATGAAGCAAATTCATTAAATCCGATGGAGTGATTGTTTACCCATTCTGGATCATATAACTCGTGATCGATAATGTAACGAATCATTCCTAGAGCAAATGCTCCATCCGTACTTGTATTTATTTGGATATATTCGTCTGCTTTTGAAGCGGTTTGCGTAATGATTGGATCAATAACCACAAGCTTTGTTCCCTTTTCTTTTGCTTGTTCGATAAAATACATCGAGTGCGCTGAGGTCCAAGCAGGGTTTGCTCCCCAAAGAATAATATATTCTGCATGGACAAAATCTTCAGGGTCACTATTATAAGCAGTCCCCATATCAAAAGCTTGAGCATCCGAACCCGCTGGATCACAAGGTGTTCCTTGTGCGCGTGTGGTATACCCGATACTTGACAGCATTCCTTCTGATGCATAATTTAGTATATTAAAGTTACCGGAATACTTGTTTAAACAGATTGGGAGAGTCGTACTATATTCTTTTTTTATATCAAGAATTTTTTTAGCAATAATCGTATAAGCTTCATCCCAGCTAATTCTTTCCCAATTTCCTGATCCACGACCCTTTTGGCGCATTGGGTATTTAATTCGATCGGGTGAATAAACAACCCGTGGATATGTATTTCCTTTTACACAAAGACGACCTTTCGTGTACAAGTTGTTTTCATTTCCTGTAATAAACGTAATTCTTCCATCTTCAACAGTTGTGACAATCGAACAAGTATCGTAACAATTTCGTGGACATGCATTATAGAATGTTCCCTTTTTGCTAGTTGACTGTGCTGAGGCGGTTGGAACTAATCCTTTTGAAGCTTTCGTTCCAATCGCTCCTAATCCTAATAAACTACTTAATGTTGCAGAACCCTTGATAAAAGTTCGGCGAGAAAATTTTTCAGTTATCATTTGAATTCCCACCTTCCGTGTCTCTTTTTTCTAGTTGTAAAAACTCTTTTAATAAAACACCCATGGCATAGGTAATCGGATGCTGACTGTTTTTCATGACTCTGCTACAATGCTCAAAAATCCATTTAAACAGATGTTGTTCTAAAAACATTTGATAGAGTTGTTGATGCTCTAACAATTGGTCATTTAATAAATGTAGAATCAATTCCAATTCAAATACGATATGATCATCTGGAACCTGTCCTTCATTTTCGACTTGCAGGCCCACATGATGGTAAAAGTTACGAACCTTTAAAGTATCTTGCTGCATAATGGTCCCTTCTAAATTCCGATAACTGGATTCAAAAGGAGAGGATAGTAACCCATTCGGTCCAACAAATAAACGGTTATAGTCATATTCAAAGGTTTCCAAATCGCTCTCATTGACATCTTCTAAAATCTTTAACGCTTGTGAGATATCATGATTAATGACGAAACTTTGTAGATCTCGCAAAATCTGTGCTAACTGTTTCCATTGGATCGGTGTCAATCTATGAAACTCGCCTCGATAATAATGCCAAAACATTTCGTAGATTAGTAGCTTTTCTTCATGACAGACCACATCATTTTGTAGAATCGTCATTTTATTCAACCCCGGTTCTTGATTGAATTTTTTTCTGGAGCACCTCAAACTCTTCCTTTTCTTCATCTGTTAATTTCATTTCTTTCTTTACAGTAGGATGTGGATCCCCAACATATTCTTCATTTGGGACAAAATCAATTTTATCTTTTATATTTTCCTCCGCTTGCTGCCCGCAGCCTAACAGTGAAACAATCAATAATACATTCATCAATAGGAAAAGAAATGATTTCATATCTCTTTCGCTCCTTTCACTTTCTATTAAAATCATATCAGAGAATTAGCTTGATAGATTGTAGAACTATACACAAACTTTTAGCATCGTCGGTGTAAAAAAAGTAACTTTGTACGTTTCTTCACATTTTATACACAATTTCGCAATCATTTTGACAAAAAATTGTTCATAAATTGTTCTTAAAAGGCTATATTAGAAAAACAAAAAAATGGATATGTTTAATGGTTTGTTGGAAACAACCAATTAAAAACACATCCATTGTGGATTAGATTATCTTAGCTTTTCAATATTTACTCCTATACTATTTATTGCATTTCCCTTTCCACCTGTCTTTAATTTCCCCATATCTGCAGGTATAAAATGAATTAACCTGTTGATCAATGGATGATTAGGATAGACCAATAAGGTGTGAGGATGTACATCTTGTAAAAATTTTGCCCGAATGGTGATCTCCCCATTTTCATTAAATATCCTTACTATCGTATCATTTTGAATTGCCTTCTCTTTTGCCAAATTGGGGTGTAAATAAATACAAGGTTCTTGATAAATATCCTTGAAAGAGAGTAAGTTTTGAAATTGTGAATTGATCCGAAAAGGTTCATGATTTAATAATAATATATAGGGGTGACGTGAAGAGGTTTTCGTACTCTTCAAATCCAACCCGAACGGTGATAGTTGATTTTGTTCTGCCTCCGAGGAGTACAATTCTATTTTTCCTGATCGTGTCGGGAACGTTAAATTCTCCCAAGCTGTTTTCGGGATATCCATTCTTTTTGGACCGTTTAATAATTCTCTCCAGTTTGAAATATGGAGCTGCTGATAAAATTCTTCCGTAAATTCTTGATCAATAAACTCCTCATCCGTTAAATCGGTCGGAAATCCACTAAACCCTCTCCTTTTTTCATTTAATGTTCGTGAAAGCAGACGGGCTATTTCTAAATCACTTTTGCTTTCATAATAGGGTTGAACTGCAGGCTGGTTCACACTGATCCAATGATGCCAATAACTCGTAACGATTTCCCATTCTTCGAACAACATTGTTGCAGGCAAAACAATATCGGAATACTGAACCGTTTCGGTTAAAAAATGTTCGACCGTTACAATGAGTTCCATTGATGATAAAGCCTGTTTTAATGCTTCTATATTAGAACTTTGCGTAAGTAAATTCCGACAAGTGATCCATAGAAATTTAATCGGTGGGTCTTGTTGAGCTTGGACATCAACCGCAAAATCATTTATATCGACGGATCGAAATCCAGTTTGTTCAGGGGCAAGAAGTGGAGTATGATTTAAAATTTGATAGGTAAATTGATCTGTTTCTCGTTGACCAAATTGAACTCCACTGCCTTTTTTTCCTATATTTCCTGTTAACGCCGCTAATGCATTAATGGCACGAATGTTTTGACCGCCATTCTTATTTCGTTGCATCCCAAACCCGATCCACATCGTAACTGGTTGATGCTTACTCAATCGTTCCGCCATAAATTGTATCGCTTCAATACTCTGTCCACATTCTGCTAAAGCCGCTTCCATTGATAAACCTTGTAAATGCTCTTTTAATTCTTCCCATCCATTACTATACTTTTTCAAAAATTCCACATCATCCCATTCATAATCGATGATGTATTTTGCAATGGCAACAGCAAGGGTCCCATCACTTCCAGGCTTTACTTGAAGGTACACATCTGATTTCTTTGCTGTTTCCGTATAAACCGGGTCAATTGTAATCACTTTTGCTCCGCGTTTTTGTGCTTCGTATATATAGTTCATCGAGTGAATCGACGTCCAAACGGGATTCACTCCCCAGAGAATAATCGTTTCCGCATGTAGAATATCTTCCATATCGGAGGTTTGATAGCCACCATAGTCATAATATAACGCATCCATTCCTGGAGCCCAACATGGGTTCCCTACCGCTCGGGACGTTTTTCCTAATCCATTAAAAAACCCTTCCATGGCATGATGTAAAACACCCATATTTCCTGAGTACTTATTCAATGCTAATGATAGATGGGATCCATAACGGTCATATAATTCAATGATTTTACCCGTAATAGTGTCAATCGCTTCTGACCATAAAATCCGCTGCCAATTTCCACTACCTCGTGGCACCTGACGCATAGGGTATTTAAGTCGATCTGGATGATAGACTTGATTGATATAATGATATCCTTTGGCACACAGCAATCCTTTCGTATAACCATGTGCGGGATCACCGGTTACCTTTTCTAAATGACCATTTTTCGAATAACCAAGAATACTGCATGAACTATAACAATTTCGGGGACAAACATGTCTAGTCACATCATAGTTTTGATCCATTTTACATCCCCTCCTAAAAAGTTCTAAAATATGTACTATTTTTCACAATAAATATAGTAAATAATCTTATATAATGATTATATAGAAAAAATCGTAAAGAAAATAGAAAGAAGGTGACAACTTTTTGAAGCAATTAGGATTCTTAGTCCATATTGAAAAATGCTTAGGTTGTCGATCTTGTGAATTCTCTTGTAAAAATGAACATGGACAAAAAGACACTTTTCGTCGAAACATTCATAGTTTTCAAGATGACACAGATAAGGCTGGACAACATTTCCATCATTTCTCCATGTCATGTAACCACTGTTCCAACCCCGCTTGTATGGCGGTCTGTCCGGAGATGGCGATTCAAAAGAAAGCAAATGGTGTGGTCGTGATTGATCAAGTCAAATGTTCAGGTTGTTCCCTTTGTGTGTCGGCTTGCCCTTTTGATGCCATTTCTATTAATATGATCACAAGGAAAGCCGATAAATGTGATATGTGTTATGATATGCAAATGCAAGGCGAATCAACGATTTGTGTTTCATCTTGTCCAGTTCAAGCGATTGAAGTCATCGATCTAAATGATCCGAAAAACGCACATTATGATAGAGCCGTATATGGATTTGAAATGAAAAAAATGACAAACCCGTCAATCCGATTTAGTACCCATCATTCAGCCCAATCTCCAGAGAAGACTAAGACGCTTTTCTGGTCTAAATCATTAATGAATGAAACGGAGGTTGATTAATTAATTGCTCACATTTCAAGAACTCATCACTGCTTCTCCTTTCAATCAAGCTAATATTATTGGAGGCTGGAAAGGTAAAGAAAAGAGCTTTTTACATGTACAAGACACGCCTATAGGAAGTGACGTAACACTACTACTGATGCAAAGCGAGCCTGATACGGTTGCACAACTTCAAGACTATCTTTTTCTTCCGCATATACAAGGGATTCTCTTGTTTGGAAAGATGGAGCCTTATCTTACAAACGAAGAAGTGAATGAGATTGATACTCATCACAAGCCTGTATTATTTTTAAAGGAAGAAATAAACCTAGTTAGTTTGAAAAAGAGCATCAGCGATCTTGCACACTTAAAATCAATTGGTTTATATCAATATGTTTTCGAACACTCTACCCGTTATTGGGTTGAACTCATTGATTCACAGGGATTAGCCCCCTTTTTCAAGCGTTTATCGCTTATTTTGGGACAGGAAATCTTTCTTTTAGATGAATATTTCTATCTTCATTCTATACATAGCAACCACCAACAGGAATCATTTAAACATTTGGAGTCCCTTTATCAAAGTCAAAATGCGGGGAGGCAAGAGCCTGAATCCTTGTTGCTTTTACAAGATAGGCAAGAACATTATTTTCTCTTCCCGCTGGTCACGGAAACAAACCAATATGGTTTTGTCGTTTTCAAGGAACAACCAAATATGATGATTGATATTTGTATTGAGCAAGTGATCCATACAATCCCTGCACTTCTCTCATTTTTTAAAAAAGAAGAAGCCGTTTTACGTGCTCATCAATCGTATAAAGACAATTTTCTCTATAACTTACTCTATAATAATATAGAATCGGAACAATTACTGTTTCAACAAGGAAAACAATGGGGTTGGGATTTCGCGAAACAAGCTGAGTTAATGGTCATACGATTTAATCAGAAAATGGACCAAATGAACTCTGGGATTAACATCGAATTGATGCTGAAAAAAATTCAATTGTTTATCTCATCTCGTTCATTACACGGGATCATATTTAAACTTCAAGGAGATATCATTGTTATCATTTTTGAGGATAGCTCTCTTTTACCTAAACAACGAAAAGATTTTACATTGACTTTAGCTCAACAGATCCATGATCAATTAAAGAAAGAGTTAAAGGAATTAGAGTGTGAGATCGGAATTGGTCGCCACTACGCTTCGAATAAAGAGTTATTCCGTAGCTTTTATGAGGCAAAAGTAGCGATTGAATTAGGAAAATATGAAATAAAAAAAGCAGCTGTTCGTCACTTTGAGGATATTGGGATTGGAAGGCTCTTATCAAATATCCATCGTAATACTTTACATGATTATTATGCGGAGGTTTTAAGAGACGTTTTACTTGATCAAGAAAATAAGACTGTCCACCTAGAAACATTAGAATCGTTTTTTTACAACAATGCGGATATCAACTTAACCGCCGAACAACTATACGTTCACCCAAACACACTAAGAAAAAGACTAAAAAAACTAGAGTTAATCTTAAACGCCGATTTCAACCAACTCGAAGACTTACTCGAAATCTACGTAGCCATCAAAATTATGAAAATGATCAAATAATGTCAGTTTGGGTGTCAGGCATCTTCCAGAAACTGGAAGATGCCTGACACCCTTTAATTTTGCAATGTTTCATGATAGAATCATAGAAATATTTATTTACATAATATTATTATATCTTTCGCATCATGGAGGTACATAGGAATGAAAACAAATTTAAGGGAGTGGCAAAAAGGGTTTAGAGATGGGATTCCCGTTGCTCTTGGTTATATGGCTGTATCCTTTACTTTTGGAATTATTGCCAAACAGTTAGGAATTAACCCTTTTGAAGCCGTGTTCATGTCGTTGACGAACTTTACTTCGGCTGGACAATTTGCCGGTATCACTTTAATCGCAACGTCAGCGGCCTTTGTGGAAATTGCAATTACTCAGTTGATAATTAATTCCAGATATTTCTTAATGTCGGCAGCCCTGTCCCAAAAAATTGATCCACACACCCCGATTCTGCAACGGATGCTCATGGCGACAGGAATATCCGATGAGGTATTTGGTTTATCCATGGCTGTTCAAGGCAAATTAAATCCTTATTATACGTATGGTATCATCAGTATTGCCATGCCTGGATGGGTACTAGGTACCTTACTCGGAGTGGTTTCAGGAAATATTTTGCCAACGAGGATGATTAGTGCGTTAAGTATTGCTCTTTATGGAATGCTGTTAGCTGTTATCATTCCTCCTGCCAAAGGGAATAAAATGTTGACAGCACTTATTATCATTTCGATGGCAGCAAGCTGGTTATTCGCAACCTTGCCAATTCTAGATACCATATCATCAGGGGTAAAAATTATCGTGTTGACCATTATCATTGCTGGACTTGCTGCGTTCCTATTTCCTGTAAAGGAGGAGGGATCACGTGAAGGTTGATGTTTTTCTATATATTATGGTAATGGCCATCGTTACGTATCTTGTGAGGGTCCTTCCTTTAACGCTGATTAGAAAAGAAATTAAGAACACATTTATAAAGTCATTTTTATATTATGTACCGTATGTTACATTAGCGGTTATGATTTTTCCTGCTATTTTAGAGGCTACGTCATCCACTTGGTCTGCCTTAATTGGTTTCATCGTTGCTATTGCCCTATCCTATTTTGGTAAAAGCTTATTTATCGTATCGCTAGCTTCGTGTCTAGTGGTATTTGTAGTGGAGTTATTTATTTAGTAGAGCGACTTAGTAGAGTGACAGGCACCCCCCAGAAACTGGAAGGCGCCTTTTTTTATTTTTTTGAGTATTTCTCTAGTAATTCAATGATGACTTTATAGTCAGAAACAGTATCCATATAGGCATAGCGCCCCTTTCCGTTATAGAAGTTTCCTTTTTGAATGACGGGGTATCCTAGTTTTTCAAGCATGGTAATCTTCTCATCCATATCCTTCACGACAAATGAAATATGATGCACGCCTTCCCCTTGTTCTTCTAAATGTTTTTTCCAAGTACTTGGTGCACTGCCTGGTTCAATTAATTCAATTTCGATTAACGGGGTTTTTATAAACATATACTTAGAATCTGCATCTGTTGGTTTACCTTCGAACTCAACTTGGCAAACCTCCCGAGGACCAGAATGAATGACGTTTGGTTTTTCGACGCCTAGTAGAGTGCAATATGCATCTGCAGCTTGATCAAGGTCTTTCACAACAAATGCCAGTTGTTCCACCCTTGTCGTACCCAATAACGGCTCCCCTTCTGGTTCAGGATCGGTAACTGGCTGTGGTTCATCACGCTCAAGAAGTTCAAATAACGTTTTATATCGATCGAAAGCGTCCGCATAGGCATAGCGTCCCTTACTTGAGGTAAATTCACCTGTTTGAAGGATTCCCAACCTATTTTTTGCCAGGATCTCTACACCATCTTTCATTGACTCTACATCTAAAGCAAAATGATGAATTCCTTCGCCCACTTCATTTAAAAATTCACGCATTGTACCTGGGTTGTGGTCAGGCTCAATTAACTCTATTTGAACCCCATCTGTGTTTATAAAAACTAATTTGCTGCGGGACTCTGTAGGCTCCCCACGGAAGACAACCTTTGATACATCACTTGTACCTGTCAAAAACCAATTTGGTTTCTTAATCCCTAATAATGTAGCGAAAGCTTCAGACACCTTTTCAATATCCTTTACAACAAAGGCAATTTGATTGATTTCGTTATTTCCAAGAATCGGTGAGGATTTAATCATATGGTTCCCTCCATTTACTCGTTCTTTCTACAGGCCACGCACAGCTAAGCCGCCATCACTTGAAATGACTTCTCCCGTAATCGCCTTTGCTTCATCAGAGGCAAGCAACACATAAGCCGCAACATGATCTTCAGGCATCTGTGCCAATTGCAATGGATTTCGTTTTCGAATACTCTTTGCTTTCGTATCGTTATCAACGATTTTAACGAATGGTCGCAACGGTGGAATGACCGACAACTCTGTTAATGTTCCGCCAGGGGCTACCGCATTGACCCGAATGTTCGGTGCGAGTTCAAAGGCAAGCTGACGCATGAATCCAAGTTGGCCATGCTTACTAGCTGTATACCAAACTCCACCGCCATCAGGATAAAAACTTGCACCTGACATACTGAAAATAATGTTGCCATTTGTTTTCTGTAGTTCAGGAAGAGCAGCTTTAATACCAAAAAAGGTTCCTTTTAGATTAATATTAAGTAGATAATCATACGCATCGGATACCGCTTCAGGAGTCACTTCAGAGAATTTAGCAAATCCATCAAATACACCAGCATTTGCAATAAATACGTCTAATTTTCCAAATTGTTCAACCGTCGCTTGTACGGCCTTTTCATTATCTTCGTATTTACTCACATCTCCTTGTACGGTTAGGATGAGATCTCCGAACTCATTTTTCATTTTTTCTAATCTTTCTTGTGAGCGGCCGATAATACTGACCTTTGCCCCTTCTTGTATAAAACGCCGTGTTACGGCTTCTCCAATTCCAGAAGCCCCACCTGTGACCAATACGACTTTATCTTTTAACAATTCTGACATGATCAACTTCTCCTATTCCCTATCAAGATCGCCTTATTAACCTAAAAAAGGCTGATTCAACCTTTTATCAGCCTTTTGTTTTTTTACACAAAAATAGCTAGATTTCTTGTGTTGATCGTCGTTTGATCAATGATAAAAAAACGTTTTGCAAGTTTCCATTCTCCATTTTCATATATAAATTCATCTTGACGTTCACCAGAGATAAGATCATGATGAATATCTGTACTGCGGCTTCGATACAGCATTAAATAGCTATTTACTTTAGCCTTTTGGTTTGGCACGTAATCGATCAATTGGACATTATTTACTAAACGCCGTGTACGAGATGGTGGAAGTTCTGCCCATGCATAATCCGTCTTTAAACGATCTACACGGATTTTTAACAACTCATAGTCATCATCAAAAGCAAACATGTCCATCGAATAATCAGGACGTTCAATTCCTTCCTTATTTACACGTACTGGCATTTGATACTGTAGACTTGAATGCATTAAACTAAACCAGCCATCAAAATTAATATCATCGAGAAGTTTCGCTTCACGATATAACCATTGTTCGAACTCGTACGTTGCTAACATCTTATCCAAACTCAACCCATTCACTCCTTCATTATTCGTTTGATCTTGCCCTTTCCATCTGGAAGAAATGAACGTCGTGTTCATTCCTTTCAGCAGGGACTAATTAATTTCTTTTAAGCATTTATTAAATCAAGCCAATATTGATAGAAATTTCGTTGGTTGGCTTCCGAAAACTTATCATCATAGACGGTTCCTGGTCCGACAAAATCCTTCACTGGTTGACGTTTCATCCCCATAGTGTAATTGTACGTAATATTCTTTTGCAGAATCATCGTTCCTGAAGCAGCTGCTGTTATATCTGTAAAAACTTCTGTATCGTCTTGTTCAAAAATGCCAGACGGACTAAAGGTTAAGACAAAAGACTCTCTTGAACGCTTCTTCCAATCTTCAGAAGCATTTTTCTCCACTAAAAACCAGGCGATTACTTCCACTTTATCTGGACCAATTGGCCTCCACTGACGAATGGACGTATTGGAAATCAATTTGCCTTTGATTTTTGTATGAGAGATTAGGAACGATAAATTAGGAAAAATATTTCCAATCATATTTTTTAAATTAGCCATAACATCGAATTGTTCTTTACTTAAATTAGATTGAAATTCAGGAATTAATTCTTCTGGAAAAGCAAAGTCGGGGTTCGGAGTTCCTAGATTTAGTCCGTGCCCATGATCTGTATAGATTTGATATCCCTTTTTCGAATAGGTTGCACTTGGAACCATTCCTAATTTCGCAATAGATCCATGGGTAACCATTGTATGATAGGAATCCCCAACAAAGTTATCAGCACCGATTTTCCAATTTGAATGAATGACAAATCGTTGCGGCGCCCCGATAACTTCCATATCAGCTCTTCCTACTAAAATATCTAAATACCATTTGAACTCTCCTAAAAACTCATCCAATGGCTCAACATTGTCATTCCAGCTTGCAAACATAAGCCCTTTATAGGATTCGAGTTTTACCTGATGCAAAGATAGCTTAGACGTATCTAGAGTGCCACCATAGATATCATTTTTCAACGGAACACCTATAAGTTCACCGTTATTTTTAAAATTAAAGCCATGATATGGACAAACGAACGATGACTTATTCCCCTTATCTGCACGGCATAATTTCATTCCACGGTGAGTACACATATTGTAGAATCCACGGACTTTTCCCTCAAAGTCCCTAGAAATAATAACGGAATAACCAGCTACATCTCGGGTAATAAAATCACCTTTATTTGGAACTTCAGACTCATGCCCAACAAACAACCATGTTTTTAAAAAAACTTTTTCATGCTCAATTTTGTAAACACTTGGATCTGCTAGAACATAAGCAGGAATTGATCCTTCACTTGGCTTAACCGTTTGATTTAAATAATCAATTATTCCGCTATTGGTCATATTTTCAAAAGAAACATCCTCTTTAATCATCTGCTTTTCCCCCTTTACTATTTCTTATCAACTTTTATTTCGCACTTTTTACCATAGTTAAAATATTCTGTTAATAAAAAAATTAACCTATTTGAATCATGGAATCTTTATTTTGTAATGTTGAAATTACACTTAAGGCAGCTAAATAGCTTGTTTTTGGATTATTAGGCATGGGGTCATTCTCCACACTAAGTGTTAACTTTCCAAAGGAACCTGTAGCTACAATGGTATGACTGTTTCGATTCGCCATCGGATCAGCGATAATCGTCACATTTGTTCTAGAAGCCCCAATTCCAGCAAGTGATAGAATGATCGATACATTTATATTTTGAGGGAATTTTTCTATCGCTTCATTTGCAGTTCCTGTAAAAATCACTGATTCTTCATCAAATGGTGCTCCAGGCAGAGCCTGTGGGGGTTTTCTTGTTGTAAGGGAAACGGTTTCCAATTGTCCTGTCGATTTAGCAGCTTTCAAAATATCAAGACCTCCAATTGCTCCTGAAGGAAGCAGAAGCCTTGTTCCTGAATGCTTACAAAGCATTTGGAGATTGTCATAGAAACCTTTATCTACTAGAGCACCTACAGAGATTACTAAAAAATCTTTACCACTTTTTAAAATTTGAGCTGCGTACTTTTTAACAACCCCTACAGTCGCTGCTTCGATAACAAGGTCAACGTCAGATTCTATAAGTTCCCTCATATCTTCTGTATAGTGGATGCCGTATTGGGAAGCAACTTGCTTCCCTATCTCTTGATTACGACCAGAAATTATAGTAATTTTAGCATCTTTAATTAAATGATTTTCATTAATACATTGAAGGAGAAACTTACCAATATTTCCATAACCGATCAAACCTATCTTCATTGCTTGTATCTCCTCTCTTAATTGGCGAATCCATAGGAATCAGAGAAATACTCCATTCCACAATGTCTTGTTTCACGAGATAATCCACTTTCCTTTGCGCCTGGAAAATCAAGATGAAGATCCTGAAAAATAGTATGATTATTATGGAATACAGCCCCTGCATCAAGTTGATCTGCCAATAAAATTGCTAAATCCTCATTTTCAGTCCATACCGATGCACGCAAACCGTATTCTGTATCATTCGCCATTTCTACTACTTCTTCAATTGTTTTAAAAGGCAGAATAGGAATCACAGGACCGAATTGTTCAGCGCGAACAATTTCACTCTGTTGATTCACTCCTGTTACAATAGAAGGAAGCATAAAATAACCTTGATCCCATGTGTCAGGGTCTAATTTAATTCCAACAGTTTTTACATTAGCACCTGAGTCCTTGGCATGTTGTATTAATCCAGTAACGTAATCAAATTGGTTTTTATTATTTAATGGACCCATCATTGAATCTGGTTGGATCCCATTTCCAACATATATGTGTTGAAACTCTTTCGTTAATTTACCTACAACTTCTTCATAACGCGATTCATGAACGTAGATTCGCTTGATCGCAGAACAAACCTGACCCGCTGCTTTCAAAATTCCCATCCTCAATCTTGTAATCGCTTTCTCATCCAAAATAGCATCATCTAAAATAATAGCTGGATCATTACCGCCAAGCTCCATGTATATTTTTTTCACAGTGCTTGCTGATTTGCGAATGATATCCTTACCTGTTTCAGTACTGCCAACAAAAGCTACCGTTCGTACGCGAGGATCTGTACAAAGGACATCGCCAATCATCGCTCCAGAACCCGTAACTACATTAATGACACCAGGAGGAAAATGGGATTCAACTACATGTAAAAATGCCATCAATGCTAACGGACAATTGGTTGCAGGTTTCACCACTACCGTATTCCCTGTAAGAATTGCAGGAACCACTCGTTTGAAGGTTAAAATAAGCGGTGAATTCCAAGGCATGATTATCGCCGCAACACCTCTAGGGCGTTTTCTGACGATCACCTTTTGAGGTCCTTGCAGTGATTCCGCTTTAGACCACTCGAATATTTCGTCTGCTCCTTGGAGCATGATATCAACACATCGTAATAAATCTTTTTTTGCTTCTACTAATACTTTTCCATTTTCACGAACATATAGTGATACATTTTCTTCAATGATCTTTTTTAGCTCTTCCGCAGCCGCTCTCATACATTCTGCTCGCTCTTCAAGTGGAGTTCGTTTCCAACTATGATAGGCTCTTTCGGAAGATTCAATAGCATTTTGAACATCTTGTTCCGAACAAAGAGCAACATGTCCAACGACTTCATTTATATTAGCAGGATTAATTACTGTGGTCTTATCTTTTGCATCAACCCAATTTCCATCGATTAAGTATTTACCTGAAACAAACGGTTCAGCCGAAATCATCCTTATCCCCTCCTTTTTCTAACAGTGGAGGGAAACCCTCCACCTAACCATATTTATAGCTTTTTAGGTTTAAATGCCTCTGCTGCTCCAGGAGGTCCACCAAATGGTTTCGCCATCGGACCGACAACGTTCATATCCACAACAATCATCGAAGGCTTCTTACGTTCAACAGCTATCTCTAATTCAACGGCGAACTCTTCACCGGACCCAATACGAGCCGCTTCAAATCCCATTGATTTGGCTAATAAAACAAAATCAGGACTTAATAAATCAACTGCAACTTGTCTTCCATATGCATTTTGTTGAATATTACGTAATACTCCGTATCCTGCATCGTCAAATAAGACAATAATCATTGGCAGATTTTCTTGAGCGGCGGTTGACATTTCACCTACATTGACCATAAAGCCGCCATCACCAGCCATTAATACAACAGGAGCATCTTTTTTCCCCATTTGTGCTCCAATCGCTGTTGGCAGTCCTTGCCCAATTCCACCGCCAGATGCATGAATGGAAGTCCTTGGTTCATAAATTTCAAACAAACGACTGCCCCATACATTCGCTTGAACGGTTACATCACGAACAAGAATCGTATTTCGAGGTAAAATTCTTCTCATACTATCAAGAATTTGTTCATAAGGACCTAACGTCTTTCTTAATTCTGCACGTAATTCATTTCTCACTGATTCCACTTCATTAAGATAATCAGGATCAGGTGTTAAAGGCTTTACGGACAATCGATTAATCAATCCTGCCAGAACTTGTTTTGCATCTCCCACCAACGAAATGGTTGCTGGATAATTACGATTAACTGCATGATAATCTGCATCAATCGAAATGTGCTCTAAAGGTGCGTTAATTTTCCAATTGGACGTTTCATTCCCGCGGAATCGAATTCCAACTGAGATCAATAAATCCGATTTCTCAATAAGCTCCTTTGTTAACCCATAGGATGCAAAGTGACCAATGCACTGAGGATGATCTTCAGAGATTGAGCCCTTTCCAGCCTGGCTTGTAACGACTGCAGCACCAACCATTTCTGCTAATTGCTTCACTTCATAGGAAGCACCGGATGTGATCACCCCTCCTCCTGCCCAGATGACTGGACGGCTTGCTTGTTGGAGCTTTTCAATCACTTTTTCTGGAAGATGCAATGTGGTATTTGTATTTGGAGATACTTCGATTGGTTCATTAATCGTATTATTTGAGATTATCGCTGATTGATAATCAATGGGGATTTCCAATGTAACTGGACCCGCTGGAGCAGATAGTGCTTCTTTTATCGCGCTCCGAACAACCGCAGATGTTTGCTCTGGATTACGTAGACGAAGAGCCTTTTTGCTTGCCCCTTCCATCATCAATAATTGATCTTTACATTCATGGATATACCCTTTTCCTGTTCCTAAATAAGGAGAGGCCACTTCCCCAGTTAAATGAAGAACGGGCACACCGGCCGCCCATGCTTCCACAAGGGATCCAGCAGCATTACCTGCACCTGTACCGGTACTCGTAATCACAACACCTAATTTTCCAGTTGCCCGCGCATACCCGTCTGCCATGTTGGCAGCTCCACTTTCCCCGCGAGAACAAACTAGGTGAATACTTCCTTCACGAAGAATTGCATCATAGATTGGCATATTATGAATACTAACGATTCCAAAAGCTACTTCAACGCCTGCACGTACAAGTTCTTGTACAACAGCATCGGCTGTTGTATATTCCATTACCGCTTGTTGTGTCATAGTGGACTCCTACCTTTAATTCATATTTTTATAGAAAAATATTACTAGAGTGCCTTTCCTAAAGCACCAGCTGTTTCAATAGTTGTACCTGAAATATAGCTCGCCTGTTTGGATGCTAAAAATAGAATGGCCGCTGATACTTCTTCCGGTTCTCCAACACGCCCTAAGGGAATGTTGCGTTTTTTCGCTAAATCTTCATAATACTCCTCGGCACTTAGCTCTGGAGCATTTTTCAATCTTCTTCTTTCCCACTGATCGGTTCGAATAACACCTAAGCTGACCGAGTTGACTAAAATATTATCTGGAGCAAGTTCTTGGGATAGCGTTTTACTCAGATTCATTAGTCCTGCTCTCGTTGCTGCTGTTGCTACCATATGACGCTCCGGTTCTTTTGATAAAGTAGCATTAATATTGATAATTCTACCGCCTCCGCGATTTTTTAAATGTGGATACGCTCCACGAATCGCATAAATAATGGCAAAGTATTTTAACTGAATTTGTTGTTCCCACTGCTCATCGGTTACATCGAAAAAATACCCCATTACACTTTGGCCTGCAGCATTTACTAATATATCAATACCGCCAAACTTTTTGGCTGTACTATTAATAAATTCATTCACATCTTCTTTATTGATCACATCACATGTCGAAGCAAAAATGGATTCGGAAGAGCCTATTTTTAGAAGCTCCTCGTATGCTTGCTGCATTCGGCTTTCATTTCGTCCACAAATGGCAACCTTTGCCCCTTCCTGCAGGAACATTTCAGCCGTTTTTAAGCCAACCCCAGAGGTCCCTCCCATAATTACTGCGACTTTTCCTTGTAGTCCTAAATCCATCCCTAGTCCCCCTCGCTTTAAAAACTCGTAATCTATTGTTCTATTATTAAGAAGAAACGAATCCGCTCGCCCAACCTGGATCTGCTTCCCCTTGCATTTTCTTTCTTGTTTCCGGCTTTGGTGGACCAGCTATTCCCCATTGATCCATTAAGTGTGGCACACGCTTCCAAACTCTAGCCTTCCATTCGGCCTCATCTTCAATCGTTTCAAGATAACATGTATATTCCATTACAAATCCTGATGGATCTTGGAAATAACAGAAAATATTATCTCCAGGTCCGTGTCTTCCAGGTCCCCAAATTTCCTGGAAACCAGCGGCTCTAACATTTGCGATCCCACGCATCAATTCATCAACTGAATTGACTTCATATGCAATATGATTACAGGAAGCATGAATATCTTGATTAAAGGCTAGTGAATGGTGCTTCTTATTACAGCGTAAGAAGACCATTTGGTGCTCACTCCAATCTGTTACCTTAAAACCAACCACATTTGTATAGAAATCAGTAATCATATCAAGGTCTGCTGTATTCATAACAACATGATTTAATTTAATTGGATCTACGTTTTTCTTTGTCCACTCTTTTATATTCGTTTCCACCCATGCAGATAATTCAATGCAGCGATTTTCTGGATCTAAAAAGCGTAAACCATATCCTTTCCCAGCTTCATCGAGATAACCTGGTTCTTGAATAATCCGTACTCCTTTAGATTGAAGAATGTCTGCAGCACGATCCACAGCGTTTTTATCAACCATGCCGAATGCTATATGATGTAAACCACGATTTTCCCCAGGATATAGACTTAAAATATGATGCTCCGGTCCAGCCCCTCGAAAATAGACTGTATCACCTTCTGTATCTGGTACTCGATCCAACCCCCAAACCTCTTCATAGAAACGAGCCTGTTTATCAAGATTTGGACAAATCAAACCAATATGTCTTAAATGGGTAATACCTAACATCACAATACCTCCCTCTTTTTCTTCCATAGAATTCGAAGGCTCCGAGTGGAGCCTCCAGATCTTTAACTATTATTCCCCTTTAATAATGGCTTCTCTTTCTTTCGCACGTGCTATACGAAGCTCCTCAAGTTCGCTTCCAACTGGATATGTTGGTAAATTTGGCTTAGGAGAACCTAGCATGACAAGCATTAATGCCTCCACATCTCCGTCATTTTTGATTCCGCGGTAAACACCTGGAGGGCTTGAGATACAATCTCTTTCATTCAAAGGAATTTCATGTACTTCTCCGCCTTCTTCAGCTTGGATTAACGCTTTTACTTGACCTCTTAAAATAAAGAATACTTCTTCAACGTCATCATGCAAATGAAGGGGGCCTACACATCCAGGAGGTAAAACCATTGTACTTAATGTAAAGTGCTGTGCTTGAATGGTATTTTTATCAGCATTTGCAGTTGCACCACGGCCGATATATCTCATTTGAGCTCTTTTATATGCCGGATCAATTTCCTCTTGGAATTTCAATACATTCCAATCCAACTTTCGTGTTTCTAATCTCGCTACATAATTTTGTTCAAATTCCTCAATTGAAAATTTTTTTGTTGTCATAATAAAACATCCTCCTTTTATTTAAAACAATAATGAACATCATAATTGGATTGTTGATCCGACGTCTTGAATACGTTTTATTTGCAAAACAAGGTTTTATTATCTAACTACATTTTATTATTGATAATATTTTTTGTCAATACTAAATATTTTGAAAATTTAAACTAATATTGATTTTAAAAAAACATTTATCGTGGTATTTATGAAACCGTCACTTCTTGTGTGGTCATTTTCAATTGATTTACTTCATCCGCTTCTTTCTTTATTGTAAATAGGTAAGCAATAAAACCTAAAAAGGCAGCTGTAATAAGTAGTATTAAAGAAGTTGTAAAGCTTCCACCTGAGAGATCCCTCATGAATCCCATAATATAGCTCGAAAAACCACCCATGATATTTGTAAAACCCATCAACCCTGCAGCCCGGCCAGCGGTTTCGGGTGTCGAAAACTTAACAACAAATAAATTACTTAATTGGAATACTCCACCTTGACAACCCATTGCAAGTCCCATGCTTAATCCCGCAATTAATGGATTTTGGGTAATCATAGCAATGGTTAAAAATACTCCTGTGAGGGCAAATAGGATGGTAGCTAATAATCCTGGACGCCCTGTTTTATCAGAGAAGAAACCACAAAATAGAACAAATCCTAAAGCAAATAACCAAGACAAGGATGTAATTCCAGTCATTGCTTCCCTTTCAAATCCTTTCGCATCAACTAAATACGTAGGAAGCCAAATGCTTATACCAAAGAATAGAAACGCTGACATTAACATTCCAAACCATGTAATCCAGTACCGAGAATCCTGTGAAAAACTTTGAACTGATTTTGCTTCTCCATCATCGTAACGAATATAAGCTAATTCTTCTTTACTTAGACGAGGATGTTCTTCCGGTTTATCTCGTGTTAAAAATAGGAATAACGGAATGTTTAAAAATAGATTAAAAGTAGCTAAAGCATAGAATGCACCTTGCCAATGGAAGGTTGCTAATATGGATACTAACATAACTGTTCCAATTGCTGGACCTAGATAATTCCCTACTAACCAAGAAGATTGGGCTCGTCCAAGCTCCCTTTTATGGAACCAGTTGGCTATAAATTTACTTGATACTGGAATCATCATCCCTTCACCTAATCCAAGAATGACCCGGCTAATCAAGAACATTCCGTAAGAAGTTGATAGCGCTCCCATAATCATCGTCGCTGTCCAAACAAAAAGCCCCATGATCGCTGTTTTTCTTGCCCCTAACTTATCAATGATAACGCCCCAAAATAAATTTGATACCGCATACGCGATAGTAAAAATAAAGGTAATGAGACCGATTTTCGCATTTTTATCATCGCCTGTTAAACCTAAATTCGCTAAAAATTCCGGATCCGTCTGTATAACTGATATTCCTAATTTGTCAATTTGACCGAAGAACCAAAAGAAAAATATGGGTACGGCAATGTATAACCATCTTTTATTGTTTTTCATCAATACTCTCTCCCTTCATTACCTAAAAATAGAATATATTTGTAAGAAATAAGATGCCCTCCTTATCAAAAAATAATGTTTTATATACAAAACATCGTTTTGTGTATATTTAAATTTTAAAATGAAATTATCTTACAGTCAACAATTTTATTCCAAATTTTCTGATATTTTAAAACATTCCGTCGTCTGTAAAACAATTACCTGACCATGAAATAGAAAAGGTGTCAACACCCCTTTACAATCGTTAGCATGATTCGCTAATGATTGTTTTTGAGTGGTTGTTTGACACCAGACATGACATGAATTCTACTGAGAATACCCCATATAACTTGTTAATTTATTTGCGGTTTTTACTATTTTCGGAAGCACAATTTCCTCAATTGTTTTCTCATTATAGGTGGAATCGGTCGCAACAACATTGATCGCTGCCAAAATATTACCACCACGACCAAAAATAGGTGCCGCAATGGACTGTATTCCACTGCGCAGCTCGCCTTTTGAAAGGGAATACCCATTGTTTTTAATCAATTGCAGCTCTTGTTCCAAATCAGCAATAGACGTAAACGTTTGATCCGTATACCGGCTTAAATCCGTTTGGTTAAGGATATGATTCAATTTCTCCTTCTTTTGAAAAGCAAGAAGCAGTTTTCCATTTGCTGTTGCGTGCGCAGGCAATCTCATCCCGATGCTCACGTTAATCGCTGCAATTCCCCTTGCAGGTGCACTAGCTACATATACCACTTCATTCCCTTCCAAAATAGAAATGTGACAAGAGGACCCTAGCTCATCACGAATACCATCAAGGTAAGGCTGTGCAATTTCTGGCAGCTTTAATGTACTTAAATAAGAAAATCCTAATTCTAACACTTTTGGTGTTAATTCATAGCGTTTCGTATGTTCATCTTGACGAAGATACCCCAATGATTGAAGTGTATATAATAGCCGGTACGGTACCGTCCGACTTACACCTAATTTAGCCGCAATCTCTGCCAATGATAATGTTTTCTCTTCTCCATTAAACAGGGTTAATATTTCTAATCCACGCTCTAAAGAATTGGAATTATACCGATTTTTCTCACCCTCTGCCATTTTCTTCATCCCCCTTATATTACAATCTAATTTTATCTTATTTTACTAGTTTACTTGAAAAACTGCATCACATGCTGATTGAATGTACTTGCATCTTCCTGATAACATAAATGACCTGTTTTTGGAATGGTAACCATTTGTGAATGGGGAATCTTCTCATGAAACACCTGGGATTCACTAACAGGTGTAACTCGATCTTCTTCACCACAAATAATCAAGGTTGGAACCGTAATCCTTGGAAGGATATCCATTTGGTTTACATGATACAATGAATAAGCCACCCCTCTGTAACCAGCAAGCCTTACTTGTCCCATAATTTCTTGGGCTTCTCTTTTCACTTCTTCACTTGGATGATCTCCTAATAGAGCATGTATTCGATTTGCTGCCATTTCTTTCGGCTTTAAATTTTCGATCGAATGTAGACGATCACGAAGTCTTTTCTCATTGACCTCTTCTGTTAAAGCTGCTGACCCCCTCGTGGCATCAGCAAGGATTAATGCCTTGACCTTGTCTTGATAACGGTCTGTAAAATCAACTGCAATACAAGCCCCCATTGAGTGACCTACAAGATATACCGAATCATAAGGCAACTGTTCAATGAACCCCTTTAATGCATCCGCAAATTCTGAGAAATATCGAAATTCTTTCTTTGGATCAGAACTTAGACCATATCCCGGAGCATCCCAGGCAATTACTTTAAAATGATTCTTTAGGCCTTCCATTTGTCGTCTCCATGATTGTGAGTTATTGGATAATCCGTGCAAAAAAACAACAGGTTCCCCTGTTCCGGCCATCTCAAAATGAATGGATAAATCATCAACTTGAATGAATGGCATTTTTGTCACAACCCCTTTTTTGTTTTAAATAAAAAACATCGTTTTTTTTATTATATCAGCATATTAGTATTTTTTGTTATAATTATTTACTGAATAATTTTAAAATACAAACGACCCCTAGATAGCAACGAATAAGCAACTAGGGGTCTCAACCTCAATCTTATGACCAATAAACAAATCGGTTTCTAATAAGAAGTAGTATTCGGTCTAGTGCATAACCAAAGAGTGACACAAAAATCACAACCGCTAGGACACTGCTTTGTGATAAAGATGCTGAATAATAGGTTAACATATATCCAATACCATTACTGGAGCTAATCATTTCTGTTAATACGGCAATGACTACTGCAATCGGTAGTGCAATCCGAAAACCTGTAAAAATGGCTGGCATCGTTCCTGGTAAAAATACTTTCCAAAACAACCGACGACTGTCGGCCCCCATATTTTGGCCAGACCAGATATAAAGGTGGTTAACCCTTTTCGCCCCTGCATACGTATTAACAACGATAGGGAAGATACATTCTAAGAAAATCGTGAATATTTTTGATCCTGACCCAATCCCGAATAGCAATACAAAAATGGGATAAAGAGCAACCCTCGGAATTGGATATCCAACGGTAAAAATTGGCTGCATGAGATGATCAAAAATGGAATAGCGACTCATGATTATCCCTATTGGGATCCCTACAATGGCTGCAAGCGCAAACCCTGCAAGTATCCGATATAAAGTTATTGAAATATTAACCCATAACTCACTCATAATAATGAACTCACTAAATACGAGAAGTATTTTTTCTAATCCTGGAAAAAGTTGTTCTGGAAACATACCTGACAACGCAAACGCTTGCCAAAGAACAGCAACCCAAAATAAAGCTTGATACTTCTTTACAAAATTCCATACTGTTGTCATCTCGTTCCTCCTTTACCGCTCATTCCACCACAAAACTCGTTTTTGTACCAACATGAGAAGTCGATCAAAAATCAAGCCTAATAGTGAAATCACTGCGACAGATGCTATGACAATATCCGTTCTTCCAAATGAATCCGCATTTAAAATTAAAAATCCAAGTCCCTGCCCCGTTGAAGTCCCAATCATTTCTGAAGAGAACATCATCGTAAATGTAAGCGCTAAAGCAACACGCCAACCATCGAATATTTTCGGTAATGCTGCTGGTAGTACGATTTTATATAATTGTTGAAACTTACTTGCCCCCATATTCTCTGCAGACCATAGGAACATTTTATTTACATTGCGAACCCCATCAAGCGTTGCAATAAAACAAGGGAAAAAGGCCGAGGAAAAAATAATTAAAATCCTCGTAATATCAGTTACACCAAACCAGACAAGAAAAACTGGAAGCAAAGCAATTTTCGGAATCGGATTTAAAAAAGACACGAGTGGATCAAAGAATTTACCAATTGATTTAAAAAAACCTGCGATAATGCCTAGTCCGGTACCTAACATGACGACATACACAAACCCTACTAATGTCCGGTATAGACTTACACTAATGTGAGGGAAAATTTCTCCACTTCGAAACATCTCAAGCAAATACGTAATAACGGTTACCGGATCTGAAAGATAAGAAGGAAACCAAGAAGTTAAAGATAAGACATACCATAATAAAAGGAGAACAGCGAGCTCGATCAGTGAATAAATAACAAAGAGACTTTTTTTAAAATTAATTTGCATTTGAAACGCTCCTGCTAAAACCTTTTACGTTCTCCTCACCGTGTAAAAGATCCCATATATAATTGCGGTAATCAATAAATTCATAAGATTTTCGTATAGACAAATCACGTGGTCTTGGCAGTTCAACTTTAATAATTTCTTTTACAGTTGATGGTCGTTTTGTAAGCACAACGACGTAATCACTTAAATAGACTGCTTCCTCAATGTCATGTGTAACAAAAAGGACGCTTTTTTTAGCTTCGGACCAAATTCTTAATAACTCAACTTGCATTATTTCTCTTGTTTGAGAGTCAAGAGCACCAAATGGCTCATCCATTAATAATACCTCTGGGTTAAATGCCAATACTTTAGCAAGTGATACACGTTGCTTCATTCCCCCTGATAATTCAGAAGGTAAATGATCTTTAAACTCCCAGAGCCCAACAAGTTTGAGTAAATGTTCAACACGTTCATGAATTTCTTTTTTCGGCAGGTTCTGCATTTCAAGACCCCACGCCACATTCCCAAATACTTTTCGCCAAGGAAAAAGGGTGGACTCTTGGAACATCATTCCTCGGTCTGGTGCAGGTTTATCCACTTCATTTCCTTTTACCAATACTTTGCCAGATGTTTTGTCTATAAAACCACCAACAATATGAAGGAACGTACTTTTCCCACATCCACTCGGACCTACGACACTAACAAAATCCCCTTCTTTTATATCAAGGTCAATTCCTTTAATGGCGACAATTTCTTCCCCTTTACGGGTAAAAACTTTTCGTAATCCATCTATTTTAATAGCACTTTCAAGTCTATTCATGAGATTACCTCCTTTGTTTTACAGAACTCGGATCCCTCATTATTAGGGACCCGATCTCCGCTCTATAATGTTGAACTTATTTATTCACAAAAGAATCGTCTACTAAACTATCAATCTCTATTTCTTTTTCAATCCATTTATCTTTTAATAGAAGCGATTGAACAAAGTCCCAGCTTTCTTTGTTAAAGCCAACATTGTCATCACGATTACTATCTTCCATATTTAAATAGATCTCTGGATCTGCTAATACCATTTCAGCATCTAGTAGTTTCTGTCTTGCTTCTTTTGGATTTTCATTATAATATTTCGTGATCACTTTTAAATCATTGATTAATGCTTGTGTTGCTTCTGGATTCTTTTCAATAAATTCAGGGCTTAAGAAAAGATTAAAGAAATCTTCATCCTCTGGTACACCTGTTTTTGAGGTAAATACAACTTGGAACTTATCTGTTTTCGCTGCCATATCGTAGAAAGGCTGCGGGAACATTCCGACATCAATTTTTCCACTTTCAACAGATTCTGCAACTGCTGGAATTGGTAATACGGCCCATTTCACATCTTTTTCTGGATCAAGACCTGCCGAACGAACTGCTGCACGAGCCCACATATCAGTTGGAGACTTAAAGTCTGGAATTCCAATTGTTTTTCCTTTTAAATCTTCAATCGATTTGATACCAGATCCTTTTAATGCCATGAAAGTATTATTAAAACCAACATCAGGGGTATCCTTCGCTAAGTTTGCAACAACTTTTAAATCCACACCCTGCGCTTTAGCCATGATTGCAGAAGCTTGTCCAATTGTTCCACCAACAATTGATCCGGCACGATATGCATTTAAACGATCCGTGTTGGCGCGGAACTGTTGAAATTCAAGGGTATATTTTTCGCCATAATTTGGTGCTAAATCGGATGCAACTTTTGCTAGCCATAGATTTTCTTCAGTGGCTGTACCAGTTCCTAGAGTGATGGTTACAGGGGCATCTCCATTTTCTTCAGAATCCCCGCCCGTTGTTTCGGACGAACTACATGCTGCCATCACACCGACAAATACAATAGAAAACAATAACACTAGCATTTTTTTCATAAATACCTTATCCCCCTTTTTTTGTTTATACTTATGTTTTCTTCTCGATTTCCTTTGTTTTATATACAAAACAAAGTTTGGAAATTACTAATGTAGGTTTATTATATAGTTATATCGTTTACTCTGTCAACAGAATCTTCTGAATATTTACAAAAGAGGGTGACAAGCACCTCCCAGTTTTTGGAAGGTATCTGTCACCCTATTGAGGTATTATTAAATGTTGTAAGATGCTTGTGGTGTTCATCGATATGTTGTTTAATGATTGACACTGCTTTTTCTTTATCCCGTTGTCGTAAGGCTTCTACTAATAAAACATGCTCGTATGTCCGATCTTTGTACCATTTTGGATTAAACTGCCCCATATCCCCATGTATACTTAAAAACGATATTCTCATAGATAGCCATAGCGAGTCTGAAAATTTTTTCATAAACGTATTACCTGTAAACGAATAGATTAATTGATGAAATTCATAGTTTAGACGAGAGCCCTCTGTATAATCATGATTTTCAATGGAATAAAGAAGCTTTTCATTCGTCCACTCAAGCTGTTTCAATTGTTCAACCGTGATCAGCTCACATGCCTTCGTTACAGCATATTCTTCAAGAAAATTCCGAATTTCAAACTCTTGTCGTAGTAATTCGAAGTTGATTGGGGCAATTTCCATCCCAATTCCAGGTTTTACTACTAGGAACCCCTCTTGTTCTAGTTTTCTTAGTGCCTCTCGAACGGGCGTACGACTACAATTGCATTTTTTAGCTAAATCATCTTCTGTCACTCGGTCTCCTGGTAACAGATGTCCCTCTATGATTTCATTTTTAACAATCTGAAAAATGGCCTCGCGTAACGGTATAGAGGAATACCGCGACAACTCCGATTTGTAATCACTTTTACTAGTCATGTTGACTCCTTCCCAATACTATCGTTATCTTCATATCTATATGATTTTGTTACCACACCCTTATTTTACCGACTCTTTTACAAAAGGTCATCTACAGATAGAGAGTGTGAACGGTTAGACGCCAAGGTATTTATGAAGAATTTCATCACTTTTTAATAAAACCTCTGGAGTTCCTTCCCAAACGATTTGTCCTTTATTCATCACTAACACGCGGTCAGCTACATCACAGGCTAATTTCAAATTCTGCTCAACAACTAAAATGGAAAGACCTGTTTTTTTCAATTCTAAAATAATATCCCTAATTTGATCAATAATAACAGGAGCAAGTCCCTCTGAAGGTTCATCCATTAAGATAAACTGTGGATTTGTAATGAGAGCACGGCCGATCGCTAACATCTGCTGTTGCCCACCAGAAAGTTCATTCCCCATATTTTGCTCACGCTGCTTCAACACAGGAAATAATTCATATATTTCATCAATCGCCCAATATTTTAAATTCTTTTCCTTATGTTTAATTGTTCGACTCGGCAACAATAAATTTTCTCTAATTGTTAAAGACTGAAAAACTCTACGACCTTGAGGGACTAAAGCCATATGAAGTTTCGAAATTTTATTTCCTGGCATTTTTTCAATATTTTTACCCAAAAATGAAATACTGCCTTTTTTAGCCTGTATTAAACCTGAGAGTGTGTGAATAGTTGTCGTTTTTCCGACACCGTTCCTACCAAGTAAGGCAACACATTCACCCTCTGCTACATTGAAATTAACTCCTTGTAAAATATGACTATTCCCGTAATACGTATGAACATCAGCAACATTAAGCATGCTCTTTCGCCCCTCCTCCAAAGTAAATTTCCTGAAGCAATTCATTGCCACTTATTTCTTCTGGAGTACCCGACATAATGGTTTCACCATGATGAAGAACCGTTATTTTGTCAGCTGTACTAAATACTACCTCCATGTCATGTTCAATCATAAGCAGGGTAACATCTCGAGGAATTTGCTTAATTAATTCAGTTGTCCGAACTGTTTCAGATGGTGACATCCCGGATGTTGGTTCATCTAAAAGTAGGATTTTCGGTTTCGCACAAAGAGCCAGCATGATCTCTAAAATTCTCTGCTCACCATAAGATAGGTTCTTAACCAAAATATCTTTACGTTGTCTTAAATCCCATTGTTCCAACAACTCGATACATTCTTGTTCAATATCCTTATATGATGATAATGGTTTAAATAGCTTCATTTTATAAGGCTTCTCTGACAGAAGTGCTAATTTAATATTCTCGGCAACCGTTAATTCATTAAATAAATTATTTTTCTGAAAGGTTCTGGCCATCCTTAGTCGAACTCTTTCATGTGACGGTATATCTTTGATCGATCTCCCTTCTAAAAATACATCACCAGACTCAAATTTAAGTGTACCGTATAAACAGTGGATAAAGGTTGTCTTACCTGCTCCATTTGGTCCGATGATGACATGCCTTTCTCCAGGTTGTAGTTCAATCGAGGCATCACGTAACACATGTATCGCTTTAAAAGATTTATTTAGCTTCTCCACTTTCATTAAGCTCAATGACCCCTGCCCCCTTTTGTTTTGTCGTTAATTTTTTCTTTGGAATGATTTTATTCCAGATCGTTTGTAATAAATGGAAAATGCCACCCTTGTTAATTAATACAATCACGACAAAGAGAATTCCCATGATTAAAGACCAACGATCTGTCATTGTACTAACGTAGTTTTGCAAAAAGATAAATACACCAGCACCAATTACCGGACCAAACAAGGTTCCAAGCCCACCAATAAAGCACATAATCATAACGGTTGTTGCCATATGAACACTATAAATTTCCGGACTAACGAATTGTGTTTTATATACATATAAACCACCTGCTAGACCAGCTAATCCACCTGCAATAACATAAACAATCATTTGATATTTTTTAACATGATAACCTAGGGCAACCATTCGGCTTTCATTTTCCATGACTCCCTTTAATCCTTTTCCAAGCGGAGAATTGACGTATAAACGAAGAAATAAGTAGGTAACAACAAATATAATCCCAATAAAATAAAATAGGCTTAGTGGTGAAATTAATTGAATAAAACCTAAATCAGGTTTAATGGATACTCCTAATCCGTCTGCCCCTCCCCATAAATCAGTTTGTCGGAATAGAAGAAACAACATTTGTGTCACAGCTAACGTAATCATTAAGAAAAAGATTCCTTTATTACGTAATGCAATTAATCCTGTTAAAAATGCAAATAAGCAAGAAATTAGGATGGCTGCTGGCAGTAATATATAGATACTTGTTTCTTTTTCACTTAATACTGCTACTGCATAGGCACCGATCCCAAAAAAAGCACTATGTCCTAATGATTGTAATCCACCATACCCCATAATTAATCCTAAACTCATCGCAAAAATGCCCATGATCAGTACTTCCGTTAGCATATACATGGTAAAAGAGGAGATAAAAAATGGGAGTACCATAACAGCAATCATGAGTAATAGAGAGGCAATAATTGTTTTTTTCATGATTCCACCCTTCCAAATAACCCTGTTGGCTTAAAGATTAAGACTAAAACCATTACAGCAAAAATTAACAGAGAGGCAACATCTGGAAGATAGATTTTTCCAAATGAATCAACCAAACCAATGAGTATCGCGCCAAGAAATGCTCCCTTCCAACTTCCTAACCCGCCAATTAATACAATAACCAGTGAATTTACTAAGATTTCAAATTCCATTTTTGGATACATTCCTAAAATAGGACCACTCAATACTCCCCCAAGCGCAGCAAGTGCAGCACCAAATAGGAATACGGATAAGAAAATTGCTTTAATATTAAATCCAAGTGCTCCAACCATTTCCATGTCATCTACACCAGCACGAACAATCATCCCAACTTTTGTTTTCGTTTCAAAGTACCAAAGTAAAATGGTACAAAGTACTCCAATCGCGATAACAAACAAACGATAGATCGGGAAACTACTAGATCCGATTGCAAAAGAGAAATCAAAAATCGCAGGAACTGGGATTGACAAGAAATCTCCGCCCCATAACCATAAACTGACATCCCCAATGATAAAAATTAAACCGATCGTTAACAAAACTTGAGAAGCTTCATTGCCGTGAAACCGAGAGATTAAGAATCTTTCAACTACAAAAGCAAGAATCATAACGATAACAATCGTAATGATTAATGCAAGCCAAAAATTCATTCCCCTGCTAACCATGGCATACGCTACATATGAACCAAAAAGGAAAAACGAGCCATGCGCGAGATTGATAATTCTCATAAGACCAAAAACAATAGATAATCCACTAGCCATTAAGAATAACAGCATTCCATAGGTTAAACCTGACAATACATTTACAAGAAATAGATCCATCATTCCCTCCCCTTTCATATGAATTAATAAGATACTGACCCGAGTGAGGGTTAATAATCAAACAATACATTATATTCTGATTATCAATACCCCACTGGGTCAGCTTTTTTAACGATTAATATTGCTGATAATTAACATTTTCATCAGGCATTTTTACATTTTCATAAGTTTTTAATAGTTCAAATGTAATTTCACCTTTGGTTTCTTTACCTTGAATCACATACATATTCTGAATAAATGTATGTGTAACAGGATCCATTTCAAGTGGACCACGTGGACTTTCAATCGAAATTCCTTCTTTAAGAACGCTGATTAGATCTGTACCTTTTGTAGTACCAGCTTTTTCAATGATTTGTGAAATTAATGTCCCACCATCATACCCATTAACAGAATAGGTTTCTGGTAATTTATCATACTTCTCTTGATAAGCTTTAACAAACTGTTGGTTGATTTCATTTTCAAGTTCAGGGAAATAGTTGATCACAGCCTGGCCGCCGACAACTGCATTTCCAACAGCATCTATATTGGCTGGAGCGTTTATTAATGCACCGCTATCAATCAGTGTATATTGTTCTTTTAAACCAAATTCTTGATATTGCTTGATAAAACGCGATCCATCTGCACCGGGGATGAACATAAACACAGCTTCAGGATTTTTATTCCTAATTTGAGTTAAATAAGATGAAAAATCACTTGTCCCAAGTGGCACCCAAATCATTTCACTGACGGTTCCGCCACCCTCTTCAAAATTGGGTACAAAATCTGAAATCATTTCGTGACCTGCTACATAGTCAGAAGCAATCACCACTGCATTTTTTCCGATTTCATCTGAAATATATTTACCAGCAGTCGAACCAAACTGCCATGCAGCAAAACTTGTTCTCCATGTATAATCACTGTTTTTCTCCCATGATAAAACATCTGTTGAACCAACTAAATTAATAAAAGGAATTGTTTTATCACTGTCAGCCTTATCTCTTAGGGCCAGTGCAATACTTCCAACTGTACCTCCACCAATGATATCAACACCTTCATTAGCCGCTAATTGTTCATATTTACGCAATGCTGTTTGTGGATCACCAGCATCATCTTCAAAAATCAACTTGACGTCTCGTCCATCAATTTTGGGATTTTGCTCAAAATATAATTCAAGCCCTTCTTTAATTGGAGTACCCATTGCAGCGAAGTTACCAGAAAGAGATAAGATAAAACCTAGTTTAATCGGTTCACTCGAATCCCCTTCTGATTCTTCACTATTGCTATTAATTGCACTACCACTACATGCTGCTAAGAAAAGAAGACTAAATACAACTAAGACTAGAAACAACTTTTTCCACTTTTTCATACACAGGACCCCTTATTTAATAGTTTTTTTATATAATAATTGCACGTTTCTAGTTGTTCTTTAGAAGTGGCTCTTATGCATCTATTATTTTATTAAACATGTACGATTAGCCTAAAGTCGAACTGTGCTGTTTCTCTTCAGCTTCTTTAATGAGCCGGCGTAATCGACTAGGACTTACAGGAAGTTGATTGATCTCTATTTCTAAATGTGCTAACGCATCCACAATCGCATTCGTAACCGCGGCAGGAGGTGCAATGGCTCCACCTTCTCCTACCCCTTTTACTCCAAGTGAATTTCTTGTAGATGGGTATACTTGATGACCTTTTTTAACTGATGGGATTTCCATAGCTGTTGGCAATAGATAATCCATATAACTTCCAGTTAACAATTGCCCTTTCTCATCATATACAATCTCTTCATATAGAGCCGATCCAATTCCTTGAGCAATTCCGCCCTGAACTTGCCCATCTACGATCATTGGGTTAACAGGAACTCCACAATCATGAATACATGTATATTCTCGAATGTCTACTTTTCCCGTTTCCTTATCTACTTCTACTTCTGCCACATGAATAGAAGAAGCAAATGTAGTGGTTGGCGGTACAAAATAATGGGTAACTTGTAAACCTGGTTCGATTTCAACTGGAAGCGGTGGTCGCGCAGCGGGTCTTGTTCGATTGAAAATATCGACCCATGTTAGAACTTTTTCCGAACTTTGTTTAGAAAAAATCTTTCCATCTTCCATGATGATATCTTCTGGGGAAACCCCAAGCATCAAGCACGCTACAGTTTCAACTTTTTTCCTCAATTTCAATGCACCTTCGTGCATGGCATTCCCAGCATTCACTGTACTACGACTGGCATACGTTCCGGCACCAAAAGGAAGTACCGATGTATCTCCAACTCTAATAATGACATCATCTGGCGTTAACCCCAGCGCATCAGCACCAATTTGGGCAAAAACCGTTTCATGTCCTTGACCTTGCGGGGAGGCACCTAAATGAGCAATCACTTTGCCAGTAGAATCGACACTTAAATGTGCGCCTTCAAATGGACCTGCACCAGTTCCTTCAACATAAGAAGAAATCCCAACACCAATATATTTACCTTGCCTTTTAGCTTCAGCTTGGCGAGCACGGAATCCTTCATAATCAACCATTTTTAGCGCTTTATCCAATGCTTCTGGATAATTACCACTATCATAGATTAGCTGGGCACCGTCTTTGACAAAAATTCCTTGATCGTATGGCATCTCATGGGCTTGGATCATATTTTTCTTCATCACTTCAAGTGGATCCATTTTTAATTTTCTTGCCACCATATCAATGATGCGATCCATTGTAAACACTGCTTCAGGTCTACCTGCCCCTCTAAATGGGACATTTGGTGTTTTATTAGTTAAAACAATTCTTGCCTTAATATCATAGTTTGGTATTTTATAAGCCCCGCGCAAATGATAAGCCGTATTATATGCACAAGTAAACCCAAAAAAGTTAACAGCTCCTGCATCCAATATGAACTCATCTCTTAGACTGGTGATGGTTCCATCGTTTTGAAAAGCCACGACCACATCATGCACTTGGTCTCGTGATTGACGAGCACTTGTCAAATGTTCTAAACGGTCTTCTATCCATTTCACAGGTCGGTTGTGCTTTTTACTAAGATACGGAACAATAATTTCTTCGGGATGAACCCCACCTTTCGGTCCAAAGCCCCCGCCAACATCTGGAGCGATTACACGAATCGATTGTTCTGTCCATCGTAAGCAATGAGAGATCGTAGCCCGAACTTCAAATGGCAGTTGGGTAGCTGACCACACTTGCATCTGATTGGTTCTACCGTCATATTCTGCTACAACGCCTTTTGTTTCGATTGGATTGGAGCCTAATCGAGGAGTTGATACTCTTGTTTTTAAAACGTGATCCGCTTGTTTTTCTACTTCATGAGTTGGTTGACCTGTTTTCACATGGAACTGCATTTGGATATTTTTCTTGATATTTTCATGTACTAATGGAGCGCCTTCTTCCATCGCCTTAAATGGATTAACAATGACTGGTAATTGTTCGTATGTCACTTGAATTAAATCGGCAGCATCTTCTGCAATATAACGATTTTCAGCAATAACAACAGCAACTGGCTGCCCTACATAAATTACTTTATCAATTGCCAATACATCCTCATAGTTGTATTGTATTTGAGCATTGATGGCCTCTCCTACATTTGGAGGAACCGCACAATGGGCATCAAATTGACCGATCGGCTTAATAATTCCTTTAATGTCTTGACCTGTTAAGATGTCGACAACACCTTCAAGTTCTTTCGCTTTTGTAATATCAATTTTTTTAATGAGTGCATGTGCCTGTGGGCTTCGAACAAACGTTGCCTCAAGCATACCATCTAGATAGATATCTCCGACAAAAAGCCCTTTTCCTGTTACTAAACGATAGTCTTCCTTTCGCTGTATATTTTGACCAATGTATTTTTTCACAGAAAAACCTCCCCTTTCCACCTACATTCAAACTGAAGAAACAGTTTTTTTCTGTTGTTCTTGCAGCCTTCCTGCAGCGTCTTTAACCGCTTTAATAATATTTTCATAACCGGTGCAACGGCATAGATTCCCAGAGATTGCCTCACGGATTTCCTCTTCATTCGGATTATGATTTTCTTCTAAAAAGTGAGTGACGGTCATTAAAAAACCCGGTGTACAAAAGCCGCATTGCAACGCATGATTATCAGAAAATGCCTGTTGAAGAAGGTTTAGGGTTCCATCAGGTTGATTTAAGGATTCTACGGTTTGCACGTCACATCCATCTGCCTGTACCGCAAACATTAGGCAGCCTCGTACTGGTTCTTGATTAACGAGGATTGTACAGGCGCCGCATACACCATGCTCACACCCAACGTGAGTACCAGTTAGGCGTAATTCATCTCGGACAAAATCCGTTAATAAAAACCTAGGCTCTACTTCCTTTTTAATGTTTTTTCCATTTACTTTCATCTCAACTAGTACTTTATTAGACATGAAGAATTCCCCCTTTCGCACGTTCAACTGCTTTTCTTAGTGCCCTTACTGTCAATGTCCCTGCTAATTCTTTACGATATTCAGCGGTTCCATGAAGGTCTGATTCAGGATCAACACTCTCTTCTACTAAACTCATAATTTGTTTCTCGACTTCTTCTATTAATTCTTGGCCGATTAAAAATTCTTCGACCTCTTCAAGTACAGTTGGGGTTGGATTCACGCCACCTACAGCCAATTGAACGTGTTGAAATTCGCCTGTATCGTTTAAATCGACCACACAAGCAACTTCAGCTAATCCAAAGTCCCCATGTCTTCTAGCAATTTCAACAAATGCTGTTCCACTTTCCTTCGATACAATTGGAAAACGAATTTCTTTAACGATTTGATCCGGTTGAAGGGATGTCAACATATACGTTAAGAAAAACTCTTCTGGTGCCACTACTTCTTCAGTACCATCAGCATTTGCAATTACGATCTCACCTCTTAATGCAGTAAGTACACAAGGTAACTCTGCTGAAGGATCACCGTGAGCAATACTGCCTCCAACCGTCCCTCTATTTCGGATTTGTGCATGCCCAATCCAAGGAACCGCTTCATATAATACCGGACATAACTCGAAAATTAAGTGTGAATTTTCAACCTCCTTATGCTTTGTTAATGCCCCTATCGCAATATAATCATTTTCTTTTCTAATGTAATTTAATTCTTTAATTCCTGTAATATCAATGACGATTTTTGGAGTGGAAAGTCGCATATTCATCGTTGGGATTAAACTTTGACCACCTGATAGAATTTTTGCATCATCTCCATGTTCTTCTAAAAATTGTAAAGCTTCTTGTAAGTTCCTTGGCTTTATATATTGAAATACAGCTGGTTTCATTTGATCTCCCTCCCTTATAACACTCCTGCTTTAAGCTGCTTTTGCACATCTTTAAAGAAGTTTCCGGCTAAAAATTTTGCTACGCCACCAATCACCCTGCTACCAACTCCTGCAATCATCCCGCCAATTTCAGCTTCACATTCCCAAATAACTTGACAACCTTCTTCTATCGGCTCAATTTTACAATCCATTTGAAGATCCACAAACCCTGGTTTCCCACTTCCAGATGCATGTAAGCGGTAATGCGTAGGCTTTTCTACATCTTCAAATTTTGCTTTTCCTGTATATTCACCTTTTACTGCTGCTACCCCAAGCTTTAAGTAAACATCATATTCTCCGTCTTCATTTAATGTAAGTGACTGACATCCAGGAATCGCATTTTTTAAAATTTCTTCAGAATGGAGCGCTTCCCAAATGACATCATAACTTTCTTTGAATTTAGCCGTTCCACTTAAATTCACTACATTTCACCTCTTTGTAATTTCGGTATACCTGTATACAATAAAAAGGACACTCCCATAATTGGGGAAATCTTTCAATCATCACTCAATTATGGGAGTTTCTATTGAATACCTGTATACCATGATTTATAGTAAATCACCCTATTTATTGGTCTTAAATATAATTAATATTCTGAATATTTTAATCCTATTACTATAAAACCTTTTAATTAACAACCTTAGTCATTTATGACCTTAGTATAAATGATCTTACCTAACTCATATTCTTCTTTGGTATCTAAATCCATTCCCCAATCTTCACAGTCAAAAGGAAGGATCTTAGCAGATGATTGGTACTTAATAATAATTTCTTTTCCACCTTGATCCCCTTCTATCTCTAAGAATGCGGAATAAAGATCTTTATGAATAAGGATCGGATGTCCTAATTTATTCTTGTATTTTGGACGTATAATTCGAACCTCTTTTGATTTCTCTCTTTCAAATTCTGTTATCATGGATTGAATCACAGAATCTGGGACAAAGGGCTGATCTCCTAGGAAAATAAATGCGGCATCTGTTCGGTCTATCATTTGTCGGATCCCTAACTTTAACGATGAAGCCATCCCGCTAGAGAAACTTGGATTTTCAATCAAGTCAAATCCATCCAAATCCTTTGTCTCGTCACGAAATACTTGTGTATATTGGCCGCCAATTAAAATATTGGGGGCCAGTCTATTTCTTATCGCCAGTTCAAGCGGAAAGCGAAAAAGGGGTTTTTCCTGCAATGGTAATAAAAGTTTAGGTTGTCCCATCCGCTTCGACATTCCAGCAGCCAGGATAACAGCTCCAATCTTAAGCATGAATCTTTACTTTCCCTTTTAACGGCATTCCTGTCCGATTATTTCGAACCGTCAATAATTCGGAAACAATGCTGATCGCTACCTCTTCCATCGTTTCTGCCCCTATATCTAGTCCAACAGGTGAATAGATCGTATCTATATTAGTAGAATCAGCTCCTAGATTCACTAGCATTTCCTTTGTTCTGGAAACAGGTCCTAAAACACCGATATATTTTGGGTTACTATTTAGTGCAAGTTGTAAGGCTGATTCATCCCGATGTTGCAAATGATTCATAATCACCCACCATCTATCTCCCATAACATTTGGTTGAAGATCTTCAGGATCACATATAAGATGTTCTACATTCGGAAAATACCGTTTATTATTGAAATCGCTTCTTGGATCTAATACTGTTACTTGAAAACCAGCTTTTGCCGCCAATTCTGCGACTGGTATTGCATCTTTTCCAGCCCCTGCTACGACCAGCTTTTGAGAAGGACGAATCACATCAAGTACATATCTTTTATCATTGTGTTCAATGATTTCAGCACGACTTTGGGAAGAAATCCGAGCATATCCTTTTTCATACACATCGGAAGGCAATATGTCCGTATCCCCAATGATATCTCCATCCTTTGATACTAGCGCCTTTATACCTGATGGGATTTCTGTTATTAAACAAAACTCTTCTTCACGTTGAATTTGTCGCTTTGTTAACTCCCAGAACGATTCGTTTTCTTGGATAGGAAGAATAAAAATTTCAAGTGAACCTTTGCAACCGATTCCTAAACCCCAAATTTCATTTTCATCTAAATCATAATTTTTTAAAATAGGAGTTCCCTCTTTAAGAGCTCTTTCTGCATAAGCAAAGAGATCTCCCTCTAAGCAGCCACCACTAATGGTTCCTACCATTTCCATGTCTTCTGCCATCATCATTTTTGTACCTGGGAGTCTATATGCCGAACCATTCACTCCAATAAGCATCACAATTGCCGCTTTCTTTTTCCGCTCCCATGCTTCATGAATGGAATCAACGATGCTGCGAAATTCACTTAAGCGTGACATTTGTATACCCTCCTTTATGTAAAATAGGTATTAAAAAATACAAAAAATTATACGTTTATTATATTCTGAATTTTTTAAATAATCAAGAAGTTTTTAAAACTCATTTCTTTTTTGTCTTTTTTCGTTAATATCATTCATTGCACGAGGTGTTGGTCTCCCTGAATCTATTTAAGTCCCTTTTATTTTCATAAATCATAATTGGTGCTAAAATGAAAGTTATGACATAAAGGAAGGTTGGTTGGCGTGAATGAGCTCAGCAAAGGTTTATTTACTTTTAATTGTGAATATGGTTTTTTGGGGGTTTAATGTTTCTTTTGTAAAAATGATTGTGAACCACGTTCCACCAGTAACGGCTACAGCCTTTCGCCTTTTCTTCGCAGCATTTACCGTTTTTCTCATTCTTGGGCTGACCCGCAAGATTCGTCTTCCACGCGGTAAAGAATGGGGATATATTGTTGGTGGGTCTCTCACAAGCATTGTTGCTCATCACTTCTTCTTAGCCATCGGATTAACACAGACTTCTGCTACAAATGCTGGTTTAATTTTGGGAATGGGCCCCCTACTAACTGTATTGTTATCAATGGTCTTTTTCAAAAAAATACCTACTTTTATCGCAGCGCTTGGTTTTATTCTTGGAAGTATTGGAGTTAGCTTGACCGTTCTATTTGGTACTGGGGAAATTCAGGGAGTAAGTATTGGTGATATAGAAATCTTTCTTTCTATTTTTATTCAATCCTTTGGGTTTATTGTCATTAATAAAGCAACGAAAACAATGGAGGCCCTTTTATTAACGGCTTATATGCTACTTGTCGGAGCTATTTTCCTTTTAATCATTAGTTTTGGAATGGAACCTGCTGGTTTATCTACATTTGTAGAAGGTTTTTCTTCCATTTGGATCGCATTTTTTGCTTCAGCGGTTTTATCAACTGCTGTTGGACAAATGATTTATAATTTTGCGATCGGTAGAGTTGGTGCGGCAACAGCTTCCATATTTCTTAACTTGAACACCCTTTTCTCTGTTGTTGGAGCTGTATTATTTCTCCAAGAAACGATTAAACCTGCCCACTTGCTCGGTTTTCTCTTGATCGTAACAGGGGTAATTATGGGGTCAGGAACGCTAGAAACCTTTATCAGACAACGACGTAAAAAGAAAATACCATTGCAACAATCGGTTAATCCTTCTAATCATTAAAAATATAAACGAATGACTAGGCACTTTTCCAATACCGGAGAGTGCCCTTTTTAATGATTAAAAATAATATCTTTTCTTTTAATCAATCCCAGCTAAGCGGTCTGGCGATTTTTTGAATCGCCGCTCCATCGACCATTAAGTTCTGACCACTTACATAGGAGGCTTCATGTGATAACATAAATAAGCAAGCATGGGCAATGTCTTCAACTGTACCTAATCGACCAAATGGTTGGAATTGTAAATATTGGTTTAATGCATCTTCAGGATCTGAAGCTTGTTGGACAAAGTTTTGAAACATCGGAGTATCTACAGAACTTGGACAAATAGAATTGACTCTTATATTTAACGGAGCACAATCTAAAGCCATTTGCCTAGTTAAGGCAAGTAAGCCTGCTTTTGAAGCCGCATAAGCAGATGAGCGAGTCATATGCTTCTCAGCGTGCCATGATCCAATATTTACGATTGATCCGCCACCATTCTTCTCGATTTCTGGAATGGCATATTTGCATAATAAAAATGGTCCATCTAAATTTACAGCAAACACTTTATGCCATTCTTCTAGACTTAATTCTAAAACGGATTTACGACTTGTCATCCCGGCACAATTGACTAAATTGGTTACTTTGCCGAACTGTTCTACAGTTGTTTTGACTAAATGGATGACCTGCTCCTCATTGGCTACATCTGTTTGCACAAAGATGGCTTTAATGTCTTCGCCTTGTAATCTTTCAACTGCTTTCTCTCCGGCTGTAGGATTAAGATCTGCTAGAACTACTGCTGATCCTTCTTTGCCGATTCTTTCTGCAATACCAAGACCGATATCTCCCGTACCACCTGTTATGATCGTTACTTTATCTTTCATTCTCATTGTATTTTTCTCCTTATTTTTATAGTTATCGTTTTATTTATATTATTCTGAAAATATAAAATCTAATAAGTGCCTAGACATCCAAATCCATTCTAGGCACTTATTTCATTATACATGAAGTTTTAGTAATTCTTCTTTAAAATCAAACATTCTTTCAAATAATTCTACAACTCTTTGAAAAGAATCAGGATGCGATCGGATGAATGAATATAAATTCGGATTCAGATTTACCTCGATTACCTTTTCTTCTGTTTCCCCGATTAAGAAATCGACAGCTATATAATCAAATCCCAAATGTTGTGCGATTTTCTCAGCCTTTTCCCTCAACTCATTTAGCTTACTATCAGAAATATCAACTTGTTTATCGATGATCGGTCGTAATGGATTATCAATATTATTTGGTTTCAAGTGATACAATTCAGCCTTTTTCCGAAATAGGATAAAACGCAATTCACAAAGGTGCGGAAAAAAGCTTGAGATGCAGTATCTTTTCTCTTTCGGTATTGTTTTCGCAAATTCTTCTAACTCCTCTAATGTTTCAAAGGAGGTTAATCCTTTGCTTTTGTTGCCATCAATTGGTTTTAGTACAACTTTTTTTGTCCCTTTTTCAGAAAACACATCGTACAATTCTCCAACTTCCCGAGGATCCTTTAGATGAATTTCGCGTGTCATGATACATGGAATTCCTTCTTTTTCAAGAATAACCGACGTCAGTACCTTATTCGTTGCAATACTGTGATTTTGACTATTAACCGGGATGGTTGATATTCCATCTGAATAGAAAGAAAGGTCTCCTTTCGTATATTTCGTTAAATAATCACCAGATTCAATCATTTTCTCGATGCTCCAGCCCCGATTCGTAGCTGCTTGGTTTATATATGAAATCAATTAAGCTCTCCTCTCTTTACTTCCCAATATCCATTAGATCTTGATTCCACAAACGCTTTGCGTTGGCAATTAATGTCTGCGTCCCAATGATGAGAATGGTATCCACTCCCTGCTCTTGTTTTGCTAATTGTATTGCTTCCGCTAGTATGGGTGCTTCGACCGAATTTGTTAAAAATGATTTTGCAACTTTGCCTCCATCTTCAGGAAAAACTAAATGCGAAATATCGGGTTTGGTGACTATGATTTTCTGGGAAAATTCACTTACAACCCGAATTACTCCTTTATAATCTTTATTTTCGGGGACCCCTACAACGGAAACAACATGATTACAATTGATTTTTCGCACTACCTCTTCGATGTATCTTGCAGATTTTTCATTGATTGCCCCATCAACAATGACCGTTGGGTGCTGATCAATAATTTCACACCTTCCAGGCCATTGGATACGACCATAACATTCTTTTAAAATCGATGTATCTATCGATTCTCCGAGAATATCTTCACAAAGCTTCACAGCCGTAGCAACATTTATCGCTTGGAAACTACCTAAAAGAGGCAGCTTAAGATTACAGTAGGTATGATTCGACGTTTCAATATCAAAAATGGTGCCTCTAGCACTGATTGCGATATTTTTAGCAATAAAATCCTTTCCATATGTGGACAATTGGTTCAATCCCCATTCATGTATTTTTCCCAAAACTTTAGGTAAATGTTCATGCTGTTCACTTAAATAGACGAATTTCGTTTCATTCTTAATGATGTCTAGTTTATGGTCGATGACGTCATCAATCGTTGGTCCTAAATTGATGAGATGCTCTTCCATGATCGGCGTAATCACAGCCCATTCATTTTGTAAAATATTGGTGTCGTCATACAACCCACCTCGACCACATTCAATAATATTGATGTCAGTCTGATTTTCTTTAAAATACATTATCGCAATCGCAAGTGCGAGTCCAATCGGTCCTTGATATTCATTCGATTTCAATTCTGATTCAATCATTTGAAATGGTTCAACGAGTCTGTTACTCAATCTAACAAAGTCTTCGTCAGAAATGGCTTTCCCATCGATTCGAATTCGTTCATTAAAACGAACTAAATGCGGGGATGTAAATAATCCGACCTTGAAGCCTAAATGACTTAGTAAGGAGGAAATAAATCTTGAAGTCGATCCTTTTCCTTTACTGCCCGTAACCAAAATAAACTTTTGATTTTGGTCCGGTGAGCCTAGATGGTCAAATAATTCTCTAGTTAGTTCAGGCTTTTTTACTTTCGCATCTTTTGTTTCGTTTATATGGTTTATGGCTCTTAAATAAGATTGATAAATAAGATCTTCTGCCTCTTTCATGGTTTTGATTGTCATGATACACCTTCTTACTATTCTAGGTTACACTTTCCAGTTTCTGGAAGGTGCCTGGCACCTAACTTTATTTTACTTTTGCTCTCTCTTCTGACAATGAGGCAAATATGACGATTGGTGAAATTATGATGATTAGTAGAATGATCTTGATGATATTTTGATAACTATTGGCTTTAATGATACTGAAAATGGAAAACCAAAGCGCTATTAAAGGTAAGATCAACTTATTAATATGTTTCAATAAGATAAACTTCATACTTCTTCTCACTTTTATCACTGAACCGATGTTAGGAATGCCTAATTGATTTCTTGTGGTGGCCGGGATTCCAATATATAAATGGCTATCAATAAACTTTGTCTTATCATCTTCAATTTTAATGACTTCATTCACATTCTCTGGGTCTAAATCAAGTACTGGCAACTTTTTGCTTTTTTGATTATACGAGATGATGAGTCTATCATTCTCTTCAACACCTAAAAACTTTCTAATATTAGGGTGCATGCGAGTCACGGTACGCGTTTCATCGAAAGGATAATTATAACCGACTCGCAAATCCAATTCCCGATATCCAATAAATAAATCACCTATTTTGCGTGTTAGTTTGAAATAGAAGCTTTTTGCCCCTAAAAGCAATTTCTTTACGATCTTCTTTTTGGTATCTTCTTCAGCACGAGTAATGATCAATTTTTTCTGAATATCCCCATTTAATTCTAGTAAAAGCAAATGATATCGATTTAAAAAGACTTTATCGCAATCTGCCGTATGGGTTGCTTTTTGTAATTTCACCTTCATTCGATATCCGTTTGTTATATTGATAAGTTCAACGTTATTTGAGAATTCGTCAACTAATTCTTCAGAAGCTAAGACAAAAGGTTTGTTGATATTTTCTACCTTTGGAATGCCTCTTTTGACGAATTGAAAGGGTTGAGGTTGAATGGTCACATATGTATTGAAACCAATTTTTCCAAAACACCTTTTTGAAATTTTGGCTCTCCCTTTTTCTACATTCGAATTAGCCATCAACATGCAGGTTACGATTTGTCCATTTTCAGATTCGACTTTTACATAAAGATAATTGGTTAAATGAATTCTTTCTAAGTCCTCTGGATGAATATCAATCTGTAATTTGGCCACGTAAGAGAATTCATTCATTACTTGAAATTGATTGTCCGACACAAAAATAGTCATCCCTTCTTTAAATGTTCGATGATCTCGATCAATGATTTAATTAAACTCGCATAAGCCTCAAAATGATTTGGATCACGGTAAAAACGATTGATTTCAATTTGAACGGCTTTTATATGTAAAGTGTTTTTTGAAAAAGAGGTAATTGTTCCAGGGTGGCTGGCTGTAAAAGCAGCATTATTCTTTACGTCCTTCACACCGTTTTCTCTGAAAATATTGATGATTTTATTAATGCTATTCTCATCGATTGATTCCCCATTCATGGTTCCCAAATCAATATCAAAATTTCTCTCGCGAGAAGCACCGTGCAAATCTACTATATAATCAATCTGGTTATTGTTACAAAGATTTTTTAGAGCTGATTTATACTGTCCACCAATTGTGTAATTAGGATCTTCATCACAAATTCGATTACTGTAAATTAAAAAAGAATTGGTATAAGACTGAACAATAGAAGCAATCGCTCCGGTATACAAATCCGCATTTTTTACCCTATTATTTCTGATATGATTAACTGCATGTGGTGCAGAAATCAAAATAGGATTTGTTCCTAATTTTATATCAAAAGGCAATAAATGAAAATCAAAACCATTATAATGATTATAAGAAAACTGCTTTTCAAACATGTTTGTTGCATCTAATAAACGAACTTTATCCAACATCCGATCTTCTCCCTTAAGATTAAGTTAAATAAAATAGTATCATATAATCGAAAAGGGTGACAGGCACCTTCCAATTTATGGAAGAACCTGTCACCCAATTTAATTAATTTAAATTATTTCTTCTCTTAACCAAGTATAGAGCTCCTCCAGCTAAAACCAAAATGATTCCACCTAGTAACAGGTTAAAAGCATTTGTTGCTGTGTTTGGAAGTTCGTAATCACTTGGAGTTGGAACCATTTGAGAATCTGGTTCAACTTCGAATACACCATATGTGCTAAAGTGATCGGTATAAGCTGATACTTCACCATCTTTGTATTCTCCACCGATAAGTTCCCATTTTTCTTGTTCTTCATTCCAATAATATACTTTTACATTTTCAGGATTCTTAACTTGTTTTGGATCCACTTTAAAGGTAAGTTTTACTTTTTCACTAAACTTTGAATGCAATTTACCATCTGCTTCAATGGTAAAATCATAAACACCCAGTGATCCTTTTACTTCCATTTTCTTTACCTTAATATCTACATTTTCTGCTAATGGAAGGATAGAAGCAGGAATTTCTACATCTACATTTCCATTACTTACCTCAATCGTTGCACCTGCATCTTTTAAAGCTTGAATTTGTCCTTTAGAAAGTGCAATGGTTGCATTTGTTTTATTGTCTACTTCTACAACAACGGTTGCTTCATCTTCAAGATTTTCAAGTGCATCATCGCTTATTGTATACTTGTTCCCTTTTTTAGCAACTTGAAGTTTCTTTTCTTTTGCCTCATCTGATCGACCAGGCTTCTCGATTGGCTTATTCCCTGGCTTTTCACCTGGGTTTTTACCTGGAATTTCTCCCGGCTTATTCCCTGGGTTTTCACCTGGTTTGTTTCCTGGATTTTCTCCTGGTTTATTGCCTGGGTTCTTACCCGGTTCTTGTTCTTTCCCTGGCTCTTCTCCTGGGTCAACGCTAATATCTACAATTCGACCTTCAATTTCTGTTGGGATACTTTCTAAGCTTACTAGATGATCTCTGAAGTTCTCCCAATCTGATAGACCTAGGTCTGTTACGCGTCCTTCTTCATACGCTTTCGCAAAGACATCATAACCATCTCCGCCTTTAGCAGTGAATGCATTAGTTGCAATGATATAGGTTTCAGCGTCTTTAACTTCTACATATTCACCATTTTGATCTAAATATTTAATAGATACTACACGTTCTTTTGCTGGTTTCGTAGAATCAAATTCCACTTTACCACCAGATACATGTAAGAAGCCTCCATTTTCACCTGGGTATTTACTAAAGCTGATTTCAAATGCTTCTTTTAATTCGGCACCTGTTACTTCCATTGTTGCTAACGTATTACCGAATGGAAGGACAGTGATGACTTCTCCTACTGTAATCGGTCCTTCATTGATGGCTGCACGAATTCCACCGCCATTTTGCAATGCCATAATCACATTTTGCTTAGTGAAGTCTTTTGCTTTTACTAACATTCCATCAGTAATCAAGTTTCCAAGAATTGTTTCGTTTTTACGTACACTTGGTGCTGTATTATCGCCATTTGTACGTGGATTTTCTAACGCTTCTTGAGCTGTTACTCCGATTTCCTCTTGCGCCACTTCATTAACTTTAGATTTGTATGGTGCTAACAATGCCGCAGCTTCTGGATCTTCAGTTTGTTCGCCAATTGCGATTAATTCCCCAGCATGTTCAACGACAACACCATTTCCATCAAATTCAACGTCAAGCACACCTAAGTTGCTATTTGCATTTCCTGTTTGAACAATAACCGTTGGTGTTGCGTCTTCAGCTACAACAACTGGTTGGGCTAATGCTGTATGACTATGTCCACCAACAATAACGTCTATGCCTTCAACTTCTTTTGCTAAAACTAAGTCGTTATCAATTGCTGCATTATCGTCATAACCGATATGAGTTAAGGCAATAATTTTATTGACTCCTTGTTCTTCAAAAGCAGCAACTGCATTTTCTGCTTCTGCAATATAATCTTCAAAAGTGATAGATCCAGGGCTGGATAATTCTTTTGTTTCTTCAGTAGTTAAACCAAAGATCCCGACTTTTTCTCCGTTTACTTCTTTGATAATTCCGTTGTAAATTTGACCATTTTCTACTTCGGCCGTGATAGAATCATTGAATCTTCCTATAAATTTATCATCTTGTGAAAAATTAACGTTTGCACTTACAAATGGGAATTTAGCTCCCTTAATAAAGTCAACTAAACCCTGATGTCCTTCATTTGATGAACCTAAATCAAATTCATGGTTACCAAAAGTCATCGCATCATAGCCCATAAGATTCATGAGAGCTAGGTCAGCTAGACCTTTAAATTCATTGAAATACAAGGTTCCAGTGAAAACATCCCCTGCATTTAAAAGTAATGCATTTGGATTTTCTTCTCTTACTTCTTTTACTGCTGTTACCGTTTTAGGCATATTATCTAGAGATGCATGGGTATCATTTGTATGCATGATTGTTAATTCTGAGTAACCTTTTACATCAACAACTCTACCTTCAACTTCAGTAGGAATTGTTTCCAAGCTTACTAAATGATCTCTAAAGTTTTCCCAATCGGAAAGACCTAAGTCTGTTACACGTCCTTCTTCATAAGCTTTTGCAAAGACATCATAGCCGTCTCCACCTTTAGCAGTAAATGCATTGGTTGCAATGATATAGGTTTCATCGTCTTTAACTTCTACATACTCACCATTTTGATCTAAATACTTAACAGAAACTACACGTTCCTTTGCTGGTTTTGAGGAATCAAATTCCACTTTTCCACCAGATACATGTAAGAAACCGCCATTCTCTACTGGATATTTGCTTAAACTGATTTCAAATGCTTCTTTTAGCTCGGCACCTGTTACTTCCATTGTTGCTAACGTATTACCGAATGGAAGGACGGTGATGACTTCTCCTACTGTAATAGGTCCTTCATTAATGGCCGCACGAATTCCACCGCCATTTTGGAATGCCATAATCACATTTTGTTTAGTGAAATCTTTTGCTTTTGCAAGCATTCCATCTGTAATCAAGTTTCCAAGAATGGTATCGTTTTTACGTACACTTGGTTTTGTGTTATCACCATTTGTACGTGGGTTTTCTAACGCTACTTGAGTTGTAACACCGATTTCTTGTTGCGCTACTTTATTTACTTGTTCTTTGAATGGTGCCAGTATTTCTGCTGCTTGTGGATTATCCTTTTGATCGGCAATTTTAACCAATCCACCATCATGAGCCTCTACTACACCATTTTCATCAAATTCAAGATTTAAAACACCTAGGTTGCTGTTCGCATTACCCGTTTGAACAATAATAGTTGGTGTTTCATCTTCTTCGACAACCACTGGTTCAGTTAATGCTGTATGGCTATGTCCTCCAACAATGACATCAATACCTTCGACTTTTTCTGCAAGAATTATATCATTATCGATAGCTGCATTATCATCATAGCCAATATGGGTTAATGCGATAATTCGATCAACACCCTGTGCTTCAAAAGCTTCTACTGCTTTTTCTGCTTCTTCAAGATAATTTTCGAATGCGATAGATCCTGGACTTGAGATTGCAGCTGTTTCCTCTGTTGTTAAGCCAAAGATCCCAACTTTTTCACCGTTCACTTCTTTAATAGCTCCATTATAAATTTGACCATCTTTAGCTTGGTCTGTGATCGAATTATTAAAGATCCCTGCAAATTTTGCATCTTTTGAAAAGTCAACGTTTGCACTTACAAATGGGAACTTTGCTTCCTTAATGAAATCAACTAATGCTTGATGACCTTCTTGCGAAGAACCTAAATCAAATTCGTGATTTCCGAATGTCATTGCATCAAAGTCCATTAAGTTCATCATCGCTAAGTCTGCTTCACCTTTGAATTCATTGAAATACAAAGTTCCAGTAAATGCATCCCCTGCATGAAGAAGGAGTGCGTCAGGATTTGATTCTCTAAATTCTTTCACAGCAGTTACCGTCTTAGGCATATTGTCTAATGATGCGTGTGTATCATTTGTATGCATAATAGATAAGTCGTAATCATCACCTAAATCAATTTGAACTAAAACAGGATCGTGATCAGATGCTTGTCCTTGTTCTTCGGTAAAGTTCGCGTTGATATGAATCATATCAGCTGTAGTTCCAGGTACTAAATTATCAGATACTAAAATATGGTCTAAAGTTTGGTTGTTTCCTTGGAAGAAATAAGAAAAACGATCTTCAGCAGGTACTTTATCCACCATATTGGTTAAAACATTACCCTTAAGTGTTTCAAGTGCTGGTGTGAATTCAAAGTCGTTCATATCTCCAGCAAGAACAATATTTAAGTCTGGATTCTTTGCAAGTCCTTGATCAATGAAGTCATTAATCGCTTTCGCTAAGCCAAGACGTTCAGCTTCTGAGTTCAATTTAGGCGGTTGATTGGAACCCCAAAGAGATTCATCTCCACCTTTAGAATTCAAGTGTGTACCAATAACGACTACACGTTCACCCTTAAATTCAAATTCAGCAGCGATTGGCTTACGTGTATCAGGGAACTTAGTAGGATCAATTACGCCTGGGTTAAGTGTTAAGTTACCTTCTTCAGTCCAACCATTAGCTTGCGAGCCTTTACCTTCTGTTCCTTCAACTAATGTTACGCGGTCAGGATTATATAAGTATCCTACACGGATATTCCCACCAGGTGCTCCGCCATTATCATTATTTACAGGAGCCACATCTGTCCATTTGTAAGTAGGACCACCGGCCGCTTTGATCGCTTCAATTAAGCGTGTGTAGCTCTCTGAAGCATCTGTATTACCTGAGTCCGTTTCCCCGTCATTATCTTGTACTTCTACAAGTGTAATAATGTCAGGAGATTTCATATTAGTAACAAAAGATTTTGCAATTTTAGCAACCTTATCATCTGGTGTGTTTGATTTGTTATTTGAGAAGTTTTCAATATTGTAAGTTGCTACAGTTAATTTATCTTCTTCAGGTACAATATGTGTTACTTCTGGTTGAATATTTGCTTTTGTAACCTCAGGAAGGTTTTCTTTGTCTGTTAATAGTTGATAGCCAGTGCTTGAGTAAGAAATAACACCAACAACATCGCCTTTGAATTGATCACCTGATTGGTAATTTTTACTACCAACATTATCTAGGAAGACTTTTTCAGGGTTATAATCATCTTTGGCAATATTTAGACCGCCGTTTACATTAAATTTGTTATTTGTTGTATTTTCTGCAACAATCGGAACATCACTTGAGTAAGGAGGTCCCACTACTTTCGCATTTGGGAATGAAACACGCATAAATTCAACGGATTCCCAGAAATCAATGCCATCTTCTTCTGGATCAAATGATGTCATTTCATCATTATCAATCACTTTGTTTGGAGGTTTGATGTCTTTACCCACTACAAGGGGTTCAGGTAATTCGTCTGTTCCTATTTTTTCTATATCAGTTGCTTCGATTTGTGTTTTTGTTAGTTCATTACCTTTACCGTACTCAACTACTACACCGTCAACAGAAACCTTGTCACCAACAGAAACTCCATGAGAAGATTTGTATACTTCAATTGCTTCTGATGTGGTAATGTCATCATCAGGATTGTCAACATCTTGTATTACAAATCTAGATGAACCGTCAACGTGAGTTACAACACCTGTAATGTCTTGAACTGAAGCTCCTTCATATTCGGAAGCATGTCCATTGCCTTGGATATCACGAATTTTTACGCCCTCAGTATTTAAGATTTTGTAAGTAAAGCTAAATACTTCACTTACATCTTCACCTGAAACCGCAATGGCTTTAATGATGGTTTCACCTATTTCTAATGAGATAGGTTCCACATATTTTTTGCTATCAACTGTAGGATTTGAACCATCAGTAGTGTAATAGATTTCAGAACCATCAGTACCTGATTTCAATTCAATTTTTGTACCTGCAGGAACAGTTCCTTGTGTCTGTTTAGCATATACGTCTGGTTTATTGACTAAATCATAGCTTTCAAGACCGAAAGTTTTTAAGTGAAATCCATCATTATTAATAGAACCAATTCCTGTTAGATGAACCTTGTCGCCTTCTTTGTAATGTTTAACTAGTTCATCATAATCAGAGCCTGTTCGATTATCATGAATAACGTTTACTTTTTCACCGTTTTCAAACACTGCTTGGAATGAAGCCGTTCCATATCCATCTTTCGTTAAATTCTCGATTGTAATATTTTCTAATTTGATTAATTCACCTTGTGTTGATTCATCTACTTTCGTAACAGATTGCGCTGCTGGAAGTTGATTTCCAGATGAAAGGATCTCAACATTTGTTGGATCAATCTCTAATTCATTCTTATATTCTAGTAATTTACCAGTAACTTTGACTTTATCTCCAGGTTTAACATCTTTCGGGCTGCTGAAAACAAGCATACCTGCTGTATCATCTTGTATATAGAAGGTATCATAACCCCAAAGACCAGAATGAGTTGTAGCAATACCTTCAAAGGCTACTGTTGCTCCTGCTCCTGCCTTACGAGCATCTGCAATAGTAATCACTTCTAGTGGTGTTTCTTGTTCATCTTTTGGTTCATCTTCTTTTGGTTCTTCAGAGTTTGAATCGCCATATTGGCCTATATTTGTAAATACATCTTTTCCTAAGTTAGTCCATTCCTTATTGTGATTAAAAGCATCATCAATAATGGTGTCGCCTGTTAGAACATCAGAGTTTCTTACGAGAGTCACGTCTGAGAGAACATCTTCTACAGATCCAACTTGTCCAATTGAATCAACAACTTCTCCATTTTTCTTAAGGACGATTTGGTCATTACCATTGAAATTAATGACTTGTTTGCTTGTATCTACAAAATCAGTAACTTCTTTAATAGCTGGATCTGCATCATCGCGGGAAATTACAAATGTGTCACCAGCTGCAAGTGTACCTTTTAAAGTTAATACCTTATCTGTCGTTTTAGTACCTGTAGATGCACTTCCACTATTATTATAGTGTTCGAGAGTATAAGCACTTAAATCGATCTCTGTGCCAGTTCCATTGTATAGCTCAATCGCTTTATTATAACTTTTTCCTTCAATGTACTCCGAAATCAACAGATCTGTTGTTGTTTTATTGGTTGCTGCCTCTACCGGAGATGCGAATGTCGGCACGACCATGCTTGTTAATAAGCTCGCCGATAGCAATATGTTCATTGGCTTTTGCCACTTTTTCTTACTCCTCAAGCCACGTTCTCCCCCTTTTAGTTTGATTAAAAATTATGTAGGAATTAAGATTGTAACGTTTGTGCTTTCGTGATAGGGAATTTTACTAGACAAAAAGGTTTATCATGCCGCAATAGAATACAGGGTATTAGTTACTAGTTCGAATACATATTTGTTTTAATATAATGCAAAACTTTAAATAACCTTTCTAAACCCCAGATTCTAGTAATTTTGTTTTAATTATCCTCCTATTTTTATTTATAATTTGTTTACTGATAAACCATTTAGTGAATGTTTGATATTAACAATTTCCTACCAAAATTTTAATAAACAACAAACGATTCCCTTTTAAGATTGTATAGTTCCACTATTAATCTACTATTAATTTTATGTAAAAATTTGTCGTTATTTAGAACTACTTGTAAATTAGTATTATGATAAATTATAGGTTAATTCGACTAGATTTTTAGACAAAACCACAGTAAAACCAATGAAAAAGGAAAAAGGGGTACCATATTAAATCAAGAAATTGGAAGATTCCCTCCAGTTTTTGTTAAACAGTCTATGGTATATTACAAAAGTTAAAGTTATAGTGAGGTAAAATGAAGGAAGATTGTCTGTTCTACACTCTATTGAATGTTAATTTAGGTAGAACAGACAATTTTTAAATGGGGTTTAGGTGGTAACTTTTTTATAGATTATGATTAATTCGTAGACCTGCTTTTCAATAATCCCATGAAACGATCTCGATAGTTCCAAACGAGAATGACCTCTAATAATGTGATAAATATAGCTAATAAAAGCAATTCCGGATCCACAAAAATATGAAAGGCTAAAATATTAACGATAAGACCTGCTAATACAGTTAATACAAGTGGCACAAACCTGCCAATCAACAATAAAATTCCCGCAATGATTTCGACTCCTTTTTCAAGTGCCAATAAATAACCATCCCCTAAAAAATCCATTGCAGCTGGGCTTGTCGGAGCGAATGGATCAAAACCAAACAATACGGCGTAACCATTTAAGCCTGCACCTAAAAAGATAAGACCTAGTAGAATTTCACATACCCGAATCCATTTGTTCATTTTAATCCCCCTATTTTTGAATATTTAGTTAACTTTACTTGCAACCTATTTAGATGGTAATGACAATCTTCCCTTGTGAATGTCCTTCGGCGAAATAATTGAGTGCCTCAGGAACATCTATTAATGAATATTTCCGTTCGATTATTGGTTTTACCTTTTCCGCTTCGATTAATTCTTTAATAACAATAAGATCGTGTTGGCTTGGCTTTTGCATAAAACTGCTTACTTTTTTATCACCACTAATCGGTCCCATTATCATCGTCTGAAGTAGCTGTTTCACTGATCCACCACCGACGTTTACAAAGATTCCAGGATTTTTTAATAATTTCTTATAAGTGGAAATCGAGCGAGTTCCGTTCACCCCCATGATGAGATCAAATGGCTCTTTAAGCGTTTCTATATCTTCTTTTTTATAATCAATCACATGATCTGCTCCAAGCTCTTTTACCCTTTTGACATTTCTTGTACTAACGACAGCGGTTACCTCAGCATCAAATGCCTTTGCGATTTGGACTGCAAAAGTTCCCACACCACCAGAGGCTCCGTAAATTAATATTTTTTGCCCTGATTTCATTTTCCCTTTGTCCCTCAATGCCTGTAGAGCTGTAACAGCTGCCATTGGTACCGCTGCTGCTTCCTCATACGATACATTTGCTGGCTTTGTTGCAATCGCATTTTCAGGAACCGAAACATATTCCGCAAATGCTCCCCAGCCACAGCTTGATAAATCTCCAAATACTTCATCTCCCGGCTGAAATTGGGTCACGTTTTTCCCTACCGCTTCAACCGTACCTGCCATATCCCCACCTGGAATGGGATATTTTGGTTTAAATAGCCCATAAGCCAACCGTGCTAACCATGGTTCGCCTTTTAACAGGACAAGATTCCCATGATTTACAGATGACGCATGTATTTTTACTAATACCTCATCATCACTTGGTTGTGGTTTTTCTATTATTTTTAACTCGAGTGTATCTGGGCTGCCATACTTTGTTGAAACAATCGCTCTCATCCCTACCCCTCCTAACTTGGCATTCATATTAAGGTATTCAAAAATCGCTTCATTATATCAGGGAAATATGTAATATTGGGTTGAATTTGGTAAAGATTAAATGAAGGTTAATAGTAAATTTTTGTAAAAAAATAGAAAAACACCATCTCGAAATTCGACGGTGTTTTGAACTTTAAATTTATTTCTTAATAAAAACTCTTTTTAGTTTCATCCTTGTGACCTGTTCAGTAAAGAAGTAAGCCATTGTTGCAACAAATAATAGGGTTATTAGAGGTAAAGCTCCTGTTTGTCCAAATGTCACTTCATTGCTTAGCGCGGGATTCATGACCATAAGGTTCGGTGTATGTAGTGCCGTGAGAACCAGACCTGATACAATTTGGAACAACCCATAAAATACAGCAAAACTGGGCAAAAATACGATGTATTTCTTCATTGTAATACACCTCCTACTTGTATTACGAATGAGTTTGGAAAAGGTTTCATAGTTTATCGAACCACCGGGTCGGGATAATCAAAACCTTTCGTATCAACGGTAACTGACTTAATCTTTTGCTCTGTTAATGGTTTATCCATTTGATCACGTTTGACGGAAACAATTTTATCAACCGTTTCCATTCCTTCTATAACTTTTCCGAAAGCGGCATACTGTCCATCTAGATGTGGTGAATCTTTTACCATGATGAAAAATTGAGAACTTGCTGAGTCTGGATTATTTGAACGTGCCATAGAAATCACTCCACGTTCATGTTTTAAATTGTTTTCAATACCATTTTCGGAAAATTCCCCTTCAATGGAATAATCCGCTCCACCCGTTCCGTTTCCTTCAGGATCCCCTCCTTGAATCATGAAATCAGGAATGACACGGTGAAAAATTAGCCCATCATAAAAACCTTTTTCTACTAAAGATACAAAATTAGCTACTGTATTAGGTGCAACGGAAGGATCAAGTTCCAACACAATCTTTTCATCATTCTCCATGGTAATCGTCACAATTGGTTTTTCTTTTACCGCTGATGCGTAATTGGTTGTATTGTCCGATTCATTATTAACATCCCCACAACCTGTTAAAGAAAAAATGACGGCAAGCATAACAAAACTTAAAATTACTTTGTAACGTGTTAGCATATTTCTTTTTCAATCCTCTCGTATGTAATAAATATAGAAGATTATAACATTAGAACGGGAAAACTTCTCAATTAAGTTCCTATAACAGTTTTTAAAAGCCCGATGTATAGTGAAAATAATACATTCCAAATAAACACCATATTGACCGACCAACTCATCATTTTTCTTGAAATCACGTGATACGATTTCTTCATAAGACATACATGTGAAAATAATGAGAAAAAAATATAAAGTCGATGGCACAGGTCCTACCAAAAATTGGAGGGTGCCTGTCACCTAAGCCTTTAACGAATGAAAAAAATCGTAAGTGGGATGGTTATTAGGCTTATTAAGGTTGTCACTAGTGTCATAAACGAGGTTAAATCCGGTTTTACATTAAACTGTACAGCTAACAGCGTTGTATTAGCCGCAATCGGCATAGCTGCTAAGAGAATGAAAACATTTTTGATCATATCATTGACTGGCATGAAACTAACAAGTACCACAGCCAGAAGTGGTGATATTAACATTCTGAAAATCGTGACAGAGTTCACATATTTTAATTCGAATTTTTGTGGTTTGATTTCTGCGAGCTGCATGCCGAGAATTAACATGACAGTCGGGATTGAAGCCGAACCTACTAAACGAATCCCATCTTGTATCGTAGCAGGCAATTCGATATGAAATCCTTGAAATAATACGCCGAATAAAAAACCATAAAGCACTGGCATTTTTAGCACTCGCATTAGGGATTCCTTGATCGACGTTGCCTTTTCACTCCCATAGGAAGCAATAAATATCCCCACCGTATTAATTAAAAATGCATGGATCACCATGAATATGACGGCATACTGAAAGCCGACTGTTCCAAAAGCAAACATGGCAACTGGCGCTCCGTAATTTCCACTGTTTGGAAAAATTGTACCTAATAACATAGCTGACATTTGAGTTTTATCTGCCTTAATAAAAAAACCATAGGTCACGGTTAAAATAACCATAATAAGGGCAAGTATAAATGTAAATAAAAACATATAAAAGTATTCAATATTGAGCTCATTGGAATAAAAAGTATCGAATGTTAAGAACGGAAGCATGAGATAAAGCGACATCGTCGAAATCGATTTAATATCCAACTTTAGCACCCTTTGTCCAATAAAACCTGCTCCGAAAATAAGAAACGCCGGCATTACAATTAACAACAAATCCAACAATTTAATCACCCTTTCCCTTTCCGTCATCCCTATTCATTATATTAGAAAATTTAAAAAATTAACAGAATAATTATAAGACTATAAGCGTTATCCATAAAAAAAGAATTAGCCACATACTTGATTTCTTAATAAAGAAAAAAGCCCGTCCATTTGAACAGACCATCACTATTTTTCGAAAATCATTATATAGTTGTATTGATTCATTGAATCAGATTTCATCTATTTTTGCTGATCCTTACGCGAATGGTTTTTATCTGCCGCTGCAGCGATAAATATGAAAGCAATTCCAAAAATAACCCCTTTAATGATCATTTCAGTCCAATTATCATTTGGTAACAAAAATCCACTAACAAATATTAAAGTCATCCCAATTCCAAATGCGGCCTTTTTCGGTAAAGCTTTTATTTTATTAATCATATTTACTCCTTTTCAGAATTTACCTTCTTTAGGGAACATTCGATTTTTTATTCATTATACCTTTTATGATTGGTGTTTGCATTTATATTTTTAACATTGTATAAAAGCAGAAGTTCCGTAAATTTACAGCGTTTTTCGCAGTAATAGATATTCCGGTCCGGTAGTGGGTAGATAATCCTCATTAACATCACATGGATTTTTGCTGACCGTTTTGATTTTTTCTGTAAATCCCAACCTCTTATATAATTGTAAATTCTTCTCATGATCTGGTTCAACACCGATGGTGACGTATTTAAAATCTAAATCAACTAATCTATGTAATACATGGTTCATCAGCATGGTTCCAAGGCCCTTTCCTCGCATCAATTCCTCGACTTGAAATCCATAAAGATAGGCAGTTGAATCTCCATCAGCAAAATCATGATCGTTAAGATGTTTGAAAAGATATAATTCGCCAATCAGTCTGTTGTGATGTTCGATCGCCCAAAATTCTGCATTTCCTTTCTGAATATTTTCCTTAAAAAATTCCGAAGTATAGAATTTATACCAAAGCCTTACCATCTCATCAACCGTCGCTTGTCTTACAATCATGCTATAAATCTCCTTAAGTTAGTTCTTTCATAATATCATATTAAGAGCAGAAAGGGCGACAGGCACCTTCCATTTTATGGAAGGTGCCTGTCACCCTTTTTTATTTTACTGGTTTTTTAACCAGTCCTAATAGTATCGCTGAGACTACGGACCCTATAATGACAGCAAGTAAGTATAGTAGCCAGTTTCCTTGAACAAGCGGGAATACGAATATGCCTCCATGTGGAGCTTGAAGCCCGATACCGAAGAACATGGTCAATCCTCCAGCAATTGCTGAACCAATCATAAGGGTTGGAATGACTCGAATCGGGTCTGCTGCCGCAAAAGGTATCGCTCCTTCTGTGATAAAAGATAATCCCATAATATAGTTTACTTTTCCTGCATCTCGTTGATCTTTACTGAACTTATTTTTAAATAGAGTTGTAGCGATTGCAATGGCTAATGGCGGCACCATTCCAGCAGCCATAATCGCTGCCATTGGGGCAAATACACCACTTGCTAATAAGCCTGTACCAAAGACATATGCCGCTTTATTAACCGGACCACCCATATCGAAGGACATCATACATCCTAAAATAATTCCCAATAGTACTGCATTTCCTGTCCCTAAACTAGAAAGCCATTCCGTAATTGCAGTATTTAATAGCGCAACCGGCTTATTAATGACAAAATGCATAATAAGTCCTGTGAAAGCAATCCCTAATAATGGATATAATAGAATCGTTTTAATTCCTTCAATTGAAGCTGGCAAACCTTTAAGTAACTTTTTCAATCCGATGACTAAATAACCAGCAAGGAAACCTGCAACTAATCCGCCTAAAAACCCGGCTCCACCCATTGTTGCCAGCATCCCGCCAACCATCCCTGGGGCGAAACCTGGTCGGTCTGCTATGCTTGATGCAATAAAACCAGCTAAAACTGGTACCATTAAAGAAAATGCAGATCCGCCTCCGATTGTATTTAATGCTGCTGCAAACGCATTATAAGATGGATCGTTGGGATCGGATGAATTAAACCCAAACATAAAGCTGATGGCGATTAAGATTCCGCCTCCAACGACAAACGGAAGCATATTGGATACACCGCTCATTAAATGCTTATATAGGGTTGCACCAATTCCATTTCCTTTTGCTGTATGCTCGCCTTTTTCTGTATTTCCTGACCCACGGTAAATCGGCGCATCATGATGTAAGGCTTTTTCAATTAATTTTTCTGGTATACGGAATCCATCTGCCACTTTTGTTTCTAGAACATGTTTTCCATTAAAGCGGTCCATCTCAACTGCTTTATCGGCTGCGACAATTACCGCTTCTGCCCTCTCAATGTCTTGTGAGGTTAAACCATTTTTAACTCCACCAGCACCATTTGTTTCTACTTTAATATCAACACCTAATTCTTCCGCTTTTGCCTTTAAAGAATCCGCTGCCATGAAAGTGTGTGCAATACCCGTTGGGCATGCCGTTACTGCTACGATAAATTTTCGATGAGTAGATTTTGGCTCTTCAACCTGTTCTTCCTCTTTTTCTTCTACATCATTTCGATTAATGATATCTAGTATTTCATTCGCTGTACTTGCTGCTAAAAGCTCCCGACGAACATCCTCTTTTAATAAAATCGTCGAGAGTCTTGATAAGGCTTCTAAATGAGTATTGTTTGCGCCTTCTGTGGCGGCAATCATAAAAAATAGTTGTGCTGGCTGACCATCGAAGGAATCAAAATCAATCCCCTCTTTGGATCTTCCAAATGCGATAGCGGATTGTTTTACGGCGTTTGTTTTTGCATGTGGAATCGCTATCCCTTCACCGACGCCAGTTGTACTTTGTGCTTCTCTTGCTAATATCGCTTCTTTATATTGATGGCGATCGTTTAATTTTCCCGCATTATCTAATACCGTGATCAGTTCTCCCATTACTTCTGTTTTTTGTGTGCTTTTTAAAGAAAGATGGATTGTTTCTTTTGTTAACAATTCCGTTATTTTCATAGCCAACCATTCTCCTTTACTATCTCTTATTTTCTAATTTTACTTGTGATAGGAGGCTTTCTATTTTTTCTTTCGTGCATAACCCGATGGAAAAGGCTGTGGCACTCCCAGCAGCAACACTAGAACGGAAGGCATCTTCTAAAGAATTTGTTTTTTCAAAAGTTGCTACAAACCCTGCAACCATTGAATCGCCTGAGCCAACCGTGCTTTTGACTTCCCCTTGTAAGGCATCTGCATATAGAACGATTTCATGATTGATGAAGACAGCCCCTTTGTCACCTAATGACACAATGACATTTCGCGCGCCTTCTTTGACTAGTTCGTTTGCGTATGGAATCGCTTCTTCAGGTGTTGTTATAACCGTATTAAATATTTCCCCAAGTTCATGATGGTTCGGTTTAATCAAAAACGGCTTGTATGGGAGAACCTTGCGTAATAAATCACCTTCTGCGTCTACTACAAAACTTGCTACTTGTTCGCTGCAAATTTTCACAAGCTCTTCATACGTATGGTTTGGCATGGTTGATGGGATACTCCCCGCTAAGATTAAAGTATCTTCATTGGTGAGCGTTCGAACTTTATTCTTTAATGCTTCAAAATCATCCACCGTAATCTTAGGTCCTTTAGCGTTAATTTCCGTTTCTTCTTCGGACTTAATCTTCACATTGATTCTTGTATCCTCTTCCACTTTGACAAAGTCTGTAGCGATTTTTAGGGAATGTAAATAGTTCGCAATATAATCTCCTGTAAACCCACCAACAAATCCCAATGCCGTACTGTCAACATTCAATCTCTTTAAAACTTGAGAAACATTTATCCCTTTTCCACCGGGAAACTTGGACTCCTTTTTCGTCCGGTTCAACTCTCCTATTCTTACTTGTTCTAATTCAACGATATAATCCACAGAGGGATTCAATGTAACCGTATAAATCATGGAGTCACCACCTTTATTTTTGTCTGACTTTGATAAAGTTTGAGTAAACTAGGATCTTGCATATTGGTAATGATTGTTGCTTCTTTCAAATGAGCGATTTTAGCAAATGCCACTTCTGAAAACTTAGACTCGTCCGCTACAACATAAGCATCTCTCGATAAAGATATCGCTAATTGTTTGATTAGTGCTTCTTCTTGATCTGGTGTTGTATAGCCATATTCGGGATGAATCCCATTCACTCCCATAAAACATTTATCAAAACGATAATTTTTAAGACTCTCTACAGCACCTCTCCCGAGCATCGCCCTTGTTGTCGGTTTTACAAATCCACCCAATAAATAGGTTTTAATTTCTTTAGCAAGTAGTCTCTCTATGTGCATAAGTCCATTTGTAACAACTACAATATTCTTTGGTAAGGATTCAATCATTTCATAATTAGTAGACCCGGCATCTAAATAAATGGAATCTCCTTCTTCCACCAAACTAGCCGCAAATAGAGCGATTTGTTGTTTTTCATGAACGTTTTTGGCTGTTTTCTCATTCATGGATGGCTCTTGAAGCATTCCTTGCAATTGAGACGCGCCTCCATGAACTCGTTTTAGCAATTTACCTTTTTCCAATTGTACTAAATCTCGTCGGATTGTTGACTCTGAGGTATTTGTTAACTCAACAAGTTCTTGCAGCTTAACCGTGTTCTTTTTCTTCAATAAATCTATAATTAATTGATGGCGTTCTGGCTCTAACAAGATTAATCACCTCAATAAAACGTTTTCATCCTTTGTACAATTATTATTTTACTCATAATCACAAGATAAGTCAATCAAAATCATTCATAAACATTCAAAAACTGTTAATCATTCATTCACAAACAATCAATACAACCTAATTATTCCATTTTTATGAATAAGTTTTTTGAATGTATACGAGGTTCATATTATCTCTTACGTTATTTTCTCTATTTCTACAGTCTTAATAGTAGAAAGAATTTTTCGAATATTATATAATCAAAGTATAATAGTATAATAACACAGCAGGGGGAAATAAAAATGAATGGTATGTCAATCTTTGTTACGATTGGAATAGGATTCATCTTGCTTATGAGTTTAATAACCATAGTATTTATAAGCGTTATATTATTTAAAATTAGAAAAAACGATCTGTCCCAAACTCAGCATTCGATTAGAAGAAACTTTCCAGTTCTAGCTAGAATTCGCTATCTTTCCGAACATATCGGTCCCGAATTAAGGCAGTATTTTTTCGAAGGTGATCATGAAGGAAAACCGTTCTCACGGATTGATTTTCAATTCATCGTAAAAGCTGGTAAATACGCCAAAACCATTATTGCTTTTGGCAGTAAGCGTGATTTTGAAAAGCCTGGATTTTATATTCGAAATGCCTTTTTTGCTAAACAAATCAACGATTTACATGCCGATAATGCAGTGTTGATTCAAACGAGAAAGTATGTCGAAGATAAAGATACTCTTTTTGCACGACATGAGCATAGTGAAAAGGCACAGTTAAAGCCTTGGCGCTATTGGGATCAAGATGCAATTATCATGGGAAAAGATACTTGCCGCACCCCTTTTGTGATAAAGAGTCCGGTTGCCATGAGTGGCATGAGTTATGGTGCACTAGGTGATCACGCCATTACAGCTCTTTCTTATGGATTAAAAGATGCTGGGACGTATATGAACACTGGAGAAGGAGGACTTTCACCTCATCATTTAAAAGGTGGAGCAGATATCATTGTACAGATTGGTCCTGCGAAATTTGGATTACGAAATCCGGATGGTAGTTTTTCATTTGAAGAGCTTCGTAAAAAAGCGATCCTGCCACAGGTGAAAGCCTTTGAATTAAAGCTTGGACAAGGCGCGAAAATACGAGGAGGTCATATCGAAGGATCTAAAGTTACACCAGAGATTGCTGAAATTCGTGGAGTGGAACCATATAAAACCGTGGATTCACCAAACCGTTTTGAAGAGTTTCATGATATGGACACCATGATGGACTTTATTGAACAAATTCGAGAAGTATCAGGAAAACCGGTAGGCATTAAGCTTGTCATTGGCAGTGAAGAAACGTTTGAGGAATTCGTATCCTATATGGCACGTACAAACAGACACCCTGATTTTATTACAATTGACGGTGGAGAAGGCGGTACAGGGGCCACCTATCAAGCCATGGCGGATTCAGTCGGGCTACCGATCAAGGCAGCATTAATGATTGCGCAAAGAGTGTTGAAGAAGTACAAAGTACGTGAGAAAGTAACCCTCATTGCGAGTGGAAAATTGTTTTCACCTGACCGGATCGCGATTGCGCTATCCATGGGAGCTGATGTCGTTCAAATTGCTCGGGGGCTAATGATTGCTGTCGGTTGTATTGGGGCACAAAAATGTCATTCCAATGAATGTCCTGTTGGGGTTGCAACGACAAATCCTAAACTGCAAAAAGCCTTAGTCATCGATGAGAAAAGATATCGAGTAACGAACTATATCACGACCCTTCGTGAAGAACTGTATATGTTAGCCGCCGCCGCAGGCTTAACGTCACCAAGACAATTTAGCGAAAAATACATCGTGTATGTCGACCAAGACCTTCAGGTAAAACCTATCAATCAACTACAACAAGAAAAAGAACTTTTATTTATTTCGTAGAAAGAGTGACAGGTATCTTCCAGTTTCAGGAAGGTGCCTGTCACTTCTTCATTTCGTCATCTTTTTGATTATTTTTAAAATAGTTTAGACCGCTTTTTGTATTTTGGATAAGATCCCTTGAGATCACAGCTGTTCCAGTGACAAGGATCCCTTGGACTACCGATTGAATTTCAATTCCATAATATAAAAGGCAAGCTATGACTGCAAATAAAAGTTGAATCCAAGCATGGGTCCAAGGTGGAATATAAGGGGTTTGCTTTAAAAACATACCAATGAAAATTAACACAGGTACTAAAATAAAAGCATCCTGTCTAATATACATGGTGAAATCTAATTCCAATCTTAATCTCTCCCTAAATAAACATTTTACTGGAGTAAATCATTCTTTTGATTAATTTATGTTGGGTTCCGGGAAACGGCTACAAAAAAGGTGACAGATTCCTTCCAAATACTGGAAGGTGCCTGTCACCTTTTTCACCAATTGTTTTCTAATACAATTTTGCCGACTGCTTTTTTGGCTTCGTAATATTCATGTGCTTGTGCTATTTCATCAAAGGTAAATGTGTTTGGATCGATTAATGGACGAAGTTTTCCTTCTTCGATAATCGGTGTTACTTTCCTCAATACCTCTCCATTGATGTGACGGAATTCCTCATGAAGAAGAGGAATCTCGATAAAAACAACATGGAAGTTCAGTGATTTTAAAAGAAAAGGTCTTAAATTATAATCTTGACTTACTGCTATAGCAACAATCGTTCCATATAAAGACGCAGCTTCGATCGAACGATCCAGATTTTCACGGTCGACCGTATCGAAAATATAGTTAAATCCTTTTCCACCGGTATATTGATCCACATAGTCTTTGACTAGCGTGTTTTTATAATTAATCACGACATCGGCTCCGAATTCTTTCGCCAGTTGAGCTTTTTCGGGTGTGGAAACGGTCGTATATACCTTTGCACCGATCCATTTGGCTAACTGGACAGCTATATGTCCGACTCCACCTGTACCACCATGAATGAGAATCTCATCTCCGGCTTGGATGTTCGCCCGTTTAACAAGAGCCTCCCATGCAGTGATTGCCACAACAGGCAAAGCAGCCGCTTCTGCAAAAGACAAATTTTTAGGTTTATGAGCTAGTAATCTAGCATCAGCTAGCATATACTCTGCCAAAGCCCCTCCTGTTCCTTTCACACCACCCGCTAAACCGTAAACTTCATCACCTGTTTGAAAATCCGTAACCCCTTCTCCAACTTCCACTACAATTCCAGCCACATCCCCATGTAAAACGGCTGGAAATGCAGGAGCTAAACCAGAAAAAAGACCGCTGCGTATTTTTGTATCAAGCGGATTTAAACCCGTAGCCTTTACCTTAATTAAAACGTGCATCGGTTTGACTTCTGGAGTAGGTAGTTCTGTTAATTCAAAAACAGATGCATCCCCAAAAGAACGAATGACTTGCGCCTTCAAATGTATCACTCCTCAAAAAATTCAAAAAAGTAAATATATTACTATATTACTCTTCTTTTGACGAAATAGAAAATAATCTGTTTCTTTGAATTCAGTTGCATCAATTTCAGTCTATTTCTATTTACTCATGGTTTATCAAGACCATTGCGATTGAAAAATTAGAATGAAATCTGATTAAAAAAGCACTTTCCATAGCAGGAAGTGCCTTTTCTTAAGTTTGAAAATTCGTCACTGTTGTGAACGTCTATATTGAAACTGTTTCCACTGAAATAAAATAAAACAACCTATGCAAAACCCTAAAATAGCGATGGATGCTGCAGTAGCAACCATAATCGTAAAGATATACCCTGCCACAGTCCATCCAAGTAAAAAGCTTAAAAATCCTGCAGCCAGACAGAAAACAGCAATTTTTTGGTTAAACTGTTGCTGTTCCCAATCCTCTGGAACATAGCTATTCATAGGTTTCTTCAAAAATCGTTTCGCAAATTGCATAATCGGATTATAGCCGAACAGGAGTCCTGATAATCCTGCTACTAATGGAATAAGCAAAATAAATTCGTTTTGAGTCATCCAAGATAATAAAACACTAATGACAATTACCGATTGATTTGTTTTTATAAGCGGTCTTGGAATAGAACGAATGGTCTCAGTCATAAAACCACACCTTTCCTATTGGTTTTATATATTATACATTCATTCCATGATCCTGTCACTAAAAATGAACCTATATTAATCCTTCTAAATTCCTCTCTTGTTCAAATGCTGGTGTAATTTTCGTAATGATTTGATCCTTAAATACCTGCTTTAGCTCGTTTTTCTTTTGTTTAGCTAACGTTAATTGATGATGATCGGAAAAGAAAATAAAGGATTGATTCTTCTGCCCTTCTTTAGATGTTGGATCATGAAGATCAAAAAACAATTCCAATAATTCCTTATAAGAAACCTTCCATGGATTAAACCAGATTTCGACTACGTCAATGCCTCTTTGATGACCAATACGTACATTTTCAATCCCTCGAAAACTTGTAATAAATGCCTTTTGACTAAAAAATCCACTTGCTCCAAATACTGCTTTTTCCATTTCAGTTCGCTCCTTTTGAGCGATAAGCCTCTTCTCCATTAAAAAACCTCTCTTTTAAAGATAAAGAGAGGTTTGTATGTTAACATACTTGTTTCTCTTATCTTTCAAAGGTAATTACCTTTGCAGGAATTAGCACCGTTCAAATCAAAAGATTGACTTGATGGTTGCCGGGTTTCATCGGGCCTGTCCCTCTACCACTCTGGATAAGAAGTTATCGCTATTCATTTATTTTATTAATTGTAATTCATCATACCATTCATTCTTCTATCAATCAAGCAATATTTTTAGATATAGAAACCTTATTATCTAAAAAGTCGATCACCATGAGGAAATAACTTTTGTTTTAATGCTTCTTCTCGATGGTGAATGAGGATTTCTTTTGAAATCTCAAAATGAGTCCGATTTTTAGTGTTAATTCCTAGTTTTTTAGCCGTATCCATGATTTTTCGTTTTCTCACTTCTTGTGCTAGTTCGAAACTGTCTTTCCTTTCTGAGGAAATTTCCAGTTCCTCAGCTTCTCTTCTGATTTCAGCTTCTCTAACCTCATGTGCTAATTGATGTAGATCCTTTCCTTCCATAGACACCCCTAACTCTTTTGCTTTATTATTTATTTCAACTTCTTTTACTTCTCTCCATAATTCATGTATGTCTTTTCCTTCTGTCGTAACTCCCAGTTCTTTTGCTTTGTTATTCAAATAAACCTTTCTAACCTCTTCCTTTAATTCTTGCCGGGTTTTGCCTTTAGTTTTGATCTCTAATTCTTTTGCTTTTTCCTCTAAAATCTTCATATTTAACTCTTCTGTGATCGTTTCTAAATCTTTTCCCTCTGTTTTAATCCCTAAAGATTGAGCATGCATGTTTATGTATTGGGTTTTGATTTCCTTTAAAAGCGTTTCTGTATCTTTTCCATCTGTAGAAATCCCCATTTCTTCAGCACGCTGTTTTAAAAACATATTTTTGTCTTGGTGATGATTCCTTTTATCGATAGCCTGTTTAGGCATACTTGAGAGGGTTTGAGCTGAAACAATCAATCCCCCTGTAGTGATTAGACTAAAGAAAAGCATAAAAATAGACAATCTTTTTATCATGTAAATATCCTCCTAAATTTGCTATTATTTACAGATATTAGATTGCCCATTTTTTAAAAAAGTGATGAACTAATTATGAACATTTCATAAAATCATGACAACGATTAATTTTCTAATGAGTTCTCTATTTCAAATTTTTCTCTTTGTTCCGTTATCCAAGTACTATATGCTTCCGAAATTTCTTGGTCAAATAAGATTTGCTTAATTTCCTCTTGATGGTCTTCGAATACTGCTTCTTTTGCCTCTTTTTTATCTGTTACTTTTATTATATGGTAGCCAAAATCCGTTTTTACTGGATTACTAATCGCGCCTTTGTCCATGGAGAAAGCTACATTTTCAAACTCTTCTACCATGGTACCTTTTGGAAAATACCCTAGTTCACCGCCGCTATCAGCATTAGAGGTATCAGTAGAATATTCCTTTGCAAGATCCACAAAGTCTTCACCCTTATCAAGTTTTTCTTTTACTTCATTTGCTGTTGCCTCATCTTCTACTAAAATATGACTTGCCTCTACTTGTTCGGGCTCATTGTAGGATTCTTTATTTTCCTTCAAAATGTGTTTTTATTTCTTCATCAGTGATTTCAACTTCTGACTCTAATAACTTAACGATCTTCAAATAATTAACAATATCGGTTTCAATCTCTTTTTCAGTTATCCCTGACTGTTCTAAAGCATAAGAGAACGAGTCTTCTCCCCCATTTGCTTCAATAATTTTTTTCATTTCTGTACCAATTTCTTTATCAGTTATTGAAATATTCTTATTTTCAGCAGCAATCTCTACAATTTTATTATCGATTAAATAACTTAGTGTACCCCTTCCGTATTGCTTTGCTAATACTTCGTAAAGTTCATCTTTTGTAATGGGCTCCCCATTTACGGATGCTACTGTTTCTTTTGGAGTAAATGCCGTACCAAAAATGATTGCTACTATTATAACCATTACTACGACTAGAGATAAATATATTTTTTTATTTGCTAGATTCTTAAACAATCGATTCCCTCCGTTAGCTAGCTATTATTCTTTTCTAAAAAAATATATCAAGCAAATATGAACAAACTATTAACAAAAATAGAAGGGTTTATGACTTTTCATCATACACAGACGTATTTTACGATAACAAGTCCTCTACTTTGAGAGAAAATGACATACTTTTTGAGATCGTTAAAGGTTTTAAAATATTATATAATTCAATAAGGGGCTTTGTTATTAGATAGAAGGGGGGATTTTTATGTCGAAGAAGACCCATGTTTACCTTATCATCAGTCTTATTTTTGCAGCATTTTTAACTGGTTGCACCAATAAAACTCCAAAAGAATTTCACTTGGATCAACTTACTAGAGTAGATGTTGAAGTGGTTAATGGTAATAAAAGTGATCAAGAAGATGTAATGATTACAGATGAAGAAACGATCGATATAATAAGAAAAACATTCGACCACATTAAATGGGAACCAAATGTTCAGCCTAGCATGGATAGAAAAGAAGATGTAAAGGCAACTTTGTTTTTTAAGTATGACGAGAATATGCCTGATAGATTATTTGAATACCAGATTTGGTTCAACCAAAACAATACAGCAACAATTATTAGCAACAATGAAAAAGAAGGCTACGGAGATTTAGATAAAGTTCATGCTCAGACATTAAAAAATATTTTTCTAGACAAATAAAAAGAGCAGCATGATACTGCTCTTTTATTTGTTATCTGAAAAAATTTATCTGCTAGTATTCTTTTGAGAAATTATTTCTTAATAGGAAAACTCATGACAAATTTAGTCCCTTTTCCCTTTTCACTATAAACATGAATGTCACCGCCATGAAGTTGAACGAGTTTTTTCACGATCGAAAGCCCGAGTCCAAATTCACCATAAGGGGTAGATGTTCTTGAAATATCCGCCTTATAAAAACGACCCCAAATGTTTTCGATCTCTTCAGGATCAATTCCAATTCCTGTATCTTCAATTTCGATTATTGTTCCTTTGTAACCCACTTTTCCCCTTAAGGTAATACTCCCATTCTCCGTAAACTGAATACTATTTTTTGTAATATTAATCAAAATTTGTACGAGTCGATCATAATCTGCGTAAATCGTTACATATTCTTCAACTTCTAAAAGAATCGTAGTGTTTTTCTCGTCTGCTAACATTTCTAATTGGTCTTTAATAATTTCTAACACTTCAACCAGTTCAATTTCCGTTTTCTTTAATGTTACTCCATTGGAGCGGATTTTTTCATAATCGAGATTTTCATTGACTAATCGAATTAACCGTTTGGTTTCTTTACTGACCAGTTCCATGCCTTTCTCTTTTTCTTCTTCAGGAATCATATGATTTTTGATTCCCTGAATCACCCCGTTAATGGTCGTTAATGGAGTGCGTAGCTCATGAGATACATCGGCCATAAATTGACGTCTTCGATTTTCTAAACTCTCGATTTCTTCATTGGATTGATGAAGCTTTTCTACCATATGATTAAAATCTTCTCCAAGTTCACCGATTTCATCAAAATTCGAAGAAGGCAATCTAACAGAATAATCTCCTGCCGCAATTAAAGAAGTGGCTTCTTGAAGCTTTTTAATTCGATTCACATGAATCTTTGACAATACCCAGCTCAATAATAACGCTACGGCCAGTGCGATCAGAACGGCATACCATAAATATTGATTAATTTGTGAGATCATTTCTCTTGAACCACTTATAGGGGAAGCCAATAGGATACCACCTAGAAAAAATCCATCCTTCACATAGGGGAGTAACACAAAAGTGACGGCTTGGTCAAATCGGTTCCTGTCTTGCTTAACCGTTACGGTTTGACCTTGTTTAATTTTGTTCCATTCTGCATCTTTTAAAATGATACGTCCACCAGTTGGATAAATGATTCTCCTGTCTTCATCAAATATCATATATTCAATTTTCCTACCAGCTAATATATGACTATAATCAGATAAAACTTCTCGATCCATGATTCTCATTTCCAGATCTTTCATAATGTTTTCACCATACTCCGTTAATTCTTCTGCCTTATCGGTATAAACTAATGTTTCGACATAATGGGAAAACAATACACTTAGCACGATAAATGCCACAATGATAATACTAATATGACTTGAAATTTGTTGATAAATATATTTAAATTTCATTTTCTACTAAAACCTCATCAAACTTATAGCCGACTCCCCAAACCGTATGGAAAAATGGCTGATTTGCAGTACCTACTTTTTTTCTCAGTCTTTTAATATGAACATCAACCGTCCGTTCATCCCCATAAAATTCATAGCCCCAAACGTGCTCCAATAATTGCTCTCTAGAAAATACTTGTTTCGGATGCTGTGCAAAATAAACTAACAGATCAAATTCCTTTGGGGTTAAATGGTTAATGGGTTGACCGTGAAGAAAAACTTCACGTGTGTCTTTATTAATCTCAAAATAAGCAGTTTTTAAAATAGCATTGTCTACTTGTCTCACATTGTTTGCTTGATAACGACGTGTTACAGCTTTAATTCTTGCCATTAAAGCTAATGGACTAAAGGGTTTCGTCACATAATCATCCGCCCCCATTTCAAGGCCCAATACTTGGTCTGATTCACTGTCCTTTGCGGTTAACATGATAATCGGAACGGTATTTTTTTCTTCGCGGATTTTTCGGCAAATGGTCATGCCGTCCATACCAGGGAGCATCCAGTCAATGATGATCACATCCCACTTTCCCGATTTACTGTGTTCGTATCCCTCCAATCCGTCACTAATAAATTCTCCTTTTATACCTTCCTTTGCAAAAAACATTTCTAGCATGGAAGCCACACTCTCATTATCTTCTATAACTAATATCCTCATGTAACGCCAACTCCTAAAATATACATTCATTGCAATCTTCTTTTTTAACTTAAAACGAATTCCAAGTTTGTGCAACTATTATCCAAGTTCTTAACTCTTTTAAAAAAACAAAAAAGGAAGCTGTTGCTCCCTTTTACTTGTACCAATTTCTCGCTAGATACCATGATTAATGACTGCTAGATAATGTTAAATCAATGGTTTTCTTTTCATTGCCTCGATATACCTCGAAACTTGCTTGATCTCCTACCTCAAGTTCTGTATATAAATATTTTCGTAAATCATTCGAACTTCGTATGGATTGACCATTAATCGAAACAATCACATCTTGAACTTGAAATCCCGCTTTTGCCCCCGCTGAATTGGGATCAATGTTTGTTACGACAGCTCCACCTTCTATTTCATTCGGAAGATTCTGTATATATATTTGTGGAATTTGCGAAAGATCCGCTAAGCCCACCCCAATATAGGGTCTTTCCACTTTCCCTTTTTCCATGATTTCATTAATAATGGGGACAAGGTCGTTACTTGGAATCGCAAAGCCTAATCCTTCGACTCCATCCTCAGCAATTTTCAAACTATTAATTCCCATTAATTGTCCGGAAGTATTTACTAAAGCCCCTCCACTATTTCCAGGATTAATCGCAGCATCGGTTTGAATGACATTTAAGTCCCTTTTACCTGCTGATGTCGAAACTGCAATTGTACGATCGACCGCACTCACAATTCCTTGTGTAACGGTATTGGATAAATCTAGTCCAAGTGGATTCCCAATAGCAAGTACGGTATCACCTGCTCGTAACGAATCAGAATTCCCAATCTCTAATGGTTGACTAGCATATTTTGCGTCAATTTTTAAAACGGCAAGATCGGTTAAAGAATCGGCACCGATAAGCTCGGCTGTTGTCTTTTCTCCACCATGGACCGTAACCTCTATTTCTTGGGCCCCTTCAATGACATGATTGTTTGTAACAATATAGGCATGTTCTCCATCAATTTTAAAGATCACTCCCGTACCAGATCCACTTTCCACGGTTTCCGATTGGTTTTTATTGGGTGTGAAGAATCCCTGATTTAAGGTTTGTTTTTGCCTGTTTACAATCCCAACAATCGATTTTGATGCTTGGTCGACCATATCCGCAATCGAATTGGATGAAGTTGTTGAGGTTGGCTGAATGTTAACTGCACCCGATTTAGTAGTCGTATTTTCTAGCTGTCCTGGTACCTGCTGTTCATTTTCCCCATTAAACGCTGGGAAATAATCTGTATTCGAAACAACCGTTAAAGTTAGAACAGACCCAATGATTCCTCCGGCTAAAGTTGTCATAAATCCTTTTATTCTAGGCTTTCTCTGTTTTTGAGGTGCTTCGACTCTACTATTATTTTGTTCATTATATGGATTCATCCTTTTTCCTCCTAGCTATTGGAAAATCTATCAATGATTGTATTTTCATTTTAGTTAGGAATTATGAACAAACTATTAACAAACTTTTAATAGAGAGAGAAAAGTATTAAATGAGGAGAGGGCAATGATAGAATGACCTAGATCATGGGGGTGTTATTTGTTAATGTTGATAAATAATTATAATTAAGGGAACCCCATTGAGGGTTTCCCTTATTCCTATTTATCCGTTACTTAACCATTTTCTATTTTCTTTTAAAAATCGTTGTATTCTCAATGCGAATTGAATAAACCTCTCCGCAATCTAAACAAAAGGTGTAAATTTTATTTGAACCACTTATAGACATTTTGCTAAGTTTAATCGGCATATAATCTGTTCCTTCTGCGAATTCAATGCCTCCACACTTAGAACATTTTTTATTCTCCATACTCACACCACTTCTCCTGTTTGTTTTTTAATACGGTATCGTTCTCAATAAGTTTCAACTATTATCATTATTTCGAAAAAATTATCCCCGATGATTCCAATTATTTTCGAAGGAATATCGCTTGAATATACTAGTAAAAAAACTACAATCCACTCTATACTCTTTCTGAGTTCAGCACGAAATAGTAAAGTATTGTGAACTTTTACATGTTATAGAATATAAAGAATAAAAGCCAAGCTTTCAAAAGAAAACCTGTGCTTTCGATTTCTTTCTGTACTTTTATCCTAAAAAGATCGCTCCAAACACCAGTCCTCCGACAATCACAAAGGCTGGATGCACCTTCCACTTTTCTAATAAAAAGTAGGTTAAAATGGCAATAAAAAGGGTTTCCCATAGACCATTTGTAAAATAAGATTCATAAAAAAAATCAAAGGTAAGGGTTCCCATTAAGACAGCAACAGTCGGTAGAACCACTTTTGACAACCTCTTGACTCTTGGGGAATCTTTATACCGATAAATCAAACTTAGTAATACAACCATTAATATTAGGGACGGAGCCACCGTTGCAAACAAGGCGACAAACGAACCAAGGACTCCGCCAACCTCAAACCCGATATATCCAGCCATTTTCGTAGCAATGGGACCTGGCAAGGAATTTCCTAACGCCAATACCTCACTGAATTGACTTGTGGTCATCCACCCATACCGGTCTACGACTTCATGTTCAATCAACGGAATCGAAGCCGGTCCGCCTCCATAACCTAATATTCCCGGGATAAAAAACGCCAAAAATATGTGTAAATAAATCATAGACTCTCACTTTTTCCTTCGACTTTAACTTCCATTTTATTTTTCTTTTCAGGTAAAATCAATGCCCCGACCAACAACACACCAATAACAATACCAGGGTGTATGTGAAGCACGACAATACATATTATACTGACAAAAAGTAGAATGATACCGTTTTTCCAACCTAATCCATTCTTTGCTTTTTTCAAGAAACTCCAGGTCAACACACCCATCATCACGCCCACAATGGGAACAACAGCATCTGTCATTCCCTGAACTCTCGGATTGTCCCTAAATTGATTAAAGGAAGTTAGTAATGCCAGCATTAATAGAACAGTTGGAAAGATGGCGGCGATTAGGGCAACGATTAATCCCCTGATGCCTCCGACTCGATAGCCAATATATCCAGCCATTTTTGTATTAATCGGACCTGGAAGTGTATTTCCAAGCGCCAATACATCACTAAATTCCTCATCATTCATCCATTTAAATGTACCGACCACTTCTTTATGAACCAGCGGAATCGCTGATGGTCCTCCCCCAAAGCCTAACATCCCCGAACGAAAGAAGGCGATGAATATATTTAGATAAAGCTTCATTCCTGTAAACCACCTTTTTAAAACAGGGAACGGTTCTCCTGTTTCAGATCTTTTCCTATATTTTACTAAAATCTAATATAATAGAATAGAAGATTTTAAAATAACTAATATCCGATAGCCGCTCCGTCTCCCCGAGGATCTGCGCCCCCGAATTTCACACCCGTATTTTCATCAATTTTAATCGCTCCCGCATGACCCATTATATCTGTAAAATCATCTAGAACCTCTACTTCATGCCCCCTCCTTTGCAAGGTTGAAATGACATCATCAGATATTCTCCCCTCGAGCTTCAAGCTGTTTGAGGAAGCTCCCCATGTTCTTCCATACAACCATCTTGGCGCCTCAATCGCCGCTTGAACAGGAAAATCATAATCGATTATTCTTGTAACAAGTGCTGCTTGTGTTTGCGGTTGCCCTTCTCCACCCATCGTTCCATATACGAGGTAAAGTTTGTCATTTTTAAACAACATGGCTGGATTTAACGTATGATAGGTTCGTTTTTTGGGCTGTAACGAATTTACATGGTTCTCATCTAAAGAGAAAAAACTCCCCCGGTTTTGCAAGAGAATTCCAGTATTTTTCGGAATAAAACCAGAACCAAATTCATGATAAATGCTTTGAATCATCGAAACCGCATTCCCCTCTTGATCGACAACACCGAGCCAGATAGTATCCCCTTTAGGATCTAACTGTTTTTGGACATGTGTACCCCTTGTAAAGTCAATCCTACTCGCTAATTCCATTCCTCTTTGAACGGATAATAGTTCATCTATTGGAATTGGAGAAAACTCAGGGTCAGTTAAATAGTGATCACGATCATAGAAAGCAAGTTTAGTAGCTTCAGTTAGCAAATGATAATAATCTGCAGAGCCTTCTTCGATATAAGACAGATCAAAGTGATTCAGTATATTTAAGATCGAAAGCGAAGCGAAACCTTGGGAATTTGGCGGAGTATTATAGACTCTATAGCCCCGATAACGAATCGAAAGTGGATCTACCCAATCCGAATGATGGTCCTTAAAATCTTGATACGTCAACAGTCCGCCATGATTTTGCAGATCTTGTACTATGCTTTTGGCTAGTTCCCCCCGATAAAAATACGAACTTCCCTTGCTGGCAATTGCCTCCAGACTTAAAGCTAGATCAGGCTGGTTCATTTGTTCTCCCGCTTGATAAGACAGTCCGTTTGACTTTAAAAAGATTTTTTGAAACTCTGAAAAACGTTGGAGATGTCTAAATTCATCATCAGCGGAATCAAGGTTTGCATTTGTCCAGTATTCTTGGCTAGGTGTCACTGGAAAGCCATCTTTGGCATAATGAATCGCTGATCTTAGCAACACATCCCAGCTAAAAGTTCCCCCCATTTGATTTTGCGAATATTGAAAGGCTTTTTCCCAACCAGCAACTGCCCCTGGTACTGTATTTGCCGCCATCGCTCCTCTTGTTGGAATTTTCGTGTATCCTTGACTTCTATAAAATGAAATCGATGCTTGTTGTCCAGAACGTCCGCTGCTGTTAAGGGCTTTTAATTCTTGTGTTTTAGCATGATAGACTAACCAAAAATTATCTCCACCGATTCCATTCATATGAGGATAAACAACCGAGATGGTCGCTGACGCTGCAATCGCTGCTTCAACCGCATTTCCTCCTTCTTGAAGTACTTTCAATCCAGCTTGTGAGGCCAAGTAATGGGGAGTCGTGATCATCCCATTTGGGGCCATGGTGGTTGGACGGTAAGACATTTTACTGCTTTGATTCATGGACATTCCCTCCTGTTAGAAGCACTAGAATAAATCTTACTATTATGTAAAAAATATTTATGTTGGCAATAAATTATGTTGAATATAGCACTTTTACTAAATAGATCAAGTCGTTATATTGAAAAGGAGCCGCTTTATGCAAAAATTAGTTCTTAGACTCTTTATGCTAATCGGAATTGTTTTACTACCTGTCGCCTTTAAAAAGAAAACTGTTAAAGACTGGATCATCGTTTTCTTACTAACTGCCTTAATTTCAGCAATAGTGGATCATGTATTAGTTCAAAAAAAGTTTCTTACCTACCCTGTTCGAATTTTCCCTAATTCTTTTAAGTATCATCTTGTATTTGATTTATTACTTTGCCCGCTTGTGAGTGTTTTTTATAATCAATTCACCTATAAGGATAAATCCATTCTTCGTATTTTACGGAAACAATTATGTTTTACCATTCCACAGCTTTTGATTGAAGTGTTGGCTGGTAAATATTTAAACATGGTTCGATGGCATAAAGGGTGGAAATGGTACCACACGTTTATAAATATGAACATTAAATATTTAACCATTCGGGCATTGATGGGATTCATCAGGAGAGTTAGTAAAAAACAAGCAACAGAATTCAATAGGCATGATTATTTAGAAGAAAAGAGTAGCTTTTAATGCTACTCAACAAGACTTGCTTAAATGAGATAGATTTTTTTAGGAATAACCGAATTTTTTTTGAAGTAATTTCCTTTTAACAGAAAATATGCTAATAAAGGTAAAAATCACTATAGTTTGGACAAGAAAGATAGTCCCTAAGACTAACATTTGCAGCGAAACATGTCCGTTTTCATAATGAATATACTGTGGGAAAAAGGTCAGAAAAAACAGTGACACTTTGGGATTTTAAAGGTTCTTAATGATTTCCTTTTTGTACAAGGATCTATAATTTAAAGAGTATTTTGTAACTAGATTCAAACTTGATTCTTTTTCTGTAAATGACTTATACGCTAAATATAACAAATATACGGCTCCCGCATATGTGACTAAAGAGAAGGCTAAAGCTGAATGATAAATAACGGCTGATATTCCGATTGTCGCAGCAGTTATATGTACAAGTAATCCTGTGTAGAATCCGAATGTCGTATATATTGCATGCCTTCCTTTCCCTATTTTTTAGCCAAGCCGAATAAGTTATCAGGTACAGGCATAAGTGTAAGGACAATAGCTGCCCCCAAAAAAGATAAAAGCGTAAGAACTTCCATATATATTCCTCCACATAGATCTTAAAATGATTTTAACACAAACAGCAGCGTTCTTCTTGTATAATAGATATAAGCAGATGTATTCACTCCAAGATAAAAAGACAAATGATTGGAGGTGAAATGTATGCGTAAGCCCTTTTGGATCCCCTTATCCGTAGCTGTAGGAACCATAGTACTACTGTATATGATAGGCTTTATAGCTAATCTAGATTTTCTTCAATTTACACTCACACCCTCATATACGGAAATTTCATTAATGCCCATTGTTTTCGGAATATTGATTGGATTTATGACCGAGTATATCATCAAATTTAAAATCCAAAAATAAGAAGTTGTTTATGAAAAAAGGACATATCCTATGATTATGGCAAATAGGGTATGTCCTTTAAATTTGAAGTCGTTCATTTTTTATTAGATTTTCCACACTCTTAACACATATCCTCCGCATCCACATTGAGATTTAAATTCCGTTTTGATGGAATCGTTAAAATGGTCCACTAAGATTTTTGTTAAATAGTCATCAGGATTTCCAAAATTCGATGGTGTCACTACGTTTACATAGTAGCCAGCCTCCCGTGTCCTTCACCGCTTGGATCGCATCACGAACGACTAAACCTCTATCTTCTTCATATTCATCATGTTCAAGGGCGATTGACCAATTCTTCTCCATCATTTCACCTCTTTTTCTAAATCATATAATAAGAGTTTGAGATGAAATGTGATTTGTATCATTAGAACACTGACATAGATGATATAAATACGGATCCATGGCATTGCTTTGAGACGTTTGGTTATGAACAAAAATTTAAAAATCACCTTAAAGATAAACTATATTTATGTTAAAATAAAAAATGTAAACCATTATAGTATTTTAGTTTACAAATGTTCATTAGGAGAAAATTTATGTATAAATTACGAGGTCATCATCTATTTTGCCTTTTAGGCTATCAAGGCATGGGGTATTCTCAAGAATATGTTGAAAATATGACACAAGTTCATCAAACGTTAAGAAGTGATCCCCAAACCTGGGTACAAATCATTGCAGGACCTGATCATTTGTGTGAAAAATATCCAAATTCAGGTGAATACCATTGTCAAGACCCTCATATTGACAATAGAGATCGTATCATCTTGGAAAAGTTAGGACTAAAAATTGGTCAAGTGTTAAAATGGAAAGACATTGAAACGACGATCCAAAAAAATACAGTTCCCTCTGATATTGAGGTCATCTGTGAAACATGCTCATGGCGTTCATACGGGGTTTGTGAAGAAGGTATTCAGCATATTATGGAAGGTAAGGGCTTAAGGAAAGTACAATAAGTGAAGGGTGACAAAATTCCAGTCACCCTAATATTTAAAGGAAACTATTCATAATTTTCTTGCCCCTTAGCATTATTCTCATTATATAAAAGCAAGCGTTGAACCCAGTTGCCCAATATGTGGTGCGTCTGCCCAAAGAACAAAATATTGGTATCTAGTACCCTCTATTTCAATTGGAACAGGATATGTGACAATAAGTGCTGCTTGATTTCTCATCTCTGCCGGTTGGTCTGCAGAAGGGAAAATCAAACATGCTCTTTGATTTTGTATAGATAGATGCCTTGTTTGAGGAGACGATCCGTAAGGTAATAATGGATGAAAAGCTTCATTTTGACATACGGTTTCTAACCCTTCATCTGATGAAATGGCCGATATTTGAAAGAAACCATCCTTTCCTTCATACCTTTCTTCACTCACCTTTTGCCAATTGGATGGATATGAAAACCTTACTCGGTACAATTGACTGATAAAGGTGTTTATTGGAACCTCTGTAATTGGAAGCGGAGACCATTGAAGTGACGTTAAATGAGTACCCGATACCTGTCTAAACGGTACAGGATGGTTGATATCGATTATCCACATTTCAGTCGCAAATTCTTTTTGAGTACAACCAGAAAGATACCCAATGCTTCTACCAGTTATCGACCAGGTAACAGGAGTTGCAAAACAATTAGAAATAGCTAGAATTCGATCATTCTCCCCTCTTCTGCCGACTACTCTAATATGAGAAAAATAGCCCTGTGTTTCAGATGCGGTTGCACTATAGGCGATCCTAAAGGAATCTGGCGACCATGATGGGTAATAATTTTTGGCCAGAGGTCCTCCCGCTATTTCAAATACAGTACCCGTTGAAAGCTCCACAGTATAAATAATAGAAATACTTGCCCCAGGACTTGTATATAACGCAAAGTTTCCATCAGGCGAAAGCTTTACATCATTGATTGGACCCGTTGTCAGTTGCGTGATTTGTGTTTTTCCTGATCCATTAGTACGAATCCGATATAATTGATCAAGCCCTGATGAGTCATGAGCTTGAAAAAGTAATTCCACTCCGCTTGGAAACCATTGAACATCCCTTACACCAGGTTGAGGGATTCTTTGCGCCCGATGGGTAAGAATGTGATATAAAATGATCCCATTTTGCTTTACATAAGCTACTGTAGTGCTATCAGGAGACCAATCTAGCGTTAAACTTTCAGTTTCATTTAACTGATCAATAAGGGTAATGGCTCCAGTTTGAACATGAACGATATAAATATTTCGATTGATTCCCACAAAGGCAATATACTGACTATTTGGTGACCATTCCGGACGGGATAAAGAATCTCCTAATCCGTTCGTTAATTGACGATTACCTCCGGATTTGGGATTATACAACCAAATATCATCATGACCTCCACGTTGGGAATTATAAGCAATCAGACCCTCATCCCCTGTTGGAGCGTAAGGAATCGTTAACCTCATTCCTGGAAACAATCGATCGTTTGATAGTCCATTGGTTTTCCGAATAAGCTCAACGTTTGGTGAGCTTCCAGTGATAACATTAAACCTCAAAGCCAATTGATACAAAGTATCACCAGTCTGAACAACATAATAGGGAACTCCTGGCGGAACTTCTAACAGCTGTCCCTCGATGATCCAATACGGAGGCTGGAGTTGATTGGCTGCTATAATTACAGATGGAGGGATTCTAAAAAGTTGGGAAAGCTTATATACCGTATCTCCAGGCTTTACTCTTACCCGATTGACACCCAGAGGAATGGCTAATTGTTGCCCGATAAAAATCGTGTAAGGAGGTGATAGATTATTAGCAGCAATTAAACTTTCAAGTGGTAATTCCCATCTCCTGGATATTCCATATAAGGTATCACCTGATTGTACGCTGTAAAAATACTGCATACAGATTCACTTCCTTTTTTTCTAAAAAGACTTTAATTTGAAATGAGCTCTTTCATTATATTAATCAATAATCTGAAATATTTATGAACTTTAGGTTAATCAATCTTAATAAAGGCTCTTCCTCTAAGAAGTCAAAAATAAACAAAAAAAGGACGACTCTCATTCCATTATTAAATGTTGAGTCATCCTTTCTTGGTTTTGATCTGTAATGAAACTAATTAACACATAGTACGCCAAATCTCATTGTCGTCAATATTTAAATTACGTTCGATAATATTATAGGCAGCATCTGTGATGGCTTGTGCTTGCGTGTTACCAGTACCAGAAATATTGTTGAAACGAACTTCTGTTGGACCACTGTTTGTATACGTAAATCCAAATTGCTTCAACCTTTCCACAATTAGCATCGCATGTTCAATATTTTGCTCGGGTTGGAAATCTGAATCTTGGATAAACATACGGTTTTCATAATCGTACCAACGGTCCCATCTATTAAGTTTCCAACCAAGTATTCTTCTTGCAATAGAATCCACTTGTTTCATGTTACATCGCTCCTCTTTAGGATTTTCTTTTTTTAAAAATTAACTTACATCTTTCTCGAAATATTTGTTATATAACAAATAAATTAATTAAAGATATTATATAACAGAAGATGGATTTTTACCACTATTTTTTCTAAAAACTTTGATTTTACTCAAAAATACGTAAGACACCTATGACCTTCCGAAACTTTACAGTTTCGCGAAATAAAAAAATGATTTCTAAGATCCATCATCTATGAATCTTAGAAATCACCTTCTTGTTTCATTTCCTTATTAATCTGTAATATCCATATTTTCCATCATTTGCTCCATTAAATCTCTCGGATTAAAAATCAACTGATCAGTAGGCTGTGCTGGATCGTTTTCCTTTAAAATATTGATTTCCATATTGATCTGCTCCATTTTCCGATCGAGTTCAGCGACCATATCAGCTGCTTCTTTTAATTGTCTACTTAAATACTCAGGGATTTGCTTATTATATTTATAGTAAATTTTATGTTCAAGACTCGCCCAGAAATCCATGGCAATGGTACGAATTTGCATCTCTACGTACACATCTATTTTTCGATCAGACATGAACACGGGAATCTTCATAACAATATGTAGACTTTGATACCCATTTGGTTTTGGATGTTGAATATAGTCTTTCACTTCTACAACTTCAATATCTGATTGTGCTTGAATCATTTCACTAACACGATAAATATCTGATTCAAAGGAACAAATAATTCGAATTCCCGCAATGTCTTTAATATTCTCTTGAATCGCTTCTAATGATAGTGGCAAATTTTTCTTCTGCACTTTTTTCAAAAGACTTTCAATCGATTTCACTCGAGTATTGACATGTTCAATCGGATTGTAATCATGAACTAAACGAAATTCTTCTTTTAATATGTTAACTTTCGTACTAATTTCTTCTAAGGCAAATTGATAGGCAAGACCAAATCGGGTTATTTTCAAACGCAATTCATCTAATGTTTCTGTGTTAATTGGTTGTTGTTGTAATTTCATTCTTAGTGGGTTCCTTTCTATAAAGAAAAAAATCAAATACAATTGTTCAATTTCCTTCAATGTATAAATATTATTGAACTGCACCTACTGACTTATTCAAAGCTAAATGTTCATAATGTTTATATAAGGAATAGAATTTACCACTATAATGTTTCTTCCATGGTTTTTTCTTTCCGCAAAAATGAAGAATGACCGTATTTCTGAAAATAAAATCCATGTCACAGATGCCGCCATTCTTGATTTTATAATAATTGTAGTAGCGTACATCATAATTATACAATTTCTCATCTAAACTCTTTATTTGTTTCGAGTATAGAATATTAATCACATCTTGATCTGGCATAATTAATTTGGCTCGATTTTTTTCAACAAATTCAAAGATAGTGTTCTTGTCAATCCATTCTCTCTGCAATTCCAAATTCATTAATAGTACCCCTGAGTTATAATAAGCATCCATTTCGTAATGATTTAATCGAACCTTATTCACTCCTTTGACCATCACATGGTCATGGTATGCCGCTGCATACAAATAGCTATCCATATCCGTTTCATATAACTCTCTGACTGGGTTGATCACTAATATATCAGGGTCTAAATATAAAATTCGGTCTAATTCCTTCGGTAAGAATTCAAATGCTAGCAGTCGATAATACATTGCTTTTGTATAATGTAAAAGAGTCGGTGCGTCCTTAAAATAGCTATCGTCGATTCCAATTACTTCTAATTGACTACCATCATTTCGAATAAACAGATCTAAATCCTCTAATTCTTGTTTCGCTATACTAGAATGTATTAAATAGATAGTAAAGGAATTACCATGATTATTGAGAAAAAGAGATTTAAGCATCACTTTTAACGGTTTTATATAATTTGAATCCAACGTAACGAGTATATTCATTTTAAAATCAATCCTACCTCACATTCTTTTTACTCTTCATCATTTGAGAGTGTGACACTCTGTCATATATTGTATCACAAATGACACCGTGTCATAAAACATAAGGTAGGCTGATTGATCCCTTAATTTTTCATCTGCTAAAATAAGGATGTATAACTAATTAGTTGGACAAGACCTTCGATTTACTTTCATAAAGGATAGTCCAATTGTCAAGGCTATAATGGAATATTTCTCATGCCTTCAGATAAAATTAGGAGGAAACCGCAGTATGAATTCAAACAATCAATTAATGCTATCACCTTTAACCGTTCCTAAAAACATAGACATTTATAGTCATTCAATACAAATGCCTGTTCAAGAGATAAATTCTTGCACGTAAGACGAACAGTTTTTCTTACGAATCACGTTGGAGAGTCACGCTCCAAAACAAGAATGGAAACATCCATCTAGATAAGTTTTTAAACTCCAAATAGATTTCATTGTTTCCGTCACATGCCCATTACGTTGACCTTGAGTACAACGTACGCGCAAGGATACAGGAGTTCTATCTCGCTGTACTCTTTTCAGGCTGTTAGCCTCGCTATATAAAAAAATTAAATATGACGAGAACGGAAGTACGTGGTCCCTTCATTCCTTACAGGTATCAGGGAAGCGTTGCCCCCGTTCCAATGCAGTAAAGCCTGTTAGCGATCTGCCTTTAACAACTCAATTTTGTCCTGGAACGTATAATTCTTTTTGATATATTGGGTTAAACTCATCCAATTTCTATAATTGGATTTTTCTTTGTCAAATGTCTTTGGGAGTCCTAAAACCGTATCATATCTCGGTTGCTCTGTCCGGAAGCGAAAAGATTTTCTGGCAATCATACAAGCGGCGGAACCGTGTGAACTAAACCCGTAACGAGCCATAAACTTCATATGACCAATTTGACTTGTATAGGCGGGGTTAATAGACACTACACCTACACCCAGTTTCTTCCCCTTGGATTGGATGATTTCTTGGAATTGGGCAAAAGCAAATCCCGATAACATCCGAGCATATTTTTTTATTATTTTCTCCTAATGCTGCTTTTTTCTTGGAGAAGTTGAGGTTTTCAATCACTACCTGCTTTCCTTTTTCTTTGGCATACAGTAAGACACTTTGAATCCCATTACTCAGAGAAGCCGAAATTTGCTCTTTTCTTCTGTCATACATTTGGCAAGAAATCTTCCACTCACGTAATGGGTTCCCGAATCGATCAATTTCACAGGCAGTTAAAAAACCTGCATTTAAGTCAATTCCGATTGCTCCTCCAAGGTTTGTTGTCTCGATATCAGGTGTTTCTCTATCTACCGTCGCATAGAGATACCACCCTTTTTGTTCTCTTACAAAACGATAGGTGACGGCTTTAAAGTATTTCTGTGGTCTTCCACCTTTTGTGATACCGATGTACGCTTTCTTTGCTTCATCTAAAAAGGGTTGTCCATATGGAAATAACACGTTGGAAAAATAAATATATTTTCCGTATTTTCCTTCAAAGCAGTGGGAGACACGTAAACGAAGTTCATTCTCTAGATTGTAGGGAGCACTTTGATTTCCGAAGGTTTCGTCTTTTGACCCTACGACAAGAAATTGAGCACTGCGCTTGTTTTGCCAATCTTGTTTCCATTCTTCATGGGACTTGTACCCATTTTCTTCTAAATAAAATTGCTTGTGGAACAGTGCCTTCGAGCCAAAACAAATCCGGATTCGATTAACTTGTATATCATATTGTAACTTTGCTTGTTTCTGTTGGAGATTACGTAATTTTCGCTTCTTTTGGTGGAGGACAAACTTGATGTTTCGATATCTTTTAACGGTGTTCTCAAATTGGGGGTTCGTTGGAGTCAATTTTTGAATTTTTTCCTGCCACTTCTCTTTTTGTCTAAGATGCTTTTCGATCGATCGCTCAACTGCTATAATCTTCTCCGTTAATTGTTCGATTTTGAATTTTCTGTTTTCCTTGACCGAATCGATTTTTCCTTCCAATTGAATCCGAAGAGAATTGAATTGCCTCGCCGTGATTCCGTGATGGTTCGAAAAGGTAGACTTGATCGAGGAAACGGTTTGCTTATTCACATAAAATTGTACAAACAGTTTCCGTTCCAGTTGACCAAAAAACTCACCGTATTCCTGGAGGTAGTCTTCTGAACACAAACCGTTATTCAGTTGATTTCTCCTCAACCTTGTCTGGTAAGTTTGCAACATCGTGGATAGCTCCTTTCACTTTTTCTTGAATGATGTGATTTTTATGGCTGCGGCTTCCGTACAATTTTCCAGAAAAACTCGTTACAATTGCCAATAGATCTTCCACTAATTCCTCTTGAAGGGTTGGTTCCTTTTCTTTGTCATCCAGGACATGTAGTGTATCCCCATGACTATCGAAATAAATGTGTAAATATTCAAAGCCAAATCGGGTTAATCGATCTTTGTAGCGAACCGCCACGTCCGTAATTTGTTTGTTCTTTGCCAATGTAAGTAATTTTAGTAAACCTTTACGTTTATCATGTAAGCCCGATCCCACATCTTCTATGATATCAATCGTAGAGAAAAGAGAAGAATCGATTTTTTCTTTTATGATTTGTACTTGTCGTTCTAAATCTCCTTTTTTCTTTTGTTCGTGAGAGGAGACTCGGGCATAAATCACTAATTTTCTTTCCGTAGGTTGATCGGGATGTTTCCCTAAAATACGCTGAATCTCACTCTCAGGTATTCTCCGTTTCCCATTAGGCGTTCGTATACATTTAATTTTCCCAGCCACATCCCAACGCTGTATGGTGCGTGTGGAAACAGCTAAAATTCTTGCAACTTCACTTAATCGATATAATTTTTCCATAGTTAAATTATCCATTAATAACCACTGTTTGTCTATAAATGTCACGAAATAGACAAACAGTTTTTAACCCTTCCAAACGGAGTGGAGTTGAAAAAGCTAATCGTGATGGCGCCTATGACAAATTTCTCATCGAATCCAGATGGAACCGTTTCAGATGATGAGGTTAACTATTATGCCGGTCGATCAAAAGGTGTCAGCATGGTGATTACCGCTTGTACCTATGTTACTCCAAATGGTAAAGGTTTTCCTGGGGAGTTTGCAGGTGATTCCGATGATATGATCCCAAGCTTAAAAAGGTTAGCAAACGCAATTAAAGAACAAGGGGCAAAAGCCATTTTACAAATTTTTCATGGTGGAAGGATGTGTCCACCTGAATTAGTGCCAAATGGAGAAATTGTTAGTGCAAGTGATATACCTGCAGAAAGAGGTGGTGTTTCGACTGAAGAGCCCGAGGTCAAACCACGATCGTTAAGTGAATCAGAAGTTGAAGAAATCATTCATGCCTTTGGAGAAACGACTAGACGTGCCATTGAAGCAGGTTATGACGGTGTTGAAATTCACGGAGCAAATGGTTATTTAATCCAACAATTTTTTTCGCCACACTCCAATCGAAGAGAAGATCGTTTTGGGGGAAATTTAGAGAAACGAATGACCTTTCCACTTGCAATCATCAATGAAGTCATAAAAGTTGTAAAAGAACACGCTACCTCCCCTTTTATTGTTGGGTATCGCTTTTCACCCGAAGAGCCAGAAACTCCTGGGATTACAATGGAAGATACGCTTAAATTGGTAGATTCACTAGCTGACAAGGACCTTGATTATTTACACGTCTCATTATCGGATTTCTTTTCAAAACCTAGAAGAGGAGTCGAGAACCTTAATCAAACACGAATTCAATACCTGCTTGAAACCATTCGAGAGCGTGTTCCGCTAATTGCGGTAGGTTCCATCTACTCTGCCCAAGATGCACGTAAAGCCTTCGAAACAAGGATTCCACTGTTGGCAATCGGAAGAGAACTCATTATAGATCCTGATTGGGTTCAAAAAATAGCAGAAGGTAAAGAAAATGAAATTGTAACAGAATTGGATAAAAACAAACAAAAAGAACTGTTCATTCCCGACCCATTATGGAATGTCATCATAAATACACCAGGATGGTTTCCGGGTGTTTGATAACAAAAAAAGTTCATCTATTATAAAAGACGACTACCATTCATGTTTTGAATGTCGAGTCGTCTTTTATGATTTTGATCTAAAAAACTTTTAACACATTGTACGCCATATCCCATAGTCGTCAATGTTGCAGTTACGTTCAATTGTGTTTTTCAAATTCAATCGTTTTACTTGGAAAATTTCTATTGTTACAATAAATGGTGATTAAAGAATGGAGAGCCACTTCACTAGATTTTATAAAACAGCTAGAAAGGATGCGAATTTATGAATTACGTAACATTAAATAATGGTAGCAAAATGCCACAATTGGGATATGGTGTTTGGCAGGTACCGGATGAAGAAGCGAAACCTGCAGTTGCAACAGCTCTAAAGACAGGTTATCGTTTAATTGACACAGCAACCATTTATGAAAATGAAAAAGGCGTAGGACAAGCAATTGCTGAAAGTTCTATTCCAAGAGAAAATCTTTTTGTTACAACAAAGTTATGGAACGCTGACCAAGGTTATGAGAAAACACTAAAAGCATTTGATGACAGTTTAGATAGACTCGGTCTGGATTATGTTGATTTATATCTCATCCATTGGCCAACACCTAAATTTGATTTATATGTTGAAAGTTATAAAGCGATGGAAAAAATTTATAAAGAAGGTCGTGCCAAGGCAATTGGTGTGAGTAACTTCGATATTGAGCATCTGGAAAGAATATTAAATGAATGTGAAGTAGTTCCGACCGTGAATCAGGTAGAATGTCATCCATACTTCCAGCAGAAAGAGCTGAAAGAATTTTGTGCAAAACATAATATTTATATTGAATCTTATTGTCCATTAATGAATGGGCGCGATGTTCTACAAGATGAAGTAATCAAGGAACTTGCAACAGCGCATGGAAAAACGGCAGCTCAAGTGATTCTTCGTTGGCATTTGCAAGAAGGTTCAATTGTTATTCCAAAATCTGTAACACCTTCCCGCATAGAAGAGAACTTTAATCTATTTGACTTTGAATTAAGTGCAGACGATATGGCAAAAATCGCAGAACTTGATCGAAATATTAGAATTAACGCTGTGCCTAGTGAATATCATAGAAGATAAAGTAAAAATTCTATTTCTAGCAGTAGGGTCGTTTTCCGTCCCTACTGCTTTTTAGTGGATCTTATTGCCCATTAAGAGCGGGATAAGGTTTCGAATTTTATTCAAGTGTCTCAGAAGATTCGCACCTCTGACACACTGCTTATAAGACCATAAAAATAGAGTGGCAGATAGCTTCCATACAATAGAGGCTGTTTGTCACCCTATCATTTTTGCCTACCAACCTCCTACACTTATAGGGGCAAAGCCATAACTTTTCTTTATCATAGAATAAGCTCAAGGAATTGAATGACAAGAATCACTTCTATTTTTCTACTTTATTCCGTATACGATCATTTGTTAAAATATGATTATCATTAATAAACTTGTCCCTATAATTATATTGTTTTTGAAGATAAAAGGTTTTGGAGGAAAAAACAATGACTAGCATAGTCGAAAAAAATCTATCTGAGAGATTTGAAATCGCATTTAATCAGATTCATAGTTGGCTAAGGAAGAATATTAAAGGCGCCCATTCCGACAAATTTTCAGAGCTACTAAAAAATGGATTTCCGCAGCATTCAATCATTCGAAAAAATTATCATGATTTAAAGATGTTTGCCCGTTTACGAAATTCCATTGTTCATGAAAAGATTGGCAAAGGCTTCTATATTGCAGAGCCCCATGAAAAAGTAGTGGTACAGATCGAGAATATTGCTTCGTTAGTCTTTCAACCAAAGAACGCTCTACTAGTTGGATCCAAGCCTGTTGTGTATTACGATGAACATACTAAACTATTAGAGGTTTTAAGTGTCATAAAAAACAAACCCTACTCTATTTTTCCGATATATGACCAAAGAGGTTTTAAATGGTTGTTAACCGCAGAAAGCATTATTCAATGGCTTGCGCAAAACCTTTCGGATAAAACGATTCATTTAAATCATGTTCTAGTGAAAGATTTAGAAGGTATTAGCAAACCGAGGCCCGTTGAGTTTGTCGGTAGAGAAACAGATATGTTTGAAGTTGAAGAAATTTTTGAGGATTATCATCAAAAAAATCGGAGACTAGAAGCCGTTGTCATTACCGCTACAGGCAAAAAAACAGAAACCCCATTAGCCATTATTACTCCAAGGGACTTAGTAGAGATGGATACCATTGTTTAATTTGCAGAGTGACAGATTAAAACCAGACTGGAATACGTCTGCCGCCTATGTTAAGCATTCATGTGTTCTTTTGTTTTGATTGAAACTTTTTGACGGTGATGAAGATAATAGTAAATAATTGCTGAAAATATGACCAGTATGGCTGAGAAAAAGTACATCATTGAAAAACTAGTACCTGATACAATTATTCCTAACACAAAAGACCCAAGTCCGACACCAATATCAAAGAAAGTAAGATATGTTGCTGTCGCTAGACCACTTCTTCTAGTAGTCATTGATTTGACTGCAAATGCTTGAAGACTTGGACTCAACCTGCTGAAGCCTGCACCGATTATGGCTGCAGATAGTAAAAATACAACAGCAGTATTGGCTAGACAGAGGCAGATTAACCCTACTGTAAAAAGAAAAGCTCCACAATAGATGATGTAATGTTCATTATACTGGTCAAAAATTCTTCCAGTAACCGGTCGCAATAAAATTAGTGAGGTTGCATAAATAATAATAGAAATAACCCGCCACTGAACTCAGTTCAAGACTAAAGGTATATAAGGGAATATAAGTAAGAAAACCACTAAACGCAATGGCAACAAACATCGCTGTAATCGATACGGGAACCGCTTTGAGCTCGATCATCTTAATCCAATATGAGCACTTTTCTTGCTCACTTTTTTTCTCAAGCAGCATCTGATTGAGTTTAACCGTGCTGGAGAAAAAGAGTGACAGACAAGATAGACTAGCTAAAAAGATAAAATAGACAACATAGTTGAATTGATTAATCATCGTTAACCCAAGAAAGGGACCAACAAACATGGCCGTATTATAGGAAAGTGCATAATAGCCAATCCCTTCCCCTTTTTTGTTTGCCGGAAGGATCTCAGCAGCGATGGCTTCTGTTGCAGTCGAAGCAATTCCAAAAGATACGCCATGAAGAAAATGTAATAGAAAGAGCCCAATAAAATTTTATACAATGACGTATAGGAAGCTGGAAACAAGAAATAAAAGCAAGGATAAAACAAGAGCCTGTTTCTTGCCGTATTGATCCAGCCATCTTCCCAAAATAAACGAAATAAAACGGATGCGATGATAAAGATAGAGATGACTAGACCACTTTCATTCCCTCCGCCCCCTAATGCATCCGTCACATAAATTGGCATCGATGTAAGCAAGGAATAAAAAACAGTAAATAATAAAAAGGTACTCATCCATACCATGAAAAAGTTTCGATTCCATATTAATTGAGTATTCATATTGATCCTCTTTTTCATAAAAAGTGTATAAAACGAGAAACGAGGCCGCATAAAAAATGAAGGCATTCATGCGCGACCTCGCTATTTATCTACAATCAAATGCGCTAGTCGAATTTTAGTCTGTATACAATCTCTGAGCTTCCTCAAAACATTTCCTTCAAAAAATCCGAGACAGCCGGGGGTTGGACCCCCTGAATAGATAAAATCTTGCATTCATCTTGCCACATATAATCGTTAGGGACTTCTGTACCTGTTGCAAGCCTTCGGTACAAAAACACTTGCTGAAGGAAGTTACACTTGTAGCGTTTGTTTGACCGGCTTATGGCCCCATGCACTGATCGTATCATGTCTTGCTACTGTCCAATCATCATCAACCGGTCTTCCGTCCCACCCATACTCAACTTCTATTCCAGATGGTGTCATCGCATAAAAGGAAATCATATGATCATTGCTGTGTTTTCCAAGTGTTAACGTAATTAAATCCTCATTATCAAGACGATCGTAAGCATGCCCCACATCATCTAGTGATTTCACTTCAAACATGAAATGTTGAATCCGCTTCGGCATTGGCATACTTGCAAGGGCGAGCGTATGATGGCGTCCGTTACAGTGGAAGAAATAAATCGGGATCACGATATCAGGTCCAACACTCATTTCAATAATGTCGGATAATTTGAAATCTAATAGTTCCGTATAAAAAGTCATAGCCTCCTGAACATCTGGTACGTTTCGCACGATATGTCCAATTCCTTGTTCATCTGTAAGGAAACCTGAAACACCTGTTGGTGATACAAATGGCTTATTGAAAGCTTCAGTTGCGCCATAGTAGATTTCAAGTGGTAACCCATACGGATCTGTTAACGAGATGATATCAAGAACCCCGCGTCGTTTTGCTAGTTCTACATCACCTGTCTTTACTTCCACACCTGCATTGATTAACTTCTTCGTCAATCTTTCAAAACTTTGAGCGTTCGCAACTTCAAAACCTGCAAAAGTAACATCATCTTCTTCACCATAATCCACCGAGATTCTCCATGCTCTAGAATCTAAACGAAATAGAGCCGTTTCATGTTTACTTTCTACTTCTTCTAATCCCAGCCCACTCGTTAATAGTTTACGCCATGCAGGAACATCTTTTACGGAAAAACCTAGATAACCTAATTGTTTAATCGTCATTTTAATATCCTCCTTTTAATTATTTTTTCTACTTATTCCCCAATGAGCACTCCATCAAAATCGATATAAACGTCTTCCCCTTTAATAAGAGTCGGGTATGTTTTCAGCGGCTGACGAGGTGGTAATGATTTAACTCTTCCTGATTGAACACAAAATTTCCCCATATGCAAGGAGCATACAATCCGGTCTCCTTCCAAGTATCCAATTTCTGATAGTGACCAGAGCCCATGTGAACAAAGATCCTGAGTTGCATATACTTCTCTGCCTATTTTGAAGACAGCTACACTTAAGTCTCCATCCTTTACATTTAATCCCCTATCTTCTGGAATATCGATTAATGTACATACCTTTGTAAAAGTCATCTTCATTCACCTAACAATTTATTTTATTGAATAAAAAAGTACGCTTAAATGATCAGACATAATGACTCTTTTCCATACCGTCTTCGTTCCTGTTTACTATACTTCAATCGACTGTCCTATTTAGAACAAAAACTACAACTATAAATATAAGAAGCGATTCCCCTATTATTATTTAAATCTCCTAATTGGTGATTTTATCGTTTCATGATTGAATGAGGAAAAATTTTAAACTGAGTGCAACTTTTATTCATTAACCATTTCGTGTTGTTTCATAACCAAAGAGATTTTTACCGTAATCTGCAACCGAATCTTCATACAATGCTGTGATATGTGTTGCGACTGCTAAAATATCTCTCGTCATTATTTCTACGATGTCACCCTTAGAAAGGGCTGCTCCCCCTAAGGTTAACAGAATTCGATTGGCAATTTCTGTACAATGTTTGATCGCTGTTGCACGGATGGAAAAAAATTCCTCAGCAGAGGTCGGGTTATTTTCATCATAGTTTTCCAATAAATCAATATAATGGTCGACCAGTAACTCTGCTTGTTTATACTTCATCGTTAGCTCTGCAAGCACTCTCTGGCTGCGCGGAGATTCTTTTTCAGGAGTTCCGTCAAGACGAATTCGTTTTTCAGTTCGTTCTTTAAATTCTTTTAACAGACGTTTCGCTCCACCAAGAGCGATATTCTGGAAACCCAGATAGAAAGTTGAGAAAAATGGTTTATGGTAAAATGGATAATCCTTGTCATAATGGTCAAACGGTGGACGTTTCATTTCGACTGCAACCTTATCTAGTCGTAGGATTCGCTCAATCGGTACATACACATTGTCAACTACGACTGAGTTACTTCCTGAACCTCTTAAACCAAAGGTATCCCAATTATTTAAAATCTCTACTTCAGAAGTTCTCATGATCGGCATACAAAACTCAGGTCCTATGCCATCTGGCATTTCCATGATAACTCCTAGACCAATCCATTCACTATGCAAGACACCACTAGCAAAATGCCATTTTCCTGAAATGCGGTAACCATCGCCATCCCTCTCTGCTTTTCCTACTGGGGCAAAGACGTCAACGACTAATCCTTCGGACGTCGCAATTTCGTCCATTCCTTTTTCCGGTAGATAAGATGGGAGCGAATTATGAAGCGGGTAGAGATATGTCAACCAACCAGCTGAGATATTATGATAAGAAACCTTTCGAATAATATGAGCAAATGTTTTTAGATCAACTTGAGGACCGCCATATTTTTTCGGAAGTAAGATTCGTGAGATTTGGGTTTCTTTAATTAAATTGACAACATTTTTAGATACTGTCCGATTTTGATCTGCTTCTACCATTTCCTGTTCCGCAAGCTTACCAACTCTTTCAGCCCCAGCTAGCAGCTCTTCAACTGTTGTATTTTCTTCTTTTAATAATTCTCTTGACATCGTAAATCCCCCTTATTTTGAATATTCAAAATATTTATCTGAAATATATGCCAAGTATAATACTACCTGGCATATAACTATTTTTACATTATTAATCTAATTTACCTTCGAAAAACTGGGTTAATAGATTCAAGAATATTTCACGCTTTTCGATTTGAATCCAGTGACCACAGCCTTTGATTAAATGCAGTTGGGCATTTGGCAGATGTTGCAGCAACGATAAACTGCTTTCTTTTGCCACAAATCGATCTTCAACACCATGTAGGAGTAGAATTGGTTGTGTCATTTGTCTTAAAGCACTCGGAGGAATCACACCCTCCCCTGGCATCATTGGGAATGCATTATTGATGTAGGAATTTCTAATTTCAGGGCGCATGACGTTTTCATAACGTTCTTTTAGAACCGCTTCTAGTTCTCCTTCTATACTCTTTAAGTCATAAACAAACCAAGTCGTTAAATTCTTTAATGCTGTATACGTTGGGTTTTTATAAAATCCTACCATTCTTACAATTTCAGGAGTAGGAGCTGCTTCTCCACCACCACTTCCCATTAAAAGGACTTTTTCAAATCGTTCGGGTGCTGTCATCAACAAGTTCAATGAAATGGCGCCACCCATTGAGTTTCCTACCAGCTTTGCCTTTTCGATTTTTAAATAATCCATTAATTCCAGTATTTGCTCAACTCGGCATTGTGTCCACTCCCAAAAACTCTTTGGAGGTGTTTCAGGGTGATCTGAATTACCAAATCCGTGATAATCAGGTGCGATGACGTGATAGCGATCCTTTAATGCAGGTAGAATATTACGCCAGTTTGTTTCTGAATTCGCTCCTGGTCCTGAACCGTGAAGAAAAATAATCGTTTCGGAGTTTGATTCCCCGCCTTCACAGAAAAATGTATTGTAGTTTCCAGTATTGATTTTTTTCGTTTCATATGATCCCATTGTAAAACCCCTTTCTTGAACCTCTCATTTGATTTGAATTCGCTTTCAATTAATATAGCGAGAGTTTTGATGATCTTTGGTTCTAATTAAATGATATATAATTCTGAATAATTAGAACACAACAAAAACCTACTAAATTATTACTCTTTTTAGTAAATTTTTTATGGTACAGAAATGAGATCTGTATCAAAATTAAAAAAACACGGGAGTAATCCATGTTTTTTTAATGGGTTAGATGTAATTCACCCAAGGCAATCAAAGATTCGATTAAAAGTAATAATTGGTACGCATCTGTAGGGTTACGAAGATCTTTATCAATGAGGCTTTCAATCTTTTTAATTCGATACAAAAGACCACTCATGGAAATCGAAAGATCTGTAAGAGTTTGTTCAAGCTTTCCTCCATTTAGCAAGAATAGATATAATGTTTTCATTAACTCTTCCATTTTCGGATCTTCTCTATTGAGTAAAGGTCCCAGTTCTTGGTCCGCTAACATTTTAATGGCGCTCTTATTATTGGAGTTAATCAAAATTCCAACAATTCCCAAAGATTTAAATAGCACAACTTTTTGAGATGTATTAAGCCTTAATGCAACCGCTGCCTCCTCATATTGCTGCTTCAAATTCTTTATATTGTTTCCTTCATTGCTGATCCCTAGTTTAAATGAAAATTCCGGGTAATATGCATTTAATTCTTGGTACAATTCCAGCATAATGGATTGAATGTCGACCTTTTCTGTATCTTCTCTCGATATATAAAGAATGATATTTCCTTCATAGAGTCCGATTAAACTATTTAGATTGTTTCTTTTAAAATATTGAGAGATTGTTTCATAGATTTTTTCTTGAAAATGAAATGCAACCTCCATCGAAAGAGACTGATTATTATGTTCCAAAATAGCGATATAATAGGGTAATTCAAGATTTACCCCTGTATATCTACCTTTAGCAATCATTTCTTTTCGTGAAGTAATTGTTCCGTTTAAAACCTGCTCAAGAAATACCCCCTTCATTCTTGCAAACGATTCAAATCGAGCTTTCTCATTTAGTAGGAGCAAAGAAGCTGCATTTGCAATTCGTGCTAATAGAAAATAATCGTCTTCGTGATTAACAGGATCGATTTCATGATATAGAAATGTGCAATATCCAAACACTTCTTTTTCAATAAGGATCGGAACAATAAAGTGTACCCTATTCTCCATTTGGATAGTCTTTTTGCGAAAAGGCAGTTGAACCTTCTCTTTTCGGGTTTGAGGGAAGATTCCGCTATTTTCTTTCATATAATGATTCATTTCATCTTGAATCTGATGAAACTTATCCTGAGATAGACCTGAGTAAGCGATGTTTCGAAGGTCAATGTCATGAATGAGTATAGGAATATCAATTAAACGATACACCATGTCAATAATCGTTTGTAAATTACTCCCATTGGCGATCTCTTCTGTTAAAACCTTTTGAAACTCCATTAATCTTGTCACCGTATTTTTTTGTTGAAGCAATTGTTCATACGTATACTGCAGTTCTTCGACGATTGGTTGTTCATGGTAATAATGAAGTCCGCCCTTTAGTTCATCGTCCCATTCATGTTCAGTCTTCAAGACCCAGCGGCACTCTGAATCTCCCATGCCAATACAGGACACTTCTTTCGCTAATACTTGCTTTCCACTTATAGTTGACATGAAGCCACTTGCATAGCCAATAAGGGTATGACAAACGGGATACTCGGAAATGCCAAACCTTTTAAGATGCTCCATCGCCTCGTATGAATTTTCCCAAGTCCCAGATCCGGTTAAGGAGATAATCTGATCATAATCATCGATTTCAACACGACCGTCGTACACGGCACCTGAAATTTGTCCATTCATACAATGATAGATCGGTCCTTGTTTGAACAATTCTTCTGGTGAAAAGTTTTCATTCAAAGCTTGTTCTGCATCATACACACCCATTTCCCTACCAAATCGGATAAGAAATCCTTTTAATCGTTCTTGTCCAATATTTGAAACGAGAATTTCCCTTAGGATCCCAATAGCTGTCGCTGGAGTTTTGATTTGACGATTATGAATATCCACCTCATGATTATACGTTTTTCCTGATGAATGGATGATCATGAAAAATCCCCCACTTCTCTATTGTTCGCATCAATAATCATCGTTTTCTTACAATTATACTAGAAAAAATTATAGAGAGCATGGTTTTTTTAAAGATTATTACTTATTCGAATATTTAATGGATTTGTTACCAACATTTCACTTTTTTCACAAAGAAGAGGGGGTAAAAGTTGTATAATAAAAGAAAGGACATCCATGTTTATTTCAAAAGTGGCTTGTTGAAGGCTTAGGAAAAAATGTTCATTAATCCCCTTTTTGCTTACCTATCCGATTTAATAAGTGAGTAAAATAAAAGGAAGATTAGCATGATAAGAAAAAAAGCTTTTTTACTTTAGCCATTATGTTAGTGTTAGTCTCCTTGATTAACTTTTTCATTGAAAAAATTTGACAGCCGTGATCTATCTTGCTGGGGGCCGTATTATTTGGATTGCTTGCATTATATAAATCCATCTAATAAAAACCACTAAATGAATTGATATCATTTGAAGCAACGGGAATAGCATTCTACCCATTGCCCTTATTTTTAATCTTACTTAGAAAACGATCAAAGGAGCAAGTCCCTTGTCCATTTCCTAAGATACGTTATTTAATCACCTTTTTTAACAGCTTCAACCCATTTTTCCGATTTTGATAACGAAACGGAAAGTCAACCTTCGTGGTTTGTTTTAAGATACTTTTCTCATGGGAAAAGGTATCAAAGCTACCTTTTCCACGGTAAGCCCCTACCCCACTTTCACCGACTCCACCAAACGGCAGATAAGGAGAACTTAAATGATAGACGGTATCATTGATACACCCTCCACCAAATGAGATCTTTTCTAATATGGTTTGTTGGAAGGACTCACTTTCGGAAAACACATATAGAGCTAGTGGTTTCGGGCGTTGATTAATTCCATCTATCATATCACTGTGATCACTATAGGTTAACACAGGTAAAATCGGACCAAAGATTTCTTCCTTCATGACATCATCTTCCCATGTCACGTCCGTTAACACAGTTGGTTCAATCGTTAATGACGAGGATTCATGTTTTCCCCCATAATGTATAGACCCTTTTATAAAATGAGTGAGCCGGTTAAAATGTCGCTCACTTACGATCCGGGTAAACTCCCCACTTTTAAAAACATCATCTGTATATAATTCTACAATTGCTTTTTGGAACAACGATAAGAATTCATCTTGGACCTCTCGATGTATATATAGATAATCAGGTGCCACACAGGTCTGCCCCGCATTGATAAACTTCCCCCATGCAATCCGTTTAGCAGCCAATACTAAGTTGGCATCTTTATGGACAATACACGGACTTTTCCCACCCAGTTCTAATGTGACAGGGGTTAAGGATTTCGCAGCGGCTTCCATTATCATCTTCCCGACCGAAACACTTCCCGTAAAAAAGATATAATCCCATTTCTCCTTTAGGAGACCTTGACTAGTTTCCACTCCTCCCTGTACGACCGCAATATACTCTTCTGGGAAGGTACCTGAAATGATCTTTTCTAATAATTCTGAAGTGGCTGGTGTCAGTTCAGATGGTTTTAAAACAGCACAATTTCCAGCTGCAATTGCTCCAATTAAGGGTGCAACTGCTAATTCAAATGGATAATTCCATGGAGAAATGACGAGCGCTACTCCGTAAGGTTCTGTATAAATCATACTTTTTGCCCCAAACTGCGCGATGGAAGATTTCACTTTTCGAGGCTTAGCCCATTTTTTTATATGTTTAAGGGTAAATCGGATTTCTTCTAATAGAATTCCAATTTCGGTAATATAGGAATCAAATTCGCTTTTATTTAAAACCTTATTTAAAGCATCCATCAGTTCTTGTTCGTTGGATTTAATGGAATCTCTCAACTTTTGTAGAGCTTGGATACGGAACTCAAGACTTTTCGTATGCCCTTTTGAAAAATATTTTCTTTGTTTTTGTATTAATTCTTTGTAGTCATTCACTATGATCACTCTTTTTTAGTTATTAATTTTATCACCAACATTATTAGGGAAAGTTTCTGGTTAAGCAAGTGAAAAGTCAGTCGAAAAGAATCGATATAAAATCATTTTCGAAACATGGAAAATCAAGGAATCCCCCTTATGTTTTAAGGTATAATGGAACGGAGGTCACTAAATTGTATAATGGAGGGAAATTCATGTATCCAAATATTCTTAGACATCCCGGACCAACACCCATTCCGAAAAAAGTAGAGCTTGCTATGGCTCAGAATATGATTAGTCACCGCACCGAAGAGTTTGTGGAATTATACCAAAAAACAACACAACGTTTAAAACCTATTTTTGGAACAAAGCAAGATATACTGTTCCTACCCTCAGGAGGAACGGCCGCATTAGAAGCAGCAGCGGTCAACACTGTTTCCCCTGGTGAAGAGGTTGTCGTCATCACAGTTGGCGCTTTTGGTGATTATTTTGTTTCAATTTGCGAAAACTATGGATTCCATGTACATAAGCTCGAGAAAAAATGGGGCGAAGCCTGTACAAAAGAGGACCTTATTGAATTTTTGAAACCGTTGTCTAATATTAAAGCAGTTTTTGCTACGTATAATGAAACTTCAACTGGAATTTTAAATCCTATCGATCAATTAGGTGAAGTGGTGCGAACCCATACAGATGCTCTATTTATCGTCGACGGCGTCAGCGCTATTGGAGGAGCTGCCCCAAAAATGGACGAGTGGAATATTGATATTTTGGTAACAGGTTCACAAAAAGCGATGATGCTCCCACCTGGTCTTGCGCTTTTAAGCGTGAGTGATAAAGCGTGGAAAGTGATAGAGGAAAACAACACTCCTGCCTATTATCTAAATTTAATAAGCTACCGTGAGTGGGCTGCAAAAGGAATGACACCCAATACACCGTCGATTTCACTCATAATGGGACTTTCGGCTGTCTGTGATCTCATTGATGAAGAAGGTGGATTTCCAAAAACAGTTGAACGTCATCAATTAATGAAACAGATGGTTCGTGAAGCCATGATGGCTCTTTCGATTGAGTTATTAACAGGTGATGAATACGCTTCTCCAACAATTACGGCGATTAAAAAGCCTGAAGGAATCGATCTATCCACTTTTTTAGGACATTTAAAGAAAAAATATCACCTTGATTTTGCAGGAGGGCTCGGACCTTTACAAGGAAAAATTTTCAGATTTGGTCATATGGGCTATTGCTTCCCTTCCGATATTCTTGAAGCTGTTTCCTTAATCGAAGCGGGATTACAGGATTTTTCCTATCACTTTGATCCAGGTGCAGGTGTATTAGCGGCGCAAAAAGTTTTCTTAGGCTCACTAAGAAAGGAATAAATACAATATTAAGGGTGACAGGCGCCTTCCATAGAATGGAAGGTGCCTGTCACCCTTTGTCATTCAATCATATTAGGTAGGAATGTTACGATTTCTGGGAAAATAATGAGAACGACTGTTAAGGCTGCCATTGTAAGTATGGCTGGAATGACGCCTTTAAAGATTTGTTGAATCGGGACTTCTTTAACAATTCCACTTATGATATAAACGCTTAAACCTAGTGGTGGTGTTAATACACCGATATTAATGAGCATGATCATGATTACTCCAAACCATAATCCATCAAACCCGAGTTGTGTGATAATCGGAAAAACGATTGGTAAAGTCAAAGTCATAATGGCAATTCCCTCAAGGAACATGCCCAAAATAAAATAAACACCTAGAATTAAGAATAATATAACATATGGATTTACATCTAATGATCCTACTAAATTCGTTAAATACATTGGAATTTGGCTTAAGGCTAAAAATTTCCCAAATAAACCTGCACCAATTAAGATTAAAAATAACATAACCGTTAAACGTAATGTTTCATCTAATGAAGAAAGTAATTTTTTAAAGCTTAATTTTTTCGTTAAAACCGTTAGAAGAAAGGCTCCAATCGCTCCTACTCCACCTGCTTCACTTGGTGTAAAGATGCCTAAGTAAATACCGCCAATACTAATTGCAAAAATAACTAAAAAAGGCCATACACTTTTTAAAGATGTAAATTTTTCAGCCATCGATGTCGTTTCTTTTTTCGTTGGTGCAATCGCTGGATTTAAACGTACTTGAATGTTAATCATGACCATAAACAATAAAGTCATGATGATACCTGGTACAAGTCCTCCGATTAATAGAGGACCAATCGGTACAGACGTCAATGCTCCATAGATAATTAAAAGAACACTTGGTGGAATTAAAACTCCTAACGTTCCTCCCGCTGCTACTGCAGCAGTAGAAAAAGTCGTTTTATATTTGTACTCATTCATTTCTGGAATACAAATTTTTGATAAAGTTGCAGTCGTCGCATTGGACGATCCCGATATTGCTGAAAAGATCGATGCGGCGCCAATCGTCGCTATTGCAAGACCTCCACGTAAATGCCCAATCCATTTATCAACTGCAATAAATAAATCTTTGCCAAGTCCCGTATTGGACATAAACATCCCCATTAAGATAAACATCGGAATGACACTTAATCCATAGTTATTAGATGAACCAAATGCAGATGCCCCTAATTGGGATAATCCGACACTCCAATCGGATAACATCGATACACCAACAAAACCAACGAGAAACAAAGAAAGACCTACCGAAACTCTTAAAAGAATGAGAACTAATAATAAAACAATACCTAATACACCTATAATCTCAGGACTCATTTCTTATTCACCACCTTTAAAATAGATTGAAACATATCAAGTAAATAGGTGAGCGTAAAAGCTATGGCTCCAACAAAAGCAGCGAAAATAAAAATGTGTAATGGTAACCCTAAATCGCCACTTAACTCTCCACCAAGCATAGTTCTCATTCCGAATTCATACAATTGCCAGGTGGTTATGAACATAAGGACAAATAGGATAAAGGAAGATATCGCATATAAACCTGCTTGTATTTTTTCCGGCATCATATTGGTTAAAAAGTCGATCTCAATATGGTCTTTCCCTAGCTGACCAGATCCTAGACTAAAGAAAATCATTAATGCTAATACAAGTCCAGTAAGTTCATAAGTTCCCGTAATTGGACTATTAAAAATGTTTCTACCAATTACATCTGCAGCTGTTAAAAACATTAATAAGAAAAGAAACACACTTGAAATTTTGTGTAAAACATTATTTACGGTTTTTGTTATTTTTTCTAACCCATTGGTTAGTTTTTTTAAAAAAGAGACTTCGTTAGGAGCAGCTGCCCCTAACGAAAGATCTTGACCTACTTCTTGACTCATTTATGTCACCTCTTTTTATTTCTCTTCTATTAACTTCACAGCTTCATCATAAATTTTTTGTCCATCAATTCCTTTACTCTCCATCTTGGATAACCAATCTTCTGTTACCACTTTAGCAGGCTCTTTGAACTTCTTTAACTCTTCTTCTGATAATGTGATAAATTCAACACCTGCTTCTTTCGCCTCTTTTTCTGCTCTTTCTTTTTGACCATCAAAGGCTTGTCCAGCTTTTTCAGCCATTGATACACCAGTAAAGTTTTCTTCAATTAACTTTTGATCTTCAGGAGAAATTCGATTCCAACTATCTTTATTCATAGATACATAGAAAAGGTTCGTATTAAAGTTACCGATTGTCACATAATCAACAACATCCGTTAAATTGAAATCTTTAATTGCAGCAATTGGCAATACGCCTCCATCAATAACCCCTTTTTGCAGTGCATCATAGATTTCAGGAGCTGGTAATGATACTGGAGTGGCTCCCCAAGATTCAATCATCTTTCCACCTTCTACAGATGGTGTTCTTAGCTTTAATCCTTTTACATCTTCAAAGCTTTTCACTTGCTTCCCTTTTGTAATAATCGCATATGGATCAGCAGCGTGTACCCATAATAGTTTTACATCAGAATATTCTTCTTGAATTTCAGGAAATTGATCATGTAATTTTTGTGTTACAATACTTAATTCTGCAGCATTCCCATTTGCCATAAATGGTAAATTCATCACCGATTGAACTTCAAATTTCCCTGCATTATACCCGTGAATTCCTCTTCCTACATCCATAATTCCTGTTGTAATGTTATCAAGTGTTTCCTTTGGTCCCCCTAAAGAACCTCCCGTAAACATTTGAAATGAAACACGACCTTCTGTTAATTCTGTAACGTCTTCACTAAAATTTTTAAAGGTTTCAGAGTTCTGAACATGATCGGGAGCGTCCATACTACCGAATTTAAATTCTACATTTTTCCCTTCTCCACCAGAACCGCTACCACCACTTGCCCCACTCGAACAAGCTGTAAAGATCAATAACACCATTGCCAACAAGCTAACCATTGAAACTTTGAATCTTTTTTTCATTTTTTCTAAACCCCCATTGTTCAATATTCCGTTCTATATAGAACGCTTTCATTTTTTACAAAATCTTATCCTTAAAAAACTTCACCATTATATTTTATCTTGAATGGGATTTTTAAATATTTTATATTTTTTATATTATCTGATTATTTAACATAAAAACAACTTCTTTTTCCTCTATGTGGAACAATTAATGTTTTTTGTATTATTTTAATTATTCTGTTAAAATAATACAAATATATCACTATAGAAGGCTTAGCTAAATCCTTTTTCCTATTAGGAACTTATTTGTATTTTCATCGACCTTCTCCTTTCCTACTTTAATTAAGATAAAGTTTTCAAGCATCATCTTACAATACGAATTTTCTGAATAACACATTTTTTTACCTCTATTCGGAACAAAATAAATATATGAGGTGTTATAAGTGAAAAAAGAATCCATTCTTTCTTCTGTCCAAAATGGACTATCCATTATAAAAATTTTTACAAAAGAAAAACCAATTTGGGGCATTACAGAAATTTCTCGAACTTTAAATTTACCAAAAAGTACGGTAAGTAGACTCATTACAGACCTAGTCAACGAAGGGTATTTAAAGAAAGTAGGCAATAAATACAGCTTAGGTCTATCCATCCTTACGCTATCTGGTGTGATCATGTCCCGTTTAGAGATACATCGCGAAGCACATGAGCCACTCAAAGCTCTTGTCCGCAAAGTAAATGAAAATGCCCATATTTCCACTCTTGAAGGGATTCAACTCATCTATCTCTTGAAAGTAGAATGTAATCAGGCAGTAAGACTTCTTTCTCATGTTGGGCACTACCGCCCAGTTACATGTTCAAGTCCTGGAAAATTATTATTAGCCTACCAGACTTCGGATGTCATCAATGAAGTGATCAAGGCTGGACTGACTAAAAGAGGACCAGACAGTATAACCGATCCAGCGGAACTAGTGAATCGACTAAAAAAAATTAAACAACAGGGATACGATGTGTCCATTAATGAAATGAATGAGGATGTTGTTAGTATTGCTGCGCCCATTAAAGATTATCTCGGAAATGTGATCGCTTCTGTTAGTATTGCTGGACCTAGACATCGAATTGTTGATGAATTAGTTACTCAATATGTTCCTGAGCTTGTCAAAACAGGAGAGAATATTTCTCATCAATTAGGTTATATGGAAACACCGTTGTTTGGAGGTGGAGGATATGAATAAGATAGATTCCACAGAAAAAGTTTCTTCCTTAACGAATGCACTTCGTATGCTGAACTTATTTACAATGGATAATCCTGAACAGTCTTTAAACGAATTAGCGAATCAGCTAGGAGTAGGCTTGAGCACTGCATATAGACTGTCAAATACACTTATACAGGAGGGGTTTCTAAAAAAAGACCCGATGACAAAAAATTTACGTCTTTCGTCTAAAATCCTACCATTAGGACAACTTATCATCACATCCTATACGATCAATGAAGTCTCCCCCCCTATATTAGAAAAGCTAGTAAAGGATACAGGTGAGACGGTTCATTTATCCACAATAGAAGGAAATCATTCGATATTCCTTGCCGTATACGAATGTCAAAACTATGTTAATGTACGTTCACATGTAGGGAAGAAAAGTCCGATTCACAGTATGAGTGCAGGACAAACGATTTTGGCCTATCAATCCGAAACACGTATAAATGAAGTGATTGAAAATCACTTACCGAAGTATACAAAAACTACCATTACGGATCCAATTAAATTGAAAGAGCGATTGAATTTTATCCGAAAGAATGGATATACCATCAATTACGAAGAAATGGATAAGGGTGTTTCAGCCATTTGTGCACCCATTATAAATTCTAGGGGGAAAGTAAACTATGCTGTGAGTATTGCAGGACCTTCTTCAAGAATAAATTCTAGTACTTCTCCAAAACTGGTTAAGTTAGTCGTACAAGCAGCAAAAGAACTATCAAAAATGGTATAAAGTTCTATCCTTTCCTACCAAAATATTGTTTTTGTTCCACATAGCGTAATCCGTTTCTAGCTTTTGGAATGGTTAAATCATATGATAGAATAGTAATCTGAAAATTTATAAGTTTATAACTATTAATTGGAATGCTTCAAGGAGGAAAATATTTATGTTGTATGACTTTCATACTCACTTTATCCCAAGCGACGTTATGAGTTGGCTTAAGGATCATAAAAATAGGATACATGCCGAATGGGTACCTAAAGAACAAAAAGAAGATTTTCTCGTTATTAATGGCAAATGGGGATTTGAATTAAAAAAGGAATTTATCAACTTTGACCTATATAAGCAAAAACAGGAACATGTAGGTGTTGGGCATTCGATGCTTTCCCCTATCCCCCAGCTTTTTTTATATGAATTTCCGGAAGAAATCACGACAGAAATGTCGAGAGTTTATAACCATTCTCTGGCTCAATTAGCGATAGATGATCATGAAAACTTTTCAGCATTAGGAACAGTTCCACTTGCGTATCCAGAGAAAGCAGCAGAAATTTTAAATGAAGCGGTTGGACAAGGTCTTAAGGGCGCTATTATTGGTCCAGGAATTGGGGAACATATGCTGTCAGATCCCTTTTTTCAACCATTTTTTGAAGAAGCAAACCGGTTACATGCGATCCTTTTCATTCACCCATTACTTTGTGAAGAACCACGATTAAAAAGAAGAATGATGCCAAATTTAATTGGAGTACCTTGGGAAACGACTGTTACTGCAACAGATCTATTATTAAGTGGACTGATCGATCAGTATCCAAATGTTAAAATATTATTTGCTCATGGCGGTGGTTTTCTTCCATATCAAATAGGTCGTCTTGATAAAGGCTATGAGCAATGGGATCTCGTTTCTTCTAAATTACAAGCTCCCCCTTCCCAGTATCTAAAACGTTTTTGGTACGATACTGTTCTTTGGAACGAAGACAGTGTCAACCACCTTGTCAAAGTCGTTGGTGAAGATCGAGTTGTAGCTGGTTCTGATTATCCATTTGATTTAAGCGTATGGCCGCCTAAGCAAATTAATTCTACAGGGGCTCTATCTTTACTTGAATAAATGTTTTACAAAAATGCCTTAAATAAGACTCTTGTTGTTCCGCATGGAAGAATAAGAGTCTTGTTAACGGAAAAAGGAAACGCTATCATGAATTTGAGAACGGAATATTTTGATTAGTTTTTATTCTCAAATTTTATTGAGGGGGGATTTTTTCATGACAATTGAATTTAGTATTCTAGCGCCACATGTTCCAAGTATATGCCACGAAGATCAAGTACCTGAATTTCAACAACCAATGGTAGATGGAATGAAAGAAATCGCAAAGGAAATTACAACAGTTAAACCAGATGCGATTGTGTTGGTTTCCTGCCACTGGCCTTCCACATTTGCTCATTATGTAGACTGCCATCCTGTTCATAAAGGACTTCTTACCGCAACTGAAGCGCCGGAATTAATTAAAGATGTACCTTATCAATATCCGGGTGACGAAGAATTAGGGCTTCAACTGGTTCAAGCAGGTAAAGACGCCGGTATTCCAGTCATAGAAGTTCAAGATGACTATTTTGTATGGGATTATGGTACCGTTGTACCTTTACGCTATCTTGTACCAAATGAAGATATTCCAGTAGTCAACTTATCTGTAACTTTAGCTGCTAATCTTGAAGAAACCTATAAATGGGGACAAATTATTGCTAAGGTTTTACAGGAGAGTGATAAGAAAATTGTGTTTATTAGCAGTGGTGCCCTTTCTCATAATTTAGTTCGCGGTAGACATAACAAACCAACGTTGTCTGAACACGCACTTGATAAAGAGTTTGTTGAGCATATCATGAATAAAAATTATGACGCTGCCTACAATATGCTGCCACAATATGCAAATATGGCTAAAGTTGAATCGGGCGGTCGCCACTTATCCATGTTATTAGGGCTTTTGGATAAGGATTCAGAACCTACCTACTACGCAGACGGACAATCATCTGGAAGCTGGAATGCACTTATCACATTTGGAAAAACAAAGCTTTCACCTAAAAAAGAAAACAGCGAAAAAGAATACGCGAATTAAAAGGAAAGTACAGGCAAAACTGTGAACAAATTAGTACAAAAGCACAAAAAAGCAAGGAAAAAAAAGACTTGTTTATTTCCTTGCTTTCTTATGTTATGGATTCATCCGTCCCCTATCCTAAAAAAGATCGGTTAATTTTTCAAATTCATTTAAGGGGTCTTGGGATTTAGCGTGTATTTCTTCAAATTCCGGCTTTGCAGCCTCAAAAGCTTGGACTAAATTCGGATCAAACTGTGACCCGATTCCCATTTCTATTCTACGAAAGGCTTCTTCAATGGACAGCTCATTTCGATAAGCTCTCGTAGAGGTCATGGCATCAAAAGCATCGGCAATTGCCAAAATACGAGCCTCTAGAGGAATTTCGTATCCTTTTGCTCCAGTTGGATAGCCTTTTCCATCCCATCTCTCATGATGATATAATACACCACTCTTTAATTCTTCCAATCCTTCCACTTTTTCAAGCATATGAACTCCAAACGTTGTATGGGTTTTGATGATTTCATATTCTTTATCCGTCAATTTCATTGGTTTTGATAAGATGTGTTCAGGGATATTAATTTTGCCGATATCGTGAAGAAGTCCCGTTAATCTTAATTGTTTTAGTTTCTGTTCACTTTGATATTCTGGTAGCTTTTTAGCTATTGCAATCGCATATTGACTGACTCTTTCGCTATGACCATAGGTGTATGGATCCTTGGCTTCAACGGCGACAATAAAACTCTGTACCACTTGTTCGATGGTCTTTTCCATGGACTGAATCACCGTATGGGCTTGTTCCTTGTGAAGTTGCTTCAATTTATTTAACAACAAATAACCTAATGTAGCCACAATGATATAGAGTAAAAATCGATTAGAAATATCGATATTATCTACAGTATACGAGTAGTTTGGAAAATAGATACTAACAGCAGCCAAACAAAATAAACCTAAAGTGGAGTATGAAATTGATAAATAACGACTCCCATACAAGCCATTAATGATCGGAATCAGTAAAAAATAACTCCAAGACTCTCTATAACCCGAACCAAAATACAAACAAATGATGACAAATACCAAGTACAAGAGAACAATATGCTTTAAGATCACTTGAGGTACCTTTGTAAAGCGCGAGAATAGGAACACCCCTATCCATACAAAAGCACAGAGAAGTAATAAATTAAGATTTGCCCGAGAATAAGGCAGGTCAAACCACTGGAAAACTGAATTCCATGTAATACTTAGCATAATGTAGACAAAGGAAATTAATAAAATTTTATTATTTAATCCTTTTTCATGTTTTTTCAATAATTTTTTTAATAACTGTTCTTTCTCATTTACGAAACTATTCATATGTTGATCATCCTATATCTTTTATTACATGAAATGATTTTAACATTTTTGAAGATAATTAACTACAGTTATATAATGATATTGTCTATTAGTGTCGAAAAAGCTAGAAATTAAACTCTTACTGTCCTTTAATAGAATATGTAAGCGAAACTATTTTAGGAGAGTGAAAGATATGGATAAGAAAGAGTACTATTTTGGATGTGCAGAGGGAGATCTTCGACATGAGGCCATTACCTTACATCACACTCGCTATGAAGAAGTAGGTTTTTTCAAGAAAGATGAGGATGATCCGTATGCAGACTCTTCCACTTATTTTATAGTGCAGACGACCGATCCCAAGGAAGTAGTAGGTGTTACTCGCCTGATTTTTATGCCCGTAGACGAGCTTCCAACCATTAAACATTTCAATATTATGGATCTAAAAAAACGAAAGTTATTAAAGATGGATCAAAATCAATACGCCGAAATCAGCGCTTTTACAAAACTTCCAAAACATGATGTGGGATTAGGGTTAATTAAAACCGTTCTGAATTATTCATTAACCCACGATCTCACTCATTGGGTTTGTTGTATTGATGAAAGAGTATATAATTATATGCATCGTATTTTTAAATTTCCTTTTGAAGTAATTGGAGAATCAGATGTGTATCTTGGCTCCGTTACCATCCCGTGTCTGTTGAACTTAACAGAATGTCTAGACACACTTAAGAAAAAACGACCTCCGCTATATGATTATTTAACGGACGGTCTAGAACTAACAATGGAGGTAGTCAATAAATGATTAAAGAACAATTTATTCGAAATCTAGGAATTATGTCAGAAGAGGAAATTCAGAAGCTACACGAAACAACGATTGCCATCGCGGGCTGTGGTTGTATTGGAGGTTTTTCTGCTGAGTTGCTCACTCGTATGGGGATTGGAAAATTAGTGTTGGCAGATCCGGATGTATTTGATGTTTCGAATATCAACCGTCAATGCGCTGCAACCCATCTTACAGTAGGGCAGAAAAAGGTAGAAGCATTAAAGAACCATTTACGATCCATTAATCCTGACCTTGAAGTAGTAAGTTATATGGATGGAGTCAGTGAACAAAATATAGATTCTTTTGTAGACGGAGCACATTATGTGATTGATGCGATTGATTACTTTGCTTTTCCTGAAGCCGTAGCTCTTCATCGGGCTGCTCGTAAAAAGAACTTATTTGTGACAACTGCGGTTGCGCTTGGATTCGGAACTTCTGTGTTAACGTTTTCTCCTAGTGGAGTAAAACTTGAAGAATATATTGGGATATCTGAAGATGTATCGATTGAGGAATTAAAAGGACAAACCTTTCCCCCATCCGGTTATAGTCAATACCTTCCTGATTATGCGACGGAAGAAAAAATAACAGAATGGCTGACAAATCAAACCATCCCAACGATCAGTGTAGGTCAAGCACTAGGTCCTGGTGTGCTCGTTTCACAAATGGTGTTACATCTGTTAGGTCGAAAAACACCTCCGATTGTTCCAGAATCATTTCAAATGCAATTTGAGTAAGAGAGGAAAAAGGGACAGTTCCAGCTGTCCCTTTGTTGATGTGATTTAAATTTATTCGCCTCCCTCCCTATTCTTTGAGGTTCCGTTTTACGTGTGCTTAATAGGTGAAAGATTTTTCACCTATTTGAGACGCACCTTGCATTTTATGCTGCATTTGACACTTTTCTTTTTTTCATGACGTTACGAATATTTGAAACAGAAAACATCGCAATGGCGATCCAAATACAAGCAAAAGTGATGGCATGGTCTTTCGTAAAGGACTCCCCATACAGGACCACTCCTAAAATTAAACTTATGGTCGGGGAAAGATATTGAATGAAGCCTACTAGGTAGAGTGGAATCTTTTGTGCCCCTATCCCAAACCATAAAAGCGGAAGACCTGTCGCGATCCCTGATCCGATTAATAATAAATCATTTGAAAGGGATCCAGTTAAAAAGCTATGCTGTTCGTTTACACCTAAATACCCCAAAAATAAAAGAGCAAAAGGTAAAATAAATAATGTTTCTAAGAACAACCCTAGTGCGGAATCTACTTTTATTAATTTTTTAGACAATCCGTAAAAACCAAAGGATAAGGCTAATACAAGAGAAATCCACGGCAATGCCCCAACGGATATCGTCATATAGATGACCCCAATTGCCGCTACAACAAAAGAGATTGCCTGCAACTTATTTACTTTTTCACGTAATACAAAAACCCCTAACAAAACCGCAACTAGCGGGTTAATATAGTAGCCTAAACTAGCCTCTACGATGTGATTCGTATTCACAGCATATATATAAGTGAACCAATTCACACTGATAAATAAGGAAGCAAGTAAAAGTCCGAACCATGTTTTCTTCTGCCTCATTTGAACTTTAAAGAAATTTTTCAATAATTTTCTTTTTAAAATAGCCACGATGATTAAAACAAAAATAAACGACCATACGACTCGATGCGCTAAAATTTCAAGGGCTGGAACCTCTTCGATCCATTTCCAGTAGATTGGTAGAATTCCCCATAAGATATATGCACCTGCTGTATACATGATTCCTGTTGCTTGTTCACGTTCCATACTTTTACTCCTAGCATTTTAATTTAAATACGCTTATAAACATTAGCATTATATCATAATCATTTAATATTTGTTGTAGGTATGACATAACTTAGTGATTATCGGTTAAAATGGAAATATATTTTAAAAAACTAGTATGGTAGAAACGAATGGAAATATAAACGATGGAAGGAATTCTTATGACCAAAACATTTGCTATTCATGTGAAGGATTTCCCTTCTTTTTCAATAACGCAGGTCGAACAACGAGTTGTCCTTCATTATATGAGAATCCAAACGAATACAAGTAAATTTTATATAATGGAATTTCAGGAAGGTGTAGGAGATTGCCCTTTCCGAATTTATGTTGAATATGGGCGGATGGGAAGTCCTCCAAGAAAACATGAAAGGTATTTTCGATCCCGTTTGGAGGCTAGGAAGGAATTTGATCGAACGTTAACTACTAAACATAAAAAGGGATATGAATTAATTTTGATTGAGGAAGATTGGGATGATTTTTCTCATTTGATGCCAATTGAAGATTCCATTCCAAACTCAGATTCTCTTCCCCCTACTATCTACACGCCATTGGGGAAACTTTCGGAAATTCAGATTCAGAGAGGAATTCATATCCTGAATGAAATAGAACAGCGTTTACGTAATGGGCGGGAAGATATAATCGATTTGTCCAATCAATTTTATTCGGTGATTCCTGTGGCGCTTGGGAGTCAAATTGATAAAGGGTGTCTTTTGGATACAGTAGAAAAGGTGGATGCGAAAAAGGAATGGTTGAATCAAATGATTTACGGTTGATTCTATTGCTTTTACTTTTGCACCCCACAACTTGAAAAACAATTATTTTAAATAGTTAAGCGAGCAGCCACAATGTTTGCTCGCTTTATAGCTTTATATTAAAAAATTCATTTACAAATTTTCTCCTATCTAGATAATTTTATTTCCAACAAGTCTTTTAAACCAAATTTCAGAGCCGAGAACTTATCACTAATTTTATCTAAAACGTCAAACCATAAAATCCAACACGCATTCCACCTTCGTAATAGCTGATTAAGAATCTGTTAGCCCTCCCAAAAAAATTAACTCCTTCTAATCTATGTTAGATAAATTAATCAAATGAAGACTATCGCCAAACGTACACGAACGGAAAATTTTTAGTAATTTATCAAATATAATAATAGCTAAGTGAAATTTCATATTTTATTTAATTGAACGATTTTGACTCATTCTTCTGTTTTTTCTCCAAACGATCCATTATAAAAAGTCCGATTTGTCCCAGCCAAATGGACGAGATTAACCCGTATTTATACGTTTGGAAAAAATCTCGTCCAAAATCGAAAGCCGCGAACGTTACGGTCAATGCACCTAAAAAAGAAGTAAAGAAAAAGAACCCCTCAAGTATTTTTTTCACTTCATGATCCTCCAATAATTTTTTCAATCTCTTTGGTTTGAACGTTCTAACTCTCCCCGTTTAATGAGCGCCGTTAGATTCCCCACGTCTAACAGAAATGATTTGTGTTCCTTCTCCATATTCTGTTCGAACCGTTTTTCTTGCAGCTGCAGGAGTTCTCGCTTTCACCTGCTTTGTTTGTTTTTGTCCGTTCACTTCGATTTCAACTAAAAAGCATGCTGCTCCACATTGCACAAGAATTCCCCCTATAATAGATCTACTAATGATAATGATACACTTAATCGTACACGAACGAAAAAAATTTACATTCAACCTATCAAATTAAAATTTTTTTGGCTATAGGACAAAACACTCTTCGGAGATCCAAAAAATGGAAGGTGCCAGCGTATAATCACTAGCGTTGCTCAGTTGTAAAAAAATGGTATTTCTTACAAAAAACACCTGTCGCGTTCGGCTACAAAATTAAATTCGTAATGCAAAAGCTCAACACAGTTATAAAAATATAGACTTAATGTAAAATTTTACCAGTTATTTTCTTGATTTCAAATTAAAAAAGGGAACGAGGTTCTATTTGACCTTGTACCCTTTTTTTTTACAATTTTTCAAATAACTGCATTTCTTCTTTTACTTGTGTTTTTTGGGTCTTTTTTCCGTTTTCACTATAGCCACATTTCCAAAGTATGGTTTTTCCTTAGGTTTCGGAGGAACCTTTTGTCTTCCTTTTGAGTTCCTTTTCTTTTTAGATTTTAATGTTTTCTTAAAAGAACCCACTGTTTTATAAAGATAGGTTTGTAATAATCTAAAGAACTCCCAAGGTGTTTTATTAGATCCAGTTTGTATTTTTAGTATTAGCGATAATCCATATGCAATCAAAGCTAAAAACATTTGATTCCAGATTCCCTGTGGTTTCGTGCTCCATATCTTTGTTAATCTTAAATGTTGTTTAATCCACTTAAAAAATAACTCTATTGTCCAGCGTGCACGATACATTTCCATTATTTGTTCAGCGGTTAAGTCAAATCTATTTGTTAAAATTCGATAAGTTCTTTGCTTTTCATCCACGAATTCAATGTACCGAACAGGTTCTTCTCCTACTTGATAACACACTTTAGCATCTTGAATAACGGCTGGATGAGTAGAAGTGTACTCTTCTAAAATCCCTAAACGAAGGGATTTGGATATTCTAACTACGAACTTTATATCTTTTTTCTGCCAAGATGCAATATTCTCCTTAGAGGGATAACCTCGATCCATTATTTGTGTGGCATCTGATTCTTCTACGATTACATCAGAACTTTCATAATCACTAAAATTACCTGTTGATGGAACAATTTTGTCTGGGAAAGCTATATCTGACGATACTACAACTAAGCTCGTATGCATTTTTACAGCGCAGTGATCCTTTGAAATATACCCCCAATTACATAGATTTCGGGGTAATCTAATTTCAGTAGAATCGATGATTCGTAAGTAGCCTAGCCCGTTGGGCAACCCTTGCATTCCATCCGTTAGTTGCTTTAGCTTCATTACAATTTTCACAAATAGTTTCTGTAGTAATTCCGTTGGTAAATCATTAATACGACGACTTAATTGGGAACCACTTATACGAGTAATTCCTAGTTCTTCTCTACATAGTTTAGGGTAAGCTTCCAGCTTTTCCTCCATATGTCTGTAAGAACTCCACTGATCCAATTGGGCTGCGACAAAAATTTTAATTAGAGATTTCGTAGAAAGCTTTTTACCATAATCAATCGGAAGGTAATTGAAATCCTCTAGGGGTAATAAAGATAGACATTGACAAATGAGCATTTCGCGGTTTATACTTTTCTTGCTCAATTTTAAAACTCCTTTGTAGTAGACTTGTTTGTTTATGGGAACAAGACAAGGTCAACCAACTACTACAATAGGAGTTTTTTTCTTTTCTGTAAATACATATTTTTATAAAAATGGAAATTTTTTCAAGCTATGCAACGCTAGTGGCGTATAATGGTAAATAAGTCAAGGTTGAAATTTACCTAAAAAAGGCCGATTTTAAGTAAAACTCCACTTTCCATTTTTTGGAAGAAAGTTCAACTATCACAGAATTATTATAGAGCTCCTCTAGAACGTGAAAGGGATCTTGCGTTTTCACCCTGCAGAGGATACAACCTAGTAAATGTAAACTTAGATTTTCACGTATTATTCGTACTTGCAGGACAAGATCCATAACGCTGGCACACGAGGTCAAGAGCCTCAGGCACTAAGAACAATGTGATCTAACGTCCTAGAGGAGCTCCATTTTTTAAAAATCAATTTAATTAAGAGAATGGTCTAGTGACATTAACAAGTATAAATTGGCAAAAATACTTTGAAATAAACGACAAGGTCTATGCTATTTGTGCCGGTACTACAAATTTTTCATAAAATTTTTTTACGTTTGCGATATGCAGTTTCTTGTAAATTTGATCGTATAAAACGTAGTCTGGATTGTCTGTACGGTATAATGTTTGATGCTTAATCATAGAAAAGGCTAGACGAATCATTCGGTTTCCGAGAGCTATATACGCCTGACCTGTAAGTTTTCCACGGTCTTTTAGAGCTAGATATTTCTGTTTCATTTCGGGGTTATTTGCGGCTAAGGATTTTCCCACTTGATAAGTTATATTGCGGAAAGATCGCCTACCCTGCTTAGATATTGCATAATAAGAAGGCCTTTTTCCTCTGGATTGCTTAACAATAGGATTAGTTCCTGCCATTTTAATCAGTTGCCCCGCATGGTCAAAGTCAGAAATATCGCCCATTTCGGCATATAATTCAGCTCCAGTTACAACCCCAATTCCAGGAACACTTATGATTACAACTCCTTCAGTTTGAACAAATAAGTCTTCAATCTTTCTTTCTAATAATCGAATTTGTTTTTCCACTAAATCCAGTCGATCGAGACTTTGAATAAGCAAAAATTGTTCTGCCTCTACAAATTCCTTTGGTTGAGAGATTGATTGTTTTGCATAATTAACTAAACACTCAATTGACTGATCTCGTAATTTAAGATTTTTACGAATCGAAAGAGCCCGTAATCCCTCTTTTCCAAGGGAAAGAATGTCACTTGGATGTAGACAATGACGCATTAAATAGCGCGAAGACTTTCCCCAGAGATCTGATAACGGTTGTACATGTTCACGTTTTCCTTTTGTCCACACACTTTTCCCTTGAAACTCACGGAATATATGGTCCACATAAACGCGAATAAGATTCTTAGTAGCAGTTTGTTCTTGGACTAACTCACGGCGAGCACGTGTCAATTTTTGTAGTGTATGAACTCCTCCGCTAGGAAGCTCGTTTGACGTCCCACGCCCGTGAATGATTGACTGTAGTATGGCCATGAGATCTAGGTTATCGGTCTTTGACCAATTTAAAAGTGCTTCTCGTTCTCGAGCTGTGGTCGCTGCATTCAAAATGCGGACGTGATACCTCTCGGAAAAACAACTTCTTACTAGATCCTCGTAATAATGTCCTGTTGTTTCAATTCCCACAACTACCGCCTTCATGCCCATGCGCTCAACCTCAATTTGAATTTTCTTTTTAAGAATCTCAAATCCCGTTAGAGATGAGTCAAATTCAAATGGTTTTACTATTATGTCCCCATAAAATGTAGCTATCATAGCCTTGTGTGTGTATTTCGCTGCATCAATCGCCACTAGTAATAAATTTTCTGTACCTGTTTCCTTAATAAATTGTGCCCATCGACTTCCGTTTTTGCCCTGAATATGATTGAATAAGTTATACGCCATCATTTTCATCTCCTTGTGGTAGGGAATTGTAGTTTGGAAGTTCTGTGATAGGTACTTCCATTTTACTATGAAAATGGTGGCCTTTTTTATTGATTTGTTTATCTATTTACTATACTAGGCACCTTCCATTTTTTTCTCTATTTTTTTGCTAATTTTCCTTTTATTAATGCTATTATAAAAAGCAATGGTATGTAACCAAATAGTAAGATATGTCCAGTATGCATATAGATTTTACTCCATAGGAATGAAAATTGTAAATCGATTAGAAAGCTATTAATAAATAAGAAAATGCCTAGTAAGAAAATTAATAAATGAGTCGATTTTATTTTAGGGATTGTTAATTTGATCGAACGAATGGCGGACCATAAGTAGATGCAAGCCCCGGCAATAACGGATAAAAGCCAAGTAAAAATAAAGATGAACTCAAATCGTTCAATAAATGGAAACTGAATGATTTTAACCATGGTCAACGTTGGCCATGTTAAACGATTCAGTTTCCCCATCGTAAAAAACAAAAAAGTAAGAATCGCAATGCTTGTATACATAATTGTTGTAAAAAGCAATCCCAAATGCCCCCATTTAGGAGCCTTTTCACGATTTTTGATAAATGGAAAATAAATCAGTACATTTTCAAATCCTAAAAACAAAGGCACGGCTTCTCTTGCAGAGATAAGATGGTCCTTTACTCCGTGTAAAAAGATTGGCTGTAGATAGGATAGTTCTATATAATTAAAAAGGTATAAAAAGATAAGTAGAATTAAACTAGGTATAATGACGCCAAAGTATGCAATTGCCGCTATAATTCGAAAACCTCCTACAACAATGTAGAAAATAAGGATGATTAAAAGTATTGAGAATTCCCAGCTTAAAATTCCATCAAATACCCAAATCTGAAGAATATCGATATAGCTATAGATAGAAAAAAGACTCACGTTTAAAAAATAAATTGCCAAGATGATGTTTACTATCCCACCAAAAAACTTTCCAAAAACATCTCTGTGAAAAGAAAGGATATCTCCTCCACTTGATTGCTTCAAAATATAGAGCATCATGATAAAGATCACATGCATAACCAAACCTAACACTAAAACAGAGAGCCACGAGTTATGTCCTGCTCCCTTGATAATCTTAGTTTGAAAAGTTAACATGACAATCCCTGTTTGTGCGGCACTAATAAGAAAGAACAGAAAGTACGGTGATAACATTTTATTTTCTTTTACACTTGAATTCATCATAGACCATCCTAGAAAACTAGCCTTCAAGGCCAGAATGTATAATTTCTAAATTCACGTTGATATGAATTGGTAAGTCTGGATACTTTTTATAAAAGGATTCTGCCTCAAACGATTTATCCTTTGATCGCACGATATTTCCAATTCCAATTGGATCTACTCCATTTTCTTGAAAGTTAGTGATTAAATCCTCAAGCCCTGTTTTGATTTTTTGTGTAACAATTTTCCTCATTTCCTCTAAGTCTTTCGGATTTTCCACATCAAATTGATTTGGATATTGAAAGAGTGCCACTTCAAGTTTTAAATCACAATGTAATTCCTGATTTTTTTGATCCCAACCCCATTTCTTATTACTTCGGAAGGATCGAAAAACCATCACATCTCTTTTATTTTCCTGTTCATCAAAATTTACTTTATACGTGGCTTCTGTCTCACGATCTTTAAGAAATTTAAATAACACCGATTGTTCCGGATTTAATTGGAGTTTTAATTGATCATCTTTAAATACTCCCAGCCCTTCTACTTTGATTTTATCCTTTTCAATACCGAGAATAGGAACATAAGCATCCATTCCTTCACCGTAGAAATGATTTAAAAAAATATGAAGGTTCATTTTAGGAAGCATCTGACCTTGCATATTTTGTTGAATCCGTTCAGCAAGAGTAAAGGTTTTCTCTTTTTCAAATGTTTTCAACGTTTCCCTTGCAGATTGGGTCGTAACCACGATATGAGTATTTGTTCCAATCTGAGGGGTCATAATGAGTCGTTCTACCGTATCTCCAATGCCTGCTTTAGCAAAGTCTTTCCCAAATAAGATGACACGCATTTTAGCTATTTCTAATGGCATACTTGTATAGCTTGACATTTTTGATACAACTAAATTACTAGCCGGTGCTTGTTCTTCTAAATAACTAACCTTATCACCGGATTTGTTTTTCGTGTATTCAGGGTATAAAGCCGTTCCTACTAATTCCCCATTGCTGGCTTCATCGAATCCAAATAAATGAATAATACTAACTTTGTCGATAATTTTTGTTCTTGAGCAGCCGAAAAGAACAACTATGCAAAAAAATAAAATGAGTAACCCACGTTTTCTTTTCCATTTATTCATGTTGAGCCAGCCTTCTTCATATTATTATTCCGTATTAAGACCATCTTCTGGATCCTTTTTGGAGGACGGAGTATACCGTATAAAGCTTAATGGTCTTAAATACCAAGGACGCTTTTTATATTTGATAAAACCTGGTCTTACAAATGAAGGTGCAAGACCACCCTTTCGATAAGGATAAACGGGAAGTAGAAAGGGGACTCCTAATGATTTCAACCTTGCTAAATGTGCCGTTAAAAAGAGGATTCCTACATATATCCCGAAACCTCCCCAAATCGCGGCAAGCAGAATAAAAGGATAGCGCAATATCCGCACCGCATTCGACATTTTATAAATCGGTGTAGTAAAGGAAGACAGCGCTGCAAGCGCAACAATAATGAGTAAAATATTACTCGTTAAAGCCGCTTCAACCGTTGCTTGACCAATTACAATCGCTCCAACAATCCCCAAGGTTTGTCCAATTTTTGATGGTAGCCTGGCTCCTGCTTCTCGTAATAAGTCAATGGTCACTTCTAAAAACAACACCTCAATAACTGGTGGAAACGGTACATTTGCGCGAGAAAAGATAATCGGACCTAATAAATCCTTCGGGACTACTTCAAAATGATAAGTTAAGACTGCGACATAAAAAGAGGTAGCGAAAACAGAAAACAACATCCCAAAAATACGAATTAATTTAAAAAATGACGCAATGATCGATGGAAGGTAAAAATCCTCCGGGTTTGAAAAAAACTCCATTAATGTGGCTGGTCCAATGATCACATAGGAGGATTTATCACTTATGAGTAAGATCTGTCCTTGTAAAAGTCCCCCTACCGCACGATCCACTCGCTCTGTTGTGATAAAGGTAGGAAAAGGGGTACTGTCATTGTCCGAAATCAATTGTTCTAATTGTGTATTGTCAAAAGTGATATCGATATCAAGGTCCTTTAGCCGTTGTCTTGCTGTATGGATATATTCCGGATTGGTAACCCCCTCTAAGGATGCGATAACCACCTTTGTTTTTGATCTTGTCCCAATCATGATCTCCTCAAAAATCAAATCTGTTGTATTTAAATGGTCTCTAATTAAATGAAGATTCGTGGGTAGGTCCTCGATAAATCCCACTTTGGGACCAATCACACTAAATTCATTTTGCGTATCATTGACTTCACGCTGGCCCAACCTAGAATCACTTAACTCTAGAAGAGCGTATTCGTCCTTTTTGTCTTTAAAATAGATCGCAGCCGATCCATCGAGTAGTGCTTGTTCAATCTTAGTCGGGTCATTTATGATTTTGATATCACTAATCGGAACGATATTCTTTAGATCAGAAAGCTCTTTGACACGATCCCCCTTTTCTTTTATAAAAGGCAATACCGACTTTTGAAGGATGTTGGGATCAACCAATGATTTATAAAAACTCATGATTAAAAAATCACTATTTTGTAAAAGAGAAATGGTTGTAAAATCGCTTGATTTCTTAGCCTTATTAAAAACATCACTTCTCGTATTTTCTACCGTTTCATCATTTCTTCCGGGCTGTTGTTTCACTTTCTTTTTTCTAAACATTTCTTCACCTAACCCAGCTTTCAGAATCTTATCGTCATTTTAGTATTTAACAACAGAACTGGAATTATGTTGAAAATAATTTATTAGAAATTTATTGTTTTCATAGGTCTGTCCCTTTGTCGCTGTTCATGAAAGCTCTAAACGTTAATTCTGAGTAATGGATCATTTTATAAACATACATAAGATGGAAATAGAGTGGGAAAGTAAACTATACAATATTTTTCAAACGGGGGACTTTTTATGGATAACGAGAAGCAGATCAGGTTAACGGCAACGGAAATTTCCCAACTTTGGGCACAATTTTTAAACGATAGCGCAAGTGTGTGTATACTTACCTATTTCTTAGAAAAGGCTGAGGATGAAGAAATTAAGCCTGTTATCGAATATGCTCTAGAACTATCAGAAAAACATATAAAAAAACTAACTTCTATTTTCATCGAGGAAAAGAATGCTGTTCCTCATGGGTTTAAAATAGAAGAAGATGTTGATTTACATGCACCTCGGTTATTTTCCGACAATTACGTATTATCCTTTATCAACCAAATGTCAATGATTGGACTTACCACCTACTCAGCAAGTTTATCTGGTTCAAGTAGGTCTGACATAACAGATTTCTATATGGAATGTAACATTGAAACTATGGAATTATTTAAAATGTCAAAAGACTTACTTTTATCAAAAGGGCTTTATAATATGTCTCCTTATCTACCGAATTTAGAAAGGACCGATTATGTAAAGAAACAGCGTTTTGTATGGGATATTATTGGTGAAAAAAGACCATTATTAGCATCAGAAATATCCAACTTATTTTCAAACATTCAAAGAAATGCTTTAGGGGCAGCTACTTTAATGGGTTTTTGTCAGGTTGCTCAGGAGAAAAAAGTTAAGCAATTCTTTATGAGAGGAATCGAAATTGCTACTAAGCATATTAAACTATTCGGAAAAAAATTAGAAGACAGCTATCTCCCCGTTCCTACGAATTGGGCATCAGAAGTTACAAGTAGTAGCGTCTATTCTTTTTCGGATAAATTGATGATGTTTTTTACAACTGGTTTAATTGGATTAAGTATCGGATATTATGGAACAGCGATTGCTCAAAGTCCGAGAGTGGATATCGGTGTTATGTACAGCAGATTAATGGTAGAAATCCAGCTATATTCTGAGGATGGATCCAATATCATGATCAATAATAAATGGTTAGAACAGCCTCCTATGGCCTTGGACAGAGATGAGTTAGCCAAAGCGAATCTAAAGGATTAATTAAAAAAGGAATAGAGGGATCTATAAGTCCCTCTAAAAATGTTTTAGCTTATTTTAACCCTTTAAATCCCTGTTAGTTCTTTTTCAAAAACCTTTTCTGGTGAAACATAATCATACCCTAGGTCTTTTGCGACTGTTTCATAAGTTACATACCCACGTGCTGTATTTAACCCAGCTTTTAATGCAGGGTTTGCAGTAATCGCTTTTGTAACCCCTTTGTTAGCAAGTTGTAGGCCATATGGAACTGTTACATTTGTAAGAGCCATTGTGGAAGTTCTTGCAACCGCACCGGGCATATTAGCAACAGCGTAGTGAACTACATCATGTAGGATAAATGTTGGTTCATCATGAGTAGTTGGATAAGTTGTTGCTACTGACCCCCCTTGGTCAATCGCAGGGTCCACAATTACAGAACCTGGTTTCATGGATTTAACCATTTCTTCTGTTACTAGTTTAGGAGCTTTAGCACCAGGGATTAACACCGCACCAATAACTAGATCAGATTCTGCTACACATTTCGCAATGTTGTAAGGGTTAGACATTAACGTAGTGATTTGGAAACCGAAGATATCATCAAGTTGACGAAGACGATCGGCACTAATATCAAGTATGGTTACATCTGCACCCAGACCGATGGCCATTTTTGCTGCGTTTGTACCAACGTTACCACCACCAACAATCGTTACTTTCGCACGTTCAACTCCTGGTACACCTCCGAGAAGAATTCCTTTACCGCCATATGTTTTTTGTAAGTAGTGTGCCCCTACTTGCGTTGCCATACGTCCAGCTACTTCACTCATTGGAGCTAGTAACGGTAATGCACGTCCAACTTGAACCGTTTCATAGGCAACAGCGTTAACGCCTTTCTCAACTAAAGCTTTCGTTAATTCAGGTTCAGCTGCTAGATGTAAGTATGTGAAAAGAATTAATCCCTCACGAAAGTATTGATATTCGCTTTCAATGGGTTCTTTTACTTTCATAATCATATCAGCTTGTGCCCAAACTTCTGAAGACTCAGTAATAATTACGGCACCTGCTTCTTTATATTCCTCATCGGTAAAAGCACTTCCAAGACCTGCTCCAGTTTCTATTAAAACCTTGTGACCTGCTTGAACATATGAAACTACCCCTGCAGGTGTTAAAGCCACGCGATTTTCGTTATTTTTTATTTCTTTAGGGATTCCAATAATCATTGTAATACCTCCTATTAAATGTCTTTCTATGATTCTAGTATATATATTTATTATGCCTACTTCATTAGACATTCTGTCAAATACTTAGTAGAGAGTAAGCTACAATTTGGATATTTTGCAAGCATTTCATGGGCTTTTCCCTTTAAGATCATTCATTTCAATGGTCTAATTATGCATAACGTTTAAACAGGGACAAATTGTTATCCCTTTGTCCCTGCAAATTTCCCTTTTAACCAAACCCTTTTAAACGGAACGGATACTATCCTTCAACGTGTTGACGATGAAATGAAAGTCTTCCTCAGTAATGCTTAGAGGAGGAGCTAGTTGAAGGATATTATTATAACCTGCAACGGTGTCTCCATTCTTGCCTATAATTAGATTTCTCTGCTTACAAGCACTAATGATTTTATTGACAGATTCTACTTTTTCTGGTTTCTTCGTTTCTTTATCCTCAACCAACTCAATGCCAATTAAAAGCCCTTTACCTCGAACATCGCCCACAAATGGTAAATCTTTCAGTTCTTCCAATTCCTTTAGCATACGTTCACCCAAGACTCGAGAGCGATCAATTAACTTTTCTTCTTCAAAAATTTGAAGGTTTTTTAAAGCGAGGGCACAGGCGGCCGGACTTCCCCCGAATGTATTTACATGTCGAAAGCGGTCATATTGTGCGGTTCCACTATATGCTTCATAAACCTCTCTTTTTACTGCTGTAACTGATAGTGGTAGATAACCACTCGTAATTCCTTTCGCCATTGTAATAATATCTGGCTGTATATCATAATGCATGAAACCAAATGGTTTCCCTGTACGTCCAAATCCACAAATAACCTCATCACTTATCAAAAGCGCTCCATGCTTTTCACACACTTCTTTGACTTTTTTCATATAATTTTGCGGCGGCATCAAAATCCCACCACCTGTAATAATTGGTTCCATGATCATAGCTGCAACGGTTTCACTTAATTCCCACGTCATAACCCGATCGACTTCGTTCACACTTTCAAGGGTATACTCGTCCTCTGGATTACGGTATACATCAGGTGGATTTACATGGGTAAATCCAGTTGCAAGTGGTTCATATTTATATTTCCTTTCAGGCATACCTGTCGCTGCCAAAGCACCCATCGTATTGCCATGGTACGCCCGATAACGAGAAATAATTTTATATCGTCCATGTTCTCCTTTTTGCTGATGGTACTGTCGAGCAATTTTAAAGGCTGTTTCATTTGCCTCTGAACCACTATTGGAAAAGAAGAGTACATAATCATCCCCAAGCCATTCATTTAGCTTTTCTGCCAATTGAATCGCAGGGGTATGACTTTGAGTCATTGGAAAATAAGACATCTCAAGTAGCTGTTGATAAGCTGCATCTGCCAGCTCTTTTCTTCCATATCCAGCATTTACACACCAAAGACCAGACATCCCATCTAAATATCGATTGCCGTCAATGTCGGTTACCCATGCACCTTGCGCTTCTTTTATAATTAAATTACCTGCAACAGGAGCCGATCCTCTCATCGCATGCCATATATATTTCTCATCTTTTTTTTGTAAATCCTGTCCATTTTGGGTTACTTGCATATAAATACCCCCTCACTTTAATGGTTTCTTAAGAACTCACTGGTATCATCTTTTTCCGTGTCTAACATCCACTTTTTCCTTACCGTTAGCATGTAAGTCAGCGTAAAAAGAGTCTATTAGCCAAAAAACATGTAGAAGCCTATGGGGATCTGACTTCTACAATTGTTTTAAACTTAAAAACTACTTTTATTAAAAACCAATTGACACGTATTTCACTTCGAGATATTCATCCATGCCATAGTGACCACCTTCTCTACCTAACCCACTTTCTTTAATTCCCCCAAATGGAGCTTGGGCAACGGATGGAAGACCATCATTCAGGCCAATGATTCCATATTCTAGTTTTTCACTTATCCGAATCGCTTTGCCTAGGTTTTCAGTAAAAACATAGGCTGCTAATCCGTAATTGGTATGATTCGCTCGTTCAATGACTTCCTCCTCTGTTTTAAAAGTAGATACGGGGGCTAATGGTCCAAATGTTTCCTCAGACATACAAAGCATATCATCTGTAACATTACTGATAATCGTCGGTTCAAAATAATATCCATTGGAAATATCCGCTTTTTTCCCTCCGAGCAGGATCGTTCCACCCTTACCTACGGCATCTTCAATGTGCTCTTTTACCTTATCAATTGCATTTTGATCAATTAATGGTCCAACGTCTGTTCCCTCTTCTAAACCATTTGCCACTTTTAATTGTTTAACAGCTTCACTGAACTTCTCATTAAATTCAGCCTCAATCGACTCATGTACATAGATCCGGTTTGTACAAATACATGTTTGACCAGCATTTCTGAATTTAGAAGCAATAACGCCCTCTACTGCCTTGTTTAGGTCAGCATCCTCCATTACAATAAACGGTGCATGACCACCAAGTTCCAATGAAATCTTCTTTACCGTATCGGCTGCCCCTTTCATAAGGTGTTTGCCAACTTCCGTTGAACCAGTGAATGTAAGCTTACGTACGCGGCTATCTTGAAGCCATGCATCTCCGATCGCTTTAGAGTTTCCCGTAACGACATTTAACACACCTTTAGGAATTCCAGCTTCATGAGCAAGTTCAACAAGTCTAATAGCGGTTAAAGGGGTTTGTGTCGCTGGTTTCACAACAGCCGTACAGCCAACCGCAAGTGCTGGAGCTACTTTTCTCGTGATCATCGCAGCAGGAAAATTCCATGGAGTTATAGCGGCAATCACTCCAACCGGTTGTTTTTGCACAAGTAGTCGTTTATTCCGATGAGAGGATGGAATGGTTTCTCCATATACTCGTTTTCCCTCTTCTGCGTACCACGAAATGAAGCTATTTGCATAGTTTATTTCACCTAGTGCTTCTTTATATGGCTTTCCTTGTTCTTTTGTCATTGTAATCGCCAGTTCTTCTTTATTTTCCTCGATTAATTGAAACCATTTCATCAGCAATTGACTGCGTTCACCTGCAGTTTTAGCAGACCAGTCCTTATACGCAGCATAAGCTGCATCAACCGCTTTTATTGCTTCCGTTTTATTTCCATTAGGAACTTTTGCTATTACTTCATTGGTGGCAGGATTTGTCACCTCGATGAATTCGTTGTTTTCACTATTTACGCTCTCGCCATTAATCTGCATGAATTGTGTACTCATTTTATCTCTCCTATCCTCTTTATACTAAGCTTGTATCATTAGCTGTGATCATCGTTGCCTTGATGGATTCTTCTAAAATAGATAATCCTTCTTCCAACTGATCGTCTGGAATCACAATTGGCATTAAAAGTCGGATGACATTTCCGTATACCCCTGCACTCATCAGTAATAATCCTCGTTGATTCGCTTCCTTGATAATTTGGTTTGTTAATTCTTTTGCGGGTTCTTTTGTTTGGCGATCCTTTACAATTTCAATGGCACACATGGCACCAAGTCCTCTAGCATCGCCAATGCAGTCAAATTGATCTGATAACTGTTGAAACTTATCCATAACTGTTTTTCCGATTTCTTCAGCCCGCTTGTTCAATTCCTCTTCTTCAATAATATCTAAAACAGCCAATGCAGCTTGACATCCTAATGGGCTTCCACTATATGTACCACCAAGCTCTCCAGGATCAGCCCCATCCATGATTTCTTTTCGACCGATCACGCCACTAATCGGAACGCCAGCTCCCATTGATTTTGACACAGTAATTAAATCTGGAATCACGTCAAAGTGTTCAATAGCAAAATGTCGACCTGTACGGGCAAACCCTGTTTGAATTTCATCTGCTACAAACAAGATTCCATATTCTTTACAGAGTTCGTAGACTCCCAGTACAAAACGTTTTCCAGGAACAATGAATCCTCCCTCACCTTGTACCGGCTCCATGACGACTGCCGCGATGGTTTCTGGAGCAACGTCGCTGATGAAGAAATTTCGGAACTCCTCAAGTACATGATCTTCATACTGCTCTTCTGTTAACCCATTCGGGCGTCTGTACGTATATGGGTATGGGGCTCTGTATACTTCAGGAGCAAATGGACCAAATTCAAATTTATAAGGCTTCACTTTGCTTGTCATCGTCATGGTCATTAATGTTCTACCATGGAAACCTCTAGAAAAAGAGATAATTCCTTGCCTTTTTGTGTACTTACGAGCGATCTTTACTGCATTTTCCACCGCTTCAGCACCACTGTTTTGAAGAAGAACTTTCTTTTCATGACTTCCCGGAGCAAGCTGTGCAAGTCTTTCTGCCAACTCAATATAGGATTCATACATCATGACATTAAAGCCTGTATGAATAAATTGTTCAATTTGATCATGTAATGCTTGCTTGACTCTTGGATGACCATGCCCTACATTAATCACACCTATCGCACCCACAAAATCAATAAACGTATTTCCATCTACATCCGTAATTAGCGCTCCATCAGCACTTTCTGCAAAAGTGGGAACACCATTACTGACTCCCTTTGGCACAATATTTTTTCTTCTTTGTACCAACTCATTTGATTTTTGTCCTGGTAAATTTGTTTGAACGTTTGCATATCTCATGCTAATCTTCCTTTCTTCTGTGAAGTCATTATTTTAAAATCTTGAAACAAAGAGCAGGTTCCTACGTTTTGTTAGGAAAAGAAGGGAAATCAATAACAGCCCCATTTCTAGTCATTCACCTTTTAAGGTTCTGTATAAAATACAAGAACACCAGATGGACCATTTTACCCAAAAACGAAGGAGCACTTGAATCGATCCTGTGTTCATTCCTTTTTTGAAAAATAAGGGGGAAGGAGGAGCTCCCCCCTCATTTCACTTATTTATCATCTGAAAACCAGCCTGTTGGCTCAACAACCATGTTGATGTTAATTTGTTTGACTTCTTGGAATTCATCTAAGCCGTAGGTTCCAAGACTTGAACCGATTCCGCTCTGTTTGTAGCCATGCCATGGAGCTTCGTTATAAGTTGGACCAAACGTATTGATCCACGTGATGCCCGCACGTACTTCTTTAATGACGCGCAATGCTTTTGCCCCATCTGATGTAAATACACCACCGGCAAGACCATAGACCGTATCATTTGCTAGTTTAATAGCCTCTGCCTCGTCTTTGAACTTTTGAATAACGGCAACTGGACCGAAAATTTCTTCCTGAACAATCCGCATATCAGGAGTAACATCTGTGAATGCAGTTGGTTCAATAAAGAACCCTTTGTCTAACCCGTTTTCAGTTATACGATTTCCACCGCAAGCAAGTGTAGCGCCTTCGTTTTTTCCGATTTCAATATATTCAAGAATTGTATTTAGCTGCGCTTCGCTAACAATTGCCCCCATTTCGGAACCCTCTTCTAAACCTGGTCCGACTTGAATATTTTTGGCACGTCTGACAAACTCTGTAACGAATTGGTCATAAATGCTTTCCTCCACAATGATACGGCTTCCGGCAGAACATACTTGACCGGATCCATAGAATATACCCAATAATGCATGATCAACAGCCGCATCAAAATCCGCATCTGCAAAGATAATATTTGGTGACTTTCCGCCAAGTTCGAGAGAAATTTTCTTCAAATTGCCAGCAGCACTACGCATGATGCTTCTTCCCACTTCTGTGCTTCCAGTAAATGAAACCATATCCACATCATTACTTGAGGCAATCACATCCCCAACAACAGAGCCCTTTCCTAACACTAAATTTACGACGCCTTTTGGAACGCCCACTTCTTCAATGATTTCAATTAATTTCATCGCTGTTACCGGTGTGACTTCAGCAGGTTTGTAGACAATTGTATTCCCAGCCGCTAATGCTGGAGCAAATTTCCAAACACTCATGAGGAATGGGAAATTCCAAGGAACAATCAGACCTGTAACCCCTACAGGCTCCCGAACCACCATCGCTTGAACAGGTTCGCCAACATGATACGTTTCTCCATCAGGAGTACGAATCAGCCCGGCATAATAACGGAAACAAGATGCTGCATCACTGATATCAGCGTCAGCTTCTGCCCTAATTTTTCCATTATCCTTAACTTCCAATTCAACTAGTTCATCATGCTTTTCATCAATTTTATCGGCTATTTTCAAAAGAAAATTTGCTCGCTCTTCAGCACTTAATTTCGACCAAACTCCGCTTTCAAACGCTGCTTTCGCTGCTCCAATGGCTTCTTCCGCTTCCTCAACAGTTGCTCTTGGAGCGATCGCAATTAATTCACCGTTTGCTGGGTTAATTACTTTATTTGTATCCGGATTACTGGAAAATCTCCATTCACCATTAATATACATTTTCAATTCTAATACTCCCGTAGTTGTTGACATGACTATTCCTCCTATTATTTAAGTTTATGAATTTATTAAATGAAGTTTTTACAGATTTAGAACAAGCTCTTGTTGGGTTTCCTTTGCTCTCGAGCAACAAGTTAAAATAACGTTTTTCTTCCCTCTTTCTTCATCCTTATAGAAGTGATCTCGGTGATCCACTTCACCTTCAACCAGCTGTACTTCACAGCTTCCACAGCCACCTACTCTACAAGAATACGGGGCGGAAACCCCAGCTTTTAATAAGGCTTCTAATAAGGTTTCTTCTTCCGAAACCGCAACCTCCTTATTACTGTTTGCTAGTTTTACAACAAACGAATTTCTCGGGCCATCATCAGCTGCAGCAAACAGTTCAAAGTGAATCGTATGACTAGGATATCCGTAAGATTCAGCAGCATCCCTGAATTCTTTGACCATTGAAATCGGACCACAGAAATACACATGTGAACCAATCCGATGCTCCCCCATTGTAACCGGTGACATTTTATTCGGTTTTTCTGATCTTGAAAAATAGAAGTGGCATTTACCCGGATACTTCGCATTCAAGGTATCGTAAAAAGCACATTCTTCTTTCGTTCTCGCCGCATAGTGTAATTCAAATGATTTCCCTTCTGCTGATAAATCTTCCATCATCGTTAAAAATGGAGTAATCCCAATTCCAGCCGCATAAAAGACGTGATGTTTGACCCCATGGAAAGCGAGTGGAAAATGGTTTTTCGGCCAACTGATTTCTAACCTATCTCCGACTTTCATGTTTTCATGCCAATAGACGGAGCCACCACGAGATTGTTCATCCTTTCGAATCGCAATCTCATAACGAGTTCGATCCGTTGGATGACTAACGAGAGAATAGTTTCTTTCAATCATTTGGTCTCCATTTTTTACATATGTGACAATATGTGAACCACCGGTAAAGGCTGGCAGTAATTCGTCCTCAACTGGATATAAGCGGAAGCGCTTTACATAATCCGTTTCTTGGATAATTTCACCTACATATACATCTATTTTCAAAAATGATATCACTGTTATCACTCCTATCTTAGAAATTCAAAATCTATTTATTTAATAAAGCCATTGCAGGATTGTAAGGGTAGCCAATGTAGCCTTTACGCTCTTTCGAGAAGAATGGCCCCACTTCTAAGTCAATTTGGCAATGATAACAAGTTGTATCTGTTACCTCGGGTTCAATTTCTTGGAGATGGTAACATTTGATGCAATACAGATGCTTTCTCTTTTTACCCGTGATTTTCGTTTGGATTTCATCTTCTGAAAAACCAGCCTCAACTGCCTCAGTGAAAATTAGTACCGCATCGTCCCATTTCGCTGAAATATAAAGCTGCGTTCCCATCGTTTGGCAATTTAGAATCTCGCTAATACGATCGAGATTTAATTCACCGTTTACTTCCACTAATTCAAATTCTTTTCTACCACTGATTTGAAAAATAAACTCATCTTCATTGGATACGGTAGAAATAATCAAGCATTTTCTCCGATCTACTCTTAACGTAAATTCTTCTACGAGCGTTTCAGATTTATCGTATAATACCGGACTACTGTAAGTTGCCATTCTCCATCCCTCCTATTTTTATCGATTTGCCGCTTTGGTTTGTTCCAACAGATTTTTCAAATATTCTAAAGTTGGTTCAATAAATGGTGTAAACCCTTTATAATCAGCCATTGGCTTCGGAATATCTGAAAGGATAAAATAGGTTTGCTCCAACCATTCTGGCTTTAAGGCCAAATCTTCCATTGGTAGGAATTGAGTATTTAAGTTAAATAGAATTGCATTGCTTCTTGGCATCCGATAGAATTTCTGTTCTTCTACACGAAATCTTACAAGTTTCCCAGCATTTTCAGGAGTTATTAGCGAACGTGTTGGTCCCCATTGATCAAACGTTTCGTAGTTAACATCCCAGCGGTCTGCCATCAAGTTCCAATTAATCCTTGTCCATGGTTCACCTGGTAACACATTACGAATTAAGAAATCACGAACTCGTTGCGCTAACGGGACACCTGTGCGTGATACAAATGGAACAGGGCCATGAATCTCATCAAATGACATCCCCTTATTCCAATGTGGTGAAAAAAGAGCTCCATAAGATTGTTGTGCAACTTCTAAATAAAGATTGTCATCTCGATGAACCATTAAGACATAGTCAGGTGTAAAATGACGGCCAATTAAATCAAGTGGCTCAAGCTCGATGCTCGATGCATCCCCAAAGATGAACGATTCAGTTTCATTTAAAATTAAATTATGAAAGGTCCATTGATTTCCTTTCTTTTCAACTTGGAAATATTCAGGATAAGCTTCAACTGCCATATCAAGAAGCATTTCAGCAACTTCCCATTGCATTTCCATCGTATGTGGATAGGATTGGAACCTTACTTCAGGCTGTTCATTAAGCATTTCTCTTTTTCTCTTTATTTGCTTTTCATATTCTGGTGTAATTTGGATGGCGTTAAATTGATCCTTTTCTAGTTTTCTCATATCATTTGAATAACGATAATTTGTTCCTTCTTTGATCGTGTGAAAAGGATATGGAAATAGGTCGAGATTAGTAGATTTATACATAATCGTTCCTCCTTTTGATTTTTATACTTGAATATATTGCAAGAACTGTGCCAACTTTAAAACATTGATTTTTACCGTTTTTGATTACTTTCTATTTTCTAAATATTCCGTCTATGAAATATTCTTTCACGATTGAAATTTAGACCGTATCGATTCCTTCTTCAACCGATTCGACTCTTATTTTCTCCCCTTCTCTATCAACACTGTAGGCAAAAAGATATTTTGCTGAGATATAATAAGTAATAAGTGATGCAAAATAAGCAGGAATCCCAGCTGAAATATATTGAAAAAGTCCGCTCGCTGTATCTAACAGTGGGTTGTATAACCCCCAATAAACAATTGTTCCTATTACAAGACTTGTAATGGCTGAAGGATTAATCCCATGCCAATACTGGTATCTTCCTTTCGTATTATAAAGATCATATAAGGAGATCTTTTGTTTTTTTACAAAAAAGAAGTCTGAAATAACGATTCCACCAGCAATTGACATAATATACGCAATCACTGTCATAAATGAATTAAACGCATTATAGAAGGTTGAGCTTAATAGGAAGAAGATCGTTGGAACGGTTGTTAGCATTGCGAATAGCCAAGACTTCTTTGGAAAAATTGTTTTTAAACTAATCACTTGAGAATACATTAAAAAGATCGCCGCCGTTAAATTCCCTAGTGTCAGCAAGATTAGCCCAATTAATCCTAACCACGGTCCTGCAATCGCCATCATCCATTCTGTCGGATTTTGGGTACCTACCACTAATGTCGTTAATGCTCCTAATACAACAGCGATATTGAGTAGGATTCCGTAGCTGAAAAACGTTGCTTTGTAAGCTGCTTTTTCAGTTTTTACTAAGCGGGCATATTGTCCAAGATATGGAAGCCATGAAAATCCTAGCCCTACATTTAACTCCAAGGCGGTCATTAATGAGCGCGAATACTCTTCATATGGTTCGGGAGGAGTTAAAGCTAGAATGTTATCAAAGCCTTGCCCGACTACGATCATGATGAGTAAGCCAACTAATACAACTGCAATGGCTGGGACCCCAATCCAATTAAATTTACGAATCGCCAATGGACCTTTGAACGTGACGATGAAGGCGATGATAAATAGTAGAATCGCAAAAAATGGAACCCCAGTCGTGCTTGATGTGAAGAAGGCTGGCAAACTAGCAAAGCCTAATATTTTCACAATCGCTTCCCCTGCCATAAACAGAGCAACAGCCGTATAACCAAGCGTTAAGATCGCAAAAACAAAATAGAAGATTTTTGCCCCTAAGTAACCGAATGAACTTCTAAACCCAATAAAAGTATCAATACCATACCGGGCAAAATAAATCGTAATCGGGACAATTAATAAAATCGGAAATGCTTCCCCAAAAAGAATCGCCCCCATTCCATCCCGTGCATCAACCATTAGGCCTGTATATGCCCCTGTAAGAATTGCGATACAAGAAATCCCAATCCCCACTTGAATTAATATTAGATCCCACATTCCAAAAACACGATCGTTCTTTGACGCCGGGAGAAATCCAAACGCTACATCCTTTGAAATTGAAGCATTTTCCTTACTCATACGATACCTCCATTATTTTTTCGTTCTTTAGGTTAAAACAATATAAGCTAAAAATAACGTAATCAATCCAACAATAATGATAGAGCCGAAAGTGTCTGAGAACTTAATTTTTTCAACGACAGAATCATTCTCTTCATAATCTTTAATTCGGTTATAAAGATCTGAGTACATTTCTTTAATAAAAGGATCATTTGATTCCATATTTTCTTGGATATAATCTCCTTTGTTCAAGTCGATCCCTCCTTTCTAAGAAAGTGATAGTGATAGAAATGCAATTATCGTGCCAAAATTAGAATATTCAGAAAACAAATGTTTATAACATATTTCGACTTCCCGTTAATTCATAATTGAAATTTTCATACAATTATGAAATAATTTATTCAATAATCCTAATTTTCAAAATTTTAAATTAAGGAAGTGTGATTTTGGTGAAAACGCTCATTCTATCTAACGACCATCTGCTGCAAGCTTTTCAATCAAGTCTACAATTTATTTATGAGGAAATCCTAGTAACCAATGAAAACGGAATGATTTTATACCAAAGTGGAGAACTGAAAAACTTTTGGTCCACAGATGGGATTATTGGAAGGGTGATTACAGAAATAGAGGAAATTTCATGTTTTGGCGATTCTACTTTACAACTATTAAAAAGAGAGATTCGTTCTCTTGCATTAAAGGCTTGGAATGGCAGTCAAATATTAATAGCTGTTTTTCCAGTCACGGGACTTAATGATGACCTACTCGTATGGGGGCTTAAAAACATTTCCGACCCTTTAATAGAACCCATTGAGATAACCGATGGCCCAGTTGGGAACCCAGATCCATCTATTGTTGTCCATAGTCCAGAAATGAAAGAGGTACTTGGCACCATCGAAATGGTATCAAAAGTTCCCACAACCGTATTGTTATTAGGAGAATCAGGTGTCGGAAAAGAAATGATCGCTAAACAAATTCATCAATTAGGAAATAGAAAAACTCAACCATTCATTGCTGTTAACTGTGGGGCCATTCCAAAAAATCTTTTGGAAAGTGAATTATTCGGATATGTCGGTGGGGCCTTTAGTGGTGCCAACAAAAACGGTTCTCTAGGAAAATTTCAATTAGCAGATGGAGGCATTATTTTTCTTGATGAAATTGCCGAAATGCCCCTGAGCTCTCAAGTCAAGTTACTCCGAATTTTACAAGAAAAAGAGGTAACTCCCCTTGGAGGCACACAACCTATTCATATTGATGTTCAAATTATCGCAGCAACGAATAAGTCGTTAGAAAACATGGTTAAAGAGGGAAAATTTCGAGAGGACTTATATTATCGTTTAAATGTAGTACCCATTGAAATTCCTTCATTAAGAGAAAGAATTGAGGAAATTCCTTACTTTGTCTATCATTTCGTCGCAAAGTATAATGCGTTATACCATCGAAATATTACGATTTTACCAGATGCCGTGGATTTATTTTGCATATATGATTGGCCAGGAAATGTACGGCAATTAGAGAATACGATTGAACGAATTGTTGTGACTAGTAAAGAATTAAATGTAGACGCCAAACTCGTATACCCTTACATTCCATGGAAGAAGCCTATACATAAGGAACTACCAGTCATTCATCACATTATGCCTCTTCAAGAAGCTGTTGATATGATTGAAGAACAATTAATTACAATGACAATGGAAAAATATAAATCGGTTAAACTAGCAGCAAAAGTTCTAGATGTTAGCCAACCGACGATGAGCAGGAAATACAAAAAAATTCGTGAAAAGCTCCAACAAGAGACCAGCTCCCCATCAAGCAAACGAAAAATTTTAGAAGATCATTTAAATAAACAATTACGCTCCATGGCGATTATGACATCAGCCACTATCCTTCCAGAAGACATCTCTGAACTAGTGAGTCACCCTGGTTCAACATCGCATCCTACGTTTAAAAAGGTACAAGAAAGGTTAACGAAAATACGAGAACAAGAAGGAATTATCGAATGGGTCTATATTTTTAAAGCACTAGATAATAAACTATTGCTAACTATCGCAGCCGACGAAGGCTTTCCAATTCCACCTGGAGTCCTATATGACGGTCCCCCTGAAATTATGGAGGTCGCCTTAGGTGCAATGAATGGAAAAGCCGGTGTCACCCCACTATATAAAGATATATATGGAGAATGGAAATCGAGCTTTGCCCCTATAATGGATTCTAGCGGAAAAGTCCTAGCTATCATTGCCTTTGACCATAGTCGAGAATATATCGAAACTGAATTGAAGAGGATTGAAAACACGTTGTGAAAACGTAGGTGTTATTCCAGTGAAATTTAGGAAACATAGAATACGTGGGGGCGGGATGGTACCGACCCCCTTTTTTGGGAAGAATTCCAAGACACTTAAACTAAAACTATGTTCATTGCCTATTGAACCAAGCATCCATTCTTGTTTGTATTGCATCCATTGGTATATCCTTTTAGGTTTAAACAATCCTATAAGTTTAGACGTTATGTAAATCCTTCACTAGATATTTTCTACATTTACCACTAGTATAAATATTTAAATCTTGCTATTATCAAATTATCTAATTTATAAATTAAGGAAACGACTTCTTATGGATTTTGTCACGAAAGATCTACTCATCAGTTTTTTATTTATATTACTGGCTCTCTGTCTCTTACAAATCCTCTATATGGCTACCTATGTCTACCAGGCTAAAGAACTACAGAATTGGAAAATCGCTTTGTTCCCAATTGTTTCGCTTGTGTTGTGTATGGTATTTCCGGTATATGCAACTGATAATAATATTTGGGACCTACGCTATATTCCGTTTATTTTAGGTGGTTTATATGGGGGTTATAAACTAGGTTTGATTCAATTAAGTATCCTTCTATTTACTCGTTTCTTAGTGGGAGGGGTCGGATTTTATGCTGCAGCGACTGCGTCTATTATCATCGGGATTTCCATCTACTTCCTTTCTAAACCTTATTTAAACATGAAATTGAAGAATAAACTTCTCCTTTCATGCACATTATTGGTTATGGGCATTACCGTCTCTCAAACAATGGCATCGCTTTTAAATTCAGACATTTTGCCTATGCGATATCTCGTGGAATATTATAGTATTAATATTTTTGGAATCATCATTGTAACAATCCTTTGGGAAGGAATTCGCACCTACTCTAGTTTATTGCAAAACTTGATCAAGGCAGAAAAAATAAAAACGGTTAGCCACTTGGCAGCTAGTATTTCCCATGAAGTTCGAAATCCCCTCACGACAAGCAGAGGTTTTATTCAATTATTATCTGAAGATATTTCCCCTGAAAAGCGAGGAGAATTTGTCAACATCGCTTTAAATGAAATTGATCGGGCAACCAACATCATCAATGATTATTTAACGTTTGCTAAGCCGACCATTGAAAAAAAGGAAGAAATTAATATTCAAGAAGAAATTGAACAAGCAGTCAATGTGATTTCTCCGTTAGCAAACATGCACGGCGTCGGGATCACACAAAATATACAGAAACCAGAACATCATCAATTTATTACGATGGGCGAACGAAAAAAGTTCCAACAATGTTTGATCAATATGGTGAAAAATGGGATTGAATCAATGCAATCCCATGGCGGTAACCTTCATATTGACTTATCTAGTTTTCAAAATACCATCCAAATTGACATACAGGACCAAGGTCTTGGAATGTCACAAGAACAAATAAATCGTCTCGGTCAACCCTATTTCACAACAAAAGAAAAAGGAACCGGACTTGGCATGATGGTTTCCTATAGCATCATCAAAGGAATGAATGGAAAGATCGAAGTAAAGAGTGAACTTGGAAAAGGGACATGTTTTAGGATTATTCTTTCAAAAGAATAAAAAAGTTCAGAGGGAACTTTCATCAAAATCAATTCATAATGATCCAGCAATAAAAAGCAGGCAGAACCTATATGCATAGGATATCGCCTGCTTTTGTTTTTAATAGAAACATCAAAACTTGATTATCGTATTTAAAAAAATAACCGTAAATCATCAAATTGGTAGATTTACGGTTATTTCATTAAACAGATTCTCGCTGGAGCATTTCAAAGTCTTTCGTTTTCTCTATTTTAGAGGTATCTTTACGATTAATCATATATATGCTAAGTAAAATCAACACTAATCCAACGAATAGAGATAGTGTAAATGGTTCATTTAAGAAAATCGTTCCAAGTAATACAGCGATCAACGGTACCAGGAATGTAAAGGAACTGACTTTACTGGATTCACCAGAACGCATGAGTTTATTATATACGGCTGTAGCTCCTGTCACTCCTAACACGGCTCCAAATAAAAGAATAGATATAAATGTTAGATTCCATTGAATATCAGCCACATTCTCTACGCTAAGCCCAATCCCACTTAAAACGAGTCCGCCGATGATGTTTTGGATCGCAACAAGCCATAATCCATTGACCAAACGGCTTGTCTTTTTCACATAAACCGTTCCAATTGCCCATCCTAAACCTGTGATAAAAGCTAATAGGATCCCATAAAAGGAAACGTGCCCAGATAATCCATCAAAGCTGACCGCTACAACTCCTAGAAAACCAATGATCATTCCTACGATTTTCACAAGAGTCAATGATTCTTTTAGCCAAAGCCATGCCAATAAAACGACTAACACAGGCTGTAAGTAGACAATGACTGAAAACAAACCGGAAGGCAAAAATTGTAATCCGTACGTCTGCACCCCATTAAAAATCAAAATATTGAAGAAAGCAGCAATTACATAAATCGGCCATGTTTTCCTCCATTGGATTTCCTTCCATTTCGGCAGAAGAATTAGACTCAACAGCACCCCACCAAGCAATGTACGCATGCCAGCAAATAGAAATGGAGGTGTGTAATTTAATGCAACTTTATAGATCGGCCAAACTAACCCCCATGTTAATACAACAAAAGCAATTCCCCACATCGCTTTTGATCTAGACAACTTTCCCACCTAGGTCCCTTCTTTCGTAACAATCATTTTCTATTAAAAGATTGCTATCATTATATACGATATTTCGACAAAATGCCTAAAAATTGCCTGTACGTGAGATTCTATTAAGCTTTTTCTTGTAAAAATGAAGGATTCAAGCTCAAAAACACTCAGCCATATGCTTAAAGGACTAATTAATAAATGTAGAGAGATAAAAGGACATAACAAATGTTAATAAGTTACGTCCATTCAATCTTCTTTATTTTGCCCATACGTTTTCTTAAATTATCCTGTAAAGTCATCCGTTTATATAGGGTTTACTTTATGAGACGTTCATTATAAACTTAGTGCTAATTTGGTATTTATTACTGAGCCGAAAGTTCACTCTCTATAACCCACTTATGATTTTTAACGATCGGACCACCAGTAGTCGGAATGTAATCAATCATATAAACCGATGTTTGTACTGCTGAATCAATGATTGCTTTTGCACCCATCATACCTTCCATGTGGTTGGCTTCTAGAGTAACTTCCGTTCCAGGTTGGAGCGTTTTATTACCCGCATTTTTAATTTCTTCTTGGATCACCCACTTATGATTTTTAACGATTGGTCCCCCAGAAGTCGGTTTGGAGGTAACAACATATGCTGTTGTATCATAAGCACCAACAACGGTTGCTTTTGCACCATACATCCCCTTCATGTGGTGCGCTTTAACAATTACTTGACTTCCCACTTTATAAGTAGGATTTTTTGCATCTTTTAACTCTTTAGGGACATGTGCAGAACTAGAATGCATGTCGTCCATTTGTATTTATATTGAGACTATTTTGATTAGTACCGTTTGTCCATGCGGCTAACATTAGCACGAATAGCAGCATTAAAATCCCCGTTATCAATTTTTTATTTTTGATGATATCCTCCTAAAAACATGGTTTATGTACATTTATATATTTTCCTCACGCTTTATTAATTATTTATAAGTTTATAGAATGAATAAATTAGATCTCACAAAACAGATTTGCTCTTTTAACACACAACAATGGACTGCTAAAACACAGTCCATTGTTGCTATATTTTTGCGTCAACCATAGAATACGATAAAAAACAGTTTATTACATGATCGGATTTTTATGAATGGATTTATTACCCGGTGCAAACCATCCAATGAGCACGATACCGACTAATACCCCATAGAAGATGAGGGTCCAAGTCGTGCTATGTGGAAAGTCATGGTTTAACACACCAATATCTTCATGGGCTAGCGTAATGACAGCAAGTTTAACGCCTACCCAAGCAACAATGGCATAGGCGGTTGTTTCTAAAGCTGGTCGTTTTTCAAGAAGTTGCACAAACCAGGTTGCGGCAAATTTAATTAAAATAAGCCCTGCAATTCCTCCTAGTAGAACTACAATAAACTGCCCTCCGTCCATACCCCCAAAATTACCTAGTGGGGAGTCTGGTAATCCAAGTGCCAGGGCAACTGCAGCTAGAATCGAATCAATAGCAAAAGCTAGGTCAGCTAGTGCGATCTTTCCGGTTGTGACCCAGAACCCTTTACCTGCAGCTTCCTTTTCATTGTCTTTTCGTATCTTCTCATTATTTTTTCCAAAACGCGCCTGTATGACGTGTTTTAATCCCAGATATAGAAGATAGGCAGCGCCTATTGCCTGGATTTGCCAGACATTAGCAATAAATGAAATGGCAAAAAGGGCACCAAATCGGAACAGAAAGGCCATCATAATTCCGTAATTAATTGCTCTTTTTTTCTGTTTATCCGGCAAATGCTTGGCGATAACAGCTAGTACTAGTGCATTGTCGGCCGATAATAATCCTTCTAACCCGATTAGAATTAACAATGTCCAAGCATACTGTAGCCATAATGATTCCATCCACTTCTCTCCTCTCTAAATCGAAAATCATGTAAATGGACTGTAATCATAGAATTTCCCATAAACGTTAGACAATCCTGGTAAATAATGAAACGCAGGGACGGTTCTCGGGTTTCACTCCCTGCTTAATCCAACGGGTTCGAGTTCTAACGTTCGATTAAATTGCCAACTAGGAAACGCTAGAACCGTCCCGCTGTTTCACGAAAGAGTTCTTTTGTGATTTCGATAAATACTTGGACAGTACGTGAGGCTCCTTTTAATGAAGGCAAACCTAAAGCGATATGTCTATAAAGATTTGTTTCTAATGGTCGAACGTTTTCTTTTGGAAAGGATAGATTTTTCAATGAAAGTTCAGGTAGAATGAGTACCCCTAATCCTTCTTTGATCATCCCTAAAGATGTATTTAGGTTTGATGTATGATATTTCTCATTTATCGATATTTTTTCTTTCTTCATGAGATCGAGGATCGGAGCTTCATATCCGCCATTCGATACAATTAGCGGCTCTTTTCCCAATTCGATTAGACGTACCTGTTTATTTTGTAGCAATGGATGTCCATCAGGCAACATCACAAGATATCGATCCTTTACTAGAGGAATCGTATCTAATTCACGGCACGGCAAAACAACAAATCCAATATCAATTTCTCGTATGGACAACCATTCTTTGATCTCCTCGTGCGAACCCTCTTTAAACGTAATGGAAACATTCGGTCGCTTTTGTTGAAATGTTCGAATAATCTTTGGTAAAAAGTGAGCCGTTACACTAGGAAATGTCGCAATTCGAATCGTTCCTTTGACCAATCCTTTTTCTAGGGAGATTTCTTCGTCTATTTTTTCAAGGCTATTAAGGAGATTTCTTACTTGGACAAGAACACGTTTCCCTATATCTGTTACCATTAAATCTTTACCGCGCTCTCGAACTAATAAAGTCACTCCTAACTCTGTTTCTAGAGAGGAAATTGCATGACTAACCGCTGGCTGCGACATATGCAACTTTTGAGCAGCCTTGGTGAAGCTTCCCTCATCAATTACCTTTACAAAGATTTCAAATTGAGTAATGGTTGGCATAACTAATTACTTATCTCCTTCATAAAAAACATTCATTATATTTATCAATACTGGTATTGTATCATAAATATTACACTCGTCTTAAAACGATATCGTTCATTTCATACGATGTGTAAATTAGCGAATAAAAGGAGAGATTAGAAAATTGACTCGACCAAAGTTGTGGACAAAAGACTTCATTATGGTTTGTTTAACAAACTTACTTCTTAGTATGAACTATTTTTTACTTATGGTTATTTTTTCTGAGTATGCCGTAATCAAGTTCGATGCTCCCCAAAGTTTGGCCGGACTTGCATCAAGTATCTTTATTATCGGAACCCTTTGTTCCCGCCCATTAGCTGGGAAGTATCTGGATGTTATCGGAAGAAGAAAATTGCTTTACTCAGCTATTATTGTGTTTATCGTATCTACTGCTCTTTACTTAGTCATTGACAATTTAGCTTTGTTATTAGTTGACCGTTTTATTCATGGCGCAGCATTAGGGGTTGCTTCTACAGTCATTGCCACCGTTATGACAAGTTCAATTCCACATGAAAGAAGTGGAGAAGGAATTGGTTATTTCTCTATGAGTGTAACCATCGCGACAGCAATTGGACCGTTTATTGCACTGTTGATTGTTCAACAATTTGACTATAACATGGCATTTCTGTTGTGTGTTATTTTTGCCGTGATTGGATTGGTGCTTTCCTTAATTTTAAAGGTGGAAAATGTAAAATTGTCGAAAGAACAAGTGGAGGGCTTGAAAGGTTTCAAACTTAGTGATTTCTTTGAATTTACCGGTATTTCAATGGCTATATTAATGGTCGTACTGGGATTCGCCTATTCAAGTGTTCTTACATTCATTTCATCTTTTGCCAATGAGGTGAATTTAACAGAAGCCGCAAGTTTCTTTTTTATTGTATATGCAGTGTTCCTATTAGCATCTAGACCGATTACGGGGAAAAGATTTGATTTAAAAGGAGAAAATTCGGTTGTTTATCCATGTTTGATCTTATTTTTAGTCGGTTTGCTTTTCCTTAGTCAAGCTCAAAATGGCTTAATCCTTTTACTAGCGGGTGCTTTAATTGGGATTGGATATGGAACGACCATGTCTTCCGTTCAAACCATTATGATTAAAAAAGCACCGCCTCACCGTGTTGGATTAGCAAATTCAACATTCTTTGTTTCCTTTGATTTAGGTCTTGGGATTGGACCCTTTGTATTAGGATCCATCCTTCCATCATTAGGCTATCGAGGTATGTATATAAGCATGGCTGCCATTGTATTGTTAAGCATTGTTTACTACTTTTTCGCACATGGAAAAAAAGTTACACTTGTACAGGAAAATGTACAGACTGAAAAGTAATTGAAAAATGGTTCTCGCGTAAAGAATGGAAAAAGTCACTTGGAATATTAATTTATTTTGAACGATGAAACATCTTTCATGTCAACAAGTATGTGCAGTGAAACATGAGAACCGTCCCCTTGTTTCTATTCTTGCTTTAAATGAAACTATATTTCATTTTTAGACGTAAATTCTTTATAATAACTGAAATTTATTATAAAGGATTGGTCATATGATGGAATGGTTTGAAAAAAAGAAGCGAAAAACGAGAAAAAGGAAAAAGAATAGGCATGATTATACAGTTCTAGACTGTTTTTTAGACGTATTACTGTGGATACCTGAATTGCTTTTATTACCCTTTAGATTAATCTTTTGGCTATTTAGAGGAATTGGAAAATTAATGGATATCGTATAATGAGTTTGTTTATATGTAAACGATAAAAAGGACAGTCCATCGTTCATGGAGACTGTCCTTTTAACATTGCATCTATATCTTTTTCACATCTTTTTCACAAATTCAGATTTTAGTTTCACAGGTCCAAACCCATCAATTTTACAATCAATGTCATGGTCGCCTTCGACTAGGCGAATATTTTTTACTTTTGTACCTTGTTTTAAGACCGAAGAACTGCCTTTTACTTTCAGGTCTTTAATGACCGTAACAGCATCCCCATCGTTTAAAACATTTCCATTGGCATCTTTGATTACTTTTTCGTCCTCACCGTTTTCCTCGGCTTGATTGATTGCCCACTCATAGCTACATTCTGGGCAAATAAACAAAACCCCATCTTCGTATGTATATTCAGAATTACATTTTGGACAATTAGGTAAATGATTCATCGTTTCTTTCCTCCGCTTGTAAAAGTAGTATTACGTACCATACTACCCTATCTCTAAAAAATATCAATCGTTTTGAATATTTAAATATTATAAAGGTTTATAAATCGATAGACATGAACAAATTGTTTGTCTTTTTTCCCGTGAAGTAAATAGTACAGCCCTGAAGAGAACAGCACAACCATCCTATACTGATATAAAGGGTGCTGTAGTTGAACGTTGGAATAAAAAGTCCAAGGAGATTTGGACCAAATCCTATTCCTGCATCCAGAAAAATAAAGAATGTCGATGTTGCAAGTCCCATGATGAGGTGGTGTTAATTTAATGGCGATTGCCTATGTACATGATTGCATTTACCAAAACCTAATCCAATCAGGATTTCCAAATCGTTTTTTTAATAAACTATATCTTTTTGACTGTTTACAAAACTGAAACGCGAGAACCGTCCCCTTGTTTCAGTTTCTCAATTAGCTCATTTCCAAGTTCCACGCTTAATTCTGTCATTTGTTTGATTTCTTCTTTGGTGATGTTGTCGAGATGGGTACCACAGCAAATGGCAAAGTTCCCTTTAAAGTTTTTACGTAATTGTACTGCGATTTCTTCTGTGATATAAAATTCTTTATGGGTTTGAAGTTGGACCGTTTGAAGTGGTTCTAATCTAGCACCAGCAGTAATCGTTCCTAAATGGGGGCGATCCCCTCCCGAGATGAGGACGACTAAATCTTCTCCCATATAATAAGCATCAAGGGTTAAGGTAATCCGCCCCTGTATTTTTTCTAAATGGATCATGTTTTCTCACACCTTTAAGAAAATATCGAAACATGGGACCGTTAAAATCCATACGGACCTCATGTTTTAATGTAATGAAACGCGAGAACCGTCCCCCTGTTTCACTTGAGGTCGTTCTCATTTATTATTCCGTCCCATCTTTTTGCTTCTGGTACATGGATGCCAAATTGATCAACAACTCTGTAGACAATATGATTCACGGTATCCTCAATCGTTTGAGGGTGGTTATAAAATGCCGGCATGGGCGGAAAAATAATCGTACCCATCCGAGATAGTGCTAACATATTTTCTAAATGGATATCATTTAACGGGGTTTCACGGGTCATTAATAATAGTTTTTTTCGCTCCTTTAAAATCACATCTGCAGCGCGAGTAATTAAATTATCCGCTAGTCCCATGCGAATCGTCGCGAGTGTTTTCATGCTGCATGGAGCGACAATCATCCCATCCACTTGAAAGGAGCCACTCGAAATTCTCGCTCCTAAATCATGATAGGAATAATGACAATCTGCCAACTCCTTTACTTCTTTTACACGATAATCGGTTTCGGTTTCAATCGTAGCCTCCGCCCACTTTGACATCACCAAATGAGTTTCCACATTCATGTCACGAAGAACCTCTAAAAGTCTGATACCAAAAATCGACCCCGTCGCACCTGTCATGCCAACAATCAATTTCATTTCGTCTATTCTCCCAATCTTAGTGGCTTTTCAGTAAAAGCAGTATAAAAAGCATCATCTAAAGGACAGATGATTTTTTCCTAGAGATGATACTTTTTACTTTTATATACCAAATTAAAAATCATTTTTGAGGAATTCTTTTATATCGTTACCGTCAGCCGATCTAAAATTCCTGATAACACTTCTATTAAGTTTGAAAGCATTGCATTGAGATCGTCTTTTTCAATTACGAGTGGTGGTTGAAACGCTAAACAGTCACGGTTTAACCCGTTTTTTCCGATTAGGAAACCACGGTCTTTCATTTCTTCAAGAATGATATCTGTGATTTGAGCGGAGCTTACCTCGTCGTTTATTGCTTGAATTTGCAATCCAAGCATCAGACCTACTCCTCTAATTTCTTGAATAAAGGGTGAGGAAATCTCTTGTAATCTTTCTTTTAAATAAGAGCCTAATTCTTCTGCTCGTTGCACTAACCCATGTTGTTCAATATTGTTTAATACGCTTAGTGCGGTGGTTGCCGCTACTGGATTTCCACCAAAGGTTGAAGATGAAGCCTTATTAAAAGACTGAGCAATTGCATCCGTTGTTGAAAACGTGGATATTGGAATACCATTTCCAAGGGCTTTGGCAGTCACAATGATATCTGGCACAACTTCATAATGATTGATACCAAACATTTTCCCTGTACGACCGTATCCCGTTTGAACTTCATCCACAATTAATAAAACGCCATAATGTTCCAAAAGTGCTTTTGCTTTTATAATAAAATCACGGTGATACATAATGATTCCACCATTCCCCTGAATGGGCTCAAGAATCATTGCTGCTATTTTTTCACCATGTTCTTCTAAAATTGATTCTAATTGTTGTAAGGTATGATTCATAGCCTCTTCATCACTCTTCTCAAGAGAGTATGGACGATCGAGGAAAAAGATATCTTCCCTTACTAACTTTTCGTCTAATCTCCACATGGGGATTCCCGTTACACTTAGAGTTAAGTGGGTTCGACCATGTATAAGGGGTGTACACTACGGTTCTCGGTGTTTCAAAAGGAAAGATTGCGGTGAAATACTAGAACTACCCCCACTGTCTAAAGAAACCTTTCCGCTTGCCCCATCCTTGTCCAAACAAAAAAGGCACCTTTCATCTCTTCACATTGGATGCAAGACACCTTTTCAAGCCTATTTTATTTCGGTAAATGAATTACCAATCCATGTATTCCTAAATTCCGACAACGAATCCATGACGCCGCAATGACGGGACGTACAATGGATTCTTCCACGTTTCCTGACAACACAAATTGATTCCAAGCTTGTTTCACACTGGGCTTAATAGAAATGCTTGATGTCAGTAACAAATTCATCTCCCCTTTAGGTTAGAAAATGTCCTACTCAATCGATCTCAGTTCCGTTTGAAAACCTTTTCAACCGTTATTTTAACATATCAATTTGAAGATTTGTGTTATATAATTGTGTAGATTTTGAAATAGTTGGACGGTTCTTAAAGAGAACAATCGGAAGTTTCATGCGTAAAAAATCACATTGAGCGTTTTTAACTACACAATGTGATTTTTTTGTAATCTTGCTGAGGAAATTTGTCAATTATGAAGAGTTATATTTATTTTGTTCTAAAATCTTTTTAGAAGTACTCAAATAAGCACTACCACCAAGTAAAAACATCGAACTTACAAGAAATACGGATAAGATTCCCATCCATGATCCTATTATTCCGAATAATATAGGAGCAATTAATTGAGATAGTCTATTCGTGGAGAGTCTGAGTCCTAGAACTTCCCCTGTTCTAGATTTTGGAGAAACGCTATAAGTTATAGACATAGATATTGGCTGCCCACACCCTAAACCTACCCCCATCATAAAACTTAACATCCCTAACAAAATTGGATGACCTGTAAATGGCATGAATAGAAATGAAAATCCTGCCAAAACAATCGATAGTATCAAAACCTTTTTTTGTCCAAAAGCATTAGAGATCTTGGGTAATATAAAACGAATGATCATCATCGCAATCCCTTGAACCGATATAATCCATCCAATAGTTGAATCCGTAATTCCATTCTCTTTTGCAAACAAGGGAAAATAAGCGATAAAGATATCCCTAGAATATAATACTAGAGCACTGGATATTAAAGCTTGCTTTAAAATAGGGTTTTTTAACAGTCCGATTGAAGATAACAATGATCTCTTAACAAGCTTGTCTTTTTTGATAATCACCGGAATCAAAAATGATAAAAAAACTGGTATCACGCTAATCAAAATCGAAACCAGATAAACAAATGCATAAGAGTAATGTTCTGAAATATATCCACCTAAAACAGGTCCCACTAATACTCCCAAAGCAACTGCCATACCAAACATGCTATAATATTGATCCCGATTTTCAGCAGTTGAGATCTGGCCTAAAATATTCTGCAAGGACACTACTAAGAATACATTAGAAATTCCTACTATGAATTGACTTGCAAAAAGAGCCCAAATGTTTTGATAAAAAAATGGAACAGCTAATCCTACTGACATTCCAATCAATCCACATAATATCGGTAAACGATCTCCTATTTTATCTGCAATTTTCCCTGCTTGAATCGCAAAAATAAGTGGCAAAAAAGCAAAAGCAGCGGTTAATAAGCCAATTTCAAAGGTAGATGCACCTAATTCATTAGCATTTAATGATATTACTGGTCGAGTTAGGTTAAGGATCGTTTGAAAACCAAAAGTAATCACCATTACAAACCAAAAAATCATAAACATCCATCTCTCTTTTTAATTAAAATTTGGAAAAACACATTTTATTTCATTTATTTATGATCCTGAGTTATTTTTATTAACTTTAGAATATTCAAACTTTATTAGACAATTTAGTAAACCTTCCATTATAATGGTGATAATCCTATTCATATTAAAAGTCCTAATTTGGTTTTCTTATCATCTACTCAAATAAAGGGTGATACAAATGCAAGCAAAAATTGTCTACGTAGGTCATTCCCATTTCTCAAAGTTGGCGAAACAAGTATTAAAGGAAATTGACATCCCTCAATGGGTGAATGTTGAAGTAGAGGAATTCCCTTATAAATTTATTATTTCACTAGAATCGATTCAATCTTTACAAACCCTATTTGAACCCGCAACAATTGTTATTAGTGGTGACCGTAGTTCCATATTATTAAAACAATCTCTCAGTAATTTTGTGATTCCAGTAAAATTATCAGGTTTTGACATATTTAACCAAATTCAAAAACTTGATTCAGAAGAAGTTGTCGTTGTGAACTATCGGGAAAATATTCAGGCTTTAACCAGAATTTCAAATCTACTTAAAACTAAAATACGACAGATCTCATTTCGAGATCGGAATGAAGCATTTGAAATTATGGATCAATTAAAGGAACAAGGAGTACATGATGTGATCAGTGGAAGCTGGTTTTATGAAGCAGCTTCCAAAAATGGATTTAATGCTTACTGCTATTACACGTATCAATCCATGAAAGATGCCTCAAAAAATGCATTAAATATACTCAAGTCTTATCGAAACGAAATGGAAAAATCAGTTTTATTTAAGACCATTGTTGATATGAACCGAAGTGGAATTATTTCAACGGATACTCATTCAAAAATAGCCGTCATGAATCATTCAGCTGAGCGGCTGCTAGGAATCAAAAGGAACCAAACCATTAATAAAGATATCCAAACCATTATTCCTATTCTTATTGAAGAGTCACAGGTACCATTATCGAAAATTGATAAACCAACATTTAATATTGTTTTCGAGCACAAAGATAGAAAATTTGTAGCTGATATTGTCCCTGTTGAATTAAGTGGTGAAAACATGGGACATATGGTCGTTTTTGATGATATTGCTACCGTTCAACAAACGGAACAAAATATAAGAAAAAAAATGTCTCGTAAACCCTTAAAGGCTAATTATACGTTTAATGACATAGTAGGATCGAGCGAAGCGATTAAACAAACGATTTCACAAGCAAAAAAATATAGTCAATCTGACGCTTCTGTCTTGATACAAGGGGAATCGGGAACTGGGAAAGAACTATTCGCTCAAAGTTTACATCAAGCTAGTAGTCGTTCTTTAAATTCTTTTGTAGCTTTAAATTGTGCAGCCATTCCAGAAAATCTACTAGATAGTGAATTATTTGGATATGAAGAAGGTTCATTTACCGGCGCACAAAAAGGTGGTAAACCCGGAAAGTTTGAACTAGCTCACCGAGGAACCATTTTCTTAGATGAGATAAGTGAATTACCTTTACATTTACAAACAAGACTTCTTCGAGTCTTACAAGAAAAGGAAATTATGCGCATTGGCGGCGAGCAAATGATTCCAGTTGATGTTCGAATCATCGCTGCATCCAATAAAGATCTACTAGAATGTGTAAAAAATGGTACATTCCGTGAAGACTTGTATTATAGATTGAATGTGTTACAGCTACTCATTCCATCACTTCGTCAACGAAAAAAAGATATCATTGAGCTTTTTCGCTACTTTATAAGAAAAGAAGAGCACTTGAATGAAGCTCTCTCCGATAAAGATTTATTAATATTAGAACAGAATGAATGGAAGGGGAATATTAGAGAACTGGAAAATTTTGCTGAACGTTTCATCGTTTTATGTCAAAATGAGATCCTTTCACATGACCGGTTAACAAAATTACTTCGTAGTTCTTTAATCCCGTACACGTTTTCTCAAAATAATCTAGTCCAAATCCAAGAATCAAAAAAAGAAAATGAAAATCAAGAAAATGGGTTAAGTGAAATTACGCAAATTAAAGAGGCTCTACAACAATCGAACGGGAATAAAAGTTTAGCTGCAGAACTCCTTGGTATGAGTAGAACGACATTATGGAGAAAGTTAAAACAATATCATCTAGCGTAATTTTGATTAAAAGAATTTTAAAGCCCTTTTATCAAGATTAAATGGATAGAAGAATCCATCTAATCTTGATCAGGCATTAATAAAATTTTTCCTTGCGTTTTTCGATTCTCCATAAGTTCCTGAGCTTTTTTGGCCTCGTCTAGTGGAAAAGTTTCCCCGATATGCATGTTTATTTGTCCCTTTTCCAACAGCGGCACAACTTTTGTCGCTGTTTCCGCAACCCTTTCGGGGGAATACTTCTTAACAGTACCGAAACTGTATCCCAACACTGAACGACAACTTGAATGTACGTTAGTAGTTTCAACTGTCCCTGGCTGACCAGATGAATTCCCGAAATTAACTATCCTCCCAAATTGCGCTAGACATCTTAAGCTATCATTAAAGATCTTTCCTCCTATAGAGTCAAGAATAATGTCTACTCCTCTACCGTTTGTGGTCTCTAATACCCGATCTACGAAATCATCCTTACGATAATTTATTACTTCATCGGATCCCATTACTTTTGAAATAGATATTTTTTCATCACTACTGACCGTTCCGATCACTTTCTTCGCTCCGAGAATTTTTGCGATTTGACTTGCTGTCGTTCCGATTCCACCAGCTGCAGAATGAATTAATACGGTTTCCCCTCTTTGAATTTTTGCTATTTCTGCTAGAAGATTATATGCCGTAAAGGAAACCGTAGGACTTGCAGCGGCTATATTTGAATCCAAATAATCTGAAATCGGGAAGGTCAAATTTTCATTCGCTATTGCATACTGTGAATATGATCCTCCTATTGGAAAAGCGATCACGCGTTGCCCAACCTGTAGATTATGAACATTGGAACCTAACTTTTCAATGGTTCCCATTAAATCGATACCAGGAGTATATGGTGGTTTTTGACCACCATGATGTTCTCCTCTACGCACTTTTATATCCGCAAAATTAACACTTGTAGCATGAACTCGAATTAGCACTTCTTGTTCGGAAATTTTTGGAAAGGGTAATTCCTTATATATTAATCCATCTAATGATCCAAACTCTGTAACTACTATCCCTTTTATTCGAATCTACTCCTTATCTTTTATTCAACTCTATGAATAACTAAATTTAGGTTTTCTTTTTTCAAGAAATGACGCAACCCCTTCTTTATGATCGTCAGACGTATAGGATTCCATGACTAATCGTTTGGTTTCTTCGTTGTCCTCAATTATTCCCTCTGTAACTAACCCAATTATTCGTTTCATCCCACGTAAACTAGATTGTGATCTTGAACAAAGAATTCTAGCAAACTGATAGGTCTCTAACTCTAACTCCTCAGAAGAAAAGACTTGATGTACAAGCCCCATTTCTGCAGCCTGGTAAGCGTCAATTCTTTCACCTGACATTAATAAATATTTACCATTTGCACTTCCAATCAAGTCAATTAATTGTTTAGTTGAATTGAAAGAATAAACAAGTCCTATTTTGGACGGCGTGATCGCGAACACTCCTTGATCATCTGAAAACCTAAAATCACAAGCAACGGCAATTGCACATCCAGCACCAATACAATATTTTTGTATCATAGCTATTGTTGGTTTGCGAAATTGTTTAAGCATTTCCAGAGCGCGAGCCGTATATTTTTCATTGATTTCAGCTCGTTGCTCTCCTGTTTTAAATTCATGAAACTCACTCATATCAGCACCAGAAACAAAAGCTGATGAATCTTCGCCTCTTATAACTAGTACTTTGATTTCTGAATCTTGATCCGCTATCTCCAACAATCCAATAAGGGTTTCCCACATATTTTTATTAAAAGCATTTTTCTTCTCCGGACGATTGATATAGATCGTTCCAATTTCATCTTTTTTTATAAGATAAAGGTAATTTTCCATATTTATCATCCTCTATATATTTTGTTTTTCTTTTTTCTTCTGAAACTCTTCAAAATTCATACGAGGGATCGTAATATCATTTTCTACTGTTGTATAATTAAAGCCCGCCAAGCGACCTACTGGAGCTAATTTTAAGGTATCAATTCTACCCTCATGATATAAGGTTTCGTCAATATGAAAACAAACTACTTCTCCAATGATAAAATCCGAGCTGGGCACTCCATCCTTGTTCGATATTTCGATAATTTGACTTACTTTGCATTCCATTTGAATTTTTGCCTCTTTTATTCGTGGTACGGAAATATAATGACTTTCTTCAAGAGTAAATCCAACTTCCTCTACTTCACTATAATTCGGAGGAAATTCTATAGCTGCCTGAGTAGCTAATTCAACGATTTGTTCATCCACAATATGAACAACGAATTCTCCATTTTGTGATATATTCAAAGAAGTATCCTTTCGAACCCCCCCAGGCTTTCTTGCACAATTGATCCCAATCATCGGTGGATCACTGCAAACGACATTAAAAAAACTAAATGGTGCAGCATTGATTAAACCAGAGTTATTTTTGGAAGTAACCAGTGATGTTGGTCGTGGCAACACACTGCCAATCAAAAATTTGTAATTCTCTTTTCTGCTTTGTTTACTTGGATCGATCGAAATATTCCCCACTTTATACTCCTCCTTTTACTAAAAATTAGAACTAGATTATAAGTTTATGTTTTTTCCTTCGCTACTTTTGCGTTTAGATAGAATCATTCTGATTAACGGCAATATTAAAATGGCAATTGTAATGAATAATAGCGTTGCAGAAATGGGACGAGTGAAAAATACAGTATAGTCATTACCTGTAGAAGACAGTGTTTGACGTAAGCTTTTTTCCATCATTGGACCTAAAATAACGGCAAGAATCAACGGGGCAAATGGAATTCCGCATTTATTCATGAAATAACCAAAGAATCCGAAGAAAAACATAACCCCTACCTCAAAAAGACTGAAGTTCATTAAATAGACACCAAGAAAACAGAATACAGTAATGACAGGTACCATATAAGGATCAAGCTTTTTTACTAAGTAAGAAAAAACAGGGACACAAGCTGTGTTTAAGATTAAAAGTAAAATGTTAGCAATAAAAAACACAACTAAAGCTCCAGTGATAATATCGCCTGATTCTTGAAACATCATGGGTCCAGGCTGTAAACCGACCATCATTAAACCACCTAAAAGAATTGCAGTTGTTGATGAACCTGGTACACCTAAACTCAGTGTAGGAATAAGAGCCCCACCCACTGCAGCTGTTGACGCAGATTCCGGTGCACTTAAACCTTTAGATTCACCTTTACCGAAATTTTCAGGTTTTTTGGATAGTTTTTTTTCTGCGCTATAGGATAAAAATGCAGCTACTGTTGCTCCAGCTCCAGGTAATACTCCTACAAAGAAACCAATTAAGGATCCTCTAAGCATTGCCCATTTATCACTGATCACTTCACTTGCTTTTGGAAATAATGATTTAAAACTAAGTTTCGTATCTAATCCATTCATTTCGGAACCATTGTCCAAACGTGCTAAAACCTCTGATAGTCCAAATATTCCAATGGCAACAACAATAAAATCAATTCCTTCCCATAATCCTAACAAACCAAATGTTAATCTAGGCTCGCCTGTTACATTATCAAGACCAATTGTCGCGATTAGTAAACCAATTAATGTGGATAGAATCGCTTTAAATGGTTTCTTTTCGATTAAACCACTTGTCGCCACTAAGGCAAATGCCATTAAAGCAAAATACTCAGGTGGACCAAATGATAACGCAGCTTGTGCAATCGGAGCAGTTAAAAAGGCTAAACCCACGAATCCTATAACACCGCCAATAAAAGAAGCGATCGCACTTAATGTTAAAACATATCCAGCTTTTCCTTGCTTTGTCATCGGATATCCATCAAATGTTGCAACAACAGCTGAAGGTTCTCCTGGAACATTTACTAGGATCGAACTAATTCTTCCCCCGTACATAGCACCTAAATAGATACTCATCATCATGACCAATGCATTTAACGCACCTAATTCAAAAGTTAAAGGTAATAAAATAGCAATTCCTGATGAAGGCCCTATCCCTGGCAAAGTACCTGCAAGCATTCCAACAAAAACACCGACTAAACACCAAACCATCGTATTTAGAGAAATTAATTGAAACCCATCTAACAATGCATCAAACCCCACGTTTTCTCCCCCCTTTTAGTAAAATAATCCTGTTGGCATAACTAAGCCCAGCCATCGGACAAATACAACATGAATTAATACCATCATAGCAATTGTAAAAATAATAGATCGACGCCAAGACATTTTTTCAAAGAATTTTAAAATAGCAATCATAAATAGTCCTAAACTAACTAACATTCCTAACAAATTGATTAATGCTAATGTGACCAACAGGGCAAGACAAAATAGTAGTTGAACTTTAACTTTTTGTTTATCAATCGGCTTTGAAGTCTCTTGCTTATCATTATTGCGGAAGGTAGTTATAAAATAGAATAGAGTCATGATCATAACTAGAACGGATATGACTCTCGGAAAAAAGCCAGCTCCTAACAAACCACCGGTTACAGTCATTGATAGATTAAATGAAGCTACAAAAAACACTGTACTCATTAAAAATAGAAAACCTATAAATATGCGTTGAACTAACAAACTACTCCCCCCCAGATCGTTTTGGGTGGAATGCAGAATAACTTTAAATTCATGCATTCCACCATGTACTTATTATTTTATTTTTTTCAAATAATCTTGATACTGAGGTGCTTCTTCTAATATAGCAGCTTTATAATCTTCACTATCTTTAAACTGATTTAACATACCTTGGTCTTCTGAAAACTTCTTCCATCCTTCAGATTCTGTTAGTTCCTTGAAGGTGTTTTCCCAGTATTTTACTGCTGCTGGTGAAATATCGCCTGCAGCCCAGAAACCCCGTGTTCTGTAATAAGTGACATCATAGCCAACTTCTTTTAATGTAGGGATATCTGGGTATAACTCTAAACGCTCATCCCCTAGAACTGCTAGTGGTCTTAAACTACCATTTTCAACATTTCCTTTTAAAAGAGCTTGTGTAAGCATACCAGCATCAGAATGACCACCTAGTAAGTTTTGGAAGCTTTCAGCTTGCCCCCCAGTCGTCATAATATTAAGTTCTTTCTCAATACCATAAGCCTCTTTAATCGAATTCCATCTAAACGGTTCCCCTCCATCAATTGCACTAGAAGTACTGATTACAATTTTGCTTGGATCCTTTTTTAATGCTTCTAAAAATTCTTCAATTGTTTGATACGGAGAGTTCTTTTCTACTGTAATAATCATCGGCTCTGTTGCAACTTGGGCAATTGGCGTATAATCTGAAAACTCGGCATTGATTTTTCCTTCTTGCCAAAGTGGCTCAGCAATATTTGGAACTTGAATTAAGACATGCTCATCGCCTTTTCTTTTTTTCAATTCCATTAATGCAAGAGATCCACTAGCACCCGGCATATTGGTTACAACCATTGTTTCATCTACAATTCCTTCTTCAGCGAGAACTTTAGTAGCTGTTCTTGCTGTTAAATCACCGCCTCCTCCTGCCGCATAACCAACAATCATATCAACCTGTTTACTTGGTACAAATTCACCGTCATTTTTTACTTCCTTAGCAGTACTTGATGATCCTCCACAAGCAGTTAAAATGGCCGCAAAACAAAGTAATAAGCTAGCTAATACAATTTTCGAGAATTTCATATCGTTTCCCCTTTACACTTTATTTTATATATTTTCTCTATGAAAACACTTACACTATTTTGCAAAAAATACTATAATAGTATTTTTTTAAACACTAAAAAATATTATATCAGCGAATGTTGTCAAATACTATAATTTAAATGGAATATTCAAAATATTGTTTATATAATTTCTTCTTCTTTCATCTTTTCAATTTGTTCTTCGGTATATTTTAGTTCTGCTAGTATCTCTTCTGTATGTTGCCCTAATGTAGGAGGCGCTAATCTAATTTGAGCAGGCGTTTCCGATAGCTTGGCAGGGAATCCCAAAGTTTTCAGTTTACCTGCTACTGGATGTTCATATTCTAGAATCATATCTCTTGCTAACATATGTTCATCCTTCATCACCTCATCATACTTTTTGATATAGCTACAAGGAATCCCATTTTCTTCTAATTTCTCTATCCAATAATCAGAGGGTTCTTCTACAAAAATTTCTTCAATTTTCTGCTCTAATTCTTTCACATACTTAACTCTTTCTCGTCCGTTTTTGTATCGAGGATCATCTATCCATTCCGGTCGATTAATGACGTTTTGACAGAAACGAACCCAAAGTTTCTGATTTGCGGCTCCAACTAAAATATATCCTGTCTTTGTTCGATACCCTTGATAAGGAGCCATTCGTCGATGTGCTGTTCCCGTTGGTTCTGGAACCATGTTTGAGCCAAAGTATGCTGCCGCTTCCCAAACCGTCCAAACAAAAGCTGATTCTAGTAATGAAACATCAATATATTGACCTTTTCCTGTTCTCAATTTATGAATATAAGCAAACAGAATATAGTATAATGCTGTGATTCCAGCTCCAATATCATGGATTGGGACACCTACTTTAACAGGTCTTCCACCTTCTTCACCAGTCATACTCATAATCCCCGACATCCCTTGAGCCATGATATCAAACCCACCTTTATGACTATACGGACCGGTTTGACCATAACCCGATATAGAACAATAAATAATTTCTGGATTGATTTTCTTAATCGTTTCATAATCTACACCTAGTTTTTTAGCGACGCCTGGTCGAAAATTCTCAATAAAAATCTCTGCACTTTCAACTAGTTTATAGACAACTTCCTTTGCCTTTTCATTTCTAAGATTTAATCGCATGCCTTTCTTATTCCGATTAACCATAGAAAACCCATAGCTTTCTCCGTTTCGATGAGGCGGCATCGTTCGAATTGTGTCCCCCTCTGGATATTGTTCTATTTTAATCACATCTGCTCCCATATCTCCCAATGTCATTGTACAATACGGTCCTGACAAAACATGGGTAAGATCAATGACTTTTACTCCCGAAAGTGCTTGCACACCTTCCACCTCCAGCTTCATCGTAGATTTAGTATTCATTAAATATTAATGCAATAATCGTGCCAACCTAATTTTCGTTTAAAATTTAGCGAATATTACAAAAATTATAGTTTTATTTGGTTTATTGTTTCATTATTTGTTTCAAGTAGTGTTTCATGTTCAATGATGTTGAAACACTGTTTCAAACACTTACATGATTATGAAAAGAGGTATGATTGTTTGATATTAACATTGTAAATTCTCAACAATTGCCGTAATACCAAGTCCACCTGCAATACATAGTGTGACTAACCCATACTTCACTTCACGTCGTTCCATTTCATGTAGGAGCTTTGTCATTAAGATCGCTCCCGTAGCTCCAATTGGATGTCCGTGGGCAATAGCTCCTCCATTTACGTTGACTTTTACTAACTCCATATCCGTTTCTCTAATCACAGCAAGTGATTGTGAAGCAAACGCTTCGTTCAGTTCAATTAATCCCATATCTTTTATCGTTAATCCAGCTTGTTTCAACGCCTTAATGGTTGAGTAAACAGGTCCAATCCCCATAATCTGCGGAGATACCCCACTAACTGCATGGGCAATAACCTTGGCTTTTGGAACTACACCATATTCATTCATCTTTTCTTCCGTCATCATTAATAGGGCTGAGGCACCATCATTTCTACCACTAGCATTTCCTGCTGTCACGGTACCATTTTCCTTAAAAACAGGCTTTAAACGGTTCAACTGTTCCAATGATGTTTCTCGAGGATGTTCATCCATATCAAAGACGATCTTTTCCTTACGTCTTTTTATCTCCAATGGTACAATTTCATCTTGGAAACGACCGCTTTTGATAGCTTTATCTGCCAGCTCCTGACTTCGCAAAGCAAATTCATCCTGTTCCATACGAGAAATATGGTATTTTTCAGCTAAATTTTCAGCTGTCATCCCCATCGTTAGATTTCCATATATTTCAATTGGTTGTGAACATGGCTGACTTTCCGTATTAGGATCTAATATGAGTGCATTTCCTGCCTGAAGTCCAAATCTAGCATTTCGTATATAGTAGGGAGCTGTACTCATGCTTTCTGCTCCACCTGCAATCATCACTTCAGAGTATCCTAGTTTTAACTGCATATCGGCATTCAGGATGGCTTGTAAGCCTGACCCACACTGTCTATGCACCGTGTAACCTGTCACTTTTTCAGGAAGACCCGCTTTGAGGGTAGCAATTCTAGCAAGATTAGATGTATCAGCACTTTGTTTAGCCTGCCCAAGAATCACTTCGTCCACTTCAATATCTCTAGAAGTCCGATTTAATACTTCGCGAATCACTTTTTCCGCTAAAATATCGACGGTTGTATCTTTTAATGTACCTCCAATACGGCCAATAGCTGTTCTAACTGAATCAACGATATATACTTCTTTCACGATTATACCTCCACTAATGTATGTTCCCGTTTTAGTTCACCGGCAATAATATTGCGCTGAATTTCAGATGTACCTTCATATATTTTGGTGATTCTAGCATCACGATAAAATCTTTCAATTGGATATTCCTTCAAATATCCTTTACCACCATGAATTTGCACAGCCATATCAGCGATTTTGTTATAAACTTCTGAAGCATATAATTTAGCGATTGCAGCTTCTTTAATAACGCGCATATTTTGATCGGTCATCCATGCAACGCGATAAATCATCGAACGAAGCAGTTCAATTTGCATACTCATTTCCGATAACATATGTTGAATAGCTTGAAGCTCAATTAATGGACTTCCAAATTGTTCACGAACTTTTGCGTAAGAAACAGAATAGTCTAGTAGTTTCATACATGATCCTAAATTTCTTGCGGCAAGCCCTGCACGACTATTCGTTAATATTTTCAATGAATTGATATATCCTTGGCCCATCTCACCTAAAATGTTTTCTTCAGGAACTTCAACATTTTCCAAAATAATTTCAGCAGAGTGGGAACCTCTCAGCCCCATCTTCTCTTCAACTTTTCCTATTTGAAAACCAGGAAAATCTTTCTCTACTAGAAATGCTGTAATCCCCTTTGCCCCTTTTGAGGGATCTGTTACAGCCATAACAGTGAAAACATGAGCCTCTGGAGCGTTCGTAATATAGTGTTTTTTCCCATTTAAAATATATTTATTCCCATTCCGAACAGCTGTGGTTTTGATAGCAGATGCATGGGATCCAGCCATTGGCTCGGTTAAAGCGAATGCGCTAATCCATTCTCCAGATGCCATTTTAGGGAGATACCTCCTCTTTTGCGCATCATTTCCTAATTCCACAATCCCAACAGAACCAATGCCCGTATGCGCCCCAATCAATGTGGTAAATCCATTATGGGTTTTTCCTAATTCTTCATAAATGGCACACTTGCCAACCATATCTAACCCTAACCCTCCATACTCCCTTGGGATACTTAATCCAAATAATCCTAACTCTTGAGACTTTTGAACAATGATTTCTGGAATCTGATCCGTTTCTTCAATGATCGATGCAATAGGTTCCACCTCTTCTGTTACGAATATTTCTACTTTTTTTCTTAATAATTCAATTTCATTAGACAAAGTAAAATCCATGATCTTCACTCCTTTAGTTACTTCCAAATTGAGCAGGTCTTTTTTCTAAAAATGCTAAAGTCCCTTCAGACTTATCTTCTGTACCAAAGCTGATTGTTTGACACAGTTTTTCAATCAACATTCCTGTTTCAAGATCAACATCAAAACCTTTATGAATCGCTAGCTTTGCTAGTTTTATAGCAATGGGTCCTTTCTTCATGACCTCCCTCGCTATGTTTCTAGCTTTTGCTTCTAACTCTTCCATATCAGACAAATAAGAAGCTAGTCCGATTCTCTCAGCTTCAATTCCGTCAATGATTTTACCAGTAAGTACCATATCAAGTGCCCTACCCTTTCCAACGATTCTGGCAAGTCGTTGGGTACCTCCAGCACCTGGAATAATTCCTAGATTTAATTCTGGTAAACCAAATTTTGCCTTTGGTGTTGCTATACGAATATCACAAGAAAGAGCTAGCTCACATCCCCCACCTAAAGCGTAACCCTTTACAGCAGCAATGGTTACTTTACCACATTGTTCGATTTTCTTATAAAGACCCTGCATTCCTGGAATTAAAGCCTCAAGCATCTTTCTTTCATGGAGTTGTTGAATATCTGCTCCAGCTGCAAATGATTTTTCACCTGCACCCTGCAAGATGATGACTTTTATTGAATCATCCTGTTCAACATAATTAAAAACATCTTGTAATTCTGATAGGGTTTCTTTATTTAATGCGTTACGGTATTCTAGGCGATTAATTGTTAACCACAAAATTCCATCATCTTTGTTTAATAGTAGATTTTGATATGTCTTCATTGCTATTCTTCTCCTCATGATAATCGTAGAATCCTTTTCCATTCTTTTTACCCAATCGACCAGCCTTAACATATTTCACTAACAGTGGACTTGGTCGATATTTTTCACCTAATGTTTGATACAAATACTCCATATTTCTGAGTCGAGAATCTAATCCCACTAAATCTGCTAATTCCAACGGTCCCATTGGATGATTTAGTCCTAATTTAACAGCTTTATCAATATCCGCAGCAGAAGCAATTCCTTCCATTAACATATTCATGGCTTCATTTCCGATCAAACAATTCATACGAGATGTCACAAACCCTGGAAACTCATTTACTTCGACAGCCTCTTTGTTTAATCGAGCCGAAATTTCTTTAACCTTTTCAATTGTTTCATCCGACGTTTCTAATCCCCGAATGATTTCAATTAACTTCATCTTATGAACAGGATTAAAGAAATGCATGGCAACTACTTTATCTGGTCTTGATGTTTGCGCTCCTAATTCAGTAGGACTCATCGTAGATGTATTTGTTGCTAAAATCGCATCTTTTTGACAAATTTCATCTAGTCTTTTAAAAATATCCGCCTTAATTTCCATTTTTTCTATTACTGCCTCAATTACCAAATCTACATCTTTACCTGCTTTTACTATATCGCTTTCAATATATAAATTTTCTTTTGACTGAACTAATTGTTCTTTTGTCAAATAGCCTTTTAAGAAACTTCTTTCCATTAAGAGATAAATCTCTTTTTTTGCTTTTTCCAATACGTCCTGATTTAAATCATTCAGATATACTAAATATCCTGATGTTGCACAGGCGTAAGCAATTCCTTTTCCCATTACCCCTGCACCCACAACCATTATTTTTTCCATTTATTTTTCCTCCTTATTTTTAATGAGCAAATAACAATTTTCCTGTTTTTAGTCTTTTGGGAATATTCTTGCTTATTTATAATGCAATTTGCATGCCAATATTTTAAAAAAAGAACTAAATTTTTATTTTTCATTATTTAGCGCTCTATTTAGAGGCTAGTTTGAATCATCATTTTACATTCACATACATTAGTTGGTCCTAAAAACTTTTTAACTCCTCCCAGAGCGTTTCATGTTTCACCAATATGTTTCACGCGTTTCATTATGAAACACCTTTGAAACACAGGGACGGTTCTGCGCGTTACAAAACTGGAAGAATCCAGTGAAACACCGAGAACCGTCCCGCTGTTTCACTGTTATTAAATAATTATTAATTTTCAGTAAAACACTGGATTAGGTGGCATTCATGTTATATGCTAAATTACGTTACTCACTATTCAGATAAAGGGGTTCAATTTATGAAGGAAAATGGTTCTTCTTCTACATATGAATATTTAGCAGATGATCCGCGTTTTAAAGTTATGCCGATTATGATTAGCTTAATTATAGGTGCCTTTTTTGCCATTTTAAACGAAACCTTATTAAACATTGCCTTAACGACTTTAATGGAAGAGTTTTACGTTTCCCTCCCAACGGTTCAATGGATGGCAACAGGTTTTATGTTGGTTATGGGAATTGTTATTCCTGCATCTGCGTTATTGCTTCAATGGTTTACGACCAGACAGTTGTTTTTAGGAACGATGATCATTTTTACCCTAGGAACGACCATCTGTGGTCTCGCACCAAACTTTCCTATTTTATTGACTGGACGTCTGATTCAGGCCGCTGGTACTGGATTATTAATGCCTGTGATTTTTAATGTTTTTTTACTTATTTTCCCACCCCATCGACGGGGAAAGATCTTGGGATTAGTGGGACTCGTCATTATGTTTGCACCTGCAATTGGTCCCACCCTTTCTGGTGTGATTGTTGAATACTTTGGATGGCGTTTCTTATTTATTTTCGTAATTCCCTTTGCCCTTTTTTCCATTGCATTTGCCTTTAAATATTTAATCAATGTGTCAGAAGTAACCAAACCCAAAGTCGATGTATTATCACTCGTTTATTCGACGATTGGTTTCGGTTCGATTGTTTATGGATTTAGTTCATTAGGAAACGTAGAAACTGGATTCTTGAGCCCAAAAGTTTATCTTTTTATTATTATGGGAGTCGTGGGGGTTTTTCTCTTTACTTTGAGACAATTTAAACTAGAGGATCCTGTTATGGATTTAAGAGTGTTTAAGTATCCCATGTTTACGCATGGAATTCTTATGTTTCTGATTATTATCATGACGATGTTTTCATCTGAGATCATCTTACCTATATTCATGCAAGGACCATTGGCTTTATCTGCTGCAACAGCAGGTCTCCTGCTTTTACCTGGAAGTATCTTGAACGGAATGATGTCACCTGTGATGGGACATCTATTTGATAAATGGGGACCTCGAGTACTAATGATTCCTGCTTCCATTGTATTAGCTGGCACGATGTTCATGTTGAGCCGACTCGATGCCAACACGCCACCTTGGGTGATTATTGTCGGTTATATTTTAATCATGCTTAGCGTATCAGCCATTATGATGCCAGCAGAAACAAACGGTTTAAATCAGCTTCCTAAGCGGTTATACCCTCATGGAACTTCCATCATGACGACCCTGCAACCCGTTGCTGGGGCTATAGGGGTTTCTGTTTTCATTAGTATATTAAATGCCCGAAAAAATCAATTTTTACTGGAATCACCGACACCTGAGGCTCCCGCCACCATCAATAATGCGATGATCGCGGGGGTAGAGCTTGTCTATTTTATCGCCTTTGCGATCTCCATCATAGCCGTAATTTTAGCCTTCTTGGTTTATCGTGCAGAGCCTCATGTTCAAGAGATGGAAATACAGCAAGAGGAAAAACTTACTTAATCACCGAAGACAGACTGTTTTTAGTGTAGGACACTGAAGTCAGTCTGTTTTTATTCCTACACCCATTTGATGAATAGGAATCACAATGAATGATATCCATTTAAGAAAGTTTTAATGTTCTACCAATCACTAGAATAAGATAAGGTAATAAAGTCGTAGAAAAACGGAGGTTTGGTGCTTTGGGAGAATTTCTCGATTTTATTTATCAAGATGTTAAATATAAGGTATATGTTCCTGGTGATTATCATGAAGCTCAAGAGTATCCAATGCTCGTCATGCTTCATGGATGTGGACAAAATCCGGATGATTTTGCTATAGGTACCAACATGAACACACTTGCTGAAAAGGAAAAATTCTTTGTCCTTTATCCGGACATGAACAAATTCTTCAATCCTACCAATTTGGCTGGGTACAATCCTTATGGCTGCTGGAATTGGTTTTTAGATCAAAATCAACACCGCGGCAATGGACATCCAAAACTCATTTTTGAGATTATTCAGGAGGTCAAAAGAAAATACACGATTGATTCTAATAGAGTGTACGCTGCAGGCTTATCAGCAGGTGGATCACTAGCCTGTATTCTTGGTGCTACGTATCCCGAAGTCTTTAACGGGATTGGTATTTGTGCCGGACTTGCCTATGGCGCAGCCAATGTATTTTTGCTAACTGACCCGATGGCTGATGGCGCTAAACAAAAGATGGAAAAGGGCGTGCCTGACCCATTCTCATGTGGAAACCGTGCCTTTATTGAAATGGGAGAGAATAGAAAAAAGATGCGGGTGATTGTTTTCCACGGCATCTCTGATACAATTGTCCACCCCATCAACGGTCAACAGGTGATTACGCAATGGGCTCAAACCAATTTTCTCGTTGATGGCGGTATTGGTCGTGTAGATGTGACACCTTCCCTCATTCATTCAGATATCATGAATGGAAAAAGTTATACGCAGCATGTATACCTTGATGTAGACGACGAACCGTTAATGGAGCTTTGGATGGTCGATAATATGGGGCATACATGGTCTGGAGGAAACCCGAATGGTTCTTATACAGACCCATCCGGTCCGAATGCAACAGAAATCATATGGAACTTTTTCAATCAACCTCAGCAACAGACAGAAAAAAGATTAATGAATGATTTGGCACAGTATCCAACCCCAGCTCCACCACTTGAACTGATCGTTCATCCAACAGTCCAACCATCAACAGAAGACGCACCAGAATTATCAAAGCCATCATCAGTCAAAGAAACCATTGAGGCAACGGAAAAAACGCAACATGAACGAACAAACGAATCACCGATAAAGACCTTTTTCAGCAACCTTATTTCTAAACTGAGGAAAAAATAACGAAACATGGGGACGGTTCTCGCGTTTCAAAAAAGGAAGAATGTAATGAAACGCCAGAACCAATCCCTTTATCACGGGATTCACGATGACTTTTTGATGGAGAAGCGAAACAGGAAAGCCACCTAAAGATACGAAGTGTCAAGGTGGCTTACTCGTTACTGAGCTGCAAGCGATGTGCCTAATACGGAAACCAACAATCAAGTTCCAAAAAAGGATACTTTCTTCTAATGATTTCTGTTCTAGTTCAATAGAACAATCTAAAATCCATGTAAATTTGCGCTTAACCAAAAAGGAAAGCATCCTGTTCAACACAGAACACTTCCCTTTTAGATCTATTGAGTAATTTCAATTGTCAATGATTAGGCTTTTGGTTTTTCTTTCCCCATCGAGTTAAACAATTGTGTAGAGGATAGAGCATTAAATGGCATAGAAATATTATGTTTAATTCCTTCGTTGTAAGTTGCAATTAAATCTTTGAGTAAAACGGCTAAAGCCGTGTCTGCTGTCCATTCAGAAACATCACTCCAGTTTCTAACGACCCAGCTGTCACCCGTACTTACTTTTAATAAATTAAATATTTCTTCTTCTGGTAAGCCATAATGGTTACCTAATTTTAAACCTTCTGCAACAGCATTCATGTTAACACCTAGAATCATATTGTTTACTAATTTTGCCACTTGGCTGTTGCCTGGTTCAGCACCATAGTAGAATGTATTTGAGCCAATTGCATCAAAATATGGCTTGAAAGATTTCACGATCTCCTCAGAACCTGAAGTCATAATGGATAATGTTCCAGCTTGAGCACCTGAAGCACCCCCACTAACCGCTGCACTAATTAATGTTAATTCACTTTCTTCTCCAACTTTTTTGCCTAATTCATTCATAGTATCAGGAGCAAGTGTACTCATCACAATAATCGTTTTATTTATTGGCTGTGCAGATAATAAACCGCCTTCACCAAAAATAACATCAACATTTTGAGCATAGTCACGAACCATAGAAATAATTGCTTCGTCTGCTTGTTGCGCCACTTCTGTTATTGTTTCTACCATGGTAATTCCAGCAGCACTAGCTTTCTCATAAACTCCTTTAAAAGCATCATAACCAATGACCTCAAAACCAGCTTTCTTTAAATTTACTGCCATTGGGAAGCCCATTGTTCCTAGTCCGATAAATCCAATTTTTTTACTCATGTATAATTCCCCCTATATCGATGTTTTTAATCAGAATAAAATATATATTTAGTTTAAATACTTTGTTATGGTTGAATGTTCCATAAAAAGTATTAAACTTACTACAGTTAGATCGTTAAGCTAAACCTAAGATTGCCATGATGACAATAACGGCCATAGCTACCCAGTGGGTAACACTTATACTAATAAATCCATTTTTGAAGGTGTCTTTCATCGTTAATCCCGTTAAATTGTTAAAGATTATCAAGAATCCAGAGTAAGGAACAATTGATAGGGCTCCTGATCCAATTGCGATAGCACGGTGAACTGTTTCCGGATCTAATCCCATTTCCAAATAAATAGGTGCAAAATTCGCAACAGAAATCCCAATTGCTCCAACAGCTGAAGCCGTAATACCACCTATTAGTCCTGTACCAATCATTAATGAGAGTACAGGAGGTCCTGGAATCGATTGAATCAATTGGAATACACCATTAAATGCTGGAACACCTGTTGCAATGCTACCAAACGCAATGGTACTACCCGTTGTGATCGTTGATGATAACGATTCGGTAGCGCCTTGATTTAATGCTTCCTTTTGGTTAGAAATTTGTTTACGGAATAATATAGCACTCAATAGTATGGCAACAATTAAGGCGACAATAATAATGTTACTCACTGAACTAAATAGTAATATGATGCCCAATAATACGATGATAGGAAGTAAACTGAACATGAACGATGGGAGCTCAAGTTTGGATGTCGTATTACTATTTTCATCCTTCGCATTCACATGGAATGTCTCGTTCTTACGCAAGCTACTAGACAACGAGAATTTCATAAAGACGAGTATGAAAACAATGGCTGCGATAGAAGTGACAATTCCGATAAACGGAGCAGCTGTTAATGTCGTTCCCAAAGCCGTTGAGGGCACAATATTGTGTAAGGAAGGTGCCCCAGGCAACATAGTCATTGTAAACGTTGATGTTCCACCAAACACAGGAATGGTCACTAATTTCCATGAAATATTAAGTTGCCTGAAAATTGGTTTAGCCATAGGAATTAATGCAAATATAATAACGAATACATTAATCCCACCGTAAGTGAGAATGGCAGAGATAATAAATAATGCCACTAATGCATTGTACGGGTTCTTCGTTCCTACGACCGACAATACTTTATTTGCAATGGATATCGTTGCCCCACTTTTATCCATGTATTTCGCGAGTATGGAACCTAATAAGAAAATAGCGAAATTGGATGCAACAAACCCGGCAAGTGCTGTCATATACGAATTTTCTTTGCCGAATACAGTTTCAAGTATAGGTACTCCGCTAAACAGCAATACCACAATTGTTGCTATCGGCGCAGCAACGATGATACTAAACTTTTTAATAATGAAGAGAATAATTGTTAAGATTCCTAACAATATTCCTAGTAAACCTAAAATATCCATTTGAAGGATCCCCTTTGTTCTTTCTAACTCTTAACCTATTAAGTTAAAGATGAATTTCTAAATTCCAGTGATAAAAATAGTAACGTCGACCGATCTAAAAAATACTTCTAGTTACGTAATTCTAAAATTACTAATCTCGAATTCGAGATAATTGGAAAATATAAAAATACAACCGAAGACTAATTTGATTAAAAAAGTATTTAACTAAAGATATTCTTCAGTGTTATCCTTATCTCGACACTGTGGTTTCAACAATTGTGCACCATTCATTTCAGGTAGCATTAAGTGGTGCCGGTTACATTAATCTTGTAAAACCAATGAAACACCAGAACCGTCCCTATGTTTCACACCTTTCTTTTATAAAGTTCACAAATTGTTTCTTTTTTTGTTCACATTTTGTTCACAAACTAGTATACAACACAAATTAATATGAGTAAAATGAATTATAGGAATGAAACATATGCATATAATTCATAGATTGGAGATTATATTCATGGACATACGTCATCTTACTTACTTTATAGAAGTGGGCAAATATAAAAGTTTTACAAATGCTTCCACCTCCCTTCACTTATCACAATCTACACTAAGTAAAGCCGTCAAGAGTTTGGAAGAAGAATTAAAAGTAGAACTGATAGACCGTTCCTCAAAGAAAATTGAATTAACAGAAGCAGGCGAAATCGTTTTGGCGGAAGGGGAAATGATTTTGGAATCGCTTAACGATTTATCGTTGAATCTATATGATTTATTGAATTTAAAAAAAGGAAAAATAAAAATTGGGATTCCCCCTATCATTGGTTTTTTATTTTTCCCTAAAATAATTAAAGGGTTCCATAATCTGTTCCCCGATATCAAAATTCATATTTCGGAAGATGATTCACAAAAGGTTAAACAGGAAGTCAGTGATGGAATATTAGATCTAGGTGTAGTTATGCTTCCAGTGGATGAAAAGGAATTTGATGTTCTCCCTTTAGTTCATGGAGAACTATCGCTCTTCGTTCATCCTACCCATCCATTAGCGAGGAAAGAAAAAGTTGAAATGAAAGAGTTACAAAATGAAACCTTCATTCTATTTAGACATCCCTATATTCATGACCTCATTATTCAGGAATGCCAAAGAGCTGGTTTTCGTCCGGAAATTGCTTATGAAATTTCGGAGTGGGGTTTTATGAGTGGTATGATTGCTGAAAACTTAGGGGTTTCGATTTTCCCAAATCCCGTTGTTGAAAGGGTTGGTCAAGATGTAATTAAGGCGATCCCCTTTCAGCCAAGTTTTCCTTGGGATTTAGGACTGATCACCAAAAAAAAGAAACGCGCTTCACCAGCGGTTAGTGAATTTATTCAATATATTTCAACTGCATTTCCAAATTCATGATGAAGCAGCGAATACTGTGTCTACTCACTTATAATATCATCGAGTCTTATACCTTATAGAAAAAACCGTATGCCCTGATCTCTTCAGACATACGGTTTTTTCACCTCACTCAGTTTTGACTAGCAGCCGTCAATGTGTTCTTTTGCTTTTCATAATCCTCAATTGTGATCAATTCTAGATTACTTTTTGGAGTCATGCAGCAAGCTAATGCGAAATTATTTTTTAGTTCTTCATCAGAAAGATATTCATGTGATCGCGTCGTTTCGTGATCGTACTCCCCTTCTAACACTTTAACCTTACACATCCCGCATCCTCCACGCTGGCATCCAGTTGGAAATGGAATAAAATGTTCCCGAGCTGCTCTTAATGGCGTTTGGCTCGGTGCACACTGATACTCAAACTCTTGGTTTCTAGCTTTTAATGAAACTTTATACATGCCTTCACCTCACTTTGTAAATATAGAATTAGGTTAATGCCTTCATAAAGGATTCGGACAATTCTCTACGGTGATAGAAAATTCCGGTTCCAATTTCAGATGCATCCCATGTAATCGTCGGCATATCACGGAATGCCATATAGCCGCCAGCAAATGCTTCATTTCGGTTTCCAGAAGGATCGAAGAAGTAAATCGTTTGTCCTCGTGTAATACCATGACGAGTAGGTGTCACATCAAACGGAACTTTATGCATCGATAAGAGGTCTGCTGCTTTAAATACATCGTGTAGGGAATCCACATGAAAAGCCACATGGTGCAACTTCGCATCCGGTCCATGGACAAACGCAATATCATGTGCTTTATTACTGGAAAACAAGAAACTACCTAGTAATTGTTCTTCGCCTTCCGTTACAACTTTTTCGCTTTGTTTAAAATTAAGCACTTCGACAAAGAATCGAGTAACAGTCTTCAAATCATCTCCTGTTAGTAACAAGTGATCAAGACGATGCGGTGCAATCCCTTTTGCGGTTAATGGCCATGGATGTGGGTTGCGTGTACCCACTGCCGTACCAAGGAAACCGATTTCATAATAGAGTTCACAGTGATGACCTGTTGGTAAAATAAAATGGACCGCTTCCCCTTCGGCTAATCTTGAATGACTAGAAATACGAGAAGTGGTACAGCCAAACTCCTCAACCTTCTTTTCATAATAAGCTAAATCATCAAGGCTCTCGACCTTAAAAGCCATATGAACCAAACCCGCTTTATTCGATTTTGTAAGAATTAAACTGTGATGGTCAAATTCATCCCATGCTTTTAAATAAACACTGTTTCCTGCCCGTCCAGTTTCTTCTAATCCAATCACATTTGTATAGTAGTCTACCGATTGATCTAAATCTAGTACATTTAATTCTACACGGCCAAGACGAAGTACATTTCCCATATTAGTCCTCCTTAGATTTACTCGGTTCTTTAACTCGTTCCACTAACTGCAACAACTCACGGTTCGGTCCATGAAAAAGGATCATTCGTCCACCTTCAAGAGTGGGTTTTACGTCCTCTGAAGTAAAGGTAATATCCTTCTCCCTCAAAAATTGAATGGTCTCTTCAATATTTTCGACAGTGAATGCAAGGTGATTGACAATCCCCGTTTCACTGTATTCGCTTCCTTCTGTTAGTTGCTGAATCAGCTCAATTTCCATGCTCCGCTGTGTATCAAGATATAAAAAAGCCATTTCACGGTCAGATTTACGACCACGAAGTCGTACTTTAAACCCAAACGTTTCTGAATAAAACTGAATGGTTTCATCCATATTGCGAACGATAATCGCTACATGCTCCATTTTCTGAATCATCTTAGTCCCCTCTTATTTTACTAAGTTTATAGATAGCTAGATTGAACTCTCTTTTTTATTTCGTTTGATATAATTAACCATCAACAAGAATGAAGAATCTCACGTTGATGGAAGTTTTACACTATTGCTGTACATAATTCAAATTGTTTTTTAATGCCTGTACCCACTGCATCGATTTCTCGTAGCAGTCCCCAATTTGCAGTACTCTTTGATCAGTAAAAGGCTTTCCAATCAACTGCAATCCGACTGGCAGTTTTTCTGAAGTAAACCCACAAGCAACTGAGAGAGCCGGAAAACCGAGAATATTGGCTAACGGCGTTTTACCTAGAGTAAACATATTGCTGATCGCCATTTCCGGTACCATGGTTCCAATTTCAAACGGTGGCTGAACATTGGTTGATCCAACTAAGGCATCGATGCCATGCATTTGTTTGATCGTTTCCTTAACAAACTGTTCTCTCCTACGCTGGGCACGAAGGTAAACAGTTGCAGATATATCACTTCCAAAATCAAAACGGTATTTCAAATCATCTCCATATAAATGACCATATTTTTTCAAGAATGGTTCATGCACGGAGACGACTTCTGATTGGGCAATCGCCTTTAACGCGTTAAGGGCATCATCGATTCCTGGTAAATCAATTGGGATAATTTCCACTCCTAATGATTCGAGTTGTTGGAAGGCTTCTTCTATCACCTTTTTCACATCATCATCGATTCCGGCAAACATATAAGGTTCATAGAAACCAAGCTTAACTCCTTTTAAATCTTCTAAAGAGTCTGATAGAACATTCACCGTTTTTTTGGCAGACGCTGGATCCGATGCATCATGACCTTTCATGACCTCAAGCATAATAGCCGCATCCTGAACCGTTCTTGTCATTGGACCGACATGATCCAATGACCAACTAAATGGTAGACAGCCGCGTCTTGAAACCAGTCCGTAGGTTGGCTTAAATCCAACGGTACCACACATCGCTGCTGGTAGTCGTACAGACCCTGCTGTATCGGTTCCTACCGCTCCAAAAGCCATTCCTGTTGCGGTTGCTACCGCAGATCCCCCACTTGAGCCACCTGGAATTCTTGTCACATTCCAAGGATTCTTCGTGCTGCCATAATGTGGATTTTCTGTCGTCGCACCCATGGCAAACTCATGCAAATTCGCCTTGCCAATGATCACTGCACCGGCATCGATTAATTTTTGAACCGCTACCGCATCCTCAGAAGGAATCCAGTTATCGAAAATTTTGGAACCACCTGTTGTTTTTACACCCTTTGTTTGTAAAATATCTTTAACAGCAATAGGAATTCCGTGTAACGGTCCTCGTACTTGATTGTTCGACATCTCTGCTTCTAGTTGTCTTGCTTGGGACATTGCCTCTTCTTCCATAACCGTAATAAACGCATTCACTCTTGGTTCATGCTCAGAAATTTGTTTTAAGGTCATCTCTGTTAATTCAACCGGTGAAATCTGTTTATTTTTAATGGCATTCGCTGCGTTTTCAATCGTTTCAAAAAGAAGTTCATTCATAGCTAGTCACCTTATAACCTTCTAAACTAAAAGTAAAGGCCGGCTCTAGTATCGCTAATTCTACTTCTTCTTCATTTAAAATTGTTCGTAGATACTCTTCTAAAGTCATGCAATCCCTGCTTTCACTTCAAAATTCTCAATCTATTAAACAAGATATCAGAGGGGTGATTTCCTTTTGAAAGGAAATCACCCTACTTTCATATGGTTTGTCGTAACCTACTTAAGTCAATCTAGTTAAAGTCAAATGGATCGATTATGATTTTACCTCTTGTCCATCCACTTTAAATTGTTCCTTCATTGGAAATGCCTCTTGCCATGATTTTTGATTGCTATCATAGATTCCAGCACTATATAAATCCTTTAAGGAGTTATTATCTAACTTAAAATTCTCTGCCCCTTCTTGGAATGCTTTCACTTGCTGAAGCAATAAGCGACGCATATGAATAATTGGTAAATCACTTGTTCCAAGATGCTCCTTCGAACGGTCAACAATCGGTCCCATCGTTTCAGTTGCGGCATGGTCCTGATTAGCTATTCCACGAATACCCGTGAAGTTTCCTGTTCTTTGTAGCTCACGATCCTGAGCATAATCATTTTCAAGACTGATTTGCTTTTTGAAATGTTCATCTAGTTTTAAACCACGACGCTCATGGTTAGCTTGAACATCGATTGGTCGATCATGGGAAAATTGGACATCCCATGACCAAGTGCTATAGTCATCTCTAGGAATGAACGCATGCCACATTCCATCTTCTCCTTCAAATCTTGGCGGATACGTATAGAACGGGAAGATATAGTGAATTTCCATAAATGCGTTGTCTGTTTCGTTGCCTATTCCAACCGCTACACAACGTTTTCCATAGTTGGCATCCTCGACATCTTGCTTAACCGGTGGGTTTTTTACAAGTGGATGATCCGGATCAATTCCTAAATCTGTACTTAAAATCCCTTCACCTGTTTCTTGTTTTCCATGTGCTTTATGGAGAAACGCCGCATGGACATAATCAAGATCATTTTCCATTACTTGTGCATAGTTACATTCCTGCCAAACTCGCTCAGACATCATATAATCATCAGGCAATCCCATCCAATAAAATTCAGGGAAGTCAGGTTGAGTATCTTCTGGTCCCATATACGTCCAAACCATTCCTTTTACCTCTTTTACTGGATAGCTTTTAATTTTGATTTTCTGTCTAAACTTCGGATCTCCTTCTTCTGATGGAATCTCCGTACAATCACCATTCGTATCAAACTTCCAACCATGGTACATACAACGAAGACCACAGCCATCATTAATTCCGTAATAGAGTGATGTACCACGGTGTGGACAGGCTTCCTCCATCAAACCAATTTTCCCTTCTGTATCACGGAAGGCAATTAATTCTTCACCTAGTAATTTCACTCGTTGCGGCTTACCATCAGGCTGTAATTCATCTGATTTTAAAGCTGGAATCCAATAGCGTCGGAACAATTCTCCCATCGGTGTACCAGGACCTACTCTAGTTAATAAATGATTATCTTGTTTTGATAGCATATCAATTCCTCCATTTTATATTTACTGTGTTTTTTGAAAATTTAGATTATATGTTTATATTATTAAATCAAACGCTTTCAATCAATAGACGATTAGGTTGGAAAAAATCAATAGGATGTAACCGAAACATACAGTTCACTTGTTTTAAATACGATCTGTAATAAAAAACAGTAACTACAATTTTAACAAAAATAAAATCCCCCACCTTAAGCTAGCGGGAGACTTCTGCTAAATGTGAAATGTTGAAATAATTTTTCCATAATCGGATAAAATCGGGCCACGATCGGACCGAGTGATACAACCATAATAATGGTCCCTACACCTATTGGACCACTAAAAAGGAAAGCAAGTACGACAACAGCACCCGAAAAGATGGTCCTGGAGGTGGCGCGATTCATTCTAAATTGTTCTTCTAGAAGAAGGACCATTCCATCAGGCGGTGCTGGAGAAAACTTTGCTTGTAAATAAAGCGATACACCTAGCCCAATGAAGATTAAACCTAGACAGAGGAATAGGATCTTCCCCACCCATAGTTCAGGAATCCACACTTGTTTCGTAATAAATAACCACATATCTATTCCCATACCCGTTAAAAAAGATGAGAGAAAGGCCAATACATCGGGACGACTTCTTCGGATAACTGCCATGATGGTAACCAAAATTGCCCCTATGAGAAACTCCCAAGTGCCGACCGTTAATCCAAGTGTTTGCTGCAAACCAACTTGTAAAGAAGGCATAGGAGCAGCCCCCAACTGGGAATTAATTGAGCAACTAATCCCAAATGAGAGGCAAAGGATCCCGATTAAATAAAACGCGAGACGAACCTGGAATTGTTTACTAAACGTCAAACCAATCACCCCAATTATATATAATCCCGAAAAAAAGCTATGGGGAAAACCACATAGCAAAAATAAACCTGTACCTACTTTTTATGGATATTCCTTCCCTTTATACTCATTTCGAGAACCATGTCGTTTCCACGCGATTGTGCGTCGTTTTCAGGGATTATGTGTCATTTTATCTTATTTTCCAGGAAAAGGTCACTTTCCCATTAATGGAAGTCAATTACAAGAGGTTAAACACCATATACGTTTGTAAGGAAATTTGAATTTCAAATTTTGATGAGGCCTTCGACAAATCAACCCCTATGATCTCTTCAATTCTAGTTATTCGATAGCGCATCCCACTTATCGAAACATTCATTTCTCTTGCGGTTTTATGGAGATTGCATTCATTTTCAATATAATAATAGAGTGTCCGTATCAGTTCTGTAGAATTTTTCTCATCATAGGACTTTAAGTCAGCTAAAAACTCATGAGCATATGCCAGCAACTCCTCTGGTTTCCTTGCATCTAGCAAAATCATAATGTGTCCTAATTCATCAGCATGGACGATCGTACTGTTTATCGTATTCATCAATCGGTTTCTTGCCTTTGACACCTCAATCGCTTTAATAGACTCTTTATATCGTTTGCTGTATTGCTCAGCGTCTGTACATATTTTGCTTACTCCGATATAGACTAAATCCGTTTTTTGCTCTTTTTGGATCAAAGCATAACATTCCTCAGCGAATCTTTTGATGTCTATTTTTTTCTTATGAAGATACCCCTCTGAAATTAAAACAGTTACTTTGTTATACTTTTGCAACTTTACAAAGTTCGTGTGGAAGTGCGTTTCCTCTCGATCAAAAAAATTCATCAATGCTTTTAAGGGACTGTTCCCTTTATTTGTGTTAGGTACTTCAGATTCAGGGAAGAGGCTATAATTTGGCAGTTCGAAAGTTACCACATAATGGGGCGTATTCATGTTATAACCAAAATAAGAAAATCGTTTAACAATATCAGCCGTATTGGTCTCACTCTTAAAGAGTTCTTCCAACAAGTCCCCCTTCATTCTCTCTTCCGTTTGAATCGCTGTCCGTTCATTTAACATTTTTACGGCACAAATACTTGCAGCCCTTTCGAGAAAATCGGTTTCAGCATCTCCGAAAGGGGCCCGTTCCCGATAAATAGAAATGTAGCCATATACATCATTTTGAATAATAATTGGTGAAACGAGTAAATGCTGATGCGAAGTCATTTCATAGGACTCCGTTTGCGTCAAGACACGATCTGACACTTTTTGTTTTATAAATTCTCTCATGTTTTCCCATTGATACTCTTGAATATTTACATACGTTTCTTCCGCATAATGAGCAATGTCCTCAAAGTACTGATTCTGGATAAAAACAGGAAGACTTAAGTCATCAGCAAGGATCTTTGCAAAATCATTCATTCCCTTGTCCTGAAGGAGTGCAAACGTCAAGTTCTTGGTGATCGATGTCCCGACATGCAGAATCTCACTCTGTCTTTCCACACGACGATAGACGATATCGAGTTCATCGGCAATGTCTTGTTCTTCATAGTTAATCAAATCATCATCAATTTCAGAACCCCATTCTTCCACCGTTTTGGCCACATAGCGACACTGTTTATCGCCTTTTCCAACACATTCCGTTTCTTTAAAAATAACCCTTTTCCCCATGCACTCACTTGTATAGCCCCCGCCATAACCAATTAGAAAATAACAAATGGGCTCATGGTACAAGGCGTAATGCTGCAAATGCTGCTTGGCTTCATACGAATCAACCCAGTGACCGGAAACATGAAATGTTCCTTTCTCCATATCTACCTGAAAGTACTCTGGATAAGATAAAACACGTCCACCAATTTGGTGCATTTGTGAACCCGCTACAAGCCAATCCATATCATTCTCCCAATCAACTAGATCCTTTAACATCCTTGCTTCATTTTTCCCGCAATTCCAACCATATCGAAGAAGAAACCTTTTTGCCCTTTGGATACCCAACGTATCGATAAGGTCCTTTCTTAATACCCCCCATGCATCCGTACTTGAAATGACCATTCGCTTTTCTTGGAAATAATAATCTCCCCCATGATTAAAAAAGGAAAAAATATTTGATAACTCGTTATTTTTTGTTGATGTCAAACCGACCTACCTCTTTCCTTATAAAACTATTAATAAACGAATATTGTAAAACACAAGATATGAATGTGGTTTAAAATAATTCTGATATCATAGAAAATTTTGAACTTTCCTTTATTTTACCTTATACATCGTAGTTCTTCCATTTTTATAACTTATATTAGTAATATTTTTATAGTTTTTATTTTTATAAATATAGGGAAATGATTGAGAGGATAATCGCTAAGTTTTGGGGGTTTAAATACTTTTTATAAATTAATGATTGAATCAAAGAGCTTATCAGTATTCATCCCTGTATTTCCACACAGGGGATGAATACTGATGAAACCATCATTCAACAATTCTTTAAATGAAGCCCGGGAATGGCTTTGTACCAAGTAGTACGGAACCAGCACCGTCATACATGCCTTCGCTTAAAAATGCGTGCTGCGTTACGACCATCGCATCTCTCAAATAACGTTGAAGCGGATGCCCGTCATAGATGGCTGTAATACCAGCGAGCATGTAAGCGGATTGAACAACACTCGCACCTACACGGGTTGCCTCTGCTCCAGCTAAACGAAGCATACTTGTTTGCTCAGGAGAAACACCGTCGCCTTTTAAAATCGATTCCCATGCGGATTCAGTTGTCTCGTAGAAAAACGCTCTTGCTGATCGAAGTTTAGCTTCTGCCTCTGCTATCCCCATTCGCACATATGCGCGATCGGCCATCTTAGGGGCACCAGAAACACTATTGCGCCCAGAAGCCATTACAGAAACTTCATCAAGAGCAGCACGAGCTACACCAAGGTTCACTACTGCTAGAACCTGAGCCGCATAAGCGATCGTTGGGTACTGGAAAATCGGTTCATCTATCGTTGGAACACCGCCGCGAACAAAAGTCCATTCTTCAGGAACGAATACGTCATTCACCTTTAAATCATGACTACCTGTTCCACGCATTCCCATGACTTCCCAGTTCTCTACGATTTCCACGTCCTCAGGTCTTAATACCGCCGTTAAAGGTTTACCGCCTTCCCCAACGCCAATCCCGACACCAAGCACATCAGCGCCCTTTGAGCCACTTGCAAACTTCCAAAGACCATTCACATCATAGCCGCCTGCTACTTTCTCGGCAGGTTGAACTGGGAATAGACCGCCTGCGAAGGCAACGTCCGGTCCATCGGCATATAATTTGGCAAGTGTCTCTTTCGGCAGAGCTGCTAAGTAGACATTAGCAGAGCCAAAGCTTGCTACCCATCCTGCAGATCCGTCTGCTTCAGAGATTTTCTCGATTAGCTTAAGAAATTCTGATGGCGAAGTACCAGCCCCGCCAAAGCATTGTGGCACGTGAGCACGATAAACACCCAGTTGCTTTAGCTGTTGAATCATATCACGAGGAACATGACGCTTTGCTTCAAATTCATCCTTTCGATTTCGGATTTCATCCAGTACATGGTTTAGTAGGTCCTTACTTTGAATCTCAACAGTCATCTCTTTTTCCTCCCCATTTCGTTTCATTTTTTTCTCCTCTTTATACCAATTGGTTTCTAGCCTAAGGATTAAGCGTTGCTTTACCTCATCAGTCTTCCACCATTAATGTCGAAGGTGGCTCCAGTTGTAAATCCACCTGATTCTGAAGCTAAATAGGAAACCAAGTCAGCTACCTCCTTTGGTTCTCCTACGCGTTTAACTGGAATGCTCTCAACCATTTTTGCTATTTTTTCGGGGTCCATTTTATCCATCTCTGGCGTACGCACAGAAGCTGGAGTGACTGCATTAACAGTAATTCCATATTCCGCTAAGGATCTAGCAAAGGTTTTACTTAGGGCTATTTGACCTGCCTTTGACGCAGAATAATGAGCACCTGAAGTTAATGGACCCGCCTGACCACCGAATGAAGACATATTAATGATTCGTCCCCAGCCTCTTTCTTTCATCGCTGGAATAACGGCTTGAGAGAAAAAGAATGTGCTTTTTAAATTCACATTCATGACTTGATCCCATTCAACTTCATTAATCTCTTCGATAGACGTTTCATAACGGATCCCCGCATTATTAACGAGAATATCGATTCTTCCCCACTTCTCTACAACTTGATCAACAGCTCTTTTAATTCCGTTAATATCAGAAACATCTAATTGGACAAACATTACTTGCTCTTTATCAAATGCTTCTTGAAACTGCTGCTTTGTTTGTTCAAGATTCGCTTTGTTTCTAATGACGAAGACGACCTTTTTTTCCTCATTGACAAAATTTTCAGCAACGGCTAATCCGAGACCTTTATTTGCTCCTGTAACAATCGCAACTCTTTGCTCTTTCATTTCCATTAAACATCTCTCCTTTTGGACTCCGGCTATAAATTTGAAAAAACCAATTATTATTGAACTAAAACGTTTTCATTAGGAAGATCGATTTCATAAGAATTAGTTCATCTACAATATTTTTCTCTTTGAGTATAATATAGAATATTTAGAATAATCTAACTACAACAGTTTAGGTTTGAAAAACTAAGAAATATTAGTACGATTCATATCAGATCATTCTTATCCCGCATTTGTTATTAAAAAAAGTGCCAAAAACCGTAGAACAACCTATCCAGTACCTAGTCTAAAGTACTAAATGGCATTCTTTGGTTTCCAGACACTTTTAATGATCAAAAGATTCTGAACCTTAAACCAAAAATGTCACGATTTCTGGGAATAGGATAAGAATGGCCACAAGAATCGTGTATGTCACGATAAAATACCCAGTCCCTTTGAAAACCGTTGTGATCGGGATTTCCTTTGATATCCCTTGAACGATAAAGGCGTTCACCCCAACTGGCGGTGTAATCCCACCAAGGCTTGTTACGATACATAGAAGAATTGAGAACCAAACCGGATCGTAGCCAAGTGCAATGATCGCTGGAAAGAATATCGGAATCGATAAGATTAAGAAGCCTAACGCATCCATAATCGCCCCACCAATTACATAAATCAAAAGAATCGCAATAAGGATCACAACAGACGGTACCGCAAGATTACTAACAAATTCAGCAACTGCAAACGGAAGTCTTGTTGCCGTGATAAAACGTCCGAACACGACCGCACCTACGACTAAAAATAACACCATGGCTGTTGAACGAATCGTACTATCTAATGCATCTTTAAATCGTTGCCATGTGAATTTTCTCATCGCTATGGTTATGATCAGGGCACCAAATGCTCCAAATGCCCCAGATTCTGTTGGGGTAAATAAACCATAGAATAAGCCCCCAATAACAAAGGCAAACAAGACAAATACTGGAATAACTCCTCTTAACGATTTTATTTTTTCCTTTAAAGGAAATTTAGGTCCTGCCGGTCCCATATTAGGGTTCTTTTGGCATAGGAAGATAACCGTTAAAATCATTAGAGTAGTAAGGAGAAATCCTGGCAGTAAAACCGCAGCGAACAAATCCTGAACCGATTGCTGGGTTTGAATCGCAATAACGATTAACACGGTACTCGGCGGGATCAAGATTCCTAATGTTCCTCCCGTTGCCACACTACCTGCACTAATAGCAGGGTCATATTTATATTTTTTTAATTCAGGTAAGGCGATGGTGCCCATTGTGGCTGCCGTGGCTGTATTCGATCCACAAATGGAGGAGAAACCAGCACTCGCTAAAATGGTTGTGCTTGCCATGCCTCCTTTAAATTGTCCCAGCCACTTATAGGCTGCATCAAACAAGTTTTGCGTGATCCCAGAACGGAAAATGATTTCACCCATAAAGACATACAATGGAATAATGGCTAATGTATAACTAGAAAATTGACCCCAAATATCAGCACTAAGTACATTGAAAGCCGCTTCTTTTCCCATAAAGAGGAATAATCCAACAAATCCGACGATAAACATCGTGAAACTGACAGGCATGCGCAGAAAAATGAGAACTAATAAGGCAATAATCCCGATTAATCCGATACTAATTGGATCCATGAGTTTTCCCTCCTTTTATTTCAGCAATAAGGTCTGTTAAAAGAACGATTACGAAAACCAAAAATCCAAGAGCAGAAAGAAAAACAAATGGGTAATAGATGATCCCTAATGTTTGCGAAACATTTTGATTGCCAGATAAGGTAATCGCATATTGAAATAGTTGCCAGCCCACGATACTAAAGAAACCTAGCGAAACAAAAGCAATCACAATTCTTAGACCCTTTTGAACTACTTCAGGGAATTTTACAACAAGTAAGTCAATCTCTACATGACCACGGTGTATTTGTGTATAACCAAGTGCAAATGAAACGGAAATGGCAGCCAACCAGCCGACTATTTCGGTTGTTCCTAATATGGGGGTTGAAAAGGATCGTTTAATCCCATTGATAACAATCAGAAGCATCATCGCCATCACGGCACTTCCGGAAATCCAGGCGAATAATTGACTAACTCTTAGGGCAAATATTTTTAATGCACCCTTATCTCTTGTTTTATTTTCTATATTCAGGCTCACTGTCCCTTTTTCTGTTGTTAACTCTGTAGCTTCACTCAACTTAGATCCCTCCCGAATGCCCATTTAGATTAATAAATGATTACCCCCTAGTGAAGGTGGAATAGGGAGTAATCATTTTTTTTATTCTTGACTATATTTTTCAACAAGTTCCTTTAAACGCTCATGATATTCTTTCCCAGGTAAACCTGACTCTTCTGCTTTTTTCACGGCGTCTAACTGTAGTTTTTGACCAATTTCATCCCACTTATCTTTATCTTTAAGGGAAACGACTTCAATGTTATGTTCAGCTTCGCTCCACTTTAAGACTTCATCCACATAAGTGTCTAAATAGTCACCTGTAAAATCAGTCATTTCCTTATTTAACTCATCAATTACCGTCTTTACATCTTCAGGAAGGGAATCCCATTTACTTTTATTCATAACAGCAACGAATGTATTTAGTGTAAGTGGGTAATCAGTTACATAGTTCACCATTTCAGCGTATTTCATATCTTTTAATACTTCACGCGAAGACACATAACCATCAACAATTCCAGTTTGCAGTGCTTCTGCGACTTCCCCTTGTGACATCCCGACTGGAGAAGCTCCTAGTTCTGTAAATAAATCAGTTGTTGCACCTGAAATACGTAATTGTTTTCCTTTTACATCTGCCAAGCTTTCAACCGGCTTTTGTGATTGAATATAAGCTGGTTCTGAAGCAAAGGCTGTGATAATTTTGAAATCTTTTAACGCATCTGGTGGATACTCATTTACTAAATCGGCCACAACTTTACTGGCTACTGCTGCATTTGGGTATCCAGAAGGCATATCAGAAATCGCTAATAATGGAAATCTTCCAGGTTCATAGGTTGTTGACGATAACCCAATATCAGCAAGTCCATTCGCTACTCCATCATACATATTTTCCGCAGTCAATAAAGAGCCACCAGGGAATGTATTTACCTTTACTTTTCCATCTGTTCGTTTTTCTACTTCTTCAGCCCACTTCTCCATTTGAACGGCTGGGAAGGTTCCAGCAGGAGCAAAGAAAGCATAATTTAGTTCAATGACATCTCCACTACTTGAATTTCCGCCGCTTGATGATGAACCACTACAGGCTGTAATAATTAGCATTGTTATCGCCATTAGAATAAATAGTAATCTTCTTTTCATAGTTTCAATCCCCTTTTATTTTTCAAGTAAGAAAAACGGTCTGCCAATTACAGCCTCTAATCGGAAATACTTGTCCAAACCTGTTGCACGGAATGCATTCGTCATATCTGCAACAGTTTGTAAATCTGGAACATTATAAAGGAAGCATGCATGCCATCCAGCACTTCCCGCTGGTCCAGCTGTTAAAATGTCTCGATCAATAGTTCCTAGTAACTCGGACCCATTCTCTCTCCATGAAGCAACAATTACATTTAATTGAGGTAAAATCTTATTCGTTTTTTCCTCTCCAGTTGTGTTAAACCACCCTGTTGATTCAAAATAGAACATAACTCGTAGTGGTGATGGTACTTGTGGGGCATCATGCTTAATTCCAGCCATTTTTAAATTCCTCCTTATTTTTAAGACAATATCGTTTGTAAAACTCGTAATGCATTTCCACCGACAATTTTCTCGATTTCTTGAACCTTGTAATTTTTCTTAATCAACCATTTAATCATATTGCTCATTGCTTCGGTTGGGTTCTCTAGACCTTTGACATATGGAGAAGCATCATAATCTTGATTTCCATGTGACTCGTGAAGCGAAAGCATCGAATCAAACGCATTTTGCAGGGCAACATGGTCTCCAAAGAATGTATCAGGTCCTAATCCCACATGATCAATTCCGACTAAATCGATTAGATACTCTAAATGCTCCATAACCGATTCAATCGTATGCTCATTCGGATTTTTTGAAGAAAGTGTCGTATTTGGTGCGGCACAAACTCCAATCACTCCACCTTTCTCAGCACAGGCTAAAAGCACTTTATCTGGTTTCATTCTAGGTGAATCCCAGACTTTTCTTGCTCCCGCATGAGTAATCATGACAGGAGACTGACTTGCTTCTATCACATCTAGGCTTGTTCGATCTCCACAATGAGAGATATCGATGACCATTCCTAGCGTGTTCATTCTTTCAACTACTTTTCTACCAAACTTCGTTAATCCGCCATCAAAGCTTTCCGTTAATCCAGAGCCTAGTGTATTGGCGTCATTATACGTAATTCCCATACAGCGAATGCCGAGTCCATACAGAACATCTACTCGATCCACTTCATTTTCAAGAATGCTAGCCGCTTCTAATGAAGGCAGAATCGCTACTTTCTTTGATATTTTCGCTTCCTCAAGGTCTTTGTAGGTTTTAGCCAGATAGACTGTATCCTGTTTGGCTATGTCACAATAACGAATACCCAATGTTAAAATCACATCGTCCCACTTAAGCCCATTTTGAGAGGTAATAATGGAAATCCCATCCATAAAATTCTCAAAGATCACATCAACACCGGAACGTGCTAAACCCTCATAATCAAATTCTGTATGAAGCTGGCGACAATATGAAATGATATCGTCGGGATTTTTCGGAACTATAAAACCATGGTCCCTTAGTGAAACGATCGGATAGTATTTTTGAATCGTATCGAAAATGCGTTTCTCCGAATCCAATAGCTTCATCTCATAAGTTTGCCGGTATCTTTCCGATTGAGGGAGAGGATACGGTTTATAGTGTTTTCCCGGTGTTAAATATTGAAAGGATCGGTATCCGTCATACTGTTTTTCTGTCATCATCTTCCCCCCTGTTAGTGAAATTATTGTCTACAATCGGTTCCTTGTAACCGTTAACACTTCATGCAATTAAAAGAAAACACATCGTGTTAATTGGATAACTAGACACAATTTTTGAGGCAGTTACAATCCGTTGTTCTCTCCTTCACGACCATTCACTTATGCGAAAAATGGATCTTTCTGTATTCTCTTGCTAGTTTATATCATAGAATATTCTAAAAGTTCTGACTACAGCACAATCAGTTGGAAATACATGTTTCAATTCATATGAATCGTACAGTGAGACAGAGGGAGAGGTTCCTTGACCTGAAATGGCAACAACTGATACATGGTTTTCAGCTGTTTGGTTAATTACAAGGGACCTGTCAACCTTTCACTTATTGAAAAATAGAGATCAAGCAGTGATACATGATCACGGTTCTTATGTTTCAATAGATAAGAATGTGGCGAAACGCCCAGAACCGTCCCCCTGTTTCATATCACTATAGTAGAAGCAGATAAGCGATAACATCTACCGTTATAATTAGACAGATGGTATATCCCAAATTCCATCGAACTAGTCGAATGGGATTGATTCCGATTATATTTGTCATCATAGATGAAACTACATTAAATGGATTGACCATTAATAACGCTAATAATGTTGCAATTAATAAAAAGGCAAGACCATTTTCATTCCCAATAAAAAATGGATTTAAGATTTGGGCTAACAAAACAATTAAGACAACAGCATGGATCCCTAAGTAAGATAAAAACCACAGGACCAAAGATACGAAAATACAAAAAATAAACAAATGCATAAAATCAAACTGGGTCACTAATATTTCATTTAGAAAGCTGAATACAGGTGATTTTTGTACCATCGTTAGGAAAAAGCTGGCTGATAGAAAGAGAATATTAAAGTTTGCCATTTTTATCACACCTTCTGGCCACGTTTTTTTCAGCCTCCGAATGAGAATGGGAAACTTACGAATACACATACTCCATATTAAAGAAAATGGTGCCAAAATGAAAATGATCGAAATCAGCATACCAAAACCTAATAGACGATTCGTTAACATAACCATCGCGAATAGCACCAAGATGACGAGTAATAATTGTCCTGATTTTTGTAGTTCTTTTTTGGGAAATGCCTCGATCGGTTTTTCTTCAAATTCATGGATTAATATAGTATATTTTTTTCTTTGCAAGAACCAATCGAAGGTCAAAAAACAGATACTGACCCCTAAAAGAATAGGCAAAATCACTCCATAATCGGCATTCGTTACATCTACTCCGACAAGCACCACCATTTCAATCGGACTCCAAAAGAGTGCGAGAGCAAATGGACGTATCATCGAACTGTTTAAAAAATGCTGTTTCAATTCATTCGTGATAACGGGTATTTTTTTACCAAAACTATGTGCACCAATCGGAATTGCAGCAATCGCTAAAAAGACACTTAAAATATAGACCCCCAATGAGGTTCGACAGTATACACCATGTACGGTTTGCACGCGATAATGAAGCAATTTATTCATGGACTTGTCATACTTCCCTACTCGTATGATGCTTTGTATAAAAGGCAGGACGACAAATAAACCAAGGATACCAGCCATTTGATGGAAGGCTGTTCGCAATATATCAAGCTCGAAAGATGAATAAGACCATAACCAAATCCCAATTAGTAGGAAAATACATCCAACCGTACGGTATAACCGATTTGCTTGCTTGAATGAAAACACAATAGATAGGATCGCAAAAGTTAATATAAGGGTATCAATGATTCGAACATTCATAAACAATTGGGTCAAATATAAAATAGGTACTGCAGCATAAACGAAAACTCTCACAAGCACCCTTCTTTCAAAAGTCTATTTTTTCAACCTATTGTTCTCTTACAATAAAAAACTCTGGGATTTCCCAGAGTTTTGTCGCTGTTCACCCCTTAGGCTTTCATAAAGCCTGTCAACCAAGTGGCTAGTGAAGGGAACAAGATAATTAAAACGATTAGGACTAAATTCAAACCAATAAACGGTAAGATCGCCTTATAAATTTGACCCATCGAATAATGTGGTGCCGCAGCTTTAATAGCAAATAAGTCCATCCCAAATGGCGGCGTCATCGTAGCCATTTGCATGTTGATTAAGAAAATGACACAGAACCAAATCGGGTCGATTCCCATTGCGCTAACAATTGGCATCACAACTGGCAATGTCATCATCATAATTGACATCGGTTCAAGGAAACAGCCTAGAACAATTAATACAAGTTGTATTAAAATGATTAGCATGATTGGCGTCAAATCTAATGTTGAAACAGTTTGCACCAGACCTTGCGTAACACCTGTAAAACTTAGAATTTGACTAAAAGTCGTCGATCCAACCATAATCATCAGGATCATTACCGTCATTCTTGCTGTTCCAGTTAAGGATTCCCATAATAGTTTCCATGTGAACTTACGATAAGCAATCGCCATGACGGTTGTCCCAGCAGCACCTAGTACAGCAGATTGAGTTGGCGTTGCAATTCCAAGAATAATCACACCTAATACTAAAAAAACGATAAAGCCGAGAGGAAAGATATACTTAAAGAAATCCGTTATCTTTTCCTTTATGCTATAGGTTTCAACTTCATAAGATGGTGCTAAGTCAGGTTGCAGAAAACAACGCACAATAATGTAAGTTAAAAAAAGCACAGCAAGAATCAAACCTGGAACAACAATCGCTACGAGAAACGTTCCAACTGGGACACCCGCAAGTGTTGCCATTAAAACACCAAGTGCAGTAGGAGGGATTAAAATGGCTAAACCTGCACTACCTGTAATAGGACCTAAAGTCATAGCAGAATTATAGCGATGTTTGTCCATTTCAGGAACTAGAAGGGATCCAAGCAACGAGGTAGTTGCGACACTTGATCCACATAGTACAGCAAACAATGTTCCGCTACCAACAGCCAAAATACTCAATCTCCCTGGAATTTTCCCCATCCATTTTCCCAATGCGTTAAATACTTGTGTTCCAATCCCTGTTCGAAACATAATTTCTCCCATAAAGAGGAACATTGGAATTGCAAGCAAGGAAAATAATGAGATCGATTTAAACATATTTAAAGGCAATTGTTGTAATCCCGAAGAGCCGCCCCATAAAAGATACACGCCTACAATATCGATAATCAAAAAGGAAAAGATAATGGGTATACCTAATGCAAACAAGATGATTAACGCTAAGAATATTAAAGGTAAAACAATATACCATTCCATTGTGCTCTAACCCCCACTCACTTGTTTGTTTAGCTCTTTAACAAAGCTTTGAAATTTGTTATATGCTGGATAGAGCGACGAATCAACTGTATGGCAAGCAAGGCAAATCCAACTGGTATAGAAGCGATAAAAATCCATCTTGGCCATTGTAGGACAGATTCAAATAGTGCTCCTTTTTCATAAAGACTGATAACCACCTCAATACCTGACCACACAATTACTAAAGAAACAAGGAGACATATAATAGAAACAAATATTTCGAGAAACGATCTTATTTTCTTCGGTAATTTCTCTAGTACCATTTCAAATCGCAAATGTCCTTCCTCTCTCATCAGCCAACCCGCTCCTAAAAAGGCTATAAAAGCTAGCGCATATTCAGAAACCTCCAATGCCCACTGTAGGGGGGCATTGAAGAAATATGTCATGATAACATCTAGAATTACAATGACGATTAAAAGGGACATGAGTACATTTACGATCGCTAGGCAACCATCAAACAATCGGTCTAGCACATTCTTTTTCTCTTTTATCATTACTCATTCACCCTTTATTCGCTTAATTTGCGTAGGTTCTCCACTTCATCTGGAATTTCAGACTTTAGATAATCCCACTCTACATCATAGGCTTTATCTATCATTTCTTTCGCATCTTCCTCTGGTAATGTAATAAATTCAACTCCAGCTTCAGCTAACACTTCTCTTTCTTTTTGTTCAGCTTCCGTATGGTAATCGACCATATAACGTTCAAATTCTGCAGTGGCTGTTTGAATGGCTTTTTGTTGTTCTTCTGAGAGTGAATCCCATTTATCTGGATTCATAATAATGGCACAGTTCGCATTCCAAAATGGATGATCTAATACATATTTAGATGAATCGGTCCATCCATTTTTATGAGGACCACTTAATCCGCCAAACGCAAACCCTTCCACTACGCCTGTTTGAAGAGATGTATATACCTCACCTGGATCAATAATAACGGTTTTGATTCCTAAACTATCGAAATAACGAGTGTAGTTTCCTGTAGCTCTTATCTTTTTATTTTTTAAATCTGCTAAACTGCTAATTGGTTCATTTAACCAAATTTGTGGAGAAGTATTCAACCATCGTCCTAGGTAAACTAAATCAATCTTTTTATGAGCATCTACCATTGCTTCATAGAAACCGCTTTCTCTTTCTTCCCATGGTTCTAATTTAGAAAGAGGCATCGCTTGAACAGCACGGTTTTGCGATTCATATTGACCTGTGTGAGCAGCAATTACCATATCAATAACACCCGTTTGGACAGCATTTGCTTGCTCTCCGACCGGGATAATATCAGCACCGCCGCGCCAATTAATTTTAACTTCACCATTTGTGGCTTCTTCGACCATTTTGACATATTCATTGAGAGGTTGAACCAATGGATCATCTTTTGGTAAGAAACTTACAGCATTAATGGTGATGCTATCCCCTGAGCTTTCTGATGAGGAAGAGGTAGAATCAGAAGAACAAGCTGCCAAGAATATGACTAATAAAATTAGGGAAAATCTACTTAAAACTTTTTTCATTGTTTTGGTACCCCCTTGGATATAGTTGTTATTTAGTTGTGAAGTAATATTACAACTGGGTTTTAACGGATTACCATCTTCCTTTGTGAAAATGATAAGGTTAAGCAATATGCATTTTTACACTTTTTTATTGAATGATCTGTGTAGCTATTTCCACCCCACCTTGTCAAATTGTTCATTCTGATGACTCCCCTTAAAGACCCATCATTATGAGAAAAATGGCTCTTTCTGTAGTTTATATAATAGAACATTCCGAAAATTCTGACCACAACACAACCAGTCGGAATTACAAGTCCTCATTCATACGAATCGTACAGTGAGACAGAGGGTTCCTTGCCCCAATTAAAAAATTGAAACAATTAACAGTGTTTTCAGCAATTTGGTTAATATCAAGAGTTTTGACAACCCTGTACTTGATGAAAAAATATCAGCAGTCAAATAAGGTCACCATTCTCATGTTTAAATAAGTAAAAATGTGGCTAAACGGCAGAACCGAACTCTGTTTCGTACCGGTAGAAATAAAATCAAAAAAGCACATTAAGCAATTAATCTCGCTCAATGTGCTTTATTTTAAAAAATGAAACATGAGGTCTGTTCTCGGGTTTCAATAGATTTGGTACTAGTGCGAATAACACAGAACCGCCTCCCTACTGTTTGACCGCTTTTTAAAAATCTCCCTAAATTCATATATTAGTAGAAGAAGTACAGACTCCTTGTCTCACTGCTTGTTTTTCCCGTTTAAACACAAGTAAATGATTGAACTTGCCTCAAACTAGTTCCAAAAAACACCCATCTATAACCGGTCCAACGCCATCCTGATACAGATGTTCGACCTACAAAAGTTGGATAGAACCAGAATTGTTCACGATTTCTTAGCCATATATAGGTATATCTAAATAAACATCCACGAATGCTGCCAGGATCCACAGCAAAGGTTCCAGCTTGCTGTTGTTGAGTTTGTGCTGGAACAAAGGTTGGTGGTGGTGCACTCGGAGGTCCTGATTGGGCTCCTTGTCCCCCGCCTTGCCCAGGGAATCCGGGTGGTCCAGGTGGTGGTCCCATTGGTCCTCCTGGTGAAGGGAAAGACGGGAATGATCGATCATCAAAAAACTCAGGAACATCATATTCAGAATAATAAGTTGTTTCACTTGTTGGGTCATACGGATGATAATAATCGGCATGAAAATGATATGGATACATAAAGGCACTCCTTTTTTGATTTCTACACCATCCTATTCAAATGAAACTATATATTCAACTTGTACCCCGTTAAGTGTGTATATGCCTATTATCAGTTAAGAAACAAAGGGACGGTTCTCGCGTTTCAAATTGAAATAATACGGTGAAACACCCAGAACCGTCCCCCTGTTTCAAATGCGGTGAAACAATAGAACCGTTGTTTTAAATCTTCAAACTTACTTTTTCTCCTGGTTTGTACCGTTTTTGGGTTGCGGAGGTTGTTACGTTGATATTGCGTTCTTTGATTAAGATGCTATAGTGGATTTCGTTTCCTTGGAATTGTGAGTATTGGACTTCTCCTATGATTTCATTCTGTGCTGGATGGTCTATTGTCCATTGTTCTGGTCTTACAGGGAAAACTTGTTGCTCTTTCAGCTCTGGAGGAATACCGATATCCTTCCATGAGACTCCTGGAAATTCGTCTGGAACAAAGGTAGCCTCTGACACCCACTTCCCCTTGATGATAGTGCTTTTTCCTACAAAAGTTGATACAAAGATCGATTTAGGCTTACTGTAGAGAATTTCCGGTGGATCGACTTGTTGGATTTCCCCATGATTCATTACGACAATTCGATCAGCCATCGCGAGTGCCTCTCCTTGATCATGGGTGACAAACACAATCGTCGTCCCTAATTGACGATGGATTCGTTGAATTTCCTTTCTCATTTCCATTCTTAATTCAGCATCTAAGGCACTAAGTGGCTCATCCATTAATAAAAGATTTGGTTTTGGTGCAATTGCTCGAGCAAGAGACACTCTTTGCCTTTGACCTCCAGATAGTTCGGATGGGTAGCGTTTCCTTAACTTTTCTAAACCTACCATTTCCAACACTTGGTTGACAACTGCATCTTGTGCAGATTTGTCCAATATTTTCCCGTAATGATGATGCTTCAATGGAAAATAAACATGTTCCTCAACAGTCATATGTGGCCAAAGCGCATGGGATTGAAACACCATACTGATATTTCGTTTTTCAGGAGGAATTAATGTTTTATCAGACGCAATCAATTGCCCATCCAACAGGATCTGCCCTGATGATGGCTGCATAAACCCTGCTAAAAGCTTCAACAATGTCGTTTTCCCACATCCGGATGGTCCAAGGATGGCGACAAATTCATTTTCCTGTAATTGAAGATTAATATTTTTTAAGGCAGTAAAATCGCCGTATTGTTTACTGATTTCTTGAAGTTGTATCATCTGTTTTGATCACCCTTTTTTCCCACATTTTATTAACAATTATATAGAGGATCCCAGCCAGCAGAATTGCGAGAACAATGATGCTCGAAAACGCCGTTGAATGAGTGCTAAACCCACCTTGTTCATAACTAAAGATCACAACGCCAATCGTTTCAGAGCCGCTTGACCACAGTAAACTTGAAACCGTTAATTCGGTTAATGCCGTAAGAAAGACAAGCAAGGCACCGCCCATGACGCCAGGTAATAACAATGGCATGAGGATTTTTTGCCATTTCACCCACACTCTTGCGCCAGACACACGTGCAGCTTCTTCCATGGAAGGATCTAATTGCGAGAATGCCGCAGCACTGCCACGAACTTGTAAGATCGTAAATCTTGTCACATACGCAATGAGTAAAATCCATATCGTCCCATATATACCTGGTTGCCAGCCGGGAATAGGCTGAAGCCACATTAAAATGATCGATAAGGCAAAAACAGTACCTGGAAGAGCATATGGAATTGTAACCAGAACTTCTGTTACCTTTATGAGAAACGAAGGCTTTTTAAAGCGAATATATGCAATCGCTGTTCCGATGATGAGACAGCAAAGCAACGTTACTGAAGCCAGTAATAAACTATTTCCTACTGCATTCATGACTTTTTGGTCTTCAAACAAAATGAATCGATAATTCTTTAATGAGAGGTTTTCCCATTTTAACGGTAAACCATAGGCTTTGATGAACGATGTGGCACCCATCGTTAGAAAAGGGATGAAACTTGTTAAAAGGATAAACCCCCAGAGGCAACATTCGACGGTAAGACGTTTGCGATTCGATAAAAAATAACGCGGCTCCATTTCCATTTTCGTCGTTTCGTTTACTTTACTTTTTCGCACAATGACCCATTGAACAATCGTTCCAATAATAGCAATCACTCCGAGCAAAACAGACAGAACAGAAGCCCTTGCAAATGCGCTTGGTCCATACCCAATCACCTGCTCATAAATATACGTACTTAGCACGCGAATATTCGCCGGGATTCCTAAAAAGGCTGGAATGCCAAAGTTATCTAAACTGGATAGAAAAGCGAGTAATCCCCCACCGGCAATTCCTGGTAGTGCCATCGGGAGTACAATTTTCCGAAAAATCGTTCCGTTTGAAGCTCCCCCTACCTTTGCGGCATCCTGAAGTTCTCTTGGTATTTTCCGAAAAATCGCCACACTGAATAAATAGACAAGTGGAAAATGAGTGATTCCTAACATAAAGATAATGCCTTCCATACTATACAGATTCAAATTAGGAGCCTCAATCGATAAAAGCTCAAATATCGCTTGAATCGGTCCATTTTTTCCAAGAAATTGAACCCAGGCAAGCGTTGTGATGTAGGATGGGATAATAAATGGCAGAAAGATTAATAATTGGATCCACTTTTTCCCTCTAATATTGACATAGGCCATAATCCATGCCAATAAAACGCCCACTACAAGTGCAATCAGCGTACTGATCACCGTAATGATGACGGTACTTTGCACCGTTTTCCACGTAATAGGATTTGATAAAACCTCTTCATACATCGCTAAGCTTAGTCCATCTTCAGAAGAAATGCTTAGCCAGACCAACCGGATAATCGGCAATATAAATAGAAAAACGATGAGAACAAAACCTACTAATCCATAGCAGCTTCTAAAGAATGAAGAAAAGGAAAACGAGTATGACCTACTCGTTTTCCTTTCCGTTTGTAGATGCTGTGGAATCATATGTCCACTTCCTTTGCTGTCAATACTAAAATTGATTATTGTGCCGTCATTTCTTCAAATTTCTTTTTGTCATCTTCTCTTGCTTTGTACAGCTCTTTCATATCAGCCGAAATAACGGTTAATTCTTCAATTGTCTTTAACCCTTCAGGAGCTTCTACTCCTTCACGGATTGGTGAGTAGCCAAGTTCAGCTGCTAATTCTTGTCCTTCTTCTGATAAAACGTAGTCAACAAAGCTTTGCGCAGCTGCTTCATTATCAGTGCCATTCATAATTCCAATTGGTTCTGTAATAACTGGAACCCCTTCTGATGGGTAAACAAACGCAACAGGAGAGCCTTCTTGTGCCGCACGCGCAACAAGATAATCAACAATCATCCCATAATCCTTCTCGCCGCCTGCTACTCCTTTTAACACATCCCCGTTTCCTTTTGTTACTTGTACATCGTTAGCTTGAATTTTCTCATAGAATTCCCAGCCAAAGTTATCTTGGCGAGTTAAAACCCCAAGGTTATAGGCTGCCGCGCCAGAATATAACGGACTTGGCATAATAATTTTCCCCTTAGAGTCTTCAGCTGTTAGAACGTCCCAGCTCGTTGGTAACTCTTTTACGTTTTCTGTATTTACAGCAATTCCAGTCGTCATGACTTTTGTTCCATAATACATGCCGTCTGGATCCACGAATTCATCAGGAATGCCCTCAGCCTCCTTGGATTCATAGGCTGCAAGCATGTCCTCTTCTTTCAGGCTTTCAAATGTAACGGCATCAGCAACAAGTAGCACATCAGCTTGGACATCCCCCGCTAATTTTTCAGCTTGAATCTTCGAAATCACTTCTTCAGTACCAGAACGGAAGATTTCAACTTCTACATCTGGATATTTCTCATTAAATCCTTCTACTAATTTAGCTGCATCCGCGTCAGGCTGTGATGTATAGAAATTCAAGGTTCCTTCTACCTTGGCATCGGTATTTTCCGATTCTCCTTGGTTCGTAGATTCTGTGGAACCCTCTTCTGTAGACGTTGCGGTATTCCCACACGCAGCCATAAACATCATGAATAAACTAATGAATAAGACCATTGTCCATTTTTGTTTCACGTTACTTCCCCCTCTGTTGCAAATAGATTTCTCGTTAACTGATGTATTCTAGAACAAAAAATACAATACTATTTAAATATATAAAACCTATGTAAATGCAGTTTAATCATTAAGTAAATATTTGCAAATTTTAAGTTAAGAAGAAACAAGGGGACGGTTCTCATTGTTTCAGAAAGAGTTATGAAATACTAGAATTAGTCCCTGCCTATAAAATGAATTAATCTACAATCACTTTAATCCATTGTTGGAATGCTTGACGTACTTATCATTTGCTTTTAATTTTTGGAAGACAGCATGTTTATTTTCATATCACTATTTCAAAAAGATTAATGGAATGAATGTGGAAAAAATTTTGGAGAATAATGAAAACGTAGTGGTTTCCGTTGTATGAATTTACAAGTATTGAAGGGATTTCCTTAAGCTTTATTATAGGGTGTGAGAATATAAAATCTCGATTAAAAATGAAAAAGATAGCTCTGATCGGAAAATTGCTTGGACCACACAAAAATTGATGTATGCCCAATGGGGATAGCTCTTGTTTCTAAGACGATGAAGATGCCTGCCAACTTGTTATAGGCGACTTCTATTTTTCAGAACATCGAACCATCCCTGAGCGTTTTTTTGTATTAACATGCAGAATCGCAATCAGAAAAATTGTGGAAACCGGTTTTGACCCGACCCATGTTTCAACCTAGTGGTATGACTTTTTTTCCTGTATCGTCTCCATCTTCTACTGGTTCCATTCGTTGTTGTTCTAAGTTATAATTATCATCTTTCAACAAGTTTTCTTGTTCATTAACATTTGGTTCCTGATTATTATTTTGATCGGTTTGACCATTGTTCTCATTTATACCTTCGTTTTCGTTTACACCATTGTTATTTTCCGGTGGCGGATCCTGATCATTTTGGTTACAACCTGCAATAAACAGAACAGATAAAACCATACTGGCAACCATAAGTAATCCTTTTTTGTTCATATTGTATCTCCTTTCGTGATTTTCGCTGATGGAGAACCTTCTACATCAGCAAATTTAGACTTATTTCTTTACGATGATGCCGTACTTAAAAATTCTCTGAACTAGCAAATACAAAGTTATTTTTTACTTCCTGTTGAAAATTATGTATGTATTTAGAAACAAGGGGACGGTTCTCATTGTTTCAAATGAAAAATGAAACGCGCAGAACCGTCCCCATGTTTCATCTTCTATCCAAAATAAGGGTAACAGCTCAATATTGAGCCGTTACCCTAATCTAACAAGCAACTTTGCGTTACTATCTGCCTTTTTTTCTGTTTTGTTGTTTGATGTATTTCCTAGCGTTTTTCATGCCGCCCATACCATTAAACATTTCGCTAATTTTTTCTTTTTCGATCATTTTGGAATTCAAGCCATCATACTTCGCTTCTTTTTTTAGTTTCCAATAGCTTTCTAGCCTATCCACTGTCAAAATGCCCTCTTTAATGGCTTTTTGCACTGCACAGTTTGGCTCTTTCCTATGAGAACAATCGTTAAATCTACATTGGAATGCCAGTTTATCAATATCAGCAAAAGATTTCGTTAAATCCGCACGAATAATTCCAAGCTCTCTCATTCCTGGAGTGTCTATTACAACGCCTAAATTCGGCAACAACATTAGTTCACGTTTTGTCGTCGTATGTCTGCCTTTATCGTCATTTCTTATCCCATTTGTATCTAAAAGGTCTTGACCAAGCAAACAATTGATTAAGGTCGATTTTCCAACTCCAGATGAGCCGATAAACGCAACGGTCTGACCACTATAGAGATACTTCTTTAAGGATTGATACCCTTCATCGGAAGTACTTGATGTAACGAGTATCTCTACACCTATAGCAACAGAAGATATTTCGTTAATCTTCGCCTCTATTTCCTTACATAAATCTGATTTTGTAAGGACTATAACTGGTGTCGCCCCACTGTCCCAGGCAATGGATAGATAACGCTCTAGTCTACGAAGATTAAAATCATTGTTCATTGACATACAAATAAAAATTGTATCAATATTTGTGGCGACAATCTGAATATCTTCTGTTGAACCTGCTACTTTACGAGCAAAAACACTTTTCCGTGTTAGTACGTGGTGAATAATGCCGTTACCCTGTGAATCATCGATACTGTCGACCATAACAAAATCTCCAACAGCAGGATATTCAGAAAGTCCTTTTACTTCGTAGTGAAATTTTCCTGAGATTTCAGCAGCAATCTCACCATTTCCGGTAATTACCTTATATACATTTTTATATTGCGTTGCCACTCGACCAATAAAAAGATCTTTATATATTTTAGACTCCTGTATAATATCCTTAGTAAGTCCTAGATTTTTCAAATTAATAGTATTCAACTTCATTTCCTCCTAAAGTTTAGATCGTAACCTTTGGGAGGTTCTATGCATGAATTATTTTGCACATACCTCCCCGATTGTTACAATCTCCAAGCTTTGGTTGCTATTCATAAATACAACATCTCCTTTCCATTATTAAATGCAACAGGGGGACGGTTCTCATTGTTTCAAATGTAAAAATGAAACGCGCAGAACCGTCCCCATGTTTCAAATGCGGATTCGGAATACTTTATTGGTGAGTGGGGATAGAAATTTGACTCCTTTTTTTGTTAGCATATCTCCTACAAGATGCGATAGATAGGCAATGGTGGAAATCAGAGCGATGCCGTCCACTGCGGTGCTCACTTCTAACAAATGGGACATATACCACCAGTAAATTAATGCCCAAATGGTATGTGTTGGACCTCGATGAGCAAACCAACCGACTCCCCCTATGTATACTGCAAACATTACCAACCACCATAACTCATTTGTGGCGGCATAGCATACAAGGAATAAGCCAATGATGACCATCAGAATATTTTTCAACGTTTCCTGGCTTCTTAGGGAAAAGCCTAAGATAACGGCTCCCAATCCTAAAAGAAGAAGCTTATTTTGTTGCTCCAACAACCTGTCATCTAAGAAAGAAAGATAATGTGCATCTAAAAAGATGGTCACTAATGCCAGTGCGATCAGTGCCCCACCTGCAAATGCCCCACGTTTTTTGATTAGTTTCGCTGTTTTCGTTACCCGTTTATTTAATAGATTATTACCATCCAAATCAGGAGCAAGGGAAGCCACGCCTGATGCTGCTAAAATAATCGGCATCATTTCAAGTGGTTGGGTAAAAGCCCCTACTGCCCCGATCCCTAACCCGATTGTTAAATGAGTTCGTCCTTTCATGTTGCCACCTCTTTGTTGCTGTATCTATTATTCTATCAGAGTATATCACAAACGATGCTTGTAAAACATGGGTCAACATGGGAAGCTATCTCGTGTGCACATACTTGAAAACAGGGGCTGCCCCCAATCGAACATACGATGTACTCTCTAGGATAGGCTAAGAGAATGAAATTCCAGAACCATATCTTTTTTAATTCCAAGGATGATTGGTCGTGATAAACTCAGCTAACTCTTCACTTCTATGTTTTCTATTTTTTCGAATTTTTGCTCTTTCAGGTGCTGTTTCATGTAACTTTTTTTCTTCCACTGTTTGCGGGATGACTTTAGGAACTCTTACTGGCTTTTTATTGTCGTCAAGAGCAACAAATGTTAATAAGGCTGTAGCAGCGATTTTGCGCTCTCCGCTTTTTAAATCTTCGGCAATAATTTTCACAAAAACCTCCATGGACGATGTGCCCGTCCAGGTTACATATGATTCAAAACAAACCGAATCGGTTGTACGAACTGGATGCAAAAAGTCCACTGAATCGGTTGAGGCCGTGACACACTCCCTGCGACTATGACGCGCTGCAGAAATAGAGGCCACTTGGTCCAAATCACTCATTAATCTCCCACCAAATAACGTATTGTGATTATTTACATCATTTGGGAATACACGACTCGTTCTCACAACTCGTGATTCCTTACAATATTTTGTTTCCATTTAAATATCCTCCTAATTCATTAAAAACAAGAGTACGATTCTGATAAAATTTAATTTTTCTAAAATCTTCCATTTCAACTGTACACCTAACATAAACAGTGGCGAATCCTCGCATTCATATGTAGGGACTAAAAAAATCTATGAAACTTCAGAACCGTCCTATTGTATTGTTTTGAACTTATTATATATGACCTTTAGACAAATTACTTCAAGTTTACCTATAAATATAAAAAATAAGGACGATTTTCGCGTTTATATATAAGTTTTCTCAATGGTAGGTCGGGACGAACCTTTATATATAGGAAAGTTTATTAAAATATATTTTTATAAAAGACTTTACTTTTTTAATTCGGTCATATGAGGTTGTAAACATAAACTTTTACAGGTCATCCAATGAAAAACAATTTAATGATATAAAAAGAGCTCATCCCAGTGACTTTTTGGAGACCCTCGTTTTTTAAGGCACAATCACCGAAAAATCTTTGGCTCCCCCCTCATTTCAAAAGTTAGAATGCAGTGAAACGCCAGAACCGTCCCAATGTTGCACTAGCTTGTCTACGGTACAAAGGTACATTTTTTTATATTTCCGCACTTGTCATATCTACCCCTTAATAGATTGAATATGATGAGGTAGATCACCTATAGGAGGACTAAAATACTATGGATAAATCTACAATGATGAGTAAGGAAAGAACGGTCAACCCAGCTAATCCAGAAACCATTCCTAAATTTGTCGATCGTTTGAGGAAGCCGAAAGTGGCCCAACCCAAACAAAATCCCGATTATCCAGACCATTCCTATTTTGAGCTAGAAATGAAAGAAGCCAAACACCGTTTCCACAGAGATTTCCCCTACACAAGGATTTGGGGATATAACGGTCTGATTCCAGGACCTACGATTGAGGCACGAAAAGATAAGAGTACTTTTATCAAATATATGAACAAACTGCCCAAAAAACACTTTCTCCCAGTTGACCGCACTCTTCACACTGCCAATGATTCACCGGAGGTTCGGACGGTCACCCATGTACATGGCGCAAATGTCTTCTGGGAAAGTGACGGTCACCCAGAATCCTGGTATACACAGGATTATAAATATGTGGGACCTAAATTCAGAAGAAAAGTACATGAATATACCAATCACCAACCCGCAGCAACGCTATGGTACCACGACCATGCGATGGCACTTACACGTTTGAATGTTTATGCAGGACTTGTCGGTTTCTATCTACTTCGGGATAATTTAGAAAAAAGATTGCAATTACCAGCAGGTAAATATGAAATGCCGATGATCATCCAGGATAAATCATTTAATGAAGACGGCTCTCTTTTCTATCCACTTGGACCTGAGCCTCCGTTCCCTCCTGCTCCTGTAACGCCTTCTATTACCGTTGGCCATCTTGGAAATACGATTACGGTAAATGGAAAAGTATGGCCGTATATGCAAGTAGAGCCAAGAAAATACCGTTTCCGCATTCTCAATGGTTCCAACCGTAGAGGCTATATTTTACGACTTTCGAATAACCAGACATTCATTCAGATTGGAACAGACGGCGGATTTTTGACCAACCCGAATCCCGTTCAAACGATTGAATTATTCCCTGCTGAACGAACAGACTTGATTATCGATTTTGCCGACATAAAAGGGCAAACGATTACGCTTATGAATGACGATACCGAAACCGCTGACCCGAATGAGCATACAAGCGTGATCATGCAATTCCAAGTAAGCCTCCCATTGGATGGAAAAGATAATAGCGTCATTCCTGAAGAATTGGCACCGCGTGGAATGGAACTTCATGAACATCATGCCCATGTTAAGCGGGACTTACCATTAACCGCTACAAACGATGAATACGGAAGACTCATGCTGATGCAAAATAACCGAATGTATCATGATCCATGTACAGAAAAACCAGCCTTGGACAGCATCGAAATTTGGAATTTTATCAATACGACCCCCGTCTCGCACCCCATGCATATTCACTTGATTCAGGGGAAAATTTTGGGACGAAGACCGTTTGACGTTGATAAATATCTAAATGAAGGCATACTCGAAATGGGGCCTATGGAATTACCTCGTGATTATGAAACAGGGTTTAAAGACGTTTTTAAAGCAGATATCGGCTATGTCACATCCGTCATCATGCACTGGAAAGACTTTACCGGTCATTATATTTGGCACTGTCACTTACTCGAACATGAAGACCACGACATGATGAGACCCATTACCGTCATTAAAGACTCCCACCCGATTCAGCTCCCACATTCAGACGAGACTATTGATGAGGTCATTGATGAAGAGGAATCTCACAAAACAGAACCGGCAACGGGAGAAATTAAATACTTCGGTAATTTCTGGCGCCCCATGGATTGAAACATGGGGTTCTCTTGTTTCTAAGATTTCATTTCTAGTAGTGTTGATCCGACTAAATGAAATTTCTTCATATGATGTTCGGCTGCGTACAGATTTCTCCTTTTTCTAAAGGTTTAACATTGTCATTTATCAAGATGCTGTCGTAAATCTTAATGTTGAGGATCCGACTGTGCTCTGCGGTATATTTCCCATTTTCTCGGAGTAAAACATAATTAATACAAGCGATGATATCGGCTTTTTGATAAAATGAGAAAAAAATTAGTTCATCATCCAGCACCTAGTTCTGTCATCTTTTTAGATGTACCTAATTGAAAATTCACTTTTTGGGCTAATTCAGGAAAATCAATAAAAGGATTGCGATTTCCTTGTATTTGATAAATGGCTTGATTTCGATGTTTCTCGTATATCGTAACATTAAATTGTTCATGCCAATGCAGTAGTAGATGTACATTAATCTGTTTCACAAAGGATTTTTTGATGGTATGTGGGTAACGGATGAGAAAATACAACATATCTCTGGCGATGGTCCCTTTTCCGTATTCCGGTTCAAATTTTCCATCCAACGACACTCCGCAGTGATTTTTAATTTTTTCTTCTAATGATTCTGGGTGATAAAAACTGAAATCTCCATAAGGGGAATTCGATCGTTTTATATTACATTCCGGATCACAAGCAAACAAATGATGTAAATCACCCTTCATGGGTTCTGCTGTCCCATACCAAGACTGAGGAACCATATGCTCCGTATTAAATTTAAAATCATGATCTATTTTTCTGATCTGTATATCCTTTATATTTTTAGATTGATTCTGTTTTTCAATAGCCATTTGAAATTCTGCATACTTCTTTTTAATCGTTACTAAATCCTCTTTCATCAGTGTTTTTGGATCTCGTTTAATTCCTGAATAGATACTCTTAATCGTTCCATCCGGTTGCAAATCTACCCATGAATATAAATATTGATCCTTACTTAAAAAATAGGGAATCGGTTGGTGAGTTTTCTTAAGTAATGAATGATATTCATAAAATAAATGTTGGCCATCATCAACAGAACGAACAGAATGATAGTAATCTTGTACATCTTGATCATCTTTACTTTTAGAATAATAGAATTGAAGATTAGAGAGAATTTGTTTCCTAATTGTATCGAGTTCTACTAAGGATAGAGAAAAATCATGACCTAACGAAGCCTCTATTTCACCTATCCTATCAAGTAATAATGTATTTATACTCTCGCTATTCATAACATCCACCTACTATCATTAATCGGGTAGGACACTTTTGATCCTCCAAACTGATACTATTTATATTATTATATTCTATCAACACTCATACATCGAAAGGTTTTTTATAGCACTGTTAAAAGTGGTTGTTGATTTCCGTTCTAAGCACTTCGCTTTTCATAGCTACGCCTGAGCCATTATGATGACATTATGGAGTCTTTTCTGCTTGCTTCTCTGGCAGAAGTATGCACGTCTTCCACTTCAATCAGAAAATAACATTGGCCTTAAACACAGCCTTATTATAAAGGAAAGCCTCCTACATAATACGATTAAAATAAAAGGTTCAGTTAAAGCAGAATGTTGAAATTTGAAACATTTACAGATATTCTTTCTTCAACTAACCCCTAGTAAAGGTAATCGTTTGCTATAAAAAATAAGGCCGATGATTCCTAAACCTAGGAACAATCGACCTTTTTCTATTACGTATGTTTTCAGCAGATAATCCAAATGCTTCTGCTAATAATTTTATTCCTTTCATTCGATTGTTCGCATCATAAAATTGAGGAATAATGGTTATTTCGTCAGCTTGATACAGATCAACGACTCTTTCTATCTCTGTTTTAACTAGTTTCGGATCACCTATAATGACACGTGTTCGATTTTGAGTGATTTTTTCCTCATCAACAATAGTTAATTTACGATCCTTGGCTGTTCTAATAGAAGGATAGTATGGAGGCTGGTTGGTAGATTCAATAGAAAGCAACCATAAATCAAATGCAGTGGCAATGTCCGCTGCTTCCTCCCTCGTTTCGGCGATTATCACGAAAACGGCGACCATGACTCTTGGATTTTCGAGTAAAGAACTGGGTTTAAATTCACTGCGGTAATTCATGACGATTTCCTGACCGTTCAATTTGGAGGGAGGCGCAAAATGAGCAAATGCATAGGCGGATCCATTTGCTGCAGCAATGCTTACCCCTTCTGTTCCTCTTCCAAGCAGCCATATTTGCGGAATCGTATCGATAACAGGTGTTGCAATTAGCTTTTTAAAGCGATGCTCTTCATCCGTGTTATCTGTTAAGTATTTATAAAGATCTTTCACCTGCTGATCGTATGAAACCCGTATATCTTTTGCTTCATTCAACGCTCGATTAACCATTGGATAGCCCGGAGATCTGCCTATCCCTAAATCAATTCGGTTTGGATAAAAAGCCTCCAGCATCCGGAAATTTTCGGCAACTTTATAAGGACTATAATGTCGCAGCATGATCCCGCCTGAACCGATTCGTATTCGATTTGTAGAAGCAGCCAATTGCATCATCAGCAGTTCCGGGGTACTTCCTGCAACAGAAAACACGTGATGATGTTCAGCCACCCAGTACCGATGATATCCAAGGCTGTCTGCAAGCTGTGCTAAATCCCTTGTGTGCAGTAAGGCTTCCCGAGCATTCCATCCTTCAAAAATTGGTGAGTAATCAAGTATATTGAATAAAACCAACCCTCATCCCTCCTTTACAGGGATAAATGCTATTTTCTCAAAACCTTAAGCGTTGATTTTTAAAAAAATGTAACTTTTAGCGTTTCTGTTGAAATCAGCGCAAGACATATCTTTTCTTTTCATAAGTGAGAATTTTTTTTCGTTATATCAAAGGTTATTGGTATGTTATGTTAAACCACAAAAATCCAGAAAACAAACTTACTTTAAAGCCCCATCGGAAAGCAATGATAAAAATAGGCACCATGGCAATTGAGATAGAGATCCATGGTGATAGGTTAATAGACGGTAAAAGATCAAGGGTAAAGGCAAATGCTGCAAAAAAAGCTGCCTCAATCATAGCGACTAATGATAATTTTTTCATAATAAAATCTCCCCTTTTTAGTAAAACCTAAAGGGAAGAACCTTTTGCACATAGATACAGAAAAAAATCATTCTTGTATTTCACATCCCTGCGCTAGCATTATCTAACAGGTTCAAAGGGTCTGAACAAACGAGTTTGTTCACTCTCAGCAAAAAGCTCCCCAGTGGGTTTCGTTATTTATTTACTATTATTATAGCAGTCTCACATTAAATTTAAAGATTTTTTCTACTTTTGCGACATTTCCTCTGTTAGCTTTGCTCAAAATAATCACTGAATTGAAACAGAGGGACGGTTCTGTCTGTTTCAAAAGTTTGTTTTGAAACGCGCAGAACCGTCCCCATGTTTCACTTTACCATCTCTTCCATTTTCGCCTTCAATTCGTTTTCCATTTTTTGTAGTGCGACTAGGGCTTCTTCTCTTTTGTGTTTTCCTTCGGTTTGGATGGTTATCGTTTCTTCTAAGATCGCAATTAGATTGGACTGTGTGGTTTTTAAGGTTTCGATTTCGACGATGCCTTTTTCATTTTCACGAGCGATGTCGATCGACCCTTGTTTAACTAGTTCTGAGTTTTTTAGCAACAATTCATTCGTTGTTTCAGTCACTTCTTTTTGTAGTTTCAAGGCGTTTTGTTGACGTGCAAGTGTAAGGGCAATGACCAATTGCTGTTTCCACAAGGGAATCGTCTGTAAAATCGAGCTTTGAATTTTGTCAGCTAGCACATGATTGTTGTTTTGAATCATGCGAATTTGAGGGGCTGTTTGGATTGTAATTGCCCGGCTTAATTGTAGATTATGGATCTTCTTTTCAAATCGATCTACAAATTGCGTTAGTTCGTTTAATTCTTGCAGAACTTTAGCATCATTCGTTCCTTTCGCTTTTTCCTGTAAGGAAGGAATGATGACGTCTCTAATTTCTTCAACTTTGATCTGGCCTGCCTCAATATAGAGGTTTAACTCTTGGAAGTACTTTTTATTTCTCTCATACAATCCGTCTAGCATCGTAATATCTTTGATTAATTGGATCTGTGCCTTATCTAATTGACCCGTGATTTTTTCAATTTGAATGCTTATCTTCTCGTATTGGGAAATGAATTTTTTCGCTTTGTTAAACAAGGCACCAATCACAGGAATGGAGGCAAGACCCCCTTTTTGAACTAAATAATCCCCATCAACTTCTTTGATTTTGAGCATGAGTTCAGTAACGATCGAGCCTACTTCCCCACTATCTTTGGCGGTAACATGACTTAATATTTTATCCGAAAACTGCGATATCTCCTTTAAAATATGGGTTCCATAGCCAATGACAAAGGTGGAATCTTTAATATTCATTTCCTTCAGCAATTGAACTACTCTTTGTTGTTGCTCTGTCCCGATACCCATTTCTATTTCAAAAATATCTAATAGTTGAACTTCATTTTCCATCATAATCCCCCAAGAGATCTATTATTTTAAGGCATTAACAATTCTGTCCATCACTTCTGGAGTCGGCATCGGAATAATCGACCGAATTGTTTTTGGCAATCCTTCCATTTCTAAATCGTCCGGATTATTCTCCACGCCACTTAATCCCGTGCGAAAGCCATGTTCTTTCCAAGCCAACTCTTGAACTTCAGGATCGGATAAAATTTGGATCAGTCTTTCGCCATTTTCATTTAAAGCAATCACTGGATGCTCACTCCATACCGTTGGAGTTGGATACACAATGCGAATCTCATCTTTGACCTGATCCCACTCGTCCGCATGCATTTGGGCAAACTCGACTAATTGATTTTCATAGCCAACGATAATCGGTTTTGCACCCATCCCTGTTTTTAAAAATTGTTCAAATAAGTCGCCTGATGAACTTTCTAAGTAACCGAGTTTCGAGTAGAATTCTGTTACGTTTGGCAGGACAGTTTGCAAGGTTTGGTTATCCACCACTTTTCCATCGTTCACCATATTGGCTAAAAGACCTGCAAACATATTTCCAGAATTGGATTTAGAAGGATGAGTCGAAACGATCGAAATATTTCCATATAAATCTGGGAGTCCCACACTAGACCAGTCTTTTCCTTCTAAAATTAAACTGATAAAGGTGGGGGTATCGACTGTATACGTATTGTCATCTTTTTGAAAGATGCCTTCTTTTTCAAGGGCATCGACCACTTCTCCCCATGAAATAAAAACGATGGGCGAATTCAAGACTGTCTCGCTTTTTGTAATGAACTCTCCCTTTTTCTTCTTGATTAACTCTTCTGCCATTTGACTGGAAGGAAATAAATAATCCAGATCGCTGACATCGCGATCCGCCATTTCGATGCTACCTGATTTTGAATAAGTAATCGTCGTATGATATTTTTCTTCCGCGATTTTCTTGAAAGTTTCATTCTCAAATAATTCCACTTTTTCACCACCAACAAGTCCATTAATTACAACTTCCGGCGTTTTCTGTTGATTGATATAAATCAAAATCCCTGCAACGATGACGGCTATTAAGATGAAGGCTCCTAGAGAAGCGCCAAGTAGTTTTTGGTTCATGATCGAATCCCCTCCATTTCCATCATCTTATTTAAGGTTTGAATTTCGGTATCCAAGTCCATAAAATGATCCTCTAGCAATTTCTTAAGTTGGGAGTGAAACAGCTCTTTTACCCTAACTAAGTTTTGAGTCATTCTTTCATCTATTTCGACTCTTTTGTCACCCTTCAAACTACTATTAGCAATTTTGTTGTATTTTTGAAAAATCGTCAGTAAGGCGTCTAAATAGTACGTAAAAAACTGCCGAATGACTTTCACATCTTTCGGATCTTCTTCTAAATTTGTAAAAATACTTTTGCAAATCTCTAAGATTTCATTTCCATCTTTCTGGATGTTCGGATTTTTGATGTTCTTGACTTGGGATTGGATCAACTTTATTTTTTCATATCCTTCATTTAAAATATTTTGATAATATTCTTCATGAACGGATTCGACTTCTATTTCAATCCTTTTAGAAAAGAGAGAATGAAAGATTAATAATGTGGCCGCAAATGAAATAATTCCAGCCATAACCGAAACCAGTAACCCAATATCGAGCAGAAATAAAAAGATGAGAAAGATAATGGCACCTATTCCGCCTGAAACCATACCTTTGATAAAACTCATCCTGTTGCCCCCTTAGTTATATCCCTTTGCATTTTTAAACGCCTCTACTAAATTTTCTTTTCCATCAAATGTTCGCGCTCTTGTTAAGTCACTAATTTCATTCAACTGTTCGTCAGACGCTTCGCCAAACATAATACTAAAAACAGGGATATCTTTGTTTATATTTTGATAATACCTTTCCAACTGGGAGATATCTCCGGATGAATTTCCATCTGTCATTAAAATGACTGCAGGGTTATATTCGTTGATATCGATTGAACTTAATAACTCTAGCCCTTCGATGACTGGTTTATAAATATCGGTTCCACCGTCTGATTGATAGTTTTCTACTTTTTCTAGTAAACGGCTGTATTCGGAAACCTGGTTCGCTTCCCATTTGGCCAACACCGTGTGATTAAAAGGAATGACGACCACTTGATCTTCGTCTGAAGATTGTAAAAGGTATTCTTTGGCTTTATTTTGATCTAACAGTGTACTTATGGCTTCTTTCAATTCTTCCTCCCCTTCTCCTGCCATACTACCTGAAAAGTCAAGAGCGAAGACGGTGAAAGAAGGTTTCTTGAAGCTTGTTTGATACAAAGTCAAGGCTTCTTGTATGACATCCTCTGACGGGAACTTAATTGGAACAAGCGGATTTTCAGTTTGTATTCCCCATTCCGGATTAAATACGTTCCCATCCGGATTTTTGACGACTCCGCCAAATCCGGTTCTTCTTCCTAATTGGGCGATTTCATTCTGCGTGTCTTCTGATAATAAAAAGTCCTGCATGGTAGTGAAGAATTCTTCCTTTTCAGCGTTTCCGTTATCAATATAGCCGAATGTATTATCAGAAATGGTGAGTCCATTTTTAGGATAGACGACATATAATGGCTCTTTACCCTGTTGGATCAATTCTTGATTTGTTTCAATGATGACCGCTTCATAATTGACCATGGCATCATAATCCCCTTTCAGATACAAATCCTTTAACCATCCAGAACTGCCTGATGATCGGTTAATGCCGGAGAATAACTTTTTGATATCTTCTTTTAATTGGGAATTTTGTAAGTCTTCTTTTGTCATCGATTCGGGGTTGCCAAGCAATGCATACAAAAACCCGATGTAGGCACTGGCACCTGAATTGGATTGCGTGGCACTGGTCATCATGAAGGTTAGCTTTTGTTGTTGGACAGCTTGCAAAATATCATCTACCATGACATCATTCTTTGTAAATCCCAATTCCTCGGCTTTGGATTGTTCTATACCAAAAACAACCGGAGAGGTAAAAATAGATTTGTCATGCTTTACCACATTATGGGTATCTCCCATATGAATCCACATGCTGTTTGGCAGCCAGATCCCATCGTAGTTTTCCGGATTGTTCTGCAACTCTAGCATGCTATCAACCGAACCTTTATAGACCATTTCGATTTGGTAGCCCTGTTTTTTGCCATACTCGACGAGGATCGGCTCAATGGATTCATTTTCTGAACCAGATAATATCGTGAACGTTTTTCCTTCTGAACAGCCTGTTAAAAATAAGGCGAAAAATAAAGCCACGATGGACAAATAATGAGTTTTTTTCATATTCTTCTCCTTTGACGTTTACTACTATTAGTATACCGTAAAAATATTCATACTTTTGTAAACGTTTAGTAAACTCATTCTTAACACTGTTACTTAAGAAAGTTGATCAGATTGCTGTGACATCAACATGGATAACCTACTTTTTTGATAAAAACAGCAACATGGAAAAATAAAGACAATCCGATAGACGACATTTTAACTTGGAGGAACCTTGAAAGATTGGTATGATTTTCAAAAAGGGAGGTTGTAAAGTGGGACAGAATCGTTCATACATAATGGTCATATTTGCGTTCTTCTTAATTATTTTGGCGGGTTGTGGAAACCCATCTGATGAAACGAGTACACAGTCGGAAAATATATCATCCAATAACAACGCAACACAGATTGAAGAGGAAGAATTGAAAAACGACGTAAATGATCGCGAAAAAGATTCAACAGGTAACCCGTCAGAAGATGCTATCAAAAATCCGGATGACACCATCGAAACAAACAAGCAACATGAAAATCAAAAAGAGTATCAAGCAACTAAAGTACCTGAAAAAGAAAAAGAACCAGCTTCTACACATACTGAAGAAAGTCTAAAGGAAGATTATCTCACAAAATTAAACAACGCGAAAAAAGAAGTGGAAGACTTGGAAGCAACCGATTCATCTACATTCGCTTTGAAAAAAGTGGAAAACGATCGATGGGAGATTTGGGATGGATGGTTGAACGACATTTATGGAGTGTTACAGAAGCAATTGCCGCCAGATGAGATGGAAGCATTACGAAATGAACAACGAAATTGGATAAAAAATAGAGATGACCGTGCATTGGAAGCATCGTTGAAATTTAAAGGTGGTACACAGGAACATCTAGAATATGTATCTGTACTAGCAAACCTAACAGAAGAAAGATGCTATGAATTAGTTGAGAAGTATATGAAGTAATGAAACGCGGGGACGGTTCTCCTGTTTCAAACGAGGATTATGAAACGCGCAGAACCGTCCCCCTGTTTCACATTAATACACACGATTCATCACCGCAGTTAACGTTAATTGAAGCCGGTATTAATGGATGTGATCGGAGGATTTCAATTGGATTTGGTTTTTCTTCGATTGACTCCTCCGTTCCTAACAGCCATTCTTGTAGGGTTCTGTTTGGAAATTCCGGTTGACAATGATCAAACAGATAATTAACTGTGGTTATGTTATTTCTCTGATCGATGGTTTGCTCCATTCCCGAGGAAATCGTAATATTTCGACTATTTTCCTCTTGATTTTTAACAATAAAAATTTCATCAATATTTTTGTCATATACCTGGATCAGAATATCCCTCATCAAGTCACCAAAAGGTTGGATTCTTTCGACTTCATCACTTTCGATGACGATAATCTCCTCTGGTTGTAAGTCATATCTTTGCAAAATATAATCATAATTTAATTCCTGTTCCATTCCCACGATGAATAATCCCTTTTTATTTTCTTCTAAAGACATAAATCTTCCCCCTTTGCTTGGAATTGAAACAGAGGGACGGTTCTCCCGTTTCCCCATAAATTCACAATCTATGAATAGTCCTCAAAGCGAAGCGATTTTGAAACAAAGAGAACCGTCCCCCTGTTTCAAGCTAATTCTTGCTGCAGATTTCCTGAGAGCTTGAAGACCATCATGCGTTCTCCGGTTTGCGTGCTTAGGTCGGTGTAAAAGCTTAGGACCTCAAAACCTGTTTGGGTGTGAATAATTTCTTTTAATTCATCTACACCGGATTCGACTAGACTGTTCCGATTTTCTTTAACGGATAAAAGCCCCTCTTTATCTTTACAGAGTGAGTATTCAGCGGGCGTTAAAATTCCACGCAAGCTGACAATGATCATATCTCGTAAAATGTCCGATTTAACAGACACCGAACCTCTTCCTAGATAATTTTTCTCCCAATGTGTTAAAGCCTGACTAATTTCCGCTTCTGTTGCTCCTTTTGTTTTTACCATACACATTCCCATTCCTTATTCTTTATATTATATTTTGAAAATACTGAGTCATTGGTTAGGACCAATGAACCCAGTTTCCCCACTCATCAATCGATGAGAGTCGGATCCAACCGTTTCGAACTTTTTGTTGAAAGGCAGGATCTTGTTTTAAAAGTTTTTCGATGAATCGTTTAGGTGCCTGAATGACCACGAGCAATCGTAATGGACGGTGATAAAAATCATGATCCGAGCTCATGACCGATTGCCATGGAAGACCAGATAATAAATCACTAGAGTTCCCTTGCATTACGCCAACCCCCGAAGTTACGGTTTGTGTGGTTTTATTTCCACTTCCATAATAATGCGGGGCAACCGTCGAAGCATAGTATTGCAAGTTAATCCATTGAGTAACCGTGGCTGGACCTTTAATAATGTCGGCTAGGATACGACCACCTTCATCTTTTTCCCAGTCGTAATTATGAAGAAACGCTCTTCCTTCTAAATGACAACTCTTAGTAAGCTCGCGTTTTCCTATAATAAAGGAAGCATTACGAGCAAGCCCCCATTCCGGTCGAATCTCGCTCCAATCTTCAGAAAATCTTACAGTCTCCTTCGTTGCATGTTGACCATTATAACCAATCGTTGGCAGTTGTTCTATGCGCTCTGTACTCACTTCCTCTCGTACTTTAGGCAATATGTTGCGAACTTGATTATACGCTTTCTTTGCCTTGACTGAAAGTTCTGGTACATAAATGGGACGTAATTCATCTGTACTTGTTATATGTTCAGCCGCTACAAAAATCGTGTCTTCTGGAATATGGATCCCTTCTAACTTAAGGGCTTGCCTCACTTCCTGAAGATTACACAAAGAAGCCAAAACTCGAGCATTAAATTCACTCGATGCCCCTCCACAAGCACCACAATCAAGAGAGGAAGAATAGGGATTATTCGTTGAGTGACTACCATGTCCGCAAATCACCACTAATGGAGAAAATCTTTCGGTTAATCCCATCATTCTTAAAGCTTGACTTACATATGATACTTTCTCCTGATCAGAAAAACCAAGTGGTAATTCGGTATCATCATGCCCAGTGCTGCTTAATGTGAGCTCTGTCGATGGTTTATCCAACCAATTTTCACGGGCTTTTCGAATAAGTGAGCCTGTTTTTCGTGGGACAAAGCTTCGCGCCAAGGTTTGTAATGCCAGCAACGGACCGCTGACCTCCGGAAGCATCAAGCTCGCAAGCGCATGATGCTTCATCCCTTTAAACGTCTTGCTTGTTGCTGATAGCGCTCCTTTCCGCTGCTGAAAAGATACAGATTCGGAATCTCTTGTCATTTCTTTTATAGCTATTTGTGGTTGAAACATGACTGGCAATGACGGATGACGGTGCTCACTTCCTAGCTTGCATGTTTCAATCGGCAATCCGAAAAATCCCGCCGTACCAAACGTTTCAAAAGGACCTGAATCTTCAAGCTTGCGGCGAAAAGGCTCTGACCGAACATCAATACAAAAGACAAACTGAGCGTTTGGTACAGAATCCTCCATCTGCCTTTTTTCTTCATGATGAAAATGAGCAGTTATCATTTTTTTCAAATGGTCTTCGTATGTTTTTTCCCACGCTTCCAGCCAAAGTCGTTGGCGAACGATCTCATCAAAGCGAAATGACAGTATTAATCTAGCTTCTATTTCAATTGATGATAGTTCAAACCATGTATCAAAAGTCATATTTCCCCAATGAAACCAGTTTGTCACTAGTTGATCAAGCGTGTGTTTATTTTCCGCTTTGGGTTGTGTGACGGGCAAATAGGGTTGAACCAAAGCCCATTCCAGTGAAAGACGAACCGCCAAATAATCGGTTAACAAGTTTTTATCTTCACTAAAGTTCTGGGAACGCCATAACATCATCCCAGCCCAGCCTGGTAGCGCAAGTAAATGGGATTCTAGATATTGAATCATGTTAGTATAAGGCATTTCTAATGAAAGTAAACCTTCTTTCAGCGCTTGTTCCGCCTCATCAGGCATATCTTTTAATCTCTTGCGGATCGCAGGCTTAAGAGCAGGGTCATGTTGAACGAGGTTTTTCCATGATTGATAGAAACCACCTTTGCGTTTTGGCATCGACCAAACGGCCTGAGATTGATCTAAATATAATTTGCACCACTTGATCATTTGTGAATTAAGAACTGTTGCTGATTTGGTTTTCCCTTCATTTTCTAAAAGCTGACTGTATGTACGGACAACCGCTTTTTCAGTCATTTTAGGAGTATATCGAGTTAATTTTTTCTTCAAGTGTATCCATTCTGGTTTTGAGCTCCAGTCCTGTGAAGGCTCATCTACCTGGAGTGCCGCCATGCAGTATTGCCCTGCAACATCTTTTGGTAATGGAAGATTCTGTTCTTCAAGCCAGTGTTGAAGCTCTATTTCTAAAAATTCCATATTGATTTCATGACAATCAACGGCTTTTTTTATCATAGATTCGTTTGGTAAAAGGTCTACATCGCCCATTGTCTTAAAAAAGCGTGCGACTTTTTCAAACGATTGATGCTCCATATGGACCCATGGATGTCTGGCTGCAAATGCAGTAATTGGTCCTAGTGGTACAATGACTCTGCTTGCTGTCCCTACCATCTTTTTCACATGAAAATCAAGATGTTTTTCTTGTTTTTCCTGTTGGAATGGCTGGGTTGGTGATAATACTGAATTCATCCTTTTTTACCTCCTTGGAACAATACATGCCTTAAATAGTTTGGATGGCTTTCCACTACATTCGTATGGGGTTCTCCTACCTGTAAAAGCCATAGATAAACCATTGAAGCAGCTTTTGAAGATGGATTTCGCAATAGCCAGAAACCCACCCCACTACCGAACACGAGAATAAACAACACAACCATGACTGAAAGCAACGACGGCTGTATGTTGTTTGAAATATATTCATGTAACAGACTGTGAAAACCTGAGTGAACGAGGCCATAAAGGACCGATCCTCCTATAAAAATGGTAAATCCAGTGAGACGACCAATACGTCCGTACCCTGAAGCCACTAGTTGTTTCCAAGCATAGGTGACAGAGCAACCTAAAATGATGGCACTGATCCAGCGATACCCCTCATCAGGAGAAGTGAGTCCATAGCCGATTCCCGCCATAATTCCTAAACCAACAGCGGACCATGTCCCCGCAAAAGAAATGGTTGAATCGGAATGTTTGATAGTATCATCCCGGTGAATCGCAGAGCCTGCTTGCAAAAATAAAGTTGATTTAAATAGACCATGTAAGACTGCATGAATAATAGCCGCTACATAAGCCCCTAACGCACACTGAATCAGCATAAATCCCATCTGCGCAATGGTTGAACCGACGAGCTGGCGTTTATAGTCAACTTGAACCAGCATAATACCTGTTCCCATTAAGACGGAAATCCCTGACAAGATCAGTAGAATAATCTGTGCTACACCTCCGTTAAATAAGGGAGCAAAAAAGGTTAACAGGATACCACCCGCATTCACAATTCCTGCATGCATAATCGCTGAAATGGGGGTTGGAGCCACAACTGAATCTAATAGCCAACGCTGAAATGGCCATTGTGCTGCCGGAATTACGACAGATAAGATGATTAGAAGATTAATAGATGTCATTTCCCACGACTCCAAACCCGCTAAACCATTTGTTGTCATCATCTGTGACAACTGCCAATGCCCTGTCGCCTCAGACATCCAAAGAATCGCGACTAATAATAGAAGCCAACTCAACATAAACAAACGGCCCATGTAAGAAGCAGCACGTCTTGCTACTGCCCATTCTTTTTTTAATAACATTAACAAGGTCAAACCGAGAAGCGTGATTCCCCAACAAATGATTAGCAAGCGAAGATCGTCACTGAGCCAGGCTAGAGAGCCAGCAATTGTAGTGAATGACAAGAGAAAGAAATATTTTCGATAAGAGCGGTCGCCCAGCAAATAATGCACTGAGAACCGCTGGACAATGAGCCCCATGGTTAGGACAAACACGGCTAACAGTAAGGTTAATGATGAAAAACGCCAAGGTCCCAACATTAGCTGGCTAGGCTGAAAAATAAGTACGAGCAGTGCAAGAATCGGAGGAATCGAAACGATTCCTATGTGAATTCGAATATATTCTAGGGAAACCTTGGGATGTAATAATATAAAAGAGCTAATCAATGAAACCATGATAGCGATCAAAAATAAGATCGGCAGGGAAAAACTCATCTGACTTCCCCCCATTTCGTTATCCGCTGGTTGTATCGGTAATGATTTATGATGTTCATGTTTCAACTTCCTTTCTCGTATAAAACAAAAAAACCGACAACTTCAATGATCAAATTGACCTCATCAGTCAATTCAATCTTGAACATTGTCGGTTTACTTATCTACTAGCCCCTTAAGGCTTTTATCAGTCTACCTAACTATTTAATTAAAAAAACAAAACATTTCCATTTCGTACCCTTTTAGCGGATAAGCGGCTCTATTCGATCCAATTACTTTTTCAACCAGCCAACGACACCCATTAACTACTTGCTAAAATAACCGTAAATCAATAGAAAACCTCTATCTCTTTATTTGTTAAAAAATTTTACTACTAATTTAAAATTCTGTCAAGGAAAAATTTTGAAACATGGGGACGGTTCTTTTTGTTTCATTTTGAAACACCGGGACGGTTCTTCTGTTTCAACGTTCGTGATCCGATTTTCACTAACCATTGTCATTATTGACTTTTGGTCCTCCCTCTTCTTTCTTTAAGTTTCAAACTCTATCCTAAGATTCGTCATTGCAATCTAATACTACTGATAACCTATTTTGATATAAGGAAAAACAATTAGATATATGGTTGGTAAATAGTATAATTGCATTATATCGATAAAGACTAAATAAAATTTAGTGGAGGTCTATTATGAGAAAAAAGTTTACATTTATTTTATTTGTACTATTAATTGCCTTTCTTACTGCTTGTTCAACGAATGAATCCCAAAATCAGGCGAACAAAAACGAAAGCGATACCAAAGAGGAACAATCAATACAAGAAACAGAAGAACAATCACTTAATGTCGATAAAGGACTTCTAAATGTAGAAGTAACACTACCAGCTTCTTTTTTTGAGGGACAGGACATAGACACCGTTATTGCTGAAATGGAAAAAGAAGACATCAAAATCACTAAGAATGACGATGGTTCTCTTACTTATAAAATGTCTAAACGGAAACACAAAGAGATGATGAAGGATATAGGAACATCGATTGATGAAGGAATCGAAGAAATGAAAAGCAGCGAAGAATATCCTTCGATCAAGGATATTACCCATAATAAAGACTTTACGGAATTTACTTTAGTCGTTGATAAAGCTGCATTTGAGAACAGCTTTGATGGATTTGCTGTATTAGGCTTAGGATTACAAGGTTCTATGTATCAGCTTTTTAATGGAGCGGATCCTGAAAATTATAGAGTAACCATATCCACAAAAGATGAAGCAACCCAAGAAGTATTTAGTGAAGTCATTTATCCAGATGCTTTGGAAGATTTAGAAGAAGAACAACCAACTGAATAATAACACCTTTTTTAAAGTAAAAAACAGCGGAGGGGCGTATTCCGCTGTTTTTTTGATCTATTTTTTAAAAAATAAGCTTATTCTTTCGTATAGTGTTCACATTTGCATATTATTATACGAGATTATAGTATCTTTGATTGCCTGAAAATATCATTTCTACATATTTTGGTGTAGAATACTGACCTGTAGAGCCATTCGCAATGGGTCTAGATCCATACTTTTGTAAGTGTAAAGTTGATAAAATATGTTCCATATCTTCTCGTTTTTCACCTGTATCTAATTCATAAATTTTCAAATTTAGTTTATAACCTAAGTTATAGTATTGGGTAATCGTATAATTCCCAACATAGTTGTTGGATGTAGAATCATCCGGAAAAATATGTTGAAATCTTTTCCCTGTAGCCTCTTTATTCCTCAACGCTTCCCCAATATAAATAATTTTACCTTTTTGCTTAGGATAATTGATTTCATCCTCCATCAACGAATAAATATAAACGATTTCTTTCCCTATTCCTAAATTAGGTTCCCTTTGCAAATTTAGTAGAATTTGTCTATTGTTTGGTGCTTTATTTTGAATGACCATATCCTTAATTAATTTCATGTGTAAACTCCTTTAAATTTATATTCTTACTTGCTATAAATTTCCAAAATAGACTACTACAACTACTGATTATCTACTTGTCTATGATAGTCTGCTTCCTAACTCTAAACCCTGATAAAAATAGGGCAAATTCTCACATTCGAATAGATGAATTGATATCTTCTATGAAACGCGAGAACCGTCCCCCTGTTTCATTTTTTTGTTTAAAGAATAGAAGTGGGATAAAAACCAACAAAAGAACAAGACTGATTGTATAGAAGAGTCCGCCTTTTAAATACTCCAATACTAGACCTCCAACAAAAGGTCCACCAATACTACCAATGCTATATAAAATACTACACATGATATTTCCGGCAGGAAGAAGTTCTCTTGGAATTAAATCAGCCATATAAGAGATTCCTAAAGAGTACGTAGAACCGACAAGCATCCCTGCTACAAAGAAGCAAATAAATAAACCCACTACAGATTCACGAAGAATACCTGCCGTAATAAACGAGCCAATTCCTATCAATAAAGCAAACAATAAAATCTTTCTCCGACCATAGTGATCACTTAAAATACCTAAAGGTAATTGAAAAACAATGCTTCCTAATGCAAATGCTGGAAGGATGATGGATACAGCATGTATCTCGATGCCGATTCTTAACGCATATACCGGAAAATTTCCGTTTAGTGATGCTTCTAAAAAGCCATAAGTAAAAGGAAATAAAAAGGCAATCCAACCATATTTCCATACTTGTTTGAATCGACGAAACGTACCAAAAAATGAATTTTTCTCCATTGTCTTCACTGGTAATTCATTTTTCAGAAAAAAGACTATTAGCCATATTAATAAACTAATTGCGGAAGAAATCATAAATGGAAGAAATTCATGATACACGACAAGACGTGTCATTAAAGGTCCCACTGCAAAACCAAGGCCAAAAAATAAACCGTAAATGGAGATATTCCGTCCTCTTTTGTGAATAGGAGAAAAATCCGTAATCCATGTTTGAGTACCAAAATGCAACATATTATCGCCGATTCCAATCAATAATCGTAATACAAACCAAAACACAATCGATTTCCATAATGGAAATAAAGCTAATGACAAGACGACCACTAATCCCCCTATTAAAATAAGAGGTTTATAGCCATACTTCCGCAATGGAGCCTCTATAAAAGGCGAAGCGATTAACATTCCTATATAAATCCCCGTTGCATGAAGCCCATTAATGGATGATGATATCCCATCTTGTTCAAAAATAATGGCAATGAGTGGGAGCAACATACCTTGTGAGAATCCTGATACCGCTACCATGATGACTAATATCCAAAAGCGGACCCCCATTTCCCTTTTCGCCTCTCTTTCAGATCATTTGATAGGCAAGCTCATTTTTTCAAAAATATGTAAAAAACCTAACTTAGCCGTAATTTCCATATTCTATTCTACATCACTCTACTTCTTTCGTCACCTATGTGGGACAGCGATTCCTTGTCCCTATAGTATGTGATATAGTGTATTTCCATTAACTTGGGTCGTATATAAGACAACCTTCCATTCAAACCTATTAATAGAAGTCGTCCTTTTAATGAACCAGTTCATTATTATTAACCATGACCCACTATTTAGTAGATCTGCTGCCATCCACTTCTCATGATCCCTAGTTCAATAGATCCAATCATTACCAAACCTTTTTTATTTTGATATAAATCCAAATTAAATTACTCTTCCATCATAAAAATTCATTGAATAAAAGCAAGAAAAGGGTATAATCTCTATCTAAGTTAAAACCTAAATCCACCCTGTTTCCATGTCCACTCTTTTATACCGTATAAATACAAAAAGACCCTGTTTCAAAGGGTCCTTATGAATACAAATCTTATAAATACACATCTCCATCCACTTTATTAGTTACTAGCATTTTTAAAATCAGTGTTCAAATTCTCGCCCGTTTTGAAGATTGTACTTCACCCAATCTTTTTTAAATCCTGGTGTAACGCTATTTTCTTTTTTTCGCTTGAAGTGAATATACGTGCCAATCCATTAACATGCCAAACGTAGTCGTGGAATCCGTGTTTACAGCTTTTTGATATTTATTTGTTTTGCCATTCGTATTTCCTCGTGATGCCTATTTTATAGTGGTAGATTCAACTGTACTTGCTTGACGATTTTCTCGTTAATTGGCAAAGTTTTCATTTTATTTATTGAGTAATGAGGGGGCTGTCTGAGGTTTTCTAGTATTACATGGTGTTCTTTACGATTAAATTCTAATCCCTCATTCTTCTGTTTCTCCTTTAATTGATCCAACATTTTATTCCTTTTCAGATTTAATTTGAATACTTTAATTTGATCTTGGTGTTTTTTAAGCAACGGCAAACCTAATTGGATATGTGTTTTGATACTTTCATCTAAATCCGCTAGATCCTCATCTGGAATTAATTCCCCTATATATCCATTTTCCATAGATAGAAGCAATTCTCGCCGTTCTTTTGATTTCATCCTTGAAACATATGCTTTTTGAGGACCATTTAGCCGATCAAATAAGTGAGATAATCTTTTTTCTTCTTTATACCTTTCATTTATTTTTTCTATCAAATGAATTTGATTATCCGTTAAGGGTAAACCGATTTCGTATTGATCTACGATGTCTGATGGAAGATCTAAATGTAAGTAATTTGATAGAGGAAAAAATAAATTTCTATGGAATTTGGCTAGGATTTTATCTCTTTCCAAATTGATGTCGTACATGCCACTCTTAACATCTTTGATGACCGATGCTGGGATTAAGAGATATTTTTCAAAGCAATTCTCCCCTAATCTTCGCACTTCGCCCTCTTTTTTGTTTTGGATGATATATTGGAATCTTAGTGATTGTCCACAATCACATTTATATGGTCTTTTATTATAGCCTCCATCAAGAAAATCGACTAAAATCCAATCTTCTATTTTTTCCTCAATTTCCTCGATGCTCATTTGATCGGTAATATCAACGCCTTTATATGTAGCAAGGATTTGAAGCCACTTACTTTTCCGTTTAATCTTTAATTTATTTTTCAGAAATTCGCGTTGCTCGTTTGATAAAACATACATGGTTGCTTCTAACTGGTTTCGAGACAATATTTGCAATCGAGAACACCTCCATGAGATTCTAAATCTATTTTTTTAACAATATATGAAAGGTCTTTTTCTTTAAAACCATTCATTGTAAAGATTTTAAGTATTAAAAGAGATTTCAAACAAAACTGTAACAGGGACGGTTCTCCTGTTTCAAAAGAAAATAAATACCTTAAAACACGAGAACCGTCCCTGTGTATAAGTTTTTCTACTAAATTGCCACTCCAAAAGTATTCACATATCGATTCTTTTAAGACAGACCGCCCTTGCAATTTATAAATAAGCTTCTTTTAACATTTTCAACATCAAATACAATTTAATCATTTCCGGGCGCTTGCCTTCACTAATTACTTCAAGGTAAATAAAATGCAATAAGGGTTGGTTTAACACTAATGAATTCTTTACTAAACGATTGGAGCAAGGAGGGAGTGTTGTGCAGGTTGTTATTTACCGTAATATAAAAGGGAATTTCCAATTCAAAGCTTTTGATTGGTGGAAAACTTATGCAAATCTATTGGGATTTAGGATTAATGAGCATTACACAAAACATACAAAAACCGTTACTGTTTATAAGGGTGAGGCAACAGCCACTTTTAACATTTTCTACTATGAGTATGGTTCCCGTCTTTGTCTGGATTATCTTCGTCTTGAACCAGCAAACCCTCAGTTAGTTAAACTAATTGATCACCTTATTGAGGATATGAAATTATCTGGGGAAAAGCATACCATAAATGAATCTAATCGTACCTATACTTATTTAAAAGAAGGCAAAGCCGTAAATCACGATCAGAATCAAGATCAGAATCAGGATCAAAATCATGAACAATCCAAATTTGAACTTCTGTTAAAAAGAGAAACCATTTTCGGTTTTGTCCATTTGGCATTGGACCGTATGATTGAGTACAAACGTTTAGGTAAGTTAAATAAGGTAGCTGAAATTAAAGAAAACCTTGAGTATTATAAAAAATACCTGAACCAATTAACGCAACAGATCATTAACTCCGACTAAATCATTAATTCCTACTAATTTTATAGAAATTTAATTATTATTAAATGTTTACTTATTTAAATATTGGGAATATAAATCATCTTGCCATCGTATATTTAATCCGTAGTAAAAAAGGAGACCTATACAATAAAGAGGCGATACTTGGTCCAATTTTTGGTAAACGTTCGCTCTTTTTATTGTATGCTTTTTTTCCTACCCCTAAATACATTTTTTGGAGGTTGACAATGGAAATTTCAACAAAAAGCAATTTAAAATCTTCGGAAACTGAGGTAAGCCTAGGAAATACTTTTACAATCGGTCATCAACTGAACACTTATCTGCAAGAGTGTTTGGAAGCTTGCAATCGGTGTGTGCAGGCATGTAATGAGTGTTTTGATGTATGTTGTCAATCCTCACAACAAGAAGAATTTGCTAAATGTCAAAAAATTCTCCGTGACTGTGCAGACATCTGTGCTCTAGTAAGCCAACTGATTGCTCGTAACAGTGTAAACGCGAAACTATTAGCAAGTTTTTGTGCCAATATTTGTGATGCTTGTGCAAAAGCATGCGAAAAATGCGACGATGCTTGTTGTCAAAAATGTGCTGAAATTTGCAGACAATGTGCTGATGCTTGTCGTGAAGCATGCTGTAGTTAATAAAGTGAAATTTCCAGTAGTGGGGGCTTACGTTATCCCCCACTTTATTAACTTAACTTTAATGGGTACTCGACTGTACGGTCTTTTCAAGTGCTATCGTATGCTCCATCATTCGCCAAAATTATATTTATAAACGACATTTCACGATTCAGAAAAATATCCCTAAATGGAACAAAGCGTCTTGTTGAATTTCTCTAATATTGGAAATTTGAGGGTGCTTTCATTTATGAAAAAGCACGAATTTCATGCTTGTTAAGATGTATTGATTTTATCTATGAAACACTGAGAACCGTCCCCCTGTTTCATGGTTTGTCCCGTCCGATTGCTAGGATCATTCGTTTAGGTTTAGGTTGTGTTTTCCGTTCGGGTTCTGCTGTTGCTGTTTTTTTGCTTCCCATTAGATACAATACCAAAATAATGATCATAACAGATGCAGAATAACTAAATGTCATGCCATACCCAACATATTTAGCTAAGAATCCGAGTCCAACCGAACCGATTGCTAGTCCAAAATCGATAAAAATGAGTAGCATCGAATTGGCTGTTGCTTTTTTCTCGGGTGGAACAAGCGTTAAAGCCCAAGCTTGGATAATGGGATGAATGATGGCAAAAGCGATTCCAAATAATGCCCCTGAAACCAAAACCATCAACATGCTTCTAGAAAACCCTAATAATGTCAAACCTACAGCCCCTGAAATAGCAGCTGGAATAATCAGGATTCTATGTCCAAATCGATCGAAAATTTTGCCAGAGAATGCCCGAACGATTACCATGGCGATTCCTTGAGCGATGAAAAACTGTGAAATCCTTCCGCCAAGGTTAATCTCTTTTCCAAACGCCCCCATAAAGTTTACGGTTCCTGCAATGGCTATATAGTTTAACGATACTAAAATACAAGGTAGAAGGACACGCTTATCAAACATGTACTTATAGAAAGGTTCATTTTTAGTCTCTTGCGGACTTTCCTTTTCCTTTTTAACCGTATTTTTTGTAAAGAAACTACACACGAACGAAAAAAGAATAAGTCCAAAAGTAATCATCAGCATGGACCGGAATGAATAGTTGGCAAGATAGGAAATGGCGATTAATGGTCCAATCGTCGTTCCAACACTTGTAGACAATGCGAAATAAACAATGCCCTCCCCTAGCCTAGATTTAGGAACAATATTACTGGATATGGTAAAGACTAAACTTGTAAGCATACAAAATCCAATCCCTTGTAACGCTCGGATGAATATCAAAAAACCAATAGAAGTGTTTACAAAAGTAAGAGCAATTGTGCCCAAAAAATAAAGAAGAGAAATAACGAGGAGCCATTTCATATTCACTTTTTGGATGATGACACTGGCAAAGAACCGTGTAACGAGTGATGCTACCATTAAAGTCGTAGTCATGGTTCCTGCAATCGCTGGATTATCGCTAATCGTTGATACAAAAATAGGGAAACCCGCTGTAATCATATAAAAAGCACAAAACATTACTAAAGACAATAATACAATAATGACATACTGGTTCGTCCATAGTTTTACCTTTCTTTTACCCATAGTAGCTAAGACCGCCTTTCAAGGCTATTTCTAAAAGTAGTGCAGTTGATAAGTGAAGTGTCATTTAAAAAACATGACAAAGCTATTTTTTCCTTTTTTATTAAAAATATGTTTTCATTCAAAAGCTTTTTAACTGGCAATACATAAAGCTAGTGGGATTTCTATTTCTTTGGAACTAAAAGAAATTTTATTAATGATATAGGACTCGATAAGGTCAAATGCGGAGTAAATCGTTTGAAAATAATATGAAATTCGATACGATGATAATAAGTAAACTAGGAATGGAGGAAATGAAATGGAATTAACTGTTTATTTAGCAGGGCAAATTCACGATAATTGGAGAGAAGAAGTCGCGAGGAAAGCAAAGGAAAAAGAGCTTCCTCTAGTATTTGTAGCTCCTCAAACCAACCATGACCGCTCAGACAATATTGGCGAAGACATTCTAGGAAAACAGCCTGGTAACCTCTATAAAGATGATGCTGCTTCGGATATTAATAATTTCAGAACACAAGTCTTAATGCAAAAAGCTGATATCGTCATTGCCTTATTTGGAGAAAAATATAAGCAATGGAATACAGCGATGGACGCGAGCATGGCCATTGCCATGAATAAGCCAACCATCATCATTAGACCACAATCATTAATACATCCATTAAAAGAACTTTCCAACAAGGCCAATGTCACTGTCGAAACCGTTGATCAAGCAATAAAGGTTATTAGTTATATTTTTGAGTGAAACAGAGGGACGGTTCTTTTTGTTTCATTTCTGTAATGAAACGCGCAGAACCGTCCCCCTGTTTCACATTTATTACTTAAATTGATAATTGTCCATTCCAATTAGTGTGAGTTAACATAACCTGTACTAGAGGGATTTCACTTTAGAAAGGGAGTTGTTTACGTGGTATCTATTGGTTCGGTTTCAATTAAAAATGTAAGTGGTTCTGCTAATGTTCAATTCGGTAATATTGTTAATCAATCTCCAAATACTTCAACTCAAACGACTGCAGGCGCAGGTGCTGAGAATGAAGGTATGTTCGTCTTTACTTGTTCCGGCTTAAGTTTATCCATATCCATTCCACGTACATCTGGTACAGGCGTATCTGCTACTACACCACCCAGTATCACCATTCCTAGCACTACACCAGCAAATCCATTTGGTCCAGTAACATCTGGTACATCAGTCTAACACCATCAGCACCAAGCGCAATCCCAATTGAGTTAATCCAGGAACTAGAGTACTGCAAAGAGGGATAATCAATGGGTTGTTATATTTTATTAGATATCTTATCTCCTCCCCTTCCTCACCTATCATTTTCGAAAATAGATCTCTTTAATCACATTACAATCTCCTAACAGTTTAGTTGTAGAGCCTTTTTCTTCAATTAGATATGTTAAAATACAGGACAAGCTGTTTGAAAGGAGAGAAACGTGATGTTTAAAAGAGCTTCAATGGGTTTCATTCTGATCAGCGTTTTGGTCTTTATACTGGGGGCTTGTAGCAATGAAAGCTCTAAAGAATCCAAGACCGAAACGGTGGCAACCGTAAATGGTGAAGAAATATTAAAAAAAGATTATGATAAACAACTAGAGAACTCAAAAGCATACTTTCAACAACAAGGGATGAATGTCGATGATCTAGACAATCAAGCACAGGAGGAATTTGAACAATCCGTATTAGATCAATTAATTAATACGAAGTTACTCCTTCAGACTGCTCAAAAAGAAGGGGTTACGATTGAACAAAGTGAAATTAATGCTGAAGTAGATAAAATGAAATCGCAATTTGAAGATACGAAGAAGTATCAAGAGGCACTAAAAGAGAATCAATTAACAGAAAAAAACCTTAAAGAGGAAATTAAAGATCAATTAACCCTTACTAAATTTTTTGACAAAAGAATTGGTGACATCACAGTTTCTGACGATGAGGTAAAGTCTATGTATGAGCAATATAAGAAACAGGCTGAAAGTCAAGGACAAGAACGACTGGAAGATGACTTCGAATCCGTAAAACCACAATTGGAACAACAAGCGATCGCACAAAAGAAAAATGAAAAAATCACTGAACTTATCGAAGGTTTACGCAAGGACAGTGAAAAAAACATTAAAATTTTATAAGTAAAAACTCTTTAATCCTTTCCCCTTAACCAGATGTTAAGGGGATTTTGCAACAGGGGGACGGTTCTCTTGTTTCAAAAGGATTGTGCAATGAAACGCCGAGAACCGTCCCCCTGTTTCATTCGTAGTCGTACAATGGGGTTGGATATTCTCCTGTAAAGTATGCCATACATAGTCCATTGTAGGGTGAGTCGAATGTTAATCCAATTGAATCGATCATTCCGGTGACACTTAAAAATTCAAGGCTATCGGCTCCAATTATTTCTCTGATTTCCTCAACGGAATGGGCTGCTGCAATCAATTCTTTTCGATCTTCAACGTCAATTCCGTAAAAACTTGGATAACGAAAAGGAGGTGAAGCCACTCTCACATGTACTTCCACTGCCCCTGCCTCACGGAGCAACTGAATGATGTGTTTGCTTGTTGTACCTCGAACGATCGAATCATCGACGATCACCACTTTTTTCCCTTTTACAACTCCACTTACAGCTGAGAGTTTCATGCGCACTCCTAACTCACGTAATTCTTGAGTGGGCCTAATGAATGTTCTAGCTATGTATTGGTTCTTCACTAATCCCATTTCATAGGGAATACCACTTTTTTCAGCATAACCGCTCGCAGCGGATAATGAAGAATTGGGTACGCCGACAACCACATCGGCTGATGCTGGTGCTTCCGCTGCTAACGTTCGTCCCATATTTTTACGTGCCGTATGTACGTTCACACCCGCAATATCAGAGTCTGGGCGTGCAAAGTAGATGTATTCCATTGAATCTATCGATATCATGGTATCTTTTGTATAAGTTTCGATTTGGTAGCCATCTTTGTTTATGATGATGATTTCTCCGGGCTCAACAGAACGAATGAGCTTTGCACCAGTAACATCTAATGCACAAGTTTCACTTACTAACATATAAGCACCATTCGACAATTGTCCGAGCGAAAGTGGTCTAAAACTGTTTGGATCTAAAGCACCAATCATTTCGGTAGGTGTTAATATCAAATAGGAAAAAGCTCCTTTGACCTTATTCAAACTTTCTTTGATTCGTTCAATTAATGTTTCTTTTTCACTTCGTCGAATCAAATGCATTAAAATTTCAGCATCTGAATGGGATGAAAAAATAGCGCCCTCATCTTCTAATTCTTTTCTTAGAGTTGTTGCGTTTGTAAGGTTTCCATTATGAGCTAAGGCCATTTCTTCATCATGGAATTCAAATAAAAAAGGTTGGATATTTTTCATTTCATTACTTTCAGCAGTACCATAGCGAACATGCCCAATGGCCGCTTCCCCTTTTAATCCATTAATGTGACCCTCATCTTTAAATACATCAGTTAAAAGACCTAGACCATTGCGTCCTTTTAATTTCCCTTTATGACTCACAACAATTCCTGCTCCATCTTGACCCCTATGTTGTAAACTATGTAATCCGAAATAACATAAACGAGCAGCGTCTGAAATACCCCAAACACCAAACACGGAACAACCTCCTCCAAAACGTTTCACTTCAATATCTTAAGGTTGAGACTAGAAACCACAAGAATAAATGATTTGATTTTCATTTTCTGTTTTATTATGCGACATTTTTGACTTTTATAAACTACGATTAGCAGCCATCCACGTTAAACAACTGACTGTATTCTTTAAAACAGTCGGTTTTATTTCGATGGTAAAGTTTTAATAGTTCCTTTCGCCTTCAAGGCTTTATTGCTTGTTTTTTATCATGCTTCTTAAATCACCACAGTTGAATTCCGGAACACCCAAAGGTCAACGCTGAACAATCTACCCTCCTCCTTCATGAGAAGTTGGATTAATATCAAGATGAAAGAGGATTTTATTTTCCTATTAAGCTTAGTAGCTATAAAAGCCTATTCTGTTAACCTCTATTCTTACACAAAAATTGAAAACCATTACATATCTCTTTCCCTTCCAGCTAAAGCTTTTGAACGGTAAGATCCGACTAGAATTTGAATCAAACTGAATTTTCCTTTCTAATCATCCTGAAAGTTCATCGTCTTGGTTCACATCAAATCCCAGCAATGGATGCCCCAAATTCCTAATACACCCGGAACTAAGAGCTTCCGTTGCACCTTAATGCCCGTCTCCACGGTTGTATCCGAGAGAAACACAGGGACGGTTCTCCTGTTTCAAAAGGATTGTGTGCAATGAAACACGAGAACCGTCCCCCTGTTTTAATTTTCAAGATCACCTTATGATTCTGATGATTCTAGATATAATAAGTTAAAAAGGTTCTAGCGTGTATGAATCAATAAATTCACTCGAAATAAGGTGACTAATATGATCTGGTTATTGGTGCCCATTATAATTTGGACCGTTGCACTGTTATTCATGGGATTACCTCATTTTATTTACCAAATAATCCAAAAAGGTAAGGCAAAACTAAGAAAAGGAGCTAAATTAGCCAGACGTTCAAACCCTGATGAAAGTATGGTTAAAAGTATAGAAGAAGGCATGTTAGACATGATCCATATTCGGAATCTGTTTTTTATTGGCTCTATTATTGGTTTAGTACTAATGGCTCTAGGTACAGTGGCTTTATGTGCAGTCCTTGTACTTTGAACCCGTATTATAACTCAAGGATATCAAAGTTGAATTTCATTTTTACATAAAAAGATGTAAATAAAAGTAACCATTAGATCTTGATGGACTTCAACTCCCCTAAGAAAATGGTTTATTTGTACTGATTGGAATAACAGATTGCAATGACCGCTTACAAGATTATCTGCAATCGGTCTTTAACATACTTACCAGACATAAGATCTAAGTTGGCTTTTATTCATACAGCTGACTTTTACCGTTACCCTCTTCATTTAAACAACATGATGTAGAGATGTACTTGGTACCTAAAATTCATTCCCTTCATAAACTAGTCAAAAAACGGAGTTGATTCCTTATGGTGAAATGGATTAACGTATCTACATCTAAACATCAATTAAAACTTTTTGATGGAAACAGACTTTTGAAAACGTATCCCATTGCAGTTGGCAAAATATTGTCACCTTCCCCTTCTGGGACCTATACCATTGTGAATAAACAGCCTCATCCTGGAGGTCCTTTTGGAGTGCTTTGGATGGGTTTATCTAAACCTCATTACGGGATACATGGCACCAATAATCCTTCATCCATTGGCAAAAATGTTTCCCATGGATGTATTCGCATGTATAATCGGGATGTTCTCGATTTATCATCAAGAGTTCCCATCGGTACTAGTGTGGTGATTCATAGATAAAGCTAATCAAGCGTACCTCCTTCATGCATAGTTGTTTTAAAAACGGCATGAAGGAGGTTTCTTTCTATTGTTTTTAGTCTAGTTCATATTCAGTGCTTTTGAAAGCCGAACCTAGTACCATCTCTTCTTACATGAAAACCATCGTATGATTCTCATCTAACTTAGCTGTGCAAACTTCCTCTTAACCAAGCGCGTGGACGATAGGGTCCGACTGGAATTTGAATCAAACTGGTTTTTCCTTTGTAATCGACTCTGTAAAGTTCATCGCATTGGTTCGCATCAAATCCCAACAATGGGTGCCCTCCCATTCCTAATGCACCCGCCATTAATAGCAGCCGTTGCACGAGAATGCCTGCCTCCATCTGTTGAATCCGGTATCCTCTATACCCTAGGCTCTTTTTGAGGTGATCCTTGTCTCCCACTACGTGCATACAAAGTGGAACTTGATACAAATTTACATTGGGCATCGTTAATCCAGATTGTAAAAGCTCTCGGTGATCCCCTTCGGTAATTCTTTGAATAGCATGAGTGCCATGGTCATATGAATAAGCCCCATTCAAAATTCCCTCTACATTGTAGAAACTTCCATATAAGGCAACACGAGACTCAATCTGTCCCCTTGTTTCGTCAAGGTCATTTTGATACAAAAAAGAATAGGTCTCTTTTAAAAAAGTAGATAATTGTTTTTGACTCACGTTTCCTAACGTAAAATCAATATCAGGGGAATACCGTTCTCGGCAAACAGATGCGAGATCATACGAAAAATCCTCCGTAAATGGTAGCAAGATCATCTCTGAATGGAAAGGAAACTTCTTATCGTTCCTTCCCTTTATTTTCACAAATGACTGTGTGGTTTCAAACATCGATGCTTCATTTAGTTTTCTTAGCATATGATAATCAAGGACTCTCTTTGAGCGATTATAGGAAGTATTATTCAACACAGGGACTTCCCTGCACAACTGGGATGAGGATACTGTTTCCTCTCTTTTCTGCTGGTTGTCATTCAAAGGAATGGACGATCCCATCCTGATTGGGATCACCGCATACACACTTTCCTCTTGCCCTGATAACCCAAGCAAATGATTTATCGACTGATCAAGAAATTGATAACATACCCTTGTAGAGAACCCCATCCGATCAGCCACTTCTAACGATTGCCCAATCAGCACACCTGCATCTAACCCTTGAAGCCTGTATGAAAAATTATGGTATTTATAAAAATTTTTCCAAAATACGGTCGAGATAAAAAGGGTACAAAAACATTCAGAAATAGAATGGCCATCTGCCAGACTTCTAGCTAAGTAGGAATCGAAATTTCCTTCTCGTAACAAAATAAGCCGATGGTGCACCACATCATAATGGTAAATTCCATTCGGAATCTCATCAAGTTTGATATATACATATAATTCATTAGGATAAAGCGCCCCGCCGGAGGGAACAAATCTCCGTAACGCCCCCGTAAAACTCACATTTTTCCCGATTGATTCATCCTTTATTGCCGATTGAGCGTATTGGGTTAGCCCGTAAATATACCATAAAAAATGACCAAGATCTTCTAAGCGAGGGGGATTAGGATCTTCTTGCTTTTTAAGGGTTAACGGTACTTCTGTAGAAAGTGGGACTTCTGGCAAGTTTCGGTATAGTTTATAAGGAAGTGGTGCATCTTCCCAATCCACCTGCCAATCACGCGGATAGAGGTTATCACTGTCAAAATGCAGTTGATAGAGAAATGAATTGAGCTCCATATCATTGTCCTCCTATTCTTCTGGTTATGGGAACGGATGGGGATATGGATTTAGCCCTTCATACGTTAACGGTTCCTTTACAAACCCTAACCTCATCGGAACGGTTAGCACCCTTTCCAACCCTTTCACACGAGTAAGATGATGTCCAAATGTCATCGGTAACATGCCAGGAATTATCACCTTTACACAGAATAATCCATTCTGTATGGTTACGGTTGAGGACTGGTCTACTACAATGACCTCCAGATTTAAACGGCGGAACCGCTGGAGAATCTCTTGAAGATCATCTTTTAAATCTGAATAGGAAGGTGGTTCCTTGAACTCCTGTGCAAATGTACGTAATGGACCATGATCCTTTAAGATAAAATTCAGCCGTTCCTCTGCTTCTCGTAGACCGTATAACATGCCATGATCTTCCATGCTGCGGACTGCGAATGGATCTAGCAACATCTTTTCATATTCCTGTCTGTTTGCCTCTAATTTTTCATCATCCCTAAACATCATTCCCGCTAGCTCGAAAATCGTACTTTTTACTGCCTTGATTGGATTAGGGTTTGCACCAGCCGCACAAATGAGGTTAACGCCTTCTGGTCTTCTGCTTTTTGCCACTGCCCAAACACTTGGAATTCCATGTTCCATCGTCGAATTGTAAAAATAAAGGTCATATTCCGCTACATCTCGTATACGGTCCACCATTAGTTGTAATTCTTTATCGTTTGCAGAAGTAAGGTCAAGCCGTGGGAGCGGAAGTCTAGCATACCAGGTTAACAAAAACGAATCTCGTTCGACAACCTCCATAATGCCATGGAAAATAGCTTCCTCTAAACTTCCCCCTAAGGCGCATCCATTTGACGTTTCATAGACAAAGCCTTCTCCACAACTTACACTATAATAGGCAAGTTTTTCTGGAACGAGAATTGGACGTTCTTGTAAAAACGAGTAACCCCAGACCCAATCCATGGGTGTTTCGGGGTCAAACTTTTTAAACGGAAAATGCGGTATTTCATATTGATGATTTTCATGAACACCTACACTTGTAGGATTTAGGGCTATTTCTTGTAATTGACTATAACGCTCATGAACGACGGTCCTTTTTCCTCGTGGTTGGATTCCGCAATATCGCTCCACACCTTCCAAAATGGCCGTCAACTCACTGATTTCATAAGAATTCGTCCGTCCTGCTACCCCCTCATCACCTTCAAAGAGAGGCATGTTCACTAATGCATCAGCAAACGGCAGTCGCAAATCCTGCATTTTTCCATTCATAAGCCCCATACGAGAATCAAGAAACCCTTTAGCTAACACCGTTTTTAATTCTTCCGTTGAACGACTGCGATAACTGCCCTTTATTTTAGGACTTGATTGCAAGCAAATTTGTGCTAATTCCGCTGTATCAATAGGCACCGAACTGCACATTGGGCAAGTTGGATCAGGTAAGAAAAAGTGACTAGAGGTCGTTAGCGTTTTTAAATTCATCACGAACACCTTTTCTTCTAAGTTGTTCGCTCCACCTTGAAGAGCTCTTCGTACTTCATTCGTGATTAAAGTGGCCATTTGAAATAATCCCGAATGTGTGACCCAAGCATCTCGAACTCCACAACTCCCTTCTGCCATCCTTTCTTGAAACCTCCACATTTCTTGACGATCTGGTCCCGCTAGGATACGTCGCATATCCGCACAGCAAGAACACCCCTTGGTATCAGGTCGTACGAGCGGACCAATGATTCCCTCTCCAAATGAAACAAACCCTCGAAGCCACGGTAATCTTAAGGACCGCATTCTTTTTTCCGCTTTCTGATAAAATGATGGATGCCAAGCATCGTGAAGCACGAGTACAAGTTTGATATCTCCGGGAACCTCCTCCTCAAAAATACTTTGACGCGTTAGAGAATAGGTTTCTGATAATTGATGGTAGACCTTATCTGCTAATATGCCTTCTCCATCCAGTAGAATTTGAGCAGTCATTAAAACCCCTCCTCAACAATCTGTACACCAAACACCCCGGCAAGTTCTTCTTTAAAAAAAGGTTCGAACGCAAGATCATAAACGAATAATTGTTTGCCTTCTTGGTGCAAGACCCCAATAGAAGATCGTAATAGCTCTAGTTTCGTCATATCCTCACATGAAGGAATATCAAGTTTGAATTCCTTATTTTCACGGAAGGTCGTCGGCTCCATTTCATGCTCCACTTCCATATGTTGTAGTTGCTGATTTTGTTGCGTATATAAAAGGGCTTGTTGTAAGGCATTGCGCAAGGCAAGCGTTAGATTTAATCCTGCAGAAGTAAAAGTTTGCCCCTTCGATCTCACCCTTATAACAGGAAAGCCACATATATCCTCGATTAAATCGATGGTCGGTGTGCCGTTCAAGGTGGTTAGGGCATCTAAATAAACGCTGCAATGCTGATCTTCAATGGAGCCTAGCCCCACATCATAGATGCCATTTTGATCATCATCCATTCGGTGACACAATTTTTCATCTAAATAAGCTTGCATTCCCCGACATACCGCCTCTTCGATGGTTTCTCCGGCACCGATGCCGATAGGATCCTCCGTAATTAAAGAATCGATAGGATCTTCCTGATTCCGAACAATTGAATCATTCCATTTTGACACATACATTTCAATGCCCCTAAATCCGGCATTTCTTTTTGCTTCTTCATGTGTTAAACCAGCACAAATGACTTCCGGAAGAAGATCTGCTGGTCCCTCGGATACCGGGTTAACAGCTTGAACTAAACACTGTGCGAGAGGGAGTTGTGACAAATCCCCTTCCTCCCATGAATGAAAAATTCCGATCTCTTCAGAGCTTAATCCACTAAAATAGTCCAAAAGTTCATGAGACGGGTTGTTTCGTTTTCCTTCCTGGTTTAGCCTTACATCAAGGTCTTCAACTAGTCTAGGCGCTACACTTGTTGACGATACTAATGGGTGTGGAATGAAGGATAACCACTCCCCTTCTAAAGTTTCAAAATCAAGGCGGTAAATTTGATTATTTGTAGATCCTGCAATTCCTGTCATTTTTTTAAAAAACTCAAATACAATAACGTTTGCTAGAAGAGCTCCCGTTGTAGAAGACACCGTGTTCGGCTTCTGATCGGATTGAATAGCGGATTGATGGAGCCGGCGCCATGCAGATTCCCAACATCCATCTGATTCAGGAGAAATGACTGGACCTGATAACCCTACTTGCTCGAAGCATATGGCCGGTATAAACACCTTCCCTTCGTCTTTGCAAACGTTATTTAGTTCCCTTAGTTCATTGACACTGCCGTCCTGTGAGACATATAAAATGCAATCATATGGGTTTACGGCTTGTTTCCAAAAACCTTTTTGTTCTCCTTTTTCAAAGGTTACTTCCTTAACTTCCACTTCAGAGTCCATTTTGTGAGCAATCTCGATAAGTTCATAAATTCGTTGTCGATTTGTAGGGATGGATTCCGTAGCTAGATAATGGAAATTGGGATGTCCCGTTTCAATTAATGCACCAATCAATGAAACGAGAATGGGTCCTGAGCCAACTAATAGAACATTGGTCTGACGATATTGTTGAAAATGATAAGCTCCAGAATCAACGAAATTTTCAATAAACTCAATTTGTGAAGCGTATTTTTCAAGGATTCCATCATGTAATTGATGGGGGCGATCTTGGCTTACATCTCGTACAAAGCCGTTCTGTAACAATATTTCGCCTATCTCATATACCCGGTTCTGATAAGGGAGCGTCAACCCCTTTGTTAATTCCTCCATTGTTTGCTCCCCGTTGAACATGGGTATCAATTTTTCAATCCATTGATAGATGGTTCCTCCTTTCATCCGAAATGAGCTTTCATTATTTCTGATATACACACCACCCTCTGGATCTGGTAAGTAAACGGTATCCCTCTTTACCTTCAGACGCGTGAAATAGTCAAGTTTTGTCATTTCGTTCCTCCTATTTTCTCATCATCTCAATGATCCACTATTAGCGTATGTAGTTTTATTTGTCCTTTATGATTATCCAAAAAAGTAGTGCCCCTGCATCGATATGCAGGGACACTTTTTTATCATCAAATCACTAATTTTTGTAAAGAACAATTTAACCCCAACAACTATAACAGTTGGAACAACTGAAACAACTATAACAACTATAACAACTAAAACAACTATATCCTCCGCATCGGTGGAAACCTCCACAACGATGGAAACCACCACAACGTCCGAAACCTCCGCAACGTCCGAAACCTCCGCAACGTCCAAAGCCACCGCAACGTCCAAATCCTCCGATTCCAACACCAAACACGCGTGGATCGTCGCTATAAGAAATAGGTGTTAACTCACCAACTTGGTAAGGATCCATTTCTAAATTTTGTAACTCATATTGATAATTTTGCATTTTTATCCTCCTCTTGTATTCACCATCTAGTTTTTTGGGCTTGAGAGAATGAAAAAATGATGATAACAGGTTGCGAACTGAAATAATCAAATATTCGGTGTACTCTCAACAACAAAATATGATTACTGATAGGTGGTTGTTCCTATTGTCAGAGCCTATTCTTTATACATTTTATATAGTGCTATGTTTAGATGTTCAGATTTTCATTTACTCATTGACATCCTGTATTTTTGATGAGAAGAAATACTGTGAATGTTCAGGATAAAAAAAAGACCATAAAACACAAAAAATGCCTGCTCCCTATTGGGCCAGACACATTTTTAAATTGAAACGCGGGGACGGTTCTCGCGTTGCAAAAAGATTGTGTGCAATTCTGAAACGCTCAGAACCGTCCCCCAGTTTCATATTGAGGCAGTTTCAGTTACTGTTTTGGTCTCTAATAATTCTCTATCTTTTCTGCCATGTAGGATGTAATACAGTGGTATGCAGCATAAAATAACGGCGATCATCCATGAAAAGACTGAACGATACCCCATTGTTGGCACCAGGAATCCTAATAAGTATGGACCTACGCCTAATCCGATATCAAATAAAATAAAGTACGTAGAAGTAGCTAAGCCTACACGATGAGGAGGTGTAAGTTTTACGGCTACCGCCTGTGCAACGGAATTAAAGTTTCCATAGCCAAGTCCAATACATGCTGCCGCTACTAATAACATCCAACCCGCTGTCGCTTGACTAAATAAAAGCATCCCGATCGCAAAAATGACGAAGCACGGATACGTCACAATATTGGCCCCTTTTAGATCCAGTAATTTTCCCGTAAATGGGCGAGAAAAAAGAACCACGATGGCATAGATTAAAAAGAAATAACTGGAAGCAGAAACTAAATGTATTTCCTCTGCGTAAAACGAGAGAAAGGACATCACACCAGAGTAACTAAAGCCAATCACTAACGCAATCAGTGAAATCGGTACGGCTTTTGGTTCAATGAATCGCGATAATAGCGAACCTTTTGTTTCATGTTTAGCATAAGAGCCGCCAGTTGGTACATTGATTTTAACAACCGAATACATGATTAAACAGATAATCGCTAATGCTACGCCGAATGCGAACATCCACTGAAATCCATTTTCAAGCTTCAAGAGTAAAACCCCAATAAATGGACCGATTGCCGTTGCTAAAATGGCACTTAAACTAAAATAACCAATTCCTTCTCCTTTGCGGGAGACTGGTAAAATTTGAGCAATGATGGTACCAGTTGCTGTCGTTGCAATACCGGTAGCGATCCCATGCAGTAAACGAATCCATAATAACAGACCTAAGTTGAAGGTAAAGAAATATAGTGAAGAAATGACGAAAAAACAGATTAATCCAATCCAAAGGATTTTTTTCGAACCAATATCACCAATCACCCTACCCGCGCCTAATCGACCGATTAAGGAACCGATAATAAAAATACTAGATACTAATCCAGCTGTACTTGTAGAGGCACCATACTCTGATTGTGCATACGGTGCAATTGTTACGATTAATAAGAAAAACGTAAGGGTAAGCAAAAAGTTAATCGTTGATACCGTCACAAATTCCCTTGTCCAAAGACTCCCCTTTTTCACCAAATTAACATCCTCTTTTCGTTAAATTTATAAGCAATTTGTCGAGTACTTCCTCTGCGATCTCTCTTTCCTCTTGTGAAATGCCGACCACCAATTCCTCTTGAAATACATCAATCATATGCTTAATTTGCTTATATAGCTCTACCCCTTTTTCCGATAAGTGCATGACTTTTTGTCTTTTGTCTTTCCCGGGTGAAATAAAGACCATTTCTTTCTCCACTAACTTTTGAGCAATCGGAGTAACAGATGGTTTTTCTACTTTCCAGTAGGATGCCACTTCACTAAACGTAGCTGGACCTACTTCAAAGATATATCGAATCAACCCCCATTGACTTGCTGATAGATCATGGAGTGTAAGCTCATCGTGTAACTGAAGGTTATAAGATCGATTCGCTAATTGGGATTTTATAAAGTACGAATACATATAATGTCCTTTCTTATATTAATAGTTAGTTAACTTAACTAATCTTATGAATAATCTCCATGTATGTAAAGTGATATGCTTTGAAACGTGTGGACGGTTCTCGTGTTGCAAAGGCTTGTGTGCCATTCTGAAACGCGAAGAACCGTCCCTCTGTTTCAATAAAAAAGAGACGATTCTGACGATCATAGATTCATATAATCTATGAAACGCCGAGAACCGTCCCCCTGTTTCAAGTTTAATAGCTTCTGTCGCCTATTAAGGCTTTGTTGCTTGTTTCTTCTACCATGGTTCTTAAATCGGCTCCGGAAGGATTCTGGAACACTCGAAGTCCAAATTCTGGTGCAACAGCAAATAGATGGTCAAAGATATCGGATTGGACTGTTTCATACACGGCCCATTGTACAGAATTGGTGAAGGCATAAATTTCTAGAGGCAATCCGTGTTCACTATGTGCCAGCTGTCTAACCATTAAGGTCATATTCTGATTGATGCCCTCGTGATTTTTGAGGTAGTTGCTGATATACGCCCGAAACACTCCCACATTGGTAAGGGCCCGCCCATTCACAGGATTGTTTCGATCGATTTGATTTTTCTCATTGTACTCCGAAATTTCCCTTTCCTTTTGAATAATATAATCCGAAAGGTAATCAACTTTTACAAATTTCTCGATCATTTCCTGTGTGCAAAACGTGATACTACTAGTATCGACATACAAAGAGCGTTTGATTCGTCGACCGCCTGAGCTTTGCATCCCTCTCCAGTTGATAAAAGAATCGGAAATAAGAGCATAACTAGGGATCATCGTAATGGTTTTATCAAAGTTTTGAACCTTTACGGTATTTAAAGAAATATCAATAACATCCCCATCTGCTCCATATTTTGGCATTTCAATCCAATCCCCGACCCGAACCATATCATTGGACGTCAACTGAATTCCGGCCACTAATCCTAATAGCGAATCCTTAAAGACTAACATCAACACAGCGGAGAGAGCACCAATACCACTTAATAGAATAAGAGGACTCTTCCCGATTAGGTTCGAGATCACTAAAATGATCCCTACCGTCATGATCACAATGTTAATGACCTGAATATATCCTTTGATGGGCTTCACCTTGGATATCTCAAAGGTTTGATAAATATCATTACATGCATTTAGTAAGCTTTGAATAAACACTAACCCGACAATAATCATATAGGTAACGGCCAATTTCTCAATGGTCAATTGATAGGTTGGGAAAGTTGAAGCTAACGAATAAATAATAATCGCAGGAACCATATGGGATAACTTTCGAAAGACTTGTCTTTCCAAAAGAATATTCCCCCACGCGACTTTAGCGTTTTTAACAATTCGAGTGATGATCCTGATTACGATTCTTTTTGATATAAAATTGGCTACAATACAGATCAGCCCGATTAGCAGAATCTTGATGATAACCGCAAGATTTTCTACTAAACTTGGATCTAATTCCATATTTAGAAGTAGATTATTAATAAATTGCATCTTTTCTCCTCCGTTTTACATTGCATCATAGCAACTTTACGGGGAAATGATAGAAACTGTCAATTATTAAATGATCCTGAACAAAAAAATGGTGCCATGGTCCCTCTGAAACACGCAGAACCGTCCCTCTGTTTATTTTAATTCAACCACTCGATGACAAACTTTTTGAAGGAGGTTTTGTTCATGACTTACGATAAGGATTCCCATTTGTCTTTTTTGGGCGATCTCGAGAACGGTCTTCCAGATTTGGGCTTGGGTAATGGCGTCGAGCATGGTGGTCATTTCATCTGCAAGTAAAAAACGCGTATTCGGTCCTAAGGATCGGGCCACACAAAAGCGTTGTAGTTCCCCTCCAGACAACTCACTTGGCCAACGTGTTAGCCATTCCTCTTTAATTCCTAGCGATTCTAGCAATTCTGGATTAGGATTCCACCCTTCATTAAGGATTTTATCCATTTTCCATCTTGGATTCACCGCTTTTTCTGGATGTTGAAAAACTAATTGTACAGGGTGATATCCTTTCTTCGGCAAGACTGTCCCACCAACCGTAACGCTGCCCATGGTAGGTTTCTCGAGCCCTGCTAAGATCCTGCAAAAAGTGGTTTTCCCTCGACCACTCGGGCCCGTGAGACCAACGATTTCACCCGGGCTTAGCGTTAACTGGACCCCTTTCCATAACCATGGTCCATTCTCATATCGAAATCCAATATCAATCGCTTCAAGTGGCATGGGTACACCTCACTAGTCCATTCCGAAGGTTACGCATCTCAGGTTGAGTTTTCCCACAATGAGGACTTGCTTTTTCACATCGTGGCTCAAATAAACATCCAGGTGGTAAGGCACTAGGATGAGGTTGTGAACCAGGAATCGGAATAAATTCATTTTGCGGCAAGGCTCTCCATAAAGCCTTACTATAGGGGTGCCTTAATGCTTCACCTTTTCCAGCAAAATTATCTACGGGCGCTACTTCCACGGTGGTTCCCGCATAAAATACAGCTATTTTATCGGCAATCGTTAAGGCGGATTCTATATCATGGGTAATGAGCATGACCGCACAGCCGTTGTCGGCAAACTCCCTAAGGTTATTTAGCGCTTCATTCATAACAGCCTGATCAAGTCCTGGGGTTGGCTCATCCGCAATAATGACCTTTGCTCCACTTACCATGGCTGTTGCTAGAAGAGTACGTCTTGCCATGCCTCCAGATAGTTGAAATGGATACATTCTCTCAACTTCTTGTCTCAGATGATAACGTTCAAATACCTCTCTTTGTACCGCAACGGCATCGCCTTGTTTTACCGCGGTGCGGACTTGCTTCCCAACACGCATGAGTGGGTCTAAATAGTTTACCGATTGAGGGACAAGGGCAATTTCCTTCCCACGGAGTGCATGTTGTCGTTCGTGGGAAAGTTCTTCTCCTTCATATTTAATACTTCCACTGACGGTTGCATGGTTTGGAAGGATCCCAAGAATCGCATGAGCGAGTAAACTTTTTCCCGATCCACTCGCTCCCACAACCGCAAGGATTTCCCCCTCTTCAAGTGTTACATGTAGACTTGAAATCACATTAAGTTGTTTCTGTTTTAAGCCAACCTTATCTTGCTTAAAAGATATCGATAAATCTTCCACTTCAAGAATGGGCATAGGGTACACCTCACAATCCTAGTCTAGGGAAACATTTCTCATTAAAATTAATCATCATCTCTAACAGGTTCGATCATCTTTCTAAGATTTTCTCCCATGACATCAAAGGTCCGAACGATCATGAGTAAACATAGTCCCGGAAAAAAGGCAAGCCACCACATACCTGAAGACAAATATCTCATCGATTCAGAGAGAATGATTCCAATCGCTGGTTGATGTGGAGATAACCCTAAACCTAAAAAGGTTACAGCCGCTTCATGTAAAATCGTATGTGGGAATAGGAGCAAAAACCCTACTAATATTTGCGGAACGATATGTGGGAAAATGTGATGTAGTGCAATCCACAATCGAGATTTTCCCATTTTCTGAGAAATCTGTACAAACGGTGCTGAACGAATCTGCATGACTTCTGCTCGAATAACACGTGCAAGACTTGGCCAATGGGTGAAGGCAATTCCCATGACAATCCCTTTAAATCCTCCACCTAACGTAAAAGCAATCAGAATAAGGGTAACAAGATGTGGAACACTGAGAAAAAGATCAATGAGCCATGATATCAGACGGTCAACGACTTTTCCCATTGTTGCAGCAGTGATCCCGAGGAGCAGTGCGATGAACGTACTTCCAATAGCTCCAATCAATCCAACCCCCATACTTAAAGAAAGTCCCATCATCGTACGGGTAAACATATCTCTCCCTAACCAATCCGTACCAAATAAATGGTCTAAAGATGGAGGCGAATTTCTCTCGTGAAGATTCGTGGCTATTCTCCCTTCATCCAGAAACATACTACTAGATACCACACCCATTAAAAAAATAATAGCCAGTAGGAGGGTAAGAAAGATTCGAATCCTTCGATTCAAAATAAATTCTCTAAGACTCGTAATCATTTTACCCCTCCCTTCTCGTTCTTGGATCTACAAAGTGATAGATGATATCAGCAACTAGATTTCCTATAAAAACAAATAACGTACTAAAAATGACAATTCCTAATAGAAGCGGAACATCTCCCCGTAAACCGGCTTCTACTGTCGCCTGCCCAAGACCTGGATAAGAAAAAACTTGCTCAGCTAGCACCGCTCCACCAAATAATTCACTAAAAGAAGCAAATTGTAAGGTAATCGCTGGTAAAGCAATATTGCGTAAACCATGTCTCCAAAACAATATAAAACCACGTTCCCCCCTTGCCCTTGCAAACAACACATAATCACTAGAAAGAACGTCTAGCAACTTTTGGCGCGTATGTAAGGCCACATTCGCAACCCCTACAATACTAAGGGTAAGGGCTGGAAGAATCAGATGTGTGATTCGATCGATTAGGGTGACATCCTCTTCAAGAACTCCCGTTGGAACGCCTAAGCCGATTGGAAACCACCCTAGCCATACGGCAAAAATCATGAGCATCACAAGACCCATCCAAAAGGTTGGAGTCGAAGCCAGTGTGTAACAATACCATGTAATGATTCGGTCCACCAAAGTGTTTTTTTTCATCGCCGCAATTACACCCATTGTGAATCCAATGATTCCTGATAACCCCCATGCCGTTAGCATGAGAGCAAGAGAATGCAAGAACCGCTCACCGATAATTTCTGTAACTGGACGGCGCAAAATCATGGAGACCCCCATGTCCCCTGTTAACAACGCAGAACCCCAATTCAAAAATTGTGTCATAATCGGTTGATTTAGTCCCCAATACTGAGCAATTCTTTCCCTTTGCTCTGGTCCTACATTTAACATATCTGCACCGATATAGGCTTGAATAGGATCAATGGGTGAGTTCTTTATCAGTAAAAAAGAAATGAAACAAATGGCAACTAACAAAGTTGCCATTCTTATAGTTTTGAATAAAAGAAAGTTTGCTAGCTTTCTAACTCTACTTTTTTTCACCTTACTCAACCCATTTCCATTCTTCAATATTGTGTGTCACAGGCCAACCATGACCGTGTGGATGAATTCTTTGTTTTCCAATAGAGAGACCGTCTTTCACTAAGTACAAATGGTCCAAGTTTACCAGCCATGCCCACGGAGCGTCCCCTTTTGCACTTAAACCCGTTGTTCCATCCCATTGTGCTTTTTTCCAATATTCGATTGCTTCTTGTGAATCTGTCGCAGTTAAAGCTTTCTCCAAATATTCATCTACTTGTTTATTTTGATAAAACCCCGTATTGTAATAGTCGATTCCAGCCGTTTTGCTGCTATATACGGTATATATTTCATGGGGATCATGACTTCCCCATCCCATCATGACAGCATTTGAATGCATCTTCTGTTCAATGGTATCCCAACTTGCTCCTTCGACTTTTATGTGAATTCCTAAAGGTTTCATCATATCCGCAACAGATATCGCAAGCGATTGTCTAATATCATCTTCCGCTGGATAATATAATTGAAACTCCGCTTTCAAAGATCCTTTTTCTAAAATTCCGTCACCATCCTTATCCAACCATCCAGAATCTTTTAAGACTTGCTTTGCACCTTCTATATCTCCATCCTTAAAAACCGTTTCCGGATTCCACCAAGGTAAACCATCAACAGAAGTGTAGGCTTTCGAACCATACCCTTCTAGTACACCGTCAATCAGCAGTTGTCTGTCTACGGCTATATTAATCGCATGACGGATGGCCCGATCGGCAGTTACATCGTTTCCAATGGAGAAACCCTCTTCCGTCAAGTTTCCAGATTTCACGTATGGAAACACAATCCCACGGTTATCAACTGATTTTACTTTTTCTAACCTCATGCCAGGCACTTGTTGCATGCTAAAAGAAGCTGGAATGGCTGCAACATCCACTTCTCCTGCTCCAGCAGCAGCAAATGTAGCGTCCTCGTTTAAAAACAAAAAGGTTATTTTTTGAAAATATGGCTTTTTCCCATAGTATTCAGGATTCGCTTTGACCATAAGTTGTTGGCCCTTATCCCACTGAACAAGTTGATATGGACCTGAACCAATCGGATTTTCTCCATAATCTTTTCCGTAAGCATGTTTCGGGACAATTCCGGTTTCAATTAATGTGTTCATGAAGGTGGATTGTGCCTTTTTAAGTGTAAATTTGACTGTCGTGTCATTTACGGTTTCTACTTTCTCTAATATATTTAAATCAACCACGGATCCTTTGTGTAAGGCGGTTTCAAAGGTGAATTCAACATCATGTGCGGTTAATGGTTTTCCATCTGAGAAGGTTACATCATCACGTATAAAAACAGTCCAACTTTTACCATCTTCACTCATTTCGTAATGGGTGGCAAGGTCGTTGGTCACATTAAGATCATGATCCCTTTTGAATAATGTACTTTGGAACAATGGCGAACCGTAACGTCCCCATCCCGTCGTGGGATCAAACCCTGAATCCGGCTCTCCCCCAATGGAAAGGACAAGTTCATCCTTTTTTCCCCCTTCTCGTTGACTGGAATGGGATGGAGTACAGCCTGTTAGAATAATAGACAAGGAAAAAATAACTACGAAAGCGATCATTCCAATCCATTTTTTCAACTTCTATTCCCTCCCTTACTCGAATTTTTCCAAATCATTTAACCCTGTTTCGCTTCTAAATTGGTGACGTAAATTGACTATTCATATAACCCTTTCAGATCGAATTATACGTAATGTAAAGGTATTTTTTTTACAACGGGAGTAACCCTTTTTCTGCATTAAACTTGTTCTACAGGCGCTACTGTAAACTTTCCATATGCCACTCCTTTGAGGCTTATCAACTTATGGCTGAGTTGCTGGATATCCCTTGCTTTACCTTTAACGACAATCAGTTCTAGGCAACTCTCATGGTCTAAATGGAAGTGTGTAGTGGCTATAATTAAATCGTGCACATGATGCTGAAGGTTTGTCAGTTCTTCAAGTAGATTCCGTTGATGATGGTTATAGAATAAGAGAATACTACCTGCCACAGGTTGTTCACTTTCTTCCAATGTTTGTTGAACAAGTGCATCACGGACAAGATCACGAACCGCTTCAGAACGATTTTCATAGCCCCTTTGTTTGACTAAAAGGTCAAATTTTCGAAGCAAGTGACCTTCCATTGAAACACCAAATCGTTTTAATCTGGAGTCTTCCAACTTAGAACCTCCTTTCTTTCATGTTTTGGATTTTTATGTAAGTAACACGATTTCCAAGATTAGTATCACGTATATATACGCTAAATAGTATGTTGATATGTGGAAATTATTCTTATTAAATCTCCTCTTAAAAACATCCATCCACGTTTTGCTTGCATACCTCTAAGTTAAAATTCTCATTGAATTTTAATCTTTCTCTTTTCTTTTTCTAATCTCGGGTAGTTATTCTTTTAACTAGAGAACAGACATAACAAATAAAAATAACGATAAATCACACAAAAATGAGGAGGTTGTTTATTTTGTTTAATCATTTTGAACTAGAAAAGAAGATGTTTGAGGGTCAATTTCATGAAAGATATCAGTTTTCATTACATTATAAGGAAAAACAGTATAAAGGAATTTATCATCATGGGGATATTACTTGGTTTCATCCTCTTCCTCTAAACGACCTGAAGGAAGAACAGTTAACTACTATGGAGGAAGAAGTTCACAAAAGAATGCAGGATTCCTTATCTGTTTAAGATTTAGAGGAAGATAAAAACAGAAGTTACGTTTGTGGACAATTCGTGGTCGCTGATAAATCGTTAGACTTAAGAGCTCGTATCTTTTTTGTCTACATGCCGTAAAAAAAGGAAGTAGATACCTACTAGATGTAGAGGATCTACTTCCTTTTGATTTACTATTAACTTCTTCAGTAATTGGAGATGGATCTTATGGAATCCTAAATGTTTAGATGGGAGCATCGCCCTTCATCAATCAGATTAAATAGGAAGCAGGAGACTAGCCTGCCGTTTGATGAAATCGATCGATACCATCTATGAAACGCTCAGAACCGTCCCCCTGTTTCACTAATATTTTCGTAAGAAGCTTGGTTTTTTGTTAAACCATTCTTGGCTTAGCAGTTGGTGTATCTCAGTGATTATTCTTTCGATGTTTTGTGTGGTATTGGCTAGTACTCGTAGGGTAAATCCTGGGATTGGTAGTAAGGATACTCCTATTTTCCATTCTTTTGACTGTTTGGGAATCTCCTGATATAACCGATCTAGGAATTCAGCATTCATGTTTTCATGAATGACAATCATCGAACCAAGATGAGAATAGCCTTCCATATAACCTAGACCCTTCATATCTTGATAAGCTGGATTTAATTTAATATGATCAAATGCCACCAGCTCATTTTCCATATAAATTTCATTTATCAGTTGAAGTGTGTCGTAACTGAATTTTTCACCATTCGCTGACCATCCTGGGGTGATAATATCTGAGTATAAAAGGGTGCATCCTTTTTCCATATGGATCACTGTTTTTTGTTTATACCGAGCATCTTGATAGCCGATCAGTGGATCGGGAATATATTCGAGATAACTTCCATCCTTTAAATGAAATTCTACTTCTTGATACGCAAGTGAACGAGGCGTCTTATAGATTTTGGTTGCTGATTGCGTGGTTAAGGTCAGTTTCGCTTGTTTTTCTAACACTACTTTCATTTGATAGCGATCCCCGTCTAAATATCCTCCGCCCGGGTTTAAAAGATAGTAACAGGCTTGACCAGATTCATCATGATAAATGGGACGCATCACTTTAAAGGCCCCCTGGAAATACACATTCTTTGCCACGGTCTTTCCATTTCTTTCTTCTGCGCCTAAACGCAAAACTCCTGTCCAATCCTCCATCTTATTCAAGTCCTTTTAATAGTGCATGTTTCTTAATCCAATCAATGACTTGATCAAGACCGGTGTTATCTTTTAAATTGGTAAAAACAAATGGCTTATCTCCACGAAAAACCTTAGTATCCGATTCCATGACTTCCAAGCTTGCTCCAACAAAAGGCGCTAAATCAGTTTTATTAATGATAAACAAATCCGATTTGATCATACCTTGTCCGCCTTTACGTGGAATTTTTTCCCCTTGAGCCACGTCAATAATATAAATGGAAAAATCAACAAGTTCAGGGCTGAAGGTAGCTGCCAAGTTATCGCCGCCACTCTCTACAAAAATAAGCTCCACATCTGGGTGCTTTGCCTTTAATTCATCAATGGCTGCAAAATTCATCGAAGCATCCTCACGTATGGCTGTATGAGGACAACCTCCTGTTTCTACACCAATGATACGATCTGCGGGCAGCACTCCATGATTCATTAGAAATTTTGCATCTTCTTTTGTATAAATATCATTTGTCACAACAGCCATGCTGATTTCATCTTGTAAATGGCGCGTTAATTTCTCAACTAACATTGTTTTTCCTGCACCTACAGGTCCACCAACACCAATCTTAATGGGTTCCATCACTACACTTCCTTTTTTTAAGACATAAAAATACGGATATTCACACGTTCATGGATCATTTGAGATAATTCTAGACCTGGCGAAACCATTCCAAAATCCTCTTCATCTAAACGTTGAATTTTTTCAGTTGCTTCTATTAATGCATCTTGAAATTCCTGAATGATCCTCTGTCCGGCGGTTTGCCCTAACGGAATCGCCCGAACGGCATTTTGAACCAGACTTGAAATGGTAGAATACAAATAATACAAAATCGTTGTTGATTGTGGTACTTCAAGATGATGACCTACCATCGTAAACACAATCGCAGGAGACCCAAACGATTGCTTTTGATTGATTCGCTCCCGATAAACCTTAAGAATCGGAATATCATAAAGGGATTCAACAAGGTTGAGCATCCGTTCCCCTATTCTTTGAGTTCCCTCTCTCGTTTCACGCGGTAGGTTTTGAACCGTAAGCATCCTGTCTATTTTCCACACTTTTTGTAGATCTTCCGTTTCCAATGCTTCATAGACAAGGCGAGAGGCAAGCCCATCTGAATAGATGAGCTGCTCGTGCACATACGTATAAAGCCATTGAAAAAAGGTTTCTCCATCATGAATTTTATTTTCTTGAATATAGCTTTCAAGACCGTATGAATGACTAAACGCCCCTGTAGGGAAATTTGAATCACATAGTTGGAATAACGATAAACTATTTTTATTCATGGCTATGTCCTATATGGCGAAACGCCTGTTTAACCTTTCTGTCTTCACGTTTGAAAGGAATTTGTAAATCTTGAAGTAATTCTTCTACGAGATAATCATACTGAACCAGCATTACATCCTCTTCAAATTGGGCTGGCATGTGGCGATTCCCTAATTGATGGGCAATTGTCCCCATCTCCTTTAAACTACGAGGTTGGATGACCAATAAGTCATCCGATAGAACATCAATCATAATTAAATTTTTATCATCCATATAGAGAACATCACCAGCCATAAGGTCTCGTGGTTCTTTTAAACGGATCCCAATTTCTTTCCCGTGATCGGTCGTTACTCGCTGAATCCGTTTCACTAAATGGGCGCTTTCAAGATGAACTTTTTCAATATGACGATTGATAATTTCTTCTTTTTCCATATTTTCAATATTTGTTACGATTTGCTCGACTATCAATTTCTTCACCTCAGAATAGGAAATATCGCTGTCCCATTGGTACCCAATCAACAGGGTCACATGTAATTAATTCACCGTTTACCTTTACCTCATAGGTTTGTGGATCAACGGTGATTTCAGGAGTTTCGGAATTCAATTTCATATCCTTTTTCGTTAATTTCCGAATGCCTCGAACCGGAAGAATGATTTTTTGCAATCCCAGCTTTTCATGGACGTTGTCGTCATAAGCGGCTTGTGAGATAAACGTAATATTCGAACTAGAAAGACCTTTTCCAATTTGTGCATACATCGGACGAGAAATAACCGGCTGTGGTGTTGGAATCGATGCGTTCGAATCTCCCATCAACCCTTCTACGACAAAGCCATTTTTAAGAACCATTTCAGGCTTTACTCCGAAAAAGGCTGGGTTCCAAATAACAAGATCCGCAATTTTTCCTACTTCAATCGATCCAACATATTCTGCTATCCCATGAGTGATCGCAGGATTAATGGTATATTTGGCTACAAAACGTTTTGCTCGATTATTATCACAAAGTTCACGGTCTCCTTCTAGGATCCCTCTTTGCTTTTTCATTTTGTCCGCAACTTGCCATGCTCGTAGAATGACTTCACCAACTCGCCCCATTGCTTGTGCATCTGAACTCACCATACTGAATACACCCATATCTTGAAGAATATCCTCAGCAGCGATCGTTTCACGTCTAATTCGTGAATCAGCAAAAGCTAAGTCTTCAGGGATCGATGGATTTAAATGGTGACACACCATTAACATATCTAAATGCTCATCAATGGTATTAACCGTATAAGGTAAAGTCGGATTCGTCGAAGATGGTAGAACATTCAAAAACCCGGCTGATTTAATTAAATCCGGGGCATGACCACCGCCTGCGCCTTCCGTATGATACATATGTATCACGCGATCTTTAAGAGCTGCCATCGTGTTTTCCACAAATCCGCTTTCATTTAAGGTATCTGCATGAAGGGCGACCTGCACATCGTACTCGTCTGCCACACGTAATGCATGGTCAAGGGCTGATGGAGTGGCTCCCCAGTCTTCATGAACCTTCAATCCAATCGCACCTGCACGGACTTGTTCTGCAAGAGGTTCTTCTGTTGCCGCTTGTCCTTTTCCTGTAAATCCAACATTAATCGGCAATCCTTCGGCGGCTTGTAGCATTCGATGAATATTCCATTCACCTGGAGTGACCGTTGTCGCTTTTGATCCTGCAGCAGGACCTGTTCCTCCTCCAATTAAAGTGGTCAGTCCTGATGCTAATGCAGTTCGAACCTGTTCTGGATTAATAAAGTGAACATGGGTGTCGATTCCACCGGCGGTTACAATCATTCCTTCGCCCGCAATAATTTCTGTGCCTGCACCAATGACAATATCCACTTTATCCATGACAAGCGGATTTCCAGCCTTTCCAATCCCGGCAATTTTTCCATCACGAATCCCAATATCAGCCTTATAGATACCTGTGTAATCTAAAATAACAGCATTGGTGATGACGACATCAGCTATTCCGTCACCTCTTGTAGCTAATGGATGCTGCCCCATACCATCGCGAATAACCTTTCCGCCTCCAAATACAACCTCATCCCCATACGATGTGTAATCTTTCTCCACTTGAATGATGATGTCTGTATCAGCTAAGCGAATCGAATCTCCTGTCGTTGGACCATACATTTGAGCGTATTGCTTTCTTGACATCTTAAAACTCATTGGTTAGCCCCCTTTTCTAAGGATCCATCCACTTTATTATTAAAACCATACACACGGCGTTCACCAGCGTAAGGGATCAGTTCGATTTCTTTTTCATCGCCAGGCTCAAAACGAACAGCAGCTCCTGCTGGAATGTTGAGTCGTTTTCCAAATGCCTCTTCACGGTTGAATTGAAGGGATTCGTTCACCTCATAAAAATGATAATGTGAACCTACCTGAATAGGGCGATCCCCTGTATTGATGACCGTTACTGCATTTATAGGTCTACCCGCATTAATCACAATGTCTTCCTCTTTTAAAAATAATTGTCCCGGTTCCATTTTCATGCCTCCGATTTATTTTTATTTAACTGGACTATGTACGGTCACTAGTTTTGTTCCATCTGGAAAGGTAGCTTCTACTTGAATATCATCAAGCATTTCTGGAATCCCTTCCATTACATCATCTCGTGACAAAATGGTTGTTCCATATTCCATCAATTCCGCCACTGTTTTTCCATCCCGTGCGCCTTCTAATACTTCATAGGTAATCAAGGCAACCGCTTCAGGATAGTTTAATTTTAATCCTCTTTCTTTACGGCGTTTGGCAAGGTCTGCGGCAACCACAATCATGAGCTTGTCGATCTCACGTGGTAATAATTGCATGGGAAAACCTCCTATTATTTTGAATACTTGCAATGAAATGATCTCAACATATAAAGCATGACCAAAAACAGGAAATCTAATCCAAGATAAAAGGAATTTAATGGTTTTTAATAAGAAAAGTTTCTCAACTTAATTGAACAGTTTAGATAAATAATTTGATCCCTCATTTTGCAAACTAAGCTTAATAGATTCTTCTTGAATCATTCTGTTATGAAATGATCCAAACAACGATCTATAAAAAAGAAATCATCGTCATTTTGAAAAGGAGCTAATGATATATGAAAACAGATCAACGAACATCATTAAGGGATGGTGTCTTTTTTTCTTTTATAACAGCATCTCTTAAAGGAATCTCTCAAGTCATTTTAATTGATCATGCGATCTCTGGACTGCTCATCCTAATTGCCATCACGATTGGTTCCTACTATTTAGGAATCATTGCTCTGTTATCTGCCTTCATTGGTACTTTGGTGGGAATGTGGGGAGGTGCGGATAAACAGAGCATCGATCAAGGTTTGCTCGGATATAATTCCGTGTTAACCGGTATGGCACTGGTATTATTTTTAGATGGTTCCTCTAGGTGGATGATTGCATTGGTAGGGGCAGCTCTAGCTGCTGTTTTTACAGCAACGATGATTCATTTTATGAAGAGAAAAGAAATACCCATTCTTACATTCCCCTATATTATTTTGACATGGTTTATCTTGCTGTCTTCCTACAAATTGAAAGGGATTAAGTTGAGTGCTGAATTAGCACCTCAAAATTTGGCCCATTGGGAATTAGATATTGCCGGAGAAATCAATTTATTGGAAGGAATCTTTAATGGAATTGGACAAGTATTTTTTCTAGATAACGCCATTTCAGGAATCATCATTTACATAGCTGTATTTTTGGCGGGAAAAAAGCTGGGATTTTATGCAATCATAGGCAATATAGTGGCGATCCTCATTGCCTATTTTTTAGGTGGGGAACATTCTTTAATCGTTTTGGGACTTTATGGGTATAATGCGATTTTAACCATTATTGCTGTATCTGCCGTATTTTCAACTGAACGTAGTCGTTATACTCTCTTATCCGGGATCATCGCTGCGTGCTTAACCGTTCCGATTGCGGCAGGACTGAGTACATTTCTTTTACCGTATGGACTTCCTGTCTTAACCATGCCATTTGTCCTTTGCACCTGGCTGTTCCTAGGCGCAAGAAAAATAATGCCGAATCTTTAAATTTATTTCAAAAAAATAGAAGGGGTTTACCCCCTTCCCTTTACTGTATGACTATTACTATTCTTTGATTTCAAAAATAAATCTGTAGATTTTTTAACAGTCGTCTCAATCCTCTAGGTTATTCATCAAATGTTCATGTATGGAAGATTCAACATGATCAACATGCTCATCTTCCAGTTTCTTTCTCGGTTGTGGATTGAACCATTGAACCTCTCCATTATGAAGGATTCCATTATATTCATCCCCTTGAATGCTCACCTTAAACTTATGACGTTCATGCTTTTGATCTTCAAACATTTTCCCTACCTCAATATGTTCAAACATCCTAACACCTCCCACATGGTTTAAATTCATTACTTCCTAAGTATGTTCACTTTTTAGAAAAAAAAACGTGTGAAACATGGGACAGCTCTGTTGACTCATTATTATAAAATCAAACTGTAAAAACATTAAAGACCTCGTATTATACGAGGATTATCTCGCCATCATTTCGTAACTAGGACGAGTGAGCGTTTCAATTAAGCTCTCCTTGTCGCTTTTACGATTTTGGCTTGAGTCATTTCTATTTTTCCAGGAAGAATGAATAAATAGTCAATTAGGCTTTCTAATAAATCCATCACTAGTGTCGAGGTTTCGTAATCCATTTCAGTTTCTAGTTCGAGCATTCTGAGTAAGGTTTCATTGTCTGCTAAAAGTTGGCTCAGAGATAGAATCGGATTTGCTAAATTAATATGATTAGGCAATGCCTCAAGTTGTTGCGAGATGGACTGTTTTTTGTTTTGCTCCCCTAGAAAATGCTTGAGTATACTTTCAATCACTCGCTTCGACATAACGGCTGTGGCAGAGTTTTCCTTCGACTGATGGACATTAATGGCTGAACGATAGGCCCTGACCAGATCATTTGGGATATTTGGCAAATTCTCTAGTTGATTAATCGTATGTTTGGATGCTTTCAGGTCGTAAAGATACATGTCAGCATGTTCCTCTTGACCCGGTGTGGTCTCCTTCGGCATGATAATAAAAACGGCTGATTTCTTGCAGCAAGGACAGCTGCATTCCGTGATCATACCATTTTTGCTGTTTTGGAAATTAGCAGTAATCGTAAATTCTGTTATTTCTTGGCATTCCGGGCATTCGCATTGGACACTCTTTGGTATTTTCAAATGGCCATACCTCATATAAGCATTAACGAAGCCTGGATGTATCTTTCTCATGACGTAATAGCCTCCCAATTTATCCCGTTTTTGAACATTTCCAATGGTAAATCCATTCAAAAAGATATGGAAACCTGAAACAGAGTGGTTCGTTATCTCGTCCGCAATTGTATTGAAACAAGGGGACGGTTCTCCTGTTTCAACTACTTGATTGAGTTCTATTATAGATATTTTACGATTTAATGGACAACCGTATCATTAATGAACTTTGTGTATTTAGCACATGGTGTAATTAACGTGAATATTTTAAAAAGTAATTTGGGTGTCTTGTGGTAAAATGAATGTAAAATGCCGTTTGAGGGGATTAGGATGAAGAAAAAAAGAGCCATTGTAACCGGGGCTTCTAGTGGGTTTGGTCTGTTGACAGTGATTGAATTAGCGAAAAATGGATTCCATGTGATTGCCACCATGAGGGATCTACATAAATCTGAGCTTTTAATTGAAAAAAGTAAACAAGAAAAGGTATGGGATTCCATTACTATACATGCTCTTGATGTCACATCCAAGGAATCCATTGACATTTTCAAGGAGTATTGTCATCAATTTCCATCGATTGATGTATTAGTCAATAATGCAGGAATCGCGATTGGTGGATTTCATGAGGAGATTACTGTTGAGGATTACCGCTCTCAATTTGAAACGAATTTTTTTGGCGTGATTGCCGTAACACAGGCTATTCTTCCAATGATGCGAGCCCAAAAAAGGGGAAGAATTATTAATATGAGCAGCATTAGTGGCAAAATGGGCTTTCCAGGGCTCTCCCCTTATGTTGCCTCCAAACATGCACTCGAAGGGTACAGCGAAAGTTTGTCTTTAGAGGTTCAACCCTTCGGAATTGATGTGATCTTAATCGAACCTGGCTCTTATCAGACCAATATTTGGAGTTCTGTGGATGAGATCGAAGTGAAGGAGGATTCGGTGTATCACAACTATATGACTTCTCTTTTAACCGTGATGGATGCTGGTAAAAGTAAATATGGAGATCCTATGGATGTCGCAAATTTAATTACTAAAATTGCCTCCCAAAAGAAAAAACCTCATTTTCGGTACCCGATAGGAACTGGAGTGAAGCGAAATCTGTTCTTAAAAAATATACTACCATGGAGAATAATTGAAAAAGTGATGTTACGGGTGATTTTAAAGCATGAATGAAACAGGGGGACGGTTAGTGTGCACCTCTTCTAAGACAAGTGCTACAAACATAATAAGTCTTTGAACAAAATCGGTTAAACTACCCGCTAATAATCCTGCAAATAGCGTATAAGCGACAACTACCCCACCTGTAATTAATACCCCTAATTTATAATCTAAACCAAAGGCCGATTCAAAAAGGACTCCACCCAAAACCATCCCTGCTGATGTGTAAAGGTGACGGAAATAAATATTAATTTGACTTGTACAGAATCATGATAGAATCGGTCACCGCTTATGGCTATCTAACCTACCAAAATATTAAAAAAGATTCACGGGCGTTTAAGGAACATCAATTTGAGAGGACAAGCTTAGAACCCTTTTGTATCAAGGGTTTATTAATTTGGACAAGCAAATATAGACGGTCACCAACTACTATTTGGTTAAAATAATCCTCCCCCTTTTTTAGGCAAAAACTGATAAACCCGATGTAACTTCGTATATTCCATCATTATTCACTTCTACAGATTTATTTTTTCAAGTGGAATGGTCGCTGTTCATGTGGATCCCTGACTGGAGTTCTTTGATGTTAGATCAACCATTTGTACTTGTCCGATTGATTTATGATATCCAATAACTATTCCTTTTAAAGAAAAGTTTCGTTATCTATATCTTTCAAAATGTCCTATTTAATCCGTTATCAGAGCTAACAGCCAATGATAAAAATAAGATGAAGATCCTTTTGTCCAATGTGGGGCTTCCACATTCTTTCTTTTATATATTTAATTGGTTAGAAACAGGTAATCAGATTGCTGCTTTTTGGGCAAATTATCCATGTCATTGTCATTATTTAAGTCCGAAGGGAGTAGGTCAAATGGACTTTTTTCACGGTCAAGAAACACTAACGGCTATCCAATGGGTATTAAGAGCGATAGTAGGCTATTTTTTTATGGTGATGATCGCAAAATTAATGGGACAGCGATCGATTTCACAGCTGAATTTGCTCGATTTTTCGATTGCTGTCGTCATAGGCAATATTATCGCCCACCCTCTGTCCGACGAAGCATTAGGGTTAAAAGGTTCTATGATCACGATGGGTGCACTCGTCCTATTATATGTATCCAGTATTTTCATCCTATTAAAATCAACATTTTTTAGAAAATTCGTTTTGCCTAACCCTTTCCCATTAATAAAAAACGGTCAATTTATTTATAAAAACTTAACGAAGGCTAGAATTTCAGTGGACTACGTATTATCAGAAGCCAGAAAAGAAAAGATTGAGGATCTTAAAAAAATTTCGTTAGCCTTATGGGAGCCTGATGGAACCATTTCATTTTTCATCAGTCCTAATTATCAGGCAGTTACTCGGAATGACTTAAATATTGTAACAGAGCCATTTGATTTTCCCCAAATTGTTGTAAGAGAAGGAAATATTGAAAAATCCGTCCTGCAGCAAGCCGGAAAAGAGGAAAGTTGGCTGCGATCAGCCTTAAAAACAAATCATCATATTGCCCTGGAGGATGTGTTATTAGCAACGATTGATAAGACCGAGCAATTAAAAATCTTCTTATATAAATAACAAGATTTTAGGTTAACAGCCAAAGGTCCCATTAAGGAAAAGAAGCCTATGTTACTCGTATAAGAAAATTGGCATATGGGATCGTTTACGATTGGTTATCAAAATTGGGCGGATTAAGTCTAATCGAATACCGAACTCAATCTAGCCAATAAGCTGTATAATAAAACTCTAAATTTTGGGGTAACCAACTGGGCAACTAATACTTGATGTGCCTTTTTCACGCAAAAATTCGGATCGCTCCTAAAAAAACTCACCATTTTTCAAACCTTTTTTAAAAATAAGAAAACTTTTTGATCTTTTCACAGGTATTCATAGTGAATAACAAAATTTAAACCTATGGGGGTCTATCGTCATGAAAAGTTTACACAAAAAAGGGCTGATTGCATTAGCTTTTACAGTTGGAATTAGTTTTTTGGGAGCAGGAAATGGATTAGCAGCAGGTGATTATGTGATTAAAAAGGGAGATACCCTTTATAGCATCGCAAAGAATCATCATATGAGTGTAGAAGAATTAAAACAGTTAAATAGTTTAAATGGAACTATCATTAAGCCAGGGCAAACCTTAATGGTAAACAAAACGATTACGGTCAAAAAAGGCGATACTCTTTATAGTCTAGCGAAAAAGCATCACACGACGGTTAAAAAGATTAAAGAATTAAATGGATTAACATCAAATTTGATTTATGTGGATCAAAAATTAGTGGTGATTGGAACAAAATCAGATAAAACCGTTACAACCCCAAGTAAACCTAATCAAGAATTTACGATTAAATTGGAGAAAAAATTTAAACTTGAAAAAGAAGAACCCGGAAAAAGCATCCTTCTGTATACACAAGATAAAGATTATTTCGCTCGAATTGAAAACCTTGGTACAACTGTTAGCATGAATGATGTTAAAAATAATGCCAAATTATATTTACAAGCCACTGGTAAAGTGGAAGAAATGAAATCAATCAATAACCCTACTTTCTACAAGGGCGCCAGTTTCCATCTTCATGCCTTTAATAACAAGATTCAACAAAAAATCGTCGTAAAAAAAGTAAATGGAAACTATGTGAAATTTACAATCCATTATCCAAACAAAGAAGAAGCAGAAGCAATTGTTTCGAAAATCTTGAATATGCTTAACACCCTAACATTTTAACAAGGGAGAAAGTAGCGAACCGACACAGGAGGACGGTTCGCTACTACCATCTAGAAATACGTTGTTTCAATGTCAAAAACCCAATAACTTTACAAAGTAAAGCCTATCTTTTTTAGTTTTAAGATATTAATCCAGATTATTTAATGCTTCAACTACCTTGGAAGGATCTTCCCTTTTTGTATAGTCTGGATCTACACTTGCAAGACGAATGCTTCCTGATTCGTCAATAATATAGGTTCCCGGAACCGGAAGCTCCCAAGAATCATTATTATTATAGTTTGGTAGATCAAAGCCAAATTGTTTATAGATTTTAATCAGATAATCCGGCAATTTAAATAGTAAGTTGTAGGATTGGGCAACGTTTCCGTTTGGATCACTTAACACATGAAAATCTAATTCGTTCTTTTCTTTCATTGTGAGTGAAGCGTCTGGTGTTTGTGGACTAACCGCTATTAATTGTGCGCCTGCAGCTTGAATTTCAGGAAGAGCTCGTTGATACGCTCTTAATTCTAGGTTGCAATAGGGACACCATTCACCTCGATAAAAGATTAAGATGACAGGTCCTTTTTTTAATTCTTCAAATAAGGTAATGTCAGCGCCAGTTGCATCTTTCAAAGTAAAGTCTGGTGCTTGTTCATTAACGGTTAACCCTTTCGCTAGTCCAGATTCCGCTAACTCCTTTGTTGCTTGGTCCATTTGTTTTAGAGCCTCAGCAGGCATTTCTTTTAATGCACTTTCTTGGAACTTATTAATCTCTTCTAGTAATGTTGACATACGTGTTGAACCTCCATCGTTTGTGTAATGTGCTAACCAAAAAAACTTGATCAATTCTTATCCATCGAATTGTACCTACCATTTGGTACAATTTATACAGGGGGTTTCCTTAAATCCTATAGGGATCAGACAAATTCGGGTTGTACCTACCATTCGGTACAACCCGAATTTAACATATTATAGGATGATTAACAAGAGAAAAGCTTTATTCTTTGATCTTCACTCCAATACCTCTTATAGTAAGTGATATTGTTTGCGAACGGCCTCGATAACATTTGTTAAAATACTGACATTTTGTTGACTCTTCATTAGTAAAATACCCCCTTCTATCATGGCTACAATTGCTTGAGCATTTTTTAATGAATCCACAGTTGAATCGAGTTGATTTTGTTTAACTATCTCTTCTAAACATTTTTCTACTTCTTGAATCCAACGATTAAAAAAATCCTGAATTTTTAATTGAAAGGTTTCATCATGTTCACTCATTTCAATAGCTAAATTACCTATAGGACACCCGGGTATATCTTCCCTGCCACCATGGTATGTGATGATCCAATCTAGCATTTTATTTAATTTTATTTTAGGACTTTCTGATAATTGAAGAATATTTAAAATGAGTTGATGATCCCATTCCTGAATGATATTCTCAATAACGGCCAGTCCAAGATCGTATTTGGAAGAAAAATAATGATAAAATTGTCCTTTTCCAATTGAAGCAGCCTGGAGGATATCACTGATCGATGTTGCTTGATACCCTTTAGAATGGATAATACCTGTTGCGATCGAGATAATTTCTTGCTTTTTAGACATTTATACACACCTTTAGATTTTTATTTTTACCTATATTATAGAGTATAATAGTAACCATTTAAATTAAATACACTTATTTTTTTAATGAAACAGGGGGACGGTTCTCACGTTGCAAATGGATGATAGGCAATGAAACAGCGAGAACCGTCCCCCTGTTTCAATTGATTCATAAGCCTTTTTAATTAATCTTATACACTTGTCCATACACCTTTTTTATTTTTTTAATAAGATAACATGAACAAAAAGAAAGGAGGAATTTATAATGAGTAGAGTTTGGAGAAATCAAGACATTTTTGGACGTAGTGGTAAAAATCGTTCAAACAATGAAAATGAGGTAGACGTCGATAATGAGTTAGAAGCTGAAGCTAGAGCAGATGCTGATGCAGAAAATGATACAGATGTAGATGTAAAAGATAAAAACGTAAATAGTGCACGCGCTCGTATTTCCAATAGCGGAAACTCTAAAGTCGATATAGACATTAAAGTTGACAGTGATTCACGTGCAAGAGTACGCGCTAGATCCGATGCTGATGCTGATCAGGATCAGGACCAAGATCAGGATCAAAGACAGAGACAAAGACAAGATTTCGATTTATAAGCTTTGGCTACAGGAAAATGATTTCAGGGATACTATTCTTATAGTATCCCATTTAAGTAAAGGAGGTAAAATATGGATCCTCGAGGAAGAAATAAACTGGAAACCATTATCGGACATAGCGGAAACTCGGATGTAGACCTAGTCGTTAATGTTGATATCGATACAAAGGCCATTGCCTATGGAATGTTATGTAGTTTATATGCAAAAGGTGAATTAACGGAGCAAGAATTGGAACGGGCAGTTCGAAAGCTTGATAAGTTAATAGAAAGAGATAACCATAAAAAGAGAACAGAGCCTGGAGATACAAAAGAGAGTAGAGTAAAGCTATTCCAATTTCCTAATCGATTGCGTTAATTTTCTCCCCCCTCTATTGTCATAAATACTTAGGTAGATGAAACAGGGGGACGGTTCTCACCGTTCCCTACTATTTTCCATCTATTAAACACAGGGAGCATTTCCTGTTGCTTTCCTATTTCCAATTGCTTCATTGCAAATAATTAGGAAACAGTAAGAACCGTCCCCGTGTTCCTACTTACGATCAGCTGGAAAAACGATCCCACTTTGTTGCCGTGCTTCTTCCATAATTTCTGCTGCTATTAAGGAATTCTGATGTGTATTAATGGTGGGCTCTAGCTGTCCTTTCTTGATGAGCTCGATAAATTCTTTTACTTCGTAATACATGGTTTCTTTCTTTTGTGGGAGAGTGATGTTTTCGGTTATCCCATTTCGATATCGAATGTCTACTCTCCCAGGTTGACTGATTTGATCAATGATGATATTCCCGTTTTCTCCTTGAATTTCTGAAGGCATCGTGGAATTGGTGATTTTTGAATACATGACCACCGCTTCCATATCTCCATAATTCATGACAATGCTTCCTTCCCCATCTACCCCTGTTTCCAATAAAACAGAGTTTGCCTTGATTTGAGATGGCTTACCAAATAAAACAACCAATGGATAAATACAATAAATGCCTAGATCCATTAAAGCCCCATTTGAAAACTTGGGATTAAAGGCATTTAGTACCTTTCCGTTCAAGTAAGCATCGTACCGAGATGAATATTGACAATAATTCGCTACATACCGACGAATCCTGCCTATTTTAGCCATATGTTCACTAATTGCTTGAAAGTTTGGCAGAAGGGTCGTTTTTAACGCCTCCATTAAAAGAACACGATTCTGTTTCGCCGCTTCCACCATTTTTCGGATTTCCTGAGAAGTGGAAGCCATCGGTTTTTCACATAAAACATGTTTACCATGGTTCATGCAAAGAATTGCTTGCTCTGCGTGAAACGAGTTGGGACTTGCAATATACACCGCATCCACATGATCACTTTTTGCCATACTTTCTAAATCTGTATATCGATAAGGAATTTGGAACTCTTCTGCAAATTCATTTGCCCGTTCCTCCGTTCGAGAATACACCGCCACTAAAGAAAAATCATCGATCTCTTTCGCAGATTTAATAAATTTCTCTGTAATCCAATTTGTACCAATTACTCCAAAACGTATCATCTCTACACTCCTTTCCGTACTAAAAAATAGTATAATACTTTTCTGATGAAACAGGGGGACGGTTCTCACTGTTTCAAAAGGATTGGGTACAATGAAACAGTGAGAACCGTCCCCCTGTTTCACGAACAAAATCATGACTTCCACATATTTTATAAATATCGTGGTTGGTTTTATTACGATAAAACCAGCCTTCCTTTTTATAATCAAGCTATGTAAAAAATTGGAGGTATTGATTTTGTTCAACAGCTTTTATCATCTGAATTATACGGTAGCACCCTACTGGCTCAATTCAGAAACAGCATTTCATCACTCATATAACACACTAGGCTATGGTAACATGAATCCTCATCGAGTTCACCATTCAAACTTGTCTAGGAACAATCAAATTCCCATCATTCCAGATTGGTTATTTCATACTATTCGCAGTAAATTTCGATACCCTGAGAAAGTGAAACGCGAGGACATCAACATGTTTAAATTGAACATGAAGCAGACTCCAAGTGAACAAATTGGGGCCTTTTATAACATGGATAACAACAACGGCATCCTCGTCCTTTTTGAAAAACAAGGCAATCACTATCAAAAAGTATATGAGAAGGATATGGTGGTGGAGGGAATTAAGATTATAGGAATTTTAGAATACAATCAAATATTGGTTGTAACTGGTGGAGGAGGAGGCACGGGAATTTGGGAAACGTATCATTATGTTGTCCGTTATACTCCAAAGGGATATATAGAGGTTTGGGAAGGAATTCACACCAAACGATTCCAAAACCCACTAACTAAAGAACGAATTGAACAGCACGGGATGTTGGACTTCGATAGTGGCGGCAAGGATCTGTATTATGCCTTGCTGCCAAGTGATCCGACTCTGGTCAGCACGTTTCAACATTTTAAATATAACGAACAAAAAATGAAGTATGAGTTGCACAAAACGTATTGATTCTGTGAAACATAAGGACCATTTTAATTAATGAAAACGAGTAGTATTTCCATGTTTTAACGTAAATACTACCCTTTTTCCATTGCTTTTTGTGGGACGTTTCCTGTTTCCTGTTAACCTATTAAATACAAGAGTGCTCATTAAACTTAAACTGACACCGTTCACGATCATAAAATATTAGAACCCCCTCGATATGGTTACTCTTGCCGACGACAATCCCTACGTGAAATTTTTTCTAATATGGTGCTAGTCATAGCGGCGATAAAGGCGCTGCCGATAATATCAGATGGATAATGATGCCCTACCCAAATACGGGAGAAACCCGTCAAAACCGATAATGCCGACATAATCAAACCGAGGACACGATCATATAGAAAAATAGTAGTTGAAATAGCAAATACGAGCATTGTATGTTTACTTGGAAAGGTTGAATCCGTTTTTGAAGGAATAAGGATGCCCACCCTTTTGTTTACAAATGGACGTGGTTTAAAATAGCACAACTTTATTAAAGTATAGATGAACCATGTTATTCCCATCGATTTTACCGCATGACAAGACACTTTTTTGTAAGAAGCGTTTTTAAACCACATGAAAATCAACACAAAAAGGAACACATAACGAACCTTATTTGTGATCCATATCATCAGAAAATCAATTGGAGAACAACGTCCAGAAAACCGATTTATTACCTTAAATAGTTTATTGTCCATAAAGAATCTCCTAACTCTATCGATAAAAAATAAAATTCTCTACATTGAAAAAAGTATGTTTTAAATCTCAAAGAGATTTTCATCTCCTTTTCTCCCCCTAAATGCCAAAATAAATTCGGATATCAAACTATTTAATTCTGTAGCAGACTTTGTAGGAATTTGATGCTTTTCATCAATAAACTTCAATTGATTATAGGGTAATTTTTCATGTAAGATCTTGGCGTATTTATGAAACGTTTTATCTTTTTTACCATAAATAAGTAATATAGGGTGATGAATCCTATCTAACTGATGGGTACACCTATAGCGCAGACTATAAGAATAATACTGCTTAATATTTCTTGAATCTCCTTTTAGTGACTCTCTATACATATGTCGAAAATTTTCTTTTGTATTTGAATTTCCCCATGAAATGGCTAATCCCAACAAACCGATCATTCTTGGTTTCGAGAGCAAACTGGCCATCGAAATTCTTTTCTCTAGATACCAATCACTAACCTCAGACATCCCGCTAATGACGATGCCTCCCAATGCCCGATCAGCATATGATTGTAAAAATTCAAATACAATGGAACCCCCGGTTGAATAACCGCAAAGAAAAGCTTTATCGATCTCTAGAGAATCCAACAGATTTTTGATATCTTCAACAATGATCGAATACGTAATAGGTTCAGTTGAATACGGGCTTCTTCCGTGACCTCGAATATCAAAGGTGATTACTCTAAAATGTCTAGATAATTCATCTACTTGATAGTCGAAATTGGCACTTGTGAGTAATGGAGGATGAATAAAAACAACCGTAGGTCCCTCTCCATTATCCTTATAAAAAAGCCTGATACTATCCAAATCCAAAAAAGGCATATGCTAACACCTCAATAGTCAAAATCGTTCTGAATACACGTTATCATTGATTTAATTATATCTTTAAAATTGGTGCTACTTTTTCAATCATTTCTTGTAACTTAAGACTATTTTTACTATACATTTGTTTCGCTTCATCTAAATCAGTACCAAGAGCAAACAATTCTAAGTCAGCTTGACATTTTTTCATTGTTGAAAGAATTAACGGTCTTTCCTTGGAAGATGCAACTTGCAACTGATCATCAAAGAGATCAACGGTTAACTCGCCATATGAATTAATTTGTCCAAGAAATACATTTTCAACCGTAACTCCTAATTTATCTAACTCCGTATGCAACCAACCACGACTAAATCCAATAGTGGAAAGTGGTTCATCCATGATTAATCCATCCATGATCACGGTCTGAGGCTCTTTAATGGAAGGTGACTTTATACGTAAATCCTTTGCTGTTAAAGGTTGATTTTCTTTTTTTAACATGACAGATAAATCTCCTGTTGCCTCTAATACAGCAAATTCTACATCTGATACTTGAAAAACATTCTTCTTTCGTAGTAATTCCAATAACTCGTCTGTCGTGTATCTTTCCTTTTTTAAATTATCCTCCATAATTTTTCCATCTTTTATAAATACGGTTGCTTTCCCTTCTATAAAATTACGAAAACCCTTGCTTTTTAAGGAAAACAAACCCGCTAAAAACGGGATCGTAGCAAAAATAATAATGGCAATGATTCCATGAAAAATGTTTCGTTCAAGTCCAATAGCTACTTCAGCACCAATGTTTCCAATGGATATACCGGTAACATATTCGAAGAAAGAAAGCTCAGAAATTTGCTTTTTCCCTAACCATTTGGTTATAAAAAATAAAACAACAACAAAGAGCACTGACCGTACAGCAATATCTACCCATCCGAGCACTTGTTGACACCCCCGATACATTTCATTGATCTAGAAACCTTTATACTGAGGTTCCTCTCTTTCGAGTTTTCCAACTCTTTCTTTTAAATCTTTTGTTATTTCGTGTACCACCATCATCGCCTCGTGCAAGGTACGCTTTGATTCATCATCAAGAGTCATTAACGCTAAATTTGATAGACTTGCTTCTACTCCTTTTAGACTTGCATAACATTGTTTGACTTCTGAACCAATCGTCATCCGATCATCTCCTTATCCTTTTGGTCTAAATATCAATGCACCTATCATTCCAAAAATAATCGCTGCTGAAATACCTGAACTAGTAACTTCAAACATCCCTGTGAGTACGCCAACTAATCCATGTTGTTCTGCTTCTTGCATCGCTCCATGTACGAGTGAATTTCCAAAGCTTGTAATTGGTACCGTTGCTCCAGCCCCAGCAAAGTCAATCAAGGGTTCATATAAACCAAATCCATCTAAAATAGCACCCATTACTACAAGAGCACTAAGTGTATGCGCTGGTGTAAGTTTAAACACATCAAACATGACTTGGCCAATGACACAAATCAAACCACCTACTGTAAAAGCCCAAAAATAAGTCATGATCTCTCACCCCCATATTCAATCGACACGGCATGTGCGATGCATGGGATGGTTTCATTTTGTTGAAAAGACAGCGGAGATAGTAAAGCCCCTGTAGCGACGACCAACATTCTGTTAAATTCTCCTTTTTTCATGCGGTTTAATAAATGACCATACACGACAGTTGCTGAACATCCTGCACCACTTGCCCCAGCAAGAACTGGTTGACCTTCCCGATAAATCATAAGACCACAATCTTGATACTGTCTTTCCCCTATAGAAGTACCGTGTTTTTGAAAAAGGTCCAAGGAAACTTCACGACCGATTTTTCCAAGATCTCCAGTTACGATTAGGTCGTAATACGAAGGGTCCACATTACGTTCTCTTAGGTGAGCTTCAATTGTATCTACAGCAGCTGGCGCCATAGCCCCTCCCATATTAAATGGATCGGTCAGACCCATATCAATCACACGACCTATTGTGGCAGAAGTGACACGAGGTCCATCCCCAACGTCACTTAGTAAGGCTGCACCTGCACCGGTGACAGTCCACTGTGCCGTAGGAGGTTTTTGTCCACCATATTCAGTTGGATAACGAAATTGCTTTTCAACAGCTGTATCATGACTGGAAGCTCCTGTTAGCAAATACTTAGCCCCCTTTGTGTTTACAATATAGGCACCTAGAGCCAACCCTTCCATAGAAGTTGAACAGGCACCAAATAAACCAAAATAAGGCGCTCCAATGGTTCGGCTCGCAAAACTTGTTGGTGTTATTTGGTTGATTAGATCCCCTGCAAGAATAAACTGAACTTGGTCTTTTTGAATTCCCCCTTTTTCCATCGCTTTTTGACAAGCTTCTTCAAAAAGAACTTTATGTGCTTTTTCATAAGACTCCTGTCCAAGCCATAAATCGGCATGAAGATGATCAAAATCTTCTGAGATAGCCCCATTCGCTTCGAATGGTCCTCCAATGGTTCCAGTGGAGATAATGACAGGATTTTGTTCAAAAATCCAAGTGCGATGCCCAGCAAGCATTATAAACCACCCCACTGGATTAAGATGGTTTTAATAAGAGCTATAACGAAAGCGGAAAATACACCAAATAAAATGACCGCCCCTGCCAATTTAAACATATTGCCGCCAACGCCTAGCACAAATCCTTCTGTACGGTGTTCCATGGCAGGAGATATAACCGCATTACCAAAGCCCGTTACGGGTACAGCAGTCCCAGCTCCTCCAAATTGGGCCATTCGGTCATATACGCCAAAGCCGGTAAGAAGTAACGTAATAAAGATCAAAGTACCCACCGTCGGATTTCCGGCTGTTTGCTCCGTAAAATCAAAATAATAAATATAAAAGTCTGAAATTAATTGACCAATTAGACAAATAAATCCTCCCGTTAGAAAGGCTTTTATACAATTTTGGAAAACGGGTCTCTTGATTTCTCGTTGATTTTGTAATTCTTGGTATTCCTGTTGAACAGGGGTTAGTTGTTTCTTTTGTTTGTTGGACATAGATTGATCCTTCCTTTTTAGGTTTGTTCCTTCATAAGATTTTTCAGTTTATCCAAATCCTTTTTTACGTTTTTCTTTTTCGGATTGTCTTTTTGTAACCTTTGTTCTATTTTTTCAAGTTCCCAGAACATTTTTTTATCAGCCGAAACAAAAACATGATGATCTGGATACTTTTTTTCTAAGTCAGATTTCACTGACTTCTCGATATTTTTTAATCGGAAACGGTTGAAGTTTTCTACTTTTATTGCTACTACAAGTTCCTTATCTACATTCACAGCCTTTACATTTGAAATTTCTTCCTTTGTGATGATTTTTTCTTTTGCGTGATTGGCAACGGATTGATCACTTGCCTTATTTGTATGTACTTTAGAAATGTTTGAATTTTGATTCTCCCCTATTTGTTTCTGGTTATCGGTACAACCAGTTCCTAAACTCATGATGATCAAAAACAAAAGAAAAGTTGGCCATTTGAGTATTTTGTTGTTCATGAAATCACCCCCATGTTTTACCACCTTATGAAGGCTTAAAAAAGGTTGGCCTCTTAACCAACCTTTTCACCAGCCCATTATTGTTGTTTGTACTGAGGTTCTTCTTCTTCAATTTGTTGAACACGTGGTTGAATACTGTCAATAACAGATTGAGTTTGTTTGGCAGCATCTTGATATAGTTGCTTAGCTTGTTGATTATCTGTACTAAGAGCAAATGTTTCAAAACTTGCTTGAGCACTTTTCAAACCTGCCAGAGTAGTTTTAACATCATTTATTACAGTCATGAATAACGCCTCCTTTTTTTTTTACCTCTATAGAATGCTAAATATACACCCTTTTATTCATGTTTTAGAAAATAAATATTTAAAAATTTAAATATGAAATATTTTAAAGTATTTGGTAAAAATATATTTTGAAGAAAAATGCTGTGAGAGAAAGAGTGGTGAAAATCTACTAGTTTTTTTACCGATAAGTAGGTTACTGGGAGTTTTGAGGGGCTAAAGGTTGTTATTCTATATATAGGGATTTATTCTCGTTTAGAAATATGTACTGATATGCTTTATATTTTGGAAATAGAAAATTGAGATGTTTATATTAAAAGGAGAAATTCGGATGTATAAAGATTATATCGAAATTGTTTTAGGGTCAAAACCACGAGCTAGACGAAAGAATATTTATGAGAGTTTAGAGAGGAGTTTTAAAAACCCTATAATACATAAGGAAATTCATGGTGATAAAATCTATGTCCCCTTAGATTTAAACAGAATCTGGAACAGAATAAGATAAAAATAAAAATTGAATACATTATTGTATCAATCTACATGCACAGCTTAAAGAGATACAACCAATTGAGCAGCTATTGCATGAGAAGTGGAAAATTTAACTATAATGACGAGAAATTAGATGCCATAAGATTTGAAAATAAATCAGGCAAAAATAGAGATGTCAATTAAATGGTCAGGAGGATACGATGAGTACATGTGAACTTTGTGAGCGCGAGGATGTTGATACGACGGTCCATCACCTATTGCCAAAGGAAATGGGTGGTACATTTGGTGCTACGGCTAACTTATGTATCCCCTGCCATAAACAAATCCATGCGCTTTACACAAATGAGGAAATTGCAGTGCGATTATCCGCTATCCCTAAATTAAAGGACGATCCCCAACTATCACGCTTTTTAAAATGGATACGAAAACAACCTGCTACTAAAATAATGAAAATAAAGAAGTCGAATGAGCGGAAACGACGGAGATAAATCTAGACTGTGTGAAACACGGGAAAACATGGGAACGGTTCTCTTGTAATCAAACGTGAGAACCGTCCCCCTGTTTCACTCTTTAGTATGAAGTAATACCAAAATTTTACCTTCCTGAACGTCATCTGCATAACGTTCAGCTTCATCCTCTGGCACCCCCATTTCCATTAGAGCAGGCTTCAAACCGCCAGCACCAGAACTGGCCCCTACGACTGCTCCTCCAATCGTTGTAATAATCGGACCAGCAGCCAACACAGCACCAAATCCAGGAATCAATAAAGTGGATAACCCAGCTATCACGCCCGCAATACCAATAGCTGCTCCAGTCGCAGCTCCAGCAACGGCTCCATCCATAGTGGAAGGCTCTACTTCCTCTGTGATAATTTCAGATCGTTCTTTAGTATTTTTAGCTATAACAGAAATTTCCTCCGTTGTATAGCCCTTCCCTTTCAAATCTTCAACCACTATAGCCGCTTGTTGTTCATTTTCGTAAACGCCAATCACCTGATTCATCATAAAACATTACCTCCTGTTTACTTCAACTATTTATTATGTACCCGTTTTTTAGTTTTCACTCCCTTTGAAACAGGGGGACGGTTCTCCGTGTTTCAAAAAATTTTGTGCATATGAAACAAAGAGAACCGTCCCCTGTTTCAAAAATAATTTTTCGACCCCCATAAACGTTTCACCCGATCCGTATTCGTATAATGAATGAGCAAGCGGCCGCTTTGAAAAACTTGATGAGGTGAATATTTGTGAAAAAATTATCTAGTAAACTAGCAAAAAAAAGTTTTGCAGCAGCATTAGCAGGAACGTTTATGTTCTCGGCTTCCGCTGTATATGCAAACGAAAGTGAAGCAGTAGAAGAACAACCTAATGTTGATTTAGCAAACTTCCCTTCTACAGAAGTTGAAGACACCATTACGGTTCCTGAAACAACGGACGATGTGACTACAACTACAGATAATGATGTACAAGCAACTGACGATCTTTCAGAAGAAATCGATGAATCAGCTAACCCAACAGAAGAAAATACTGAAACTGAGGAAACTACTGAAAACGAAGACGAGCAAGGCGAAGATCAAGAAGTTGAAGCTCCATCTTTATTGCCAGGAGATATATTTTATTTTCTAAAGACGGCATTTGAAAAAATACAATTAGCTTTTACTTTTGATGATGTGAAAGAGGCTGAACTACTAGCTACCTTTACGGCAGAACGTTTAGCAGAAGCTGAAGCTCTTTTTGCAGAAGGCAATGAATCAGAAGCCTTAAAAGCATTAGAAAAAGCCCTTCAACAGTTACAAGACTCTGAGGAGATCATTGGTGAAGATACAACTACGAACGAAGAAGAAACCACGAATGAAGAAACTGTAACAGAAGAAAATGGTGAAGAAGTAACTGAAGGTGATGCCGAAGGAACAAATGAAGAAGTAGAAAAAGTGAAAGAAATCAATGCACAGAATATCATTTCGCTTCAAAAAAATTATGATAAAATAACAAATAAAAAAGCAAAAGCAGCTCTACTCAAAAATATCGAAAAAAGTAAGCTAAAACTTGCTGAGAAGTTAGCAAAAAAAGAAGCGAAACAAGCAAATAAAGCAAACCCTGTTGAAGAAGAACCAACGAACGATGTAGAGACTGATGAAGAAGAAAATACAGATGTAACCACTCCGGTAGAAACTGAGGAAACTAACACAACTGTAGTACCTGCAGCAAACGTACAAAATACTGAAACACCGGAAGTCCAACAAGAAAAAGTAGTAAAAGAGCAAAAGGTCCAAGAAAAAGCAGAGGTAAAACAAGAACGCCAAGCTGTTAAGCGAGAGGTACAACAAGAACGTCAAGCACAAAAAGAAGAAGCAAAAGCACAGAAACAAGCAGAAAATCAAGCTGCTAAAGAACAAAGAAATGCTGAAAAAGGAAATGGTCAAGAAAAAGGAAAACCAAATAAAGGAAATGAGTAAGGACCATGTACTCGGAAATAGAAAAAGGCTCCAAAATGGGCCTTTTTCCCTTTAAAAAAATAGCCAAACTACCTAAATTATTATGCTATAATGTTTCCTGACTAGAGGTGAGGCTATGCTGGGATTAAAATTCAAATTAAACAGAAAGAAAAAGTTCTCTCTTGAAGAAAACGTCTATTTAATCCAACAAGGAAATGTAAAGCTTCAAAACGAACTGATTCATTCATACAAGCCTTTTATAGCAAAAACGGTTTCTTCGGTTTGCAAAAGATACATACATGAAACAGATGACGAATTTAGCATTGGTCTTATTGCATTTAATGAAGCGATTCAAAAATATAATGTTGAAAACGGAAGCTCTCTCCTTCGTTTTGCTGAAACATTAATCAAACGAAAAGTGATTGATTATATTCGAACGCAATCCAAAACAAAAAATGTCAGTTTTGATATCGAACACTCTTTTGAGGATGGAGAATTTGCCAGCACTTCGATTGATGACAAACTGTCGATTGAAGCATATAAGAAAAAAACAGACGACGAATTAAGGAAAGAAGAAATCCATAAATATACTGAAGAACTTAATCAATACGGTATTTCCTTTTCAGATTTACTTCAACAATCACCGAAGCATGCAGATGCTAGGAAAAACGCGATGACCGTGGCTGAAATAATCGCGAAACATGACGACCTGAAAGAGATATTTTTAACAAAGAGAAAATTACCGATTAAACAACTTGAAACCAAAGTAGACATCAGTCGAAAAACAATAGAAAGAAATCGAAAATATATTATGGCTATGACGATCATTTTTATCGGAGATTTTATATTTTTAAAGGATTATATAAAGGGGGTTTTAGATTCATGAGAAATGGGATTATCATGGAAATTAATAGAGATTTCTTAACCATTCTTACCCCAGAGGGCGAATTTCTAAAAGCTCAAAAGCGAAACCAATCCTACCAAATTGGTCAGGAAGTATCCTTTTGGCCTGTAGAAGAAAAGAAGAAGAAACGAATGATTTTCTCCTTACCCGGAAAGATCGCACTCTCGGCTTGCGCTTTTGCGTTAATTCTCTTATCTCTTCTTCCTATCTATCAATCGCATCAAGTGTATGCGTACATGTCGATCGATGTGAACCCTAGTATTGAACTTAGTTTAAACAAAGAATTAGAAGTAATTGAACTCACCCCCTACAATGATGACGGAGAAAAAATCATTCATGCGCTCTCTGATTGGAAGCGGAAAGACGTTGACGAAGTTACCCTTTCCATCTTGAATGAAATGAAAAAACAAGGATATACTGAAAATCATCATGAGGTTGTACTTTCGACTGTTATTATCAAAGAACAATCAAAAGAGCAAGATCAAAGTCTACAAAATGAAATGGCATTTATTGAAAAAAAGATAGCTAACGATGATTTGGATCTGATCGTGGTTGAGGCATCCGAACAAGACAGAAATGATGCGTTGCAAAAAGGAGTAACAACCGGTTCATTTAAAGCGAAATCTTCCAAAGAGGACAAGAAAAAAATAGAAAGAGTAAATCATTCCAACGTTGAATCACCAAAACCGGCCGAAAAAACTCAGATTGAGTATGAACAAAAAGAGGAATTGAAACCGAATAAGAAAAATGATTCAACCGCCCTCCCTGAACAAGCTAAACAAAAAGATAAGAATAGCCCGCAAGAAAAGCCAAAGCAAACTGAGAAAAGCACCCCTCCTTCCCCTTCTTTTAATGAGGAGCAAAAAGAAAGTAAACAGGAAGAAAAGGAGCAAAAACAAAAGGAAAAACAAGTACATCAAGAACAGAAACCAACTAACAATAGGAACAATCAAAAAAATATAGACAATCCCAATAGAGAAAAGAACAATAAAGACAACAAGGAAAATCCAAAAACAAACTAGCTCAAAGAACCGTTTATTCTGTTGAATAAGCGGTTCTTCTATATAATGTGGTTAGAACGGTCGAAAACGAAGGAGATAATTCTACTCTATTCTAATATGTTGTTCTTTTGCCCTTGAATTTAAGAGATCGTTTTTATCGATTTCCTACATTGACTTGAACAAACAGGAGTACTGCCCCCTATTTCAGTTGTTCTAGTTGTTTTCGATTTCACATTGAAGCTAAGCTGCTTGATTGTGAGTGATTCTGAATTTACCATAATTTAAAGGGGCAAACGTCTCATTAAATTTCGTTGTGAAATTAGCATATAGAGCAATTAGGTAAAATATAGGGACAGTTCTAGTACTTTTAAATGGATTGTGAGCAATGCAACGCTGAGAACCGTCCCCCTGTTTCAAGAAATTCCTTCATTTTTATCAAGGTATTCTTCACGAACATTTCGGGAAAATATCGATTTTAGTTTTAATAGTTTAGAATCTACGGCGAGTAAATGGCTTCCGTTTAACATGAGATGGATCGCAACGATCATTAAAACGACGTCCAATTCATATCCACCTATAAAGCCATTACTTAATTTAACAAAGAAAATCGCTCCAAGCATAATAACAGCCATTAAAGTAGAAAAAATTCTTGTTCCAAGACCTAAAATTAATGCGATCCCACCTACTAATTCAATGATTCCAACGACATATCCCAATAAGCTTGGTAATCCCATGGAAGGAAAACTAGCAGCAAAATTTTCAAGACCACCTTGGAATTTATCTAGCCCGTGCATAAAGAACGTAAAACCCAAGACGGCTCTTAATAACAGTGATCCAATTTCTAGTTTATTTTTCAATGTTATTTCCCTCCTATTATTTAAATATTTAGAAAGAGATTTCACCCTGCCCTCGCAAAATCTCATACTAACAGACCAGGCTCCTACTTTTATCATAAGATTGGAGCTCTCCCTCTTCCCCTTTTATTCAAAAAAGCAAAGACCATCTAACTAAATTAATGGTCTTGGCTTAAACTTTTCTATTAATTGTTATAAGTTAAGGTGATGTCAGCCATCACTGGGAAATGGTCACTTGGAAATTGACCATTCTTCTGATAGTCAATGATCTCAATTTCATTCGTTGTAAGGTTTCCTTTGCCGAGAACCCAGTCTATACGTCTGTCAGGTCCTCCACCAGTAGGATTATTGAAACCATTAAATGTGCCTAAGTCTTCATTGATTCTTGTTTGGGCAGTTTCCCATAAATCATCGAATGCTCCATCACTTGTTAAAATTTGATGTGGAAGACTATTTGGTCCAGCATTGAAATCGCCTGTTAAAATAATCGGTAACTCTGGATCAAATTTCTTTGTGACTTCAAGAATTAATTCTGCACTTTTTTCTCTTGCGTTAGCGGATTGATGATCAAAGTGTGTATTGACGAAATAGAATGGTTGATTGCTTTTTTTATCAAGAAACTTAGCCCAAGTCACCATTCTTGGAATATTGTTTCCCCATGTTTTTGAACCAATAACTTCTGGTGTATCCGATAACCAAAAATGATCATACTCAAGTACACGATAATCACTTTCTTTATAAAAAATAGCAGAATACTCTCCACGATTTCCGCCTTCACGACCTAATCCTACCCAGTTATATTGAGGTAAAACATTTTCTAAATCTTGTAGTTGGGTAAATAACACTTCTTGTGTCCCAATGATATCGGGTTTCTCCATGTTAATCAGTCTTCTAATGCTAGGAACTCTTTCGTCCCAAGTGTGTGGTGATGGATCATTGTTATTTTTGTATCGTAGATTAAAAGTCATTGCTTTTACATCCACCACCTGGTCCTTGCTTTCTGCCGCGAACCCAGTTGTCGCTCCCGGGAACAAACCACTTAGCAAAACTAGAAAACTTGCTACCACGAAAAATAAGGGTTTCAACACTTTGCTCAATTTCATTCCTCCTCTTTATTTCATTATAGATTACAGTTACAGAATACCTGTCCAATGTTAATAAAATGCCATTGATAGATTTAATATTGTAAAAATTAGTAGAATTCAGTGAAACCTAATGATATCAATAGATTGAGAGAATAAAGTAGGAAAAAAAGAAGAGGTAGTGTAAATAGATTCGAGCTATTTTTCCTATAAAAAATTAAAAAAATTATAGCATCTTTACAATTAGGATAAATACATGAAATAGTTTGAGTCTTCTTTAACAGGCTACTCTGTTCTATTTTTTAAACTAGAAATAAACGATGGAAAAATTCCGCTAACAACTGGGAAACTGTAACCTGTCCCTTTTTCCCTCTTTGTGTTATATTATATTTTGAATTTTCCTGCTTTTAATGTTTACCGTAACATAAATTTAATAGTTTCCTAATTGTGGAATAAAAGGAGGACAAGGGTTGGGTGATTTTAAGGATTATTGGTATGAAGGAAATAGTTATAAACTATTTGTTCCAAAAGGGGCGACGAAAGGAAGTAGTCTTCCTGTTATCGTGATGCTGCACGGATGTAAACAGGATCCGAATCAATTTGCAGAAGAAACGAAAATGAATTTGCTCGCGGAAAAAGAAAACGTTATTCTCCTCTATCCAGCCATGGATCGCTGGTATAATTATCCTTTCGATGATCCACATGAAGTCAATATCGATGGATGCTGGAACTGGTTTTTAGATTATAATCAACATAGAGGTAATGGGCTTCCGAAAATGATCGTGGATATGATGGATGATGCGGAAAAGGTTTTAAATAAGGATTATGGTGTTTATATCAATAGAGAAAAAGTCTATGCCGCTGGTTTGTCTGCTGGTGGAGCGATGGCTTGTATTCTTGGAGTTACTTATCCAGATAGATTTAGTGGAATTGCCATATGTTCAGGTTTACCTTACGATGCGGTTAATACTCATTTATGGACGGAACCATGGACCAGAAATGCTGACTATGTTTTGATAAATGGGGTAATCGATCCCTATGAATGCGGAGACATTGCCTTTAGTGAAATGGAAAAGTCAGGCATGTCTAAAAAAATGCCGGTCATTGTTTTCCACGGAATTAGTGATACAAGAGTACATCCCATTAATGGGGAACAGCTAATCATTCAATGGGCACAAACCCATTTCCGTATAGAAGGTGGACAAGGCAAGGTCAAGCTATCCCCCTCTTCTTTACATGTAGACGTCGTTAAAGGTGGAAGAAGCTATACGAGACATGTCTATAATGGAAAAGACAATACTCCCTTACTGGAATTATGGCAGGTACATGGAATGAAACATGCCTGGTCCGGAGGTAGTGAAAACGGAGAACATACAGACCCTCTAGGTCCGGACGCCGCATCGATTATTTGGGACTTTTTTAACAAAGATCAGTAATAAATGGGACAAGGGTTTTAATGCACCTCAAAATTAGGGCGTAAAATCTGCTATTGCGATGCACTAAAGTTAGCTGTCCCCTTGTCTCATTACAAAGGTTTACAGTATTTTTATTAAAAGATGGCAGAATATTAATAATCATACGATAATATCCTCGATAGGTTGGACAGTCTCCTACTGTTTAATCAAATAAAAGCAGATCGAGGAGGAGAAAGGTATGCAAAAAACGCTAAAGAATAGGGTGTTGTTTTCTCTCATACTTATTGTTTTTCTTTTACTTCAACCCTTACAAGCTTCTTTAACAAATGCAGCAACTGGGGATGGATCATGGTCATCACCCTATTCTGTTTCTCAAGCCATTAGCAATCAAACTTATTCGTTTAAAACCGTTCAAGGTTATGTGGTTGGACAACCCATCTCAACAAGTACAGTGATTAAAACCAATTTTCCCAATGATTATGCACTAGCATTAGCTGATAATCCAACAGAGACGAATACAGTGAATATGATTTATGTTCAAATCCCTTCTACCTTTCGCTCATCTTATGGGTTACATTCGAATCCTTCTTTAATGGGTGAAAAGCTAAAAGTGACTGGAACGCTAACGGCTTATTTTTCTCATGCTGGGTTAAAAAATAGTTCAGCATTTGAAATACTAAAAGAAGAAACAACAAATCCTGATCCAGAGCCACAGCCGGACCCTGCTCCATCAACGGATGGGTATTATGATGCAGCATATGGAAAAACAGGAGAAGCCTTAAAAACAGCTCTGCATACTATTATTGATGATCATACAGAACTATCTTATTCCAACGTATGGGATGCACTTCGGGTTACCGATGAAGATCCTAGTAATTCAAATAATGTCATCCTCCTTTATACGGGGCGGTCACAAGGAAAATATACGAATGGTTCTGGTGCAGATGATTGGAATCGCGAACATGTTTGGGCCAAATCACATGGAGATTTTGGGACAAGCATGGGTGCCGGAACAGACTTACAACACTTGCGTCCAACAGATGCTAGTGTCAATAGTTCAAGGAGCAATCTTGATTTTGATAACGGGGGTCGGGAACATACAGAAGCAGACGGAAACTATTATGACTCAGACTCTTGGGAGCCACGGGATAGCGTAAAAGGTGATGTAGCCCGTATGTTATTCTACATGGCGGTTCGTTATGAAGGCGACAGTGGAGAACCTGATTTAGAATTAAATAATCTTGTTAATAATGGTTCTAACCCATATCATGGAAAATTATCTGTATTACTTCAGTGGCATAAAGAAGACCCGGTTGATCATTTTGAAAGAGAAAGAAACGAAATCATATACAATCAATATCAACATAATCGTAATCCATTTATCGATCACCCAGAATGGGCTTCAGCCATTTGGGAGTAAAGTAGAAACACGGGTGCAACACGGGGACGGTTCTCATTGTTTCAAAAGATTTTATGAAACAGCGAGAACCGTCCCTTTGTTTCATTTTAACTCGATCAAGTAAAGGGGATTGCCTTCAGGATCACTGAAGTATGCAATTCGGGTTGCCTCTTCTTCCATAATCGCTTGGAAGTCAACACCACGTGATTGTAACAACTCGATGGCAGACTCTAAATCTTGTACTTCTAATCCAATATGTACACTCCCTGATTGCCCCGGAAAGGAATTTTGTCCTTCACGAGGATGCACCAAACCAATGGATAATCCGCGTGCCTCTACTTGTATCAAATGTCCTTCTACTTGAAATTGAACCTCAAATCCAAGCGTTTCTACATAAAATTGCTCTGCCTTTTTTAAATCATCTACGACAATCGTCACGCTAGCATTTTTGAACATTGTATTCCCTCCTTTCTTAATCTTCTATTATTATACCTAAAATATGAGACGAAGGATAAACACGGACCAGTTCTCGTATTTCATTTCAAACTACAATGAAACAGGGAGAACCGTCCCCCTGTTTCACTTTAATCTAACCAAAAAGGAAAATGCAGCGATTAATAAACCTACTAAGGTCATACCGAATGAGCCTAGTTTGTTTTTGTCTTTTAGTAAATAATAGGCGTACCAAAAACTATAACCGGATCCAACCAATACGACAGTCCAGAATATAATGGTCATCGTTAATCAAGCACCTTATCTATATTAGCCTCTTTTAATTGCTTACCGAAGCCTGTAAACTCTATATCCATCGTTACATGAATATCAGCTAAAGGATAATTTTTGTTCCAGTCCCATTCCTCATATTCTTTGACAGTTTGAAATAAAGGTCGTGCGTATAGCGACCAATAGAAAGGCTCCGTTTTAAATTCTTTTTGCGTTTTTTTAATCAAGTTTTCCGCATTCTCTTTCATTTTGCTTTCCAATGCTGTTTTTAACTTTTTTTGATTTTCCAAATCTGTTCCATAGTTAATCATACTAGAAACGGATATGACTTTAATCTCAACTGGATAGATCACGTCTATATTAGGAGGTCCATTTTTCATCTTGATGTTTACTTTCGTTTTTTCTGTTTTTTGAATCCTCACACCGATTTTATACCGTTTGTCCAATGGATCTGGAAAACTTGAGAACATATCTCTATTGTTTGTTGTATTATCAAGTAATCTCATAATTCTCGTTTCTTCACCTGTCAATGTCCCAATCATTTTCCCTTCCTTAAATACGGCTGAACCGATCAGCTGTACAGGATTCCCACCCTTTTTTGGTACTTGTCCCGCTACATATTTGTCTTCATCCTGAAAACCCTTCCTATTATTATTTTCATTTGAGGATCCGTACATTGCTAGAAATAGGTCCGCATCCCCGTCTGTAATCGCAAGAAAGCGATTTAGTGTCGACTCGGGGACTAAGCCGGTTTCAGTCGCACGGTCAATCAAAAATTGATAGTATCGATGAGGTCTTACCATCATTTCAGGCTTATTTTTTGAAATAAATTCTGAAGCTTTTCCTTCTGTCACAATCAGGTTCGTTTCTCTTCGTACTTCCCTGTCTTTAACAGCGGTACTAAGGAGTCGAAAAAAGATGTCTGTTTTTGCTAATTCCTCAGATATAATCAATACTTTGTTATGACTAAATGAAATTTCCCTTGTTACAAATGAATTAGCCATGTTTCTAGCTGTTACAAAGTCGGGTGCCGTTAACGTGATCACATCCTCTGTTTCTGACTCCGGAGAGGGGGATGCTCCTTTAATGTTTAGTTTAGGATTGGAAAATTGAAAGGTGACATCAACGGCTTGTTCTTTTTCGATATCCACCCCTTCTGGAAGATCCAAGCCGATCGCTACTACATAAGACCGTTCCTCTACCTCTTTTTTATCCCAACACCCTGTAAGGACAAAAATCAGTGAGAAAGTGAGAAAGGAAAACCATATCTTTTTCATCTTGCCCGCCCCTCCTTTATTTTCGTTACGATCCAAAGTATCGGAGGTAAAAATAATAAGATATATTTAAATTGGGTTAATGTGTACCTTCTAACAACAAACATATTGACCTCATTGTTTTCTGGTATCATCGCGATGACGAGTATAAGCACAGTAATAGGTAAAATAGTATGTTCAAACTCTTTAATTTGAAAAAGAAACCCAACTATTTTACATACAACATAAATGTAAATCGTAAACTTGACGAAAACGGCTACGAGCCAAAACGTAATAAAAAAAGTCTCTATATTGGTAATCGTTTTTCCTATAGCGACGAATCGAATCGCTTCATTAAAGGGATAGGTAATCTTTTCTATGCTTCTATAGTCAAATATCCACACGTACGAGAGATACAATACCACCATAATGGCAAGCGTAAATAACAAAGAAGCATATAAACCTCTTGTATAGGTTTGATGATTTTTCACAAATGGATACATCATAGCAAATATGAACGCATCACTAAATAAAGAGGTGTAATTAAAACTGGCTTTAACAATTTCCCACTTTCCAGTACCAAATAAGGGGAACATTCGATAAAAAACGGCATCCTTTAGCATTAAAAATAATAAGACACTTAATGCTAATAGTAGATAAGGAAGGACTGACCATGCAATCGCCCCCACCGATTCCCATCCCTTCTTCGCTCCCCACATACAAAGAATTAAAAAGCATAGGTACAAAATGAACAAGGGGGTATTCGGAAAGTTGATGGTGATCAATTGAGTCATATAACTTCTAGAGTCAGTTGCAGTATTGAGTAAAGTGAAACACAGTAGGACCAAAGCAACAACAAAAGCCAATGGTTTCCCGAGTGCTAGTCTAGTAACCTCCAGTAAATTTTTACATTGATATTTTTTTAAGACGTTATTTAATAAGAGAAGAGATGGTATGATCAGTAAAAAAGAGCCAAGCACTATCATCCATGCTGCGTTTAGGCCATCTTTAAAAAGTAGGACCGTACTCATATCCGTAGCCTTTGTACCGATTGTGATTACAAATATGGAAAAAAATTCTTTAAACCCCACTTGGTCTTTTTCGTGTGTACCCAATCATCATCACCCCTTTTCACTTCGTTCGAATGGTATCTTTCGATAAATCCTTTGTTTTTGTGAATTCAGGTCTTAATCGCTCATTTGTCAATATTTTTCGGAATATCGTATCCCCTGAAGACTTGTAATTTGGTGTAAGTGGGGCGAGATAAGGGACACCGAAACTTTTTAAGGTGGTCAGATAAATTAAACAAACCATAAAACACCCTATCATTCCGAATATACCAAATAAGCCTGCTGCTAAGAGAAAGCCAAACCGTACTGTTCTTACCATGTAATTAAAATGCACATCACTTATGGCAAAAGAAGATAGCCCAGTTAATGCAACAATAATGACGACAATGGGACTAACCACATTCGCTTCAACGGCCGCTTGACCTAAAATCAACGCTCCAACAATTCCAATTGTCGGACCAATAGGTGTTGGGACTCGTAAGCCAGCTTCTCGTATGAGTTCAAAGGCGAGTTCTAGCAATAATAGTTCTAAGATCGCCGGAAACGGGACCATTTCCCTCGCTCCTGCAATAGCCAATAATAGATCGGTTGGGAGCATCTCCATATGGTAATTGGTAATGGCAATGTAGATGGAAGGAGTGAATAAGGTGATAAACATGGCAATAATACGTAAAAATCGAGTAACGTTCCCATAGATAAATCGTAAATAATGATCATCCGCCGTATGATAAAACGACCAAAAAGTGGCGGGTGTAACCAAAGCAAACGGAGAGTTATTCATGATTACGATGACATGCCCATCCTCGATAAAAGATGCTGCACGGTCTGGTCGCTCCGTTTGTAGAATCGTTGGGACTAAACTAATTTTTCGATCCTCTATGTGTTGAATTAATAGGCTTAAATTTTGCACAGCATCTTTTTTTATCGACCTTATTCTTCCCTTTACTTCACCTAAGACTTTCTCACTTGCTAATTCTTTGTTGTAAATAATAAATACTTCATTGTTTGAGCGTCCCCCTATGGTCATCTTTTCTACAATAAAGTCTTCATTGCGAATTCTCTTTCGGATAAGCGAAATGTTGACCTCTGCTTTTTCATTAAAAGATTCCTTAGGTCCCAATAAAGTCGTTTCATTTTGAGGTTTTTCTACGCTTCTACCCGCTACCTTTGCGGTTTTTATGATATAAGCATGTGTTTGACCCTCAACCATTAACAGGGTATCCCCCGTGTTCAAATCCTTTATCGCTTTTTCTACTTCTTTCTCTTCTCTGACAGCCGTTACACTTATAGATGAAGGCACATCCAAAATGTCTTTATCTTTTGTGATTAATGGTTTGATAATTCCTCCATCAATCAGTTGTTCATCCGTCAATGATGGAATATAGAACAGAGCGGCCTTTTTCCCTATCGTTTGGATTGTAAATTCCCGTAAAACGAAATCAATATTTTCTGGGTATGAATACAGTTGGTTGATATGGGGTATATCGTTCTGTAAATCTCCCGAAAAAAAAGTCCCCTTTTCAGGATTTGCCCCTTCGTCGGGCATCTCGTTATTTATTTGTCGTTTATACGCTTTTCTTTTTTTGAAAAACGAAATTTCCATATTAGTTGAACTCCTAAAATGAAGATATATCTTTTATGTAGAGTATGAATATAAAATTTTACCCTAAGGATAAGGTTCCATCGTTTATCTTTTGTCAAAGTTCATTTTTTATGACCGAATTTGGTAAATAGATTTCCTATTAGAAAAATGTTGAAATAAGAGGACTGTTGGGGTCTACTTAATAAAGGTTCATGTTAAGTAATAAAATAGGCTTATTCAGAGAAGGTTCCTATCGATGGTCCAGTGTACGGTATTACATAAACCATGATAAAAAGTGTCCCAGGGGGACACTTTTAATTATATTGGATTCATTATTTTAGCTTTAAAATAAAAGTTTGCCATTTTTGCTGGTTTTGCTAAACAATTGCGCCCCAATATTGAATAAAGATAGGCTGTTGTAGCAGATCGATGTACGATGATGTCTTTAGAACCCAACCTTTATTGTAACTTTAGAAGCCTTGATACATTTCAAACATGGAGTGTCTTTTTTTATTCTTCCTGTTTCTTTTTCTCTTCTTTTTCTTTCTTCTCCTCCTCTTTTTGCTTTTTCTTCTCTTCTTTTTGTTTCTTTTTCTTCTCTTTTTCTCTTTCTTTCTCTTCTTTTTCTCGTTTTTTCTGCTCTTCTTTTTGCCCCTTCTTCTCCTCTTCTTTTTGTTTTGCCTTCTCCTCTTCCTCTTGTTTCCTCTGTTTTTCCTCTTCCATTCGCTGGTCCTTAAGCTGTTTTTCTATTAAAGATAAATCAAATTCTTTTTGGGAAAATTCCGTAATAGACTCTGAGAGAACCGCTTTAATAATTCTTGTAACCGTAGAGCCACCGGTTCCCAATAAATAATGATTTTCATCGGTTTGGTCATATCCCATCCAAACAGCCCCAACTAGTTGTGGAGTATATCCGACAAACCAATGATCCTTTGACCCTCCTACCCTCTCAAAAGGAAGCTCTGATGTACCCGTTTTCCCTGCTACTTCTAAGCCCTCCACTTGAGCTTTCATCGCTGTACCTTCTTCAACAACGCCTTTAAGCATATAGGTTATTTTCTGTGCCACTTGGGGAGTCGTAACTCTTGTAGCATTGCTATGCCACTTTGCAATAACCTCCCCCTCTACATCTTCAATTCTTTGAATCGAGTGTGCTTCTACCATTACGCCATCATTAGGGAATGTAGAAAACGCTTGAGCCATCAATAAAGGCGATACTCCTTCATTCATACCACCAAGTGCTAAACCTAGCGTATGATCCTCTTCCATTAACGGAATCCCAAAACGCTCCACTGCATTGATTCCGTATTTCAATCCCATTTTCTGCAATAACCATACTGGAGGGACATTATAGGAGTTTGTCACAGCTTCATACATGCTAACTTCTCCACGGAATTGCTTGTCAAAATTCATTGGTTGATATCCTTCAAAATTGATCGGTGAATCTTGTAACCGATCATATATGTCATACCCTTGTTCGAGAGCAGGTGTATATGCAGCCAGCGGTTTCATCGTAGACGCAGGTTGTCGTTTTAATTGAGTAGCACGATTAAATCCACGAAAAGTATGTTCCCCTCTTCCTCCAATCAGTGCGCTGATTCCGCCCGTTGAAGGGTTGATAAAGATTGCCCCACTTTGAATGGGTTGGTCCGGTTGCCCTTCAGGAAACATTTTGTCGTCCTTATACACCTGTTCAACGACATTTTGGATAGTAGGATTTAATTCTGTATAAATATGAAGTCCACCTGATAGAACCTCGTTTTCTGTAAGATCATATTTTTTTATCGCTTCCTCAATAATATGGTCTACATAATGAGGGAACTTCCCTTTATACTCATCAATCTTTTTACCTTCTAAGACAATAAGTTGTCCTTTTGCTTTTTCTACTTCATTTTGACTAATGTAGCCTTCCTTTTCCATTAAGGATAAAACAAGATTTCTCCGCTCAATGGATCGATCCATATTTTTAAAAGGTGACAGAACGGAAGGGGCTTTAATCAATCCAGCGAGCATAGCCGACTCACCTAACGTTAATTCACTAACATCCTTGCCGAAGTAAGTTTGAGCGGCACGCTGGATGCCCCAAGCTCCTTCACCAAAATAAATCTGATTTAAGTATCGTTCCATGATTTCATCTTTAGAATAGGTTTGTTCAATTTTTTTCGTCAGAAGAAGCTCTTTAAATTTCCGTGTATACGTACGTTCATGTGTTAAAAAGGCATTTTTTGCCAACTGCTGTGTAATTGTGCTTCCTCCTGCCACTATGTCACCGCTTAGTAGATTTTGAGTCAACGCCCGAACAATTCCGATCACATTAATTCCCTTGTGTTTATAAAACTGCTGGTCTTCTGTTGCAATAACAGCCTGAATTACATGCTCTGGAATCTGATTCATACGAACACCTTCAATATTTGAAACGGCAACCTTACTAGCTACTTCTCCATTTTGATCATAAATAATCGTTGGCTGTGGAGTCGGATCTTCTAGTTTACTAACATCCCTTGTCCAAATGAAAATATTGAGGATAAGAAAACCGCATAGGACGAGTCCTAAACCCACTGCTAAAATCTTCACTTTTCTATTTTTATCGTTGAAATGATTCCAAATCCTCTTGGTCCATTTACGATGTTGTCTTCGTTCCATTCTTCCCACGTTTTATACCCCTCTATCTTATTTCCGATGTTTTTAATAGGTTGTTGCATAAAGGTTATTGTTAAATAGGAACGGTAAGTAGTCAATAGGGAATAAGAATCAACCAATCTAGATTTGTTTATGCTAATGAACAAACATTTTACTTCAAAAAAATTTAATGGGCTCTTTTCACTTATCCATATCGAAACTCAAAAATAATGGGATGTTAACCGGCAGTCACTGTGGCGGAGATTTATATCTTGTATACATTAAGAAAGAAGGCTATTATTCTAATTGGATTACATCATAGAAAGGTGCAAAATATGGATAAACGTGTATATTTGTTAACGATTGTCTCGTTTGTTGTGGGGATGGTCGAATTAATTATTGGGGGTATTTTAGATTTAGTCGCGACGGATTTAGGCGTTAGTCTTGGACAAGCCGGGTTATTAATTACAATTTTCTCTATAACATTTGCCATTTCGGCACCAATTTTATCCGTTTTAACGGCGAAGATCGAACGGAAACGTTTAACGTTAGTCACTTTATTTGTATTTTTAATTGGAAACCTAATAGCTGTTTTTAGTCCTACCTATTCCGTTTTATTTATTTCGAGGATGATTTCGGCAGCAAGTAGTTCGTTGCTGATCGTTTTATGTGTCGTCATGGCAGCGAATATTGTAAATCCACAATATCGTGCCCGCGCGATTGGAATTGTGAACATGGGTGTTAGCGGCTCTCTTGTATTGGGAATCCCCTTTGGATTAATACTCGGGAATACATTTGGCTGGAGAGCGCCGTTTATTTTCATCTCTATCCTAAGCATTCTGTCAATAGCTGGCATCTTTTTTTTCATGGGAAGTGTAGCTCCGACCTCGCAGGTATCTCTCGGAAAGCAACTGGCATCTCTTAAAAATTATAGGCTGTTATTCGCTCAACTGACTTCCGTAATTCTCTTAGCAGGACATAGTACGTTATATGCCTATTTAACACCTTTTGTAAAGACAACTTTAGGATTAGGTGGAACCTGGATCAGTATCATCTATCTCATTTTCGGAATTTCTGCATTAAGTGGTGGAGCCTTAGGGGGGATATTAGCAGACCGATATGGTGAAAAGCCTACGATCCTAAGCATTATTGTCATTTTTGGTGTCGCGATTTTCACAATTCCATACAGTACCTTTGCCTTACCCGTGTTTTTAATCCTTCTGGTGATTTGGGGGATGATGAGCTGGGCGATTACACCTCCGATGCAAAGCTACCTCATGGGCGTTTCACCCGAAACATCCAATATTCAAATTAGTCTAAATAACTCAGCTGTTCATCTTGGAATTGCATTCGGTTCTTTATTAGGCGGTATTGTCATTGATCTGTCATCCGTTGAACAGACTGCTACTGTAGGTGGATTATTCACGATTGTCGCACTTTGTACATGTTTGATTTCAATGGGAAAATGGAGGAAACGAGCGTTGATTTAGACGTGTTTGTCCAACTATAGAATTGCAAAAAGGCTTCAAATAAAAGATCAAAGGATTCAGAGCTTATCAGCGCTGAATCCTTTCATATTCTAATTTATACTGTTTATCTTTAGGATCGCAATACACAGTAGCGAACTTAAAAACTCCAATAAATATAGTAATTACTTTCCTTTGAACATGTGATCACTACCACTAAAAGATTTCTTGTTTATTACCCTCTCTCGTGAAACCATTCTGTGAAACACGATTTTTCAGGGTGTCCCTGTGACGGCAAAATAACGGGGTACAAGTTTCTGATGTGAGAATAAAAGATGGTCACTATTAAAAGCAGAAAGATTAGGAACATCTTTACAACATTATAATCCACTCATTGATGAAGAACTAATACTCCTATTCCTAAAGCAATGGAGTTCTAATTTACTTTTACGTTTTTCCAATACTCTCCTTTGAAAAAAAGTATGAGCTTTTCGCATTACAACATAAAGGAAATATATATTTTCAATTAGACTTCTACAGCCAAAGAAACCAATCTTTCTATTAACGATTGTACCGGCTCGCATCTAAACCGAAATGAACATAAACCTATACACCCCTACTAAGGGTTGTTTTTTGTAGCCTTTGAATCTCTAAATCATGTAGCACTTTAAAAAGAGCTCAAAACTTTTCTTTTGACTTACCTCAACAACACTTGGGGCTAATCCTGTTAGAATAAATTGGTCCTCAGAACAAACTGCCACAGTGGATGTCCCAATATCAATCTCCCCACTCTTTTTCCATTATAATGGTTGTGTTTGATTTCTTCAGAATTGCATTTTTAAAATCTTGTGTGGCATGGGTTTCACATATTCATGAAGTGAATATTGGTTTACGCCAAATTCCTTATCTAACTTTGAGAACAACTTATTCTTTTCTTTGCCTTTTTCCATTTTGCAATTCACTTTGTATCGAGAAGATTGTTTTAAGGCATCGTATCTTTTACACACACCCAAACAAACATTATAAATTTTCCTAGCTATCTCAAATCTCTTATCTAGAAATGTGTTCTTGATATATCAGTTTTTAATCCAAGTATCAAGACATAACTGGGGGTTTTAGTTTTAGACAAATGAATCACCTATTTTCCTATATCCATAAGATAAAAATCGAACGTATAACTCTTACGGAATAGTCGAACAAGGCATATCTGAAAATATGCCTTGTTCGACCACACTCTCACCCCACACCTGAAGGAAAATGGGCTTTCTAGTTCGGGAGATTCTGTAAATAGTTTGATTTAACTATATGCATACTATCTGTATACGGAAAATTTTAAAATTGGGTGTACAACAAGGAGTTATCTATATGAATAAGACGAATTTAAAAATTGCTGTGTCTGGTGATGTTAGCACAAATGTATTAACATGGAGAACGTTCGAAAAAACGACGAAAGGATACAAATGGGAAAATTCCCCATATGTCCACAGCCTAACAAAAGAGGGTGGGGCCTTACTCTTATCTGAATTAGTAAGTTCAGCCTGTGAAGATACAGTGATTTCCCCAAAAATAGCTGACCCAACTTGCGAATTACCAAAAGATCTTCTGCAATCTACCTCTGAGCTAGGATTATTTTCTTTAACGGGAAAAGAAAGTGATCCAAAGGTGTATCGGATCAAAAATTTCCTTGGCTATTCAGTGCCAACTTCCGGTAAACCGATATTACTTCCCATTGTTCATGACGATGAACAAGCAGATATGGTCATTATCCATGATGAGGACAATGGTTTTCATTCAGATGAGGCATACTGGCCTTTAGCATTGGAATCTTCAAATGGTGCTCCTATTGTGATCTATAAAGTGAATCATCCTACTCGTGAAAGCAAACTATGGAACCATATCGAGAAACATCATATTGATAATACCATCGTCGTCATTGATGCAGATGATTTTCGAGCACAAGGGGTTAATATCAGTAAAAGTCTCTCATGGGAAAGAACGGCGATTGATTTTGCCTGGCAGATTAACAATAATCCAAATATCGCCTTCCTTGCTCATTGTCAACATTTGATCATTCATTTCGGACTTGAAGGTGCGATCTATTATCAGAAAAACGCTCAAGTTAAATCTAAATTATTCTTTCTTCCTTATGCATTTGAAGGTGATTTCATCAAAGAAAACCAGGGAAACATGTTTGGTCTATCCTCTTGTTTTGTGGCAGGACTTGCCGGTAGTATTGCATCCGGTCTTAAAAATCAGGAAGAATTAAGCAAGTCCATTAGCAAAGGGATTCGAAGTGGGATTGTTGCAGCACAAAAATATTTTATCAATGGTTTTGGTGAAAAGATTAAGGACCATTATTTTTGTAATGCTGAATTGTTTAGAGAAAGAGACAATGATTTTATTTATAAAGAACATGTTCAGGATGTGAATATACGTTCAACTACTCCAAATTGTCGCAGTTGCTGGTATATCATAAAAGACAAAGCATCGATTAATTTGGCAGAGATTTCTTACAATATTGTAAAGTACGGAGAAAAAAGTGCCTTGAAATATATTCCGATTGCCCAATTTGGCAAACTAAAGACGGTTGATCGGACGGAGATTGAAGCCTACAGAAGCATTAAAAACCTTATCACTGAGTATGTTTCGGCAAAAAGTGTTCCGAGACCCCTTTCTATAGCTGTTTTTGGTACTCCTGGATCTGGGAAGTCATTTGGGGTTACAGAAGTAGCATCAAGTATTGCACCGAACCTCATTGAAAAATTGGATTTTAATTTATCCCAGTTTCAAGACTTGTCTGATTTAACAAATGCCCTACATCGAGTCAGAGATGTTTCCTTAATGGGTAAAATCCCTCTTGTCTTTTTTGATGAATTTGATTCCGCTTTTAACGGGAAACTGGGCTGGTTAAAATATTTTCTAGCTCCGATGCAGGATGGAGTATTTAGAGTAGGAGGTTCCCTTCATCCGATTGGAAAAGCAATTTTTGTATTTGCTGGAGGTACAAGCAGTACATATCAGCAATTTGGTGGAGAGGAAATGGAAGACGCGACTGAATACAAACGATTTATTACTGAATTTAAAGACGCAAAGGGCCCCGATTTTATCAGTCGTTTGAGAGGATATGTTAATATCCTAGGACCTAATCAGACCGATGAAAAGTGGGATCTCTTATTTATTGTTCGTAGAGCCATGTTATTACGTTCTCTTCTTGAAAGGAAAACACCCGATTTGATCGATAGCACAGGTGAAGCGCAAATCGATAATGGCGTATTAAGAGCCTTATTAAAACTCCCTAGATATAAGCATGAAACAAGGTCAATGGAAGCCATACTCGAGATGAGCCGATTATCCAATGCGCCCAAATGGGAACAATCTCTTCTACCTTCTAAGGAACAGCTAAAGCTTCATGTAGATGAAGAACAATTTTATCGCCATTTAATGTATGATTCCTTTTTTAGTGAGAAAGTAGATCATATTGCAGCTGCTCTGTATCAAAAACGAGAATTATTATGTGAAAACGACCCTAACGCTAGTCGAGATAATGGAGAAACATGGGATAAGATCAAAGAGGAAGTAAAACAATATATTCGTAGTCAGATAAGACATCTTCCTGGGGCTCTTACGATAATTAATTATGAATTAATATCGGTTGATGAACGACCAGAAAATGTTAAATTTTTAGACCAAGAAGTAGAGCTGTTAGCTGAATATGAACATAAAAAGTTTACGCTGGAGAAGAAAGAAGCAGGATGGAGATATGGAAAAGAATATGATGTAGATAAAAAGACAGATCCTATGATTGTTTCCTGGGACTGTTTACATGAAATTTATCAGAATCATATCATCGATAGTATAAAAGCATGGCCGGAAATACTGGCAAAAGCCAATTTCAAAATCGAAAAACTACAATTCATGTGCTACTGTGACGCTCAGATGAGGAATAGAGTGGGAGGAAACCATACTGTCCCTCCCACCAAAAACACCGAGAAAGTTCGTGACCATTGAAAATTCAGCTTTATTGGAACATGAAGACGGTTCTTTTGAGGACACTTATACGAGAAACATCACGTCAAACAGCCTTAAGATAGCTACTTTTGCCGTTTCGTGTTTCTCGGTATTTTACCTAACATAAAAACGTTTCACACCTGTGAAACGTTTTTATGAAACCTGATTTTTCGAGGTATTTCAGCGCGTCACTGTGATTGGCTCCCCCACCTTATAAAAAGCTTTCCATCTTCTTTTGAAGATACGTCAAATTTGTCTACCCCATTTACCGTTAGGGAAATCTCTCCCCCTATTGGTTGTTCTGGTTGAGGATCTGGTTCGTCTGCTATCGGATCTGGGGATGGTACGGCAAGTAAATCTAACACGCCATTTCCTTGGAACCGTCGATCAAAATTTAGCGTTTTGGTATGTTTAATCAATTGCGCATACAGTTCAGGTTCTGTTAGCTCACGACCAAATTCTTTCTCTGCTTTATTCAAAATGAGGGCTGCTGCACCTGATACATGTGGGGCTGCCATTGACGTTCCTGACAATACCGCATAACGAGATTGAACATAGGTAGAAAGAATATCCACTCCGGGTGCCACAAGATCGACTTCTGGATTGGTATTAGAAAAATAAGCAGGTTGAAAATCATAGTCCACAGCTCCAACTGAAATCACTTCCGGATAGGAGGCAGGATAACTGAATTCATTACTACGATGGTCGCCATCCCCCTCATTCCCTGCTGCACAAATCACAAGGATATGATTGGCCACCGCTTTTTGAATCGCTTTATGTTCTTCCTCATTATGTGGACCACCTAAAGACATTGAAATCACACGGACTCTTTCATTATTAGGTCCTCTCCAGGAGATGGCATATTCAATGGCATTGATAATCCAGGATAAGTCCCCTGCTCCATTTTGATCTAAAGCTTTTAAGATTAATAAGTTAGCTTTTGGAGCTACACCCACCACACCTTGTTCGTTTTGTTGAGCTGCAATAACCCCAGCAACATGCGTACCATGACCATTATCGTCTCCATAGTTTGCTGTGTCCTTTGTCGTGAAGTTATACCCACCAATGACTGATTTTTGTAAGTCTACATGATTTCGATCAATCCCAGTATCAATCACGGCAATGACTACATTTTCTCCTTCATTGTTTTCCCAAACTTGTGGAGCATTAATTAACGAAACTCCTGGAGGTATTTCTGTTGCCTTTTGCATTACCGACTTTACTTTAAACGGGATTAATCCTACCTGTTTTTCAGAAATGGACATGCTCAGAACCTCCCCTATTTTTTTGCCCATAGAAAATGATGTTCCTCAAATCTATAACTATGCAAAACGTTGTTATTTTATATTAGAATATTTTTGTTGTTTTCTTAGGAGATTACTAATATGAACTATCATTTTAATAACAAAATGACAATGGGCGACCGTACTACGTTTGAGATGGCGGCAGCTGTTTCACAAATCGTTCCATGAAAGAAAATTTTTGGTGGTCACTGTGTCCTAAACGGTTATAATAAAGTTACTTAATGGATAAAGGAGGTTACGTGGATGAATGAATTGACCAATCAAATCATGGACTTTTTTGAAATAGATTGGGTTGAAGTGAAAGATTTTGTCCTATCCATTCTTTTTACGATCATTATTACCTACGCCATCATTTACCTGATCCGATATTTGATCTCGCAATTTTTTAGAAAAACAAATCTCATCAGTGAAAAGAAAGAGCAAACCATTGAATCAGTTGTAAAAAACACATCCCATTATTTGGCCTTTTTTATTATTTTATTAGCGGCATTGAAACCATTTGTCGACATTAAAGATATCTTGGTGGCTGGTGGAGTCATTGGGGTTGTCGTTGGGTTAGGTGCCCAGAAAATCATGACGGATATTTTAGCGGGATTTTTTATGATTTTTGAGAAACAGTTTGAAAGAGGAGATTTTGTCCATATTAATGGTGAACTCGATGGTGGAACGATCGAGGATTTAGGCTTCCGTGTCGTAAAAATCAGATTAATGAACGGAAAGCTCATGATCGTACCAAATGGAGAGATTCGAAAAGTAGAGAATGGAAATGTAGAAAAGCGTAGAATTTTTGAAAGTGTCTTGGTCAGTTTTAATGAAAATCCTTCAAGAATTGAACAGTTATTACAAGAAGTATGTGATGAATTAAATGAAACTGCGAAAGAATATTTGAAGGTTGATCCTCACACTGGGGAATATGTGGAAATATACCAAGTTCATGGTCTATCCTCATTGGATGTTAGTCCATTAGGGTATAAGTTTTCGGTCAAAGCAACTGTGAATGATGACCATTATTTAGAAGCTTCGCAAATGACCAAAAAACGGTTAGCCCAGAAAATTTACGAACAAAAGATTCTTATGCCAACCCAACAAATCGTGTTACAACAAAGAGAAAAGGAATTCGAACATTAATGAGACAACAGACAAAGCACAACTATTGATTTGATGCTTGGTCTGTTTTTTTATTTTATATATTAAGAACGGTTTTGGATATATTCCGCGTCATAAGAATTCTCTCCAGCATGGACGGATAAAAGGGTGTCTGCATATCCGACTAGTCGGTTGACGAGTTCATCGGCAATCCCATAGACAAGAGTATGTTTGTCCCGATGAAATAAAGCTGGATCATCAAAAATAATCGTAGTATTTATAAAGACATCTCTATTCCCATATAAGTCATAATGGATGATTGCTTTTCCAGCAGCTCCTTTCGTACGAATATCCTGGTAACCCGGCAAGAAAATATACCATTCTTCAGCACTAGCGGATCTGAAGTTTTTCGTAAAGGTCAACCCATTAATCACTTGTTCAATCTCATCTTTCATTTGGGGTTGAATGATATCACTCATGTTATCGTCCACCTTAGATACCTCCAATACAAGGCTTCTTTTTGCAAACAAAGGTTAATTATCAAACCTCTTTTGGACTACTTTAGATATTGAATCCAGCATAACAAAATCATCTGCATACCTCACAATATTAAGCTTTCCCTTTATTTTCATTTACATTTACTAGCGTTTTCGTATAGAAGCAACTATGAATGAAAACTTTGCATAAAATTTCAATCCGGGACTTGGTGCCTTCCTCTTTGAACCTTGTTAAATTCGGGTGAAACTGTAACCCGAATGTTTTTTTAAAAAAAGTATTGAATAAAAATACAATATGTTTTATAGTTATGCCTATCACATTTTAGCAGGAGGACATCTAGATGGAACACATAGGATGGTTGTCATTGGTTCCGCCAGTATTAGCGATTGTGGCGGCACTTGTGACAAAAAACGTTATTATCTCATTATTTTTAGGAACATTTTCAGGAGTGCTCATTTTAGCAGGGGGATTGCCTCTGACAGCAACCAAAACTATGATTGGTGATTATTTGTTTGTACAATTAACAGATAGCTATAATGCAGGAGTGCTCGTACTGCTTGTTTTTATCGGCGGGTTTGTGGCTCTTATGGAGAAATCTGGCGGGGCAGCTGCATTTGCAGACAAGGTAATCCATTTTCTAAATACAAAAGCGAAAACACAACTTGCTGCCTGGTTTGGCGGCATCATCATCTTTTTCTCGGATCTTGGTACCCCTCTTTTAGTAGGACCGATTTTCGAAAAAGTATTTGATAAAGCCAAAATATCAAGAGAAAAGCTAGCTTGGATTATTGATTCAACTTCTTCCCCTGTAGCCGTTCTCATCCCATTTATCGGTTGGGGTGTTTATATTATGGGACTTATTCAAAAGGAGTTTGACGGTTTAAAAATTACGGAGTCAGACTGGGATGCTTTCATGCAAGCCATTCCTTTTCAATTTTACCCAATCTTAGCAGTACTAATGGTACCTCTAGTTGCATTAACAAAGCTGGAATTTGGTGCAATGGCAAAAGCTGAAAAACGCGTACAGGAAACTGGCGAACTCTTTTGGCCAAACGCTAAGCCGATGAGAAAGCCTGACAAAATGGTGGAGCTACAGAATACAAAGAGTAAGGCTAGCTTAATCTTAGTTCCCCTCTTCGTATTGCTTGTAACCTTATTCGGGATGCTGATTCCACTTGGATTTCCATTCGAGAAAATCGATGGCAGTGCATTTCGTGTTGCATTAACGACTTCTTACTTATTTGCAGCGATCGTGCTGATTGCTATGATGGTTTTCCATAAAGTGAAAAAGTTTGGAGAAGTCTTCGATATCTATTTGTCAGGAATGCAGAGAATGATGACCGTCGCTGCGATTCTAGTATTAGCATGGTCACTTGGCACCGTGATGAAAAATTTAGGAACAGCTAACTATGTAGTAGAGATTATGGATGGAAACATTCCTCCCTACCTGATACCCCTTATTCTATTCATAGGTGGGGCATGTATGTCATTTGCAACTGGATCATCATGGGGTACATTTGCCATTATGATGCCACTTGCGATTCCGATGGCTTTCCATTTAGATGCTTCCCTATACGTTTGTATAGGAGCCGTGTTATCTGGAGGAGTATTTGGAGACCATTGTTCGCCAATCTCGGATACATCAATTCTAGCTTCGACTGGCGCCGGCACAGACCATTTAGATCACGTAAAAACACAGCTGCCCTATGCGCTATTAAACGGATCCGCTGCATCAGCCGCTTTCTTAATCGCTGGATTAACATCAAGCGTTTTATCCCTTGCAGCAGCGATTATCATCATGGTGGCAGCCGTAATCATCATTTCGAAAAGACAAAAAAACAGGAATATAGGAATTCAATAGAAATAGCGATAGAAACAGGGGGACGGTTCTCATTGTTGCAAAGGGTAAGGATGAAACAGGAGAACCGTCCCCCTGTTTCGCTATTCTCCCTTGATTTCTTTTAACTCATCGATAAGCTGCTTTGTCCGTTTTGCATTTCCCTGCGCAAAATTTTCGAGGCATTCTTTTAGCTCATCGTCATCTTGGACTCTTTCAGCACTAATCAAATAGGTGCGCATTAATTCCTCTTCTGTTTCAATGGAATCCTCAAGTACTTCTTCAAGCTTATCCTTTTCATCATTCATATCGATCCCTCCCTCGTGTCAGTCTTCTATATCGTTTGCAAATTTATTTCCGGATATCCCTTTAAAACAGGGGGGACGGTTCTCCGCGTTTCAAAAGGTAAGAATGAAACACAAGAACCGCCCCCCTGTTTCGGCTATTGATGAACGAGTGTCTTATTAGATTGCTGTTGAATAAAATGATGGCAGCTTTCTACTATTTTTTCTTTGTCATAGTCCATAGAGGCTACATGATATGAGTTTGGTAAAACGACCTTTTCCTTTTTGTCTGATCCGATATGGTCAATAATATAATCCGTATATCTGGGCGGGACAACATGATCCATGGCTGAATTAATCCCTAAAACTGGGCATTGAATACTCGACAATAAAGCTGGGGTGGTTTCCATTACCTTTTGGAGTTCTTGAATGGATTTTATGGGTGCATATTCATACGTAATTTCATCCACATTCTTCATATGAATATCTGGCTTACCTTCCATGACAAACCTTGGTTGAGTTGCATCCTTAAAGTTTTCATACATCGGAACATCTAAAGCTGGATTTATTAATGCGATCCCTTTGATTTCGGGGTACTTATGTGCAAGTTTAAGCGTTAAGGTTCCACCCATGGATTGACCGATCACAAAAATACGTTTGCATTGTTTTTTCAATTCATGGTACCCATTTTCAAGTGATTCAAACCATTCTTCATGGGTGCATGTTTCTAAATCCTGGTAGTGGGTTCCATGCCCCTTCAACCTTACTCCTAAAACCGTATAACCATATCGAGCAAGTTCTTCTCCTATGAATCGCATACTTTGTGGAGTGCCCATAAATCCATGCGAAATGAGAACACCCACTTCACTCCCTTTAAAATAGAACGGCTCTGCTCCCTCTAACACTTGATAACTCTTATTCATGATTAGGTCCCCCCTTGTTATGATCCTATAAGTTCGAAACTATTAAATTTAATGTTTGGTATTGCACCAATACAAAAGAATATTAGAATATGTACTCATTTTTTTATTAAAAAACCATTCCTGCGCTTTCCAGACTTCTGGTTAACTGAATGATTTGAATTTATTGACACGAAATTAAATGCGATTATAATCTAACTAGTTCATTAGCCTTGAATACTAAAAATGAACAAATAATATATTTATTACATTAAACATATTATTCCTACCTGTCAACTATAAATTAGATTTCCTTTCCTGAAAAAGTGAACCACGAGAAGGTACCGACCCCCTGTTCCATCCCAAAAAGCACACAATCATTATATAAAATGGATGTGTGCTCTTGTGTTTTTATGTGGTTTTATTTTTTAGAGATTAATAGTAAAACCTGTGTAACGATAGTCAAAACCGGCAATTCCAACAATGGTCCTATAACCAATGTTAAAGCGATTAAGGGTTGATCTGGAAATGCAGTCATCGCAATCGCCAAGGCAATGGGAGAATTTCTTGCTAAAGTGGTTAAGCTTAAACTGATTCTGTCAGAATTCGGGAACTTCATAAGCTGTCCAGCTTTTTGACCTACGAAGAAATTAATAGTGAAATACAAAAGAATAGGTATAGTGATTTGCCACAATAAATCTAAGTGATCAAGCAGTAATCTCCCTTGTGAAGCAAACATCGCAACGATAGCTAGACTTAGAAAAACCATCGGTAACACACTAAATTTGGATATAAGATTTTTTCTTAACTGTTGCTTGTTTCTCACGATCATTTTTGTGAACAAAGCTAAAACGAATGGGATGAATAATGCAATTAAGATGCTTTCCATTAGAAATGAAAACTCAATAACCCCTGTTTTTCCGCCAAAAATAAGAAGATAAATAGGCAGTAAAATGACTTGTAGGATTAAATTGAGAGGTAAGATTGCTGTTGATAACGCCACATTCCCTTTTGCTATTCCTGTAAAAATTAAATACCAATCCGTGCATGGGGTAACCATGAGCATAATAAATCCAATAAACAACCCTGGATGATCACCTAAAAATACCATAGCTAGCATCCATGCCAGGATAGGTGTCCAGACAAAGTTTATAAGGACAGAAGTGTATGTAAACTTGATATTTTTAAAAGCTTTCATAATCTCTTCAATCGGAATTTGCAAGAAAGTAATGTATAACATGGCTACTAATAAAGGCACAATAAAGCTTTCCGCATTTTCTCTTATTCGTTCTACTTGGCCTATGCCGATCCCAATAATGACTGCTAAGAAAATAATAAGGGGATATAGTTTTTCAAATAATTTCATGATGGCCACAACCTACTAAAATAATATATGCAAACAATAATTTTACCATAGCTCTGTCTATTTTGCTTTAGAAACGCGGGGATGGTTCTCCTGTTTCAAATGGATTTCTTCTATGGACCACGAGAATGGTTAAACCCCCCCCCTTTTAGTAGAGGTTGAAAATTTGTGATAAAAACAGTTTACGAAGCTATCCGAAAAGAAAAGGATGTGCAAGGTCTCATTCTCCATAGCGATTAGGGACGACAAAACACATCCAAACTTTTTCAAGACACAATTGAATCGTATGATTTTTATGACTAATATGTTATGTCATTTCTTCTTCAACTAACGGCCCCATGAGTTTAACTGCTCTTCTTCACTTAGTTCCCGAATCGCGAAATATATGTGTTTTAACTTTCCAAACATAATAAATAAGCTATACATTTAATTACTAAATTAAGGGGATATATAAAACAGTCTGAAAAGTAAAATCCATCTTGAAAGGAGTTAGAGTTTTGATTATAGATTTAGCTTTAAGGCTTGTTATTGCATTCTTTACCCTATTATTTTTAACCAGGATTATGGGCAGAAAAGAACTTTCACAAATGACTTTTTTTAACTTTGTTTCAGGTATTACAATTGGAGCAATTACAGGAGTTGTAGTAATAGACTCAAGTGTAAGTATTCAAAAAGGTGTTTTAGCGATAACGGGTTGGGCTGCTATTACAATCGTAATAGGGTTTATTGACATAAAATCAAAAAAAGCTCGTACTATTATTGAAAGCCAACCAAGAATACTTATAAAAAACGGTAAAATTATGGAACATGAGCTTCGAAAAGTACGTTTAGATATTGATGCTTTAACTGCTTTATTGAGACAAAAAGACGTATTTTCTGTATCTGAAGTTGAGTATGCAATTTTGGAAATAGATGGAAAGCTATCTGTTATGAAAAAGGAATCTAACCAACCTCTTTCAAAATCTGATTTAGGTATACAAAACCCTACACGTAATATATACCCAATTTCCACCGAAGTGATTAGTGATGGTAGAATTATTACTTCAAATTTAGAAAAATTAAATCTTGATACACGTTGGTTAGAGCAACAATTACAATTATTAGGAATCCATTCAATTTCTGATATTTTTTATGCTGAAGTTCAAAAAGACGGCACACTGTATATTGATAATAAAAATGATGTATTACATTAAATAACTTTTCTAGAGGGATCGCATCCCTCTTTTTTTCTATCCTACACATATGAGTCAAAAGCGGAATACTAAACTCCAATACCAATTACATTAAATTTCTTCTTTTTATTACGAAACACTTTACTTCTCCTTCCTTATCTTATTTATCTTTTGTTCAACTCTACTCCCTTGTTCAATAAGTTCAGCAAAAAGATCTATTAATCCTTTTTGGATCAACACTCGTTTAAGTACGTTTCATTACAATCTCTACATTTCCTTTAGGCTTAGCTTAATTAAGCCGGAGTATTTAGCATTTTCAGAAGGAATTTTTGTATGAAATCCTCTTCACAGTTTTTTGATTTTAATAAAAGCCATGTTTACCTTATAACATAATGGAAAAAATAAAACGAACCATAAAAGGAAAGAGGGAATCTTGAATGCCTTATATTTATAATTTATACAGCAGTGAAAATTTGGGTTTTTCTAATTCATACCATATTCAAACAGATTTGCCTCCACATAAGTTTCGAGCCATTATGATGGAATTTCGCCGAGGCGAGAAAGGGAGCACGGAAACCTTTATTAAATATATGAAGGAACAGTTTTCTGACAGCTTTCAACTGTTTGAGTATGACGATGTCGTACAGTGGGAGGCGGATCAGGAAAACTCTGCTATTCTTGCTCATTTATTAGATCAAAATGGCGCCAATTTAGATGACCTGACTTAGTTTTCTATTACCTGCTTTTTGTAGTATTAATTCGTCTTCAATACCGATTTGTTCAAACGAAATCTAACTACTAGCAGCCCAACCATTCATAAAAGAGAGCTTTTAGATAAATGAAGTTATTACATTTTCCATCGTTCACACAATAATAAACGTTGATGATTATTGTTAAAGCAGCACACACTAAGAGGTAAAGCGATTTGTCAAGCAGGAACGATATATACTTCAAGTATAAAAAAAAGGAGAGTATTTCTCTCCTTTTTACAGAGTTTCATGTCCGTTAATGGGCGAACCTGTTGAAGTATGTTCATTTACCCAATCAAGAGATACCTTCGAAACGGCTGACCAATTAGGAATCTGGTTGCTATGCTGCTCTACCCAACTCATACAATATTGTGGGTCTATGCTTTTTTCTAGGCATTGTGCTAAGAAAGATTGAATGTTTTCCTCCGTACAGTTTTCCCATGAACCACACGTTTCACCCCAAATTCGTTCCATTTCCTGTTTAATGTCGTTTACCATATTTGATTCCTCCTTGATTAAATCTGACAAGATAAGTTTGTCCAAGGAGAAAAAATATATTTACAGAAGATGTTCAACATAGACCAAAACAGTTCGATTATGAGACTAATTTCATAATTCGTTCATGAAACAGGGGGACGGTTCTCATCGTTTCAAAAGGTAAAGATGAAACACTAGAACCGTCCCCTTGTTTCAAACACCACGCCTTTGTTTCAATCTGAGATTGACGTTACGATACCATTTTCAAAGTATACGTACTTATAACCATTTTAGTCTTTGTAGACCCATTGTTCTGACGTCCCATATGCACTTACATTTGTGTTTATATCTGTTGGATTGCCTAAGAGTGATTGAACGTCTGTAGTCGTCATCCCGATTTGAATCGTTTTGGTGATATTATTTTTTCGATCTTGTCGTTCATGTGATTCTCGTACCATTTTAGCGTATTTGTATTTCTCTGTATCCCTATATTTTCCATAGAGTGCATCATATTTTTCCTGAAAAGGTTGAGGAAATTTCGAATAACCTTCAGGGATACTCACTAAATAGGTCGTCACCATACTTGGATCTTCCGTTTCGTGTTTGATCGCTTGTGCTAAATGGTAGATATTTTTTAATACCGTGCCCTCTTCATGATTCACCGTCTTAATCGTTATTTCTTCTAACTGATTATTCCTCAATAACCCAATCAATTCATACTCAAATAAAAATGCTTCTGCCCTTTTAACTGTTTCACCAGCTAGAAATTCATGATTCAAATAACCTGCCTCTGATAGACGATTAATCTCCTCGTAGTTTTCGGAAGATATATAGTCATCAATGATGGTGGAAAATCGTTCTTTAGCGTGTCGAGACAAGATCCCTTCAAGTCTGGGTTGTACTGATGCAAATTTGTCGATATATTTTTCCTTGTCTTCATGGAATAGTTTCTCTAAATCGATTGCTACAGGTAGACTTCTTTCAGTCCCTCTAAATCTTGATCCGAATATTTCTGCAGTTTTTCTAGATTATTTTCTTCCAGTAATTGGAGCGCATATGTATAATTCTGTTGTTCAATCGCATCTTCTATATTGGAACTAGTCTGTTCCATTTCTGTTATTTGTGCTTTAATCAGTAACGATATTCCACCCGCTATTGCAAATACAATGACTAATATGATGAAAAGAGTTGAATTTGACAACTTAGTCAACTTGTTTCCTCCTTTTAGAAGAAAATCTTTCCCCCTATTTTCATCATATTAAGATGATCCTATTCGAAAAATAGTGAAACATGAAGACCCTCATCTATTTAGTGAGGGAAATTGGAATTTAATTTAACCCATTTGTAAAATCGATTCATTATTCTTTAACGATGAACCTGGAGACAGTTCTGGCGTTTGATTAAATCGATTCATAACATCTATGAAACGCTGAGAACCGTCCCCCTGTTTCTTGAACCATCAAGGTTTTAAAGAAACCATTCTCCTTGAGCGATTTTTACTACTTTACCTCCTACGTAAACGTTGATTTTCCCATTATCATCATTTGCTTTTAAAAACAATCGAGAAGGTCTTTCAATTTCATATCCTTGTTCTACATGAATGTTAATTGTGCTTTTCTTAAAATATTGATACTTAACCAAGTAAGAAGCCAAACATCCATTAGCACTTCCAGTGGCTGCATCTTCAGGAATACCGTAATAATCTGCAAAGTCTCGAACATTTAAATCATTTTCCGAACGATATGTTTCGGGTGAAAAAACCATTATTGCTTTTGCATCCGTATGTTTAATTAATTCAAGGTATTTTTCTTTATTTATTCTTACATTTTTAACTGCTTCTAAAGAAGTTAAAGGGACAATTATTACTGGAAGTCCAGTTGAAACTTCTTGAATAGGAAATCGATTGTCTAGGTTTTCTTTATCAATGTTTAAAACATCTGAAACATGATTAGGATCTATTATTCCACCAAAAGTTGGTTCATTTTGTTTCATCCATAGAACTTCTTCTTGATGATTAAATGAAACTGGTATCTGTCCACCTTTAAAGTTTAAAATAAGGTTTTCTGATGGGCTTTTTAATATTTCGTTTTGAATAATATATGCCGTTCCTAAAGTTGGATGACCAGCAAAAGGAATCTCTTCATTCGGTGTAAAAATACGAACATCATAACCATCATCATTTGTTAAATCAGACAAGATAAAAGTAGTTTCGGAGTAATTAATTTCTTTGGCTATTTGTTGCATTTCACGATCGGAGATTTTTCCAGCGTTTTTAAAAACCGCGAGTGGATTTCCTGTATATTTTCCTTCTGAAAACACATCTACAATAGAATAATGAATTTTCCCCATAAGACGCTCCCTCAATTCCTTTTCTATTTTTACTAACCTACCAATTATTTCATTTTAAGTTAAAGAAATAAAGATTTCATAGACTAATTTGACAAAACTTCACAATCTCAGATTAATATATTTTAACAATCTGTTCCTTAAAATGAAAACAGACACATTTCTTAAAGAAACGCGCCCCTCTATTGAATAAAACAGGCTTTGCCACAATGAAACACGAAGAACCGTCCCCCTGTTTCACTATATTAACAATAATTTTGTTATGCAAACTATCTCTTCCCCTTTTTACTTTTAATAAATGTTTCTTCTAGACTACAATAATGATCTTGTAAGTCTAAATCATCTTGTAAGTTTAAATCGTGTACGATTTAATTAATTGTAGAGTCTAATACTAGGAGGAAAAATCATGACAACCGTTTATGATTTTAATATAAAGAAAACAAATGGTGAGGAGATATCTTTGAAGGACTTTGAAGGTAAGACACTCCTGATTGTGAATACGGCTAGTAAATGTGGGTTAACGGGGCAATTCAAGGAATTACAAGAATTGTACGATCAATATCAAGATCAAGGCTTGGAAATTTTAGGTTTTCCTTGCAGCCAGTTTCATAATCAAGAATTTGATAATATTGAAGAAACGACTGAATTTTGTCAACTGAATTATGGTGTCACGTTTCCCATGTTTGCCAAAATTGAAGTGAATGGAGAAAATGAAGATCCATTATACACCTTTCTGAAAGCTCAAAAACGTGGTCTCCTTTCAAAAAAGATCAAATGGAATTTTACAAAGTTCCTTGTTGATAAAAATGGAAAAGTGGTAGAACGGTATGCACCTACGACGACACCAAGGAAAATAGAAGATGATATTAAAAAGCAATTATCATTGTAAAGAAGGTAGAGCTTGTTGGAACAATCCTTTACACTCGAAAATCAAATTTTTCTGTGTTTCTCTACCCTCTATTTATTACAAGAGGATAACTTTTAAAAGGTAAGTCTTCATTTATATGTATATACTTATCTTCAACCAATCTTTTTAACTTATAGCAAATGAGTCAAGGAACCTGTCCCCTTGACTCATCCATTTTATCCATGATGGTTGAAAAGTAATTTCGAACTGTTCTGATTATTTTTCTTTGATGTTTAGTGGTTTTATGATGAATATGAGGATCGACCAACCGTTCTGTTCCCGATTCGTGAACCATTGAATCATCGTCCATTAAGTCGGCACAATAAATTTGCTCTCCATTCATAATTCTACGAATGCCGTCAACTAACTCTTTACTTGGGCTGTCTTTTAAGAAATAACCTCTTACTCCTGCTTGTTTCGCACGTTCAAAATATCCCGTCCTTGCAAAGGTTGTTACGATAATAACCTTGCATCCGGTTGACTTTAAAGACTGTGCGGCATCAAGTCCGTTCATTTCGGGCATTTCGATATCCATTAAACAAATATCAGGCTGAAATTCATGTACCAGTTTCAAGGCTTCTTCTCCATTTCTTGCTTGCCCTACTACTTTCATATCCTCTTCCAAATTAAGAAGAGAACCGATGACCCCTAAGAGCATCTCTTGATCTTCCGCAATGACAATGGTAATCACACACATTCTCTCCTTTTTGAAAGCTGTCTCCATATTGAAACTCCCCACATAACGGGGGAGTCTCACATAAATGGAATATTACACTTCGGGTTTTACCTTAACCGAAACTCTTTTTTTCGCTAATGCTTTAACTTCCCTAAAACTCACGAAATTCTTACTCTTCTCATCCCATAAACGGAAGCGAAGTGACTTTAAACTTGTCGCAAGCGTAATCGTTGGGACATTCTTTAAAGGTGGTGTCGTGTTGTGCGCTTCTTCTAATTTATAATTAGGAACTCTTGGACTTAAATGATGAACATGGTGAAATCCAATATTACCTGTAATAAATTGTAATACTTTTGGAAGCTTATAGAATGAACTTCCTTCTACAGCCGCTTTTACATACTCCCAATCTGGATCTTCTTCAAAATAAGAATCTTCAAACGTATGCTGAATATAAAATAACCAAATACCTGCTGAACCGGCAATCATGAAAATTGATCCGTGGATCAGAAGAAAGGTCTGCCAACCGACTGCAAGGCAAAGCAATCCGCCCAAAGCAACAATCAGAACATTGGTTAAATACGTATTCATACGTTCCTTCTTTTTAGCACCTTTACGGTTAAATCGATTGTTAAGTCCAAATTGATAAATCGGTCCTAACCCAAACATCACCAATGGATTACGGTAAAAACGGTAGGCTAAACGAAGCTTGAGTGGTGCTGCTTTATATTCATCAACTGTAAGCGTCCAAATATCACCTGTTCCACGCTTATCTAAATTCCCGCTGGTTGCGTGATGGATCGCATGCTCATTTCCCCAGCGATCAAAAGGAAACATTGTTAGTACACCCATAACGGTTCCAACAGCGCGATTGGCACGTCGACTTTTGAAAAAAGAATTGTGCGTACAATCATGAAAAATAATAAAAATTCGAACTAAGAATCCAGCAGCAATCACAATCGGTACTAACGCTAACCAATATGAAACCGAGAGGCTTATATAAGCCAAGAACCATAATGTTATAAAAGGCACAACGGTGTTGATGATCTGCCCTATGCTTTCTTTTGTCGTTGACTTCTCAAACGGAGCCACTTGTTTTTTCAAACTTTTTGTATTTTGTAAGGTCATATTTTAAATTCCCTTCCTGTTTTATCGTAATTCCAATACTATAGGAAAAGAATTTAACATGTTAGTAGCAAGCGTCATACTCGTGGTGTGACAAATGTCACATACAAGCTATTGAGGCTAAGAAGGACAAGGGTTTTCGACCCCTTGTCCCGTCGTATCTTTGTTAATAAGTATAATTTTTTTACGATTCATTTTTATTTGTAAGTAAGACCAATGTCTAAATTTCTTTGTCATTTGTTCAGCGGGCTCTGGTCTTCCATGAAATGGAGATGGGATGTTCTTGTACCATTTCACTTTCTAATTATCTACATTTTCTTGCACCACGAGTGTGTGGTATGTAATTACACTTGGATTGATGTCACATTGCCTTGGCGGTACCTCCGCAATAGTTGCCACATCTAAAAAGGCCATGATCCACATCCAGAAAACTGCACCAGAACCTCCTAATGTATTAAGTGAACCATGAGATCCATTTTAATGATGATACAAAATGATGGACAAGCGTATCATTATATTTAATTGTGTATTTAGCACATAGTGTTACTTAGGTCCAATTTCAAGGTTATGGCAATTTATAGCGGCCCATCTAGTGGGTGCCCTGCAAAAAATGTGGCATCTTCCCTCTGCTAGTCCAAAGGAGTAGACGTCCACCATAGTCCATGTTGAGAGATGGTTATTCCTACTGAGGCCGCCAGCCTCTTTTTTAAAAAAAGAAACCCATAATCGAAAAATATAGGTAGACCATCTAAAATTCCGAGACTCTTGGCACTTGATTTTTAATACAAAAATATGAAAATAATGATATGTGAGTGAGGGGGGACTCTGAAATTTGAGGAACCAATAAAAGGAGCTGTAAGGATTTAACATACGGAAAAAAGAAGAACCAAATTTAAGAAAGGTTCCGGCTTCATGCCTCTACGATATATTTTCTTGGTCCTTTTTCTTATAGGGCTTTATGTTTTAATAGAAGATGGATACGATCTTTTCGTTCACATGGGCTGGAATGTGGAAATGATTATTTTTTTGAGAAAAGGGAGTTATATTTTTCTCATCGTTTTCTTTTTATTCATCATTTACTTATTAATGAAAGTTTATTGGTGGGTTTTGAAAGATTGGCGCGATGGCTCTTCTTTTTCAAGCTTTCCCAAATTTATCGAGAAAGGGGTTATTAGCTTTATCTTAGTTGGACCTTGTATTTTTTCATTCGCTATGATTATCGGCGTTATCTACGTATTCGTTACAGCTGATGAATCCTTTTGGCATGGACCTTTTGAATTATTGGATAGAGGTTAAATGAAACAGGGGGATGTCCCATTAATTGTCCTCCCTTAAAAAGAGTCAGACACCTGCCGTTTTAAAACGTTTAAGAGGCCTCTTTATTAAAACTAAATAAAGAGGCCTCTTTTATTCAACTAACCTATCTATTATTTAAACCGGATAAACGGTTTGGTTATCCGCATGAATCGTCAACTGTTGATCATCCTTATTGAACACAATTTCACCATGTGATGAATGATACCATGTCTTTTGCTTTTCCTCTACGACAAATAAATTTAATTCCTGTTTAAAGTTCAGGATCTCTTTTACCTCTTCTTCTGAGATAGAAACCGAAATGATCCACTTTTCCTCTTTTGGCTCAATTGAATAATCATCTGTTTGATAAAAAAGACGACTTCCAATTGAATGACGAATCAATAACAAATTACACACCACCTTCTATTTAACATTTCTTCTTGCATTATCTTGACTTCAAGATAATTATAATATGAAAGTTAATAATCATCAATGAAATGAAACATGGGGATGGTTCTCCTGTTTCAAAAAGGAGAAATTAGATGAAACACGAGAACCGTCCCTCTGTTTCCTTGCTGTTTTTTGCTTTACCATTTTGCCACCTTTGCGAGCAACTTTGTTCATAATATAACTTGTACAGGAATGCTGTCATAATACATGATGTGAGACCAACCCCCTAGCGCCATAATCCAGTGAGAATCGACTCCACAATTTCAGTTGTATCGTAGAGTAAGAAACTGATTTCAAAGGGATAGCTTTTGCTATCTCTTTTACTTTCAGCTCCTCCTCATCAAACCGTACGTGAAGTTTTCCTTCATACGGCTTTCCGACGTTCTTCTTTCCCTGGCTTTACAGCGTCTAACTAGCTAATTTCACTAATATATGTTTCACTTCTTTTCTTACATCCTTTAAATTTCCATGTTTCTTACGATTATTTCTCTTTTTGTTATGAAATAAGGTAAGTCGTTCTAATACATACCAGTCGATTCTATTTAGCCATTTCTTTGCGTGAGCCGAGATAAGATAGTAATTCTTGAAACCTTGCAGTTTCCTATTTAGCCCTTTTACTAACTCTCTGATATCCAAGTATAATTTATTCCTTGGTTCTGTATAGGCTTTAATCTTAGAACGCATTTTCTTCATCGCATTCCTCTTAGGTATATGTGACATGACATATAACGTGTTTCCACCTTTTCGTCTGATTGGAAACTTCCGATTATGAAATCCTAGAAAATCGAAACCATCTATGTCATTCCACAGATTAACTAGTCTCGATTTATTTCTAGTAATAGTAAGGTCAAGTTTCCTCATTATTGATTGGATGACCTTTATACTTTCAAGTGCTTGTTGTTTGGTTTTACACATAATGACGAAGTCATCCGCATACCTTATGAGTTCACCCAAGTCTTTGAACTTCTTCTCCCAAAGCATATCCATTGTATTTAGGTAGATATTAGCTAAAAGAGGTGAAATTACACCACCTTGCGGTGTACCAGTAATTGGATTTCTTATTTTGCCTTCCTCCATTATGCCTGACTCTAGCCATTTTCGAACAAGCTTTAAAACCCGTCGATCACTAATCCTTTGTTCTAATATTTTCATCAACTTGTATTGATTAATATTATCGAAATATCCTTGGATATCGACGTCTACTACCCAAAAACATTTCTTACTGGCTTTTCTTATCTTTGCCATCGCTTGATGGGCATTTCGCTTTGGACGAAAACCAAACGAACAGTCATGAAAGTCAGCCTCGAATATTGGTTCAATAACCATTTTCGTTGCCATCTGTACGACCCGATCTTTAATAGTTGGAATTCCTAATGGACGTTTCTTTCCATCATCCTTTGGAATATAGGTTCTTAGGACTGGACTAGGGTGATAACGCTTCTCCTTTAGTTCCAAATAGAGCTCGTTCATAAATTTCTTTTCCCCGTACTCCAAGACGATTTGTTCAATCGTCTGTCCATCGACACCTCCACTTCCTTTCTTTCGCTTCACACGTTGCCATGCCTCCCATAGAATATCAGGACGATAGATTTTGTCATATAAAGCGTGAAATCTTCGAGTTGGACATTCCTTGGCACAAAGATATAACGTCTTCCAGAGTTCTTGAGCTTTTACTTTATTGGTGTAGTTAGTCATTTTCCTGACATTCACTGACTCTTACCTCCTTCTGACATATGAACGAAGTAGGGTAATGGCTTGCGCCGTCCTTCCCTAGACAATGTTGTGTTGTCATTGTCATTAATGGTACTATGACCCCCTCCGACTCCCTCTCATCCATCCACCACTTCGTTTGCACTTATAGGTTTCTGCTTTACTTTCGTTAGAAAGTGACAAGGAGGGTATCCCCAGTTCCGCTAACTACTTTACTAACATGTCGCTCCCCATACCCCGAGAGATTCATCGGTGCTGCTATTCCAAGATCTTCACACCTTCCATGGTCTTCGCCCATTATCCCAAGGCTCGACTTCTCTTTGGCTACCGTAGGTAGGTTCTTTTGACGAGACGGCAGGATTCACTTTATGTTACAACCTGTTAGTTTGCTCGCACTCCGCTAGGGAGTTACTTTGTCACATGGCTTCAACCTTAGAATTTCTTCACCAGTTGCCTGTCAGCTACTGAGCGTCTTGGTACTTACTCAGGTTGGACTTTCACCAACTAGCAATTAACGGCTTGCTGGGCACGCGGACAAAAAAATACCCTACAGGAAGACTTTTTCTACCTGTAGGGTCATGTTACTATTCCGATGGCTTTTAACTAAATTCTTCTCTTAATTAAGCTCATCCTTCAATGTTTCTTTCATTTCATCAAACTCTGTGTCAACCTCTGTTGAAGGTTTGGCAGTCAGTTTGCTTACAATGATGATGGCTGCGAATGACAAGATGAAGCCAGGAATCATTTCATACATAAATCCTTTGAGAGCTTCATTACTGATCCAAATAATAACCGTAACTGCACCCACAATGATTCCTGAAAGTGCACCCCAGACATTCATACGTTTCCAATACAAGCTTAATAGAATCGCTGGACCGAATGCTGAACCAAATCCTGCCCATGCATACCCAACTAAATTTAGTATGGTATTATTTGGCGTTAGGGATAAAAGAATCGCTACGATTGAAACAAGCAATACCGTTAAACGACTAATCGCAACAAGTTGTTTATCGGTGGCATCTCGCTTAAAGAATGTTTTATAAATATCCTCTGTTAATGCGCTAGATGTAACGAGAAGCTGAGAAGAAATCGTACTCATAATCGCTGCTAGAATCGCTGCTAGCAAAAAGCCAGTGATCAACGGGTGGAATAATACATTGGAGAACATGATAAAAACCGTTTCAGGATCCTCAAGCGTAACCCCTCTTTGATTGACATATGCAATTCCAGCAAGACCTACAAACATGGCACCGATGATCGAAATAATCATCCAGCTCATGCCAATTCGACGTGCAGGCTTTAACTCTTTTACTGATGTAATGGCCATAAAACGCACGATGATATGCGGCTGCCCAAAATATCCCAATCCCCATGCTAATAATGAGATAATCCCGATCACCGTTGTACCTTTAAAGAAATCGAGCAAAGTCGGATCAATGGCACGAATCACATCGAAGGTCGGCTTTACACCGCCTAAATCGGTAAAGGCTACAATGGGAACCAAGATAAGAGCTACAAACATAATAAGCCCTTGAACAAAATCCGTTAAACTCACTGCTAAAAATCCACCAAATAGTGTATACGCGACAACAACGCTGGCTGTAATCAATAATCCTAATGTAAAGTCTAACCCAAAGGCTGATTCAAAAAGTACACCACCTGAAACCATCCCTGCTGAAGTATAAAGGGTATAGAAGATGATAATCACAATGCCTGAAATTAATCGTAGGATTCTCGATTTATCTCTAAATCTATTTTCGAAGAAATCGGGGATTGTAATGGAATTGTTTGCTACTTCTGTATACGTTCTTAATCGAGGCGCAACAAAGATATAGTTTAAATACGCTCCTATACTTAAACCAATAGCAAGCCATAGACTGGACATACCTGATACATACATGGCTCCTGGTAAGCCCATCAGCATCCATCCACTCATATCTGATGCGCCTGCTGAAAGAGCGGTGACAGCAGGTCCTAAACCGCGTCCACCTAACATAAATCCTTCAATATTATCTGTTGATTTCTTATAGGCGTAATACCCAATCAACATCATTCCAATAAAATAGATTGCTAAAGAAATATAAGTTTCAAAACCCATCCTATCTCTCCTTTTAAATATTTTTTCGATCAGCGTTCAACTAGGATTCTTTAATCCTACACAGTAGAATTTCAAAATTGACTTCCGCAATGACGGGGTGACAGAAATGTGCACTGAAGTGACTTGTACAGGAACCATGACAGGAATCGTTCACCGCTTATGGTTATTTAACCTATCAAAATATCGAAAAGGATTCAAGGACATTTAAGAATAATAGAATCGTTGGAACAAGCTGAAAATCCCTTTATATCAGTGGTTAGAGCAATTTATAAAAAAAGTTAAATTAATAATATTCAGTATTTTCACACACAGGGGAATCCGAACGTTATGGTAAAAAATTAAGGACTTTTCCAGACACTAGTTTAGGCACCATCTGTTTTTACTATGCCCCACATAGAAAACAGCACGAGGTCCTTCTCATGGATTAGGTGAGCCATGAGATCCATTCGAATGATGAAACCATATGAAGGACAAGCGGATCATTAAATTATAATGTGTATTTAGCACATAGTGTAATAAGCTTTTATTATTCTAGGAGGGCTTAATATTAGAGTCTGTTAAAATAAATCTATAATTGATGGCTTAAGGGGCCAGAATAAAAAAACAACATTTGTACCAGGCTTCCGGCGTTTTTTACTTATTACGATATTTAAATTATTAAAGAGTGGATTCCATGCGAACGCCACCATGAGGGTATTTATTGAAAAAGATAACACACAAAAAAGCACCTCTAAAATAATTTAGCGGCACTTTACTTTCACTTTTTATGGTTCTTGAAATATCAGCAAAAATGATTCCGTAAATCAGACAGGTCTAATGTACACGAATCAAATAAGACCATCATTTTTCATTGACAAAAATAGTGGATTCTCATTTTCTAAGCCCTAATTTCCAAAAAAGAAATCAGTTAACATAATATTATTGTTGTCAATTAATATTTTTGTATATATAGTGTATTTACACATCACGTTTTTTAAAGCTCTTAATCGCAAAAAGTAAAACAAATACCACGTAACCACAAGCATACCAAATCAACAAATTACTAGGGCTAGAGATACTCGTGAACATCCCACCTTGTGCGAATGATAATGGATTGTCTGTCGAATCAAATAATAAAATGGTCATTTTCCGATAGATGGAGTCCACTGGAAAAATAAGACTCGTGATAATTCCAATATTCACCATGCTCGTCTTCTCTATGACCGTCCCAAATTGTTCAATAAAGCCACCAATAAAAGCAGCACCATACATGACAATGGCAACCACTCCAGCATTTAACGTGGTCATTTTTGTACTTAAGAATAATCCAAACGCAATCAATACAATGGGCATTAGAGCAAAAACGCTTACGGCTTTCATCAGTTGCATGCCTGTGAAGTCCAACGCCATCCATGCTGCACCAATCCCTTGATGAATTAGAATGATACTAAAAAATAATCCGATTACATAAGCAATCATGAGGAGCGCTAAACCTACAAACTTTCCCAAAACAAAATGAGTTCTAGAAATGGGTCGCATCAACCATGTATCAATTTGATGACTTGACACCTCACCTGAAATCGAGCTCACACTAGACAATATCGCAAGCAACGCTGTAATAAAAGACGAAAAATATAGTCCTACTCCTAAAAGTTGTGAAGATACAAACTGCTGTAATAAAATAGCTTGTGTTCCGATATTTCCCTCTTGTCCCGGCAAGTCCTTACCCGCAAAATAGATAGCCGTTCCATAAAGCGTTAAAAAAACAATCGTCATGATGATCGTTATTAAAAAGATCTTCTTTGATACGATTTCTTTAAAGGTTAATTTACTGATGGTCCACATACTTGCTCTCCTTTTTCTTATTCACCCAATGCATAAAAACATCCTCTAAATGAGGCGTGATTGGTTTAACCTCATAAATAGCAACTTGATTGGAAGTTAAATACTGGATGACCCTAGGAATATCGGATTCACTTTCAAGCTGGATCCCCCACCTTATACGTGACTCTTCTTCTCTCACTTTTTGGATGGAAGTCACAAATGAAGGGATCGGCACACTGATCGACTGTTCTGTTACCACTTCAACTTGTGCTTCCATGATCATTAATTCTCTCCAAGGTCCCTGTGCAATCATTTCTCCTTGATGAACAATCGACACATGATCACACACAGACTCTACCTCATATAACAAATGACTATTTAAAAAAACGGTTTTTCCCTGATCTCGAAGATAGAGCATGAGATCTCGTACATCTTTGCGTCCAATTGGATCTAGTGCAGATGTTGGCTCATCTAGAAAAACGACCTTCGGATCATTTAAAATCGCACATGCAAGACCAATTCGTTGGGACATCCCTTTTGAAAAACCACTGATCCGTCCTCTTTCTCTACCTGTCATTCCTACTAACTCGACAACTTCTTCAATTCGCTTTTTTCTTTGCCGAACAGGTATTTTACAAAGCTTAGCATGGCTTTCTAGTAATTCCTTTCCTGTTAACCAATCTGGGTACCTAAATAACTCTGGTAAATACCCTACTTGTTCCCGTGATTTTGTTGTACCAATCGGTTGTCCGAGAATATATCCTTCTCCACTTGTCGGTTGTAATAATCCAAGTAGGGTACGGACAAATGTACTTTTTCCAGAACCGTTAGGTCCTAAAAAACCATACACGATCCCCTCACCAATCGATAACGTTACATCTGAAATTCCACCTTTTCCTTCGTATGTCTTCGTTAAAGATTTCGTCTGAATAACGTTCATCCTCTTCCCCCTATTTATTAAAGGTTCAAAGCGGAAGTTGACCGCTTTGAACCATTCGTTTTACTGAACTTGTTTACTTAATTGAATCATTTCGTCAAGGTCCATGGCATCGTTCGAAACAATCGCATGAATACCGGCATTATCCTGCCAAACAATCATGGATTCTTGTTCACTCTCTACTACAAATCCTTGAGCATCTCCAACCATTACTTCACTCACCTTAGACCCTTCTGTTTCGACAACAGGAATCGGCAACGTGGTTTCAAAATCTTTAATACTAGCAAGCTGTGCCTTCACATTTTCAGGTAAAAATGGAAGTGAAAGCAACGTAGCTCGTAACTGCCCTACCGACACTCCTTCTGGAACATTGACTTCCGGAGATTTTGTGGAGATATAGGAAATCTGTTGATCTTCTAGTGTGTAGTCTGCTTTAATGGATTCAAATGTGGATACAGAAAATGGCTTTTCATCTAATGATGCCTCAAATTGATGGTTAGACCCTAATTGGGTCAATAATTGATTGGCTTTTTCTACATGTAAGGTAAACGTGATGGTTGATGCTGGAGTCACGCTTACTTCCTTCACATCAAATTCACCTATTTTAGGTACTGAGTAGCCCGCCTCTTCAGCCTTTTCTACATTTTCAAAGTACCGTGGCTCTCCTGTCGTCTCTGACTTTTCCAACTTCCCAATTCCCTTTAGGTCTAAAACGCCTTCTTGATTTTCATTCATCCAATTCTCCATTTCACTTATATCACTTTGTGTTAACTTCACCATTTCAAATTGATCCACGCGGAATAATGATAGAAATTGACTTGCTCCTACTTGAACTTGAGGGATTGCAAATGAGCTCAAAATCCCTGCTGCTGCAACTCCTGAAATAAGGTACCGTTTTGTTTTTGTTTTCAATGTACTCCATCCCTTTCCTATCACTCTATCTCTATTTTTTATTAATTTATAACCTCCAGCTTGTTGAAGGTTTTTTTCAAATTTCGCCCATGCCCGTTCAGTGTCAATGGCTACACCTTTAACATCTAAGGTTTTCTCACAAAAAGAATGAAGACGTTTCAGCTCATCGATGTGTTCACGACATGTTTGACAACTCTCTAAGTGCCTCATGATTTGTTTTTTCTCATCACGGCTGACTTCTCCATCTAAATAAGCCTGCAGTACACCCATATCATGACAAGTCACTCATCCTCTCCCCTTTCCTCCATGTAAAATTTCCGAAAGCGCTTCTTCGCTCGAACTAATAAAGCCCCAATGGATGTTTTACCCACACCTTTGCTTTTCGCAATTTCTTCGTAGCTGTATCCAGAAAATTTCATGATCAGCATATCACGATCTCGTTCAGATAATTTCATTAATGTATTCTGAACTTCATAAATATCTTCACTCTTCATGTACTTATCTTCAACGGATCCAATTGAATCATTTTCATAGTTTTCTAGTTTATTCTTTCGAGCATGATGGCGTTTTTCCGTTCGAATATGATTATAGGCAGTATTCACAGCAACCTTTGTTAACCAGCCTGGTAAATTGTCGATCGTATTTTGATCAGTATGATAGAGCTTCATAAATACTTCTTGAGCAATATCTTCTGCAACGGATTGTTCTTTTACAATGATCATCGCTGTTCGAACAACATGAGCATAATGTTGTTTAAATAGATTCTGAAACGTTTCTTCTTTTAACAGATGATTGATATTTTCCGACAACGTCCCCCACCCCTCCATTATCGGTACCTCCTTCCAAGAGCTCTCAATATAATGACACCGGAAAAATGACTTTTGTGACAGTATTATTTTTTTATTCGACACTTCGGATAATGATTAAATAGAATGAACATTTTCTATTAAACGGAGTAATAGAAGGGACATGGAATTCTCATAGTGTTTCGATCTATATAATCTTCTAATTTCCCTTCAAAAACGAATTGAAAATCTGCTAAGTCTATTATGTCACTTGGTTTAATTAAAGAGAGATCTTTTTGTTCAAATTGACTGATGTTACTCTCCTTTAAAACCGATGCTACAAATTGAGAACAAAAGAAAGCACTCTTTCTTTTTATTGGTTTTTTAAAAAGCACTCCGAATAATCCTATAAAATTGTAGTGATAATGGTCCTTTTTAGAGGCTATTTCCTGAATATATTGATGCATCTTCTTATATTCATCTATTGATATTGTTAAAGAATAAATGGCACAATCGGCCTGTAAAAATAGAGGAGAATCAATATTTTCTTTAACGAATCCCCCAATGAAAGAATTTTTCGGCTTTTTTCTCCCAAAACTATATACCTCCATTAATTCGGCATCGAAGGCAATGGAAGCATGATTATAGGGCTTTTTTGTATAAAATTTAATCATTCTTGTTAAAACCGTTCCGGTATCCGTTAAAAGAATATAAATCTTTCTTTTTCTACCCATGATGCTCACCTTTATTTGTAAATGATAAAAAACCTTCGGATCGACATAATCATCTCTCAACAATCTATGAACCCATTTTCACTTGTTTGTTTCATCAAAAGGACCTCAATTCCTTTTTTTTATTTTAAATATTAGCATGTAATTTATTGTTTTTCAATAAACTTTTATTCTTTTTTGTTATATTTTTATTGAATTGCTTCCTAATCACAAAAAGATGAGTCAAGGGGACAGGTTCCTTGACTCATTGTGTTAACGCAGCGGGGTCTGCCCCCTATTCAGAATTTGACATTTAGATTGATTCCTTCTTTGTATTTCTTTTTTTCGTTTTTCAAATCATTTATATTTGAAATGACTGAAACATATGATAGTTTGAGATTAGCAAAAGTTCAATGTTTACCGCTTCTTAATACAGTGTTTATAATGAATATGGAGGTGAATAAAATAATATCACGAAAAATTATTTCGGCATCTATATCTGGCTCTATGTTTGCTATTTTGTTAGGTCTATTCGTGCCAAATCCATTTGGTGAAACTATTTCATCCATACCCCATTATTTATTTGCTATGGTATTAAGCACACCTGTTTATTTGATGTATAGTTTCCCAGCGATATTAATTTATGGAGTGTTAACCTCTACCATTAGTGATAAAGTCAGTTCATTTATTGCAACAAAAATGAAAAATGAAAAATCTGAAATCATTTTATCTGGCATTTTACACGTAGTTTTTGGTCTTATCTTACTATTTTATAGTTTAGGTGCTTCTTTGTTGTTCTTTATTACCGATAGATTTCTACAAAAGAAAAATAAAGATTATAAACCGTTACAATCCATTAAGAGCTTGGCAATTCCATTAGCAGTCTGGCTAATTTTTATGGGAATTGTATATTTAGAGCATATATTAAATGGCGGTTAAAAGGCATTGGGAATCCTTTATAAAGGGTTTTCGAAATTTATATCCATTTTTCAACATTAAAGTTTAACAGAGCCTTAGCAAAAATAAAAAAACAAATAGTATTATAGAATTAGTTCTAATGACGTATTTTGTATAAAGTATTTGATAAACAATGTTTTTTCAAAAAATAGAATTCTATATTATAATGGTACTAGTAATTGAGATATACGATTGGGGGAGAAACAACTTTGAAACTACATAATATTGAAATAAATGATTTTAATATTGTTGATTTTTTAGAAACAGCTATTGAAAAAGGGCAAAACTTTCTTAATGTTCCTGTATTCCTTGTGGATGACTTAGATAGTATTGATTTTTATGAAACCTTTAATATCTATGGACATGCTGAGGTTCCAGAAATGCTTCACGATCTAGTCGAAGGAAAATACCTATTCGTTAACTTTAGTGATTGTGGGGTAAATCATCCTAATGTAGCCTGCATTGATGGAGCCGAATATCGTATGATTAAAAAAAGTGAAGAAGAGGAATATTTTGATGGAGAAGGAGCTCCTAAGGATTTTGTTTTTACAGAAAACCTTTTCTTAGGTGAATCCAGTTCCATTGGATATATCCTTACTTACGTTGACGATAAAATCTCCATTGAATCCGCTCAACTATACATTGACGGTATTGAACTGATAGAAGATGTCGAAGTGTTTGAAATGCCGATGAAGAATTATTTGAAATCATTTTTAAAATAACTAAAAAAAGAAACATTACTCTTACTCTGTAACATTAAATAAAGTAAAAGGCACAAAGCATTGATTTGCTTGTGCCTTTTTTAATGTCACACATTTTATATAAAGATTCTATTTTGTTGTTTTAGACCTCTACGAAGACCTCTTCCACAACAACCAAAAGGAACGTAACCACACGTTCCTTTGATGTCTGACATTAAACAGGTTTCATTATTTCGCAAGACTTCTAAGACTTTTTATGACTTTAAATAAAACAAGCGATGTTTCTTTTTTCATAAAGGAAGCGAAAATCGTTCGTTTATTAATGGCGATTTGTCAATTTCAAAAGTTCGGCAATCATATCAGAGCTACCTGGCATAAGTAAAACAATTGCTAAAATAATAAAAAGAATCCCGAAAACAAACAGAGAAATCACGATTTTAACTGATCTAGGTACACCTTTCCAAAATGCTCCCATAATAATAAAAATAACCCTATCAGAAGTAACAATAAATAATAAAATCCCATGTAATCACCTCATTATTTAAAATTTACACACCAGACCTAAACCAATATCCACAAAAGTACTTAGCTAAACTAGCTTAAAATTAAGTTTAATAAATTAATTATTGATTTACAATAAAAAAATATCATTTTACATCATTATATTATCGTTTTTATATAAAAAGAAGCATTCCTATTAAAGAGAATGCTTCTTATCATTAAATATATCTAATTCCCTTAATTGCTAAAAAAAGACTGCATAGTGACGACCTGATTGTTATGTTAAAGCACCGTTCGTAATTTATGATTTATTTCTCGGTCACAGCCATTCTATCATCTATTATTAGGATCTGATACTAAATTTGGTTTTAAAATGAACCTTTTGCGATTCATTAAGCGATATCTCTATTTAAATAATTATTTACTACTAAATGGTCTTTCCGTCCATGTAAGAATAGATAAAGAATAATGAGGACAAACATAAAAATACCTAACCCTACAAATAAATTTCCGTAACCAAGGAACGGGACTAAATACCCTAAGAAATAAGGTCCGAAACCAAGACCGATATCTAAACCAATAAAGTAGGTGGAAGTCGCTAGCCCCATTTTCTCTGGCGTCGTTACTTTTATCGCAAGAGCTTGAAACGCAGAAGAAATATTACCAAAACCAACACCAATGATCGCGCCTGAAAGTAATAAAAGGAAGGAATTATGTGAGATACTTAATAGAAGTAAGCCTCCTCCAAATAAAACGGCACATGGATAGATAATATAGTTAGCCCCTTTTCGATCCATCATACGACCTGTAAATGGACGTGTGAGAAGAACGGCTATTGCGTATGCTAAGAAGAAAAAGCTTGATGCACGAAGTAAACCACGCTCTTCTGCAAAGAAGTTAAGAAAAGCAATAAGGCTTGCATAGCCTAATGCAAATAATAACGTCAAAATCGAGATGGGAAGTGCTTTTCCATCAATAAATTGAGAAAGATGAAAGCCCTTTTCGTCTTGAACCGTACGGGCTTGGATTTTCGATATTCTGGTAAATAAGGCACTGACTAGCGCTAAAATGGCAAAAACCACACAAACCATGAAAATAACAGAATAAGTAGTATGTTGACTCAACAACAAACCGAAAAACGGTCCGATGGCTGTTCCAAGTGTTGCACTCATACTGAAGTAACCAATTCCTTCACCTTTACGCGAACTTGGTAAAGTTTGCGCTACGATTGTACTTATCGCTGTAGAAGCAATCCCAACGGCAAAACCATTTACAAGACGGCTTATGATCAATACGATAATCCCCGCTTGAATAAAATAGAAGGACATGGTTATCGGAAATAGAATGAGACCAATTAGTAATATTTTTTTCGTGCCAACATGGTTAATGATTCGACCTGTAACGATTCGACCTAATAAGGTTCCAACAATATAAATTCCGGCTACAAGACCCGCTTGTGAAATAGAAGCATGAAACTCCTCTACAGCGTATGAAGCCATTGTCACCATTAATAAATAAAAAATAATCATAATGACGAAGTTAATGATGGACATAATAATAAAGTCTTTAGTCCAAAGTTTTTCACTTGTATTACTCACTTAATATCCGCCTGCTCTCTTAATTAAATTCTAGTATTTTATTAAATCCATTTAAATCCATTGTAAATCATTTCACAGAAAAAAAACGGAACTTCCATATTGTAAAAGGGATCCATCATTTAATCCAATATATAATTCGATATAAATAGATTGGATACAATAAATGATTTTAAAGAGGAAGGTTAAAATGGAACTACTTCAATTAAAATACTTTCAAACGGTTGCATATATGGAGCATATGTCAAAAGCTGCTAAAAAACTCAATATTTCACAACCTTCATTAAGCTTAATGATTAAACGGCTCGAAGATGAAATGGGGACGCCTTTATTTGATCGAGTTGGTCGAAATATTCAATTAAACGAATCAGGGAAAATCCTCCTAAAACATGTTAATACCATATTTTCTGAAATTGAAAATGCGAAATTGAAGATCCAATACAGAGAAAAAGAAACACATAAAAAAATCACGATTTCGATTTCAAATCCGCGATTTCTATCAGGTGTACTAATTGAATATTTTAATAAAAATCCTGATGCTTCTATTCAACAATCGATTGGTTCTAAAGAATCGATTCGTGTACAACTCAATAAAGGAGAAATTGATTTAGGAATTGCAGGACCTCCCATAGAAGATGAGTCGATTGAAAGCTGCGTATTAATGGAAGAAGACATTGTTTTAGTTGTTCCTAAAAATCATCGTCTTGCCAATCGAACCATAATCGATCTAAAAGAAGTAGCTTCAGAATCGTTTATATCACTTGCTGGTTATGACGAATACAACAAAAAGGTCAATAACTTATGCCGATCCGTAGGTTTCACCCCAAAGGTGATTTTTGAAGTAGACTACGGCCTATTAAATGAAATGCTTCAACTCAATATATGTGTAGCATTAATTCCGATCGCGCTTTGTGAAAAACATCAACTGAATTATGTTAAAATTTCAGACCCTGAATCTAAATTTATTGTCGGTTTATCTTGGTTAAAAGACAGACACCTCTCCCCTTTTGCAGATGAATTCAGGAAATTTATCATTACTTACTACAATCATCATCATAATTATTAGATTCCACTAGACATCGCCGCATAAAGGAAAACTCATCAGTGGGGGTTTCTTGCCCCAATAATCATTAACTGAACGAATCGTGGTATTTGAAACGGTTTATCCCCCACTTCTTCTTTTTTATTATTCTTAATATGTTGAGGGGAGTATTACCACCTCTTAAACCGGGGTACATCTACCCCTATTCGTTATATAGAGTTCGTGCTCGTCCTATCTTCCGCAATAAGCCTTTTTGGCCCTTAAAAGTAAAAAAAAGAACCACCTTATTCCAGAAATGCGCCATTTTCTTAAAAGCATACTAAAAAAAATGAAGAAGACGATGAAAGTAGATTAAAAGTGGGACATTTTCTGATTTGAAATTGTATACCTATCTGTAAGAGAAAATTGACTATTATTTCATACATAATCATATTCCATATGGATATTTTAATAGAAAAGGGGGTGTTGTTAATGGCTAAAAATAAAGCATACCAACCAGAAGGTTATAAGCAATATGCCGGATTGGAAAAAGAAAACGATGTGAATGGTAAAGAAAATCCAGCAACTGCACAACGTGCAAATAAAGGAAAAAAATAGAAATGAATCTATCAATTTGACTTGGCACAAGAAGACGAAAATAAAATAGTAAATGGAAATGGCATTAGTAAGAAGAGTTTTCTCACTAATGCCTTATATTTGGATTACCATCCCATTGTCGAATGTATTATGTATGATTTTAACATATATTGACATAGATAATGGTTTACGAAAGGCAAAACTCGGTGCGCAAAAAAATAGATATTAGGAGGCTTCCCTAGGTGAAGACAAACGAAAAACAACAAAATAATGAAATAAACAGTAAGGAACAGGTTTTACAAAATAAAACGAAGAATTCGCAGGTAAAAGAGAGTGTTTCTGCCCAAAATGACGGATTTCGCTATGATTACAATGATGATTATTAATAAACTTAAAGTATTGGGTTTTGGAAAATAACATAAGATAATACATCCATCTTATAGTTTACGATTGATATTCATGTGAGTGATTTGTAGGCACTTATATTTATCTAAATGCTAGCTATATGCTTAAGTCAGCTTAAACCGCATAATAAATTGCGGTTTTTTTCATACTTTCTATAATCGATATGGATAAAGAAGAAACTTAATTAATCCCTCTTCCCCTATTATTAGCAAACAGTTTCAAATATGAATCTTCTCCTTTTTTACTATTTCTTATTACATAAACTTGCCTATTTAATAAAACCGATAAAAAATCAACAAACGGCAAGTAAATGTCCATTCGACTCAAGCCCTGCTCGGGGGTATCGATTAACCTCCTCCAAAAATGGTCCATACATTCTTAGTCAGACTTCTTAATATCGATCGTTTCTGAACGAATCATGAAAATAAGGTGTTGGAACGCGCCAAGCTATACTGTCATAAATTGAGAAGGGTAAAACAGTTACAGAACTTGGAGGAAACAAAATGGATCCTATGTATGCCTATCACGTAAATCCGCAAATAACACAAAACGGAACGATGCAAGTGATTGTCATAGAACCTTTCGTATATGAAGCACTACGCAGTCTAATTGGAAAAAGAGCAGTACTTGATACCACACGGGGTTCCGTTAGCGGTATGGTTGTTGACGCCAAGCTTGATCATGTTGTCATTCAAGAGCATGATTCTACATTCTTTGTTCGCCTATGCGAAATCGTTTGGATCATGCCTGAATCTTAAACCCACCCATGATTTCATTACCTATTGCAGCAGTATGCTAGGGGGTATGGAATCAGCGTAACGAAATGGTTGTAGATGGAGAGGCTTTAGTCATGAAGAAATCGATTAAGAAAAAAGCAGAAAGAAACGATAGAATAAACAAAGCGTCAAGCTCTTCTCGTTCAGCCTGACGCTTTGCTTGTGGGGTCTGACCCCGCTATTCGAAACTGGGTCAAAGAACCCTTTGACCCATGCTATTAAAATAAATCTTCAAAAAATGAAATAACTATTTCTTTTACAACATAGCTATTATTATCAATTTTATTATCGGGAGGCATTTATATTGAATCCTCAATATCCTTTCTTAAACCCATTTTTAACTACACGCAGTTTACATCCCGAAAATCAGGAAACACCCATTCAATTTATAGAAAATGACATTGTAAATAATCTATTTTATAGACGAAACCACTTTTCTTACCCTATATTTTCTTACTCTCATTACTGGCTCCCTTTAAGTGGTTCCCTCATAAAACCACAATTGATATCTATGCAAGAGATGCTTCGGTTACCTTCAAAGACAATCAAGGTGGTCCTTGAATGTTCAGGTAATAAACGTAGTTTATTTGAGCCTAGGGTATTTGGAGAACAATGGGAAAAAGGTGCTATAAGTCAAGGTTATTGGACAGGAGTGCCATTAAAAACTATCCTTAATATATCTGGAGTAAAGGAGGAAGAAATAAAAGAAGTGGTTGTTGAAGGATATGATTATGGAAAAAGAAGTGACCTTGATAAGGTTTATACATATGCCAGAAGTTTACCAATAGAAAAAGCCCTACATCCCGACACCATGATTGCTTACGCATATAATCATAAGCCTATCCCTTTTCAGCATGGTTTTCCTTTAAGGCTAATTGTTCCTCAGTGGTATGCCATGGCTTCTGTAAAATGGATTAAGCAAATTAAGGTAATTGATCATACTTTTAAAGGTCCCTTTCAAACGATTGATTACGTCTATTATCCAAACAAAGACGATAACAATCATTCTTTTCCTGTAACAACCATAAATGTTAACTCCACCATACAAAAGCCGTTAGATATGGAGGTTATTCAAACAGGTAAACATGTAATCAAAGGCATTGCGTGGACAGGAAAAGGCTATATAAAAAATGTAGAAATTAGCACTGATCAAGAAAAAACATGGTCACGTGCACGAATAGAAAACCCAAATCATAGTGGGTATGATTGGACTACTTGGTCATATGAGTGGACTGTACTGGAGAAAGGTGAATATAAGATTATGGCAAAAGCGACAGATTCTTATGATCGAACTCAACCAACCCTCCCTTTCTGGAACAGAAAAGGGTACGGATATAATGCAATTGATGAAATTAATGTTAAGGTTGAATAGTAAATTGAGTAAAGATTGGCTATTAGCTGTACGGTAACGATTCGAGGAATGAAGGACCACTAAGGAAAACAAAACCAAAAATCAAGATTTTGATGTTTAATGTCAATAGTGTTGTTCCAATAAATGGCCCTTTAATGAAAAATGTATACTTTATCCCTCTTCAAGGATAGCATCCGATTGCGGAATAGTAGTAAATGCAAAAATGACATTTAATTATTTTGTTAAATGAGGCTTTAGTTGAAAAAGCAAGTTTTAGTACATTTGCAAAAAAACTTTTATTTAGGTCTAACAACAAATGTAAGAAAATAAATTAATGCTTTACATTCTCCATTTTTCTTGTGATATGCTTCGTTCCCCACTCATGCATTGCTTCCAAAATAGGCTTCAATGTCATTCCATACTCAGTTATTGAATACTCAACTTTTGGTGGGATTTTGAGGATATACTTCCCGATAGAAATACGTCAGGCTTATCAGGATTATCGTGAGGGTAAATTCGAAACTTTAGAAGATTAAGGAGTTTACGGAAATAGTTATTCTGAATTTGATTAACTGATTGAGATTGTTGTAATTTGCTCGTATCATTATCCTTAAAGTCAGGAGTTATCTTTTTTTATTCTATTTTCTAAAACAAAAAGGTTGGAGCATAAAACAGAATTTCTTCTGCTATATGCTGCAACCTCTTTCTTTACCTTCAGCCAGAGAACACTTAATATTCTTTGCAAAAGAACTGATATGATCTCACACTTGATATTTCTTAATCAAATTAACAAACGTGTCGACGAATGATTGTAAGAATTGAATAGTTCCTTCATTCTTGACTTTCCCATTTTCATCCAATAAAGCTGCGGTATTACCAATATAGGCTTCTGGTTGCTGAACCACTGGCATATTTAAGCATGTAATAATCTGACGCAAATGGTGGTTTGCGCCAAATCCTCCCAAATTACCGGGAGATTGGCTGATAATGGCCGCTGGTTTGCCATTCCATACACTTGCTCCATAAGGACGGGAACCTATATCCAGTGCGTTACTTAATACAGCAGGTACAGAACGGTTATATTCAGGTGTTACAAATAAAACAGCGTCAATTTCCTTTATTCTGTTACGGAAAGTAGTATATTCTGCCCGAACATTGTTTTCATTATCATAATCTTGATTATAGAAAGGTAAATTTTCAATTTCGATAAATTCACTTTCATATCCTTCAGGGAATAAAGCCGCAACATTGGCAGCAATCTTTTTAGAAAAAGATTCTTTCCGCAGACTACCAACTAGAATACCAATTTTTGTCATTTTATATCAGCCTTTCTTACGTTCTGTTAACTATCGTTTTATTTTTAACTTACAATGTTATTATACTCATATATATCATTTTAAAAAGTACGCACTTTTAAGTGATATAGTATATAAAAGGATACTATGTATGGTGGTAGAAATGGAAAGTGTTCTTATTTTATGGTTATTCCTTTAATTGTTTTAAACCTCAATTTATGATGGTAGCAATAATCTGGCCCGATTGTGGAAGATTGAAAATGCGAAAAAGACGCAAAAATAACCTCTAAATAAGTTTTCTCTTGTGCAGATCTTTCATAGTTCTTGCTCTATTAGAAAATACTACTCAAGAGGTGATAATGTGGTGGATAAAAATAAATTAAAACTCACATCGTCTGAAATAGGCACACTCTGGGGTGAGTATGTAAACGGAACAGCCATTGACATTGTAAATAGGTATATGTTTACTATTATTGAGGACGAGTCCATAAAATCTATTTTTAAAGAGGCAATCGAGACGTTTGCAAAACAAAAGAACCAAATTGCAACTTTTATAGAGAGCGAAGGATTTCCAGTTCCAATTGGATTTACTGAATCTGATCTTAACAAAGGCAAAGAGAAACTGTTTAGCGATATATTTTGTCTAAATTATTTACATATCATGACTTTACATGGGATGCTAGCACATTCAACTTCATTAGGTACTTCTGTTAGAGAAGACTTAAGGCTTTTTTACGACTCGTGTGATAATGATGCGAAAAGGATGTACCATCGAACCATTGACTTATTACTTGAAAAAGGAAGCTTCCAGAGAGACCCTTTATTCTACCCTGCTGAAAATCCTGAGTTTATTTCTAGCCAAAACTTTATCGATGGATTTTTTGGAAAAAGTAGACCCTTATCTGCAATTGAGGTCATAAGTATTTCTTTCAACCTAAAAAAGAGTATTATGACAAAAACTCTCTCTATTGCATTTAGTCAAGTCGCTCAGACAAAGAAAGTAAGGGTATTTTTAGAGGATTCCGAGAAAGCTGCAAATGAACAAATACAGAACTTTTCAAACATCATGATGAAAGATAATTTACCAACTCCTAAGTCTTTGGAAACAGAAGTGACTACTTCAACAGACTCTCCTTTTTCAGATAAGTTAATGATGTATCATATCGGTTTCTTGTTTCAAACTGCACAGGCTTATCATGGGACAGGTCTAGCATCAGCCATGCGAACAGACCTTGTAGCCACTTACGAAAAAACAATTCTACAAAATCTTATGGTGATTAAAAAGTGGTTTAATCTTATGGTGGAATATAATTGGATAGAACAGCCACCTCTTGCTCCGAATAGAAAGGAAATTGCAAAAGAAAAATAAAAGAAGAAGGTATATAGAACGACTAACCCCCTAGTTTCATACCACAGGGGGCTTCTGTTCTTCCGTGGACTTCAACACGGCGAAGGGTTATTTTATTAAAATCAGATACTAGATATCAATTTTTTGTTGTTGTTAAAACGTCCATACATTAAGGAGAAAAACCCTTTATTCTTTGAAACACTACGAATTAGCGAGTGGTCATTAGTTTGTCTAATCGACTTTCCAACTTTTCCTTCCATTCGTTTGCCAAACCTTCAACAGCTAATACTTTCTTTATCCCTTCCATATCCTTTTGCCTATGAAAGTAAATCTGATTCCCATAAAGAATGGATACTTGTTTTGGATGTGGTTCCAAAAGTTTTATTTGGGAATCTTTATGTACCATTCCTTCTTCTAACACACGACATAGATAACCCGTAAAACCAGTTTGCACCATCCTTTTGATAAGAAAAGGATTGTTTGTTCTTTTTGTAATCGTACTACATGGAACTCTGCCTTGAGTAATTTGGATAACCGCTTTGTCAAGACTGAAAATATCTCCTATGTGTACATCTTTTTCAAGCATATTGGTTACCGTTATATTCTCACCAAAATTTGATGGTGGTAAAGGTTTCTCAAATTCCTTTTCCCATTGTGAATAGTGTTCAAAGGGATATACACACACTGCACGGTCATGCCCTCCGTGATACCGTCTGTCTGCAATTCCATCTCCTTGAAACCCATCTTTTGTTAAGAAGGCTTCATCAGTAGCTTGTTTACAAATTCCTGTAACCATTTCTTCATCTTTTCCATAATTCATGGATTTTGGTAAACCAATGGAAAAATGTATTAATTCGATGACTTTCTTACTATCCACTTGTCCTCACCTCTCCTCATGAATCATTTGTTAATTAGTAGATGATCACTTGTTGGCGATCTTTTACTAACTTGCTCCTTTAGGTAGTTAAAAAGATCTCCATATTGCCACTCCTACTGTTTGGCTCATGCACCCCTTACTTGAATAAGAGATGGCAACATTCTATTCAATAGGTTTAAAAGTATGACCTTCATTCTCTAAGACTAGCTTTGCTTTTTCTATAGAATGATTTTTAACCAGTAAGTAATCGGTATTATAGGTAGAGATTGCAAAAATACTGATTTTCTTTTCTGCTAAAGGATTCGCTAAAGATGCTAATATCCCTGTTAATCCAAAATCCAAAACACCCTCTACTTTTATACACTTCCAATCGTCTTCAACATCCTTTAATTCCTCATTAAGGGGTATACATTCTGAGGGACATACAATAGAGAGTTCCTCATTTGTACGAGAAATCGAAAATACATCACCCTTCGTTGCCCAATAAGGGATTGCTTCTGTTGGGGAAATTTTAACAACGCAAAAAGTTGAATCTAACATTTTTAATCTCATCTTTTAAGCACTCCTTTTAGAAGCTATTTTACCATATTTTATTCCCGCCCGTTTTGGCACGAAACTGCACAGCCTGCGGGAAAAATAAGATTGCTTTTTCATCAATGAGCTCAGCAACTAAGTTGAGAACCATTCATAATCTTTCACAATTAAAAGGAAAATCGTATCATTAAATTCAATTGTGTACTTAGCACATAGTGTAAAAATAAGAATATTTATGTGATTTACGTAAAATGTTTGGATAATAAATCTAAAAACAGAGTGTTTGAGGGAATTATATGAAGCAAAAAATAGCCATTGTTACCGAGGCTTCTAGTGCTTTTGCAAAAACTTTTTAGCTATCATTTTTTTATTGATTTAAGTAACTCTATTAAATTAAGATATTAAATAAAGAAGGTGTAATAATGTTTGGAATTCATAACTTTGAAGTGTTTTTAGTTCTAGCAATCTTGCTGAATTTAACTCCAGGTACAGATACTATGTACATCGTGAGCAGAAGTATATCTCAAGGTCGGACAGCTGGAATGTATTCAGCCCTTGGTATTTCTGCTGGAGTTGTGGCACATACATTTTTAGCTGCATTTGGACTATCTGTCATCTTAATGCAATCGGCTTTTTTATTTAATTTGATCAAAATTGCAGGGGCTATCTATCTAACTTACTTGGGGATAAAGATGATCATTACAAAAAGTGATGCACCCCAAGGGCAATCATTACCAATGCAAAGTAATAAAAAGATATTCCTACAAGGAATGATAACGAATGTTACCAATCCAAAGGTGGCTTTGTTTCTCTTAGCCTTTCTTCCGCAATTTATTCAAACTAGTTCAGCTATATCAACTCCGATCCCTTTTATCATTTTAGGTCTTACCTTTACTTTCACTGGTGGAGCATGGTGTTTAATGACTGCTTATTTCTCATCAATGGCAACCCAAAAATTAAGAGGGAATGCTAAAGTTTCAACTGGTTTAAATAAATTAACGGGAATCGTTTTTATAGCCATGAGTATTAAATTACTCCAAACGAAACCAACATCATAAAAAACGCAGAGCATTGGAATTCCAATGCTCTTTTTCATGATCTAATAACATTTATAAGCCCACTAGTATCTTCTGCAAGTTTAATGACTTCATATTAAAAGGCTGTTAATCCTTCATGGATCAACGTCTCGTTAGAAGCTGAAAAATCATAGCTGAAGCACTTCATAATCTGATTCAAGAACCACTTTAACAAAGTCATATTTAAAGCATTGAAATGTTTTTTTAATATACTTTTAGAGTACCAGAATCACCTATCTTAACTTGAAGATCACCGTTATAAATTATAAAAAACGATGTACCTATAAATTTTTTCTAGTCAATACGAAGTTTTAATAGTATAATTTTAAAGTCATGTTATGAATTCTAACAATAGAAATCATTCCATTCACTACATCTAAATGCAAATCTTGTACCTCGCCTTCAATCCTAGAGAGATGATTGGAGTATTGTATAGGGGTTCGCTTCCTATGCACCCTTCCGCCTCTTACCATTCGCTTGCACACTAGAATACTAGTTTAAGTTAACTTGAATGGTATATTCATTTGTTGTTTTATGCGTCGAGAATTTTCCATCGATGCAATTTTCAAAAAATATAAATAAAGGAGTTAGGTAAATGAAACGTACGAATAAATGGGTTGTTTCTATATTAGCTATCATTACAATTTTTTCAATACTTCTACCATTTACAAATGTGAATGCTGAAGAAAAAACATATGTGATTGCCACAGATGTTACCTTTGCTCCATTTGAATTCCAAGATGTAAGTGGAGAATTTGTTGGCATTGACATGGATCTAATTAAAGCCATTGCTGAAGATCAAGGCTTTAATTATGAAATAAGACCCCTTGGTTTTAATGCTGCGGTACAAGCACTAGAAGCAGAACAAGTTGATGCGGTTATTGCAGGGATGAGTATTACCGAGGAACGCAAACAAAAGTTTGATTTCTCAGATCCTTATTTTGATTCTGGAATTATCATGGCGATTGATGAAGATAATGATACGGTTACATCTTATGAAGATTTAAGAGGTGAACGTGTTGCCGTAAAAACAGGTACAGAAGGTGCAGCCTTTGCAAAAAGCATTCAAGATGAATATGGTTTTGAATTAGTTACCTTTGATGATTCTGCCAATTTATATGAAGATGTTAAAACTGGAAATTCCGTTGCTGTATTTGAAGATTATCCCGTATTAGCTTATGGTGTCAAACAAGGAAACGGATTAAAAATTGTTACTGAAAAAGAACCTGGAGCATCTTATGGGTTTGCCGTATCAAAAGGTGAAAATACTGAACTTCTCCATATGTTTAATACAGGCTTAGCAAATCTTCAGGCTTCTGGTGAATACCAAGATATTTTAGATCGATATTTAGATGCTGGTGCCGAAGTACGAGATAATAGCTTCTTTGGCTTATTAAAGGATAGTTTCCCAAGCTTAATGAATGGGTTAAAAATGACCTTAATTTTAACCGTTGTGTCTTTAATTATTGCCTTAATTCTTGGTGTGGTCTTTGGATTATTCCGAGTTTCTAAAAATAAAGTTTTACGTTGGATCGCAACAATATATGTAGATATCTTCCGTGGAACACCACTTTTAGTACAAGCATTCTTTATTTACTTTGGTATTCCAGCAGCGTTGGATATTCGAGTTACAGCTGTAGCTGCGGGTATTATTACGTTAAGCTTAAATGCTGGTGCGTACATGGCAGAAATTGTCCGCGGTGGTATTCAATCCGTTGATAAAGGACAAATGGAAGCAGCTCGCAGTTTAGGTCTACCATATGGGAAAGCCATGGCTAAAGTTGTCTTGCCTCAAGCCGTTCGGTTAATGATTCCATCGTTTATTAACCAATTTGTCATTACGTTAAAAGACACATCGATTCTTTCCATTATCGGAATTAATGAATTGACACAAAGCGGTAAAATCATAATCGCTAGAAACTTAGAATCCTTCCAAATGTGGTTAATTGTCGGTCTGATGTACTTTATTGTCATTATGATTTTAACAAAAGTTTCCAATGCGCTTGAAAGGAGGATAAAAAATGGCAAAAATTAATGTGAACAAGTTGAAAAAATCATTCGGTGATTTAGAAGTTTTAAAAGATATTAATCTAAGTATAGAAGAAGGCGAAGTCGTCACCATTATTGGTCCTTCTGGTTCTGGTAAAAGCACACTGCTTCGATGCTTAAATTTACTTGAAGAAGTAACGGCCGGTGCAGTCATTGTAAATGGAAAAAATTTAACAGATAAAAACGTCAATATTAATAAAGTGCGTGAAAATATCGGGATGGTGTTCCAGCATTTTAATTTATTTCCACACTTAACGATTATGGATAATATTACGTTAGCGCCTGTTCAATTAAATAAAATGACAAAAGAAGAAGCGGAAAAAACAGCTTTAGAATTGCTAGATCGCGTTGGTTTGAAAGATAAAGCCAAAGCAAAACCAGACCAATTATCAGGCGGACAAAAACAGCGTGTGGCGATTGCACGAGCACTTGCGATGAAGCCCGATGTGATGTTGTTTGACGAACCAACAAGTGCCCTGGACCCGGAAATGGTTGGAGAAGTGTTAACTGTTATGAAACAATTAGCTCAAGAAGGAATGACCATGGTCATTGTTACACACGAAATGGGCTTTGCACGAGAAGTGTCAGACCGAGTCATCTTCATGGATGGCGGGTATATTGTTGAACAAGGGAAACCAGAAGAAATTTTTGGAAATCCGCAAAATGAACGGACACAGGACTTTTTAAATAAAGTTTTATAAAAATGACACCCTAATGGTTAGCGTAAAGTTAATGATTAGGGTGTTTTTTATATTCGAGGAGAGTCTTTTTCATTCACCTGGTTGTTCAACATCGTAAACACTAATAAATTACCAAACTATTAGAATCCTTGACTTGTAAATTCATCAACCTTGAATCAATTTCCTTTGACGTAGTTGGCAAACTTGCTTGAACATTGACAACTAATTATTTCTTCAAAAATAAAATGATAATTATTTATTAATACCCAAAAAAGGCATCCTTTTTAATCTCCTTTTTTGAAACATTTTGGTTTTGCATATGAGTTGAAATAGAATCTACCATTGATTTCGATCCTGCGATAAAGTAGCGACCATTGTTCTTGTTTAAGTTGATAAAATGATCCATCTCCTGATAAAGATCATTCCTTGAATTAAGGTAAGATACACTTATTGAAGAATTGTTGGCAATCCTATCAAGTTCATCTTTAAATATAAACGACATTTTGCTATCCATATACAGGAGTTGTACTTGTTTTCCAACTTCGTTCCCTTCAGCTTCTATTTGTTTTAATATCGCTCGAAATGGTGTAATTCCAATTCCGCCTGCAACTAGAAGTGTAGGACTGTTATCTTTTAAATAAAAGTTCCCTACTGGTCCACTCATTCTAACCTTCATACCTTGTTTTAATTCCAACATCTCTTTTTTAAAATCACTTGGGTTATCCCCAATACGCATTGTTAGTCTAACCTCATTCTCTTTGGGAGTAGATGCAATAGTGAATGGTTTCGTAGAATTTTTTATTTTCTTATTAGTAATAGTAAACAAACCATATTGTCCAGCTTTCCAGGTTAAATCTTTCTCTTTTTGGAATAGAAAAGTATAAACTTCTTCTGATTCTTTATAGCTTTCCAAAAATAATAAATCTCTCTTTTTAAATATGGATATTCTATCTTGAAAAAAATTCATTTCCTATCTCCTTTATTAAAGCTTTTCTACTTACTTAAATTTTCCATTATTGACACTTATTTAACAAATAACGGAATTACCAACCAAGAACTTGTTAAATCATGCTCAAAGTATTTTCTCTACTATATCTATAAATGGTTATTTAAGATTTCAAGAGTACAAAACAGACCACTTATTGGCAATGGAGACCGTTCGTGATCTGTTTTTGATGTCTATTTTAAATTATATCTCTTTATTTTCTAACAACAGGGATCCACATTTCACCATATACTAATCCGTCTTTCTGCCCCATCAAAACCGCTGCATTTGGGCCTCCAACATAGGATACATCCGTAACTTCCATCAGGACTTCACCAAAAGCAATACCAGTTAACTTATTACTCAACTCTTCATCTGTATTTGCTTCTCCCCTCACAACGATGTATTCCCCTTTAGGGAATTGGATAAGTCTAGTTGCCTCTGGTAAGGTTTCCTGCGTCATCACACCTGCATAATGCATCATCTTGTTATTCACAGCTTCGTTTACAATAAAAATGTAGTCATTTGTAGCAACAGTTTTTAACTTATCAAGCCTTCCATCTTGATTGACCGCTTGCCAAAAGTCTGCCTTTTCCTTGTTAATACCAGCATAGTCTGTGTAATCACTCTTAAGCTCTGTTCCAAAACCTAAAACAGTAAAGCTATCCTTTTCTTCTAACATATAAATTGCCATTTCAAAATTCCTCCTTTTAATTTCAACAAAACATTTGTTTTATTACTCACAGGGTTTATAATAGCATTGAATCATGTCAAAAGATGACACTGTTTAGGAGGTCCCAATGAAAAAAGTTGAACGGATTAATACCATCATGCGGTATATCAACAACCGCTCCTACTTTACAATTACTGAAATTATGCGGGAATTTAACATCTCTCGTTCGACTGCTATTAGGGATATCAGAGAAATTGAAGCGATGGGGATGCCACTTGAAGCTGAAGTTGGAAGAGACGGGGGTTATTCTGTCATGAACAACTCTGTACTGCCATCTATTCACTTCACTAATAATGAAGTTAAAGCGCTTTTTATTGCCTTTATGGCTTCAAGAAATCAACAACTTCCCTATCTAAAAAGTCGACAATCTTTAGCGGAAAAATTACTTGGTCTAATCCCAGAAAACCAACAAGAGACCCTAGTTTTATTAAATGGAATCTTGCTTTTCGAAGGGACTAACCCCAATAATCCTGATTTACTTGACCTGTCAGACCTCCCTCACCCTATGTTAGAAAATCTCATCCAACTTCTTCTTTTGGATCGACATTTATTGATTACCATCAAAGAAGGGAAGGTAATAAAGTCTTTTCCTATTTATCTCTTGCACCTTTATCGAGAAAAAAACCTATGGCAAATTGATGGATTTGACTTAAAGGAAGAAAAGAGGAAAATTTTTCCTGTCGACAACCTCACTGATGTAAAACCATACCCCACGAAACAAAGAGTAACAAAGAAAAAGGTTTTAGAAAAACAAAGTAAGCAGGAAGAAGTATTCAACCTTGTCATTGAATTGGGACCAAAGGCAATTGCTCAGTTCAAAAAATACCATCCTTTAAAGTTTTCGATTTCCTATACGAATCCTTACCAAGCCACAGGCATTCTAAAGACTTTTATCAATATTAATATTCCCGAAGAATTGACCGATATAACAAATTGGCTCCTCTTCCTAGGTGAGGATATCAAGTTTAGGGAAGTACCAAAAGAAATCATAGAAAGTTTACAAGAGAGATTTTCCTTATACTGCCAATAAGCGGCGGTTAGTTAAATGCTCAGTCATTTTAAGTTTGTCAAGTTCCCCATTATCTTCGATTTTAGAGTACCTAAAGATAACTTTTTAATGCTGCCACTGCTCCTAAGTCCTCGATGTTACCAAAATACTTTTCAAATTGGTTATAAAAGTCAAATATATGGACATCATCATTCATCCGAGCAAGTGGCAGTAGTCTAATTCATTCCCCCTATACCATGTTGCAATAGTAAAGTTATTTTTTCTGAGTTCTTTCCTTTTTTATAAATATGTTTCATCATTGATCTCCTTCTAACACACAACCTTAATTCTTCTCGTTTTTACTCAAACCATGAAGGCAACATGAGATGCTGAACTAGTTCATTTATTGGCTCATCGACTATAAAAACCAGGTGGACAGTCGTAATTTCCAATAGAATTCCGCCTTCTTCAGGAAAATAAATCGCCTTAAAATAATGTCGATCCAGAATGTCTGTAGGCTGATAACCTTTATCTTGCAAAAGAGCTCTCCATCTTTGATGATCTTCCTCATCTTTTGCTATCCAAGCAATATGGTGGACGGTTCCAGCCCCCTTAAGCCCATGTACGGAAAAATCTTTGATTCAAGAGAATCTTACTAGTTTTTTCATATAGTCAATCCATTTGTTTTCTACTATTTTTTCATTTGATTCTAACAGTAAGAATGATTTCCCATTTAATGTTCAATATAAGATTATCATTGATTCTCATTTCATTAGGAGGAGTAAAATGCCTTACGTAACTGTATTAGGTAAAGGAACGTTTGAAGTAGAGACGGGTAAAAAACTTGTTTTAGCGTTAGAAGATAATGGAATTCATATTCTCCATCAATGTGGCGGCCACGCAAAGTGTACAACTTGCAGAGTAGAGATTTTAGGTGGAGATTATTGCGTGTTGACAGAAAAGGAACAAACAGCCTTTGACAATAAAGATATTGAATATGAATTGTTTGAAGATTATTTACGGCTATCATGCCAAATTTATGTAAAAGGTGATATAACGGTACGCCCAATCATGACCGTAGAAAATTCTGGACTTACTCCAGGACCAAGACCAGAAGACTAAGATCACAAATACTATTTATCGGAGGACAGGAAATGCTCAAAAAAATAACGTTCATATTATCAGTATTTTGCATCCTATCAATCATACCGATTAATGTAAAAGCTCAAGTGATCCACGAGGTAAAATCAAAAGATAATCTTTACAACATTTCCATTCAGTACAAAATGGATTTGGAGCATATCGCTCAATTAAATGATCTTACCCCACAATCAAAATTAGTTTTGGGACAATCCATTTTAGTTCCTGGTTCAACTTATATCGTCCAACCGGGTGATACCATATGGAAGATTGCCAGCCGTCACGCCATTCGCATGGAAACAATCATTGCGCAAAATCGTTTAAAAACGAATGTCATTTATCCAGGTCAAAAATTAACGATCCCCCATCCTCCTAAACAGAATATTTGGACAGGGACTTATTTTGTTCCAAGTAAGACAGAAACGAATACTTGGATGATCAATCATTATAAAAATACACTATCTGGTTTGTTCATTTTTGATTATCGTCCCGATGAACAAGGAAATATAAAAGAATTGAATGAAAATGAGTCAAATCTAATTGCCTGGAAAAATGATTTATTACCTTACGCTACATTGACTAATACTAGTGATAAGGGCTATGATCCTGATCTTGCCCATCATTTGCTTAGTCAAAAATCAGTTAGAAAAAATTTAATTCATAACATTTATACCTTATTAGACAGCCATGATTATAAAGGGATTGTTATCGACTTTGAACAGGTTCAACCAAAGGATCGAAATCATTTTAATCAATTTATGAAAGAATTGGCAGCTAGACTCCACCCTATTGGGATGGAAGTTTTGATTGCCGTACCTCCCAAAAAAGGAGATCATGCTCCTTCATACTATGACGGGTATGACTACCAAACTCTTGGTAAATATGTGGATAAAATGTTCTTAATGACTTATAACTGGCATTGGCCTGGTGGTCCATCTGGTCCCATTGCCCCTATTAATGAGGTTCGCAAAACTTTAGATTATGCGGTAACCGTTGTTCCAAAATCTAAACTATTACTTGGAATCCCTCAATACGCATATGACTGGAAAATTTCTGGCGAAAAAAAATCAGGAGTTGCATACTCTACCCAACATGCCATCGATTTATATATCAAAAATGAAAGCCAAGTTCATTATGATCCAGTAGCATCATCCCCTTGGTTCCGATATAAAGATCGAGATGGAATTTTACATGAAGTTTGGTTTGAGGACCCTCGAAGTCTGTTAGCTAAATTCAACCTTGTTAAAGAATATGGCTTAGTGGGAACAGGCTGTTGGCATTTAGGTCTAACAATGCCTCAAACAGAAGAAATGATATTGGAAGAATTTAATATTATTAGATAACACTTTAAAGAAAATTCTCGATAGGGGGATATCCCCCTGTTTTATAATTGATTTATAATAATAAAGTAGGTGTTTATACATGAATAATGCTAATTGTGATTTTTCACCAATGAAACAACAATTTTCAATAAAAATAAATGAAATTATAAACGGACTTCAACATAGTTTGGAGGTACTTGGCAATGAAAACTATTGTCTTTTAGGTAATCTAGAGTCGATAAAGGAAAAATTTATTAAAATGGAGTCAGTCGCTTCATCCTTTTATTTAAACTGTTATTTATCAGCTTATACAGATAAATTTGAAGATCTATCTACGTCAGTCCAATGGCTGTCTAAACGGCATTATGGTGCATTAATTGTAGTGGAACGATGTGACCCCCTTGATTCTTTAATACAAAAAGGAACACCTATTAAAGCAATTTTAACTCCATCCTTATTAGAGACCATCTTTTTTCTCGGAAATCCTCTTCACGATGGAGCTGTACTCATTCGTGGTAATCAAATCATTTCTGCTGCCAATGTCCTTCCTCTTACGACTAAAGTAATAAGTGAGCGGAAACTAGGCACTCGTCATCGTGCTGCATTAGGCTTAACAGAACAAAGTGATGCCCTGGTTCTTGTAGTGTCAGAGGAGACCGGTAAAATATCTTTCGCTATAAACGGAAAACTTTATCCGATTAACACTGCATAATACGAGATTAAAATTTTTTATCATCATTAAATGTCTTAAAAATAACAGTGAAAAGCTAAATATTTTAATTAGGCACAAAGATGCAGTTACGGCGAAAAATGTTCAATTGCATGATACAAAAGAAATGAAAAAAGAGGCTTTCCAAAAGTTCAAAGAACACATAGAAAGCCTCAGCTTTTGATTCTTTTTCATAACTATATTACTCTTATGTTACCGTTAAGTTAATTTTTAGAGTATACCATATCAGAAACCTATTTTTAAAGGTTTCAAGGAACATGAATTACATCATTCCGCCCATTTAACAAATTATAAACTAGAAGAAAATTACTTATAAACTACTGATATAATAGGTTTTTTCAACTTTAATTAAAATACTATAAAACAGTAAAAGAAAAAGACCATGAGCAAAATTATGACTTTAGGTAAGAGAAGCTCCTTATCCATCTTCAAACAAAATACAAATAAATCATATTTTTATATTTTATTTATATATTAATTATGAAGAAGCTAGGAATAAAATAATTTACGAATGCACCCGATTGTGGAAGAATAACATTAAGGGGGCACAGACTGGAAAAATGCGAATTTACAACGATATGAGTCATTATGAAGGCGTAATTTAACAGGGATTAAGTTATTTTACCAATAAGGTTTTACTCTATTACCAAATAAGCGTTTTAGACGTCTTATGAAGATGTGTCCAAATAGAAAATTTAATGATTGTTAAGAGATGATTGATTTATTATACCTTTCTTATGGTAAAAAACTTTGTCAAAAGCCAAGGTCCTGGCGTAAATCCTAGTGTTAACTGCCATGCGCCTATCCCATCTAAAGCATACTCTCGAATTAATATCATTTTTTCACTCATACTTCTGACGTCTTCGAACCAAACCTCACGTAATTGTCCTTCCTGATCTCTATACCGAAAGAATGGAGATTTATATTCTTCTGAATATTGTATAGGCGACTGGTACCTTATTGCTGTTTCAATAGCGCTCTGGTTTGATATAGCTGGTGCAGCTGTCCCTGGTCTATGTGGAATTATCCAATCATATCCGTATAAAGGCACACCAATAATAATTTTCCTACGAGGAACAAATCTTATGGCAAATTCAACTGTTCTTCGTACGTCTGTAATAGGAGCTACAGGTCCTGGTTCGCTCCCTGCATGGTGAAAGTCATAAGCCATGATAAACATAAAGTCCACTACTGATCCGATTCCTCCGTAATCATATCCCTTTAGCCAAGGAATTTCTTCGCTTGTTTTTGCGGGAACAGCAATGGTTAGCGTCCGTCCTAATGGTCGTAAACGATCGCTCAATTCGCGTAAAAAACCTGTAAACAGATCTCTATCCTCAGCCAAGACACGTTCAAAGTCTATATTAACCCCGCCATACCCCTTATTAGTTACTAAATAAGTGATATTATTAACCAGATTTGTCCTTGCTGTCGGATTATTTAATACTTGATGAACCAGTTCGGGACTAAATCCCTCAGGTGTCAAATTGGTAATCGTCGCAAGCGGTCTTACCCGAAAATTCCAAGTTGTTTGAATAGCAGTCAAGTCATTTAAGGTGTTAGCGATATCCCCATTACCAGCAATGTGGTATTCAAAAATCGATATAGATGTACTATAAGGGGCAAAATCTCTGATCAAACTCTGGTCCAATTCCGGAGTTCTAACAACGTAAAAACTCAGTGTAGATGCAAGGTAATTCGATATATTGGGAATCGTTAGTTTCATCCCTGCTTGTAATGAATCCGGGTTTATTAAGGGATTAGCTGCCCTTAATTGCTCTAAAGGAACAAACGCTTTACTTGCAATACTAATGAGCGTGTCGCCCGGCTGAACCGTATATATATAAAGTGGAATAAGAAGAGCCAGACCTGGAACCACATTCAACTCTGTTAAACCATTGGTACTACGTATCTGATCAATAGAAGAATCATACCTTCTACTTATTGAGAATAAAGATTCACCTGGCTGAACGATGTGAATAAACATTTTCAAGCCCCCCACTATTTCATTTATCAAATGCCCCGAAAAAACTCCAAATTTGTGATTACTAGGTAAATAATATTAATTTCCCTGCCAATATATGCTGTTATCATGTCGGTATTATAGATTGATAAAATGGATTGGGTGAGAAATTGAAGTTTATATTGGGGTTACGTGGCATTCTATTGGAATTCCTTCACTTTGGTATTTAAGCTCGGAATATCAAAAGGTGTTCCATTATTTGCGAATGTTGAACGATTTTTTCAAGTTGATGATGAATGGATTCAAGGTTGGACGGAAGCAATGTTTACAAGTGGTTATAAAAGTGGTATTGATAATGATCCAGTTGTGGGTGATTTTAATAAAGCGTTTTGTAATGCAGCAAAAGAAAATGAAAAGGTAAAAATACAAAATATACTATGGAGTGCTGAGCCAGAGTTAGAACCTAGTGGTCCTCGGAATCCCCCAAACTATAAACCGAAGACCCCTAATTGTGGTGGAAACGTTTGGGCTTGGCAATACAGTCGAAAGGTAACTCAGTGTCCAATCGATACAAATTTAGCAAACAATCGCTTAATAAATATTCTATTGTAATAATCTCAACTTTCGCAGAGTGAAATTGGCAAATAAGACTTGATCTATGTTAGATGGTAGCCCACCCAATGCTCAAGTTGACTTTGAATTAATTTTTTTATTGTCTTGTTTGAATCTTTTAATACATCTTAAAAAATCTCGATTAACTGATGTAGAGCGACAGCCAAAATACATTTAATTCGTCACATAATTCTAAAAACAGGTCACCTAGTGTACGTAGATATTCTGCCATGAGAGTGCGATAAAACGAGCAAACACAATAGTAGTATGGCGCAAATTAGTGCGTCATACGAACAGCTTTGAAACTCTTTTTCCTAGTTTTAAAAGAGATTCACAATTTCAGGATATTCCCTCAATAATTTGGTTCTTTAATGAAAACAGACGCATTTTTAAAGAAACGCGACCTTTAAAATTGAATAAAATGCTCTAATATATGCTTATTCACTAAAGCGCACGATTATTAAAGAACCTTATACCTAAAGCTAATGGTTCTATACTAAATCCCCTTTAACCTATTGAACACAACAATGTATTGAAAAAAATCAAGAAGTAAGATTAGAAGATAATTTTGCAAAAAAAGATTCCGTACAAGACTTTTAGTTACATGTCTTGTACGGAAAAAGTTTTTATTTCTATATATGTTCTCTGTTTTAAGATTAAATTTATCTTTTTATTATTAGATATTCCTAGTTATTAATGATTGTTATTCAAAAAATTAACAAACTGTGTTTTTTCGTTCTATTATCCCTATTACCTCTTTTATTCTTGTCCCAACGCCGTTTCTCTTCTCATTCGAATTTTTTGGGGTGTCACATCATTCCCTAGTGGGTCAACTACAGTAACATTTGAAATGGTTCTGAGGATTTGTCCACGAATTTCGTGCAAATAATCTTTACGTAACTCTTGCTGTTCAACCCGCTCACTTTTTGTTAGTCCTTCTTCACGCTGTTTTTTCGCTAATTGATTAATACGTTCTAAACTTTTAATCATCTTTTTCCCCCTCTTTTCTCTTTCAAACTAACTGTTGGAAAATACGATCTATCTCTTGAATTTCTTCATTCGTTAATTGGACATCTGATGAATACAGTTGCTCACGAAACAAATTGACTTAATATTTATGCATGTTAACTCGTTTGTGGAACGCTGTCCCTACATTCCAACATTAAAGTGAGTAAATTCCTGGACCTATTAAAGCTAATCCAATAGAAACAACAATAAGCATTAAATTGTATTCATAACCACCTGCTGTATTTGCAAAACCTTTCGCACCGTGTACTTTTACGATAGCTCCAAGCATAATCATCGTAATGAGCACTGCTCCAAGTGGTAATAAAATACCTAGAATGAATAGAATGCCAGCAACTAACTCAGCAATGCCACTAAAAGCTGCAACTAGATTCCCTGGTTTAATACCAATGGACTCAAACCAGCCACCAGTTCCTTTTATCCCATATCCTCCGAACCATCCGAATAATTTTTGTGTTCCATAAAAGATAAAAACAATTCCAATCATAATTCTTATAAGTAATATTCCTAAATCTACCATTGTTAAAAACCCCTTCTATTTTTTATTTTTTATATTAATTTTTCCTTTTATTCTTTAATAAATTCCCTTGGACTTCTCACTGTATCAATAGGGCGTACTAATTTTTCTATTTCTGCACGTTTGGGCTCTAGGAATGGAGGTAAAGATAATTTTTCCCCAAGTGTTTTGTATGGTCTGTGTTTTTCTCGATTGACTCAATTCCTTTCGTTACTATTACTTTATGAATCTAGTGAAAAAATCAATAAAATTATATTTATATTAATTTGCCATTACATCTTTATATTTCACACTGCTCTCTAGTACATTCTTAGCATAGGGGCATACAGGAATGATATATTTTTTCTCATTCCTTGCATATTCTGCAAGTCTATCTACTAATTTTTTTCCTAATCCCTTCCCATTGTGCCCCGGATAGACGACGGTATGATTCACAATAATTAAGTCTCTTCCAGAAACATCGGTACCACTAGGGATAAATTGTATTCTTGCAATTACTTCTCCCGATTCTTCAATATAAAATTCATTGTTCCCAAACTTAATTTCACTCATTTCCTTCTCTCCTTAGTTTTATTCTTATTTTCATAGGTAAGAGCTTTACTTGGACAGCGATTGATAACATCCATCATTTCTTGAGGCATTGCATTTTCTGGAGAAATCCAAGGTCTTTTGTTTACATCAAATACTTTTGGTAGCCCCTTCACACATTCTGCAGCATGTTCACAAACTTTAGGTTGCCAAAAAATTTTTATGGTGTCAGTTTCATAGATTTTAATGTTTTTATCCATAATTATTTCTCCTACTAAATCTAAATATCGGCTAAGTATCTTTCGCTTTAACCGAAAAATTTTTACTATAATTTTTAATCAATCAGTCATTGGTTAATTTTTTAATATGATAAAACCGTTCGGAGTTTACGAGGCAAAAAGCTGCGTATCTCCTCTTCGTTAAATCCAACGTTCATTCTTTTTTCATCTTTGATTATAGGTCTTCTTAACAAAGAAGGATTATCTTTAATAATCTTATAAAACTCCTCTAGTTGAAGTGATTCCAAGTCAACATTGAGTTTTTTAAATGCTTGAGACTTAAAAGAAATAATCTCATCTGTACCATCATCTGTCATACGAAGTATTTCTTTAACTTCTTCAACTGTAAGTGGTTGGGATAGCATCTCTCTTTCTACAAAATCGATTTGATTCTCCTTCAGCCACACCTTTGCTTTACGACAGGAAGTACAACTTGGAGTTGTATATAAAATAACCATGATTACATCACTCCTCTATTAAAAGAATAAGAATTACAAAATACCTCGATATAAGATATCTTTAATTAAGTATAAATTATATCCCATCTTAGTATTCGAGTCAATAAGGCTCCTAAAATATTGGGATCTTTCCGACTCGGCCTATTCCGTGCTATTAATATCCACTTCCGGTTCGATAATCGGAATAAGCCGCGCCGCTTCGATTTGGTTCACAATATCAAACTGTTGCTGAACAATTTTTTTGATACCAGTAGGATTGGCTTCCTTAATCAATAAGCGCATTTTCGCACCGAACGTGTTGCGTTCATTTGCCCGATTCAGAAGATCGTCCAAACGGTCAATAGACTTCATGATGAGATGAACTCCGTCCTCAAGTTCGGTAAGCCCCTTATCAACTTTCAGAAAAGGTACAATGCCTTTCTATTCCTATAGAAAATCAGCTGTGTATTGCCCATCAATAAGACGATCCTTATTACATCCATCGTTTTTTCCCTGCTAAGAAAAATTTAATTACAATATATTACATTACATAAAATGATTTTGCGAATTCTAATAATAGATATTAAGAGAAAAATATTCATTTCTATCTGATAAAAAATAAAAAAGGGCTGATGAGATCTCACCAAACCTTTTCAAATGTTTTTACCGTACTGCTATTATAGAATGATTTTCTAGCCTTTGGTATTAGTGCGATATAGCCTATATTTAAGTATTTCGCTTATTCTCCTCCAGTAACTCCAAAGTGCTTCGCCCGTGATCGCTGCTGCACCGTCCGAAGCTAAGAATAGAGCTGTAGCTGCAATTTCTGAAGGCTCAAGTAAACGTCCTAACCATTGGTTACCAATGATATGTGTTTTCAATGCTTCTTCTACTGAAGTTCCATGTAAATGTTCCTAAACCGATCTGAATAGGTATGACTACTAAGTTCCATGCAATATTTAATTGTTTAAATAATGGTTTAGTAAGAGAAATAAGGACAAATATCACTACAAATAAACTAACGCCTCCGTACGTTAAAATGGCTGTAATCATTAATAGTGCCACTAGGACTGGAAATGGTTTTTCCGTCCCCGTTTTTTCTAAGATTTTTTGAGCAATTGATTGGGCAGCTCCACTTTTATCTATATACTGCGCTAAAATTGCCCCTAACAGGAATACAGCCTAAGCGCTCAACCTGCTATAACGACTAATATATCGCTGAGCAAGATGCTAAAAAAAGACTAAGCTCCTGTAACAACACGGTTAGTTACACGGAGCTTAGCCAATGAACAAATGCATTCATAGGAAAGTGTATTTTTTAAAAAAATCCTAATGATTTGAAATCGTTAGGTCTGTGTCGATCTCGAGTTCATTCATTTCTTCAAGGATGCGCTGGGCCATTCGGTGGTAACCAGCTGTATTTGGATGAAACTGATCATCTGCTAGTAGTTCGGTATCGGAAGGAACAAAAAGGTCTGCTATTGGAATATAGCTGACATGTTCAAATTCTTCTGTAACTGCTTTTCCCGCTTCATTCCAATTGGTCGCAATCACACCTAAGTCCTCGATGTTACCAAAATACTGTTCAAACGGGTTATAAAACCCAATTAAATAAATATGGACATCCGGATTTAGTTCCTTCATTTTATGAAAAATAGCACTTAATCTCTCCTGATACCCGTCTATTTCACGATTAAATGGTTCCATGGTAAGATTCAAAAAGTTGTCTTTTACCACCTTCATGATATCGTTGGCGCCAATCGTTATTAAAACAATGTCCGCCTTCTTAATGGTGGAGGCAATTTCCTTTTGGTCCAGCCGTTTCAGTAACTGATCTGTACGATTTCCTTTTTTACCATAGTTTTCAATCCTTATATTTAATTGATTATCTTCAAACGTATGATTAAGGATACCAACATAACCGCCGCTTTCTGTTTCATCCCCTATCCCTTCTGTTAATGAATCACCGATAGAGACAATCCTGAGATCCTTTTTAAACAAGTTGATAGTTCCTTTAATAACGGCCCGAACCTTTTCTTTTATTCCTTCCGTAATCGTTTGTCCATTCTGTTCTTCTTCTTCTGCTGCTAGTTGTATCTCGTCTTCTGCTGTTGCAGGGACATTATCCTCTTCTTTTGATTGCTGTATCTCGGCTTCTGATTCAGGAATAGTTACTTCAGCTGTTGATTGCTTGACCTCTTCTTCAGTTGTAGGTTTTTTTTCCTCGGTCTGATCCTTAAGATCATGCTGATTTTCTGCCATCCCCGATACTTGCGCTTTCTCACTCACTTGCAACGTTTGCGTGAGATCTGAAAAATATAAAAAAGGCAGGAGGATCACAACCAGCAGACAAGTAAGGATCATGACCATTTTTCGTCGTTTCACGTTGATACCCCCTATCATTAAATGAAATTAGTATTCTATCAAACATTCATTAATAGTTCTTTCATTTTAGCACGGAACTCAATTACGGTATGTTACAAAAAAATAACAAGTGTACGTGAGAAAAAAACTTTTTTATTCATCGGAATACGTTTCTCTATTTAATAATAAAAATAATGCCAAAGTAGATTCACCTCTTTTTTGAATTTCCCCAAATAGAAAAGAGTTAAGCATGACGATCCTGACCGGTCTTGCCATATATAGCTTTGAAAATATGAATAATAGATTGAACACTAGGTTGTAGCTCTTTTTTACAAATATGGTTTGAACCTACATCATATTGAAATTTAATCTTGTATTTTTAGAAACGGCCATTGAAAAAGGACAAAACTTTCTTCATTTACCTGTATTCCTTGTTGATGACTTGGATATTAATAACTTTTATAACACCTTTACTATCTATGGACATGCTGAAATTCCTCTCTTTTTATAAATGGAAAAAGAGCCTAAATATACAAGAAATGGATAAAATCTTGCATATTTTAGGCTCTTTCATGGAGTCTTTGTTTTATAAAGCATCTGTTACGTAAGGCCAAGATCATATATTAGTTATAAATACTCGTTACTGCTTTTGCCGTAAATATCGTTTATCATTCATAAATAAACTCCAAAAGTAAATAAAGCCAGGAAAGAGAATGGCGAACCCGATTATATAAGTAATAAATACAGCTCTAAAGGAATTAGGATCTGTAAAAGCCGAATGAATGGTCACATCAGGGTAGATGATATAAGGCAGATGTGCTTTCCCATATACATAACTGGCAATTAAGTATTGGATCGTCACGGCAATAACCGAGAGTCTTGGCATCCCCTTCACCCCCTTCTGAAAAGGTGACGGGGCATATAATCCGATCCCTATAATCAAAAAGAAGCCAACAGAAAGAAGTAAAAGTGGAAGGTCGTCCATCATTCGATTGTATAACCACTGGGCCTCATTTGGTAATGTAAGCATAATAAGAAAGGCCATGAGTAATGTTATCGGTCCTAATATTTTCCCATCCCGAAGATATACTTGATAGGCCTTCATTTCATTAGATGCTTTTGAGTAATCCGCTAATAATAATGACGAGAGAAAAAGAGTACTACTGATGGCAAAGCCAATAAATGCATATACATTTGAGCTTGTAAAAAGCCGATATAAATTTAAATTTGCTGCACCATTCCCGTAATCAACAAATTCCCCATGTGTGATTGGCAATACACAAATTAAAAGACCAGGAATGAGGATTCCTGTAATTCCTGATATGTACGTCAATGGCTTTTTAAATTCAATTGCAATATTTGAAAATACTAAAAATGCACTTCGCAATGCAAGTAAAAGCAGGATGATACTACCTGGAATAATGAGTATCGTGCCTAGCGTATAGGCTGCCGTTGGGAAAAGACTATAGATCGCTACAACTAATGCCACAATGAATGTATTCGTTACTTCCCAAGTGGGGGATAAATAGCGATTCGCAATATTGGTTGCTTTCGTTTGTTCTCGATTCATGTAAATCATCGACCAAAAGCCAGCACCGAAATCCATTGTTGCCATGACAGCATAAATAAAGACAAACCCCCATAGTATGGTAATCGCAATAACAGCATCAGCCATTTACAAATCCTCCTATGAATTTGAACTGAATAAAGGGACATTCTTTTTTTCTGCACGCTCGATATCATCTAATTCTGTGTTTTTTCTAAAGTAGTATAACAATACAAACACAACAGCAAACGCCAAAATAATGTACACACAAATAAACAAGATGAATAATGTACCTAAGTTCGTCGCAGTTGTTGCGGACTCAGCGGTTGATAAGATCCTGTATATCACCCATGGCTGGCGACCGGTACAAGCGAAAATCCATCCAAATTCAATAGCAAGCACAGCCAAAGGACCTGTCGTAACGAGTGTCCAAAGCATGATTTTGGGGTAATGCATCTTTTTTAGTATTTTTCTCCAGGCATACACGAGGATCGGGATCAGGATAAGCAATGAACCAATGATAACCATTCCGTTAAAAAGTGTATGGATAAATAATGGAGGCCAAAGTTCCTCTGGAAAATCATTCAATCCCACAACAACTGTATCAAAGCTATTTCCAGCAAGAAAGCTGAGTGCCCATGGAATTTCAATGGCCCCTTTTATTTCTTGCGTTTCTCGATCTGTAACGCCACCGATAGCAAGGGGGGCATGTGATTGTGTTTCAAATAATCCCTCTGCAGCAGCTAGCTTCTCTGGTTGGTATTCATGTAAATATTGAGCAGAAGAATGTCCATTTAATGCTGTTAAAAATGCAAAAATACAACCTACTACTAAACTAAGCCTTAAAGCCTTTTGATGAAACAAATAAATTCTAGATCCAGATTCATGTTTCATCATTTTAAAAGCGGCAACCGAACACACCACAAAAGCCCCCACAACATAGGCAGACAACGCAACATGCCCAGCCGTTACAAAGAAACTGGGGTTAAAAAAAGCAGCCCAAGGATTAATGTCTACAAATTCCCCATTCTCATATCGGAAGCCTGCGGGGGTACCCTGAAAGGCATGGACATTGGTAATCAATACTGCTGAAGCCAATGCACCTATAGCGACTAGTACGAGGCTTGCGATTCTCATCCAAGGCGCAATTCTTTCTGCTGCATATACATAGATCGACATAAAAAGTGCCTCTACAAAAAAGGCATAGATTTCAATTTGAAAAGGAAGTGGCATGACCCGACCGATCACTTCCATAAAACCAGGCCAAAGCAACGATAATTGGGTTCCAGCAATCGTACCAGTCGGAATCCCCACTCCAAGTAAGACGGCAAATGCCTTTGTCCAACGCTTAGCCATTACAACATAATCTTGATCCTTCGTTTTTTGGTAAAGCAGCTCAGCGGTCAACATCATAAAGGGTAACCCTACTCCTATCGTTGCAAAAATAATATGAAATGCCATGGTCGTACCAAATAAAGAACGGGCTATTACTAAATCGTCCATAATGTATTCGTCCTCTCAAGGGGTATTTATCTTTAATAAACATTCCCAATTCATCCAATAATATGTAATTGAATGTGGAAGACGGTTTATACTTGAAGTTATTTTAGAATCTTCTTATGACATAACTCTACCGTTGGTACAATCTAGCATAATTTCGCATATAGTAACAAAAGTTTACGTTGAAGATAAGTTTTTAAGCTCTCTGCTTACAAATACGGGCTATTTTCAACAAAAATAGCTCATTTAAACATTAAACTCAAAAGCAACAAGGTCTAAGTAAAAAACCAAAGAAAAAAAGGTCGGCACTTCAAACGGTTTTAATAACCATTCGAAATGTCGACCTATAGTATGTAAAACGTACAACCTATGCTTATCAACAACTCAGCCTTATGATTTGGATTCCCCATCAACGACCTGGATGCTAAAAGTAAAATCATTTTTTCTCTATTTGCGAGTTTGTTCTAGCAGACGATCAATCTCAATTTGCTTATATACTAAATTATTATTTTCAAATGTTAGATCTGCAGTAGATTCTAGTAATTCATCGATATCAATTTTAACTAATTTCATTATCTAACCTCCAAATTAGTTTTCACTATACTATTCGATTTAAAAAGTATTTTTTTGGGGGTTGGAATAAAAAAAGAGTCGCTTTTATTTTTACTGGGTTGTACCAGACCTATATTTATTAGCAATTTTTGCAACAAAGCATCGCTCATTCAAAACGTTAATATCAGAACGTAACAAGGTTTTTAAAAATTACCCAAGCCAAAAAGGTCGGCATTTCGAATGGGTTTAATAAAAACCATTCGAAATGCCGACCTATTATATGTAAACCGTGCACCCTATTCTCGACAGGAACAACCAAGCGTTACGTACAAAAGAGAACTCGAACTAGGCTACCCCACGGCACATGGAAAAGTCTACTTATGGCTGCTTCCTTCCGGACCTGACCAATTTCATAGGTTCCCATTGCGCAGGACCCAATTGTCAACGTTCACTTCTATAAGGCAGACCTTACATGTTCAAGCCTCAAATAGGCACTCAACCCCGCTATAGCGGATTGCGGGTAACAGGGCACCGCTAACTCCCCATCTAGCACGGTATGTATATGAAATCCATACCTTATGTTATTATCAAATTCTACGAGAGAATTTGCGTCCGGATTTTCTCGAGCTCGCTCGAGAAATTACCCATAAAAAATCCGTGACATCCGCCGGAGGCTTAACTTCATTCAGTCAAGGTTTGAACCCTACTAAATTGATAAAAGCTGGCATTCATCTCATAACTTTTAAAATGGGAGACTTCTACTGAAGGAAGTTAAAAAATGTAGATGATTTGGCCCATGAAATGGCTGTAAGCCAGGTTCTGTTCCTGTGTGCTATAACGATGCCAATCTTGCACAAACAGGTGTAGTCATATAACTATCGATCGATTTGACCGATCCATCCTTTCGGTTCATTTCCCACGGGATGGTGCCCCTACCTAAGTTTGGGTTGCTCGCTTGAGGGGTTTACCTCGTTCCATTTCTTCCGTTTCCAGAAGAACTCCGTTACTGTGGCACTTTCAGGATACTCTCGGCCTATCCCTAAGGACTTAGCTAATTTCTCCGCCGTCAGAGATTCCTCTCTGCCCACCTTTACAGATGGCACGAACACTCCGGGCATCTCAGCACCGGGCGAGCCTGGACTTTCCTCAACTCATGTACACATGAGCCGCGACTACTCACCATTTCATGTTTGTTTCGTTCATCACTACATGAGTAACTATACCATACATTCACGTAAATGACACTAGTAGAAGGATTCCAGAGTTGGTAGGTTTTTACCGAACCGATAAAATTAATCGAGAAATATCATAAAGGAATGTTTTCTTAAAAATGGGATCCCTCTTTTCAAGAGTTAGAATATATGGATTAATGTCCTTTACCAAACGCTAGATCTATCCTCTTGCATTATAGAAATCACAGTGTCGTCAACAGACAAGTACTTCTCAAGAAATAACAAAAGAGGGACCATTAATAAATCAATCTCCCCGATAAATAAGTATTTAGTTGGTTACCTCATCTTTAAGCCTTTTCACATCATTCACAGAAAGCTCTGTCATCTCTACAATTAACTCGATGTCCATACCCTTTTTTAACATCTTTTTGGCTATTTCTTTTTTACCTTCTTTTTTACCTTCGCGTACTCCATCTCCATGAATGGAAGCTATATCTTTTAAGGCCTTCTCCCTTGCCTCATACTGAATTCTTGTTTGGGGATCTAAACTAGCCGTTTTCAAAATATCCACCGCCTTTTCAATGATTGGGTCCTGTTTCGCCATCTCCACCCACCTCGAATCATCTTCATTTGTTAAAAAGCGTAACCATTTAGCCATACGATCATTCATATCCACTGCATTATTCTTCTCTTGTAAAGAAAACTTAGGCATTTCGATAAAGTACAACTGGATTAAATCTGGAAACGCCTCATGTGTATATTCTTCCAATAACCGATAGCAGCTCAAATAAGAGTCAGAAGTAAAAAACAAAAAATTCAATAAATTAATCGTTACAACTCTTGTTAATTGATGATAATCATCACCCTTACCTAATTGTTCCTCATATAGCTTTGCCCCGTAATACAAAGACCGCTTATGAATATTTTTCTGGTTCGTTAATTGTATTTCGACATTCACAAAACCATATCCTACTGATTTTGCTTTAATATCTAAAATGGCATATTTATCGGTAACGTCGTGCTAATTAAAAATCGGATTTAATATTTCTATAGATACTAAACTCTGACCTTCGGGTACATTTAATACATCATTTAAAAAAGCTAATAATAGTTCTTTGGAGCGTTGATTATCACTGCCAAATATCAATTTGAAGATAAAATCATTTTTAGGCTTAAGCCAGCTTTCCGGAACTAGTTCTGCTATTAGCTTACATTCCTCTCGTTCTTTTCCGTACCTTAATTATACCATAAGAGCTGTTCCCGAATTGATAGACAATTAAAAAATTGCTTACAATCATGGATGGTTTTTCACGTTTCAAAAAATGAAAACACCTAAAAACTGAGTCAGTCCCACGCTACGTTAAATCTATATCAGTGTGTGGAACTGACCCCTAGCCACTCTAACCTTGAAACAAGTAGTCCATCCCTTCGTTGTCACTGAAACGATCTTTTTCAAACGGTATCTGTGAAGACACACTATATTTTTGATTTTCCTCCCCTCGTCTAGTAGAATTTCTTTATTGAACGGAAACCGGAGGAAAAATAGTGATAAACGTATACAGCGATGTCATTCAGTTTCGAGGAAATCATTATGATTTTGGCTATAAACAAGGTGAGCTGCTGAAGGATTCTCTTATTCTCGCAAATCGAGAAAAGCAATGGTCCAAGCCATCCATAAAATATAATTATTCGATAGATGAAAAAGAAGTTAAAAAAATGATTCTTTCCTTTTCTCCTGGAATTTGGGATGAGTTAATCGGTTTGTCAGATTCCTTAAAAATGAGGATGAACGACACTATCCTTCAATTTGGCGGCTATTATCATGAATATGGTAAAAGCGGTTGTTCGATTTTCACAGGTACCAATTTTCTCATGCGAAATTATGATAATGATCCCCTCTCTTATGAAGGTCGATATGTTCTCTATCAACCAGTTGACCAGGGTTATGCAACGATTGGCCCATCTATGCAAATCACAGGGCGTACAGATGGGATCAACGAAAAAGGATTAGCAATGGGATATAATTTGATCAATCGTGTGAGATCAGATACCGGATTTATATGTAATATGATCGGACGGATTGTGTTAGAAACATGTGCCAATGTTGAGGAAGCCATTTCACTTCTAAAAAAAATTCCCCATCGTCGTTCGTTCAGCTATGTGCTGCTTGATCAAACTGGGAAGTCCATCGTGGTCGAAGCCTCTCCGAGAGAAGTCATCATCCATCAATCTAATATTTGTACCAATCATTTTGAAATCTTAACTCATGAGAATCGTTACCGTATCGAGGATTCTCTTCAAAGATATCAAGCGATACAAAGGCAGGAAAATCATGTATTAAATGCCAACACGGCTTTTCAATTGATGAATGGTACGGGTAAAGGTGTATTCTCAAAAAAATACGGAGCATGGTCGGGAACCTTGCATACAGCTGGGTATTTCCCGAATAGTAGGAGTGCCTGGTTTGCCCTTGGAGGAGATAAACGACCCGTTATCTTTGATTTTGATAAATGGCTTAATGGAGAAAAGATCCATGTAAAACGAATCAGAGGGGAGCTAGATACCACTATTCCTTTTGTAAATATGTAAAAGTTGGAACGAGACCACCCAAAAATATCCACTAAAAAGCCTGAAATCGAATCATACGAATGTGGAATCGATTTATCCAAAAATAAAACGCATGAATTCGGTACCGCTCCCGAAAGTTAGATTTTTCACTCTAACTTTCGGGGGCGGTACCTTCACTGTCCATGCGCTTTTGTTTCCTATTTCCATTGCTTTTTTGCTATGATTTTAAATATTTTTTTACATTTTCTCCATATTATCAGAACTACTCTCTGTTAACGTGTACCAGATTTTTTATCCTTCTACCTCAATGGAGCTAATTCTATAGCTGTTCGACTTCCCTTTCCCTAAACAGACTTTTTCAGTGGTTTTGAATAGTCTCTTTGTTTTTCATAATCTTCTATTGTGATCATGTCAAGGTCGCTATTGGGTGTCATGCAGCATGCTAGTGCATATCGGTCCTGTAATTCATTGTCTGATAAGGCATCATGCGAACGGATTAATTCTTGTTCATATTCTCCATCGAGTACCTTGACTTTGCACATGCCACATCCTCCTTGTTGACACCCAGTTGGAATCGGAATAAATTGATCACGTGCTGCACGTAATGGCGTCACATTAGAGGCACAAGCATACTCAAACACCTGTCCTCTTGCCATCAATTTTACTTGATACATCATGATCCCCTCCTTATTTTTTGATCAAGTTAATGCTTTCATAAAGGATTCCGTTAACTCGCGGCGGTGATAGAAAATACCTTGACCTATTTTATCTTCTGTCCACGTAATCGTCGGCATATCTGGATAAGCCATATATCCACCGGCATATGCTTCATTCCGATTACCGGATGGATCAAAGAAATAAATCGTTTCCCCTCTTGTGATGCCATGGCGTGTTGGAGTAACATCAAACGGAACGTCATACATCGATAATAAATCTGCTGCTTTAAATACGTCATGGATCGAGTCTACATGGAAACCGGCATGGTGAAGTTTCGTATCAGGACCTTTCACAAAGGCGATATCATGGGAACTATTCGTTGTAAATAAAAAGCTCCCTAATAATTCTTCTCCATCGAGTGTAGTAATTTTTTCACTTTGTCTGAAATTCAGTACTTCCGTAAAGAATCTTGTTACCGTCTTTAAGTCGTCTCCTGTTAATAAACAGTGATCAAGACGATGTGGAGCAATCCCTTTTGTACCTAATGGCCATGGGTGCGGATTGAGTGTACCTACTTTTCTTCCCAGAACTTCAATCTCATGATATAACTCACAATGTTGGCCGGTTGGCAAAATGAAATGAACCGCTTCGCCTTCCGCCAATCTCGTTCCGTGAGAAATACGAGTTGTCGTACAGCCAAATTCTTCAATTTTTCTTTCATAGTACGCTAAGTCATCTAATGTTTCGACTTTAAAGGCAATATGAACCATGCCGGCAGAATCGGATTTTGTTAAAATCACACTGTGGTGGTCAAATTCATCCCATGCTTTTAAATAAACACTGTCTCCTACTCTGCCAGTTTCTTCTAAGCCGATCACATTTGTATAATAATCCACTGCTTTTTCTAAATCTAATACCTTTAACTCGATTCGCCCCATACGCATCACTCTTGCCATCTTGATTCCCCCCTACTTATTAATAGATTCATAGAATTCGCTTTAAAATTCATCGTAAGAAATGTTCGTTCCTTTCATTCCACCTTTATAAAGAGCATCACAAGCGGTTTCGATCATAATCGGTGGACCGCACAGGTAAGCGTCCATGTTCGACATATCTTCGAGCTTCCGTGAAATGACATCAGCAATAAAACCAGTTTCTCCGTCCCACTCATCTTCAGAATCTGGCTGGGATAAGGCTGGGATAAAGTGGAAGTTTGAATGTTTTCCATTAATTCCATCCATTCTTCTACCAAAAATAAATCCTTTTTTGCACGGGCACCATAGAAGAACCAAACATTATTTTCAAAATGTTCCGAAAATACTTCTTCTAATAAAGCTTTAATTGGAGCCATCCCTGAACCGCCGGCAATAAAAATGAGATCCTTGTTACGATCGCGGAGTTGCATGGTGCCATATGGACCTGACCCTGTCACAACATCCCCTACTTTTAAATCACACATATAATTCGAACCTTTTCCTTCTGGAACGCGTTTTATATGAAACTCTAGTAAACTACCTTCTTGAAATTTATTTGCTAACGAATAAGCACGGGTGTCTTCTAAACTAGGAATATCAAACTCGAAAAACTGTCCTGAGGCATACTCAATATGTGCAGGTTCGTTTAATTTCAACTGAATCCTATGGATATCATGAGTAAACGGTTTATTTTCCACGACCTCTGCTTCAAAATCGTGTACTGCATAGAATGGTAGATCGCTTTCTTCTTCCTCTACCTCTATCACGAGGTCACTTTCTACCAATGTACTACACATTAAGGTAACCCCTTCTTCTCGTTCAAAACTCATTAAGGAATATTCCGATACCCGATCCATAATCTCATAGTCCCCTTCAAGCACTTGACATTTACAAGCTGAGCAGCTCCCATGACGGCACCCGTAAGCGACTTGAATTCCATTGCGAATCACTGCATCCAACAATGTTTGTCCTTCCTTCACTTCAATGGTTTTACCACTTGGCTCAAGTGTTACTTCATAGGTTTCAAGAGTTTTTGTTTCGGTCACCTGCAATCATGCTCCTTTCTAATATAAGTTTTTCACCCAGCGACGATTTTTAGATAATCCCCATTACGCATCCCGGCTTCTTTAACCGTTACATTCAAAGGAATTTCCATATCCCCTGCTGCTCGCTTTATCATAAACCGATAGTTCTTGTTTTGATCTGCTTTATATAAGGCTAAGCATTCGTCTAACAGCTCACTTGCTAACATGTCATAACGAGCCCTCATCCCAATATGGCTTGTACATAATTCGTTTTCACTTTCTGGTGCTAAGACAGGCCAGACGATCAGATGGTTTTGATCTTTTAAGTAGTTCACCATTTCTACCCCCACATTCTGTTAGAAATATTTTTTATCTAAACCGAGCTCTCTTCGATGTTCTAACCAGCGAGCATGTTCATTTGAAGAATAATGCTCTCCTGCTTCATCCGGTAATAGACCGGAATATTGGAATAAACCGGCGACAGGATCTTCGCCAAACTCACCATTCAGGTATGCTTCAGCCGGATACCAGATTTGCATATATTTCATTGGTTCTTGTTCAAAAATATGTTTACATCCAGGTGAACAAGTTAAATAGGTTCGATTATTATATTCGCTGTATTGAGTCCATAGTTTCGTAGGATTATCTGGATCTGGAAACTCAGCAGGAACTTGACAAACTGAACAGATAGCTGGAATACCAGGACTTTGATGAGCAAAGATATTGTCATCATTTTTACGGAAGTATGGCGCATAATATTGATTAAATAATGGGTATTCGTTAGATAACCATTCATAGTCATCGGGCTGTAGCTGGAATCCTCTGAAAAAGTTGGCATGTTTATACTGATCCAATATGCGCATTACCGAATGAGAATAATGTTCTTTTTCTTTGATACTGTCTTCCGCAAACTTCGGCAGGCGAATTCCGTACTTTCGTAAATCCTTAAACAAGCCATTAAACACTTGTTCCTCTACATAGGTTTCAAATGCTCGCTTCCATGAAATCGGACGAATGCGAGGATAATAGTCTACAAGGGTCGCAATGACAGAAAACATCCGATAGGCGCGCCAATACCATTTATCAATCCAGCCTTGAATGAGTGGCACGTTTCGCTCATCTTCTTCTAACAGCATTTTTAATGCAGACATCCCAAGCGCCATATGGCGGGATTCATCCGACTGAACCGTTTTTCCAACAGCAGCGAAGTTTTCATCCCCTACCGCTCCAGCAGATGAAGCAAATGGTAAAAAGAGAATATTCGTAAACACATATTCAAATGAAAAAGAGATGGCGATTAAGGCTTCAAATGGACCTGCTGTCATCGCATCATCAAAGAAAGACTTCGGCACCGTGTTAAACCAGAGGTTTTGTGAAGTTTTTGAAAAACTATGCAATCCGTCAATTTGTTTACTCATATGAGCATAGTGCTTGATTTCAATTTGGGCATGACGCAGCTCATCAATCGCCTGATTGAATGTCGCAAAACGAATCGCTTCAATGGGGATATTGCGACCAACATAGGCCATTAATCGGTGTGCGGCATATTCAGCGGGTTGTACCGCCGTTGCAAAGACTTTTACCCCTTCATACCAGCGGGAATCCACGACCTTCGCATGACCATCATTGGCTTCAAACGCATTGCGGACCGCATGGTAAATGCCATCTTTTTCCGATTGAATTTTAACATATTGGTTATAAGCCATCCGAAAAGGGTCTTCCCATCGGCTTGGATCTTTTAGAATAATGCCTTCCTTTTCAATTAATGGATAGACCTTCTTCATATCAAAATCTTTTGGTTCCCACATTAAATCTCTTGTCATCGCATGGTATTTTTCTTTCAGACCCATTTTAGCCACTGCACATTCCTCCTTATTCTTCCCATTCGATCGTCAAATGCTCTTCATCCCAATCCGTAATAAAGCCGAAGCACGATGACATCACCATGTGGACTTGATCCATATCAAAATCTGCACCAAGATGTTCTTCAACGGTTTCACGATTTAAAATCATTTTCCCAGGGACTTTGACCTTTTTATACACCATGTAATCCTCTACAATGACCCCTTCATTATCTTCTTGAATCGCTTGGATCATCGCATGGACGAGACTTCCTCCGCTCGTATCTAAATCCATGCCAACATAGGCTTGTTTTTCTGTCATTTTCATTCATCCTTTCTATTAGTTATAGGCGATTTCATAGGGTTTAAAGGGAAGTTTATTCTTTTTATAAATCGGAATAATCGCTTCCTCTTCAATCTTTTTCAATGTTTCTGGTAGGTTCAGGTCAATTCCATGCTTGTCAAATAAAGGAGCTAAAGCAAGAACGGCTTCAAAGGCCCTCGGATACCATTTATCGACCCATTCCTGAATAATTTCTACATTTGAAAGAGTTACCTCCGGTGTTTCTCTTGGGTCACTTAACGTTCTGCCCCAACGGTAGTCCCCTTCCCACTCCTCATATCCTAAAGCTTTTAAATAATCCCAACGGCTTTCTGCTTGATCTTGCGCCAATAATTTGAAGAAAGAGAATGCCCAATCTCTGTGCCAATCTAATTGCTTTGTAATCACAAAATTTAACATCGATAGATGGGCGTCTCCTCGTTTGACTGCTTCCCCATTAAATTCACGATACATTAAATTTCCTAGTAAAAGATCAAGGGTTAAATTTTCAGCGACAAGTACTTCAGCCCAGTCCTCTGTTATGAGAATCTCTTCGACATAGCTTCGTAATAGCTGGAAGGCAGGTTCGTTTAATAAGACTTGTTTCCCGTGATCAAGAAAGTCACCGTGATGCTCCTGCATATTGATCGCCCATTGCGAGATCCATTGGGCTCTTCCTGTTTTGTCATACGCTTGATATGTCGCGCATTGCTCAATGGCCGAACCTAATGCATAACGGATCACATATTGCATTTGTACATTTTCGCCATATTCCAAATGACGCAGTGGGGTATAGAGATCCCTGATTGCATCAGCCCATTGTGGCGACAGGTTTTGAATGATGCCAAGCTGGTCCGCATAATTGAATCCGTTTTCAATTTCTTCAGCTAGTTTCTTTCGATTATTGACATAAGTCGTATACCAAAACTTCTTTGGATCTCGGAAAGCTTCCCAATCAGAGGATTTTAATCTTGTATAACGTGGATCATAAATATCAAAGTCTTTTCCATCATAAACATGCCGATATTGCATATGAACATATGGCTGTTGTCTGACTGTCACTTCTTCATACTCATTCTTCGTTTTCCAATCCCACGGCTGATCCCTTAAATTTTTCTTAAACGCAGGTTTGTTCTCCATTCATTTTCCTCCTTGTTTCTATAGAAGTTTTCCATCAGCAGGGAATGAGCCTTGAATTCCCTACTGATGGATCATCTTATTGTCCTTTCGATAACAATGTTTTGGCTATTTCTTGATCCAATTCCTCAAAATCGTAATAGGATATGGTCTCATACAATTCACTTCTTGTTTGCATATCGTCCAAGCCTTCTTTCTGGGATCCTTGTTCTTTAATGATCCGAAAAATTCGTTCATAGGCTTTGGCGGCAACTCGTAAGGATGTGACTGGGTAAATCACCATTTGATAGCCCATGTCTGCAAATTGAGTAGCCGAGTAATAAGGCGTTTTCCCAAACTCCGTCATATTTGCCAGTAATGGCACCGAAATTGACTTCGAAAACAAGCGGAACTCTTCTTCTGACTGAAGGGCCTCAGGGAAAATCGCATCCGCCCCTGCTTCTACATAGGCTTTGGCTCGTTGTATTGCTGATTCTAGACTTTCGACTGCCCGTGCATCGGTGCGTGCGACAATGACTAAGGATGGAGAGGCTTTTTTAATCGTTTTAATTTTTTGCACCATTTCTTCTGTTGTGACGAGTTTTTTCCCATTTAAATGACCGCATTTCTTCGGAAGCTGTTGGTCCTCGAGTTGAACAGCGGCAACATTCGCTTCCCACATTTCTCGAGCCGTACGGGCGACATTCAAAACGCCTCCAAACCCGGTATCAATATCCACTAACAGGGGTAAATTCGTCGCACGAATGATTTCTCTTGCTCTTTGTGCTACTTCCGCTGACGTCACAATTCCTAAATCCGGTAAGCCAGTGCTTGCCGTATATGCGGCACCTGATAGATAAAGCGTTGAAAACCCAGTTTGCTTGGCAACAAGGCCGGCCATTGCATCATGTGCACCTGGAATTTGCAAAATGTCAGGCGCAATCATCAATTCTCTAAATCTAGCAGCTAATTCTGCTTGTGTTGAAGGTTGATCAACAATCCATGCCATTTCCGTTCCCTCCCTTAGATGGTAAATAAATCCATAAATTCATTGACAGGCATATTCGGTAAACGATCTTTGTTGAGGCATACTTCTTCAATGTTCTTGATTTGTTTTTGTGAGAAATGAGTTTCCAGATTAGCTGAAAACTTTTTAATCACTTTTGGGATCGCTTCTTCGCGACGGAAACGATGTCCTAATGGATACTCACATTCCACCACTTCTGTTTGTGAACCATCTTTAAAATGAACTTGAACGGCATTAGCAATCGAGCGTTTCGTTGGATCTAAATAATCGATGCTATACTGTTTGTTTTCAACGACCACCATTTTATCTCTTAATTGATCGACACGAGGATCGGACGCGGTTTCATCTTCATAATGGTCGGCAACGATATCTCCAAATAACAGACCGATTGCAGTAATATATTGAATACAATGATCACGATCTGCTGGATTGTGTAACGGACCTTCTTTATCAATAATTCGAATAGCCGATTCATGCGTGGTAATCGTAATCCGATCGATTTCATCCAAACGGTTGATCACTTCCGGGTGAAGCTGGACCGCACATTCAGCTGCCGTTTGGGCATGGAATTCTGCTGGATACGATACTTTGAAGAGAACATTTTCCATCACATAGGAGTCAAGCGGACGTGCCAATTTCAATTCCTGTTTATTAAATAAGACATCTTGGAAGCCCCAGCCTGGTGCAGAAAGGGCTGTGGCATATCCCATTTCCCCTTTCAGGGTCGTTAACGCTAATTGAACGCCGCGGCTTGTAGCATCGCCTGCTGCCCATGATTTTCGCGACCCGGTATTGGGTGCATGACGATACGTACGCAGACTGCTATTATCAATCCATGCATGAGATAAGGCGTTGATAATTTCTTCTTTTGTTCCGCCTAATAACTTTGCAACAACCGCTGTTGTGGCAACTTTAACGAACAGAACATGATCAAGACCAACACGATTTAAGCTGTTTTCCAAGGCCAGAACCCCTTGAATTTCATGGGCTTTAACCATACTTTCTAAGACCGTCTTCATCGTTAATGGTTCTTTTCCCTCTGAAAGGCGGACGCGGCTTATGTAATCTGCCACAGCTAAAATCCCGCCCAGATTATCGGATGGGTGTCCCCATTCAGCTGCAAGCCATGTATCGTTAAAATCAAGCCAGCGAATCATCGTACCAATATTAAACGCTCCCCTTACCGGATCAAGGACATAGGAGGTGCCAGGTACTCTCGTGCCGTTTGGAACAACCGTCCCCGGTACAATTGGTCCTAATAGTTTTGTACATTCCGGATAATCAAGAGCCAAAATTCCACAGCCAATCGTATCAATTAGCACATGGTGTGCGGTATCATAGGCTTCTTGACTAGCAATCTCCTTGTTCATGACATACTCTGCGATCTCTTCTAGTAATTGGTCCGTTTTCTTCAGTTCATTTGTTTTAAGCATGATATCCTTCCCTTTCCTTATGAATTTGTTATGATAATAGTAACCTGAATATTGGTCAGAATATCCAGGTTACGGTGATCAGTCTTACTTGCTTACGGCATGGCGTTCACCCGTATAATGAACTCGTGGGCGGAACAGACGGTTATTGCCATGCTGTTCAATCACATGTGCACATAGCCCGACTGTTCTCGACCCGAAAAAGATTGGCGTATAAAGTGGAATCGGAATTCCCAGCATCCAGTAAACCGGTGCGGCATAATAATCTAAGTTGGGATATAGCCCCTTTTCCCTCTCCATTAACCTTTCACCCGCTTCACACATTCGCAGTAACAGATCGTCCCCTTTTATTTCACTTAACTTTTTTAATGCTTCTTTCATCATGAGTGCGCGTGGATCCATTTTTTTCATATAGACACGATGTCCAAAGCCCATTATTTTCTCTTTCTTTACTAGCTTCGTTGTTAAAAGGTTTTCAAACTCCTCCACTGTTTTTGCCTCTAGCAACATATGCATCACCGCTTCATTTGCACCGCCATGCAAATTCCCTTTTAACGAGGCAACAGCACCTGTTAGCGCTCCATACAGATCAGACTGCGTTGAAGCGATCACCCTTGATGTAAACGTAGAGTTTGGCATTTCATGTTCACTGTATAATACAAGTGATAGATCAAATATTTTCTCTTGAAGGGATGTTGGTTTTTGACCTGTAATCATATAGTAGAAATTAGCGCTGTAGGATAGGTCTTGATCTGGTTGAACAAGCACTTGATTGGTGAGAATACGGTAGCTATTGGCCACAATATTTGGGATCGTTCCTAACAACCGGTAGGCTCGTTCTTTATTCGTGTCTAACGCACGGTTGTCGAGATCGTCATCATATCCTGAAATAAAGGAGATTCCTGTTCGAAGGGCGTCCATCGGATGTGTTTGTTTCGGAAGAAGTTTAAAAACTTCATAGATTTCTTCTTGCACGTTATAGTAGCTTTTCAGTTTATTTTCTAATGTCTTTTTCTCCTCTTGATTCGGGAGTTTATCCTCTAGCAAAAGATGAACGATGTCGAGATAACGATATTGTTTCGACAATTGTATTAAGTCATATCCCTTCATCACGATTTGCCCTTGTACCGTATCAAGGAAAGAAATCTTTGTTTCTGCAGCAATCACACCATCTAATCCAGGGAAAAAGTTATCAACTTGAGTCATCTTGTTTCCTCCAATTCATATGAATTTATTAAAATTAATCAAATGCTTTTTCATAAGGTTATTGTTTGATTGATTGAGACCTTTTTTTCACGGATTCCCCTGCAATTCCCCAATGTTCTGGTGACATTTCTTGAATCATGACACGAACACTTTCAACCGGTGCCTCTAACACGTCTGCTACTAAATGGGACACTTCTGAAATCAATCTTTCCTTCTTCTCAGGCGAACGTCCTTCTAAAATATTGATTTGGATAAACGGCATGATCGAGACTCCTTTCCTTTTTACTAAAATTTAGAAAAAACGCTTTCATTTCTACATTGAAAGATGAGAAATATGGCTAAATGAGATCTATAACTCTTTGATTACATCATTTGAATTTATTTAATGTAGAAGATGAAACTCTTATATTTATGTTACAAATTTTTATAAATTCACACAATAACATGAATATTCTAAAAATTATTATTTTTTCGAAGGTATCTGCTAGTTTTTATTCAGAATTACAGCAGAATTAACAATTAAAAAACGGGAGCCGTCACTAAACTTCTATATTAAACTGGCACCCTTTTTATTAACGCAAAAAAGCCCTTGCGAAAGGGCTTTTTCAGAAGTCTATACATATGTTCAATTTTGATTCAAATCTAAATCACCGATTAAAATTAAGGACTGTAACGCTAAATAAACTTGGTAGTTATAGAACGGATCTCTAAGATTATGCCCTATAGAATCTTCTATTTTCGCAATTCGATACCGTAACCCGCTGAGTGATAAGGTATTTTCTTTTGCCGTTAGTTCCAGATTTCCTCCATTGGCAAGGAATAGATATAATGTTTTTAATAATTCTATTTTCTTTTGACTTAACGGATCAATGAGATCACCAAGTAGATTGGATGCTACCTGCCGAATTTCTTGTTTATTATTCTGATTAATTAAGGGACCAACCATTCCAAGTGAATCAAACTTCATGATAGGGTGATTCATTGTCGCCATTCGTAATGCAGTAAACGCTTCATTATAACTTTCATTTGCCCTGCCAATTTGGTTGGATTGCTTACTCACTCCGGCATAAAACACCACTTCTGGAAATTGGGTTGTGAGATACTTCAATACACCTTCAAGATACGGTTCAATCCCATCATGGGTCATGTAACTAGTAGGAATCAGCATGATCACACTCTTGGTTCGATGACCTACTAAGATGTTTTGCTTTTTACTTTTAAAATAATTCGTTATTTCTTTTAAAAGTTCTTCATGGAAAATAAACTCTTCTTTTAGATTCTGCTGTTGCAAACGATACTGTAGAACCACCATTCGAAAACTCCCCGAGAGGTCGATATGGATAAAGCTGGCACGTCTTAACACTTCTTCTTCATCCGGGTAATCTCCCCTTAGAATTTCATCAAAAAAGGTGCCCATCATCCGCTGCTCTGTCTCAAACTTCGTCACTTCATTGAGGAGGTAATGTGAGATGACTAAAGAGGTACGTTCTAAAATCATTTTATGGATTTTTGAATTTTCGAACTCATCATTCAAATAAATAAAGGAACAATACCCTTTTATTTTTCCTTGTAAATAGATCGGTGTGATCAAACGGATATGCTGTTCCATACGAATGCATGTTGTTTCATTTATATCTCTGAACTGTTCCCTTTTCGTTCTCATTAAATAGGATATAAATTCTTCATGAAGTCTACTTACTTGAAGACTAGACATGCCAATATAGGTGAGAGGATGATGTTTTTCATCTGTAATCATTCCAGGTGTATCTGTTTCTTTAAATACAACTTCTGCAATAGAAGTTAAATCATTCCCCTGCAACAATTCATCTGTCAGCTTCTTATGAATGATGGTACTTTTTTCTAAACATCTTTTTTCTTCAAGAAGTTTTTCGTATGTCATTTCTAATTCTTTCACAATGGGGGAATCTTGATATAACTTAAGCTCCTCATCCACTTCACCATTCCAATAATCCAATGATTTTCCAACCCATTTACACGCTTGCTCTCCTTCTGCTTGGCATGATAGCTCCTTAACGATCACCATTTGGTTGCATATTTTTGTTAAATAGCCGCTGGCGTAGCCGATGAGTGTATAACAGACGGACGAGTTAGCTTGTCCAAACCCCCTTATATATTCTTCAGCTTCATACGAATTTTTCCATATCCCTTCCATATGAATGGATATCTTATCATTCTCTTCCTTCATTTTTAGTCCTGTAACCTCGATATCGGCATTTCCTCTCAACCGATGGAGAATGGGACCATAATAAATGGCTTCTTTTATATCTTTCAAATTTTTCTTTAATACCTTTTTAGCATCTTCCTGTCCATTCTCCCAGCCATGACGGAATAAAAACCCTTTTATTCTTTCACTTCCAATGTTTTGAATTAAATTTTTTCGAAGGGTTTTAAAGGCGGAAACAGATATAAGAATAGAGCGATCGTCACCTAAGTAAAGAGAACCATTTTTTTCAACATGAAGATTTTCATTAAAATAAAGTTCCGTTAACATTTATCCACCACTTTCTTTTTGACATTTTCTTTTGTCTAAGAGGTAGAGTGATACTAGGTTGGAAGGTCTTTCAATTTACGTATAGGTCTGTTTGTTTTGAATCCATTTAGAAGTCGGTTGATTCATGTGGCAATGTATAAATGTTGGAGATGCGGCTAAGTCCGAGGCAAACGCAGTCGATTGAGTTTTTATATGTGAAACCGCTTTACTTTATGTCTATTTATTATTTTGCACCAATTAACTGAATTTTTCAATAACTTAATAGAAATAGTTAGAATATCCTCTGTTTATCATTGTATCTCCCCATCTCCAGTAGGTTTAAAGCAAAAAGGTCGGGACTTCGAATGGTTTCATTAATACCATTCGAAGTACCGACCTATACTATGTAAACCGTGCAGCCTATTCTCGACAGGAACAACCAAGCGTTACGTACAAAAGAGAACTCGAACTAGGCTACCCCACGGCACATGGAAAAGTCTACTTATGGCTGCTTCCTTCCGGACCTGACCAATTTCATAGGTTCCCATTGCGCAGGACCCAATTGTCAACGTTCACTTCTATAAGGCAGACCTTACATGTTCAAGCCTCAAATAGGCACTCAACCCCGCTATAGCGGATTGCGGGTAACAGGGCACCGCTAACTCCCCATCTAGCACGGTATGTATATGAAATCCATACCTTATGTTATTATCAAATTCTACGAGAGAATTTGCGTCCGGATTTTCTCGAGCTCGCTCGAGAAATTACCCATAAAAAATCCGTGACATCCGCCGGAGGCTTAACTTCATTCAGTCAAGGTTTGAACCCCACTAAATTGATAAAAGCTGGCATTCATCTCATAACTTTTAAAATGGGAGACTTCTACTGAAGGAAGTTAAAAAATGTAGATGATTTGGCCCATGAAATGGCTGTAAGCCAGGTTCTGTTCCTGTGTGCTATAACGATGCCAATCTTGCACAACAGGTGTAGTCATATAACTATCGATCAATTTGACCGATCCATCCTTTCGGTTCATTTCCCACAGGATGGTGCCCCTACCTAAGTTTGGGTTGCTCGCTCGAGGGGTTTACCTCGTTCCATTTCTTCCGTTTCCAGAAGAACTCCGTTACTATGGCACTTTCAGGATACTTTCAACCTATCCATCAGGACCTTAGCTAATTTCTCCGCCGTCAGAGATTCCTCTCTGCCCACCTTTGCAGATGGCACGAACACTCCGGGCATCTCAGCACCGGGCGAGCCTGGACTTTCCTCAACTCATGTACACATGAGCCGCGACTACTCACCATTTCATGTTTGTTTCGTTCATCACTACATGAGTAACTATAACATACATTCACGTAAAACAACACTAGTAGAAGGATTCCAGAGATGGAAGGTTTTTACCGAATCGTGTTACATTATTCTGAGGAATTGTTTCCTAACTGATTTTTATACAAAATGGTAAGGTTTTTTGGAACAAGTAATATACTATTTAAAAAAGGTATGAGGGTGGAAAATAATAATGGAATCAAGAGAAATACGTATTCTTTCACATGATGATTTACCCCATGCAGTTGAAGTAATGAGGAAAGCCTTTTTTTATGATCCACTTTGGGTATATTTATATAATAACGAGAAAAATAGGAGGAAGTATTTAGAAAAGTTTTTTCGAGGATTTCTTAGTGTTTTTATCAATAAAAAAAATGTATATGGTATTGGTTATCCCGTTAAAGCAGTTGCTGTATGGGGGATTCCTCATCATGTTAATTCTAAAACTAAATCTCCCTTTAGAGTTTTATTTCCTATGATTAAATTGTTCATTTCCCCGTTTGCTATTAAAATTTTTAAGGTTTCTTCTGTCTTTTCTTCTTTCGCGACATTGGAGAAAAAGTATGCTCCTAACATCCATTATAAATTAGAGTCAATTGGAGTTGACCCTGATTATCAAGGAAAAGGCTTATCTACAAAATTAATTACTCCCTTCATTTCAGAAGCACAAATGAAAAACATACCAGTCTACACCGAAACTACTACTCCATTAAATGTTGGATTTTATGAACATTTCGGCTTTAAAACGATGGAAGAACGTTTATTTTCCAACATGAAACTTACTGTGTATTCACTCTTAATGAAATAAGTTTTTACAATCGGGCACATTTCATAGTATGAATGGATCTGCCCTTTTTTCATATAAGGGACAAATTATTGAGAAAGAGTTGCCAATTTTCGAGAAGGTAAATTAGTTTAAGATTAATAGCGGTGTACCGTACCATAAGAATGAAGTTCTTGACTTAATTTTTTAATTGTAAAAATGTTACGAATATAAACCGTTATTTATTTTTAAAGGCAAAGGAAACGGTCATAAGCTATAATAAAGTAACTGGGTAAAACGATTGGAATGTTATGAAGTACATGCCAAAGAACTTTATCCTCATTACTCATGGAACAGGAAGATCAACTATGATTGATAAAGAATTAATACATCGTCGAAATTCAATATTATTCATATTAATAAGTGCTTTTTATTTAATACATGTAACGATAAATAGTTTCATTGAAGGACTAGCAAGTATTTTCCCTCCAGCTTTTCTATTTATCATATTTGGTATAATCCTGATACAACTGATTCACAAGAAAGTAAATCCAAAGATAACAATGTATGTAATGATCAGCTTCATATATATTTATTTTTATTTCCTACTTAACGATTCTCCATATTTAGTAAATTATCTATTTATGTGGATGGCTCTTCCTCTAAGTGCCATCTACGAAAATTCAAGGGTTATTGTGGTAGCAGGCGTTGCCTCAATCATTCTTACCTTTTATTCCTTTTTTTACCTTCACCATGAAATTTTCTCTAATGTTGGAAGGGAAGATTTTATTTATTTGGTTTTGTTTGGTGTATTTAATACATTTTATCTATTTGCATTTATTCACAAGGCAAGAGAGACAAACGCCAAGCTACAGGAATTAGCGTTTCATGATCCATTAACTGGGGCGGCGAATCGGTTATTACTAAAAGAAAAGTTTAATTTACTGAAACGTGCAAAGGTACATTCTATTGCAATATTATTCATTGACATGAACGGTTTTAAAAAAATAAATGATACATATGGACATGAAGTAGGAGATCAATTGTTGAAGGAAATGGTAGCAAGGGTAAGTGGCCTACTGAGAGATACAGATTTACTTTGCCGTTTAGGTGGAGATGAATTTGCCATTTTATCTTCCAATATCGATAATCCAATACTAGAAAAGATTTCGAGGCGAATTCAATTTGCCTTGGAAAAGCCAGTGGTTTTAAATCATCAAATAATAAATCTTTCTGCTAGTATTGGATGGTACTACACAACTGAAGTTTTAAATGTAGATTTAGAAGAGTTGATTAAAGAAGCTGATAGAGCTATGTACAGAGCAAAGCGGTGTGAATTGATAGCCGGTCACTCCTCGGATCTTCAAGGAAAGTATAATTAACAAATTTTTGACAAACAACGATCATTTAGTTACGGTGAACCGTACCATAAATAGAGGCAGTTTAATTAAGAATGTAATGTAATAAAAATAGGTAGATACAATTCAATTCAGACTGTACTGTATCTACCTATTTATAAAAAATACAATGCAATATTCGAGGGAAACTTTGCTTAGTGGTATGATGTTCTCCCTATGTGATGAAATCTGTTTTACAGCAATACCGAACCGTTATAACCAATTTCTCTTAAGATAGATAAGATGCTCCTTTAAACTCTCTAGCTGCCTTCGCAGATCCAGACTGTACTAGCTGCAGCCATCAAAAAGGATATGCCTGCATATAAGAAGTATGTTTTTTTCCGTTCTACACCAAACCAGTGATATTTTTCTACGTTATATCCGGGATTTGAAGCACAACCTGGACACCCATTCGCACCGCTAACTCCCCATCTAGCACGGTATGTATATGAAAACCATACCCTATGTTTTTGAAAACAGATTAAGATGATTTGCTCCATGATATGGCTGTAAGCCAGGTCTGTTCCTGTGTGCTATAACGATGCCACTCTTGCATAAACAGGTGTAGCCATATAACTATCGATCAAATTGACAGATCCATCCTTTCGGTTCATTTCCCACAAGATGGTGCCCCTACTAAGTTTGGATTGTTCACTCGAGGGGGTTCCTCTGTTCCATTTCTTTCGTTTCCAGAATAACTCCGTTACTGTGGCACTTTCAGGAAACTTTCAGCCTATCCATCAGGACTTAGCTAATTTTATGAACGGTCTTCAGTATTCGATCAGATCGCCATCGCCGTCTCCCTCATCCTTCTTGCACGAACCTATCCGTTCGTTTAAATAGAAGGAATAAACATTCTGCCGAAACACAAACACATTAATAGCCTGATACAGATACCTAGAAACATTGTAGCTCCATTTATAAGCCCGTGTTCCATTCCTATTTTACATAAAAAAAGTGCGTTCTTTTCCCTTTTTCAGGGGATGACTAAAAAGATAAGCCAACTAGAAAATGTTAGAGGTGTCATACATGAGTCAAAAAAAGAAGAAAAGTAACGTCATGTTAATCTTTTCTATTATGCTTGGATATGCTCTGACCTATATGGATAAAAATATGATTGCCACCGCCATTATTCCGATCGAAGCGGAATTGGGGTTAAATGCGAGCCAATCAGGATTATTAATGAGTATGTTCTTCATCGGGTATACCGTCATGCAATTTCCAAGTGGATGGCTGTCCGATAAAATTGGACCCAAAAAAGTATTATTACTTTCAATTGGTACAATTCTAATCGCAACGATTTTCTTTGGATTTGTTGCTTCATTAGGATTACTAATGGTGATCCGATTACTTTCAGGGCTTGGTCATGCCGGGGTACCAACCAGTTCAACAAAGGTTGTCGCCAATAACATTCATCCCAAACAAAAGATGTTTATCCAATCATTAATTTTATCCACTTCCGGTATCGGCGGGATCCTTGCTTTCACACTAGGTTCGTCATTAATTAGTATAAACTGGCGTTATGCTTATTTCGGACTCGCGATCTTATATGTGGTTTCCATCCTGATGATTATGATCTTTTTTCCAAAACAAGGAAAGGATCCTCATGCTAAACAGAAGAATAAAATTCCTATTAGTGTTGTGTTTAAAGACAAAAATGTGTTTATCTTATTTGCCTCACTGCTATTTTTAAATATCGTTCTATATGGCTATACTTCTTGGCTGCCATCTCTTTACGAGAATAAATTTGGATTTGGGATAAAAGAAATTAGCACAATTTTGAGTATAAATGCGATTACAATGAGTGTGGGTGCACTGAGTTCTAGCTTTCTGGTGGACAAAGCATTTAAAGGAAATAATAAACTGTTTGCTATAATTACCGTTATGATTTGTGCAATCTCATTTTTCGTTTTTGCCCTAGCGGGTAGCTTATGGTTGTCGATTATAATGATGTTTATTTTCACCCTTACCTCAAATGCAACATTTGTTACTTTGTTTAGTTGGCCACATAAATTGATTCAGCAAGAGGTGATTGGCTCATCGATTGCGATTATTAATATCGGTTCTACTTTTGGAGGTTTCCTATCACCTATTATTACCGGATATTTAATTACCGCATTCGATGGTAACTATAATATCGCCTTTATTGCGATGGGAATAAGTGCCATTATATGTGGAGTGATTATTTTATTAGTAAAAACAAAGCCAATCCATACTGAGGAACCTTCATTCAGTTAATGGATGGGGGTATTTGGATCCTTTCGTAGATATTTTCATCCATCTAAAGGAAAAAAGGAGCTAGACCATCTACATGATAGTAGTTGATCTAGCTCCTTTTCTCTTTAAATCAGTTTTTTCAGCACACGTGCTGGAAATAACCCCTACTGATGCAAATCTTTCTTCATTAAACTGACAATTTCTTTTACAAGGTTTAAGAACTGATCTTTAACCATTTCTGTGGTTTCCATAACTTCCTCGTGAGATAAAGGTTGATCAAGAATTCCAGCAGCCATATTTGATATACAGGATATACCTAATATTTTCATTCCGGCATGTCTTGCCACAATAACCTCGGGCACAGTAGACATCCCAACAGCATCTCCACCCAGTTTTTGCAGCATTCGTATTTCCGCAGGTGTTTCATAGCTTGGACCGCTATTCCACACATAGACACCTTTTTGTAAAGAAACGCCTACCTTATCTGCAGCTTGATTGGCGAGTTGTTGCAATTCGCGAGTATAAGCTGTGGACATATCAGGGAAACGAGCACCAAATTCAGGATTATTAGGACCTATTAACGGATTAGCTCCAACATTATTGATATGATCCGTAATAATCATTAAATCACCCGGAGTGAAGGATGAATTGACACCACCAGCAGCGTTCGTCACAATCAAGGTGTCAATTCCTAATTCTTTCATTACCCTTACAGGATAAGTTACCTTATCCAAGCTATATCCTTCGTAATAATGAAATCGCCCTTGCATTGCAAGTACAGGTAGTCCTTGTAAATCCCCAATCACCAACTGACCCGCATGTCCTTCAACAGTAGACTCTGGAAAATGAGGGATATCACTATATTTTATTTTTACGGGCCGTTCAATTTCGTCAGCTAAGATCCCTAGACCTGACCCTAAGATTAAACCTACCTTTGGTTGAACGGATATCTTCTCCGAAATATAGGCAGCAGTTTGTTTTAACAATTCACTATTCATAACAATTCCTCCACTATTTTATATCTTCTAAGAAACTTTAACCGAATTCCGGCTTTTTGACATGACGGTTCGGCAAAATGGCTTTAGCACATACTCTTCACCATATACATTGGATCTCTTTTCAGCTCGCGTACGGTTTTACACATTTCATAGAGTTCCTGTAAGGGAAACACTTCCCCACGTGCTGCAATTTGCAAAACAGAATCAGCTTATGTATAAACAATCAATGCACCTGTGTCCATGCGTTCTTAACCAAGTTCATCAAGAATGGATGTGCCAGAGGAAGATTTATTTCCAATCACCATCCTGCCTGTTTTCTCTTTTAACTGTTATATTAACTCGTCAGGAAAACCATTCTGGCTCCGGTAAGCTATGTGTATTTGTTCCTCAAACCATATTTTAATTGTTTAAAATCATTTCTTCAACTAGAGCCTTCTCTCTTTTCCCTTTTTATCAACAGCCCTATACCACAGGTTAAAAAAACGAATGAAACGTCCTACATATCCATCTCCCACCACTTTTGTTCTTCTTGCTTCATCTGTTGCTCCGATTGCTGAGGATAGGCGGTTCGGAATTTATGCTGGTCGGCTGGGATGATTTCTACCATTTTTGCAATTAAATCTTCCGGGTCAAACTGATTCTTTAACCCCTCTTCTGCCTTTTTGATATCCTCTTTTCTCGTGAAGTTTTTCACTTCATCATACCATTTCCATAGCTCTTCTGCTGCGCGATCGTTAAAGCCTGTCTTGAAGGCACCAGGATTAATCGTGGCAACTTTTACTCCAAACCCTTGAAGTTCCAACTTCATGGTGTGGGCAATGGCTTCAATCGCGTGCTTTGTAGCTGCATATGCACCGTTATAGGGAGATGCTACAATTCCAGAAATGGAACTCATGAAGATAATTTTCCCGCTCCCCTTTTCAACCATTTTTTGTGCAGCGATCTGTGCGGTTTCCAAGGTTGCGAAAACATTTACCTCAAAAAGCTTACGAAATCGGTCCATTGGCATTTCACCGAGCGGTCCTCGTTCATTAATGGCCGCATTAGCAACAAATACGTCAAAATCATATTTCTCAATCTGTTCCAGATCCAAAGGGTTCGTAATATCCACTTTAATCACTTCTATATCCAGTTTCTGGTCATTTGCTTCGTGTAGAAGTTCTGTTTTTTGAGAAGTCAGTTCTGTTGCCGCAATCACACGATGCCCTTTTTTGGCTAGACCAATGGCTGCCCCTCTGCCAAGTCCACTTCCCGCACCGGTAATGAAAATTGTTTTGGTCATGTTAAATTCCTCCATTTGAATTTATATGCCAAATTATTTTCCCCTATATCAGTAAGGGCATACTAAACATGGGTAACAAAACCAATACTTGCAGGATCAAAATCGTAGTTTACTATCTCATTAGTAGGAATAGCAGTGATCAAGTAAGGGATAATAGGTGTGAAAAGATTTTTAGGAGGCGCTTAAGTGAAGACAAACAAAAAACAACAACATAATAAAATAAAAAATAAAGATCAGGTTTTACAAAATAAACCGGACAATTCACAGCAAGAAGAGAATGTCTCTGCCCAAAAAGATGGATTTCGCTATGATTACAATGATGATTTTTAAGCATGCATAGTAACTTAAAGGTTATCGGAAAAGAACATAAATAATGATAGATCCACCAAGATCATGATTAGTGATGTGAAGTTGCCAATCCTGTGCCAACTTTAGGCGCATATTAAAGTGCGGTTTTTTTAATACTTTCTATCATCGCATACCTAAATTTCGAGGTCACAGTTCACTTTTAAAACGCTTTTTTCTAATTAATAAACGCATCTCGTCAAAATCGAACGGGGACAAAGAACCTGTCCCCCTCCATAAGGTATACCTGATTTTTCTTTAATTTTGTACATATAGTTGGGCATTTCTTACTTCTTTGGCAGCTTCAACCATTATTTTTAAAGCAGCGATGGTTTCAGGTTCTTGTCTTGTTTTTAATCCGCAGTCAGGGTTGATCCAGAACCGATTAGCTGGGATTGTTTTTAACGCTCGTTTAATGTTTTCCGTAACTTCTTTTTTGCCAGGAATTCGCGGGCTATGAATATCATAAACTCCGAGTCCAATTTCTTTGTCATACGTATTTTCTTCAAAAGTAGTAATAAGCTCTCCATGACTTCTCGATGTTTCAATTGAAATGACATCGGCATCTAAACCACTTATCGCATGAAAGATATCTCCAAAGCTCGAATAGCACATATGCGTATGAATTTGCGTACTATTTTCCACAGATGCCGTAGAAAGTTTAAATGCATGGACTGCTTCATTTAGGTATTCATCCCATTTATCGCGTTTTAGTGGTAACCCTTCTCGAAGTGCTGGTTCATCTACTTGAATAATTTTAATATCATTTCTCTCCAATTCTTCCACTTCTTTACGTAATGCAACGGCAATTTGATTTAACACATCGACTCTAGGAATATCATCTCTGACAAATGACCAATTTAACATTGTGATAGGACCTGTTAGCATTCCTTTCACTCTTTTGCTTGTTAGTGATTGTGCATACACACTTTCCTTTACTGTCATTGGTTTATCAAAAGATACTTCACCAAATATCAAAGGTGGTTTTACACAACGGGAACCATACGATTGGACCCAACCGAATTTCGTTACGAGAAATCCATTCAGTTTCTCTCCAAAGAATTCAACCATATCCGTACGTTCGAATTCACCGTGTACTAAGACATCAATACCGATTTCTTCTTGAATTCTAATCCATTTTTCTATTTCATTTTCGATATATTGTTCATATTCGCGGTCAGAAAGATCACCTTTGCGCCATTTCAACCTCTGTTTTCTTACTTCTGTCGTTTGTGGCAAACTGCCAATCGTTGTGGTTGGCAATAATGGAAGCCCTAAAATTTCTTTTTGAATGGAAATTCTTTTTGCAAACGGTAATTCACGGTCAGCATTTAGGGCATCTGCATTCATTTGTCCAGCCGTTTTTGTACGGTACTTTGAGTTGTTTAGAACTTCAATTGCTCGCTTACTTTCTTCAAGTTTATCTGCAATACTTTCTTTGCCGTTTTGAACTCCTTTCACAATCAATACAATTTCCTCGAGCTTTTCATCTGCAAACGATAATGCATCTTTAATAATAGGATCTAACGTCGTTTCAGTTTTTTTCGTTACTGGAGCATGGAGCAATGAACATGATGGTTGTATAATAAGGCGGTCTTTATCTACTAATTGCCCAATGGTCTCCACAAGTCCGAGCTTACTTTCTAAATCTTGACGCCATACATTTCGACCATCAATGACACCAGCAGCAAGAACCTTATCTTTTGGAAAGCCATATTCACACAAGTCGTTAAGCGAATCCCCATGAACAAAATCAATCCCCACTCCAGCTACCGGTAAATTAACGATGTACTCATAAGAACTAATAGATTCAAAATACGTTTGTAAAATAATTTTAATTTCTGGAACCGCCTTAGCGATAGCCTCATAGGCTTGCTTAATTTCTAGAAGATCCTTTTGAGACAGATCCGTTACGAAGATTGGCTCATCTATTTGAACCCAATTGACCCCTGCCTCTTGTAATTCCTGCAATACTTGAATATATAACGGTAGAAAAGCCTGTAATAATTGCGGAAATTCTGCTTGCTTATATCCCTTTCCTAGTTTCAAAAAGGTGATTGGACCTAATATGACGGGCTTCCCCTCAATCCCTAGCTCTTCTTTCGCTTCTTTATAGAAGGTTAGTAGACGGTTTTCTGCTAAAAAGGGTTTAGCATCGTCAAATTCAGGAACGATATAGTGATAGTTTGTATTAAACCATTTTGTCATCTCCGAAGCGACAGCATCCTTCGTTCCACGTGCAATCGAAAAATACGTTTCTAAAGATGTCTTTCCACCGTTATTCTGAAACCTCTTCGGTACAATCCCAAACATAACTGAAGTATCCAACACCTGGTCATATAGAGAAAAGTCCCCGACTGGAATGAGATCAATGCCTTTTTCCTGTTGTTTTCTTAAACCTTCTAAGCGAATTTTCTTTGTTTCCTTTAACAATTCTGCTTCTGTGCTTTCACCACTCCAAAACTTTTCTAATGCTTTTTTCCATTCACGTTTTTTACCGATTCTTGGATAGCCTAGGTTTGAACTTCGTATTTTTGCCATCATCATTTTCCTCTTTCTATTATTTATTTCTCAAATCGCCCAACATCTTTCGCAATATTAGGAATATTAGGATTAAATTTCATAGCCACATGAAAGTTCTTTTTTAACTTCAGCAAGTTTCCTGAAATTACTTCCCTTATGTCTGTTTTCTTGTTGTAAATTAAGTATATCATCGGAAAATGAATATAACGTAAGACCTAAAATCTATCGTTTGATATAGCCTTTTTCTATATCTAAAATGAAATTTTATTAACCATTTTAAAACTTTACATCACATTATAACATCCCATTAAATGGCCCTAAAATGAAAACAGACGCATTTCTAAATGAAATGCGCCCAATTGAAGAAGATTTTATTAATGATGTAAAATAATTAATCAATCCTTAAAACCATTTTTCCATTTCCAATCCCTTTTGCTAGCTGTTCAAAGGCCTCTGACGCTTTTGGCAATGGCAAAGTGGTGCCAATAATCGGACGAAGAGCGCCGCTTTTTAGCATAGCAATGATACCGTGAATGCTTTGCTCACGTTCTTCTTGGTTTGCGTTCCAAAGAGCCGTTCCTAAAATATCACATTCCTTTTGCATCGCAAGTCGTGGATTGATTTCGATTGAACCGCGATTTCCAATCACTACAATTTTACCAAATCGTGAAATCAGCTTTAAATCTGTTTCTAAATTAACATTTGCTAAAAACTCAATAATGACATGGGGTCCTTTGCCATCTGTTAAGGCTAGCACTTCTTGAATCGTTGCTTCTGTCACATGATCCATGACCACATCTGCGCCAGCTTGCTCAACTAGTTTTTTCCCCTCTGGCTTACTTGCTGTTCCAATCACTTTAGCACCATGGGCTTTTGCCATTTGAACAACCTGTAATCCAACCCCACCACTAGCTCCATGAACTAGAACGGTTTGACCAGGCTTCAAGTCTGCACGTTGAAATAAGGCACGATAGGCAGTCAATGCCGGGATTCCTAATGCCGCCCCTTGTTCAAATGATATATGGTCTGGTAATGGATAAACGTTAGCTTTATCACATACTACTTTTTGAGCAAATGTGCCCGTACAATAACTGCCATTTAGGGTCGCAATAAATACGCGATCCCCCACACGTACATTTGTAACATCTTCTCCAATCGCTTCCACGATCCCTGCACCGTCTACCCCTGGAGTATAAGGCAACGGAGGAATCGTCGCATATGTACCTGTTAATGTATAGGCATCAGCCGGATTCACACCCGCGGCGTATAAACGAACACATACCTCTCCCTTGCCTGCTACTACTTCCTCAACATCTGTATAAACTAATTTTTCAGGTCCACCGAACTCGGTAACTTGAATGGCTTTCACACTATCAACCTCCTGCCGTTATTATAACTTGAAATTCTTGCATCTACAGGAAAAATACCTCTCACACTCCCGAATAATCTTGTTCCACAGGTTGTTTCACAATGAATGCTAATTCATTCATCTCTTTATCCCCAAAGAGCAAAGGTTTGAGTAAAGAGACTTTATAAAACACGTCATCGACAATTCACTGGGGCTTGTCGAACTTTATACGAAATCGTTGTTATCAAATTGATAAATCAAACATAATAAAATGATTACATAATAAAGTGATATTCAGGAACTAATTCTTCATTCGAAATTATTTTAATTCCTTTTTAGAATTGTTTAGGTAATAAATAAAAAAGGTGTCAAGAAAACTCGACACCCTGAAGAGAGCTTAAGTGCTCCCCCTAAATATTAGAGTTTTTAGGGGATTAGACTTCAATTACTTAATTTCACTTGCAGCAGTTTGTCCTGCAATACGTCCGAATACGATGATATCTGCTACAGCGTTACCTCCAATACGATTACCACCATGTACACCGCCAGTTAGTTCACCAGCAGCATATAGTCCTGCAATTGGTTGTCCTTCTTTGTTTAACACATGTGTTTTCGTGTCAACCTTTAGTCCACCCATTGTGTGGTGAATGCTTGGAGTTACAGGAATTGCATAGAATGGTCCATTTTCAAGGGTTTGAGTTAAATGCACTCTTCCAAATTCCTCATCTTTTCCATTTTTAACAAAGCCAGTATATTTTGCCATTGTGTCTTCAAGTGTAGTTGCATCTAAGCCAACTTCTTTTGCAAGGCTGGCAATGTCCTCTCCTTTTGTTGCATAGCCGTTTTCAATATAACCAGCTAAAGAATTATTCTCATCAGCCATTTCTTGGTTTACAATCAGGTAAGCTATACCATCCTTTTGGTTTAAAATATTTTGTGATACAACGTCACGAGTTAATAATTCATCTGTGAAACGCTTTGCTTCTTTGTTTACCAGGATAGCACCGTCACCACGAAGTCCTTCAGTAAATAGATATCCTGTTTTAGGGTCTGTCGTTGGGTGAATTTGAATTTGATCTATTTGCATTAAATCAGCGCCAACTTCCTGTGCCATCACAATTCCATCACCAGTTGCCCCATCATGGTTTGTTGTGTAGAATCCTTTTAAATCAGGACGGTATTCTTCAACCATTTTACTGTTTGCACCAAATCCTCCTGTTGCTAAAACGACTGCTTTTGCATTTACTTTGAATGATTCACCGTTTTTATCAACAGCTTCGATACCAACAACAGCACCATCTTTTTCAATTAATTTCTCAGCTTTCGTATTTAGTAAAATTTTTACATCAAGCTCTTCTAATTTTTTTGACAATACGTCAACGATTACTGGACCTACAGGAGAACCATCTGCAGGAGTGTGAATACGTGCATTTGTTTGCCCACCTGAAAGGGTAACGCGTGTAAGATCAGCGCCCATATCATTCAGCCATTTTAGAGCATCCGGTGCATTGTCTACTAATGTTTGAAGCAATTCCGGATCATTTAGATTCTTTCCGCCCTTCATTGTGTCTGCGTACCAAACCTCTTTTGAATCCTCAATACCTTGTGCTTTTTGATACTCTGTTCCAGCTACGTTCATACCGCCTGTAGCACGGTTAGTGTTACCACCAATGATTGGCATTTTTTCAAGAATAACAACTGATTTTCCAGCTTCTTTTGCTTTTACTGCTGCAGACAAACCTGCTCCGCCCGATCCAACAACAGCCACATCTACGGTAATGTCTTCTTGTTTTTCATTCTTAACTACTAATTTATTAGCTGGATCTTTTAAAGCATCAATATCTGCACCAGCTTTTTCAAGCGCTAGTGTTACTGCTTCAATAATACCTGCACTTGATTCACTTGCACCTGAAACTACGTCTACAGCTAAACTCTGTGTAGCGATGATTTCTTCTGTTAACTGATCAGTTGCACCTCCGCCGATACTTCCTGTTTCACCTTCAGCAGAAATTTCAATACTTTCAATTTTATCTTTTGATACTGTTACTGTTGCTTTAATTTCGCCGCCATGGCCTGTTGAAACACCTTCGTATGTTCCGGGAGTATATTTCCCTTCTGCTTCTCCAGCAGTTTTTTTGCTGTCTCCATTTGAACTACAGCCCGCCATAACTAACATAAAAATACCAATTAAGATTAGTGTTAGCCATCCTTTTTTCTTCACGTGTGTCACTCCTATTATGTATAATGTATGCATATTATATATGCACTTGAATATTATCAATTTCGATTGTTTAATTCATCACAAACTTACAATTGTTAACAAATTAGCCATAACTTTATGTACATTTTATTAAAAAATTAGGAAATTTATATGAATGGCCTATTATCTATTATTTTCAAATTTTAAATGATTAAATGATTGATTTAATACATAACTTTTATGTTAATAGCATTCGTTAATTTTAGATAATAATATTGAGGAAATTGTATAAGTATTGGTGAAGATAGAAAGGTACAATCTTTCATAAACTAAATAATAGCATTTCCATAAGTATCCATTTATTCTTGAAATTCATCCTCTATTAAAATGGACTGATTGTGCAATAAGCGCATCGTAACAAAGTCTGCAAATATATTAATTACCTATACATTCTTCTTTGAAAAATTATTCATAAAGATTAATAATTATACTACCAAAACCTACATCATTTTAATTCCAGAAATAGATTACTTCCATCGATATAGAAACACGGGGCAGTACGAGGTTACTAAAAAAATTTCTATTTAAAAAGAAAAGAAGCTAGATCAGCTACAATATGTAGATGTTCTAGCTTCTCTACTCCCTTTCTATGTCTACAAACGAATCCAAATAAACACTTTTTCAGAAGTCTCGGACGGTACTCTTGATTCAAAAGGAAATTTTGCCATGCAAAATCCGTCACCGTATATGTTGTCTTTTTCATTTCTTCTTCCCCGTTATGTTCTTCCATTCTATTGCAAAATGATTGAGGTGTATAAGTTATTCAGGGCGTCGCTGCGACTACAAAATCATTTCACGTTTAGTTTTCATGAATATATATCTTTATATCATCAGATAAAATGGAGGTATCCCAAGGATGCCAAAAATAGGTGTATCCATCGAACTGCATGCTATATTTGTAGGCAATTGGTTCTTCCGTATAAAAAACCATTTCGTAAAAAATAGGATCTCCTCTTTCTGTGTTAGGCTGGAAATCAGGATTTGTTTCGCTGTTTACTAATAGTTGAATAAAGTTCTTTACTTCTTCGCTTTTTGTCAATGTAGAAATCAGTTTATTTCCTTCTGGTGTATAAGCCTGGTAAATCTCGATTCTCTTAACTTTTTCGATCGGCATATCTTTAAAATGCCATCTGTATTCAATATCATCTCTTGCAAAATATACATTGTATCCATTTATGGAATGAACAGACTTAACGGCTATTAAATTAGGTTGATCCTTAATTTTAAAAATCTCAGTACCTTTCTCGTGGAACGCAGCATCACCGTTTCTAATTTTATAACTTTGATTTGTTACGTTGTCCGCCATTTTAAATTTGATCGTACCCATCTTTTCTCCTACATAGCGATTATCAGCTAAAACTCCGGAATGGATTCCATCGTATTCTTTTCCGTCCCATTTAATAAAATCGACCCAATCAATTTCGCTTTGTGCATCAAATGGTGTCGATCGACAGCCCGTTAATAATAGCAAAATAAAAATAAACAGACTCAATTTTTTCATTAACATCGCTCCCTTTATCCATCAGACGAAACTTTAGTACAACCTTACCAATTTGTCTCTCTCATCCCAATAGGAATTCTACTAACTATCTAATAATTCCTTTTCCTCATTATGGATTTAAAATGGAAATAAGCGCTAATCCTTGCTACAGGAAAGCCATCTAATGGAAAAACATAATTCAAAAGGAGATTTGTAAATGTCTAAATCCCCCCTAGTTTAAGGTTGTTTAGAAAACGTCGGCCGACTTGTAAATGATACTTTTTATGTTAAACTAGGCTAGTTGTTATTTTGTTATAGAAAGGGAAAGAAAAATGTTAAAAGCATATACTTTGCTAACCATTTGTGTAGTGGTATGGGGAAGCAATTTTGTTTTTGGAAAGATTTTAGTCCAAGACTTTTCCCCAACTTTGCTAACCATGCTTAGACTTTTATTTATTGTACTATTTTTAATAGGTTTATCCTCCTTCAAAAAACATTTTAAACGTGTAAATAAATCTGATTTACTCGCGGTTTTGTTTCTAGGGGTTATTGGTGTATTTATAAACCAATGGTCTTTTTTTGTAGGATTAAAAACAGCGGATCCAACAACAGCTGCATTAATTTTAGCAACTACCCCTATTTTAACTGGCTTTTTAGCCACTATTTTTTTAAAAGAAAAATTAACCATTCGTATGTTGATGGGGTCTATTATGGCAATTATAGGAATTTACTATGTTGTAACGACAGGCAATCCATCTTCTTTACATTTTGATAAAGGTTTATTTTGGATTTTAATAACGATGATTACATTCGCCATTATGATTATTATGACGAAACTTCTCTCTCAAAGAATGGATCCACTTACCATTACTTTATATTCGAATATAGTAGGCTTTATTGTGTCGATCCCTTTTGCCTTTTTACTAGACACTCCCATACGTATAAGCACGAAGTTGTCTGATTGGGTTTTTCTAATCGGAACTGCCGTTGTTGTACACGGTATAGCGAACTTGATTTGGAACAACAACATTAGACATGTAGATGCTTCAAAGGCATCAATATTATCTAATTTAGAACCTTTTGTAGCAATGTTAATGGGATTGATCTTGCTATATAAACCAATAACTAGTACAGAGATTTTAGGTTCCCTATTTATAGTGGGAGGAGTCGTACTATCTACGTATCAACGAAAACAGTTAAAAAGCTAATGAAATAGGGTTATTTTTTGATGACACTTCTACCGCTATCGTACAAGTCCCATACTACTTTTTTAGTTTTGAACCAAATTTTATTTTCATAGGGGGTTAAGTACGATTATCACCCACCCATATTTACATAACTAACCAGTTTTGTTTAAAAATCTTCTTCCATTAAATGGTTCGCCGTTCGTACTTATCGAACCATTAGGATCTATTCATTGAAGAAGAAAATTGTCTAAATGTATGATTATGGTACTTTTATTAGATTGAAAAGACCACTAATGCAAAAAAATAGCAATAAAACGATCGGATCCAATTTTTCAATTCATTTAATTTCCATGAACATGTTGTTTTATAAATTTTTTCTTCTTTCCGTATACAAATAGGAAATAATTTGAGAAATTAAAAAAGAGCCAAACCAGTAATAAAGGTTTGCTCTCGTTTGCCCAATTCTGAATAGTCATTTTCCTTACGACTATCACCTTTGACGTTAACTAGTCTAGCTTATTTAGCATTAGGTCTTTTTCCTTCTGAAATAAGATGATTGATTCTTTCGATTAATTGTGGCAGTTCGCTCATTGATTTGATGGTAAAATCCGCTCCATTTTGTAAAAAGGATTCTTCTGTTTGAGAAATCACTTTCTCTTGATCCTCTTTTGATAGAGCATGAAATTCATCGAAACTTAATCCCATTTCAGAGCTGCCGATTACAACACCTACTGCCCAAACACCTGCATTGACCGCTTCTTTTATATCTGAGGTCGTATCTCCTACTTTTACGACCTTCCAAGATGCCGATAACTGTAAGGCTTCCATATTCCGATAAATCATATACGGATATGGTCTTCCAAACGAATCGGTTCCATCCGGTGTCATATAAAAGTCTGGACCATAGCCTTTTTTCAAGGCATTTGGAATCACAACATCCATCATGGTTTGTGTATATCCTGTAGTGGAACCGATTTTCAATCCTTGACTTCTTAATGCTTGTACCGTCTCCACCACCTCTGGAATGGGATCTGTATACTCGATTAAAGAAGACATGAGTACGGGTTCAAATTCAGCATATAGCTTCTTTACGTCTTGTTCATTAAAGGGTCTTTTGTATACTTCTTCCCATTTTGTCGAAATTCTAGGCATGGATAGCATCGCACGGATATGGTCAATTTTCAACATTCCCATTGGTTCTCTTGCCTCTTTCATTGACACCCCAATCCCTGCCTGTTTGAAAATATCAATAAACACCTTTACTGGTGCAAAGCAACCAAAGTCGACTGTCGTACCGGCCCAATCAAAAATAACTCCTTCAACTCTGTTCATTTTTTCACCACTCCCATGTAGGTTTCTATAATATCGCATAACTCTTCAATATCTTTTTCATCAATCTCCCCAATATTTCCGATGCGAAAGGTACTTTCATTTGTCAATTTCCCCGGATAAAGAACATAGCCTCTCTCCTTAACAAATGTATAAAAGTGCTCAAAGTTAAAGTCGTCATTCGGAAAACGGAAGGCTGTAATTATAGGAGATTGCTTTTCTTCTGATATATAGGCTTGAAATCCTATTTTATTTAGCCTCTCTCTTAAATTTTGATTATTCTTCTGATAGCGTAGAAATCTCGCTGGAATGCCTCCTTCTTCGTCTAATTCATCAAGAGCTTTAGAAAATGCAGCCACTACATGTGTTGGAGACGTGAAGCGCCATTTTCCATCTTTGTCCATTTCCTTCCATTGATCATATAAATCTAGTGACAAACTGCGAGAATTTCCCTCACAAGCTAGTAATTTCTCTATTCTAGCAATGACAAATCCAAACCCTGGAACTCCTTGAATGCATTTATTGGCGCTGCTGATTAAATAATCAATCCCTAGTCCAGGAACGTCAATCTCCATTCCACCAAAACTGCTCATGGCATCAATGATTAACGTTTTCTCAAATTTCTTTGATAGTTTCGAAACCATCTCAATTGGATTTAATATACCTGTTGTTGTTTCACAGTGAACCATGACCATATGCGAAATGTCCTGATCCTCTATTAAAATATTTCTAATTTCTTCTTCATTTGGACATTCATTGTAAGCTACACGATATTCCCTAAATGCTAGACCCATGTATTTGGCTATTTTAACAATTCTTTCTCCATATGCTCCGTTCGTGATAATTAAAGCCTTATCTTGGTTCGAAAGAGCAGAATTCATCACAGCTTCAACAGCAAACGTTCCACTTCCTTGCATGAGGACAGCTGTATATTCTACTTTGTCTGCTCCTGCCAATTCAAGAAGCTTAGCTCTTATTTTTTGCGTAATGATTTTATAGTCATTGTCCCACGTACAACGGTCCAACAGCATTTCCTCTTTCACACTGCTTGTCGTCGTCAACGGTCCAGGTGTTAAAAGTTTGTAGTGAATCATCGTTCCTATATTCTCCTTCGTCTATGATTTAGTCAGAAGTTGCTGGGAAGTAACGTTTTTTCAGACGGGTTGAAATGATCTCTAATAAAAAGGCAATGATAAAAATAGCGTAGGTAATAAAGCCAACCTCTCGCATATCAAAGTAGAAGCTAGAAGCCATAAAAAGCTCAAACCCAATTCCGCCTGCTCCTGCCGCCGCCCCCATTGCTACGGCTACACCGAAGTTGATTTCAAACCGTAAGAAAGTCCATGATAATAAATAGGTAAAAGTAGACGGTACGACACCACTTTTTACAATATGCCACCAGTTCGCACCAGTTGATTGCAGTGCCTCAAAGATTCCTTTATCGACTTCTTCAAATGCCTCTGAAAAAGCTTTTACTAAATAAGCAATCGAGTGAAATAACATACCAAGAACCGCCGCTTCACTTCCCAACCCAGCGGCAATCGCAAAGATTAACACCCATAACACCGTTGGAACAGCCCGAATAATCGCAACAAATACGCGAACCATTCTTGATACCCATAGGGGAGCTAAATTCGTTGCAGCCATCAAAGAAAGGAAAAAAGCAATAACTGCACCAATAATCGTAGCTAAGAACGCCAAACCAAGTGTAATTCCAACTTGATAGATGGCTTCTCCAAAATCAAAATGATTCAATGTCGGCTCCAAAAACATCACTTTCAAGTTATAAGCGGTTTCTGTAATCGCTGAGCCTAAATCCAGCCCCGCATAGTTAAAGAAAAGAAAGGAAACAACGGTCAAAAGTGTTAGAATCATTAATGTCCATCTTATGACTCCATCCCCTTTGTTACCCGATTTTATATGAATACGACCGTCTTTCTTTCTTTTCATGTAGGTTGCTTCCATTATAGAATCACCTTCCGTACATAATTTGAAATAAGATCTACAATAATTACGGTAATGACAATACATACTGTCACAAGGGCTACAACCTCATAATTTAGCATCTTGTAATACATATCAAAGGTATAACCAATTCCCGTTCCTGTTAAGATTCCTACCAATGTGGCATTTCGAATATTCGTTTCAACCATAAACAACACCCAACTGATCATCTGTGGCAAACATTGTGGAATTACAGCCTTCCCCACGATTTGGAAATAGGTTGCCCCTGTTGCCGTTAATGCTTCAACAGAGCTTTGGCTGGCTTCATCAATCGATTCGATAAATGCCCTTGTTAAAAACCCTACCGTCCCAACAAATAGAGCAAGAAATCCTGTTACGGAATTTTGTCCGAAAGAAATAAGCAAAACCAACGACCACGCGACAACGGGGATATTTCTAGATATGGAAGCTATAAAACGGGCAAATACACTTAAGAAGTTATTCACTTTTGTTGTTTTTGATCCCACTACTCCTAAAAAGAGAGAGACAACAGCCGCGATCGTTGTGGCCGCAATAGACATAAAGATGGTTTCAGCTAATTTTTCCAAGATCTTTGGCAATTTATCAAGCGATTCCTGTGTCACCATTAAGTTGGAAAAGATCCAACCAATGGCTTCAGGAATTGTCGCCATCCCCTCTACAAAGTTAAAGGTTGTAATAGCTGATGATAAATAGGTAAGAAGGATGATAATAAGAAGAAAGATTACTGTCTGCCATCTGCTTTTTCGCATCGTTTTTTCATTCACTGTCATTTCTCCTTACGCTGTTATTAAATCTTTCATTTTGGTTCCATAAATTTTGTGAATTTGTTCTTCAGAAAGCTCACTGCCCTTTCCATAAAAGACAATTTCTCCTTGATTCAACCCAATAATTCGATCTGAATAGTGTTGCGCCACTTCCACTTGGTGTAAATTCACTAAACAGGTAATGCCCATTTCCATACTAATTGATTTTAAATGGTCCATAATCACCTTAGAAGAATTCGGATCCAGCGAAGCAATCGGTTCATCACAAAGAATCAGTTTCGGTTCTTGAATAAGCGCTCTACATATCCCTACACGTTGCTGCTGACCACCGCTTAATTGGTCACAGCGCTTATAAGCATGTTCATGAATTCCCAGCTTCTCCAGCAGGTAAAAAGCACGTTCTTTTTCTTCCTCTGTATATCTACCTAACAGTCCTTGCAGGGTTGTTTTATAACCAAATCGGCCATGTAGTACATTCTCAATCACCGTCAAGCGAGGTACGAGATTATAGTGCTGAAACACCATCCCTATATTCGTTCGCAATTTACGTAATTCTTTTTTATTTAAACTTCCAACATTATAATTGTTAAAAATAATCTTTCCTTCATTAAACTCAACCATTCGATTAATACAACGCAGCAAGGTAGATTTTCCAGCACCAGACGGACCAATGATTGAGACAAATTCCCCTGCTTTTATATCAAAATGAATATTCTTTAATATTTTTTTGTCTGCTGTATATGATTTTCCAAGGCCTTCTACCTTTAACAAAGACATTTGAATTGACTCCTTTTTGGTTAAATAGCAAGTAAGAGTGTGTATAACAAATATCCGCATATACACACTCCACTTCTTATACATTATTTCCTATTGATGAAGTGGTCTATTATTTTGAAAGTTCTCGGATTGGATCATACCATTCATCTTCTACAGCAACTAGTCTTTCTTGACCTTCTTTAGAGAATAAAGCTGTCTGTTCTGAATCTTTTGGAGCAAAGATTTTTTCATTGTTTGCAAATTCATCTGAAGTGAATAGTTGTTGAATTTTATCAAAATCTTCTTGACCGATTGTATCCATGTTTACAACAAATGGTTCATTTAATACTGGTGTAGCACTCATTAATGTAAATTCTTTACCTGTAACAGTATTAAAAGGTTCTGCAGCATCATCTTTAACTCGATAAACCGCACCGACTGTATTCTCATCACCTTCAGCAATTTCCACATAGTTATCCACACAAGTATCACAGAATGCGGCAACATCGGCATTACCCGTTAATAAATTGACTGCGGAGCCTTGGTGAGAGTTTCCAAATAATACTTGAGAGAATAATGGTCCGCCTTCCATTAAATCCTCTGCTGTTAAATCTGCATACTCTTCTTTTTGTGTGAAATGACCAAGAATGCTTTGGGATGGCACCTTAAACCCTGATGTTGAGCTGTTAGATACGAATGAAAACTTTGTATTTGCTATTTTATCGAGTGAAAATTCCCCATTTTCTTTATACTTGTCTTGCTCATCGACATTAACAGCTAACCAGCTATAGTATTTAGCATCATCTAAAGTACCAGATTTTCCAGATTTCACAGCAATTGTTTGAACAGCGTCATTCCTATTTTTTGCTTCAACATACGCTTGTGCTCCCGTAAATGCAAGGTCAGCATTATTGTTCACCAACGTTTCAATCGCAATGGCATAGTCCGTTGTTAATTGATGCTCTACTTTTTTACCTGTTACCTCTGAAATAAGCCTACCAATTTCATCTCGAGATGACTTCATATCTTCACCGGACTCGTTCGGATACCACACCATTTTAATGACATCATCCACTTCTACAGCACCGTCGTTACCTCCACTACACGCCGTTAATAACACAGTGAATAGTAAGAATATTGTAAGCATAAATTTTGTCTTCATTTTTTTCTCTCCTTAATAGATTGATAGTAAAATTTGTGTGACATCTTCTTTTGTTAAAGCAACTGGGTTGTTGTCCATCCGACCCTTTGTAAAGGCATTTGCAGCAATCGTTTCAATGATTTCTTCGTTGGCTTCGTAGTCTTTAAGGCTGCTCGAGAAACCTGATAGCTGATGGAAGTGCTCAATAAGCTCTTGAATCTCGCTGCAGCTGCTTACTCCAAATGCCTGGAGCAATTTTTCGTTTTCAATAATAGAGTCAAAATTGATCTCCATCACTTTGGCCAACGTGATACTTGCTGCTATCCCATGGACCATTCCAAGTTCCAATGTCAGAGGATATGATATGGAATGGCACGCCGTTGTCCTCGTGTTGCTAAAGGCTAGACCTGCATACAAGCTTCCTAAAGCCATTTCATTTCTTAATGTAAGGTCATTCGGCTGATTAAAGACCTTTTCAAAGTTATTGACAATTTTTTTGATCGCTTCTAATGAATAGATTCTTGAAATTTCATTAGAGCTTTTTGACCAGTAAGCCTCTGTTGCATGACATAAAGCATCTAAAGCGGTTGAAGCCGTTAATCCCTTCGGTAAAGTTGCTGTCAGTGTTGGGTCAATGATGGCAGTATGTGCATATATTTTTTCCCAATCAACTGACATTTTAACTCCGTTAGCGCGATCCCAAATGGTTGCCCAGCAAGTAACCTCGGATCCCGTACCTGAAGTTGTCGGAATCCCTATCCATGGTACGAAGTTTTGATTTTCGATATAAAGCTTTTGTTTAATGATAGAGCGTAAAGTTGAGGAAGAATCTATTTCCATTCCCTTTAAAGCCGCTAAGGATTTTGAAAGATCCAGAACACTGCCTCCCCCAATTCCTACTATGCATTGATAATCAAAGTTTTCAATTTGTTTATAGTAATGAAACAAGTCTTCCACATCAGGATTAGATATGTTCACTTCTAACTGTTTGACTTCAACATCCTCAAGGCATTGATAAAGACTGCATCCAGCCTCGGATTGTGAAAAATCACCGCCTCGATGTAAAAGCACAATATTTCTAAGTTGAGGATTAATTGTATTTAATACATCCTCTATAACGTCTATCTTATTTATTTTAATTTTGACTGGATTGTAGTAGCTTCCCATTCTGTTAGATCCTTTCCTTTTCGTTTTTTTGCTTCGTAATGCAAGATTAATCGGTTTTTTGCTGTTTTACAATGTGTTTTACACTTTAATTACATAACCTTTACACTTTTTTCGTAGAATATATGTAACTTTTACTTTACAAAATGCTTTTTTTTGCTTTATTTTGCTTTTTTAAAATCTATGATATGCTTTTTATACTCGTTATTTAAAGGAATAGGAGAGAGCGATATGATGTTACAGGAGCAAAGACATCAAATGATTGAATCCTTTTTAAAACAGCAAAAAGCTGTAAAGGCTTCTGAGCTTGCTACTTTATTGGATGTCTCAATTGATACTGTTCGAAGGGATTTAGAGGTTTTAGAGAAAAATGGAGTGCTAAAAAGAGTTCACGGCGGGGCTGTTTTAATCCAAAATACGGATAATGTACTTAACAAGCTTTTTAATGAAAGAGAAGTTAAAAACCTAGAAAAAAAACAAGAAGTTGCTTCATTAGCGATTGAATTAATTGAAGAAGGGCAGGCAATCGCTCTAAACGGCGGGACAACAACGATTGAAGTTGCGAAGGTACTTGTTGAGAAGTTCAAGAGGTTAACCATTATTACCAATGATCTTCGGATTTTATCCATTCTTGGTGCGAACAAGGGGTTCAATGTCATCCTCACCGGCGGTTTTTTTAATCCAGAGGAATATACTTTATATGGGAAACAATGTGAAGAAATCCTTTCTCATTTTAATATTGATATTGCTTTTATCACAGTGAATGCATTATCACTTGAACATGGTTTAACTGATTTTAGAATGCATGAAGTAGGCGTTATTCAAACCATGCTTTCACGGACCAAATACAAAGTAGTAGTGGCGGATTCATCAAAGTTTGAAACATCATCTTACATCAATATTTGTCCACTAAAAGAAATTGATCTTATCGTTACTGATAACTCACTACCCTCTAGTGTGGTACAAGAATATAACAAACAGGGTATTCGAATTCTTTCTCCTCACTAATCCATAAGGATTGGAATACTAATAATGGAATGGCCACTGGCATTACGGTCTTATCTATAAAATAGATGATTAATTTGATTGTTATTACTTAATTATCTATTCTTCAGTAATCAGAGTGCAAAAAAGTTCTGTTATCAACCCTTCTAGAGTGAAAAACAGAACTTCACGCGTGCTCCTGATTATTGAACAAACAATAGTAACTTACATGTAAAACAATCACCAAATACAAAAATTTGTTCTATCTCGCAACCTCATTCTCCATCTATAGTAGCAATCCCTTTTCCTTAAAGATAAGACTTTTTATACGGTTTTTGCGTAATGAAGTACGGCTTCTTCCAGAAGGTCTATGCCTATTATTATATCATCCATATCGGTAAATTCATTTGGATGGTGACTAAGTCCATCTACTGATGGAACAAAGATCAGTCCAACTGGACATAACTTTGCCATGTTCATCGCATCATGCCCTGCCCCGCTTGGCATTAATTGATAAGAATAAGCTTTGTCTTCACATAAATCGGTTAACGTTTCATTCAGCTCAGAAGAAAGTTGTACAGGTTCTTCCTTACTAATCACCGTACTTTGAATGTCTAGCTGTCTTTTATTTGCTACGAAAGAAATGGTTTTGTTTAACTCGCTCAAAACGGCATTTCGTGATTCTACCGAAGTGGATCGAATATCTACCTTCATTTCTACTTCACCAGGTACGACGTTCATGGCACCACTTTGGATATCCATTACCCCTACCGTTGCGACCGTACCCTTTTTTTGTTCCTGTTTGGCCGCTCCTTCAAGAGCTAATGATATTTCTGCAGCACCTAGCAGAGCATCCTGCCTCATATCCATAGGGGTGGTTCCTGAATGCGATGCTTTTCCCATTATTTTTATGATCAGTCTCACGGGAGCAGCAATTCCTGTAACAATTCCAATCTTCTTATGATTGTTTATTAATATAGGACCTTGTTCGATATGTAATTCAAAAAAAGCCTTAAACTCTTCGTTCACTCTACTCGCTTCATCAATATTTTCAAAATCCAGGGCACATAAAGAAAACGCCCTTTCCATTGAGATCCCGTCACGATCTTTTAGGTTTCGATACTTGTCCTTATCTATAAGACCTGCCATTGCTTTACTTCCGACTGTTGATACACCAAAACGGGCAGATTCCTCGCAGGCAAAAGAAATGACTTCAATCGGGTGCTCTGTATCAATGCCTTTTTCATTTAAACGTTTCACGACTTCCAATGCCGCGGTAACCCCTACAACCCCATCATATTTACCGCCTTGATAAACAGTATCCAAATGAGATCCCATCACAACCGGTGGAAGAGAATTTTTCCTTCCTTCTCTTCTAGCAATCACATTTCCACAAGCGTCCATCCTGATATCTAGGTTCTCATCTTTACACATTCGCATAAAAGCATGCGTACACGTTTGTTCTTCATTCGTGTAGGCAATCCTCGTGATCCCTTTTCCCTCGGTAGTTGTATATTGATTAATTTTATTCAATAAGGTTTGATATCTTTCCTTGTTGCACATAAAGGTACCTCCGACCTGTTATCATAGATAATCATTACTATACAATATTATGTTCATTTATCAAAAAGAAACAACGGGCGGTTCTCATGTTTAAGTAACAGGGGGACGGTTCTCATGTTTCAATATAGTAAGAATGTGATGAAACGTGAGAACCCGTCCCCCTGTTGCAATTAGCTCTTTATATGCTTTTCGCCCCACTCTCCCATGCTTTCCATGATTGGGACGAAGCTTTGTCCTTTTGCGGTTAATGAGTATTCTACTTTTGGAGGGACTTCTTTATAGATCTCTCTGTGAACCATTTGGTCTTCTTCTAATTCCCTTAACTGGCGAGTCAAGATTCCCTTTGAAATCCCTGGTAACAACCTTTGAAGTTCATTAAATCTTCTTGTTTGCCTGCTTAGATGCCATAAAATGATAAGTTTCCATCTTCCTGCAATTATATTTTGAGTTAGCGTAATGGGACATACTTCTTTTTGTTCCTCAGGAGGTTCATCAAACCAGCTTCGTGCCATAATCAAACTCCCCTCTTTCTAAAGGTCATATTTTTGTGACTATGTTATATAAAAATAACTACTTACAATAAGCCTTTTATTATTATAACATTTTAATGAGTTAGAAAATTCAATAAAAATTAGAGGAGGTAACGGGAAATGAACCATCTTATTGTTTACGCCCATCCACACCCTGAAAGTTTAAACCAGGCAATCTTGGAAAGAACCGTCAGTGCTTTAAAGAACAATGGTCACAAAGTGACGGTTCGTGATCTATATGAACTTCATTTTCAGCCTGTGCTGCAACGTGAGGATACGGCAGCCATGAAAAGAGGGCAAATCCCAGAAGATATTCTAACAGAGCAAGAGTTTATCAATGAAGCAGATGTGATCACCTTTATTTACCCAATCTGGTGGACTGGTCTCCCAGCCATTCTGAAAGGCTATGTTGACCGAGTATTTGCATACGGGTATGCTTATGCTTCTAATGAGGATGGAATTATTAAACTGTTAAGAGGAAAAAAGGGACTGATCATTAATACACATGGCACACCTAAAGAAGAGTACGATGAGATGGGAATGACGGCAGGTCTAAAAATCACCTCCGATATGGGGATTTTTGATTTTACCGGAATCCAACCTGTAGACCATTTACTATTTGGGAGCATCGGTTATCTTCATAAAGATAAATACAACGCCATCTTACAAAAAGTAGAAAAAACCATTCATTATCATTTTTCATGAAACACGGGGACGGTTCTCTTGTTTCATAGGGAAAATAGCGATGAAACACCAGAACCGTCCCTCTGTTTCTTTTGAATTTTCCATGTATATGTTAATAAGAAGGATTGGTTTTAGCATGAGGAGAGTGTAATTCCTCTTTAAAATACCATTTATAAAACATAAAACTCCAATACCACTGCCAATTTACATATTTAATTAAGTTTGTATATTTTTCAAGTAATGCTTCTATTAAAGTTTTGATACCGGTATAAGAAGCAATATAAATAAATTTCAAGAACTTACTACGATTTTCTGGATAATATATGTTAAATAATACACATAAAGATGGGTAAAAAAATATTCAAATGAAAAGCTACCTTTATATGCTTTCTTAAATAATCTAACAGGATATTTAATTAATCCTTTTTCAGCTACAAGAGTACCAAATAACCACGTAATCAATTGTTTATATAGAAACATGACGATTGATTGTCTGGACTTATGTGCAGGAACTAATTTAAGGAGAAGAACAAAACTCAATAGCAAAAAAAAGAATAGTATGCCTTTATCTCTTGACATTTAATCCCTCCATTCCGTATTTTAAGGTGTCCAAAAATATTCCTTATAATACAAAATGGCCAGTCTTTTCCTTTGTGTATATCCTTATACATCCTTTTTCAATTAAGATATACTAATAAATTAGCTAGGCAACTGAAGTATAATTGGCAAAGGCTTCACTTGAGCTAGAGGGGTTAAAGTTTGCTTTATCCAGGATCTTAAAGAGATATATGTTACCTTTTTACGTATTTCAAAGACAAAAAATGATTGATTCCAATTTTCCTAGCCCTTATCTCTGGAAGAGGCTTTCTTTTGTACTCTTCAAATCCCAATTTGTTGTATAAATTCATTGCCGAAGTATTCGTATCCGCAACCTCTTCAATGACATAATCCTTGTACGGTGTGTTTTCAATGATATGTTTTATAATTTGAGAGGCTACACCCTGTCCTCTAAATTCTGAAGATGTTCCAACAAACTCAATCGACCCTGTATTGGGAGGGAATTCTTCAAAAGGCGCTTCAAATTCCTTCTTAAGAAAGATCCCTGCCAAGCTTCCCTTGAAAAACCCTAGATGTTTCCTTAATTCCTTTTTATCTAATCGAACCGATCGATGGACACCATTTGTGCATGCTGTCATTCCAGCAATTTTATTATTCGCTATCGCTACATAAAATTGATTCAAAACAAACATATGAGCAAAAGCTTTTGCAATATTATTTTGATCCTTTGAGAAAAAAACAAGCCATTGTGAGAATCCTTCCGAAAAAATCTCAGACATTTGTTTTCTTACATCAAAATCCACTTTATCTGCTCTCACAATCGTAAATTTATCATTTTCAGATTCCATATATTACTCCTTTTTAATGCATGAAATATGTTCATTATCATAACCGAAGACTACGGTGTCAATCCTATTTCACCATCTTGCCCTTTAATGATATCCTTGTTCAAGGATATCCCTAATCATTGAATCATTATATTTTCCATTAGAAATACTTTATACTGAAACCAAGGTAAATGAATACCGAAACAATGATAAAACCAGTAAAGAATAAACTTTTGTTAAAAGTGGACCAGTTTTTCATCCATCCCCACCTGGCTTGTATCGGGGAAAAAAATTGGACTTAGGGAAAGAATCCTTATAACCGTCGAAAAAAACAACTTGACTTTTTCCGGGATTATTCGGTTCATACGAAAGACCTTCATGTTCTTTGTCATGATTGAGTTATTGGGCGCTGTTGGATTGGGTACCTATTTTCTGAAGTATTTTCCAACATGGCAAAAGGCTTATTTGCAGGGTTTTTTCGCTTCTGTGGCGGCTTCAACAAATGCTGGTTTTGATATCACAGGAAAATCATTGATTCCATTCACAAACGATTATTTTGTCCTGACCCTAAGTTGTTCCTATATTTCTCATAAGTCATTCTTGTTTTCTTCAAATATTCAGGCTTCAATAACAGCCATTTCCCGTATTATTCGACTAGTGGCATCCCGCACTTGTTTCCGATCCAATACGTAGTCGTTATTCCTTGCACCGATCCAGAATATGCCGAAGCTAGAGCCGGCTAGAAGTTTGAGATCATTTTTGTAGGATAAATATCCGGTGTATGCAAGTGTCGAGTTTCCAGGAGATATCGGAAGGGCAATTAATTCCAAGGGCAGACCGAATACCAACACTAAATATCCATATTGAGCAAACAAACGTTCAACAATTTCCATAAACGCTCCTCATTACTACCTACTTTTTTAGTTTTTTGTATAGAGGATAGTCAGATACCGAGCTTATATTAATCCTATTACAGTATTGTTTGTTAACGATTAGACTTTATACAAAAATGGTGGCAGACATCACAGACAACAAATGTCCTTTTGTGGAGCCTACACCATAGCCATCTTGTATAATAAAATAGGGCTTGGAATAAATAATTTTAAACCATAAAAAATAGCAACCTTTTCGAATAAACGGGTTGCTGTTTTTATTTTCAAATCATTTATTTTAAGTTTAAAAGTAAAACTTCATTTTTAAACTTTATTTTAAGAGATCCAATATCCATTCTTTCAAATCAACAATACGCAAATGATCTATGCTTTTATTGGTTCCTGTTACAATAATAGGTGTAAGAGAATCATCTTTATGCATCGAGCCATGGGCTCCTCCGCCTGTATGTTCAGGAGAGCTTTCTCCAATAAATTCGTAACCAGGTTTAGCATCTACTATTAAAAATTCTCCCTTTTGTGAATGTAATGCGCCATACAATCTTGCTAATCCGTCTGGATAATCCCCATACTCAATTTGATTATTATTTTTTATAGTCAAATCAAGAATTGAGCTATTTCCTTTTATAGACCAAGTTTGTTTATAAATATCTTTAAAATCTCCTTCGGGTTTGAATTGAAAAGTCCCTTTTTGATCTCTTGATTTCACTTGAATCATGTCGTTTTCCTTCCGTGCAATCCATGCTATACGTTCATCTTCTAGCAACTTACTTGTAATATCTTGCAGGGAAAGATCCTCGCTGATCTTATATATATAGGCCATTCGTTCATTTGCTGTAATGACTAGTTCATCTTTATTACGAACAGGTTCATCAAGTCTTAAAATATTGTAGTTCGAAAGAGCTTCTCTTAAATCAATTAATGTTTCTTTTTTATTTTTTTTAACTGATGATTGCTTGCTGTCGCCAATGATTATCCAAATCACATTATCAAGTGCATTTTCCCAATTTGGAAAAACATTTAATATTTCCTGTAAATTCTTATCGATTTCCTCAATTCCTTCAGTCGTCTTAGGTCCCTTTCTATGAACAACATGATCATTTACCGGAAAGTACATAATCGTAAATTCAGGAAGTTTGTTTTTCTCTAAAAGATATTTTAATTCTTGGGCTGCAAATGCATCATTGAGTCCAAGCCGATTTACTAAATGTGAATTTTTATTATCCTGACGAATAAAAGCCCCTACAGACAATATCTTAGGTCCAGAAGTTTTGTAATGATCTGGCAAAGCAGTAGTTTTAGCTAAGACCTTTGGAACCTTAAGAACATGTTCATAATTTCCACGATAAATGAGAGAGTTAATAGATGCTGTTTGTTTCCCTTCTTTATCTAATACTTCGTGAATCGTTTCTACATTGGAGCTAAGATCAACATTATTGAATTGATTTAAGGCATCTTCCGCAAACTGAGAAACCCCAATTTTAACCATTTCGAAAAAGCCATTTCCGTAATTTATAATACGCTGTTCATCTTCGTCATACCATACAAGACCAGGGATTTTATGTTTATCAGGGTAAGTACCCGTTATTAAAGAACTGTCAATTGTAACGGACATGGTTGGATAGGAACTGACTAAGTTTTTATTATAACGACCATGATTCAAAAAAAATTCCAGGGCAGGCGCTTTATTCTCATCAATTGCTTTCTTTAAAGGTTCATCCATCAATGAATCGACAATAAGAAGAACAATTTTAGAGGAAGCTTGGTTATTTGTTTGTATAGCCATAGGACTATCTTGTTCTTCGTTATTTTTATGGGAAGAGCAACCAATTAATAGGATGGAAAGGAAAACAATAAAAGTCAAACGAAAACCCATGATTATTCCACCTTCGTGTTTTATAATATTCATTCGTGCTTTATTCTTAACGAGTCCTTCAATTTCTATGAATTTATTACGTTTGAAGAACAAAATATTAGACACAAACAACACTTTAGAGGAAATATGGAAATTGGAAGTCATGTATTTTTCATTTTCAAATAGCGCATTTTGTCATTGAATGAAATTAATGATTTTAAACTACAGTTAAAGATGGGGACACGCACTTGGAGCTGTTTAAGAAGAAATTTGAGATTAAGATCATTTATGGGGAAGTAACATTTTTTAGGAAGATATCGTTTAACTCCGGTAATAGCTCATAAAATAATGAATTCCCTCGGGATAACATTTTTATTAAAAAATAACATATCCTTTGTTTTCTTTCCGTTTAATCCCTAATTTACCATAAGTAAAATTTTATTTTTCGATAAAAAATAAAATAAAAAAATGGTAAAGAAAAAGGAGATCAGGAAACATGAGAGATTATCTTATCTCCATTTGGGGGTTACTAGATCCTTTGTATTATCATTGTACAAGACTTACATACCTTCCCACTAAAGAAGACAATATTTTCCGGGTAAGGCTGACAACATAAAAAGGCAGGAATATCGTCCTTTCAGATGGGACACAGATCAACAAAAACGATACATTAGTTAAAATTCATCTTCACAATGTTAGATTACTAAAAGAATTTAAAAACGTAAACAGTGAGATGAAAAAAGTAAAAATGATATATAGCTACGTTAAAAAGTCTTTACCTGCAATTGATCTTTAAATTCAAAATCATCCTCATTCAAGTGAGATTAAAGGGATTATAGGGATTACAACATTAAACAAAGACTGTGAACGGCTGGGTTTTGAGGTTTTTAACATTTCTCATCCTATTTATAAATGGTTTAAACAGATCGCTTTCTTACCCATTGAGATGATTTCTCCAATGAAAATTCTTTTTTTGCACATACTTAAACAACATAAACCGAGTTATTTACTAATGTCTAGGGATAGATTATCAAATATGTACAGACATTGATCGAATGTTACATCATGTCTTATATGGTTAGATTTTTTAATAAAAAAGAAAAAAGCCGTTATAAAATAACAGCTTTTTCCTTATATGGCTTTTACAGTTTGGACGAGACTAAATAATAGGCACGTTCTGGTGCGAAGAAACACAATACAGAAAAGCCTTTAGACGCCGCCTCTGAGTCCATGACAAAAGTTCCTTCTTCTAACAACGTTTTGTATGGGGGTACCTTTTATTTGCTTCTGGAATGTGGAGAAGTAGGAAATTGGAAGCTTTTTATGCCCTACAATTAGACCTCAAGACAAAACTGTCAGGTGTAATTCAGGGATCTCATGTTAGGCTTAAACGCTCTTCGAGAACCCCTATCACCAGCCGAAGTATGCATCCCACACATAGATCAGAGTAAGTTCCTTTATATTCATAATACTCCTTCAAAATTATTCGATTCCAAAAAACCTGCTTTTATGCCGTCACTACTTACTCTGCTTCACCAACGACAGTAAAACGTTCATTTATATGCTGTGGATTTTCAATTTCATCTAAAACTGCAATGGCGTAATCCGCATAACTGATATAGCTTTCACCTTTTGAATTTACAAGAAGATGATCTTTTCCTGACTTATAGGCTCCAGTTCTTTTTCCTTCCGCATCAAATACGGCAGAAGGACTGAGAAATGTCCATGTAATATCAGTTGTTGTCTGTAATTCTTGTAAATTTCGCCCTTGGCCTTTTGCAGTTGGTTTTACGAAATCTGGAAATTCAGGTGTATCAATTAACTGAACTGTTTTATTTTCATCGACATATAGGCTTCCAGCTCCTCCAACAACGATGATTCTTGTATCCGTTCCTTTAACTGCCTCAATGAGAGCATGTCCAGCATCCACATGTGCTTGCTCTTCACCAAGTGGAGCACCGAAAGCATTTACGACTACTTCAAACTGCTTAACATCATCTTGTGTAAGGTCTAATATATTTTTTTCGATCACCGTAACATTCGTGTCTTTTAGTTTTGATTTATCTCTTACGATAGCAGTAACTTGATGTCCCCGACTAACTGCTTCCTTCAAAATAAGGCTTCCTACTTTCCCACTTGCACCAATAATTCCAATTTTCATTTTATAGTCCTCCTGCATTGATAGATTTAGTTGTAATTAATTCGATTACCTGTAATCATTATAGTTACATGTTGGTTAGATGTCAACAAAATAATAAATCATATTTTATTATGATTAATCTTTTAAGTTATAATATACTTGTAATCGAATGAATTACATGATGAACATATTAATTTATTTTCTCGTAAAAAGTAAGGAAGGTGACTGAAGATGTCTATCAGCAGCAGATTTTCCGTTGGAATTCATATATTAACTCTAATTGAAGTAAATAAAGATGGAGTAAGTTCATCTGAATATTTAGGAAGAAGTGTTAACACGAACCCAGCCATGATCAGAAAAATTATGGGGATGCTAAAAAAAGCCGGATTAATAAAAGTACAACCTGGTATTGCAGGAGCAGAACTCGCAAAGGATTTATCGGATATTACATTGCTCGATGTTTATAAGGCCGTTAATGTTGTCAAGGACAACGAACTGTTTAGCATTCACGAAAATCCAAATCCTGATTGTACCGTTGGAAGGAATATTCAAAATACAATTGAACCACTCTTTTTCAGTGCCCAAAATGCAATGGAAAAGGTTCTCGAAAATGTAACCATCGAAGATGTAGTAAATGATGTTTTTGAAAAAGAGAAATTAAATGCTAAATGAATGTAATTGGTAATAGACATTCCTCTTTTCAGGAATGTCTTTTTTGTATTATCAAAACTTGAATAAACTAAGTCTTATTGAGTTAATCTGCCCTTTACTTTAAGGATTAAAATGGGGTCAGTCTCCCTACTTTACTTCATCGGGGGACTGACTCTAAGCTTCTCAAAAAGGGGCCTATCGGAATCAATAAAGCCTTAGGTAACTGGTAAATACCCATTATAAAAATCCAAAGGAAAATCGGTGGTTTCCTCTTCAATTCGCTTTATTATATTTCTTGCTTTCTCTTTAAATCTCGAACCTTCTTATCACGCATTTTATCTCCTACTTAGAATCCACTAAATTTTAACCTTTTTGTTTTCTGTATATACTTATTTCCTCCGTTTCCATTCTGAACTAAACTACAAGTTGCTTCAATAAAAAAAGCGATCCTCCGTTATTGAAGCATCGCACCACCGTTAAGAACAACAAGAAAATAATATACTGGAGTTTGACCTCTATGACATACCACTATAAAATAAAAACATACTGAATTGGAGGTTTTTGTTTGTTAAACTTATGTTTAGAACTGGGTATGTAACGCTTTCTTGATGACTTTGTGCATAAAGAAAGTGCCGTTTATAGGATAAAAATAAAGGATATAAAAAGAACAGGGGACTATAAATGGATATCACAATTCGACCAGAACTCAATACAGAATATAATTCAACGGAAGAAATGATAAAAGAAGCTTTTTTGAATGAAGAATTTAGCGATAAGCGAGAACATCTCCTTGTAAATAGGATTAGAAAATCAGATGCATTTATTCCTGAACTTTCATTAGTCGCATTAAATCAGGATAATAAAGTTATAAGTCATATTCTTCTATCGAAAATAAAAATTGTAGATGGTGATAACGCAGTCGATTCTTTGGCACTTGCTCCCGTTTCTGTAACTCCTGAATATCAGAAAAAAGGAATCGGAAGTCAGTTAATTCATGTTGCGTTAAAAAAAGCAAAAGATCTTGGTTATCGTTCAGTAATCGTTTTAGGACATAAAGATTATTATCCTAAGTTTGGTTTTAAACCAGCTAGCTTATGGAATATTCAAGCCCCATTTGAGGTGCCTGATGAGGTATTTATGGCTCTAGAATTAACACATCATTCTCTTGAAAAAGTGCAAGGTGTCGTTCATTATTCAAAAGCTTTTTTAGAGTAAAAGCTTTTAAATGATCAGATTTTAATAATAAGGGGTTGTCCGAAAAATGTTTTATAACATTTACTATGGGCTACCTCTTTTTTATGGATACATTAATTAATAACACTTCTTTTCTTCTTCAACTATTCTGTTCCTTCACAATTTGCATTTTACTTATTCAACAATCTGCCCCGTTTGCAGAAGACTGATGTGCCTGGATATCAATTAATTTTGGATGAAAAATGGGATCCGTCCCCCCTCCGCGGTAATACTCTTAATCGGGAGACTGCCCCTATGCTTCCTTGATATCCCATTTACATTCCCTGTTTGCACGATGATTTCGAACTAACTTGTTATAAACTGCCATGTAAAACCTTACGTGTTTATTGATTGATTTTATTTTAGCGAAAACAAAAACCTTCTTATCCATTATTCTGAAAGAAGGTTTTTAAAATAGTAATAAGCAGACGTGCTTCCATGATAATGATTAGACTATTAAATACTTATCTTATAGTGTGAGTACTGCGGATGGATTAAACAAATGTGCGGAGTTTTGAGCCACTATTGATTACAGTCAAAACCCCTTCTTATTTTTAGCAAAGAATTAGGCGTATCATCTACAACAATCGCGCACTTTAATGGAATAACTAAAAATATGGTCTCAATCCTAATTGAACAAACGCCACCCGTTAGTTTAAGTGCATTTTTTCACAAACTTATAACAGGGATGCTGCCCATTAGCAAAGGAGCGACTGCCATATTCCGCAAAAAGACCCACACCTTCTTTATCTTGGTTGCTCCCAAAATCATAACCATTACAAGTAATGCTAACGTACTAACCTGCAAAAAAGTACGGTATTACACTATTAATGCTTTTGACAAATTTCTATGTTAAACAACTGATTGATTAATAAGGTACTAAATCCACATAAATAGTACTTCCCATCATGTAATCACTGATAATACTGACGGATTTATCTTAAATTTATGTGCCTTTTGTTTTTTGCTGGGGAACTTATCCAATCAAAATGCTATGTCAATTCATTAACTGATAGTAGTGTTAATAGGAAGGTGGTGAAAGTATTGGATAAAGACAAAAAACATAGCTCTGGGGATCGCAGAAACACATGTTTGTCTGGATTAATACGCCAGTTTGTAGTAGGTATTAATGCGGATCCACTTCCATTATTACCTCCCCCCATAACTGATTTTATTACTATTTCAACATTGACGATTGCTATCGATAATCCTCTGGACACTGTAAGATTTTTAGCAACAATTGTAGCAAATAATGAAGGGTCTACAGTCGACTTTCCATCTGCACAGTTACTCTCCTACCGAATTAGACGTGTTGCACCAGAAGAGATTGTTATTTCTGTTTCAGATACGAATATTGATTTTGTAACAACTACTTTGACAGCGATAGATAGACCTGGTGTAGGGTTTTTCACTTATGTTTTAGAAGGAAGAGTGCCTAATTCAGCTCCAGGTAACGATAGTGATGAAGGGATAATTGAAGTGATCTTTACAGCTGAGGAAATCGAAAATAATATTCCTTGTTAAATATTCAATACAGAAAACTACTAACATTTTATTATCTCTTACTTTCGGTCTTTCCAAATAAGGAGAGACTGTTTTTGTATTTTAGTGAAAAACGGTATTCTTTTTACCTTCTTTTAGTATGAATAATTGCTTCTATGTAGACTAGCGATTCTACTACCATTTTCAACCTTTTTTCAATTTCATGGGGAGGAACATTCGCTAAGGAAAGAGGGAGGATAATATTTTCCTTTATATTTAATGTTTCTATTAAATTGTAATCCTGAAAAATAAAACCCAATTGGCCCCACCTAAAAATCACTCCCACTTTGTTCAACTAAACTACCATTTATTTATAATCTCAATAAAAAAAGCGCTTGGGCTTATACTTTTCCTAAGCGACTACATTCATTAAATTAGTTGCGTAATCCAACTAAATAGCAAAGCTTTCTTGCAAAAAAATTTTACAATGCTGAAAAATCCCCCTTGAAATTCTATTCCTAATAATCCTCTTGATCCCCTTCTTTTAGTGAAGCCAAAGCAGCAAGATCATCTTCTTCAACCTTTCGGAATCCTTTATCTAATCTTCCCGCATTCTCAATATCACCTGAAGCCTCGTAGCCGCTGACTTCAGCATTGGAAGTTGTCCCATAAAGACTCATTCCGCCCAATTTTACATTAATTTTTCTTTCTTTATTTTTATCCACTTTAATCACCTCTTTCTAGTAATGTAACCAAAGGAGATAAAAATTATAGACAATCGGCTTTTTCGCCTTTTTCACAACATAATTCAGATTATAATTTACATTGAAAAAGGCTTTGAGAAGTATCCTCTATGCCTTTCTTTTTATTATTTCTTCTTTCACTAAAGCACCCTATAGTTTAAGTAGAAATCTTCACAATCTTTTCTCTACCCTAACAAGAAATCTCTGATTACAAAAAGACGCCCTCTTATTAAAGAAAAGCGCCCTATAATGGAATAACTGGACCACTAACCTTAAAATCAATTGATTCTTCTGTCACTAAAACTGTTCTTTAGTTTAATATTTTGGATATTTCACTTCAAGAAATGTTTAAAATGTGGCAATTGCTACAAAAGAAGGCGCTACGTTGATTTAAAGTATTTTGCCTCTAACAGATTAAATCATTTAATTTGGTTCTTATTTTATTCTATAGACTTACTCTTTTCAAACGATTCCAATAGGATTTTAGCTTCCTTATTAGATATTCCTTGGGTAACTACTTCGTACATATAATCTCCTAAACTTCCAATATAGTGAACATCAGGAGTGTTTTTTATTTCAAATACATTCCATTGAATTCCATTTAAGGTGAAAGTGTCCAGTTTTTCCCCTTTTTCTTGATCAAAATCGCCGAATGATCTTACAACAGAATCTTTGTTATAGATTCTTACATATAACAAGCGAGAACCAGATCCACGTTCGTTTGCTGCTTTTTTATAGCTATATGTTAAATACGCTTGATTGAATTCTTTATATCTTTCCATACTTGCTGAGAAGATCTGTAATTCTGGATCTGAAAATTCGTAAAGGAAAGGTATTTTTGTGCGTAGTATATTCAATACAGTTTCAACCTCTTCCCTGATTGAATCTGCATGCTCAATAACCTCAATTTCCGTCTCCTTAGAGTCTTTAAATAAAGGATCCGGTATTTGCATTTCATGATAATTTTCCAAAAGAGGAATGAATTGTGTTGTATTAATTGGGACATTCACCGATAAACTTTCTGGGTGAAGGTAACTAATGATTTCACCATTAGCATTGTAAATTTCACGTTTTAATAATATACCCGTATCTCTATCAACCCAAAAACGGAAGCTATCTGCCTGTGGTTGCATAATATTAACAATGCTTTTATCTATGCTTCCGTATAAGACAATCGTATTATGACCTAGCAACTCTTCATTTTGCTTCTCTATATCCCAATGGTTTAAGAATCTCAAATATTTAGCTGTTATCTCGTAAGGAAATAATGATGAGTTTCCACCTACAGGTCTTTCCCTAAACTTATCATATGAATCATAAATTTTATTTATATTAATTGAAAATACTTCCTCAGGTTTAACAATTTCTCTACTAGGATCGGATTCATAATCAGTAGTATAATAGGTCTTTTCATCATTATCTAATTGCCAGATTCTCTGATCATTATAGAATATTTCGTCCGTTTCTATTTTCGATCCTACTATCTTTTCATCAGGGATGTTTATGGTCTTTTCATAACCACCAATTAAGTTTTTGTTACTAATTTTGTATTCGACTACAGCTTTACTTGTAGAATGATCATAGTACACATCATAAGTTTCGAAGTTTCCAATGGCAGTGTGGAAATAATCCACTGTATTTAATAGTTTTGTTAGGACTTCTTCTTTCGTTAGATCCTTGTAGGACTCCTCTTGTGCAGGGGGTGTATAGAGAGAATTATTTCCTGATTGTTTCTTCTGGTCCAGTGTTGTTACCTTATTTTTTATTTGTTCTTCCTGCATTTCATTTGACCCATCTGCACGTACGATTAGTAAGGATAGCGATGAAATAACGATCACAACAATAATTCCAAGAGCAGACCAACGATACGATTTCTTTTGGAATTTTTTAATCATAAAAATTCTCCTCTTTAAAGTTCTTTTATTTCTACTTAAATTTGCCAAGCTGGGTACTTGATAATAATTAGAATAATGTTCTAAAAGACTGATAATGGTTAGTCCGTAAGAGATTTTTTCTTCTTCCTCCATAAACGTAAGAGCATACGCATCACATGCAAGTTCCTGATCCTCTCGCATGCAAACGTAGGCATACCATAGAATCGGGTTAAACCAATTTAAGATCAGTAAACTATGCATTAGCCAATTAAAACCAACATCTCTTCGCTTAATGTGGGCTAATTCATGATAAAATATATGTCGTAATTGTTGCTCAGTAAGTCGATTGATATGAGCGCTTGAGAGTAATACTCTTGGGCGAAAGAATCCAAGAACTGTTGGACTTGATATTTTCCCAGCTAAAAGTAGTGGGATACATTGCTGGACAGACATGGATTTCTTACATTTCTCAAAAATATTTATAATCTTTTTATCCGTAATTTTAGGTTGTTGTTGTATGTAATAGTTTAATCGTAGATTTACAAGATAAGTGGCGAAACCTAATACAATAACGCCCGTTAGCCATATATATAAAGCAATGGTATATAAGGAAATTGGTTCTTTCTTTTGCTGTTCAATAAGAGTGGTTGTTTCTTTATCACTTTCCTTAGATGTTTGTAGTGTACCAGCATTGTAGCTTCTGTCATTTGTGACTGCCTTTGTACCAGATATACCTGTCGTTTCATGCATGCGTTCGTTTTCTGAAGAAACAACTGGCTGGCTTTGATAAGAAACGGTCGTTTTATCACCATTTGGTAGGATTGAATATATACTATACGAACTATCTGGTGACCAAGGGAGTAGTAGTCTCACAATTAAAACCAGCCAAAGTAGATAGTGCCACCTTGGGGTTAGCATGTGTCTGAGTACGGTTTTAACTAATAAAATGAGTCCCACTAGTATGCTTGCCATAATAGAAGTTTCTATCACCCAGTCGAAAAAGCGAGGTAGGTAAATGCTTAAAAAAGAATCTATCATTTTTCCCTATCCTTCCCCCCATTTTCTTCAGCCTTCTCATCTAGAATACGTTTGAGTTCATCGATGTCTTCTGAAGATAATTTTTCTTCTTTCAAAAAATTTACAAGTAGCGGTTTAAAGGCTGCACCATAAAAACGTTTGAGTAGGGATTTTGTTTCTATTTGTAAATAACTTTCTTGCGAGACCAAAGGATAATATGCATACATACGCCCTTTATCCTGATGATACGAAACAGCCTTTTTTTGGACTAATCTATTAATAAGTGTTCGAATGGTTTTCGGTTTCCAGTCCATTGTTGGCTCCAGCTTTTCAATTACTTCATTCGCTGTTTGAGGGGATTTCTCCCATAGAACTTTCATGATTTCCAATTCAGCTTCAGATATTTTAGGTAATTCTTTCATTAATTAGATTTACTCCTCTCCTAGATTACATTTGTAATTTCATGGTTAATATTACAATTGTAATCTATAATTGTCAACCTTATTTTAGGTTGTATCTTATGGAATAACATTGACTGACGTTATATGCTAGCAATACCGTAAGCGTTGAATTTTCTTGAAAAATTCTTCCTTCATTAAATGGCCCTATACATAAAGAAAGAGCACAATTTCTATTCTGGAATTGCGCCCGATTGTGGAATATTGAAAATACGAATTAATATGCGAATAATTAACAACTTCCCATTCTCTCATTTTCTCTATTTCAAGTCGTGGGTTTTCATTTTATCCAATTCCTTTTTTCTTTTCTCATGAATATACTTTCTACCTCCATTCCATTCTGCACACAGGAAAAGCATCCCTAATAATAGATAGAAGAAAAAGCCGATAGTACTTTCAATATGATTTGTTACAAACTGCCATGTCAAAAATATAATATATGCTACTGGTAAAATGGCTCCCCAATAGATATTGTTCCTTGTAGAAAAGAAGAATTGAACAGCTAAAATACCAGCACCAATAAAAACCCCATAAAAATCCAATGGCATTACTTCTCATCCCTTTCTTGTTTATATTTTTCAATAATTAATTTAGCATCTTCTACACTTATGCGATCATCAATCGACAGGCTCTTGATAAATTTAATAAATTCCTCGTTTTCTACGGCATCATTCATTTTTATCTTATCGATTAATCGATCAAGTTTAAGTCTTACCGTTGGGTATGATACATCATAAACCTTTGCGATCTCTTTTAAAGAACCTGAATGAAGTACTAAGTTTTTAACAAACTCTAAATCCTCATTTTCCAAGGCTAAAATCCAGTTTGGAATATTGTTAATAACCACAGCTCACCCCTCCATTTATTTTTATTAATTTTAGTTTAACATATATTTTAATATTATTAAATATGAAATAAATTTTATTAAAAATAATTTGTATGTTTTGTTTAATTATTTTTAAAATAAAAAGAATCCATTTTGAATTAATTTGCTCAAATGGACTCTTTCTTTATCAATTTAAATATACAGTTTAAGAACAACCTTTCACAATCTCTTCTAAAATTTAACCTATAAATCCAATTTTATTTAAAGGTATTTCTCCACAATCTGGCCCTAACATATAGAAAGAGCGTAATTCTTGCTGCAGAATTGCGCCCTTTAATGGAATAACTAAAATATGGTCTCGTTCCTAAAATTACTCTTCATTCTTATTAAACTAACGCACCCGTTTGTTTAAGTACAATTCTTCACAAACTCACAATTCCTTGAACAAGAGACTTATTTCAAGGACAACAGAGCGTTGTCCCTATTTTATTTACCTTTTTTTATAACTAACATCGAGTTCGCATTTGTCTGAAATTCATATGGTACTTTTACTTCTTCCACACTACATCCTTTATCGATTATATTACTAATAAATTTATCTAAATGCTCATATCGTTTTCCTTCTAAATCGACTAAAGGGAAAATTCGAATTTCTTCTTTAGTTACTCTTAATAACTCATCTACTGTTTCTAAATGAAATTGATAGTCTAATCTGTCAGCATACATAAATAAAAAATGTGCTGATAAAAGTAGATCAAATTCACCATCCTTAAATGGCAAAGAAGGCAAAGTCACAGGAATATACCTTTCGCTTGATTTCGCCATATCTTCAGTACAATCTTCAAAGGCTCTTAATCGATGCTTTCTAAGACCCTCTACATCATCGAAATAATCCCATTTATAATTACTTTTTGCCTTTTCCATATTGTGCATTGCGTGTTCAACATCCTGAAGACCTTTGTTTTTTAAGTCTTCACCAGAAAAATAATACGCAATATCACAAGCTGTTACATCCAAACCCAAATTGTTACTAACAGCAGTAAAAGAACAAGCTCCTGCTGGACAATCAAGTATTTTCTTCCCCTTCAGTGTTTCTACAGAAAGAGAAAACATATCCAAATACTCTTCAAATGTCCTTCCGATAAAAATAATTCTTTCTAAATCTAACTTTGTACTCTGCTCAGCTCTACTCAACTAACTCACCTCTAATGTATAGAATTAAATTAATATTACCATAATTTCCAAAAAACATAATCTATCTTTTCCTCTTTCACTAAAACTGCCATTTACTTCAATTAGAATAACCATACTTCCTTCTTGAAGTATGGCCCCCGTAGTGCAATAAGAAATTTCTCTTTTTACAGAATATAATCTTGTACTATCTGCGTTTGTCCTCGTTTATAACTATACTAAAAGAAATATTAAGTTTATCCCAAACCCAAGCCTGAAAAATTCTATCTATTTCTTTTTTTAGTGCTTCATCATCCAAATCTTCATCAATACCTAATTCTTTAAAATTAAATGTTTCTCTCGCCTCTGTACCTTCATATTTTGTACTACTAAATGAAAAAGTGACTGTCTTATCCAATTAGTTCATCCCCCTACCTAAACCTGCATAAATTCGCCTTTAATACAGTTTACAGTATTCCTTCTTCTTGCACTAACCTGCCAGTTAGTATAATAAGCACGCAATTACCAAATATGTATAAATCTTATATACACTTTATATTTGAATAAAATTTCGAAATGATTAATAAACATCCTGTCAAACCATAAATCATTTGATTGCCAGAAACATTAAACAATCGCCCCCTTTAATTGAATAGAGAAAATAACAGATAAAAAAACATTTGTACTTTTTCGATGCATCTTTTACTTTTTTAAATATTTCACGGGGCGATTTTTATAGCCTTAATCTCCCTATAAATTTAAAAGAAAATTAAGGCTAAACAATCTGCATAACTATTTAATTTATTTTCTTCTTTTCTTTACTGTAAACAATTATTTCGTATTCATCATCTTTAATAATTTTTTTTGCCTCTTCGGATTCCAAAAATTCGACGATTGTATTTTCAATCTTCTTTCCCAGCTGTTTACTATTCGGGTTTGAATACGACATAGTGGTTTCAATATATAAAGTCATCGGCTGAGATTGTGCGGAAAATGAATAATTCTTAAAGTAGTATTCCTTTTTACTATATAATCCATCAAACATTGGTATAAGAACCCTTAACCATCTATTCTCCTGCTCTCTTACCTTGAGATTAATTTTTTCAAACTCTAGTGTATACTTCTGATTTGTTTTTTCTTCGATAACACTCCGTGCTAATTTTTTTATTCCTACAGGATTTTCTTCAGTATTAGGTATTCCAATATGAATAAATAAATCGCCTGCATTATTCAATGATCCTACTTGAGTAGCAACATTTTGGTAGTTGTACTTTGTCAATTCTTGTTGTAAGGCCTTATCAACTTTTATAGCCTCATCAACTTGCTTTGATGTTTCTGGACTTGACTTTTCATAGGTGTGGTTACTTTTTATTACCTTAACTGTATAGGCATCATAGTTTCTAGACTTTAAAACCTCCAAAGCGATTTCTTCAACATCTTTACGTACATCTTGAAAATATTGCTCGGAACCATTTACTCGTATCTCAATTTTTTTGCCTGTAGTACCAATCCCATCAATTTTAAAATCTTCATTTCGAAGTTCTTCCATAATAGTTTGTTGAACAGGTTCTGTATGAAAGACTTGATTTAGATAAGGAATCTTTGCTATAACCTCTGCCATAGTAGGAGAGAAAAAAGCTGAGCCAATCAATAAACTAAATAATATTATCAATGCGATACCCGAGTATATTAACTTTGGTAACACCCTTCCTCTTTTTATGTTGGGTGATAAGATAGGGTTCTTATCTTTCTCTTGGCATTCCAATTTTTCAATATCAGATAAGATAATTTTTTTTAATTTTTGCTTTTGTTTATTATTCCAAAGTAAATCGGAATTTGCCTTTTTTAAGGAAGTATCGAAGTCAGTATCTTCGTATTGTTCTTTCATCTAAATATCCCTCCCTCTATAAATGTTAATATATCAACGGTTTGAGCCGTTGGTGGAGTGTCAAAAAAATATTTTTGGACACGAATCCTAATAAAATTTTCATATTATGTGAAACTATTCCAGTGTATGGGTACGCTACGCGGTCACTACTGGAAAATGATGGTAAAGTAGTGTTCGGAAATTATACGATGCACAATGGATCTCTGCGTAGCTTATGATGACGTACCCTCCCATGTCTCTGGGCATCTAAGTGCCTACATTCCTTCGTTCGGTCTAGTCATAAGGCAGAGGCTAGCGAAGCTCCTTTAGGGACTCAAGGTCGGATGGTGAAAATAGTGCCAGCTTCTCCGTGTCATCCTGTTGTCTAGTTTTGTTAAAGGGATGTAGATTTTTACATAGTCTCTGCGAGACTAGGAATATCCTTCATCATTCGCTGTGCGTCAAAAGCTTTGTGCTTTGTACTTATTCCATGTAAGACTTTTAATAGTTTTCCGCATAGAACCACAATAGATTGCTTCTTCCGTAACGGATTAACCTTACGGTTAGTGTAATATTCATGCAGCTTTCGAAAGGCTTCATTATGGCGAACCATTGGCATCATCACTCGGAAAAGGAGGGCACGTAGCTTTCTTCTTCCCCGTTTGGAGATATGTTTTTGCCCTTTGTGCTGGCCGGAAGAGTTTTCACGTAAAGTTAGTCCCGCAAGTTTAATGATTTGGCGTGGATCTTCATAGTGTGAAAAGCTACCGATTTCAGCCAATAAATCAACGATTGTGGTATCGCCCAGTCCTTGAACCGTTGAGAGCCATTCGTACTCTACAGACGTTTGTACAAGCGTGACTAATTGCTGTGTAAGACTTTTAATTTCTTGTTCCAACTGGTTGTAACGGCGAACGAGCGTGGCAATTTCAATACGGGCCATCTCACGTCCTTCTGTTACTCCGATGGAGCTAGAACTGACTTCAATGAGTTGTATTGCTTTTGGTCGTTGGGGAGATTTTAGCCCCTCAACCTGTCGGTAAAGTGATAAGACTTCATCGGGTTGCTTTTGAAAAAGATCACTTGGAAATGGAGTACATTCAAGTGCAGCCAAAGCCATTTTTCCGAATGACGGAAACACCTGAGTGAATTCCGGGAAATAGCGATCTAACCAGCGAATCATCATATTTTTGACAGCACCTAATTCCTCTGTCAACTTACCTCTAAATGTTGACCCAACACGAAGCTCCGCCTCAATGTCTTTCAAAATACGTGGATAACTAAAGCGCCCATCTTTTATGAGACGAGCGATCACCAGCGCATCTTTGCGATCATGTTTGGTTGGTAAATTGTCGTCCAACTCTTTTGAGCGCTTGACGTGCAAAGGATTAGCCATTGCGAGGGGAATGCCTCGTTCCTCAAGGAAATAGGCTAAATTAAGCCAGTAATGGCCAGTAGGTTCAATCCCTACGATGACTTCTGTTTTTTCGTGTTCTTTCATCGCAGTTAGAATACGATGATAAAAATGCTGGAATCCATCATAAGACTGTAATATAGAAAATGATTTTTGGAGCACTCGCCCACGATCATCTACAAAGCAGGCGAAATGTTTTCGCTTCGCAATGTCGATTCCGACAACGAGTGTGTTTTCAGTGACTTGATTTATTTTATGGTTTTGTTTAAAATCCATATGGAGTCCTCCTTGGTTAACAAATTAGGGGTCAATTTCTGCAGATTTTGACACCCCGTATCATACCAAGAGGGCTCTTTTTTGTTCAAGTCCCCGAAAATCCTTTTAACAGGAATGCTCCTTGTTTAAATATTAACTCTTCTTCAACAATACTGCCCGTTACTTGAATAAGAAAAAGGCTCTATAAAGTAAAGCTACCTTTAGTTGAACAATAGACGTTTTCTTATCAATTTCACTATTTAATTGCTTTCATTTCCTCTTAGCCTTCAAAACTTTTATTTTAGCAGGATGTGATTCCAATATTTCATCGTACCAAACTCTAATTTTTTGACCGTCTTTATATTGAGAAAAAGAAAATGGAACGCTATCTAAACTATAAATTCCTCCATAGCTTTTGATGAATTCTAGATTTGATAGTTCCTTAGCAGTCTTAACATCAAAATCCTCATCTGTAATCAAATACAATATTCCTTCTTTATTTAGGATGTACCCTTCTACTGTCATCTTATCATCTGCCCCAATTTTATTAACGAAATAACCGAGTATAATAATTGCAAATAGAATCAAGATAAATAGCACTATTCTTTTCATATTTAACTCTTTATTTCACTCCCTAAATTTCAACTTTTGTATATAATTCAACCCTTTATCCTTAACTTCCTTCTTGAACAAACCTGCCCCTTTAGTACAATAAGTTCAATAAAAAAGCGTTAATCCTTCTGGGATCAACGCACCCTTAAGTTAAAAAACTCATTAACTTTATTTTCATCTTTTAATTTTTCTTGAATGAAATTACTAAGTTCTTCTTCGTAATTAAATTGTCTTAAGTCTTTTCCATACAAGTTTTGTAATTCCTCTCTGGATACTATAAGTTCTTGTTCAACGAAATTAAATTTAACCCAATCAGCATTTTTAACTAAGGCAAGTATAAATGTGGCATTATATAGAGCATTCTCTCTGTAATTTGTTTCTATATCTTCACTTTTTTCTACATTGGTATAATTCAAAATAATTCCATAAGGTTCTTCTGTCGTTTTAAGTTCCAATCCACTAATATGTTCACCATTTGGATTTGGTAATCGCCTAGTAATATTTCCAACAGCACCAGAATCTCCAACATAAGAATCTTTAAATTTAAATATATCTTCATCTTCATTAACTTCAGATGGGATACAACCATTTAATAGAATCAAAATTATAAATGATAAAACCATTGGCATTTTCTTCACTTTCATTCCCCCTAAAACTACTAATTACCCTAATGATTTTACCATAAAAATACAGGTTTCCTTCATAAATTATCCTGCTTCATTAGTACAAAAAGCGACGGGTTGAACTCTTGCACCCTTTAATTGAAGTATAATTACATTTTTTATTTAAGTAGTTTCTGAACAACCTTTGTTTTCCAAATTCCAAATCCTATCAAAGCACCAAGCATATTAAGAATGAAATCATCTATATCAAAACTTCCTTTTCTTGTAAATACTTGCATTACTTCGATAATAAATAATAACAAAATCATTGAAATAGAAAACACACTTACTTTATTTATTTTTCTTATGTATAATGGCAGATAGATACCCATTGGCAAAAACAATATAAAATTACCAACAAGGTTTTTTATAGGTATATCTATATTCATACTTCCATTAAGTATGGCTTTAAAATATGTAGTAATAGTTTTAAATGGAACAAAATTAGAAGACCTTTTTATATATTCTAAAAGTGAAAGATCTGACCATATATACCCCCTTGTGCCCAAGAATAGAATAATCATCAATACGAATAAATAAAATATAAAACTGATACTAAAAACAACTTTTATTACTTTTTTCATTTTTTCTCCTCAATGTTCCCTCTTGATATTTTTATTAAAAGCATTTCTTCAACAAACCTGCGTCTGTTAGTCGAATAAGGAAAAGGCTGCCAAAGGTGCCTTTCACTTATTTAACTCAAGCCCCCGATAGTTTAAGTGTAATTTTTCACAAACTATTAGCCAGCTTAGTTCTATCTAATTTTAGTTAGAATATAGCTTTAATAGTTCTTGTAATGGTAAATGATTTCGTTCATTCACCTCAACAAAATATTCTAATTGCCATTTTTGAGTTTCGATAGCTTGGTTGCTAGTTGGTTTTTCCCATCTAGGGTAAACTCTAATTGCCATTTTTCCTTTTGTAGTGGCTGTTTTAAGGATATTTTGTTTTACAAGAACTTCTTTTGGAAAAACGAATTGTCCAAAATTATTTTCACTAGCAAAGGTATTGATAACCAATAAATCAGTAGCCTTTTCATATGAAAAGGCTTGGTTTTTATAATTTCCATCTTTTTCCCAAAAAACAACAAACTGTCCTGTCTTATTAGGTGTTTTCTTTGCAACTCTAAATCTAACCGATTTCGAGTTTAGCTGAAATTTACCCGCCCCATAATCTGAATTTTGAGCTTCTTCTTGGATATCTTTTATTATGAAGCGATTTGGCTCATAAAAATTTTTATTTACATATGTTAACGCCTTATAAAATTCATTCACTACTTTTACCCCTTATTTTTATACTACTAGAACTAATGCCTCTCAAATCAAAGTTATCCTAATTTTAACACAATGCCTAAATAAAGTAATTGAACTAACCTGCTTCGTTAGTCGTAGAGTAAGAAACTGATTTCAAAGGGATAGCTTTTGCTATCTCTTTTACTTTCAGCTCCTCCTCATCAAACCGTACGTGAAGTTTTCCTTCATACGGCTTTCCGACGTTCTTCTTTCCTTGGCTTTACAGCGTCTAACTAGCTAATTTTCACTAATATATGTTTCACTTCTTTTCTTACATCCTTTAAATTTCCATGTTTCTTACGATTATTTCTCTTTTTGTTATGAAATAAGGTAAGTCGTTCTAATACATACCAGTCGATTCTATTTAGCCATTTCTTTGCGTGAGCCGAGATAAGATAGTAATTCTTGAAACCTTGCAGTTTCCTATTTAGCCCTTTTACTAACTCTCTGATATCCAAGTATAATTTATTCCTTGGTTCTGTATAGGCTTTAATCTTAGAACGCATTTTCTTCATCGCATTCCTCTTAGGTATATGTGACATGACATATAACGTGTTTCCACCTTTTCGTCTGATTGGAAACTTCCGATTATGAAATCCTAGAAAATCGAAACCATCTATGTCATTCCACAGATTAACTAGTCTCGATTTATTTCTATTAATAGTAAGGTCAAGTTTCCTCATTATTGATTGGATGACCTTTATACTTTCAAGTGCTTGTTGTTTGGTTTTACACATAATGACGAAGTCATCCGCATACCTTATGAGTTCACCCAAGTCTTTGAACTTCTTCTCCCAAAGCATATCCATTGTATTTAGGTAGATATTAGCTAAAAGAGGTGAAATTACACCACCTTGCGGTGTACCAGTAATTGGATTTCTTATTTTGCCTTCCTCCATTATGCCTGACTCTAGCCATTTTCGAACAAGCTTTAAAACCCGTCGATCACTAATCCTTTGTTCTAATATTTTCATCAACTTGTATTGATTAATATTATCGAAATATCCTTGGATATCGACGTCTACTACCCAAAAACATTTCTTACTGGCTTTTCTTATCTTTGCCATCGCTTGATGGGCATTTCGCTTTGGACGAAAACCAAACGAACAGTCATGAAAGTCAGCCTCGAATATTGGTTCAATAACCATTTTCGTTGCCATCTGTACGACCCGATCTTTAATAGTTGGAATTCCTAATGGACGTTTCTTTCCATCATCCTTTGGAATATAGGTTCTTAGGACTGGACTAGGGTGATAACGCTTCTCCTTTAGTTCCAAATAGAGCTCGTTCATAAATTTCTTTTCCCCGTACTCCAAGACGATTTGTTCAATCGTCTGTCCATCGACACCTCCACTTCCTTTCTTTCGCTTCACACGTTGCCATGCCTCCCATAGAATATCAGGACGATAGATTTTGTCATATAAAGCGTGAAATCTTCGAGTTGGACATTCCTTGGCACAAAGATATAACGTCTTCCAGAGTTCTTGAGCTTTTACTTTATTGGTGTAGTTAGTCATTTTCCTGACATTCACTGACTCTTACCTCCTTCTGACATATGAACGAAGTAGGGTAATGGCTTGCGCCGTCCTTCCCTAGACAATGTTGTGTTGTCATTGTCATTAATGGTACTATGACCCCCTCCGACTCCCTCTCATCCATCCACCACTTCGTTTGCACTTATAGGTTTCTGCTTTACTTTCGTTAGAAAGTGACAAGGAGGGTATCCCCAGTTCCGCTAACTACTTTACTAACATGTCGCTCCCCATACCCCGAGAGATTCATCGGTGCTGCTATTCCAAGATCTTCACACCTTCCATGGTCTTCGCCCATTATCCCAAGGCTCGACTTCTCTTTGGCTACCGTAGGTAGGTTCTTTTGACGAGACGGCAGGATTCACTTTATGTTACAACCTGTTAGTTTGCTCGCACTCCGCTAGGGAGTTACTTTGTCACAGGGCTTCAACCTTAGAATTTCTTCACCAGTTGCCTGTCAGCTACTGAGCGTCTTGGTACTTACTCAGGTTGGACTTTCACCAACTAGCAATTAACGGCTTGCTGGGCACGCGAATAAGAAAAAGGATTGCCGCAGCAACCCTCCCTCTTTAACTCTTGCACTCGTCCGTTTTGTTTTATATATCTTCTTTTTTCCGTTTATTAAAGTAAAGTGTAAAAGTTGTGAATAAGTGTACCAACCATAAAACCATTAATGCTCCCGTTAACCCCTGCCTGATTGATGAGAAATCTTCCCAATTTTGCAAACCTTGACCTAAGATGATAAGAAAAATACTTATAGAAACCAGGAAATTAATACTTATCTGTTTTTTCATAAATGGCCCCTCCTATTTCTAAATAAAACTTGCTTATAAATAGTTCGCTAATACGCTTATTTCTTCTTGTATGAAACTACCCCTTTTAGTACAAGATCCTTATAACTCAATATTAACATAATATTCCAGCCTTTCCCCCAAAAAATAAAGACCATCATTTGATGATCCTTACTTTACTCTTGCACCCGTTAGTGCAATAAGGCATTTATTCGCAAGAATGTTAGTTCTTTATCTTCTTTATTGCGATTACACTATAAAAAACAATCCAAAATAAAAGAGGTGTAAAAGTAGAATAAAACCTTTTCTCTTCAGGTAATAAAAATAGAGATATCCCAAATATAAAAACAAAAGGAATTAGTAATGTCCAATATAACTTTCTCTTAGTCATTTTAAAATCATCTCGCTTTTAAGCGTTGTGCTAATACTTCTGACAATGAATTATATATATAATACCATATATACCTTTCTTTCCTAACTAAGCTGCCTTTTAATAAAACCGGAGGTGTTACCTCGACAACTCCCTGTTCAACTATTGCACCCGTTACTTGAATAAGCAAAAAAGCTGTCGTAACAGCACAACCTTGTTTTACTCTTGAACCCAGTTAATTACATAACAACTTTGCTTGTTGAACTTCCCCCCTTTAAATGACTCACATACAAAATAATGGATTAAATAGGAACGGATTGAGAAACATAAAGATATGTGCTTTTAAGAAAGGTGGCACTAATTATGAATTTAATTAGGAGGCTTACAATGGGAATTTTAAGTGGAAATCCAACGGAAGAACCAATGCATTACGGAGAAGTTTTTGGATCATGGACATTTCTTTTAACAGTTAAGGGTCTTGTTGCTGGTTATCAAACTCAGATAAATCACGCAGGTGATGAAGACCTAAAAAAATTACTTAAAGAAGCAATTGAAGGTGGACAGCAAGAAATTAAACAAATTGAAGCACTATTAAAAGAAAATGGAGTAGGTTTACCGCCAACACCTCCTGAAAGACCTGATGCTTGTTTAGATGATATACCAGTTGGAGCACGTATTACAGATCCGGAAATTGCTGCTATGCTCGCGGCTAATATTTCAGCTGGATTAGTAGCATGTAGTGGAATTATGGGACAATCCATAAGAGAAGATATTGCCATGATGTTTGGACAGTTCCATGTTCAAAAGGCAGTACTTGGAGCTAAAGTTCTACGATTAAATAAAGAAAAAGGATGGTTAGTTCCACCACCATTACATCATTATAAAGCTGAAGATTGTTAGTTAAGCTAAAACTGGTAAAGGGGAGCAGAACATACAATCTGCTCCCTTTTCGTACTTAAAGTAAACTGCCCGTTACTTTAACAAGAAAATGCGTCTCCCACTTATTGTAGAAACGCACCCGTTAATTAAACAGTTGTTCCTTGTTCATTCTAAAAATAAATTCATAACGAACGGGTATATGTATAGTAAAGTGAGAATAAAGAAAGCAATCAAGCCTAATACGGATATTAAAAACACCCAAACTTTTTTTATCCTTAACTGTACATAAGCAGATACCAACACAAGAATTATAAAAATTCCAATCATTGAACCCCAACCCCAATTTATAATTGGGTCTCGGCCTGGGTCTGGTGTAGCAATGCTAAACATTGGACCTATACCAATAAGAGCTACCAATATGAATATCAATCCGTGTACCAAATATACTGCTGCCTTAAACAATTAAACCACCTGCTCTCTCCATTCTCAATCGTTAGTTAAACTATCCTTACTCCCTTAAATGGTCCGTTTGTTGAACAAAACCTAAACAATTTTCTACCTGTATTTTACCATAAGAACACTTTATCCTTCTTGCACTAAACTGCTCCGTTAGTAAAAAAAACGTCTGCCCTTATTTCGCAATCGCACCCGTTACTTTAAGTACAATTCTTCACAATCTACTTTGTAAATTTAATCAAAAATAGACGATGCCTTATAAGATTGGTTCCCAGCATTTATTTATTTATTTATTTATTTATTTATTTATTTATTTATTTATTTATTGAGGGGCCTAACTCAGCTAAGGTTATGATAGAAATAAAGCGGAATCATATGCAGTAACCTCCACCATTCCTAAAAGAAACGGGCGTTTCTACTATTGTAGTAACACCCCTGTTACACAGAAATTTCTGTTCATTTTTATTTGGACTGCGAGTTTATCAGCAAATCTTCATAAGGCTAGTAGTGGTGGTAGTACGGGTAGTGATGATGATAGTACGGGTAGTGATGATGGTGGTACGGATAGTGGTGATGGTGGTACGGATAGTGGTGATGATAGTACGGGTAACCTGGGGCTCCAAAACCAAGTCCTGGTCCAAAACCAAATCCTGATCCTGGTCCACCTAAACCAATCCTCTCATTATAGGCATTATTCATACAAAATTCATCCTCCTAAAATTCATTTTACATTAGAGCATATGCCTTTTTGGGTAAAAGTTCTTGGGTATTTGTCTTGATATCTAAAATTTTAGATGACATATGCGGAATCCAACAGATAAAATGTATTTATCATTCAAAACTATTGGTCCTTGTTAGATTTAAATCAATAATAAGCTGCCCAGATGACAGCTTTTTTAACTCTTGCACACGTTACTTTAAGTGCATTTTTTTACAATCAACATTTAGAATCATAAATGTTTATAGTAATAACCTTTTGTGATTTCATATATAAGCAGGAGGCTCATCCATTCCAGATTTTTAATTAGGAAAGGGGTGGCTTTGCTATAGCCACCCCTTTCTTAAAAAATTTAATCCTATTGTAATTATTTTATGTCAGAATATCGGTTAGGCACTTGGATAATTACTTATAAATTCAGTTTGCTAGTTGATTGAAAATGCGAGGTTTCCCAAATTTCACAACATAATTCCCTTTATTATAGAAATGTTACCCATTTTATAGATGATGTGACCTAGTTGAACCTATTAAATTGCTTTTCTTTACTTCTCCTTGTATTAAATACTTTAACAGTGGAGGTGCAATTAGAGTCGTAACGATAATAACAATAATAACTGAAGTGAAATATTCTGGAAGCAACAAAGTTTCTTGTAATCCAGTTGCTGCGATAATTAAGGCTACTTCACCCCTTGATACCATCCCAGCCCCTATAATAAATGATGAACGTGAAGAAAAGCCTGTAATCTTTGCCCTAGCGCACCACCTAACAGTTTCGAGAGAACAGCAAGGATCGATAAAGCAATAATAAAGAGGATTTGATTTCCAATTCCATCAAAAGAAACATTTAACCCGATACTGACAAAAAATATTGGAACAAAAACAGCATAAGCAATGGGCTCTAACTTACTTTCAACTGTATGTTTAAACTCTGTCTGAGAAATAGCTAATCCTGCTGCGAAAGCTCCAATAATCCCTGCCATCCCTAACCAATCCGCAAAATAAACAAGAGCAAAACAAATCACTAATGCTATGAAAACAACGGGTTCTGTCACTTTTAGTTTAGAGAGTGACTTCATTAAAAGAGGAACTAGGAATATTCCAGCTAAGAATACACCGATAAAGAACAAGATTTTTTTTCCAACTAGTAGTCCAATCGAAATTTCCTCACCTGTTCCAAGAAAACTAATCATAATAGCTAATAACACCACTACAAGTACATCATCAACTACAGCCGCACCAAGTATCGTGCTTCCCTCTGGGGAATTTAGCTTCTTCATATCTTTTAACACTTGAACTGTAATACTGACAGAAGTTGCAGACAAAAGAACACCAATAAATAATGAATAAGTAGTGCCCAGTCCGAACAACTCTCCTATACCAAACCCACCAATAAATGGAAGGATAATTCCTAACACGGCCACAGCAAACGCTGATTTCCAATTCTTTTTTAACTGTTCTAAATCTGTCTCCAATCCAGCTAAGAACATTAACAAAAGAACACCAATCTCAGAAAAATAATAAATAAATTCGTTATGATTGATCCAACCTAGAACTGCTGGTCCAAGTATGATACCAATGATTAGTTTTCCTAATACAGACGGCTGCCCTAATCGGACAGATATGTCACCTGCTATTTTCGTTAGAAAAAGAATTAAAACCAAATACCTTCGCAATGATTAGCTGAAAACTTAGCATAAGTGGCTCAATGCATCCGCAATAATCAGTGCTGTTTGACTTTGAAGTGTTAAAATAAAACCTCTTTTATTCCGTCTAGTCGTTGAATGGTTTTTAGTAAATGGGTAAAAAATAGTAAATGAAAATATGGAATCATAGGAGGTACATCAGTGAATGAATTAGAACTAAAGGAGAAAGTGATTGATATCCTATCAGATCACAAAACCGGGATCCTTGCATCCGTTGAAGATAATAAGCCGCACTGTAGATATATGACTTTTTATAATGAGGAATTAACCTTATACACGCCTACAAAAAAAGATACAGAAAAAACAGCTGAAATTGAAAAGAATTCATCCGTATCCGTATTACTCGGGTATGAGGATAAAGGGCAAAGTGATGGGTATGTTGAACTCTTGGGTAATGCAACGATTAATGAAGATCAGTCATTGAAGGAACGGTTTTGGGAAGAATCATTTGCAAAATGGTTTGATGGTCCTCATGATCCCAATTATATATTTTTAGAAATAAAGCCTAAAACGATCCGTCTTCTAAACCTTGAGGACGAACCACCACAGGAACTTAATTTAGAGTAGTAAATCATTATTTTGCTCGTTCTTCTAGAAAAATGGGGACAGGTTTTCATGTTTCATAAGGAAATTTTGAAACAATGAGAACCGTCCCCATGTTGCACTATCGATTTAGTAATGTTAAAAATTCATTTCTAGCAGCTGATTGGTTCATGAATAGGCCTCTTGTTGCTGTTGTGGTTGTGGAGGAGTTTGACTTTTTTATTCCTCTTCCGCACATGCACATATGTTTCGCTTCTACAACAACCATGGTGCCTTTTGGACTTAATACGTCTTCAATCGCATCCGCAATCTGATTGGTTAACCTCTCTTGTACTTGGAATCGTTTCGCATACCCCTCGACCATCCGACCAATCTTTGATAATCCCGTTATTTTTTCATTTGGGATATATCCTACATGGGCAACGCCAAAGAAAGGCGCAAAATGATGTTCACACATGGAATAAAACTCGATATCCTTTACCATTATTAATTCTTTATGCTCAACTTCAAAAGTCTTTTCTAAATGAGTTTTTGGATCCTGATGATAACCTTCTGTATATTCTAAGAAAGCCTTCAAAACACGAAGGGGAGTTTCTTGTAAACCATCTCGCTCAGGATCATCCCCACATAATTGGATTAATACTTTAAGTGCATCCATAACATGTTGAGATTGATCCAATTTTCGTTGAAGATTAGTAGAATCATCTCCAACATCTTTAAAAAGTATCTTTGATGTTAACATTTTTTCTGAAATCGCCATTTTTTTCTCCCCTTTTAAACTCTAAAAGAATTTCACAAAAATAATTTAGAATCACGTAAAAAAAGCTGATCCTAGATGTATAAGTTTCTTAAACTATTTTGCAGATTTTAACTTTTTAAGAGAATATTAGGTAGGAGGTCCAGTAAAATAAAAGTATCTATGTTGGAACCGTCCATGATTAATTGTAGTATCTTATCATAAATTCAGATATGTTTAAACCCTTTTCTCAAATGTGATTTTTCACAACACCAAAAGAAAATCATTTATTACTGTTTTCTTTTAAAGGAAGACATCTTGCAAAATGGATATAAAAAACAAAACCAAGGATGTTATTAAACGCCTCTTTTATTCCCCCATACAAAAGTATGTAACTGAGGAAGTACTTTCACATCATTCATCTCTGAATCCATTGTCACTTTATCTATTAACCATTCATATTTATCAAGGAGTGCTTTTAATAGTTTCTCTCTATCTTCCGTTAAAATGTTTTCATTTCCAGTCTGGAGATATACAGGAACATGAGGATATCTATTATAGATACTTTTAGCAAACTCAAAATCCGTATCGTCAAAGATGACAATCTTTAAACTAAAATGATGTTCAAAATTGGATGAGCTTAGATTATGAATAATATGGTCTAATTCCTCAAAATTGGTTTGCATATTCGAACTTGGAGGTTTTGGGGAAAGAGTCAGTTCATCAATTTGATAAAACCAATCTTGCCATTTACTTCCTTGTGTTTCCAAACAAATTTTCACGTTATTACGTTTTAATATTTCGATTAAATCTATTAAATCTTTAAGAAGCGCAGGATTCCCACCAGAAATGGTAACAGCTGAAAATCGATCTCCACCTATTTCTTTTAGGTTATTCCAGATCTCTTCACCCGTCATCCTCTTCACTAAATGTTTTCCACTACCATCCCATGTAAAAGAGGAATCACACCACGAACAAGAATAATCACAACCGGCAGTCCGAATAAACATGGTTTTTTGCCCGATAACAGCCCCTTCTCCCTGAATAGTTGGGCCAAATATTTCAATAACGGGAATCTTATTCATGTTCGATCCATTCCCTTCTCGCCTCTGCATAACTTGTAGGAGTTTCATATAAACGTACAAATTCTACACGTGCACCGTCATACTGATTCTTTCTTTTCTGTAATGCATTTGACATCATCTCATAAATCCAAACCACGATATTTTCAGCCGTCGTATTCATTAAAGGCAATGTTTCATTTAAATAGCGATGATCAAGAAAAACTTCAATCTCTGATTTCCAAATCTCTTTAATATCACCAAAATCGATCATGATTCCACGATCATCAACAAAACCACTTAATCCAAATACAACTCGATACGTATGACCATGAAGATTTTTACACTTTCCATCATATTCATGTAGATGATGAGCAGCATCAAAGGTAAATTCTTTACTTACCAACACTCGTTTATGGTGATATTTTAACTGATCCTGCTTAATATCTTCACCCATTTTTTGAAGTTTATCGACAATACGAAATTCAGTCATGATTATCGCTCCTTCCTGGTTTTCAAGTATTCATCTAAACCTCTTTTTCTTAACTGACATGCTGGACATTCACCACATCCATCAGCGATTACCCCATTGTAACAAGTTAGCGTTTTTTCACGAACAAAATCAAAAGCTCCTAACTCATCGGCTAACTCCCACGTTTCCGCTTTTGTTAACCACATTAATGGAGTATGAATGACAAATGGCTGATCCATTGATAAGTTTAATGTCACGTTTAACGATTTAATAAAGATGTCCCGACAATCTGGGTACCCACTAAAATCTGTTTCACATACTCCTGTTATAATATGCTTTGCACCAATTTGACTTGCTAGAACTCCGGCAAATGACATAAATAGGAGATTTCTTCCTGGTACAAAAGTAGATGGTAATCCACCATTCTCCCCTTCTTTTACGTCTATATCATTTCGTGTCAATGCATTCGGTGCTAGTTGATTTAACAAACTCATATCAAGTATGTGATGCTCGATCCCTAATTCTTCTGTAATATTTTTGGCACATTCGATTTCAATGCTATGTCTTTGGTTATAATCAAACGTTACAGCCATTACTTCTGAGAATTGTTTCATCGCCCAAAACAAACACGTCGTACTATCTTGCCCACCACTAAAAACAACGATCGCTTTATCTTTCTTCAAAATCAAAACACTCCTTTAAAAAGCAAAAACAGTCCTACTAAAGAACATAGAACTGTTTTTCTTTAGTTTTTTTAAGAGGGTAGCTAAAAACCTCTATATTTATTTTTAATTAAATGATCTATTAAGTATTCTATCATATTTCTAAATGAAACACGGGGACGGTTCTCATGTTTCAAAAAAAATTGTTTTCAAAACACAAGGACCATTAATCTGCCCCTTATAGTAGAGTTAAAAAATCCGAACGGAGACTACAACTAATAGACGACTTTCCAGTTATGATTAACCGTTGCCTCTATAATCTCATGTTCTAGTATATAATTAGCAATTAATTCGGAGACATCAATTGGAATATCCTTCACAACAGGGCAGTCTTTATACATCATATAATTGCCGCCACCGCCGGCACGATAATTGTTCATGACCACCTCTAATTCCTGATGGGGTAATAGCTTTGCACCATTGTATTCTAATCGTGTTACCCGTTCACCAATCGGTTTTCGGATATCTAATTCGTATTGTATTCCTTCCCACATATCGTAGTTATAGTGCTGAGGCTTTGGAGTGGTAAATGTTTTACTTACCACTACAGTCGTACCATCATCACTCAGTTCGAAATAACTGGCGGATCTTTCTAGGGCATCTTTCACGATTTGCCCCGTTACTTTAAGCACAACCAATGTGTTTGGATAAATGTAGTTCGCAACTACATTACGCATGGTGACATCAACCGGAATACCCCGTGAATGATTATCAAATAATGCCGTATTCGAAACATGTACACCTGCTGCATGCATTTGTACTTTATTAATAAACTCCATTAAGGCACTGTCTTTTAGGCGAATTTCCAACGGATCGGTAACAGTCATATCTCCTTTAATTTTACCGATTAGTTGATCCAGCCATTTCTGAACTTCATCCTCATAGGATTGAATCGATGCAAGAACACTCGAATCCGGTTCAATCCCATCAACGGATAACAACTCAGAATCTTTTTTTACAACATGAAATCCGTTTTGGCTTTTTTGAAATTCCACCGTCACTTTCCCAAGGGTTAAACCATGGCACCCTGGCTGTACAACTAAGACACCATTGATCGTTTTCCCAGCAATTTGGCGATGTTGATGACCTGTTAAAAGGATATCAATCCCTTCTACTTCCATGCATAGTTCATATCCTTGATTTTCACCTGTCAATGTTTCTGTTGGTTCACTTGTGTCTAGATCTCGCTCAAAACCACCATGATAAGAAACGACAACAAGGTCTACATTTTCCTCCTCTTTCAGGAATCGAACCCATTTTTTTGCTGTCACAATGACATCTTCAAAACGTAGACCACGGATATGTTCTTCTTTTTCCCAGTGAGGGATGTACTTCGTTGTTAAACCAAGAATTCCAATTCGTGGTCCCCCAGGGAATGATTTTACAAGGTATGGTTTGCCAAAATAAGGTTCACCTGTCTTGCTATTCACGATATTCGCGGAGAGCCAAGGATATCTTGATTCCTTTACGGCTTGATTTAACATTTCCAGTCCATAGTTGAATTCATGATTCCCAAAAACCCCTGCATCATAGTGTAAATCATTCAAAATCGCAACCATGGGATTTGGTTGAGAACGTTGAAATCGCGCATAATGATAGGTAAGAGGAGTACCTTGAATAAGATCTCCATTATCAATGGTTATTGTATGTTCATTTCGTTTTCGTTCCTGTTTAATAAGTGTTGCCACTTTAGCAAGACCGAGTTCAGCTTTTTTATTTGTCCCATAGAGTAGCGGCAGGATATTCCCATGGATATCACTTGTCTCCAATAGGACTAATTTAAATGTACTCATTCTAAACCCCTTTCATTCATGCATATTTTTTTCTAAAAGAGCAACAATCCTCTGTGAAGTCATCTAAAGTGGGATGCCCCCTTTTCTTAAAATTCAATATCCACGTACTAATTTCCCACGTAAGGGATTTGATATGAATTCTACCATTAAAATGAAAGCAATTAATCCACTTAAGATCGAACCGACTTCATTCCAACGATAAGCGTTCATTGCAAATAGTAAGGGTGCACCAATATCACCTGCACCGACTAAACCAAGAATTAAGGCTTCCGTCATTTTAGTTATTGGTATGCTTTTGTTCAGCCAAGCGACAGCCAGTTGGATGTTGTTATGGCTTACTGCATTTATTAGACCTGGCTAATACAACCATTCTGGAGTTTCCTACTCATTATATTGCCCATAAATGAAACATGAGCCCTTATCCTTGTTAAAGGATAGCTCCCGATTGTGGAGTATCTAAAAGAAATATGATTCATTTTCAGCCATTCCCAATGGTAATAACTTGTTTATATTTTTATCCATACAAACACTGTCCAATAGGAATGTATTTTTTAAACTGGCTCTTTTGAAGGTTTTACGTAGGAAATTTGAAGAGCATTAACCTAGATCCCTATGCTTTTAAAACGAAGTCTCCCATGAAAATTCACAAAAACGAATTATTTTAAATAAACCCTAAAGTCATACTATGGTCTCAACTTATATACATTTAAGTAAAAACATTGTTTCATAGATAGGTGCCGTAACAATGGAAATGGGGAATGATGATGGGGTGGATTTTTAAAATTTTTACTAGCTTGATTATTATATCCGCGTTGCTTCTCGGCGTTGCTTCTGTTGCTAGATATTTTATTTTTGATCCCGTTATAGGGAATCAATTAATCATTGTACAAGGTCTTGATATGTATAAAATGGAGTATCAGCCTTGGAATTATATTTTATATATCCATATTATCACTGCCGCTGTTGCCTTAATAGTCGGACCCTTTCAATTTCTCCAAAACAAAAGGAAATCCCACCCTCTTGCTGTACATCGATTTCTAGGAACAGTTTATATAATCTCTATCATGATAAGTGGACTATCAGGTATTTATTTATCGTGGTTTGCGTTTGGCGGTCTCTTATCTAAAATGGGATTCCTGGTGCTATCGATTTCATGGCTATTGACTACCTACTTCGCTTATTCTTATATTAGAAAGAAAAAAATCAACCTTCACAGGGAATGGATGTATCGAAGCTATGGTATCACATTCGTTGCGGTAACCTTCCGAATCTGGTCAGCAGTGATCGGCTATTCACTTGATAACTTTACCATTGGGTATGTGGCGGCGATTTGGTTAGGTCTTATCGGAAATATTCTAGCGGTCGAGATTTGGATACGGAGAAACCGTTTATTGAATGATTTTCAATAAACGGTTTTGAAATGAAACACGGGGACGGTTCTGGCGTTCACTTTTTTGAAACGTCAGAACCGTTATGAGATGTCACTGATTGGTTTCCACGCACTTTTCTACTAATCTGGTCAATATCCCATTAACTTCTTGTGCCCAATGACGAAGTTCTTTCACTTCTTTGATATAATCCACAAACAGATGTTCCATATCACGGAAAATGACTTTGCTGCCTTCACCTGATTGGGACTTAATAATGGAAATCCTAAGTGGAATATCAATCGCAGCCAATGGAAGTTGTTTTAATAATTTGGATCCTATTCGAGGATTTCCGAACACAATCGTAAAAGCCGGATATGAGTATACTTGATGTGCCTCCATATCCCTTTCATGATCTACCACTGCATACAGCTTGATTCCTAGTTCTTCTAAACAACGACATAGCTTTTTAACTAGCTTCTCAGGTTCCTCGGATACAGAAGTCGTTATTAACGAATTAAATTCATGTTGAAAATTCATGAGTTTTGAACTCCTTCCCATTCATATCATTTGTTTTGCTATGGATTCCTCAAAATTGGGGTCAGTCCCCCGCGTCGGTAATATTTTACTTCACCAGGGGACTAACTTGATGCTTCCAGGATTTTTTATCTTGTTGATATTTCTTCCATACTTCTGTTAATAACACTATTCTCTCACTCTCCTACTGTTTTAATCAATTAATATAGATTCTATTTGTTCAAGGAGAGTCTTTTTCATACGCTTGTTATATTCCATTACAAAAAAGAGTTATTTTAAACACTGAAAGACATTTCACAAGGATATCTAGGGAAACTAGGACTAACGCCGTTCCATATTTCTTTTTTGTACATATGTTGCCATTACGAAAAGAAAAGGTGGCTCTATACTTGGCAGGTTCCTACGGAGCTAAATTTTTCTCAAATCATTGTATGTTTATCTCCTTATCATCGTAGGAGCAGCTTTGGTACTTGAAGACTCCAATAAAGGATGATGGTGTGCAAAACAACACACTCACTATTTTGAAAATACATAATTCATTTTAAAAAAAATGATTAAATGAAAAAAGAAGATAAATAAAAAGGAGTAGTACGTTCATGAACGTTTTATTTGTGTGCCTGGGGAATATTTGCCGTTCACCGATGGCTGAAGCCTTGTTTCGTTACTTAGTCAAAAAAGAAAACATGACAAACAAAATCGCAGTTGATTCCGCCGCAACCAGTCCATTGCAAATCGGCTTTCCTCCCCACGCAGGAACTCTTGATATTCTAAAGAAATACAATATCCCTTCCGATGGGCTTGTTGGCCGCCGACTAAAGAAAGAAGACTTTTGGAAGTTCGATTATATTATTGGTATGGACAAAAGCAACATAATGAATATTTACAGGATAACCGACAGGCCTAATCATCCAAAGATTATTAGGTTACTCGACCTGACTAAATATAAGAAAGATGTGCCCGATCCATTTTACACAGGTGATTTTGATCAAACCTATCGTCTTGTTTCAGCTGGCTGCCGGGCATTACTCAATAAAATACGCAGCGAACAAAACGTATAACACCAAGGATACTATCTTAATGCGACCGTCAAAACAGTTTATTTCACTGAACCTATTTTTAAAAATCACAATTCCGGTTACTATCCTTCACAGGTCATCATTTAAAGATGGCTCCAATACTCGGGACATACCGAGTGTTTTTGTAAGTATTAAGATTGTTAAACAATAAGTTGAGGAGGACTTGTATGCAACAGGATTAACAAAGTAAAGAAAATTTAGATTCTATTATGATGATGAAACTAGAATTTTTCGGAACTGATGTACGAAAAGAAAACAAGAAATTCAAAAAGATGTAAGCGAAGGACAAGGTGCAATGACTTTGATAGTGATACTACAAATTTAATGATTTAGCACGATCAGTTGGGGAAGACTACCTAAAGTAATTAACCGTGAATATCTAACTAAAGGAAATTGCAGAAGGTTAATTAATTGGTATTTTAATTAAGTTAAGGGATTGCGCCACAACTCCAATCCTCCCACTATAGTTTAAGTGAAATCATCACAATCTTTACTTTACCCTTACAAGATCTAATCTCTTAAACGTGTTGGGGTATTGAAAAAAACGCCATCTTATTAAAGGAAAGCGCCCGATTATTGAAGATCTATTGTTTTTCAATTTAACAAAAGTCGATTTATAATAAGATTGACCCACCGTCAATAACTAGTTCTTGCCCTGTTATGTGAGAAGCTAAGTCAGAAGCTAGGTACATCATAAGATTTGCAATTTCTTCTGGTTCTGCATAACGGCCATCTGGAGTCGTTGCTTCCATTTGTTTTCTTGCTGCCTCTGCAGCTTCCTGATCCTTTACCATAACCACTTTCGATTGACCTCATCATTTGAGTGTTAACAACGCCTGGACATACTGCGTTAACTCGAACTCCATAAGGTGCTGCTTCAACACCTGCAGTCTTTGTCATACCAAGAACAGCATGTTTGCTTGCACCGTAAGCCACCATGTTTGGTGTTGCTAATAATCCAGCACCTGATGATGTATTAACGATTGCACCGCTTTTTTGAGCCATCATGTGCGGTAAGACATATTTCATGCCTAAGAATACACCACGTACATTTATCGCAATCAAGTTGTCAAATACTTCTGTTGGGTAGTCAACAAGTGAAACAATCTTTCCTTCCCAACCTGCATTGTTTAGAAAAATATCAATTTTCTCATATGTGTCTATCGTTTTTTTAACATAGCTCTTGATGTCTTCCTCTTTCGTTACATAGATCGGCTTTAACAAATATTGCTTCGCCATTTTTTTCTTTGATTTTGTTTACCGTTACCATGCCAGCTTCCTCAGAGAGGTCAACTACTACCACTTTGGCACCGTTTTCACAAAGTGTCAAAGAAGCTGCACGACCAATTCCTCCTCCGCCTCCTGTAACAATAGCCACTTTATCTGTGAAATCAAATTTTTGCATGATTTTCACTCCCTTTATATATTTTATAATCTAAGAAACTTTTCTAAGATTCCTCTAATACAAAACTATGCCCTGTTTCACCTAGATTATTAAGATTATTAAGTGTTTAAAATCAAATTTAAAATTATAAGAATGACCACATTCCCTTCTTCAACAATCTGGTCCGATTAAAGAAAAGGCACACTATTTATTCAATAAATGCGCCCGATTGCGGAATACGTTACTGATTTAATGCTTCCCGTTAGCTTAATAATCACGCTTCCCAATATAATATTTCACGATGGTGTTATACCTCTATCTGTATATAAAGTACGGTGTTTCAAGTCATCTATCCAATCCTTTTTATTCAATTGAAAGCATCCAAGATCGTTTTCATATGTTAGATTACCTACATTTATTATTATACGTTTAGGATTATCAAGTATTTTTCGTACATATGCATATGCATAACGCTGGTCTGGTACTGTAATAATCTCCAATACACCCCCTATTTCCATGTGCTTTTCAATATAGACCCAAACGGTAAACATGGCTGTTCTAACAGAGCAGATCAAATTATAGTTTAAAGGATGAGATTTCTGTTTCTGCCCTATTTTTACATTCATTTAATAAATATAGATTTCTGCCCCTACGCTTATAGATAAAAAATCATACACTGTCCTTGAAGGTTTAATATTTCAAAAATAATAAAGAGGAATGATTTTATGGGAGGAAAAAGCTGGTCAAAGAGAAGAGCATTATCTATAGAAAGAAGGAAACCTAATTTTTTTAATCGAGAAGATGTTTGGAAGCCCAAATTTGAGGGTGATTCCCTTAATGATTTAACATCGGAATGTCACGTTGAGGAAAATCAAAAAAAGGAAAATGTCTATGATTATATAGTCATTGGTGCGGGAACTGCCGGCGGGGTTGTCGCGAAAGAACTATCAGATGATTTCGAGACTTCTGTGCTCACACTTGAGCCAGGAACTAACATGAGAGAAGAGTTAAGCAGTGCCTCCAACGCAGGCTCAGGTGTGTTAGCTACTGATAACAGACACTCCTTTAATGTCATGTCTACAATAGAACCTAATATTAATAGTCAGTTAAGGATTTCAAGTGGTCGAGCAATTGGCGGAAGCTCTGAACATAATGCCATGTATGCAGTTAGAGGAAGTCGTGAACTTTATGATCAATGGGGAGAGCTTGTTGGACCTCAATGGAATTATGATCATGTTCGTTCTTTGTTCAAAAAGAACGAAACGTATACAGGTGCAACACAAAATGAAAATCAACGAGGAAGAAAAGGACCCATTCACGTTAGACAACAAATTATCCCTGAACGCAATAATGGACTAACGAAAATATTGGCGCGGGCAACGTCGGAAGTATTGAATATCCCAATTGTTGAAGATTATAATACAGGCGTAAAAGATTGTACATTTTATAAATCACAGGCTATGAACAAAAAGGTGAACGGAAAATTTGTTCGTTCATCAACAGCAACTGGATATTTAGGTAATGATGTGGTTACACCTGGAAATGAGTACCAGTCGGATGAATTTGGGGTTGGTGGAAGACAGCTAACCATTTTCGCAAAAACAACGGTCAATAAAATTCTCTTTAAGCAAGATAGAGGCGTTCAGGTAGCCGTAGGTGTTGAATATGTCAAAAATGGAATCACGGAAAGAGCTTATGCAAACAAAGGAATTATCCTTTCTGCCGGAAATTTTTCCTCAGTCATCCTTCAACGTTCTGGTATTGGAAGATCTAGTGATCTAGACAGAATTGGTGTATCCACATTGATAGAGAGCCCTAACGTTGGACACAACTTCCAAGCCCAATTTACTGGTGGGGTGGGCGTTGAGGTAGAAACGAGGCGACTTCTAGAATTGATGCAGGCCGACCCTGATCTTCCATTTCCATTAGGTGCCCATAAAGGAGAAGGTAAAACGGGAGGTCGACGCCTTCAAATTTATAGCAGTGTAACTCCTTCTTTTCTTCCTCCATCAGTTGTCTTTAAGAACAACTGGGCATTTGATCGAAATAAAAGAACGAATATCATGAGTATTGGTCCTTTTGACAATAACCCGAGAAGCAGAGGAACGATTTTGGCTGCTCACAGTGATCCTGAAGCTTATCCATCCGTTAACCTCAATCCATTGCAAGATCAGAATGACCTAGAATTTATGATCGATCAGTATATTAATATTTACAACATTATGAAGAAAGCTCGAGAATTAGATCCTAATGGTATTTATAAGGTAGTATATCCTTCCGAAGATGTCTTCGAAATAAAAAATGAAGCGAGAAAAAGAGCAGAACTTGCTAAATATGTTAGAGCAACGTATCGCAATATTTTTCATTTTGGCGGACAATGTAGGATGGCTAGAAGGATTCAGGACGGAGTGGTTGATGGGTATCTAAACGTTTTTGGTACTAAAAATCTGAAAGTTGCAGACCTTTCTATTTCTCCTATTTTGCCAGATGGTAATACCTCTCTTCCATCGCAAATGATTGGTTTAAATTGCGCGCGGTTTATTAAAGAGGAAGCATAAATCTGAGTATAAAGAACAATACTGATAGCAAATAGAATCATTGACATTTCTTGAGATATAAACAAAACATTAAAAAATATTCAACATGACTTACTGATTACTAAGGGCTATTTACTCCTAATTGTTCGATCCTTACAAATTCTTCTAAACCTATTCATAATATGACCTCTACTGACTTTTGATGGTTCAACTACTTATCACTAAGTAAGTCATAAAGAGTACTTCATGTATCCATCAGAACTCCAGGGTAAGAGTAAAATCTTTCATTCCTTCATGGTTCAGGTCTGAAACCCTAGAGATTACACCCATGCATGACGTTACTTAGAAAAGCCTAAATCATAGTGGTTTAGGCTTCTACTTATAATTGAGTTAAGGGATTTCCGTACACCCCCATTCCTCCACTATAGCTACCCGATAGTTTAAGTACATTTTTTCACAATAAATATATATAAACAACACCATTTCCATATTTTTAACTTGAATTAATATTAAATGTGTATAAAATATAAGTTAATTGCATATCTAAAAATGTTTTCTAGGGTTCCGCAACAATTTGTTGGTCTTGCTTTATAAGCAAATATCTTCTTTTTCCTTTTTTTCACTAAACTGCCCGTTAGTCCAATTAGGAATCATTGATTCTTGTTTATTTTACTCCGCAAAAAACAGCAAGTTCCATCCACTTGAAATAACAATCCGAATGCTTAAAACCAATTTCTTTAAGCCAATTAACCTGAATATCTGCCCTTTCCAGTATATTATCTTCTTTATCAGGGCGGTTGTAATACTCCTTAGCTACTTCTTGCCTGTCTCTTTTATTATGAATAGAAAGATGGTCAATAAATAGCTCGTCATACAATCTTCAATTTTAGTGGTGGCAGAAGCTGTATGCTCAATATTTATAAATATCCCTCCATCTACATTTATTAGTAATTCAATTAAACTGTCCGTTAGTGAAAAAGCACTGCTCTAATTGAACAATCGCACCCGTTAACTGAATAAATTATATAATGCCAAACCAATTTTATAACCTAATAAAAATAAAATTGCTACTGCTGATACGTTAACACACGCAAATATAAATGGTCTTTTCTTTCTAAGAGTATTAAAAAATGAAAGTATTTTCTCTAAACTAACCAATATAAGAACTCCCTTTTTAACGAAAAACTAATTATAAACATTTTACCAAAAAACTCCCAAACATTGTTAAACTATTCTGCCCTTTACTTCAATAGTAATAGCCATACTTCCTTCTTGAATAATGGCACCCTTTAGTTTAAGTACAATATTTCACAATCTAATAGTTGGAATAAGAAAAAAGCGTCTCCATCTATTGTAGGAACACACCCGTTTGTTGAATAAGCAAATGTTTATAAAATAAAAAGATAAATAACGAAAATTGAGATAAATATTGTATCTATGACCGCAAGGTACAGTCTAACATTCGATTTTTTTGCCTTTGATAGGCTATAATTAAATAAGCTATCATATAAACCTATTACAAATAAAATAAATGAAATTACAATAACAAGTAGGTTACCTGTAAATAACACTGCAAGTAAATAAATCAACCATCTTCGAAAAAAATTAAATACCAAAACAATAAACATTATGGACATAGCATTGGGATTTACTTTTAATTCATCATCAGACGAAATATCGCTAAGTCCTCTTTTAATATTTTTAAAATCCTTTAAGTAGTCGATATTAACCCACAAAATAATTAAGCAGTATATGATAATATAAATTTCTTCATTATTTCTGATAAGCTCCCACAATTATAAACACCCCACTGTCATTGACTTATTGAACAAACCTGCAAGGTTAATACAAAAGCGTCACTGCTTATTACAGTAACCTGCCCTTTCCCCATATTGAAGCAAAGCTCTCCGTTAGCTTAATTAGCATTTTTGTATCTTTTTTTAATAAATCGCAACATCACTTGTTGGATTAAAATAATGATTGCACCTAACATTAAAACTAATATCGGTCTTTCATTACTTTCAGCAAAGAAGTAAATACTGATTATACCGATAATCAATATGATTAAACAAAAAATTTTTACTATTATTTTTGTTTTCTTCAAGATTAGCCCCCATTTTATTTATTTTTTAAGTTGAATTTATTTTCATATTTTCAGCTATTTAAAGTACAATATATAAATAATTTCGCCACGTTCTTCCTTTTTCCTTCTTCAACTAAACTGCCCTATAGTTGAATAACCTTACCGTTTCAATTTCGATTAATACGTCAATAATTCCTCTAAAACAATAATTTTAGGGAGAGATGGATTTTGCTATTATCAAAAGCTTGGGAAACATATGAATCTGATAAACGGATCGAGGGTTTCTCACCACAGACTTTGAAAGCTTATCGACTTCAATCAATACTACTCATTCGATATTTTGACGATGTAAAAATTGAATCGATCACCACTACTCATTTAAAGGAATATTTAGCTAAGTCTAGTGAAAACTTAAAACCTTCAAGTCTGGCTCATCGTATACGCTTTTTGAAATCACTTTTTCGATGGTCACACGAAGAAGGTCATATTCGAAAAAATCCGGCAGCAAAGATTAAATTTCTTAAAGGTGTTGGGGCATTGAAAAAAGACACTCTCTTATTAAAGATAAGCGCCCTTTTGTAGAAAAACTAATATGAATGAATCAATATTTCAGTACGATTAAAGTTTCTATCCTTTATCATAGGTTTACTTTTATGCAGTACATTTTTTATCCTATAATGATTCGCTCTTTTGGATAGTGATACACATGTTTATCTGGTTTTCCTCCCATAAAGAATAAGAAGGTAAACATCCCGATTTTCCCTATAAACATTAAAATCATGATTACGACCTTCCCACCCGTACTTAATTCCGGTGTAATACCAAGCGAAAGGCCTACAGTGCCAAAAGCCGAGGAAACTTCGAATATAATTTCCATTAAGGAAAAGTCAGATTCAATGCACGCAAGAATGATAACTGCCACACTGCACAGGATCATACCAGTTGTGAAAACGATGAATGACTTGATGATATCTTCCACATCAATCTCTCTTTTGAAGATTTTTATTGTTCTGTTCCCAATCGCATAGTTGTAAATGGTAAGCAGCATTACCGCAAACGTGGTGGTCCTTATCCCACCGCCAGCACTGCTAGGGGATGCACCTATAAACATAAAAATACTCAGTAACAAAATGGTAGGTACTGAAAATTCATCGATGTCGCTAATCGCCATTCCGCCAGTCCTCGAAGACGTCGAATAAAACAAAGAATGGACAAAAGATTGAAGCCAAGTCTTTTCTGAAAAGGAATGACTGTACTCAAACAGATAGATGAAAATAACTCCAATGACGATCAGTATGAAAAAAGTTAAGGTTGTAATTTTTGTAAACAAAGAAAACCGGTATGGCATCTTTCCCTTATGTCTGAGCCACTGACCTACCTCCATTAAAACAGGAAATCCAATGGATCCAATAATAAATAGTACGATATTTAAGGTCAGGACAAAATAATCGTTTGAGAACGGAATCAGTGATTTTCCAGTGATATCAAAACCAGCATTTGTTGCAGCAGCCACTGAGGCGAAAAAACCCTGCAAATAAGCCTCTTGCCAGGTTGGAAAATATTGCAGAAAATATGTACCGAATACAACAGCGCCCACTAACTCAATCATGACAAAGAAAAAGAGGAGCTTTCGTATGAACCGAATAATCCCGGAAAGATTCAAGCTATTTTGTTCTGTTGTTATAATTATTCTTTCCCTAAGTCCTATTTTTTTCCCTGATAGAAGCCATAGGATGGTACCGAAAGCCATGACCCCAATGCCACCTAGCTGGAGGATGATTGCAAAAATAAACGTACCAGGAACACTAAGCAGCTGGCTTACATCTACCGTAGATAATCCCGTTACAGTTACCGCACTAATAGAAATGAATACTGCATCGATCATTTCAAGCTCTGCATTCTGCTTTTGAGTAATAGGTAATAGCAATAGTATGGTTGAAACGATTACAGCTATTAGGTAATAAAATACAATTATTTGAGCAGCAGAAAGTCGTGTTAAGTTCTTTATATTATTATTCATTGCTCTCCAACTTCTATATGTTTTTTGACAGAATTATACCTTATTTTGTATGAACGTACCATTGCTCAATTTCAACTTACCATAATTTGTCCATTAAATTAAGAAAATAGATGGGCACTGTTGCTTAATATTTTAAATCAAACTTTTTTTAAACGTCGCAACTTTATTTCAAATCTACAGTCACAATCCCTTCTAGGGTACATCCAACATTTGGACCTTATCTACAGTTTCAACAACAAAAGATTGATAGAATGCACCTTTTATCTTTGTGTACATGTATGCCAAGTTAAGTGGTTAAGGACTTGGCGTGGAGCCTCTGTGGTTACGATTTGTTTTAAAAGGCTGAAGTAGTTTTTCAGTAAGCGATCAAGCCTATGATACCCACCTCTCCACGTAAAGTCCTATGTTTGTGTACGTTGTAATTATGACTATAGATAATGCTTCCTCGAAGGAAAAAATCAGTCATTTCTAGTATCTTAAATACGATGAATACGGTAGAAAAACATACTGTAGATAATGGCCCTTTACATGAAGAAAAGGCATATTTCTTATTCTTGAAATACGCCCGATTGTTGAAAAAGTAAAGAACCCTATTGGAATTTGTTTATAAAAAAGGATATATCTCTCCGGTAATTCCTCTTTAACTAAAACATCAAATAAACGTTTATTATTAGGATTTATTTGAAGAAATCCAATCCATAAATTGCCTATACGGGTAGTATTTCGTTCCATTTAACTCGATCATAGGAGCATTAGGATATTTTCTCAATAATTCTTCAATTTCAGTTTTATTTAAGCTAAGATGAAATTCCAACTCACTTTCTTTTATAAAGTAATGATAACTTTGACCTTTCTCTGGGTGACCCATATTCTGTAAACCTTTTCCGATAAAATAACCCATAAGAGCTATTCCAATAGCTAAAAAGATTAAACCAGAACCCAAACCAGATACTTCTATTTCCATTTGATCCCCTCCATTATTACCTGCGTATTCTTCCTGCTACCATAGTCCATAACTATATCTAAAAGGTAATTTCTATTCTACTTTCTCTTTCCCCCGACTTTATGATAAAGAGACATGACGACCCATATAGCCGTTGGAAGTGCAATCCCACCAATTATCATAGATGTTAAAAGACCTACTGAATTGTTCGTACCATAAAAGAATAACAACATGATAATCGCAATGATCAAGAGGAGAAACGGAATCAACTTCACTACTTTGACTATGCCTTTTCTTCCTTCTACCTCCCACTTGTTACGGTATGTTGCGATAATCGTCCAAGCTGTAGGAATCGCAAATATACTGAAAATAGCAGCTACTACAAGAAGTATGGATTTAAAAGTACCAGAGCTCATCACTGTCCCAAGCCATAATAGTGCTGTTATGAGAACAAATGGAATGGCCAATTTGTTCATAGAACTACTTGATTGTTTATACTTTTCAACCGTTGTCTCACGGTCCGTATAAATCGGTTTTGTACCAGAATGTGCTCGAAATAAATGAATATCTCCTTCTGAGTCAACATGCGTCCACCCGGAAGAGGAAAAAAACTCAACATATTCCTCCTTTTCGTCTTCTTTTAAGGAACAATAATCTATACTGTAGATATAATCTGAGCTTTCTCCTTTTTCAAGTGTGTACCCCATAAACTTAAAACCACTAACATGCCAACCTTTTAAAGAAAACCGGTGTAATTTTTCCATATCCTTCTCTTCAGAAAAAGCTAATCCACCTGAAGTAATATACTTCGTTTTGCTCATTCTCCAGCCTCCTTCAATCCAGTTTCGGCTAATTGAATCATCCGTTTTCTTATCTTCAAATCTTCTTCTAATACTTCCTTTCCCTTTTTAGTAAGCAGATAGGTTTTACGTCTTGAATCCGATTCATCATGCAAATAAACCCACTCTTGTTTTAATAACTTTTTAATAATGGTGTACATAGATGCGGGACCTATAGATATTGCCCCGTTTGTAGTTTCTTCAATTAAGTTCATAATACCGTAACCATGCCGTGGTTTCGTTAAAGCAGCCATAATATAAAACATTGAATCTGTTAATTGCTCAGTTTTCTTCAATCAATCACCTTCTATATCTTTTTGAGATATATCACAAAGTGTTATATATATCATAAAGTAATATATCAAAATCCGATATGCATGTCTACATTTAGATCTAAATTTTATCCATTAATTTGTAATATTTTTCCTTTAGAATCAAAAAAGAACCTTGATGACAGGCTCTTCGGTAAAATAAAGGAGGATCTTGTTCAATATCCTAGCACTTGCCATTCGCTTCAAGATGATGCCCTCTATCAGGAGCAGCTTCTTTCCTTCGAAGCTGAAGGGATTGAAGTTGGAGTGAATGGAACGATTAATCTATAAAAATATCAATCTTGATACTAGTATGAGCTATTCTTTTCTTTTGAAATTTCAACTTAAATTCTATCAATTTTAAAAAAATGGTATAAGTTCCTCTGATAATAGAGTATATTAAATTACGGATTAATATAAATCTAACTGAATAAATATACAGAAAAAGGAAGAGGATTTTTATGAATGCAAAAATGGTAAAAAGTTCAATCATTGCAGGGGTAGTTTCGTTTTCAGCTTTATTTGTAGCTGGAAGTGTATCTGCAGCACCAAAGAAATTTGCCGGAGAATTGGCTTATCAGCATGTTCAGTATTTGACAGAGGGAATCGGACCGAGAGTTGCGGGCAGTGAAAATGAGACGAAAGCGCGCGAGTACATCATCGATGAACTGGAAAAGTTGGACCTAAAGGTTGAAGAGCAGGAATTCAGTTATACAAGAAACAATATAATTAATGAGTCCGCCAATGTCATTGCTGTAAAAGATAACAAGCATACAGACAAACAAATCATTGTTGGTGCGCACTATGATTCGGTTAGTGCTGGAAAAGGCGCTGATGACAATGCTTCAAGTGTCGGGGTCATTCTCGAAACGGCAAAGGCACTGGAAAAGAGCAATCTCGCCTATGATATTAAATATGTCTTTTTGGGTGCAGAAGAGGTAGGGTTACGGGGATCGAACTATTACGCCAACAATATGTCTACAGAAGAAATCCATAACACCATCGGGATGATCAATCTTGATAGTTTACTAGCTGGCGACCATATCTATGTTTACGGTGGAGCTGGGGAAGATGGATGGATTCGTGACTTAGCACTTGATATCGCCAATAAAAAGAACATTCCTCTCGAAACGAATCCTGGAATAAATCCTGAATATCCTGAAGGAACCACAGGAGATTGGAGCGACCATGCCCCGTTCCAGACAAAAGGAATCACGATTGCTTATTTTGAAGCAACCAACTGGGGACTCGGCGATCAGGATGGCTATACACAAACCGAGAAACACGGCGCCATCTGGCATAAAGAGAATGATAATCTTGATTTTTTAGAAAGAGAATTCCCTGGACGCGTTCAAGAACATCTTAACCATTTCACGAATATGCTTACTTGGGTTTTAGCTGACATGAAAAAGGAACGATAAAAATGAAATGCACCATCCAGCTTCATCTGGATGGTGCATTCATGTATTCCAAAAATTCTCCACTACAACCTGTCGTTCTGTTTTGTCCGGTTTTATTTTAAAAGCGCGGGACTTTCGGTCATCATCTCCTGTTTATTCTCCCGATTATCCTCCTCAGAACCATTCGTATCTTTAAAATCGGAAATCAACCATTGCTCTTTGTCTTCATCAAAAAACAGCGAATACGTTCGAACCGCCTCGAAGGTCGTTTCTCCAAATTTGTCTTCTCCTTCAAATTTTAATTCTTCGTAATACGATACGAGGACCTGATTTCGGCCGTCCATTGATTATTAGAAGTTAATGTCTAGTCCTCTTCTGCTTTTTTGTTATTTCATGATTATTGAATATTCTATTCGTTTATACTTACTATCCTCGTTCCAAAAGACTTCACCCTAGGAAAAATGCGGTTAGTCCCCCGCTACGGTAATCCTTTACTTTATCGGCGGACTGCCCCAATGCTTCCAAGGTCTTCTATTATATTTCGTCCCCCCTATAACCACTCCAAATTTATATCCCCATTGCATTTGTATGAGATATAATACTAAAGTCCTTTTGCACTAAACTGCTATTTGACTTCAATACTGTTCACTCCTACTTGTATAAACATGTTTCAGGCTGGTTGGGACAAAGACATCCCGTTTAACAAGCGAACCTATAACATTACAAGAAGCTATAGGGGTTACCGACAAATGATGTATTTCTAGGAGGAGATATTGTAAGAATCCAGTCGTTGGTCTGGATGTATCAAAAGGTAAAAGTCAGATTCAAGCATTTTTAGTTAAGAGCAAACCTTACCGTAAGAGCTTTAGTATCAAACACAATATTGAAGGTTTAGGTAGTTTATTAGAGTTCCTTAAAGATGTTGAGAGTTCAGCTGGTGGTTATCAACCTTCGGTCGTTTTAGAATCAACTGGACACTACCATATTCCTGTCATTCAATTCAGACAGATGCAATTGATGCTTATCACCTTTGTGAGCTGTATTATAAAGAAGAATTAGACCCGTATAAAAAACGTGGTATTCAGCTCCTAAACCTTCGAAATCTTACTAGACAACAAGAAAGTATTGCGGAAATTATCAGCAAAAACAAAGTTACAGCTTCACTCCCTATTAGATCAGGTATTTACTAAGTATACAGGTGTATTTGGAAGTTTGTATTCGAAAGTATCATTGCTTACTCTACTAGCATTCCCAACTTCTGAGGCAGTTTTAAAAGCAAGTGAAAAAGAATTAGCTGAGAAAATTGCTTCACTATGTAAAAGTCGTTCAGATAAATGGGCAATCGAAAAGGCACAAAAACTAAGAGAAGCAGCTCTTCGTAACCCGTTTCAAAACAACCTATATCAGAGTCATATTTTTATTCTAGAGATGTTAGTCAATATTGTTCTTCAATACCAAGAGCATCTATCCAAGATTGCGGATGAAATAGATGCTCTCGCTAAAGAAATTGAAAATATCATATACTTCAGTCTATCCCTGGAATCGGAGAGAGATCGCCGCCACGATTATGTCCGAGATTGGAGAGAGATCGCCGCCACGATTATGTCCGAGATTGGAGAGATAGATCGGTTCAATGATGCCAAAAAGCTCGTTGCATTCACTGGAGTAGATTCAAGTGTATATTCTTCTGGTAAGTTTACTGCATCAGTAAATCGAAAATTACCAAACGAGGCTCTAGTAGGCTTCGTCATGCCCTGTATATGGCTGTTCAAAGTGGTATACGTGATTACCGTAAGAAGAAACAACAGATGAAATCATAGCACGCAATAAAAGACTAAGAGAGTTTTATGATAAGAAACGTGAAGAAGGAAAACCCTTCAGAGTCGCAGTCGTTGCATGTGTTAATAAGCTTTTACATTGGATTTACGCCTTACTAAAAAGCAGAACTACTTTCCAAGATAGCTTAAAAACTATATCCAACTAAATAAATATAACAAAATCTTCCAATTACAATATAGAGGAAGGTTATTTCACATGAGCATTTTTAGTATATCACGAGATTATCAATCTTTTTATTGAAAAATGTAAACTATTAACTGGTTTAGCTCAATAAGAAATTTAAATTTACTTTTTATGCATTTAAACTCTTATTCTTTATTTTCGGTTAATAAGTATGATCCGGATAATTTTGATTTGAGTATAGTTGAATTCTTGGAGGGAAATCCCGTAGGAGAGAAAATCGGAAGGGTTTATTTTGACGGGTCAAAGGAAAGGCAACTAGACATTGGGTGTTGCCTTTTAAAGTTCCTTGTAAAGAATAAAAAAGCTAAATAAATTATTTAGGGAGAAGATTTTTAGAGATTTTTTTTCTGATATAGTCTATAAATGATTGAATACTTCGTCTTCTCTTACTAACAGGTTTATACTCAGTCGGTAGATTTTGACTAGCATTGTCTAATTGATTAACTGATTGCTCTAAATAAGATTCCTGATTAATTTGTTCTATGTTGAGTTTTGTGTTGTCATTAATTCTGTTTAGTAAAGTATCATGATTTTTCTTTTTTACTATTGTTTTTTTTTTGAATTCAATTTTTTTTATTACCCCGAATTGATTTTTTTGATGCAACGATTTATTTCCACACCCGCAACCCTCAACCCGATTTTTTTGCACGGTAAAATACTCTCCTCACCTTCTGTTTTTTTATAATTATGTAGGAAAACTTCTAAAGGCTTGGACTTTCATTTTAATTTTTATAAAAATACCCGTATCTCACAGTACTAATCCTCCTATTTTGGATTAGTTATCAGTATGAATAGTGATTTCTCATTTCCTTTTAATGGTTTTTCGTGGAATTTACCGATTTTTAATCCTTTTATATACGTTTGTCCGTTCCAACTTGTCCTTTTTTGAATTAAATATTATTAAGTGACTGCCTAGTGGGAAAAAGTCTAAATCTTTTATCCATTATGCAGAAACTAATACTATTCAGGAGAGTGGATAATTTGAAAATTTCTCAAATTATTAGCCATTTAAAGAAAGGTAAACAAGAGATTCCTGCCGAATTTATGAAAATACTTGAGAAGAATGCAGAAAAGACAACATTGGAACTAATGAACATTCAACCAGGTGATGTTCAACAGCAACAGGTACCTCTAGGTCCTTGTGATTGTGACCGGCTAGTACCTTTCTGTGCAGATGTATTAGTTCCAAGCTATTTAGATGTTGTTAGTGGAGTTAATGGCATTGCTATTGATACATCCTGTCTTCTATGTTCCGTAGACGAGTGTACAGTAACAGTAGATGTTCCAAATCCATGTGGGCCAGGAACCATTACGGATGCAGATGTAACATTAGATGCAGTTCACTTTACTGGGTGCCTTTCTTACGATCTTTCAGTATTTGCCTTCGACGAATTTAGTCCTGGTTTCCCATTTAACTTTACTAATTTTTGTGGCCACGGTACTAGCTGTGTGGACAATGTAGTATGTGTGGGTCCAACTGGTACGTTGAGTTGTGACGATTTCGATCCTAGAGCTATTATTCCGAATGTCACCAATCAAACAATTACACAAACAGCGTGTGGAAATCGAGTAGTAAGTGTTAGTGGTAACTTTATCCTTCCTACTTGCTTAACAAATGCCTGTGACATTATCAACTTTACTGGAAATCCAACTATTTGTGAGGGAGAAACAGCCTTCATCTTTGGCCAAGTAGTAGATTGTAATGGTTTGCCTATAGGAAATGCTACTGTTGATTTTACTGTAGATGATCCTAGTTTAGGTGTCGTTAGTCCTGATCCAACAACTACTGATGGCTTTGGCTTTTTCTTCACACAATTCACATCAACAAATGGAATGGGAACAGTTACTGTTACAGCCACAGTGGTAGGTACAAGTGTAACAGAGGATTTTGTTATTAATATTGTTACTTGCCCTTGATTCTAATCATGGTAGCATCAACTTTTTGAACAGTTAATATTGTAATAAAAGAAGAATTTCCTTAGCATAAAAACAAAACCCCCTCAATGTAGTTAAAGGGGGGTTGCTTTCCTTATTAAACAAACCTGCATCTATAGTTTAAGTGCATACTTTCACAAATACCATACTAGCAATATCATAAGTATTCAACAATTCTTAGGATTCTAACTCCTTTAAATGACCCTTAAAATGAAAATAGACGCATTCCTTGAAGAAATGCGCCCGATTCTTGAAGAATTAAATGAAAATCAAGGACCTGTGTAAGTGTCATACTTAACCCGCTACATATCCTCATTGATTATTGATTTCAAGATTCCAATAGTAATCAAACCAATTTTTGAAGGATTCTAAGAAATATTCAAAGGTTTTCCCTGATTTTCCACTTTCATAATAGCCGTATCCACCGAATCCACCAGTGAGTTCTCCATCTTCAAATGAAGTTAAGCTAAAAAAGAGATATCTATTATTAATACTAAAGCCATGAATAATAGGGAGGTCATCATAGGTTTTGAATTCAATTTGAATGTTTCGGTCAACTAAATATTCTTTATTTTTTTTAATAGTAGTATTTAATTTTTTCATTACTTGACTAGCAGTCGAAGGTGAAATATAAACGTCGCAGTATTGATTGATTTTTTCTGAAAGAGGATTAATCAAAAGCCCCTTATAGGTAATATTATCCCATTCTCTATTATTAATAATATTAATCAGTAATCTAGGCCATACTGTTTCCAAATCTAAACCAAAATTTAAGATTTCAATTTTGGTCCCTTCATTTATAAATTTATTAATAATCTTTATCAATATAGGATACACATCATTAACTGACTCAATATTTTCATAAACAACATTATTTGTATCTTTTTTATTTTGGTATTCCGGACTATCCTTTTTAAGAGGGACTTCTTTATTAAAATCAATCATACCGATGACTGCTAGCAAGTTTTTTAGGTAATTATATACTAAATTGGCTTCTAGATTGCTGACGATTTCCCTATCATCCTCTATATCGGTGGCATGTACACACTTATTCCTAAGTGCTACAATCGAGGCCAGATCAAAGGAAGTAAGCAAACCGATATTTGTATTTGTATACTCAGACCAATTATTTAATAATTTTACTTGTCGTTCCAAGCCAACCATTTCACCCAGGGTAAATTTTTCGAAGCCTTTTTTGCCTTTTCCAATGGTATTTTCAACTTCTATAAATACCCTCCGCTTTTCAAACGGTAACCCGGTTAATAGTTCTCTAAACATCCTTTTAAGTACCTGTTCAAAAAGAGAGCCGCATTCCCGAACTACAACTGCATTTCTATTTGCCTTTAGAGATTCTTCAATAAAAGTTAGTTTGTCATTTATTTCCGCTGTCACTTATCTTCCCTCTTTTTTGAAGAAATCTTTTTTATAAAAATACTGCATATTATCTACATAGCAATGAGGTTGTCCAAGCTCTAATGATGGTCCATAAGGAATCTCTTCAACAGAACTTCTTTGAGTTAATATATCTTCTAGCAATTTGCAAATCTTAATGGATTCTTTTACAGATGTGCTGAACAATTCATTTAATGTAGAATCGTATTCTTCACCAGTTAATGGGTTTTGATAATTAATAGGACCTGAAACGTTATGAAGATGTTTTTTTAGGTCCGAAGAATAGAATAGGCCAAAAAGTTCTCTATATTTTTTGGATACGAGTTTATCTGCAAAGGGAAGGATATTCCTAATAAGTGGATGATTAAAGTATTTTTGTACATTACCAAATCTCTCATAAGCTTTTAGTATTGCCTCAGCTACATGTTCTGATTCTTCATTAATTGTAATCCCCTTTGATATTTTACCAAAAAAGTCACGATTATTAACTCCAGTGTCTAATAGTTTTTGAATTGAATACTGGTTAATTAATTGGTAGCCTTCACAAAAATAAACATCAAATAAACCTTCTATTTTTCTATGGTATGTAACTGCTTTTGATTTTTTTTCCGGATCTTTATCATAGTAATTTCCAGTATAATAATATACGACCGGATGAACTGTAGAATCAGCACAAATATGCGTAATCATCCCTATTATAAACGAGATTATATGTGAATCTTCTAAATTAATTACATTTTTCATCAATAATTCTTTAATTAATAAAAATGTATCTTCCCCATTGGCACCATGAAAAACATCGGGCAATTTTACTATTTCCTCACTGTAATCGTCCGGGAGATAATATAAGCTATCTTGAAATATAGAGCCAAGGAGAATCAAATTTTTATTTTTTAAATAAGGTTTCCAAAATGGACTTTTGTCAAGTTCTTCACAGACTTTTTCTGCAATCAGAAAATGAGTTACTTCTTTTGGCATTGGATTGCCTCCTTTAGATGTAAAAAAGTAGAATAAATATAGTATATAATATTTATAGATTTTATTGTATAAATTTTAGGTCTTTAGTATTATTCAAACTCATCAAGAAAAGGTAGAGAATGAAGTAAAAAATTGAGGTGTTATATTTTCTTGTGATTAGTAATTTTAAAAATTTCGTCATCAAGCACGGGATCTAAAATTACGAAAATCAGTTACAGATGATAACGGTTTTCGTTAAAAATAGTTTATTCGCCCGTTCAAGGATCTCCACTAAGTGTTGATTAGAAAGAAAAGAAAGCTTTTTTAATATTTCTTCTATTACATCGGTTCTTTTTTCATTTACCTTTACCTCTTTCAATCTATATTAGGTATGATGATTCCATAGTCGAATATTCCAATCATGCCAGTAATCATCTAAGTGTCCGAACAGTTGTAAATGCTAAACTTAAATCATCAACAGTTTAATCCATTATATTTATCCTCTAAAAAGTTTACGAGATATTATCCCTCTACATACGAGCACCCTTCAACTTTTTCACACAGTTCTTCAAACAGAACTTTTTCTTCCACCTTTTCAGTTTGCTTATAATCTTCTAATGCCAAAAATAAACAGATAATCAATATGATAGAGGACACAACTAATACCATTTTTGATGTGATCCACTCAATTTTATTGATTAACATGGACATTAAAGCTGTACATGCTATTACGGCGAATATGACTGGTAAGAATAGTATATTTTTCGATTGGGCAATAAACGGAATATTCATTCCTAATATACCTGTCGTTAATGTGGCAGGTAAAAGGATATAAGTAATCGTTTGGATGACTTTATTTTGTTTTTCTACTTGTTCTTTACGCTCTTCTCGATCCTTTTCTTCTAATCTTATTTGTTCTTGTTTTTGTTCAAATATTAATGCTGCCTCTGCTTCTTGTTTCTGTTTTTCATGAGTTAATTTCTCCGTGGCAATTGATTCAATGACCCGACTAAAGGTTTCTAATTTTTTTGTTAACTCGTTCCTTAGTTCTGGGATATGCAGTTTTTGAAACAATTGTGTATATAAAAGATTGTAATGTGTGAGCTGCGAGATTTGCTCATGATAGGCCTGAATTTGAAATTTTAAAATCGTTTGATAGAGCTTACGTGTTTCTAGTAATTCTAGTTCTATTTCCTCAATTTTATGTGTTCCATCCTTATATAAAATAGAGTTCTCTAATCGCTCATTTGTTTTTATCGTATAATAAATAAAGGAGAACTTTTGAATAAGTACTAATATGTACATATAAAAATAGTTAGTAGACCATTTTGAAGTATATTGACTCTCAAAAAAACTCATCGCCGCTTGATCATTCATTTCTAATACAAAACTTGACGCACCTTCATCTGAAAAATACCACCATACATTATCAAATGGTTGAATGACGTCCTCAAGGTCAGCATGTTTATAATATGTATGTTTATAGCCACGGCTAATTTTAAATAGATGATTCACTAACTCCTTTTTGTCATTTTCATCCTGTTGCGATATCATCGCACCGGTGTACATCAAAGCATATCGACCCGGTTTTTGGCTTTCAGCAAAACCGTATGGTTCTTTAAAAAATTTAGATATGATCGCATTTGTCAGTTCACACCAGTCAAATGGTTTAAAAATATAAGGAATCTTCTCTGGTTCCGGTAAATGAAAGTTTTTCGCTTTAAAATACGCAGCTCTTTGTTCTTTGTTTTCCTTATTTTCAACTTGCAGCTGTATAGCATTCTTTTTTACCTGGTGAATACTTCTTAATGCATAAACAGCCCATTCATAATTTTGCGGTGTTAATTCCATTTCAACCTCTTGAAAAGTTGACTCATCGTTCATTTTTTTCGACTCCGTCATACGTTCAATACTAAATTCATAGACAACCATCCCAACATGTGACATGGATGCAATGATTTGTATATTTTCAATTTTAAAATAGATGCAACGTTGTATTTTACCTGTATTATTTTCATCATAGTTTACATAGTAGCGATACTCACATTTTTTACCTGGAAAAGATGTCATTTCATTGTTGTCTAAACGATTCTTAAATGTAATTTTAGATACTTGATTCCAATCGGTAATATATGTTTTTGCAATGGTCTTCCCATTTTGATTTTCTACAAAGAAAAGCTGCTGAATATATTGATAATAAAATTGTTTATTAAAATGATATAACCGAAAACCATCCTGTAATTGAATTCCATTATAGTCATCATTAAAATAAAATGGTTCGATGCGATAAAGGACTTTACTATTGACTAGCATCTAGTCTACTCCTTTCCTACAAACATTGTATGATGTTCATAAATCAGTCCACTGTATAGTCAATCTCAATCAAATCCCAAGCCGTGACCATACCTAATGGGGTTTCATAACCATTACCATTTTCTGTTATAATGACTACCTCTAAATCTACTTTTTCTTTATGCTTTCTCTCATAGATCTCTTCAATCGAAAAAATGTCGATTGCTTTTGAGGAAAATTCAATGGGATGATGTTTCACATTGGCAATTACATCTCCAACTGTAATATCAGTCATATCAACGAGGGTATTGATGATGTTATCGGACATCCAATTTACGATATCCCCTGTTTTCAATAAACCAACACATTCTTTATTTTTATAAACCGGGTATTGAGAGTATCCATATTTTTTTATGGCTTGAAGTGCAGTGATGATACTATCCGCATAATCAAGGTAGATTACATCTTTTGTAGCAATGGAAAGAGCGTAATTTGGCTTGTTAAAGATGGTGGCAATTTTTTCTATATGTTTAACTACATCAATATGGGGTTCGGCAATATAGTAACCCATTTCTTTCTTATCATGAACAAGTGAATTTCGAAGCTTTGCATATTGTTTAAGATCGTTATAATACTTGTCTATCATTTTATGTTTTCTAGAACCTACATCCAATAACACCTTAAATCGGTCATCCTTTATCTTTACGATTGACTTTAATGATTCATGGATTTGATTAAATGCCACTTCAAAACGCTCGGATAATCTATAATCTTGTTTAATTGAACTCATATAACTCTGTATTCTCCTCGTTTACTATATGAATATTATTATGTTCTTCTTTTACTGTAGTGAATAAACTAGATTGAATTCGTTCATTCACTAGATTCTACTTTTATCAAAGTATCCTCCTTAACCCCTTCGGTAGACGTATTCTTCTTTACTTTTCCCCATGCTTGTAAGTAGTCAAAAAACATGGCGAATTCCCTAGAATATTCATCAAGTTCTGTGAATTCCAGAACAGGATACGTGTTCCAATTTCGATCAAATATCCCATCACTATATATATCATATTGACATAACACAAAAACTTCTTTACCGAGTGCATTAGCTAATCCAGCTTCCAAATGAAGCCAACCTGATGTATATTTTCTATGCGTTTCTACATTCTCTTTCTTGGACCCTTCCTTATCTTTAATATAATAGGCATTACTTCTCTCTAAACCGATTACAATCATGGCTTTGCATCTTGAAATCTCGTTCCTAACCTTTAACAATGGATCCTTTCCATCATAAAAATTAAACTCACAGGTGACTGGCTTAATTCCAATCTTTCTAAGCCGCTCCTTAAATCCACTTAGAAAGAAACGTTGTTTTTCATTATCAGGATTTAACGTACTAATGAAAACAGGCAGTAGCCCTTCTTCATCGATTATTTCTTCGTTCTGTACTTTATCTACAACGGAGATTGAACTCGCTTTTTTACAATACCATTCTAGAATTTCTCTTAAATTAATATAGATGGTACAAGCATCCTCTTCAATAGTTGTCTTTTTTAGTCCTTTATCATGGACAAGACGATTTCTCAGGGTTCTTATTGTATTACAACGATCCGTAATATCTCCAGGGGTGCCTGTATTATTTTCTATTCTCTGAATTCGATTGTATAAATCCGCATTCTTTGAGGTCATCTTAATATTAAAACGGTCCATCCATTCCGCTAAAAATGCCTCTAAGAAAACAGATCCCCACACAGAAGCAGAAAAATAATCTTCCTTTTGAAAAGCCGCTATTCCTTCCGAAAGATGTTGGAAAACCCCATTCGATATGTATTTTTGGTAATGTTCTGTCTGAAATTTTGAAAGTACTTCCATTTTGTAACCTTCCTTCTTCTATACCTTTTCTCATCTTTACAACAACTAATTGCTCATTTTTTAACATAAATGGTTGGGATGAGAGCCATTGTTTGGATTTGCTGAGTCTTTGGTCTCTCGTAATAAAAATCACACTCAACTTATTTCCTAATACTTTTATAATACATATTTTTTTACTATTATAATATTAATATAGAATTGTTTAAAGAGATGATTGTGACTTTTGACATCATACTGGAATACAATAGCTTCTATTTTTATAAAGTAGGATGACTTACTAGTTAAAAGGTCATTAGGACGCGATTATCTAAGTCATCTAATCGAACAGGACATTTATTAACAGAATGATTTCTAGTAGTACGATCAAATATAATAGAGTTAAATGAATGGAGATAAGGAGTTTTGGATAATGAATTGCGGGATCATCTTGAGTAACCTGTCCAATCAAAGGGATTAACACTCGGGGGACGTCCTCACTTTTCAAATATTTTGCATGAAAACACCAGAACGCCCCTCCTGCTTCAAAAAAACAGCCACCTCAATAATATGAGATGACTGTCAATATCTTTTATTCCGTCGCCCTCTTCGTAGCCCAACCATGCAACGTAATCCGTGGTCACAACAACACCTTCTGCGGTTCTTTCTCAAACATGACCCTTTTGAAAAGACAATTTACCAGAGTCATATTTTAAGTCTAGGTATGTATATAAATATTCTTCTTCAGTACAAAGAGCATCTATCAAAGTTAGAGACAGAGATAGACGCCCTCGCAAAAGAAATTGAAGAATATAATATCATCAAATCTATCCCTGGTATTGGAGAAAAGATCGCGACAACGATTATTTCTGAAATCGGTGAGATAGATCGATTTAACAATCCTAAAAAGCTCATAGCCTTCGCTGGAGTTGATCCTAGTGTCTTCGAATCAGGAAAGTTTACAGCCACTAAAAATCGCATTACAAAACGAGGACCTAGTAGGCTTCGTCATGCCTTATATATGGCAGTTCGTTGTTCCATTCGTGATTGTCGCAAGAAGAAAACGACTGATAAAATCATTCCTCGCAATAAAAGAATGCGTGAGTTCTATGACAAAAAACGTGGAGAAGGAAAGCCTTTTAAAGTAGCTATGATTGCTTGTGTAAATAAGCTCTTACATTGGATTTATGCCCTTTTAAAGAACAAAACAACTTTCCAGGATATAGCTTAAAACCTATATCTGACTAAATAACACAAAACCTTCCATTTGTTAGAAAACGGAAGGCTATTTGGTATACCCTTTTTTAGTATAGCATGGATGATTTTAAGTTTTTAATGAAAAATATTGACAAACTATTAGCTGGTTTAGTCGAATAAAAAAAAAGATCGCCGCAGCAATCCATTCTTGTACTTGTACTATTACACCCATTAGTGGAACAAGCAGGTTCATTATTTACCTCTCATTTAATTCCTCTAGCCACTGTACATACCACTCTTGAGGTAATTTTACCTTTTATAAGTCTATATTCTCCAAGTCTTTTAATGAATAGGAATTAACCAAAAATAAATCCCATTGACATTCTATATTCCGTGCGACAGTAACTGCAATTTCAACGATTGGTGATAATTTAGCTTCATCAAAGACCATTGTAAAATTATCGCACCACTTAGCAAAATCATAGTGGGAGAAATTATTTACATTTTTAGATATACGAGTTAATAACTCAACTAAACTTTCATATGAGTATGGTAAATTAATTGAGGTTTTATTCAAGTTCCAAGATACTGTCACATTCTCCCACCCCCCTTTTTTAAGAAATGCATCCTATAGTTGAATAAGAAATGTTTATTCTGTTCCTTGTTTTCCAAAACCATCACCAAATTTTATTGAATGTAACTGTCCATCAGTAGCCCAATTTTCCCGTTCATATTCATCAAATACTACAGTTATCCATTCCTTTTTAACGTTTAAAGTTTTTACTGCTTCTTTGGTAATAGCATCGACGAATTGCTGTTTTTGTTCAATTGTTCTACCTTTAGCCATTTTGACAGTAATAAAAGGCATTTTACCACTCCTGAAATTATATTTTATGTATAAAGTTCTCTTTTAAAGATGATTATTCCTTTACCTAACTATCGCTTTATTATTGAATTAACCTGCCCTTACTTCAATAAGAAGTGCCAAACTTCCTTTCTTGAAGTATGGCACCTGTTTGTTTAAGTATATTTTTTCACAATCATGTCGAGCGCATCGGACCAGCCGTCGTACACGTACTGGTCGCCGGGGTAACCAGCGAATCCACGCAGGTGGAAAATTATCTCGGTGCGGTCGCCGTGTGCGGTGAGGGTTAGGGTCACGACAGGGGATTTCTCAATGGGAGCATCAGGGTATCCCCAGGTGAAGACGAGCCGCTCGAAAGGTACGACCTCGAGAAACACACCTCCGGTGGGAAACTCCTCGCCTGTCTCGATGTTGACCATCGTGTAGCGGTAGCGTCCACCTTCGCGAACATCGAAGGAGATGGTCTCTAAAGGTGTCGAAGGCAACCAGTCGGCGAGTTCCTTCTACTCCGTCCAGTCGCGCCACACGAGCTTGCGGCACGCATTCAAGGTGCGGGTAATAGTAAACTCCGGTTCAGATGAGGGCATATTCATTGTTCCTCCTTTGTGGTCATTTCAAATATATATCACCATATTTTACCATATGGACGAATTTCTTGTTTAACTATTCTGCCCCGTTACTTCAATAAGAAATAGCGTTCCTGTTTAAGTGTAATATCTCACAATTTCTATCCAAAAAATAATTATGGCGATAAAATCCTATAACAGGGAGTATTATTACTTAACGTCATCATTGATTAAAATGAACAAATTTCCAATTTTATTTTAAGGGTCCCCTGCTATTCAATCAAGAACGTCTCCCCTTTTTCATCAAATGCATGCTTAAAATCAAATGCAAAAGGAGTAGATCCATGTTGAATATAATCTTTATATCTCTTGAAAGCCTCTTCCCAAGAAACATCCTTCACCTTCTCTGTCCACCACACTATATATGAAATGTGTTTCTCTTGATAAGGCTCCACCCATCTGCTCCTATTTCGCAACGCTTGGATATGCTTGCCTGAATAAGTAAATCTATATAAGGATTGAAGGCTTTTCCATACTGTTAGGGTCATAACTGGGTAACCTTCCCCTTTAGCTTCTTCGGGGAAAGGCACTCCATCTGATGAAAACTCCTTAATAAGGTGTCCTGAAACATGTGCCTGACGCATTACCTTATATCCCATTTCATAAAATTCACGAGAGGTGGGGTGATCATAGGGATACTTTAGCCTACCAACAGTATAGATCGAAACGAAAGCCATAAACGCCCTCCATCTAAATTCTTTTCCTAAAATATATTCAAGTAAAGATTTGAAAATTCCCTCTTTCACTAACCCGCTCCTTTAGTTTAAGTGTATTATTTAAAATTTCACGCTACTTTTAAATATCCAGTTTTGTTTGGGAGTCTTATTCAATTAAAGCGCCCGAGTGCTGAATAGTGAAAAATGCGATAGAGATACAAAAATGTCCCTTGAATTTTTTACTAAAGCATGCGTTAGTTGCATAAGTAAGAGGTTTGAAAAAATAGCCTGTATATATTTGAACGATGAATAACTTACCTATTTTCTTGTGTTTGTTTGCACCATATACAGAAAATCGGGAAAAATGTAATCAAAAACGTAACTTAGTTTATAAATTCATCAAAAAACAAGTTATAAACATTGATATATCAACAATTTAATCGATTGCAGTTTATTTAATCGAGGTGTATTTTTCCAATTTAATTAAATGATTCTATATTAGTTCTTACGATGAATATGAATACAATGTTTCTTAACTATCGCAATTGAAAAAAGAACCTCGAATAAGAAAAACATAGGGAGATTTTAGTCTTCCTATGTTTTCGTTCATCTTATTTGTCTGTTTGTTTTTGCTTCTTTTTCAAATACTCCGCACGCATTTTTTCAAGTTGCTGCTTTTTATCAAATTTGGCAGGCGTCTGTTTTTCATGAAACTTCGTCACAGCTACCTGACCTTTGGAATCCAATTGATATTTTCCCACTTTGTTCACCCACTTTTCTTGTCTATAAAGAAAATCTTTTCAAATATAATATACCTTATTTTACCGAAGTAAACCTTATTTCTTTATTAGTGTACTACTAACTTTTAAATATCATTAAAAACATTAAAAACTTAGTCAAATAATTCATCGCCAAATGGTGATTCATTTCATTGCTATAATCAAAATAAAATGCTTTGACACACTTCATAAGCCTCAATAATTCTATTTCTTGTTGGTTCAGCTCTCTTCTAAAGGTCTAATTGTTCAAAAATGGGGTCAGTCCCCCGCTACGGTAATCCTTTACTTTATCGGGGGACTGACCCCATGCTTCCCTTAAGTTAAAGAAGAAAATTTAGTATATATGCAAAAGGTCTAACCACAACTTCAAATAGAACCATTAATGTTTTACACTCTCCGATTTTCTCAATATATGCTTCGTGCCCCACTCATGCATTGCTTCCAAAATGGGCTTCAATGTCATTCCATATTCAGTTATTGAATACTCAACTTTTGGCGGAACTTCCGGGTAAACTACACGGTTTATAAGTCCCTCCTCTTCTAATTCTCTTAATTGATTCGTTAGCATTTTGGGCGTAATATCCACCAGTGCTTTTTTTAATTCACCGTATCGCATGGTCCCCTCTGACATTAGGTATAGTAAGATGATAGGTTTCCATTTCCCTACTAAAATTGAAAGTGCTCCGTGTACTTTACAGTATTCAGGTTGTATTTTCATCATAACCTCCATTAGTATCCTTTTGTATACTATATCACTTTGAAGTGCATACTTACAAAATTGATTATAATGATTTATTATGAATCTAAGTTTAACAAAGGAGATGAAAAAATGGAAAAAGAAAATATGAAACTTCGTGAAATAAAAAAAATATGGACTGTAAACGAACAAAAAATCAGCCCTATTCATACTGCAGGTCCAGTTCTTCCACCAGGACCTTGGAAAGACTATGATCCGTTTTTATTATTAATGGAAGATAAATTTGAAAAGGGAGCCTTCGACGTACACCCTCATCGTGGAATGGAGACGATTACATTTATTATTGATGGAAATATAAATCATTACGATAGTGCGACTGGAGCAGGTGGAAGGCTAGAAAAAGGAGATTTACAATTTATGACTGCGGGGTCTGGGGTTGTCCATAATGAATCTCCAGCCGATGGAGAGAAAGTCCATCTTCTTCAACTTTGGGTGAACCTTCCTCGCAAATATAAAATGGTCAAACCTCGTTACCAAAATATGCACGCCAAAGACATGCCTGTTCGTCAAGAGGATGGTGCATTAATTCGAGTATATTCAGGTTCGTCAGGTGATGTTGTATCTAATACCTTGAATTATGCACCTGTCACCTTTGTAGAAATGGTTTTGGAGAGTGGATCTTCCATTATTCAAGATCTCCCAGGAAGCTATAACGGCTTTATCTATGTATTAGAAGGTAGTGGAACATTCGGAGAGAATAAAGTAGAAGCTAAAAAGGGTCAAGCAATTTGGTTAGGTTCAGCAGACGAGTTAAAAATGAGTGGTATTCGTGTTTCTGCAAATGAAAAATTACGCCTTATTCTTTTTGCAGGTGAGCCTCTTAAAGAGCCAGTGGTAGCTCAAGGACCTTTTGTAATGAATACAGAAGAAGAAATAAGACAGGCTTATCGTGATTACCATGAAGGGGCATTTTTAAATCCAGAAAGATAAAGTTTTTTAAAAATTGATAAATAGGTATAGGTAAGTTGTGTTTTTCACCTTTAATAAGATCAACTGGGGAGAGGAAAAATGTTAGATTTAGCTTTATTATTAATACGTTTAGTCATTGGTTTGTCATTTATGGCTCACGGTGCCCAAAAGTTATTTGGTTCATTCGGTGGCGGTGGATTAAAGGGAACCGGAGGATATTTTGAATCTATTGGAATTAAGCCAGGTGTAACAATGGCATTAATGGCTGGATTTTCAGAATTCGTAGGTGGGACATTGCTTACGCTTGGATTGCTCACTCCACTTGCAAGCATTCTAATTGCCGGGGCCATGATAGTAGCCATTTTGAAAGTCCACGGACCAAATGGTTACTGGCTTACTCAAAATGGATATGAATATTGTCTAACAATATTAGTCGTAGTGATTGCTCTAGCTCTTTCTGGTGCAGGACAATATTCACTGGATGCTATCTTATTTTAAATTACATCAATTCATAAGGTTAATATTTAAATTTTACTAGACGCTCAGAAGCTAATTCTGGGCGTTTGTTGTTCTACTCTTGCTACCCTATAATATAAGTGGAAATCTTCACAATCTTTTCTCTACCGTAACAAGATAAATAACTTAATGTGTTGGAGCATTACAAAAGGACTTTTTCTTATTAAAGAAAAGTCCGATCGTGGAACAAGAAATCATACGTAATACATATGAAAAAAATTAATTACTTATCCTCTTCATTCTGCTCGTTTTCTTGTTGCTGCTGTTCAGAAGGTTCTTCTGTTGGATCTGGTTCGTTATCGTTAGCATCCTCTTGGCGTTGTTGCTCGTGCTGTTCAGAAGGCTCTTCTGATGGGTCTGGCTCATTTTCATCAGCACTGTTACAGGCTGAGAGTATTCCTACTGACAAAATAACTGACAAAAAAGTCAATAAGTATTTATACAAAAGATTCTCCTCCTTTAAAATAGTTATTTGTAATTACTATCATTTGCATTAAAATAAAAATTATTCTTTTAAAAAAAAACAAATTGAGGATTTTACAACGCAACACCATATAGGGATAGCATCAGGAAAAAAACATTGTTTACAATGTCTACAATAAATAAAACATTGATAAACAAAGCTTTTCTATGTAAGAGTTAAGATAAATACGAATTTACAACGTTAAGTAAAAAATCGGAGGTTTTATTAGAAAAATCATAAATAACGTTTATTAAAGCCCATACTCTATTTATAGAAAGAGGATGGCTTTTAATGCTGAATAGGCAGTTGAGTTTATTCAATAAAATGGCCCGATTGTTGAATAAGAGCTATAGTGCTTCTTTAACTAAACTGCCCTATAGTTGAATAACCTTATCATTTCAATTTCCATTAATGCTTCAATAATTCCTTTAAAATAATAATTTAAGGGAGAGATGTATGTTGCTATTATCAAGAGCTTGGGAAAAATATGAATCTGCTAAACGGATCTAGGGTTTCTTTCCACAGACTTGAAAGCTTATCGACTTCAATCTATACTACTCAATCTATATTTTGATGATGTAAAAATTGAATTAATCCCCACAACTCACTTAGAGGAATATTTAGCAAAGTCTAGTGAAAACTTAAAACCTTCAAGTCTGGCTCATCGTATACGCTTGATGAAATCACTTTTTCGATGGTCTTGAACACTTACGCGAAGCTTGCTACACGCCAATGGAAAAAGCCTTATTTGTATTTATGTTTTCAACTGGATGTCGGTTACCTTTTATTGGCAGCATTGCGACGTTGAATAAGAAAAGAAATTGAATAAGAAATGATTAAAATCACCCCTATTAGGAAAGCGATCAGGAAGCCAAGCATGCCCTGTAAACCGACCCATCCAATCGTGAATGTAAGAAAAAATAATACATAACAAAAACCAACCAGAATGATAGAAATAGGAACGTTAAACGGGAATAAACGTTTCCAACCAATTGCTAAAAAAACGGATATGATGAGTATGGCGATCGAGATCATAATATGGAGTGTCCCCCATCGGAATCCCGCACGAGACTGTGCATCTTCACCAAAGGCAGGTGTATTGTATAGGTCATATAGGGTGATAATTGCAGTAATAACCGCCGTTAATACAACTATTATTAAAATACTCCAGTTTATAGTTTTCAGATTAGTTTTATTCTTCATTTAATCCCCCTAACTCCCTCCCGTATTGTCCTAATCACTAAAAAGTATTGATTCGCTTACTATAACTTCAACAAAAAGGGAACTTCTCCTTCTTCAAGAAAACTGCCCGATAGTTGAAGAGGACAATTAATATTAATTTGATATAAACGGTGCTTTATGTACATAATTTAGATTTTCAATTTGGTTAATGATAAAAATCGCTATATCTCTATTAGTTATTTTTGTCCCCGGCATATCTGTAAGATTCTCTTTTATGAATCATTTTTTCTGAGCCATCGACTATAAATGGAAGCCTAATTAGAGTCCATTTAATTAGTTTATTTCGGTTAAGAATATGCCATTCTTTTTTCTTATCTATTATCATATTAGAGTAGATGATTTCAAACATCTTCTCCCCAACTCTATTAATTATCCCCAGTAATAGTTAGAGAACCACCCGTAACACCAATATAACGATTAATTTGTAAATCAGTCATTACCTCAAGTATTTTTTCAGTTATTCTGCTATAAATCAGTTTCTCTTTGATTGATTGACCAAAAGTATTTATAACTATTTGACAATCTTTTAGTAGTTTTTGAATATCCTCCACATTTTCTACATTCCCTTGTACTACCTCAATTCTATCGTCTCTGAAAGTTAACTTTGCTGATTTCTTACAAGCATACGAACTTGATACTCCTTCTCTAACGCTCTTGAAGCAATATGACGTCCAACCTTTCCCGTCCCTCCGATAATAGCTATCTTATTAGAATTATCCATAATACACCTCAAAATAAACAAAATATTATGTATACGGTCAAATCCCCCTTTTAGATTCAAATTTTCAGTTATTCAACTAACTGTCCAATCATTTAAGTGTAATTTTTCGCAATATTTTCACCAGTAATCAAAAGTGGAAAAATTAGGTATACGCAAATTCCTTTCTCTTTTATTTGCATAAATTAATATTAATCATAACTAATATAAAATCCTTTATTATTTAAAACGTAGAAATTTAGGACAACCTTTATTTTAAACTTTATCGTTTAATATTATTAATATTTCTAATAACTAATTTATAAATTAATTCATTATTCAAAGCTCTACCCAATTCAACTTCATCTTCTGAAATAACATATTTGTATCGGTTCCTCCTTACTTTTTAAATTACAACTAATGAAAGTCTAATAAGCATTCGTAATTACTTGAGAAAAAATAAAAGCAGTTAGTGGTATATAAGCCTTCTCCTTTTCTCTTTTTTACTGAGTCACTCTAAATGTAATGAATTTAAAATCAATAAATATGTAGGAGGTAATATGATGGACGAACAATGCAATCAACCTTGTGAAGACATCATTTTTTGTATACACTGTGGTCTTCCAATTGACCAAGAAGTACCTTATTTCATTTATGTAGAAAAGGATATAAAAGGTCATAAAGTTTATTGCTGTGATGAATGCTCTTAATATAAAGGCTGCAAATTACAGCCTTTTTTTATTATCTTGTTTTTATACTACTTTATATAAATACAGTGGAATGTGTCCTGTTACTCCACTATCTCTAGTAAAAAAAGCTGTCATTGACAGTTAAATCTTAAGGTAATGCACCCGTTAGTATAAGTGCATTTTTTCACAATTTACTCGTACTGTTCGTTAATCACGAAAAGGATTTTCTATGAACTCTCTAATTTGAGTATCGATAGATATCTATCGAAATAATCTTTTGAAATCATTAGAAGCTATTGATAAAATAGATTTTGTTATTTTACTAATTTTTCCAAAAGAGGTGGACTATATGGATAGAGAACCGCTTATTCTAGGCCCATTTAAGCTTCGAGTGTACATAGAATACTTAAGGAACGAACTTATCGAAATAGCACAGAAAATGGGTTTAAATCATCAATTAACTATTCAAGCTAGTGAGGAATTAGATTTTTTTATTAATGAATACGAAAGGATTAATAGGTAAAATGAGCAGGTTATCGGTTTATTAATATCTATCCATATTACCTTTTCCATATTTACCGTTCCTCCTAAGAAAAAGGATTGCCGCAGCAACCCCATATTGCAATCTTGAGTGATTATAATTCGTTAATAACAAAATCAATCAAATCCATATCATCCTCTGACAACCTAAACTTCCTTCGTGCTTCTTCCTCCGTGCTTCCTTTTTTAATTAACTCAATTGCTTTATCTAAGATTTCATCATCGCTGTATTCATATTCTTGTGCTTCATTACTCATATATGCGTCACCTCAATCCAACTATCTAAAAATCAACAATTTTGTTTAACGCTAAGCAATTAAAATCTTAATATATAGTTTCATTTTATCATTTAAAGTTCATATAATCTTTTCCAATTTTATTATAAACCTACCCTTTAGTTGAAAAAGAAAACTTTTTAACTTATTAGAACAGAAGTAATCATATTATTATCACTATTAACTGTGACGGTCATTTCATTACAAACACTTGCAAAAGACTGAATTGCTACCCTTTCTTTAAAGGATTCATCAAATAACCATCCACTTGGTAATATAGCCATACCTCCGTATGCTTGCACGAAAGTATGTTCAAAAAAATCCCACATTGATAAAATATCGTGATTAGTTGTTTTTCTTACAAAATCGAGATTAACTCTATATTCTTTTGATGTGAATATTTCTCCCCAGTTTGAGGTTCCTTCTGAATAATCGTCCACAATGACATTAACCTAGCGATCTTCTCTCAGATTCAAAAAATGCATTTTTGAACTCTCTCTAACATTTTGCAACCTAATTAATACTTGTTTTTCATCGATTGTGCTTTTTACAACTTTTTTAAAGTGAGGGGCTATTTCTTTGATGGTTATATCGAGAGTTCTGTCATCCTTTATCGGAATCTCCAACATTCCATTTGAACTGACTAAAATAAAGGGAGCTAATAAATATTGAGCAATTGATGAAATTTCCTGTCCAGAAAGTTCATCAATGTCTAACTTCTCATATACCACCTTGGGATGTTCATTATTTTCTCTAATTTTAATTATTGGATCTTGTTCAATGTCATTTATAATAATCTCTTCAAATAAATCCAAAACATATAGCCCCTTTCAAAATCCCCTAAATACTCTATGTTTATCATCATTTTAACTCAATTAATAAAGAATTTCCTTTTACACTAACCTGCTCCTTTAATTGAACAATTCGATACTTACTTTTTAGGCATAGTGTATGCCACAGAAATACCACTGTTTTCTTCAATCTTCGTAAAAATTTCGTCAAGGATTTCTAATGCTCTTTCATTTGATTCGTACTTCCCCAAAACTTTACTCCAGTGATTCATAGAATCACTGCCGATAACACCTTCTATCTTTTTCCCGTCTACAGTAACCTCTTTTACATTCATCAAACTTTTATTATCTTGTGTAGCAATCCATAACATAAAAAATCCATCCCTTTCGTTCATATTTTCATTCTTCCTTGTACCACAATCTGGCCCAATTGTTTAGCAATGATAAACACCACTCTTCAATCTACTGCCCTTTTAATAAATTCAAAAAGATAGAGTGCATATCCTTCTTTAAGATAAGCACCCGTTAATTAAACAGTTGTTCCTTGTTCATTCTAAAAATAAATTCAAAACGAAAGGGTATATGTATTGTAAAGTAAGAATAAAGAAAGCAATCAAGCCTATTACGGATATTAAAAACACCCAAACTTTTTTTATCCTTAACTGTACAAAAGCAGATACCAACACAAGAATTATAAAAATTCCAATCATTGAACCCCAACCCCAATTATAAATTGGGTCTCGGTCTGGGTCTGGTGCAGCAATGCTAAACATTGGACCTATACCAATAAGAGCTACCAATATGAATATCAATCCGTGTACCAAATATACAGTTGCCTTAAACAATTAAACCACCTGCTCTCTCCATTCTCAATCGTTAGTTAAACTATTCTTACTCCCTTAAATGGTCCGTTTGTTGAACAAAACCTAAACAATTTTCTACCTGTATTTTACCATAAGAACACTTTATCCTTCTTGCACTAAACTGCCCGTTAGATTAAGTACATTTTTTCACAATCCTTTCGGTATAATTATTCAAGATTATGGTCCTAAAATGAAAATGAGCACTTATCCTTGTTTGAGGATAGCGCCCTTTTTTTAATAAAATGTGATTAATGCCGTCTATACTTCTCTACTTTCAATTATCATTGTGCCACTGGTGAAGGTTGCTTTTCCCAATCAGTTGGTCCTTGGTTTGGTTCAATATACTTTCTCCAATATTCACCAGTTTTCTTATCAAATATAATTACATTTTGTTCATTAGCTGAAATAAAATCATATCTATATTGTTCTCCCGATTTTGTACCACCATCATTTGTCGAATATCTAATAGCACTCGAAATAGTAAACGCAGAAAATAATATGCATACACCTAAAAGAACTATTGCACCCGTCAATGCTAATTTTGGTTTTTTCTCCCTCAACACAATTCCCCCTAATGAATAGACTAATTCTAATATATTTTAATTGTAACATTCCGACCTCTTGTTATTAAACAATCTGGGAGCCCAATAAAATAGAGTGCTACTCCTTCTTAAAGGACAGGCATGCAGTTAGCGCAAAAATTATTTTAAATAATTTTTTCTCGTTCCGTATCTTCTACGGTAAACGAATTTTCTTAAATCAATGTCTTTTAAATTCCCGTCATAACACAAGAAGAGTAAAGATTGTAACTCTTTATAGTTCTCCATGACAAAAAGAGCGAACTCCTTTCGTTCGCTCTTCATTTTCATTTTCATTTCTTCCATTGATAGGATGTTGTTAAGCTTGTCTTGGTAATAGCCTTTCGTATCTTCCCATTTTTCTTTGCGATTCACCAAAATATCCTGACCATACTTCGGTAATTTTTCAATAACAACGTCGATATATCCCTCTGACCACATTAACATTTTATCCTTTTCTGGAAGCTCAAGCACCATTTTTAACAATTCCGTTTCATCCATATCTTTTTCACTTGCATATTTTCCAACACGATTCATGTTATCACCCCAAATATGAATCTCTTTTGGTCTTAGTTTGTAACAAAATAACCCATTTAAGTCTGGATGTATTATTAAGGCTTATATGAAATGATTTGATGGATGAAGAATATTAAAAAATAAAAGCAACGAAAAAAATACTCACAACCGTGACATGCAACAATCTGAAAAACTTGGTTAGAGCGGTTTGAGCTTTTGATTTTGAAAAAATCCCGTCCTCGGCCAAGATCCAAGTAAAATAGGCTGGAAAGATACGGTTAGGGTTGAAGCGGGTTAATTACTCCCATGCTTTATATAAAAAGTCGATAGTCATCAAGATGGACTACCGACTCTTTATTTTAAGCTACCAATGTATTTTGTTTTCTTAAGGAAGCCTTTTTTCCGTGTAAAAAATAATACAAAGCCAACGATAAGAAAACAAGTACGGCTAAGGTTAGATACATTCCCCGGAACCCAACATACGGAACAATCACACCAATGATAAAGGGACCCAATCCCATTCCCCCATCCATAAAAATGAAGAAGGTCGAGGTTGCTAATCCCACTCGATGTCTGGGCGCCTCTTTTACCGCAATCGCTTGAGCAGCGGATACGATCGTTCCATAGCCAGCCGCTAGCAGAATCCCGGCTAGAAGAAGAATAAAGCCGTTCTGTGTGACCCCAATCAATAGTAAGCATATTGAAAAGAGAAGGATGGCTGGATACATAATAAAATTATCTCCCCTGGTGTCCTGTAGCCTTCCAGCAATCGGTCGTGAAATAAAAAGAAATACTGCATATACAAGGAAGAAGAGACTAGCAGCTTCTTCGAGTTGGATTTCAATTGCATATAAATTCATAAAAGATATGATGCTTGAATAGCTAATCCCCATTACAATTAAAAGAACCGAAATGGGTACAGCTTTTTTTTCAAAGAAATCTTGTAATCTCACCCCTTTTTTCATGGATTCTAGTTGTTCTTCTGTAATGTCAGCCTTAGGGATCTTTGCGAACAGTACAATCAGTAAACTTAATACAGAAAAAGCTGTACAAGCAGTAAATATCATGTCATAGTCCGCATTTTGAATAATAAAAAGACCTAAAAATGGACCCACTGCGGTTGCAATGGTCGTGCTTAAAGCAAAATAACCAGTGCCTTCCCCCCGCCGAGAATCTGGAATCATGTCCATTACTGCAGTAGTCATCGCCGTAGTAGCGGCTCCAAAGGCAACTCCGTGAATAAAGCGAACGAAAAGCAAGAGACTTAAACCTTGAATAGGAAAATAGAGAAAAGCAGCTATTAAAAACAAAGCCAAGCTGACATAAATGACTTTTTTACGTCCAATTACCTCAAGATATTTTCCCGTTACTAATCGTGCAAATAGAGCACCAATGATAAAAATACTAGAAGCAAGACCCGCTATGCTTTCGGATGCGCGGAACTGCTCAATCGCATAGGCGGCCAATGTTGTCATTAATAAATAAAAGGTTAAAGATACAAAACAATTGGCTAAAAAAACCAGAATAAAATCTTTTGTAAACAATTTAGAGTTTGTCAATTTTATTTCCACCTCAGAAGTTATTAAGTGTACCTCTATAATCATAGGGTAATGAAAATATAGATTTTTAGATTTGTTGATTGTGCACTAATTCTCCATAAACCCTTTACCCGTATAATTGTGAAATGGATAAACAATTATACGGGTATGTAAAAGTTTACTATTTAAAATTCCAAGATCATTATTTATGAATTACTTCTTTTAAATAGCCTTGGAATCTCGTTGTTTTATATCCACCAACTTCTAATTGTGCCGAGAATAGACAGCCTGCTGTTGGTTGTTGGCTTCTTTCACTTTCAGATAAAGGTTCAGCTGAGGTTGTAATAAATAAAGTTCGTAAGTCTTCCCCACCAAATGCACAAGAGGTCACATTCTTAGTTGGTAACGTTAGGCTATCCACCCATTCTTTTTGGAACGGATCAATTTTTGCCACGACTCCCCCTTTGAAAAGGGCAACCCATAGCATCCCTTCTTGGTCAATTGTCATTCCGTCTGGTAAACCATCGGATTCTTTAAATCGATAAACGATCTGCTCGTTCGAGATTTCACCCGTTTTCGGATCATAATCAAATTGAGCGACTTCTTGATTAGCGGAATCAATATAATACATGATATTTCGAACGGGATCCCAGTCAAGCCCGTTGGAGAGGGTGACTTTATCTTTTGCTATTTTAATATCCAGGTTCTTCTCTAAACGGTAAAGACTTGCGATTTGTCCGTGGAATTCAGTATGAAGGGAATCTTGACTTTCTTTATAAACTCTAAAATCATCATTAACGGAACCAGCCCAAAGCCTTCCTTGAGGGTCGCATTTAGCATCGTTTAAAAGTAGTTTTTCATTTAAATCGTTGGGCTTTAGAAGTTCTTTCAATGTTCTTTGTTTTAAATGATAAAGGTAAAACCCATCTTTCATGATAACAATGAGTTCGTCTTTTGAGTATTTAGCGAGAGACATCGGGGATTTTTGTAATTGATAGAATGTAGCTTGATTGGTTTTAGGATGAAATTCTCTTATTTTATTTTCTGCATTATCAACCCAGAATAAACATTGGTTTTCATCATCCCACAAAGGACCTTCACCAAAAGTTGCCCGTACATGTTCAAATGGTAATACAGCTTTCATCGAACTCCTCCTCATTTTAAGGTTTTTACAAATTGTCCCCATAGGAAAAACAGCCCGTGATAATGGACAGTATGTTAATAAATGAACAATTTGTATAATTAATATGTTAAGCGTGTACACGGAATAATTTCAATAATCAGTTTTTTAAATTTGACCATTATTCAACACATTGCTCAAAATTGTTTAATAAAAACAAATGATAAAAATGAATCTTGGAGGTTTGTACATGGAAAAAAAAGAGGATCGACGTATTCAAAAAACAAGGAAAACCATTAAAAAAGCCTTTATTGAATTACTAAATGAGAAAAACTTTTGGGATATTAATGTCATTGATATTACAGAGAGAGCGGATATTAATAGAGGGACATTCTATTTACACTACCAGGACAAATTTGACCTTTTTGAAAAATACGTGGAAGAGCTTTTACATGAATTAACTTCTAAGATTAAGCGATCAAGTCTAGAAAAAGACCTGATAAAAAAGGAAACGGAGGATTTTGAGAGTAATACCTATGTTTTAATTTTCAAACATTTCCAAGAGCATTCTTCATTCTATAAACCGATACTCAGTTTTAAAGGTGGGCCCTATTTCTATACAAAATTTATAGAAGTGATCAAAGATTACTATTTACAAGAATATAATAAGCTGCCGAAACAGAATAAAAAGCAAAAGCCAGATAAAGAAATTCTAATCGATTTTGCCGCCCATGCACACCTAGGAGTCATTCATAATTGGTTACAAAAAGATATGACAAAAACACCAGAATATATGGGAGAGCAACTATCAGCACTGTTATCTTCATTGTTAATGGATTGAAACAGGGGGACGGTTCTCCTGTTCGCCTAAAATTTACCAATTCGTTATAAACTGTAAATCATTAGGAAAACACAAGTCCATTTGGCGTTTCGATTAGGAAGAAATGAGCTCTACCTATAAATAGCAACTAAAGAAAATGTGGCAGCACCAATGGGAACTACGCCAGTTACCTACACGACAAAATGAATAATCTATTACGTTTGGGAACTTTTTAACCCTCTTTATATCAATTAACCTATTTTTCTAGTCTTGATTGAGCAATACGTAATCAAAGATTTCCTGTATCAATGGATCGGTCAACCATCAGAAGGATTGGATGAGATTCTACCACTTGATTACACAGAAAAATGGAGACAGTCCCCCGCTACGGTAATACTTTATCTTATCGGGGGACTGACCCATTGACGAATATTTCTTATTTTATTTGGGGCTAGAAGCAGAAACGTTACAGTCAATCACGATCCAAACTACTGGGATTCAAATCTAATAATTCGAATATGGTTTAATAGGCGATGGATATTTTGGAGTGCTTACAAACGTATGGACGATGCGTATCAAAACATGAAAGGTTATTATTTCGATAAAGAAAAGAAAGAGGTTATCTATCAATGAACAGACCTAAACGTCATGGAATAGATAAGCATATTGTGGCTGTTTTTGCCCATCCCCCCGAAAAGGAATAAGAGCTCTTCCGAAAAGTTCATCCTCTTTAAATAAAGAATGGGCACTTCCTCAAAAAAAGCGCCCGATTATTGAATAAGTTGATACTTATTTTTGAGGCATAGTGAATGCCGCAGAATAACCTTTGCTTTCTTCAATTTTCATTAGTATTTCATTAAGGATTTCTAATGTACTTCCCAAAAACTGGAGCAAATGCTTATTTAGGTGCTTAAGTTAAGACACTAGCTATCCAGTCTATTTATTGTAACCCCTTCATTACTTCTTGTCTCGTCGCCCACAGAGCGGGAGATAAAACTGCTCCGGCACCAATCAGTGGAGAAGCAATGACTAAGCTAATCAGAAGAATAGGCATAGTATTGAATGTAGTAGCATTTAAACCTTCAAGTAAACAGTAAGCGGAAATTGTTGATAATCCTACCGCAAACATCCCAACTGTTCCCGTTAAAAGAGCTCCTTCCAGCAATAACAACGAAAATAACCTTTTCTTTGTGCTACCAAGTACTCGTAACATACTGAGCTCCTCTAATCTTTCTTTTATACTACTTGCCGAGCTGTTCATTAAACCAATCATCGTAATTACAATCATTAAACCTACTGCTAAATATAAAATGAAAATTCTCTGAAAAAACTGTTCTTCTAGTTTTTCTAATTCTTCGGCACGGTCGTAAAGCATCGTATGGTAATAGCTAGGATCTTCAAGCAGAGATTTAATTGATTCCACCGTTTCCACTTCTTTGTCATTATGGATATTCATTTCAACTCTGTATAGTGTGTCTATACCAAACATTGCTTTCATATTTTCCCTTGTTGTAAACAATCGGTATCCATCATTGATATGATCTGAGTTCGTGATGATTCCCTCTACAACAAACTCTCTTTCGTCTAAAACAGTTAAATCGTCTGACACATTTACATTAATCGTGTCTCCAAGAGTATAACCAAGCATATTGGCCGTTTCTTCTGTAAGCATCACACCATTGTCACTCATCTCAATTGCAGAAGACAAGTCTGTCCTAACATCCCCAGAATCAAAACTATATTGAATATCTGTCCCAGTAATACCTAATATGACATCTGACAATTCACTCTGATTACGGGGAAGATTTAATATTAGAAAAACAACTTCATTTGTATAATAATAGGCTTCTATACTAGGATCAGCTTCGACTACTTCATAGAAAGAGTAAGAAAATCCTTCCTCTTCAGATGAAAAGATAGAGGTCACACTTAAATCATTGGGATAAGTTTCTTTAATGATGTCAGTTGTTTCATTTTTCACAGTAGTTAGTATGACAATTCCTATAATAGAAATGGCGATACCAAGGGTAAAAATAGCTGAAAGCTGCACATTTCGGTTTAATTGTCTTAATAAGTTCCGGGCAGCTAACACACACTCTACAGGTATCTTCATAAATCTAGAGAATAAATCTAATAGCCAGACACAAAGTGCAAACATAAGCGGGATACTGATAAATGCACAGTTTAAGAACAAAATGGCATTTACGGTGTACAGCCATCTTGCTTCCAGAAAATAATTATTGATAAAAAACAAAACAAATGTAATTAAGATAACTATGATACTAATCCATATATATTTTTTTGATAGAAATTGCACTTTTGCTGAGCCTCGATATGCAACGATCGGAGGAGCTAGACTTGCTTGATAAGCAGGAACAAGAGAAGAAACTAAGATTACAATACTAAAAATCCCTATGCTCAATAACAAGTTTAACCATGGAAATACAAGCTCAACATAATCAATTTTCATTTGGTCCATAAAAAAGTCAAGCGTTCCGATAGGTAATAACATCCCAAGGATTAATCCTGCTACTAAAGATAGTAATCCCAATATTAAAGATTCCATCAGAACAAGAACTAGAATATGCCTTTTTTCAAACCCTAAAAGTCTCAACGTTGCTAATTCCTTTTGCTTCTCTTGAACAGACATGCGCATCGTACTAATGATAATCAAAGCACTAACAAGGTAAATAGCAATATTGAGACCTTGTATAATTGGTCCTAGTCCTCCAATATTCTCACGCTCATTATCAATCTCTTTTCTTTGATCAATAAAAAAATCTGGATTCAAATCACGTATTTGATCGATCACCATAGATTTATTCTCATGTCTGTCGGTTTGTATAATAACCGCGGTTGTACGTCCGTCATTTGATGTTGCTTGTTGAAGCCATCCGTACTCAAAAATAGCCATGTTAGAAAGTGCTTCATTGTCTTCTATAAAACCGGAGATAACAACCTCCTTCACTCCATTTGGTGGAAACCTCATTTCAATAGAAGAACCTATTTTAAGGTTATGTTGTTTTGCATATATTGAAGAAACCAGCACTTCGCCTTCCTTCGGGAAATCCCCTTGCGCTAATGAAACAAATGGATATTCAAATGCTAATTCATCATTCTCAAATCCTACATATATAGGTTCTCCCCACATATCCATTTCTGTTTCTTTATCTAAATAAGGATATAGAAAACGTGTTGTATTCTTAACTGCCTCTAAACCCTTTATTACTTCCATTTCATTTGGTTTAACGGAATTTTTTGCTGTCTGATACCCTACTACTAAATCAAAGTCTCCATATTGCTCTTTAATTGCCAACTCATTTGATGCTTCTAAACTGGCTATCAATACTTGGACAACAACAATTAGTGCAACCCCTAACGCAACGCCAGTCATTAAAAAAAGATTTCTACTTTTATGGGCTAACAAAAATTTTCCAGCAGTTTTAATTAATATTCTCATAGGCCTAATCCCTCAACTTTTGAAGAGATTATCCTTACCTTGTCCTGATGTTCTAATGCAGAATTGGACAAATGAAGCGTATCAGCGATTTTTCCATCAGACATAAAAACTACTCGATTTGCATAGGCCGCCACATTTGCATCATGTGTAACTAGAACTAACGTGTGATTAAATTGACTACAAAATTGTTTTAGTATATTCATCATTTCTTTTGACGTTTTGGAATCAAGGCTCCCTGTCGGTTCATCTGCCAAGATTAATTCGGGTTCATTGATCAGTGCCCTTGCGATCGCCACTCTTTGCTGTTGCCCTCCTGATAAGAGAGTAGGTTTGGATTGAATAAAGGAACCTAAACCAACTAATTTCAATAAATCAATTGCTTTTTTCTCCAAAACTCTGTTGTTTTTCTTGTTTAGCATTGCTGGGAGTGTCACATTCTCGATCACAGATAATACGGGGATTAAATTAAAAAACTGAAAAATAAACCCGATTTTTTCTCTACGTAAACGAGTCAATTCGAAGTCCGAATAACCTTTTATATTTTCATCACTTATTAACACTTCTCCTTCATCATAAGTGTCAAGCCCAGATATCATATTTAATAGCGTTGACTTTCCGGAACCACTTGTCCCCATTATGGCCACAAATTCTCCCTTCTCAACTTTTAAGTCAACTTGATTCAAAGCCATTACTTGGTTTTGACCTTGTCCATATACTTTCGAAAGTCCTTTAACTTGAAGAACTGGCATTTTTATCTCCTCCTTATATTTCTTCCAATATTATAACTAGGAGACATCATTTTTTTATCCAGCTTATATCAAGACTTTATAAAGAAACATCATCATTTTATAAAGAAATTACTAGACCTAATAAATATAGTGCAATTTGACGATATCCCTAACAATTCTCCTTCACTTTTCTTCGAAGAATGTAGAACTCCATAATAAAAACCGAAGGAACCCATTCCCTTCGGCATTTTTAATAATTCTGTTATTTCGAAGTGTTTTTCGGTAGTTTCACGACGATTTTAGCACCTTTTTCATCATCATTAGAGGCTTGGATTGTACCATTATGCTTCTGAATAATTACTTGTGCAATTGTTAAACCTAAACCCATTCTTTGACTTGTACTGAACTTTTCTTCTTCTCCTTTATAAAATGGTTTGAATAGATGCTCTAAATCCTCTTCGGCAAACCCTTTTCCATTGTCTCGAATCATAGTTTCGATAAATCCTTCACTATCTCTAATGAACACTTCAATTTTATCTTTTAGCGTGCTATGACGTATACAATTGACAAGCACATTTTCGAATGCTCTTTTTAGCAAAACATAATCACCAGCGATAGATTGGCTTGTTAGATTATTAACTTGCAGCGTAAGTTCTTTCTCTGAGATGTTAAAAAATAACATCTGTTTTAAATCGACCATCACATCGTTAACTTGAAATACTGTTATTTCTTCGAGTTTAATTTGACCTTCAATATTTGCATAATTAGCTAAAGACGTAACCAATTCATTCAGATGATTTGCTTGTTTCATACTCATTTCTAAATATAGCATTTTCTTTGATTCATTTTTAACTATTCCCTTTGTTAAGCCTTCCAAAAAACCTCGTAATGAAAAAATCGGTGTCCTTAAATCATGAACGATGGAAGACACAAAAAGCTTTCTTTCATCTTCTAAACGTTCATTATTTTCTTTTGATAGTTTAAGTTTTTTTGCCATTTCAATAAAGGCATTAGTGGTATAGTTCATTTCTTTAATATGGGAACTTGGTAAGTTTACATTATATGTCCCATTCGATATAAGCTGTGAAGATTCATTTATAGAGCGTAATGGCTTCATTAAATTTACTTGCAGAAATAATATAAAGAGTATCGCAATTATAGAAAATGTACTAATGTATATGATGAAGTCATAGTTCGTGCTTTTAAGTTGTTCTTCTGCAGGTCTAGGAAAGCTCAAATACACTGATGCAATTAACGAACTGTCTGAATAAATATTATAATGATCTAGACCAAAATAATAATGTTTAAAAAGATTTCCTGAAAGGGCTCGGTCACTTTCAATTAGTAAAGACGTATTTTTAGGCTCTCTTATACCCTTGGTATAGAGCGATTCTCCATCTTCGAAAATAATTAGCAATTCAAATTTATCTTTTTCTGCTTTTGCTTTTAATTGATCCCTCCATTCGTCATTGTAGAACTCTATCTTCTCTACATCTAATATATTTTCCTGTATCCACAAGTCTGAATCGTATGTTTGATTCTCTTTAGATGACAATACGCCTATTAGACTCGAAGCTGCCCTCGTTAGAAAGATTGGTACAGAAATTATAATAACTAGACTCAATAAGATAAATACCCTAAAACTTAACTTTGTCATCTTTTATCCTCTCGCTCTTTTAAGCAATTGGTATCCAACTGATCTAACTGTTTTTATCTCAGGAACAGATGAAAAAGGAGCTAACTTTTCTCTTAAGTTTGCAACATGGACGCGTACACTATGGAAGCCCGTTACCTCGTCATTCCATATTCTTTCGATGATTTGCTCGTATGTTAGCACATTCCCTTCATTTTCCATGAAGTATTGTAGCAAATCAAACTCGATTGTCGTTAGTTCAACTTCTTTATTCGCTGCTTTCACTGACCTTGAATCTTGATTTAATTCAAGTTGATCGACAGATAAAACTCTCTGTGATTCTTTGGCTTTCCGTAAATACATACCAATTCGTCTTTCAAGTGCCTTGACCCTTGCCACTATTTCGCTTGGACTAGCAGTTTTGACAATGTAATCATCAGCTCCAAGCGTAAGACCTCTTATTTTATCTGCATCGGTTTGATATGCACTTAAAAATATAATAGGAACTTCTGATTCTTTTCGGATCCTCTTACAAAGTGCAAAACCGTCTATCCCGGGCATCATAATGTCTAAAATAACACAATCTAATTTCACTTGACTTAAAAGGGATTCTGCCTCTTTAGCATTTTTAGCACTATAAACATTGTAGTTTTCCATTTCTAGAAAATCAGTCATCAATTGTATAATTTCTATATGATCATCAACAATTAGGATATTCCTAAAAGACAATTTAACCACCTCTAATAGCTTATTTTTAATCACCTAAAGTCTTCAGTATTTGATTTTGTTCTACTTTATAGACTAACACTTCCTGCATTGGTTATCCCTATCAAATTTAACGGTTCCACTTTGAAATCTTTAAATAATTTGAACAGATCCCATCCGCAATCCCACGAATATCTGATTTAGCGTTATTCGAATATTAAGTAATAAATTTATTTAACGAAAAATGCGTGTTAGCGGGATAGTTTTGATCAAACTTTATTCCAAACCTAAATTAACCTTTTGGAAAATTTCTTGAACCAACTAAAACCTCCTTAAATGAACTGTATATGCAGATATTACGAAATTTATCTTCAGTCATTGGTGTACTGTTTTTCTCGGTTACCCGATTAATCATTCTTGTACCTTTGACATATAGGCAAAAGCGTTTTTTAGAAAAGTTGTTTCTTCTTCCGTGAAGCGGTTGAGTATATTGGGTTCGTCATGGTGTTCAGTTGACTTTATTTCTTCTGTTTCTATCTTTAATAACGTTAGATTAGAAAGACCTACCAACTGTTTGATTAATTTGAATGCTTCATCAAGTTTTTTTAAATTCATAAATAATGAAAAATATTCTTTATCCAAATTTACCCTTTCTTCACTTGTGAAATTCGAAGCAAATATGCCTCATTTAGGTCAAGATTTGTTCAATGCCTATGCTAAATTAGAAACAGGTGAGGAACTAACTTCAATCGAAAGTGCATTGCTTGAAGCGGTAACGAAATCACGTGAAGCGTTAACACCAGTAGACGTAGTCGTATTTGCGTTCCCTTTATGGAACTTAACGATTCCAACAGCGTAAACAATCATTTATTGATTACGATACTGGTTATTCATTTAAGTTTAATGAAAAAGGTCAGGAAATTGGATTAATGACGGATAAGAAGTATATCTTATTATCAGCACGTGGCGGTTTTTATTCAAGCCCAGAAAGAGCACCACTAGAAATGGCATCTTCTTATACGGAATAATATCATCGGTGGCGTTTATTGGATGGAAAAAGTAGATGAAGTTATTATTGAGGGGCATGGTGCAGATCCTGCGAACAGAGAGGTGATTATTAATGAAGATTCGCATTTTCTATTTAGTTACCAAGCTCTATGATGAAATTACGAGCTTCTAACATAAATATCCATTCCCTTAAAGGTTATTCCACAATCTGGCCCTATAATGGAATAACTAAAACATAATCCCAATCTTAAAATCAATTAATTCTTTATTCACTAAAGCTACCCGTTAATGGAAGAAGGGGCATCATCCATCTTAAATAACTTTGAGCCACTTTGTTATTATTTCTCTAAGCTTTTCTTCTTTAGCTTTAACGTCATTTTTATCAGTAAATTTCATCATAGCTCTGTCTACTGCTTTCCATTCTAATATACCACTAGGATCTACAATCAGAGGTTCATTGGTCTTTCTGTCTTTTACCTTAGCACCACAATGAAATACAAGTCGAATAAATCCTTTTCCATGAAGATTAAATGTAATTCGGTCTTCACCTTCATAACAGAAACTAGGGGCATTCCATTTAATATGTTCAGTAATTTTATCATCAGTGCTTAAAATGATACTTCGAACCTCTTCTATTTCTTCTTTAAATGGATGTTCAAGGTTGTTCATAAATTCTGCTACTTGTTCAGGACCAGACAACTTCTTACTTTCACCTAATTTTTTATTTGTTGTCATTATTATTTAGCCACCTCTTAATAAATTTCTTTTTTACATTTTTATTCCCTATATATTACCAAATAAGGTGATTTTATTAAACTAATCTTCCCTTTCGTTTAAGTGAAAGTTATCACGATCTCTTAATCCATAACAATTTTTCTTTAAATAAGTTATTCAATTATCTGGCCCGATTGTTGAAGAGCATTTATGCTTCTTACAGAAGAAAAAGTTACCCGTTAGTACAGACAAAAAAAGAGCGTTAATAATAAAAGATCCCATTAACGCTCCCAAACGATTTCTATATGATTTATAGCCCATTCATCATTAAACTGTTTAATATTGGGAATCGAAACATTTTACTTCCAACGTTGTCCGTGATCATTTTGTTCCAAACTTTAATCAATATATTAAGGCTCTAGTGCACTGTTATTACATTTTTAAATCAAAAAAAGACAGTCACACATTATTGTTTACTTCTTAGAATTTCAGCCACTGTCTTGTTCATGGTATAAATCACGGTTTTTTTGTAAAATGCCGCTATACGCAGCACCCTTATTTGTTCAGATCGGGATAGTTTTTGAAAACGAGGCTCTTGTTTCAAAAAGGATCGAACGATTAACCAACTGGTTGGCGCTAAAGGAAAGTCATCTAAGGGTTGTTTGTGCCGTAATCTCAAACGATATAACCACGATATCATTCTGGTGGAATCACTTTTATCTACAATACATGGAGCATAAATATTTTTGGTGTGTTTTTTAAGGGTTTCGAATCGTTCTTCACCGCTAACAATGATATAGCTACCATCCTTGTAATTTTTTTTCACAACCAAAACATACATCATGCAGTCCCACATTAACCTCTGAAGTTTCTTCATGTGCTTTGTGATTTTCAGGGATAAGTCAGGTTTGATTTTGTTCAGTGGTATATACTCTATTGTAAATTTCATACGCAGCCCTCCTGTTTTATAAATGTATATCGCCTAAATTTCTTTGCAGCAGGTGCGTGGTATTGGTAAAGGGTAACTTTAATTCTTCTTTTTTAACGTTGGAATTTATTATGGCTATGAAGTCAAAATGTTAACCTAAACGTAAGTCTCTTTTAGAAGATATGTATGAATGGATCGCATGTCACATTCGAAGTAAGATCAAGAACTACCTTTTAAATTTATGACAACCACAATATTATTCTGTGGGTTCCGATGCAAATACCTAGACCGCAACAATTCGGTATCCGTTACAGAGTATAATTCACCATAAACGTGGGAGGATGCGGATTGTTTCATTGCTGGATAACCATATCCCGAGTCGAACAATTTCCCGTTGGTCCAGCATTGTTCTGCAAAGATATCTAAATTCCTTTTAAATATTAAACCCTTAAAGTTAATTTAAACCCCTACAATTGGTTTGTAGGGGTTTTGTCTTTTACAAAACTTATGAAAATACGTTAATTGATTTTGCTTTGGCAGTATGTTCAATAGTAACCTCAAATCATTACCATGACTTTGTACCAAAATTTATCTCGATAATGCTTTATATCCCTTGTATCTCGTGTCTTTATATGTCCTCTTTTTCTTTCATATATGTTTTAGATAAAGTTTTTAATATATCGGCATTAAGTTCAATATTATTTTCATAAGCATACTTAATTGCATATCCCAATCCAAAGGTCATACTCCCTGCAATACTTGCACCAACTATAGACCCAGCACCAGGAATAAACTTAATAGCTTGTCTGAATAAACTTTTTCCTATATTGCCAGTAAACGTTGCTATTGCTAACTCCCTTGCTCTATCCTTAGTTAAAGGCTTTTCATATAATGTTGCTAATTTTACCATTAGACCAACCTGAATACCTGTTATTGGAACTACATCTGAACCAGGAATTGGTGAGGCTCCTATTCCAGCGGCAGTTGTTGCTGCAGCTACTATCCATTTGTTAGCTATTGATGATTTTTCCTTAATATGTTTAGCGAAAAGAATATCTTTTTTTACATCCTTTAGGATGTCCACTATTGCATTTCTCAGCATTTCAATATTTTCGCCTGTCTTCGAAGATATTGGTACAACTTTATAGTCGTAATTCGTTTTATCTTGTACATATTTAACAAGATTTGGTATATTTTCAGCAGCATCAATTTTGTTCATAACAATTATAACCTTTTTATTAATTTTACTGATGTTTTGAAAGTGCTTTTTCTCACCTTCTGAGAATACAGTACCTGCAGCGTTTAGGAAAAATAATATTATGTCTGCCTCTTTGAAAAATCTGATAGTTTCTTCTGAATTTTTATTATTAATATCATCTAACCCTGGTGTATCTGCGAAAATTATCTTGTCTTTGTATTTATATTTATTAACTATTATTGTTTCTCCTGGTTCCGATCCAACAGATGCTACTTCATCGCCAATTATTCGGTTTATTGTAGAGGATTTTCCTGCATTAACGTCACCAATCATTGCAAAGATAATTTCTTTGTCCAACTGTTGATTTACGTTATTCATTTCTTGTTCAAACGATTCTTCAAAACTTTCTTCATCGAATTTATTCAAAGTATCTTGTCCCCTTTGTCTAAATTTCGGCTAGGTGTTTAAAAACAATTAAGTTTTTCTAGGTGTTATAGTTCTCTGATATACTCCTACATATGCCCAGATTTTTAAATTACAAAAAATAGAAGATTGAAACATCCTTGCGAAAAGGTACTGGGGAATTTTTTTGGCACAGCAAAATCTACCATATTAAACTGCGTTCGCGATGATTACTCAATTCTTTTTAAGCTAATAAAGCAGTTTCATCGATCGGTAAAGTCTGCCCAAAATAAAAAGGAATTCATACATTGACTGTTCAAAATAAACATAAAGAGCTTGCTTATCTTAAAGTGGACCTACAACCTTATTCTATTTGTTTCTGTATTTGAACCCGAACCAATAATTAATGAGAAATTGCACTCAAACTATCGAAGCAGATTAGTTAGCTGTATATGTACATCGATCTCAGTGAAAGGAGCTTTTTACAAAAGCAAGTGAAGTAGTCATCTTAGGATGGTTTTTTTGGTGGCGCATAATGCAATTTGTATAAAACCATAATAACGTTGAAAGGAGGTTTTATATTTGGCTAAAGAAAGAAAACCGATTTGGAAGCGTTGGTGGTTTTGGATACTAATAATTATAATCATTGGAATCGCATCTTGTGGTGGTGGTGATGAAGATACGGGTACAGAGCAACAGGTAGAAGAACAAGGTGATACCTCCGCAAAGGAAGAAGAAACAAAAGAAGAACTTTTAAGTGTCGGTCAGCCAGTTAAGACTGGAGATTTTGAATATGTAGTCAAGGGCTCAAGTGAGACAAATGAAATTAAAAGCGATAATCAATTTATAGACAGTAAAACAACAACAGGAAAATTTATTGTCGTTGATTATTCTGTAAAAAATCTTGATTCAGAGGCTCGAATGGTCGATGCGGGACTATTTAGAATTAAATCGGGAGGAAACGAATTTAAACCAATGCAGGATGGAGATATTATGATGTTACTAGGAGATGCTAATTTGTTCCTAGAAGAGGTTAATCCTCAAATGTCCAGAGAAGGAAAAATTGTATTTGAGGTACCTGCCGATCTAGCCACTTACGATTTGCAACTCTCATCAGGATTAGGATGGTCCGGTGGAGAATATAAGACAGTTAAATTGAAATAGTTTCAGAAGCCATTTATTGATGGCTTCTGGTAAGTCGGATTTTTATCCACACATGTAAAGACCGCAAAGATTTCCAGAAGTGATTCAAGCCAAGATGATTTGAATGGTGTTCCATGGATATCATGAAAATCACCAGTCTTTCCCTTTTTTGAAACTGCAGATGGTTTCTCAACATCTTTGGTACTCTTTTCCCTAAGATTCATTGTAGTTTATTGACCACCGAACTCATCCCAAAACCATCTAGTATGACAACATCATGTTGATCTGTATACACATGTTCCTTAATCATTTTTTTGATTGTTTGTAAAGCCCATTTATCATTAAACTGGTTACATTTTGTCGTTACTCTTTAAACAATGATTTAGAACCACAATTCTAAATCAATACATTTGATAACGAAGTAGGGGATTTAGAAAACTTCCTTACAGTATTTAAAGGTATTTTTGATAACCTTCAAACTCTATCAACACACTATTTAGATTTGCTTGAAGGGAAGCAAGAATATGAATATGACGCACGCCAAAAACGAGTAGAATGAAATGTGAATTTTATGGTGATTATTAAATATCCAAAATAATAATAAATAAGATAAAGTAGTAGTCTCTTGTCATTTTTTACGAAAGCTGATAATCCGATTGATTCCGAAATAAAAGACCTTCTGAATTTGATTTAAATTCAAATTCAGAAGGTCAATAACTTAGTGTTTTACTACATCGGTAATATCTGCTGATAGTGTAGCAGACGCTTTGCATGTGCAGTTGCAAAAAACATTTATTATAGTTCTCTTTCCTCAAAATCATAATCGACTTCTTTTGGTGCAACTTTTGCCTTCTCTAATGCCGGAGTATCTGGGCGAGCCACTTGATAAACAGCAGCTCCAACAATATTCGATACTTCCTTTAGTTTTTCTTTACTAATTTTGTCGATCGTATCTTCTGGTGAATGATACCATGGTTCAACTGGCGCATGGATAAATAACGCTGAAGGAAGTCCAATTTCTGAAAATGGAACGTGGTCACTTCGCCCTTGCATTCCATAAGCTGTTGCTTCTCCCGTCTTGGATAAGCGTGCACCAGCCGCTGCCCCTAAATCCGTGACAGTATTTTTATCACCATCAGTCGTGTACATAATTAAGTCGCCGGCATCCTTACTTCCAACCATATCCATTTGGAACATACCAACTGTTCGATCATAGTCTTCCTGTGTCATTCTTTCTACAAATTCATAGGATCCTAATAATCCATTTTCCTCAGCGCCAAAAGTGACAAAACGAATATCCGTATCGGTTGGCGCATTCGCAAATACTCGTGCCAACTCAAGTACAGTCGCTGTACCGGATGCATCATCATTAGCCCCTGGCGCCCCATCTACAGAATCATGATGTGCCCCCACAAGAATCAATTGATTTGTAGATTTATGGGTTGCTTCTTTCGTAGCAACTACGTTATGAGAAATGGCCTTGTCTGTTTCAGCTCCTTCTATTTTTAAAGTGGCCGTTACGGTTTCACCATTTTCCAAACGTTCTTTTAATTCGGTTCCTTGTTCTTGTGTGATCGCTACAGCCGGAACATATTTATCATTAGGTTCACCAAGAGTTCCATTAAGGACACCATCCGTGTTGTTATAAATAATGACACCTGCTGCTCCTGCTTTAGAGGCGTTTAAGATTTTCTCTGCAAAGCTAAACCCACCACGCTCAATTAATGCAATCTTTCCTTCAACATCTTTTTCCGCAAAATCACTTGTCGCTCCTAACCCAGCGTCAACAAGGTCCGCTGTAACCTCCCCATTTACACCATAGCTAAAGTCGAGTGGTGCCTGTTCAAAGTTCATCCCATCAACCTTTAATTCTATTAAACTAGGAGCTGTGTAACTATAAATCTCGAATGGTTGCACTTCCGTGTCATATCCATAAGACTCAAATTGACTTTTTATGTATTCAACTGCGGCGTCTTCACCTGGTGTTCCGGCAACACGTGGATTCTCTGAAAGCTTAACAATATGGTTATAAATGTTGTCTACTTTAATCCGTTTCACAATTCTATTGTCAAATGCTTGATCGGATTGTAGATTTTCTTTTGGTGCCGCCCATGCTGGAGTGGCCCCTACAGAAAGACTAGCTGCAAGCAAAATCGATAATGTTGTTTTTTTAAACAATGAACATCCTCCTCTTTTTCAATTTTTGAAATACTATGACTTATAGAAATCTTAAATGGATTTCTATAGATTGTCCACTGTCGAAATTCCTAAAACTCAGACACTTATTTCATTAAATTGTTCAAACTTCAATACTTTTTACTCACCCCACTTTGTACGCGTTCAAGATCTACTATAAGCAAAACGCTAGGTCGGTTCCGGTGTTTCAAATCTGATACAAATCTTAGGTTATATGGTTTAAATGAGAAAAAATTGAAACTTTTGCCCTTTATTTAACTGTCGATTTTATGGGGATTCCTTCCCATCCCTTGTTCCAAAATGAAACACAAGAACCGTCCCCATGTTTCAAATAAAAAAACAAAACCCTTGTTGAAGTATTTGACAGTTATTTAAGTACAATATTTCACAATTATCCTTTGTTTGAGCAAAAGTCAATATTAAGTGTTTTTGGTATAAAGGGAAAATAAGGGAAGCTGTATACTTCAATACCAATTCCATAAAATAATCTTAAAATACCCAATGAAAAAAATTGGAGGTATTTCCTATGGGAATTTTCAAAAAAAACAGGAGCAACACTAGCAACTCTTTAACCGCTGCGGAAGTATCAGCCCTTTGGCTTCAGTATCTGGGCGATAGTATGGCAATATGTGTATACAAATATTTTCTTAACATCGTTGAAAACAAAGAGATAAAACTCATTTTAGAATTCGCATTACAGTTAGCTGAGAGCCATGTTACGAAAATCACCGAATTCTTAAAAAGCGCTAATTTTCAAATCCCAATAGGATTTACTGAGAATGACGTGAATGTTAATTCCCCTCGACTGTTTTCTGACCAATTTTTACTTTTTTACACGTATATAATGACCATACATGGTTTAACCGCTTATAGCTTAGCGATTACAAACATGGAGCGACAAGACATTCAAAATTATTTTTTTGATTGTACGGTTTCATCTAAGGAATTGTTCCAAAAAATAGCCGAATTAGCAAAAAAACAGCCAAAATTTACAAGTGTCCCCTCTATTCCTTCACCTCATGGGGCGGAGTTTATAGAATCACCAGGATTTATTTCTAATTTAATTGGTGACAAAAGACCACTAAATAGTTCGGAAATCAGCACTCTTTTTTTTAATTCTACGAAAACTGGTTTTATCAGTTCGTTAAGTTTAGCTTTTAGTCAGGTGGCAGTTCGTGAAGACGTTCGTAATTTTATGTTAAAGAACGTTAAATTAGCAGGGAAAGATGCTGAAAGCTTTGACGCTATCTTACAACAGGATCATTTGCCAATCCCTGAGAAATGGGATGCTGAGATTACCGATTCTACTGTAAGCCCATTTTCTGACAAATTGCTCATGTTTCACGCAGGGTTTTTAGTTAATGCAGCTCTTACTTACTATGGTGGATCAATAGGTTCCAGCTTCAGATCGGATATAATCGTAAACTATTCTAAAGTATTTACCCACGCAATGGAGGCTGGTGCTTTTTCTTATAATATTATGGTTAAACATGAATGGTTAGAAAAACAACCTGAGTCCGATTGAAAAAAATCTCATGTACCAGGATCAAACACAACGCCTTTAATTTTTTACCTAAAATAGCAAATGATAACCATATTTACTCTTAAATTAAAGGGAATTGTTAGTCGCTCCTTTCTTCCACTAAACTACCCTTTACTTCAATAAGAAAAAGCTATTCTCCTACTTGAAGGTTGAAAAACAAAGTTTCACGTAATTTGATTACTGATGTTGCAATTTACTCCTCTATCTACTTTATTCGGTTAATCAGAAAATGTTGTTTATGGCAGTGTGTTTTCTAAAGGGGAAGAAGAGCAAGAATATATAAGAACAGGCTCAATATTTCAATTCCTTATTATGCTAAAGTACCCGTTTTTTGTAGTCCTTAGTAGTCTGAGCCCTTTCCAGAATTAACCCGGAAGGTTATAAAAGATTTAATATGTATGAAGAAGACGGTATCCTATACCGTTCTTCTACTGGAGAGTGAAATATATGAGACTGCTACACTGGTGGCGGCTTACAATAATGTATGCCTCAAGGCTTAAATTGCCCTGTACTTTTTAATTAAAATTTAAACAAGAAAACCCTGAATTTCTTTAACTCTCTAGAAAAAGGATATGTTCTTAATGTAACCCCGAATTATAATTCCACCTAGATTTCATCCAGAGGCTTTAAAATACTATAGGTTGATGGTCTTAATTAAGCAAACAGATAGGAATAGCGTCTCTACCTGTTAAGGGAACGTTCGAAGTTGTAATTTATTTTTTACAATCAAATATCTTGTTTTTTTAAATTTAATAATACACTCACTATATCCACCTGTTTATCCTTTGGATAGAATGTGTACAAGCCATTTGCTTTTCGAATAGGATCGCCAAAGAAGTACCTTTCATACTGAGTTTGTCTTGTGCCAAATGGACTCATTGTTAAATCCCATGCTAAGCGGAATAGTTGCACTCGTTCTTCTGCATTCCTGCTGTTTGCTTGAAGGTATTGATCGATGTCCGGTCTAATCTCAGAAAATCTATACCTCCTCTCGAATTGTTATTATAAATTATGTATCAAGAGAAATATCGTATGTACTAAAAACCCCTGAAATATATTCAGAGGTTCTTAGGATTTGAAGGTTGGATAAAACAAAAGTAAACGCAAAAATTATTTGCATATCCACCACTAAAGCTATTAGTTATAGAAAGAAGCTCCAACAATAATCAAAAGAATGAACAATACTACGATTAAAACAAAAGTACTGCCGTATCCTCCGCCATAACCGTAGCCACCACAGCTATATCCATAGCCCATCTTCTTCACCACCTTAAATTTGATACTTTATTTTACGTATCTGAATATAATTTGTTTGGATAAACAACATGAACGAAGTGAAATTGTACATTTTTCCCAAAAAGACAAAGACTTATTAAAAACCTGATTCTGTATTGACTTTCACCGTAACATTTTCAATATGTAACGATACAACAACGTTTTAATATAATCTAGCTATGTATAACTTTTTTGCACTCTGGAAAAACACTGGTATTTATTTCTATGTTTATTTTGAAGTTAAAGCCATAAATGATCGTTAATGGAATTTTCTTAGGGTTCCTAATAGGTATTCTCTTATAAAAGAATATGGCCCTTAATGAAAACAGACGTTTTGTGCTAGGTTTGGCAAAAAAGCGGCGTAATAGGTTCTGTATGAGTATTACCCTCTTCCCTTATATTTTTTGAATAAATGGAATACTAGGTATCAGGGACTGATTAACAAATCAATGAAAATATACATTTTTGGCGTTTTGTTTGTTGGACTCTTTCCTCACATGACCATAAATAGGGATGATTTGTCCAATCCTTTAAATAAGGATGAGCATAATTTATCCAGGAAAGGGGGGAACGATAATATGGAAAAAGATAAAAGACAGAATCCAGTTTCAGAGCATGAATCGGACATGTTATCCACTTTTATGTTCAGGCATAAAAGACAGAGACGAGCACCGTTAAAAATAGAAGAAACAGAGGATAATCAAACGTCATCCATTATAAGACCTCAAAGACCCGACTGGATTTTAGGACATCGTAGAAAAGAACCGATACATCAAACGAAGGATCCCGAAAATCAAATTGAGCAGCTCCTTAACGGAGTAGACCAAAAATTACTTTTTGAAACCATAGATAGGGCCGCTGCTTTCATAAAAAATATGAAACCTTTGTTAGAAGAAATAAAGCCACATTTAAATTCAATGATGACCAAATTCACAAAGAAATAACTTATACAATTTAAACTTAAATATATTAGTTGAATGCATTGGAATCAACCGATTTAAAAAAAGAGGGGCATCCAACCTTAAGTATCGTTATAGGGGAGAAACACACGGAATAACAGAACTATTAGTAGACCGAATCACTATGATTAGGTCACTTTTTATTCCCTTTATATCAATATTTAGTGATTTAAACATATTTCAAAAATGCCCACTTATTCCCTATTTTCTGTATTTTTTCAGCTTTTTACGAGAGTTAAAATAGCGATTTTCAATGTTCAACAATTATTATAACTTAGAGAAATCCTGAAGAATATTATTCTGCTTCTTTCATAGGTGAAACGAATATGCTTAATCTATTTCTCCATAATCCCACATTTTATACCCAAGGAAATGTACCTTCTGGCAATTCAAATACTCTTTGTTCTAGAGGGCTAATTGGTTTACTTAATTCTTTACAACCTGTGAAAAAGTAGCTCGGTGTATGGTAACTGTTCTTCCTGTATCATTAAAGTAAATAAACTTCATGTCATTATCCCCTCCTTAAAGCAACCGATTGTTGAATAATAGTATGCACCACTCTTAAATTAACCTGCCCGTTAGTCGAATAAGAAAAAGGATTGCCGCGGCAACCCCATTTTTTAACATAAGCACCCGATAGTTTAAGTACATTTTTTCACAAACATTTAACAGGGATGCTACCCCGTTACTTTAATAAAAAGAATGCTGTATATGATAGCCTGGTTCGATAAATATTGCTACCCATTAGCAGAAGGTTGTTTTTAAAGTAATTCAAATGATTAACTCTTATTTGTAGTCTTGAGACGTTGTATAAGAAAAGAAATTGAATAAGAACTTATTAAAATCACCCCTATTAGGAAAGCGATAAAGAATCCAATCATCCCCTGTATACCAACCCATCCAATCGTAAATGTAAGAAAAAATAATACATAGCAAAAACCAACCAGAATGATAGTAATAGGAACGTTGAACGGGAATAATCGTTTCCAACCTATTGCTAAAAAAACAGAAATAATCAGTATGGCAATCGAGATAATAATATGGAGTGTCCCCCAACGGAATCCCACACGAGACTGCGCATCTTCACCAAAAGCAGGTGTATTGTATAGGTCGTATAATGTGACAATTGCAGTAATAACCGCCGTCAATACAACTATTATGAAAATACTCCAGTTTATAATTTTCAGGTTAGTTTTATTCTTCATTTAATCCCCTCTAACTCCCTCCCAATTGTCCTAACTACCAAAAAGTAATTGATTCATTTAATATAACTTCAACAAAAAAGGAACTTCTCCTTCTTCGAAAAAACTACCCTATAGTTTAAGTACAACCTTTCACAAACACCACACTAGCATTACCTTAAGTATTCAATTTTTCCTGAGTTCCTTCCTCCATTAAATGGTCCTATAGCTAAAGAAGGCGCATTTCTTTTTCCTTAAATGCACCCGATTATGGAGGATCTCTTTGTTGAATAGAAGCGTTGTACTTCCCAGTCAATGACTTTGTTCGTTAGTGGTGAGACTTTAAGTTAATTAAATGGAAGCGTGAGTGTAAAAAGGCTTCCTTCCCCTTTTTGACTTTCGACATGAATAGAACCTTGATGAGTTTTCATAATATAATTCATGATGGAAAGACCCAATCCTGATCCACTACTTTGTTTTTTAGTTCTTGACTTTTCACCGCGAAAAAAAGGATTAAAAATGTTTGAGATATTTTCCTCATCAATCCCTTGACCATCATCTTTCACTTTTACAATAAGATGGTTATTTGTTTGTTCGACTTCAATCAATTCAAGATTCGTCTCATTTCGAATCAAATCAAATTTCATTTTTTCCAACATCTCTTCAATGTAATATTTTACATTCACAACTTCTTTATGAAGGGGAAGTTCGTATATTTCCATTTTCGAGTATTCGAAATTAAATAATCTAAGTGATTTGATTTATCATGAATAACTCTCAGATACCTTTCACGCATTTCTTGATCCCTTGCTACCCCATCTAGTAAACCTTCAACATAGCCCTTTATTGAAGATAAAGGTGTTCGCAAGTCAAAAAATGGGGTCCGTCCCCCGCCACGGCAATCCTTTACTTCACCGTGGGACTGAGCCAATGGGCTCATATTTCTTATTTTATTAGGAGCTGGATGCAGAAACGTTACAGTCGATCACGATTCAAACTACTAGGATTCAAATCTAATTATTCGAATATGATTCAATTAGCTGATGGGTAATTTGGAGTGCTTACAAATAATTAGGACGATGCGTATCAAAAAATGAAAGTTTATTATTTCGATAAAGAAAAGAAAGAGGTTATCTATATCAATGAAAGAGTCCTAAACGTTATGGTTAGATAAGAATATGGTGGTTGTTTTTGCCCATCCCCCCGATAAGCTGGAATAAGGGATCTTTCCGAAAAGTTCATCCTCGTTAAATAAAGAATGGGCGCTATCTTATGCAAGAATAGCTCCCTTTTCTTGCATAACTAATGATTTAACTAGCTGACATTTTGGAAGGTCAAAGACTTATTAAAGCCTGAACACTTATTGAACATTAGCACCTGGCTTTAATAACAAATACGATTTAACATAAGTTTAGTGAATAGATTTAAAATGACCTAAGATACTCGATTGCCGTCTCAGCATATATCTCGGCAGATTCTACTAAGTCCTCCACTGAAACCCGCTCATCGTAACCCTTGTCTGCGACAATGTTTCCTTTGTTCCACCCTGGATGAAACCTGGATTGTAAGAGGGACGATAGAGTAAATGTGACAGTAAAGGATTTCCTAGACGATTAGATAGGAACCACTCCGTATTGTACAAAAGTTGACAAAGTTCCGCTGTTTCACTTTTAGTGCAAATCTTAGGAGATATGGTTTAAATGAGAAAAAATTGAAACTTTTTCCCTTTATTTAACTATCTATTTTATGGGGATCCCTTACCAACCCTACCCATTGTTCCAAAATGAAACACAAGAACCGTCCCCATGTTTCTAAAGATAGAAAAATTACTTCTTTCACTAACCTAATTTCATAATCAAGGCAATACTCCTCTAATATACAATTTGAGTTGGGATTTATCGTACTGTTATCAAAAGCCTGGGAACTTTATAAATCTGATAATTGGTAACTTTCCATAATAATAAATTAAAGCTAATTCTATTAATATATGAAAGATAGCAAAAAGAAAAAATTCGGCTTCTGCACCGCCTTCACCCGTTGTGTACATATGTATATCTTCTATATTTTCCCCAAGCGAACTATATTAGCGAACAAAGTGTCATAAATCTATGGTAATATAATTTTTGTTGCGATACTTACTTCTTAGGGGGAATAACACAAAATGAAACAATTTATAGGAATTATTCTTGCTGGGGCAATGTCTTTATCCATGGGGACACAAGCGTTTGCTGCTGGCACAAACAACGGAAATCATTACGGATGGGAGAAAGGCAAACACAACCCACACAAATCCGTGGTCACTTCCGGTTTAAACAATGGAAATCACTACGGGTGGGAGAAAGGTAAGCACAACCCACATAAATCCGACGTAACACCACCTGAAAATGTTGAAGAGACAGTTTCTTATGATCATCTAATTTTTGGAGTAACTGACGAGGCTATCTCTTTAGATAAGCATAGAGTAGATTTAATGGCTGATGAGTCCACTATTCAAGCCATTGAGGTAGACTTCAATAGTGGTTCAAACACTGCTTACTTAGATATTATTGGTATCCAAGTATTAGATGGACAGTTAGTTTATGTAGTCTCTAATGACATTAATCCCAATAACTTTCCAGCATCATCAGAAGCAGCTCATTTATTAGTAAATGCTTTAGGTTATGAGCAATTACACTTCATGTTACCTCAAGAATTTGAAATTTCTTCTCTATTCTATGTAGAAGGTGCTAGTGTTTTTATGTCTGACTATAAACAACCCTTATTATAAATTATGATACGTAGCAAAGGAGGGCAATTTCCCTCCTTTGATTCTTGTCGATATCAAGCCTTTGTTTCCTTATTTATTCCCTTTGTAAGATTTTTTTGCATGATGATCATATATAGATATAGCACACATTGAAATCTTTCAGGTATTCTATATAAATTAAACTAATTTAGTCATCAACTTTAATCACAAGAATCGGATCGCCTTTCTTCACCGCTTGACCATTAAGTACCAAAATATCCAAAATTTGACCCTTAGCCCCAGCTTTAATATTCATTAGGTCAAATACGAATCCACGATCTAATTTAGCAACGATTGAATTTTAAGAGACTATCTGACCGCTCTTTATAAACCATTTATCTTTTTGAATTGAGGGTGCAAACATACGAGGTTTAGGGTCCTCAATTAGAACGTATGCTTCATCTTCTGTTGCTCTTACAATGTGATAATTACCATTATAAGTCTTTACTCGGGCATTTGCCTCTGCTTTCACTAAAATATAAGCAAATTCCTCAGCTTTCTCTACTGTTGTCATAGATAGAATGGTAATAGGTGCCTGATCAACTAAAGTCTTTGCTTCCTTAAGTTTTATATCCTAAGATTTCACTAACAGCTTTTATTACATTTATTTTAGAATCTCCGCTACTTGTCTTCAATAAGAAAAAGCCATTCTCCTTTTTGAAGAATAGCACCCATAATCCTAGAAGGTCGTCAAGTGCCTTCCTTGACTGCCTTCTAGGGTTATGAAACACTTGTAGGATGATGAGAAGGAGAAAGAACTCAGTCCTTGTCAGCACTGAGTTCTTTAAGAAAATCCGAAAATATATTGTCTACTTTTGGGATCGTAACGCACTATGACAGAGAAATAATGATTTATATGTTAACATTACTAACCGTAGCTATTTTTTGAACTACATTCAAAAGAAGATTTGCTCCTTTTTCAATATATTCCGTTTTTGTATATTCCTCTTGGCAGTGGCTTTTCCCATCAACACTTGGGACAAAGATCATTGCTGTGTCCGTCATATCACTAATATATTTAGCATCATGACCTGCACCACTAACCATCTTTTTATATTGGTAACCCAATCGCTTTGCTTCCTCTGTTAAATGAATTATTAATTCATCTGAAAAATCAGTTGAATTCGTTTCCCAAATTTCCTTCATTTCAATCTGAACCTGTTCAATGATCGCTATTGTACTTAATCTTTGCCGGATCTCCGACATTAATTGCTTTCGGATTTGGTTATCTGGATGTCTTATATCAATGGAAAACGTAACCTCACCAGGTACACAATTGATTGAATTAGGGCTAATTGAGATGCAGCCAACCGTTATTGTTGATTCGTTGTCTTGTTCCAAAATAAGTCGATTGCTATCTGTGATCATTTTGGCAGCAGTCAATAATGCATCTTTTCTCATAGACATCGGGGTTGGGCCTGCATGATCCGATTGTCCAATAACCTTTACCTCCAACCAATTCATCCCCTGAATTCCTGTTACAATACCAATGTCCAAATTTTCCCGTTCGAGAACAGGACCCTGCTCAATATGCAATTCAATATAACAGAAAATATCCTTTAATCGATCTTTTTCGTTGCCTTCGTAGCCAATCCGTTTTAATTCTTGCTCAAAGGTCTTTCCATCCTTATCTTGACGACTGAAAATAAAGGACTTATCAAATATTCCCGAAAGACCACCAGACCCCATAATAGGAGGTGCAAAACGTGCGCCTTCCTCATTCGTAAATGAAACGATCTCCACTGGACGATTTAGTTCAATTTTATTATCATTTAAGGTTCGGATAACTTCTAATGCGGACAAAACACCAAGAATTCCATCATAACATCCGCCTTCTGGTTGAGTATCAAGATGGGAACCAATTAGAATAGGAGGTGCTTCAGGATTTTGTGCTTTTGTTCTTCCATAAATATTTCCAAAATCATCTATACGTACATGTAGATCTGATTGCTTCAACCATTCGACAAAAAGATCCCGCATTTGCTTATCTTCATCTGTTAGTGCTAAGCGACGAATTCCTCCTTTTGGAAGACTGCCGATCTTGGCACTTGCATCTATTGTTTGCATTAATCGATTCAAATTAATAGACAGCTTTTTATCACCCATGTTGAAACTTCCTTTCCCTTTGATAGACAACTTCCCCATTAATCATCGTCATCTCTACTTCTGTATTTTTTACTTCTTCAGCACTAAACTCCATAAAGTTCGCAGGCAATACGACTAAGTCTGCTAGTTTCCCAACCTCTAATGTACCTTTAATATTTTCATCGAATGCAGAAAATGCTGCAAAAACCGTATATGTTTCAACAGCTTCATATAAGCTGAGTCTTTGCTCAGGTAAATAAACGGATTTACTTTTTGTTTCTCTACTCATTGCCGCATAGATTCCCTCCAATGGAGAAAAATTAACAACAGGACTGTCTGAACTACCAGCTGGCTTAAGACCTGCATCATAAAACGATTTGCTTGCAAATACATGATCGTATATAGGTTTGTCTAGAATCTTCATGTAGGTATCTCCCATCTCATAGACTAATCCGTATTGAGGTACTGGGATTACACCAAGTGACTTCATTTTTTGAATAATTTTCTCATTGGTAATAGCAGCATGTTCAATTCGATGACGATGATCTCTACGAGGGTACATTTGCAATGCACTTTCAAAGATAGAAAGAACCTTTTCTATGGCAACATCCCCCATTGCATGAACTGCAACTTGATATCCTGCTTTGTGTGCTTCTAATATTTTCTTTTCGAGCTCATCATCAGAATATTTGTAAATCCCATAATTATCTTCTGAATGTAAGTACTTGACAGATACAGCCGCAGTTTGTCCGCCCATGGATCCATCACAAAATAGCTTAACTGATCCTACTTTTAAACCATCATTTCCAAAATTTCCTTGAAGTTTTATAGCATTTAGATGCTCAAAAAAGTCTGTTAGAATCATAGCGTATGTTCGAACGTTAATTTTTTTATTAGCATATAATTGTTGTAATACTTTAAACTCAACCAGTGTACCTGTAAAAAAGCCTAATCCTGCTTCATGTACACTTGTTATCCCTTTTTTGACGTACTCTCTATCAGCTATTAACGCCATATCTTCGAGCATTTTTTCTGTATAAGGAGGCATAACATTTTTAACAAGATCCAATGCCTTTTCTTTAATAACTCCTGTAAGTCTTCCTTGTTGATCTTTTTCTATAAGACCTCCTTCTACATAAGTATTTTCTGTAATCCCTGCCAGTTTTAAAGCTTTTTCATTGAGAACAGCCTCATGCAAACAGTATCTTCCGATATACACTGGATTTTCTATATCATTCAAATCCTTTTGACTTAATGGGTTATCATCGGAAAAGTTTGATTCATTGTAACCCCAACCAATGATCCAATCATTCGGTTTACTTTCGTTTACCCGTTTTTTAACAGCATCAAGTACTTCAGCTGATGTGGAAAAGCCACAGTTAATATTTAACAAATTAAAGCCCGTGTTAAAAATATGCTGATGCGCATCAATAAAGCCTGGGAGTACTGTTTTTCCTTCTAAATTAATGATTTCAGTATTTATTCCTTTGTAACCTGAAATGTATTTTTCGTTTCCTAATGCTAAGATTTTGCCATCTTTTAAGGCAATAGCCTCAAAAGTGCTTTTCTTATCGTCAATTGACACAATTAATCCATTATATAGAATTTTATCAGCAAATATATCTTTCATCTTCTGCTAAATCCTCCATCTTAAGAGTTATGATTAATTAGTCAAACCTGGTAAAAATGTAGAGAAAAATGGAACATAACTTAATATGAATAATACAAGTAACATGACAAGGAAAAATGGTATTGCTGCAACTGCTATTTTTTCAATCGAAATATTACCTATTGCTGAAGCGACAAACAAATTGACACCAACAGGTGGTGTAATAAATCCGATGGCAAGTGCAGTAACAAGAATAACACCAAAATGAACAGGGTCGATCCCAACTTGTGTAACGATTGGAAGTAAAATAGGAGTCAAAATTACGATAGCAGCTATTGTATCTAGGAAGGCTCCAACAACTAACAGGAACAAAATAATCAAGAATAGAATTACATATATATTCGATGAGAATCCAAGGATTAGATCAGCCACTTGTTGTGGGATTTGCTCTATATTTAATACATAAGCAAATGCAATGGATAAACCAATCATATATAATGTGGCACCTGTGACTTGGATCGTTTCTAGTGCACTATCATATATATCTCTCCAACTTAGTTCTTTGTGTATAAACTTTCCTACGATTAAACCGTACACAATGGCAATTGCTGCTGATTCTGTAGGTGTGAAAACGCCCCCATAAATACCACCTAAAATGATGATTGGTGTAAGTAGCGCCCACTTAGCTTCATAAGAGGTTTTTAGAACATGTTTGAAATCTATTCTTTTCATATTCATTTGTTCAATTGTTGCTGATGTTTCCTCAACCGTAATGGTTTGGTCTATGATACTCTCAGAATATTTTTTTACCTTTTTTCTAATGATAAAGTACGAAGCAATCATTAAGGAAAAACCTATCATTAATCCAGGAATAATCCCTGCTAGAAATAGACTTCCGATTGAAACACTACCAACAACTCCATATAAAACGAGCGGTATACTAGGAGGGATGATAACCCCAATCGCTCCTGCTGATGCGGTTAATGCAGCAGCAAAACCACGTCCGTACCTCTCTTTATCCATTGCAGGGATCATAAAAGAACCGATGGCAGCAACGGTTGCTGGACCAGAGCCTGAAATAGCTGCGAAAAACATACATGTCAAAACCGTTACCATAGCTAAACCGCCGACTATAAACCCTACTAATGAACTAGCAAAATCTAGTAATCTTTTGGAAACCCCACCTTTTCCCATTAAGATTCCTGCCATCATAAAAAATGGGATGGCCATGATTGGAAAAGAGTCTAGAGATGTAAATACTTTTTGGGTTAACGTCATTAAAGGGATACCATCCGTAAAGAAAATTGCAGTTATCAAGGTAGACAAACCAATAGCAATTCCAATGGGGACACTTAATGCAATAAGTAAGAAAAGCGATACAAATAGAGCAATTGTCGCCAACTCTACACCTCCCTTTCATCCGCATTAGGCTTAAAAATATAGATAGCTTGTTGAATTAATCTTAAGGCCATTAAGCTACCACCAATTGGCACTGCTAGATATACAATCCACATAGGAATTTCGTTAGAAGGACTTGTTTGCCCAGTTGCAAAAAGATTTGAGATTAACTCTGTGCCGTTCAGAACAAGAAATAATGCAAAGAGAAACCATATAAGTAATGTTATTAATTCTATGACCTTTTTTCCGGTTTCATTGACTATGTTTTTTACAAGTTCCACTCTTATGTGTTTTTGTGTTCGTACTGTGTACGCTGCACCGATCCAAGCTATCCAGATTAAAATATATCTGGATAGCTCTTCACTCCAACCAAAAGAGTAACTAATTACATACCTAGAAATCACTTGTAAGAAAACCAAAGTAACAATGAGTAATAATGAAGCAACCAAAATCCATTCTTCAATTTTTGCATCCCTAATTTTTTTACTCATTAACTGTCCTCCTGGTTAAACATTCTAAGGTCTGCCTCGATTATTCATCCACAGCTTCTACCGCTAAATCCATATACTCTTTACCAATTTTATCCGTATATTCATCATAAATTGGTTGTAGATGTTCTCTAAATTTCTGCTTGTCCTCTTTAGAAAGTACATTCACTTCAATTCCAGCTTCTTTCAATACTTCAAGCTTCTCTGTATCTTGTTGGAAGGCTAATTCCCTTTGAAGCTTGGACATTGCTTTTGCTTCAGCAACAAAAATTTCTTGTAAATCCGCTGGAATAGAATCAAATTTCTCTTTGTTAATAACCGTAATGAGCGGAGCATACGTTTGATCCCCAATTGTTAAATATTTTTGAACTTCATAGAATTTCATCGAATAAATTAACGAAATGGGGCTGTCCATTCCATCAAATGTGTTTTGCTGTAAGGCAGAGTATGTTTCTCCAAAGGCAAGAGGAGAAGAATTTGCACCCATTAAATCAAAAGCATCTTGATATAATTTATTTTCAATAACGCGAAACTTCAATCCTTCAAAGTCACTTGGTTCTTTAATTGGTCGAACATTGTTCGTATATTGGCGGAAACCATTTTCACCATACCCGAGCCCTACAAGTTTTTGGTCAGGTAATAATTCATCTAACTTATCGCCAAGCCCTCCGTCCAATGCTTTGTGTGCCTCATCTCTACTCGGAAAAAGAAATGGCAAATCAAATACCATAAACGCAGGCTCGAAGCTTGCTAATGTTGGTGTAGCTACCATTGTCATATCGATATTCCCTAACTGTGTCGCTTCTACCGCTTCACGATCAGAAGCATATAATTGTGCATTTGGAAATATTTGCAGCTCAATTTTACCATCTGTTTTCTCTGCTAATTTTTCTTTAAAATCTAACAATGCTAGATTTGATGCATGCTCTTCAGGAACAGCATGGGTTATTTTGAGAACCACTTTATCTGAAGTATCACCGCCAGATGTAGACTCTCCTGATGAACATGCTGTTAAAAATATTGCTAATAATAGGGAAAATGATAGAATCTTAACTATTTTAATAAGTTTCATAATATACACCTCTTCTATTAATTTAGTAAATCAGGTTCTTGCTTAAGGATTCTTTCCCACATTGGTTCAAAATTAATTTTTGCATATGTTGTGCCAACTTGCCCTCTCGTTTTAATGGCTTCTTGATGATCGATTTTTATTGGCTTTCCTGCTGCTTCAGCCAATAATTGTGCTTGACATGCGCGTTCCATTGAGATAAACCACCAAACTGCTTCTTCTACTGATTTCCCCACAGTTAGTAGCCCATGGTTTCGAAGGATAACGGCTTTATAATTTTTTAATGCTGATGCAATTCGATCTCCTTCTTCTGTATCTAAGACGACACCCGTATAGTCATCAAACAAACCATGGTCCTCGTAAAATGCACAAGCATCCTGTGTAATAGGTTCAAGTAGCCTTCCTAATGTTGAAAAGCTTTTTCCATAAATAGAGTGAGAATGGGCAGCAGCAATTACATCTGGCCGTGCTTCATGTATTCTTGAGTGAATGGCAAATGCAGCTCTATTGATCGGCTTATTTCCTTCGACTACTGTTCCTTTGTCATTTGCTAACACTAAATCTGAAACTTTAATTTGACTAAAATCCATCGCGTATGGATTAACCCAAAAATGATCTGGATATTCAGGGTCTCTTGCCGTTATATGACCAGCAACTCCCATATCAAAATCATATTTAGCAAAAAGACGGAAGGATGCCGCTAACCTCTCTTTCCTATACTGACGCTCTTCTTCAATTGTTCTTTGTTCTTTCGCTAGAGAAATGTTTTGGTTTTCCACTTGTTACATCTCCTTTACATAACATTAGAACCCTCTATCAAAATCAATATAATATGGGGGTTGTTCATTCTTTTGAAACGCACTAAAATTTAATAAAAATTTATCCATAGCTCTTTCATAATAATTTTTTGTTCGTGCTGCCATATGAGGAGTAAGAAGTAAATTTGGCGCACCCCATAATGGATTATCTTTTGGCAATGGTTCTTCATCGAAGACATCCAAAGCTGCTCCACTGATATCTCCATTTTCAAGACTGGTTATCAAATCTTCATTATTAATAAGGGGACCACGTCCTAAATTAATTAAATATGCACTTTTCTTCATGAGAGATAATTCATTTTTACTTATGCAATGATGCGTAGCTGGGGTTGCAGGTAGTAATAAGATGATATAGTCACTTTCTTTTAAAACCATTTCTTTATTATTCATTGAATACATTTCATCAAATGGTGGCTTTTGGATTCCATTTGTATTTATACCAATTACATGCATTCCGAAATCACGGCACCTTTCGGCAATTGCCACACCTACTGTACCTGCACCAAAGATCGAAACTGTTTTACCATACAACTCTTCATCATATCCAGTACGATCCCAAACTCTTTTGGCTTTATTTGTGTTATATTTCTGAATGTTTTTCGTGAAATATAACATCGTGCTTATTACATGTTCAGTCATCGGAATTCCATGAATCCCCTTAATATTAGTAAGCATTACATTTCTCTTTCTAAGTTCTTCTATCGGCACCTTCTCTGTACCTGATTGAAAAACTTGGATCCATTTTAATGAAGGCATTCTATTAAGAGCTTTTTCTGTAATATCAGACCCGTATGTGATCCATATTTCGACTTTTTCCAAAGGTAATCTATTTACAGGATTTAAGAAATCTTCCTCTACTAATACTTCCATGGGCTGGACAAATCTAGTAAGTTTAAGAAACTCTTTTTCAGGTAATTTGTCTGGTAGAGAAACTAAAAGCATGTATTCACCTCCTAAAGTATTTAATACTAGTAATGCAATTACTATGCCAATAATTTAGTGTGTTTTATTTAAAACAAGACCTATATTTAAGTGTTTTCATTTATTTTGATATCTAAATTACAACAATTGAACCGAAAACGATTCAAAAAAAATGCAAAAGAGACTCAAAAAAACCACTTCAAATGCACAATTTTCTGAATATTTTTATTTTGATTCTTTACCGACTCATATTTTATGCTAGAATGTTAATAGAATATTAAATTTATTATTTTATTTTTAATATGAAAGGAGATTGTAAGTTTGACAATAGAAAATATTCCCTTTTCACCCAAAAATTTTGAACGAATACTAAACTCGATTACTGATGGGATTCTTATCTCTGATGGAAAAGGAAAAGCTTTATGGGCTAATGAATATTGTTTGAATGCAATAAACAAAACTAAAGAGGAGATTATTGGCAAATACGCTGAGGAACTAGAGGAAAAAGGGATTTTTAAACCGTCTATAACGAATATGGTACTTACTGAAAAAGCCATGGTCAGTAGTGTGCAATTAACAGAGAATAACGGAAAATTCATGGTTTCTGGGCACCCCATTAAAAATCAACAGGGAGAAATTGATTTAGTTATCACGCATGCTCGAGATATAACGGGTACAGTCCGAACTACTACAAAATTAGAAGAGATGCAAGTACTGTTAAAAAAATATAGTATGGAAATTATGAAGATGAGAAATATTAGCAAAAAAGAGGAAACGAATAATTTCTTTATTGGGAAAAGTAAAACATTTCATTCAACATTTAATCTGATAAATAAAGCAGCTTTAGTAGATACGACTGTACTTATAACAGGAGAAACAGGAACTGGTAAGAGTGTGATTGCTGGAAGAATTCATCAATTGAGCGAACGAAATAATATGCCCTTTGTTGAGATTAACTGTAGCGCTTTACCAGAATCTTTGATCGAATCGGAACTATTTGGATATAAAAGAGGAGCATTTACTGGAGCCAACAAAGAAGGAAAAGTAGGCTTATTAAAAATGGCTGATAAAGGCACTTTATTTCTTGATGAGATTGGAGAACTTCCTATCCATTTACAGGCTAAATTTTTACAGTTTTTACAACAAAAGAAATTCACCCCTATTGGAGATACCACATCCTATTCAGTCGATATCAGGATTCTCGCAGCTACAAATAAAAATTTACATGAATTGGTACAAGAAGGTAAATTTCGTTCAGACTTATTTTACAGACTGAATGTACTACCAATAAATGTACCCTCTCTAAGAGATAGACAAGAAGATCTCTTTTACTTACTTCAACTTAACTTAGATAAATTCAATAAGAAACATAATTGCCACTGTAAACCAACTCATCAAGTCATTGAAGCCTTACAAAATTATGATTGGCCTGGTAATATTCGTGAACTTGAAAACCTTATAGAACGTTTAGTCATAACTACTTCAACCAACGAAATAACGATAGAACATCTTCCATCTTACATACTAAACACGCAAAAAAAATCTAACCATTTATTGGAACTAGGAAAAGGAAAAACTTTAACAAGTACACTCGATGAAATTGAGCGAAATATTATTGAGGAAACCTATAAAAAATATCAAACAACAAGAAGAACAGCCATTGAACTGGGGATTAGTCAATCTTTATTGATGAGACGACTTAAAAAATATAATTTAACAAAAATATAAGAAACAAACAGACTGCGGAAACATTCGATAAATTCGACCTCTCTGCAGTCTGATTGGTTTAAAATATAGTTTTAAAAACCTTGAAGCGATTGCCATGTTTCCGAAACACTTTTCTTTTTTACGGGATCAATTTTAAATACATTCTCCTACTAATGTTCGTTCTTCTCGTACACCATAATTATTTTTAGAGTGGTAGAAAGTTATACTTTTTCTCAAATGCAGATGCAAAACGGTACAATGTACTCTCATCAAACCATTTACCTATAAGTTGCAAACCAACGGGTAATCCTGATTTAGATATACCACAAGGAATGGATAGACCAGGTAAACCAAGTAAATTAAATGGACCTGTAAAACTATTTAGTACAAGACTTATATGAAGAATCGAACCATTTCTACTTACTTCCCGTTGTCCAATGTCCGTAGGCAATATTGGGACAGTTGGTGTAAGGAGTATATCTACCTTTGATAGAACTTTACGAAAATCTTTCATGGCTTGCTGTTTTACTTTTTGCGCTTCAATATATTGTACTGCATGAATGTCACTACCTGTAAGAAGCCGCGTTTTCACTTCATCATCCCATTCTTCAGGGAATTTTTGTAAATTCTCTTTGTGAACGGCATACGCTTCACTTTTTAAAGTGATCCTGAATGCTTCCAATATGGGATTCATATCTGGAATTTCAATTCTTTTAATATGCGCTCTCAACCTTTGAAAAGTTTGAATTGACTTTTCATAATGAAAATTAATTTCCTCATCCTCTGCTTGAAAAAAAGGTGTATCTGGAATGCCTATGTTTAAGCCTTCGATACCTTTCTCTAAATTTGCAGTAAAGTCTATTTTATCCGTGTATTGTGAGTGTGGATCAAGATCATCAAAACCTGATAAAGTATTCATCATGATTGCATTATCTTCCACAGTTTTTGTCATAGGTCCAACCGTATCCATTGTCCAACTAAGCGGATAGACTCCATGTTTGCTTACTCTTCCATATGTGGGTTTTAATCCTACAATGCCATTAAATGATGACGGAATCCGTACCGAACCCCCTGTATCGGTACCAAGGGCAGCAAAACATAGGGATGAAGCAACAGCAACTGCTGAACCACTACTTGAACCACCTGATATTTTTGACGGGTTGTAAACATTCTTAACAGGACCATAAAAGGAACGTTCACCTGTAGTTCCATAAGCAAATTGATGTGTATTCACTTTACCTAATATTACCGCTCCAGCCTCTTTCAATTTACTTACAACGGTTGCATTATAGGATGGTCGAAAGTTTTGGTAAATTTCAGATCCCATTGTTGTGATGATGTTTTCAGTATAAATTAAATCCTTTATAGCAATTGGGATACCGTGTAATGTACTTTTAAAATTACCTAACATAATTTCTTTTTCCGCCTGCTTTGCCTGTATAGGGGCCTCTTCCTTACAAATTGTAATATAAGCATTGATTTCTGGATTCTTCGACTCAATCCGGTCTAACAATTTTTGAGTTACTTCCACTGGAGAGACCTGTTTCTCTCGATAAGCAAGGGACACTGTTCTTAAGTCCTTAAACAATAAGTTATTGTTGTTTTCGTTTGTTTTCACTCAGATCTCTCCTATTTTCCTAATTATTTTATTCGAATTTTAGTCATGAAAAAAAAGGTGTTCTACAAATTGTTTCAACACCTTTCAAATGATTTTATTTTTTAATAGCAAACACAATAGGCTGTAATGGGGCACCTGTTGCACCTACAAGTGGCATGGCTTTTCCGATAAATCCAACCTCATATATCTGTTCTTTTGCTAGGTCTTCTAGCCATAACATTTCGATAATCGGAATTCCTACTTCAGAGAATAAATACGTATGAACTGGAAAATAATTGTCTTTTTCAGGTGATGGTGCTTGCTCTAACGCTATATTGTCACCACCGAGAATCATTGCCCCTAAACCAGCTAAATATTCTGCTCCTTCAATGTTTAGCCCTGGTGAGTTATTTGTAAACTTTTCACGATCAGGCCAAACATTCATTCTTCCTGTACGAATCATGACAATATCACCTTCTTGTATGGAAACCCCCTGTTTCTCCATTGTTTCAAGAAGATCATCTTGGCCAATTCCATAGCTATCAGGTAACATGTCAACACCTTTTGCACCAGCAACATCTAATAATACAGCTCTTGCAATAATTATCGGAAAATTTTCAGGGCCACACTTATTCCAATGTCTACTACCAAGGTGTTGTGCTTCGTTAAAACCATTCCAGATTTCTCCTCTATATCCAAAATGGTTAAATGTATCAATATGAGTACCGCAATGAGTGTACATGGAGATTGCGTCCCCTGAATAACCAATAAGCTCCTTCCCTTCTTGGGTGGCACTCATTAATTCATCATGGGTATTTCCTGAAGGATTATGTGTCATCCAAATTTGATAGGGAGGATCTCCCGCTGCTGTCCACGAAGGCATTCCCATAAAATAGTTGACTGTTAAATCAAACGTTCTCGACATGTCGATGGAGGACATTACTTTTTCGCGAGATTCAGGAGTGATTAAATTTAAACGACCGATCTCATCTTCGGGACCCCATGGACTAACACTAACTTTTAATTGGCGAGTATGAACAAATTCACACATAATTTATCACCCCTCATTAAATTTAGAAACGTTACATATTAGATTGTGGAAAACACAAAGCTTAGATCGAAGTAAGATAGTCTACAAAACCACTTTATTAACAAACTAAAGGTGCCAGCTGTCATACATTTTTGAGGACTGGGCTGACACCAATAGAATTGAAAGGTTCTAGATTAAGCGATTGTTATTATTCCCAGTGAGCTAATGTTCTTTTACGCATCATTTCACGGTTTTGTTCGGTTGACTTTCTTAAAATAGTGTTCGTTTTTAAATCTAAGACAATTCCATAACGACGAATTAAATCTAAATGGTCTACTTCACCTTTTAAATACATCTCATATACTTTATCTACATCTTCTTTTAACCATTGCTTTCTATGCTTTCGAATGTATTCACGAGCTTCTTTTGTTGCTTCTAAATCGATTTCAAATTGATCTAGGTCACGATCAATTTCTTTAATTACAACACCATAGTCTTTTCTAGCTCTTTCAATCGAAACATATTCATCGATAACATCCTCCAACACATCTTGAATATCTCTTTTAAGAGGATCACCCAAACCTCCACCTCCAGCAGATGGACGGGTAAACATATCACCATCTTTTAATTTGACATTGGAGAAGACGGTGCCCAAAAATTGCTTTTCTTCATCCTTTGGGTGTAGCCATACACCATGTGGAATAGATGGAAGTCCTCCGAAGATCCCCCATGTTACAGAACGAGAACGGTCACAACAATAAGACATAACCGTATTTTCTATATTCTGTAATACACCTCCTTTTTCGACACCACAGCCTCCACGGTATTGTCCTGGACCTGCAGAGTCTGTTAATATCTCTAATTTTGTTGTCGAAACAGGACTTAATCTTTCTTGCCCTTCACTTGGCTGAATCATCATTCCTAAACCAAATACAGCTGTTAAAGCGTTCGCGCCATCCCGATCAATTCTGCCTCCATGTCCACCAGGCATCCAATCATACCACATGAAATATTGATCATTATATCCTTCTCGCTTGTCATTTCCACCTACTAGTAAGTATTCTAAATTAAAGGAACATGCTAAAGCTCTTTCAGGCATGATATAGGACCATAGTTCAAAGCAGGAGTTCATGATCTTTTCATATGCACCTGAACAAAATCCCGTCACCGCGATTGGCCATGGGGCATTTACCACCGAGTTTTCTGGTAAATACGTATGAACCACTCGATAAAAACCTGAATTTAACGGGATATCTGGAAAGAATGTTTTTGTCCCTGCATATGTCGCGGAAAGGGCTGCACCAAAACCTGAATTTAAAAAGATACTAATATATGGATGGGATCCACTTAAATCATAAAAAATCTCATCATCTTTTATCGTCATTTTAACCTTAATTGGAATTAATCCATCCCCTATTTCTGGATCCATGTCAATGAAGTCTGTTGTTTCCCATGTACCATTAGGAAGCTTTTTGACTTTTTCCCTTGCCATAAATTCTACATAATCTTGCACTTCATCAAAAGCAGTTAAAATGGTATCAATGCCATATTTCTCCACTAACTGTAAAAGTTGAGTTTCTCCTACTTTTGTAGCTACCGCTTGTGAACGTAAATCCCCTAAACGTTCTTCTGGAATACGCATATTGGCAACAAGCATATTGGCAACATCTTTCAAATACACTCCTCGACTCCAGATTCTTACTGGTGGAATACGCATACCTTCCCCGTAATGATCTTTAGAATTTACATCAAAAGAGCCTGGAACTGATCCACCCATATCCGCCCAGTGTCCATTTGCTTGCATAAAAGAAATTACTTTCCCATTGTAGAATACAGGACGAATGACACGAACATCATTAAAATGGGTACCACCACGATATGGGTCGTTGACTAGAAAGACATCTCCGGGATGGATGTCATCACCAAAATCTTCAATTACGGCCTTCGCAGTTAAGTGTAGAGTACCAACATGGACAGAGATATCCTGAGTTCCCTGCATAATCGTATTTCCATCTGCATCACACATTGCGCAGCTAAAATCACGATTAAAAATAACAAATGAATAACAAGTCCGAAGAATTTGTTCCGCCATTTGATCCACTAGATTAATAAAACCGTTTTTTAATACTTCAAATGTAACTGGATCTAATTTACTACTATGGTTGACCTTTAAGCCTATAGAATTATCAGATTGACCATTTAGAGTATGACTCATATTTTGCAACACTCCTTTAGTTTAATTATTTTTGATAGGTCATAATAATGTTTTTATACTCATCCACTTCAGCTGTAAATTGTGGTGGAATCACAACGGTGGAGTCTAACTGATCGAGTATGGCTGGTCCTTGGAGCATAGATAAAGCTGGTATTTTCTTACGGTCATAAATTGGAGTATCTACAAAACCGCCAACTTCCTCGAAAAATACTTGGCGATAACTCTTTAAAGAATCTTCTAAACTACCTACTGGGCTTTCCTTCACCATTTCTGGTTTTGGTACAACTCCAACTGCTTCCACACGTAATCCATAAATCTCGACTTTTTGATCCGGATTAGAGAATGCATAAGCCCTCTCATGTTCTTGATGGAAAGTGTTAATCGCAGCTTCAAATGAATCGATCGGTCTGCCAATCGGTGTCGATAAAGTTCTCCATTGTCCCGTATATCTCATTTCAATGTATCGAACTAAATTCATATGCTCTTCTGCAATACCTTCTTGTCTTAACAGATTGGTAGCTTCTAATTCTAAGGACATAAATTCACGTTCTAGTTCATTTCCATCCGTATCTTCTATGTTTTTAACAAATGTTTTTGATACGTCATGCCTTACGTCAACTAATAAGCATCCCATTGCTGCTGCCACACCTGGGTGAGCAGGTACGATCACATTCGGGATATCAATTTCCTTTGCTAAATATGCACTATGTAGAGCACCTGCTCCTCCAAACGCAACCAGAGCAAAATCGCGAGGATCATAACCCTTTCGAACAGAAATTAATCGTAAGGCATCACACATATTCGCATTCGCTACTTTTAAAATTGCGTCTGCTGCTGCTTCATCGGAATATCCGAATTGTTCACCGATCTTTCGAACTGCTTTTCTAGAAGCTTCTAAATCTAACAACATCTGACCGTCGAGTAACTCTGTACTTAATCGGCCAAGTACTAAGTTTGCATCTGTATTTGTAGGTTCTTCTCCACCACGTCGATAACAAGCGGGGCCAGGATCAGCACCAGCACTTTGAGGGCCATTTCGCAAACTCCTTCCTTCATCGATCCATGCTAAACTCCCACCTCCTGCACCAATGGTGAGAATTTCAATACTTGGAAATCCAATTGGATACCCGTATTCTATTGACCAATCTTTCGTAATTTTTAATTGACCATCGTAAACAAGTGAAATATCAGTGCTTGTCCCACCCATATCAAGTCCAATTGCGTTTTTAAATCCACATAGATTAGCGATATATTTACTTGCTATTGCACCCGCGGCGATACCAGAACTAGCAAGACGCGCAGCATATTTTGGTACGGTTTCTGAAGTCATCACTCCGCCTCCAGAGTGCAGGACTAAAATATCCCCATCATACCCTTTTCCCTTAATTTTCTGTTCTAAAGAATGGATATAATGACTTACTTTTGGTCCCAAAACGGCATTAATAATCGTTGTACTCATTCTTTCATGTTCAAATATTTCTGGCAGAATACTACTAGACGAACAAATATAAACACTTGGTAGTTCTTCTTTTAAAATTTTAAATGTTTTTTCTTCGTTAGAGCCATTCACATAAGAGTTCATGAAACAAATGGCGATGGATTCAACATTACGCTTCTTTAACTTTTGTGCTAAAGCACGAATTTCCTCTTCCTGTACTTCTATTAATACATTTCCTGCGTAGTCAACTCGCTCCGTTAATTCAAAACGATCTCTTCTTTTAATATAGGGGGGAGCCACATCTTGATAAGCATCCCAAAGATCTTGCTTTGTGCCACGACGAATTTCGGGAACGTCACGAAATCCTTTCGTTGTAATAAGGGCTGTTTTAGGTAGTTTCCTTTCGATTAATGCATTAGTTCCAACCGTTGTCCCATGCGAAAACATGGAGATATCTTGACCAGAGATATTGGCTTTTTCAATACCATTTAATATTCCAATCTCTGGATTCGATGGTGTAGATGAGGTTTTTGTAACGGAGATTCCACCCGTTTTTTCATCAAAAACAAATACATCTGTAAAAGTTCCTCCAACATCAACAGCTACCCTGTAATTACTCATAGTTTTCCTCCTTTTGATATTTTAATTATTTTGAAAATTCACGGTATACTTCACATATACCGTGAGTCGCACACATAATTAACAAAGCTACTAGTTTATACGTCTTCAATATGATGAGGTGTAATTGATGAACCTATCCCCTTTTTATCTAGTGTTGTTCTATTACGATTAAAAGAAGGAACAATTGCATTTTGTTCTTCATTTAATACCCAATCTGTACCATTTGTCACACCTAAAAGTCGATCAGGATAATTTTCCTCAATTTCTGCTTGTTTGTATTTAATAAACCACCATTTTTTTGCTAAGAAATAGTAGGCAATAAAACTCACAACAAATCCAACTAGGAAGGCATAAGAACTAAACACAGAGGCGACGGCCATTCCCAGGATGAGAGAGATGATTCCTGCCAGATTCCAACCATGAGCATATGCAAATTGTCCATTCTTTTTATAAAGTTCAGGTATATTCAATCTGCGTTTTCTTAATAAATAATAATCTGAAAATAATATTCCTACAATCGCTGAGTATACAGAGCTCATTACATTTAGAAAATCTGTCAATACCTCCATTAAAGCCCATGGTTGTATAACAGACCCTACAATGGCAGTCAAGATAACCCCGCCTACATATCCAATTTTCGGAAAGACCTCAGCAAAGACAGTAGCTGGCGTTAATAGATTCGATGCAGCGTTTGTTGACCATTGGGCAAACACAACCATGACTAGTAACACAATTAATATGATTCCTGATGCTGTTGATTGAATTGCCTCAACTGGATTCCAGTTGTTAACCGCAATCATAGCAACCCCACCAATCACAATCATGGCGGATTGAGTAAGTGGCAATGCAACTAAATGTCCTAATAGTGTATTTTTATTACGTTTAAACCAACTTTTCTCGAATTGTTGGGTTTTAACATATCTTGTTAGATTTTGAGAATCGGATGCAGCTGTAGACCAAAAAGCCATATTCACAAAGAATAAAATAATAAATGTATTCCAAACAAAACCAGAGCTCTCTGAGCCTAATACTGTATTCCATACATTATTACCCGCCGCTGAAGCTACACCTTCAAGTCTAAAATACATCCAAACTGAAATAATGATAATACAAGGTGCTGCAATACTAGAAAACCTTTCTATTGCTTTGAAACCAAAGGCTGTATTAATTACCTGTGCAATAGTAAAGACAATATACCAAAATAACCAATTATCAAAACCGAAGAAATTCATGAAAATATAGTTGATTGCTAGAGCTCCAAAGTATGTTTGGATCCCAAACCAAAAAGCTCCTAGAACTGCTCTAATTAACATTGGAATATAGGAGCCTATCACACCAAAAGGCGCACGCATATAAACGGGAAAGTTAATTCCATGCTCAATTCCAATATCACCAGTAATGGATATAAATGCTCCAAGTACGATATTGGCTAATAAACAAGCCAGTAATACCCATCCTAATTTCATGTCCTGCACACCGTCTCCACCAAGAGCGAATGTAGCAATAATGACTGCAATTCCGACCCAAACAAATGAATAACCAAGTAATCCTACATTCCGCCCAGCGAAAGCAATCGGAATATTATCCTTCTTGATTAAATTGTTTCGTTTCTGCATTAATCAACCACCTCGGAAACTTTTGGATTTGTCTTCTCATTTCAACCAGTAAGATTCAAAAGATGAAATAGCAAATACAATAACCATTAAAACGTCACGAATTAACCATTTGAAGGAACAGGTGTAATTGTAATCGTTTTCATTGTTGTATAAAACTCCTTAGCAGCTTGACCTTGTTCTCTTGATTGTGAACTTGAATCTTTCATACCCCCGAATGGAGCTTGTGGCTCAGCGCCTCCTGTCTCCCCATTAATTTGAACAAGTCCTGTCTCTATGTCGTTAATAAATGTAAAAGCTCGTGTAATATCATTCGTAAAAATAGAAGCACTTAGTCCATATTTCGTATCATTCGCCATTTCAATTGCTTCTTCTATGCTATTTATTTTCATTAACGCAAGAACGGGACCAAATATTTCTTCTTTAGCTATCGTCATATCCTGAGTCACATTTTCAAAAATCGTTGGTGGAACAAAATACCCTTTTTCGAGATCTCCCTTTAATGACTCCCCTCCACAAAGTAGGGTAGCCCCCTCTTCTAAACCTTTCTCTATATAACCAACAACTGTGTTCATTTGTTGCTTTGAGGCAAGCGGTCCGAAATCAACATTTTGATCAAAACCGTTCCCCACTTTTAATAGCGATGCCTTTTGAAGGACTATTTTTTTAAATTCGTCATATATCGATTCATGGATATAAGCGCGACTAGTTGCTGTACATCTTTGACCTGTTTGTTTCATCGCTCCTTGTACAGTTAGCTCTGCCGCATGCTCTAAGTCAGCATCATCCATAATTATAACTGGATTTTTACCGCCCATTTCTAACTGAAATTTTGCACCGTGTTTTAAAGCGCTAGCGGCAACCTGATTTCCAACAGAATTCGATCCAGTAAACGAAATAGCTTGAACATCAGGATGGTCTGATAACCCTTGGCCAATTACGCTTCCTCTACCATTTACTAAGTTTACTACTCCAGCTGGAAAACCTGCATCATGAAATGCTTGAATGATTTTAGCTGCTGTAATTCCGGTTTCTGACGCTGGTTTAAAAACAATTGTATTTCCGTAAATTAATGCAGGTGCCATTTTCCATATTGGAATCGCAATCGGAAAATTCCAAGGAGATATTATTCCGACAACTCCTACTGGTACACGTTTTGTAATTAATAGATTTGACTTATGACTTGATGGGAGCACTTCACCCATTTGTCTCATACCTTCTTGAGCATAATAACGGAGAATGGCTACTCCTCTTAGCACTTCACCCTTTGTATCTCGGAAAATTTTCCCCATTTCCTTTGTTGCGATCTCTGCTATTTCGTCCGCTCTTTCTTCCAAAATATCCGCTGTCTTATGGAGAAAGTTTCCTCTATCCACTGAAGAAATGTTTTTCCAAATTTGTAACGTTTCTTTTGCAATCGCAACTGCTTCCTCTAAATCTTCTAAATTAGAGGCTTGCACTCTTCCAACCACTTCATCTCTATTAGCTGGATTAAAAACTTCAATAGTAGAGCCGCTTCTTGAAGGTTGCCATTTTCCGTTTACAAAATTTAAATACTCATTATTGTTAGTTAACATATATTCTGATTCTCCTAACTTTTAGTATTCTATTAATTCATATCATGTTCGTGTATAGAAATATTTTTTTAAAAAAAGATATCATTTTTATAATATTCTGTTATTTTTGTTTATTGTACTAATAACTAATGACATCGACAAGGTAGCTTCTTATATTTTTTACATATTAATAAATCAAAGCTATTAATTTAGCAAGTCAAGATGCAAATAATCAAATGTTAATTGCATCTTGACTACCAGCAATAATCTAATTGTACGAACCAAGATTACTTATTGTTTTTTTATCCATTAGTCACTTTTTGCTTAACAATTTCCTGAATGGGCGTACACTCATAATGAAGACTTTTCGCAACAGCAGGGCAAGTTATATAGCCATTAGCTACGTTAACTCCTTTCGAAATCGAAAGGTTTTCGGTTATCGCTTTTTCAAACCCTTTATTACAAATTTCTAATGCATAAGGTATCGTTACATTTGTCAGGGCTACAGTTGAAGTTCTGGGTACTGCCCCTGGCATATTTGCAACAGCATAGTGTAAGACACCATATTTTTCAAAGGTCGGGTGATCATGAGTGGTAATACGATCTACTGTTTCAAAAATGCCACCTTGATCTACCGCCACATCTACAATGACTGAGCCAGGCTTCATTTCTTTTACCATTTCTTTTGTGACAAGTTTTGGTGCTTTCGATCCTGGTATTAAAACGGCTCCAATGACTAGATCAGCTTCTTTCACTGCATGCGCAATATTATAGTGATTGGATTTTAGGGTTTGGATATGATTCCCAAAAATATCATCAAGCTGTCTAAGTCGTTCAGAACTAAGATCTAATATTGTAACTTGAGCACCTAAGCCCACTGCCATTTTGGCCGCATTAGTTCCCACCACACCACCGCCAATGATTGTAACTTTGCCTCGTGCTACACCTGGAACACCTGCTAATAGAATACCTAATCCACCATTTGTTTTTTGTAAAAATTGTGTCCCGATTTGCGTTGCCATCCGACCTGCTACTTCACTCATAGGCGTTAAGAGAGGCAGAGTATTGTTCTTTTCGACAGTCTCATATCCGATAGCAATAACTCCCTTATTAACTAATGCCTCTGTTAGCTCAGGCTCTGCAGCCAAGTGTAGGTAAGTAAAAAGGATCAGATTTTGTCTAAAATACTCATACTCGGATGGTAAGGGTTCTTTTACTTTTAATATCATATGGACATTATCCCAAACATCTTTTGCTTTTTCTGAAACGATGGCACCAGCTTCAATATATTCTTCATCCTGGAAACCACTTCCTTTACCTGCTCCAGTTTCGATGATCACTTGGTGACCAGCCTTCTTTAAAATGGCTACCCCAGCAGGTGTTATGGCCACACGGTTTTCATTATTTTTTATTTCTCTTGGTACCCCGACAATCACGTGCTTCTCACCCCATTTTTTTATTGATACTATAGAGTCTTCTCTATGGCTTTAATCGCATCAGAAAAAATCGAAATCATGGTTTCAATCTGATTTTTTGTTATCACTAATGGTGGCGACATGGCAATGACATTTCTTCCACCATATGTCACTGGGCGAACAATTAATTTACGTTTAAAACATTCTTCTACGAAATTAGGTGCAACCATTTTCTCAGGTGCAAACTGAATGCCATTTTCTCTATCTTTCAACAATTCAAATGCTGCTAATAATCCTTTTGTTCTAGACTTTCCAACTATTGAATGCTTCTCTTCCAGGTATTTAAAGCCTTCTGCGAAAACACTTTCCATCTTTTTTGTATGGTCAACTAAGTTTTCTGTTTCAATAATCTCAAGATTCTTTAAGGCTACTGCACAAGCCGTTGGGTGGCCGCTATAAGTAAAACCATGGAAAAGAACCCCATCAGAGATTTGTGCAAGTTCATCTCTTAAACGCTCTGTAATCCCAACAGCCCCTAGCTGTATATAGCCACTTGTAATTCCTTTTGCCATTGACATTACATCTGGTACTACATCCCAATTATCAACCCCGAACATTTTGCCTGTTCGTGCAAAACCACAAATAACTTCATCAGCAATCATTAGGATTCCATATTCATCACACAATTGTCGAACCGCCTTTAAGTAACCATCAGGGGGAATATTTATTCCTCCAGCTCCTTGTATCGGTTCCACAATCACTCCTGCAATAGTCTCTACACCTTCTCGCTCAATGATCCCGCGGATACTTCTAGCATAATCCGGGTCATTTTTATCACCCAATTCACAATTGGTTTTATGAGCAGCTGCGTGAAGAAAGTCTGGTGCTTTACCAGGTGCCATATCTTGGAATTGTGAGATACCTGTTGCACTAGATGCAGCAACTGTTACCCCGTGATAACCTTGTTCTAAACCGATAATCTTTTTCTTTTCTGGTTTCCCCTTTAATTTCCAAAAGTGTCTTACTAGTTTAAAGGCAGTATCATTGGATTCTGAACCACCAGAAGTATAAAAGAAGACATTTAAATCACCAGGTGTCATACTAGCAAGTTTTTCAGATAATTGAATCACTGGTTCGTGTGAGAGATTATTAAAAGAAGAACTGTAAGCAAGTCTTCCCATTTGTTGACTAGCTACTTCTCCAAGTTCCCTTCTACCATGACCGATGTTGACATTCCAAAGCGAAGCAAGTGCATCAATATACTGATCTCCATATACATCCGTTAAATAGACACCGTTTCCTTCTGTAAAAATATACTTAGGGCCCTGTTCCTGTTGCTGCTTTAGTGAAGATGTTGGATGTAAATAATGTTTCTTATCTAGTTCCTGTAGTTTTTTAATTTCTTGTTCACCTAATACATTTAATGAATTCATGTTTAGTCCTCCCCTACTTTTTTATTCGTATAATTAATATGCAATTTCCATGCCAACAGCCTTTTGACCTTGTAGTGATAAGTTTCTGAATAATCTTTCCAAAATACATGCAAGTGCACATTGGGCAAAAATGCATTCGCGCATTAAATTGGTAATTTTCTAAATTTACTAAAAACAATCTGTGTGCTATGATTCATATTAAGAGGAATTTCCAGATTGGTAGTGTCAAAAGTTCTATGAAAACTTCCGAGGTGTTTAGCTTACCTTCCATTTATTGGGTTGGAGGCCGACTCAATCGGTATTGACAAACAAGCCATTTAGTTTGTAGTTAACAAGGGCGAAGGGAACATAAGTAGGCATGACAAATAAGCCCTTGATTGGCAAGTTCGGTTTGTCAAGAGTTCGCTTCACCGATTGCTAAATCGATTAAGGGCTCAGCTAAAAAAAATTAGGTTGATCTTTTCCCAGCAATACATTCTAGAGATAACCCAATTAGTTTTGTCCAACGTACTGGCGTTGGAAGTCCTTGTAGTTTTGGGTCACGACAGGAACTTTTTCTTCTAGATTGGCATGTGGGCGTAGAAAGTTAAAGTAAGTCACATACAGTGTTACAAAAAAATAGAACCCTTTTCTGATTCGAAGCCATGGGTTGAGCGATAATTACCCTTAAATGTACGATTAAGTCTCTCAATTATTTGCTTCAGCGGCCTGTATTCGGTTAAAACAGCATCATCATTTGTAAGACCAATAACTTGTTTCACATCAAATGAAAATGTCATTCTGTGCGAAGAAATGTTGGTCTAAAAGATAGGATTTCCGTCTACTACAGAGGTAAGGTTCTCCAGAATCTCTTTCATCTTTAGTAAGACTTCATCAATGAGGTTTTCCGTGTTTTTCAAGAAACTCATTGAGAAGTATTCAATAGTCGAGTTTTTCTGGTACTACAATGATCGGTAGATCTTCTACATGAAGTTTCCGATTAGGTTTATTAACCGGCTGTTCTGTTGGTTTATCAAACATGTTTTTACCAATTAATAAGGTAAGCAATGATGTACTTATGATCTGATCTAAATAATTTATATCAGTTAATAAAAAGGTTATAATTTGAGGGTACAAAATTGTCACTTCCATTCTAGGTTTTTGGGTGTGTGGTAACCTCAATTATCCTTAGAATTCAGGGGGTGGCTATTTTTTGCTTATAAAGCTCTCTATAAAGACATTCTATAGCTTATTTAATGTAAAAGTTTTGACAATACGTCCAGAGTAGGAGGGGTGAATAAATGGAATCAAGTCTATTACATGACTATGAAATACTAAATAAACAATTAGAAACCATTATTAATTCTTCATTCGACGAAATATTTGTAACTAATGGAAAAGGAACTGTTTTACGTGTAAATCCTGCTAGCGAAGCATTATATGGAAAGACGGCAAAGGATCTTGTCGGAAAAAACGCTGAAGACCTTGCTCAAATCGGATTATATTCACCTACCCTCTATCCTATTATAAAACAGAGAAAAGAAAGAGTATCCATGATTCAAAGAACTAAAAGTGGTCGAACCGTTCACGTAATTGGAAATCCTGTCTTCGATGATAAAGGTGAAATTGAAATTATTATTTTCACCTCAAGGGATCTTACTGAGATTAGAGAACTTCGAGATAAAATGGAACGCACCGAATCTTTACTAGAAAGTTACCAGGAGGAATTGTCACAACTGAGAAAATTCCAAAACAAGGAAACAGAAGATTTTATATCCGTTTCATCCAATATGCGTAACATTGTTAGAATGATTGATAAAATCGCAAAAGTTGATTCTACCGTTCTTGTCACAGGAAAGTCAGGAGTTGGAAAAGGTGTAATTGTAGAAAACATCCATAAGAAAAGCCCTCGAAAGGAAAAACCCCTTATTCACGTAAACTGCGGAGCAATCCCTGAAAACCTCATAGAAACTGAACTATTTGGATATGAGCCAGGTACATTTACGGGTGGGCAAAAACATGGGAAGAGAGGTTTATTTGAAGAGGCCGATGGGGGTACCTTATTTTTAGATGAGATTGGAGAAATGCCACTTAATCTTCAAGTAAAGCTATTAAAAGCTCTACAGGAAAATACGATACAACGAGTTGGCGGGACAAAATCAATTGAAATTGATGTTAGAATTATCGCTGCTACCAATAAAGACCTAGAAAAAATGGTTGATGATGCTACATTTAGAGAGGACCTGTACTATCGCTTAAACGTCATTCCAATTCATATTCCCCCTCTAAGGACAAGACAAGAAGATATACCGTATCTCATCGATCACTTTCTAAACAAGTTTAACTTAAAATACCAATCGAATACCATTTTATCATTAGAGGTAGAAAATGCTTTATGCCATTATGATTGGCCAGGTAATGTAAGGGAGCTTGAAAATCTAATAGAGCGCTTAGTGGTGATGGCAGATGATAAAGAAGTTCAATTAAATGACTTACCACAAAAAATCTCCCGTTTTGGGAATGATCGTTCACAATACTTTGTCCACTTATACGATGTATGTACGTTAAAGCAAGCTCAAGAGGAAGTGGAGGAGCAATTAATTAAACGAGCATACGAAAAATATAAAAGTTCATATAAAGTGGGAGAAATACTTGGAATCAATCAATCAACGGCTTTTAGAAAAATCAAAAAGTATATTAAAAACGAAAGTGTTTATTAAAGTTTCAGTTCAGTACTATTTATTGCAAAATAAAAGTGCAGAGCTTTGCAACATAAAAATGCAGAGTCCTGCACTTTATTTAATGAGTACATAAAAAAAAGACTTGCCAGTCACCCCAAGTCCCACTACATTAATTGTGTCGAGCAATTTAGTAGTGGAGGTAGAAAGGATGCTAGCAATGTCTAATATTAATTGTATCAAACACTTACGTAATAAGATTAGTTAACAACCTTTTTGAAAAATCCAAAGATCTCTATGAGATACCTGCACTTTCTGCCAAATATTCAATGAGATGTAGCGCGCGTGTCGTATGAGAGAGCCCCTCGCGTTCGATTCCGAGTTTCATTTGCATCAGACATCCTGGATTGGTGGTAATAATAACAGATGAATTTGCCTCCTGTGTGTGTTTCATTTTTTCATCAAGAACTTGCATCGAGGCATCATAGTTCACAATATTATAAATACCCGCTGATCCACAGCACATATCGGCTTGTTCCATTTCGATAAATTGTAATCCTGGTATACTTTTTATTAATTCTAAGGGTTCTTTTGTTACTTTCTGGACATTCGTCATATGGCATGAAGGTTGGTACGTCACCCTTTCACCATTTCGGGACTGACGATGGCGTAATCCCCCACATGAAACGAGAACTTGACTAATATCTCTTGATTTTGCGGAGAAAGCAGCTGCCCTTTCTGCCCACTCCGGATCATTTGAGAGTAAATGTCCATACTCATAAAGCATGGCACCACAGCCTCCTGCATTGTTGACAATAAAATCTGCCTTAATTTGTTCGAAAGCAAGGATATTTTGCTTCGCAAGATGACGTGCTTCGGTCATTTCCCCAGCATGCGCTTGTAGTGCACCACAGCATGTTTGGTTAGGAAACACCACTACTTGACAGCCGACCTCTGAAAGCAACTTCATTGATAATTGGTTGATACGGTGAAACATCGCATCCATAATACAACCGGTAAAAAAGGCAACGGTATATTTGGCTTGCCCTTTTGCTTTTATTTCCGTAGGTGCTTGGCCTCTTTCCAAAGGAGAAACAGCAGACGGTATTGCTTTTTCAAAAGTACCCAAATGATAAGGAAGTTTTTTCATGATTCCAGACTTTTGTGCAACTTTTTTTAAGCCGCTTTTTTCGTATATCCAAATAGAATGACCCGTGAAATTCATCATTTTACTGCTTGGAACTACTTTTTTCAATAAAGCTTTGCGTAGGAGTCGTACTGGGACAGAAAAAGTTCTGCGTTTTACTAATGCTTCACGTGTAGCCTCAAGGATTGAGCCATATTCAACGCCTGTGGGACAGGCTGTTTCACAAGCCCTGCAGCCTAAACATAAATTGAACGGTTCTTCAAGAACAGTTAAATCTGTAATTTTACCTTCCCCGACCATCTTTACAAGATTAATTCTCCCTCGAGGTGAATGAGTTTCTTTACCAAATGTCGTATAGGTTGGACATACAGGCAAACAGTATCCACATTGAACACATTGATTGGTTTTGTCGTATTGAAGTTCTTCTCGTAATTCTGTAAGTGATCCCTTCACTTTACCTCAACTCCAATTTCTGTCCTGGTTCCGGGAATATTTTCCCTGGATTCATGATATTGTTCGGGTCCCAAACCTTTTTAATTCGTTTCATCATATCAAGACCAACTGCCCCTAGTTCCATTTCCATAAACGGAGCTTTCATCGTTCCGATTCCATGTTCACCTGAAAGTGTTCCCCCAAGTTCCACAGCTGTGGTGAATATTTCCGCAACTGCTTGTTCAACACGGTCCATTTCTTCTAAATCATTTTTATCACATATAATATTTGGATGAAGATTTCCATCTCCTGCATGACCAAACACCACTAGATGAATCCCATATCGATCTCGTATCTCTTGCAACCTTTTGCACATTTCAGGTATTTTGCTACGTGGAACTGTAGCATCCTCAGAGATTTTTGTCGGCTTAATCCGTACAATTGCTGGTGATACTAGCTTACGTGCTTTCCAAAGTTCAGCCTCTTCCCCTTTATTCCTCGGGATGCGCACTTCTCGTGCTCCCACCGTCTGACACATTAAAGCCGCTTGTTCCATTTCCTCTTTTAATGAAAGTGGGTGACCATCAAATTCTATTAAAATGAGTGCAGCTGCATCAACGGGTAATCCAAGAGGTTCGAATTGCTCAACTGCCACAATAGATGCTTGGTCCATCAACTCCATTTTCGATGGTAAGATACCAGACGAAAGGATTTTTGAAATCGCACTACCTGCATCCACAAGGGACTCAAAAATAGCCATGATGGTTCCAGAGGCTTGAGGCTTGGGTATAAGTCTTAATATTGCTTTCGTGATAATACCAAGTGTCCCTTCAGATCCAACCACTAGTTTTGTTAAATCATAACCAGTCACATTCTTTACGGTTCTGCCACCAGTATGGATAATTTCTCCTTCGGGCGTAATGACTTCAAGACCAATTACATAATCTTTCGTTACTCCATATTTCAGTCCTTTTGGACCACCGGAATTCTCCGCCAAATTTCCACCAATCGTAGAAACATGGGAACTACTCGGATCGGGCGGATACATAAGCCCTTTTTGTTTAGCGGCTTTATGAATCTCAGACGTCAATATACCTGGAGAAACAATTGCTACGAGATCCTCTTCATGAATTTCAAGAATATGATTCATGACAGATAAATCGAAAACCATGCCTCCTTTAACCGGAAGTGGTCCTCCACTTAAACTAGTTGCTTGACCCCGCGGATAGATTGGAATCTTTTCACGGTTAGCCAATTTCACTAGTGCCGCTAGTTCTTCTACACTTTTGGTTTGAATGATGATATCGGGCAAATAAGTTCCAAAGGAACCATCAAAGGAATAACTAAATCGATCACTTTCATCCATCAAGACTCTGCCTGTTTTTACAATATCTTGTATTTCTTGAATATGTCGGTCATTTACTGCTTTCAATCCATCCACTCCTTACTATCTCTATCTCCATATCATTAGTAATCTTTTAAAAATAGACTTAATTTCTCTTCTGCATTTCTTAAATGAATTTGAGATAAGAGTTTTGCCAAATCAGGCTCTTCTGCCTCAATTGCCAGTAGGATATCCAAATGTTCTTTATAGACAGCTTTCCGCTTTATTTCTAATTCCATATTTGGACGGAGAGTAATTTGTAATGTTTTTTCATAAAGGGAAGCAAGATTTACTTGAGTTTGGATCATAATTGGATTTTGAGTCGCCTCTATGATCGCGCGATGAAACGCTATATCTTCCTCTCTTGCAGATGACGCTTTTTCGATCGACTCATTTTCCATGCTTTTCACTATTTTTTTCATATTTTCAATTTGTTTTGAGGTACGTCGAAGAGCAGCTAAATAAGCTGCCTCAGGCTCTAAAATTTTCCTCATTTCAAATAGATACTTAATATTTTCAATATCATCATTTTCAACACGTATCTGATGGAGCCGTGTTGAATTTGTAGATTCTTCTACATAACTTCCTCCGCCTTGACGTGAATAAATGACCCCCGCAGCGCGCAACATACTTAGGGCTTCACGGATTGGCATTCTACTAACTCCGAATTGAGACGATAATTGCATTTCAGTCGGAAGCTTGGAACCAGGTGGAAGTTCTCCCGTTTTTATTAAATTTAGCAATTCACGAGCAATTGTCTGTGAAACCTTTTCCTTTTGAGACACAGTTGTCATTCCCCATTCAAACAAATTTGTATAATAAGTTGATAAATGTATTACAAGTTATTATATTTTTCTGAATTTTACAAGTATTATGTGACTAATAATAAACAATTTCATTAAATATTGCAATAGTTGTTATACAAGTTTTGTATTACAAATTTAGACATTTGCTGTTTTTTGTGAAAATGAATGAGAAACGTTAGAACCATCTCCCTACTTCCTGAATACAAAAAAGACAGCCACCTCATTTAAATGAGATGACTGCCCTTCCCTTTTATTCCGTAGCCCTCTTCGTAGCCCCACCATGCAACGTGATCCTTGGTCTTAACAACACCTTTTGCGGTTCTTTCTCAAACATGGAATGAGTCGACTTGCTAGCCCAAATATAGGCTTCTCCCGCTTTTAGTTGATTTAGCTTGGCTGGTGTTAACTCTGCCGTAGCGGTTAATGTTTTTTGAATATGTTTTAACCACAGTGGTGCATTAAATTTATGCAGCACGACGAGGTTCGATAATTCGATAATTTCATTTGGCACGGAAGGAGGATTTTGCGATGCGATAATCATTGACACTCCTTTATGGCGCATTTCTCGAATCACTTCGACGACGTTTTTCATTAACGCTGGATCGTTCATGTATTTGTGTGCTTCATCAAAGACGATCATTTTGTTAAAGGAACGGTCCTCATACTTCACATCAGAGAAAATCCGTAGAAGAACCATAAACAGACCCAGTGCCTCGTTTTCTTCAATAAATTCATCACGAATATCGACAATTACGACTTTCCCTGGTTTTAAGGTTTCGCCGATCCGAATGCCATCATTAATATAATCTTCCACGAACCCTAGTCTTCTTTCAAGCAACTTTCGTGAACGATCATCAAAATCTTCTTCTTCAATGCCACGACGAATATTGGACAGGGTTAAATTTCTTCGATAGACACGAAGAACGGATTTTAACTGTCGTAAATACATGGCTGAATTTCCCTCTGAATTCATAAGGAATTGCCAATCCTCTACATTTAATTCATCTGTACTGAATTGAAGTGGCAGCACTTCAATACTTGGAAAATCTCGTTTTCGATCTTCCACACGATCGACTGGCGTGATGATCACTATATCCTCGATCCCTTCAGGCTCAATGCCATATTCGGCACGCAGCTTTTCCACTTCACGCTCATTTTGATTTGGTTCTCGGATCGAAGTGAACTCCGGTTCGTAAGCATCGGAACGACTATAGTGGAAGACGACACTTCCTAATGGAGCTGGAAGACTGTTCGCATTAGCAAAATGCTTGGTCGCCATTTCTAAAATCGAACCAACCGTATAACTTTTTCCACTTCCTTGAACCCCAAACAAACTAATCGTTAACGTTCCATCCAAATCGATCCCAATCGTATCGCCATTTGCAGCTAATTTTCCAAGTATTCCATACTGATTACTGATCGCATGGTCACCAAGAAAGATCGCTGGTGGTGGACAAGTTTGCTCTTCTTCTTCCCTGACTGTTTCTGCCGACTCGGTCGAATCGTTGCCGTCAAGATCCAGATCCGTCCACTCTTCTTGATCACCATCAAGATCATCATCAAGATCAAGATCAAGCTCAATTTCCACACCCGTTTCGTTATCGTTTTCACCATCTAAATCCAGATCGATATCGATCAAATCGTCTTCACCATTTGCACCATCCTGATCAGGAATGTTCTCTTCTCCTCCAGATAGAGGCTCTTCCCCATCCTTTTCAGAATCAGGAGTCTCTGTTTCTTGAACAGCATTCGGTACGAGTTCCGTGAAAAAGAAGGAAGCACGACGTCGGAGTTCTTCTTTCGATAGTTCTCCAAAATATTCGGTGTCTTGATCAAACTCATTTTCAGCACGCTGGAAATAATGTTCTACCTTGTCTTTTCCAATGACATGATAGCCAACTCCTTCTAATGTGCGGCTGTCGATTCCTTGTTGGTCCATGGCGAAGATAAAGGCATGTTTCTTAAAGGTTAACTGATACGGTTGGGTAAAATCATCCAGCTTTAAAAGGAACGATTTATTTTTCAAGTACGCATCACTCGTGACACTTTTAAAGCGATAGGAACGATCAAGATAATAAAATAAGATATTGGCGAGTTCCTTTGCCTGTTGAAGATAAACAGGCTCACTTTTTTCAGCGCTGCTAAATTTTTTCCGCAGCAATTGCTCACTGTTATCGAGCTGTTCCACGATATTATCGCGAAGCTCTGTTGCGCTCACAATATCTCCACCTGGAAGGGTATTTCGCCATTTCACTTCAATTAAGTTAAAGGCAATCTCCTTTTTGGATGGCTCACAGGCTACTGCCAAAATGTCGGTCATTTTTTGACTAGACAATGATTTTCGCTCTTTTACAAACCAACTTTTATGGGCGTCTAATGGGATGACGATCAGTTGGAGATCATCACTTGCTTGGTTAAATTCTCTAAAATACAAACGAGCTAAGGCCATTCCAAGTGCCCCTTTAACTTGTGACGAACTGGATGTCAACTTCATCACAAGTTGGCCAGAGATCGCATTTAAGCTATCAATCACCGCTCGATCAGTATGCTCACCCATATTCAATCCAATTGACTGAGCGACTGGCTTCACCATGTTCTCAATCTCAGAAACCTTATTTGTGGAAACATACACTTGATTGCGCTCCAAGCTTTCGTCAGGAGCAAAGTCAATTAAGTGATAACGATCCCGACCTGAAGCAGGTCGATCCAAGAAATCCACGCCCAAGTATTCATCAATTAGAATCACCCAATCAGACACTTGATGAATATTTTCTAGGTGCTTTTTCAAATCTGCATCCATATTAATCATCAACCCAGGCAAATTCCCAGTCTCGTCGGTTTCATCAAACATCATCAGAGTTGAATAACTCTCAAGCAGTCCTAGCATGGCTTCAGCGTTTTTGTTTCCTGGATAATTCGCTTTAGTCGAGATGAATTTTTTCCAATACGACATCTGGTCATTCCCATTTTTTCCGCCTGTATGGGAAACCAGCTCATAGCTTAAGCCATTAAAATAGGACGAACGATATTGGCTTGCCTCTTGATCGGTGAAGAAACCAACTTCAGCTTTCAACAATTGACTTAGTATCGATAGATTGGCTTCAAATTGAATTGGATCCTTCGTAAAATCACTCGTTAAATGCTTTGAGTACGAAAACACTGGGAACAATGGATTTTGGGCTTCCATCGTAATTCGCTCTTGGAATTCATCAACCATTTTCCCCTCACCGGAGGTCATGATCTCATCGATTGCTTTCCCTAAACTATTCAGCAAGTCCTCGTGATCCGTAAACAATCTCAGATTAATGCGTAGGTCTTGGAAGATTCGATATTTGCTATCTTGGAACGACTTAAACAGTTGTTTAAATAGTGAGAGAATCTCAGTTCCATCATCTGGTTCAAACACATTGATCGTCAAAACGGAAAGATACGGGCGTTTCTCGAGATATTGGAGAATCTTTTCCTTGATCCGCTGATACGGAAACTTGCTTTTACGTTTGTAATTTCGATCAATTTGTAAGACCTCATTAATATGTTCAAGAAATGCATCATCTGTGATTTTGGAAACCGGAACAAATATCCCCCAATTGTTTCCCACCGTATCGACATTCACATACCAGGAATTATGACGATCCTTCACCATGAACGGGTAATAAATACTCGTTTGTTCAGATAAAAGCGTAGAAATATCGCGTAGACGTCGATTCCGTTCGGAAAGTCGAGCTGCTTCATTCGTCCACTTCTCACTGACCTCCTCATATTGTAAAGACCATGCTAATTTTAATGGATGTGAAGGAGTCATGAGATAAAACACGGAACCATCAAACTGGACTTCGATAAGATCCGTCATCCGCAGGCGGTTCATGAGTATGATGCTTTCTTCTGAACTTTGTTCCTGCAGTTCTTCTAGTAATGCTTTATAGGCATCCAGATATTTTTCTGCTTTTTCGACTAAAAAGCTTTCTTCAAAGCTTAAAATTTGTTCCCAATGATAAGGACCTAGATCGGTAACGGCTTTGAAGAACCGTTTTCGTTGCCGAAGAAATCGTTTATAGGCCTCTGAATCATAATCCATTTCATCAAATTGCTGTTCAAATTTCAAAGCAACCGTAAAGTCTTCGCTCGCTGCCTGTTCTTCATGCTTATAGGTTAACGTACCAAGGATCTCTGGATGCTTTAACCACATGCTATGACACTGATGGAGTAAATAGTTGGTCGATAAATGATAGACGGTATTTTGCTGCTTGCTATAAAGCGAGAGCTGTGCCTGCATCGGAACGGGTTGTTCTTCTGCTACTCCCCAGTTTAATTCGAATTCATTCGCATCAAAATGAAAAGGTTCATCTTCTTTCATCGTTGAAATCCGAGCCGCACGAAAGACCTCCTGACTGGATCCGACAATTTCCTTCTTCTCCTCCGGCTCATCCTCTGCTGCCTGTTTTCCTTGAATATAGAAAACTTCTGGGGCCACAGATTCTTTCAGGATAAACCCATCATGGGAAATCGCTTGAATCCCGATCGTATAGCGACCTGGATCAATATCAGAAAGTCGGGAAAGCTGGATAGCCGTCACATTCTGCGTTTGCGCGACTTTATTGGCTGCCTTTTTCTTCGAAGTCGAAATGGTTTGGACAATCGTATAGGCTTCTTCTGCCTCGGCATCAATTAAATGAACATGAACACGCGCCCAATCCTCACATAATGGCGGTGCCGGTTCACTGCGATAATCGATTTTAAAATCCTTTTTCCCGTCCAGTTTCAGCTCTAACCCATTTTGTCCGTGAACAAGGGCAGAGCCTTTGATCTTTTCAATCTTTAACTCCTCTAGATTGTCCATGACCTTTTCAACGCCCCATTGTTGAAAATCAAGCGTTTCCCGTAAGGAATCATTGGTTAATGTTTCTTTCACCCATTGATCAAAGTCGACACGATGAGAATAATTTCTTAACAAGCGTAGAAGCTTCTTCTTTATGTTTTTATCCTTTGTATGTAATTCATCCACGCGGTTTTGAATCGACTTGGTCACATTACGTAGTGTTTCGATCGCCTTAATGTTTTCTAGGATCCGCGTGTTTTGATTGGTTGCTGAAAGAATTTCTTCATCCGGTAAAAGATAAAGATACGGAAGACTGTTCCCGATGCTTTCAGTGGTTCCTTTATTTTCAATAATGGAAAGGTAAAACAGACACCAATCCATGGCACCAGGAAGCTTCCAATTCTTTTCAATCAAATTCGAAATATTATCAAGGGACAGGATTCGATCTTGATCCAACATCACTTGTTCCGCTTCAATCTTTAATCTTTTTTTCATCTCGAGATACACATGATCAAAGGAGATCCATTCAAACGTCGCAATATCAAACGAATCCTCTGCAGCCGTCCGTAAGTTAGGTGGGATGAACAACACAATGACCTTTTGTTCCAGATTACGTCGTTCCACCAGTTTCGTCGCATGAATTTCAAAAGGCTTTTGATGGCGGTTATCATTTGAAGTCAATACATAGGCTTCAAATCGCCCCGCTCCATGTAACAGAATTTCCTCACATGATTTTTCCATGACATGGGGGGAGAGATCGGTTATTTGTGCACAGTGCCCAGGCTCTTTGTTGATGAGCTTTTCTATCAGCTCTGTCGCCACGTAGGAACCAACCTTTTGATCGAGTGCGTTCCGTTCGATTATGTTCATGTAATCAATCCTCCCCTTTTACCTCATATCTTGCAATTAACCATTGAGTATTATAGGCATCACTCAACGCTTGGTAATAACCGATTTCCTGTAATTTATTTGAAAAATAACGTTCATTGCTCCGTAGCGCTTGGTAGGATTCATCATTTTCAAAGCCTGGAATCAGTTGATTGATATAAAACCCATATCTCTCTTGGATCCATTCCATAAACTGATCCAACCGAAGCACTTTTGTTTCATACTGTCCGTTTTTTCCCCGTTTTAACATCCCCAGATGGATCAAGGTATCTAAGAGCTTAGATCCGAGGCTGTATTTTTTATAACGTGACGCCTGCTGGAGAATGCCACTCTCTGTATTTTTGGAAAAAGTAGAAGAAATGAGTCGTTTGTAGAAGTCTAACACATATCCATTGTAGGATTTATTCAGCAACTCAATATATTCTTCAAAGGGTTCTTCCACTTCGTCCACATTCACTGAAACAAATTCAGAGAGATCGGTCATTTTTTTAATAAAATATTCATTTACTCTTTCCCGGATACTTGGATCGTGTTCATTAAAAGTGATGACCTGATCCAACGTATAAGCATTCCGATCCAACAATCCCTCGTCAGTCATAAAATTAATCTTTTTTCTTAAGTAATACAGGGATTCTATTAGCGTCGAAAGCTGTTGCTCATGCAGCAAAACATTTCGACCGGAAATCTGAGCTAATGAATGACTAAAGCCTTGTTTTAGATCGATCTGGAAGACCGGTTTAGAATCCATCAAACCTTCCACATCCATCGTTTTCTTTTCGATCATTTCAGGGAGAAGGCGAGCTACTCGAAGGACATACAAACCTAAATGAAGCATAAAAATTTGACTCAAGGCTTCAAGAATGGACGATCTCGACATGTAATGCTCATAGGATAGAATACGTTCCACATCATCTGCTAGTAAAAGCGCCTGATCCAAACTGACTAATGGATCGATCGTATCGACTTTACTGCCCATTTCATCGATGTCGTTGGCAATATGGTTCGTAATACTCGCCACAAGCCAAGTGGATAGCTCTAAATCATCTGAGTAGATAATCGAATCCGTTTGAGCTTCGTAGTTATAGGCAAGAAAATCCCTCAACTTTTTGATTACAGATGTCTGACCTAAACGATCTCGTTCTTCATCCGCTTTGACCAGTAAATGCCAAATTTGCTCACTCGCCTGATAATCATCGCTATTCTTTTTTTCGGTTGCCTTATAGGCGTTTAAGGATATGGGTAAAAGCGAAACAAATTTTGGATGTTTGTTAGGATGATTCTTATAGAGCATATCGACATAATCATTTTGAATCCATTTTTTCACCAAGGATTGATGTTCAGAAAATCCCTCGAAATCATTCTCATGCTGAAACACAATATCCCAGATTTCATTTAACCGATGGACAGAGGGCTTTGGAGCCCGATGTCCATTAAATTTAATTAACGGTAAAAAGTTGATTAATAACCGGTCCTTTGCAATGGTTTTTGCCTCTATACGGAGAGCTTTTCGTACCGAATATTCCTTATGATTCTTTTCTGTATTCTTCAAGCTGCTCTCCTCCTTCCAGGGCAAATAAACTTAATTTCCCATCTGCTTTTTTCACCTTATAAAGGTCTTTATTTTTTTCAATTAAAACAAGTTCATTATACGTTTGACTTAAGAGCTGGGTTTTAAAAATCGTTAAATTCATAAAACCGCCCCGCAATTCATAAGTGGATGGCACATACCCGTTTTTCACCTTTTGCAAGAGCTCATACAAATCGAGCGTTAAATCAAGCATGATTCGTTTTCCTTGCTCCGAAGAATGATAACGAAGCTGGATCATATCTGGTGAATACTCAATAAATTGGGTTTCCTGACCTAAATCCTGAATCTTCAGGGTGAAATTCTCACGCGGAAAAATTCGTAGACTAATAAAATCAGCGCGATTCCATTTGCTTTCCTTAAGGGCCAATTTATCCTTCGTATAGGCATGATGAACCCCTTCTGACGTTGAAATGGCTTGAAGAACCTCTGATAGCTCTGATTCAGGATTGACCTTGCCCTCCAATAAACGTTTAAACCGTTTTAACGATGGATATGGAAGCAGAATATACGGATCATTATCAAGACTCTCAAAATAATATTTCCGCTTACTGATGGAAACAAAGGCTTTAAAGGCTTCGACTTTATCAACTTCCATCAGCTCCGTTGGCTGTATCGGACGTTGTTGGAACAAGACGTCTAGAAGATCGGTATCCTTTGGGTGGTAGGATAAATCTTTGATCGCATATAGCTCCTGATCGCTGCTACTTTGACTAGCGAGCGTATTTTCAATATGCGGGACAGACACTTCCGAAACATCGACTTTTCCTAATTCCATCATTAATCGATCCACACTATTGCCCATGTTAAAGATCGCGTTATAGTAATAACCGGTTAATAATTTACGACTGTTATCAACGGAAGCATAGCGTCCGAGCTTTTCAATATCACGACAGTTCATCGTTCCATATAAAATATAAGATAAGGATGATCGAATATCTCTCATCGTGATATGTAGCTTCTTCCTGAAATGAACCGTTTCAACCACTTTCCGGATATTTTCTTTAATCTGTGGTCCCACTGCTTCATCCTGTAAGGAGGTTAAATTATAATAAATCGGGCAGATTTCCTTCGATTTACACGTACCACACTGCTCCGTAATTTGTGGATCTGAAAATTTATCAATCAACTTTTCTAAAATAGATGGGGATAGTTCATCCCGTGCTACGACACTTCGCCAATTTAGATTCACCAGTGAAAATTCTGTTTCCTCATTCTCTCTTAAGCGAAGGTAGGACTCAATTCGTTGTAACAGTACTCTATATTTCTCATCATGAGAGCTTAAGAATTCCATTAATCTTCCTTCATTAATCGCAATTAATCGGACTTCTTTACGATCTCCCGATTGTGGAGAGAATGGATTTTCTCCAGCGAACGCATCAAAGAATTCATCCAGCACATCTTCATTCAGTTTATCGCCTTCGTCTTGTGAGCCATCATAGTTGGTGATCAAGCGGATTCCACGGAAATCAATGACCTTTCCATTATCCTTATCTTCAATGAGCTTGCCTTCCTTATCTAGCAGCTGATATTCGAGATTTTGAATAAAAGCCGTTTTTCCGTCCCCGGCATTTCCGGTAATAATCACTAATTGGAAGCTACCGTCTGCGATTTTTTGTAGCAAGGTGTTTTCGAGCTTCGTTTCCACATAGTTGATTTTCGCAAATGGATCTAAGCCGCGAGTCCCTTTATTACTAATGGGACTTTGACTGTAAAGGCTTTGGAAGTGAGGGATTAAATAGTTATCATATTGACTATTGATCTGCTCAGGATATGGCTTGATTGCCGAAAAATCATAGGTTGGCAGCTTCACTTTTATTTCACTGTAATAGGATTCGATCGTATCGAGTGCCTCTAACATTTCCTGTGGTGTTTTAAAGCGGTCATTGTGATAAGGCTGACATGCTTTTTCGACCCACTGGGAAAGAGCTTCAGAAACAGTCGGGCGGAATTCTCTGAGGAGTTTCGGTGAATCTCCCAAATCAGGCATCGAATCCTCAAATGGATATTCCCCGTTACTTAATAACTCATATAAGACAATCCCCAATGAAAATGTATCAAGACTTGGTTTCGCCCCGATTTCATGAACGTCTGGAGCCAGATAACGTGTCGTACCGCCAATAATCGTGCTTTGATCGGCATCTCTACTAATATTAAAGTCAATCAACAGCGTTTTTCCATCACGAACCATAATATTGGCTGGTTTGATATCGGCATGGATAATCGGGATTTCTAGGTTTTGCAAATAGATTAATGCATCCAGTAATTCTCGTGCCCATTTAATCACCTGCAAAATCGAAAAACTGTTTTGTTCATCAAACAATTGCTGCATCGATTTTCCTTCAATATATTCCATTTTCAGCAAATACTGTTGCCCTTGATGAACCGAGTCTACATCATAAACCTTCGCAATATGAGGATGATTAATGGTTCGAAGACGTTGATATTCTTTTCGAACGACATTAATATTACTAATCTGGCTGTTTTTCATGACCTTGATCGCAAAGGTTTCTTCAGTAGGTACATAAAAAGCTTGGTAGACGTTGCTTGTACCGCCCTGTCCAAGGCGTTTCAAAATCTTATACCGCGAATCAATCTCACTGCCAACTTCATAGATTTCAGGTGTTTCCATCACCTGCTTTTCTTCTTGTGAAGGTTCTTCTTCTTTTTGCTCTTCTAACATGTCTAAAATTTCATCCGCAGACTCGTACCATTCTTTCACATGATGGTGACACATCTTGGTGATCACGTTCATTAATTCCTCATCGGCTACCCCTTGAATGGCTGGCAATCTCCCATTTTCACGTTCTGGATTATTTTGATCATTGCCTGCTAAGAGATCATAATAAATCCGTCCAATCGAATAAAGGTCACTAGCCGGGGAAGCCAGATTATGAGAAGTAAGGACTTTTCCCGGTGTATACCGACGATCGAGCCCCTCTGAAAGAGCTTCGGTCATAATCGTTGTCTGACTGGACGGGTCGACTAATCTTGAAAACTCAAAATTTTGCAGGATGACCTGTTCCCGCTGATCCACGAGAATATTACTTGGCGTTAAATTCCGATGGATAATGCCTTCGCGGTGGACTTCGCCTAGTATTTTAACAGTTTTCAAAAACAGATCCTTCACTTTTTCAGTTGAAAGCTGTTTCTCCTCAAGGAAGTATTCCATTAAGGATTTCCCGTCAATCTTTTGGTAAACCACGCAAAAACGACTGTTATCTCCATCTGGAATAAAGGCGGTAATCGGCTTTACGACACCCTTAACGTCATTCATGCCCTCGAGCTTTTTAAAATCATTGCGCAGTAAGTGCATTTGCTTCTCTTGTTCTTCCCTTGAAAGGTAAGGATCCATAAAGAACTCTTTTAACACATATTCCTTATCACTGCCAACATCTTTATTAATGACGATGTACTCGTTATAAAGCTCCGTTTGCTTTTCTAGATAAATTTCCTCGTAATTGTGGAAACGTTTCTTTTTCTCTGGAATCGGTTGAAAGGTTTGCATTTCTTCGAGCACGAGATTCTTTAATTGATCGAATGGAATTCTGATCCTTGATCGATCTGTATGTACACGATCCTGCTGGATATAATGAGAGATCGTTTTTAATGTCGTCATTTTACTGCGACTGTTTCCTTTTACGGCTATCTCCACATCTCGTCCGCTGAAGTTAATCACATCTTCAATCCAGACTTGCCGTAACAACGGGTTTTTACTTTGTAAATAATTCTTTAACACCTTCGCTTGTCGGGACACCTGCTGCAGGGGATTGCTTTCTGTTTTACTGCTTAATACGATGCGGCTATCGTTCCCCTTGATTACTCCATGCCAATACTTGTCTTCAATCACATAAATGGCATGCGGGGCCACAACCACCACATCATATTCAAAAAACTGTCCGTTCCCAGATGGAATTTCGAAATTATGATACACAATATAGTCATTAGAGAGCGTCGATTGAAGCTCTCTAATTAACAAACGCTCTCCTTCTGAAGCAGGCTGTCCAACGCGGTGGACAATGGCCATATGCTATTCCCCTCCTTTTTCAATTTTTATATTGATATGGTTTTTCTTAAAGAGATTGGTTGCTACGCGTAAAACCTCTTCTAGTTCAAATTTATCCGTTTGATCGGCTATTTTTAAAATCAAATCTTCCAGTGTACAAGACTTCCCTTCGATCGCCGAAAGAACCTCAGCTTCCTGCTCCGTCAATTCGCCTTTTTTCACGGCATTGCTTACAAGACTTTTCGCTTTAGTAATACGGGTTGGCAGCATTTTGATCTTTTTGACCTCGTCTGTTTGAATACCGGACTCAAAGTTCGTTTTAGCCTGTAACAGCCTATTGGTGATATCAAATACTTCGTTTTCGATCTCTTCTACATCTAGCTCCAGCACGTCTGTATAATAACGAAGTCGTTGTTCTAAATAATCTGTAGCGTCAAGCCACTGATCGATTTGCTTCATAATACTCGATTCAAATTCGGTTTGCAGGTCTTGATAACTACTTGATTGCTCATCTTCTTTAAATTGAGTATGCAGCTGTCCACGGATAGAAAGATTCTTTAAGATCTGTTGATACTTCTGCTTTTCCTCTTCAAATTGCTTTCGCGACTTTTGCAGCTCCTGCGTGATCTCTTCGCGAACTTCCCTCAAGCGTTTCATCCATTGAGCATAGGAAGGAAGCCCATCCCCTTCCCATTCTTGATCAATCTCAGCATCAAGATTTTCGATTTTTTCAATAAGGTGTGTAAGCCCCATTGATTGTAATCGGTCTAATAAATCGCCAAGTCCTTTTCTTTCCTGGTAATAGCCTTCCCACTTCGACCATTCATCCACAGCGGCTTCTAATTCTTTCCGCTTCGGCTTTAAATCGTCCCATTGACGGTTGATCCTTTCAATCTTCGATGTCATATCAACGAAAAAGTTCACGCCGTCATTGGTCTCGCTAAAATCATGCATTGATGTTTTGTGCAGTGCCGCTTTTTCCGTCGTTATGTCTGCATATTGATCTTGTAAATCCTTAAACAGCGTATCTAGATTAGTTTTGTATTGAAACCATTTCTCTTTTTCTGCGTATTCTACGGATTGTATGCCTGAAAGCGTTCCGTCTAGCTTAGAAAGAACCTGTCCTGACTTCTTCAGCTTTTCTTCAATGATATCAATCGATCGATTCACAAACAGGCTCATTTTCTTTTGAAGGCTATACAGAACATCCCTTAATACGCTCGAGAGTCGCTCATAGGTTTCTTCATCCTGAAGTTTTTCAATTTGCGCTTGGATCGGTTCCAAATGAACAGTCTCATTTTGCCCTTGTAATTCCAGTTCTGTTTTAAGGCTATCAATGTATTGAACTTGACCGTCCAAATTAGCACGCCATTCTTCAATCGTAAGAGGCTTCATATAAAGCTTATCTCTGTTACCGTTTTTGAAGAAAAGCTTACGAAGCTCCGCAAATTCAAACAATTGATCTCGTTCTGGCTTTGTATAGCCTAGCTCTACTAACGCTTCTGATACCTTGGTAAAATCAACGGCTCTCGCCTTTTTTCTTAGAACCGTAATTTCTTCTGTACTTTCCTCAATCATCTCTACCACAAGATGCTCTGCCGGATGAGTGTTTACATATAAATGATCGTCATCATGAATGCTGATTAAGCTTGGAAAATCAGTCATTAAGGTTTCAAATGGGGCAACACTTCCTAATGTAAACATAGCCGCAATATCCTTCTTTTGTTTGGCTGTCATTCTTGGATACTGCTTGGCTAGCGGTTCAATTCCCCTTTTTTGGGAAAGTGAGATTTTTTCACTTTCAAACACAGCCTTGAAATAGGCCATTTTCGATTTCCAACGACCGACCATAATCGTTTTATATTCAGGAAAACGCGCTTCACACATTTTCTCGAAAAGTTCGATCAGGATGTTTCTTCCATGGTTTCGTAATTGCCAATCCGATCCATGGATTTGTTTCATGTTTACATCAAATAAGGCGGCAATTACTTCATTAATCATTTCTCCCTTTACAAAATTTAACTCATCTTGTTCACTAGTCGGGATATTACTCGTTTTCGTTAAATAGTGAAGGAGATTTAACAATAACTGTACATCGGTTTGTTCAAACGGGATTAAATCAGAAAGGAGTGGGATTTCCACTTCAATTTTCGTCTTGACATTCAAATTAAAGACGAAGAAATACGGATCACTTGATTGCCGAACCACTTTATTGTCTCGTTTTCCTTCTAGATCAAGAAGGAAGACCCACTTCCCGGTATACACATAGTTTGGATCGTAATCCTGTATTTTCGGTACTTTTTTATCAGCTAACGTACTTGTTGTCACGAGTTGCAGATGACGATTCGGGTAACGATCCTTTACCTTAAAATAAGTACCGCCTAAATCCGTCGCGTAAACTCCCCGTGAGAATGATTTAAATTCAATTGGATCTTCTGTACTTTGATCAAACAAACATCTCCAATCTAAGTCACCACGCTCAGTTAAAAGATCTGGAACAATCACTCCATTAAAGGAGTGAACGGCATTTTCCATTGCGCTCATTTCATTCGCCTGATAATATCGTAAAAAGTCTTTAATTGCCTGTTCAATAAAGCTTTGTGGGGCCGTTTGAATCTGATCCATGGCAACCAGCTTATAGCCTTCAATCAAACTCTGGCGGATTTCAACCCCGATCCATTCTTTTAAAAGCGTTTCCGATTTAGGGTTGAGCAGCTCATAGTGCGATAATACTTCCGGCTTACAGCCTTGTGGAAATGCAGCAAGGGCATAAATCAGTTTCACATACGCCTCATCTTTGCCTACTTTTTCAATCAAGGATTGCACGATCGAAATAAAGTTTGAACGCTCCCCTAGCAAAATCTCTTCCTTCATACAATCCTCAACCAGGTTTAGAACGGTGTAGGTTTGTTTCGTCTCTTGATAGTGCTTGACAATCGCATTGAAAGCCGAAATAACCGAACGTGGACCGTTCCCAATATCCTTTCGCGAGCTGTCTGTCAGCTGTCCTAATGCTTTGACTGCAAAAGAATCGATGATTTCGTTTTTATAGGCTTCAAATCCAAAGTAAGTGGCATAGCGATCCCAAAGCTGAACCGCAAAGTCAGAGGTGTAAATTTTGGATAAATCGATCAGCATTTTTTGTGACTGGAAACGATCCAGGGCATCGGATTTTACCTGTTGCATTTGCACAAATGAATTCAGCGGCAAGCCCATCATGATGCCGTAACGACCTTCCCGATTCAACGTACTGTTGGATAGTTCAAATAAATATTGGAATACCTTCTCCGGAGCCAACTCGTTTAAGGTAATTTGCAACTCATCGGTAAAGACCATAAGACCGGAATAGCCACATTCGTCCACTAAGAAGTTCGTGATCCGATCACAAAATTGAAGAAACTCCGCAATCGTTCGTTCTAAACGGTAGTTTCCTTCCTTTATTTTATTTTCTAGAAAAGCTTGGGCATTTTCTGCAGTCATTCCACTGGATACAAGCAGCTTAATTTCACTTTTCATGCCACGTTTCTGGAACTGCGAGGCGATCTCTTCAAATTCTTCTCTTTCACTTATGCTCTTCTTATCCAGACGATAAGAAACCCAAGCTTGGATTCCTGTAAAAAGTTCGTCCAGGCTTCGCCAGCTAAACGGTGGGACGGCCATCATGCCTTGTTCCTCTGCTTTATGCCAAAGGTTCACTAGCATACTTGTTTTTCCTAATCCAAAATCTCCAGTGACCAACCCAGAAAAGACCTTTTGCTGCTTGACTAACCGATTAACCATTCGGCTTTCATAGTCCTGAGCATCGCCTAAGGACATATGAGTCATGGTGTGCTTTCGATAGTTTCGCTCGATGCTCTCAGGTGATGCCGTTAGCTCCTCCCATGTCGCTGTATTAATAATTGGATCCTTTTTTAATATCTTTTCTAATTCCCCTAGTTCATTCATCATTGTAGACATTCTGATCCCCCCAATTGCTATTGTAATGGAACGTTTTTCGTTGCTTGTAAAATCATTCCTCTAGATGCATATCGAATCGTAAAGGCTCGTTTATATCGGATTGACTTATTAATCATGTCTTCGATTTTTGTTTTATCTAAAAGAAATAACGTTGAAAGCTCTTGTTTTTCTTTCTCTGCTATTAACAAGCTGCCCATTTCTTGCTTCGTTTTCTTCTCAATATACTTTTGGAGCCCATATGTAAACAAATTCGGGTCGACAAATTCAAGGCGATCAAAGCTTTCATTTAACACCTCTTGAATGAAGACAACCCCCTTGCCAATCGTCGTATTGTCCATACCCGTAATCGATTCATCATCAGAATATGTTTCTTCTAACATTTTGACGACAGTATTATACTGATTAGAAGATACTTCTTTCTCTTCCAAGATCGTTTCAATGACAAATCGATAGGTCGTAAAATAACGCGGACTAGTTTCTTCAAAGGATTTTAAAACATGAATCATATGTAAAAGGTAAGGAATTTTTTCGCGGTTCTTAATATAGAGAAGTTGAACGGACTCACCGAAAGGCGTAAATTCCACATAGCTTCCCGTTTTATCTCTTTGTTTAGTAAGGATATCTAAATCCACGAGACGATTAAACACATCCCGCCGTTCCCCAAATTCGACCCCTTCTTCTTTTGATATTTCGACAATTTCTTCAATCGACATTTTCCCCGACAATATTGAAAAAATTTGATAAATCCATTCCATGTTAATACGGTCAATTAAGTATTTATGTTTCATCTTAACACTCCATTTGGCATAGTTTCTTCTATGTTAATAGTATAGCTTATTTTTCGACATTTTTGACATCATATGAGTTTTTTATATAGGCAAAAAAGCATATTAGGATGTTGACTTAATATGCCTATCATCATATATGAACAAATTAGTAAAATTGAGAATAGAATTGAGATTGAACATATGTATGAAGTAGTGCTGGTATGAAAATGTGATCGGTATGCAAAAAAGGACCACCATTTTTAATGTAATGAGTTAGTCCTATGATTTATTACTATTTAAAATAACCCCTATTTTTTCATTTATAAATCCGCTCTTCATGTATTATGCCTCAAGTCCTACTTCGTGGTTCTTCCTTATCACCATCATACATTGGGTGTAGATGAACATGCAAATGAAAAGCCATTGGATCAACTGTTTTAACACCTTCAACTATTAAATACTGTATTCATTAAGCTGATTTTATTTTTCCATAAAAAAATAACGCGCCCTATGGAACGTTATGAGCAACTACTATGATCAAACCTTTCATCTTCACACATCGCCTCTTCTTGCATTTCTTTCATGGCTTCTACTCGTTTCTTGGCATTTTCTTCTGCTATTTCAGCACGTTGATGAAGTTCTTCGTCGTATGTAGCCATCATGATCATCTGATACATCACAACTAGTAGGATCATAACGGTAGCTACGGTCAAGCTTGAGAAAATAGCAATTTTCTTAACATTATGTTTCAAGCGATTTCACACTCCATACGGCAATAATTCTCTATTAATTTCTTCAATCCATTCGGGCTCAGTCCTATTGCTCTCGTACCAATGAGTTAGATTAATGATTATGGTTTCGTATACCTTAAAAGGTATTTCTTGAAATTCCGCAACATCATCAATCGTATAATGGAATGTTTCTCCTGTTATGTCATCAAAAGCCATTTTGTTTTCCAATCGCAAAGCCTTGTTTCGTCCCATGTCGAATACGTATCTCATATTTATTATCTCCCCTTTGTATAAATCTGTTCATTTAATCATAAGGTATGATTCGGAGTAATACTAGGAAAATGCAAGAAAAATATAAATTACCGGTCACAAAATTAACTACTTCTTATAAAAATGGGATTTTATCAAGGAGTAATTTAAAATACTCGCTTCACAAGAATAACCCTCCGCCACTTGGATCCCCTATATCACCTTGAACATGCACACAAAAAACAGTCTGTCAAGCAACCTTCCCACAATTAACTCTAATATTATATCCATCATGCTGAACCTGTTCATCCAACATGTCCTTCCTTTGAAACAGAAGTTTATCAATCGACTTGCTACGTTAAGTCAAAATACCTGCTCAACATGTCGTTCGGAATGTTGAGCAGGTATCCTTTGTTTACTGGGTATTTATCAAAAAAGGCTATAGCCTATTCGTTTTCCAATACAATTTCTCTAATCTGGCAAAATATACAAGTCATAGCAAAAGCTCGTTACTTTAAATTTATCTATTTTCTCTTCTCTCAAAATATTGCTGAAGTCGGTATTCACAAATTTCTTTCGTCCAGTTGTAAAATAATTCCTGATCCTCAATCCCTATACAAGTTATTGGAGAGTATAATCGGTTTCATCATATACTCCAACATAATGGAATGGAGCCAGCCATTATCTTTGAATCGCTTCTAAAAAATCAATGAGGTAAGCAACATTTCCATTTCAAAGCGCAAACACATCTTTATTATCGTACCGATCTGGAGTAGAGGTAATACACAGTAAAAACTTTGGTTTAAAATAACCTAGTACTCACTGGTATGTATTTGCAGCTGCATGATAAAATGCATCAATGATAATTAAAAATGCAAAAATGCTTTTAGCGTCTGCAACTTTCATTTGCCATTGTAAATGCCACTTGTTCGATCTGGCATTGTAAGATTAAACGACTTTAGTTCTTTATAAAAAATCTCCTTAAAATTAGCGATCAACAAGGCTCGTGTTAATTCCTTTTTCAATATTATAAAACAAATTTTCGAGGACTTTTTACACATTTAAATTATAGTAATTTTTATACTGGTATGTACTTAATAAAAAGAGGCTATCTTAAAAGCAAAGGTGCCAGACACATTATGAGATATCCCTTTTATTATTTAGTTGATTTATTATAATTTAAAGTGTAGTAAACCATCATGAGATATTTTTTTAGTAATTAAATATTTTATTAGAGTTATGTTACAATTAAACACTCTCTGTTTCAAGTTTAATAGAATTAATTATTATTTGTGAATTTAAATTTGGCTGCCCCTGTCTAGCATAATATGATGTAAATCTAGAGGAAATATCTTTAGCAAATTGATTTGTAACTGTAGCTACTTTACTAAAATTAAAATTATCAGCTCTTGGATCAACCGATAGTATATCTTGAAAATCGATAAAACCGCCTCTAAAATTTGAATATGGAGGTAAAAAATGGTAACCTGAGCTCTCCTGGTGTCCATTTCTAAACCATTTCTCTAGTGAAGACTTTTTATTTTGACTTTCAGGTTTTTCAATATAATTATCTCTAGCTCTAACAAAACCTTCAACTTCTTCTTGCTTTAATATTTTCGAGAGAAGAATTTTTTTGTACTTTTCTTGTGCCATTTCACATGATGGTGTTAATATAAAATAATAGTTATCTTGAGTATCCTTTAATATATCACCAAAGAATAATTCATTTTTTACAGGCGGTTTGATATATACTTCAGCCGGATGAAAAAATTCAAAATCACCAGATTCTCCATCAATTTCCAAATAATTACTAAGAACATTAACTATGTACCTTAAAAGGGATTTTTCTTGTTTAGAAAAACTAATATCTTCTATGTCCCATTCATTAAAATTATCTGAAATATGTTTCCAAAACAATTCATTCAAATATTGTTCTAATATTCCTTTTGTACCTAGAGTAGTAGAAAACCCAAGAGTATACCATTTAACAATTTGATCAATTATTAATTCAACTGATTCATCCTTACTATAGATTTTAATAAAACTATTCTTTTCACTTATTTTTTCGGAAGAAAATTGAGTTGGATATCCAGTTCTTATAATAATCGGGATTCTAAATTTATTTACAATAATATCTACTATCCTATTTCCATCTAAATCATTTGGTTCAGTCTTCGTTTGATCAAGATTTAAATCAATTATTGCAGCATCAAAATTCTCTTGTAGTAATATATTTATACCATCATTATAGTTATTTACCGAATCACTAGATATTTTATTTTCTTTATTATCATCGTTAAAATCATCAATCGCGTCATTAATTAATTGAATTTGATTTTCTTCATCTTCTATTATTAATACAGATATTTTATTTTCTTTTATAACTTCTGACAACCTAATCTTCCCCCAAAACTTTTCTAATTTCTATTCTAAAATGAGCCCCTTTTTCAGAATATATTGCTTTTAATTCACCATTGTTTCTATTTATTGCTTCTCCTGCGATGGCTAATCCCAAACCAGTTCCACTACTCTCACTTTTACCACTAAATCCTGGGATAAAAATCACATCATTTTCAATGAATTCTTTCTCTATTCCTGGACCATTGTCTATTACCTCAATAACGGTATAAGCATCATCTTCTATTATCTTAATAAATATCTTTTTATTTTCAATAGATTCCTTTTTTAACCAATAAATACTATTCTCAATTAAGTTTGTTAAACTCATTAAAAAATCTTCTTTTACTCCAAACAATTTTGTATTTCCATAAGATTTAACTTCAAACATTATATTACTGTATTTTAATTCGTTTTCAAAAATTTCATAAACATGATTAGTTATTTCTTTTAAATTAATTATATTAGGTTTCGATCTTCTATTTATTGTTAAAGGATCTAATTTATTAAATAGCTTACGCAGTGAATTGGATTCATTTTCAGTTGTAATTAATCTATCTATTATTTTTGATAATAAGGGATTAGTAAGATTTTCTTCCTCCCCTAATTTTTTGGACCATTTTATAATTCTAGGTAATTGATTACTGAACCATCCTAATGATTTTCTACCTTCATGTAAAATTACCGATACTATTTTTCCTAATGTAGCTTGACCTTGATAAATAGCTATTATTTCCTTAATTTGTTCATATTCTTTACTTTTCTGTTTTTCTAAGGATTGTATTTTAAGTTCAACAGTTTTTTTCATTTCATTTGTGTATTCTTCAACTTTAAGTGGATTGTTCTTAATCTTATCTAAACCCATATTAAGACTCTTATTAATTTCAGAATGAAATTCTTTAAAGTCAAATAGAGTTTGAATAGTACCTTTTGCAGTAGTATCGATTTTATTTTTATCATTATTCTTTCTATACTCAAATCTTTGTTGTTCAAGAAGAGAAAGAGACTTTTGTATTAAGGAAATTAATCCATTATAATACCGCGATTCTTTTAAACCATCTCTAGCACTTTTTTCTTCAAGGAAAGAATTTTCTTCAGATTCAATAGCCACAAAACCAGCAATTGAATCTAAACCTATCCGCATGGAAGGATTCTGAACACGTCTATTATCTAAGTTTAACCAATCAAATCCAGGGTCTCCATGTGGTCTAATTCTAAAACCATTTCTATAGATTCCCACTCCTGTTGATTCTTTTAACAATTGCCTTACAAAACGTCTTCCAATGTTTTCTTCCTGAAAATTTTTATGCATTTTATCAATTAAAAAATCGATACTTGAATCATCTTTATCAAAAACCCTAAAATCTAACTTAATATTTCCACAATATGCCTCATTTGCATTTAACGTAAACTTCTTATTAAACTCTATTATTTCCGGTGGATTTTTATATGCATTTTCATATTTTAGAATTGCTTCCCCATTTTCTGATATATGTCCTTCTAATCTATAATTATATAATTCTAAAATTGGGAAAGGTTCGATCAACATCTTTGTATTCTTTATCTGGTCCTCATAAAAGTTTTCAAATTGTACAAAGATTTTAAAACTATCATCAATATTATTTTCTAATGGCGATACCAATTTTCTTAATTCTCTAATAATGTTTTTTATTTCTTTTTCAGTTAATACATTAAGAGAATCAAGTCCACCTTTAATTATAAGTTTTGTACCATTTGATAATTTTGTTTCTTTTGTTTCTACAGAAACTTTAACATCCTTTAAATACTGTTTAGTTTCAAACTCATTCCAATCAATTTTTGCAATGGTTTTAACACCATTTTGTATTGATTTTAGTTCTAATTCATTTCCTAATATAGCTGCAGCATATCTCCCGATACCCTTTCGTCCTTGAAATGGTCTCTTTTTTGGACTTTTCTTATTTAGTAGTTTGTAATCTGTTCCAGGAACAAGCCACGTTCCAATTATTGTATCCTTATCCATACCATGACCGTCATCATTAAATACAATTTTCAAATTATCATCAATTCTAGAGAACACAATTTCTATAAATGATGCATCTGCATCATAAGAATTCTTAACTAACTCCACTACAGCAGCAGGGATATCTTTAATTAGATCTCTTCCAATAGCCGTTATTATCCTTGCTGCAGGTTCAATGCTGTGCAATGTCAAAGTAAACCCCTCCTTATTAAACCCTAATAATAATGAGATCAATAAAAATATAATTTTGAAATAAATTATTATCAGTTAATTCTATATAATAACTTTTAATTATTATATCACTTATTTTAAAAATTATATGGTCAATAAGTAAGTTTGACTAATAACTACTTATTTATCCCATATTATAAATAGTTTCATCCTAAAATATTCAGATAATTCATATACTTTTTATATTTTCAGTGTCCTTTGTATAAAATTAATTATTTAGAATTTCACTTATAACTAAACTTTTATTTAATGTATGGATATATGTCATAATTAATAGTTTTTAGAGAACTAGAATTGTTGCAAAGAATTTATGCAATACTACATTCCCAAAGTATCTCTCTATACTCAGCAGATGTGATAATTATTTAACGTTATATAAACCTTAAAAGACGTATGAATTTAAACCAATTCATACGTCTTATTTTTTTCAGTAATTATTGAATTCTCTTGAATTACTTTTAATATTGCCGTTCCAATTGCTTCTGCCATTTTTGGTGGGACGGCATTTCCTATTTGTCTATATTGTGCGTTTCTATTTCCACTAAAAGAGTAGTCTTTAGGAAATGATTGTAATAAAGCTGCTTCATAAGGCGTAAAAGTACGAGGTTGTTCTGGATGAATAAATTTCAACCCATCTTTTTCCATATGCGCTAGAATTGTGTTTGACGGTTTATCCCACGAATGTTTTACATAGGTGTCTTTATGTTTATTTCGTGCGTAAGGATAAAGTTTATCTAAAATTTCCGTATAATCTTTATACTGAGGATTCATAAACCTAGCAGAATTACTGCCTTGTTTCATGAGAGAAAATATAACAATATCCCTAAAATTATGTTCCCTCGATTGATGAGATATATTTATATTTGTTTCACCATAATTATTAATACCTAGAACTTCAATAAGTGAATTATATTTTACAATAAAATCATTAATCCCTTTTAACTTATATGTCCTTTTATACCTAATCTTTTGGTAAAATTCATTGAGCTCATTGTATAACTCCGTTAGACCTTGTTGTTCTGCATCAAAACCTCTGTTTTGTGTTAAGGATAAAATTTGATCCATAAAAGCTGATAAACTTTCTTCATAATATTTTTTTAATATATCTATATTTTTCAAAGAATTCATTCGGCTTGTATTAATTTTTGGCAGTCTAACAGGTAAATGGCCTATAGCGCTTCTAATATTTTCATATTTTTTTAGATGACTTTTCTCTGGAACAGGATTATTAACATTAAATCGATTTGCGATTATAATAATCCTTTTTCTAAATTGTGGAGTTCCATAATTAACAGCATTTAGCACCTGATATCTCTCAACTAGATTACTTTCAATATTTGTATGATATCCTAGCGATTCTAATTCATCACATATAAGTTCAATTACTTGTTGATGTTTTTGACTTAAATCTGTATCAACTTTTTTTGACACCATTCCTTCAACATTTTCAAATACAACGAAAGGGGGTTTTATAGCATCAACAATTTCTAAAAAGTGTTTATATAAAGTATTTCTGGGATCGTTTTTTAAGCGTTCCCTCATTTCTTTTGATCCTGATCTTGCCGGACCTGCCAGCGAAAAGGTTTGACAAGGAGGACCCCCAATTATAATGTCAACGTCTTTAGCTTCCTTTAACACTCGATCCTTAACTTCTTGTTTAGTAATATCCCCTTGAATTACTTTATTAGAACCATATCTACTCTTAAGTGTGTTACATGCATCTTCGTCTAACTCAAGTGCACGTATTAATTCATATTTTAAATCTCCATATGACGATTTTAAAAATCCGGCAGAAAAACCTCCTCCGCCGGCAAAAAGATCCAGTAATTTAATTGGAGTTTGCATTTTACGACTTCCCTTTAATCCATATAATAATTAATTGTACCAGGTTTATTACATTAATGAAATCCCTGATTTTAATAATATTTTTCCATTTGATTATTCCGCATCAATAATTGATACTGATTTCTAATATCTTTAACTACCCGATGATTCTCTAATAAAACTCCGGTTTCAATATTTTTCCTGAAACCATGATAGGAAAAGTTAGATGATGTTAAAAGCATTTTATCCTGATCAATAATTATTAATTTGGCATGCAAGCTTGTATATTCCTCACAGCTTACCCCCTTCCAATAATATATATTTAAATAAAATCGTTCATGTCCCCAATTTTCAATAATTTCTTTTAGATTTTTTTCTTTTTTATTTACAATAAAATTTATTCTACAATTTCTTACAGCAGCTTTTTCTATTCTAATAAGTAAGTCCTGAATCTCTTTCTCTTTGAAAGAAAAATTATATCCTACTATAAAAACTTCTTCTTTTGCAGAATCGATAAGATTTTTTACGGTTTCATAAGTTTTATAAATTATTTCACCCTGATCCTTAATAGGTCCTGTCCAAACCGGAGTAATTCTTGGTTGTGATTCTATTTGTTTTATTGCCATCTTATATATAATTTCTAGATCTTCTAACAGTCGTCTTGAATTAATATTATTTTTATGTGCAGATTGCAACAATTCATATACAATATATTCCAAATCAAAAGGGAATTTTAATTTAGATATTATTTCACTATATCCATCATTAACTTTATGGACCTTTAATAGCCCAATAAATCTATTATATAGATGATGATTACTAAACTTTGTACATAAAAAAACAAATTGAATAAGTTTATCTTGATAATTATTCAATATGGAAAAACTCCCGTTTAGCATTCGCAACTGTTTCTACTAGAAGAGAACGATCCAAATATCGATTGGACTTTTCACAAGAAGTTTCTGAAATAAGCATACAGCTATGACATGCTGCACCATTCACATCTGAAAAGTGTTCAGCATCATGTTCTGCACATTGAGGGTCACCTGAACAGTATCTTGCAGCAGCTAAAGCTCTAGCTAATATCATTTCAAATTTATCCCTCCTACCTAACTCGACTAATCCACCAAGACTCCCTTCTGAATCAACTGTTGAAGTATAAATTAATATTCCCGCCATTCCATTCTCTGGATCTGAATATATCCTCTCTTTTAGGGCAGATGACGAATAACCTGAATGTAAAGTAAACTCTCTAATTAATGCATGGGAAAGTGTATGAAGTAAAGCATAACGTATTCCTGGAAATGCTGGAATAGCTTCATCAGGAAAATCTCTTTCTTTATAGATCTTCTTATGTGCTACTTCCATCCCAATTTCATATTGACGACGTTTGCTTTCCCAATCTTCTAATAGATCATTATTTATTGTTATAAAGATACCTTCTCCGTACGTTTCTACTCCTAGTAACCAATCCAATTTTACATTACTAATCGGAGCTATTTCTACTACGTCCTTACGAGGTTTATCCTCATTATTATTAGATGCTTGGTCCGAGAGTATAGATGTAACATCAGGTAGCGGTTGAATTCTTGTAAATCCTTTTAACACCATTACCTCTTTTAAGCGCTTAACTCTAATTAAATTAGTTATTAAATGATTGTAACGCTCAGGGACTGATTCTTTTTCAGTTTGAAAATTAATATCATCGTAATTATTATGTTCAGTTAATAAAGCTTGGTACTCAGGTGTTCGTAGATCATAATCAGAATTTATTTTATTTTTAATACGTTGAACAATTGCCCATGCTTTATCAATACCTATTCTTTGTATATCAGGGTCACGCTTCATAACCGTATCAAAGACTCTTTTATCACTTATTAATTCTTCATCTTCAAAATTTATATGGTCCTTAATAAATTCATCAATATTTTCTGCGTTGCTAGGAATTAATAAAGAACTTTCTATGGATGAAAAATATATATTCGACGCACCTCTTAGAAGTAGTTCATTATCCTCTTCACACATATCCTCTTTATCTCTTAACCAAGGTCTTGATCCAGAACATTTACCAAGTATCTTATTATTATATAAAGCTTCACTTATTGAGCGTTCCTTACCGCAGGTAGAACAAGACACAACCAAGTCTTTTAATGATCCTGTTTTTCCTTCATCGATTAAATACAATTTACACTTTTTGAAATCATATTTTTCACCTTTGTGAACATAGAAAAGCCAAGGAAAATCACTTATATGTCCGTTTTTACAAGCCGTAATAAAACGCACAGGATGGGTCTTTACTTTTGGACAAGGTCCTTTTTCGTTATCTGGGTTTTTACAATATAATACGCCTTCCTCTTCAAAAAAATCATGACCATCACGTTTACCTAATTTTCTACAATTAGGGCAAACATGATATTCTGGAAATCGATATGCCGGGATAGTCCCAAACTCATCCTTATCATTAATTGGAATAGATTTTATCTGTTTTATTTTTAACTTTTTCATTACCCTAGGTTCTTCGATCGTTTGGGCTTTTGAAACATCTAAACTATCCCATTTATCAATTCCTCCTATAATTACGGAGTAATCAGGGAGATCTACGATTGCACCCGGACCAAAAGTTGTGATAAATTGACTTGGTCTTAATTCCCCTACCTTTTTACTCATTTCCATCAATCCTTTCTTATGTAGATCCCTGCTGTTGGTTCTACATCTCTCATGGAGTTTGGAGTTTTATATATACCTTCAGATTTTTCTTTTCCAAGTGGATATAAGAGATTTGTTTCATCTTGTGGTTTAAATTTGTTATAGTTTAATTTGCTTTTTCCAACAGTATCATTCCACTCCTCTAACAATTGCTGTAGATGTCTCTCTACTTCTTCTTTTGAAACATGCATAGCCTCCGCTCTATCTAGAAAAATATTTATTATTTCTTCAGATGATTCATTTATTCTTTCAATAGCGTTAGCTGCAGAATTTTGGGTTAGTTCTGGATTACCTAATCTCAACATTGAAACTAGAACAGCTGCTAGTCCACGGTCTCTTGCCCTTGAAGAGAATGGTGTTACACTTATAGGTTCCACATAGCGATATATCGCAGAATGATAGGCATAAAACTCTTCGTAATGTGAGATATCTCTCGGTCTTGCCCAGTTGTAAGATGTAACGATTAGTCCAGGGTCTCGTCTTCCAACCCGGCTAGTGGATTGGATGTATTCTGCTGTAGTTTTAGGTTGTCCATTCACAACCATTAATCCAAGTCGAGAAACATCAACACCAACAGAAATCATATTACTTGCTAGTAAAACATCTACCGGTGTTATATCTCCACTCTGATGATAAACCTGCTGCAAACGATCTAAAAGTTCAGGGATTTTTCCAGAATCAATACGACTTGTTAATTCAGGAACATCACGATCTAACTCTCGATAAATGAATTGAAATTTACTATTTTCATCAAATTGATTTTCGAGTGTTTTCATACGAGCAGGAACGTCATCTTCAATTAAACGTACAGCCCCTCCTAACTCCCTTAAGCTATTAAAATAACCTACAATGGTTTGATAAGGATCTAAATGCTCCAATTCATAATCTTTTTCCATCGCTGTAATACTAGATAATTGATTAGCTAGTATTCGAAGTAAGGTTGTTTTCATACTTCTTCCTGGTGAAAATACTCCAACATACATTCGTCCTGGCTTATCATTCAGAGACCTTTGTTTAGCAAAAAATGAATCCGTATGCTCCAATCCAGGGCTTGGGAAAATTTGTGGAACTCTTGTATAGAGCCCTTCAATCTGTTTTTTTGCATTTTTTATTGTAGCTGTTGATGCCACAATTTTAGGTCCTATAACTTTTCCTTCTATTTTTACAGATGACAAATAATCAACTGCTGTTTCATATAGACCTACCATTGTCCCCAAAGGTCCGGAGATTAAATGGAGTTCATCTTGTATGATTAGATTAGGTGGATATACTTGATCACTATTGTTGATTATTAAATTACCTGCTACGTTTTTTACATTATTTTGTTCGTTTTTATTGTTTCCATTTGATAAAAAACCCCAACCTTTAACTTCCCCTTTTACTCTTCCAAACAAATTTTGCACCTCAGGTTGCCATGGCATTCTAGCAAATTTATCAACAGTTCCAATCACCAAGTCAGGTAGTAAGCGATAAATTTCTTCATCTGTCACTAAAACTGGTAACCCTTCTCTTTCTGAATTATTTTTATGAAATGAACAATCCCTGTTTGGACAAGAAATAATAATTCTTCTTTTTTTATCTGATGCTTTGTAAGAATTTAAAAATGCTTTTGGATTTTCTTTATCAACTAGCTTTGTTCCACACCAAGGACAGGTAACTAATTGTATAGGCGTACCCTTAATACTACCGGTGTAACTATCGTTAGTTTTTCTTATAATTGAATCTTCTTTGGCTTTAATAACGGTCTTTGCATCATCAAATTTATTAGGTACACTATTATCTCCAACCCATAAACCAATCCGGAACCTTGTATTCCCCCATATTTCTGGTGATTCCTTCCTAATTTCTTCGCAAGCACATATCATTGTAGTTGCACGTTGAAATTGTTGAATCGTTAACAAACGAAGAGTATATCTCATAATAACTGAAACCCCAACATCAGTACGATAGTCTGAGATATTAAGCAGGCGTCTATATCCAATAGTAAAAGCAGCTAAACCTAAATAGGCTTCTGTTTTACCTCCACCAGTAGGGAACCAGAGTAAATCAGCAATTTTACGATCGTTTGAAGAAGGATCAACTATACCTTCAATATTTTGTAGAAAAAACGCGATTTGGAATGGTCTCCAGATTGCTTGTACGTTTTCTGGAGATTTTTTCTTTTCAATCGCTTCACTATGAGCTCTTTGTTTAGCCATTACTCTATTAGCGAAAATAAAAGCCTTGAATACCTTATCATCATTAGGATCTGTAACTTTTTTTAAACCATTTTTCATCCTGTTTAGAGATTCTCTACAAGACCTAATATGATCATTTGCAGTAACAATATATTGTGATTCTAAATTATGTATTTCTTCTTCCCTTTCATCAATCCATTCTTTATATTTACTAATAAGGGGTTGCAAAGCTTCATTGACTTGAGATGGACTTTTCATTTTAGCAAGTTTATTCATATCCAATGTTCCACCTTCATTCCAATCTGGAGGAATAACCATTGGTATTTCAAGAGCAGGAATAATCTCCGTCTCTAAAACTCCTGCACGAATATCATCTTTCTCTCGATAAACTTTTTCCCATTTAACGGAGATACTATGTCCAACTCCAAAAACATGTTCATTTCGATACAAAAGTTCATTTGATTTAGTATCATCATCCTGAAAACCCTTTTCATTAGCCGAAAATGCATTACGAACCATAAATGATTCATTTTGTTTACTTTTTAGAATAATTTTAGGCTGAAATACACATTTATAATCAATATCATGTTCATCTACTTCTTGTACATATCGATTTACTAAAAACAAACTAACTGCATAGCTTTCTTTATAATTCCTAACAATCCATTCTATTTGTACCCGATCTTTTAAATCTACATTTTTTCCATCTTTCCTTAATATCTTCTTTGTTTGCTTTCTGCCTATATTGTGTGAAAGATCAATAGAGAAATTAATTAATTCATAAGGGATTCTGCTCCAATAATTTTCTCCAACATCTTCATACATTCCAAAATTAACATTTACAACAATTTCTGGATATTTTTTATCAACCAGAAAAGATAATCCTACCGAAGAAGGATTCATTGCTTTGGCTAAAGATGCAATAGACTCAATTGCTTCATTTGAAGTTTTTTTTCCATGAATTAATTCAACTTCATCTTCAAATGCAGCAACACTAGATTTCATCGGCCATAAAATACCTGTTAAATATTTTTGTAATGGTTTTATTTTAATTGTTTCTTGTTCTGTTTCTGGACCAACTAATTCATATTGCAGTCGTTCTAATAACTCTTCACGAGCTTTTCTAATTGATGAACCCATCACATTCACCTCATTTATTAATTTCAATACATATATATTACCATTTATTATTTATTAAAATACATTCAATTAGTCCTATTAATTTGGTAAAATAGTATTATTATAAAATTATATAAAAGGGTTTGTTATATGGATAAAATATTTAAACTATTAAATACTGAGCAAAAGTCAGCAGTGACTTCACCTTTAAAATATTTACTTATTAATGCTGGACCAGGAACGGGAAAAACCACCACAATAGCAGCCAAAATACTCTATTTAATTGGAGAAAAAGGGATAAGTTCCGACCGGATCTTAGGCATATCTTTTTCAAGAGCCGCAAAAGGACATTTAGTAAATAAACTGGATGAATTATCAGATCTGCTAGGCTATGGTGGAAAACCTAGAATTTTAACATTTCATAGTCTTGCTTATCGAACTATAAGATATGGCATTCATTTTGAAGAAACTCGTTATAGAGAGGGATTCAAACTGGTTAATACTGAAGACTTTCAAAAACTTGATCCTTCTATTTTGAAAGGATTATGTAATGAATACTCTAATAGAGAAATTGTAAATATTGCATTAGCAACTGCCTATAATCGAGTTAGACAAGGCAATGATATAGAACAGAACCCTCTTAACCATTGGAGTAAAATATCTCAAAATAAAACATATCATATTAATACTATTAACGATGGTAGAATATTGATTAGTGGAAAAGACCTGCAAATTTATTGGGAACGTGTCCATAAAATTGAAAAGATTAAGAATGTAACAGATTACCAAGGTATGATAACTGAAGCCATCAGATTATTAAAATTAAAATCAAATACTTATAAAGAACTCTCATCAAATTTTGAATATATATTTGTTGACGAATTTCAAGATACATCACTTGCTCAAGAGCAATTTTTGCTTTCGCTACTTCATGAAGAACATTATGTAACTGTTGTAGGTGATAAAAACCAAACTATTTATACTTTTAATGGATCAAATAGTAAAAATTTAGATCGATTTCTTACTTTTTTTACTCAAAGGGATCATCAGAACACTGGATTTATCACTTTAAGAAAAAATTATCGTTCAACGGGTGAAATTGTTAAGCTCTCTAATGATCTAATTTCAGAAAATGTTATTGATTCTGTGAAAGGAGCTTCAGGTACTATTCCAACAATTGTTGAAACTCAATCTATATTTTTAGCAGGAGGATATATTGCTAAGACGATAAAAAAACTTTTAGAAGACCAATACTCACCTTCTGATATTTGCATCTTGTACAGAAAAAATTCTGAATATAGCCCTCAGAAAGATCATGTTATCGAACAGCTAAACCAATTAAATATTAAGTATAGTCTTATCGAAAGAGCTAAAGAAAATATTACTCATTCTATAAATACACAAGTATTAAAAATTAGAGAAATGTATGAAGATGAACTTCTTGACGATGTCCTTTCCATTTTAGAAAAAAAAGGCGAAAGCAAAGAACTTATTAACTTTGTGAAAGATGTCATTAATCAAGGTGCTACGTACACCGATGATTTAATTGATTATCTTATGGAAATTGATGAACCATTGTATGATTATGATGATGATTCTGTAACTATTAAGACAATACATGATTCAAAAGGACTTGAATACCCTGTTGTTTTCATTCTTTTTTTAGGTGATCGAGATTTTCCTCATAGTAGTCAACCAGATATTGATGAAGAGAAAAGGTTGTTATATGTTGCAATTACTCGAGCTTCAGAACGACTATACATTTTAGGAAAAAAAGGTTTCGAGTTTGAGAGTTTTCTGGATCTTTGTCTTCATTCAGATGTCAGACATGAAAAATACCATAGCATAGTAAAGGAAGAGACTACTAATGGATTTAATTCCAAAGATAAAGAGATTATTGATAGAACCACGGAAGACATTGAAGAACGAGAAAAAAGAGAAAAAGAAGAATTACGGAGACTCATGGAACTCTTCTAGTATTGAGAGGGATAATATGGCTGTATCAGCAATTAAATTAACTGAGATTCAACAAAATTGTGTGACACATAAACCTGAAGGTGATTTACTTATTCAAGGTATACCAGGTAGTGGAAAATCCACTATTTTACTAGCTAGAGCTGATTACTTAAAAGAAAAAAATCCTAATGATTCTGTTTTGTTCATAACATTTAGTAAAGCTCTTACTAATTACTCTCGTCAATTATCAGCAAAGTTGTATTCAAATAACCTAGAAGTTAAAAACTTTCATCAATGGGGAATAGAATTACTGAAACAAACTAATTATCCCCACACTAGATTAGTTGTGGGTGACTATAGAATTGAGGCTATTAATTTTGCAAAAAATATTGTCAATGCTCATTCTAAAAATGTTCATTTCCCAAATTTAACGGATAATAAAAGAAAAACCTCTACACTTTTATCTTTTCTTTGTGATGAAATTGAATGGATAAAGGGTTTAGGTATAAATACTAGAGAGGAATATCTTTCAATAAAACGAGCTGGACGAGGTAACGATGTAAAAGTTTTGAAAACCCATCGACAGACTATTTATGATGTACTTGAAAAATATAATGAACTATTAAAAAAACACAAAAAATATCAAGGAATTGACGGGGATGATCTTGCAAATATATTAATAGAAAACGCAGATCAAATTCCAGATCAGATTAAACCGGATCATATACTAATAGATGAAGCTCAAGATCTGAACACGATGCAAATAAAAGCAATAAGAAAAATTGCAAAAAAAAGTCTTACTATAGGTGCCGATAAAGGACAACAAATATATAGAAGAACTTTTACTTGGAAACAAGCTGGAGTCGACATAACAGGTAATAGAAGTAAATTTTTAGAACAGACTTTCCGCTCTACTCGTCAAATTATTCGATTAGCTAATCAATTTCAAGAACAAGACAAACTCTATATAAAAGATGTAGACTATCAGAAAGCTCAAGAGCCAGATATTGAGGGGAAAATACCTCAATTATGCTTTTGCCAAGATATACAAATGGAAGACCAACATATTTTAGAATATGTTCAAAGAATCAGAGGTTCTTACCCTAAAGATACTATTGGGATTATTGCTGTTTCTCACATGAGACTTGATAGCATTAAAATGAAACTCAATTTAAAAGGAATTCCTGTTTTCAAAATTAAAGATAATGAAACAGACTTTATTTCCCCAGGGGTAAAGTTAATTACTTATCATTCATCTAAAGGGTTGGAATTTGATCACGTAATTGTAACTGATTTACAAAAAGGTAAATTGCCCTATTCAAAACCCGCACCTGGCGAGGATGAAAACGAATTTCTATCACGTGAGAGGAAGAAACTTTATGTTGCGATGACTCGTGCTAAAAAAACATTAATGCTGATAGCAACAAAAGAATATTCACCTTTTATTGATGATTTGAATAAGGATTTGTACGAAATTATATCAAAATAGAATTTTAGGGTATAAACAAATGAAATTCATTATTATTGTTTATACCCTTTTTAAATTAAAAGTTCATCTTCTTGAATCGCTTTAAACTTTAAGCTTTAATTACTTACACTATCGATTAATTTCTTGAAATTCAATTATATTTTTATATAATAAGTAAATCTAGTTCTCGCATTTATATTTTTCCCGAAAATGCCATATGGCTAGACATGAGCCTTCGTGGATATAATTTTCTTGCCAAGAAGTTAGCTTTTACTAAGTCCAGCTTCATCGAAAAAGTCTATCTTGCCTACCTCCACATGATAAGCCAGTACTCCCGAACATGAACAGTTACATCAACACACGAATCGATCAGTTATAGTAATTTTAATGAATTTTCTTCTCTTATTTCATTGTTTTCAATCACATATATATAAACTAGTTTTTCAATGCCAAGATAATCTTCGTGACGGAGGTTTTGTAAAAGCTCTGGTAAAGAATCCGTTACAATAATAAAACGTGTTTCACCCTTCGTACCTTCACTGGTAAAATCAACAAGTCCAAAAGCATCTCTCTTTTGGATATTGAGTCTCCCATGTTGATATTCATATTCTTTTACTAGTTTAAATACATCATCAGGGATTATTCTGCCTATCTGTGCAATAGGCTCTAGGATCATTTGGGCGATTTGCTTAATTGGTTGTAATTGTATACTGCGCTCTCGTTCAATATCATCTAAACGCTCACGGCTTCGTTCCTCTAGGTCTTCAATTTGAGTATAAGTTTGATTAATTAAAGCACTGTTTTTGTAATCGATATTGGTTTGTTCATACTGAAATAAACGATTCTGAAGAGTAATCATTTGTTCATCAAAAGATTTTCGTAAATACACACTCTTTTTGTTCACATAATCATCTCTCTTCATTTGAACCCCTTGCAATAGTCGCCGAGCTTGCATAATGGCCTCTCTTTTGAAGGTTGAATCTTCTGTACCATCTGTGTCTATCACTTCAAATGGCTCAGTAAACAAACAGTATGGATCAATTTGAATCCATTCCCCTGATTCCCGTTTTCCTAAAAGCATGAGAGAACGCTCCAGTTCCCTTCCCGTACCATCCACTATACTGACTTGATCTAATTCAACAGTCACTCGCTCGTTTACATTCGCTTTAACACGGCAAACAGGAATGGAAACTTGCTGAATTTCGGTTCCACCCAATTCTAAAGCTAGTTTATAAAGTGGGTGATCATTTTGTAATAATGGTGTTTCTTCTGTTTCTTTCCGGGGATCTAAGGCAAAGCGTATCGACTCATCCATTTTCAATGGGATCCGTCGCTTTTTTGTTAATTCGCGGATATTTTTCGGAAAACGGTCAATTCTCCCTGTTGTCTCATCAGATGAAAGATGGAGACGGATTCGCGTTTCTTCAAACTGAGTAACGACAAATTCACCATATACTCTTGATGGCAAACTATTAATGGATAGCTCTTGGTATGCTCTTCTCATTCCCGGTAAGTCAAAACTTTGCTCATCCATCCTCTCCTGATTGGCTAATTCCAATAGCCTTTTATGTTCTTCTGAGAGCGTTTTATCCATACGCGCAATGAGTTCATCTAAGTGCTCCCTACCACTTACCGCTTCCTCCATTAAGTCTGAGAGATCCACACCTTGTTCCTTTAATACATCTCCAATAAAGTCATATACTTGCTCTTGCCCTAAATCATTTCGCATCAGTTCCATTTTCTCAAGTAGGCGAACCAATACATCTCCTTCTCGTGTATTGGAGGCAACTAAGTTAAAAATAAACACTTCATTTTTCTGTCCAATCCGATGGATACGGCCCATTCTTTGTTCCAGTCGGTTTGGATTCCAAGGGATATCATAATTAATCATCTGGTTACAAAACTGCAAGTTGATTGATTCCCCACCAGCATCTGTAGCCAACATAATTTGTAGGTCATTACGAAACTTTTCTACCTCCATGCGCCGCTGATCCATCGAGAAGTTTCCGACTATTTTAGCTACCTCTGGTACGAATGCCAGTAGCTTCTTTTCTAAGTAATACAGAGTATCCTTTGATTCGGTAAAAATTAAGATCTTTTCTCCTTTTGCTAAAAGCCCGTTTCTTCCAAAAAGAGTTTGTTCGAGTTCAATGTATTTTCGTTCTACATCTTGCTGACGGATCCCATTTGCTTTCTCTACTAAACGGCCTAGTACATCAATTTCAAGCTGCAACTCTTCTAAATTAAGTGTGTCTGTTTCCCCTTCTAACTGCATTTCCAGCTCTTCTTGTTCATCTGCAGATAGTTCTTCGAAATCATCAGTTTCAACTTGCTGAATTTGTTGCTGATTTAATAATACATCCTCAAGTTTCTCTTTTCGACGTACTAGTGAAAGATAAATAGCGTCCAATGACGAACTTAAACGGCGTTGCAAAATCATCATTGCAAAAGCTACATTTGGTTTATTATTCTGTTTGGCTCGATTAAAATGTTCTCGAACATATTCAGTGACTTCTTCATACAATTCCTGCTCTTCAACACTCAATTCAAATGAAATGGTTTTAGTCGTACGTTTAGGAAAGAGTGGCGTTCCATCAAAATTCAACATAGACTCTTTTAACCTACGAATCACAAAAGGATTACTCTTCTCATACATAGAGTCCCCACTATTGAGACGAGAAAAGATATCATGATCGACCAAACTCATTAAATGGCGAAAGTTCTCCTTATCCCCTTTATGTGGGGTCGCTGTGAGTAATAAACAATGATCTGTATGTCGCAATAGGGCCTCGCCTAGTTGATACATCTTTGTACGCTGAATCTTTTTCTTTTTTACACCATGAGTATAAGCTGCCATTTTATGAGCCTCATCCACAATGACAAGATCAAATTGAGATTTTAAAATGAGTGATTTAATTTCTTCTCTTGATGCCCAATAAACAGAAGCAATGATTTTATCATAAGCCTCGAACGGATTAATTTCATTGGAAGTGTTCAAGACAGATCGAGTTACAATCGTAAAGTCTTCACCAAATTTTTCTTTTAACTCTTCCTGCCATTGCTTTAATACAAGGGGTGGAACAAGGATAAGAATCCGTTCTGCACTCTGTCTTGCCAATAATTCTCGAATCAACATCCCGGACATAATGGTCTTACCCGCTCCCGGATCATCAGCTAGTAAGAATCGCACCTGTGGAGATTGAAGCATCCGACTATAAACCGCTTCAATTTGATGGGGCAACGGGATGATCTTTTTATTCCCTCTTGCTCTTGATTGTGAATACCTCTCATCTGTTTTCAAAATATAGTACTGAAGATAATGTTGCAGGCGTTCCTGATTAAAAGAAGAACCCTCCTGCTGAATCTTTTCTAGTTGCTCTAACTGGTATTGCTCTAGATAGCGATCATAGTATTTATTTGTATTCCTACCGATTGATTCAACTAAATATAGATCATCATCAATTTGCTCACAATTTTTAATTTCAATTATTTCAGGCCAAAAAGGTCCTTTTATGATTTCTCCTACTTTTAACATCTATTTGCCTCCTTCCTAAAAAACCTGCCAAGCTCTTTTGCAAGACAGGTTCTCTCTTTAAAACAATGCTTCGTACATTCGAATCGTAAATGTTTCTTCTTTATAAAAGTCTATACTCTTTTCTTGTACAGTTTCAATCTTTAACGTACAAACTTGTCCCATCGTGTAATAGGCTTCTGCTAGATTAAAGATAAGCTTTTCTGTACGGTCCGAATTCTCTCCTGTTAAGTTAAAAGTATAGTCAATTTCATTTGAAATCCGTTCGTTGTCTATATAAAAAGCTGCCTTAATTTTACGTGGAAGGTACTCATTAGAAATACTTTCTTCTTGATAAAAAGTGACAGGCACACGGAAATTTGTGATGACTTTATCTAACATAGCAACACTTACACCTACTATTTCGGCTCGATCCGTACGGCGATAATCAATAAGTGGGATGATTCTTTCTTGTGGCATAGCACCACCGTGGATAAATTGTAATCCGCCACCGCCAGTAAAACGGTTAATTCCTTTTGCTAATACCGTTTCTACTTCTGTTAATTCTGATTGTGCTTCACTTAGTTTAACAGCCCCTTCTGGAATAGAGAGACCTTGTCCCAATGCAAATCGGCGGTTACTGTCAATGATGTTTCCTGTTACGGCTTCAATTTTTACATCAGCCTCTATTTTAGGGTATTGGAACAAGAAACCATGATCAGCTGTGATAAAGATTCGTTTTGCCTGCAATCGTGAAAGTCGATCAATCGTCCGTTCTAAATCCTGTATTGCTTTCTCCGCTGCTGCATACGTATCTCGCTCTGATTTCTTTGAATCCCCTACAGCATCAATCACATCATGATATAAATACACAAGTCGTTTCCCTTTAAACTTTGCATCCGCCTCTGTTTGAGTCCAATTATCAAATTCTTCCCAACGATAAGCAATCGCATCTTGATTGACCTTTTGTAAAATCTTTATCCGGTTTGCTGTACCGTTTGTCGGTTCACCATCCGCATAGACTATTTTATTTTCACCTAGAGTCAAGTTACGATGTGGTAGTAAAGAAGCCATTCCTAACTGGGTGTACGTCGGAAGACTAGCAAGCATTGGTGAAATGCTAGCTTCACCGTTAATCCGTCCATTTAGGCGCTCACAAAGCTCAAAACCAACCTCATACCGAAGTGCGTCTGAAATGATGACAAATATCCTTGTCGATTCCTTATCTAAGATGGGTTGTATCGTTCTTTTAAAGAAGCTACTCTGTAAAGGAATCTTTGATTGCTGCTCGTTAGCAAGAACATAATTTGTTTCATCAGCTATTTTTCGTAAATAGACATTTTCATACCAATTCGTAAGAACTTCTGCTATCGGCTCTACACATTCTCTTTGCTGGAGTCTCGTATAGGCTTGCATAAAGTGACGATAAGTCTGATCAATACAATGAAGACTGGCTATATATTGTCCATACAATTCTTCACGTGTATCATATTGAGTTAAGAATTCTTTGTAATCAGTTAATCGTACAGCTTCCAATAATGTACGATACAACCCGGCTATTTTGGGTTTACCTCCCCAGTGAGTGCTTAATCGATTAGAAATCCTTTCTATCCAAGCTTCAAAATGAATGGTCTTATGCTGTAATTCATCTGTTACTTTTTCAATATGTAACAGATCAATAAGTGGAAATGTTGTTACTTTATCAAACTGCTCCACAGATATTTCCTGTAAATGAGATCTTAAATTAAAACTATTTTCCAAGTTTCTTATGTATTCTTCCACTACTTCAACTTCGTCTGCATTCCCACGCATCCAGTCATCAATAAATAAAGCACAAATATTTGCCCGTACAGTCGAATACTTTTCATCCAATGCTTTAATATTAACTGCTGCATCCCTAGAAAAATGAGCATATAAAAATTGTTCCATTAAGTATCGTAGTTTTCTCTGTTCATCTGAAAGACGCAATCCAAAATACTGTTCTAATAACTCCCACATCCGCTCAATTGAGAACAACTTACTAATTTTCCTATAAGTACTATTTTGATCCTCTTCCAAACCATCAAGCAAGAGGTGCTTTGTAATATGAGAAATATTGGAGGATGGAGCGCTTGTTAGAACAGCAAGTAATGCCGTTTCAATTTCTTCCTCTTTAGGCGAAGGGTTAACTACTTTCTTTAACCTTTCTCTCCGTTCCTTGCTATTAAAAAACGCTGGGTAACGGTTAACGACTGTACGTAATATAATATCTTTTACTCCTAATTGTTCAGACCATATGGCAATTTGATCTGCTTTAAATTCAGATCCGTATAAAAGAATATCTAATAAAAAATTCTCTTCATCAGAAGGCCTTGAAAAAGGGGCATACAATAAATAAGACCTTTTAGGATACTCGATTTCTATTTCAATTTTCAACTTAAAGAAATTATCCTCCGTTATCTCACGTACCGTTACATCCTCATCTACTAATAATTCCGTTAACGACTCTACCGTTTCTTGTCCAGATGAATCATACCAAAAAACAATAGCACGTTCTTTCTTATTTTTCTCCTCGCAAATCCGCTCACGGACCATTTCAATTACATCCATTTTTTCACCTCGGTTAAACTGCGGCTATCACATTTCTAAATATAAGTCTATTCTACCAAATCAAAAGTCATTTGCCGAAAAATATAAAATACCCACCGTCATCCGCATCGTAAAAGCGACGGTGAGTACTGATCTTCTGAAAGTAATAAGTAACCTTTTATTTAATCTTTGCCAGCACTTTATCAAATTTTGCGTAATTTACCTTCACACCATCATCCAAGTCAATGTCAATCTGGGCATTGGCATATTCAGCCAGTTTTTTATCAAAATCAAGCAATTCATCCAAACGTTTTTGGAAGGCAGTTTTCCGTTTTTCAAGATCACGCTTCTCAGTAGCACTTAAATTTGGATTCACAATACGCAAATCAATGGCTGCAATTTCATTGTTATACTTTTCTTGGATTTCTTGAAGATGTTCAAAACGAATAGTTGCCATTGTATCAGGTTGATAACGGTGCATGTAAATAAGTGTACGTAATCCTTTTTGTTTTCCTGAATCAACAAGCCAATATATAGGACGTTTTTGATATAATTGACAATGGTCTTTATAAAACTCATCCATGAAATATCTACGTAAACGTTCTTCTGCTGTTTCATTTCGTTTTAATTCAAGGGATTCAGCAAGCCATTGTAAGTTTTCTTCAACAGTTTCTTCTCCAAATGTTACAGATAAGAATTCGCGCAAACGAGCTATAATGTCATTTTCAAAATAATGTTCATCGGATAATTGAATTAATCCAAATTTATTGGGAATAAATGCCTTATATTTCGAATCATCCCAGCTACCACCTGCATAAACAATACCATCTATATCTAACGAATAACGTCCCATTAAGTTACCAATAAAATAGGACAAGAATGATTTTATATCAGTTTTCCTATCAGATTTGTTTAAAGTAATAGCTTCATCAGCTACATAAGGATTCATTTCTTCATTCATCCCATAAAGATTAATAAAAATAGCATTCAGTGTCTCTTCATTCTTTTTCATATTTATGAATTGTCTATTCACAATTTCACACCAGTTATTATATGACTGTTCTATAGTATAAAAGTTATTTTTATTCAGTAATATAAAATGTTTTTTAAAGTTCCAAGAAAACTCAGAAGAATCCCAGTCAATTTTACTAATCAATATGTTCTCTTCCACTATCCTTCTAATATTAGATATTTCTTCTTTATCCTTTGGTAGTATTATCGGTAATTTTTTCATATCGCCAACCAAATAATGAAAGGATTGGTTAATTAAAGAAAAAATAAAATCAGTTAATTTAGTATTTAATAAACCGAGTAATAATAAATTATCATCGATATTGAAAACAGTAGGTGCCTCAACATTAAATATAAAGCCTTTTGGGAGTATCCTACAACCAAAACTAAGATTTGAAGTATGTGACCAAGTAATCCCTTCTTTAAAGTATAAATGGGGACTCTTAATAATACCTGTTCCTTCATAATTTCTAATTGCTTCCCCGTTATTTAAGAAATTAACAACATAATCAAAATTTCCATACCACTTTCTAAATGCCCCTCCTTTAACTTGAGGGAACCACTTATAATTTGTTTCACTTGCTTCTTCTACACTATTAAAGTTAAATCCAATATTTTTAAAATCAACTTCATACCAATATCGTAAGAAAAGATCATTATTTCCAGTTTGGAGGCCACTTCTAGCTTCACCTATTTCTGATAAAGGTGTCCCTGTGGAAAAAACGGTAATTAATTGATTGCTTATCCAATAAGAAATTGGCGTTCCTGGTATTAATTTAAAATCTTCCTGTTTTCTTATTATATTTCTTCTACTTTCAAAAAACTTCCTTTCTTTTTCAGCTACACTTTCTACTTCCCCTTGTTTATCAATCAATCTTTTATAAGTAGCAAGGTAATTACTGACGTGGGAATTCCTAAGAACAAATGCTACTGTTCCAAAATCTGATCCAAAGACTCCCCTTCCAAAGTGAACCAGGTTCTGTATTTGAGTGTTAGATAGTAGATAATCTCTCAATGATTCATAACGAACTAAGAACATCCATGCAGGAATATTAATCATAGAAATATAACCATTACTTTTTGTTAGATTTAATGACCGTTCCATTAAAATCGTACTTAAATCACCTTTAGAATTAGGATATTTACTTTTCACAAACTTAGTAAGAACATTATTCATTCCTTTATTACCCATATAAGGTGGATTTGTTATTGTAACATCGTACTTGGAAGATAATACCTTTGCTTGCCTTAGTAAATACTGAAAAGTAGGCATTTGGTCATATATTCTAAAGTTCTCTAAAGATAACTGTGTATCCTCTATCTGTTCTATGCGATTTAAATATCTATCATAATTAACCTGTGGTAGTTGAAGAATTGCCCCAAAATTTTTCGCATCAATAAACGTATCAAGAATTTGTTTTACTTCTGTTTTTTCTGTATCATTTTTTCCAAGTAACTCTACAATTCCTTCTTTTTCAAATAGATTAGATTCTTGAATTGAATATATATTGATAGATACCTTTTTTCGGAAAATACGCCTTGATTTTTCCCGCGCTTTCATTAATATAGCAAATGATGCAAGTTGAGCCGCACGATCATCAATATCAAGTCCAAATAAATTATTCTCCAAAATTAACTGTGGTATGTCTGTACTAGAATACCCCGCCTCTTCATACATTTGATACAATAAGTCAAACGCATAAACAAGAATATGACCAGATCCAACGCATGGATCAATTATTGTAATTTCCTCTAAATTTACATTTTTATAACGAATCTCTTCTAATTTTTGTTTTACCTCTTTATTTTGTTCAGCAGGTTCAATATAATACCGCATTGATTCTTTTAACGAGGAATTAGGATTTGACTCAAGCCAGATTTTCCCCAACGAATTCTCTACCATGTATTGAACAATCCACTTTGGTGTAAATAGCTGCGTTGCTGCAGGAATGTCATATTTCTCTATCTTTTTATTCTTTTTTAAATTTGCGAACACTATATCTTTAGGCTCTGAATTGTAAAATTGATAAAGCCAACCGATAACTTCTACTTCTCTAAAACTATCTGTTAATTCCTCATTTGAAACTAAATTATTGATTACTGACTCAGTGTCTAATAAAAAATCCGGAAGTAATAATTCTGTATAGTCATGAATTTTTTCAAACATAAATGGTAAAATGTTATTAAGTGCGTTACATTGAGCTATAAACAGTTTTCTGTAAGCTTCTTCTGTTTCTCCTTGACGAATTAAATCTTTTATTGCTGCCAAGTCAATGTCTAAATCCATAGTTTCGAATTCGGACAAAATATCTGGCTCAACCTTACCTGTACTACTTGATAACACATTTACTCGCTCTGGCATATATTCGTTTACTTCCATAAAGCGTATAGCGATAATTCGGTTAAACCATGTATAAGCTACTTCCTCAATTAATTGTTCATAGCTTTTAATTTCTAATTGTTTTTTTAATGCCAGAAAAGCTGATTTTTTATCGAGTGAATATTGTTCACCATTTATAGCTAGTTGACCAAACTTTTCTTCTATTGTTAGTCCATTATTCTCATCAATGCCAAAGATTTTTGCTCGTAAAGCAACTTTTTCGAGTAAACCTCTACGAGCAGAAACAGCAAAGTTTTTTAACTCCGTTTTATTCATTTTTAATACCTCTCTTCAATAACTAAAGAAACATAAGTGTACTTGATATCTATCCTATTTAAATAAACAGGCCATAAGATCAAGCATTTACTTGATCTTTGCCAGCACTTTATCAAATTTTGCGTAATTCACTTTGACACCATCATCCAAATCAATCTCAATCTGTGCATTAGCATATTCAGCTAACTTTTTATCAAATTCAAGCAATTCATCTAAACGTTTTTGAAAAGCCGTTTTCCGCTTTTCAAGATCACGTTTCTCCGTTGCAGTTAAATTTGGATTCACTATACGTAAATCAATTGCAGAAATTTCATTGTTATACTTTGCTTGGATTTCTTGCAGATGTTCAAAACGAATCGTTGCCATTGTATCTGGTTGATAACGATGCATATATATAAGTGTACGCAATCCTTTTTGCTTTCCAGAATCAACGAGCCAATAAATTGGACGCTTTTGATACACTTGGCAGTGATCTTTAAAGAAATCGTCTAAGAAATAACGCCGTAAACGCTCTTCGGCTGATTCATTTCGTTTCAATTCAAGTGATTCAGCAAGCCATATTAAGTTTTCCTCAACGGTTTCTTTTCCAAATGTCACCGATAAGAATTCTCGTAAACGAGCTATAATATCATCTTCGAAATAGTGCTCGTCTGTTAATTGAATCAATCCAATTTTATTCGGTATAAATGTTTTATACTTCCAATCATCCCATTCCCCACCTGCATAAGCTAACCCTTTTATGTCTAATGTATAACGCCCTATTACACAACCAATAAAGTATGATAAAAATGATTTTGTATCACGTACTCGTTCCCCTCTATGGATAGTAATTTCTTCATCTGGTACTTCTGGTGATAATTCATCTTGTAATCCATATAAATCAATAAAAATACTATTTAACTCTATTTCATTGTTTTTTAATCGATTAAATTGAGTGTCTGTATTAACTAACCATCTATCAAAAGCGCTTGATAACAAATTACTATCTTCTCGATTATTTATAAGGGGGTGACCTTCAAAATCCCAAGAACTTTCAAAAGAATTCCAATCGCTTCTCGAAATACTTATACACTCTCTTGATAATTCAAGAATCTTGGGATTCTCAATATAAATAAATGGTAACTTTTTCATCACTCCAGAACTAAAGTTTAAAGTAGGATTGATGATATTGGTTAAGTGATTAGAAACCTTTGAATTTAATAAACCTAAGTATAATAATATTTCATGTTCAGAATTCACAAATATACTAGGAGCGCTAATATCAAATATAGTTCCTTTATCAAAGTATCTGGTACTTATTTTCATACTAGAAATTAAGGACCAAGAGATGTGTGGTCTAAAATAATACTCAGCATTCGGAGCAACCCCCATAGTAGATGCTTTAATGGTATTAATATACTCACTATATTCTCTTATTTCTTGACCATCATTTTGCCAATTTACAACATATTCTTTATTACCATACCATTTCCTATATGAACCGCCTTTGTTATAAGGAAACCATTTTAAATTGGATACTTTAGCTTTTGTCCTTGAATCAAAGTTGAAACCTATTTTACTAAAATCAGTTTCAAACCATAGTTTAAGAAATCTATTGTTATCTGAACTTTGTAGTCCAGATTTTATATCTACTATTTCTCCTAAAGACTTTGATAGTCTAAAAAGATCGAAAATCTTTTTAGAGGTCCAATAGGCTATAGGCATACCAGGTAAATCTTTGAAGTAGTTTGTTCCCGGAAAAAGAAAATGATTTTCTCTATTAAAGAATTGTGCCTCTTTCTCCCACCTCTTTGAATCATAATAATCAACCAATCGAATCCCTTTAAATTTCATGTCTAAAATGGATGATTTCCTTAATGAAACAGCAACTGTTTGTACTACTTTACCTATGATTCCTTCAAATGCTTCCATTCCAAGATGTAACACTGAATAGAAAGATAGTGTATTTAATAATTCTTTTCTAAGTGATTCATAAGAAGATAAAAACATCCAAGAATGCATAGTTACGTGCGAAATAAAACCGTTTTCCTTTGTAAAAGAATTGCATCTTTCGATAAAAACTGCGAATAGATCCGACTTAGAATTAGGAAACAATTTTTTTAAACGTTTTGTTAAATTGTTATTTAGTCCTTTTGTACCCATATATGGTGGATTCGTAATTGCAACATCATAGAGAGTAGTTAGTATAATCATTGTTTTAATAAATATTCGACTTCAGGCATTTGATGGTACACATAGTATGATTCAGTAGTTAATTGTTCTTCTCCAAGTGTTTGTATCTTTTCTAAGTATTTTTGATAATCTATATTTTTTGGGGGTTGAAGAATTGAACCAAAACTTCTCGCATCAATAAATGTCTCAAGAATCAATTGTATCTCTTTACGCTCTTCTTCATTCTTTCCTAGTAACTTAGAAATCCCCTCATTATCTAAATGATTAGATTCTCGAATCGAGAAAATATTCAACTTAAGTTTCTTGCGAAAAATTCGCCGTGATTTTTCCCGTGCTTTCATCATTAAAGCAAATGAAGCCAACTGTGTAGCTCGATTATCAATATCTAACCCAAATAAATTTCTTTCCAAAATAATTTGAGGTATATCACCACTAGGATACCCTATTTCTTCATACATTTGATATAGCAAGTCAAACGCATAAACAAGAATGTGACCAGATCCAACGCATGGATCAATTATTGTGATTTCCTCTAAGTTTACATTTTTATAACGAATTTCTTCTAATTTTTGTTTTGGCTCTTCGTCTTGCTCAGCAGGTTCTATGTAATATTTCATTAATTCTTTTATAGTTGACTCAGGATTTGCTTCTAACCATAACTGCCCCAACGAATTTTCTACCATATACTGGACAATCCATTTTGGTGTGAAAAGTTGTGTTGCTGCAGGAATATCATACTTCTCAATCTTTTTATTTTTTTTCAAGTTAGCAAATACTTCGTCTTTCGGCTCAGTGTTATAAAATTGATAAAGCCAACCGATGACTTCAACTTCTCTAAAGCTATCTGTTAAATCATTATTTGAAACTAATTTAGTAATAACTGACTCACTATCCAATAGAAAATCCGGAAGTAATAATTCAATATAGTCATGAATTTTTTCAAACATAAAAGGCAAGATTTCGTTTAGTGCATTACATTGAGCTATAAACAACTTTCGATAGGCATCCTCTGAATCTCCTTGACGAATTAAATCCTTAATCTTTGCTGAATCAATATCTAAACCCATCGTTTCAAATTCCGATAAAATATCAGGTTCAACTTTTCCAGTAGTACTCGATAATACATTTACTCTCTCAGGTAGATATTCGTTTACTTCCATATAACGTATGGCAATGATTCGGTTAAACCACGTATAAGCTACCTCTTCAACTAATTGTTCGTAGCCTTTTATTTCTAATTGTTTTTTTAATGCCAAAAATGCCGGTTTTTTATCGTTTGAATATGTTTCACCATTAATAGCTAGTTGACCAAACTTTTCTTCTATTATTAGACCGTTCTTCTCGTCAATACCAAAGATTTTTGCTCGTAAGGCCACTTTTTCGAGTAAATCCCTTCTAGCAGAAACCGCAAAGTTCCTTAACTCTGTTTTGTTCATCTTACTTAACTCCTTTATTAAGAGAAGCAGGCCTTACAGACCCGCTTCTGTTCAGTCAATTTCCAACTCCAACGTGTGGTCTTTTAATTCTTTTAATAAAGCAGAACGTAATTGATTAAGAGCATCATCTAAATCTTGTTGAGTCTCTATTTTATTTCGACCATTAAAAAACAACCGATACAAATCATTTGATCCAATACGCTTGCTTGACTTTTCCCTGATTACGACAGGTGGTTTTTTATCATCAGGTTTAACAAATGGTGGCTTTCTAAGCTCTTCCTCCAGATCTTTAGCTCTTTTTTCAATACGTGACGCAACTTCATTTAATTGTTGTAAAAGCGCACGAATGGTTACTAAGCTGCCTTCTGTTAAAATACTCGATTTGATTTGATCGAATGTATGATATTCCGTTTCAATATAATCCACAATGGACGGCATATTTTGATAATAGTCTTTTAGCTCAGTTAGGTTTGTTTCCATTTTCCCTACTTGTACCCCAATAGCCTGTCTTTGCTCATTTACCTCATTTTTAACACTTTCTTCTAACTGACTAGCTAATTGTGGAAGTCTTGGTATATCACGATATGGTTCTTGCTTCGTTAAAATGTCCGAAATTTGCTTTTTAATGAACTGAACATCTGTATTTTGGATAAGAGATAAATCTCTCTGATATCTTTCTAATATTTCAACCGCTTCATCAAAAACCGTAATGGGTGTTTTGTTGTAAAACCCTGTTAACTTCTCTAAAACTCCAAACCACTCATCAATATCATCTTCAGCATGAATGAATTCTGTAACCATCTGTTCGGGATCACGTATTTGTAAAAGCTTTTGGATCCCCATCGAAAGAGCGTTTATTTCTCTTTCTCCTGGATAAGGATAATTACGTGAATGTGAATTTTGGCGTTTTAAACGAATTTCTTCAAGGGGTGTTTGAAAACGTTCTTTCAACTCTGCCTCAATCGCATTTGCAAAATCTTGATACGTTTCTCCCGCTTCTGAGCGGCCAAAAAAGTCCCTCATCAATGAGATGAACTCTCTTCGTACCTTTGGATCTACATCAATTTCCGGGATCACTCGGATTTTTTCTCGTTCAGATACGCGAGCTAAACGGTCATAGAAATTAGAGTTCTCAGGAGTAAACTTATCATCCCCAAGATGCAGATTCACTTTTCCGGCATTCATATGAGCTAAAATTAAGCCGATAATGTCATACTCGCTCCAACCGTATGGCACAGCATGATACTTTTCAATAATCGCTTTGATTGATGGTTTTTCATGCATTCGAGCAACATCTTCAAAATAATCTTTCAGTTCATCAAAAGCTTTAATATTACCTGTCATTTGTAATAGGTCATTGCCAATCCCTTGTTCTGCAAGCCTTTTCCAATCCTCTTTATACGTCTTAAATGCAATTGGAACATCAATATAATCTAAGTATTTATACGTATTACTAATCAGCATGTCAAAAGCGCTATTTACTTGGTTCTCGAAGGAGCCTTTAAAAGAACGCTGTTGGCCTTGAATATAAAAATACGCTTTTTCACAAGCCTTTTTCAGTAATTCTTCCGCTTTTTGTTCAAATTCATCGACAGCAGCCAGCTTCGCATCATAAATACGATGTTGTGTTTGGGTCGTACTGTTATTCCGCTTTAGATTGACGTAGCGTTGTACTTGTTCAGAATACTTAATCGCATCCTCTGCTTCCGCTACTAATTCTTCATCCAAACAAATGACCATTTGTCCCGAATTGGCTTTTAAGGCTGCTTCCATATCAGACATATAAACCGAGAAAACTTGCATGGTTAATGGATGGGCCATATTTCCTTTTGAATAATTATCAAAGCGTTTATTAAAATCAAACTGGTCTTTTCGATAATTATATTTTGGTTTCGGATACATTTTTGTGAAGAATAAATCTCCCAATTGCTCTTTTATCTTTGTTGGGTTTACTTCAACACTTCTGATTTCTTTGTTAATTTCTTGTTCTTCATCAGATAAAAACGAATAGGTGCCATCTGCATGTTTTTCGATAAACATTGCTTGTTCAAGACGATTTAACGATTCTTTGATAGGGAGATCATTTTGATCATCATTTATCGTTTCTAAAAGAAGCGTAGCAATATTATTCGGTGTTGACTTGATTTCATCAATTCCTTTAATTAAATAAAGAACTTTTAACACAGAGATATCTTCAGGTAAAATATTTTCATTATTTCGCGCCCGATCCTCTGCCCTGCTGATTGTTCTTGTAATGGATGTTTCCAAGAAATGACGAATCGAAGGAAAGAACTCTGCCAATGTAACAAGATTCCCAATTTGTTCTTCCGCATTTAACTTTGCAGCTTCTTGGAACGCTTTTAGTAAAGAACGTTCACCATGAGCTAAGCTCGTTCCACCTTCACCATGTATCCGAATTTTGTTAAATACCTTTTGCAATAAATCAACTTGATAAGGAACAAATGGATAGAGAGCAGAAAATTCTTCCGCAGATCGATAACCTGAACGAAACTGTGTTGTATTCGGATCAAAAGATAAACGGTTTCGAACTAGTTGTTCAATCGGTTCATACGTCATTTTCAGTGTTTTATCAGCGGTATCTGTTTTTTCTAAGATACGTCGCTTAATAACCTCATCCGTATTTGCACTTGATAAGTTAATACGTGTAGCAAAACGTCCTTGAATTTTCGAAAAATCATTCGTACTGTGAATATTTGCAACGGCTTTAATCTTCTCTTGTGAAGTAACAATCACCCATGCTTGGCCCTTTGTCGCTCCACCAATATCTTCAACGACTGTCTGTAAATTAAGCATTAAGTTCACATCAGTTCCAATATACTGTCCGACTTCATCGACTAAAAAAATGAGACGATATTCTTTTCCACGATTGTTACAATACTCCGCAATTAATTGTGATAGTTTTTCCGAAGTCATGCTAAAAGTATTTTTACTAATTTCAAAAAAGCTATTAGCCGTTTCTTCATCATATCCAGTTTCAACAAGGGCTTGTACAATTTTCTTTCGACGTATGACAGCCTTTAACCGAAAATCTTCCCACTCTGAATTATATAGGCGCTGAATGTTGCTTTTGAATTCTTCATATTTTCCTTCTTCATCTAACTGACGTTCCATATCTGCTAGCCATAATGTATCCGAATAACCTAAATGGCGGTTAAATACACGTAGAAACACTTCTACAATACGTTCCTTGTTGGTTGCTCCCGAAGAAGACATCGAGTCAATGTTGAATAAGATAGCATCAGAATCTTTTCCATCCACTTCTTTCATCATTGAAATGAGCTTTCGATTATCCGTTTTGTCGATAAAGTACTCATACGGCTTTTTTCCATCCACTTCTTTGCCGTCAAGTAAGTAAGATAGGATTTTTAGAAAGTGTGACTTACCTGATCCAAAGAAGCCGCTTAGCCAAACCCCAATATCTTTAGTTGGAGTGTTGTAGACCGCCGAATAATTCTCATAAAACTTTTGAAAATACTCTGTTACCTCTTCTGTCATGACATACTCTTCAAGCTCAGTTTTAATCGTCTCATGATCAAGCTGACCTGCTTGAACGACGCCGTTGATTGGTCTAAATATATCTTTTTTGAATATATCTTTTACTTGCATCTCGTACTCCCCCTTTACGAAATTCTTGATAATTGATATTGATCTTCATTATGTAAAATGCCAAATAGTCTTAATTCTAAACCAGTAAAGTAACCAGGATAAAAAAGAACGATAGGTTTACGAAAAGCATGATTGGATAACTTTTTCAATAGCTGGCTAGATCTTAAAAGCGGATGTGCATTACCTACACCTGTAATAAAAACAATCTCTGCTTCATCTACTTGATCAATAAAAGACTCTACAATAACGTCTTGATCCTCTAAAACGGTTTGTAAAGCATGGACTAACTCTCTATAACCCTCTTCTTCACTAATTTCAATTAGTTCATCTAAGTCGTCTTCAAAAAGGCTGAGTAAGAATCGAAACAAATGAATTTCTTTAATATTTATGGTTGATCGTTTCAAAACACCTTCTACGTAGGTTCGAACGACTAATTCATCCTCCGCTGGATAATCGAATACATAATGCGGGATTTCACTGCCAATCCCTGTTGGTGTCGTAAATCCTTCCTCATTCACTCTTCTTTCCATTTGTTTTAAGCGTTCATATGTATCACTCATATCTTTTTCACCTACCTTAATTCGCTTAATACATAAAGTAGCGGATCATGTTCCTTTGCATAATTCTTTAGTTTATTGCTTATATGTAAGGGATTAATTTGAAATGTGTCTGTTCTTTCTTCCTGTAGCATTCCACTCTCTCTAAAGAACATTAAAATAGAACTTCGTAACCTTTTTTTGGTCTCCGACCGCCATCCTGCCACTTTTTCAGATTCTCCTTCTTTTCGTTCAATAAAAAATGTGACATCTATGTTTTGAATAAAAGGCTTGTTATTTTGAAAATTGTACAAAACAACCTCATTAAAAAATTCATACGGCAAACGGAAACATTTTAAATAGCTGTATAAAAGCAGTGCTTTTTGATCCAAACGGGAGCCATTCACATATAGTTTTGCCAAATCTGTACTAAAGGTCTCTGAACGGCGGTACACCATTTGAAATCGTTTCTTAATACTCGTTTCATTTCTCAATTGAAATAAATTCTTTTCAATAATTCTTTCAAGAATTTCACTTTTTGATAAGCCTTCAATCTTTAATGGAAGAACAATATTTATTTCATTTTGAAACCAGCCTTCGCTTGTAAAACTCGCTGAGTATTCAATCATTTAGTTTTCATGACTCCTTCCATTATTGGTGCATAATCACGTTGAAACATCTTAATATAGTTAATATAGGTAAATATTCTCATTATAAATTATAACAGTTAATGCAAAACAAAAGAAGGAAAGACTTGACATAAAAAAGCCCCCGATGATCGGAGACATAATGTTGAAAGTATTAATTTTTAAAGGAATAAATAAAATCAACAATTAGCTGATTGTAGTTCATTGTCAATCCAGAAATAACTTTACCGAACTATTCATCATTAACGACACGTTTGAAACATCTTTAAATCCATGCCCTATTGTATTCTGCTGCTATTCATATAAATAGAAACAATAACAGTTAATGAATTACTACTTAATAGTTTTTTTGGCAAATACTGTAGGAGATGTTTGACTTTGAGCAACAATAACCGGCCACCAAAATGGTGTTCCCATCCAGCCATTTTCTTTTTCACCATTTTGCCTTAAGAGAATTAGTGCTGGTATATCCTGCGCCAGTTTTCGCGCTACTTTAAGTTCACCCTTTTCTCCCTTTGGAGTATCTGGTGAATTTTCAAATCTATTATTTGAATCTATTCTCTTAATGTTCCTGTTTATTCTAGCAACTACCCAAACAAATCCTTTGTGACTGGACTCTTCGACTTCATTACTAAGATAATCTAAAATAGAAAAATATTCTTCTAAATCCCATTCATAATCATCTTCCATGATAAATGTACTGTGAATTAATCGTAATATTTCCTTTGCATTATTTACTGATATCAAAAAGGCACCCTCGTCCTCTAAGATTTGTGGAGCAGTCTCTTTTAAATCAGCTAAGATTATATCAATCTGATTAATAGTTTTAGATATATTCGTTTTGTAACCTGTTTGAAATCCGACAGGTAAAATCCTTTTATGCGGTTTTAACATAGTCAGATCAGATAGTAAGATTTTATTAGGACTACAAGGAATGATTTGATTTAGGCTATCCTTTTGTATAAAAACAACACCTTGAGAATGCCCGCCTTTTTCAAAGGCTCTACGGAGTTCTGTATCAAACTCGTGAATACGTTTCATAACATCGTAGATTTTCTGAGTCGTATAAAACCTTGTAACAGCTATATCCTCCATTGGTCGAGCACCATACATACGAGAATGTTGTAAAACAGTATCCTGCTGAAAAGATTTAGGATTACGACCATAAAAGAAGCCTATTAAATTCCCTATGGTAATTCCTCTATCTAAGATTTGTCCCCCAATAAAAATATTCATTGGTGCTCTTAGACGTAATTGCCCTGTCTCATCAAGAAGTTCATTGACATCCTTCTCGGAATTAACGATAGAACTTATTAAATATTCATCTAGTAACGCTTCTTTAGCAGCATTAAAAATATTTTCAAAACTTGGTTGTGGTAAATCAAGTTTTGATACAGAACTTATTAAATCCATATATGATTCTAATATTAATTCTCTAAAAATGGGATGATTATTAATTGCAGCTTCTCGTAATTGTTGCTCAACCTCTTGTATCATAGCTTCTTGCCAAGCATGAGCAGCTTTTCCTCTTTCCGTATGAATAATACAAGAATACTTTTGTTGATCTTGGCCTTGTTCTGCTTGCTGCCATCTACGTATACAGCTACCTACTATAAAATTAATGATTGCCTGAAGTATATTTTTAATACTATCTTGTTGCAAAAGATTATCCATCTTAATACGACGTTTGTCTAACTTTTTCATTATCTCTATTTCTTTTTCACTAACCTCATGAAATAAATATGAAGCTATATGTCCCTCCTCTTCAGATTTTTCGAAGTACATTTCTCCTCCTATATACTTATCATGAATCGGAACTAATTGAGTAAAAGCAGGGCGAATTGGCTGGAATACCTTGTATTCATTTATTTTTAAGTCATCAGGTTGTAAATATAGAGAGTATGGTGTTGCAGTAACCTGTAAAAAAGATGAATTTGTCAAAAGTTTACGTAAATTATCAATTTTACTAGATATAACACGCATTTCCATAATTTCTGATTCATTATTTTTCTGATAGGCAACACTTGCAAAGTCAGCTTCATCGTCAATAAATATAATATGTTTATTGGCTAGATCTGGATAAGTTTCAAACAGAGCTTTGTACAGACGATCCATGTTCTTTGTTTCTTTTTTTACAACAATTGCTATCTTTTGTGATAATTCATACTTTCTTAAATTACTAGGTAAAGCCATAATATCAAAAACTCTCATTTTATCTCTTTCAATCATGTTTTCAAACTCATAATTTAATCGAGCCAATGTCTGTTTCGCTAAAGCATTAGTTCCTTTTGTTAGTAATATAACTATATCAACACTATTATCATAAGATAGTCCCATAATCCCAAGAAAAGTTCGAGTTTTCCCCGATTGTATTTTCCCTAGTAACATTCCTGGTTTATTTGCTGAAGTATGCTGTTTCCTTAATTTTTGAACTGTTTCCTCTATACATTTTTTTGTTTCATTATTATATTGATTTCTTTTGCATAAATAATTATAAAATTCTCCTGACGTATTAATCTCCTGTTGAACAATTAAAGACATCATAACTCCCCCATTCTATAAAAATTACAATTATTTTAACCTACCTATATGGTATTCTAGGTTTCTTTTTCCTCGTTCTTTATTTTCTTCACGTAAGTTGTACTCCATTTTTCGTAGACGATAGGTTTCTTCTGAAGGTAGATTTTTCAGTTGTACTGTACCCTCATTTAAAACCATCATTAGTTCAGCTTCAGACGAAATTAAATCAACATCTATCAACGATCTGCTTGTGTTTTTATAAGAACGAACAGTGAACGTATATTTTTGAAACTCCCCGTTTATGAATACCACTTTTTTATTTAACGCTTTTGTATTAGGCCAGTCATGTCCCCCTGCTTTTGAATTATATGAGAATTCAAAAGCCTCTCCTTCTCCATATTGTAAAGAAAGCGGCTTATCTTTTTGTCCATTACGTGCAATAGCAATAATTAAAAAATAAGGTAAACGCAAATAATCGGCTGCAGCGCAATCTCCATTACTTGGATCTGCCCAATTTTCAAATGGTTCATCGTACGGATGACTATGGTAGGTTGCTATGCAATTTGAAGTTGAAAATAATTCTTTAGCTGATTTGACTGCTTGATCTACCTTCGAATCAGGTAATACAGAAATATCATCACGATTTGCTACACTGCCTACAGGAAAAGCATAATCACATTCCACAGATCTCTCCTTATCAATCCCAAAGATTAACCCATGTGCTTCGGAATGCACTTTTTTCTTATTTTGCGGAAAAAATTGTACAGCATCTAAAATAATAGTGGATAAAACATGTTGTATGAATTCAACTGGTTTATGATTTGTCATTTATCATTTCCTTCTTTCCAATAGCTGGGGTCTATTAATTACAAATTTTAGGTTTTTAAGTTGCATCTCATGAACAATAAGAAAAACAACTAAGTCGATTAGATGGTTGTTCGTCATGAAAAAATTCAAACTAAAGAATATTATCTAATATAATATTAGTGTAGTTGCAATTGCTTTAAAAGCTCATTTTCAATATCAATATTTCTGCTTGGAACAATTACATTTTCAGCTAGTTCATTTTTTCTAGAAAGTAATGCGTCAACAACTTCTTCAACCGTTTGTCCGCCTTTATTCCCTTGAATAATTGGATAATATACATGTACTTCTTTTTCCTGCCCTATTCGATAAACTCTATCAGTTGCCTGGTTTTCAACAGCTGGATTCCACCACCTTGTATAGTGAATTACATGGTTTGCACCTGTTATCGTCAAACCTGTTCCTGCTGCCTTTGGTGACAAGATTAAAACCCCAAAGCCGTCCGAATTGTTAAATTCATCTACAATTTCTTGTCTTGAATTGGTTTCTCCATTTATAATCATTGGATTTGTTTCAAAAATATTAATGATATTTTTTTTTAATATCGCTTGCATTTTACGATACTCACTAAAAATCAAAACCTTTTCTTTCTTCTCTTTTACCTCATTTAATATCTGCATCGTTTTATCTAATTTAGGAACTTTCTTGTAATTTAAATTACTTAAAGGAGGTTGTATCAGCCCTGGGTGTGAGCAAAGCATTTTAAGATTCATAATTCCTTGTAATGCTTGAACTTCTTTGCTCTTAGTTTTTCTAATAATATCCAAGTAAATTTTCTCTTGTTCCTTTCCCATTGCAACAGGTACTTTGTGTTCGTATTTAACTGGTAATTGATCTTTTAATTCACCAGATTTTGTTCTTCTTTTATAGATAAATTTCAGCTTTTCTTCAATTGAATTTCTAATGGTATCATAAGAATTTTGATCACTATTTGTTGTTTCATATTGTTTCTTAAAGTCTTTTAAACTACCAAGAATTCCTGGTTGTACAAAATCAACAATTGACCATAATTCTGACAGGTTATTCTCAACAGGAGTGCCTGTTAACGCTAACCTTCCTTTATTTTTTAAGGCTTTTACTACAACGGATGAACTAGTTGTTGGATTTTTGATCGCTTGCGCCTCATCACATATTACAAATTGCCAATCTATTCGGCCCAAAAAGAGTTGATCTCTTACCAAAGTTTGATAGGTAGTTAGGACAATGTCGTATTTCGATATCTCTTCAGACTTTTTTGACCTTTCAGGACCTGTATGGACATAATGATTTTTAGTTAAAACTGGAGCGAACTTTTCCATTTCATTTACCCAGTTTTGTATAAGTGATTTTGGCAGTACTAACAATGAAGGACCTAACCGATTCATTTCTTTTAAATATGTAAGAAAAGCAATTACTTGAATCGTTTTACCCAACCCCATATCATCAGCAAGTAATCCACCTACTCCTTTATAACGTAATGTTTTCATCCAAATAAAACCATCTTCTTGGAATGGTTTTAATATTGCCTTAAATGTCGAAGGAGGAGTAATCTCAAATACCTGTTGATTCTTTAATTCTTCTCTAAGGTCAAGTAACGGCTGATTGTACTCGACATTACTTATATTTTCAAAAATTTCCAGAATATAGTTCGATAGATCAAGTTTGTTAGAGCGATTCCGAACTGCTTCTACCTTAAGATCCTTTGATAATTTTTTAAATTCCGCAACATTATCAGGTACCTCAATATAGGTATTTTCATCTACTTGCTTAAAATCTAATTCTTCATCTTGAAAGTAAGATTCAGTTTCCTTTGATATTGAATTTCCTTCATTATCTTTTAATACAAATCCTGTTTCATATTCAAACCACCCATTCTCAGAGCGATTAGCATTAACAAATGGTTGAGCTTTATACACTCGTATTCCCAAACTTTTTACTCGATCACTGAAATCATCCAGAGATATTTCTATTTCTTCAGGAATAAATCCGATTGGATTCTGGACAAATTTAGGAATGTCCTTTCCCTCAATTGTTTTTAGCTTTTTAATTTTATCTCCATTTTCTCTAGCTTTTTTATCTACAAAGATTCTTTTACTATCTTTTTTTGCATACCAATTGTTCGTTTCATTAAAGATATTTAATTCATCTTCTTCTAAATATTCATGTTGAAATGTAGGGGATAGTTCTATCCCCTGGTCCGTTTTCTTAACCGCAATATCTACTTCATCTATAAACTCATAATTTTCTCTTTCGATATGCTGACTAACAGGAATTCCTAATGATTTAGCATGTTTTTTTACCCTTGCAATATACAAGAAAAGATCATTATCATTTATTGGTTCATTCTCAACATCCTTAAGGAATTGATAATGACTTTCGTCAAGCATTATTATTTCTTTAGAAGGTAGCTCTATAAAAGGTCCCTTTCTTTGTCCGATCCGGTGCAAATTTACGTATTTATCAGAATGAATTTTAGGGATAAATTTAAATGTTCTTGAACCAACAAAACTATCATTATCCAATTCTACGTTTGTATAGGTAATATTTGGAGGTAAGTTTAATAATTCTCTTTCTTCAGGAGTTATTTTATATACTTCTTCATAAGAGAGAAGGTATTTTCCTACTTCAACTTGAATTATTTTATTATCCAAAAATAAATCCTCAACAAGTTGAAGTAAATCAATATTATTAATTTTTTTTAATTCAGATATGGTTAATCTAACAGGAAGACTAACTAACTCCTTATTTAAGAATATCGAAAGCAAAATACCGTCAGATTGTAAAGTTCTATTTATTTCTAAGGTAAATTCCGATTTTCTTTTAAAAAAGGCCATTTTTATTTACTCCTTTAATGTCTATACCAGAAATGTCCGTTGAAGTAATGGATCATGTAATCATCAAACCTTGAGTGCCAATGACCAGCATGATTTAATTTGTTAATAAAGTAATCTGCATGCCTATCTTTTAAATAGGATTCAGGAATAAATGTTTTTAATCTAGGTTCAATGTGTTTCTTAAAGCCGTCAACCTCATAAAAGTAAGCAGCATTCCCTATGTTGGCAAATTCCAAGACAACAAAATTATTAAAGTACATAGCAGCTACAGGAGGATCTGTAATCATGTTTATATCATTGACCTTACGAAGATATTGCTCCCAATAATTAAATCTATCATAATCAAGAAAATTAAAGAGTTCTTGTTTAAATAGCCACGTTTTTACTTTATTAATCGTTTCATCGGAAATTCCATTCCATCGGTGAAGATTATCTCTAGGGTCTCCCATACGATTAATAACCTGTCGTAATAAATTAGAATGATATTCGGTAAAATCAAAATGAGTTAAATAATTATTGATTATCTTTTTATAGGTTTCAAATGGCAAATTCTCTAATTTCTCTTCAATTAAATTTGTGCCCTGAATATTTATGAACCATTCCTCATTGATAAATAATTCTAGAATCGTGAGCCAAAGTTCAAAAGCCAATCTACTTTCTAATTTGATTTTCCAGTCTGCAAAACTTTCGTAAATCTTTCGTTTTTCATTTGCTATTTCAATTGCCATATTTACAATAAGACTTGATGATTGAGAGAATAATTTCTGATATTTATCTCGTATCGATGGCTGAAGTCCTAGAAAATTTTCATTTTCATTGGTAAAGGCAAAATTTAAGATGTTAATTATATATGGATCATAAGGATTTAATAGAAAGTGAATCCAAAACCTCCTTCCAACTATCCGATAATATCTTTCTTGCAAAATAATGATAATTTTTCGTGTTGTTGATTTATTTTCTTTTTCATATGGATACTCCGTTGCAAGTATATTTATATCTAGCTTTTTTAATTTCTTGGCAAATCTTATAATTTCATCCCTGTCATCTGCTAATGCGCGAATTTCCGCAAGTAATTTAGGCAGTTTTACTCTAGTAAGATTTTCTGATATTTTGTCAGCTTGTTTATATTTTTTTGCAAGTGACTTAACCTCTTCATTTAGTTCTTTCGGGAAAAAGTGAAAGTTTGGAAAAACATATCGGTTACTCATTATTATTCACCATTTTTTGAATTTCTTGAATGACCTCTTCATCTTTTAATCGAAACTTAAATTCAACCCTTCTCGATTTATCGCTGTTTATTTCACCGTTATCATTATGAATAGGATCTGTAAACGATCTACCATTTGCTGTAATTAATTTTCTTAGATCTTCCTTTTCCTTAAAATCTGGAAAATCATCCGAGAAAATCCCCTCAACTACAGCTATAGATCTATTCTGAGATAATCTCAAATTATATATATATGAACCTTGTTCATCCGTGTGTCCTTCTATAATAATTTGAGATATATCATCTTTAAATTCCTCAGATAATAAGATACTTAAATATTGTGGGACAAAACTCTCTAAATTTTTTCTTCCCGCTTCTGAAATTTCTGCACTATTATATTCAAAAAATACTCCGCTTGAAAAGCGTATAGCACCTGTCTGGGGGTCAATATCCATCTCTAGATTCGAATCTTTAAAAGCTTTGCTAAGTTCTTCGATAATTCTTGTCTTGACACCTAAAACTTCTTCAATCTTTTGATCTTTCGCTTGCATCTCAGTCTGATTCCCAAAAATATTGATCATTAATAACAATGCAAATATGAGAAGAAGTGCACTCATCAAATCAGAATAAGACATCCAGTAATGATTATCTTCTCCATAAGACCTTTTTTTAGCTGCTCTTCTGTTAACTCTAGCCATGACTACTCATCCTCATAATTTAACTTCCCATTTCAACCGTTGTTGTTACCTTTTCCAATACTTTATGAAACCTTGATATTTGTCCATCTACATTATCAATATCTTGCTCCATTGACTCAACAACCTGTTGAATTCCGTTAACACCACGTTCTAAATATTGCACCGCTCTTTTAAGTTCTTTGTCAAATTGTTCAAAAGTTCCTTGTACTCCTCTATGCATATGATCAGCAAAATCATTCATAGATTGATTTAACATATTATTTAATTCACCGAGCTGATTACTATTATTGAATAGAGCTTCACTATTATTGTCCCAATAGGTTTTTAATTCAGCCATACTGTTATTTAATAAATCAATTTGTTCTTGTTTCATATTATCTAATTTATCTCTTTCTTCATGAATTCTTGTGAATAAGAATTCCATCTTTTCTTGCATCGCTTCATTTAATTCCATATTTTGTACAGTTTGTTCTAGTAATGATTGTGTTTTTTCGCTCCATTGGTTTGATTTCTCGTGTTGTTTCAATAATGCATCGTTTAAGTTCATATTATTCTCAGCATTTTGATCCATAATGTTTGTTATATTAGTTAAAGTTCCAATGGTGGATTTTAATTCCTCAAACTGATTATTTAAGACTATACCCGCGTCTGAAATATTTTCTAATGTAGTATTCAAATGTTTGTTTTTCTCTATTAAAATATCTTGCTCTTCTCTATTCCGCTCATTAATTTCAGTCATTAATGTACGCATTTGGTCTAGTAAGCTAGTATTTTGTACTGTTATAGAATTTAATTCCTCTGTTGAATTATTTAACTTTTCCTGGTATTCGGTTAATGTGATTGTATAGCTGTTCATTTTTTCACTTAATTCGGTAGTGTTTTTAGCCATTTCAGCTTGCTGGACTGCTACATTTGTTAATTCATTTACCAAGGCTCCCATATTTTCAGTAACCTTTTCTTGCCATTCTACCGTTTTTTGAAGAGCAATTCCTAAATCACGCATATGGTCACCGGATATTTCACTAAGAGATTGGACAAAGTAATTAACCATTTCGTTTAACTTTTCCCCTTGGGCATCAATGGTATTTTGAGCTACCTTCTCCATAATTTCGTTACTTTTTTCAAGGTGAGGATTTATTGATTGCGCCATTGTGTCTGTTAGACCTGATGTTAGCTTTGTAACGAATTCATCAGCAAAAAATGACTTTAAATCTTGAAGTTGTTCTTGCTGGTTCTTTTCAATAGCATTGAGGAATATATCTTCAGTTTTAAATGGGATTGTTTTATCCAGCTCATCCAATAATAAATCATACTCATTTATTAATTTTCGATGAAGAACTATTCGGTCAAAAAGTTGAAAAATCAATGAAATAGAAATACCAACAATTGATGTATAAAAGGCCGTTTTCATACCTTCCAAAAGTGTATTAATTCCATCTTGCATTGTTTCTAAATCAGCTTGAGTATTTATGTCTGAAATTCCAGCCGTAATCCCGTAAAATGTACCTAATATACCTAAAGAAACAAAAATAGGAGGTATTAATTCTAGTACTTTACGATGTCCCCCCTTATTTACAAGTTGCTCCTCTGTAAAGTACTCGAATGGATCGGGTACTACTTCCCCTTTATTTGCATTGTATTCTTCATAATATCGATTCCAAGATTTTTTTATAGATTTTGGAAAAGACTTGTTGTTTCTGACGTTTTCATTTACCTGAAATAATACATTTTCTAGATTCATTCCATTATTATTATTTCGTACATCCGTTAGTAAATTAATAAATTTTTTTATACCAACATTTATATAAATATAATAATAAACTGTTGAAGAAATTAATAATATGACTCCTAAAATAACTATAAATCTAACAAAAGAGTCAGTTAGCATATCACCAATATAATTAATTAACATTTTGCCCTCCAAGTAATTAAATCTATTTACTAAACTAGTAAAATTGTATCATAAAAAATCTAAGAATATTTATATATTTAACATTTATAACCTAGTAGATTTTGTATAATAATCTTAATATGAGTATGAGATAATGTATCTACTGTTTAAAACAATTTTAATACCATTTTTGGATATATTACCCTAAATACAGACATTAGTTGTCCCTATAATTCTATTGATTCCTCTTCTCTTTTCGAATAGTTGGATTAATATATATTCCTCAGACATACAGCTCTAATATAATAATCTCTGCAATAAAAACACCTAAAAATGTTGGTTCTACCAATATTTTAGGTGTTTTTTCATTTTCAAATTGAAATGCATTGTGCCTTTAACAACACAGATATACCTTATTTCTCAAATTTTGTATTATAAAAATCGGGGAGTTTCTACTGTTTGACAAATATATAGCATATTATTTGAATTGAAAATAATTAGTGAAACACAAGAAGCGCCTCGCTGTTTCGCAAAATCTCTTCTTAAAAAGACAATCTGATTTCGTAAAAACATTGCGGGGTATAAGAGTTTTTCTATTTTTTATGCAGTTATTAGAACGAAAGAAATTTCCTAATATATCTACCTACCTTCTAACAAATTTTCCCATCTTCTATTTTAAAATACAATAAATATATAAGCTCAGTGAACGATTAGGACACAGCAATATCGAAACCACTTGTAAGTACTATTCCCACTTACTTAAGGAAATGTGGGAGTTAGAAGAGAAACAGACAAAGATACCTTTGAGAATTTGGAAAGCTTGGAGTCTAACTTTGAGCCTTAATATCAATAAGCTATTATCTTTAAAATAGGAATTATCACACAATGTATATTATTAACAATACATGTCTATCCTCTTGAAAAGGAGGTATAAATGGTGCAAAAAAAACTTAAAGATAAACTAATTAAAGAATGGAATTGGGAAAAGAATATTGGGTTGGATCCGCATAATCTAGATGTACTAGCAAAAGCAAAATTATGGTGGAAATGCCAAGAAGGTCATGAATGGGAGGCAAGACTAGATCATAGGCAAAGAGGTTCAAATTGCCCATATTGCTCTGGTATGCTTTTAGCTCCCGAAAATAGCCTAGCATTTAAGCATCCTGAGGTTGCAAAAGAATGGAATTATGAGCGAAATAAAGTAAAACCAGAAGAAGTTTCAAGAGCAACTACTAAAATCTATTGGTGGATTTGTAAAAAGAAGCATGAATGGAGAACCAGCGTTTCAAACCGGACAAGAAGAGGCGATCAATGCCCCTATTGCTCGGGAAAAAAAGCTACAGAAGAAACTTGCTTAAATACCTTAAGACCTGACCTAGTAAAAGAATGGAATTTTAAGAAGAATGGTTCATTAACCCCCAATGATGTCACCTTAATGTCTAATCAGGAAGTTTGGTGGATTTGTAAAAAAGGCTGTGAGTGGAAAGACAAAGTGTGCGCTAGAGTTAATGGCAACAGGTGTAGCGTTTGTTATCCAAGAGTTCCACAGCAAAAGGTATCCGAGGAGTATAACTTTAAAGTCCTGAATCCCGAGCTTATGGTTGAGTGGCATCCTCAGAAAAACCAATCCATTAATCCAAGTGAAATTTCTCCTGTTTCCGGAAAAAAAGTATGGTGGAAGTGCCAGTTATGTGCACATGAATGGGAAACTGGTATCGATAATCGAAAAAAAGGAACAGGCTGCCCTGAATGCAACTATGGGTATGGTACATCCTTTCAAGAACAATGCTTTTTTTACTACCTATCAAAAGCTTTTCCGGACTTAAAAAACAAATATAAAATGCTGATAGATGGGGATTCAATTGAATTAGATATCTATTTATATAATAAATTTGCAATAGAATATGATGGATACTTAAGTCACTTGAAAAGGGGAGAAAAGGATGAGCAAAAAAATAAAAAGCTTCAAAATAAAATCAAGCTTATCCGTATTCGTGAAAATAATGGACCCCATAAGAGATTACCTAAAATTAATCAGTATGGTTCTATTGAGTTTCAATGCAATGTTTATAAGCATACAGATATAGCGAAGGTACTTAGGCAAATTTTAGTAGCAATAGGTGTAGAAGATGTAGAAGCTACTATAGAGCAAATGGACATTGATGTAAAAAGGGATACACTTACCATACAGGCTTTAACTAGGAAACAGCATAAAGAAAGAAGTATAGCTCATCTTTATGAAAATATCGCCAAGGAATGGCATGAGGAAAAGAATGGGGATTTATCTCCTTGGAATATATTACCTGGTTCAAATTTACGTGTACACTGGAAATGCAATATTTGTTCTGAAGATTGGGAAGCTATAGTAAGCAAAAGGGTAAAAGGTCAAAAATGCCCCTACTGTTCTGGAAATAAAGCGGGGCATGTTCGATCACTTAAAAGTGTAAATCCAGTTATGGCATTAATGTGGCATCCAACTAAAAATGGACTCCTTACTCCTGATCGAGTCTTACCAGGATCTACTAAAGAAGCTTGGTGGTTGTGTTCTAAGTGTAATCAGGAATGGAAAGAACCAATCGGTCGTCGAACGAGCAAAAAGGGATGTCCTTACTGTTATGGCTCACGTGTCTATGAAGGAAATTGCTTAGCAACCATTAGACCTGATATTGCAAAACTATGGGATCCAAATAAAAATGAGCTTTCACCTCAAGAAGTTACAGCTTTTTCCGGAAAAAGCGCTCATTGGTGTTGCTCGATTTGTAAACAGACATGGCAGGAGCCTGTATATCGTATGGCAAAGAAAAAAGGATGCCCATACTGTTATAATTTTCGAGCATATAAAGGAAATAGCTTGGCAGCAAATCAACCAGATATAGCATCGTTATGGCATCCAACCAAAAATAACCAATTAACTCCGAATGATGTGACCATAACATCTACGCGAAAGGTTTGGTGGTTATGTACATGTGCAAGAGAATTTGAACAAAAAATAAATAAAATGAATTCTTCTTCCTGCTCATGTGGAAATTTGGGAATTAAAAAAGTTATATAAAGTGAAATGCCTAGCTACATATCAAATTTCAGTACTATAAGATGGCGTGAAACATAAAACATTTTAACACGTCATCTTTTAATTCTTCGGTGCCTGTCACAATCCGAAGAATCTTGTTTCACAAAATTGTTCCACACGAATATTATTAGGTAGTAAAAAGAGCCGATTCCTTCAATGAATACGACTCTTTAAGGTTAATTCCTTACAAGCTGCGCTCCACACTCCGTATGAATCGAGTTGAAATAGATAACAGGTTTGAGAGAACTTAGCAAGTTATCTAATTTTGTATGTTGATTGGTGGGTATAAATCAACGATTTTTTATCCTTGTTTGGATTTTACTCTCTATTAAGGCTGCATCCAAACCCCCGTCTAATCCATCTTTTGTAACGATCAAATTTCCAAGAGTTTCTGAGATTCCCACACTTTCATAATTTGCTCTTTTCTTGTCCCATTGCTTTTTATAAGATTTTTTCCTTAGCATTCCAAGATGCTCTAAATAAGCAGTTTTGCCTTGGTAGCGTAGAGTAAAATCAGGAATATAGGTTTTACCATTAACATCTAATGGTTCTTCATAGGAATACTCAATAATCATTTTATCGAGAATGTTAGCCACAATTACTTCGGACTTTGATCTTACCATTTCACCACGAATCGTTTTATGGATCAATTTTCCTTCAAAGTACCGTTTTTGTTTACTAGACTCTATCTCAATGATGTTTGGAACTTCAAATAAGTCTGTATATCGTTGTTTGGTATCTGAATACCAGTCATTCGAATACTGAATTAATTCTTGTATTGATAAATCACTTAAAATAATTAGTTTTTCTTTTTGACGAGAAAATGCAGTATACAAAAGTTCCTTTGTAATAAATGAACTTTTGCCATTTATGACTACTATCGTTTTGCCAAAGCTAGAACCCTGTGATTTGTGAACTGTAAGAGCATAAGCAAGTTCTAACTTAGAATCACTATTATCATTACCAAAATCAGATTTAGTATATGAAAAAACTTTTCCTTCAAATGAGCCAAAACGGAATTTATACCAACTAGTATTCTTATCATTTTTGCCATAGTGGCTTGGGTAATCAACCATGATACCAATTTCACCATTTGCAATATATTCTTTTCCAGATGAACCATCCCAGTAATCCTTCTCACCATTTACATTAGATATGACTTTATCTCCGTAAACGATATTTTGAACAGATTGAGGACTGTTATTTGACCATCGATATGCATTCCACTTCTCGACCATGTCTTGACGATATTTTTGATGAAGTTGATTATTCAAATAATAGCTTCCTGCACCAATAAATTTAGTTGGGGATAGAATTTGCCAGTCTTCTATATGTTTACTAGTTGGATAATTTGTATATTGGTCTACAGTAGCTCCCAAACTTTTGTTGAAACCATCAATATCATCTTTATTTGTCATATTTGCAATTTCCACTAATTCTTCAAAGAACACTTTCTCTAACTCATCTAAATCGGTGTATTGAATATATTTAAGACGTTCATCTGTTTCATTATTTTGAATACGGTAAATGACATCTTTATCGACCGAATCCGAATTAGAGAATATTTGAGCAAATGATAAATCATCACCACCTGAACCCTGTCTCATCTCAGTTTTCAAAGTTGCGACCTTTTCAGGATGTTCAATCTCTAAATAATTGATCAAATCGACAAACGGGCGCCCTGCTCCTATGGGTGGTAATTGATTTGGATCTCCTATAAAGATTATTCTTTCAGCATGAGAATCAACAAGTTTTAGTATGCCAGCAAACATATCTTCAGTCAGCATCGAACTTTCATCGATAATAACTGTTTTGGCAATACTCGAACTAGGTTTGGTTGGCATCTTATAAGCCATTGTGTTCCAACTGAAACCTTTAGAACGAATTAAAAATTGTGCCACTGTCATAAACTCAGCTTCAACACTATTCTTCTTAAATGAATTCTCAAGCTGAACTCTTGCTTTCCCAGTAGGGGTTAATGCTAATACCCCACCAGCTTTAATTTTTTTTGAAGAAGCAAAAATCCCCAACGCTGATGTTTTACCCGTCCCAGCTCTTCCCAATAGGACAGATATCTTAGATGATTCTAGAATCCTTAACGCTGTCGCCTTTTCAGCACGAGCCAATTCATCGTTTTCTTCATTATTTTTTTGAAGTTCTTTAAATTGGTCGTCAATAATTTTTCTCCAGTTTTGTTCACTTGATAAACTAGTTCCTAAACGGCTATTTACGATATCGACTACCACCTGTTTATATTCTTGATATACTATCAGTTTGATGTAAGTATTTTCTACATCAACGTGCAAATCACCTTCCTGCAGGAACTCTAGAACACCTTCAATCTTTTCTGTTTGAAAATCCGTTTTTTTATCTAATGGTAATTTGTTAATTTCTTCAACAATTTGATCATAGCTGAGTAAAGTATGGCCTCGATTCGCGGCTTGAACTAAAACAAATATCACCATAGCTCTAAATCGACGTTTATCACTTTCAGTTCTCATTTTGGTTGGTTTCTTAAGAGGATACTTATTATCCACCAACGGATTCACAAACATGGCATTGTCGATTTGAGAAATAGTAACTTGATAAATGTCCTTTTCTTTTCGTGTAAGTTCGTATAACAGATATGGGTTTTCAATAATTTCAGCCGCATAATTTTTCAGGTTGCCCCAAGCAAAAATAGCTTGTTCAACAGAAAGATTCAAGCGAGACAAAAGTTCAAAGAATCGAGTTTTGTTTTCATCTCTTAGTAAACCAGAAAACTCATCCTCTTTGTCGGCTAAGCTGTCATCCAATTTTTCGTTTCCAGTTTCTTTATCACCTGAAAAGTATAGCTTCAATTCAGAAATCAGGTCGTTTTCAGAAGGATCAACATGTTTTGCAACATCGAAACCATATCTAACACCGAAAGCTGATAAAATCGAACCTAATCCTGGGAATATACCACGTTGATTCCAAACGCTTTTTAATTGATTATCGATATATTCAAGTTGAACATTAACCCATTCATGATTGGCTTCTTTTAGATTGAGTTTAGCTATATTTTTCAATGCCATTTTCGCTTGATTTAGCACATCAATAGCCGCATCGTAGCTGACCCATTCAGCTGCATATGAAAATTCCGATCTAAAACCTGCTGGTTCAAACAATGTAACACTCGCTACATCAAAATCAGGATGCTTTTTAGCATACTCGGAAATTTCAAGATAGGGCATTAAAAAGCCCTCTTTGCCATCAACTCTTATTGAATGAGATGCATTTGTCTCCCAAATGTAGTTTTTTTCGTTACTGCTTCCATCAGACTCATACTCACGAAGTTCTACATTTGATACTATATTTCCTATTCCTGCAATTACACGCCTATTGTCATCGATAAACGGAACTTGTTTGTAATATGGAAATATCAATGAATTGTGGGGTTTAATTCCGGAAAAGAAGTAATCGAAAATCCCTTTTTGAGATTCTCCATGCGATACCCACGAACTTGACCAATTCAGCATTTGTTCTGTTTTATCTAAGTCAAAATAAAAATTATAATACTTTTGTTTCTCATTTGCGTTATCCTTTAGAGTCCATGAAAAAGGGCGCAACAAGAATGAATAGGGTTCCAACTTAAAAGTTGTTTCTTCGAAATGATTGAACTTAGGATTTCCTTTTTTATATGGATGGTTCATTTTAAGTTCAAGTTCGGTATCACTCATGAACGCAGCGTTCTCTGTAATCCAGCTTTGCATTCTTACTGACCCTACTTGTTCGTAACTTTTACCTTTATTCGTTTCCTCAAACTCCAAGTCCCGTGTCGATGCAATGTTGGGGATTACTTGAGCTGCAACATTATACCTAGGATTATTGTCAATGCGCCCAGTGTAATCGTTATCCTTCCACGGAATTCTTGTTGAAAAGTGTTGTACATAGTTTGTTTGTGATTTATCTTTCATTTCTTTATCAATCGGAATCATAGGCCCACTCCTCCTAAACCTGTATCATAGAACTAGCCCTTATCGTAGATTAGAAACTCAATATACCTTTTAATATTATAATCTCTTTCTCTTTTAAAGATCCTGTTAGTTAAAACACGTAGGAATCTTAACCACACTATTTTTTTCGACGAGTAATTAGTTTTAATTGTATCCAGGTTTAAACTAATAATTCGTAGGAAGGTCTTTATATTGAGTAAATTTATGTTGTATGACTATTCCTATATCTCCCAGGTAATGGATCATTTATTTTTCCCTTCCAACTAAATCTTCAAAGTTATATAGATTATTTTTCCTTATAAAGCCATGAACCGTAAAGATACGATTTGGTTTAATTCCAATCTGCTTGACACGGCACTCCCCTCTGGAAAATTGACCAATGTTATCTTTGATGGTGGAAATAGCCTTATCGTGGATAATAGTTATCGATTCTTTAACTTAAAATTGTTAACCGTTGATCAATTACGAAAAGTGAATCATAAACGCTATTCGTTATAGTTTCAGGATCGCTTCATAAAAAACGTTACAACTGTATCTCTACTTTTGGATCAAATCAAAGAAGGCTCTTAAACGTGATTCCTGATATATGATGGTGAATGGAAAAAACGCTTAAAATTCTTGTTTGGTTTAATCCTGTCGTCATAATAAATACGGTCAGACCTCCACTATTTCATTTGTTGCAATTAGTAGGTCAGACCCTTTATATTAATGTTTCCATTTAACAATGTTCAATCAAGTGATATGTATCGCAATTATCTTGATGATATACTTTCGCTTCATGTATAGAATTAAATTTTAACCAACCACCATCTCTCTTTAACTCTAGTATTCCTTTATAATTCGTTTCCGACTTTTTATCTAAAAAGGAACAGTTTGAATGAATTGTACATTTCTTTATTGGTTTATCAATGTTCATCCATACCTCATTTGAGTTTTTCTTAAAAAGGAACACAGTAATCCTCATTAACCTTGATTATTTGTAAAATACTCATTTAAGCAATTTTCAGCTTCCTGTAACCAACTCCTTGGAGTACCGCCACGTCCTCTTTGCAAAGGATGCTTAAACTTTAAATAATCTTCTCCAGCTATACCTAAAACTACTTTATCCTGAGGCAATGTGGAAATACATTTTTCTGCTAGCAGTTTAAATGGTTCACAATCAATAATGTCTCTTCCCCACGCTAAAAATACAAAAGCATCATCGGCTAAAGAAGAATATATGTTAGTTAGTTCTTGTTCTCGACTCTCTGAAAATATGCTATGAAGGTCCGAAATTTCTGACTCTAGATCAACTGCGAAGCTACCACTTTGGGTATCTCTAATATCTGAAATATTTATTACTCGGCTATGTTTGATTTCTAGCCCATTCATCATTCTCATAACCTGGTATTGAGTTCGATCCGGCTTAGCTGGAATAGGATCTAAACAATGTTTCCTCATAATAACCTTTTCCCTAGTAAAAAGAGGAATTCGATAATTACTGAATAACGGAGTCGACTCACCAGGATTCATCATGATAGCTAATAACTCAATAGGTTGTGATAAACCATGCTGATCAAAACACTCCTTATCAATAATGTGCAAATCATTTCTATACTTTTTACAACTGCCTTCATGTTCTACATTATAAAAGTTTCCATAGACATTGTATTTTCTTTTTAAATCATCTGCAGGAATAAAACTAAATGAGACCAATATATCAACTCCTCTTATTTAATTATATTTTACATGATAGGCAATTGAATGTACCATCTCTAGTAATACTTTTGTTTTAATCTTTTAAACTTTCAAACAGAAACCATCTTATTGAATCGTGCTTGTCCTACCCCGAAAAATCTTGTCCACAGGATGTTTCACAAATGAGAATTGCATTAACTGCCCGTAAAAAGGTACCGTCATCAATGTCATGGGTGTCATTGTTTATATGACACATACAACAACTACTTTAGTTAACTCTTCTGCTTTTTTCCTGACATCATCATGATAGATCCTTTTTTGCAACAGCCATTATAAAAAACGGGTTTCATGAGTTGTGTAACAATGTCTTGAACTGATTTATGTATATACATCTGCTTCAATATATGAAAAAAAGGAGAGCCTCATTGAGAGACACCCCCACTCATTTGCTACTGCGATTCCACCGCATTTAAATTTGCCTCTATCAGTCTTGTAATAAAATTCTGCCAAGTTTACCGCCCATTTCGCAGTATGTTCTTTATGAATCCATCTTGTGTATAAAACTGTCAACCTAAGATGAATGCATCTAAATCATTATCACTTCTTAAAATTTTATGTTCATCTACACCTATTCCGACTGCTAAATTTTCGGAAGCAGCAGCTAAAACTGCTGTATTTGCATGAACATCAAACGCTGCATCAATTAGCGAATAATAACCAGAGTACGTTGCATTGATTTTAGAAATAATGTCCTCATAAGCCTTATCTACCTTTGCTAAAATAGATTCTGTATAGGCATCTAACATTTTCTTTAATTCTTGCTCTCTCACACCTAATTTATCTTTTGCAAATCCCCAAACTAAATTTGCAGTAACCGTACCAATAATAGAACCTAGGACTGGAATCGGAATTAACATCTGTCCTATTGCCCCACCTGTAGCTGCAATGCCTGCTTCAATACAAAGTACTTGACCTTGTGTAACAAATTCATCCATAGAAATCTGATTTTTATTCAAATCTGCAAGTAAAGATGATAATCCCATCGCTGCACTTGTAACAGCACCTGCGAATGGAGCTGACATAGAGGTTAGATTAGTTAAAGCATAGATACTCCCGGCAGTAACGCCACCTTTAGTACCTGCCTTTACAGAACTTATCCCTATTTCTCCCCAATCTTCTTTATCAAAATCCTGAATTTTTTTCCCGTTTTTCACTTTAGTATAGATTACTGTAATCGTATTTAACGAGGCTGCTACGGCTGCTGCTGCACCAGCAACTTTAACCCCTTCGCCTATTGAAGGTCCTTTTTTAGCTTCAACGTATTTTGTTTTTTCTCGTGCATCTTTTTGAATCCCATCTTGTATTCTTTGATTTTCATCAACTATTTGGTCTTGATGTTTTGATACTGTTTCTCCAACCTTACCTAGTTGAACTTCATCATAATTTGAAATAGATGGTTTTACAATTTCTTGAAAACTTCGGCCTGTCTGACGTTCTATTTCATCTATTTTTTGGAGAATAGCACGAATCGATTTATCATTTAAATTACTAGGGGCTTGTCCTAATCTTATGGCCTCAATAATCTCATATTGATCTTTTGGTATAGAGTAATTCATAGAACTATCTTGATACTTACCAAAATGATCAAGTACATGTTTAAGTGTATTGTTTGTGCCATTTATAAATTTTGATTGATACTTAATTCCATCTTGTATGAAGTCTTCTGGTGCTGTACGAGCCACACCATCAAATGTAGCAACTTCACTTTGACCCTTTAAGACTGCCAAAGCATTTCGTACATTGACTTCTAGATGTTCCGCTACTTCGCCATGTTTTGTTTGCTCTGAACCTAGTATATTATTTGGCTTTCGAAAGAAATTGACGCATTTTTATCATATGTTTTAAGGCATTTTCAAAATTCACATCTTGCTGTTGTTGATTCTGAAGTTTTTCTTTAACAATTTGGTCTAGTTGTTTCGCAATGGATTTACTTTTCCATTCATTAAACCCATTTACTCCAGATGCAATAATTTGACCCTTCCACACACTTGTCGGCATCTATTTTCCAACTTCTTTCATAAATAATGCCGATAAACTTTCTGTGTTATTAATCATAGCCCTCAACAAATTCCTCTCATCCTGTGAAAAATCAGTAAAGGATTTTATATTCCTAGTATTACTAATAAATGAAATTAAACTCTGCTCTAATTTAGTAGCAAACGTTTGAGTCGTAGATTTTAAATTATTAATCTCAATAGATGTAGCATCCAGAACTCTCATTGCTTTCACAATTTCAACTCGTTCTTTATCCGCTTTAATAGCAGCCTCTTTATTCTTTTTACTTGCAAAAAAGCCACCTGCTGCTAAACTGGCTGCACCGATTCCCCAACCAATAGGGCCAGCTAATGCAAGCAAGGCACTTCCCCCTGCCATACCGCCACCCCCTGCTGCCAAAGCGCCGCCACCTAACCAAGCTAAAGCTGCGTTTGTTGCAGCTGCTCCTGATAAACCTGAAATAGCTGCCCCTGTTGATGCAGTTCCAAAAGTAGTAGCAATTGCCATAGCTGCTGTTGGGGCAAATGCAGCCGTTGCAACTCCTGCTGCAACTCCTGCTGCTGTACCTCCCCCTGCCAACTTAATCATTTCCTTTTCATCATATGAAATTTCACTAAGTGCCTTAAAGCTTGCAAGGTTCACTTTAACTTCTTCGAAGGTCTTTTCAAATTCTTTTGGAGTATTAGCCAAAGTATTTATATAATCTTCAACTTTTTGAATTACATCCTCAGCATAAGTTCTTATATTATGCAGTTTAATCGCATTGTTTTGTAAGTCTTTAGAAGACTTCTCGTATTGATATACAGCATTTTGTAGTTTTCTTACTGCTTCTTTTTTTAATGAGCTATTTAACATAGTTAAGTTCTCCCTTTTTAATTTATATTGTCCTTATATCAAAGGATTTCATAGATACCAATAAAAATTATTTAACGATATTCACTCCCACCACCCCAAATGGCACGACCACCTGTATGAGCTGTTTGAGCATGAGTTGTTTCATCTACTAACTGCAAAACACCCGGCTCTTCATGATGATGCCAAGTATATCCTTCCGGCGTTTCTCCATTTTCAAGAGCCTGAACATCACTTTGGGATAAGCCTAATTCATGCACAATACTTGGATCAGCTTGAATAGATTGATGCAGCGTATCATTTGCTAGATTAAAATGAACAGCGTCACTTTCTACATATAGTTCTTCCGCTATAACCACTTTAAACGGAGATTCAAATAAAGGGAATGTTCCTTCATATACTTGGTCATCCGATACGACGACTTCTTTTTCAACAAACGGTACACCTGTTTCTGGATGTTCTAAACCTGCTAAACTAGAATTTCTTGTATCGATTTCTTCTGCTTCTGCTAGATCAGCTCCATCTAATAAATCTACGACACCAATAGCAAGGCCAGAAACAGCAACGACTTTTCCGATATTCTTTAATCCTTCAATAGCTTGTTGATTATCCCCTTTTCTAAATCCTGTATAGGCAGTTCCAGCGCTGTTAGCGGTATATTTAATAGCTGAACCGATCCCTTTTACTGTCCTGCTCGTGGAATCCTTTAGATCCGAAAATCCCTTTTGTTTATAATACTCCTCCTGTTTAACCAACCCATATGTCCCTTGAACCGCTCCATCTACAAACTGGCCAGCGCTATCTAAGGCATTTTTAGAAGCTGATTGAACACTATCTCCAATTTCCTCTATCCATTCACCAGTACCTTTCCACTTGCTCCCTACAACTTTTCCTGCTACTTTAACAGTACCACCGATAAGTCCACCACCAACAGTTCCTACACCTTTTCCAATCGTGCGAAATATTTCCATATTGTATTCCTCCAAAAACCAATATACATTTAATTTCTAATGGCAATAACTTAATGACTTTCTACTAATCTAATCAGCATTTCAATCTTTTAAATAAAAAAAATTAATCAGATTTATAATTCCACACTTCTCTTTAGAAAAATAAAAGCTACCCAATAAATTGGGCAGCCAAATAAGCATTACTATTGCTTGGCAACCCGACTATCATTATCCAGTAGGATTTTAGACTCGTAGCTTTGCGTCCTTACCTTTCAATAAGTTTGCCTTTATCAATTAAATTATAGACATGACAATATTCACATTACTATATTACTACAATTAACGATAAAGAGTATGACTATTTTTTGTCGATTTATTAAGTTTTTTGCTTATTTAAAAGCCAATATTATCCAAACTATTACTTTTCAGTTCTGTTTCTCATTAATTTTACTTATAAGCGTTGAGCCTCCTCGTGTTTTGTTGGGGTAAATTGGTTATAGACATAGAGATTACTATTTTGAGAGCCATTCTCTCTGACTGTTGTATGAACCGTTATCAATCCTCTTGCTTTTGCTTTTCGAAGCATTCGTTTAAACGTATCTCTTGAGAGGTTGATTTCTTGATTCTCTTGGATTGCATTTAACAACGTGTGGATTTTTTGATAACAGACGCCAGGAAATTGTTGGGATGACTGTAACAGCAGTTGAAAACAGATAGACTCCCCTTTTGTAAAATCAACCTGTGTAGCTTGTAACCACATCTGTATACTTTCTTCAAATTCTTGTAAGGATTGAAACTGTGAAAACGAAAGTAATTGTTGTTGTGTGTCGTTTAGTAAATTCAAGTGGCACCACCCTTTCCACTCTTGTTATATGTCTTTTTTTCATAAAAACTTTCTATGAGATTTCCTATTTTGGTACAGAATTTTGAACAGTAGATTCATAGAAAGAGAGTTAAGGAACCCGTCCCCCTGACTCTTATATTTGATTTAAAAATAAGGGGTTGATATACTTAGCTTGCTAATTAAAAAGATAGGAGCCATCTATATGATTATTGAAGATGAAATTCGAGAACTTCTTGATAGAATATCATCTCAAATGCGACGAGACTACAACCATTTGTTACAAGATGTAAACCTTCATGTTGGACAGGATAATTTGTTATGCAAACTATGGACACAGGATGGAGTTACACAAGTTGAATTATGTGAACAATTGAAGTGTGAACCACCCACTGTAACAAACATGGTAAAAGCCCTTGAACTAAAAGGATTAGTTTATCGCCAAAAAGATGAAAAAGATAAAAGAGTAACGAGGATTTTTTTAACGACTGAAGGTTTAAATTTGAAAGGCCCCGTTCACGAAAGATGGAGAGAACAACAAGATAAGTTGTTAGCAGGGATTTTACCAGAGGAGCGTTTGTTATTAAGAAGACTTATGAAACAGATGGAGGAGAACCTTTATTAAGCTTTTCCTTCTTAATTATTTAATTAGCAAGCTAACTAAAATTGAGTTAAAGAACAATATTATACAGCGTTTAACGGTGTTATTATGGGAATCGAAAAACAATTAACTAGAAAGAAAATTGGTATTGGCATTAATTAAAGGTTCTTAAAATACAGGAATGACACATGTTTGTTCATTTTCTTAGCAAGCTAAGTAAATAGCGAAACAATTTGTTTACATACCCACACTCAAACGTTTAGTTAACTAACTAAATGAGAACTTTAATAGAATCAAAAGGAGGACGATGAGATATGTCGATTAACGATAAGGACATTAAACTTTCTATTTTAGACATTGGTACAAAATTGCAAGGAAATACTGCGAGAGAGACCCTGAAAGATTCAATTGAACGCATCCAACTAGCAGATGAATTAGGTTATACACGCTATTGGTTTGCAGAACATCATAATACGGCAAACCAAGTTAGTACATCTCCAGAATTAATGATAGCTCATGGTGCTGCCCATACAAAGCGTATACGCGTAGGTGCGGGAGGCATTATGATGCCAAATCATAGTCCTTTAAAAGTCGTAGAAAACTTTTCCTTATTAGAGGGGCTGCATCCAAACAGAATTGATTTGGGAATCGGCAGAGCAACTGGAACGGACCATTTAACTGCCTATGCGTTAAGACGATCTCGAGAAGCTGTAATGTCTTATGATTTTCCAGAACAATTTAATGAATTGTTATCGTTTTTTCAAAGGAATTTTCCTGCTGATCACCCATATAGTAAGATCATTCCTATTCCGGATGAACCGGATCATTCGTTAATACCGGATATGTATATGTTAGGATCCAGTACAGGAGGAGTAGAATTTGCGATAAATGAAGGTCTTGGCTTCGCTTTTGCTTCCCATTTAGCACCGCATTTAGCCATTCCAGTATTACGTGCTTATCGCAATAACTTTAAACCTTCGACCTTACTATCAAAACCAAAAAGTATTTTAACGACCATATTAATAACGGCTGAAACAGACGAAGAGGCGGAGTTTTTGGCGGGCCCAGTTGAATTATCTTGGGCTAGACTACATACCGGTGATATTTATTCCCCATTCCCGACATTAGAAGAAGCTAGTCAGCATATTTACTCAGCAAATGAGAACGCGGCAAGGGTACAAAATAAAGATCGATTTATAATTGGTGGTATTCAGACGGTTGCACAGAAACTAAGGTATTTAGCAAAAGAAACAATGGTAGATGAAATAATGATTATGGAATATTACGCCGACAAAGGAGCTAGTCAAAAATCTTATCGAATGCTCGCAAAAGAATTTAATTTAAAAGGATCATAACATGATTAAAATTTAAGGGAGTTAGAGACAGGATGGATAACAAACGAAAAATGCAATTAGTGATGCAAATGGGCTCAGGTTATGGTTTAGATCAAGGTGCTTGGCGTATGCCTAATGCCGTTACAGATGCTTATACAAATATAGATGTGCAGGTTGAGTTAGCAAAAATAGCAGAGCGAGGAAAAATACAAATGCTTTTCTTCGCTGATACACCGGCTTTAACGAGCGATATCAGTAATCAACCACCTCAGTCTCCGATGGATCCCATTGTTTTATTGACAGCATTGGCTAGAGAGACCGAACGAATTGGGTTGCTTACAACCATCTCTACTACTTTCAACCATCCATATAATGTTGCACGTCAGCTTAAAGCATTGGATGTTGTTAGTAATGGTCGAATCGGGGTAAACTTTGTTACGACTTCCAACCCTACGGCAGCTATGAATTTTGGAGACAAAGTACCTAGTCGCCAAGAAAGATACGAACAGGCCCATGAATTTATTCAAATTGTTCAGGGGTTATGGGGAAGTTGGGAAGAAGATGCACTGCTGCTTGATGTTGAAAATGGTAAATTTGCTGATATGGACAAAATTCAACCAGTTAACTTAGCTGGAAATTATGTGCAGTCAAGAGGCCCTTTACCGATTCCACCTTCAAAGCAAGGTCAACCTGTTATTTTTACAGCAGGAGGATCCGAAGAAACGATTAAAATTCTTGGTCGCTATGCCAATGGTCTTTATACCAACCCGTATGATATGGAGACTGCAATTGTATACAGAAGGATTTTTCGGGAAGGTGCCAAAAAATTCGGACGTGACCCAAATGAAATAAAAGTATTTCCGGGAATTATTCCATCCATTGCAACTACTAAAGAAGAAGCGTTAGAACGCCGAAGACAACTTGATCGTCATGGAGATTTGAGAGGAAGGGTTCACTATTTGGGGTCGATGATTGGGGTACCTTTATCATACGAACAAATTGATCAACCGGTTCCTGAGCAAATGCTCGAGTCTGCTTTTGCGAACCCACATGATCCCCGTTCCCCACGAGCATTAGAACTTGTTAAGACAGGCATGACCATTAGGGATGTATTGGCACATGGGGTTATTAACTATCACCCTGTTATTGTTGGTACAGCTGAAGACGTGGCTGATTTTATGGAAGAATGGTTTGTGAACGGAGCGTGTGATGGGTTTGCCATTCAACCAGATGTAAGTTTTGATGGGATTCGTGATTTCGTTGATGGAGTGATTCCGATTTTACAAGAACGTGGACTATTTCATGAGGATTACGAAGGCACGACGTTAAGAGAACATATGGGTGTACCTTATCAATATGGGGGTATGGAGAATGAGTGATGGGGACAGATTTTTGTCTTTGCTTGTTCTGTACATTCGTAATGGGACCTGTCCCTCTGAACTAGAAAAATGACGCGATTAGCAAATAATCGCGGTAGAATTTCGCCGGATACAGAAAAAGTGCTGCGATTCCCCGTTTGATTGAGTCGGACCTCCCTGGAAATTCTTGTTCCATGAATGGACCAGGAGGTGGTCAGGTCCATCGACTTCTGAGTGAGTCAATGGACCTGTGCCCCCAACTCTATTCCAAAGTTTCAATCAAAACGCTTCGTTTCAACGCCATCCAAAATATCCTCTAATTCCATGAGAAAATTGAGTTGTACAGGTGCAGGGATTCGCTCCATCCACTTCTGTATCTCCGGCAACTGCTCTGCATCCTCTACAGAAGTTGGTTTTGGCGAAAGCGTTTCCCACCATTTTTTCAATTCATCGATGAATTCATAAAAGTAACGTTCAAATCTTTCTGCCCACTCCGCCCCTTCAGCACCAGAAGTCTTTTGCATCATATCCCAAGCTTCCATTGCAGTTTCAAAATATTCATCTATTCTCTTCATGCGAATTCCCCCTTCAGCACCTTTTGAACATATTCACTCTTACTACTTTATCATTAATAAGGCGGATTCTTCTATTCTCCACCCTAAAATACCAAATTGTGTTATTCTGAAAATAGGTATTTTTACACAGGAGGTATTCTCTATGTATTTTCTTTTCTATTCATTGATATTTTTATTATTCATGATGATCCTTACATTTTGGGTTGGATTTAATTTTGCAAGTTTAAAAGGTTCATATGGAGAAAAGCAGGTTTCTAAACTCCTGCATTCATTAGATCCCGATCGTTATACTCTTCTTAATGATCTATATATTCCCCGAAAAAATGGGACGACCACACAAATTGATCATGTTCTCATTTCCGATAAAGGCTTGTTTGTGATTGAAACAAAGAACTTCAATGGGTGGATTTTTGGTTCGCAAAACAGTAAATATTGGACACAAGTTATTTATAAACGGAAAGAAAAATTCTACAATCCCATTTGGCAAAATTCCGGGCATATGAAAGAACTGCGTCATTTTCTTGGTGATTCCTTTAGCGACATTCCGATGTACTCGATGGTCGTATTCGGTAGACAAGCTACGTTAAAATTTAACGAACCCTTTCATCAGGTGAACGTCATTAAAATGCGTGATTTAATAATGACAATTGAATATACCCCTAAGGAATATACGCTTTCTCCTTTTACTAGAAAGAAAATTCACCTATTGCTTTCGTCCACCTATAAAAAGGATAAAAAAGAGAAAAAGGTTCAGAAGAAGGAACATATCGCTACCATTAAACAAGATATAAAGAAGCAAAATCATAAGGTTGTTTCAGATATTTGTCCTCAATGTGGAGGAAAACTTGTAACAAGAAAAGGAAAGTATGGGGAGTTTAAGGGGTGTAGTAATTATCCGAAGTGTAGGTTTACGGGGTGAAATACCAGGGCTAGGGACACTGTGCCTTTATCCAATTTACATTTGTGATATCCCCTTTTCAATAACTATAAAACAACTTCTCACAAGTTAAAATTTACCATAATAATCTAATGGTTAGCTCAAAAATAAATTTACTAAAACTGATCCCCAATATAAAAAACTCATTGTTTTATTAAAAAAGCATCCATCTAAAGCCTATAAGTAAGCTTTAGATGGACTGCATAAACTCTATTAAGAATGAAGAAATATAGTTATCATTAACTTCCAAGTGCTTTTTTCGTTGCGTTACCAACAATACCATCCACAGCTAGACCACGTGCCTTTTGGAATTGGCGGACTGCCTGATCCGTTCTTGAACCAAATATTCCGTCAACCCCTTTTGTATTAAATCCTTTTTCAGTAAGGAGACGTTGAAGCTCTGTAACAGCAGCACCTTTATTTCCTTTTTTAAGGATACTGCTTTTATTTAGAGATGAGGATGGAGAAGGAGATGTTGGCTTCGTTGTTGTCGTTTGTCCAAGTGCATTTTTCGTTGCATTTCCAACAATACCATCTACAACTAGACCTCGAGACTTCTGAAATTGGCGAACTGCCTGATCCGTATTTGAACCAAATACTCCATCAATCCCCTTTGTGCTAAACCCCAAAGAAGTAAGCGTTTGCTGAATCTCCTTAACAGCAGGACCTCTACTTCCTTTTTTAAGAATTGATCCATTTACGACAGTAGACACGGGGCTAGCCTCTACTTTAAATCCGTTTGAAGCCGCGATTGCATCAAATGAGTTTCCTGAAGTCGTGATAATAACAGGTGTATTGACAGGAACTTGATTAAACAGCCATTCTATCTCGCTGTCATGCATTCGCACACAACCGCTACTCACATATCCACCGATTGAATTAGGGTTGTTGTTACCGTGAATCGCATAGGTTGTTCCCCATGTTCCATTTGCATTCAGTCCAAGCCATCGGTCACCAAGAGGGTTGCGTGGGTCTCCACCTGGAATATTACCTGAATAATAAGGTCGATTCTTGATCTTGTTCACAATTTTAAAGGTGCCTTCAGGAGTTAGTGATTGACTTCTGCCTGTCCCTACTGAAAACACTTTTTTCAGTTGACTGTTTTCATAATAAGCAAGCTGATTGTTTGATTTATTAATGATAATGAGTTGGCTTCCTGCTGCATAAACGGAAGATATCCCTACACAAAGAAACGTCAAAATTACCATAACAAAAAGAAGAACCCATTTTCTCATCGCCTTTCCCCCCTTTATTTTATACAATCTATAAAAATTAATAGATTTAATGTTTTCTAAGTATTCTGAAAATAATCAATATCATGTAATCTAAAACTAATCTATCTATATAAGGTATTCTATATAAAGGTAGTTAAATCCTCCTAAGTCTTTCGATAATAATAAAGTTCTGGATCATGCATCCGTTACTTTAAGTGCATTTTTTACTAGTTATTTAGAAATAGCCTTTTACCTAATAAACTACCGGGAAACATGGGGAAGGTTCCCTTGTTTTCCCAATTTTCACCAAATCTAACTAAAAGTATCGTTTTCTATTGTTTAAGGAAATAGGAAACTGACTGTATAAGAAAACTTATAACAAGAAAAGGGAGTATGGGGAGTTTAAGGGGTGCAGCAATTATCTGTAGTGTAGATTTACGGCTTGAAATGCCGCGGCCAGGGACACAGTACCGTCCCTTTGACCCACAGCTTTTTACTTGATAGGATGTGAATCATTAATAGTGTGATGAAAATAGCTTTCAACATCCTCTGGACTTACCTCGGCGAAAGTTTTAGGGTCCCATTGTGGGTTGCGATCCTTATCCACTAATACGGACCGCACTCCTTCATAGAAATCGTGATTTTTCATAAAGTTCATACTTAATGCGAGTTCCATATTAAAGCATGAAAGGAGTGATTGGGATTCTCCCCTCTGCATTTGGCTTAATGTTACTTTTAAGGAAGTTGGAGATTTAGCTTCAATTATCTTTTTTGTTTTTAACGACCATTCATCCCCTGCATTAGCGGCAAGACCCAATGATTGAATCATTTCCTCTACCGTGTCAAAAGCAAAATGCTTGTCGATCTTTGATTGCCATTCTGATAGAGAAGAATCTAATGGTTGCGGCGTACAAATGGAATCTAGTAACTCAGTAAGTTGTTTTTTCGTATTTTGCAAGCTCCAGTTTTTATTTTGAACTTCGTTTATAAATGTTTCCCATTGCGAACTTTCCATATAACGATCGGCTGCACCTACATACAGGGCATCTGCAGCATTGATGGTTTCCGCTGTAAGTGCTAAATAACGTCCGATATGACCAGGCATTCTATTTAGAAAATAACTGGCTCCTACATCTGGGAAAAAGCCAATATTCATTTCAGGCATGGCCCATTTGGTCTTCTCAGTAACGATTCTTTCACTTGCACCGACCGATAATCCTACTCCACCTCCCATGACAATACCATCCATATACACGAGAATGGGTTTTGGATATTGATGGATCATCCAATCCAACCGATATTCTGTCGTAAAGAAATGCTCTGCATGTTTCTCTACTTGATTGTTCCTCTGTTCATAAAGGAAACGAATATCGCCACCAGCACAAAGTCCTTTTGTGCCTTCACCCGAAATCATGATCAAGGACACGTTGGAATCTGCTCTCCATGTATCCAATATTTCATAAAGACTATCTACCATTTCTACAGATAAGGCATTAAGGGCCTTGGGACGGTTTAACTTTAACCACCCGACTCCTGCTTCAACATGACGAATAATTGATGTTTCCATTCCTACCTCCAAAAGATGATACTTGTTTTTAAAAATTGAACCTGCACTCCTAGTGAGATTCAAGTCTAACTGATTAATCATGAAAAAATAAATTTACATTTTCTATGATATTATCCCATAAGATCACTGTTTATTACTATTTGTTCGTGAAGCCTATTTAATGATATAGAGTGGTTGCAGTCATTGAGTCAGGGGGATGAGTCAGGGGGACAGGTTCCTTGACTCAATTTTGTCTTTGATATTTTGACTTCTCAGTGAGTCAATGGACCTGTCCCTTTGACTCACAAATACTATTCGAAATCAGTTCAGATATATAAGGAAGCATACCTGTCACTCCCCGAAGTATCTTGTTTCACTAAATGTTTCACATATTGCTATAGTCGATACTGACAAGCACAACTGCAAGCATGAAAGTTAATTCATGGAATGTAAGGATCTATCCTACTCTAGATTTAATCCATCTATTTCATGATGGCTTTTTTAATCAAACTAAACTATGTTCCTAAAACATCCCTCAGCTACTGGAACAGTGGCCTTCAGACTTAATCAAAGACAAAACATCATATAATGTCAATAACATTCGTTCGCTAAATCTCGGGTGATGACAGGCACAGAAATCTATAGTTTATTAGTATACGCCTGTAAATATGTCACTATTTTTATATTCTTCCTCGTTCAACTCATCCCATTTTGTTTTATACTTACGCCTATCTTTTTGTATTCTTCCTCTTATATCATATTCTACTATGTCAGTTAATGATGAAAAGTAGGAGTTCCCTCTAATTTCATCAACATAAACTGTAAACTTTAATTTTAATATTTGCTTGTCATTATAGACACTAAAGCTTTTATAATCTTTACTAAAGTAACTTTTCTTCAATACAGGAAGGTTATTAATTGGAGTTAGAACACATGTAATTATCAATTTTTCTGGTAGTTTACTAGGAATGGTTTTTATATCTCCTAATTCTCCCCATTCATCATAATCAACACTTTCAGTTAATTCTTTTATTACGTATGATTCATTAACTGAATTCTTGTTAATCCATTCAGTAACATTTTTCTCATTCCCCTTACTAGGCAAATCAATATACAGTTCATCTTCGTAAATCTCACTTAACAAGAACCCCTCCTCAGATTCCTTAATCTCTTCTATATAAAGACGGAATCCAGACAAAGGTAATCTTGTATCCACTCCTATTTCATATTCTAGATCGTAAGGTTGATATTGTAGAACATCACTATATTCCCATAGTAACCGTGCATAAAATTCAAAATTATTAACCGCTAAAAATATAGACCTAATTCCATGCTCACCTTCTTTTGATATATCTAAAATATCATTCACCTCAGGTAATTCTCCAATGTGTGTTCCTCTTTTTAGTTTTCCTAAAATGTTAAAAAACAGCAATAAGATAATTGTCCCTGAAATGTATGATATCCAAATAAGTGTATTTTCAAGATAAGTTCCATCAATAAATGCAACGATTAATGACCATAAAAGAATTACGAGAACTATAGTGAATTGAGATACCCATATTACATATTTGATAAATTTCTCTTCAGAATTAAATACCTTTGAGTATAACCATATCTTATTTGTCATTTTCTCAGATATCTCATATATGTTTAAATCGTAGTTACCTTGTATTTCTATTATCTCCCAATATATCTCTCTACATTTTTGAATTTTATGTTGACTATTTAATGATACGAATATTGCAACGAGACCCATTAGAGAAAGAATTCCAGAAGTAACTCCAAACATAATTGAAGTTATATTACCTAAAAAACTATCAGTTATAACTAAAGATAATAATAAATTGTACAACCAAACAGGTTCAAATGGACCATAGTAAATGGGTATATGGTGAATAGAAACTATTAAAGCTGTAAATATTACAAAAAAACACAGTAATAATAGTTCTATTCTTTTCGGGTGCTCATTTTCTATCCTATCAACATCATTTCCAAGTTTCGTAAAAAAAGAAGTCTTTTTCTTTTTATTATCGCTTTTACTCTCCATATATGTACCCTCTTTGTAATCATTTTTATGTGCTTATAAAAATAAGGACGTTTTACAATTTCTTTTAATAATAGCAAATCAAACTTTTATATTTTATTATTTAATATTCGTATGTTATTTTGTTATCCAATCACTTGTGGTACACCTCACTCCAATAAATATCAGTCAACTTTAAATAAAACACAAATATAAATGCTAACTTAAGGATGTACAGAAATGATTGTTTAATGATGTACAGCTTTGATAAGTTAATGGATAATATTCTTGAGGTGAAAGAATATTATGCATATGCAAATTAATGTTAATACAGATATTTCTTCAATGGCCTGGATAATCGGTAATAATAAATCAGGTACTTTTGGACTTTTCATTTCTTTCATTTCTTCTCAACATCTGATGTTATTTCTTGTTCTTCTGAGTACGTTAAAAACAAAAAGTTTTCATAACCTTTTTCTATAAATTCTTCTTTAATATTATTAAAGGTATTTTTTCTCTTTCTACCCTGATTTATATAATCAATAAAAGCAGCAAATCTCACTAATTTCCCCTCCTGAAGACTCCCTCTTTTCTTAATTATAAAATTTATACAAGGGATAGTCTAAAAAGAATGCATCTTTTTCTCGTTAATTTTAATGATCGTTAATAATTTATCTGAATGGACTAAAAAAAATGTTCTTCCTTATTGAAGAACATTTTTTGCATAATTTTTAGAAATGATTTACATTCGATTTGCTCTATCATGAATTTCACTCCTTTACGCTATACCTTTAATCTAGCAGTTGGTCCTGAAACTTCATGAAAATATCGGAATTTTTTAATAAATGTTGCTTATTATAAAAATACCCTGTTAGCAAACCAGCTAAAAGGGTATTTTGCAACTTTATTGAAATTAAGTGAATTACAATTACTTTTTTGGTTGGTTATTATGGATAAGAACTGGCCCTTTTAAGGCTAAAGCAAATAATGATTCTTGATTATTCATAGACTGGCTTTCAGCTTTGTATTGTAAATAAATCCGATTAAAAAGATCGCTGATGATTTCATCCATCCAACCTGTAGCATCCAAGTCGAAGAAACCTTGACCAAAGACATATCCCTTAAATAGTTCGTCATAACGACCAATAGATATGTTTTCAACCATATTTCCATCCCATATGTCTTGCGAGAAGGAAATCATGTATTTTTTCCTTTTATACGTGATATATAAAGCCTCTGATCTAAGGATAGGAGCATAAACAGGTGCTTCGCCTATATAATCATCTAGCGGATCAAACTGTTTATAATCCTTCACTTTAAGTATCTTTAAAAAGTGAACGCCATCCATCCCTGTATCTTGAAGATTAGTTATACGTTCAAAATGCTCTGAAAAACTTGATTGCTTTATGATGCCATCCCATAAAGACTGGAGCCATTTGAGTCCTTTTCTGATAACCCAATCTTCTACTGGTGTTGCATATCCCACTTCCTCTATTTCTTCGTCTTGTCTTGAAGCGGGTTGTTGTTCAATTGTGGCTCCTCTGTATACGAAGAAACCATAAGGATTATTATTTTCCCACCCCATGTCTAACAACATATCCTTTCGGGATGTAAAATATCCTTCTGGCCTAGTTATATCATTAGTGTCGAATAATTCCACTTGACCCAAAGAATAAACAATCATTTCATATTTATCCTTTAATAGAGCTAAAATGTCTTTTTCAATCGTTTCATCATATTCTTCTAAATAAAGGTTATTTAAGAAATATAAGTCACCCACCTGGTCTTTAAGGGGATCCACTTGTTTTTCTAATACATCCCATAAACACATACATAAATGAGAGATGCTATCAAATTCGAGTAAAGATTCTTTTTTGGTTAACAGGTCATTAATAATCAAGGGAATATTAAAGGTATAGCCGGTTAAGGTCCCTAAATCTTGATTTTGTTCGTCTTTAATATGGAACCAACAAGGCTTTATATAATCCGTACTTATATCTTCACATATATAATCGACTTCCGTTTTTCTTCTGCTTTTAATTAATTTCACCTTCGCATCCCCCTTTCGCTTGGATTTTTTATTGTAACATCATCTCATTATAAGCTGAAATGTTCTAAAATTTGGTCCACAATATCTTGATTAATCCCGATATATCTCAAAGTAATATCTGGAGATGTATGATTAAAGATGTGCTGCAATAAAGCCACACTTTTAATCATAATATAATGAAAGTAACCGAATGTTTTTCTCATACTGTGCGTTCAAAAATCTTTAATGCCTACTCGATTTGCAGCAGTGCTTAATATTTTGTATGCTTGTACCCTTTGGATCGGAAGGCCGGTTTTATGGGAAGGAAAAAGATAATCCTCATCTTCTTTTCCTTGTATGTAATCCGCGATAATTCCTCTTAATTCAGCATTAAGTAGAAACCTTTTGCTTTTTCTTGTTATGGTTTCCTTTATCACAATATGAGTGTTTCCACGAACATCTATCACTCTAAGCGGAAGTAAGTCGCTTATTCTAAGCCCTGTATTAATCCCCAATACAAATAAAAAATAATTTCGTTCGGACGTTTTCCGTAATTCCTCCTTCATGGCTTCAATTAAGTATCGGTCACGAATGGGTTGAACGGTTTGCATTCCAATACTAATCAAAGCATGATAATCCGATTTGATGCTATTGATTCTTTTGGGATTTTGAACTTTTGACTGGTTCAATTTTTCTATTTTTCTATTTAACTCATACTCTCCAAACTTATCAAGGAGATAACTATATTCCCCACTGGTTAAGTACACATGTTCAGCATAAGCGGTCTTATTTATCATCTCGGTGCCTCCCTCCCACTACAAAGAAATATGAAAAGCACAAGTTCAAGCCAGCTAAGAGGTCGTTCTTTGTGACCTTTTAGCTGGCTTGTGATCTTGAACTGATAGCGCCCTTGGAGCTAGATACCTATCAGTTCTCTTCCATTTTTCATCTCAAAAAAACTCATTTTGCTAATATGTACAATCAGCCCATTTTATATAAAACTGAATCTATTTATGATACGGTTCTCCACACTATGTCTAAATGAGGTTTTTAAAGCTCGAAATAGTTACAAGGAATGTAACTGAACATAATATATTTAAAAATCTATCTTTTCCCCGTCAATACTGAACTCAATTATTTCAGCAATATTAAAATTATCTCTGTGTTCAATTACGTAAGAAATTTCGTGAGGTTCTCCATCTACATGTAGCTTCTGATATACAGAAGTAGTTAAATTTTCCTCGTCTAATTCAGACCCACCGCTAATATGTTCTATATTTTCTCCTACGATGTTTTTTTCAAGAATTTCACTAGTTAAATTTTGATAAGCCTCTGGCAAAATAGCATAATTCCCATTATCACCGTACCATTTTGCGTCAACAATCTCTAACCAATTAAACCACAGCTCTTCAGGATCTTCTCCGTATTCTTCAGCTATCTCGTATACAGTCTCTCGATCACCTGAAAAATCATCTATAGCATTTAATCTTGTCATAATTATATCGTACCACTCAAGGTCTTCTTCGGTAAGATGTCTTAATCTAGTTACTTCTGGATAGAAGGTTGTTGTAATTTCATCGGCTACAATACTTCTTTCTTCAGTTTCTTCAATTGCTTCTGCAGTTTCTACTACGGTCACTTCTGTTGTATTCTCTGAACTTTCTTCCGTATTGGTTGCTGCAGAACAAGCACCTAGCATTAACCCTAACAATCCAATTAATAATAATTTATTAACAATAAACCTCATTTTCTTCTTCCCCCTAAAATATTAAATCGAAAAGGTCATAAATAATAGTTATAACCAATTGTTATTTTATCACTAAACTCAATTTTATTTGTGAAATATTTGCAAAATGCTGTATACAAGCTTCATTTAGTTTAATTCTTCCAAATACTTAAAGCAAACCAACTTCCTAAACAATAATTCATTTAATGTTTGTAGGATGATTTGTTGTCATATACTCTTGATGATTAAACCACATATTCGCTTCTCTTCTTCCATGTCCATCACACCCCATAGAAGTTGTTCAGAACTAATCGATGTAATATATGAAGATCAAATATTAGATGAAATCTCTTATGAAGAGAAAGGTTTAAAATACTATGAAGTTACCGAATTAAGTGAGTTAGATACCTATAATTTCTATGAATTTCTTAGACAGTATGCAAAATTAAATATGTAACATGAAACCATAACATACTTATAGAATAGGAAGTTATGGTCTTTTATTATAGATCCCTTAAAAAACCGAATATTATAACTTTTAATCGGCTATTAAAATATCTAAAATCCGAAAGTATAATGCTTCAAAACATTGATTATTCAAGGTTTTGAAGTTTGAATTTTTTTAAAAAGATATTTTTTTATAGAAGTTCTCTTTACATCTTAAAATATGCAAAAACATAGTTTTTCGGTGCCTGTCACAACCCGAATAATCTTGTTCCACAAAAATATTATTAGATAGTAAAAAGAGCCGATTCCTTCAATGAATACGACTCTTTAGTGTTAATTCCTTACAAGCTGTGCTACACACTCCACATGTGTGGAGTGCTGACGGTAGTATGAACCTCTCATGACTAAGTCACGAGTTTCAGGGTTGGCTCTAATGCACATGACCACTTGAGGCTGGGAACACACAGCCGCTATGCCATTGGCAAATGCCTGTAGCACTACTTTTCTTAAAATATTAGCTGCACCATTTATGTTAGCATTTAATAGAAGTCCCTTTCTTAATAACGACAGGAGTGATTCGATAAAACGTAGGGACGGTTCGTTTGCATTGCAAACCGGAACCGTCCCTACGTTTTTATTGGATTGTTAGAATACGATCAGTTTCGCGTCCAAAACCATCAATTTCTAGGCGATCTTTGTATATACGAAGAATGGAGTATGAATTGGTATCTGCGGTATCCACCATACCCTTAAGGTTTACATAGTGGATGCCATTTTTTACTCCATAATTTCCTGCATGATTATGTCCATTAATGTAAGCAACGACATTACCAGCAGCTTCAAGTTCTGCCATTACCGCATCGTCATTCCAAACATTATGTTCATTTGCAGGGTAAACAGGCATATGCGAGAAGACAACGACTTTTTCATTGGTTTGAGCCGCTTTTTTCAGGACACCGCGGAGCCATGTTAACTGTTCATCGCTTACTCCACCGTTCCATGTTTGCGCATTGATTTCATTATTGTTATTTAAAGTATTGTACATGGTTTGGGCTTGTTGATATTTCTCTGATCCGACTGGATTAGCGTAAAGACTAAGATCATTGGTATCAAGGAAGACAAAGCGCCAATTCTTATATTTGATATCATAATATTGATTCGGCATATCGAGAATATCTACTACTTTGTCTGATGTTACAGGAAAGTCATGGTTACCCAGAACATGATATTTCGGACCTTCAATCATATTGTAGAATGGTAGAACGGTTGAAAAGCTGGGAAGATCTCGGTCAATTAAATCACCCGTTTGAACAGTAAAATCAACGTCTTCTTGGTTAAAGGTTTTTGCAGCCTCCATAAGCTTGTCCAAAGAGTTGCGGTAGAAGCGAACACCGTTCACATCACAGTCGCAGTATTGCGCATCTGGAACAATTCCGATTTCGATTTTTGGTTTTTCTTCACTTTTTGCGAATGCAGAGGTAGTAGGACTTACAGCAGTCAGAGCCATTCCCAGTGCAGCGGCGGCAGTCAAACATTTTAGTTTGATTCTTAGTTTCAGTTTTCCTTTTTGTGAATTTAACATAAAAATTCTCCTTTCCCTAGTCCATCAATAGGTTTATTCTATTTAAATATTAACCTATTAAAATAAAGAAAAAAGGATATTTACTATATTTTAAAAGTATTTTGAAGAATTTACGTAACCTAATAAAATTCTTAAAAATAAATAGTTTTTAAGTCACTTTACCTTTTGTTTTCAATGTAAAAGGGCATATGAGGTACAAAAAAAAGTAGTACTTTTTCTTCTCGTGGTCCCTATAATCATCCTGTTCTTCGACGATAAAAAAAGGCTTTTCTTTATCTTCTGGTCTAATCGGGTGGTGACAGGTACAGGAATCATTTCTCAATTTGAATATGAAATTGCCTCGAATGAATAAGATTGATGAATAGAATGAATGGATTGAATCCATTTAATCATAATTTGATTGCCCAACAAGTGATTAAGTGGGACAAGTAATTTTATTTTATGTGTTGGGGTAACCTCCACTATCGTCTGAAAAGGAAAATTTCTTTGATGTAATTCCACTTTAAATAGTCCTTCATGTTCTGCCTTCACGTTTCGGGACTTTCACCCTAGAGATTACACCCATGCCGGGTGCACACACAAAAGCTGACATTCTAATTAGAATGTCAGCTTTTGTTGTTAGGACCTTGTCAATGACTTGGAAAAAATTTTTCACAACTATCAATCAATCCTTTTTTAAAAGGTTGTATTCAATAAGTTTGGTGTTTTTCGTGCAATTTAACTATACCTAACCTGAGTTTATTGAGTAGAGCCTTATAATAAATGCTGGAATAAACCCGTTATATAGGATAGTCCTTTTATACTGAATGATTTAAACCAACTTACTTTACCTGGTTTTAAGTTTGGGTCCTCTATATAAGACCCATCCTTTGCTACCTTTAAGCTCTTTTTAAAATACTGATTCATTTCTTTTTCGAGACTTTCGGTAAATTCGACGCTATCAATAACGACCATAGACTCAGTATTTAAAAACGCCGACCTGGAATCCATATTAAATGCTCCAATGGCACTCAATCGATGATCAAAGATAAATGTTTTGGCATGTATAGAGTCAGGTCCCTGATATTCCAATACATCTACACCCTTTTTTGCCATCCCGTTAATATGTTTAATATGTCCTGAATAGGCCATAACATTTGCTGTTGATGCTAACGAGTTCGTTAAAATCGTTATCTTTTCAGGAGGTACTTGTAACGTATCCATATAAGCAAGCATAGGTTTCGTTGGAATAACATACGGGCTTTGAATGACTATGGACTTTTTCGAATTCTTCATGAGATTCGTTAAATCATACCAAGCCCAAGGTTCTTTATTAAATCTTTGTATAGGATTATGAATAAAGGTGATATTTTTAGTAGGAAGGGACATTTTCACCCAATCATCATAACTAGCAAATAATTTTTTATCCGTTTTTTTCAAATTTTCTAGTTTCTGTTTTAATTGTTGATTGGCTTCTTTTGCTTTCTTTTGTTGGTGTGTGGATAGCTTATCAAAAGGAACTTTTGTAATGGGATGGTCCCAGACTTGGCTAAAATAGCCTTCCATTTGATGCAAAACACTGCCTTCCTTTGACTTGGGTTCCGTATTAATAATTAGAACATCTCGGTCATTCGTAGGGGATTTTTGACCTTCTTCAATAAAATAACGATCCCCGATATTTCTACCGCCGATAATGGCATACTTATGATCGATAATAAGTAATTTATCATGGAGTCGATTATTCCATGTCCAAGGCAGTAAAGGATTTAATGGTTCATAAAATTTCATTTCGATATTTGGATGATTGATTAAGGCGTATTGAACATCTTTCAGACTAAATCTAAGACCATGGAAAATTCCATCCAATAGGATTCTTACCTTTACACCACGATCGGCCGCATCCAATATCATTCCTAACAATAAATCAGTAATATATCCTTTATGAATCGCATAATAGGAGACGTCAATAGTTTCCTGTGCATTTTCGATTAAGTTAACACGTGCAAGACCTGAAAACATTTTTTCTTCCAATAGAATCACACGATCCTGTGACGCCTCATTTCCATAGAATCTTTCCACTCTATGCTGTTCCTTATAAGTGCTACTAACCTGCGGATGGTTATCTTTAAAAATAACGATGCCGAATATGGTACTATACATTAAATAAAAAATGAGAATAATAATAGCCGTTTTCCTAACCTTTTTTATCGAATTTACCTCCTTTCTAACACCTGTAAATCCCCATTAGTTTGTCCAAAAGTTTTTACAATATCATAATCGTGCCTGTCACTCCCCGAAAAATCTTTGTTCCACAGGGTGTTTCATAGATGAAGTTGATTGAAAATTCATCTGTCACTTTTTAAAATGCTGAGTAGACAAGTCATGTCCTTTGTCTGCATGAAAATAAGGCTGTGCAGTTTGAAAAAAACCTTTGTTTACATAATCTGGTAGAAAGCTCGTGTCTAATGGTTTCCCAATCTGTGGTTTTATTTATCGTGTCATTGACTTGATGATTCTTCGTTAGACTTCTAGCTGTCTTATGTATGTGCCTTTCATTTGTTTGGATATTTTCATTCAAAGGTGTTGTTGTATGTATGTTTAAGCTTGACTCCTCTTTCATTAGCAATGGTCGATGATCCGTAACAGTATGACATTTAGGTTGACTGACCTTCTTTTCGATAGTACGACTTTGTTTTTTCTCACAGAGTGAGCTTTGTTTATTCTCTGCTTTATTAGGAGTGACAGGTGCAGTGCCATCTAGGAGTGACATCGGCTGCAAGAATGAATCCATCGTTTCAAAAGGTTGGATCACATAAAGGTTGACACCCTGTTTTCCATTCATTCGAGCCGTTGGAATTTTTTTAAGGAATCCAAGATATTCTAACGTTTTCACAGCACGAATTACCGTCCTGCGACTTACACCCACCGTTTCAGAAATCGTTTCATATTTCGCAAATGACACCCCAACGAACGGCTTGGTCCATTTCCTCAATGGTTTTAAAAGATTGATAGGTTTTGATTGTGTCATAGTTCAGCTTTTCCATTTTGAATTATTCCTCCTGCTGGGACCTTATAGTAAGGGTAAAAACATATTCTTCTACAACCCAATCTATAAAAAGAAACAGGTCTTGTACAATTACTTAATAACGCGAAACTGCATAGAAAAACACCAAATACGGGGTGAATTGGGTGTTTTTTAGGCTATTAAAACAAAAAAGGGTAACATTTATTTAAATTATAATCGAGATGTAGAAAGACATAAGATGAACAAGGTAATCCAAATCATGGCAAAAATGAATCATTAACAGTAGCCATACGAAGTTTTGAAAAAACAGGTGGTATGATATAATGATTGAATTAAAATACTTGGAGGTCCTATGCTTACTTTTGAAGAAAAATTATCGATTATTGAGTCTTTCCCAGAACTGGAGAGAAAAAATGTGTCTATGGGAAGAATTAATTTTCATTATGAAGCCAGCGCATCCGATAAAAAGAATGTCGTCTATCATTTACATTCGAATGGGAATGGTTTTGTATATGGAGCAGAATTAAATGGTTATGAGAAAAATGATAAAGGGATGGTCAACATCCGTGATTTTTCTGAAGATGAACTTCGAACCATTATTCAAAAATCCATTCTCTCGTTAACGCCAAAAACATCCACTAAAGCGCCTATTATGGAGGAACAAAAGGAAGAAAAATGGATCAACCAGGATCATCAGACCTTGATTCTTGTGCAAGAAGAGGATATGTGGAGTGTATATGCGGGCCTCAATTTAGATGGAGCTTTCAACTCTTATGGTGAAGCTGCAGAATATCTACATGAGGAAGGATTTACTAGATTTAGTTAAGAAATATACATTCCCATGCTTTTCGCAGAAATGTTTCAAGGGGAGTCAAATCGGACCCCTTATTTTATATAGCAGAATTTTTATATAAAAAATTGAGGAGGGTACAATTGGATCAAAAACAGTTGCAGGATAAAATCATCGAAAACTACCAAAGTGAGGAGAAGATGATGATTCTCATCTTTGCCCAGTGGTGCATCAATCATGATCTTGTTCCTGAAGAAGTCTACCTACGTGCTTATCCTGATCAAGAAGCTAACCAAATTTTGAAAGAGGCGTTAGAATTAACTGTGCCTAAAGAAGAAGCAGGTGAAGTAAAGGATCAAACCTTGCTTGAAGTATTATCCTTGTTCGGAAATGACGACCTTGCTTTTATCGTAACCGAGGAAATGAACAAGCGGAAATAATGAGTCAGGGGGACAGGTTGTTAAGGGAAACATGGGGACGGTTCTCTTGTTTCCCTAATTTTTTCCAATTATATTAAAGTATCGTTTTTCAAATAGTAACTTATTACACTTTAATACCTTGTTTAAAGGAAGAATGTACGTGTGCGTTAATAAAGATTCATCCATTGCCTATAAGGAAACGGAAACACTTGAAGATTTAAAGGATCAGAAATTCATCATGCATAGAATCACAAAGCCAATCTACATGGATATGGTAGAGCGATTCGGACATATTAAAATATTATTCGAAACCAATAATACAGAAACGATAAAAAAGGCGATTGCTGAGGGGATTGGGATTAGTTGTATGTCAGAATTTAATTTAATTTAATAGACGATGAGAGAATTAAAAATGGTCAAATTGTTGCCATTCCGTTAATAAACTATGAAAAATCCAACTTAACCTGTGGTTATATTCGCACGAAGAAGAGATATTTTTCATAATCTGCAAGAAACTTTTTAAAAATTATCAACTCGATGGATTTTTGATCGTTATAATCAGAACTTTTTCTTCAAAATTTAACATAGACCTTCAACTCTCCTAAAACAATTTTTAATAACCACTTTATGGCATAACTTATAATTTTAATAAACACTTAATAGATATCTCTTTGTATTAAGGACAAACCTTCTACACCTCTAAACATTCATTTCGTTAAAGGAATTTTTTATCAATATTTTGCTGAACAAGACCTGCAATATTGTTTGTATACAAAAAACTTGCCATTTACGGCAAGTTTTTTGCTAAGTTAAACGATATGGTTATGGCGAAGTCATGCGATAATTTAGCTTAACGTTTTAAAATTTCATTTTAAAATTGAAATTCTACTAGACTTTCTACTTACTTTCATTAACTGATAATCGTATCTTTAATCCCCTTCTCAATTTTTCCAGTAGAAGCAAATTTAGGATCTGGCTTTCCTCCCCATCGATCTAGGGTATGCATCCCTGGTTCAAGGATACGGAAGTCCCTCCCATTTTCTTCAGGAATTTCTTCCATTCCAAAGCTATATTCCAATGTCATACCATCTGGATCTAAGTAATAGAAAAAGATACTTGTTGATGGCTCATGACGCCCAGGACCAAAAACATCTTGAACCCCCGCATTTAAAATGCGATTTCGCGCAATTCCAATATCATCAATATCTGTTACCATAAAGTTCACATGGTGCAATTTCGTTTCTTTGTTGTGAATTAAGGCAAACGAATGGTGTAACGGGTTCGGGAAGCAGCGTAACCAATAGTTTTCACCAAGTTGGTCAGAAATTCTAAAATTCAATACATTCACAAAGAAATCTAGCGCATCATCAATCTCACGTACATTAAGTACGACATGACCTATACGTTGAATTTTTGTGTGTCTAGGCACAAAATCTTTTACCATAAACATCATTTTACTATAATACTCAAGTTGTAAACCTGTATTTGGTTCCGTAATGCGGAAAGTCGTACCCTGTTTTAATTCTCGTAGTTCTTCCTTTGATACTTCTTCTGGCTGAAGTCCTTTTTTCACAAAGGTTTGGTAGGCAATTTCCAGATGTTCATCATTCTCCACTTCAAAGCCCACTCGTTTTAAACCTGGTTCACCATTAGTTGGATAAAGGACGACATTATGGTGATCATTACTGCAGCGAAAAAAGGAAGGACCATTCTCATGTTTTTCAACCAACTGTAAACCGACCATTTCTTCATAAAATTTAGTAGATTCCTCTACATTACTCACATTGAGTGCCACATAACCTAACTTTTTATATCGAAACATCAATTTTTCACTCCTTTATCTACTATAAAATAAAGCTAATTTTTCCTTGTGGACGTAAACTGTCTAGTTTTAAGATCACTTTCTTTTCTTCAATCTTTAATTCGTTTTCTTCCAAGACCAGTGTATACTCCAATACTCCAACATAACTATCTAACATCTCTCTTTTCGTTCGATATGCAGTAAAATTACACCTAACTAGTAACCTACCATTTTCTTCATCATAATCTTTTAAACGTATATTATGGAGATTATGAACAACGTTAGAATGTGGATATTCGACATGGGCTTCTTTTCTTAACAATCTCTTTGCTCGTTGAGTTAATCTTGCATGATCATCGTGAACCAAATAGAGTGATTTTGTTTCATCTGCTTCGGGATTACCAATCGGTGGAATTAAATACTTCCCTTTCTCGGTAAAAAGTGAAGCCCACTCTTCCATCTTCCATTGATCAAGTAACTCGCATTCATAATATAAGAAATCTTCAATTCTTCGATATAAATTATCCATAATGTCCGCCCCTAACTACTTCTTTTGTCATCATTTTGTTATATCTTCTCCAAAATGCCCGAATCTGTTCTTCATCCGTTGAACCTGGTTTATCTTTATTCATTCCCTTAGAAATGTCATTCCACTTTACTTCCTTATTGCTTCTGAAACCTTGTTGACATAACTCCAACGCTTCGTTATCATCAGGTGTAGCAAAGCCACCAGGTCCCAAAAACTCTAGAAAGTTATCATTTCTTCGTTTACGAATTTCTTCATTTTCTTCTTTCGGTGCAAGAGAATATCCAGTTACTTCCATATAATCTGGTGAAATGGGATTAAATGTACGAATCGTAATGGCCATAATATCATTAATCACTAAATTAGGGAAAATCATAATATTACGGTTATAATTCGCGATGCGATCTGCTCGCTCAGGTCCGAACTTCTCTGTTAATCTCTTTTGAATCTTCTCAATTTCCTTCTTTCCATCTTCTCCCCATGCAGGCATCCACCTTGCTACAGGTCTTCCCCATGCACTTGTATATTCAATAACTGCATGGCCGTTGCCTAAGTCTTTCCCATATCCTTCATAATCACCATTGGATAATTCTCCACCTCGTGTAGACACAATATCAAAATACGTTTTATGTGTAGGAATCCCGTGATAACCATCCACACTATTTTCAGCCAATAACTTCCAATTAGCTCGAACACTGTATTCTTGAGGATCGTTTAATACTTCCATTCCTAATTCCGATTGATCAGCTACTAAATCAATGTACTCTTTAGCTCCTCCTAAGTAATCTTCTAAGGAATTAGCCAATTTATCAAAGTTTACAAACACAAATCCTCGATAACTCTCAACTCGATATACTTCTTGTAAATTTTTCGTGCCATCATGATTAAAATGTTCGGAGAAAGAATCTTTACCCGGCATCCCTACTAATTCACCGCAATTATCAAAACTCCAGGCATGATAAAAGCAGCGAAATACCTTCGTATTTCCACCTTTTTCACGACAAACCATTGCACCACGATGAGGACAAGAGTTATAAAACACTCGTATTTTTTCATCTTTTCCTCGACTAAAGAGCAGTTCTCTTCCCCCTACTTTTCGTCTTTTAAAATCACCTTTATGGGGAAGTTCAGACTCATGCCCGATATATAACCAACACTTATCAAAAATTTCTTGTTTCTCTTTCTCTAATATTTCCTGTTCTGTAAATACACGTCGATCTACTAAAAACTCACATCTTTCTTGATTTTCACGAATGTAACTCTCCATTCTATTTTCCTCCCTTAATGAGAAATTGGATTCTTTGCACCCCTTATATACTGAATATTAAAAAAACCAATGGCGTTTTGCGACTGAATCTGTTTTTTCTGATCTTCCGTAAGTTCCATTTGCTCCAACCAGTGACCTGGATTTTTTTCCCGTATTGAAAAAGGATAGTCAGAGCCTATCATCAGTTGCTGTGAACCAAATTTACGAATTAAATAATCAACTGTATCCACATCATACACTAAGGTATCATAGTAAATTTTCTTAGCGTAATAAGAAGGAGGCTTTGGAATAATCTTTTGTATATCCTCCATCGTTGTCCATCCATATTCTAATCGAGGCAAGATGGACGAAAACGAACCGCCACCATGGCTGGAATATATTTTTAAATTCGGAAACCTTTCAAGAATTCCCCCTGTAACAAGAGAACCGAGTGCAAAAGCATTTTCAGTTGGAAACCCGATCAGATTGGACATGATCGGTGATCCGACATGTCGGTCACTTCCAAAAGGGTGAAGAGCATGAACAAAAATGATCATTTGCTGGGCTTCTGCTTCCGCAAAGAAAGAATGAAACATGGGATCACCGATCGATTTCCCATTAATATGGGTACCGATTTCTATCCCTTTAAGGCCAAATTCGTGCTTCAATCCTCTTAATTCTTTTGCTGCCAATAAAGGATCTTGAAGCGGTACCATTCCTAAGCCAATAAAACCTTTGGGATTATTCTGGATGAATTCAGATAATTGTCCGTTTATTGATCGTGAAAATTCCAAGGTATCCTTTGGTTCGAACCAATAAGACAATAATTCAGGCATTGGCGATAGAACCTGCATATCGATTCCCTCAAAATCCATCTCTGCAATACGTCTATGTGGACTCCAGCATTGATCTGTGATCGTCCTAAAATTTTTACCAGAGATCATTACGTGTTTATGATCTTCATGACCGCATACACATTGGAGAACAGGCCAACGATCACTGCCACTCCGATTCTTCATGGAGGGTAATTGTTCGGGAACAAAATGTGTATGGACATCAATGATCATCAACGTCACCTCCATTTTTAATTTTTAAATTTAGAGCATTGTACTTCCACCATTCACACTAATAACCTGTCCTGTAATAAATCTTGCAGGATCCGTAGCTAAATACCATACTGCATCTGCAATTTCTTCTACATAAGCTCCTCTGCCTTTTGGGATGATATCCACATATTTTTTTGCTAATTCAGGGTCCTTTTCCCTTACTCTATCCAGTGGTTCTGATTCTACCGCTGGTGGCGCAATCGTATTGACGGTTATATCATAACCAGCGAATTCTCTTGCAAGCCCAGTTGTTAACGCATGGACTCCACCTTTTGCTGCATTATAAGCTGCGTGATCCCAGAGACCGTTCCTCACAGAATCTGCTCCGATATTAATGATTCTCCCATAGTTTTGCTCAACCATATGAGGTAGTGTTTTATAACAAGCCCATAGAGTCGTCCATAAATTTCGATCAATAGTCGTTTTTAGTGTTTCAGGTGTATGGGAGAGAAAAGGTAATATAACGCCACCACCCGCATTATTAACAAGAATATCAACCTTTCCAAACCGTTCTATCGTTCTAGTAATGAGCTTATCTACATTCTCCTCTTTAGATAGGTCACCTGAAAAATAATCTACATCCTTTTGAGTAATAGCCGCCAGATCTTTTGCCGCTTTTCTTGTTCGTTCTTCATCCGTACCGGTTACTACTACCAATGCTCCTTGTTCTGAAAGAGCCTTCGCAATTCCGTAGCCTATCCCTCTAGCAGATCCTGTGACAATCGCAATTTTCCCTGAAAGTGAGTGATTTTGCTGATTCATTTCCATTCACACCACTCCTTTTTATTAGAATCATCAAATGACAAAACAATTAATTTAATTTTTAAAATATTTAGTAAATAATGACTTACCTTTAGTATAATTTCCCTACCCTATATAGACAAATTGAAAATATTTTTTCACAGATGGTGTAAAATAGAATATTTTGATTTGCTCCTAAACGAAAGGAACACCTATAATTAAATTGTAGATTGAATATTCTATAAATTTATTTCAGCTAGATTTTAGCTCGAAGTAAATTTATAAAATTGGGGGATTGGAAATGGCAGTTGAAAAATTTATTCAAACAAATCAATATCAAACTCATTATTGGGAATTGGGGTCTGGTGATCCTCTCATTCTATTACATGGTGGAGGCGCTGGTGCAGACGGATGGGGCAATTGGAATCAAGTATTAGAACTTTATGCTGAACAAGGTTATCGAGTGATTGCATATGATGCGATTGGTTTTGGAAAAACAGACAAGCCCAACCCGAAAGAATTTAAGTATGACCATCAAGCACGTGTCGATCAATTACTAGCTTTTATTGATGCATTAGGATTTGAAAAGGCGAGCGTAATAGGTAATTCTATGGGTGGTTTAACAAGTTTAGGAGCTGCCATCCAAGCACCAGAAAAAATTGATAAATTGATTTTAATGGGTACAGGAAAGCCTGCTCAACAATCAAATGGTATGAAAGCACTCATTAATTACAATATCGATTACGATGCTATGTATAACATTGTCAAACACTTAACGAATCCTAATTTCCAAGTAAATGAAGAATTAGTAAATTATCGTTTGCAATTAACAAAACAGCCAGGGGCACTAGAATCCTATGGAGCGATTATGCAAGGAATTCTCGATTATGAGTTTGATCAGAAGGAACTCGAACAAATTCAACATAAAACCTTTATCGTTCATGGAACATTAGATAATATGGTACCACTTGAAAGATCCTATCAATTACTGGACACTTTACCAAATGCTTGGATGTACGTTATCCCTCATTGTGGGCACTGGGCAATGATGGAATATCCTGAGGAATTCTCAAGAGTCACAAATGATTTTATAAAAAACCATTAAGTCTCATTTGCTTCATAAAAACCCCTAACTTGGAAATGATCCAAATTAGGGGTTTTCTCTTTCTTTTAACAACGACTAGGATTGTTACTCTTTTTCTATTTTTGACATAACCTATTTACAAATCTATTGTACTGATTCTATGACATTCGAATCGGTATTAATGGTGAACTTATATTTAAATAGATTAGCGACTAAAGCTCCTAATGTGAGATTAACGATCATATTTGCAACAGAAGGTACAGCAGCTATTGAATTAATATGTTGCATAGCAAGAGTTGCCGCTAAAGCCGTATTACAGATTCCTGTATGAAAAAGAATAGCCCGACAGTTCTTTTCTTTAAGTTTAAAAGCTTTTGATAGAAAATATCCTAAAAACATTGGTATCGAAACCTGCAGGAAAACAGCGATAAAAATAATAGGTAACCATTCAAGATTTTGTTGTAGACTTGATTGGGCATTAGAAACAACGGACAACACGACGATAAACAAAGCTAACATGGATAGAATCGACGTATATGGGGTAATCACTTTTACTTTTTCTGACCATTTCCATTTTAGAAAAACCCCTAAAAAAAGCGGAATAAAGACGACGTAGATAATATTTAAGAACAACGACCAAAAATGAATCTCAATAAACTTCCCCGCAAACCATTGCATAAGAGATGGAGTTAATAGCGGTGAAATGATCGTGTCAACGGTTGCCATAGATAAACTTAAAGCTACTTCCCCACCAGCAATCATCGAATATAGATTTGCCGATGTACCGCTTGATACAGATCCAGCTAAAATAATACCTGCTGCTAAATCAGGGTTATCCGCAAAAAAGAGATAGGCTAATAAAATAGAAATACCAACCGAAATCACCCATTTCAATGTAACTCCGATCATGGAAGGTTTTGGGTTTTTAACAACAGAGATTAAACTGTCAATTGATAGAGTCATTCCCATTAATAAAAAAATCACTCCAAGAGCCAAACTAGTTAAGTTTCGGATCGATACAAATAGCTCCGGTATGAGGTAAGCAATGACAGCACAACATAAAATCCATAGTGGTAAAAATTTTGATATAACTGCAATAACTGGTTGTAAAAAACGCATTTCTCTTCCTCCTAAATTCTTTAAGATTTTTCAAAATTCGATTATGCAACATATTCGGTTCACAATTTTCAGAAATTTGGTACAATAATAATAGTGATCCTTTATTCTTTTATACGAATTTTTATATGGTAATTCATAATTATATTATAATTCAATCATTTATAAACAACGAATTAAAATAATTTTTCTAAAAGTAATCGGTATAAATTTTTTCTATTTTCAATCGTTTTTGAGGAGAAATAAATGCTATGTGACTGGAAAGTTGCTTATCCCCTTTTATTAAGTCGTTCTAATTCAATCTGATAGAAAGCGGAGGAAATGAATATATGGACAAAATGCAAATTGAGACCTTTTTAAAAATTGTTAAATCTAAAAGTTTTTCAAAGGCAGCAGATGAATTAAAAATTACACAACCAACAGTAACTGCAAGAATAAAAAACTTGGAAAATGAATTAAATTGTAAGCTCTTTAAAAAAGAAGGAAAAGATATGGTTGTCACAAAAGAAGGTGATCTCTTTATTGAATATGCAAGCAAAATTCTACATTATATGAATCAGTCCATAAACGTGATTGATCAATCCAAAACCCCAATAATCCATGTCGGATTCTGTCCAGGTTTAGCTTCTTCCTTTATGATAGAAACCATTGGCACACTTAAAAATGATCTTACTTTATCCATAACAGAAGGTGAGGATTCTGATGTATTAATGGCACAGGTAAAAAGAGGAGAACTAGATTTAATTTTTGTTAGAAATTTAGTTTCTACTGATCCTGAGCTCGTTTCTGAATTACTCTTTGAGGATAAATTTGTGTTAATTATGGGTACCGAACATCGATTAGTCGAGAAGGAATCCGTTACTTTGGATGATTTAATGTATGAAACGTTAATCTGTTATAGTCCTACCCATCCAGTCTGGCAAAAAATTGATCAAAAGTTAAAAGGGATAACAGATTTACATCGCATCCAAGTGAAAAATAATGATACATTGAAAACATTTGTGAAAAATAATTGGGGTATAAGCTTTTCGCCCTCGCTTGGAATTGATGAAAACGAGATGAATAAAATTATTTCAAAAGAAATGCGCGAAATTAGCGATATTCCAAATGAAGTCTATGTAGTCTACCGAAAAAATGCGCCCACCGAAAAATATATCAAAAAAATGGTTTACTCATTTATTAACCATGGCATCGTAAAGAGCAAGATTACTGTATAGAGTATACGAAAATTGAAAGTTACACCACAACAAAAAATAGGCTGTTTCATAATATAGTATGAATCAGCCTTTTTATCGTTCTACGATATTTTTATTACGTATTTTAACATATTAAGTAATAAATAGACGCAATATTCAAACTGTATTTCGATAAATATCTCCCAGTCTATCTATTAAACAGAGCAACCATCTTCTATGTTTTCTTTTTTTACCATTAAAATAAAGGACTGTTTCATGACCAATTGGTATGATACAGTCCTTTTTTTATATTAAATCTTTAATAGTTAATAAAGAAACAATAGGATACGTTTAAATACTATTTGTTTCTACAGATTCGTTGACCTGTTTAACCGAAACTGCTTGTTTTTTAAATTGAAAATCTTTCGCTTCAACAACTAAGGAAATAATAAAGCCAAAGACTAATGCCCAAAAGGATGAACCGATTCCAAGTATAGTAATTCCTGAAGCGGCAATTAAAAAGGAGAATAAAGCTCCAATTTTGAAGGTAGGTGCTGCTAACGCTCCACCAATTGTAGAAATCAATACCCTCACTAATGCTAATCCTGCAACAATGGCTACTAAGTAACCAGGAGTAATTTCAAATAACTTAACTAAAGATCCATAAAAAGGGGCAGATACTAGAAAAATAATTCCAATCGTCACAGCACTTACCCATCTACCCTCAATTTTTCCTGATTCTGGTGATCCAGTAATCCCTGTCATCGGTGCGGCAATACAGACACTGTGCAAACAGAAAAAGGAAGCTACCATTGTTCCGATACCGTTAGCAGCAGTAATTCCATTAACTGGTACGTTTTTAAACCCAGATGATTGAAGTAATCCCGCTCCAGCAGGAGTCTCCATGCCAATTAATATAACTGCTAACGGAAGACCATATGCGAGAAATCCATCAAGGGTAAATTGAGGAAGGACAAAAGTTGGATAGTCTACTGAAAATGTGATACTAGAAAAATCAACCCCGCTAACGATTACATAAATGATTCCTACTAATAATGAAGCAAGTACTGCTGGAAATTTAGGTATTAATCTGGTTACAATAATAAATGTACCAATCATTAGCAAAGCTGGTAAAAAAGCATCTTGCAATGGAGTAACAAGGTTTAAACCAAATTTCAATAAGATTCCCCCGATCATTCCCATGACAATCGGCATAGGAATAAATCGGATAATCTTACCCATGTATCCCGTTCTACCAACAATAAGAGAAATAATTCCTGCTATTAGAGTAGCTCCCATTGTTGGACCTAATCCGACTGCTGGGATCGCAGCAGCAAATAACAAGGCTCCCGGTATAGAAGTAGCCATTGGTATTGGTACGCGATAATAAGTCGGAACGATGATGCTAAAAATTCCACATAAGAGATACATACTAGTCACCCATGCCATAATAACATCCGTACCAAGACCAGCCGCGACGCCTGCACTGATCATAACGACCCCTGCGCTTAGTCCAAAAATCCCTGCTGCAATTCCTGTACTGACATTATTTACATTAATATCTCTTCCAAAATCACGTAATGAATGCTTAAACCCAACACCTTTTTCAATCATATCTCGCTCTCCTTTAATTTGAATTGATAACATAAAAAGTCTAAATTAATAAATATTGTTAAAAATGTTTCAAAGGTCTGTTTCATAGATCAACGAATATGAATACGTTTTCAATTGTCACCTACTTTCGTAATATTCATAACTTAATTATAATTCACTCTACTTTATAGATCGAATTAAAATAGGTTTTAAAGAGAAGCGTCGAAATAAAAAACTTCTATTTGACTTTCGTTCAAAAAACATTAATTTCAATAAAATGTTTTTATCGATCATTAATTACTTTAGTACTTATACACTAGAAAAATGGTCTATGGAAAAATTTCAAAAAAAACAATTAAGGCATCATCATAGTTGGATGATGCCTTGCCATAAATATTAACATTGATCGTTCGTTTGCATTAACTGGCTTTTTCTATACATATTTAGGTAAGGAAAAGAGAGTAGGTTCAAACCTAAAGTTTTTAAAAAATAACCCTTTATAAAAATATTTTCTATACAAAGGGTAATCGACAAGTCACTGTGACTTGTCGATTAACCAAATCAGGGGACAGATACCTTGATTCAGTGTTAACCATAAGGTTTGTAAACCACTTGTTCTTTCCCCAAAACTTCATTACTATGTAATGAAGTTTTATTATTTTTGAATTGCCGTTTTTGATACATCACAATGTATCGATCTAATTCCTGACTGCAACAAAGAGTTTCATGACTATTAATCCCTTTTGTTTCAGCTATTTGAACCAATTTAATTTTTAAGTCATTGATCTTGTTTTCGATCTCATCCATCTCTTATTATCTGACTCCAAAAATGCGAGTCAAGATACAGGTGTCTTGACTCGATTTGTCTTTGATATTGTAAGGTGTCCGAGGTACGAGTGACGGTCCCATACCTCTGTCCCATAATCAGTTATCTATGGTGCTTAAAGGGCTTTCGATTTTCCCTTTTGAAGCGAATCGAGGGTCTGGTTTTCCCCCCCAGCGATCTAGAGTCCATGGACTTGTTTCTAGCATTCGAGCATCCCTAGGGTTTTCCTCAGGGAATTCTTCCATGCCAAAGCTATATTCCAATGACATTCCATCTGGATCGAGGAAATATAAGAAAATACTTTCGGAAGGTTCATGTCGGCCTGGACCAAATACAATCGGAATTTCGCTGTTTGCAATCCGGTTTCGAGCGATTCCAATATCATCAATGTCTGTCACCATAAAGTTTACATGGTGTAGTTTATTTTCATTACTTTTAATCAACGCTAATGAATGGTGGTATGGATTTGGATAGCAGCGCAGCCACGCATTATCGCCTAATTGATCGGAAACTTCAAAGTTTAGCTTTTCTGAAAAGAACTTTAACGTACTTTCAACATCCACACAATTTAATACGAGATGACCAAGACGCTGTATTCTAGTATGTTTTGGTACAAAAGCCTTGACCATATACATCATTTTGCTATAGAATTCAATTTCTAACCCCGTATTCGGTTCAACGATACGGAAGGATCTTCCTTGTTTTAATTCTTTTAACTCTTTTTCAGAAACTTCTCGTGGTTCTAACCCATTTTTCACAAGCTCTTCGTAACAAATTTCTAGCTGTCGGTCGTTTTCCAGCTGGAATCCTACTCTTTTAATTCCTGCAGTTTCTGCTGGGTATAAAATAATATTATGATGGTCATTGCTGCATCGCAGGAAAGACATCCCTTTGTCATTCTTTTCAACCAATTGTAACCCCAGTACTTCATCATAAAACTTTGTAGAATTTTCAATATCACTCACATTTAACGCTACATACCCAATTTTTTTATATCGAAACATAATAATCTCCCCTATCTTTTTTATAAATTAAATTTTAACAACAAACTTTCCGTGAATAACCTTTATAAAATAAGACTCACTTTTCCTTGTGGACGTAAACTATCAATCTTTAACACTACTTTCTTTTCCTCAATCTTAAGTTCACCATTTTCTTCAACTAATTTGAATTCTAGAACACCAATAAAAGGATCAAGAATTTCTCTTTTGGATCGATACGTAATGAAATTACATTTCACATTGATCGAATCGTTATCATGATGAGAGATTCGAATATTGCTATAGTTTCTCATCGTAGTTGAATGCGGATATTCCACATGTGCCTCTTTTTTTAATAACCGTTTTGCTCTTTGTTCAAGTCGTGCTCGATCATCATGAACAAGATATAAAGATTTAGTAAAATCCGCATTTGGATTACCAATTGGTGGAATGAGATAAGAACCCTTCGAGGAAAATAAAGCGGCCCATTCCTCTAATTTCCACTCATCCAATAGCTCAGCTTCTCTGTATAAGAAGTCCTCTATTGTTTGGCGTTTAATATTCATATCCCTACACTCCCTTCTTCTGGTTTCAATTCTGCATTCGAAATGAGCTCATCATACTTTCTCCAAAAACCACGCATTTGCTCCTCATCATTTGAAACCGGTTGCTCCCGAATCATTCCCTTTGAAATATCATTCCATTCCACTTCTTGATTGTTCAAAAATCCTTCCTGACACAGCTCAAGTGCCTCATTATCATCTGGTGTAGCAAATCCGCCTGGCCCGATAAATTCTAGGAAGTTATCATTTCTTCTCCGTCTAAAATCCGGATTTTCCGCTTTTGCAGCTAAAGCATAGCCTGTTACTTCCATATACCCAGGTTCGATTGGATTAAATGTTCGAATCGTGACTGCCATAATATCATTGATGACTAAGTTAGGAAAAATAAGGAGATTACGATTTTTTCTCGTAATTCGTTCAGCTCTCTCTTTTCCAAATCTACTTTCTAACTTGCGTGTGATTTCCTCGATTTCTCTTTTCCCTTCTTCTCCCCAAGCAGGAATCCATTTCCCAACAGGTCTTCCCCATGGAGCGGTGTATTCTACAACAGCATGTCCGTTACCGAGATCAAGTCCCACGCCTTGTAAATCATCCTTCGACAATTCTCCCCCGCGAGTTGCTACGATATCAAAATATGTCTTATGTGTGGGCATACCGTGATAGGAATCTACACTATTTTCAGCTAATAACTTCCAATTCGCTCGAACACTATATTCCTGCGGGTCTAGCAATACTTCAATTCCTAGCTCGGATTGATCCGCAATTAAATCAATGTATTCCTTTGCATTTCCTAAATACTCCTGGAGTAAAATCGCATTGTTATCAAAATTGACAAATACAAATTCACGATAGGATTCCATTCTCGTAACTTCTTTTAAATTTTTAGAGCCATCGCAATTAAAGGTCTCTGAAAAGCCATCTTTTCCAGGCATCCCCACTAATTCACCATCATTTTTAAAGCTCCACGCATGGTAGAAGCAGCGAAATACCTTTGAATTCCCTTTTTCTTCACGAACAACCAATGCGCCGCGGTGTGGACATGAGTTGTACAACACTCGAATCACTCCATCACTGCTACGAGTAAATAAGAGATTTCGTCCACCGACTTTTCTTCTAATAAAATCGCCATTATTTGGGATTTCAGATTCATGACCGACAAATAACCAACATTTACTAAAGATTTCTTTTTTCTCTCGCTCAAAAATCTCCTGATCGGTAAAAACACTTCGATGAACTTTAAATTCAGGCTTTACTTTATTCTCAACAACTAACTTTTCCATCGTAACTCCTCCTAAAATTTAATAATTCATAATATTTTGAAAATATTTGCTGCATTTTTATACAAAATCATTTCTTTCTCTTCCTGACTAATGTTCAAATCATCAATCCAATAGCCTGGGTCTTTCTCTCGGATTAAAAAGGGATAATCCGAACCAATCATTAATCTACTAGATCCAAACTGACCGATTAAATAATGAAGCGTGTTGATATCATAAACCAAGGTGTCATAGTAGATTTTCTTAGCATAATAGCTTGGCGGATGAGGGATAACCTTTCTGATTTCCTCCATCCTTTCCCAGCCGAATGTTAATCGAGGCAATAGAGTAGAGAAAGTTCCTCCTCCATGGCTGATATAAATCTTTAAGTTGGGAAACTTTTCTAACACTCCCCCCGTAATCAACGAGGATGCAGCTAAAGCATTTTCAGTTGGAAACCCGATGAGAGCCGATAAAGCTGATGGACCAATGATTCGTTCCTTTCCAATTGGATGAAGCGCATGGACAAAGATTGTCATCCCCTCCGCTTCTGCCTCTGCAAAAAATGGATCAAAAAATGGATCGCCGATCGATTTGCCATTAATATTTGTTCCAACTTCTACCCCTTTTAATCCAAACTCATTTTTTAAGCGTTTCAATTCTTTTGCAGCCAATTCAGGATCTTGTAGTGGGACCATCCCAAGACCTAAAAATCGGGCAGGATCGTTTTGGATAAAAGCTGATAGCTCAGCGTTGATAGAACGAGAGAATTCGAGAGTATCCTCGGCCTTAAACCAATAGGATAATAATTCGGGCATGGGAGATAACACTTGAACAGTTACATCCTCATGATCCATATCCTCGATTCTTCTTTGAGGACTCCAGCATTGGTCGGTAATCGTGCGAAAATTTTTACCTGAAATCATGATCTGCTTATGATGAGATTTCCCGCACTGACATTTTGTCGCAGGCCAACGATGATCTCCTAAGCGGTCTGCCATTGCTGGTAAAACCTCAGGAACAAAGTGGGTATGAACATCAATTTTCACTTTTATTCACATCCCTTCTATTCTGTTTTCATAGAAATTAAAGCATGGTTGATCCTCCGTTAACACTGATGACTTGGCCAGTTATAAAAGAGGCTTCTTGTGTAGCTAAATACCAAACCGCATCTGCCACCTCTGCTTCATAGGCGCCTCTGCCTTTTGGAATGATCTCAATCATTTTACTCGCCATTTCCGGCCGTTTTTCTTTATAGATCTCTAACGCTCCTGATTCAACCGCAGGCGGAGCCACTGTATTGATCGTAATATCATATTGTGCAAACTCCCGCGCTAACCCGGTTGTTAAGGCATGTACACCGCCTTTTGCTGCGTTATAGGCTGCATGCTCCCATAGTCCATTTCGGACAGAGTCAGCACCAAGGTTAATAATTCTCCCATATTTTTGCTCAACCATAAATGGAAGAACCTTATAGCAGGACCATAGGCATGTCCAAAGATTGCGATCAATGGTCGTTTTTAACGTTTCTGGTGTCTGCTCTAGAAATGGTTTTATGACTCCACCCCCGGCATTATTGACTAGGATGTCGATTCTTCCCCATTTATTGATTGTTTTTTCAACCATTTCTGAAACATTCTCTTCTACTGAGAGATCCCCGACATAATAATCGATCTTTGCCCCCGTTTGTTCAGCGATTTCATCCGCGGACGTTTTTGTTCTCTCTTGATCGGTCCCCGTTACAAGTACGCTAGCACCTTCACGAGCTAGGGTTAGCGCAATCTCTTTCCCGATTCCCCGTGCTGAACCTGTAACAATGGCCACTTTTCCTACAATGGAATGCTTCTTTGTATTCATTTCCATCCATCACAACCCCCTTAATAAAGTCAACTGAATTCGCTTACATTTGACAATTTTTATAAGGTGAGGCTGTCTGTGTTATCTTTCCTCTTGTATTTAGACAGCCTCTCAATTTTATTAGTTACGCAGGAAGAAATTTTCACAAAGCTGAGCAAATTCATCTTTTTTCTCAATTTGAGTCCAGTGTCCACATTTTGAGAAAATATGAAGCTCTGAGTTTGGAAGTAATTCTAAATAACGTAAACTAGTTTCTTTGTAAGGAACGACGATATCATCCTTGCCATGAACCATTAAGACGGAATGCTCAATTTCTTTAAGCTGCTCCTCTGGGATCGCTAAGCTATTCAGTTTCTCTTGACGAGGCTCTGCAAACATTTTCGAGAAAGCTTCCTGTAATCCTGGTTGAATGCTTGCCTCATAACGTAATTGCGCTAATTCGTCTGTCGCAAATTCTTGATTATAGGCAAAGATTTCTAGCAATCTCTTCATATTTTCTACACTTGGCTCATAGCCCCATACTTTATCTAAGCCATATGTCAGTGTAAACGGTAGACCTGCTGCCCCCATTAACACCATTTTGCCAACTAAATCAGGTCTTTTATTGGCGATATGTAAGGCCAATGCGCCACCTAATGAATTACCGATAATATGAACGCGGCTTTCGCCTACTGCCTCAACGAACTGAATCAAATGGTTTACCCATGTTTCCACACCATACTCGATATTTTCAGGTCTTTCCGTATAACCGAAGCCAACAATATCGGGTGCATAGACATGGAAATTTTCAGATAGTCTTGGAATAATCAGTCTCCAATTCGCCTCAGCTGTCACTCCTGGGCCTGAACCATGAATTAATAGAATCGCTTCCCCTTCTCCGCTTTCATGATAATGTGTAGAAATCCCATTTACGTCAATATGTTTAGACATTTAAATTCCCCCTTCTATTCGTTTTAATCATTTCCTTCTTTTCGTCAAAATCGTAATCGCATACAATTCCCTGCCAACGAAGCTAGACAATTAGTTGTACTTTACAACAGCCTAGATTAAAATAATAATAAGATAATTTAATAGATTTAGATTTTATTTAATTTTCTATTTATTTATCTTAGTTTCATTATAGGATCATACTTGATAAAAATCTAACTGAAAAAACTTAGCGCTAGAATCGTTTCCTCTAAGTTTTTCCTTTAGATCTATCAAACAGGAAAAAGTCCTATGTTTCACATTTAAAAGATAAACACATCGGGAGTGATTTTATGGATACGGTACAATTAGAGACGTTCTTTGCGGTGATCACCCATAAAAACTTTTCCAGGGCAGCCGAAGCGCTAAATGTATCACAGCCTACTGTATCAGCCAGAATAAAGAATTTAGAATATGAACTTGCGTGTAAATTATTTGAGAAGGACGGGAAAAATGTCACTCTATCAAAAGAAGGGAAAATCTTTCTTGAGTACGCAAAAAACATAATGGCAAATATGAAGCACTCGTTAGAGGCTACCCGACATTCTAAATATCAGCATATTAAAGTTGGCTTTTCCCCAGCCTTTTCCTACTCTTATTTTACCGAACTAATCAACTCTATTTTGTCTATTGAGAATATTGAGGTATCTATCTATGAAGGGAAAGATTCACTATCCTTGAATGAAATGTTTATGGATAGAGAGCTAGACCTTATCTTCACTAGAAACTCTTACACTCAACAGCCGGATATCGTTTCAGAGTTTTTATTTGATGGTCAACTGGTTTTGATTTGCGGTAAAAACCATCACTTTATGGATAAAGAGATCATTCTACCCGAAGACCTGGAAGGTGAAACCTTGATATGCTATCAGCGCCACACGGCGATATGGGCAGAAATCGAAGAACAGCTTGTGGGCGTTCCGAATATTAAGAGATTTGAAGTAGGAAATAACGAAATGGTCAAATCGATTGTTGGCAGCGGGATTGGAGTCGGCATCACAACCGCACTGTCCCTTAATGAATATGACCGAATGAAAGTAGAGACAAAACAGCTAAAAAAAATCGACATGATCCCAAACAACATCTATGTACAATATCGAAAAAACTCACTCATCGAGGAACCCGTAAAAAAAATCATCTACTCTGTTATCAATCATGAAATCCAACAATGACCCGAGGAGATAATGACGCGAAACTTCATAGAAAAACACCTAATTTTTCGGGGTGAATTGGGTGTTTTTAAGGTTATTAAAACAAAAAAAGGTAACATTTATTTAAATCAAAATCGAAATACAGAAAGACAAAACACGAATAAGGTAGTCCAAATCGTGGCAAAAATAATCCCAGTGATTAGAGAATGCCGCGAATAGCCTGTAATCACAGCAAATTTCCTGAGGATCCAGAAAAAATGCCACGATTAGCATGTAATCGCGGCAGATTTGCGTAGGGGTAGAAAAGGTGCTGCAAAGACCAGACCGATAATGGGTTCCGTCCCCACGATAAGTTACTCAAGACTGACCTCTAGCCGTTTTAAGATTTAAAACAGACTGTGAAACAAGATTTCCGGGAAGTGACACTATTTATATTCATAAAAACCACGACCTGTTTTCACCCCAAGCCAGCCAGCCTCAACATACTTTCGCAACAGTGGGCAAGGACGGTATTTAGGGCCACCAAACCCTTCATGGAGTACTTCCATAATCGCTAGGCAAGTGTCTAATCCTATATAATCTGCCAAGGCGATGGGGCCCATTGGGTGATTCGCACCAAGTTGCATCATTTTATCAATATCCTCTGGAGTAGAGATCCCTTCATAGACGGTATAGATTGCCTCATTAATCATTGGAACAAGAATTCGATTAACAGCAAAGCCCGGCATATCCTTTACAGCAACAGGTACTTTTTTCATATCCTTTGCCAAATCTTCAACAATCATGAAGGTTTCATCTGATGTAGCCATTCCTCTATTTATTTCTACTAGTTTCATCATTGGAACAGGATTAAAAAAATGCATGCCAATTACCCTTTCAGGACGTTTTGTGACAGCAGCAATTTCCATAATCGAAAGAGAAGACGTATTACTAGCAAGGATACAATGATTTGATGTCATTTCATCTAGTTTACGGAAGATATTAAGCTTTGTCTCTTTATTTTCAGTTGCAGCTTCTATCACCATTTCCACATCTTTTGCATCTTCAAGATTTGTAGAAATCGTTATTCTAGAAAGAATCTCATCTTTTTCTTTAACTGTTCTCTTGCATTTCTCGATATCACGATCCAACATCTTCGAGATTTTTTCTAATGCTTTCATAACAAATTCTTCTTTTATATCATTCAGAATTACTTGAAATCCTGACTGCGCCAGTACTTGAGCTATTCCACTTCCCATTTGCCCAGAGCCTACAATCCTGATCTTTTGAATCTTAACAGTGATTTCCCCCATTATTATGAATTGAAAACTATCTAAATAGTAAGAATCTTTATAAGTTCAATTTTAACACGAGAGAAAACTGGCATACCACCTTTTTGTAGAGTCACGCCTGGCGCACCTCGAAAAATCTCGTTTCATAAAATGTTACTCAAATGAAGTCCACACTTTTTTGCATGTCAGATAACCAGACAGTTCGTAGCCATTTACAAAAATATTTTTCCAGTGACTTCGAACCGTCTTGGTGGTTCATTTGGCAAAAAAATACTCCGATTATTTACCGATATCTGAAAAAGGGGTCAGTTATTCCATTTGTGCCCGTTCCATGTTTTTTACAGAGCACCTATGAGAAACTACCTATCGAGTACGTCTTCCCCCTCTTGTTGAAGGGCTTGAGTTTCTTTTTGTTTGACGATCATTCGGTTTTCTACCTGAAGAAAACGTTGCACCTTTGCTTCTGCCTTTTACACTACCTTCAGGGCGCTTTGTTTTTTTCATTTGCTCGCTTCTTACACTCTGATAATCCTCCCTATCCGGGATACTCACTCCTTTTATCACTTGTATTTCTAATCTTTGATGAATCCCTTTTTCAATCATTCGTAGGAACTCCAGATCTTTTGGATCCACTAACGTAATGGCCATCCCATCACCACCTGCACGACCCGTACGTCCAATCCGGTGAACATAGCTTTCCACATCTTGGGGAATATCATAGTTATAGACATGTGTTACCCCTTCTACATCAAGTCCCCGTGCAGCCACGTCTGTTGCAACTAAAAACTGCGTTTTCGCCTCACGAAATCGTTTCATCGCTTTTTCCCGTTTGGACTGTGTTAAATCCCCATGCAACTCGTCTGATTCATACCCGTTGGCAATCAAGGCATCATGAAGCTTTTTAGCACGAATTTTTGTACGACAGAATATAATCGCTAAAAATGGACGATGTTCTTGGATTAAATGGAATAAAGTGGCTTGTTTTCTCCGGTCCGTTGTTTCAATCACAACTTGTTTAATCTCATCAACCGTCACTTTTTTTGCTTTCACTTCGATAAACTCTGGCTTTACCATATATTTTTTGGCAAGAGAGCGAATTTCGTTCGGCATGGTTGCAGAGAACAGCATGGTTTGTCTAGAAGAAAGGGTTTCATAAATGATGTCATCCACCTCTGGAAGAAAACCCATCAGTAACATTTGGTCCGCTTCATCTAACACAAGCATCCCAATCGTTGAGAGATCAATGGTTCCACGGCGTATATGATCTAATAACCGACCTGGCGTTGCAACGACAATATGTTGAGCTCCTTTTAACTTTTTTAATTGATGCTCAACATCCTGACCCCCATATACAGCTAACACATTGACACCAGGTACGTTCTCAATCATTCTCTTGATTTCTTTTGAAATTTGCTGAGCCAATTCTCTTGTTGGCGTTAAAATAAGGGCTTGAACATTCGAGTTTTGCACATCAATCTTTTCAATAATGGGAAGAACAAAAGCCAACGTCTTTCCTGTTCCCGTTTGTCCTTTTGCAATCACATCCTTCCCCTGGAGTATGGATGGGATTGTCCGTTCTTGTATGGAAGTGGGCACGGTCATCCCTAATGACTTTAATGTATGGTTAATCTCTTTTCGAATCCCAAGTTGTAAAAAATCTACCAAGGCTAATCACGTCTCTTTTCGTATATTTAATAGCCCGTTTTTTTCTTCAAAGGCTTATTTACTATATCATATGAGTCAAGGGGACAGGTTCCTTGACTCATTTTCGGGGTGTGGTCGTGAGTCACGGGACCTGTCCCTCTGACTCACGTCGAATTTCATAAAACGAATATCCATATTCACGTTTTTGCTTGCCCCTATCATCCCCTGTATTTTAGTGCTAATCCTTTTAGGAAGTTCCTAGCGTATCGATCACCGCATACTTTATAATTCCGATGTCCTTCTTTTCTTAGTACAGCACCTAATTCTCCTTTTGTTATGTTGACACCTGCTGCTTCTAAAATATCAAGCATGTCCTCACTTGTTAATGCCAACGCTATTTTCACTCTCTTTAGTAGGATATTATTCACATTTTCATTACTCTTTAGTGGCTGCGCTGGTCGATTAGACTGATCTGTTTTTTGATCTTGTTTTCCTCTTTTAAAAATAATAAGACCATTTAAAAACGCCTCTAACATATGATTATCGCAATTAATCCGGTCTTCATTTTCACCTGTATCACGATCATACTCTTCCTCTTCCATATCGCTTTCATTTGACTTGATCAGTATTTTTAGCACTTCTTCTTTTGTCAATTCAACACCGCCGAGTTTAAATATCTCAACCATGTCAGAGTTTTTTATATCCAGCGCATATCTTAATCGAATTAATATATCATTATTATCCATCTTAAAAATCCTCCCAAATCGACAGTCACAGTGACTTGTCGAACTATTCTTCATTTCTCATGATTCTCAATGCCTTGATCTGTTTAACCGCCTCGTCAATTTCTTGAGAAGTTACGATTTCATTATTAATAAGCAGATTGTAATTTTCTTTAACAGCTCAGGAGTGATTTCGATCTTCTCGCTGGTTCCGATGTTGTGAAGGCTATTCACATCTTTAAGTTCTAAAACTAGTGGACGGTGATGCCCTAATTCATCCCAACCGTCACCTTCTACAATCGAAAAATCTTGCATATTTTCTAGATTCCCCTCATTTACAAAGCAATAGTGAACGTGAAAAGGCTTGTCCTTATGTCCATATTGATAGTAATTGCCATGACTTTCGAATCCAAATTTCATGATGATAATAATGATAACAACTTTTGAGTTGATGATCATCAAGTACATGAATAAGTGTATCGAAGCCTTTAATTCCAGAATAACTCGAAGGCACCTTTTTATCTACGTTAAAATCACCCATTATGATAACCTGGTCTGTATGTAGATATTGATCAATTCTTGTAGAGCTGTATAAACTAATTTTCCATATGTATATCCTGGCATTCTTCTTGCCCAAACTGCGAATAATGTGAAACTAGTAGCTCCAGTCACTTTTATTGGAATAACCCATTCATACTTGATCTCATCTACTAGTTGGGTCAGATTGTATTTCTTTGAAAATGACATGACACCTAGCCCTTTCTTCTTGTCATTTCCAACCCAACTCACATCATCATATTTGATAAAGTCCTGCAGGAAATCCGGATGAGGCAGTCTTGGATGATGGCGATATCGGGCGACAGCCTTAATACTTTATTACGGTCGAGTCTTCCTTGACTGTTCCATGAAACAACTATTTTCACATAATTCACTCCATATTTTTATGCATCTTAAAGTTAAAATAAATACTAATTATATAATTAGGATAAAATGTACCTTATTGAGTTAATAGTTGCTTTTTGGACTGATATTAAATTTATCACATTCATTAAACATATCAAATATCTAACCGGCTGTTTTATCACTTTTACTTTCCCCAATTGCTCAAATAGCACACAACTACTAGGATCATATATTTACTAATGAATGAAAAATAGTCTCCTCATTTTTTGAGAAGACTATATTTTTTGCGATATCTTAATTCAATACGAGATAAGTCCCAAAGAGTCAAGGGGACAGGTTCCTTGACTCATTTTTTGGGGTGTCCGTGTGTCGAGGGACCTGTTCCTCTGACTCAGTTGAAGGAGTTGAATGTCTTTTAAAAGATTATAAGATTAAGATTTACTTTTTTAAAAAACATATTCCCGAAAAATTCAGGATATTTCCGGGAGATGTAATCCATTATTTTAAATTAACGTTAATAGAAACTTTTTATTTGATTTTCAGTAATCCCTTTAATTAATTCCAGTTCGCTATTCAAAAATCCATGTGCGTTATCTAGCATTTTTTTTTCAGATGTATTAAGCGCTTTTTCCTTCTTCATACGCAATAAATCACGTACAACTTCAGCACATTCTTTTAGTTTACCTGTTTTAATTTTTTCCAAGTTCACTTGATACCTTTGTTTCCACGGCCGTAATATATCTGATTCTACATGCTGAAAAATGTGTATGATGTGTTTCAATTCATTTATGGTAGTAACTGGGCGTATACCAGAACTTAATATTTTACCCGTAGGAATCATGACTTGCATATTGCCAATTAACATTTTTATAACATAATACTGATTTGTTTCCCCTGAGATTTCCTTTTCTTCTATGGCTTCGATTATACCTACTCCGTGCATTGGATAAACAATGTTATCGCCAATCTGAAACAAATAATCCACCTCCATATATGGTAACCTTCTTAACCATAACACACATATAATTTTTAGCCAAATTTATAATAATATCATTAACTTATTTTTTATGTCAACCAATATATCTTAAAAAATAAAAAAAGCAAAACACCGACAAATGTAGATGGTTTGCTTTTTTTCTAATAGGAGTCAAGGGGACAGGTTCCTTGACTCATTTTTGGAAAGTGATTATTACCTCTATATGAACAAAAGAAGTCACTCCAAAAGGCACATTCCCCTCATTTAAAGCAAATAGAGATATAAACAGGGAAATTCCGTTATTGGAAATCTAGAATTATATATAAACTAAATAAACATCTTTATTTAAAATAAGGAGTTATGTACCTACTTAAATCAGTCACAATTATTGTTAAATATTCGAAGCATTTCGGATTATTAGAGAAAACTACAACCCTATTAACTAAGAAAGACATTAATAACATAATTTCAAGTTAGAGAAACGCTCTACAAACGAATTAAAATCATTAGAGCTAACTAACTGGAAATTTGATTCAAATTTCAGAAGATCTGCCATTACAAATTCCACGTAAATCTTGTATAACACTCAACCTCTCATTGTTCTCCTTCGGTAATGGAAATAGTCTTGTTATTCCCAATTCACAATCAAGGTATCTGCGTCAGCTTCGAGCGTTTCATAGGCCGTCTTTGAAATGTACTTATTGCGATTCTCAAGTAGCTGTTTAAAGCTATTCATGTGTTTGAGGACTTTCTCAGCTTCATTCTTACTTTCGAAACGCTCCACAGAAGTTAGATGTACGCGCAAGGAACGGGCCACACCATTGTTTGCGAATTCACCCGCTTTATCAAAATCATCAACAGCTTTCATTATGTCTGATACTTTTATGGGCTCTGGTGAGCTGACTTCAATCTTATAGACATCATTTGTCAGATTTCCTGAGCTGTCTTTTGCACGATAAGTGATCGTATAAGTCCCACGCATTGTAATCATCAATTCATTATCCAAAGCAACAATGGCATTTCCATTTGGATCCATGACGTTTGGATAAGGGAAAACTGTACCATCTACATTATCCGTTGCAGTAGCTGTAGGAAGATGTATAAAATCACCAGTAGCTGCATTTGTAGGAACAGCTTCATCCAGTGTGATGACAGGCTTTTGTGTATCCTTTGAATTAGAGTCTTTAATACCGAAAGGCTGGATCATCGTTTGACCGCCCGGACCGTACATTCTTGCACGAACGTATTTACTTACCCCAGGGGTTGTATTTACGTGAATCATGTTTCCTTCTGCAACTTTAACGCCATTTGCAGAGATCCACTCAATTTTGTCTGCACCTTTAACATCCAGAGTGATCGTTCCAGCATGGTTGTCTACACTGATGCTGTTGATCACTGGGGCTGGAATACCCGGATTGGTCTTATTATCGTCCTTTCCCATTTCAACACGATAAGAAGAAAAATAAGTTTGACCATTAATTAAAGCTTCTCTTGCATCATTCTGGTTAAGATCACTCAGCAGCATAGTTGTCCAGCCTGCGCCTAAGTGGTGAAGACCGTCCGAGTGCGTATCATCTGAAGCGGTTCCCCAAATATTGCGATTTGGCATCGTTTCTGTTAACAGCATGTCCCAAATCTTTTCACTGTGATTATTGGTGAATTGTCCAGTATTCAGCACCTCAATGCCTACAACATGAGGATTTTGTAGTAAGCTAAGATTCCCCGTTGGATCTTGCTCGGCACCACTCGTTCTTTTTGGATGAGCGATGTAGAGAAAACCGCCAAGCTCTCCGACATTTTTAATGTTTTGAGCCATGCCATTTGTTACATCTCGACCTTCGCCTTTACGATCATAATAAGTTGAGAAATAGCTTAGCATATGTTGATTTTTACTCAACTCATTGCCTGGGATAGAAAGCATGGATGAATCTGTTACACCATAATCGCTCCATGGGTAAGAAACATAATCATGTTCCGTAATAGCAAGTGCACCAAAGCCTTGGCTTTCGTAAGCTGCAACCCTAGAATCAACCGTGCCCGAAACACCGTCACTCCATTCTCCGATAGGTGCGTTCGTGTTAATCGTATGGTTATGCAGTGCTGTTTTCACTTGATGGGTCGCATCCCAATTGATCCCTTCATACGGATTTATAATATCCCATTTTGGATCAGACGGATCAACCGTCAAATTAAAAGATTGGGACATGCTTTTTGAACCGCTGTATACGGATACACTTACCTTATAAGTTCCTGCAACTAAAGCTTGATCCCCAACGATTAAAGCATTATTCACAATGGCGAATTGGCTATTATCGTTAGCAGCAGATGGATCAATATCTAGTTCATATCTATAATTTCTGCCATCTCCGCCCTTTGCTGAGAAGGTTGCAACTGTTGCATTTGGTTGGACGCTGGTTTTGCCTTCCTTTAGGAATACAGCTGGCGCCATCTCATATTCAACAATTTCCGTTTCTGCAACATGAATCATAAGACTTGCTTTTAAGTTATTTACATTCGTGATTGTCCCAGGCAATACGAGAGCCCCTTCGAGTGTATAATCACCCAGCGTATTTAAGTCCAGACTGCTTGTATCCCAAGTGACGGCAACATACTTCTGTCTGCCGTCATCGAGCGTAACTGATAGCGCTTCCGGAAGCACTAGGTCACTCATTGCAGATCCTGTATACACTGTAACCACATCAAGATCATTTATCGAAGCAACATTGCCCGGTACTGCATCAGTGTCCGTATTATAATTGTATTCTTGAACAGTTCCGTAGTATCCATCTTTGCCGACTACGGCTTTTACAATGGTATGTACAGGAATTTTAAATGGAGCGGTGAATTCTTTAGCTGTTTCAGACGAAGTTGGATTGCTGCCGTCTGTCGTGTAATAAATAGTGCTTCCAGTTGCAAGCTCGGCCCCGTCACCATTTTTCTGAATCGTAATCTCATTTCTTGATGTGAAATTCGATGGATCCGGTGTAACCTGCAACGTTACATTCCGGAAATCATAAACAGCTGCCCCTCCACCTTGTCTGCCGAATGTTGTTGTTGAGCCTTGCAAAACATAATTGCCGCGATATAATGCGTATCCAGCAGCATCAGTTGCTGTAATCGTTGAATCTTTAATGGTAATAACATTAGATTGTGTATTGGTATAAACCGCGCGTCCCTTTACCGTTGTAACCGTCGCATTGTCCAGATTGACCTTAATATTTGGGCCAACTGCATCAATTGTATAAGCGCTAGACGAAACAAACTGTGACTCTAGCTTTGCATTTACAACATTCAAGGTTGCGTTGTCTCGAACAACTACGGGATGACCTTCACCTGTAGAAGGCTGAAATACCGTAATATTATCCCCTATAGTGAGGGTTGCCCCCGCTTCAACTGATATTCGTTGATTGCTCAAATTAAGTATAACTGGTGATTCTGCATATAACTCAACATTGCCTTTGATGAACAAGTTGCTTGTGAAGGTCAAGTCACTGTCTAGCTTAACGATAACCTTCTCATCTGCAGTTTGAGATTTTGATACTTCTGAGACAAGGGATTCAAATGTAGTCACAGCCTCACTTGGTGATTCTGCGGCTGATACATTCACCCCTATCATGCTGAGGAAAATTGCTGCGACTAGCAGTACTTGTATTAATTTTTCGGTTGTGCTCCTCATGATATTTTTAACACTCTCCTTTTCTATTTTATACTTTAGTTTAACTATGTTATGTTAACTATTGATCAAATGCAGAATAAAATATTGTAAATTTTCAAAAAAAAAAAAAAAAAAAAAAAAAAAAAAAAAAAAAAAAAAATAATAATAATATAATCCTCATTAACCCTCTTGTCCCGTCTGGCTTTTGTTCCACTCATTAGAACAAATGGTTTTTTATCTACTATATAAAACACAGTTGAAATTCTTACCAAACCAACAACTGCGGATAAGAAAAAAAGATTCAAATCAAAACTAGAAAAAATAAAGCGAACAGTGACTGAGACTGTCCGCTCTTAATTAACTGCTCTTCTTGATCAAAAATGATATAGTGAAACTGATTTCATCGTTTGTTATTGCTCACCGAGATAAGTCACAGCGACTTGTTGATTAAGGAATAACGATTTCAATCGGAGCACCCGGATGGTTATAATCGACCTTCTTCCCATCAGCCCAAACACTCAATTTAATCATTGGTTTGTTGTCCTCCGAGTTTTCCGCTGTGATCACTAGCTTCACATTTTCTACTTTCGATAGTTTCGCATTACTTAGCATGTGACCTTGCAAGGTGATTGTACCGTATTTCGATGAAAGTGTAATCCTCTTATTTTTACCAGACTTATTCAAGAATTTTGTAGGTAAAGTCAACTCGTATACATTTGCTTCGCTTACATCCTCCAGTTGAATTTCAACCCTTTGCACCCCTTTATCTTTTTGTGCTTTTATAAAAGCGTCGTCAAGTTCTTCTTTGCTTACAATACCTTGTGCAACATTATCCGTTATTGTTAGATCCGGCTTTATCTCGTCATCAGTCTGAACCTTGATGACTGGACCATTCTTAATCCAATTCCCGCTCCCATCACTTACTTCAATTTTAAAGTTATATGATGTATCGGATGCTAAATTAGTTACTTTATAGGAATTTCCCTCAACTGTATCAATTAAAACATCATCTTGGAATATTTTATATTGTGTATCGGATGTTGCATTAGGTGATGCCCAATTCAATTTCACATTGTTATGTTTAATATCGCTAGCCGTTAACCAATAATCTGCTTTAGTAATCTTGATAGAATCATAGAGATAAGGCTTCTTTACGTAAGATAACGGATCGTTTTGATCAAATTTGAGAAAGTATGTGTCCAACGTAATTGAATCGTCTTCTACCTTAACTGCGGTAAAACTTTGTTCTTGAATTGCAGACGTATAGGAAGACGAGGCTTTATCAATGAACTCATAATCTGGAGATACATTATATAAGGTATGGTCATAATTAATTTTTTTATACCATTTAGAGTTCCCCATCGTACCATTGACGATATACAGCGGAGCATCCGGTTGTATATAAACATCGGTTTCACTATCTGCTAGCTTCAGAGATTTTGCATTGTATCCATCCTTAACAAATCCTCTTGAAAAATTGTGGTCATGTCCCATAAGAACAGCATCAATTTCTAATTCTTGAAGTGCAGGAGCTAGCTTGACCCGTAACATATTAATATCAGTATCATCTACATGGTCTGTAGCAGCATAAAGTGCTTTGTGTAACATCACTATATTCCACTTTTTACCTGCACTTTTGACATCTTCTTTCATCCAATCGATTTGAGTATCTAGATCCTCACCGTTATAACGCTCTGTATTTAGCACGACGAAATGAACAGGACCATAATCAAAAGAGAAAACATAAGGCAACACGGTATCAGGATTATTAATATAGTCAGACATATGCGCCTCCCTGTCGTGATTTCCAAGTGCAGCAACAACCGGTGTATTCATAAACAAATCTTGTGCAGCCTGATAAAAGACATCCCATTGTCCGTTGGAGTAGCCATTTTCGGTCATATCACCGGAAAAATATGAAAATGACTGGTCAGGAAACATTTCTTGAACAGCTCTAATCGTTGCAGCAGATGCCAAACTTGACGTTGTGCCTTGCGGATCGGTCATATAAGTGAACAAGAAGGGATCATCTGTCGCAGGGGCTGTTCGGAAGCTTCCAGTCGAACTCCATACACCTTCTTTTTCATCGCCAACTCTATACATATACTCAGTTCCAGGTTCTAAGCCTGTCACGTCAACACTATGAAAGTTTCGTATCCCGTCGAGTAATCGTTCATTTGTTGTCATATGAACTTCACGAACTTTATTCTTACCTTTAAAGCTTTTAGCATTATCGAATGAAATTTTTTCATTATTCGTCTTTTTAACAATCTCAACGGTACTATCTTGAAGTTCGATATTATAGGTAGTCCAGACAAAGGATGCGCTTGTTTTTGGATCCAGTGTAATTGCATTGCTTATATTTCGCGGAGTTTTATCTGTCAATGTTTCATACTTCGTATACAAGGTAAGAGAAGTCCAGCCGCTCTCCTTGCCTTCTTCACTTTTCACTTTCACCCAAATTGTATACTTTGTAGACGGTGAAAGCCCCTCAAATATCTTGCTAGACTGTTTCTGCCAAACTGTTTGATCTGAGGTTGGTTTTTTTTCGGACAGGATAATAGAATAATCTGAAATAACTGCCGATGGGTTTTCGGCATCACTAGCCTCGGCGCTAATAGTGATTGAATCAGATTGGATAAGGGATGCATTAGCCCTAATCTCAATACTTGAATTATAGGATTCGAAATCAAAGGTGAGCTCTTGGTGCTCAAATCCTTTCAGTACTGGAGACCGATATGTCTTTTCTCCATCAACAACGGTTAGCATTTCCCACGTATTATCAAAATCCCAGCCGAGTGCCTCGTAGGTTGCTTTATCGTACATTTCTGTTTCTGTCTTTAATATGCCTTCTACTGAATTTTCACCAGCAGTCCCTACTTTTTTAACTGAATCCCATGCTACGATATTCGAATAAGAAGCATTATCTAAAATGCGTCCTATAGAGGTACCTAATTCCGTTTCTGCTGTGAGCAGAGGGTTCACCGCAACACTATTTTTGACAACTCCCTCTCTTAAGTCCCCAACTAATCCCCCTACTCGTCTAATGCCGTTAATAACGCCTGAAGCATAACTATTCTCAATCGTTGTCCTTGGATTAAGCACTCGGCCGACTAGTCCGCCTTGGCTATCACCGCTACCTTCCTGTTTAACGTTAATGATAGAGTAGCTATTTTTGATCGTTGGTTGTGCAGCCTCAACTGTATCGGGTTGCGGGATAGTACCTGAAGTATCAGCTGGTATTCTGCCAGCAATTCCCCCTATACTGTGTGCGTTACCGATGACTTCACCCGTAACATAGACGTTTTCAACAGTCCCCCATAACATTCCAGCCAATCCACCGACCGTATTCGAGCCACTAACGTAAATATCTACGAGCGCAAGGTTTTTCGCAACGGCTTGGACATTAGAATCCCCAAGATGATTAAAAAAGCCTACTGTCCCTGATGATGGTCTATCAATTCGTAGGTTGGAAATCGCTTTGTAGTTTCCATCAAATGTACCGTAAAATCTCCCAAAGGGATTAAAGTTCGTAATGAGAGACATATCAATATCGTTCATTAATTTGTAGTAGCCAAATTTAGGAGCATCATCGCTCCCGTAATTTTGACTTAAATATAACAGTTGTTCTGGAGAACTAATTTCGTATATGCCTTCGGAATTTAGAACAGGCTTGTCCTCAGCAATAAATTCCTGCGCAAAAACCGAGGTTTGCATTTGAACTATAAATAAAGAGCAAAATACGAGAACAAGCAAACTAGAAAATAGCCACGTTCTCTTTGATATTAACCTGTGTGTTGACATCTTTCTTCCTCCTAAGTTTTTTTATACACTATTTATTCAGCTTATCAAACCTATACACTTAGTTAGTTAGAATTTTGTAAATAGATAGTAAATTTTTAAGTTGCTTTTACTAGATTCATAAGAGAATTCAAAAAGAAACGTGCCTGTCACTTACCGAAAAATCTTGTTACACAATTTGTTTCACAAATAAAATTGATGTGAAATCTGACTATCACTATTTTTAAAATAAGAAATCGACAAGCCACAGCGACTTGTCGAACCACTCATACTCATAGCATCTCACCCTACCCTACCAAACTATATAACGCCCAAGGCTAGTTGGACATTCCTACTTCATGTGGGTCGAGGGACCGTCCCTTTGTCCCACAGAATTGTCATTAACCCACTTGCCCCGCCTGGCTTTTGTTCCACCCATTAGAACTAATGTTTTTATCTACTATATAAAACACAGTTGAAATTCTTACCAAACCAACAACTGGCGGATAAGAAAAAAGATTCAAATCAAAACTAGAAAAAATAAAGCGAACAGTGACTGAGACTGTCCGCTCTGAATGAACTGCTCTTCTTGATCAAAAATGATAAAGTGAAACTGATTTCATCGCTTGTTATTACTTACCGAGACAAGTCACAGCGACTTGTTGATTAAGGAATAACGATTACAGCCGGAGCACAGGGATGGTTATAGTCTACCTTCTTCCCATCAGCCCAAACACTCAATTCAATCATTGGTTTGTTGTCCTCTTTCCGTTGTATAAATCAATCAACGATCAAAAAAACCGAGGTCTCGCTGTAACGGGATCTGAATCGAACGAACAATCCCATCCTGTGCAGCTTGAATAATCTGCTCCCCTACAATAACTGGTGTGGAGTAGGCGTAAGTGGATGCAAAATGGTATTGATCCACCACAGCACCTGTTTTGATATTTAACGCAGACAGCAATCCATTGACTCCTGTAATGTAGACGAGTTCCCCTTTTTGAACGGGTGAGGCATCGAATATTCGTTGCGCTAAAGTGGTTTTCCAGTATTCTTTGCCGGTGTAAGGATTGATGGAAGATACCTCCCCCCATTCATTCGCCAAAATTGCCACAGGATCAGATCCACTTTCTTTCACAATTAATGGGGCTGAATAGAGAAAGCCACGTGTATATTTCCACAATTCCTTCCCCGTTTCCCGGTTTAAGGCAAAATTAGCCGATACCGTCGAGACGTATACAATGGATGGATGACCTAGTTGATCTGGTATAACGGTAGCATGGGTAGCCCACGCACTATTGATAAGGGTACTGTACGCATTGGCCCTGCTTACAATTTGAACCTTCCACTTGATCTCACCTGTCTGAAGATAAAGGGCATAAATGTAGCCATCACCTGCGCCAAAATATACCGCCTCATTGTCTACAGCAGGTTGTCCAGCTGTAAATCCCCCTACTTTTACCTGCCATTGTATCTTCCCTGAATTCCGCTCCAAAGCAAGCATTTGATTTCCCGATGGTACTAACACTTGATCTTCCGTTAAAAGAACAGATCCTAGAACAGGCTGCGGGCACTTCACATTCCATAAAAGTTGTCCGTTTTTTCCATTTAAAGCATAGATTTTTCGATCACTAGAACCGATGTAAACAACATCCTCGTTTATTTGAGGAGTTCCTAAAACCGGGCCATTCGTTTGGAAACTCCAAATTTGTCTACCATTTTTTGCATCTATTCCGTTAATAAGCCCGTCCGAATTCGCTGAAATTAGGATGTTTTGCGAATCCGAAACACTCAAAACTGCTAATCCAGCTTGAACTGGGGACTGAACATTTTTCTCCCAAAGGATTCTCTTCTGCGCCGCTTTATTAGGCAGTTGTACATAAAGAAACGAATCCCACCAGCTTTTCTGGTGATTATGGACACGAACCTGCAACTGGTACTCACCGGGAGGCAGATCAGTATTGACTTGTGCTGTCCATTTATGATGATGATCCGGGGTCATTTCCTGCCAGTTTCCCTGATCCGTTCCCGCATATCGAGCATCAGGCCAGAACTGGTATTCAACCGTACTTGCCTGATGGTGCGGATGTAGATTTACACTTAGTTCTGCCCCCTCTTTACTGGAACCTTCTGTGAAAAATTTGATTGATAATGGCTTTTCCGTTTCTGCAGGTCTTGCCCCTGTCAGAGGAACTTCATCCAAATACTTGGTTGACAGTGCACCATTTACAATGGACGCACTGATCACATCTAGTACCATTTTACCCTGAGGATTCTGACGTTTTTTGATCAATTGAAAATAAGGACCATTTCTTAACGCGGCTAAGCTAAAAATATGAATGCCATTTTGTTTCCATACATTGTCTTTGTGAACATGACCGGTAAATACAGCTCGGATATTATATGACTCTACTGTTTCGAAAAGCTTTCCTTCATTAATAATGTAATAATTGTTATCACCAATTGGATAGTGAAGGTAGATAATAACCGGAGTAGATTTCCCCGTTTGTTTTAAATCATTTGCCAACCAATCCAACTGATTTTGTGTAAAATACCCTGGTTCTTGAAGTAACTGCGTTGGATCTAGTGCGATAAAGTGTATGCCTCCGTAATTAAAGGAATACTGTGATTTCCCCATATATTTACTGAACAGTTCCCCGGCCCACTCGTCCCAGCGAGCTTCGTGGTTTCCTTGTGTGGCGTAGATTTTACTTTGATAATAGGAAGGTACTAATCTCTCAAACTCCTTATATTCATCAGGCAAGCCGGCTTCAACGACATCACCTAAATGCAAGATAAACTCTGGAGGTTGTTTTTCTGAAAGCAGCGTTTGAAATATGCTATTTAACCACTCACTTCTTGCTGGAAAATAAGGAGCGGTATGAGAATCAGCAAAAATCGCAAATGAAAATTCCTGTTCTGCTGCCTTAGCTTCTATTTTTGATGTAAAGGGCAGACTACTAAGAAAAAACATACCCGCACCTATACCCGTTAATTTCAAAAACTCACTACGCTTTATTTTCTTATTCTCACTAAATTCCATCATTCACAACTCCTCATCCTTCAAAATATAAAGTGAAACGACCATCAGTTTGGGTTTTCTATTCACAGAAGTGCTGGTGTAATCGTTATGACATGATGCTACGTCTAAAGTCTGCTTCATCACCCGTTCATCCAAGCCTGAACGATCAGCCTTTCTATTTGGATGAACACTTAAGATAAGACCTTATCAGTCGTTCTAGGTCATTGGTTCTCCCACTGGACTTCTTTTATCCTTTTGTATCTTTAGATCATATGCTTTTAACAAATAGGATGTAAAAACTAGATTCATAATATCCTAGGCGAGTACTTCTATTAGCATCAGGGGCGTGCTAGTCACCTTATCCAGAGACAAGATGGGAATCCGCTTATGTCCCTGATGTAAACGTATATAAATTCCCATCATATCCCCCAACGATTAGAGAATTACCAGAGATGGCTGGTGTAGAAATAACGGGAGCTCCGATTTGGAATTTCCAAGTTTGATCTCCACTATGTCGATTTAATCCATAAACATGTCCATCATAAGAACCAATGTACAGCGTATCCCCGCTAATTACTGGAGAAGAGGCTATTCCATGATTGGCTTGAAACTCCCATTTTTTCGTACCATTATTGATGTTAAAAGACATTACTTTTCCATCTGGGAATCCCATATACACGGAATCCTCTACAACAGTAGGAGAAGACATCGTTACTTGTCGAGGCATATACGGTCCAACTCCTTCAAGAGAGTCTTCACTTTGATAATCCCATAAGGTTTGACCTGTTTCGGCATCCAAACAAACTAGAATTCCAGTTCGAAAACCTACATAAATTTTGCCATCCTGGTAGGTTGGAACGGAGTGGGACCAGCTAGATAAAGGAGGGCGTTTTTTCCAGATAATGTTCCCTGTTTCAAGGTCCATCGCATACAGATAGCTGCTACCGGCTATCGTATATAATCGTCCATTTTCTTCATCAATGATGGGTGATGCTGCAATGAAATGATCATTCTCCATTTTTTTATTCCAAATCACTTCACCTGTATTAGCATCTAGCTTCATCATATAACTACCCTTTTCGTTTGCATGATCGACACTGTATGCTTGATAAACAAAACCATTTGAAACATTCGGTGAAGCATACATTCTGCCCCTTTGAATTCCATCTTTTTCAATACCAATGGATTTTTCCCATTTTTTAAGTCCTGTTTCGGCATCAACCGCATAAAGTGTACCTTTGACACTTGGTGCATAAACAACTCCGTTTTCATACGCTGGTGAGCCCTGAATTTGTGCATTTGTGTGAAACTTCCATTTTTCTTTACCTGTTTCTGGATCATAGGCTAATAGATAATTGTGATCCACATCATTTTGGTCGCTTACTCCAATATAAACTGTTTGATCAACGATCGCAGGAGATGATGTTAAGATGGCACCGTCTGTTTGATAAACGTCGGCAAGATTTAAGGTTGGTGAAAGTGGATCAGCACTTACCCCTGAATGATACGGATTCCCCTTAAACATCGTCCAATTTGTACCGAGTTCTGGATCAAGTGTTTGATATTCGTTGTCGACAGTGAAAGTGGAAGTCTGATTCCATGTGTTGCCATTGTTGTCAGTTGCACGAACTTCAAGTTGATGCTCTCCTTCACTTAACTTAGAAGGATCAAGTTGGGAGGTCCATGTCCACTCGCCATTTTGCTTCGCTTTTCTCCATGCACCCTCTCCGATTCTGTATTCTACTTTCTCAACTGTACTTGATGTATTAAAAACATTAAAAACAGCTTCTGTTTTTTCTTGGGATACGACACTTTTTGGTGAAGGATGAATCATTGAAATATGCTCCTTCATACTAAACATCTTGAATTGTGTTGAGATATCATCATTCGATAGATCAATGAGTCGATATCCTGCCGGAGAATAATCGTTTGTATTGGAATTAGCTGTGCTTGTTACGACATGCTTAGCTCCTGGAATAACTTCTTCTGAAATATCATTCACATGTGTGTGTCCACTCAATATTAATTTTGTATCATATTGTTTTAACACGTTTAAAAAATCCACCGTGCCGTTTTCGGGGGTATCCGGAGCGTTCAATTGAATATGTGTAACCACAATTACTTGTTTATTTTTAGCATTTAGCTTTAGATCTTCTTTCAACCAATTCAGCTGATCTTCTTGTTCAAAACCGAGATGATTCTCTAAAATGACAAAATGTTTATTTCCGTGATCGAAGGAATACCATTCTGGCCCCATGTATTTTCGATAATTATCGATTCTTGTTTTATAATCATTTCCTTTTGTAATATCATGATTTCCTGGAGCTGGGTAGATAGGAAGCTCTGATTGTGAGCTGGCAGCAATAAAGTCTTGAAACTCCTCGTCTGTACCGTAATGCGTTAAATCTCCGCTAACCATTAAAAAGTCAGCGCTGTCCTTCAATTCATTCAGTTGCAAAATTTGATCGGTAAATTTCTCACGATTATTTACACTATTATCTCTAACATGAACATCCGTAATCGTGGCAAATTCAAAATGACTTTTATTCCTTTCACTATTTTTCAGTAATCCAAAATTAACTTCTCTTTCTTGACCCGCTTGAAGGCCCTCTAGCTCACGATAAAACTGTGGCACCTTGTAGTCATTTAAGGGAACTTTATATCCATCTGGTGTCGTGATAAACACAAGATCTGTCAAACGTTTATCAGGATCGACTTGTAAGGTATAGTCTCCTTTTGAATCCGTTTTTGTGATATGTATTCCATCTGAAACACTGATCCCTTTTAACCCTTTTTCCCCCTGGTCTTGCTTCCCGTTTTCATTTTTATCCACATAAACCGTACCTTCAATTAACGCAGTATTTGCTTGAGCTTGTACATATGGAACATGTTGAAAAAAGGGGATTGTCACTGCCCCTACCATAAGTGCTGTTAGAAGTTTTCTCTGTGAGGACTTGTTCCCAAAAGAATTCATTATTTCTCCTCCTACCAAATTATTTGACGACTATTATTAGGTTATTGTCTAATTATGTAGGAGAATTTCGAATTTAATTATAATTAAATTAACTTCACGTAAAAAAAACTGGGAATAAATATGTAAAAATTATTACACTCTATCTCTTGACAATGAGTAAAGTGGGAAGATAGTTATACGGTCATAATGACCATTTATTATCCAACAAGACCTTCTATATTTTTTGATGTGCAGTGCCAGCGTATAATGGTAAATAAGTCAAGGTTGAAATTTACCTAAAAAAGGCCGATTTTAAGTAAAACTCCACTTTCCATTTTTTGGAAGAAAGTTCAACTATCACAGAATTATTATAGAGCTCCTCTAGAACGTGAAAGGGATCTTGCGTTTTCACCCTGCAGAGGATACAACCTAGTAAATGTAAACTTAGATTTTCACGTATTATTCGTACTTGCAGGACAAGATCCATAACGCTGGCACACGAGGTCAAGAGCCTCAGGCACTAAGAACAATGTGATCTAACGTCCTAGAGGAGCTCCATTTTTTAAAAATCAATTTAATTAAAAGAATGGTCTAGTGACATTAACAAGTATAAATTGGCGAAAATACTTTGAAATAAACGACAAGGTCTATGCTATTTGTGCCGGTACTACAAATTTTTCATAAAATTTTTTTACGTTTGCGATATGCAGTTTCTTGTAAATTTGATCGTATAAAACGTAGTCTGGATTGTCTGTACGGTATAATGTTTGATGCTTAATCATAGAAAAGGCTAGACGAATCATTCGGTTTCCGAGAGCTATATACGCCTGACCTGTAAGTTTTCCACGGTCTTTTAGAGCTAGATATTTCTGTTTCATTTCGGGGTTATTTGCGGCTAAGGATTTTCCCACTTGATAAGTTATATTGCGGAAAGATCGCCTACCCTGCTTAGATATTGCATAATAAGAAGGCCTTTTTCCTCCGGATTGCTTAACAATAGGATTAGTTCCTGCCATTTTAATCAGTTGCCCCGCATGGTCAAAGTCTGAAATATCGCCCATTTCGGCATATAATTCAGCTCCAGTTACAACCCCAATTCCAGGAACACTTATGATTACAACTCCTTCAGTTTGAACAAATAAGTCTTCAATCTTTCTTTCTAATAATCGAATTTGTTTTTCCACTAAATCCAGTCGATCGAGACTTTGAATAAGCAAAAATTGTTCTGCCTCTACAAATTCCTTTGGTTGAGAGATTGATTGTTTTGCATAATTAACTAAACACTCAATTGACTGATCTCGTAATTTAAGATTTTTACGAATCGAAAGAGCCCGTAATCCCTCTTTTCCAAGGGAAAGAATGTCACTTGGATGTAGACAATGACGCATTAAATAGCGCGAAGACTTTCCCCAGAGATCTGATAACGGTTGTACATGTTCACGTTTTCCTTTTGTCCACACACTTTTCCCTTGAAACTCACGGAATATATGGTCCACATAAACGCGAATAAGATTCTTAGTAGCAGTTTGTTCTTGGACTAACTCACGGCGAGCACGTGTCAATTTTTGTAGTGTATGAACTCCTCCGCTAGGAAGCTCGTTTGACGTCCCACGCCCGTGAATGATTGACTGTAGTATGGCCATGAGATCTAGGTTATCGGTCTTTGACCAATTTAAAAGTGCTTCTCGTTCTCGAGCTGTGGTCGCTGCATTCAAAATGCGGACGTGATACCTCTCGGAAAAACAACTTCTTACTAGATCCTCGTAATAATGTCCTGTTGTTTCAATTCCCACAACTACCGCCTTCATGCCCATGCGCTCAACCTCAATTTGAATTTTCTTTTTAAGAATCTCAAATCCCGTTAGAGATGAGTCAAATTCAAATGGTTTTACTATTATGTCCCCATAAAATGTAGCTATCATAGCCTTGTGTGTGTATTTCGCTGCATCAATCGCCACTAGTAATAAATTTTCTGTACCTGTTTCCTTAATAAATTGTGCCCATCGACTTCCGTTTTTGCCCTGAATATGATTGAATAAGTTATACGCCATCATTTTCATCTCCTTGTGGTAGGGAATTGTAGTTTGGAAGTTCTGTGATAGGTACTTCCATTTTACTATGAAAATGGTGGCCTTTTTTATTGATTTGTTTATCTATTTACTATACTAGGCACTGTACGCCGATCGCTATTTAAGTAAGCACCTTTCTAATTGAAAAGGCTCTTTTATTTAATTAGCGGCAGTTCCTTTATAGAATTGCTAAAACCCCTTAAATACGATTTCACTACGGTCAAATAACAAACCCTCCCTCTTCACAAGTCGAGGTGCCCAACGTCAATTAGCACACAGGATAATTGCCACCTTACCTGAGGTCACGTTTGATCCAGAAAATATTAATTTATAAAAAGAAAGTACCTGTAACTAATCAAATACGACGAGTTACAGGTACTTTTTCTGTTCACATACATTTACCTTTGGTTTTCAAAAATTCCTTTCCATTCTAGTAGGACGTTAAGTGAGTCAAGGGACCTATCCCCTTGACTCACCTATCCTTCTATTTCACTTCTCTTCTTTTTGCAAGAAAGTACAAAACTGCACTGGTAATAATCAAGATTAATCCCAATACAATCATGTTAAATGATTGAGTGCTAGTATTAGGAAGTTTATTATTTCCTTCCGGGTTATTCTTTTCTGCTTCCTTTTGACCACCATGATTGACTTTATCATCATGATCCTTGTTGGCTGTGTCATCGTTATGATCTTGTTCATTTTGATCTTTAACAATGTATAAGGTCGTGTTTACCGTGCCATCTGTAAACTCAATACTAAGTGTATGTTCACCTACAGGTAGTGTTTTTAAATAACTATTTAAAAGTGTGATCTTCGTACTACCTTGCTCTACTTTATAGAATTTTTTGTCTACCTTTTCATTATTTAGATAAAGATCCTTAAATTTTGTATGATCCACATCCACAATGATTACTAGATCCTTATCGCTTCCTTGTTCCCAAACAGGCTTGCCTGTTGTTACAGTACCTTCATCACCTGTTTTATCTCCATTTTCTTTATAATCAGAATCAATCGAACCTATCGATAAAGCGCCAAATTTGTCTCCATCTTTAAATCGATACACGGGTCTTTGTCCATCTTTCGTAAAACTTGCCTCTGCAATAGCAAATCCTTCATTATTGGCACTAATATCGACACCACTTGCAGGCATGATATGAATAATGTCTGGTGTTTTCTCTCCATTGAATGACAGTTTTGCCCCACGGTTATTATATCCATTATCCGCAACAACCCATAATACATTATCATAATTATCATAATCAAGAGCCATTGCTCCACCGAGCTTACTGTCAATATCAGCAATTTGTACAGAACTTCCATCTTCATTTAAAACATATGCATACACATGACCATTATCTTCTAATGCCACAAAGAACACACCATTTGAAATGGCATTTGGATAATTAGCCTCATCAAAAACAGAATTCGTATTTTGGTCATAAAGCTTACCATTAACATCTGCGTTTGATACCCATTCTACCGCTTCAATCCCCATATTGGCAGAAACCTGTGGTAATGAAGCCGTTAAATCCCACTGCTGTAATGCAACTAAATCAGCGCCTTCTTTATTTGGATCAACTTTCAAAATCGTATTAAAGTTAACGCCCTTAGCATTATTATCACGTTCAGAAGCAATATAAACAAAGCCATCTTTATCTACTGTAATTCCTTCTGCATCCGGACCTGCTGCTTTTGCATCGTCTGCATCCTTTTGGAATCGAACACGCTTACCGTTCTCAAAGCCTTCAGCAAAGCTTAACTTTCCATCTTTTGCAACGTCTAAAATCCAAAACTTCCCTGTACCATTATCAACCGCATATAATTGGCCATTAAAGAAATCCAAGCCTGAAGAATCTTCTAAAAATATTGGTTCAGTGTCAAAAATGACAACTTCTCCATTACCTGGCCATGCAATCATTTCAGGGATATCTGCAAATTTATTTGGCGCACCAGGCGTTTCTTCTTTTGTATTTCTATACTCGTTTCCAGTTATATCTGGATACAATCCCCAAGTAGGATTTGTATGATCTGTCCATGTTGTGCTTTCTATTAATCTATCATTTTCAAACAGACGTACAGAATCATTTTTTCCAAGACCAAAGCCAAATGTTTCTTCTGTTAATACCAGAAATCCATTTGCTGGAATGGTTGTACCTTCAGGGATCACATATTGATGTTCATCATCATTGTCTTTAATGACGATTCCTGAAATATCTAAAACTTCTCCTGTTGGATTAGCAAGCTCAATCCAATCAGGTCCACCATTTGAGTCTTTTGACTGGACTTCATTTAAGACAACAGCATTTGTTACAATATTTGCTTTTCCCTTAGTCGAAGTGACAAACTCTACTAATTCGCCTGTTCCATCTGGAATACGTGCGTATACACCATTTGCATGTCCATCCCACGAATATTCAGCAATAGACACACCGTCTTTATTAAAAATAGTAACTTGATCAGCCTTTCCTAAGCCAAATGTAAAATGCTTATTTCCATCAAAAACATAAAATTCCCCTGGATTAAGAACGGTTCCATCTGCTACTGGATTTATATCTGCAGCATGTCCTACTGGGTCATCATCATATAAATACCAACCCGTTAAATCTACAGTTGTTGTTCCTACATTATAAATTTCAACCCAATCCGTTTCATCATCGTTCGACTCTACTTCATTGATTACAATCTGAGGTTTATGCCAATCATTTTTTTGTCCCTTTGTTTCTTTTGTTAATACAAACGAACCGGTCCCGTCTGGATATCTTCCGAATGATGCTAATGCTGCATCCCCTTCATAACTAGCATGCTCCGTCCAGGAATATTCATCTAATAGATTTCCTTCTTTGTCATATAAACGAATAGAGTCTCCTGAACCAATACCAATTGCTGCTTCGAATGTACAAGTAGCATAAGTTCCTGTCTGATCATCATAAACTTGACCAACCGTATTTGCATCCACCACAAACAACTCACCTGCTTGCAGTTTTGTTCCTTCTGCAAATTTCCAACGATGGTCATTCGAATTATCGCGAATTTCATAACCAGAAAGATCCATCTCTCCTGTTCCTAGATTCATGAACTCTACCCAATCATCCGGAGAAGAATTAATCTCATTAATGACTAATTTATGTTTAGGTAACTCTTCTTTTTCTACAATATTTAACTTACCTTTGGTTGGTTCCTGATCGACAAATTCTCCCTTACCGTCTGGAACCCTTGAATATGTACCCACTGCATGACCTGTATATGTATGTGAATCTATTAACGTATTGCTATTATCATACAAATTAACAGCATCATTTTTCCCTAAAGACAGGTTATCTAACGCATCACTATGTTCAATAACAAGGATTTCACCAGCTTTTAAAACCGTACCATCCGCAATACGCCATTCCTTATTTTCTGCCGGACGCTCTAAACCTTTATCATCTGTAACAAACCATCCACTGATATCTACATCACTATTGCCCGTATTAATCATTTCAATCCAATCGATATCTGCAACAGTATCATTCGATTCTATTTCATTAATAAAAACAGTATTTTCTACTTCTGCTGCCTGTGCATCCTGTATCGGAGAGAATAGAGATAATCCGATGGATGCAACAATAGACAGGTTTAACCATCTAGTCCTTTTCTTCAATTTTGTCATTTACACAACTTTCCTTTCCTTTTTTGGATTAATTTGGCGATTTTTGCAACACAAAATCACCTAATAATAGAACATCATTGTAAAACCCAAATGTACAGTTATGTAAAACAAATGTTAAGTTGTGTAAATGAGTCGAGAGTCAAGGGGACAGGTTCCTTGACTCATTTTTGGGGTGTGTCCGTGAGTCACGGGACCTGTCCCTCTGACTCATAACAAACACCCGTTCCCGTGTTTTTAAAAAATATTTAACAAACTGTTCCTTTCCATTACATTGATTTCCGCTTTGTCTCGCGGCACTTCACATTGCCAGTGTAAGGATTTATTGGCACCTTTGGTTTCGATTTGATCGACCTGGTAGGTTGTCCATACAGCCTTTCTAGGAGAAAGTTCCAAAATGGCATATCCGTGTGTGGCACTGTCGAACAGCTTGGTAGATGGATTTTCAAGTTTAATGATATTTTGTACGTGTCCTAATAACAACTCGGAAGTGACCGTACTTAAACTCCCTAATGTGCCTAGTAATTCACTTATCAACTCATCTAAAGCAGGTAAAGGGACAGGGCTAGAATTGGTAGGAAGGTTGTTTAAAGCATTGCGAATCGCTTCTCGTAAATTGCTAGAAGTGACCGACCCTACCATAAATTCTACGCCAAAGGCTTCTGAATCGGGATCCTTATTATAATCTTCTTTCATTAAAGAAGCCTCAAAAGTATGGAGATCGCCGGTTAACGTAATTAAGTTCTTAATCTGATGCGCCTTTAAATGGCTGGCAATGGATGTGCGTTCAGCAGCATAGCCATCCCACGCATCAAGATTGAAGTAACGTCCTAATAATTTTAACGGGGCGAATTGAACTTCATTTCCCCAAATTTTCCACGTTGCCTCTGAGTTCGTCAGCTTATCCAAAAGCCATTCCCGCTGCCCAAAACCCAGCATGGTTCGGTTTGGATTATTGATATCCTCACAGCCTACGGCAAAATATTTGTCCATTACTTCCGGTCCACAAGGGTGAGGACTGCGATAGAGACGTTCATCGGTCATGACCAATTCTACTAAGCTTCCAATTTTAAAGGAACGATAGATACGGATGGATTGATCAAAAGGAAGGCTCTTGTCAAACTGAACCCTTGCCGGCATATACTCAAACCAAACCTGATTGGCAACAAGACGACGTTTAGGGTCAGGACTTAAACTGTCATCTGGAGCAATCGCTGGATAATAAGTGTCATTCGCAAACTCATGGTCATCCCAAATTCCAATCATAGCATGGTTTTCATGAAGCTTTTGGAGGTCTTGATCCTCACGATATGTACGATATAGTGTTCGGTAATCGTCCAATGTCTTTGCCTTTGTGCCGCCACTCGGAAGTAAAATTTTTCTGCCTTCTATCGGGCTTTGATATAAAGGATCCCCCACCGATTCATAAATATAATCGCCGACATGGATAACAAAATCTATTTCTTCATCAGCAAGATGGTGTAATGCGTTAAAATAACCATTCGTATAATCCTGGCAGGTGATATAACCGAATTTTACAGGGACCGCATCGGTTTCTTTAGGCAAGGTCTTGAATCTGCCCGTTTGGCTTACGTACCCATTTTGTGTGATAAATCGGTAGTAATAAACGGTTGATGATTCAAGCAGACCATCAACATCCAAACGAACAATATGGTCAAAATCCTTCCAAATCGGCGTGAATCCTGTTAAAACGGGCAGCTGGAAATCTGGTGTTTTACTGATATCAACCATTACGACTTGTCCTGTTTCAATGAGATCAGAGAGTTGACTGTTTCCAGCATTAAGTCTATTAGCCAACCATTGAATCATACTTGAATCAAATTGATCAGCAGATAGACCTTGGATTCCTGTAACATCTGGATTAACTCTTGTCCAAAGGATAGCACCTTTCGGAGTAGGATCACCAGAAGCAACAGATTGAGTAAATCCGGCACCGATTGGATATTTCACCTCGTAGCGATGAGCATGTCCCAAATTTTGGGCGCCAACAGCTTTTGCCAGAGTATGGGATGGTGACAAAATACCTGTACTTTCCAGTGCGAATAATGCTGATCCCGCTAAAAATGTTTTTAAGAGTTTTCTTCTACCATGATTCATTTGAGTTGAAGTCTCTACGTTATTCCTCTTATGTTGATCCATTCAATTACCCCTTCCTTTATTATTCTTTTCTAACAATATAAAAAAGGTACTATATACGGGCGGGCACCTTTGGTATCAATATACTATCAGTTCACTATTAATTGTTAATTACAAAACTATTAATATTTTACAAATGAGTAAGGGGACTGGTTCCTTGACTCATTTTTTTGGTGTCGTGAGTCAAGGGACCTGTACCTCTGACTCAAAGGAACTATTCCCCTATTTCACATTGTTCCTCTATCATCCTACAATTTTACTAAATTCGACATATTTACCAAATGTTTATAATCTTCGAATTAACTCTTAATAATTGTTACCTATGATTTTAATTGAATCTTAGATAGGAGGAATCATACATGACAGAAAAGGAAAATCATCATTTTACAGACGAGGTTGGTCGTAGAAATTTTTTAAAAACAACCGGAAAGGGAGTAGGAATTGCATTAGGTGCTACATTGATGAATACATTACCCGTCAATTTTGCATCCGCTGAATCTTCTGCGTCCTCTAATTCTAGCAATCTAGCTTATCCATTTACTCTAGGAATCGCTTCCGGTGACCCACTACCTGATAGTGTGGTTTTATGGACAAGACTTGCACCTGACCCTCTAAATGGAGGAGGCATGCCAAGCCACCCTTTCCCTGTGCAATGGGAGGTTTCTCTTGATGAAGATTTTAATCATGTCGTAAAAAGAGGAACCGAACTATCCAAACCTCAACTTGCCCATTCCGTTCATGTAGAAGTGGAGGGCTTAAAACCTTCTACATGGTATTACTACCGTTTCAAAAGCCAAGATCATTTTAGTCCAGCTGGCAAAACAAAGACAGCTCCAGCTTACGGCAGTCCATTAGATAAACTAAGTTTCGCCTTCGCTTCCTGCCAGAACTGGCAAGCAGGCTTTTACACTGCTTACCAACATATGGCCAAGGATGACCTAGATTTAGTGGTCCATTTAGGTGATTATATTTACGAAGGAAAGCATAGCTCAAACGTTCGACCGAACAAAGAGGTTTACCCCGAAATTTACACGCTTGAAGATTACAGAAATCGTTATGCTTTATATAAGTTAGACAGTGATTTACAGGCAGCACATGCCAGCTTCCCATGGATTGTTGTATTTGATGATCATGAGGTCGATAACAACTGGGCTGGAGAAGTTCCTCAAGATCCACACAAACAATCACGCGAGGATTTCTTAAAACGAAGAGCACTTGCCTTTCAAGCCTATTATGAACATATGCCGCTTCGACGGACCTCGTTCCCAGATGAAAATAGTATCCAATTATACAGACAGTTGTCTTTTGGGAATTTAGTTGATTTTAATGTACTAGACACACGTCAGTTTAGAGACACACTCGTCAATTACAGTGTTTGGCAGAAGCCATCACCAGAATCCATGGACCCAAACCGCAGCATTTTAGGTGAACAACAAGAGCAATGGTTATTAGATAAGTTAGGAACTTCACAGGCTAAGTGGAATGTTCTTGCACAGCAGGTGTTTTTTGCAAAGCGAGATAACAAATTAGGGGTTGAAGAGGAAATAAATATGGACAAATGGGATGGATATTCGGCTACACGAGACCGTATTTTACATTTTGTCCAAGAAAAAGGGATTTCCAATCTTGTCGTTTTGACTGGTGATCAACACAACAACTGGGCGAATGAAATAAAAGCTGATTTCAATGATCCGAATTCAGCTAATCTCGGAGTAGAGTTTGTTGGCACATCCATTTCATCAGGAGGGAATGGCGCAGATAGCAATAATTCCTTAAAACTTGCCCTTGCTGAAAACCCGCATATTAAATTTAATAACAATCAACGCGGATATGTACGCTGTACCGTAACTCCAGAAAACTGGCAAACCGATTTTATGGTGCTTCCATATGTCAATAGACCAGGCGCCCCTATTCAAACCCGTGCTTCATTCAACGTAGAGAATGGAAAGCAAACCTTACAGCAACTTGCAGTAGCACAAGCTTAGTTCTGTCTTGATAAAAAGAAATTATTAAAAGAATAGGAAGTGTTGAAAAATGAAGAAGAAAACCATTGTATCATTAGCTGCACCATTTGTATTGGCGACATCTCTATTTGGAACTGCTGCAAGTGCAGCACCGAGTGATAACTGGTTAAAAAGCAGCAAAACAGAGTTAAGTGCTCACCGTGGCGCTCAAGTGGCAGCTCCTGAAAACACATTAGAGGCGATCACTCAGGCTGGAAAATTAGGATATGGCTTTGTTGAAATTGATGTCCAACAAACAAAGGATGGTCATTATATCTTAATGCACGATAAAACGATTGATCGTACCACGACTGGTACTGGAAATGTGAAAGATTTGACATTAGAAGAAATTCAACGTGTTCAAATAGAAGATAAAGCAGGAAATGTCACAGAATATAAAGTACCCACATTAGAAGATGTATTAGACGAAGCTCATAAATACGATGTTGGTATCAATTTTGACGGCTCAAAAGGTGATTGGCATGATAAGGAATTCGTAGACGGTCTTATGGAAGAAGCTGAAGAAGCGAAAGTATTAAATCATTCATTTTTTGTCTTAAGTAATGATGACATTCGAGATCAATTTAACGAATGGTACCCAGAAGCAACTGTAACATTCCTTGGAAATGCATTAACCAATCTAGAGAGCGATATTGAAGAGTTAAAGCAATATGAAAATGCCATTTATACAACATCGATTAAAAATGTAGATGAAGAAAGTGCTAAAGAAATTAGAAAAGCAGGCCTAAAACTACATGTATACTCTGTGAACACAGCAGAAACCTATGAAAAAGCGAAAAAGATTCATCCTCGTCTGATTGAAACTGATGTGATTATTCCCTAAATCATTATGGAATGAATGCATATGAAACACCGGGACGGAACCGTTCCGGTGTTTTACAAATTTGTCCTGCCTCCTAAGAGTTAAAGTGAATTTTAACTCTTGGGATGTATTTTTGTAAAATAAATTTTCGGGAAGAACACAGCAACCGTACTCTCAGACCGGATATTGTATTGTTATCGTTGTTTTCTATCTGAATGCTTCTAAAATAGACACTGCATTTCCACTATTTTCAAGTTTGGCAAATCCTCTTCCTCTTTTCCTACCTGTTCCCAAAAAAACAATTAAAATCCTAGTGAAAATAGTGATTCATAAAGGTCCCATAATCAAAATGGGAGTTAGATTCATACACCTCTTCCCTACCATTATCGGGTTCACCAGTCGGAGTTAAAAAATGGAACTACCTCTTTTCAGAGATAGTTCCGTGTGATCGAATCTATTAATCATTTTTTATTTATGGGCAGGTAGTGTCAATGCCTCACTCAGAACTCTGCCTTGAGCGTCTTTTGGTGAACGTGTTCCCAGTATTTTTGAAATGGTTGGTGCGATATCAATGAGTTTAGCATCATTCACTAGGGCATGATGACGAATTTTGTTTCCGGAAAGGATAAGCGGTACCTCCATTTCTTCCAAGCTTCCATGAGATCCTCTATCTTTTCCATCGTTGAGCAATGAGAAGCTCCAAGGCGCTTCTGCTTCCAGGACAAAATCACCTACTTTATCACTAGCATGTAAAGCTTTTAAGTCCTCTTTCTCAAGAATCCTTGCTATGTGTGGAACTTGTTCAAATGCTTGTTTTACCCGTTCATAACCTTCTGGAGTGGCAGCATTTCCACGTAATGTAATATCGGCGAGTCGTACATTCTGGACAATAATTACATCTGTCTCCTCTGCTGCTGATTTGCCCGTAGTAAGAATTTCTGGTTTAAAACCCGCTTCAGTGAGCTCATTCAAAAGAAACTGAGCCAATGAGGGATTCCAAGTAGTCATACCGTGATCACCTGTCACGATAAAAGTAGTTTTATGATAAATTCCTACATCTTTCGTCGCTTGGATCAAACGCCCGACCTGACGATCTAACTCAGCCATTAGACCGCCTATACTGGGGCTATCCGGACCTTCTTCATGAACAAGCCCGTCCAAATCGCTTCCGTAAACTGCTAAAAAGTCAGGAATCTTTGGAACGGTTACCATTTGTCCGCCAGAATTAACCGGTCGCTGGTTTAAAATATCAATCGCTGCATCCACGCGCTTTTCAAAAGATCCACCTGGCTGAACATAGAGTTGTTCAGGGTTGCCATAAGACGTTCCGTAATTCTGGACCATGTACCATTGGACAGATGCTACCGTTTTTCCTTCAGAAGCTAGGCTCTCGGCAAGAGTTTCTGCTGCAAGAAAACGATTTTGCCCAATTGCTTTATCTTGTTCAAGATCATAGTAAGCGGATGTATTACCATGAACTTCCGGATAGGCTCCCGTCACCATTGATGCGCGTGCGGAATTAGAAATTGACTTATACGTGCTTAGCGCTGTTGTATGAGTACCCTGTTTGATTAGAGAATCAAGATTAGGTGTGTCTGCTCTATCAAGAAACTCTGGGTCAAAACCATCCCAATCGATCAAAATGACATGTTCTGAATTTTTTTTGGCAGAAAGATTATCAGATTTGGCCAATGGTGTTGAAACAGGGGTTAAGAGTAAAACTAAAACAAGACAAAGAAACATATTTTTTCGGAACAACTTCATTATGATTCCCTCCTTTTTAATGTACTAACTATTAGAATCATTTCGATTATAATAGTTTTGTATATAAGGAGGATGAATAAGCTGTAAATCTGATGTTAATATTTTTCCAATATTCAAATATAAAGTTGCACACACCTTATCATTTCAGATAAGATAAAGCTTTTATCTCACTTTCATACCTTTGTTGCTTGTCACTTCCCGATAACCGAACGATTAACAGTGTCGCGGTATAAGATTAAGGCTGTCTGCCATTTCTCCAACTCATTTCCTACCATCTAATGAGTCAAGGGACCTGTCCCTCTGACTCACTCCGGTCCATTTTCCCTATATATAACATTATTCGATAAAACCAATCTCAAATTGATATTGAATATTAGATAAATGTTCAATATTATAGATTAATATAAATAGTACATAAGCTTGGAGGGGAAAAAGTTCAAAAAAATTGAAGCGATTATAAGACCAGAAAAGCTTACGGATACGATAAAAGGGTTAAAGAATATCGGAATTACAGGCTTTACCGTATCCCAGGTTGTGGGTAGAGGAAAACAAAAAGAAAGCCAAGGCGTTTATCGCGGAAAAAATTATAAAGTTACCCTTCGTCCTAAAGTGAAATTGGAGATTGTTCTTTCCGATCATATGGTCAAGCAAACGATTACGGCCATAATTGCTTCTGCACAGACAGGAGAAGATGGAGATGGTAAAATTTTTGTTTATCCGATTCTAGAAGCCTATAACATTAAAACAGGTGAACCAGACTTAAATATAGACGACCTAGCAGATCAGGAGGGTGAAACAACATGGAACTAATCTATTTAAATACCGTATGGATTGTGTTAGCTGCGGCAATGGTGTTATTCATGGAAGGTGGATTTAGTTTATTAGAATCTGGTTTTGTTCGAACGAAAAATGCGGTCAATGTTACGATGAAGATTTTTGTTGATTTAACCGTTGGAGTGTTAGCTTTTGGGCTTATTGGTTTCGGCATTATGTATGGGAAAGATGCCTTTGGATTGATTGGAACGACGTTATTTGGCAGTCCAGAAAAGATTGCTTTATCCATTGAATTACCTAGTGCAGCTTATGTTCTTTTTCAAATGGGATTTGCCGTCGCTTGTATCTCGATTGTTTCGGGTGCAGTAGCTGAACGTATGAACTTTAAAGCCTATATTGTAACGGTAGCGCTTATGTGTATCATCATCTACCCTCTTTCAGGTCATTGGATTTGGAACAGCGAAGGTTGGTTAGCCAAATTAGGAATGAAGGATTTTGCAGGCTCTGCTGCCATTCATGCACTTGGTGGATTTGTTGCCTTTGCGATGGCAAAAATATTGGGACCAAGAAAAGGAAGATTTAATTCTGATGGTAGTGCGAATGTATTTGCACCTAGTAACATTCCTTTAGCTTCGGCTGGTGCGTTTATTTTATGGTTTGGTTGGTTTGCTTTTAATGCAGGAAGTACATTAGATGCATCCGATGCATCCCTTGCAACAATTGCCCTTAATACCATGCTTGCTGGTGCAAGTGGGGGTTCCGCTGCTCTCTTCATGACCATGAAAAAGTTCGGAAAAGCGGACCCAAGTATGACGATCAATGGTGTATTAGCCGGCTTGGTAGCCGTAACTGCGGGATGTGCATTTGTTTCTCAGTGGAGTGCCATCATCATTGGCGTGATCAGTGGTGTGATTGTGATTTATGCTACCTTATTCGTAGACACGTTAAAAGTGGATGACCCTGTTGGAGCAGTAGCTGTACACGGATTTAACGGAGTATTTGGAACAATTGCAGTTGGTTTGTTCGATACCTCACAAGGTCTTTTTACAACTGGTGATTTTTCACTCTTAAAAGTACAATTATTAGGTGCAATCGTCGTAGTGGTTTGGGGGCTTGTCGGTGGAGCTTTAATTGCGAAGGTATGTGAAGCAACAGTCGGTTTACGAGCAAGCGAAAGCGAAGAAGAAGAAGGATTGGATATGTCCTACCACGGAATTCCAGCATATAATGAATTAGAACGTTTCACAGATTTCCCTACAAGTTTATATGATTTTGAAGAAACAACCGGTATCATAGTTGCACCTGCTAACAACAACACATGAGTCAAGGGGACCTGTCCCTCTGACTCATTTCTTTACAATAACCTATTAAGTTTGTCCTAATAAAATATTAATTAACTTTTTTTTACAAAGTAGCTTCTTTCTCTCTTCTTTGATTCGGTACTCTTTCCTTTTTTCCATGTAGAATGTAGTAAAGAATAATGGATACTAGAATTACAAAGACCATCGCAAAAAATAAACCACGGTATCCAGTAATGGGAACGAGGAATCCGAGTAAGAAAGGTCCTACACCCAGTCCTAATTCATATAAAATATAATAAGTAGAAGTAGCCAATCCTACTCTACTACGCGGAGTGACTTTGATAGCAATGGCTTGAACAATCGAAATAAAGTTCCCATATCCTAAACCAATCAGAGCAGCAGCTATTAATAAGGTCCATCCTTGATGTGCCTGACTAAATAACAGCATACCCAATGCAAAAATGATCAGGCATGGATATACTACGATATTTGGCCCTTTTTGATCCATCCATTTCCCCGTGAAAGGTCTTGAGAGTAAAACGAAAGTGGCATAGACTAGAAAGAAAAATCCTCCAGCCTCTTCTAATTGAATCTCCTCCGCATAAATAGACAGAAAAGACATAATGCCTGAATAAGCGAAACCAATCACAAGTGCGACAAACGAGATAGGGACAGCCTTGGGCTCAATAAAATAGGAGAGTTTTATTCCCTTTTCGCCTTTATCTTGATTTTTGTTCGACAGTTGCTGACCAGGAATATTCATAGAAAATGAGAGGACTAGGCAAATCATCGCTAAAATAAAATTAAATAAAAAGATCATCGAAAAATTTGAATTCCTTGTTAAAAGGATTCCTATATACGGACCAATGGCAGAAGCTACAATCGCACTCATGCTAAAATAACCAATTCCTTCTCCTCGTCGATTTTCAGGAATGGTTTGAGCAACAATCGTTCCTGCGGCAGTACTGACAATTCCTACAGATATGCCATGTAAAAGTCTATTAATAAGTAATAATGGTACATTAATAGCTGCATAATATAGTGCTGTTGTGATCATGAAGAAAGCGAGGCCAAACCGCAAGGTTTTCTTACTACCGTTATCCTGAATGATTCTTCCTGCCATCAATCGCCCGATTAAACAACCAATAATAAAAATACCTGATACAAGTCCGGCAACACTTGCAGGTGCATTGAATTCTTCTACCGCATAAGGAGCAATGGTCACCATTAATAAGAAATAAACCATGATGATTAAAGTATTAATCAAAGATACTACTATAAATTCCTTTGTCCAAAGTTTTCCCTTACCCATCCTATTCCCTCCTAAATTCTTTCCGAACAATACTCAAAATTCAATGGACTTCACATGGTTCTTCTCTGTCATTCACATCATGAATCTTGTTGAATGGTTCTTCTCTATATGCCAAGTTAGGAAAGGGTTTGTATGTAACGCAATGTATCCTTACTTCTTTGTGGAGAATGATTGTTACCCACCATTCCGGAAGAACCATTTCGGCTCCTACAAACGATGATGTATAAGCTAATGAAAATTGAATAGAAAGGAAAGTTCTCAAGTTTCTCCTCAAGCATCATGTTAAAAAAATCAGTGACTGGACATTTGTTCAGTCACTGTTTACCTTTTAGGATCTAACTACGTTTTTATTTAGAAAAGCAGCCGTACGTTTGTAAACGTCTTTATATTCATCAAGATGAGTAAATTTACCTAAGAAACCATGAGTAGCACCTTCATATCTTTTGGTTTCAACATGAACACCAGATTTCTTTAAATTCTCCGCAAATAGTTCCCCTTCATCCCGCATTGGATCATATTCTGCTGTAATAACAAGCGCTGCTGGAAGATTTTCTAAATTTTCTTCCCGAACTGGTGAAACAAGCGGATTATGTGGATCTACATCCCCTAATAAATAGAAGGAGTTAAATTCAGCTAATTGGTCACTTTCTACAAAATAGCCCTTTCCATTTTCCACTATTGATGGATACCGGAATTCACTGACATCAAGGTCTAGTGATGGATAAAATAATATTTGCTTACTTATCGTAAATTCCTTTTTCTCACGGGCCATTAGAGAAACGGTCGCAGCTAAGTTACCACCCGCACTATCCCCGGCAACGGCAATGGTTTCCCCGTCCCATTTTAATTCATCCTTATGTTCTGTGGCCCATTTGGTTGCATGATAGCAATCTTCTAATGCAGCAGGAAATGGGTGTTCAGGAGCAAGACGGTAATCAACAGAAATGACTTTATAGCCGGATTCCATGCAAATGGGACGGACAATTTCATCATGACTTTCTAAGTTTCCTGCGAAAAATGCTCCACCGTGGAAATACATGAGAAGTGGATAAGAATCTCTTTCCTCCGGAGTGTAAATTCTTACGGGTATATCGGCTTCAGGAATCGAAATGAGTTTTTCTTCTACAGAATAAACTTGTACACGTTTTTCAACAGGTAAAACGGGTGCATTGAATTCTTTTCTATATTCTTCTGGAATGAGTTTCTGTTTCGTTTCGGATTGTGGAATCGAATCCAAAACCTTTTTTATTTCGGGATGTACCGGCATCTGTATGTACCTCCTGTTTATTTTTTATTATTTTCGGATAGATCAACCTATCAAAAAACACACTATACTTCAGTGTTTGTGATTAATCACACATGTTTGCTTACAAGTCTCTAAGCTTTTTGTTTTTTAATCAATCATATTAATTAAATACTTTTTCAAAATGTTCTTTTTCAGGAAAAGCTGTTTCAGCCTCTTGCGATGGAAATACACGTGATAATTCTTGATATTTCGTTGCAATAGGTTTTCTTCGTGTCTCATATTTTTGTAACGCTTCTGCTACTGTTTTGGATTCACGTAAAGCTACAGCCAATGCACCTCCATCTTGGATGGCCTGATTTGCACCTTGACCTACATTATGAAGCATGGCATGTGCCGCATCCCCAACCAACGCTACGCAACTAGAGCTCCAACGTTCAAGTGGTTCGATATCATATAGGGGTCGACAAGTAAAATTCCCAATATTTAGGTTTTCGACAATTTTCTGTATCTTTGGATCGAAGTTCTTCAAGTGGTTAAGTATATCTTGTTTTGTCACTTCTGGTCGCCATGAGTCGTCTACAGATGGAGCTGTAACATCAAATGAAACTTGTTTTCTACGTTGTAATGGCAGTAAATACACCTGTACATGACCTTCCGCGTAAATTCGGAGGATATTATCGTCAGAAGCCATACCAAATGTATCTTCTTCACTTACCACCGCCCGGTAAGCATGGAATCCAGAGTAAACAGGCTTATCAGCACGAATTAACTCGGATCGAATAAGGGAACGAATACCATCTGCTGCAATAACTAAATCGGCTTCAATTGAGTGACCGTTCTCAAAATGAACCTCTGCGTAATTTTCATGAGGAATGATAGATTTACATCGGTGATTCAGATGAATGGAATCAGCTGGTAATGGCGCCAAAAAAGTGTCTAATAAATCGGCTCGATGAATTAATCTTGCCCAATTTTCATCAGGGTTGTCTGTCAAAATAGGCCAATGCTCTTTGATTTTGACTTCCCCATTTCCTGCGAGGATTTCCATGTAATCACTTTGACAGCTTTTCTCTTCAATTTGTTCGTAAATTCCCCAATCCTTGAACAATTGAATCGTTGGCGGACGTATCCCTATACCAGCACCTACCTCTGCTAAAGCGGGTGCTTGCTCATAAATTTCTGAACGAATTCCTTCTTTTTGCAAAGCAACTGCAGTTGCTGCACCACCAAGTCCTCCACCAATAATAGCCACTCTTAATTCAGTCATTTTTTTGTCTTTTAACAGCATAAATAACTTCCCTCCAAAGTGAAAATTGGGTTTGTGTACTATCAGTACACTTTAAAACCACAAGTTCATCTTACTAATATAAAAGTTTAAATTTCAAAGGATTTTTTTGAAAAAATAGAAATTCATTCGAAACGACTAAATTGGATGATGAGGCTATATTACTGAATTCTTGATTTTTTCTTAACTCTAAATATAATGAAAGTTAGGTATAAAGTTGTACTGCTAGTACAGCAAATTAGACGGAATAGTCCGATTCCTTCTACCTAAAATATAAATCATGATAAGGACTGAGTTTATGATGGGACCATTTTCTAGAAAACAAATCCAAAAAGAACGTGAAGACTATATCTTTCAAATTACTGAAGAAATTTTATCAGAAAAGGGTTATTATGATATGTCTATGGATGAAGTAGCATCTCGCGTTGGAATTAGTAAAGTTACACTCTATAGACATTTTAAGTCAAAAGAAGATCTTGTCTTTTCACTATTTTTCCGTCATTTGCCTAGTTTTCTTAAGGATTTGGATCAATTGATTTCGACTGACCTTCCTATAATCAAAAAGATAGAGTCCATTATTCATATGTGTATCTTAAATTTTTTAAAAAGGGATTCAGTATTTTCTCTATCCTTCATCTCCTCCTTAGGAGAACTTCCAATATTCCTAAAAAGTAAGCAAAAAGAACTCAAGAACATTGAACAGACTTTAGCAGATTATTTAATCCCGTTACTTGAGGAGGGTAAATCTAGGGGTGTGATTGATGGGGAAATTCCGTCAGAACTTCTCTTAAGAACATTTTTTGGTATCATTTCCTCGGTTAACTTACAACAAGGAATGAAAAATCATCCTTTGAGTAAAAATGCACTAGCCGAAATTGGTACACGACTTTATATGAAAGCCATTACTGTATAAAGAGTCAAGGGACCTGTCCCTCTGACTCAAAAGGCAATATAATTACTAATTTAGTAAAAGAAATACGAGGAAGAGATAAAAAGGTGTATTATAATGAATAAATTATAGATAGTTAACCAATCGACAAAGGAAAAAGAAGGCTGTTTACATAGTTACTATTATCATTAATATCATAACAAAGTTGGAGGCAGTATCATTGAAACAAACAAAACTGTGGACGAAAGACTTTATTATCATGTCTTCTGCGTCTTTTTTTATTTCATTAGTCTATTTCTTACTAGTGACAACATTAGCTGTATATGCCATTGAACAATTTAATGCGTCAGAAAGTATGGCGGGTCTTGCAGCTAGCATCTTCGTCATTGGAGCTGTTTTTTCTCGTCTCTTTACTGGTCGGTATATGGAAACAATCGGACGTCAAAAAGTGCTGTTTGCAGGACTTTTTTTATTTTTGGCAGCAACTCTGCTCTATTTTACTGTCACGAATCTGTATCTATTATTGTTTATTCGCTTCATTCATGGGTCTGCATTCGGCATATCAACAACGGCTTTAGCAACCGTTTTAATGGATATTATTCCTAAGGAACGTCGCGGAGAAGGCATTGGTTACTTTTCATTAAGTAGTACACTAGCAACATCGATTGGTCCATTCCTTGGCCTATATATTAGCCAGCATGCAGACTTCTCTATGATCTTTATCGTATGTACCATTCTTTCTATGATGAGTGTGATCATCTCATTATTTTTAAAAATCCCACGGACAGTGCTGACAGATGACCAGCACCATTCCTTGAAAGGGTTTAAACTATCAAACTTCTTTGAGAAAAAAGCCGTTCCTATTTCAATCATGATCACCATCATGGGATTTGTCTATTCAGGAATCTTATCTTTTATATCGGCATATGCAACTGAAATCAATTTAATAGAAGCAGCAAGTTTCTTCTTTCTTGTCTATTCAATTGTTCTCTTAATCTCGAGACCTATCACTGGTAAATTATTAGATAAAAAAGGAGATAACTTTGTTGTTTATCCGGCCATCCTTTCATTTGCGACAGGTCTATTGATTCTTAGTCAATCATACAATAGCTTCACCCTTCTCTTGGCGAGTGCTTTCATTGCACTTGGATTTGGAACGATGCAATCCTGCTTTCAAGTTATCGCCATAAAAGAAGCTCCACAACACCGGATAGGACTTGCGACTTCCACTTTTCTTATATGTATGGACTTAGGAGTTGGAATGGGGCCGTTTCTATTAGGTTCCCTCATTCCATTGTTCGGCTTCCGTGGAGTATATTTAATGTCAGCCATAGTCGTTTTCCTATGTATCTTTTTATACTTTTCACTGCATGGGAAAAAAACTGCAAAACAAAAAATGTATTCCCAAGCGAGTTAGCAGAGTATGAGTCAAGGGGACAGGTTCCTTGACTCATTTTTTGGGTTTTACGTGAGTCACGGAACCTGTCCCTCTGACTCATCGGCTTTCCTTCTCCATCCAATCAACCAAATCCTCAAATTGACCATTTAGACGATAGGTTTCTGCCACTTCTTTCATTTTTTGATTTCTCTTAAAGCTAGTGGCTTTTCTATCCTTTATTTCTGCGGAATGTTCCTTTAGTTTATAGGCCATCGTTAACGTATCTTCATAGATTTTTTTCATATCCCATTGCTCTGAATCAATTTTTCTCGCCACTAGCCTTGAGCCTGATCCGCCTTTGTATTCCACTTCCCAAATGTAATTTAATGTCAAACCGCTAAGGTATTCCTTTTGGATGATCTGAAACCAAGCTCCGTTATAAACGCCCGAAAACTGTAGGTTAGGCGCATGTCTTAGATGACCATCACAACCTGCTAGGCAAGAAAACCCGGCACCGTTTACTGCTTTTACTAAGCTAGCAATATAGGGGTCTAATTTCATCGTATCTACTTTTAATCCATGCTTCCGATTGACAAAAGCTCTCCATTTGAAATGATATCCATTCATGCTAACTGGAAACTCGGCCCCTCTGTGCGTTGTAATTTTTTTCATCATCATTACGGGGAATCGGTTTACAAGTAATTGAAATCTGTCTCCATTCCAGAAAATTGGAATATTTAACTTTGATAATAGCGCCTTTAGATCTGTAAAATCTGAAGCCGCACTGCCATTTCCTAATATTAAAAATGGTCCCTGCTTTTCGACTAAAAAGCCCCTCATTTCCAATGCCTCCGCTAATCTTTCCTGACCATCCATTAATTCCAATGATAATAAATTTGATTTCATTTATATCGCCTCCTCATTTGTTACCCTAAGTATAAAACAAAGAGGATTACAAAATTGTAATCCCCTCCCGAGAGCGTGAGCCACGCCTCCTATTTCTATAATGAATACTTCCCTTTAACCGTTCATGATCCCATAGATATTTATTTCCAGCTGTTTTTAAAAGCTGTTTCCCCTCTATACCTGTCGCTTTTTTGATGTCAGAACGAATCTTATTGATCATTCTCGGAACATATGAATCCGACATATCAATGGAATTATAGCCCCATAGAACATCTGCAATCTGAGGAATGGATAGCCCTTCTTCACTTAGCATAATAGCTTCTAAAATTTGCGTGTTTACGGGTGAAAACGGCACACTTTCCACTTCCCCGTTCAATTCGGTCTGATAAGGATGAATGATTAAAACTACCCTCTCTCCGTTTGAGACACTGTTTTCAATTTCCTCTTCAGTTTCAATTAAGGTACCATGCTGCTGTGAAAGTGGCACATATCCCTTCTTTTTGGAAACCTTTATTTTTGCTTGGTAAGGCTTTAGAAAAATGGCTAGGGTTGGATCATGCTTTGCTTTTTCTTCTACCTTAAGCAAATATTGATAAGCATCTGTAACAAACAGGAGCTTGAAATAACAGAGTGCCATATTGCAATACAACTTATCTGTCGCCTTGTCATCCAATCCTAGTTTAATCGCACGTTCTGCATAAAATAAGGCTCCTTCATCATTATTCTGCTTTTCTAACAAAAAGGAAAGATGATAGCATGGCCGAGGGTCCTTTGGATCAATGTATGTCGCCTGCTTTAAGATACGAACAGCGCGGTCAAAATTAGAAAACTTCATTTTTTCATTTCTGCCAAGATTTAAATACAACCGCGATAAAGCTTGTAAGTATTCACTTTTATTCTCTTTATCTACTTGAATACATTTCTCATAAAGGGTAATCCCCGCCTGAATCCATTCCTGCTCATCCTCTTCATCATCAATTCCCTGCATATCCTCCCACTCCTCGAGCTGTTGTGTTAGGTGTTGTATGGTTTCCATGGGTGTACCTCCCTTTGTTCGTTTGAGACATTTTATTGAATTTGTTCCAAGTCCTTCCCTATTATCTAGCCTTAAAAGATAGGTACACTTGCTCTAAAAATTGTAAAAACCGATCATTATTAAAATCATAATAAGCAAGGTGATCATCACAGAACATCAGATGTATGGCATCCCGATTTTGGTTTATCCAAAAACATGTTTCTCGTTTTCTATTTGTTTTTATAGGAAGCTGGGTTAATTGTTCGACTTCATCCTCATTTATGCTGTTAGGCTTAATGTCAATAACAACAATCAAGTGTGGAGATTGTTCATTCGGTTGATCGTTCATATCAATCATCATCCATCGCTTTTGAGGTACACTCTTTAATAAAATTGAATATCCTTCTTTTCTATTGAAGTCCAGATCAATCTCATAATTAGTTGCAACAGTTTTTATAAAAGCGGTATTGATTTTCTTGGGATAAGAGTGGTTATACATCCATATACCTCCATTTTGATAAAACCCTATTTAAGTGGCACCCCTGTTATTTAACGACTTATTTTTAGGTTTATAACTAATAAAATCTGTCCTAATCAAAAAAATTACAAGTTTTTTCAATTAATCTCTACTGAAATCATTTTTGGGGGATATTTATTACTCCCCTCGTCTCATGAAATTTTATCGTTCATATATTCTAACCATCTTACTTTCCCTTCTTTTGGGGGTGGACTGGCATGGTAATAATAGGGTTGTTTATTATATGCCATCCCGACAATCTTATTATGTGGTAAAACATCTAATGCTAATTTTGCTAAATTTTTCACTTTTGGATCAGTACCCCAAGCCAAAATAACTGGACCTTTACATGCTGCAATTACTTGCTACAACTTTTTTAATCTTGAAGATGAAAAAATGCTATGGCAATTAAATCCTACCCTACTAGCTTCAAGAAGTTTTTCTTTAAATTCTATTAAGTTTCCGGCACGAATGTCGGAAAGATTTAGTAACAACACCTTATTCCAATGCTTCAATTGCATCAGTCGCATTACTTGGTACTGAGTGTTATCTGTTTTAGAGAGAATATAGCGTAATGGAGGAGACTCACCCGCACTAATTTGTGGGATTTGGTAAGTTGATTGATTTGGTGTACATAAACCGGGATTCACCAAAACAAATACAGCATCATAATAGTCCTGATTTTTTCTACCTTTTCGATAGACTTGGGCATAATTTCTACATTCGAAAACCTTCCCACCCATAGCTACGGTATAAAAGCTCCCTTCAACTTCAAATTCAGCCTTTAATCGTTCAGCATTGATAAACTCCATTTCATCTACTCCTTTTTTATCTTCGAAGAAGTTTGTCATGGATGTGTTTATGTTTATTTTCAAATAATTGTTTTGCTTTATTGACTGCTCTTACATACGTGCATCTACATTTTTATGTTTGTTCATTGCTTCAATTCTTTTCCTATCACAATATAAGGGTAAACCATCATCTCACTTGTTGATGTATCTTTCCCAAGCTTCTTTATTTCCCACTGATCATCAAGGTACTCAGACTGGGCACAACTTAACGCCTCATCTTGATTGGAAGCACAAACCACTGCCTCGTATCCCTGAGATTTCAAAAGATACAAATACAACGGAGGATGATGAATGTACTTGCGTAAGCCTATGATTTGCTCTAATTTCCTTTCAAACTTCTCAAGATTATGTAATGTATGTTTTTGTTTTTTGATGTTACTCTCCGTGTCACCTAAATAATGATCGATTTCTTTTACATATCCATCTGAAAACTCCACCCTTGTAATACAGGAAGGATGGTCAGTCGCAAATACATCTGGCTCAGGATAGTTAAATGATCGATAGTCGAATTCTTCCAATAACGTTTCTATTTTCTTGATTTTATTCTTTGTAATCTTAAATTCTTCTTCACCAAAGCATGCAACGTGCATATGTCCATTCCATTTAACCGTACCATCGTTTGTGACTTCCACGTCATACACAGGACAAGTTCCGTAGCACACCGTCCTAGACAAAAAGATTGTCGTAAACATTTTCTCACCACCCTTATAGTCTATTTCTCTTGCCAATAGCTAAACATTGAGTTTCATATCTTGCACATTACCCTCTTTTAGTTTGTCGCCAATACTCCATAATCCCTTATCTACTATTCGCCATTCCAAACCTGTCTCTTTCACTAATCCTCTAAAGAATTTGGTATATTCTTCGTAATGAATCCATGAATGTGGTTTCGTTTGTTTGTGAATTTCTTCGCCAACGCTCCACTTATACGTTCTCCATACTTTCACATCCAATATTGGATATTGTGCTGGATTCCAGATATGAATATAGTACGTAGGAAGAACGATGGATGTCTTTGTTAAAGTATCTGCCTTCCTTCTAAATACTTCGTATCCGATTTGATTATCCCGAAACTTTAATCCACATTCTAGCATTTCTTCTGTTAAAGCATGATCAATTGCCATTCTATTAGAAGATGTGGTCCCTGAAACATAATACGTGATACCTTTTACTTGAATAGGTTCACTTGTTGGTGTTCTTTTCATTGAAACTTTTCCTAATTTCCAATACATAAGATACTTAACGGCTTCTTTAAGTTCCTGTGTTACACTCTTCTCTTTGGAAACGTTCTCTAAAAAGTGATGGTAAAGATCTTTTGAATACTTAACTTCATTAAATTCATTTGCAGCCTCTATTAGAACATTCCTTGTGATACCATTTTCTGAAGTAAAATCTTGATTCATATCATTGTGAGACAAAACTGTCCAAATCATTTCATCTGTTTCTTCAACAAAGTAGCCTGATAACTCTGTTAATCTAGCCTTGGCCCATTCTTTTTGTTCCAACGTCAACCATGAATCACCATCGATATACTCATATTCTACTTCGTGAACAAAGGCTAAATAATATTGAGTGATCGCTGTATCATTCTCTATGTACTGCTGTATTTTTCGAACATCATCCTCAAAAGGCTTCAGATTTACATTTCCCTTATACTTCACTTCAATGATAGCTAGAATAGACTCAACATCCTCTTTCAAATGGTCATGATTACCGGGAATATCATTGAGTTTTACAATCGCGAGATCAGAAATAAAACCCTGGTAATGAAATTCTGTATAAATTCTTAAGTTATAATAATCTAGTAAATGATGAAGTTCAGTCCGTAAATGGTAATAAAGAGCATTTTTTAAAGTATCCTCTTTTAGTAAGTAATAGGTTTTATAATCTTGACGAATTTTTGTTACCCATACTTTTTTTATGGTCTGGTCAATTATTTCTTGCAATTTCCTTATGTTCATCTTACTTACTCCTTTCATTTGTTTTTTCTTCAGTAACGATTCCATTAGCCCCCTTTTTCACTGTGGTACAAAAGATGGCAGTAAATGGATGAAAACATCCATATCACTAATCTGACTTGTGAGAGTCTTGGTGACAGCTTCCTTGACTCATTTTTTGTGTTTTCCGTGAGTTAAGGGACCTGTCCCTTTGACTCAAAACCAAGTAAACTTATTCTATATAGTCAATGCTATTTAATTTGCAAAAGGCGATAGCTATTTCCTTATATTTAACATCTCGGTATTCATACCATTGTTTAGTCAGACCGATTTGATCAATAATGTTTTTAAATCTTCTAAACGCTCCCTTTCCCCGAATTGCATGGAGCAATTTATCTTGTATTTTAACATCAGAAAGGCTATAGCAAAATCTTTCCATTATCTTATAATCATTCATTTCAAACTGAGAAGGTAGTTCCACATACTTATCAATGCTGTCTATGATATCAAAAGCTATCTTCACTTCAGCTTGTTGCCATTCCGGTAAACCTTCATACTCTCCTTCGTCCGCAATTGATAAAGCTTCTTGTGAGACATATACAATTTCCCCAGTATTTAGATTGAGATACGAACAGGTCTCATCTGATTGCATCTCAATTCCTTGTAGTATGTGTTGAAGTTTCACTCTCATAAATATTATCCCTTCTATCAAATTTTATTGATTGTTTCCTACTTCACATAACTTACTAATATGATCTATCCTTTCGAACTCTAATATTCTGAAAATGCTTAATTTCATTGGGCAGAAAATAACCACAACCTTTACAGTAATAGCCTCGTTTCTACCTATCTACGATTTTATCATCAAATCGACAAGTCACAGTGGTAAAGCCCTAATATGTAGGCAACATGAAAACACCACAAAATCAAGTTATTTTGTTTATAAAACTCATTCTACAACTAATATAGTTATCCCTTCCGCTTTATTCCACACATCATCATGATAGAATTTACCTCCACAAAAATTACATAATCCCCCCCTTTTTTCTACATCCCATTACAAATACTGTTTTAATTTTTATTATAAGAATTATATACCATGATATACTAATGTTAATAATTTTTATGAACTTTCAAAGAATATGGAGTTAATAAATGGATGTAAAAGCTTAAACGGAACTTTTGAAACATTTAACTCACAAATCTTTCGAACAAATGCCTCTTTACAATTGGAGGTAAGTTTAAATGTTTACCTATTATTTTCATATCTTCTTTGTTCAACGTAATGTTACATTAATTAACCTCTCTTCGAATCAAATAGGCTATAATTAAAAGTAATTCTTGAGTATATCGAGGATGCCGATCATCTTCTCCAATACAAGGATGTAAAACCTAAATATGAAAAGTGAAAAAACAATTGACCGTGTATTCATTGATGAAAAAGAAAAGCTGGCGATGCAAACTTTCGCAGGAGTCAGATGGACAGGTCCGTTGACTCATGGAAAACCAAAAAAATGAGTCAAGGAACCTGTCCCCTTGACTCAATCCGGTAATGTAGTTGAGTGCTTTACTTCATTTTGTATGATTTGTAAGGCTTCTTTTCCAAAGAAGTCGCTAGATTTTTTTGATATTTCAATTAACATTTCATCATTTTTTAATAACGTCTTACGAATTCGTCTTATCAATTGTAGAGCATTTCCTCCAGTAATTTGCTTAGCTACACGTTCAAGCAGAACTTTTGCATCGACCGAATATTTGTCGGCAAAACTATGACACATGATCATATTCTTCCGAAGGCCATCAGAGTATTCTCCTGAGAAGGCTCGACGAATACATCCCCGAATCCCAGCGTGACCGTATGATATTTCAGAGACTGCTCGATAAAAAAGAACGATTCCATCTGCATGACTTGATTCCGGATGTAACCGCAGCTCACTAACTAATGAGACTAAATGTCGTACAACCACCTTAGCTGACTCAGTTGCGTTCCACCACTCCAACAAACGTTGTTGATCATCTGCACTCATACTTAGCGTTTGTGTATATGGCATGATTCACCCCTCCATTGTTAATCTTCTTAAAGTCTCGGAATCGCTTGAACGTTCTTAATCCGTGCACGAACCATTTCCCATTCAGGACCAAGAAGCATTTGACCCAGTCTGATGGCTTCTTTAATTCTTTTGGAAATTTGATTATTTAAATATCGACTTTGCTCAACCAGGTATAACACATCTAGAGAAGCCTCTTTAACAGCTAGTTCAAAGTTAGGACTTAATTGTTTTTCACTAATCCGTAATGTATCAAGGTCAAACACCAACATCTCTTTTGCAAGAGGAATCCGCTCTCCCTTAAGAAGACGTTGAATGGTTCCTTGGGCTGCGTCAAATCCATATCCTATATCAGCTACAGAAGCATGATATGGATTAAGTCCAGGTGTAGTACGTAAGGAAGGAATGGATCGAAATCCCGTGGTAATGGAGCATACGACTTCTTTAGCAGCCATTCCTTTCTCTAAAGAAGAATGGATGGCATGGAGATAAAAGTCTCTTTGGGTGGAGTTCATTTCCATATTGCTAGCTGTCATTTAGTCATCCCCTACTTTATGTTTAAATTTTACTTTTTATTGTATGTAAAAGAGAAAATTCTGGTCATCATCTTATATCTATATTGTCAGATATTTAAAAATGCTCCAATTCACAAAAGGAATGGAGCAGAAGCTTTGCAATATATAAAATCATTTAATTTCTAGGACTCGTGTTGCCACTATATTTGTGTGAATGAGGATGTGTGCCGTTTACAGTCGTTACTCCGTGAAATTTATGATAATGTCCTCCTTCACGTAAGGGTATGGCAGGCCCTGTAACACCGCGAATTTCATGTCTATGTCCATCATTGATGGAAGTAATCGTCATATATTTATGTGTATGTGGGACTCCAGTAGGTGCTGGTTCAGTTGTACCAGCATACCGATGTTCATGTCCATTATTAACAGAGGTAACTCCTGCAAAATGATGTTTATGAACAGGTCTACCGTCCCATGAAGTAAGATATAAAACATGCGAATGTTCCTGATCTGTTAAACCAGGTGTCTCAACCATATAACCTACAACGGGTATCTCCATATTTGGGTTCACCTTCCTATTTTGTTATCAAGTAATCATATGCTTATTAAGAAAAAAAATGTCTTTTGATTTAGAGCATCTCTTTTTCGTTTGTATCATTTGTCATCTTATCAAAAACTTGTAGATATGATCGTCGGTGAAGTTGTTCAATTAACTCCTGTTAGTTTCATTATGCGGTCATCGTCATGATAGAATTTACCTCCATAAAATTACTTAATAACCACCTTTTTGAAGTGATTATCATTACATAAATGGACACAAGACAGTAACCTGTCCCTGTGTCCCTAATAAAAAATAGAGCCCTTCACTATTCGAAAGGCTCTGTTTAAATGTTTTCCTATTACTTTCATATCATCTTTGTTCCAACGTAATGTTACAATAAATTAGCCTTACTTCAAATCAAATAAGCTATAATAAAAACGTAAAGCCCTTTAAACAAAGATATGAATATATCATCATATTTCCCCTAATACACTTATTAAAAAGGATGACAACAAGAAAATGGAAAACAGCATGATAGAATTACAACAAATAAATGGATCAAAAGAGGAATTATATAATTACGAATTTAAAGAACGATTTCTTCAATTACAGTATCCTAAAGAAAATACACGTAGAGTGAAAAGAACACACCTGAAGCATGCCGCAGATTTAGAATATGACTTAAATAAAGATTTATATGATTTTACTTTTGAAGAATTTGAGGAATTACTATATAAAATTGGAGCGAAAACCGTACGGAGTCTCCAATCAATCCTTCCTACTTTAAGGCGTTATATTCAATTCGCCATTGAGCAGGGAGTAAAAAAATCAAAAGATAATTCCCTCGAGAATTTTGGTTCAACAGAAGTTATTTCTAAATATTTAAATAAATTAAATCTATTTAGTAAAGAAACGATTACCAACATCCTTTCTTCATCAGAAAACCCTCAGGATGGGGTCATTGTTGCTTTGATTTTTGAAGGATTAAGCATTAAAAAGAAATTTCAAGAATTAGTTAATCTTCAAATAAAGGATATTGATTTTGATGAAGGGATCATCACCTTACCAAACCGAAAAATAACCATTAGTGAAGATACTAAAAAAATGATTCACCTCGCTATTAAAAGTACAGAATATGTTAGTGTGAAAGGTGATGAAAGAAAATATGCGTTACCTGCGAGTAAATATATTCTAAAGTCTCCAAGAGGGAATGATTACATTCCAACAGATATTATCTATCAACGAATCGTTCGAATGTCTAATTATTTTGATTTAAAAACGTTAAACGCGACAACTATTTCCTATAGCGGTCAAATCAATTATGCTGCTGCGTTACTCAAGAGCGGGAAAAATATAGAATCTGTTATTACTAGTATTCTAGACCGGTTCCATATTAACGAAAATGTTAACTCCCGGAATAAATTACGAATAATGATTAATGAGCACTTAGGTGATTTGTTAAAAACAGATACTAATGAAGGATCAATTGTTGATTTGAGGATAATCAAACAAGATATAGATGCAGAACGTGCCGAAGAGGAAGAATATTATGAGGATGGTGATAGTCAAAATTTTTATGGAATAAGATACGAACGTGATCCTAAAAATCGTCAACGTGCCATAGAGATCCATGGTTTATCATGTAAAATATGCAATTTCATTTTTGAAGAAGTATATGGAGAATATGGAAAAGACTTTATCGAGGTTCACCATATAAACCCGCTAAGTTTAACAAAAAAAGTAACCATCAACCCTGCAAAAGACCTTATTCCTGTATGTTCAAATTGTCATCGGATCATTCACAGAAAGAAAAATGAAATATTAAGCGTTGAACAAGTAAGACAAATGATTGAGTCAAGGTGAGTCAAGGGGACAGGTTCCTTGACTCACTTTTTTGGTTTTCCCTGAGTCAAGGGACCTGTCCCTCTGACTCATTACCCTGACTCATTGAAAAGATTTAGCACCAATATAACGCTCTTGCCAATAGCTGTTATTCAAAGAGGTTATTTCAACACCGGTTGCTTCTGTACCCGCATGAATCATTTGGTTGTTTCCAATGTAAAGACCACTATGTGATACGCCACCTTTATATGTATTCTCGAAAAATACAACATCGCCAATACTTGGGCCATCTACGTGTGTCCCATTATTCGCCCACATAGCTGTATGGGTTCTCTCCAAAGGAATGCCGACTTGAGAGAATACATAGTTGATGAAGCCACTGCTATCAAACCCTGTAGGAGTCGTTCCGCCAAATTGATAAGGACTTCCAACTAAGTTTTGGGCGATCGAAACAATATCTGACTGCGAATAAGAGGATAAATCGACTATTGGATAATCTTTTTGCTGGTTAGGATCCTCACTATTTCCTAACTTCTCTATCTCTGTATGAGTAGCTGAATTTAGGGCTTCTTTCGTTTCTGGTCCGACGATACCATCGACCGCAATCCCGTTATTTTTTTGAAACCCTCTAACTGCATGATCCGTATTTGAGCCAAAAACCCCATCAACATTTAAACTGAATCCTTGGTCATTTAGAGCTGATTGTAACGTTGTAACAGCCTGTCCCCTATCGCCTATTAAAATAAGACCAGAATTAGGAATTGACGATGCTGTCTCCTCTTGATCTGCCTCTTCATTTACAGTTGTAATGTTATCGTTTGTACTCTCATCTGGGGCTGCACCTTGAGCAAAAACACTTCCTCCTGAGCCAACTGGTAGAATTGCCAACGATGTCACAAAAACGGCTGCTAAAATATACGTTTTAAAAGAATCGATTCTGTTTAACATAAAATGTATTCCCTCCTTAAAATAAATTTCTAAATCTAACTATAGCAAATTATATAGACTATGAAATTACAGATAAGATACACTTTACTTACGATTATTTCTGAATTATCTCAAAAATGGGTCAAGGGACAGGTCCCTTGACTCATTCAGTAATCTGGATAATAAGATAAGCTTAAAAGCTTAATTGCACATAATAATGCTAGGCAATTGAGCTCTCTTTTAAGAAGAAATGCTAGCATTTTCCCTGTGTTACAAAGAGAACTCAATCCACAGACATCAGAGGGATGGATGGGATCTGTGAAAACGTCCTTTTTAAGATGAGTCAACGAACCTGTCCCTCTGACTCATGGTATTAAAACCCAAAATACGGGACATCTTATTCAAGATTACTTGAGTGAAATGATAAAAGTCGATCGTTTTGATGAATAAGGAGGATCCGTTGTGAAAGGGCGATTGGGTTGGTTAGATGTAGGGAAAGGAATTGGGATGGTGTTCGTGATCTTTGCTCACGATCACATTCCGACGATGGTAAAGACATTGATTTATACCTTCCATATGCCCCTATTCTTTTTCTTATCAGGTTTTCTATTTTCGCCGACGAAGTACCGTAGTTTTTCCCGTTTTTTTATTAGTAAATGTAAGTCCCTGGTCATTCCCTATTTTTCTTTTTCCATCATCGTCTATCTTTGGTTTTTATTTAGGTATTCCATTGGAGATATTGATTACTCAAGTAGTTTGTTTAAACCGTTAGTAGGTACCATCATTGGGATCAGAAACAGTGAGTGGACCGTTCATATTGGAGCACTTTGGTTCCTATCCTGTCTATTTATAACGGAGCTTATATTTTATTTCTTAAAAACGAAGCTCAAAAAGAATCTTTTCGTTGTGAGTGCACTCATTTTTATGTCTCTTTTAGGGTATGGGTATAGTCGGTTTGTAGGAGAACCACTACCTTGGAATATCGATGCCGCTTTTATTGCTGTTCTTTTCTTTGGTGCGGGGAATGTTTATAAAGAAAGTGTACAGAAACTAAATCCTATTTTAAATTTGCGGGGGTTGCTGTTCTTTTGTTTCCTTAATTTGACGACTGGTTATTTTAACTTTCTGCTTTCGGGTCAAAGGGTAGATATGTATGAGAGCCTCTATGGAAACTATATGTTGTTTGTCATCTCTGCATTTTCAGGTATCATCGCCCTCCTCATTGCCGTACAGAAGATTGGAACGAATGCGGTTTTGGAGTATATCGGAAGGAACTCTTTGATTTATTTGGCCCTACATCAAAGCATTGTGTTTAGTATCCTTAATATGGTGTTTAAAGAGACTTTGGAACAGGAATCCCTTTTAAGTCAAATTTGGATTGGGACTGTCTATACCATTATTGCCCTTTTAATGATTGCTCCTGTTGCTTATGTGATTAAGAACTACTTTCCTTATATCTTAGGGAAGTCAAAAATGTAAGGATTTGAAAAAGTAAACATGGGATGGTTTCCTTGTTCCTCTACATCTCATCCAGGTGACGATTCTGGCTGATTGAAACACGAGAACCGTCCCCCTGTTTCATTTCGATCCTTAGGTATATATACCTGTTTTTTGTCGAAAGATGTTAAAAAAAGGTGAATATTGTTGGAATTATAATACTAAAGATTTATTATAAAAGTATGAATTTGATAAAGGCAAACTTATTGAAAGATAAGGACGCAAAGCCACGAGTCTAAAGTGATGAGCTATGATAGTCGGGTTACCAAATGTGGTTGGACACAACATTTATGAAAAGTACAAATGAAATCGCCTTTATCATAAAGTCTACCAATCTTTTGGGTAGGCATTTTGTCGTTTTAACATAAGTGATATTCTATGGGCTTTCCATCTCAAGTTTTGAAAGACCCAAGGTATCCTATTACTGAAAAAATGGCAGTAAGAGAATATGACTTAAATAAAGTAGGAGGATATTAGTTTGACTGTAATGTTTGGCAGTATTGAATTTTTTGAAAGAGAAATTATTAATTCTTTAAATGAGAATCAATTAACTAATGTAAATGAGGATTCTATATCGGTTATCACTTCGAAATTAGAATATGAACTATTACATGATTTCATTTGTCATGAAAGAATACGTTTAGAGTGTTTGAATAACCTGAAAAGGGCAAATCAAAAGATAATTGAACGTACTGAATTAGTGTTACGTTAAGTGATTTTTATAAAATAAGAGGAGAATATTGTTACAATGCAAAAAGAAAAAAGAGTCTTATCAGATAGAAAAATAGCAAGTACAGGGGACATGATTCTTTTTGAAAGAAAAAATAATACCTATAAGGGTACAGTTTTCCTTGTGAGGAATAATAGTGTATTAGTTAAAATATCAGAAAAAGACGCAAAATCTTTAGGTTACGAACAGCCAAATACAGTTGTTGGCCATGGAAAATATATTTTTTGTTCGTAGAGGAGTAAGCAATTTACAATACTAAACACAGAATAAAAGATGCTATATTTTAGAATCTACATCGTAATGATTAAATAGAGGTGCATGATAATGAACAAAAAAGAATTAGTAAGAGCAGTCGCTACACAATCTGAATTGACACAGCTAGATGCAACAAAAGCAGTAGATGCATTATTTGAAACCATTTCTAACACACTTGCTAAGGAAGAGAGAATCCAATTAATTGGATTTGGAACTTTTGAAGTACGTGAACGGTCAGCTCGAAAAGGACGCAATCCACAAACTGGTGAAGAAATAGATATTGCTGCTTCTAAAGTACCTGCATTTAAACCAGGTAAAGAACTAAAAGAAGCTGTTAAATAACAATAAGTACAGGTTAATTTTTTATTTACTCTAGGAATGAATATTATTTCTAGAGTATTTTTATTTTCAAAATTCATTCGGGAAGGAAACGTTAAAAATGGGAGATCTCCTAGTATTATGCGGATTTGCCGGAGGCCTACATAAGCAGTCATCGTTATTAAAAAGAACTTTGAATGAAAGAAAAACAGTGGAGAAAAATCCATTTGTTATTCTCCACTTAAACAAGATAATTAAATAGCTCGTTTATTCATTTAATAATGAAGTGGTTCAATTGATACTTGTTTATTCGTTTCGATTGTTTCGATAAATTTTTCGATGGTTGAAGTTAAGTAAGTATCAGCCCTTCTTATAAAAACGGTTTTTATCTTACTGTATTGATCTGGAAGTGTATGGCATTGAATGAGCTCGCTTTGTACCATATGGGCGACTGCTGAATTTGGAACGAAGGTTACGCCAAGTCCCATGGCAACACTACGCAAGATGGTCTCTAATGTGCCGAATTCCATCACCTTTTGCGGTTTGATCCCTTGGTCTTTATACCAAGCTTCAAGACGTGCCCGGTATCCACAGCCTTCACTAAAACACAAGAACGGCTCCTCTTTCAATTCCCCTATTGTAGAAACACGCTTATCCGAAATGAGAACAAGCTCGTCTTGAAACACTTCATGCGAGACAAGATCGGGATGAAGGGTTGATTCTGTAACAAACGCTCCGTCTAACTTATGATTTAATACTAATTCTTGTAATGTTTCCGTGACCCCTGTATAAATGGACAAATCGACATCTTTGTATTTTTTAACATAGATTGATAGGATGTCGGGTAACTGAATAATCGTTTCAACGGTGCCAATGTCTAATTTTCCAGACGGTTCATTTTTACTTGTAACGACTTTTTTCATTTCATCTGTTAACATTAATATTTCTTTACTATAGGTTAATAATTTTTTCCCTTCAGGTGTCAAACTCATCCCACGACGATGCCGATTAAACAAAGGAGTATTTAACTCTGTTTCAAGCTTATGAATTCTTGATGTAATATTCGATTGCACATAATTAAATTCTTTCGCAGCTTCTGTAATGGTTCCTTTTTCTGCCACCATCTGAAAAATTTCTAAGTCCTTAAATTCCACGCTTTTATCACCCCTACTCTTTTCATCATTATTTCTATGGTATCAAAAATAATGATGATAATCATTATTTTCATTCATTTTACGGAATGTCAAAAACGAGATAATATGTAAATTGTGACAAATTAGTGAAAGGGGTAGAAAATAAATGAAAAATAGTGTATGGGTAGGAACAATTTTATGTTTTATTGCAGCCGTTTCTTGGGGAGCGATGTTTCCTGTAGCCCATGCGGCATTCAAATACATGGATCCCTTTTATTTTACGATTATTCGTTATGGAGCGGTTACGATCATTTTAGTAGTGATCTTATTTTGGAAAGAAGGAAAGCAGGCTTTTCGATTTGAAGGCAAAGGCCTTTCCTTATGGTTTTTCGGCACAATGGCGTTTACCGTCTATAATCTATTGATCTTCTGGGGAGAAGATTTATTAGGTGAATCAGGTGTGATGGTGGCATCCATTATGGAATCATTAATGCCGATGATTTCCGTTGTTATTGTATGGATGATGTTTAAAAACCGTCCTCATCTATTCACATTACTATGTGTGCTTTTGTCATTTATCGGAGCTGTGTTAGTGATTACAAAAGGGGATATAAACGCATTTCTTGGTGCAACGGATCATATCATCCCGTCGTTGCTTATATTTATTGCTGTTATTGGATGGGTCGTTTACACCATGGGGGGTAGCAAGTTTAGTGGTTGGTCCGCGCTACGGTATTCAACGTTAAGCTGTTTACTTGGAACGATCACAGCGATCGTGATTGTAGCGGTGACAACGCTGCTTGGCTATATTTCTGTCCCCTCACAAAAAACGATCATAGCCGTAAGCCCCCATTTATTGTTTATGATTATCTTTCCAGGCGTCATCGCGCTGCTTGGTTGGAACATCGGTGTGAGCATCTTATCTCCACTTAATGGATTGTTGTTTATTAACTTTGTTCCCGTTACAACGCTCTTAATTTCGATTTTTCAAGGCAATCCTATCACGATGTTCGATCTTCTTGGAACGGTCCTGATCATCGTTTCCCTTTTGGCTAATAATCTATTTGTAAGGATGTTACAAAAGAAAAAGACAAAGCAACGTACTCAAACTTTCTTGCAGGAACACATATCCTAACAGAGAAACACAGGGACGGTTCTCGTGTTTCATTTTTATCCAAATCTTTAGACGTTAGGTGTGAAGATAAGTGAACGGATTAAAAGAACCCAGCTCTTTTGATAGCTGGGTTCATTTTAAAGAAAAATAAGAAAAACGAGTTACTTAACTTTCGGATCGTCGCGTTTCTAAAGGAGACCGCTGGGTAGATCGGTTCACCTTTATTCCGTCAAGCCACCCTCAGTTCGGTTTCGTAGATGCTATTGATGACATTTTCGACTAAGTTAAGGTGTTCACCAGCATCAATCCTAATGCCATTGGTGACCTGTCGAATGACATTGCGCTCAAACTCAATGCCAGAGGAGATTCCTTTTCCCCTTCCGTCAGCACCGCGATCCTCTTTGAGCTAGATGGTCCAAGATCCATCCTTCTCCCTTGTGATTTGGTTCCCGCGCAACTCCGTGCCTAGTGTATTGCGGTCCTCATGCCGGTCTTCCAGACGTTTATATCATCCCTTAGCCTGGTCCTATCGACAGATTTACCCCATCCTTACCTTTACCTTTTATTTAGTCCTTACCGATTTTTAAAATTTAGCGGGACCTCCTTTTCTAACGGGGTGTTTGCTGAGGAACCGCCGACATGCACCCGATATTTTCCCTTAGCGGTAACCCACTCGCCGTCAGCCCAGTTCGCAAGGTTGTCCGGCTCTTTCGGGATGAAATAAGAGAACGGGTGGTTAGAGTCGCCCTGATTAATCCGGACCGTCACTCGCTTGTTCTCACCGGGCTCAAGGTTCACTTTTTCAAAGCCTACAAGTCGTTTGGAAGGCTCTCCCGCCTCGTTCGGCAGAGTCAGATAGACTTGTGCCGCTTCTTTTCCGGCAACGCGACCGGTGTTCGTGATGGTGAAGGACACGTCAATACCAGACAACACGCCTCTATTTCCACGGACCCTTTTTACCTTAAGGTCGCTATACTTGAAGGTCGTGTATGACAGGCCATACCCGAATGGGAAGACAGGCTTCACATTGTTGGCCTCGTACCAGCGGTAGCCCATCTCAAGGCCCTCTATATACTGGGCAATTAATTGGTTGGAACCGTTACCGTACGGACCAGGACCTCCTGGCTTGCCGGTATCTTGACGGGTTCCAGGGAACTGTTTCTCGGTCGCAAATGCGGCCTCACGCTCGGTGGCACCGAACGTCATTGGTAACTTCCCTGATGGATTGACTTTACCGTAGAGCAGGTTGGCTACGGCATTCCCATCCTCCATGCCCGGATACCATGCTTGAAGAACGGCTGGGACCTTATCCAACCACGGCATGAGCACCGTACCGGAAGTTTTCAGGACTACAACTGTTTTCTTTGCGTTGGCTTTCAAAACCGCATCAATCAACGGCTCCTGCTCCACCCAGTCCACTCGATCCGGGTTCTTGTCGAGGTCGATACGCGGGAAGCCTAGTGTCTCTCGGTCCTTGGTCTCATGCGGGTTATCACCGATCATGAGAAGCACGACGTCTGACTCGGCAGCAAGTTTTGCAGCAGCATTTGGATCACGGCCATCATTGTACGTCACTTTGGTGCCATAGCCCAGCTCTTTAATGACATTCTCGAGACCCTGTTTTGGCGTGACCGTATAAGGTGTGTTTACGTTCTCGTTGTTGTCCCGAACGGAGCGCGGGGACATCTTAGCTATACCGGCGAACCACTCGACGCCGATCAGCGCGATTGACTTCGGCTTGCCGTCCAGTGGCAGAAAGCCATCATTATTCTTCAATAGCACGGAACCTTCCTCGGCCATCTTTCGTGCGCTAGCACCGTTGACCATCGGATCGACAATCTCCGGTACGAACTTGTCGTAAGGCTCATCCATTTGACCATACTCAATCATCTTGATGTACCGCGGACGAAGTAGATTGTCAATGTCGTCCTCGGTCACCTGACCCGAGTCGAGAGCCTTCTGGACCTTCTCCTGGGTGTAATACTGTGGTGCCCAGTCGAGCTCGACACTTGTGCCTGCCTTAATGGCAGCGACCGTATCATGAATCGCGCGACGGTCACTCATAACCCAACCGTCGAAGCCCCAGTTGCTGCGCAGTGCATCTTGCAGCAGTTCAGAGCTGTCACACGCATAAGTGCCGTTAACATCTGGAAATGAGCACATCACAGAGGCAGGATCTGCATTCTTGACGGTCATCTCAAATGGTAGCATGTATAGCTCGTTCATCGCCCTTGAGGGAACCTGGACACCCATTGTCCAACGCTCTGTTTCCTGCTCGTTACCAGCTAGGTGCTTCAGTTGAGCTTGAATCCCTTGTTTTTGGATGCCCTTGACCTGCTCGGTCGCAAGGATCCCCGTTAGGTACGGGTCCTCACTGAAGTACTCATAATTCCGACCACCGTACGGATGACGAACAAGGTTCATGCCCGGTCCAAGCAACACTTGATGCGCAAAGGCACGTGTCTCCTGGCCAAGAATCCTGCCTGCCTCATAGTTCAATTCACGATTGTAGGTAGCAGCCATAGCCACGGTGGAAGGCAGTCCCGTTGCCTTGGGGTCATTACCACAAGAACCGCCCTTCACGCCTGTACCACCATTGGTCATGCGGACTGTGGGGATACCCAGTTCCGCGATTCCACGGATCTGCCGACCGGTGTCCTGCCACTCACAACCGGGCAGTGTACCCTGGGGCGGAAAAACGCCGCTCTGGTACTTGCTAGTACCGCTCCTATTGATGACGATCGGCTCACCCCTGTCGTTCTCATTGAAGCGCGAAATAGCGATTTGCTGAATCTTCTGTTCCATCGTCATTGCTTTAAGAAGTAGCTCAGTGCGCTCCTCAGCAGATAGCTTGGTGTTCATCCAGGGCTTGGTCCCTTCTGATCCACCGTTCGTCGCATTCGTAGGAATTACGAATGTAAACATGAGGAGTATTGCTGTCAATAAAATTGAAATCATTCTTTTCATCTTACTATCTCCCTTGCAACTAGTTTTCTATTGAATTTGAATTCATCTTAATATCTCCCATGTAGCTATTTGACTATTCGTGTCGAATCATTTGTTTTTTTATTTTTATCTCTTCTTATCTATCAATGAGTCAAGGGGACAGGTCCATTGACTCATTTACTTGAACAAGAACCGCGCCTCGTTTCTTAACGAATAGTTCCAAGTGCAAAGGGAATTATAGGTTTTGAGGTGAATGAATTGAAAAAAGTCAAGGTATTATTCTTAATCCTATTCTTTGCTGTTGGGCTAACAGGTTGTGGACAAGGAGATCAAGAGAAGGAATCAAAACTTGATTTAAAAAACGCCGAGGAAATCATTTCGTATTTTAAAGAAAAAGGCCTTCCTATTAGTGATACAAAAACATATACGGAAGAAAATGACACAAATGAATTATTAGGTAGACCAGGTGGGTATATTGGAAAAATCGATTTTATTGATACAAATGTAGAAAAGAAGCTGATCGAGGAAAATTCTAAGGAATACGGTATGTCAGAAGAAGACACCAAAAATGAAATGCGTGAAGGATTTGGAGTAGAAAACGGTGGAAGTTTAGAAGTGTTTGATAATGAAGAGGATGCAAAAAAACGTTATGAATATGTATCGACGATTACCAAAGAATTAGGAGGCATGTTCGCTGAGTACGGGTATCAACAAAAAAATCTTTATTTACGACTGTCTAAATCGTTAACCCCTACCCAAGCAGAAGAATACGAAAAAATTCTAAATGAACTTGTGGAAAATAATTAGGTATTTGAAAGAAGCATTCATGTCAGCTGAGACGTTGGGTTTGTTTGATTTAGTTGTTGAGTGGGACAAGGAGACATTTTCCGGTCCCTTCCCCCACTACTCTTAGCGTATTTCAAGTTATTCTATCTTGTTCACACGACCAGACCATTTACCAAACAAAAAGTGACAGACACCATAAAATTATAGTGGTGTCTGTCGCTCTTTATTTTTAAAATGAATGGTCACCATTAGGTTCAGCCATAATCAATTCCGTTTCATTTTCATCATTGGCGCATCTACAATTGTGGTGACAAGCCACTACGATTTGTTCATACCGTAATAAATGTTCACATGGACGGAATTTGCTCCTTTTTACGGTTACTCCGTAAAGCTTTTGCCAGCGCGGCAACGGTTAAAAGAATTCCCAAAAGAAAAAATAGATTAAAAAAAGTTTGTAAATCATTTGTTGGAAAATTGGCTACGATCCCACTTATTCCTAAATACAAGATTCCGATAAGCGAGAGGAAACCAGCATATCCTTTTTGACTTCGTTTAAATAAAAGATAGCCGATGATGATCAGTAGATGAGTACCGCTCAATAACATGAGGATTGGAAATGTAGGAAAAAACTTTGCGGCGTAAATAAAATAATCGACGAGTAAGATGTCGTTAGACTGGGTGACTGCTCCATTCAACTGTTGAGTGAAAATCGCTGTGGACTCCCATTCTTGTACGTTTTGTAAAATATTACTGCCTTCGTACCATGCCACAAGCGCAGAAAATAGAAAAACCATAGAACTTAAACCAAGTTGGATCATGATTTTAAACACTTTCCTCACCTCATATACCATTAGATTTGGATGGAATCCATACAAAATCATCCATTGACGACCCTACCCCTATTCAAATACCTATACTCCTGTATTTTCATTTCGATATGCTATCCAGAATCCCTTTAAATTTTTAAAAAATTACAAAAAAGGAGTCAAGGGACCTGTCCCTCTGACTCATTTAAATCACTCTCTGCCTTCTCATCCATTGAGTTGCTATCCACTTTTCTCCTTTTATTACAGGAGTTCCTGCGTGGAGGGTTAACTCATTTAAAAGTGGATCAATATAAAAATATTCAAAGTAAACGGCCATGCCTTTTTGCGGGCAAACCGTTAAATTGAGTTTCGGGAAAAAGGTTGTGCCTCCCTCTTCTACATCATTTAAGTATAATACAAGCGTACTGATCCGATTGTTCTTCACCACTTTGCTTTTAGGAGTGAAATAATCTACATGTTCTTTGTATTCTTGACCAGGTTTGTAGTTCAGAATATGTAGTCCTTCCCCATGTTCTGTAGGAATCCCCATAATGGCCGAAACCCTTTTTTCTACCCTCGCAAGAATAGTATTGTTAACGTCTGTTAAAAATGCACCGGTACTTGTTCGTATATCACTGACTTCTTTTGTACTTCCGATTTTTGAACGTTGAAGGAGCTCTTTTGACAACTGAATCAGCACCTCACATTCCTCATCATCCAGTACAGATCCTAGAACGACAACTAGTGGTTCTTCGAATCTTGCAATGATATTAATTTCTCTGTCTTCTGTTTTAATTTTATTACCATTATGGTTAAATAACGTTACTTCCCTTACTAGTGCATCTTTAACATCCATCTTCCATTCATCAGCCCCTGTTTCTATAGAAATATTTTTATATTATACTACAAACATGTTCTTAATTCCTTTCGATTTTTCGCTACAAAAAAAATATTTTTTTATTGACTCTTAATGAAACGTGGGGACGTTTCTCAAAAATATAAAAAGAAAAGACACCCTCAGAACAGGGGTGTCATTTTGTGATTAGCTGTGGGATATGGACATATTTATAATAAAGTAACACTTTACATGAATGAATCGTTCAATACGTTTGGAAAACTATAAAATTTCTCCATACTATCGAATATACATCATCAGTTTGTTTTAATAATTATTGGTCCTTTTATAACATCCATTACATTTGAAGCTGGTAGATTATTCTTGATTAATTGAACCATTACTTTCATATATGGGTGGATGTGACGAAAATATTTTTTATATCCTTTACACAAGTAATTCAGTCCAGGTTCGTCATTCTGTGTTTTCATAAAACGGCGCTTCGGGCATTCGCCATGGCAGGCAAAACGGACTTCACAGGTTTGACACTCCCCCGGTATATCTAGTTTTTTACTTGCACCAAAGCTTTCCTGCTCTACTGAATAAACTAATTCGACTGGATTATCTTCCACAATATTTCCTAGCTTATAGGATGGGTATACATAATGATCACATGAATAAATATCCCCGGTATGTTCCATGACAACTGCTTGTCCGCAGCTTTCAGAGAAAATACAAATATTTGACGGCAAACCGAGCCATGATGTAAGTGCCCATTCAAAATTCATAATATGAATGTCTCCTACATCGTGACGAACCCATTCATTAAAAACCTGAATAAGAAAATCACCATACGCTTGTGGATCCACTGTCCATGATGTTACTTGTTGATGTTTACTCTCACTTTTAGGGGAAGAGGGAGCTGCATGGCGCAAGCCCCATTCTTCGGCAACTCGATTTGGTGTCCGTTCCACAATCGGAATGAATTGAATAAAACGAATCCCCTGCTCTTTGAAAAAACGATAAATCTCTAATGAATATTGCGTGGATTCATTGGTTACACAGGTTAACACGTTATACTCCACACCATATTCCTTTAATAAGGTGAGTGCTCTCATAACTTTTTCAAATGTTGGTTTTTGACCCCGATCCACCCGATATCGATCATGAATAAATTGGGGACCATCTAAGCTTAAACCTACCATAAACTGATTTTCCGCTAAAAACTCACACCATTCTTCATCTAGAAGAGTTCCATTTGTTTGTATAGAATTTTTAATAACTTTATCCTTTGCGTACTTGGACTGAAATTTGATCACTTTTTTATAAAAGTCTAAACCTATTAAAGTCGGCTCTCCACCTTGCCAGACAAAGGGGACCTCAGGGGCAATCTGTGATTCTATATATTTTTTAATAAAAGTTTCTAATACTTCATCAGACATTTGATAGGTTGGTTTACCAGAAAACAAAGCTTCCTTTTCAGTGTAAAAGCAATACTCACAATCCAAGTTACATAAAGGTCCTGTTGGCTTGGCCAATATATGAAACCCTTTTTGAACATTTAATTGATGTTCCATTTTTTCTCCCCTATTAATCCATTTTTTACTATTAATCCTTCATTTCTCTGGAACTAATCACTTTAAATCATATTGAACCTTATAAATTTTTCCACTAAATTCAAAGTTCTTGCCTTTACCATAGTTTGGACTTACAGGGCTCAGTAAATCGCGGCCCACATCTAGCCCTTCCTCTGCAATAATTGTCGCCCAAAACGTTTGAGGCATATCCACTTCTCCCGCTTTTTTGCCGTTAATTGTTAAACTTCCCTTTCCTTGATTTTCACCTGTCTTCTCAAATGTAAAGATGATCGTTGAATCACCAACTGGTACCTTCTCATTAGAAACGATTTTATATACGTTCCCCAAATGGTTGTATTCATAAATGACCCTACTATTTTTTACATACAAGGTGTAACCACTTATATGATCTCCGTGAGCTACAAGGACACCTTCTATATTATTTTTCTCTCTATTTATCTCGGCTGTGATCGTGTAGGAACGATTTTGAATTTTAGGCGTCGCACTTGTACCAATATGCTCCAATCCCTGATAATAAGTAAATCGGTTCCGATTATTTGTCGCATTTGGATCTTGATAGGCAGCAATCTCTTTAAAATCATATTCAAATGGTAACGCTCCATACTTTTCAGCTTCTTTGTACCATAACGCTTGGAGTTCTTTTACTTTTTCAGGTTTTTCATTAGCAAGATTATTGGCTTCTGAGAAATCTTTGTTAAGTTGATACAACTCCCATTGATCGTTCTCGTATGGCTCTCCTTGTTTATGGAATGTAACAGCTTTCCAACCATCCTGTACAATCGCACGATGGCCGTTAATGGAGAAATATTGTGTGGTTCGATTACTTGGTTCCTTTTCATTATGAAAACTGTTAACCATACTTACACCATGGATTGGCATTTGCTCAATTCCTTGGTAGGTTTCAGGTGCTTGGGCACCGATCAAATCAAGGGCTGTTGCCGTGATATCCGTTACGTGATGGTACTGGGATCTAATTTCTCCTTTAGCTTCAATTCCTTTTGGCCAATGGATAATAAGTGGGGATCGAACTCCTCCATTATGAACAGATTGTTTAAAGTTTTTAAATGGTGTGTTACTTACTTGAGCCCATCCTAAAGGATACGCAGCCTTTACTTCAGGACCGCCAATTTTATCCTTCACATTCATTAGATCTTGTGTTTCCACTGGATATCCATTCAGATAATTAATAAAAGTAAGGGATCCATTCGGGCTTTCCGCACTTGCTCCATTATCTGAAAGAAGGAATATCACGGTATTGTCATACTCACCAACTTCTTTCAAATGATCTATAAATCTTCCAATTTCTTCATCTGTATGTGTTAAGAAACCGGCATAGGCTTCTTGAAAACGGGCATATGTTTCCTTTTCTTCTTTTGAAAGTTCATCCCAATCTTTTATTCTTGGATCTCCCGGCGGTAGTTTTGTGTCTTTTGGAATAATTCCCAATTCTTTTTGGCGTTCAAAACGTTCCTCTCGGATCTTGTCCCAACCTTTATCATAAACCCCTTTATACATATCAATATATTCCTGCGGAACTTGAATCGGTGAGTGAGTCGCCCCGAACCCTAAATAAAGGTGGAACGGTTTATCAGGAGTAATGGACGCATGGTCTGTTACAAACTGTTTGGCATGATCGGTGAAATCCTCCGATAGATGATAATTTTCCTTTTCCGGAGGTTCTATCATATGATTATCATAAACGAGCTCTGGTTGAAATTGATCTGCATGACTTTCAAGAATTCCATAAAATCGTTCAAACCCTTGCCCTAAAGGCCAATTATCAAATGGTCCTGCAGGTGTTATTTCATCTGCAGGTGCTGTATGCCATTTTGAAACAGCAAATGTGCTATATCCATTTTCTTTTAACATTTCTGCCGAAGTGGCAGCTTCATCCCTTATTAGTCCTTGTGTATGGCTATCAGGACCTAAATCAAAGTTGGAGATATTCCCCATTCCGACTGAATGATGATTTCTCCCTGTTAAAAGTGATGCCCTTGTAGGTGAACACATAGGATTGACTGTAAAATTATTGTAAAGAAGTCCATTTTTTGAGAGATTATCTATGTTTGGAGTTTTAATTTCTGATCCATAGCTTCCAAGATCAGAAAATCCAGCATCATCTAAGAGGATATATACAATATTTGGTTTCTCTTTTATATTGTTTTGAGCAGAAGGCTGAGGGACAGAATCAGTCTTTTTGGATGGTGTACTTCCCATCGCATGCTTTAACGTCATGTGGGTTCCAGCCATTAATACTGTACTAACAGCAGTAACTTTTAATAGAGATGACATTTTTTTCTTTAAATTTGTATCCAATAAATTTCATTCTCCTTTACGAAAAAATGATTCCTGTATTTGATAAAAAGCTTATACCTTTATCAAATACAGGAAAATAGTGAAATTCTTATTGTCAAATCAAACAGTAGACTTAATCTGACCACCATCCACTTGCAACGATGAACCGGTTATAAACGAAGCCTTATCGGAAGCTAAGAAAGTCACCGCATTTGCGATTTCTTCTGCTGTTCCATAGCGCCCAAGCGGAATTTCTTTTGCAATTTCTTCCTTGATTACTTCAACAGGGACCCCACGAGCCTCTGACAGACGAGCGGTAATTTCTCTTGAGCGATCTGTCCAAGTCGGACCCGGCATGATTTGATTAACCAAGATATTATCCGATGCTAATTCATTGGATAGATGCTTTGATAAGCCCGAAATCGCACTTCTTGCCATGGTAGAAATGACGCCTTTTTCACGTGGCTGCTTCACCCATGTGGACGTCATGAAAATGATTCGTCCCCATTTATTTTCTCTCATTTTTGGAATCGCGCGTTGTGTCATCTGTAACACAGGCAAGAGCATCATATCTAAGCCATTTTTCCAATCCTCATAATTTGTATCGGTAAAATTGGAAGTTTTAGGACCTCCCGTATTACAGACTAAAATATCGACTTGCCCGAAATGGTTTAACACACGATCCATTAAGCGTTCAACATCTTCAGCCTTTGCTAAATCTGCCGCTTCATAAAAAACATCATATTTTCCATTTTGTGATAAACTTTCTGCTGCTCTTTTAATACTTTCTTCATTTCTTGAGCTAATTGCGACACGCGCTCTTTCTTCAAGCATCGCTTGAGCAATTGCATAGCCAAGACCTTTACTTGAAGCTGTTACTAATACGACTTTATCTTTAATTCCGAGATCCATTTAGTGCCACCCCTTCTGTCTGTTGGATTTCTTCTAACCTATATAAATCCGTTCTTCTTTGCGTTAATGTCGGGACCCGCTTGCGGACATCCTCGACCCAATCTAAATCAAGATCTACCGTCAATACATCATCTCGATCAGATGATTGAGCAATAACAAGACCCCATGGATCTACCGCCATGCTTCTTCCATAGCTCCACTGATCATTTGGCGGGAATTTTCCGTAAGTAGCAGGTGCAACAATATAAACTTGGTTTTCAATCGCTCTTGCCCGAAGCAGTACTTCCCAATGATCCTTACCAGTGTGAAGCATGAAGATGGCCGGAACCAAAATGACTTTGGCTCCTTTTAATGCCAGAATTCGAAACATTTCTGGAAAGCGAATATCAAAACATACACTCAGACCCACAGGAACTCCTTTAATATTGGTGACAATTAATTGATTGCCTGCATCCTCTACTTTGCTCCCTTGATATTGAACATCCCCCACACGTGCATTAAATGTATGGACCTTATTATAAATATCTTGAATCTCACCTTTTGGATTGATCACGCAGCAAATGTTTTTTAATTTGGCTTCACCAGCTTCTTTTAACTTCATTGTTCCAGCCACAATGTAAGTATCCAGTTCTTTGGCAAGCTCCTTCAGTCTAGTAATCGTTGGGCCATCAATCGTTTCCGCTTTGTCAAAAAAGTCCTGATTCGTTGTCATTAAATGAAAGTTTTCAGGCAAAACAATCACATCTGGTTTACTTTTTGCTGCTTCTCTTACCAAATCGACTGCTTTTTGGACATTGACCTCCACTTGATCCGTTACCTGCATTTGTACCATTGAGACTTTTAACTTATTACTCATTTGATCAATTCCTTACCTGTATTAGCTGGGATTAAACTTGGTTCCACAATCGTGCCTTCTCGAATAATTTCTTTTCCATCTAATTCAATTGTGCAATTTCTCATTGGGATATCATAATGGCAAGGCGTAAACCGCTTCACATGAGCGTTCGGTCCCGTTGACCACATAAAGTTCCCTGCAAAAGAACGCGCATCCATGCCATACGTATCACTGCCATAAAAGCTTAATGCTTCCCAAAGCGCTGTTTCATCAAGACCCCAACCAAAATGGGAAGTACCATAGACATCTTTATCGTTATACGACTCAAAATATTGTTTAAATATCAAAGTGTCTAACCCCTGACCTTTGATATCGGTAATAAATCCTTCTTCAATCGTAATATCAATGGGCGATTCGATATAACGATTAAGTGGCAGTAGAATGTCGCCCACATCTAATACAATTCGTCCATTTACACTAACTTCGCTCGGATAACAAGCGACAAATCCACTTGCAAAATGATCCCATCTTCCTGGCTGGTCTGTATACCCGTATTGACCAACAATTGGTCGATCCTTTACTAACCTTACGGAAATATCTGTACCGATTTCAGAGCGAACACGCATTGTTTCTGCTTGTTTTAACATATTGACACTGGATTCTACTCTTTTTCGTAATGACTCTCTCGGAAACATTCTTTCTAAGATTTCTTGTTTTTCCCAAACCATTAGCATTCTTGCACCGCCACCTAATGTAACGGCTCTTGCTTTTGTATGAACCAATCCTTCTGCCGTTACATCAACAACCATATCCGCTTTTTTCAAAATCTCCATCGCATGTGGAGCTGAGTCGATAAATACATCAATATCTTCGGTTTGACGGCCTAAATAAGGAAGCTGCGCATGACGGATTCCTGGGAATTGAAGGTTCACACCATGGGCTCCTAATTCTTTAATCGCAGTTAAAAAAGCATCTACATATCCTTCACGGGATTCAGGTTGACTAGCGACTACGACAAACTCCCCTGTTTTTACACCGCAAAGAACTAATTCATCTTTAAATAAATTGATTAATTGTGAAAAATTTGGTTGCATGTAAGCCACTCCTTTATTATGTTCCTAATATTTCGAATTTTTATTTTTTACTTAATGCATCTTGTTCCATTAAAATGTCGGGTCAGCTGGAACCGAACTTGGTATCCCACTTGTTTGACACATTTTGTTACATTTCATTTCTGTTGCGCAAGTACTTGACGAGATCCAATTATTTTCATGGAATGGACACTTAACAAAATCACTCTTATGTCCAATGGCTCCTGTAACTGCACAGGAAAGGGTTTCTTCGGTTGTGTTAGGAATTTCTGGTAATCTACTAAAATATTGCTTCACCGTTTTTTCCTCACCTAGAATGGCAGCAATTATTGCTGGTAGTATGAATGCTAAGATAAGGGTAAAGAATACAGCCAATGACTGAAGTACAGTTCCAAACCCTCCAAATGTAGCAATCAATCCAATGATAATGGGTGCAATTAAAGACGTAAGACCAATCTTGTTTATATCAGGTAGATAGGCACGGCGAATTTCCAACCATTTTGGAATTTTATATTTCGGACGAACTAATGTCCATTCACCAAATGTCGAGCCTACCCATGCCGCAAACACTACTCCCGCAAACGTTGCGATGGTAGAGAAATGCGCAAGTACTGGACTGATGACAATGATAAAACCTAAAATGACAAAAGGAATAAGGATTTTTGAACGTGCAATATTTTTCTTCGTAATCTGTGTAATGACATTTTCAAAAGCAATCGTGCCTAAATACATATTCAATACATTCCCACGTAGTTGAGTGACTAACACTAAGAACAAACCTAATGGTCCTAATACCCAAACAAATGTAACACCCGGATCAGGATTTGTGCCATTTGTCGCCGCTAAGAAGAAAATTCCCATCGCTCCAATTAAGAATGAGTTGATAACGGAATTGATTACAACTTGAATCACTGCACCCTTTTTGGCTTCGCTTCGTCTTGTCATTCTTGTAAAGTCCGTTCCAGCAAAAATATTCATAAAACCAAATGCTCCCATCCATGCACCTGTCGCACCTAGAACGGTTAACCATGTTGTTGGAACTCCATTTGGATTTAGCTTCCACCATTCACCGGCAAATGCTGCATTTGCCAATTCGGACCAATTACTAAATAAACCAGCAAACACTAAAGCAATTCCAATCACATAAAGGACAAAGGTTGCAGTCTGCAGTCTAGCGATAAATACCATTCCATAAATCCCTAATGGAATAAAACAAACAACAATTAAAGATACAAATATCCAATAAGGTACATTTGGTAAAAATTCATGTATCGATTTTGCCATTACGGAGGTTTCAAGAGAAAACAGAATCATTAAGTAAAAGCCGATAATTAACGTATTAACAACGGATCCCATATAACCATAACTTCCACGACTCATTAAGTCTTTTCCGACTCCTTCATTTGTCGCCTTTAAGGAAGTGATATAAACCCCGACACCTACCAAAATCATTGAAAGCAGAAATCCAATCATCACATTTGTCGCACCAAAGGAGAGAGTTAGTAGAGCACCTGTTAGAGGGTACGCTAATGCGGTCGATAACCCCATCCAGCTCCAAGCACTATTCCAGGCACTGAATCTCCAGTTCCCAGGAACTCGACTAGAACCGTAGTCATCTTTTTTATTTTCAGCATTTGATGATCTTTCTAATTCCCTCGTATCATAGAACAAGCTTTCAGGTTGCCGATTTAATTCCTCTACATTTTTAATCTTCATCTACTATCCCCCATATCCTTTATTTAGGTATCAGCTAGAGAATCCTCCATTTTAAAACCACCTGATGTGCGTGCAAGTCCTCTGATACTAATGCCACTATCTGCCTGAATAATCGTTCCTGTCATGACTCTTGAACTTTCAGAGGCAAGTAATACATAGATATCTGCGTATTCCTCTGGTTGTGGAATAAAGGGTAATGGCAATGATTCCTCCACCCCAGAAATAATCGATGGTGCTTCAACCCCTAATGCATTTGGTGAGCCCATAACTGTTGCGATGACACCAGGCGCTACTCCATTTACGCGAATGGCTGGAGCCAATTCAAAGGCTAATTCCTTAATAAGCCCTGCTATCGCATGCTTAGAAGCGGTGTAAAGTGGACCTCCACCTGCAGAGTAGAAACTAGCATGTGAGGCAGTAAAGATCATGCATCCTCCCGTTTTAGCTAACTCTGGAAGGGCTAGTTTTGCTCCAAAAAGCATCCCTTTTACATTGATACTAAACAACTCATCAAAGGAAGCGCCCAAACGTTCCAATGGCATTTCTGCGATTCCGATATTTCCATCGAAGATCCCAGCGTTTCCTATGAAAATATCTAATTTGCCAAATTGGGATATCGTCTTCTCAATCATTCTCTTATTATCTTCTACTAAAGAAACATCCCCTTGAATGGTTACAATCGAATCTCCGAGTAAGGTTTCCATCTCATTTAATTTTTCTTGTGAGATGTCTGCTACACACACTTTGGCCCCTTCCACGACAAATCGAGTCACAACCGCTTTTCCAAGTCCTGATGCACCGCCCGTAACGAGTGCCACTTTATTTGTCAACCGTCCCACTTTTCTTCCTCCCTTCAAGCTGCTACATATTGATTATGTTTAGGTACTTTGTATAAAGCTTCCAGGCGGTTTCCTTAATCTTGACCAAGATTCTAATGTATCCTGCATGCTTCTCCATTTTTTCGTTGGAGAAGATGGATCTAAATAGACTTGTTCCGCTACAAATTCAAAGCGGTTCCCACCTGGCTCCATATAATAAGCATAGAGGTTTGGACCAATCGGATGGCGACCAGGTCCAAATTCAACGTCGACTCCAAATTGGGTAATCACATCGCAAGCGACCTTAATATGTTCGAAGTTGCTCATCGTCCAAGCTAGATGGTGAAGGGTTCCGTCTTGATTTTTTGTAATCGTTGATGCGACATCATGGTGATACCCTCTAAAGCGCATAAACGACATCATGTAATTTCCATTCATTTCTGGGTCGACCACATCTGAAACTTTAAAATTTAAAATCTCGGAGAAAAAGTCGGTTTCCTTTTTTACATCCTTTGTCACGAGATTAATATGATCGATATTTAACGGTGCTGCCGCAATATTCCTCGGATAAGCAGGCCTTGCCGGATTCGCATAATCATTATCAGCCACAAGCACAAACTCCATCATAATCCCACTTGGTAAGGGGAAACGAATGGCCCTTACCTGACCAGGCTCTGTTCCATTATGTCGGGTCACTTTCACACCTAGATTAGTAATTTTCCGATAAAAATACTCCAATTCCTCTTCATCATCGACCCTTACGGCAAAGTGAGAAATACCTGTCCCACCTTCTTTCACAGCAAGATCATAATTTTTGTCATAGCCGCAGCCTAGATAGGTGACACCATCTTCTTTACCGATTTCCACTAAGCCAAGCGCATCTTTATAGAAGTGCAGAGCTTTTGATAAATCTTTAACCTTAAGCTCCACATGCTCAAACCTCTGTGCTTTTGAATGCATGGTCAGACATCCCCCTTTCTTAGAAAATCTTAATCTCTCGAATCATTAATGCCATAATGGGTTTCAAAGAAAAATGAGAAATCTTCTGGTCTCATCAAGGTCAGACTTTCTAATTGCATCGCATCTAAGATGATTTTTCGATCATTCTTTTTATCTTCTATTTCTAATAACTCTCCGTTACTTGTTTCGATTTTCCTTATTTCAACATAGGCAAATTCATTGGCAATTCTCATGTTTTCCATATCGGGCCTCCTAAATAAAAATGGCTAAATTTTTCATTGGGATTGTAGCATGATCAAGAAGAATGAGTCGGTTCACCAACTTCCAATCCCCATCCTCTAAACGGAGCGTATCATGTCTTTCCCCGCTCAAAAATTGGTTAGTAGGTGAATCAAATTGACCTCTGAAAATGAGAAAGTTCGATTTAAAATGGATTTCATTTTCATGATCTTCTACTAATCTTGCTCTGAAGTTTGTTAGGAAATGTCTTGTGCGTGAGATTGGGTCTTCTGCCCAGTTGTATTGGGAATAGCTGCGTTGAACCCGCATTTCCATCGTACTTTTCGTTTCGTTCATATGGAAGGCAAGATCACTGAATTCACTTCGTGCCGCTTTTTCTCTTGTAACCCTTATAGGAATCCTGTACGTAAAGTCGTCTGCCATTAAATCAAGCCATTCTGTAAATCGACCATCATCAATTAATTCAGCTTCGTATAATAAGAAGTCAACAGCGTCTTGATAAATATCGATTGGAACTTTTTTTGTCATTTCGATTTTATTCATCTTTCAGCATCTCCTCTATATAAGTCCGATACATGGCTCTTTGATTTCCTTCTTCAAATCTCGGGTAATGGGCAATCCCTGGAAATGGCCAATCCATTACTTGTTTAGAAGTTCCCATCCCATTTAATCCCATTTGTAAATTTAACTTCATATGTTTCTTTGCAAACGTACCACCCGCATTACGGGTCATCGTTTCCCATGGAACCGGATCATCCATTTCAAAGGTACCCGCAATTCCAAATGAGGATACGGCCGCCTGGTAGGATGCACGCTTAAATTCCTCAGATGTATTTTTGTACATAAAGAACCAGTTAAAGACTTCAATTTCATCCTTGCCAATCGGTCTCCAAATCCTCCATGTAAACAGTGGAGTTGGCGGCACATTCTTCGGATCTGGACTCAACGGCAGCATCAGAAATGAGATATTCGGAAAAATATTTCCTACACATACCCGAGAACCTCGCGCTAATCTCAATTGATCTTCCGATAAATTATCCAAATTAAACGTTTTCACAATTTCTTCTGGGTAAAAGAAGAACAGCGGATCTTCACTTTCTAAATCAATGGAAAAGCTTACTCCATGTCCATTTCCTGCTTGTATATGATAGCCCTTCATATTTTCTTTTAGTGGGATCTGCATTACCCCAATATCATACGTTGATTTGTGAAGATACATTAAATGATAGTCATCACCAGAGAAATTCTCCGCCGCAATTTTCCAATTTCCTTTAATGGTAAATCGTTGCGGCTCTCCTAGTACCTCCATGCCTTCATCTTGTAGAGAGAAAATCATATCTAAATACCAAGCCATGCCTGACAAGGATTCTTCTAAACTAGGAGCATACTCATCCAGACAGGCAAAGATAAATCCATGGAATTTCTCTACACGCGGCGCGTGCTTCATTCCCCATTGGGATCGATCCAACCCATCATAAGCATCCTTGAAGGCTGGAGCACCGACTAACTCGCCATTATTTTTGAAGTTCCATCCATGGTAAGGGCAACGAAAATGGGAGCTATTCCCTTTTTCCGCACGACAGACACTTGCACCACGATGAGGACAAACATCTAGAATCGCGTTGATCTTTCCATTGCTATCTCTCGTTACGATAAACTTATCGTCCCCGATATAGCGAAGAACGTAATCCCCGTTATTTGGAATCTCTGTCTCGTGCGCCAAATAATTCCATCTTTTCCCAAAGATTTTCTCTAATTCAGCTTGATAAATTTCCTCATCATTTAAAATACCTATTCTTGAGATTCCCTTTTCTAAATCCGCTTTGAAGTCCTCAAGCATTGCCTTTGCTCTCGGAGACAACTTGGATGCCTCTTCGATATATTTATTACTCACATGAAATACCTCCCCATTTTCCAACCCTTTTTAAATTTGACGTCCTAGTAGATAGCCTGCATGAATGGCGTCAAAGATTTTGCCAGGCTGCTTGCCATCGCCAATCTCATGAACTTCTAGTAAAGTCTGTTCTTTTAACTCCCCAATCAAGCGATCATTGGAAACATAGCCAGTCGCATTGATAATCGTATCGACCGTAAATTCCTTCTTCATCCCGTTTTTATTGACCGTTATCATGATATCGTCAACCACTTCTTCTATTGATGTAGAAAGATGTACGTTTACCTTCTTTTCCGTTAGTTTTTGCATATAAGAAGTCGTAAAGGTTGCTAAATCTCCCTGCATTGTCGCTTTCTTTTCTTCAAGAATGGTAACGTCACAGCCTTTATCAGCTAGAAATAGTGCCGCCTCGATTCCAACGAGACTTCCGCCAATCACAACGACGGATTGACCCGAAATCACTTTGCTTTTTAAGACATCCTTTGCTTGCAAAACTTTGGACTCTTTCAAACCGTCAATTTTAAGTGGCTTTGGCACACCACCTATTGCCAAAATGACTTCATCAAATTCTTGATTTTGGAGATTGTCTACTGTCGCTTCTTGACGAATGACTTCAATATTTAGTTTTTCGATTTGAGCTTTATAATAGTTTTGTAGTCGGATTAAATCCTCTTTAAAAGATAGAACCGAACCTGGTACAAGGGAGCCACCAAGTTCTTCTTTTTCAAAAAGTGTGACTTCGTGGCCACGTAATGCGCTCACTCGTGCTACTTCTAATCCTGCTGGTCCTCCCCCAACTACTGCGATTTTCTTTTGTTTCGTTGCGGGGGTGAGGGTTAACTCTCCTTCTCTACCCGTATTCGGATTAACGGTGCAACGGATCGAGCGATATTTCCAATGGGTCCGTTCCATACAGCCATCGTTACAACGAATACAAGGGGTAATATCCTCCACTCTTCCTTCTTTCGCTTTCTGAGGGAAATAAGGATCCGCAAATAATGGACGTCCAAACGAGACAAAGTCAGCTTTCCCTTCCTCTAGAATGGTTTGTGCTAAATCTGGAGATGTAATCGACCCGGACGCGATAATTGGAATCGAAACATTTTGGCGAATCGCATCTGCTGCCCAAATATTCGGACCTCTTTTCACAGGCATTGGGGATACTTGATAAATCATTTGGTGGTGGTCTCCACCTGACACATGAAAGGCTTGGACCCCTAATTCTTCTGCCTTTATACAGACTTCAATCGTCTCCTCAATTTTGATTCCGTCTGGTTGATAATCAGTTCCATTGATTCTCATCGTAATCGTGAAATCTTCACTTACCTTGCTTTTTACATTTTCAATGACTTCTATTAAAAATCGCATTCGGTTCTCAAGAGAACCACCGTATAAGTCGTTTCGTTTGTTTGTGTGTGGAGATAAGAAATTGGTAATTAAATAACCATGCGCCGCGTGGATTTCAACTAAATCAAATCCAGCGATTTCAGCTCTCTTGGCGGCGTCGCCAAAATTCTCGATGATTTGTTTAATTTCTGTGATGGTTAATTCTTCGGGGATCATCCCTGTTTGTTCGTAGATCATTGGCCAAGGGATTCTTGATGGTGCTTTCATGGGTGGGGTGCCTAGAAATTTTTGTCTACCGCAATGTTCTAATTGAATTCCAGCTTTTGCCCCTTCCTCTTTGATCGTAGAAGCAAGATAAGATAAGCCAGAAATATGTTCCGTTTTACTAATGCCCAGCTGGCAAAAAGCAGATTTACTTGCATCATTATCGACGTACGTATATTCCACAATGATTAGTCCAGTGCCGCCACGTGCCAGTTCTTTATAATGTCGGATTAACCTCTCAGATACGGTACCGTCTTGATTCGCCAGTCCCGTATGCTGTGGTGCCTTAACAATGCGATTCTTGATTTCGACATTTCCAATTTTCCCAGGCTTAAAGAGATGCGAAAACGTAGTTTTTTCTTTTAAAAATGGATTCATTACTCGTCTCCTTTAATTAAATTACTCCGGGCTAATCAAGTTGCGATTTTATGATAATACAGGGGAACCTGATAGTAATTTCCCTGCATTTGGAACGACTGGATTTAGATGCAAACTTTTAAGGATTTGATAAACGGTTGATGTAGCTGCAGAGATCACTGGTTTGCCTAGCATATCCTCTACTTTTTGGATGGCAGGTAATGACGGCATCTGAACGCATGCCGATAACACAACTGCATCTGCATCACTAACATCAAGGTCTTTGACTATATTCACTAGGTTCATCGGATCTAATCTACCAACCTCTAAATTATCGGATACTTCTAAGCTGATTGAATCCATTACTTTAATCCCGCTTTCCTCAATATAATCAGCTACCATCTCTGTGAGCGGTTTCATATACGGTGTGATAATGGAAACTTTCTTTGCACCTAGCGTGTGAATCCCTTCTATTAAAGCCCCAGCTGAGCTAATCACGGAGGTTTCTGGACTCTCTTTTCTAGCAATCTCTGTTAAACGAGATTCTGATAAACAATGATAATTGGAACCTTGTGACATAATCGCTACGAGACAGGCATAAGCGATGACATCACAACGTGCATCAGATAGTTCTACGGCACAACGGTCGCTATCTTTATCCATTTTTGCTAACTCTTCTTTATTCACATGCATCATTCGCATTCGACTGGAATGGAAGGTGAAGGTTTCTTCCGTATTTTTTCTTGCTTGTAGCATGGCTGGAATTTCTGTTTCCATCGTTGTATTTGAACTAGGGACAATTAAACCAATTCGATAATTTTTTGTCACTTCATCCACCTCTTTTTATTGATTTACTTTCGTTTTTAATTGATCAATGACTTCTTCCGTTTTTACTACATCTGCGTATTTTTGCTGCATATCAAATAGATTAATCGCATGTGAAGTAACGCTTCTGTCAAAGACACATTCCTCTGGAACAATCACTTGATAGTTATAAGAAAATGCATCCACTACCGTGCTCCGAATACAGCCGCTAGTCGTACATCCTGTCACGATCAAGGTATCAATCTTATCTTTTATCAGATAGCTGTTTAACGGAGTTCCAAAAAAGGCACTTGGTTTCTTCTTCGAGAATACCATTTCCTCAAGTCTTGGCTGGATTTCATCCACGACCTTTGTTCCCTTTTCCCCTTCCAACAAGGTAGAATGCGAGAATATTTCACCTTTAATGGCTACGCGATCATTTGATGCATGCCTAGAACCTTCAATGATTGTATAGTAAACAGGGATTAGTGCTTCTCTTGCTGCTTCTAGTAAACTCTTAATCTGTTTTATTGATTCCCAACTAGCCTCACCACAGCTTGTTGGATATTTATGAATAGACTCTTCAATGGACTCTGCCTTTTCACCCGTAAAGCCATATTGCACATCCACAATGACTAATGCAGGCTTGTTGCCCATCCCATATTTTTTACCAAAACCACTTGTAGAATAATTGACTAAGTCCTTTGGATCGAGGTACTTTTCCCAGATTTCTGTCATAATGATCTCCTTTTAAAGATTTTTTATTGCTTGAATTGCCCACATTCGTTTCGATTTCATTTCTTTGTTTTTTGACTTCTGAATACTGTCGACAATTAAACAATTTCCCTTTTAAGAAAGAAGGGAGAGTTTAGTGATAACACAACTAATTTTTAAATTAGATTATATTATAGTTTAATGATTTTTGTAAATTTTCAGATAAATTACAGAAAATAAAAAGGGTAAATCCTTATGCTCCTGATTGATCCCCTTTTTGTTCATTCAATTTTTCTTTTAATTGCTCTAAGTCATGTAGGATGTGATCCCTCATTTTTTTAGAGGCTAAATCGGGATTACCCGATTTTATGGCTTCACATATTTCTATATGTTCCTCAATAAATGAATCATTGACATAGTAATAATTAAAGAAATTATTTCGATAAAGCAGCGTTAAATTGTTAATATTGCCCATCATGTCTATTAATCTTTTATTTTTACTCGCTTTTACGATAAACTCGTGAAAGAAAGTGTTTTGATTGACTACTTCTTGCAGATCTTTTTCAATAAAAGCTTTTCTTACTCGATAGATGCACTTTTCAAGATCTTCAATCTCTTGAGCGCTGATCCTCGTTGTTGTTAGAAAAATGGCCATCCCTTCGAGACCTGCTCGAACTTCGAAAAGCTCAACGACATCATCTACATTTGGTTTATAAACAAGCATTGCACCGTCTTGATTAATCAGTAATCCTTCTTGTTCGAGTTTTCGGAAAGCTTCTCTCACTGGGCTTCTACTAACACTTAGCTTTTCGGCAAACCACGCATCTACCATTCTTTCTCCTGGTTGAAGTTCACCGCTTATAATAGCCTCTTTTAAATTGTCATAAATTTGTTCATATAGTGGATTAACCTTTTGAACTTTCATATTTCTCACCACCTCTTTTGTCCTTATCTTTTGCACTCATCCTCTTCATAAGAAGTGGGAGGATTCCACTAAATGAAGGTAACTGGACTATGAATGCTGTCGACAGTATATCTTATGTCCTTATTATATAAATATTCTGAAAGTTTGGCAAGTACTTTTTAGAAGTTTTTTTAATTGAGTCAAGGAGACAGGTTCCTTGACTCATTTTTGGCGGTGTTCGTGAGTCAAGCGACCTGTCCCTCTGACTCTGCAAACTTATAAAGTGCTTGCCTTATCAACCTGTTCTTTCTTTTGACTTCTAAAACCCTTTAAATCTCTAACATTCACTAAACCATTCGCTAGTAAAATAATCATCATCCCAATGATTGATGTAAATGTAATGATTTCATCTAAAAAGATCCAGCCTGAAAGAATACTTACTACAGGGACCAATAATAACGATAAAGTTGTTTTTCCTCCTTCTCCGGAACTTAAAAGATAGAACCAAAGGATAAATGCAAGGGAGGATGCAATAGCCCCAGCGTAAAACACAACCATAACAGAATTCCAATTCCATGTTACACTTTGTCCCTGTTCAAAGAGGAAGGAATAGAGCAGGAGAACGATTGCTCCAATCAGCATCTGATACGCTGTAAATTGCCAATTATTATGACTGTGAAGTACCTTCTTTACAATAATATTTGATACGGCCCACGCTAAGGCACCAGACAATACAGCCAATTGTGCGATCAGACTGACTCCACTCCAATTCAATTGAAATGGGTTAATCTCCATTACCATAAAAAGACCGATTATCCCTAAAGCTAAAGCCATTACCTTCAGGGATGTTAAACGTTCCCCAATGAAAAAGTTGGCGAGAAACGCATACCATATAGGCATTGTATAAACTAATAAACTCGTTAATCCCGCATCAAGGTATTGAAGGGCAAGCTGATTCATAATAAATACGTAGCTTGTTTGAAGAACGCCACAAATCGTATACCACTTTAAATCTCCCTTTTTCGGCAGAGGAATCCTTTTATAAAAACAGATAAGCAATAGAATTCCGGACCCTATGAAGAAACGAAAAGCAGAAAACAAAACTGGAGGAAAAAAATCTAAAGCTACTTTCATTACAATAAAGTTATATCCCCAGATAAGGCATAGTAGCAAGGTGATCCAGATCACTTTCACTTTCACCTTCCCTCTATCAATATTTTAATCTTTCATAGTTTGCTCTGCAAAAACAACAATTCCTCACAAAAAGTTTTGAAAATCCTTTTTGTGAGGGCTTGATATAGTTCCTACTATACAGTATCTGCTAACCCAAATTCTTGATTTTCTTGTTGTCGAGGTGTATGTTGCTTCGCGTATTTTTTTGCTAGAAACGAAACATAGATCGGTAAAAGTATTCCAGATGTTACAACCGCAGCAGCAATTTGGACAGTAGCTATTTCTACTTGAGGAGCAAAACTTGCATTTACAGCTGCAATAGCAGCTGGAGTTGCAATAGCATTACCCGCGACAGCACCTTCTGCTACACCAACAATTGGATTCCATCCTACCTTTTTGAAAATCATCGAAATTGTAGTACCAGTTAATACAACAGTAAGTACTCCAAGTGCAATACCAGCTAATCCACCTTGAATAATTGCAGTGAAATTAATTCCCATACCTAGCGCAAATACTATAAATGGAATAACAGCGTCTGCTCCTTTTGTTAAAAATTCCTTCATATCAGAATCTAAATTACCTAATACTATACCTAGTAGAAGTGGTACTAGAACTGCGACAAAATCAATAATTGAGAATAAACCTCCACCTAATCCCATGCCTCCAAATAAAGCTAACGCTAACATTGTTAAAAACGGACCATCGTTCAAGGATAGAATCCCAATTGCTGCACGGTCATCCGCCTTTCCAAATTGGCTTGTAATTGCAAGGTACATAGACCCATTACTATTTGTCATAGCTGCAATAATGGCAAGCGGAGCAAGACCTAAGAACAAACCATTTGAACCAGCTAATGAATAACCAATGATACCAAATGCCGCACCAATCACCCATTTCGAAACTAACATGGTTGTACCTTTTGCTAATGCCCCTTTTGCTGTTTTTAGATTAATTTCAGCACCTACACAGACAAAGAAAAATCCAAATAATGGAACCACACTATTAACAAATAATCCTTCTGTAAAGCCACCAATACGCAGTGCATTAGGGGCCAATGTGTTGATCAAAATCCCTAAGAATAGTGGTACAATTACCATTCCCCCAGGAATTCGATCCAAGGTTTTTTTTATCTGCATAAAAACATCCCCTTCTCCAACGTTTTGAAAAATCAGAAAATTTAATTCAACCCTATAAGAATTCTCGTAACTTTATAATTCAACACTAGTTTCATTTATCATTTTTTAGTAGTGGTAGAGTCAAAGAGACTAATACTTTTGAAATAACTAGTCTCTCTACCATTTTAATAAAAGTTCCTTTAAAAGTTTACTGTTTAGTTAACAGTTGCTAACGAATCTATCTCTTCTAACCTAACTACGCGTTTTTCCTCAGCTGACTTTTGAGCAGCTTCAATAATTCTTAATTGAGTAATAATCTTCTCACCGGATGTTAGAGGTTCTCTATCCTCGATAACTGAATCAACAAACTCTTTCATTTGAATAGCGAAATTGTGAGGTTCGGAAGCACCGGACATGATAAGCTCTCCATTTACATATAAATCAGTATCTGCTGTTCCGATAAGACCAACGTGATCACCTGTTTGACTCCACTTTATCGTACCTTTTTTCCCGATAATATTTCCTTCGTGAATTGGATATTTATTATTGATACCTAAAAAACACGTTGCCTGTGTTCCGTCGTTAAACCCAATAATAATCGTTAGATCATCATCGCCCTCAAAGTCAGGATTGTTTGAAGTCCCTTGGGCAAGGACAGAAACTGGTTCACGATCATCCATCATCCATAGAGTAATATCAATGGCATGAGAGCCTAACATTGGATAAGCTAGTCCGCCAGTTGCCTCTTTAGATCTCCACCAAAGTGGAGCAATATCTTTGTCAAAGTAGCAAGTGAAATTGTATAACGAATTAGTAATCTTACCAATTTTATCAAAGTGTTTTCTAGCTTCATGGAATGCCTGGAAATATCTTCTACTTTGAGCAACCATTAGCTTTTTGTTATTCCTTTTAGCAGCATTAACCATTGAAATACCTTCTTCGACAGAGGTTGCCATAACTTTTTCTACAAGAACGTGTTTCCCTGCATTAGAAGCTTGTACAGAAACAGGCTCATGTAGGTCATGTCGCAGACAAATCACTACTGCATCAACATTAGGATCTGCTAAACAATCCTCTACAGATGTATAATATGGAACATTAAATTCCTCAGAATAAGATTTAGCTAAATCTTCCTTTATATCAACAACAGCAGTAAGCTCGCATAATTCAGGCCAATGCTGGATCGAATCAATATGTGTGCGTGCAATTCTACCTAAACCAATAATAGCAATCTTTACTTTGTCTAAACTCATTTAAAACATCCCCTTATTTTTAGTTTTTATCAGGTTATCAGACATGTTAAGAAAAAATATCAGGTTATCAGACATCGTTGTGCATTAGAATTCTTTATTTATGTAAGAAGCTTCTAGCTCCTTACGCTTCTCGTAATCTTCTACTGTAATCAATTCCAAATAAGATCCCGGGGTCATACAACAAGCTAATGCATATCCTTCTGCTAGCTCTTCATCAGATAAAGCATCATGTGAACGAATTAATTCCTGATTATACTCACCACTTAGCACCTTTACTTTACACATTCCACAGCCGCCTCGTACGCATCCGGTAGGAATTGGAATAAATAGGTCACGTGCTGCTCTTAAAGGTGTTACATCAGTTGGACAAGAATAATCAAATTGCTGTCCTCTTGCATGAAGAATCACTTTATTCATAATTAAACCCCCTATTATCTAAAAAGTTATACCGAATTAAGTTAAGGCCTTCATAAAGGATTCAGATAATTCTCTTCTATGATAGAAAATACCCTGTCCAATTTTGTCCTCTGTCCAAGTAATAGTTGGCATATCTGGATATGCCTTATATCCGCCAGCGAAAGCTTCATTACGATTACCAGATGGATCAAAGAAGTAAATGGTTTCACCTCTAGTGATACCGTGACGAGTAGGTGTAACATCAAATGGAACTTCATACATGGATAGTATATCTGCTGCTTTAAATACATCATGAAGAGAATCAACATGGAATCCTGCGTGGTGTAGTTTAGCATCTGGTCCTTTTACAAATGCAATATCATGAGCTGAATTAGTTGTAAATAAAAAGCTTCCTAGCAGTTCTTCAGCGTCAATAGAAGTAATTCTTTCACTTTGTCTAAAATTGAGAGCTTCTACAAAGAATCTAGTAACTGTTTTTAGGTCATCACCTGTTAGCAATATGTGATCAAGGCGATGAGGAGCAATACCTTGTTTACCTAAAGGCCATGGGTGTGGGTTAAGTGTTCCAACAGCTGTCCCTAAAAAGTCAATCTCATGGTACAGTTCACAGTGGTGACCAGTTGGTAGAATAAAATGAACAGCTTCTCCCTCAGCTAATCTAGCACCCTTTGAAATACGAGTTGTTGTACATCCGAATTCTTCTACCTTTTTCTCGAAATAAGCTAAGTCGTCCAATGTTTCTACTTTAAAAGCAAGGTGGGCAATCCCAGCCGTGTCTGATTTAGTTATGATTAAACTATGGTGATCGAACTCATCCCAAGCCTTTAAGTAAACACTATCTCCCGAGCGTCCAGTTTCTTCTAGACCAATAACCTTTGTATAGTATTCTACTGATTTTTCTAGATCGAGAACTTTAAGTTCTACTCTCCCCATACGCATTACCCTAGCCATAATATTCCTCCTCTAATTTAATAGATAAGTGTGAAATAGTAAGTTTCCTGTTTTCTAAAACTTTTCTTGAAGAAGATAATTTGATATAATCTGAATATCAGGTTATCAGACATGTTAATGAAAGTTTATGGAAAACGTTTACAATTGATATATTATCAGATGTTTTTTTACTTGTCTAGTTATTTTTCAGAAATTTTGTATTTTTTTAAATATATAATATAATCTAATTAATTTTAATGATGGGGGCTATTATGAAAACTACTAAAATAAATAGACAAAAAATTTATGAGGTTATTGCTGAACAGATTAAACAACAAATTATAGATGGTGATCTAAAACCAGGCGATAGACTGCCTACTGGTAAAGAGTTATGTGAGATGTATGGAGTAGGTAGATCCACAGTAAGAGAGGCTTTAAGTGCATTAGAAATAATGGGTCTTATTGAGACACGACAAGGTGAAGGAAGTACAGTAAAGACATGGAATCCAGAGATCATGGCACTCCCTAATTTTCAGGACTTTCTAATAAGCGAAGAAACTGTTCTTGAGCTTATGGAGGCTCGGAAATCATTAGAGATTTCAATTTCTAGAATGGCTGCAATCAAAAGGACAGAGGAAGATTTGAATAAACTAGAGGATAATCTAAAATATATGGAGTTAAATTTATCAAATCCAAATGAGAGTAAAAAAACTGATATGCTCTTTCACAAGCTTTTGGCACAATCTACTCAGAATTCAATTATGGTTCATTTAATAGAAGCAATATCAGATCAGATGGACAAAGCCATGGAAGAAATACGTAGGATTACATTTGGCAGTCCAAGTTTATCTAGAAAGATTCTAAAAGAACACCGTGCTATTTATCAGGCAGTAGTGGAACAAAATACGGCGTTAGCACAACAAAAGATGTTAGATCACCTTGGTCATTTTGAGGGTGAAATGGGTGAATATTATAAATCAAAAAAGGAATTGAAGGAGATGGAAAAAAGAGGTAAGTTTTGATGCATTGGTTTCCCTTCAAATGGGAAAGAGATTTTAGAGGGAATTAATAGTAAAAAATAAAAGTTAATAAAAATCAGTGTACATACAAAACCCCCTATTCATAAAAGTAGAATAAGGGTTTTTGTTTTAAAAACATAACGGAGAAAGAGGGATTTGAACCCTCGCGCCGGTTGCCCGACCTACGCCCTTTCCAGGGGCGCCTCTTCAGCCACTTGAGTACTTCTCCAAATTAAAATTTGGCTCCGCAGGTAGGATCAAACCTTACGACCGTTTGATACTGCCGATTGCTTACCAACTGATCTAAGCATTACAACGAAATAATATCTTAATTCAAAAGTTAACCCCCTATTAACATAGGGGGTTAATTTGCCTGGCAACGTCCTACTCTCACAGGGGCAAAGCCCCAACTACCATCGGCGCTGAGAAGCTTAACTTCCGTGTTCGGGATGGGAACGGGTGTGACCTTCTCGCCATTGTTACCAGACTATTTTGTTGAAGGATTGTTCCTTCAAAACTAGATAATGTATGTTAGACAATCATGAATGTGTGGTTAAGTCCTCGACCGATTAGTATTTGTCAGCTCCACATGTCGCCACGCTTCCACCTCAAACCTATCAACCTGATCATCTTTCAGGGG